>NZ_CP065231.1:2947500-3561819 GCF_015767615.1 Pseudoalteromonas sp. A41-2 | reverse complement strand
TTAAATTCTACGATCTAATTTGCTTTTCCCAAGCTTTTATTCACTTTTTATACAGAGGCTGTGGAAAACTTCTTATTTATGATGATCCTATATGATCGAGCGACAGGATCCTTTATAATTACTGTGTTAGCCGTGTAATTATGATTGACTTTTGTTGTCTTCATCTATAATATCTCGCGCTCGCAATGGCACCTGTGCCAGGATCGCGACCTGCATAGGATGTTTTAACCTTAACCGATCGGATGGAATTGTTATGAAAAGAACTTTTCAACCTAGCGTTTTAAAACGCAAACGTACACACGGTTTCCGTGCTCGTATGGCAACAGCAAATGGCCGTAAAGTATTAGCTCGTCGTCGTGCTAAAGGCCGTAAAGTTCTTTCTGCTTAATATAAGTGGAAGACTTTAGCTTCAGCAGGGAGTTACGTTTGTTAACTCCCTCGCATTACTCTCGTATATTTAATGAACCAGCTCGCGCTGCGACTCCTTTCTTTACCTTATTAGCAAAACCCAATGACCAAACAAGTCCTCGACTAGGTCTTACTGTCGCTAAAAAACGTGTTAAAAAAGCCTGCCAACGTAATCGTATTAAACGACTTGCTCGCGAAAGTTTTCGTTTAAATCAACACAAAATCGATAACATTGATATTGTGCTTATGGTTAAAAGTGGCATTGATGAGCAGTCAAACGAAGAGTTAACAAAACAATTAAATAAATTGTGGCGAAAAATTAACGAACGCTGCAAGCCGGGTGCACCAAAACCACCCCCTTTCAAAAAACGCCCTAATAAATCAGCAAAATCTAATAAACAAGCCTGATATCAATAGAATTACGGGCATAATTAAGGTATCTTTAGCTCACCTTTTAATCATGCATTTAAAATTCTATCTTGGGAATTTAAATTCATGGTATTCCATTGACTAAATTAACGCAGGGGCAGACACACCATGAGGTTACTTAAACCACTTGTTGCTATTCCAAAGCGCTGTTTAGTCATGCTAATTCGTGGCTATCAAAATTGGATAAGCCCGCTATTAGGTCCACATTGCCGCTTTAATCCAAGCTGTTCTCATTATGCTATTCAAGCAATTAATTTGCATGGAAGTGTAAAAGGCAGTTGGTTAGCAGTTAAACGCATATTAAAATGTCACCCTTTACATGCAGGTGGGGATGATCCCGTTCCTGCAAAAAATCATATTAACCACCAACACGAGAAATAAGAGCTGTTATGGAATCGCAACGCACGTTTTTATTAATCGGCTTGATGCTTGTGTCGTTTTTATTATTCCAAGAGTGGAATAACGACTACAATGCACCAAAAGCTGATCCAAGTGCCACAACACAAACACTAGGCGCAACAACATCAGAGTCAGATGACTTTATTCCAGCATCATCTGACGGTGAAGTTCCTGTTGCTACAACAGCAAAGCGCTCAGTTATTGATGTAACAACTGATGTCTTCACTGTAAAAATTGACACCCGCGGTGGTGACATTATTGAAGCAGACTTACTTCAATACGAAGAGACAAAAGGCAGTGATACACCTTTTATGCTACTTGGTGAGTTTGACGGTAATCAATACTTCTCACAAAGTGGCTTAATTGGTTTAAACGGCCCAGATGCAACTGTTGCTGGTCGCCCTGTTTATAAAACCACACAAAAATCGTTCACCTTAAATGGCGATGAGCTTCGTGTACCACTCGAGTTTACCGACAGCAAAGGTGTGACATTTACCAAAACTTATATCTTCAAGAAAGGCGACTACGCTGTAGATTTAGAGTACACGGTAAATAACGTAACAGCGGATCCGATTCAAGTGCAGCTTTACACGCAAGTGAAGCGTACAGTACAAGATAAAGGTAGCTTAGTTGATCAAAACTACTTAGGGGCTGCATACGGTACTGAAGAAGAGCCTTACGAAAAATACAGCTTCTCTGATATGGCCGACAAAAACCTAAATGTTACGACGGCTGGTGGTTATATTGCGTTTATTCAACACTACTTTGTAAGTGCATGGGTTCCACAGCAAGACCAACAAAATACGCTATACAGCAAATTAGTGGCTGGTAATGCTGCCATCATTGGTACTAAAGGTGAAGCTGTTAACGTACAAGCTGGCACACAAACAACCCTTGCTTCGACTTACTATATGGGCCCGAAAGAGTCTGATGTACTTGAAGCAATTCACCCAGACTTAGACCTTACGGTTGATTACGGCTGGTTATGGTTCATCTCGCAACCATTATTCGTGCTACTTAAATGGTTGCACAGTATCCTAGGTAACTGGGGTCTAGCTATCATCGCTATTACTGTCATTGTTAAATCTGCAATGTACCCACTGACAAAAGCACAATACACGTCAATGGCGAAAATGCGCGCATTACAACCTAAAATGGCTGCACTAAAAGAGAAATTTGGCGATGATCGTCAAAAGTTCGGTCAAGCTATGATGGAAATGTACCGCAAAGAGAAAGTAAACCCGATGGGTGGCTGCTTACCGCTTTTACTACAAATGCCAATCTTCTTAGCACTATTCTACGTATTCTTAGAATCAACAGAATTACGCCATGCTGAGTTTGTATTATGGTTAACTGACTTATCAGCGAAAGACCCATACTACGTATTACCAATTTTATTTGGTGCAAGTATGTTCATCACACAAAAGCTGCAACCGATGACGGTTCAAGATCCAATGCAGCAAAAAATGATGACGTTTATGCCGGTAATCTTCTCTGTATTCTTCTTATGGTTCCCATCTGGCCTTGTACTTTACTGGTTAGTATCGAACCTTATCTCTATCGCGCAGATGCTTATCATCTACCGTGGAATGGAGAAAAAAGGCATTAAAGTAAGAGGCTAAAACCCTTACGCACAAAAAAGGCGACTTAGGTCGCCTTTTTTAATGCCCAGTTATTTTTAACCGAGTACAGGTGCATAAAGCTGCTTTGGCACGCTACGTTCACTAACGCTAACGCTTGTTATTACCACAGAGCCTATAACCAAGCCTATGGCTATATAACCTGATACACCTAACCAGCTAGAAACGGTTGCTTTGCGTTTAACTCTCAGCCAGCTCATGTAAATTCCAACACCACTAACACCGCTCATCAAGCTACCAAAAATAGCCCAAATAAACTTTGTGCCTAGACCTGCAAAGTTTCCAAAATGCAGTGGATCAGCGGTGTCTTTTATACGTGGAACAAACGGCAAGTCTTGCCCTTTTTGAATGCCTAACACGGCCCCTGTGCTTGCATTTATATAGACGCGATTAGCGCGTAGGCGTAGTAAAATATCGTTATTATAGCCACGAACTTCGATAGGCTGTGCTGCTTTTTGTCCGTAACCAATATAACGAATATCTAAACTAGGAAAAGCCTGTTGTGCTGCTTCGTATGCGGCCGTTAAAGATATTGGCATCATATTACTTGTCGACGCGCTTTGTTTTAGCGCAATAACCTTTGTAGGTTCTGCAACATAATGATCTACTTTGGCTGTTTGCAATCCATGCTCTATCAGATACCAAAGACCCGTTACCGCCATAACAGCAATAAACCACGTACTCCAAAGTCCTACAAGCTTATGCCAGTCTGCCCAACCATTGCGTTTATGCAATAAAAGTGGGGCTGGCTTTTTAAGAAAGCCTTGCCACCAGCGTCGGTAAACAAAAAAGCTCGAGACCAGTAATATAAGTACTAAGATACTTAAGCTTGTCACAATCAACTTACCAGTCCAGCCCATGGATAAATTCATATGCCAGTTACGTAAAAACCGCGATATTCGTGCCCACTCTCCTTCTCCTAATACTTCTCCTGAGGCAGCATCAAGATAAACAAACCGAAATGTATCATTAATTTTTAGCGCAACTTCTGTGGCTAAATAATCTTGCTTATGACGATGGATATACAGTACTTGTGCATTGGGATAATGCTTATTAAGACTGGATTCTATCGCGGGATAGTTAGTCATGGGTGAAGAGCTTAAAGCACGATATTTACTTCCAGTCAGGTACTCTATCTCGTGACTAAGGGTTGCTAACGTACCGGACACACAAATAACAAAAAGCAGGACCCCAACAACGAGTCCTGCCCACGAATGTAAGTTAAACCACTGCTTAGCGCTCACACGCCACCATTAAAAGCTGTATTTAGCACTTAAATAAACACGGCGTGGCTCACCGGGAAAATGCCCCGTACGTTCAATAAAGCCACTGCTTGCATATTCTTTATCAAACACATTTTTAACTGATAGCTGCCATTGCCAGTTATTTAAGGTCGTTTGCCATGCCATATTGTAGATAGTGTAAGGTTGAACACGTTGTCCGCCCAAGCTAAGCTGCTCATCAACATAGTCTAAACCTGCAGAAATAGATGACGATACGCGAGGTAGTTCATAGCGTGTCCAAATACCCAGGGTATTTTGCGGCGCATTGGCAAACTTATCACTGTTAGGAATTTGATTACGTATGCTGTCATTGGCTTTAGTGATACGGGTATCATTATAGGCATAACTTGCTGTCACAACCCAACGCTCGGTAATATCACCAACCACTTCGAGTTCAAACCCTTTACTTTGCACTTCGCCGACGGCCACTAAATCATCAACCCCATCGCCTGCAACATCACCCAACAAACTGGGTTGCAGAATATTTTTGCGCACAATGTCATAAGCGGCCATATTTACAGCTAAGCTATCATCAACAAGCTTCGTTCTTAAGCCCACCTCATTTATACGACTTGTTTCAGGAGCAAAAGGTCCGCCCTTGGCTGTTTCTTGATCGCTGGCACTTTGTGGTACAAAACCAGTACCATATAAGGCGTAAGGAAAGAAAGTATCATTAATATTGTAACTGGTGCCGACACGATAAGTGACATCGCTATCAGAAAACTCGGTCTGATTTAACTCATCTTTGTCTTCAAAGCGATCGTATCTTAACCCCGCGGTTATGCTCCAGTTGGCAGTGACATCAAGTTGGTCTTGCACATAAGCACCAAAGCGTGTGCTATGAGTACTGCCAAGTCTGGGTGTAATAGCATTGAGATCATAATCATCGCGAGACGTTAAACCATACTCGGGATCTTGAAGGTCAAGCCCAGGGACAGGCCCTCCTTTACTTTGTTGCGTAGCTGTGCGGTAAACACTTTCGAAATCATGCTCATACCAATCACTACCAAATAAGACTTGGTGTTGCATATTAACAAATATAAACTCAGCTACCGCATTAGCGGTTAAGCTAAACCCTGTATTTTCACGAAGTTGATCACGAAATTCGCGGTGACTCCAATCAACAATGCCATCGCCATTGGTATCCACAAGCCCTCTCGGCTCATGGTAATTTTGCACTTCTTTATTATCAAAATAACGTGCTGTAATATCCGTACGCCATACATCATTAATGTCGTGTTTTAAAATAGCTTGATAAACATGCGCCTCAACATTTTGGAAATCAGTCGCTTCATTATGATTCCAGCTAATATCCGTAATAAAATGCCCATTATCATCAGCAGGCACCCCACGAAGGCGTGCTCCTCCTAATTCTTGCTCTATATACGTATATTGCGTTGTAAGCTCTGTTGCGCTGCTTATCAGCCAAGTATAACCAAGATCAACAATCGTGTTATCACTGCTGGTATTAGCGCGAAATGGCTTTTCTGAATCACGATACAAACCAACACGATAAGCATGATTATCTAATGAGTCACTCAAGGGCCCTGTACTTTCTAATGCGCCACTAATAAAGTCATCATTACCAAGCTCAACTTCAATACTGTGCTTTTCAGTAAAGGTTGGCTTCTTGGTTACATAATTAATAATACCACCTGGATTACCGCTACCGTATATAGCACCCGCAGGCCCTTTTAACACCGCAACTTGTTCAATATTAAATAATTGTGGAACAGCAAAGCCGTTGAATGGATCGCCTTTGACACCATCATATAAAATTTCATCTTGGCGAAAACCACGAAATGTTACACCTGAATAACTAAAACCATTTACACCGGCAATATTACTGTATAAATCGGTAATCTGTCGGGCAGCCTGATCGTTAATCAGCTCCTGTGGCAAAATTTGAATAGACTGTGGGATCTTTTCAATCGGCGTATTAGTGCGGGTCCCGAAGCTTGACTCGGTTGGTCGATATAAAGAAAAAGCACGCCCTATTACATCGATTTTTTCGATTTCATTTTGATCTGACGTTTGTTGATTCTCAGCAACTGAAAAACCAGAAAAACTCGCGAGAACAGCTAATAATAAAGGAGAATAGCGCATATATTTTTAAATTATAAAGTAAGATGCAAATACCTTAATGAATATAATTATCATTTGCAATTAGTGTTTATTATTTATTAATGTTGAATAAAGTAAAACTAATAGCAACGACTAAGTTGGTATTTTTATACACCGCTATTCGCATGAAATTAAGCCATAGGTTACAATACAAACCAGCATCATTTTCAATATTGGCAATACTAAAAGCATGATTAATCAAGATACAATTGCAGCGCAAGCGACCGCACCCGGACGAGGTGGCGTTGGTATTATTCGCGTTTCTGGCAGCTTAGCCAAAACGGTAGCAGAGCATATTATTGGTCGCTGTCCTAAAACACGTTACGCAGACTATGTGCCTTTTAAGAGCTTAGACGGCGCACAGCTAGATCAAGGTATTGCCCTTTTCTTCCAAGGACCAAATTCTTTTACCGGTGAAGATGTACTTGAACTACAAGGACATGGCGGTCCTGTTGTACTCGATATGCTATTAAAAGAAATTAGCCATATTGAAGGTGTACGGTTAGCAAAACCAGGGGAATTCTCAGAACGTGCATTCATGAATGACAAGCTTGATTTAACACAAGCCGAAGCAATTGCCGACCTCATTAACGCAACCAGTGAGCAAGCTGCAAAAAGCGCCCTGCAATCTCTTCAAGGTGAGTTCTCAAAACACATAGAGATGCTGGTGGAAAAAGTCATTCATTTACGTATGTATGTTGAAGCAGCCATAGATTTTCCAGATGAAGAAATCGATTTTCTGACAGATGGAAAAGTAGCAAATGATCTCGATGCCATCATTCAACAACTTGATAATGTCACGCAACAAGCAAAGCAAGGGACGATAATGCGCGAAGGTATGCGTGTAGTCATTGCAGGTCGACCGAATGCGGGTAAATCAAGTTTATTAAATGCGTTAGCGGGTCGTGATGCAGCCATTGTTACCGACATAGCCGGCACCACACGAGACGTACTGCGAGAACATATTCATATAGATGGTATGCCGCTTCACATTATCGACACAGCCGGCCTTCGAGAAAGTCCAGACAAGGTAGAGCAAATTGGTATTGAACGCGCCTGGGAAGAAATTAATCAAGCCGATCGCGTGTTATTTATGTTAGATGGCACCGACACCGACGCTACAGATCCACATGCTATCTGGCCAGAGTTTATGTCTAAGTTACCACAAGGCATGGGCGTCACGGTGATCCGAAATAAAGCCGATATTTCGGGTGAAAATGTCGGTATGGATGAACATGATCAATACCCTGTCATTCGATTAAGCGCCAAAAATGCTGAAGGTATAGAGTTAGTTCGTACTCACTTAAAAGCATGTATCGGTTTTCAAGGCGCAACCGAAGGTGGCTTTATGGCCCGTCGTCGTCATCTCGATGCACTACACCATGCAGCGCATCATCTGCATACAGGTAAAGAGCAACTTGAACAGCATATTGCCGGTGAAATATTAGCTGAAGAGTTACGCTTAACTCAGCAGTTCCTAAATGAAATTACAGGTGAATTCACGTCTGATGATTTGCTCGGCAAAATATTTAGCTCGTTCTGTATCGGTAAATAAACGCCGGTCATCATTATTAGAAAAGAGTCGCAAGACTCTTTTCTTGTTCATAAACAGCACTTTCATTAACAGGTTCAGTGCCGAATACAGCCAGCAATAAATCTTACACTCATTAATCTATTGATGTCATTTATAGGAGGACATCATGGATAAATATCACATTTTTCATCAATTACATCAGCAACAAACAGGCTTTGTATTACCTAATGCATGGGATCTAAGCTCAGCGCAATTTATTCAAGCTTCAGGAGCAAAAGCCCTTGCAACAACAAGTTGGGGAATTGCCGCAAGTTATGGCTTACAAGATGGTGAGAAGATCCCATTTAGTTACCTACGATCGCTGGTCAAAACACTCATCAATCACCTCACTATCCCTTTATCTGTAGACATTGAGTCAGGCTATAGTAACGACGCACAGGTCATTAGCCAGCATGTACTTAGCTTAGCCAAGTTAGGGGTTGTAGGTATAAATATAGAAGACTCTGACAAAGTAACATCACAATTAAGATCGCTTGATCAACAGTGCACTATTATAAAGAAAATAAAGCAAACTCTGGATGAAAATGGCTTCGAAAAGCTCTTTATTAATGCCAGAACCGACACATATTTAATAGAAAAAGATCCCTATGAGCTGACATTAGCACGAGCAAAAGCCTATGAAAATGCAGGAGCAGATGGTGTGTTTGTACCTGGACTTTGCAAAATTGAACAGATAAAAATGCTGGTTAACGCACTTAATATTCCAATAAATGTGATGGCAATGGCAGATTTTAACTGCCCAAAAATAGCATTTGCTGGTGGGGTTAAACGATTTTCTTTGGGGAATTCTCTTTATGATCTTGTTGGTGAAACGCTAAAAAAACACTTAACACAGCTTGGAAATAACGAGCCACCAGCCATAAAGCTGATCTAAAATACAATTTAGATCGGCGATTGGTAAAAATGTTATCCACATTTGGCCTGTTTTTAGATCTAAGCAGCTAAACGATCACTATTTATCACTGTCATTTTTGTTATTCAGAGTAAATATGGCAGTTTTTTAGAGGTTTTTACCTTTAAAAACTAATTTTTTCATTTATTTTTCGTTTTTTTCGATCGAATTTACCGATCGAAAAATACAATTCGATCGTTATCAACAAGCGATCTATCCACAAAACGATCTCACCAAATACCTTCCCACGATCTGAGCGATTCTTTCAATTCAGATATTTAAAGATCAATCACTTAGCAAAGTTATGCACGTCTAGAAAATAGCCTTGATCAGAACTTTCCCCAAATTTACTAACAGCTTGATCAACGACTTTAAATTCGCGAAATAAATTAAAAACATTATAAATCATAAGCTTAAAACAAAATAAAAATTAAAGAGTGATTTTTGAACATAAAAACTTATTCAGATCGTAATTCAACACTTTACTCACACTACAAGTTCGTTATTATGTACCCACTTAACTCATTACACGATCAACGACATGCAATCAGTAAATATCATTGTGGGTAGTCAAATGGGATCTGCCGAATATGTTGCAGAGCAGCTCGCTGAAGCCCTTGAACAACAAGGGATTCAAGTAAAGCTTCATGAACAACCCGTTTTCAATGATATCGATCAACAAGACACTATCTGGCTATTATGTACATCGACTTATGGTGCCGGTGATTACCCTGAAAACTTACTTCCTTTTATTGAATCAGTTAACCAACAAATTGATTTAAAAGGATTAAAGTACAGTGTTATAGGTTTAGGTGACACCAGTTACGACACATATAACTATGCAGGCCGCCATATTGATGATTTATTTATAAGTAAAGGCGCAAGCCGCGTAGCAGAACGTTTAGAGCTAAATATATTAGATGAACAACTGCCAGAAGATACGGCCTTAGCCTGGCTACCCAGCTGGATCAAGTCTGTGGGTCTTTAAAGTATAGAGTGGCAAGATCTATTAAAAAAGTTACCCACAATTTACTGATAATTTAGATCAGATTGTGGATAAACACTGATTTACCTGCGTTTTTAACCTAGTTTATCCATTGGATAAGATCCATTCGATATTGCCCTGTGTATAAATAGGTCTTTTGATCAGAGCTTGTTAGCGGTTAGATCCGATCATATTAACACCTTTGGATCTGACTTAAGATCATGTTTTAAATATAGAACTAAACATTATCAACAGAAAACCGCTTCAGTAGTAGTAAGAGTAATAAAAGATCTCTTTAAAAGATCCTTTATATTATTAGAGATCACCCACTTAGATCTTGAGCACTGTTTAATCATTTATCTTCTCTAAATTTCTAGGTAGAATACGCTCCCTTTACAAAGTTTTGCTGGTCGATTAAGTAGGATCCATAAATGATTTTTCACGAAAGTTTTGATGTTATTGTTGTCGGTGGTGGACATGCAGGTACTGAAGCCGCATTAGCCTCTGCTCGCATGGGTATGAATACCCTATTGCTAACACATAATATGGATACCCTTGGTCAAATGTCATGCAATCCAGCTATTGGGGGCATTGGCAAAGGTCATTTGGTTAAAGAAATTGATGCACTCGGTGGTGCAATGGCACAAGCCATTGATAAAGGCGGTATTCAATTCCGTACTTTAAATTCATCAAAAGGCCCTGCGGTTAGAGCAACTCGTGCACAAGCTGATCGTGCTTTGTATAAAGCGGCTATTCAACATACTTTACAACACCAAGAAAATTTAAAGATCTTCCAGCAATCATGTGATGATCTTATTGTTGAAGGTGAACGTGTACTCGGTGTTGTTACCCAAATGGGACTTCGCTTCAGCGCCCCTACTGTTGTGCTTACAGTGGGCACTTTCTTAGGTGGCCAGATCCACATCGGTTTAGAAAACTTTAAAGGGGGTCGCGCAGGTGATCCACCATCAATTGCACTGGCACAACGTTTACGTGAATTACCTTTTAGAGTCGATCGTTTAAAAACGGGGACACCTCCACGTATTGATGCGCGTACTGTTGATTTCAGTAAAATGCAAGAACAGCCAGGTGATACACCAACACCCGTGTTTTCATTTATGGGTAAGCAATCGGATCATCCACAGCAGATCCCGTGTTATATCACTTATACGAATGAAAAAACGCATGACGTGATCCGTAATAACTTACATCGTTCACCTATGTATTCAGGTGTTATTGAAGGTATTGGCCCACGTTACTGCCCTTCTATTGAAGATAAAATTGTTCGTTTTGCTGATAAAGACAAACACCAAATTTTTGTTGAACCTGAAGGTTTAACATCATACGAATTATACCCAAATGGTATTTCTACCAGTTTACCGTTTGATGTTCAGCTTGAAATTGTGCAATCAATTACTGGCTTTGAGAATGCACATATTTGTCGTCCTGGTTACGCAATTGAATATGACTTCTTTGACCCGCGTGATTTGAAACAATCATTAGAAACTAAATTTATCAACGGGTTATTCTTTGCTGGCCAAATTAATGGCACCACGGGCTATGAAGAAGCGGGTGCTCAAGGGTTAATTGCTGGTATGAACGCCGCATTGCAAGTACAAGGTAAAGAGCCTTGGACTCCGCGTCGTGATGAAGCATACACAGGGGTATTAATTGACGATTTAGCGACGCTAGGTACAAAAGAACCCTACCGTATGTTTACCAGCCGTGCTGAATACCGATTATTACTTCGCGAAGATAATGCTGATATTCGTTTAACTGCAAAAGGCCGTGAATTAGGCTTGGTTGATGATGCTCGTTGGGCTGCATTTAATGAAAAAATGGAGATTATCGAGAAAGAATCGCAACGCCTAAAAGAAACGTGGATCCATAAGGATCATGTTGCGGTTGATCAAGTAAACGCATTATTAAAAACGCCACTGACACGTGAAGCGAGTTTAGAGGATCTGATCCGTCGCCCTGAAATTCGTTATAACGATTTAATGGCCATTGAAGGATTAGGATCTGAATTTAATAACCAAGCTGCGCTTGAGCAAGTTGAGATCCATACAAAATACGCAGGCTACATTGCTCGTCAGCAAGACGAGATCAATAAACAATTGCGTCATGAGCAAACTGTATTACCAAAAGACTTTGATTACTCAACGGTTTCTGGTTTATCAAATGAAGTTGTTGCTAAATTAACAGATAGTCGTCCAGACACGATTGGTCAAGCGTCACGTATTTCAGGTATCACCCCTGCTGCTATTTCGCTATTATTAGTGTATCTGAAAAAGCAAGGCTTACTACGTAAGACTGCGTAGTTGGTAAGGAATACAGTGTTACAACAACAATTAACGTCACTGTTAGCGCAAACTGATATTGCGCTAACAGAAAAACAACAGCAGCAACTCGTTCAGTATGTTGAATTATTAGACAAGTGGAATAAAGCGTACAATTTAACATCGGTGCGCTTACCTGAAGAGATGATGATTAAGCATATTATGGATAGCTTAGTTGTTGCGCCACACCTAAAAGGCAAACATTACATTGATGTTGGCACCGGTCCGGGTTTACCGGGTATCGTATTAGCCATTGCTTTACCTGACACACAATTTATTTTGTTAGATAGTTTAGGTAAGCGAGTACGCTTTTTGATGCAGGTAAAACACGCACTGGGTCTTGAAAATGTAACCCCAGTACAGTCTAGAGTTGAAGAATATCAACCAAGTGTTAAATTAGATGGTGTATTAAGTCGTGCATTCGCCTCTTTGCAAGATATGGTTGACTGGTGTTCGCACTTGATTGATCATTCGGGTAAATTTATCGCCTTAAAAGGTGTATTTCCGAGCGACGAACTTGACTCATTACCAGCGGGTATAAAGTTTGACGAAAAAATTAGCTTGGAAGTACCTGAGTTAGATGCGCAAAGGCATTTAATTATTCTATCTAAAGACTAGGGATCAGAGCACTGTGGCAAAAGTCATCGCATTAGCAAACCAAAAAGGGGGGGTTGGTAAAACAACCACCGCTGTAAATCTTGCGGCTTCTATGGCCGCGACAAAGCGTAAAGTGTTATTAATCGATCTTGACCCACAAGGGAACGCGACCATGGGCAGCGGTGTCGATAAATACGGTGACGTTGCAACTATTTATGACTTATTGATAGAAGAAACCCCAATCGAAGAAGTAATCAATAAAGAAACGTCAGGTGAATATCATTTAATTGCAGCTAATGGCGATGTCACAGCAGCTGAAGTTAAATTGATGGAATTATTTGCCCGTGAAGTGCGTTTACGTAATGCCCTTGAAAAAGTGCAAGACCAATACGACTTCATTTTTATTGACTGCCCACCTTCACTGAATATGCTAACGGTTAATGCGATGGCAGCAGCTGATTCTATTTTAGTGCCTATGCAATGTGAGTATTATGCCCTTGAAGGTTTAACTGCATTAATGGACACCATTACTCAGCTGTCGAAGTTGGTCAATCCGGCGTTAACAATTGAAGGTATTTTACGCACCATGTATGATCCGCGTAATCGCCTTGCAAATGACGTATCTGAACAATTAAAACAACATTTTGGCGATAAAGTTTATCGTACCGTTATCCCACGTAATGTCCGTTTAGCAGAAGCGCCGAGCTTTGGTGCCCCTGCCATGTATTATGACCGCGCATCAAGTGGTGCAAAAGCATACTTAGCCCTTGCCGGTGAAATGTTACGTAGAAAAGAGAAAACATCTTCAGCAGTAGCCTAACTTTGAGGTAAAAAAATAACATGTCTGCTAAAAAACGCGGTTTAGGCCGAGGACTCGACGCTTTATTAAGTTCATCAAAACCTGCCCCAAGTGCAGATAATCAGCAACAAAATGCAGTAACAACAGAGCCTGTATCAGATGCTGTGGCAGAGCAAAATAAAGGTGAACTGCAAAAATTAGCGATTGAGTTTTTACAGTCAGGTAAATATCAACCACGTAAAGACATGTCTGAAGAAGCATTGGAAGAGCTTGCAAGCTCGATTCGTGCGCAAGGCATAATCCAACCTATTGTTGTGCGCCCTATTGGTGCAAATAAATACGAAATTATTGCTGGTGAACGTCGTTGGCGTGCTGCTCAATTAGCTAAATTAGATAGCGTACCTTGTATTATCAAAGACGTACCTGATGAAGCGGCTGTTGCTATTGCACTTATTGAAAATATTCAACGCGAAGATTTAAATGCTATGGAAGAAGCCATTGCACTTAATCGTTTATTGAATGAGTTTGAGCTTACTCATCAGCAAGTGGCCGAAGCTGTTGGTAAATCTCGTACCACAGTGACTAATTTACTACGCCTAAATAATCTTAACGAAGATGTTAAAATACTGTTAGAGCATGGCGACATTGAAATGGGTCATGCACGTTGTTTATTAGCACTTGAAGGTGAAGCGCAGTCAGATGCGGCGCGATTAGCTGTCGCAAAAGCGTTAACTGTGCGTGAAACTGAAAAGCTTGTTCGTTCAATTTTAGAACCCGCACCTCAAAAAGAAGTGCTCGAAAAAGATCCAGATGTCAAACAGTTAGAGCAAAAACTTGCCGAGAACTTAGGGGCTAAAGTAGAAATTAACTACAACAAAAAAGGCAAAGGCAAGCTGGTTATTTCGTACACAAGCTTTGATGAGTTAGATGGCATTTTAAGCCGTATAAATTAAGACTATTCCCGTCATTAATTAATAACATGTCCAAAAAGAGACATTTGTGGTGTTTTTGCGCTACAAAGGGTCGACTCAAGTTGCAAAACTGGTAGGAATCAGTATAATTTCGCCAGTTTTCATACCCTGACAATATGAACGTTCTTAAGGTTAATAAAACGTGACTAATAGGTTAGCAAAGCCATATAGGCTTGCCGCATTTAAATTAATTTGTCTTCAGGGTATCGTAGCGATAATCGCTGCAGTAATTGTTTTTGTAGGTTGGGGAGTCAATGCCGGCCAGTCAGCGCTTGCTGGCGGAGCTGTTGCACTACTCCCTAATTTTGTATTTGTTGTTTATGCATTCAGATATATGGGTGCAAGTCGGACAAATCAAGTGTATGCCTCGCTAAAGCGCGGCAACGGATTAAAATTTATGCTAACAATTGTGTTGTTTGCACTGATACTGAAGTCTTACACGGTCGTTTTATTACCGTTTTTTTGTGTGTATGTATTGGTGTTATTTAGCGGATTGTTCGCACCCGTTTTTTTTAATCATTAACTTTTGGGATATAACATGGCTGCAGAAGAAGTAACTCTATCAAGCCATATTCAGCACCACTTAACCAATGCTAAGATGTGCTCGACCGACGCTGGTCTAGCCTTCAATAAAGCTTGTGCGGACAGTGGCTTCTGGACATGGAACATAGATACCCTCGCATGGTCAATCGGTTTAGGTCTTGTATTTTTATGGATCTTCCGTAGTGCCGCTAAAAAAGCAAATACCGGTGTACCTGGTAAATTTCAATGCTTCATTGAAATGATCGTTGAATTCGTTGGCGACAACGTACGCGATACTTACCACGGCAAAAGTAGTTTAATTGCTCCATTAGCTCTAACGATTTTCGTTTGGGTGTTCTTAATGAACTTAATGGACTTGATCCCGGTTGATTTCCTACCTGCATTCGCTGGCTTCGTTGGTGAGCAAGCATTTGGTATGGACTCTCACGACGTATACATGAAAATTGTACCGACAACAGACATCAATATGACTGCTGCACTTGCTATTGGTGTATTCATTCTGATGATCGGTTACGCAATTAAAATCAAAGGGATTGGCGGTTTCTTAGCGGAACTAACACTGCACCCATTTAGCTCTAAAAACAAGCTGATGATGGTGTTCTTAATCCCATGTAACTTATTACTAGAAACAATCGCTTTAGTTGCTAAGCCGTTCTCGTTAGCACTGCGTTTATTCGGTAACTTATATGCTGGTGAGTTGATTTTCATCTTGATCGGCGCTGTTGGTTTAATGCAACTACCGTTGCACTTTATTTGGGCCGCATTCCACATCTTAGTAATCGTGCTGCAAGCATTCGTATTTATGATGCTAACAATCGTTTACCTAAGCATGGCAAGCTCAGATAATCACTAATTTTTACACTTTTAAAATTTAATTTTAATTTACAATTGAAACTTTGGAGAAAAAAATGGAACTAATGATTGGTCTTAAGTATATCGCTGTTGCTCTACTTATCGGCTTCGGTGCAATCGGTACTGCTATCGGCTTCGGTAACATGGGTGGTAAATTCCTAGAAGCATGTGCGCGTCAACCAGAGCTTGCACCTTCACTACAAGTTAAGATGTTCATCCTTGCTGGTCTAATCGATGCCGTAGCTATGATCGGTGTTGGTATCGCAATGGTATTGTTGTTCGTACTTTAATATTATTTTTTGAACAGCTTACTATTTTAAGGAGGAGCGGTCGTGAACTTAACAGCCACTCTTATCGGTGAATTAATTGCATTTACGGTATTCGTACTTTTCTGTATGAAATACGTATGGCCACCACTAAATGGTGCAATTGAAGCTCGCCAGAAGAAAATCGAAGATGGTTTAGCTGCCTCTGATAGAGCCGAAAAAGACTTAGAACTTGCGCAAAAGAAAGCTGCTGAGCAGCTTAAAGAGGCAAAAGCTCAAGCGGCTGATATCATTGAACAAGCTAAAAAGCGTGCCACGCTTATCGTTGACGAAGAAACTGTTCGTGGTCAACAAGAGCGTGAAAAAATTATTGCTCAAGGGCACTCTGAAATCGAAGCAGAGCGTAACCGTGTAACAGAAGAGCTACGTAAGAAAGTAGCAACTCTGGCCGTGGTTGGTGCTGAGAAGATTCTAGAGCGCGAAATCAATCAAGCCGCACACAGTGACATCGTTGAAAAACTTGTCGCTGAGCTGTAATTAGGAGGGTATGAGCATGTCTGAATTGGCTACTATCGCTCGCCCATACGCTAAAGCGGCTTTTGAACTTGCTGTTGAAAAAGGCACTGTTGAAAGTTGGAACGACATGCTGTTCTTTGCTGGCCAAGTTGCCAGCAACGAGCAAGCCGCTGCTGCGCTAGCTGGATTGCCTACTGCTACTGAAAAAGCAGGTCTTTTTATTAAGATCTGTGCAGAGCAGCTCAACGAACAAGGCCAAAACCTAGTTAAGGTAATGGCTGAAAATGGTCGTTTAGTTGCACTGCCTGCTGTTGCAGAGTTATTCGCTGAATTAAAAGCGGATTACGATAAAGAAACCGACGTAGACGTGGTTTCTGCAACACCGCTTTCTGCCGAGCAGCAAGCAACATTGGTAGCGGCACTTGAAAAACGTTTCGCACGCAAAGTTAAGCTGAATTGTAGTGAAGACGCTACAGTTGTTGGCGGCCTTATTATTAAGGCGGGTGACACTGTAATTGACGGCTCAGTACGCGGCAAGTTAGCCCGCTTAGCTACATCACTACAATCGTAATTGGGAAAAAGAGCATGCAACTTAATTCCACTGAAATTTCAGATCTGATCAAACAACGTATTGAGCAGTTCGAAGTTGTAAGTGAAGCTCGTAACGAAGGTACTATCGTATCTGTTACAGACGGTATCATCCGCATCCACGGTCTAGCTGACTGTATGCAAGGTGAGATGGTTGAGCTTCCTGGCAACCGTTATGCTATCGCACTAAACCTTGAGCGTGACTCAGTAGGTGCAGTAGTTATGGGTCCATACGCAGACCTTAAAGAAGGCGTAAAAGTTAAATCAACTGGTCGTATTTTAGAAGTTCCTGTTGGTCGTGGTCTACTTGGTCGTGTTGTTAACACTCTAGGTGCCCCTATCGATGGTAAAGGCGCTTTAGATAACGACGGTTTTGAACCTGTTGAGAAAATCGCACCAGGCGTAATCGAGCGCCAATCAGTAGATGAGCCAGTTCAAACTGGTTATAAATCTATCGATGCGATGATCCCAGTTGGTCGTGGTCAGCGTGAGCTTGTAATCGGTGACCGCCAAACAGGTAAAACTGCTTTAGCTATCGATGCAATCATCAACCAAAAGAACACAGGCGTTAAGTGTGTGTACGTAGCGGTTGGTCAAAAAGCATCTACAATTGCTAACGTAGTACGTAAATTAGAAGAGCACGGTGCACTTGAAAACACAATTATTGTGGTTGCATCGGCTTCTGAATCTGCAGCACTTCAGTACCTAGCACCATTTGCTGGTTGTACTATGGGTGAATACTTCCGTGACCGTGGTGAAGACGCATTAATCGTATATGATGATTTATCTAAGCAAGCTGTTGCTTACCGTCAAATCTCATTGCTACTTAAGCGTCCACCAGGCCGTGAAGCATACCCAGGTGACGTATTCTACCTTCACTCTCGTCTTCTAGAGCGTGCATCACGTGTAAATGCTGATTACGTTGAGAAGTTCACTAATGGTGAAGTGAAAGGTAAAACAGGTTCACTGACGGCATTGCCAATCATTGAAACTCAAGGCGGCGACGTTTCTGCGTTCGTACCGACAAACGTTATCTCTATCACCGATGGTCAGATCTTCTTAGAAACTGACTTATTCAACTCAGGTATCCGTCCAGCTGTTAACGCTGGTATCTCGGTATCGCGTGTTGGTGGTGCAGCGCAAACTAAAATCGTTAAGAAACTAGGTGGTGGTATCCGTCTAGCGTTAGCTCAGTACCGTGAATTAGCTGCGTTCTCGCAGTTCGCGTCTGACCTTGACGATGCAACACGTTCTCAATTAGAGCATGGTGAGCGCGTAACAGAGCTAATGAAGCAGAAACAGTACGCACCAATGTCTGTTGCTGAAATGTCTCTGTCGCTATTCGCAGCTGAAAAAGGCTACCTAAAAGACATCGAAATCGCGAAAATCGGTGACTTTGAAGCGGGCTTAATTTCTTATGCAAACAGCACATACGCAGAGCTAATGGCTCAAATCAATGAAACTGGTAACTACAACGCTGAGATTGAAGCGCAACTTAAAGAACTTCTAGAGAAGTTCAAGTCGACGCAAACTTGGTAATTTAGTTATGAATGGTGAGCTTTAGGCAACTAAAGCCCACCTGATTCGGAGAGAGAGTCATGGCCAGCGGAAAAGAGATTAAAAGCAAGATCGGGAGTATCAAGAATACTCAAAAGATCACCAGCGCAATGGAAATGGTTGCTGCGTCTAAAATGAAAAAGGCGCAAGAACGTGTGGCATCAAGCCGTCCATACGCTGAAAACTTACGCAAAGTGATTGGTCGTGTTGCTCAA
The DNA here is from genome assembly GCF_015767615.1 of Pseudoalteromonas sp. A41-2. NCBI lineage: Bacteria > Pseudomonadati > Pseudomonadota > Gammaproteobacteria > Alteromonadales > Pseudoalteromonadaceae > Pseudoalteromonas > Pseudoalteromonas sp. A41-2. The sequence continues at coordinate 3,542,822 of NZ_CP065231.1, read as the reverse complement.
GCAAATCTTGATTTTACTCACCCTTTTTTAGAAGAGCGTGAAGTAAAACGAGTTGGTTATATTGTTATCTCTACTGACCGTGGTCTATGTGGTGGCTTGAACTCTAACGAGTTCAAAAAAGTTGCCCTAGATGTGAAAGCGTGGAAAGAAAAAGGCGTTGATGCTGAATTTACTACTTTAGGTAGCAAAGCAGCAGGCTTTTTCCAACGTTTCGGCGGTAAGTTAGTCGCTAAAAAGGCGAACTTAGGAGATACACCTTCATTACAAGACGTTATTGGTCCTGTAAAAACGATGCTAGATGCATACTCTGAAGGCAAAATTGACCGCTTATACGTCGTATTTAACAAGTTCGTTAATACGATGAAGCAAGAGCCAACAATCGATCAGTTACTCCCTTTGCCAAAAGCTGAAGAAGAAGTATCTCAACATTCTTGGGATTACTTATATGAGCCAAACCCAGAAGCTATTTTAGAAGCTCTGTTAGTACGCTTTATTGAGTCTCAAGTATACCAAGGTGTAGTTGAGAACGCTGCCTCTGAACAGGCTGCCCGTATGGTTGCAATGAAAGCTGCAACTGATAATGCTGGCGACCTTATGGATGAGTTACAGCTTGTTTATAACAAGGCTCGTCAAGCTGCAATCACACAAGAAATCAGTGAGATTGTTGGCGGCTCGGCAGCAGTTTAACGCTTCGGCAAAGTTTAATGAGAGGAATAGACATGAGTTTAGGTAAGGTCGTCCAAATTATCGGCGCCGTTGTGGATATCGAATTTCCACAAGACAACGTGCCAGCCGTATATGACGCACTAAAAGTAACAGATGGCGACTTAGCGGGTTTAACTTTAGAAGTTCAACAACAGCTAGGTGGCGGTGTGGTACGTGGTATCGCACTTGGTACTACTGACGGTTTACGTCGTGGTACATCAGTAGAAGGTACAGGTCAGCCAATCCACGTTCCAGTAGGTACGAAGACACTAGGTCGTATCATGGACGTACTTGGTAACCCTATTGATGAAGCTGGTCCAATTGGTGAAGAAGAGCGTATGTCTATTCACCGTGCAGCGCCTTCTTATGAAGAACAATCAAGTTCAGTTGAACTTTTAGAGACGGGTATCAAGGTAATCGACCTTGTATGTCCATTCGCTAAAGGTGGTAAAGTTGGTCTATTCGGTGGTGCCGGTGTAGGTAAAACCGTAAACATGATGGAACTTATCCGTAACATCGCAATCGAGCACAGCGGCTACTCAGTATTCGCAGGTGTTGGTGAGCGTACACGTGAGGGTAATGACTTCTACCATGAGATGAACGACTCAAACGTACTAGATAAAGTATCACTAGTATACGGTCAAATGAATGAGCCACCGGGTAACCGTTTACGCGTAGCGTTAACAGGTCTTACGATGGCAGAGAAGTTCCGTGACGAAGGTCGTGACGTACTTTTCTTCGTTGATAACATCTACCGTTATACACTAGCGGGTACAGAGGTATCAGCACTTCTAGGTCGTATGCCATCAGCGGTAGGTTACCAGCCTACACTTGCTGAAGAAATGGGTGTACTTCAAGAGCGTATCGCATCAACTAAGACGGGTTCAATCACATCAATCCAAGCGGTATACGTACCTGCGGATGACTTAACTGACCCATCTCCAGCAACAACGTTTGCTCACTTAGATGCAACAGTAGTACTTTCTCGTGATATCGCGTCACTTGGTATCTACCCTGCGGTAGACCCACTTGATTCATCTTCACGTCAACTTGACCCATTAGTAATTGGTCAAGAGCACTACGATACAGCGCGTGGCGTTCAAACAGTTCTTCAACGTTATAAAGAACTGAAAGACATCATCGCAATCCTAGGTATGGACGAGCTTTCTGACGAAGATAAGCAAGTTGTATCTCGTGCACGTAAAATCCAGCGTTTCTTATCTCAGCCGTTCTTCGTTGCTGAGGTATTTACAGGCGCGCCTGGTAAATACGTGTCACTTAAAGACACAATTGCTGGCTTCAAAGGTATCTTAAACGGTGAGTTTGATGATATGCCAGAGCAAGCGTTCTACATGGTTGGCTCTATTGAAGAAGCTCAAGAAAAAGCCAAAAGCATGTAATTAGGAGGGTAGTATGGCGGCTATGACTGTACATCTTGACGTAGTAAGCGCAGAAGAGAGCTTGTTCTCTGGTCTGGTTGAATCGATTCAAGTAAGTGGTAGTGAAGGTGACCTTGGTGTTAACTATGGCCACGCTCCATTATTAACTGCCCTAAAACCTGGTATGGTACGTTTAGTTAAGCAATTTGGTCACGAAGACGTGATGTATGTTGCTGGCGGTACGCTAGAAGTTCAACCTGATCGTATTACGATTCTTGCTGATACAGCAGTACGTGGTGAAGATCTGGACGAGCAAGCGGCTGAAAAAGCGAAACGTGATGCTGAAGAGCAAATGGCGAATACGTCAACTGCTGAGTTAGATTATCAACAAGCTGCAGTGCAACTTGCTGAAGCAATCGCTCAACTTCGCGTAATTCAACAATTACGCAAAAAGTAAGCCTACTCGGTTTTGTAAAAGCCCACTTAATGTGGGCTTTTTTGTGCCTGTAATTTACTCAACATTTATGTAATACCATTCCGCTTAATTTAGTGATCTATTTTGAGGCAATAAAACCGCGTTGATAACAAGGCAAAAATTTAGTTATTTAGTTGTTCTAAATCAGAAATTTTTAACGCAGGTAGCGACTGGTTTAATCACTCAAAATGATTAAGTATTATTATAGACCACTTAATTAAGCACAATGGTATAAGCAAACTCGTTTAAAGCGCCCTATTCTTCGTTTAGTACTTATATCCTTCATCAAAGCCCGTTACAATGTGGTGTATTAAATGTGAATAAGTATTTCATCTAAGGTTCAGTCCTCTTTATTAGGATTGAGTATTTGCACATGACGTGACTTACCTAACCAAGGTTGACTTATTTATTACACTCATTAACAGCTCAACTAAAACAAAGAAAGAAGGATATTGTTTTAATGTCTCTGACAACCGTTATTCTCGCTGCGGGTAAAGGTACTCGTATGCGTTCAGCACTCCCAAAGGTGCTTCATAAAGTGGCTGGAAAGCCGATGGTGCAACATGTAATTGATAATGCCACGGCCTTAGGCGCACGTGAGACCAACTTAGTTTATGGCCACGGTCGCGATCAATTACAAGCCGCCCTTTCTCATAATCAAGTAAATTGGGTGCTACAAGAAGAACAACTTGGTACTGGCCATGCTGTCGCGGTCGCTAAAGAGCATATCGCTGATGATGATACCGTGTTGATTTTATACGGTGATGTTCCCCTTACAAAACGTGCGACGTTAGAAAAGTTACTTGCTGTTACGCCTAAAAACGGACTTGCAGTATTAACAGTAACATTAGACGACCCATCTGGTTATGGGCGTATGCTGCGTGAAAATGGCAAATTAGTCGGTATTATTGAGCAAAAAGATGCGACCGCTGAGCAATTAGCGATTAAAGAAATCAACACTGGCATTATGGCTGCCAATGGTGAATTACTGAAACGTTGGTTAAGTAACCTATCGAATAACAATGCTCAAGGTGAATACTACCTAACAGATATTGTTGCCATGGCTCACAGTGAAGGCGTTGAAATCACCTCTGCACAACCTGAGCATCCAATGGAAGTTGAAGGCGCAAACAACCGTGTACAACTAGCGGCACTTGAGCGTGCTTATCAAGCATGGCAAGCAGAGGAGCTGATGTTAAACGGTGCCACCCTTGCCGACCCTGCACGCATTGATGTACGCGGTGAAGTAACAACGGGTGAAGATGTACTTATTGATGTTAATGTTATTTTTGAAGGTAAAGTAACACTGGGTAATAATGTACAAATAGGTCCTAATTGCGTACTTAAAGACTGCACCATTGGTGATAACGTTATTATTAAAGCCAATTCATTAGTCGAAGAAGCAACTGTTGCGACTAAATGTACTTTAGGTCCATTTGCACGACTGCGTCCTGGTGCCATTATGGAAGAAGATTCTCACATTGGTAATTTTGTCGAAATGAAAAAGACCCGCTTAGGTAAGGGCTCAAAAGCAAACCACCTTACTTATTTAGGTGATGCTGAAATCGGCGAAAAGGTAAATATTGGTGCGGGTACCATTACCTGTAACTACGACGGTGTAAATAAATCAAAAACCATCATCGGTGATAACGCCTTTATTGGTTCAAACTCATCGCTTGTCGCTCCTGTGAATATTGGTTCAACAGCAACGATTGGTGCGGGCTCTGTGATCACTAATACTGTTGAAGATGAACAACTGGCGGTAGCGCGTGGTAAACAGCGTAATCTCAGTGGTTGGAAGCGCCCTGTTAAAAAACAGTAAGCTGCATTATACCTAATTGAAAAAGGCGAGTTCACACTCGCTTTTTTTATGCCCGGATTTTGTCCACATAAAAATGCCATATTGTTGTCATGCCTGTGTGTTGTTATGTAGTAAATACAACACAAAGGAAAAATAATAATGTTAAAAAGATCAATGCTTGCTCTGTCACTGTTGTCTATTCTTACGGGTTGCTCATTAGAGGGAGATGATGGAAAAGATGGTTTACAAGGTGAGCAAGGTCCCGCAGGGCAAGATGGTGTTAATGGCACTAATGCACATTCACCTTTAAATATTCATCTTATTGGCCGTGCAGTATTAAATGCACAAAGCCCAGAAGGTGCCGCAGAGATTGTGGCCTATCAAGCGGCTAAAAAAAGAATTTTTGCAATTAATAGTTCGGGTGATTCTGCAGTGGTTAATATCATTCCGGCTGATAGCTTTGACAGAGCTGCGCTCGTAAAGGATAACGAAGGCGTTGTAAACGGCACTAATTTAGCCTCTGCAATTACCGTGTCTCTTAATGAGCACAGTGCGGGTGATGCAAACAGTATCGCCATCGATGAAAATAACGAATTACTTGCTGTAGCTATGGCTGCAAAAACAACGGGTGATGCAGGGCTTATCGCATTTTATGATATTAGTGGCGACGAGCCTCAGTTTATTAAGAATGTATCTGTAGGCGCCCTGCCCGACATGGTTACCTTTAGCCATGATGGTAATAAAGTACTGGTTGCAAACGAAGGCGAACCGAATGGGGATTACAGTATTGATCCTGAAGGCTCAATTAGCATCATTAACATCAATGATGGCGTGATTGCTGACACTGCTATTAGCATCACCTTCGCAGCCTATAACGATAAACAAGCAGAGCTTGAAGAATTAGGGATTGTTTTTGCTAATCCGACAGGTCGTACAATCAACGGCAAGCTAATTAATACAACCGTAGCTATGGATTTAGAGCCTGAGTACATCAGCATCTCTAAAGACAATAAGTTTGCCTACGTTTCACTACAAGAAAATAATGCCCTGGCTATCGTTAATTTGGAAAATAATAGCTTAGAGCTAAAAGGGTTAGGCTTCAAAGACTGGTCTAATTTACTCATTGATGCATCAGATAAAGATGGAGGGGTGAACTTTAAATCATACCCAGGCTTATATGGTATGTATCAACCCGATACTATCGCTAGTTTCAGCTGGAAAGGTGCAAATTTCATCGTTACAGCTAACGAAGGCGATGCACGAGAATACTTCTTTGACACAGCCGACGAAGCTGATTGTATAGCAAAAGGTGGTCTTGACTATGATGAAGATGATGGCTGCTTATCTTATATAGATGAAACCAGAGCTAAAGACTTAACGCTGGCAAGCAATTTTGATTATCTGAACAACGACAACACTGATATTGGCCGCCTAAAAGTGACCACAGTTAAAGGTGATGAAGATAACGATGGTGAATACGAGTCACTCTATGCGTACGGAGCCCGCTCATTTTCTATTTGGGATAGTAATGGCATGGTGGTTTTTGATTCTGGTGACCAAATTTCACGTATTACCGCATCAGTTCACGGCGAAGCATTTAACAATAATGAAGATGAAAATGCCGGTGATACCCGCTCAGATGACAAAGGGGCTGAACCTGAAGCATTAGCACTGGGTACTATTGGTGAGCGTACATTTGCATTTATTGGTTTAGAGCGTATGGGTGGCATTATGGTGTTTGATATTACTAATCCATACAATGTGACATTCCAAGATTACTTTTTTAACCGTGGCTTAGAAGCCGGTGCAGAAATAACCGGTGATCTTGCCCCTGAAGGGATGGCATTTATACCTGCAGAACAAAGTGCAACGAATGAAGCATTACTTGTCGTAGGTAATGAAATCTCGGGCTCAATCGCTGTGTGGGAAATTTCCACTAAGTAATCCAACTAGTAAAATAAAAGCGATAGACTGATTTTAAAGTATATCGCTTTTTCATTTGCCCTTTAATGAACATAAAAGTGACTGATTTTTGAGCTGAAATACTCCTGCAGCCCTTTATTTGTATGGTTATTGTACAAAATTGAAATTAATTAAATAAAACTGAAATAAAGCGTTGACGGCCTCCAGATAATCCCTATAATGCGCATCCACTGACACGGCGGGCAGCAACGAAAGACGCTGAACAACGTAGCAGAGAGTTAAGTAAAACTTCGGTTTTAAGTCTTCGAAAGAAAGTTTAAAATTAAGTGTTGACTCGAAAAATTAAGGATGTATTATACGCATCCCTCGAGACGCGAAAGCAACTCGAAACGTTCTTTAACAATGTAAAGCAATCATCTGTGTGGGCACTCGTACAGATTGAGTTCTAACAGTCGAGCTACTTAGGTAGTAAGACAAAAAAATTTAGAGTCTCAATTTAAACTGAGTGACCAACAGAAATAAGTTTACTTATTTCAGCACAGTCAATTCAACATCGAAAGATGTTAAATAAATTCAGAATTCATTGAGCATGTCCGCTCCCTTATGGGAAGGACAGAAAAAACTTTTAATTGAAGAGTTTGATCATGGCTCAGATTGAACGCTGGCGGCAGGCCTAACACATGCAAGTCGAGCGGTAACAGAGAGTAGCTTGCTACTCTGCTGACGAGCGGCGGACGGGTGAGTAATGCTTGGGAATGTACCTTATGGTGGGGGACAACAGTTGGAAACGACTGCTAATACCGCATAATGTCTTCGGACCAAAGCGGGGGACCTTCGGGCCTCGCGCCATAAGATCAGCCCAAGTGGGATTAGCTAGTTGGTGAGGTAATGGCTCACCAAGGCGACGATCCCTAGCTGGTTTGAGAGGATGATCAGCCACACTGGGACTGAGACACGGCCCAGACTCCTACGGGAGGCAGCAGTGGGGAATATTGCACAATGGGCGCAAGCCTGATGCAGCCATGCCGCGTGTGTGAAGAAGGCCTTCGGGTTGTAAAGCACTTTCAGTAAGGAGGAAAGGTTGGATGTTAATAGCATTCAGCTGTGACGTTACTTACAGAAGAAGCACCGGCTAACTCCGTGCCAGCAGCCGCGGTAATACGGAGGGTGCGAGCGTTAATCGGAATTACTGGGCGTAAAGCGTACGCAGGCGGTTTGTTAAGCGAGATGTGAAAGCCCCGGGCTCAACCTGGGAACTGCATTTCGAACTGGCAAACTAGAGTGTGATAGAGGGTGGTAGAATTTCAGGTGTAGCGGTGAAATGCGTAGAGATCTGAAGGAATACCGATGGCGAAGGCAGCCACCTGGGTCAACACTGACGCTCATGTACGAAAGCGTGGGGAGCAAACAGGATTAGATACCCTGGTAGTCCACGCCGTAAACGATGTCTACTAGAAGCTCGGTTCCTCGGAACTGTTTTTCAAAGCTAACGCATTAAGTAGACCGCCTGGGGAGTACGGCCGCAAGGTTAAAACTCAAATGAATTGACGGGGGCCCGCACAAGCGGTGGAGCATGTGGTTTAATTCGATGCAACGCGAAGAACCTTACCTACACTTGACATACAGAGAACTTACCAGAGATGGTTTGGTGCCTTCGGGAACTCTGATACAGGTGCTGCATGGCTGTCGTCAGCTCGTGTTGTGAGATGTTGGGTTAAGTCCCGCAACGAGCGCAACCCCTATCCTTAGTTGCCAGCGATTCGGTCGGGAACTCTAAGGAGACTGCCGGTGATAAACCGGAGGAAGGTGGGGACGACGTCAAGTCATCATGGCCCTTACGTGTAGGGCTACACACGTGCTACAATGGCGCATACAGAGTGCTGCGAACCTGCGAGGGTAAGCGAATCACTTAAAGTGCGTCGTAGTCCGGATTGGAGTCTGCAACTCGACTCCATGAAGTCGGAATCGCTAGTAATCGCGTATCAGAATGACGCGGTGAATACGTTCCCGGGCCTTGTACACACCGCCCGTCACACCATGGGAGTGGGTTGCTCCAGAAGTGGATAGTCTAACCTTCGGGAGGACGTTCACCACGGAGTGATTCATGACTGGGGTGAAGTCGTAACAAGGTAGCCCTAGGGGAACCTGGGGCTGGATCACCTCCTTATACGATTTAGAACTTATTTGTTCGTAGTGTCCACACAGATGATTGTTAGTTAGTAAAGCCATTGGCTTCACTAATTAATATGCTCTTTAAAAATTTGGAAAGCTGATAATAAAATTCTGATGAATAACATTGTTATTTATCAAGAGTTTTCAAAAGTAAAAATATGCCAATTAATCGACAGATTAATCGGTATCTACTTTAGTATTCTCATCATTATTTGATGAATTAACTTCTGGCGAAGTTAACAGCTGTCACTAACAAAGACCCGTTTGGGTTGTATGGTTAAGTGACTAAGCGTACACGGTGGATGCCTTGGCAGTTGGAGGCGATGAAGGACGTATTAACTTGCGATAAGCCTAGTCAAGCTAGTAAAAAGCACTTGAGACTAGGATTTCCGAATGGGGAAACCCACCTGCTTGCAGGTATCTTGCACTGAATACATAGGTGTAAGAGGCGAACGCGGAGAACTGAAACATCTAAGTACCCGTAGGAACAGAAATCAACCGAGATTCCGGAAGTAGCGGCGAGCGAAACCGGACCAGCCCTTAAGCTTATTATGTGTTAGTGAACATTCTGGAAAGTATGACGATACAGGGTGATAGTCCCGTACACGAAAATGCATCTTAAGTGAAATCGAGTAGGTCGGAGCACGTGAAACTTTGACTGAATATAGGTGGACCATCATCTAAGGCTAAATACTCCCAACTGACCGATAGTGAACCAGTACCGTGAGGGAAAGGCGAAAAGAACCCCTGTGAGGGGAGTGAAATAGAACCTGAAACCGTGTACGTACAAGCAGTAGGAGCCCACTTGTTGGGTGACTGCGTACCTTTTGTATAATGGGTCAGCGACTTATATTTTGTAGCGAGGTTAACCGATTAGGGTAGCCGTAGGGAAACCGAGTCTTAACTGGGCGTTGAGTTGCAAGGTATAGACCCGAAACCCGGTGATCTAGCCATGGGCAGGTTGAAGGTTGAGTAACATCAACTGGAGGACCGAACCCACTAACGTTGAAAAGTTAGGGGATGACCTGTGGCTAGGAGTGAAAGGCTAATCAAACCGGGAGATAGCTGGTTCTCCCCGAAATCTATTTAGGTAGAGCCTCGGACGAATACTTACGGGGGTAGAGCACTGTTAAGGCTAGGGGGTCATCCCGACTTACCAACCCTTTGCAAACTCCGAATACCGTAAAGTACTATCCGGGAGACACACGGCGGGTGCTAACGTCCGTCGTGAAGAGGGAAACAACCCAGACCGCCAGCTAAGGTCCCAAAGTCATAGTTAAGTGGGAAACGATGTGGAAAGGCCCAGACAGCCAGGAGGTTGGCTTAGAAGCAGCCACCCTTTAAAGAAAGCGTAATAGCTCACTGGTCGAGTCGGTCTGCGCGGAAGATGTAACGGGGCTAAACTATGCACCGAAGCTGCGGATTCAAAATTTATTTTGAGTGGTAGGGGAGCGTTCTGTAAGCCGTTGAAGGTGACCCGGGAGGGTTGCTGGAGGTATCAGAAGTGCGAATGCTGACATGAGTAACGATAATGCGGGTGAAAAACCCGCACGCCGGAAGACCAAGGGTTCCTATCCCATGTTAATCAGGGTAGGGTAAGTCGACCCCTAAGGCGAGGCCGAAAGGCGTAGTCGATGGGAAACGGGTTAATATTCCCGTACTTGGTATAATTGCGATGGGGGGACGGAGCAGGCTAAGCAAGCATGGCGTTGGTTGTCCATGTGAAAGTGAGTAGGTTGAGAGTTTAGGAAAATCCGGACTCTTAAGACTGAGACACGAGACGAGCCACTAAGGTGGTGAAGTTGTTGATGCCATACTTCCAGGAAAAGCCTCTAAGCTTCAGATTATACCGAATCGTACCCCAAACCGACACAGGTGGTCAGGTAGAGAATACTAAGGCGCTTGAGAGAACTCGGGTGAAGGAACTAGGCAAAATCGTACCGTAACTTCGGGAGAAGGTACGCTCCGATTGGTGATGAGACTTGCTCTTTAAGCTGATTGGAGCCGCAGTGACCAGGTGGCTGGGACTGTTTATTAAAAACACAGCACTGTGCAAAATCGCAAGATGACGTATACGGTGTGACACCTGCCCGGTGCCGGAAGGTTAATTGATGGGGTTAGTTTTCGGACGAAGCTCTTGATCGAAGCCCCGGTAAACGGCGGCCGTAACTATAACGGTCCTAAGGTAGCGAAATTCCTTGTCGGGTAAGTTCCGACCTGCACGAATGGTGTAACCATGGCCACGCTGTCTCCACCCGAGACTCAGTGAAATTGAAATCGCAGTGAAGATGCTGTGTACCCGCGGCTAGACGGAAAGACCCCGTGAACCTTTACTACAGCTTGGCACTGAACATTGAACCTACATGTGTAGGATAGGTGGGAGGCTTTGAAGCAGAGACGCTAGTCTTTGTGGAGCCGTCCTTGAAATACCACCCTTGTAGTTTTGATGTTCTAACGTTGGCCCCTAATCGGGGTTACGGACAGTGCCTGGTGGGTAGTTTGACTGGGGCGGTCTCCTCCCAAAGAGTAACGGAGGAGCACGAAGGTTGGCTAAGTACGGTCGGACATCGTACGGTTAGTGTAATGGTAGAAGCCAGCTTAACTGCGAGACAGACACGTCGAGCAGGTACGAAAGTAGGTCATAGTGATCCGGTGGTTCTGAATGGAAGGGCCATCGCTCAACGGATAAAAGGTACTCCGGGGATAACAGGCTGATACCGCCCAAGAGTTCATATCGACGGCGGTGTTTGGCACCTCGATGTCGGCTCATCACATCCTGGGGCTGAAGTCGGTCCCAAGGGTATGGCTGTTCGCCATTTAAAGTGGTACGCGAGCTGGGTTTAGAACGTCGTGAGACAGTTCGGTCCCTATCTGCCGTGGGCGTTTGAGAATTGAGAGGGGTTGCTCCTAGTACGAGAGGACCGGAGTGAACGAACCGCTGGTGTTCGGGTTGTCATGCCAATGGCATTGCCCGGTAGCTACGTTCGGAACTGATAAGCGCTGAAAGCATCTAAGCGCGAAGCAGGCCTCGAGATGAGTTCTCACTAGACTTTTAAAGTCTCTGAAGGGCCGTTGAAGACTACAACGTTGATAGGCAGGATGTGGAAGTGGTGTGAGCCATTAAGCTAACCTGTACTAATTACCCGTGAGGCTTAACCATACAACGCCAAACGCGTTTTATGACAGCGTAACAGACAGAAGTTAGTATACTAAAGTAGATTTTACGATTATCAGATTTCCAGATTTTATGTAGGGTGAACCTCAGCGCTTAATGCGAAATCAGTTCACCTTGCGCAAAGGACTCGTAAGCGCGATGCGCTTTGTCGAGAATCCTTTCCACGCATTTTGCTTGGTGACAATAGCGTTTTGGACCCACCTGACCCCATGCCGAACTCAGTAGTGAAACGAAACAGCGCCGATGATAGTGTGGCATTTGCCATGTGAAAGTAGGACATCGCCAGGCTCCTAATTAGAGAAACCCGATTCGAAAGAGTCGGGTTTTTTGCGTTCAGGGCTAAATCGTCCAGTACCATACTGAGATTGCATACAGAGATAAAAGGCGCATAAGCGCAAGATGAAGAGACGTAGGAGGCACTTTAGTGCCGAAGTGTCTGATATGCCCTTCATACATAACTACTGACATTCACGGCTAAAGCCGTTCCTACGCTTTGTAATCATGATGTTCAATCACGGTTCTAACGTTGTTTAATCATGATGACAGTAGTGGAGAATGATGGTTCTCTTAAATCGCTCATTTCACCTACACTGAGATAATTAGCGCGTAGGTGGCACTTGAGTGCCGAAAGAGTCTGATATGCTCTTCATGCATAATACCATTCCGCTTAAATATCTGATCTAATATAGGCTATATAAAATCACCGGTTAATAACATTGAACCAAAACATAGCTGAACAGCTTTTAGCGCTTTCGCGAAAAGAACCAAACGCACGAAAACGCATACGATTACTCGCAGTATCATTATTTTATGAGGGGAATAGCAGAACCGATATTGCAAAACGTCTTAACATAGCACGAAGTAGTGTTAATAAATGGGTTTCAAGTTACCTAGAGCAGGGGCTGTATGGCTTAGACAATAAGCCTATACAAGGGCGTCCATCTAGATTACAACAGTCACAACTTGAGCAACTGTCTGAATTTATAAAACGCACGAACACAGAACTTCAAGGTGGCCGGCTTACCGGTGAAGACATTGTGCATTACATTAGCACTGAATTTGGTGTTCATTATCACTTAAATCATACTTATAAAATACTCAAGCAGCTTGGCTTTAGTTGGATCACAAGCCGTTCGAAACACCCTAAACACTCATTAAAAAGCCAAGAAGCTTTTAAAAAACTTCCAACTGGAAACGATCCTTCACACACCCGGACACCTTCCACTTGACCGTATCGACGTATGGTTTCAGGACGAAGCACGATTTGGCCAGCAAAATCCGACTACGCGCATTTGGGCTGAAACAGGCACTCGGCCACGGATAGTAAAACAACAGCAGTTTGACTATGGATATTTATTTGGTGCGGTATGTCCTGCCACAGGCCAAACAGAAGCGCTAGTAAGCCCATTCGTCAATAAAGAAGCAATGACGCAGCACCTGAGTCAGATATCACAAGCTACACCAGTTGGCAGGCATGCTGTCGTGATAATAGATGGCGCAGGCTGGCACACATACGATACAGCCGCAGAATTTAACAACCTCACGCTAATAAAGCTCCCTCCTTATTCACCAGAGTTAAACCCAATAGAGCAAGTATGGAGCTGGATACGACAACACTGTTTATCCAATAGAGTGTTTTCGGGCTATGACGAAATTGTTGATGAAGTTTCAAAAGCATGGAATCACTTTATTTCAATACCGGAGCGAGTGATGAAGATGTGTAATCGGGAATGGATAAAGTTGATTTAACCTTTATGCGGAATGGTATAACCCCTGAGATTCACGGCTAAAGCCGTTCCTACGCTTCTTAATCACGATGTTAAATCACGGTTCCCACGTTGCTTAATCATGATGACAAGAATGAAGGGACTCTAAAATGGGCTACTTCACTTTATGCTAACCTAATTAGGGCGTGGAGGCACTTGAGTACTGAAAATATCTAATATGCCCTTCATACATAACCCCTAACATTCACGGCGCTGTGTCTGGCGAATTACTTGATATATCACACTGTTCTATTTCTTTTACATCTGCGCGGCCATCGCTTAGGTAGCATTGTTCTAGTAAAGAGCAATAGCAGATCTCGGTTTTGATGCTATTACGTTGCTTGTTTACTTTGTCCCATTGAGTTTCATTAAATCCCGTTCGCTTGAAACCAAAAAGTTTAAGTTCGCTGCCAGATGCCAGTAAACGGTTATCACTGGCACTCGTCATAATCCAGCCAAATGCTTCGAAAATATTTATGTTGGGAGAATCATCTTGCAGAGTTTGTAGCTGTGTTTCATATGCTTGTGTATCAAAACAGCATGCAGAAATTACTTTATAGATATCTAAATATGATTGGTCGTTATAGTGATACTTCACATACTTTACTATCGCAGGTCCTGATCCTGAATTAGTGAGTACAAAGGTGATTTCAGGTAGATTTTTTTCTTCATCAAAATTCCCCGTCATAACTTCAAGCCAAGGCCATGTGGCGGCTTTTACTTGTCGTTCTGCAGCATTTGCTTGCAGGTATGTGGCATAAAAAGACGCTGCTGAAATAATAATGGCACACAGTGCGAGAAAGAGGTTTAGGCGCTCATTGGTAAACCAAGCTTTAGGCTGTTTAGAGTCGTCGGGTTTAGTGCTTGCCGTGGTTGATTTTGGTTGGTGTTCATCGCTTGCCTCTTGCTGATGTGTCTCAAGAGTGGATTCGGTGACGTCCTTTTGTTGATTATCCATGACTTTGTCGTTGTTATTTTTATAGACTACTAAAGATACAACTTTAATTGGATATATAAAAGAGACAGGGAGTAAAACTCCCTGATTTGGTATTAACTATTTGAGATAAATACGGTGAGCTTTTCGCCTACTCTTAGACTATCCCTAGAAAGGTTATTCCATTGCTTTAGTTTTGTTATGCTGACTTTGTATTGCTTTGCTATTTTCCATAAGCTGTCGCCTGCTCTTACTTTGTACTCAATTTGTTGATCAGCTAAATGCGGTAATATGAGTTTTTGACCTACGCGAATAATGTTCGTTTTTAAGCTATTAAAGGTTTTAAGCTGGCTGACAGTCACTTTATAACGTTTTGCTATCACGCTTAAGCTATCGCCGCGTTTTACGGTGTAATGTTGCCACTGGCTGTAATCATTACTTTTCTGATTTGCTAACAGTGTTTTAAAAGTCGACTGTTGATCTTTTGGTACCACAATATGTGGCGCATCTATTACTGCAGGGTAGCGAATTACGCCATGGTTTAACTCTTCGAGTTCTTGCCATTTTGCTTTGTCAGCTAAGATCACAGCCCCTGACACAGGCAAGATGCTAATTGCTTCTTCATTTTTAATCGACGGAAAGACCATTTTTTGATGTTTAAGCAACTGTGCCGCAGCGAGCAACTTGGGCACATATTGGCGAGTTTGTGATGGCAGTTTTAAGCTGAAAAAATCGGTTGGTTTACCTTGCTTCTGATTACGAGCAATAGCTTGTAACACTCGCCCCTCACCGATATTGTAGGCAGCAATAGCATGATACCAATCGCCATCAAAGCGTTTATAAAGATACTCCATAAAATCGAGAGCTGCACGTGTGCTGTCAATCACATCTTGGCGACCATCATACCAAGGAGTAATTTTTACTTTAAAGTATTTGGCAATTGAAGGAGTGAGTTGCCATAAACCCGATGCATGCTTGTGCGAATAGGCACTGGCATCAAAATCGCTCTCTATAAGCGGCATTAGGGCAAGTTCTATGGGTAAGTCACGGTTTTCTACTGCTGTGACGATATGATACAAATACGGCGCTGCCCGACGGCTTATTTCTTCCATATAATTCGGATGAGTAAGGTACCAAGCAATGCGCTTTTGTACATCAGGATGACTTGAATCGCTAAACTGCAGTTGAACGCGAATACGCTGCCACACATCTTCAAGTTCACTTGGTTTTAGCGGTGGCACCGCATCTACTTGTTCTGTTTTAGATTCTGTAACCACAGTATCTGGATTTGCCTTAATTATGGGCTTCTTTTCAGTAAGAGACTCAGGGGCAGTCTGACAGCCTGTTACAATAAGACAAACAACAAGGCCTAAAAATCGATTTAAAAACACGTATTAAAATACTCCGTTAACTTAGGTGCGGGTAAACTAAAGCGCCTAAGCTTAACATAGGGTGAGCTAAAAATGACCATTAGATTAACAACGTGCTAACTCTCTCACCCAATTGAAATTAAAACGAAATACTAACTTGTAACCCAGCATAACCATGGTTTTGTGCCTCCCAATAGCGGCTGTCTATTTCTCGGGCTCTGGCATAGATCTCTATTCTGAATGGCTTAGAGTCCACGCCTATACCAACACCCACATAGCCATCGATACTATTGTTATCGTCATCGAAGCGGTCGTTATAGTCATGGTCTTTTCGGTCGTCGTAGAAAGCAAGCTCAATTAAATCTAAGCCCACTTCGCCATAGACAAAAAAGTCACTGAAATAGCCAAATTTTATGCCAGTATCGAGGGTTAAAAATGTCTCCCGATCACCTTTTTTAGTAAACACTTCAGCTGACCCAAGTGCTGTTGTCAATGCTGCGCCAAAATTGCTGTTGTTATTTTTAGCCATAAATTCGACACCTGCCGAGGTGATTGAGTCAGTGCTATTACGTTCTGACTTCACAAACAGGTTTATATTAGGGTTGTCATAAACCCCTGCAAAGCTTGTAGAAGGAATTAAGGCAAGTGGTGCAAAAAGTGCTAAGCCGAGATATTTCATATTGAATTTAATCCATTAACTGTAATGGGTACAATAATATCAATCTTGGTGAGTTCTAATTGTAAGAAAATGTTCTAAATTGGCAGGTTAGCCGACAATGTGTGCTCAATTTAATATCGCTATATTGTAATTTTTAAAGGTCTTTAATCTTCACTGCGGGGTTACCTGCTACTAGGGTATTTGCCGCGACATCTTTAGTAACTATTGCCCCTGCGCCAACTACGGCATTATCAGCAACTTTAATACCTGCAAGTATAATCGCACCAGCACCAATCCATACATTGTTGCCAATACTAATCGGCGCTGCAAAATTAGCTTTAGCTAAACGCTCAGTAGGGGTTACTGCATGCGATACTGCAAGAATTTGCACATTAGGGCCAATTAAGCAGTCATTGCCTATGGTAATTTGTGCATCAGATAGCGGCGCATCAAGCACAGTACAGTTAATATTTATGAAGGTTCGATCACCTATTTTAATACCACTGCCATAATCACAATGAAAACCCGCTTCAATAACGACCTGTTCACCACACTGAGCAAACATGCATTTTAGTCGTTTTAAATTGCCTTTACTGGGACTTTTGGCAAATAAACGGCAAATCTCATGTGCGTTTTTACGCTGTTCAATCAGGGATTTATCTAGGCTATTAAACTCTTTCATGGTGATCAGTCTAAGTAAATTCTAAAGATAGCTTATCGCGTAAAAGTCAGAGATCAAAATAAACTTAGTGGGGTTATAAAACATTCACTTGCCATTTATATTGTTTCGTTTAAAATCCCGTAACTTTCGAAACGAAACTTATGTGATCAGGTTAATGACAAAACGAAACACTCAACAACGTCGTCATACAATATTAAGTCAGGTTAATGAACTTGGCGAAGTAGCCGTTGAAGCGCTGGCTGAGCAGTTTCAAACCTCCGAAGTGACCATTCGTAAAGATTTAACAGCGCTTGAAAAAAGTGGCTTATTACTGCGCCGCTATGGTGGGGCTATTGCATTACCGCAAGAGATTGTGAGTGATGAAGAAGACTCAGTACGTAAAATCGCAATCGCTAAAGCGGCTGCGGGCCTTATTAAAGATCATAACAGAGTGATCATAGACAGTGGTCGCACAACGGCTGCCATGATCCCTGAGCTTGCAAGTAAACGTGGCCTAGTAGTAATGACAAATGCCATTAAAGTCGCTAACCGTTTATTAGCACTGGAAAACGAACCGACATTATTGATGACCGGCGGCACCTGGGATCCGCATTCAGAATCGTTTCAAGGCCAAGTTGCAGAGAACGTTTTGCGCTCTTATGACTTTGACCAACTGTTTATTGGTGCCGATGGCATTGATGTAGATAGAGGCACAACGACCTTTAATGAATTAGTGGGCCTTAGCCAAGTAATGGCTGAATCGGCTCGTGAAGTCGTTGTTCTTGTTGAGTCAGATAAAATAGGCCGAAAAATACCGAATTTAGAACTGCCTTGGCAGCAAATTACCACACTTATCACAGACAACAACCTTAGCGAAGAGAAACGCGAGGCGATAAGAAAATGTGGTGTGCAGCTGATTTGTGCAGACATTGAATAACCCGTAATAAGACCGACAACACCTTATTACATAAATTTTATGACAACACATACTGCCCAAAGTAAAACACTTTGGCATGTGCAAAAGGAGAGATTATGTGTGGAATCGTTGGGGCTGTTGCAGAACGCCCAGTAAATAAAATTCTTGTTGAAGGCTTAAAGCGCCTTGAATACCGTGGCTATGACTCAGCAGGTGTGGCTTTACTTAAAGGTAATGAACTAAACACAGTTAAAGCAGTGGGTAAGGTTGCAAACTTAGAAGCTGCACTTAATAATGCCGCTGTTAATGGCACTACCGGTATTGCACATACGCGTTGGGCAACGCATGGTGGTGTAACAGAGGCCAATGCGCACCCGCATATTTCAAAAAGCGAAATTGCCCTTGTTCATAATGGTATTATTGAAAACCATGCCAGCCTACGTGAAGCGTTAAAAGGCGATGGGTATGAGTTTTTATCAGAAACTGATACCGAAGTAATGGTGCACCTTATTCACCAGTTACGTCAGCAACATGACACGCTATTAGCAGCAGTACAAGCTGCAGTTAAGCAGTTTGAAGGTGCATTTGGTACTGTTGTTTTCGATAAAGCGAACGACAACGAAATCATTGTAGCGCGCTCAGGTAGCCCACTGGTGATTGGTTTAGGTCTTGGTGAGAACTTTATTGCATCTGACCAACTTGCCTTACTACCTGTTACACGCAGCTTTATTTACCTTGAAGAAGGTGATGTAGCGCGTATTACCCGTGATAGCGTGGAAATTTTTGATGCGAATGGCGAAGCTGTAGAGCGTGAAGTGATTGAATCAAACATCACCCAAGATGCATCAGGTAAAGGCGAATATCGTCATTACATGCTGAAAGAAATTTACGAACAGCCACTTGCGCTTCGTAATACACTTGAAGGCCGCCTTGTTAATGACACTGTAGCGATTGATGCCTTTGGCGACAGTGCCCAGCAAATCTTTAAAGATGTAAAACACGTACAAATTATTGCCTGTGGTACGTCTTATCACTCAGGAATGGTTGCGCGTTACTGGCTTGAACAGTTTGCGGGTGTGAGTTGTAACGTTGAGATTGCGTCTGAGTTCCGTTACCGCGAATCATTTGTGCATGAAAACAGCCTATTAGTCACTATTTCTCAGTCAGGTGAAACAGCTGATACCCTAGCTGCATTGCGATTAGCTAAACAACAAGGTTACATGGCATCGATGACCATTTGTAACGTACCGGGTTCATCTTTAGTACGTGAATCTGATTTAGCCTTTATGACGAAAGCGGGTGCCGAAATTGGCGTTGCATCAACGAAAGCCTTCACAACACAACTTGTTGGCTTACTAATGCTAACAGCGTCTATTGCGCAAGAAAAAGGCCTTGACCAACGTGTAATTGTCAATGCAATTAAAACACTCCCTAACAAGCTTGAAGAAGCATTGTTATTAGCGGATGGCATTGAAGAGTTAGCAGAAGAATTTGCCGACAAGCATCACTCACTATTCTTAGGTCGTGGCTCACAATACCCAATCGCGATGGAAGGTGCGCTTAAGCTGAAAGAAATTTCATACATTCACGCGGAAGCATACGCAGCAGGTGAGCTTAAACATGGCCCGCTAGCTTTAATTGATGCCGACATGCCAATTATTGTTGTAGCACCCAACAACGAGCTACTTGAAAAGCTTAAATCAAACGTAGAAGAAGTGCGTGCTCGTGGCGGTATTATTTATGTATTCGCAGATAAAGATTCACACTTCGAATCTGACGAAACCATGCGTGTGATCAACGTCAACCATGTTGATGATGTGATTGCACCAGTTGTATATACAATTCCACTACAGTTACTTTCATACTACGTAGCGGTGATTAAAGGCACCGACGTAGACCAACCACGTAACCTAGCGAAATCGGTGACAGTTGAGTAAAATCAATTAATTGAATTTTTAAAAAGGCGTTCTAGGCGCCTTTTTTTATACCTGTAATTCTGTTAGCTTAAAAAATTACCAGCATCTCAAGGATAAGTCGTGCGATTATTTAAGTTACTCTGTATTAGCGGTTTTTTACTCTGTACTAACCATGTAATGGCTCAACCAGCGGCAGATGAGCCTGTTATAAATTACAGCCAACAAACGCATACTTTTGAATCAAGTATGCTTAATGAGCAGCGCACTGTCGTTGTGCAATTACCGAAAAGCTATCAAACTCATCCAAATAAGAAATATCCCGTTATATATCGTTTAGATGGGGCTGGTAATGTGCCATTAATTAATGCTGTGCTTGAGCGCTTACAACAAGATGACCAAGCGCCAGAGGTGATTGTAGTCGCGATTGAAAGCACCAATCGACTTAGGGATTTTTATCCCACAGTGAACAAAGAACCGCAAGGACCCGTTGGCGAGGGCGGTGGTGCAGCAAAGTTTTTAGCTTTCGTAGAGCAAGAACTGATGCCTCTGGTTAATAAACAGTATCGCACTCATGATTATAGCGTTATTGCGGGAGCCTCCGCTGCTGGTGTATTTGCTCTTTACGCTATGCAGGCTAAGCCAGAGCTATTTCAAGCGCATATTGCTTATAGCCCCGCGGTATGGTGGAACTATGGCGCTCCGGCTAAGAGCTTAAAAACCTTTGTTACTAAAGCCAACAGTATCAACAGCTATGTATATATGAATATCGGTGAAGAAGCCGGCATTATGCGCGAAAGATACGATGAGATGCAGCAAACTATGCAAAATAGTAAGGTGCAAAATCTGCGTTTTAAGAGCGACGCCTTTGCTGGCGTTTCGCATAACTTAACCTCAGCTGCCGGAGCATTTAATGCTTACCATGGCTTATTTTTATCTAAACAGATGCCTTTGAGTGCATTGAGCGATGATGTTTCATCAATTGATGCTTATTATCAACGCTTATCTCAGCAATGGGGCGAGCAAATAGCGCCACCAGACCGTGCTGTTAGGCTACTAGGTTACAGCTTAACGGATAACCAGCAATTTGAGCGGGCTATTGAGGTGTTTAAGTACAATATCAAAAACTATCCTAAATCAGCGTATGCACTGTCAGCTTTGTCATATGGCTATGAAATGCAAAGTAATACTCGACAAGCTCTGGTTCAAATCGAAGCTGCAATAGCGGCCGCAGATGACACTTACCCTTATCTAGATTACTTAAAAGAGACCAAAATGAGGTTAGAAGCACAGTTGAGTAAGAGTTAATAATATGGCCAACTTAGTTGTTGGCTTTTTAAGTGCCTCTTTTAATATTGAGCAATTATCATAAACCAGTGGCTATTATCTAAAAGGTATTTAAATCACTAATCCCTACTTACCGGGCAATAAATGCGTTAAAATTGCAGGCTATTTTAGTAATGAGCCCGCACCTTTATGACCTCAGCCTCAAACCCTAGTAATTTCAATGCACTTGGCCTTATTCCAGAGCTAGTTGCTCGATTGTCTGATCTTGAATATACCCAGCCTACACCTATTCAGGCAAAAGCAATTCCAAGTATCTTGGCGGGATATGACTTAATTGCAGGAGCGAATACGGGCTCAGGTAAAACAGCGGCGTTTGCACTACCTATATTGCAAAAAATATCACAGGGTGCATTAAAGCGAGATGCTAAAGGTAACTATGTATCGGCGCTTATTTTGGTGCCTACGCGTGAGCTTGCAACGCAAGTGGCTGATAATGTTAAATCGTATTCTGCTTATTTTAATGGCGCGATTAAAACGATGGCTGTATTTGGTGGGGTGTCGGTTAATACACAAATGCAGGCACTACGCGGCGGTGCCGATATTATTGTGGCAACTCCTGGGCGTTTGCTCGACTTAATTTCAAGCAATGCCATTAAGCTAGATAAAGTAAACACCTTAGTGCTTGATGAAGCTGACCGACTATTGAGCCTTGGTTTTACAGAAGAGCTTGCTGAGTTGTTGGCGTTAATGCCTGCTAAAAAGCAAACGATGTTGTTTTCAGCTACGTTCCCTGAGCAAGTAATGCTATTAACGCAAGAGCTGTTAAAAAATCCGCTTGAGATTCAATTACAAAACAAAGATGAAAGCACCTTGGTGCAGCGTGTATTCACGGTAAATAAAGGCGAGAAAACCACCGTTTTAGCGCATTTAATTAAACAGCAGCAATGGCGCCAAGCACTTATTTTTGTGAACGCCAAAAAAGACTGTGAGCACTTAGCCAATAAACTAGAAAAACGCGGTATTAACGCACAAGTATTCCATGGCGATAAAGGCCAAAGCGAGCGTACACGCGTAATCGAGAAATTCAAAGCGGGTGAAATTGACGTACTAATTGCCACTGATATTGCTGCCCGTGGTTTAGATATTGAAAAACTGCCAGTGGTGATTAACTTTAATTTACCGCGCAGCCCCGCTGATTACATGCATCGCATTGGTCGAAGTGGCCGTGCTGGTGAAGTGGGTTTAGCGTTATCACTGATTGATTATGAAGACTTTCATCACTTTAGAATCATCGAAAAGAAAAATAAGTTACGCTTGGAGCGAGAGCAAGTGGGAGGTTTTGAAGTGAATAAAGCAAACCTTGATGCTGCACAGGCGCTTAAAAGCGATAAGCCAATGGCAAAACCGGAAGGCACGGGTAAGAAAAAGAAGAAAAATAAAGTGAACAAAGAAGACGATGTTTGGAGTAGCTGGCGTCGTAAGTAACAAAAATGAACAAGCCGACGAAAGTCGGCTTGTTCATTTACAGTAAGACAGAGTTTACTTATAAAAAACCTCAACAGTGCCTTTTACTTTCATAAGTAATGGCTGGCCGCGACGGTCTAGTGCTTTAGGTGCTGCAATTTTGATCCAGCCTTCGCTGATGCAGTATTCTTCTACGTCAAAACGCTCTTTACCGTTTAGTTTTACACCAATTTCATGTTCGAATACTTCTTCTACATAAAATTTGCTACGTGGGTTGATAGAAAGTTGATCAGGTAGTGCTGGTTTTGTTGTATCGGTCATAGTTGCGATCTGCATTGAATAAATTGTGCGCCATTGTAGGCAATACCGCGCATTCGCTCAAGTATCAGTGGTGCAAATTTGTTGTTTACTCACACGCTTGCGCTGAATGATCTATACACTGTGCAATGGCATCACTCTTTTTATCGAAATCATGGGTTAGGCAGTAGTCAAAACGCATGGTTAAATCAACCACCTGCTCATCGGTGCGCTCTGGCCAGCGCCAGTCTCTGACGATTTTCCTTGCGGCTTTTCTGACTTCTTTGCTGTATCGCTTAGGTGCAGATTTTTCAATATTTATCGCTTTTACTTGGCCTTGTGGTGTGACTTTAAAATTAACAATCGCGCAGCCACTGCCTTGCTTATTTAAAAGCTCACGAGGGTATTGAACATTTGGAATTTGCTGCAGTCGCTGCCATGTTAGCTCACCGGCTGAGGTATCAAGTACCTGTGCTTGAATATCCACAAACGGTACTTTACGTGATAAGTCTGGGTTGGCGTATGCGCTTACAGATGTGCAAGCCAGTGATAGTGCGAATAGCGATTTGTACATAGTCATCCGTAACATGTTTATTTTTTGTTCACCGATAAATACTAAAGATAAAAAAGCCGGATGTAAATAAGTGGTGTGGGTATAAAACAGCAACAAAATGATTTGTTATACTATATCAATACGATTATTTGTGTTATTTTATAACAAATAATCGTTTAATCTTTTTGAAGTACCAACCTATGACGTTTTCAACCCTTCCCCTTAGTTTAGCTGTTGTAATAAGCACGGCTGTGAATGCGACTGATAACAGTGATATAGAAACTATTACTATTGAACACAAGCAAGCGTTTCGGGGGGATATACCCGCCAAAGAGCTACCGCAATCGATCACGACCTTAAGTAAAGATATGCTCACTGACAACGGTATTACCACGTTTCGTGATGCACTCGATTTTTCTGCCAGTATTAGCCGTAAAAATAATGGAGGGGGCTTGTGGGATAGCTACTCTATTCGCGGTTTGTCTGGTAATGAAAACATGCCTTCGGGGTATTTAATTAATGGCTTTAGTGGTGGAAGAGGCTTTGCAGGGCCAAGAGATGTCTCGAATATTGAATACATTGAGGTGTTAAAAGGGCCTGGCTCTGCGCTTTATGGTCGTTCTGAACCGGGTGGTACTATTAATATTATTACTAAAAAGCCACAGTTTTACCAACAAGGCCAGTTTAAGGCTGAACTGGGCAGTGATGAATATAAGCGAGTTCAAGGTGATTATACCAATGGTGTGACTGATGATTTAGCATTTCGCATTAATGGTGCGTGGCAAGACAGCGATAGTTTTCGTGATTATGTGCACCACGATAAATTAGTGATTACACCTTCGCTTTACTATCAAGTGACTGATAACTCATCGCTCACCTATGAGTTTGAATATGTTGACCAACAACAAATGTACGACCGAGGGGTTGTGATTCTTAATGGCAATATTGAGACTGTGCCGGAGTCACGCTTTTTAGGTAACCCAAATGATGCGCCAACAAAAGTTCACTCCAGAGGCCATCAACTCAACTATAACTATAATTTTAATAATGATTGGTCATTACTTGCTGGTGCTAATTATCGTGCAGCCACTTTAACTGGTGAGTCTTCAGATGCAGAATTATCGCCATCGCGCCAATCATTATTTGATGATGGAACAACCTTAACGCGCCAGCACCGCTATCGAGATTATGAATCTGAGGATGTTTCCGTGCGTTTTGAGCTGAGCGGTCAGTTTGATATTGCAAGTATTACCAATCATGTTTTATTCGGTGCTGATGCATATGAATACGAGTTACGTACAGGGTTATATCGTTACCGCGGTGGTTATGGCACTTATACAATTGATATCCATGAGCCAGATTACACGCCTATCGAAGGCCCTGAAATGGGTATGCAATATGAGAACAATGAGGAACAACGTGCTTACGGTCTTTATATACAAGATCAGTTAGATATAACTGACAACCTAAAAGTGATGGTTGGGTTACGTTTTGATGAAATAGAACAAGATATTTTCGAAACGAAGTCGGGCGTTGCATCACACAGTAAAAAAAATCGTATTAGCCCACGTTTTGGTATGGTGTACGTGCTAAACGATAACATTAATCTGTACTCAAGTTACTCAGAGGGTTTTTTACCTCTAAGTGGCACCGACGCTGAAGGTAAGCCATTTGGCTTTGAAGAGAGTGACTCGTTCGAAGTCGGTGTGAAATTTAGCAGCGAAAAAATCACTGGTACAGTGGCAATATTTGATGCGACTAAGAGCAATATGCTGGTGGCAGATCCTGTTAATGTGGGGTATTCAGCCCCAATAGGCAAAGCCAAAAGTAAAGGTGTTGAGCTTGATTTAACAGGCTCACTGGGCGCGAACACTGAGTACAACCTATCTTATGCCTATGTTGACGCTGAGACAGCAACAGACAGTTTAAATGTTGAGTGGATAGTGCCTATTCCAAAGGGCAGCCCGCTTGTTAACGTGCCAAAGAATAACTTTTCTGCAAGTTTTAATCATGATCTGACACTATTTTCTCAAGAGCTTAAGGTCGGGGGGCATTATCAATATGTGTCAGATCGTTTAGGGGACCCAGCCGATTTAACTTTTCGCATCCCACGCTATCAATTAGTGGGTTTATTCGCAAAATGGCGTGCAACAGAGCAAACAACCGTGTCACTAAATGTCGATAATATCTTTAACGAAAAATATATTGCCAGTAGCTACAATGCACTGTGGGCTTATCCTGGAGCGCCAACGCAATTTAAACTGGGGGTGAGCTATGACTTCTGAGCAGCTTAAAAGTCGTATTCATAGTATCGACATTATGCGGGGGGTCGTTATTTTAATTATGCTCCTAGATCATGTCAGAGAACGCTTCTTTTTGCATATGCAAGTGTCTGATCCGATGGACGTTGATGTTACTTCACCCAGCTTATTTTGGAGTCGTTTTGCGGCCCACTTTTGTGCACCAACCTTTATCTTTTTAACGGGGCTGTCGGCGTGGTTGTACAGTCACCCAGCAACGGGTGTCGCACGCTCTGCTCGCGGCTTTTTAGTTAAACGAGGGCTGTTTTTAATTGCGCTTGAAGTAACGTTAATTTGCTTTTCGTGGATGGGGTATTACCACACGATTTGGCTTCAAGTGATGTGGGCTATTGGCTTGTGTATGTTGGTGCTTGCTTTACTTATAAAGCTACCTCAGAGGGTATTACTCGTCCTTGGTTTAGTGATTGTATTCGGCCATAACTTACTTACTCCAATCAGTTTCACGCCCGATGAGTTTGGTTATTCGCTGTGGACGATTTTGCATGATCGAGGTTATTTATCACAAGGTGGCTTAATTGACGTAAAAATTAGCTACCCTGTATTGCCGTGGATTGGTGTGATTTTACTGGGTTATTGCGCAGGGCCACTATATGCACATACGCAAAAAGCGCAGTCGCGTAAACGAGCATTGCTGCTGTTAGCACTATTATGTGTAGGATTATTCGCGGTACTGCGTGGTTTTAATATTTATGGTGAAACGCTGCCTTGGCAAACATTTAGCACCACCACAGAAACGATCATGTCGGTATTCAATGTAACGAAGTATCCGCCATCATTAAACTTTTTATTGATAACCTTGGCGGGGATGTTTCTCGGTTTATGGGCGTTTGAGCGACCCCTTAACCGCGTGACCAATGCGCTGCGCGTTTATGGTTCTGTGCCTATGTTTTTTTATATATTACACCTGTATGTGCTGCTCGCCATGTATCAAGTCGGTATGTTGATATGGGGGGCAAACCAAGGGCACTATTTTGGGGTAAGTGATATATCAAGTGTTTGGTTAATTACTTTACTCTTAATAATTGGACTCTATTGGCCAACCAAAAAGTTTAGTGAATACAAACGTAAAACTAAAAAACCGTGGCTTAAGTATTTGTAAAATGAAAAATGCCGATATGCAAGCATATCGGCATTACTTCTTAACTATCCTAATTAACTCATCCTTAGTTAATTTGAGATTTCTTACGACGAAGCGTCAGAAGTGGTGCAAACGCTAGTAATAACCAGCCAAATGAGCCACTTGATGATTTTTTGCTTTCTTCCACTTCAGGGTCTGGGATAACGGCCTCAGGGAAAGTACAACTACCATTGTCAGTATTTGCATTTTCATCATAATTTGTTGCTGCGCTGTCAGTACAACCCAACTCAATACCATCTGACATAACCATTAATGAGAATGAGCTCATTGCAGCATCTGCAGAGTTTACTCTGTCGCTTACTTTTACCATGACATCAATTTCACCATTAAAGTGCTCTGTAGGTGTGATTGTTACTGTGCTACCTGATGTGTGACCTGAAACTTCAGAAGTAAAGTTTTCACCCATCACTTCAATCACGTTACTTACGTTGTTTTCATCCGCGTAAAGTACATCGAAGCTAATAGAGTTGGTTTCTTCAACTTGCATATCAGGGAAGTCAGATAATGAAATATTACCCAGTACGTTAAGCTCTAAGGTTAACACTTCGTCATCAGCGCCTTCTAAGCCGTTATTAACCGTCAGCGTATGCATTTGTGCTGCAGCTGCTTCGCCAATATACGCTTGGAACTGAACGTCAAACTTAGACACTTCAGGGCCTACATAATCCATACATACGACAAGCTCATCATGAACAACTTCATCAAGATTGTCGTATGCAAAACCATCACCAATATTAAGATCTACAGGCATATCACCATTAACAATAATACGACCGTCAGCAGCTTTGAAACCAATAGAACCTTGGTTATCAGCGAGGTTAACGTTGTCATAAGCAAACATCATTTCATATTCGCCTGGCTCATAAGCAATATTCATACGCATGAACAATTCAACGTCAACTGATTGCCCTTCTACTTGAGAGCGTTGGATGTTATCCCACTCAAGGACAAGCCAATCACGTGCTTGAGTATAAGTTGGTGTAATACCCGCGTTAGCTTCATAGTTACCATAAGTACCATCTACACGCTCAGGGATTGTGTTATCACCAACCCAGAAAGGCGCAATAAGATACGGAGGAGGTGGTGGGAAACCGCCGCCTGATGGAAGTTCTACATGGAATGGTGTTGTGCGGCCGTTAGAGCCAAATGTCACTAAACCAGCTGGGTTAAGTTTGATTGAATCAAAATGGTATTTATTAAAGAATGGGAAAGAAACATCGAGATCTGTTGCCATTAACTCTTTAAATGAATACTCAAACTCGTTCCAGTATTGGCCTTGAACTCCTTCAAGTGTACGCCAGCCAAGTGTACGCAAGTCTAAATAGTTAGGGTACGGAGATTTAGCTGCTCCAAGAGAACACATTTCATCTGTTAGATTCGTGGTAATTTTATAGTTACGAGCCACATCTTTGGTCGTCTCTTGCGTACCTTGAAGTGATAATACGTTGTCTACCAGTTCAGGTGTTGCTGGAGTTGATGCTGTCGCAACAATGCTGTCTTCAATAATTTCGATGCCTTCTGGGAAAGCAGTATCAATTGTGAAATTACGAGCCGCTTGTTCATTATTTGCGATTACTTCAATTTTGAAATCAACTAATTCACCCACAGTCGCTTGTTCTTTATTTGCTGTAAAGCGCATGTCTTTATCAATTTGATTGATAATGACAGGAACAAAACCAAGGTTACCAGCGTCTTCAGGGTTGCTACCTAAGTCAAAACCACCAAAATATATATCGCCTACTTCCATGTCAGGTAAGTTGTACGACAGTGTTAGTTCGTAGTCTTTGTAACCTGCAATTTTCTCTGGAGCACTGACTGTTAGGTTGCTTTGACCTTCTTGAACCACTGCTGTTGCAAAAGTGATATCTCGGCCTTGGTCTTCTTCACCCGAAGGAACATTTGCTAAGCTCATGTAAACGGTGAAATATTCACCTGCTTCTGGGTCAACAATGTTACAGAAGTTGGTAACAGTAAAGCTGGTAGACATACAGATAGTTTCATCCATGCTTGCTAAACCATCGTTATTACTGTCTTTACCCATAAACATAAGCACGCGAGAGGCTTCGCCTACTGGGCTTGCGCTCAGCATTTTTGCGTCTTGTGGTACGGTAGTCCACTCAATATGGTTAGGGTTAACCATTTCACCATCGACGTCGACTAAATCAAATGGGTCGCCGCTGGTGGTGTCTGTGAATAATTTTACGGTGTTTTGTTGGCCTTCCACTAACCCAAAAGAGCGCGATGTGAAATCACTCACTTCATCGGTGTTGAAAGGACCTACATTAATTGTTGAAGAACGACGATGCGCATCTACTTTAATAAAGCTCGGTAATCCTGTATCACCGTTAAATGTCCATACTGGCATTTCTAGAACGGGTGAATTAGGGTTGCTCGAAACCAATTTTATTTGACCTTGGTTTCCTGATACCTCGATATTATCAATTGCTTGAGCAACTTGGTTCATTTTCACTTCAACAACAATGTTTTGTGTTTCACCGGCTTTTAGTGAAAACTCACTCGGCGTTACAGTAATTGTGCTGTTACCAATCCACTCTTCAGCTGATACGCTCCACGTTGCATCTTCTGTTGCTGTCACTGTACGCATAAAGCTACATTCTAGGCCACAGTTATTATCAACCATGTAAGCCGTGTTAAGTGCTTTTAAGCGGCCGCCTAAATTAGGATTTGCCGCTTTCATATTTTCGATACTTTCATGCATCACTAAACCGGCTTTATCAGCAAGGTCAACATGCATACGACCCGCACCCATATCTTGTAAAGATGAATCAAAGCCTTCATCTTTATAGTTATCAAGGTATTGTGCATTTTTAAGGTTGTTGCTTGCTGTTAACATTAGCGCTGATTGAATCTCCATTAAAGACCATTCAGGATGAGACTGTTTAAGCAATGCGGCAGCACCAGCAACGTGCGGACTTGCCATTGATGTTCCCGACATCGTTTGCCAGTCTGTTGATGATGGGTTTTTAGAAAACGGTTGGTCGTCTGAACTCGCTGCGAACACATCAACACCCGGTGCAGCAACATCAACTAACAAGGTATCAAAACCAAAGTATGATGGACCGCGACTTGAGAAGTACGCAATGCGCTCTTCATCTACTTCTTCTGTGCTAGCTGAGTTTGCTGTAATGGTTCCTTTATGACCTGAGCCTGTGCTTAACCAATTAAGTAGTTTAACACCTTCTGCATTGGTTACATGTGCTGTAGGCGCAGGGTAAGGCAGTTGAGGTGCTGGGCTACGGTCTTGGTATGACGATAGGTTGTAAATAATGACACCCTCAGCGCCACCGGCTAATACGTTATTTGCTTTTGCGTAAAGCGGTTTATTGCTTCGCTTACACACAACAATAACGTCTTCTTGGCTTTCGTCGATATCCGGCGTGTTAGGGTCATCGGTAAAGTCAAAGGTGCCCGCTGGATAAGGCTGATCACAGTCTGTTTGGTAGCGTGACACTGGCTCATTTGGGTTAGGGTAATCAGACGCAGAAACAATTAAACCCGTTAGCTCGTCAAAGGTAATGCCAGCAGCAATCATGTCTGTTGGTGCGTCAGTGTCGCCACCTGATAAGTTCTCAAGAGTTTTATCGCTAAACACAACTTGCGAAGATGGAGTATGCGCAGCAACCGTTGTTACCCAAGGAGATGAGTGATCAGCTGATTGTAAGTAAGGGCCACTGTTACCGGCTGCAACAGCAACGAACACACCTGAGTTTGCCGCATTGAAAAATGCTTGCTCAATAGGTTCAACCCAAGGATCTTCCTCAAAACCACCAAGTGAGGCATTAATGACATCAACGTTATCAATTGCTGATTGCTCGATAGCGGCAATAATTGCACTACCTGGACAGCCCGCATATGGGTCGCCAGCAGCACCAGGCCAACAAACTTGGTAAGAAATGATATTTGCATGCGGTGCCATACCTGACACTTGCGGGAAGATAAGGTTCGTTTCAGTCCCAGAGTTTTGGCTACCGTAACCAGGTTCTTTATAAGTAATATCATAAAGCACGTTACCCGCTGCGGTGCCTGCAACGTGAGAACCGTGAGAGTTATAATCTTCACCATACGCTGGACGCGATTCTTCAAATACAGGATCAGAATACGCTACCGTGATTTCTGGGTATGAATACACACCAATGAGCTTATCGTTACAGCGATCTGCGAATTCAGCTTTAGCACAATCACCTAAGTAAGTATCACCCAGTGGATTGGTGTGTGTATAGCCATCATCGCCTACGGCAGCAAATGATGGGTGATCAGTATTAATGCCTGTATCGATTATACCGACAACAACGCCTTCACCTTTGTTATTTGCTAGGCCACTTTGACTGTTGCTCCACAGTGCTTTTGCACCTGTTTGCTCAATCGTGTTAAACGTAGTTAATGGGTATATCTTAGAGCGTGCGATGTGCTTAATGCCAGGCACTTTTGCTAAACGCGCAGCTTCTTCTTGGGTCATTCGGGTGGTGAAGCCGTTTAAAGTGACGCTAAATTCACGATCTACTTTTAATTGCAGGCCTTGAAGTGTCAGTGCAGAGTTCACAACATTTTGACGCTTGCTTGCGAGGTGATTTGAGTAGCTTGCAATTTCAGGTTTATTTAAATCAAGTGGCTTTGCGGTTGTTTGTCTAGCTGTTGCCACTGTTTCACGTGTACTTGCTAGGCCTTTTAGGCCGCCATCATAAGCTGAAATAGGTGCATCAATTAATTGAACAATATAAGTTTGAACACCTGTGATGTCTTTTTCTGGCGTGAAAATACGGCTTTGTTTCTTTACCGTTTGGTTGATTTTACCATCCCAATTAGTTTCAGCAGAAACCATTGGTTTTGGCGCATAATCAGCGGGTTGTTCAGCCCATTCTTGTGCTTGATTCAGTGCAGCATGTGAAGTGCCAGCACTGATATACAGTGCAGAAGCGACCATCACTGATACTTTTTTCATATTGAACATGTGCTTTAGTTCCCTAGAAGGATTTTTTAATTATGAGCTCGCTATTTGTTGCGAACGATTTTAATCACTAGGGATAGTGTTCAGTTGTGTATCTAACATCAATATAATGTAAATAAATGGCACACACTGATACATCTTGGTACATTTTCGGGGAGGGGGTATTAACGCAAAAAATGAATACTTGCCTTGGCGCCAGTGAGCTGGCTGCTATTGTCTAAACTAAACTGTGCGTTATTCCAAATACAGAGTTGCTTCACGATTGACAAGCCTAAGCCGACTCCCTTATAGCCACGTTGATGCACAGAGGCCGTTTTAGAAAAAGGCTGCATTAAGGTTGCGCGCATCGCTTCTGGTATACCTGGCCCGTCATCTTCGATGATGAGTAACGTGCCTTTTTTAGTGTGTTTTAAGGTGATCTCAATATGTTGTTTAGCAAACCGCACAGCGTTACCAAGTAAGTTTTGCAGTAAGCGCTGAAAGCTTTGCTTATCAACACTTATTTTTTCTAGTTGGCAATCAATACGAATATCAAGCTGACAATAACTCATAAACTTAGCAATACAGGGCTGGAGTAATTCATCAGGGCTGTAGTCTTTAATTAATATGCGTGGCTCACACTGTTCAAGCTCTGCATAAGTTAAAAACTCTTCAACTAATAGCTCTAACTCAATAATGTCTTGCAAAATACTGTGGCGATAATGGTTGTTATCGTCAACGGCTTCGAGGGCAAACTTAGCGCGTGAAATCGGGGTTAAAAAGTCATGTGAAACGGCGTTGATAAGTTCGCGCTGACTTTGGTTTCGGTTATAAAGTGCCTGTGCCATATTATCAAAGGTATCGCCTATGCTTTTTAATAAACTAAAGCGGCTAAATTGAACTTGCGGGCTAAAATCAGCATTTGAAATTTTGCTACTTGCTCTACGTAGTTTACTTAAATCAATCAGTAATGGGCCGGTAAAAATAACCACCGCTAATGCAACACTACTATAAAAAACCAGACTCACGAGGGATTGTGATGCTGTTTCTTCTGTTTGTACGTAAGGGCCAGCGCTTAAAATGGTGTCACCATCGACAGCAAGTCGATGAAAATACACATTCCCTTCAGGGTCATTAACACTGATCACTTCGCCTCGTAACAGGGGTTGTTTTAAAGCATCGCCTAAGTAGAAACTGGCAAGGGGCGATTTTTTTATTAACGCATTATCGACTTGGCTTTCTACACTTAGCAGGTGGTGTGCGAGTTGCTGTTCTAACGAGTGAGCGGGAGGAGAAGGAAAATAAGTCTCTAGTACCCACGCTGCGCTACTTAGGCAAACAGCGAGGGTTAAATAGAGGTAAAAATACAGCCTAAACAAGGCAAGTTAGCTCCAAGCTTGAGGTGAAAAAATATACCCTTTGCCCCACACGGTGACTATTTTTTGGGGTGGCACAGACTCGTCTCCGAGCTTTTTTCGGAGCCGACTTATACGGCCATCAATTGTGCGGCTTTGACCATCATATTTACGACCAATTGCACTATCAAAAAGCTGATCGCGACTGATAAGTTGCCCTGGAGCCTTGGCTAACTGTATTAGTAATTCAAACTCTGCACTGGTTAATTCAAGAGGTTGGCTATGCAAATAAGCTTCGCGCTGAATGGTATTTATACTCAGTGAGCCAAACCGTATGTTATGGGCGTTGTGTACAGTACTTTGAGGCTTAACCTGTTGAGTGCGGCGAATCGTGTTGTTAATTTTTGCTAATAAAATAGACGGTGATACAGGCTTGGTAAGGTAGTCATCGGCTCCTAATTCTAGCCCTGTTATATGATCAACCTGACTTTGTCTGGCAGTCATAAAAATAATCGGACTGTCTTGATAGCGCTTTAGCTCTTTGAATACGTCAAAACCATCTTCGTTACCAAGGCCGATATCGAGTAAAATCAAGTCGAACTTCTTCATACTTGCTTGGTAGCACGCATGGCAGCCATTATCAAAATGATCAACCTCATACCCATTACTCATCAGGTAATTTACGACTAATTGAGCCAGTTTTAGGTCATCTTCAATATATAAAATTTTATTATGCTTGGTCATTAAAAAATACTCCATGCGATATCACGGCGACGTTTTTTAATATTTTGATAAAAAACGTTTATTTCAGTGCTTTCTAACGGGATAAGTTGCTCGGTTAATAGCTCTAGAACAATATTTCGATTGTTTCGTACAGCGATAAGGAAGTTGTGCCCTTGTTTTGGCTTTTGACAAAATAGCCTGACTTGCTGATCAGTAACACGAATGCACACCGTGCTGGTGGCCTCTGTGAACCAATCTACCTTAATATTCATCACACAATCTTGCTCATTAGTTACACAGTTACTGGGTGTTACTTCAATATGACTCGACTCAGCAAAGGCAAGTTTACTAAGGGTGAAGCTGAGGATAAGCATCATGAGTAAAAATGAGTTAGTTCGCAGCATTGTTTAGTAATTCCATGCAATGCCAGCATAAAAAGAAAGCAAGTTGCTATCGTTTATGAGTGGACTGTCGGCGATGCCCGAAGATAAGCGCTGGTACTTTACATCACTAATAAATTGCCATTGCTGACTAAAGTGGTATTGGTAGCTGGCCTTAAGGCCATACTTTTGACTTGAGCGACCTTCAAAGCGGCTAAACCCCACCTGCACGTCTTGTTGGCTAGTGCCATAATAGTAATCGACTAACCCTCTGTTTAAATGCTGTACTTCGATACCCAATAAAAGTAGGTGCTGATCAATTTTATATAAGCGCTGTGCAGAAAGTGCGCCTTGTAAACCCTTATGATAGTTGGTTAGCTCCATTGCCCAACTCACGCTAAAGCGCCAGTTTTGCCAATCGTATAGCGCTTCTGCGCCAGTCATAAAAGAGAGTTTACGGTTACTAATACTGCCTATATCGCCGCGTCTTTTTTGGGTCGTGGGCGGCATGTCACCCATTGCCGGTGGAATTGACCCCATTGGAGGGCGGCCACTTATAGTCCTTATTGCTGCGAGTGCAGCGGAATGCTTAGCAAAGTAAAGCCCGTCTTCGTTGAGTTGAGTGAACACTGAGAGTTGATAGTTTTCACGTGTTATCGGTGTCCAGGTTAGTTGCGTATTTGCGAACGAGAAATCACCGACAAACAGTTCCACGCGCGGCAGCACATAAAGTGGAATATCCCCTTTATTATAAACCGGATTATCGAGCTGCCCATACCCTAAGCTAATGCCAAGGCTCAACCCTTCATCTGCTAAATAGGCAGGCGCGGTACTGTGAGCCTGAGGAGACAAGTAAAGCGTGCTTAAGAGTAAAATAATGCGAAGCCCAATAGAGCAACCACTGTTAACTATCACAAATAAAAAACCTCAGCGAAAAAACGTGTTAACACTAAGGTGTTCTTGTTAACTTGAACAATGAAATAATGTACCAAATTGTAGCATTGGTTGGTTTTTGTAAACTAAATAATGTAAGCGCATGAATTAATAATTAATGTGTTTGTGATGCTGAGGTCGCTAAAAAAAAGCGTGAGCAACATAAACAGAGTATTACAAAGTATTAAACGGTGCATATTCACGCTCATTTAACACTTTAAAACCGCGTTAGGGGCACGTCATTACTGACATGACACTTTATTAAGTTGCTATTTGACTGAGTTTTTGCGATATTAATTATATTATAATATTAACAGGAAGCTAATAAGATGACTCTGCCTAGTTCTCAATCTGCAAATGCTATTCGCATACTTGCTGTCGATGCTGTTCAACAAGCTAACTCAGGTCACCCAGGTGCGCCCATGGGGATGGCTGATATTGCCGCAGTATTGTGGCAAAACTTTCATCGTCATAACCCATTAAACCCAGACTGGTCTAACCGTGACCGTTTTGTGTTATCAAATGGGCATGGCTCAATGTTGCAATATGCATTGTTACATCTAAGCGGCTACGACGTTAGCATCGAAGATATTAAGCAATTCCGTCAGCTTCATTCTAAAACACCGGGTCACCCTGAATACGGTTACACACCGGGTGTTGAAACAACAACAGGCCCATTAGGTTCGGGGATTGCTAACGCAGTCGGTATGGCTATCGCTGAAAAAACCTTAGCGGCACAATTCAATAAACCGAACTTTGATATTGTTGATCACTTTACATACTGCTTTATGGGTGACGGCTGTCTAATGGAAGGTATCTCGCACGAAGCATGTTCGTTGGCAGGTACGTTAGGCCTTGGAAAACTCATTGCATTTTGGGATGACAACGGTATCTCGATCGATGGTGAAGTAGAAGGTTGGTTCACTGATGATACACCTGCGCGTTTTGAGTCGTATGGCTGGCAGGTTATTCGTGATGTTGATGGTCATGATATGAATGCAATTGCGGGCGCAATCGAAGCGGCGCAAAGCAATACCACGCAACCTACACTGATTTGCTGTAAAACTGTGATTGGTTTTGGTTCGCCAAACAAATCGGGTAGCCACGACTGTCATGGTGCGCCACTTGGTCACGATGAAATCGCTGCGGTACGTGAGCAATTAAACTGGCCACACCCTGCATTCGAAGTACCGCAAGACGTGTACAACGAGTGGAATACTCAAGCGAAAGGTCAAGAGTTAGAAAGTGCATGGCAACAAACGTTTGCTGCCTATAGCAAAGCACACCCTGAACTTGCTAAAGAATATACTCGTCGCGTACTTGAAAAAACACTCCCTGCTAACTTCGCAGAATTAGCTGATGAGTACATTGCTAAATGCCAAGCTGGCATGCAAAACATTGCAACGCGTAAAGCTTCACAAAACGCAATTACTTTCTTTGCAAAGCAGCTTCCTGAACTAATGGGTGGCTCTGCTGACCTTGCCGGTTCAAACTTAACATTGTGGCCAGACGCTAAAGGCTTACAAGATGCCGCTGATGGTAACTATGTTTTTTACGGTGTACGTGAATTTGGTATGAGCGCTATCATGAATGGTATTGCACTACACGGTGGCTTTATCCCATTCGGTGCGACTTTCTTAATGTTTATGGAATACGCGCGAAATGCTGTGCGTATGGCTGCATTAATGAAAGCACAAAGCATCTTTGTGTATACTCATGATTCAATTGGTCAAGGTGAAGATGGTCCAACTCACCAACCAATCGAGCAAATTGCAAACCTACGTATGACCCCGAATATGACTGCGTGGCGTCCGTGTGATGAAACAGAAACAGCGGTTGCTTGGCGTCAAGCGTTATTAAAAGAAACAGGCCCAAGTTCACTCATTTTCAGCCGCCAAGGCACGAAAGCGATGGCGCGCGATGAGCAGCAAGTAGCCGATATCGCTAAAGGTGGTTATGTACTTGTTGATAGCGAACAAACAGCTGAACTTATCCTAATTGCAACAGGTTCAGAGGTTGAACTGGCGGTTAATGCTGCCGCTGAACTGACAGCACAAGGCAAGCAAGTTCGCGTGGTATCTATGCCGTCGACTAATCAGTTTGATAGCCAAGACAAAGCATACCGTCAAAGCGTACTACCAGCGGGTACTCCAAAAATTGCAGTTGAAGCTGCGCACCGTGACTTCTGGTTCAAGTATGTTGGCCAAGATGGTGACGTACTCGGTATGGATACATTTGGTGAATCAGCGCCAGGCGCGGTATTGCTAGAGCACTTTGGTTTCACGGTTGCTAACCTCGTCGCTAAAGCAAACGCATTACTTGCTGAATAATGTTGTTAGCTAAAAATTTATCGTAATCGCAACACGATAAGCCTGCCTTCACGATTATAAGGCAGGCACAAAAAAAGCCCGCAAACCTTAGTTTGCGGGCTTTTTTCTGCTTAAACAATCAGGTTTAAACTAATTCGCTTAAGATTGACTCTAGTTTCTCTTGGTCAATGGCGAACTGGCGAATACCTTGGCTTAGCTTTTCAGTGGCCATTGCATCTTCATTCATTTCCCAGCGGAATGCGTGCTCTGTCATCGCTGCTGGCGCGTCTGCTTTTTCAGTCGCAGGTTGTAGCTTTTGTGTCAAAGGCGCTTGCGTTGCTGCAAGTTCTGCAAGAAGTTTAGGGCTGATAGTTAAGCGGTCACAGCCTGCTAGTTCTTGAATTTCACCAATGTTACGGAAGCTTGCACCCATAACGATTGTTTCAAAACCATGTTTTTTGAAATAGTTATATATGTGAGTCACTGACTTAACGCCCGGATCGTTTGCACCGTCGAAATCTGCGCTTGCATCTTGTGCTTTATACCAATCAAGAATACGCCCTACGAATGGAGAGATTAGGTATGCGCCTACTTCGGCACAAGCACGCGCTTGAGCAAATGCAAACACCAGTGTTAGGTTACAACGGATGCCTTGTGCTTCAAGTACTTTAGCGGCTTGAATACCTTCCCATGTAGAAGCAATTTTGATTAACACGCGCGATGTGTCGATACCTTGCTCTTTATAAAGAGCAACAAGCTCAAGAGCTTTATCAACGGTTGCTTGGGTATCAAATGATAAACGCGCATCAACTTCAGTTGACACTAAACCCGGTACTTGCTCCATTAATTTAGAGCCAATTAACACTGCTAGTTTATCAGCTGCTTTGCTTATTACTTCATTTGTATCGTTACTTTGTGCTTTAGCCCATGAAACGGCTTCTGCAGCAAGTGGACGGTACTTCTCAATTTGAATCGCATTTAAGATGAGTGATGGGTTCGTTGTTGCATCTTGCGGTTTGTATTCGTTGATTGCTTCAAAATCACCCGTGTCAGCAACAACGGTTGTCATTGCTTTAAGTTGTTCTAGTTGGTTAGACATAATTATCCCATTCTTATCATACAAAAGTTAATTTAGTGGCTTTAATCTGTTATTTGTGCTGAAAAAACAATCTAATCTTCCAGAAAAACTGCGCAATAAATCGCCCGCCAGCAGCAAATAATCCTGTTAATAATATTTTTATAATACCTTTACAATCTGGTATTGTTGATATTATCATACAAATAAAGATAATGACTAACAATGTTAGTAAGCAATTAGTGAAAGGTAATTATGTCTCGTTATACGTTGGGATTAGACTACGGGTCAGACTCGGTAAGAGCATTACTCGTTGATGTTGCAACTGGTGAAGAACTAGCCAGCCATTTAGTGAACTACCCGCGCTGGGCACAAGGTTTATATTGTGACCCAAGTAAAGATCAGTTTCGTCAGCATCCACAAGACTACATTGATAGCCTTGTTGAAGTAGTGAATGGTCTTTGGTCGCATGTTCCAGCAGGTACCGCAGACAAAGTAGTGGGTATGAGCTTTGATACAACGGGCTCAACGCCTGTGGCTATTAATAGCCAAGGTACACCACTGGCATTAACTGAAGAGTTTGCAGAAAACCCAAATGCAATGTTCATTTTGTGGAAAGACCATACGTCTATTAAAGAAGCAAATGAAATCACTCAAGCTGCAACTAACAACGATGTGAACTACCTTTCACACATGGGCGGTATTTACTCTTCTGAGTGGTACTGGGCTAAAGCATTACATATTTTCCGCGTTGATAGCAGTGTTAAAGCAGCCACTTATTCATGGGTTGAACATTGCGATTGGATGACCGCGCTCATGTGCGGCACAACTCACCCTGAAGCATTAAAGCTAGGGCGTTGTGCAACGGGCCACAAACAAATGTGGAACGAGCAGTGGGGCGGTTTCCCACCAAACAGTTTCTTTACAAGTATCGATCCACTATTAGATGGTGTTGTTGATACTTTAAATGCAACCACAGAGCCAAGCGACCAAGTTGCTGGCAACTTAACCGCTGAGTGGGCCGAGAAGCTAGGTTTACCACAAGGCATCGTGATTGGTTACGGTGCATTTGACTGTCACATGGGGGCAGTAGCTGCCAATGTTCGCCCAGGCGTTCTAACTAAGGTAATGGGTACCTCAACCTGTGACATCACGGTAACGTCTAAAGAGCAACTAGGTGATACCTGCGTTAAAGGTATTTGTGGTCAAGTTGATGGCTCAGTGATCCCAGGATTAATTGGCTTAGAAGCTGGTCAGTCTGCTTTTGGTGACTTATACGCATGGTTTAAAAATCTAGTACTTTGGCCAACTCGCCAACTTACAAATCTATCTGACGCTGAGCAGGCGTTAGTTAACAAGCTAGAAGACTCAATCTTAGTTGATTTATCAAACGCGGCAGCAGCACTCCCTGTAACAAGCAGCGACGTAACTGCGCTTGATTGGGTAAATGGTCGTCGTACGCCAGATGCTGATCAAAGCGTTGCAATGGCATTAACTGGCTTAAAAATGGGCACCGATGCACCTAAATTCTTTAAAGCACTTGTTGAAGCAACGGCGTTTGGCGCACGTGCTATCACTGAGCGTTTTCAAAGTGAAGGCGTGCCAATTGAGTCAGTGGTTGTTATCGGCGGTATTTCTAAAAAATCAGACTACGTAATGCAAACCTGTGCTGATGTTTGGAACTGTCCAATCGACGTTTTAGAGAGTGAGCAAAGTTGTGCATTGGGTGCGGCAATTATGGCTGCGGTTGCTGCGGGTGAGCACGCAACAGTGGCTGATGCGCAAAAAGTGATGGCGTCATCAGTCTGTCATCAGTACTTACCAAACCCTGAGCGTGTAGCGGTGTATGACGCGCTTTATGCCAACTACCAAGCACTTGCAAGCTATGTAAACGGAGACAAAGCATGAGTTTTACTGAACTAAAACGTGAAGTTTATGAAGCGAATATGGAGCTTCAACGTCGTGGCTTAGTAATTTATACCTTTGGTAACGTATCGCAAATCGACCGCGACAAAGGCGTGATTGCGATTAAACCAAGTGGTGTATCGTACGACCAAATGAAAGCCGACGACATGGTGATCGTCGACCTTGAAAACACCATTGTTGAAGGCTCTATGCGTCCGTCTTCTGACACTAAAACGCATGTTCATTTATATCGCCACTTCGATGAG
Source organism: Pseudoalteromonas sp. A41-2 (assembly GCF_015767615.1). Lineage (NCBI taxonomy): Bacteria > Pseudomonadati > Pseudomonadota > Gammaproteobacteria > Alteromonadales > Pseudoalteromonadaceae > Pseudoalteromonas > Pseudoalteromonas sp. A41-2. Next base: position 3,502,023 of record NZ_CP065231.1, on the reverse strand, counting down.
ATTGGCGGTGTAACACACACGCATTCGACCTATGCAACTGCATGGGCACAAGCAAAACAAAGCATTCCTTGCCTTGGCACAACTCACGCTGACTATGTACACGGTGACATCACCTGTACGCGTGAACTAACTGATGAGCAAGTGAATGGCGATTATGAGTTAGAAACCGGTATTCAAATTACTGATGCGTATAAAGACCGCGATCCGAAAGCTGCACCTATGGTGATTGTTGCGGGTCATGCGCCTTTCACGTGGGGTAAAGATGCCGCTCAGTCTGTATACCATGCCGCGCTACTCGAAGAGATTGCTCGCATGGCGTATTTAACACGCACTTTAGATCCACACGCAGCTGAACTTAAAAAAGCAGTGATGGATAAACATTATCTACGTAAGCACGGTAAAAACGCGTATTACGGTCAGAGCAAATAGCAAGAATTTAGAGGATTATTAACATGACGACGATGACGAAAGAAGTCTGGTTTGTTACCGGCTCACAACATCTTTATGGTCCTAAGGTGTTAGAAACGGTTGCCAAAGACAGCGAAGCAATTGTAGCGGGCTTAAACAGCGAAGCGAACCTACCAGTAAACTTGGTATGTAAGCCTACCGTTAAGTCACCTGAAGAAATTCACGCTGTTTGCCAAGCGGCAAATACCGATCCTAACTGTGTTGGTTTAGTATTATGGATGCACACTTTCTCACCTGCGAAAATGTGGATTGCTGGCCTAAACGAATTACGTAAGCCTTGGTTACACCTTCATACTCAGTTCAATGCAGCCCTTCCTTGGTCTGACATCAACATGAACTACATGAATACGCACCAAAGTGCACACGGTGACCGTGAGTTCGGTTTCATCGGTACGGTAATGCGTAAAGAGCGCAAAGTGGTTGCGGGTCACTGGCAACGTGCTGACGTACAAAAGCAGTTAGATGACTGGTGTCGTGCGGCGAAAGGCTGGGCAGAAAGCCAAACACTTAAAGTAGCGCGTTTTGGCGACAACATGCGTCAAGTAGCGGTAACGGAAGGTAACAAAGTTTCAGCACAAATCACCTTTGGTTATGAAGTACACGCGTTTGGTGTCGCTGAGCTTGTAAAAGTGGTTGATACAATCACAGAAGACGAAATCGATGCACAGTTAGCGCTTTATAAGCAAGACTATGTGATTTCTGACGAAACTCTACAAGACGATTACGCCGTAAAAATGCTGCGCAACGAAGCACGTTTAGAGCTTGGTATGGAGCGTTTCTTAGAGAAAGGCGGCTTTAAAGCATTCACAAACTGTTTTGAAGACTTATCAGGTCTTTCGGGTCTTCCGGGTCTTGCTACACAGCGCCTAATGTCGAAAGGCTATGGCTACGGTGGTGAGGGTGACTGGAAAACAGCTGCGATGGTTCGCATCATGAAAGTAATGGGTGAAGGCCGTGAAGGCGGTTGTTCATTCATGGAAGATTACACTTACAACATGGGTGAGACTGACCAAGTACTTGGCGCGCACATGTTAGAAGTATGTCCTTCAATTGCAGCACAAAAACCACGCTTAGAAGTTCACCAACACACTATTGGTGTGAAGTGTGATGTAGGCCGTTTATTGTTTACTGCAAAGCCAGGCGCTGCAATTAACGTATCACCAATTGATATGGGTAACCGTTTCCGCATTCTAATCAACGAAGTAGATACAGTGGCTCCGCCAGCTGATTTACCTCACTTACCAGTGGCTTCAGCACTGTGGGAACCAAAACCAAATCTATCTGTTGCATCTGCTGCATGGATCCACGCTGGTGGTGCACACCACACTGCATACAGCCAAGCAGTCACAACTGATATGATCGTTGATTTTGCTGAAATGGCTGGCGTTGAAACGATGATCATCGATAACGATACGACAATTCGTGGTTTCAAAACAGAGCTTCGTCATAACGCAGCTTATTACATGCTAAAACGTGGCCTGTAAAAACGAGTACATAAAGTACTAGGGCATGCTTTTAGCATGTTCAATCAAATTTTGTTGTCGATTAAGCCAGTGATGAGCCTCGCTCCTCGCTGGCTTATGCTATTGTGAAGTAACACTTTTTAGGAGTAGATATGATCGACTTAAGCGCCTACCAAGGCATTATTTTTGATATGGACGGCACCTTAATTGACTCAATGGGCAGTCATTTGCAAGCATGGCAGAAAGCCTGTGAAGCGTATGGTTATCCGTTCGATTACGACTACATGTATAGCTTGGGTGGCATACCGACCGTTAAAACCATTGAAATGCTCAATGAAAAATTTGGTTTAGATCACGACCCTCTCGTTGTTGCTAAAGACAAGCACCAATTTTGGGTTGATTTACAGCACCATCCGTTGGTAATTGACGAAACCGTCGCTGTACTTGAGAAATACCATGGCGTACTGCCAATGGGAGTGGGTACAGGGGCTGACCGCGAGCATGCAATTGATCACCTAACAGATACTAATTTAATTAATAAAATAGGCGCCTTAGTTACCGCAAGTGATGTGAGTAAAGGTAAGCCAGACCCAGAAACGTTTTTAAAAGTGGCTGATCAATTAGGTGTTGAACCCAGTAAATGCGTGGTGTTTGAAGATACGCAAATTGGCTATCAAGCAGCAAAAAGTGCGGGCATGGACTGCATTATGGTAAAAGACGGCAAAATCCAATTTTAGCGATTAAATTTGCAATGATCCCCTTATTTGTATTATAAAACTATAAATACAATTAAAAAAAGGTTATTCATATGTCATTGCAATGTGTTTTCCAAGGTTTAAAAACAACTCATCAAACAGCCGGTTCGAACACGAAAAAGTCGCGCGGGCTTTATGCATTGTTGGTGACATGTGGGATTGCCCTTACACCAGCGTGTGCTCATCAAGGAGACAATATGACAACTTCCCCTTCAGCATCTATGACGGCTTACGGCGTGCTTGCAGATCAAACCCCTGTAAATCAAGTAACACTCACTAACAGCAATGGTATTAGCGTTGATGTGATTAACTACGGCGGCATTATCACGCGTATTGAAACACCAGATGCAAAAGGCGAAATGGGTAATATTGTACTGGGTTTAGATAACCTAGAAGCATACACAAAGGCGACAACTTACTACGGTGCAATCATCGGTCGTTTTGGTAACCGTATTGCGAACGGTAAATTCACGTTAAATGGCACCGAATATCAGCTTGCCACTAACGACGGCGACAATCATTTACACGGGGGTGTGCAAGGTTTCGACAAAAAAGTATGGAACATGACACCGTTCACTACGCAAAACAGTGCAGGCGTGACCCTAAGCCTTGTTAGCCCCGATGGTGACCAAGGATACCCGGGTGAAGTGACGACAGAAGTGACTTACACGTTAACCAATAACAACACGCTAGACATGCAGTTTATTGCTACAACGAACAAGCCTACCATTATCAATATGACGCAGCACAGCTACTTTAACTTAGCGGGTAAAGGCGACATTCTTGATCACCAAATGCAAATTAACGCCAAAGCGATTACGCCTGTAGATGGTGGCTTAATCCCAACGGGAGAGTTAATGGATGTAGCAGGCACACCGTTTGACTTCCGTACTGCTAAAGCAATTGGTCAAGATATAAAAGTAAGCAATGAACAGCTTCAGCTTGGTAAAGGCTACGACCATAACTTTGTACTAAAAGACACACCAAGCAAAGAGCTCATTGAAGCGGCCACGGTTTACGAAGCAAACTCAGGTCGTACATTAACCGTTTACACCGAAGAGCCTGCCGTACAGTTTTATTCAGGTAACTTCTTAGACGGTAGTAGCAAGCAAGCGTCTGGCTTAGTGCATAACTTCAGAAGTGGTTTTTGTTTAGAGCCACAACACTTCCCTGATGCACCCAATCAGCCAACGTTCCCAAGCACAACATTATTACCGGGTGACGTGTACTCAACACGCATCGTGTACGAATTTGGTACAAAATAAAGGAACACAAACGTGAAAACAACAAAGCTTAAAAGCGCAATGCAAAAGGCCGGTTTAGCCAGCCTATTTGCCTTGTCGTTTGGCGCGCTGACTGGCTGTCAGACAACGGCTGAAGACAACACCGCTAAAAAAACTGATGTAGCAGCCACAGAAAAAGCGCCCATTCAAGATAATGGCATATTTACCAATCCGCTGTTTCCTAATGGCGCCGATCCATGGCTTGAGTATTGGGATGGTAACTATTACTTAACCACAACAACATGGACTTCTGAATTAGTGATGCGAAAATCGCCCACGCTTGCTGGTCTTGCAGATGCAACACCTGTCAATGTGTGGTCTGATTCAAACCCTGAACGTTGTTGTAACTTCTGGGCGTTTGAATTCCATCGCTTAAAAGGGCCAAATGGCTATCGTTGGTACATGATGTACACAGCCGGTACCGATGGCACGCTAGATAACCAACACTTAAATGTTTTAGAAAGTGCCGGTGATGACCCTATGGGTCCATACGAATACAAAGGGGCATTAATGCCAAACGTATGGAATATCGACGGTAACTACCTTACATACAACGATAAACTGTATGTGATTTACTCACAGTGGCAGGGCGATCAACAGTTAAACATTATTGCTGAAATGGAAAACCCATGGACACTGAAAAAGAACTCTCCACACACGGTAATCACGCGTCCTGAGCTAGACTGGGAAATTAGTGGTCGTAAAGTAACGGAAGGCGCTGAAATTATACAGCACAATGGGCGTACGTTTATGACGTACTCAGCAAGCTTCTGTAATACCCCTGACTACAAGCTGGGTATGCTTGAGCTTGTAGGTGATGATCCACTTAAAGCCAGCAGCTGGAAAAAATACGACAAGCCGGTATTTGAGCGCACAGAAGACGTATTTGGCCCAGGTCATAATGGTTTCTTCACGTCGCCAGATGGTACTGAAGATTGGCTGGTTTACCATGGTAATGATTCAGTAGAGCACGGTTGTAGCGCAACGCGTTCTTTACGTGCGCAAAAATTCACTTGGAACAACGATGGAACGCCAAACTTTGGTAAACCATTAACGCCGGGTGTTGAAGTCGCCCCACCATCAGGTGAATATGGTCCGCTGGTAACACGTGTACAAGGTCAACGCTACCAATTAGTGAATGCCACAAGTGGCCTATGTTTAGACATCGCTGCAGACCCACAAGATGCGCGCGCAGTGCAGCGCCAGTGTGCAAGCACCAATGGTCAGTGGGTTATTGATGCAACAACAGACGGTTTTGTACGTTTAGCCAACAGCGAAGACAGCAAGTTCCTTGAACTTGAAAGCTGTAACGAGGCTGACAACGCTAAAGTACAATCTGCGGCATGGCGCAATAACTTCTGCCAGCAATGGAAAGTAGCTCCAAGCACAGACGGTAATGTGTCTATTACTAACCGTTACACAGACAAACCTTTAGCGGTTGCAGGGTGTTCGGCAGCGCAAAATCAAGCGGTGTTACAGCAAAGCGACACAACAGCGTGTGGCGACTGGCAATTACGCCCTATGGGCAGTGTTGTGGTATTAAGCCAACAAAGTGGTAAAGCGTTGAGCGTAGCTGGTACAGTTAAAGCTGGTACTAATGTTGAGCAACACGCTTATACGCATAAAGACGCACAGCAATGGTTCTTCACACCAACAGATACGGGTTATGTGAGCCTTAAACAAAGCGCTGACAGCGAGTTCTGTGCTGCAGTAGCCGATAATGCACTCGTGCCGGGTGCCAATGTAGAAATGGCTTCGTGTGCCGCGAAAACAGCACAGTGGCGCATTGCCCCAGTTGAAGGCGGTGGCATCATGCTTATCAACCGTTACACAAAACAAGCATTAGGCTTAAGTAACTGTGGTTTGGCTGAAAACACTAACTTTGCACAACAACCCGATTTAGGTAACAAGTGCCAAGTGTTCCACCTGCGTGAACCACATTAAGTCATAAGTAAAAAATCGACTCAAACCAAAGCCACTTCATTTATGAGTGGCTTTTTTTGTTCCTGTTAATATAACGTGAAGGTATAATTATTCAGTTTAAGGGAATGCGCTGGTTGCTTTCTCAGGGAGTAGGAGTTGTAAATGTCTTATTTAATTAATTCAAGTAAACCAATTTCAAGTGTGCATCAGCTGCAAAGTGAAGGTGGTCAGTACATTGAGTTAGCTGAAGCAGGTTATCAAATACCAATAGTCTGGTTAATGTTTTTCAATGAAGATGATTTCATCGAGTCTAAAATTGAATACATGGATGGAGAGGGTAATTTACACTACGATACGATCTCTTTACCGTGTACGACGGTCAAAAAAGCGAAAGAAAATATAGAAAACTCACATCGGTTTTTTACTGAGTTATTTCAAGAGCCTGAAATAGCGATAGGGTATTTAGATAAGACAATCGCGCTTTTTGATGAGCTAGAGTACGAGTATCTCATTCTGGATGCGAGTGAATATTTTTATATGAATATTGATGATTCTGAATGGCATTTGTTTCGGAATGCATTTCTTAGAAATGAAAAAGCGAAACGTTTTATTTTTGAATATTCAGGGTATGACGAGGCTTATTTACCGTATCCAGTCGAAGAGTTTTATTCTAATCCCCACTTAGATGACTATGATCGAATGAATAACTCAACGGCACTGAACCCTGCCTTTAGTGATCCGTCTTATCGTATAAGGTATCCCCATGAAACAGCAAGCTCAGCGTTGAGTAAAACAGATACCGCGAGTAACAAAAAGTGGTGGCAGTTTTGGAAAAGTGAGTAAAACTGCTCACGAGTTACTTTGGCTGTTGTTGGAAGTACATGGTATTCGGCTTTTCATCATCAAAAGCTGGCCAGTTTGGTAGTGCGTCATGATTGGGATTCCCGTTTTTAGCGAAGTTAGTCCAATACGTTGCCATAACCTCTGACATTTTTAAGTCGTTTGGTGTGACATTGGGATCTGACTTATTCAAGTTTTTAAACACGTACGCAATTTCATGACCGTGAGCAGAGCCGTGATCTTCATCTTTTGCACCACTCTTTCGGGCAGGGTGATGATCGAAGTAGTACAGGTATACAGGCGCATTACCATATTGTGTTTGTAACTTTGCCCAGCTCCATGTGTGCATAAAAAAGCCAGACAGAGTCTGGCTTTTTACGACAACGAATAAGGAAGGTGAGACAGCTCACCTTACTTATTACTCTTCTTGTGCAGAAGCTGCGTCAAAGAGTGCTTTTATTTCTTCAGCACTAATCGCACCGTTGAAAATTTTCAGTTCATCAATAGCCCCGTTATAAGGGGTATCCCAGTAGTTAACACCCAAGGCAAATTCATTGGTTTCACCAGGTACAGTGAACACGCGAGGGAAACCGCCCGCTTCTAGCTGAAGTTCACCATTGACGTACATTTTTATCGTATCGCCGTTGGTGCCATCAACCGTGAAGGCAACATGTGTCCACTCTTTGAGAGGGATGCGGCTATCTAGCTCTGCATTATCAAAGAATGCGCCATTATTTGCCCACAAACGAGTTAGACTAGAGCCAGCCATCGAAGGCACATAACTCAACCAAGCGTCTGCATTTGCACCTGCAAAGAATGCGGTTGTGTAATCGGTGAAGCTTTCTGGTTTTAACCACATAGATACAGAGTAATCATTGGTTGTAATAAGGTTATCTGGTAAGCGAACACCTGAACCGTCAAGGAATACGGCTTGACCAATGATACCGTCAACAAAAGTTACGTTACCACCAGTGTTGTTAATGAAACCACCCGTTGGTTTACCCGCTGCATACGCACCGTTTAATGCACTTAGGTCACCTTCGAAGCTGTATTCAGCTGGTGCAAGTGATTTTAAGGTTACATCGAATGACTTAGTATCAGTAAAGTCTTTGTACTTAATGGTTGCAGTTAATGTTACAACTTGGTCGCCAGCAGAGGCACTTGGTTGAGTCACAACAGCCGTGCCGTTAACTGGTTTTAAATACTCTTCGTTGTTTGACGTCCAGCTAATACCTGACACAAATGGACCGACACGTGGTAACTCGAAGCTTTCACGTACTGCAGATACATCACCTAAATCAAGCGCATCAGTGATGAAACTTTCGAACTTAGTCGGATCTGTTAGGTTGTTGATTGCTGCACCATTGATGTCTAAGCTGTTTAAGGCGTAGTCATACACGATAAATTCGTCAATTTGACCTTGGAAAGGTAAATCCCACCCGTAGTTAACACCGAGAGCAAAATTGCCTGTTTGCGTGCTGAAGAAATCCGGACGTGGCATTGACCCTGCTCGGATACCATCTCGATAAAGCGTAGCAGTCCCGTTAGCATACGTAATTGCAATGTGATTCCAGTCCATTACCGCAGGAGAACCAGAAATGATTTGGTTCCACATTTCTGTGCCATCTTCAGCAAGGTAACGGCTCCACAGCATTGGTGTTGTTGTAAAGTGCGTGCTACCCGGAATCAAGCTCATCCAACGCGCATCTGATGATGCAGCAAAAAATGTTGGCGTGAAGTCGGTCAACACAGTCGGTTTAAACCAATATGAGATTGTGTACTCATCGCTTGTCACTAAGTCATCAGGTAAACGAACACCCGTTGAACCGTCAAAGTTAAACGCTTTGCCTGTTTGACCTTCAGCGAAAGCGGCTGTGCCTGCACCCACATTTAATAGGTTGTTGTCTGTCACCCCTGCATCACCTAGATTGCCTAAACCATCGCTTAGTGATTCTTCGAATTTGTAGTGTGCAATCGCATTTTTAAATTCTGGACGCGCTTCAAGGTTTACATTAAATGTCTTGGTTGTGCTCTCGCCATTTAAAGAGATATTAGCCGTTAAAGTAACGGATTTATCACCACGGTCTGGCGTAGGGATAAACACAGACCCGTCGCTGGTGATGTAGTATTCATCACTACTTTGCCAGTTAATCGCTGCACCATCTTTACCTTTAGTTGGTAATGAATAGCCTTCGTCTGCAATTGATAATTCAGTTTTTATATCAAGTGCTTCTTGAACAGTGCCCAGCACGTTTGCAGTATCCGTAATTTCATCACGTTTACTTGCCCAAATGGTAGCGCCTTCGCTTGATGTTGCCGATACAGTGACGGCCATCGCTTTGGCGGCGTCATCCCATTGCCATTTAGCCACGCCGAAGTAAGTACCAGAATCAAGCTCTAGTTTGATATTAGAGTCATCAATCATGTACCAGATACCGGGATCATCACCTGTTACTGAGTGATCTTGGTTTAATGCAATATGCATTGAACGAATAGCATCAGTGTTTACATCAGTGCCGTGATTGATAAATTTGTAGTAACCGTAAAGCTCATCAGCAATTACCTTGTTGTCGCCCTCAAGCGGTACATAGCGTTGTGGTGAAGCCATCGGCCAACCTAATGAGTTAATAAACATTTCATGCACACGAACTTGGTGTGCTTCAGTATTGTTAGGGAACTCAGTTGATGTTTGTGGAAAACGGGTGTGTGTTACTAATAAATGACGACCTGTTGCTTCATCGTAGTAAGCCGAGTTATGCCCCGGTGATTGATAGCCCCAAGCAGGTGCTGTTTCGCCAAGTTCTTGGGTGTACTCAAAGCCGCCCATTAGTTTTTCACCAATTTCTAGGCCCCCTATTGCTGCAATGTCATTACCCGCGTTATCTAGGTATGGACCATCGGTGTTTTTGAGCGAGCAACACGAATGTTATAGCCTCCGTTTAAGTCAAATCCAGCAACTGAGAAGAACAGGTAATAGTACTCGCTCTCTGGGCTATACATTGCAAAGGCGCCTTCTATCGCACGGAAGTCACCACCGACTAGTTTTTTACCGTATCCTTGACCGGCTTCTGGCATACCGGTCTCTTCGTCCATTGCTAAAACGAAAATACCGCCGGAGTAAGAGCCGTAAACCATCCAAAGCTTGCCGTTTGCATCATAGAATGCTGCAGGGTCAATGGCGTTTGGATCAACGGCGCCATTCCATGTTGTTTGGCCGTTATCGAGTGGGTAGGCTGTAAATTCCGCCTCATTGCGGTAGCCACTGCGTAAGAAAATGCCTTTATTTTTATAGGGGCCTTCAATGTTATCAGCTTCAGCTAAACCAAGGTAAGAGCGGTTCCAACACACTTCATCAACAACATCCGGTGTATCTGGGTTATCTTGTGCACAGTGGTTATAGTAAAACCAAAACTTGCCATTTGGGGCTTTAATAACATCAGCAGCCCAGTTGCCAGTAAAGCCATCTGTCCATTCAATACCCTCGGCAATTTCACCTGTGTAGTTGTAATCAAATAGGGGGCTTTCATTAACGGCTGCGTTAGCTGAAAGGCTAGAAATCATTTCCCAGTTCAAGAGATCAGTTGATTTAGCGGCAGCAAGGTGTGAACCAAAAATATAATAAGTGTCGTCAACTTTAACGACAGAAGGGTCATGTACACTGACATTAGTAACCATTACGCTTCCTGATTCAGTGTATTCAACACTGCTGCTTACAGTCGGTTTTGCGCTTTGGGGTTCGGTAACTGCAAGAGACGAGTTAAGCTTAGTACCCTCTTCTTTGCCACAACCTGTCACAGCCAAAGAGCAGGCTATGACCATGGCTAATTTATTTAATTTCATTTTATGTGTCCTCTTGAAACTGGGATTCATTTTTTATTCGATTGTTGTCAATAAAATTGCCGCGTGCCTATATCAAACTAATAAGAACGTAGTATTGTAATTTTATAGTACGATTTAAAATGTGCAAATACTTTTGCAAAGGTAATTGATATGTAAACATGAAGTGTCAGTGTTTACAATATGTACAGCGTGATTTTAATTTTTTCAAGTTGCCAATTTTGGCGTTTTTTTCGCTGTTTTTACTCTTTTAGGGAAGTTTTTACTTATCGGAAAGTGAGGATTTTCCAGTAAATATGTTTATTTGTATTACATTTGAGCACTAAAAAGGGCTCTTTAAGAGCCCTTTTTGAGATTACTTGTCTTGTTTACTGAGACCTTCAGTGGTCATGATAATACGTTTAAGCGTGCCGTCTTCATTGTAGTAAAGTGGTTCGATAGCCACGGAACGACGAAAACGCCCACCACTTGGTTTGCCATCAATTGGTGGTACTGCACCTGTATGGTAAATAAAATAATCTTTACCTTTGTATTCGATAATTGATTGGTGGTTTGTTTCACTGTTGCCCGCGATTTCATTCAAGATACCTTTATATTCCCACGGTCCATGAATACTTTTACTCATTGCATAACAGATTTTTTCAGGGAACTCACAGGCGTACGATACATAGTAGTTATCATTTTTTTTATGCACCCATAATGCTTCTGTAAAGTTTGGCAAATCGATTGTTTTTATTTCCCCATCAAGCGAAAGTAAGTCATCGCTCAGCTTTACATATTTTGGCACTAAGTTACCAAAGAACATGTATGTATCGCCGTTTTCTTCGGTATAAATAGCAGGATCAATATCATCCCAATCATTCGGTGTGTGCTTGGTCATATCGTCTGTAACAAGCGCATGGCCTATGGCGTCTTTAAATGGGCCTGTCGGTGACTTAGACGTTGCAACACCAATAGCAAAGCCCGGTTTTGTATCGTTGTGACGAACCGTGGTAAAGAAGTAAAAGGTGCCATCACGCTCAATCATGTGTGAAGCCCACGCTTCGCCTTTTGCCCACTTAAAGTCAGTGGCTTTCATAATTGGGCCATGCTTTTTCCAATTCACCATGTCGGTAGACGAAAAGGCGAGCCAGTCATGCATTTCGAAAAATACATCGTTATTAGGTGCTTCATCATGGCCTGTATAAAGGTATACGGTGTCGTTGTGAACAAGTGCTGCGGGATCTGCTGTAAAAACATCGGTAAATAATGGGTTTTGTGCAACGGCTAAGCTACTCGAAAAAAGCAATGGCAGTGCTAACGCTTTCAATTTCTTCATGAGTGTCCTCTGTGACTAATGATTGTTGTACGAACTGCTGCTTTTGTGCTTAAAACTCATTCTAAATGACCAGATAATACACAGTGTACGCCTGATTATACTGAGTAACTGATTGTTTACATCGAAACAAATCAGCAAAAGTGCAGCAAAAATTAATTCTATATTGTATTATTGTATTTTAATCATAGTAGCATCAAAATTCGCTGGGTAAATAACTTGTTAGCCCTTTTTTGTCGCTCTAGGTGAACTAAAGACAAATTAAACAAGCAAATGATTACATGCTAAGTTTATGATAATAATCGGTATTAATGAATAACCAAAGCATAAACGCAGCACGCTTTAAGTTTGTAACATGTTATAATTGCGGCATTTTTTGTAAACATAATGGCAGTTATTTTAATTTGGCTTTTTGAGTTGACTGTCAAATAATCATACAATATGATTAAAGTTCAGGCAGCAATGTATTAACATAATAAAATATAGACTCACTTGCGCACCGTTTTGACAACACACGATGCACAATAAAGTGGTCACTCTTCGGTAACTGAATGGGGAAAGTTCAGCGGGCCGATATAACTATAATTTGGAGAACACCGCTTATGTTTAAAAGAACACACATAGCCAGTGCTGTAGTTATGGCATTTACCTGTCAATTTGCTTTCGCTCAAGAGCAAGCACCAAATACTCCTGAAAAGAACGTCGATGAAATGGAAGTTATTCAGGTATCAGGTATTCGCGGCAGTTTAAACAAAGCACTTGATGAAAAACGTGCAAGCGTTCAAATCGTGGATGCTATTGTTGCAGAAGATATTGGTAAATTCCCTGATAACAACGTAGTTGAAGCGCTTCAACGTGTGACGGGTGTACAAACAACGGGCCGTGGTGCAGGTGAAGTAAGTGCGGTTTCAATCCGTGGCCTTACTGACGTCAATACGACTATTAATGGTCGTGCTATATTTACTGGTGCGGGCCGTGATGTGGCACTGCAAGACATTCCAGCAAGCTTACTATCAGGTGTTACAGTTTATAAAACTCGTTCGGCAGATCAAATTGAGCGTGGTATCGCAGGGGCGATCGACATTAAAACGCATCGCCCATTCAACTTTGACGGTGAAAAAGTCGTTTTAGCGGCACGTGCTATTTATGCTGATCAGCCAGATAAAGTTGATCCAAATATCAGTGCGTTACTCTCTAACCGTTGGGACATCGATGGTGCAGGTGAGTTTGGTGCTTTAGTTAATATTTCATACGCTGAAACACATTATCGCGATGATACAATTACAGCAGGTGCAGCATTTCCATTTTTTACTGACAAGCCGCATCATAATTATTCACCGTATTCTCGAATCCCTGACCGTGACTCTCAAGATAATCTAATTTGGCAAGGTGGTTTAGAAAATGGTCTACCATCATCAGAGGGTTCTACGTTGAACGTAGAAGGTGAACCAACTGAGTATTTATTAGCGCGAGATGCTATTTTCGGTACTTCATTTACAGGTTTGCGTAAGCGCCCTGCAGCATCAATATCTTTGCAGTGGGCACCAAATGAAACACTTGAAATTACGGCGGAAGGTTTCTACACGGGTTACGAGAATCAATCTCAAAATGCGTTATGGTTTTCAAATACCTTTGAAACTGGTAACGGCTTTATTGAAACCCCCACAGTATTTGATGGCACTAACGTCGTTAAAGAAAAACAAGCAATCGGTGCTGGTGGCTTCCAAAGTGGTGACTATAACTCTGAAACAACAGATAGCTACTTATATGCATTAGGTGCCGAGTGGCAAGCAAGCGATTATCTAACTATTAAATCTGAAGTGGTTTATCAAGACAGTGAATATAAGTCGGACTTTTTTGCAATGCGTTTTGATCGCACTTCGTATGGTTTAGATGTTGACTTTAATGACAATGATGGTGTGCCAAGTATCTCATTTTGGGATGATCCAAACACCACAGTAAACGAAGCTGATATGGCTGCGATAGAAAATTGGAATGCTAGTACTATTTATGACAGTGCTGCTGGTAATAGCGGTGATGCCATCACTTTCACAATTGACGGTGAGTATCTTTTTGGCGGTACTTACATAGATAAAGTTCGATTTGGTGGGCGTTTCGAAAACCGTTCAGCACAAGAATTTACTAGAGATGATAATAAAGTTATTGGCAATACTTCAGTTGCAAGCCTAATGGAACAGCTAGTCGCTGCAGGCGCATCAGGAGATGGAAGTGGCTTAATTTTTAAAGTAGATGATTATTTTGATGGTCGTGCAGATGTATTTGATAGTTTCATTACTGCAGATGGTAGTTATTTACTGAAAAATGCCGATGCGGTTCGCCAAGTATATGATACTCAAGTTGAAGGTATAGCTAAATCTTTTGATATTGATGAAACTTCTTATGCATTTTATGCAACCACTAATTTCTTTTTAACGGAAGATATTAGTGGTGAATTTGGTTTACGTTATGTGAACTATGAACAAGACATGAAGTTTTATGATACAGATAACAATGGTGAGCTAACAACAGGTAAAAATAAAACAGATAAAATTTTACCAAGTCTAGTACTTAACTGGAACATCACTGATGACGTGGTAGGACGTGTAGCATATACAGAAACACTGCGTATGCCTAATTTTGCTGACCTGAACACGGTTGTAAGATTACAAGACCCACTAACTGATATACCTTATGGTACGGGAACGGGTGGTAATTCTAATTTACAACCGACAGAGTCAAAAAACTATGACTTATCACTTGAGTGGTACTTTGCTGATACAAGCTCAATTTACGCTGCTTACTTTAACCGCGAAATTGAAGGCTTAGTGTTACCTGGACGTAAGACTGAGATTCTTGAAGGTAATGATGGTGTAACTAGACCTTATGTGATTAGTACATCAGTGAATGCGTCAAACGGGGAGCTTTCGGGCTTTGAACTGGGGGCTGTCTATTTTCCTGAAAACTTGCCAGAAATGTTAAATGGTTTTGGTGTACAAGCAAGTTTCACACTACTTGATTCATCACAAGAAACTCCTGACTTTAATCGTGCTGGAGAGATTACAGAATATGTTAAGTCGCAAATGGCTGGCGTATCTGATGAGTCTTACAGCATCGTCGGTATTTACGAGCGTGATTCATTTGACATGCGTTTATCTTACGTGTGGCGTTCAGAGTTTTACACCGGTAACGAAGCAGCTAGCTTTGCTAATCCGATTCAGTTCTGGAGCCGCCCAGAGCAAAGTTTAGACTTCCAGTTTAGTTACAATGTAAATGATGACTTTGTTGTGACATTTGATGCAACTAATATCCTAGATGATGTGTATCAGAACTACTACGGTAAAGGTAACGATAACTTATTTAATTTCGGTAACGGTATCTATTCACGTACATTCGCGCTAGGTATCCGTTATTCTTTCTAAAATTCTTGAATAGACCCAAAAACCCCGGCTTTGCTGGGGTTTTTTATTTTTCAGATTTGCTAGAAAGTGGGCGTGTTTGTTATTAAACGAAAAGAGTTGCGATTTAATTAGTATGATAATACTATCATTCAGGTTAGCATTAAATTTACAAAAATAACGAATGCAGTGGCCAAGCTGTGTAGTATCACATAGTTGATACACAGTATTGAAAGGTGTTCATTGCTTAAAATATTGAGTATTGGCTTAATATTTTCCAATTAGGGTGTGGTATGGAATCTCAAAAGTTATCCGTTGTAGAAAAAGTTGGCTTTGGTGCCGGCGACATGGCAGTGAATGTCATGGTTGCAGCGTTATTTTATTTTATGTCTTTTTTCTACACCGATATCTACGGACTGGATCCGGTTGATATGGGTGTGTTGTTTTTAGTGGCGCGTTTTGTTGATGCTTTTACCGATCCATTAATGGGGGTCATCACCGATAAAGTGAAAACCCGCTGGGGTCAGTTCCGCCACTGGTTCTTATTCTTGTCTGTACCGTATGGTTTGTCGGTTATATTACTATTTACTACGCCAGATCTTGATTACAACATGAAGCTGGCGTGGGCCTATGCAACTTACCTGTTTGCTACGTTGATGTTTACCGGTGTAGCAATCCCTTATATCTCTTATATTGGTGTACTCACTGCGGATCCTAAAGAGCGTTTATCTGCTAATGGTTACCGTATGTTTTTCGCAAAAATTGCCAATGTAGTGATTGTATTCTCAGTACCGCTACTTGCGTCTTACTGGGGAAATGGCAGCTTGTCGTACGGTTATAAACTCGCAATGGCACTGGTCTCTGCGTGTGCCGTGGCACTGTTCTTATTTTGTTTTTTTACTACACGCGAACGTATTACTCACGAGCCACAAACAGAGAGTGTGCTTACACAATTAAAAGTGCTGCTTAAAAACGACCAGTGGTTGTTACTGTGTGCAGCGTGTGTACTTGGTACCTTAGGGTATGCAATTCGCGGTAGTGTGGCAATGTACTATGCAACCTATTATTTAGGGGTGCCCGATTTAGCGGGGGCATTCACCAGTGCGGGTATTGCGGCGTCAATCGTATCGATGGTGGCAAGTACGTGGATCACGCAGCGTTACTGTAAAATGAAGCTATTCCGTCAATCACAAATCGCCGTGTTATTTATTTCATTGCTTATGTATTTTGTGGTCCAACCGGGTGATGTAATGATGGCATTCGTGCTTTATATCATCTTGTCATTTGTGGTTGATTTACATGCGCCTGTGTTCTGGTCTGCGATTGCAGAAGCTGTGGATTACGGTGAAATTAAAGACGGTGTGCGTGCATCGGGCTTATCATTTGGTGGTATTTCATTCTGCCAAAAAGCTGGTGGCGGTTTAGCTGGTTTAGCAGGGGGATTATTACTGGCATTTTTCGAGTACAAACCCAACGTTGAGCAAACGGAGTTTACCTTAATGGGCTTAGCACTCATGCTTACTATTATCCCCGGTGTATTCCACGCGTTACTTGGTCTTATTCTTAAAAAATACAAGATTACCGATGAGTACTATACGGACATGGTCATTCAAAAACGCCTACCAAAGTAACCTCCTCTTAAAACGCGCACGCTAACACAGTGTGCGCTTTGCTCTTTAAAATAACGGTTCGCTGGGAGACAGTAAGCATGAACACATTTAAAGTGAGTTATTTAGCAAGTCTGTGTGCTGCAATATTAACGGTGACTGCATGCAGTGAGTTGCCAATTGACAGCAAACAAGTCGCCTCTGTTGCGCATGCTGAACATGCCAGCGAACAACATTTATTTGCGCTAAACCAAGTAAGCTTAAGCGCCAGCCCGTTTTTACATGCGCAGCAAACTAATGTGCGTTATTTATTAGCACTTCATCCTGATCAGCTGCTTGCTCCTTACCTGCGTGAGGCGGGCCTGACACCAAAAGCGCCCAATTATGGTAACTGGGAAAATACCGGTCTTGATGGTCATATTGGGGGTCATTATTTATCAGCATTGAGCCTTGCTTGGGCAGCAACAGGGGATGAAGAATTAAAGCAGCGTTTAGATTACATGCTAAGCGAGCTTAATCGAGCTCAACAAGCCACAGGTGGTTACTTAGGCGGTATTCCTAATGGCGATGAAATGTGGCAGCAGATTGAGAACGGTGAAATCAAAGCTGATTTATTCAGTTTAAACGACCGTTGGGTACCACTTTACAATATAGATAAAATCTTCCATGGCCTTCGTGATGCCTACGAAGTTGCAGGAAGTAGCCAAGCAAAGCACATGTTATTTAAGCTAGGCGAATGGTTCTTAGCAACCACAGCGAAGCTAACTGATGAACAAGTTCAGCAGATGCTGTACTCAGAGCATGGTGGCTTAAATGATGTGTTTGCGGATATGTATGTTATTAGTGACGATGAGCGTTACTTAAAACTAGCGCGCCAGTTCTCTCATAACATCATTATTGAACCACTATTACACACAGAAGATAAGTTAACAGGCCTGCATGCCAATACGCAAATTCCCAAAATTATTGGTATGTTGAAAGTGGCGAATGCCAGCGATGATAAAGCATGGCAGCAAGGCGCTGACTTTTTCTGGAAAACAGTGAGCCAAGAGCGCTCGGTGTCCATTGGTGGTAATTCAGTACGTGAACATTTTCATGATAAAAGTGACTTTACGCCAATGGTTGAAGATGTTGAAGGCCCAGAAACCTGCAATACCTACAATATGATGAAACTCAGCAAGTTACTGTTTTTGAAAACCGCTGATACGCGTTATTTAGACTATTATGAGCGCGCCACATATAACCATATTTTATCGTCACAACACCCGGAACATGGTGGCCTTGTTTACTTTACCTCAATGCGCCCAGGACATTACCGTATGTACTCATCAGTGCAAGACTCTATGTGGTGTTGTGTGGGCTCGGGTATTGAGAATCACAGCAAGTATGGTGAGTTAATTTATAGCAATACGGGTAAAGAGCTATGGGTGAACTTATTTATTCCCAGTACGTTAAATTGGCAACAACAAGGCTTACAGATCACCCAAGACAGCCAATTCCCTGATGATACCAAGGTTTCACTCACGGTGAACCGGTTGTCTGAGGGGCAAAGCTCAGAGTCTGTCATTCATATTCGAAAACCGTCTTGGCAACAAGGTGAACTGCGCTTTACGTTAAATGGAAAAGCCGTGACCGCGAGCGAAAAAGACGGTTACTACAGTATCAGCCATGCATGGCAAAGTGGCGATAAGCTTGCCTTTGAATTAGCGCCTAAGCTTTATACCGAGCAGTTACCGGATGGCCAAGATTATTATTCTATCATGTATGGCCCCGTGGTTATGGCCACCAAAGTACAGGCTTTTGCGAATGAGCAGTTAAGCTTTGTTGCTGATAACAGCCGTATGGGTCACATCGCTTCTGGACCGACGTGCCCACCAGAAGCATTACCCATTATGCTCAGTGAACCTGCGCAATTTGTTGCTGATTTAACTCGTAAACCGGGCCAAGCGTTGGCATTTATCGCAGACAAAAATGTAGCGATTGCAAAGCAAGGCATTGGACAGACTGAACGCACGGAACTTATCCCATTTTTCCGCTTACACGACAGCCGCTATCAAGTGTATTGGCCACAGCAAAGCAAAGCTGAATTCACACAATTTGTAGCTGACGCCAAAGCGGCTGAGCAAGCGAAAGAGCAGCTTCGATTATTAACCGTTGATCACATTACGCCGGGTGAACAGCAACCAGAAGTAGAGCATAGCTTTAAAGGTGAAGGAACCCGTGCTGGTGTCAATAATGGCCACCATTGGCGCGATGCAACAGGTTGGTTTGAATATCAGCTTCGTAACCCCAATAAAAACGCTGCAGCATTACGTATTCGTTATTTTATCGGTGATGTGAATCGTCATTTCTCAATCACCCTTAATGGGGAGAAACTGGCCGCGGTAAGTTTGCCTGTTGGCAACCCAAGCGATGAGTTTTACACCATTGATTACCCATTAACAGAGGCGATGAAACAGTCAGAAATGCTGACCTTGCGTTTCACAGCCAACCCAGATTCTGTTGCGGGTGGTATCTATGGCATTCGATTGATCAACGAGCAATAAAGAGTGAGCTATGTTAAGCAATAATGTGTTTGATAAAGCGGTGAAGCCGGTATTTTCGTCATGCTTAAAAGAGCAGCAAAGCGTTTACCAAACCCCTACGGGCCTTGGTTATCGTGTTATTGAGCAGGGAACAGGTGATAAGCCCCGCTGGGATGCAACAGTCACTGTGCATCAACGTGTAGTACTTAATAACGGTCGGGTGTTATTTGACACCCGTGCAGAGGGTGTACCTGTTGAGTATGAAATTGCCGAGGCGATTGTGGGCTTGCAAGAAGCATTGCAACTGATGAGTAAAGGCAGTCGTTTTGAAGTATTAATACTCCCTCATCTTGCGCGAGATGTGTACAGTACATTTATTGCTACAAAGCATGAACAGGATTGCCAAAGCCCGATGCGAGTTGATATCACCCTGCTTGATTTTAATTAATAATACCAACTTAAAATCTCAAAATAGATCACTTGAGTAAATAAAAAACCTGCAAAATTGCAGGTTTTTTGTGTTTGAATAATTACTTTATAAGCGTGGTTTTAAGCTTGTTTAGGTCGGCTGGGTTTACAACCGGCCAATCGTTTTTCCAGCTCATCGGTAAAATTCGTAGCTTTTGTACGCCGTTATCGGCTGTTTCATAGGCGTGCAACACGAGGTAGTCTTTACCATCAAACGTGTAAGCGGCATTGTGACCAAGGGCTGCCCACTCTTTGTTACCTTCAATCACTAAGCTACCACCGCCATCAACCAGAGAGCGACCTTGCTGATCTAAATAAGGACCTTCAACGTTTTTACTGCGACCAACGCGAACATTGTAAGTACTTTCAATACCTTGACAGCATTTATCAAATGACACAAACAGATAGTAATAGCCATTCTTTTTAAAGATATAAGGCGCTTCAATTGGGCCATGCTCCGTGTTTGGACGGCTGGCAATGTGATGCCACTTTTCAGGCTGTGCTAAGCGCACCATGTCATCATCTAGTTGCACTAATTTTAAACCACCCCAAAACGAACCAAAGCTCATCCAAGGTGTGCCATTGTCATCTTCGATAATAGCTGGGTCGATAGCGTTCCAATCATCACGCTCAGGCACTGACTCAACCACAATACCGTAATCAATCCACTTGTAGTCAGGTGATGATGGGTCAAGAGTGTCGTTTACCGTTACACCAATTGCTGAGGTGTTTTTACCAAATGCAGAAACAGAGTAATACAGGTAAAACTTGCCATTTTTCTCGTACACATCCGGTGCCCACAGATGGCCACCGAAATTAGGTGACACGCGTTTTGCCCAGCTAGGCTCGTCTTTAAAGACGCGGCCAGTGAGTTTCCAGTTAGTTAAATCTTTTGATTCATAATAGGTAATGCCAGGGCCTGTACTAAATACATAATACGTGTCGCCTTCTTTGGCCATAACCGGATCGTGTACTTCTACCTGTTTTGCCGACACTGCAGCTGCTGAGATAAGTAGTCCAGTTGAAAGCCACTTCATTGCTCGTGTCACTTGGTGTGCGGGTCTCATGATCGAATACCTTTTTGTTGTTTTAACTTTTCTGTTCATTCGTCTACTATATAATATGTAATACAATATTAACAATAAAATAAAAGCGAAATACAGGACACATTATGCTCAAAAAATTATCGCGGCTTACGTTACTTACCGTGTTAAGCGCTTCGTCAGTGCCAGCTTTTGCTGATGCTAATAGTAGCAAGACCGTCGCGCCAATTGATAACCCTATTGTACTTAAGCGTGCCGATCCTTGGTTAGTGCGTGATGAAAAAACCGGATGTTATACCTTTATTGGTAGTTCACCGATGTTTGATGAAATTGAACTACGCCAAGCATGTCGCTTAAATGACTTAAAACTAGCCGAGCCAAAAGTTATTTGGCAAAAGCATGATAAAGGCCCTATGAGCGTTAACATTTGGGCGCCTGAGCTGCACCACATTGATGGCAGTTGGTACATTTACTTTGCGGCCGGTGACATTGAAAAGCCTTTTAGCATTCGTATGTATGCACTTAAAAATGACCACGTTGATCCTATGCAAGGCGACTGGCAAGAAATGGGGCAGGTTATGAGTCACCTAGATAGCTTCTCTCTTGATGCGACCAGTTTTACTCATAAAGGCAAACGCTACATGATTTGGGCACAGCAAAACCAGCCTGCCACATACAACTCGGCCTTGTGGTTAGCAGAAATGGACTCACCAACGTCAATTAAAGAGCCTGTTATCGCGATTACTGAGCCGACTCTTGAGTGGGAAGTACAAGGCTATAAAGTGAATGAGGGGGCTGCTGTAATAACGCGTGGAGATAAAATTTTTGTGACCTACTCGGCCAGTGCCACCGATCATCGTTATGCGATGGGCTTGCTATGGGCAAATGTAAATGATGATTTACTTGACCCTAAAAGTTGGCATAAAAAGCCAGAGCCTGTTTTTACTACCCACGCTGAAGTTGGTCGCTTTGGTCCGGGTCATAACAGCTTTGTAAAAGCGGAAGATGACGTGACAGATTTGCTAATTTACCATAGCCGCGATTATAAAGAGCTGAAAGGCACGCCATTGACGGATCCAAATCGCCATGCGCGAGCACGCATTATTACATGGGATAAAGATGGGTTTCCTGTGTTTTCACCACAGCTAGCTGATTAAAAAATTTTTAAAAAAAGGGCGCCAATTGGCGCCCTACAACTTTGGGAACGAAATGTTTACCAAAAGCGGTAATATATAAAGGCAGTTATGCCTAAAATGCCCGCTGTATGGATGTAATCCCACTTATCTAAACCCTCGGCGACCTCTTTGAGTGTTGCTTTGTCTAGGCTTGAGAAAGTAAGGCCTTTTAATTGCTCTTCATCTGCTTGTTTAGTGAAAATACTCACCACAATCATAATTACGACAACCACAACAAACAGCAGGATACAGTAGTACAACCAGTTCATTGTCGTTATCCATGCAAACGATGAACCCGTTAAATCATCTTTAAAGGGTAATAATACTAAGCGGATCATACCCAGTACGAAACCAGACACAAGACCAACAAACCCCGCTGTTGGCGTTATGCGCTTACTACATAAGCCGAGTAAGAATACAGCCGCGATGCCTGGTGCAATTAATGATTGAACACTCTGTAGATATTCATAAAGTACATCGGCAATTAAGCTCATGACGGGTATCCACAACAGCCCGAGAACAACGATAACGATAGTGGCCATTCTGCCTACTTTTAGAAGGTGTTTTTCGCTTGATTCTGGCTTAAACTTTTTATAAAAGTCGATCGTAAATAAAGTGGCTGATGAATTGAATAGCGAAGCGAGCGAGCTCATCAGTGCTGCGACTAAGCCACCAATCACAATTCCTTTCACACCCGCAGGTAACAGCTCAGCGACTAACGTAGGAAATGCTTGGTCAGCGCTTTCGTAACTAATAATTCCTTTTGCATTCAGAGCGTAAGCAATCATGCCCGGCACTAAGAAAATAAACACAGGGAGGAGTTTTAAATAACCCGCAAACATCGTCCCGCGACGTGCTTCTTTAATCCCTTTCGCAGAGAGTACGCGTTGCACAATATACTGATCGGTACACCAATACCAAAAACCGATAATAAACGAGCCAAAGATAATCCCAGGCCAAGGGAATTCAGTGTCTGATGCGCTGCGAATAAGGTGCATATTAACGTCATTTAAGCGTTCAACTTCTGCCCAGCCGCCGACTTTATCAAGACCAACAACTAAAATGACCAGTGAACCAATGATCAACACTGGCGTTTGCAGCACCGAGGTCCACATAATGGCTTTCATGCCCCCTAGAACAGTATAAATCCCGGTGATCACCACTAAACCAATGGCAGAAATCCAAAAGAAATCGATACCCCAAATACTCTCAATTCCTAAAATGGTTTTAAAGGCGATACCACCGGCATACACGGTCACGGCGACTTTTGTTAATACGTAGCTGATTAATGAGATAACAGATAAGAAAGTTCGCGACTTAGAATTAAAGCGACGTTCTAGAAACTCAGGCATGGTGTAGACCTTGCTACTCCAATAGAAAGGCACAAAAATCCAACCGAGTAATAGAATAATCCACGACTGCATTTCCCAATGGGCGAGTGCCATACCTGATTGAGCGCCAGAACCAGATAATCCGACTAAATGTTCTGAGCCGATGTTTGATGCGAAAATAGAGGCACCAATTACTAACCAGCTTGCATTACGACCCGCCAAAAAGTAGTCAGCGGTGTCTTCTTCTTTTTGTCGCATAGACATGACGACAACGCCTAATAACAGGACAAAAAATCCTGCCAGCACTGCCCAGTCTAAGGTACTTAGTTCGACCATTGTGTGTTCCACCTAATTATGAAAGAGAATGTTGCTTTTTAATTGTCAGTTAAAAATATTATATTATAAATTGGGTGAGTGAAAGTGATTTGTTAAAATAAGGTGACACTGGATATATAAAAAAGTGACGATTACGCGCGGTTATAATAAGAGGTTCTGTCTTTTTAATGTTTTGTTATTGATTTTAATCAACTATTTGCAGGATGACGGAATAGCTTTATAGATGTATTATATTACCTAGATCTTTAGAGGAACACACATGGCGCGTTTAGAGAATTTGAACTTATCACAACAAGTTACCAATGAACTTGGTAAAGCAATTATTGTTGGTGATTATAATACTGAGACGGGGTTACCAACCGAAGCACAGTTGTGCGAAGTGTATGGTATAAGCCGCACAGCTGTTCGTGAAGCAGTTAAAATGTTGGCTGCAAAGGGATTAATTTCTTCTCGTCCACGACAAGGGATCCGTGTTGAACCGGCGGATAACTGGAACTTATACGACACCAGCGTATTAAAATGGTTACTTGAGAGCAGTCCGTCACTTTACGTACTGAAAGAGTTCTTGCAAGTACGCTTAGCTATTGAGCCACAAGCAGCGGCGTTGGCAGCACGAAAAGGTGACCAAGCTGCGATCGCTGAAATTAAAATGGCGCTCGATAAAATGCAAGCGGCTGCCGATGAACCTGAAGGCGTAATGCACGAGCCAGACCTTGCGTTCCACACGGCAATTTTGCACGCCAGTGGTAACCGTTTTTTCTATCAATTACGTGACTTTATTCGTACTGCATTGCATGTCAGTATTCAGCACACAACACCCGCTAAAGGTAATAAACAAGCCATCGCTGAAGAGCACTTTAAAGTGTATAACGCGATTGCCAATGGTGACCCTGAGCGTGCGAAAAATATGATGACGTACATGATTGATGAAGCGATGGCGTTTATCGAAAAAGAAATTGCAGACAAAGAAGCTGCAGCTCAATAAGTTTCGCTACTCAACGTTGTAAATACTGTAAAAACAAAAGGTTATCATGCCAAATTCAAATGAGCTTAAAACAGTTTACGCCAGCCTTGCCGGTAAAAGTGTATTTATTACAGGCGGAGCGACGGGAATTGGTGAAGTAATGGTAACGCGCTTCTGTGAGCAAGGCGCAAAAGTCACCTTTGTTGATATTGCAAAGCAGCAAAGCGAGGCTTTGTGCGCAAAGCTTGCGGGTAAATATGAGTTTGATCCGCAGTTTATCTATTGTGATATTCGTGATGTTGAAGCATTGCAAGCCGCTATAGAGCAAACCCGCCAGCAACAGGGCGATATTGGGGTATTAATTAATAATGCAGCCGATGACACTCGCCATGCAGCAGAAAACATGGATGTAAAATATTGGGAAGACAAGTTTGCTGTTAACTTACGCCCTTGTTTCTTTTCTTCACAGGCTGTTGTGGCGCATATGCAGCGTTTAGGTGGGGGAAGTATTATCAATATGGGGTCGGTAAGTTGGCGCATTAAGCAAACAGGAATGCCTGCTTACACCACTGCTAAAGCGGGTATTGAGGGTCTGACGCGTTCTTTAGCAGCCTCGTATGGCAAAGACAATATTCGGGTTAATACCTTGGTTCCTGGATGGGTAATGACAGAGCGTCAAATTACTCATTGGTTAACCCCAGAGATGGTTGAAGACGTTCGTTTAAGCCAGTGTATAAACGAAACAATACAACCCGACCACATTGTTAATGCAGCATTATTTCTGGCTGCTGATGATAGTCGGATGATGACAGCACAATCATTAATCGTAGACGCAGGTTGGACTTAATTGCATTTATACATTGCAAAATGACTGACTTGCGATAAAATTTTTTCAATAAAACAAATGATACTATAATAATAAAATATGGGTTGGTATTGTTACCATCTCCCCTATTTTTCTAAGGTGGTAAGAAAGTTTGACCGACTTTGTACTCGTGTATGTAATTCTGATCATTGGTGCTTGCTTGCAAAGTGTTATTGGCTTTGGTCTTGGTATGCTGTGTGTGCCAGTTCTATATTGGTTAATGCCTGAACTGGTGCCTGGCCCTATGATTTTGAATGCACTCTTTTTAACTTCGGTGTTAATGATAAAGCACCGAGGGTCAATCGATATGAAACAGACGGGGATCTCAATAGTCGGTGGTGCAATGGGCGTTATATTCGCAGCAGCAGTGATGTGGTATGTGAATGCTAAGCAGTACCAGTTATTGCTCGGAGTGAGTATATTAGTCGTCGTCGCATTATCTATCATAGGTATGAAACCTAAAATATCGACCATAACGAGTTTATTAGCCTCTATGTCGTCGGGGTTTTTAGGAACTACCACCTCCGCTGGGGGCGCACCGATGGGGCTGCTCTATCAAGCTGAGGATAAAGATAAAATAAAGGCCAACCTTAGTGCATTCTTTGTTTTCATTAACCTATTTGGCATTATTGTGCTGATGCTTACTGGCTCTGCTGATATGGGGGATGTAAAACTGTTTTTCTTTTGTCTGCCAGCAATTTTAATTGGCTGGGGACTGTCTTTTGTAATTAATAACAACTTAAACGAAAGAGCAATTCGCAGCATCATACTGCTGGTCGCAGGCTTATCTGGCCTAGCACTTATTTTTATACACAGATAGAATGGTAAAAGTTCAGCTGTTTATTTAATGAAATTTATGCTCGATGCCACCCTAAAAATAATTATTTCTAGCCAATGCCAATTAGGCGAAGGTGCTTACTTTGCAAAAGCCCACAACTGTGTATTTTGGGTTGATATTTTGGGTCAGCGTTTATTTCGTTTGCACTGCCAAAGTATGCGGGTAAGTCAGTTTGCCATGCCAGAACCCATTTGTTGGGTAATGGAAACGGAGCAAGGTGAACTTGTTGCTGGGTTTGCGAAAGGCATCTATAAACTTAATAGCGAAGACTTTAGCCGCGAACTGCTTTACTCAATCGACAATGAGCCACAGCAAAACCGATTAAATGATGGTAAAACATCACGGCAAGGTTTTGGTTTTTTTGGCTCGATGGACTCTCAAGAGCAAGCACCGAGTGGAAAGTTATACCGCGTTGGTCATGGAAAGGCTCCTGAAGTCGTTGACCAACACTACACCATTAGTAATGGACCGGCCGTAAGTAAATGCGGGCAGTTTTTATACTCAACAGACTCTGAAAAACAAACTATCTATCGCTTCTCATTAAGTGCACAGGGCGAGCTTAGTAATAAGCATGCGTTTATCCGTTTTACCGATAGCATGGGTTACCCAGATGGCATGACGGTTGATAATGACGACCACTTATGGGTTGCAGCATGGAATGGTTATGGTGTTTATCGTTTTTCGCCACGCGGCGAGCAAGTGCAATTTTTACGTATTCCCGCACCACGCGTTACCAGTGTTGCATTTGTCGGAGAGGCACTTGAGCATGTGGCAATTACTACCGCAGCGGTCGGGTTGGATGAGTCGGTACTTGCTGATTACCCGCACAGCGGGGGCGTGTTTATTTTAAAGCCGGGTGTTAAAGGCATCGCTGAAACACCGCTTAAACTATAGATTTTCCATTACTTGGTAGCGTAATTCGCCAAGAAATGCCCGTGCTGCGGGACCCAGTTTGTCACCGTCTTTGAAGAGCAAATGTAACTTAGCACTACGGCTACTGTTATGCGTTAAATTGAGCGCTTTCATTTGCCCTGCTGCGAGTTGTTTTTCAATTGCTATTTTTGGTAACCACGCAAAGCCTAGACCATTACTGATCATATCAATAGAGGTGCGTAAATGCGTTACCGTCCAACGTTGATCGGCACCTAGCCAGCCGCCATCTTGTTTGTGTTTATTCGCAGAGTCACGCACTACAATTTGTCGGTGTGATTTTAAATCTTCTAATGTTATTTCGCGGTCAATCGCATGCAAAGGGTGATCTGGATGCGCCACGGCAATAAATTCAATATTGCATAACTCTTCATGAAAGCCAGCCGCTATCGGAAAACCTGTAATGGCAATATCGACCTGATCATTTACAAGTAATTCATTGCCACCCATCAGCACAGATTCATGCAATTCGATACGCAGTTGTGGGTATTGCGAAGACGTGTCGTTAAGCACTTTATAAAGTAATTGCTGTGGAAAAATGGCATCAACTGCAATGCGCAGCTTACTTTCGATACCTTCGCCGAGGGTTTGGCCAATCGCTTCGACTTTGGCAGCTTCATCGAGTAAATAATTGGCACGGCGTAGCATCATTTCACCGGCTTCTGTGAGCACCGTTTTACGCCCTTGAATAGTAAATAATTTTACATTGAGTGCCGATTCAATTTTGCCCACGGCATTATGAATACTCGACTGGCTTTTATGAATGCTTTGTGCGGCTTGATTAAAGCCACCAAACTCAACAACAGCACGAAACATGCGCCATTGCTCTAGGGTGATTCTTAGCATGGTATTCCTTTGCTAACGTGGTTACTTACTAATTAGTGCCTGTAAATGGATAGTACCTATAAATTGCAAAAAAGTTTACTTTTTAGCAAAGGGCAACTCAATATATTCAAGCTCATCACCGGGGATTTTAGCAAAGCGCTGTGCTTGCCAATCTTGTTTTGCTTGCTCGATACGCTCTTTGCTGTATGCAACAAAGTTCCAGTGTAAATAAGGAACTTTATTGAATTTACTGCCACCGAGTAAAATAAAGCGGCTATGCACATGGGTCGTAATTTCGTGTTCGCTGTCATCGAGTAGAACAAAATTGTCTTGAGTATAGCGAGTATCACCAATACTAACTTCACCATAAATTACATACACAGCGGTTTCATGATGAGGATGCGGTTTAGTAATATAACTGCCTTGCTCTGCTACTGTATCTAAATAAAACATAGGTGAGTAGCTTTTCACCGGGGAGCTCAAGCCATAGGCATCACCCACGATTAGTCGCATCAGCACTCCTTTTTCTATTTTTTCAGGCAGTTGCTGTTTTTTGATATGTTCAAATCGCGGTGCTATTTCGGTCATGCTCTCAGGCAAAGCAACCCAGCATTGCAGACCATTAATGTCGTGCTCGCTTGCACGCACTTCAAGGCTTTCTCTTTCTGAGTGCACTATACCGCGACCTGCGGTCATCCAGTTAACATCGCCAGGTTCTATTTGCAGGCTATTGCCTAGTGAATCGCGATGGTAAATACTGCCAGTAAACAAATAAGTGAGCGTTGAAAGGCCAATATGAGGATGAGGCCCCACATTTATGCCTTCACCGCGAGGAAAGTGATTCGGCCCCATGTGGTCAAAAAAGATAAATGGCCCAACCATTTTTTTGTCAAAATGCGGCAAGATGCGTTTTACATCGAGCCCACCAATATCGTGGCTGGTTGCTGTTAATAACTTTGCCATATTTGCGCTCCTTAAAAACAAACCCAGCCAACAACCTAGGTTATTGGCTGGGAGAAATGTTATGCCTGACTACGTTTTAACATTAGTTGATCTAGGCTGATTTTGCCTGCACCAACACTGGCTAATGCTAAAAAGCCACCTGCCATTGCAATGTTTTTGTAGAACATTAAAAATTGCATTTGATCATCAAGTTGAAAGTGGAATAACAAAGCACTGGCCAGGCTGAAACCAGCAAAAGCGACAGCGGTTAGTTGTGTTAAGAAGCCGAGTAAAATAAATAACCCGCCAACCATTTCAAAAGCAATGACAAATGGCAGTAAGAACTCTGGTAAACCAACGGATGCCATGTACTGTGCTGTTGCATCGAAAAACTCGATTTTACTAAAGCTGGTGAGTAAAAAGATGGCCGATAAACCAATACGTGCCAATAAAGTGCTAATATTTTGTAATTGTGGTTGAGCTGAGATTAAAGTAAAAAGTTTCATAGTAGGTATCCTGTTTAGTTAAGCTGTGTGTCTGCGATGAAGTAACTATAAATTCACTTTAAAAGAATTAAAAATAGTAAAATTAGCGCTTATTATTCTTTAAAAAAGAATCTTAAAGAAGATTCAATGTGAAGTTATTGTTATCAATAGGATTTTGTTTTTCTATGGCTGCAAGCAGCGTGGTGTTTGCTAATCAAAACTTACCCAATAGTCGTCATTATGAGTTATTAGTTTCAGATATAGCGGTGCAGCAAAGCTGGCAAGTTAAAGACATAATTAAAGGTTATGAGATGTGGGAATATCAAATAAACCTTAATAAAGGCAATACATTAAAGGTTGATTTTGCTCCTTCAAACTCTAGTAACTACTTTAATATTTTACCGAAAGGTAACCCAACCGCTTTGTATGTTGGCCCGGCAAAAGGTGATCATGCTGAGCTTAAAATTCCTGATGATGGCAATTATGTGATTTGGGTATTTTTGATGCGCAATGCCGCAGGCCGTGATGAGCATAGTAAATTTACAGAAGATATTAGCGTTATCAAAAGCCCATTAAATGGGATGCACCCAAGCTGGGATGTCGATGGAGATGGGCCAATGATTGCGAGAAAGACGGCAGCTGTGATCACACCGTTGACTACAGTCTTCCTCGAAAGTCGAATAAGGCCTCTTATAAGGCCTCATTAAGTGACTTATTCAGGCGCGACTTCAAGGGTGGTAAATAATGAGTAACGCACGTTATCGATATCTGCTTCTGTTGGTTTTTGATCAACAGATGCTTCAATCAGATACATATCAGCGTGTTCGAATGTCACGGTGAAGAAACCTTCACTATCGGTAGTAAGTTTTACTTCATCACGCGCATTACGGTAACGAGCACTGCCGCGTACAATCGCTAGCTCAACGTTAGCGGCAGGTTTTCCATCCATTAATAATTGGAATTTAGCCTCTTCACCTGCAAATAAATCGTTTGGATGCGTTGGGCCCGAAATCTCTAAGCCTTGGCCAAGTAATGTGGGTTTAGAAGTGCCGTTACGGCTTACAAAGGTATCAACGGTTGCGATTGACTTAATCGTGCGTACTTCGGTTGCACCAGCAGGAAGATCAGCGTCTTTTTTACCTGTAAATACACGACCACGGTTGCCGTCTTTATCTTTGTAGAATGTCATTAGCAGGGGCTTTTGCTGCATCGCAATATGGTACGTCCCATCTTGCGATAAGCTAACGGCCGCTGAGTTTTTACGTTTTAGGTAGTACGCGCGAATCTTCTCTTCTACAGGCTTACCGTTTGGCGCAAGGGCGATTAATAAGTTGTCATCATATTCTGCGCCTTGTTCATTTGGGCGGTAGGCTTTGTCTGGGCTAAACAACTCGTTTGAAATACTGGCATCAATCATCACATAATGTGTTTTTTCACCCGATAAAGAGGTGTGCGATGGCATTAACCAACGAGCGTGTGCCTGTGCGTAACTTGATGCAAGTGCGGTGAACGTAACGGCACCGATTAGGGCCGTTTTTAATAATTTTAATTTCATTGTTTATCCTTAATTGCTAGTAATAGTAACGAAGCTAGTCGCGAATTCTTTTTCGCCAGCGAGAGTGACTTTGCCATCTTTTGTTAAGTCGATTTCAACACGGCTGTAATCACGGCCACCTTCTTCACGTACAACTTCCACATTGAGTAAATATTTACCGGGTTTAACGGGGTTACCTTTTAAATCCTTACCGTGCCACTCAATGGTGTAAGTACCAGGACGTTTTGTGGCACCTGTTACGCCGTCGAAGTTATCGTTACTGCGACCTGCTTTACGCCACCACTGACGTAAGTCTTTAAACCACTCTGCTTTTTCAACCCAAAGTGCCACTGTGGTTACATGTTTACGTTCTGGGGTTTCAAGCCAAAGCGCAACATATGGACGGTGATAAGGGGATACATCAAGCTCAGGCAAAGTGAACTCAACGGTGAGGTTGGCGTCTTTGGCAAAGCTAAGTGGGCTGAATAAACAGCTGAACAGTAGAGCAAGTAGTAAGTGGGCTTGTTTCATTAAGATACTCCTTTAAGTTGAGGCACCCAAACTAGATAAATAACCAGAGGTGTGACGACACCAAACAGTGTTAGCCAAAGCCCTGAGGTACGCTTTTTACGGTTTTGAAATAAAATAAATAAGCCAGTTATAGCGAAGATGATCATTAATACTGCTGAGATATCAATTACCCAGCTCCATGCCTCGCCTGTATGACGGCCTTTGTGCAAATCACCAATAAGGCTCATAACCCCACCTGTTTGGTAGTCAAGATTGAGCTCTCCCGTTTGAAAGTCGATTTCGGCATAAGCAAACCCTGCAGGCAACGGGTAGTCGAGCATGACTAGTGCGTCTTGTTTTTCCCATTCAATGCTTTTTACATTCTGCAGAGAAAACTGATCTGCCATATAGCGTTCAATTTCAGGGTAAAGAGTGGGTAATGCATTAAGGTTCTGCTGTGCTTTTTTGAAGAGCTGTGCAGAAATGAGCACGTGGGTTTGACCATTATGTTTGTCATTTTCAAGCCAACTTACGTGATTGAGGATGATGCCGCTGATACAAAATAAGATCAGTAGAAAAAATAGCGCGGTTGATAAATAAATATGTAAGGCACGGCTAACGCTATAAAACATGCGTTTATTGAAAGAGAACATAATGTAAGGTACTTGTTATTGATGCTCACATGATAATAGTTCGTATTATTAATAACAAGTGCGTTTACGTTCTTTACATTCGAGCAGTTAATACTGAATAGCGAGGTACGCAATAATGGCGAGTTGTGAGGTAAACAGGCTAGCAAGTAGCATTAATTGCAGCCGAGTGGATATGTTAAGTTGGATCAGCGTTGGATGATTAGGCTTTGAGGGACGATTGATTAAATAGCCCAACACGCACACCTCGATAACAGCCACAAGATACATAACCCAAATCGGTGCTGCGCTTTGCAGTAAGAAGAAATAGCCCACGGCCATGCCAAGGCCAGCTAAAAATTTTGCTCTTAGCGGAACCACTTTATAGAGCTGCCAATATCGAAGTGATTCGCCATACCGAGGATGATTTAATAGCCAAGCAGACAAAGCGGGAGAAGAGCGTGTAAAACAGCCCAAAGCAAGAATAAAGAAAATAGTTGTGGGCATCACAGGGAGTGCAATACCTATGATACCTAAGCCAACCATCAATAATCCAAGTAATTGATAGCAGCCATTTTTATAGGCGGTAAATACCGTTCTTACATTCATCAATATAATTGAGCCTGATAAAACTGAAAATGCGGTGATGCATATTTTGCAAAATCATACATTTATTCTGCGTTACTTTTAACTGTAGCTCAGCTAACGTTTTTTACCTAATGTTGCATGAAGAACGTTTAAGGGGGTTAAAAAATTACTGTGTTATTTAGAGGTAAACGAGGGATGGGTGCATAGAAAGTTTAAAAAAGCCCAGCAATAGCTGGGCTAATCGTTTTAAAAGTAGTAACCGATATTGATATTGAAGCGCGTTTCGGTCTCGTCGCTGTCGCCAGCTATTGAGCCACCAACAAACGGTTGGTTTTTCGCTTTTACAAGATCAAAGTAGGTAAATAAGCCACCTGCGGCGACCGACACACCCGTTACATTCATCCACGTGTCTGCACTGTTATCTGACTTATCGTAAATAATGCCGTAGTCATTATAAAATTGCAGGTTGGTTACTGGTCCCCACTCAACAGGTAAACTGTAAGCAATGTTGGCATTAGTCATGGTGGCTTCGGCGGCGATACTGTCATAAAAAGAGTAGGCACCGACAGCCATACGATTTACGTTATCAATGTCGTAATCGTATTCACCATGTTGCAGTTGGAAGTTCCACGGGCCAATGGTGCTGTTAAGGTGCACAGCCCAAGCCATGTAGTCGCCTGCTTTGTCTTCACCGTCGTGTAGGCCGCCTGATAACGCAGAAACACCTAACTCAGTGGTGCCACCATCATGCTCGAAGTGGTAACCATAACGTCCAGAGAATGTATTGTATTCACCTATCGCATTGGTGGGTTCTGCGTAAACGCCTTCGTCGGCATCACGAAAACCAACGACATCATACGAATAACGATCGCTGCGATTATCAACGTAACCGTCAACACCACCTAATTCATCATTTTTAAAAAAGCCAAGGTCAATTTGCCAGTTATCGGCTATTTTACGCTTAAATAACACACCTAAATCGTGGTCATCTTCTAAGCCAACGTAATAAGTGGTGCCAAAAAAGTAGTTATGAGAGTTATAAGGCCAGTTACCAAAGGGGACTTTGGTGATCCCTGCTTGCACTTGCCAATCTTCGGCAAAGTCATAGGCTGCATAGGCATATTTAACTGCAGTCATGTAATCGAAAAAACGAATTTCTGCATTTAATTGCACGTCACCAACATCGCCTGCAAAATTCAATCTGAAAATATCAAAATCGAAGTCGCCACCGCGGTTCTTATTGCCGTCATCATAAGATGTGTGACTAAAATTGGTACGTACAGCACCGCCAACTCGAATCCCAGATTCTTTCTTTTCGAGCTCTGAATCAACAGCAGCCGTTTGCTGCTCAAGCTGCTTTTGCTGTTTAGCAACTTGGGCATCAATTTGTTCTTGCTGCGCCGCTTGTTGTTTTGCTTGTTGCTCTGCTTTATCGAGCTGAGTTTGAAGTTGCTGCATCTGTTGCTTTAGTAATTGCAGCTGCTTTTGAAGGTCATCGATTTCTGATGCCTGACTAAGACTTGAAGTAGTGCCCAACGCTATCGCTAGGGCTAACTTTGAAAGTTTAAGCATGAATTATCGCTAATGTAAGAATGGGTACTATTTAGCATAGATGATATTCACACTGAACCCAAGGGTAGCCACATAAATTTAATATTAATCAACGGGTTTATTATTGAGACTCAATGGTTCGCGTAAGCGCACCTACTTCAAGTAAGGGGGAGGCATCAAGTTGGTCTGCATCCATCATGGCTGCAATACGTTGCATAGATGACAACAATAGACTTTGTTCCCACTCTTCAAGGGCTGAAAACTTTTCAATAAAGTGCTCTTGTAAAGGCTGTGGCGCTTTATTCAAAATTTCTTTGCCGCGCTCGGTAAGGTATAGACTGACACGGCGCTTATCTAGTTGACTGCGAACACGTGTAACTAGCTCACGGTTTTCAATGCGGTCTAAAATATTGGTGACAGTTGCGGGACTTAAATTAACGTTTTGTGCGATGCGGCTGGCCGTAATGCCATCGGTGTGCGCGACTTCGTTCATTATAAGTAATTGTGGGCCTGTTAATCCCGATGTTTTGTTGAGTTGTTTTGAATGAAGGTCGATAGCCCTGATAACTTTACGTAACGATACCAATAGCTCGTCATACTTTTGCATAGTTGTGTCTCTTTAAAAAGGCGGTATCTGGCGACCGCAATCGCGAAATATTACACATCTAATAAATTGAGTTCAAATAAATTACACCTATATCAGCCATAGATTAAAGCTAATAATGGCATGGTTTTGATTTGTATTTAGTTAGAGCAGAAATTAAATGCTCTATTTTGTCGTTTAGATAGGGTAATTGTTGTTAACACTGAAAATGCTAATATGGGGTGACTTAGCATTTGGTTGTAAAACATTTTCATCAAATAACTAAATATTATTTACTAATTGCCACCGCTTTGGGTAAGGTGGATTTTTCTTTCATTAAATGGGACGAATTATGAAGTTATCGCCATCAGTTACGATTGAACAAAGTGACACCGGACTTGAGTTTATTAAGGTTGCGAGTGAGTTGTGTGAAGCAACTATTTTTCTGCAAGGTGCGCAAATTACTGAGTTCACGCCTGCAGGCAAAAAGCCGTTGTTGTGGGTGTCTGAGTTAGAAGACTATCAAGAAGGGAAAGGTGTACGTGGCGGTATCCCTATTTGTTGGCCATGGTTTGGTGTAAGTCAGCATGAAGGTTGGCCTGCGCATGGTGTGGCTCGTACAGGTCTTTGGCGCGCTGAAGAAGTGAAAGAACAAGAAGATTCAATCTATATCAGCCTTTCGTTACCGATGACTCAGGTTGATGATAAATATTGGCCTCACAAAACTAAGCTACTTGCTGAATTTATTTTAACGTCGAGTCTTGAGTTACGCTTAACGACCACGAACATGGATAATGAAACCATTCACTTTACTCAAGCGCTACACACGTATTTCCCAACACCTGCGATTGAAGAAACCAAAGTTGATGGTTTGCAAGGGGCAAAATACATTGAGTTTGGCGAAGGCCCTTTTGAGCAGCATGACTTGGTTGCTTTTGCGCGCGAAACCGACATGGTGTACACCGAAGCAGAGGCTACACAGCGTATAATTACCCCAGACGGCATTATTGAAGTAGGTCGTGAAAACTCAACATCATGTGTGCTGTGGAATCCGTGGATTGAGAAGTCAAAACGCTTGTCGAACTTTGCCGACGATGAGTATCATGTGATGCTCTGCTTAGAAGCAGCAAATGTACTTGATGACAGTGTAGAGCTTGCGCCAGGTGCCAGCCATACGCTTGCAACGACACTTCGCTGGGTTTAATTTACCACGCTCAACGTTAGCACGTAAGGCCAGTGACACTGGCCTTTACAAGGAATAATCGTGTTTAGTAATCAACAAATCGACACTCTGCCTCGCCACCATACTATTAAATTTCAGCCACTTGCAGATAACGCTATTTGGCATGTACAAATTAATTGGCTGCTTTTTTATATTCCACTCATGACGGTCATTGTGGCTGTTCGGTATTTTAATCAACCGTTTGCTGATGCGGTATCTGCACCTTGGTTGCTACTGCTGCCCGTGCTCGTTGTGCTTTCAATGCTGTATAACCTTTACAGTGTTCGTGTAAAAGGGATTGCATTACGTGAGCATGATATTGCTTATAAGCGTGGTTTAATTTGGCAACAAGTGACTCTGTTACCTATTTCTCGAGTTCAACATACTGAGATACATCGAGGACCCATTGAGCGGAAACTTGGCTTAGCAACACTCAGACTCTACAGTGCTGGTGGCATGAGTGCGGATCTTCATATCAGTGGTTTAACAGATAAACAATGCAATGACATTAGGCAGTTTGTACAAAGCTATGGTTATGACAATCATGCAACAGTTGATGAGCTAGTCGATGAATAACAATGATTGGCAACGCGTGTCGCCGTGGGCACTTTTATATTTTATTGTGCATTTTGCTATTCGATTTGTTAAAGATGGCTTACTAAATTTACTGCCTATTTTAGTTATTTTTGTGACTCAGGTTGAGCAAAAATGGTTTTGGGGGCAAGTCGCAGCAAGCATCGCTATTGTCATGTTAGTTGTTTATGCATTTGCATATTATAGAAATTTTTCTTATCGCATCAGTAGCGAAAATGAAATCCTGTTAAACAAAGGGGTATTTAAGAAAGAGCGCTTAACACTGAAGTTTGCCAGAGTGCAAAATGTGAATATCGCTGAGCCCTTTTATTTCCAGCCCGTAAATTTGGTTAACTGTATTTTTGATGCTGCAGGCAGTAGCGCTCAAGAAGCCGTGATCCCAGGTGTAAAGCTCAGTTATGCCGAGCATGTACGCGAACAAGTGATGGCATTTAAAGCGCAGTTGCAGCAAAGTGACACGCCTGAAAAAGCGGAACATGCAGTACAACCATCAGCACAACACACACTCACGCTTAGTAACGCCGAAATAGCGAAGTTTGGTTTGATGTCGAATATGGCTATTTTAGCGTTAGCGGCGCTTGCCCCTTTTATGAATGCCATTTTTGATTACCTTGAAACCTCATTGATTGCGCGTCTAGAAGCCATGTTTAACGAGCAGGCTGCCTTTGTTGGCAGTGCGGCAGCATTGGCTGTGGTGACCGTTATTGTTGTTATCGTGCTGTGCGCTGTGTTGTTGTCGGTTACTATGGCTTTAATTAGGTTTTTTAATTTTCATTTATATTTTCAAGATAATAAGTTTAAACGTGTAGCGGGGCTCTTTGAGCGCCAGCAGTTATCAATAAGCTCAGAGAAAATACAAAGTGTACAAATTAAGCAAAATATCATTGCACGATTATTAAAGCGTTATACATTGATATGTCCACAAGTGAGCAGTGGTAATACAGCCCCAGGTGTTGCGGCGCATAAAAACAAACAAACACTGGTGATGCCCGTGTTAACCGCAGCGCATGTTCAGCAAGTGTGCCGTTGGTTGTTTCCGTGGTTTATTAATTTAAATGAGCTTAATTTTATTAAACCCGAACGGGCACTGCTGTATAAAAACACTGTGCTGTATGTATTTTTGCCGAGTGTGATTAGCGTTGTCGTTATTGATCAACTATTTGAAACGTTATCAATGCTTTGGGGTTTATTACCTGCGAGTATATTGATGGCTGCCGTATTTTTACGTTATCAAAAAACAGGCATGGCGCTATATCGACATGAAGGCCGCTCATTTGCCGTGTTTAGAACGGGAATGATAGGGACTCAGTATCGTTTGTTTGAAATTTATAAAGCACAAAGTGCCACGACTATTAGTACATATTTAATGCGAAAATCAGGTTTAAAAAGCCTGTATATACAACTTGCATCGGGTTCTGTATCAATGCCGTATATAAAATCAGTTGATGCAGAGCAGTTAATTGATTTTGTGCTTTATGAAATAGAATCAGAGCCACGCAACTGGTTTTAAATGAAAATGATTATCAATACCGTTGATTCGGTTTCGTTTTTGGGTATACTGTCCAAAAGTGAGGGATGCAGGTATTCAGATGATTTATTTACTTCCAATTATCGCTATTTCAGGCTTAGTTGCTTTACTGTGGTACGCGCGCTTTAAAAATGAGTGTAAAGGCTTTTGTATTAGTTGCGCAATTACTTGTATCGCGTTATTGGTAACCAGTGCAATGATGCTCGCAGGCCTTGGTGCGCTCAGAAGCAGTATGATGTTTGCAGTGACTATTTTTATTATTTATCAACTTTTGGGGTTAGTAAAACCTATCAAAATCGATTAATTTCTTACATTTTTTAACTACACCCGCGCAAAAAAGCAACGCATACTAGTGTGAATATTTAAAATCAATATACCCAAGCTGGGGATCAAGGATTATGATGAAAAAAGCACTATTGAGCGTTGCGCTGCTTGTTGCAGGCGAGGCGTCTGGCCAAGAAATATGGCAAACAATTCACACTGAGCATTTTAATGTACACTTTAGCGTTGAAAACCAACAGTGGGCGCAATCGGCTGCCACAGAGCTTGAAATTGTGCGTGATAAAGTGCTTAAGCAACAGCATCGTGCTTTGGATGAAGTCGTTGATGTAGTCGTGTTTGACCCTCTGAATGCCGCAAATGGCTTTGCTCTACCTGTCTCTAATAAACCCTTGATGGCACTTTTTACCACGCCACCGCAATCCGATACGGTGATTTCTAATACCGATGGTTGGCAACAGCTATTGATCTTGCACGAATATATTCACTTGGTGCATTTAGCTCAGCCGACTCGCAGTGATTTTCGTCAAGCAATTAAAAATAGCTGGGATCTGTATGACTTAGCAGAAAAAGACATGCCACGCTGGGCCGCAGAGGGTTACGCAACATTATTAGAATCAAAAATGACAGGCCGTGGTCGAGTGTTTGACAATTTGTCTGAAGCGATTTTAATTGAGTTTGCTCAGCAAGGTGCATTGCCAGGTTATAAGCAACTAAGCAATACAAAAGGCGGCTTTTTGGCGGGGTCGATGGCGTATTTGGTCGGTTCGCGTTTTTTGGCTTGGCTTGAAGAAAACTATTCAGAACAAACGCTTGATGCTGTTTGGACACGAATGCAGGCAGTAAAAGACCGTGATTTCGATGAGGCATTTACAGGTGTATTTGCTGATTCTCCAGCCAAGTTGTATCGCCGCTTTGTTGCTGAGTATACATACAAAGCAATGGCTAAAGAGGTAAGTGAACAACCACTTACAAGTAAGCTTTGGTTGGAGCTTGATCTCTACGCATCAAATCCAGCACTTAGTCCAGACAACTCTAAACTGGCTATTGTTGAGCGTAATAAAGAGGGTGATACACGTTTAGTTATTTACAGTACAGAGCAAAATACACAGGCTGCAGAAGAATTTGCAACACAGCAAAATGCGCTTTTAAACGATGATCCTCTGGATATTGTCGATAAAGCTCCCGCAGTATTTAAGCGTGAGCAGAAGCATGTATTGCAGCAAATAAATAGACAAGGGATTAAAAATCCACAATGGCTGGATGAAAATACGCTGTTTTTTACAGCAACAACCACCGTGGGCAAAGGGTCTGTTCTTGGGATTTCTGATTTATACCGTTACGATATTACAACGGGTGAGGTCACAGCATTGACGCATCACGCGGGCTTGCGTCGTTTTAGCATTAGCGAAAATGGCGAAACTGTTTATGCAGAACAAAATCAGCATGGTTTCTCAGCGTTAGTGAAAGTAGACCTTACTCATGGTGACGTCACTCCCTTGTTTACAAAAAGCCTTGAAACTGTTTATGACTACCCCGTATTAAGCCCTGATAAGTCGCGGCTGGCCTATTTGAAAACCACATTAAATCAGAATTGGCAGTTGTATATACAAGATTTAAACACGACAAAATCATATCGTGTGCCTATGCCTGCAGGGTATCAATATGTATCGCAACCTAATTGGCAAGCTGATGGGAAAGGCCTTTATTTTGTGGCGGGTAAAAATGCAGCAGTTGATTTGTACCACTATGACTTTGATAAAAATGAACTTTATCAACTAAGCCAAGGCCAAGAAGTTATGGCTCATCCTATGGCGATGAATAATGGTGAGTTATTGTATTTATCAGTCACACCGGATGGCCCAAATATTAAGCACTTTACAGACTTAACTCAGCGCGAAAAAGTGACTGAACTTGCTGTAAACCCCACACCACCGCGTGGTGTGACCGCAAGCGAAGTACTCCCTAAAGCGGCCATTTATCAACAAGCGACAGGTCGACAAACTGACTATGATGTATTACAGCAAAAGCCGACTCTCTCGTTGGGTTCTCAGTATTACTCCGCATCATCGTCAATATTAACCTTGGGTGTTAAAAGCAGTGACTTTTTAAAACAGCTTGATTTGCAAGCAGGCTATAGTATTGATTTACAAGATAGCGCATTAGAGGGGGCGTTTGCCGCTGCCAAATATTCAGCCTTTGATTTACACTTTAAAGCTTTGTTATTCGATTATCAGTTAGATACAGATAAACAGTACCACGGACACCATGCCGAAAAAATTGAAAACACGGGTATACACTTGGCAACAAGTTATCCAATGCAGTTTCAACAATTAAGTATCATTCCTTCTGTGAGTTATAACTACAGCGACTTTGTTCACGGCGATGATCAATGGTTAAAGCTGGGGCTAAAACAAAAGTGGCAATATGATAGACAAACAGTGGGGTTTTCTCAGTCAGCAAAGATAGCTTTACTGAAAGGTGATAGCAAAACGCATAATTGGCAAGGTTACGACTTTGCTACTGAGTTTGGTGCGCATGCGTTTAATATTCCTGTTTATGTTAACTTTGCTCAGCATTATCGTGACAATAATACGCTTGCGTTAGGTGGTTTTGCTTCTAACTTAATTAACAACGAGACTCAAAGTGGTTTAGTGGTGGCACCCGAATTACCGTTTATTAGCCAGCTTGGTAACCGCTATAAAGGTTATGGCGGCGGGGTTAGTTATAAAGATTCGCTCCCATGGCTTTACTATCAACAGCATCAAGTAGATAACCGAGTATATGCACAAAGCTATGGACTAAAATGGCAAGGCGAGTTTAGCTTTGGCCTAGGGCCTGCCGGGCTGAATGATGTGAATATTGATTTGGGCGTCGCCCGTGTTGAAGGCGACGACTTTGAAAACGATTTACGTGCTTGGCTTAGTATTTACTATTCTTTATAACGGTTACTGCTTGGTATTTAAGGCGAATAGTTTGGCGTGATAGAGCGCCCGCTTTTCGTCTTCCCTTTCAAGCTCAATGGCTTTTTCGAGCCACTCTTTGCTCGATTGCTCATTGCCTTGTTGGTAGTTAATAATAGCCAGCTCTAGATAGGGTTCAGACAAATAAGGTGCTAAGGCTATGGCGTCTTCGAGCTGCTTTCGGGCTTTAAAATACTGACCATTGTTGCGTGCATTTATTGCCGT
This sequence comes from Pseudoalteromonas sp. A41-2, assembly GCF_015767615.1. NCBI lineage: Bacteria > Pseudomonadati > Pseudomonadota > Gammaproteobacteria > Alteromonadales > Pseudoalteromonadaceae > Pseudoalteromonas > Pseudoalteromonas sp. A41-2. The sequence goes on along the minus strand of NZ_CP065231.1, from coordinate 3,460,204 downwards.
TGCTAATAATTCGAACGGATCTTGCTTTGCTAGAGCAAGCTGTGAGTTGAGTTTAGTTAGAAGTACTTGGTCGTCGAGCTGTTCGGCCAGCACAGCGTAGTTATGAAGTAAATTGGTGTTTTCAATGTTGTGCTGTAATGCGGTTTGATAAATATGTTTTGCTCCCACTAAGTCACCAGCTTGACGGTGTAATACCGCTGCAAGATTATACAGTGCAGGATCGTAAGGGGTGTAATCGCCAGCTTTAAGAATATAGCTGTAACTTAAATTAAATTGTTTAGCGGCTAAAGCCTCGGCTGCTAAATTACTGTAGTAGCGACTTATTAAATCGTTTAAATGGGCTTTGCCGGTATAAAAACTGCCGCGGCTCGGAAAATAATCAATAATACTTCCCGGTGTGATTAAGTAAGTCACCTCATCATCAAGTGGGGCATAGACTTTGGTCCTAAAATGACCCGATACATACACAATATTACTTTCTTTGCTGTATACCGGTTCACTCGACACTGATTGAAACCCTGTTTTTAGCCCAGCTAACTGAGCATACGCCTGAGTTAAAATAGCAAGGCTAATACAATTACCTTTCTGTTTTTGAATTGTCTCAGAGGCAGTGAGTGTTTCACTGTAATAGTTAAAATTAGTGAGTTTATTTTCTAAATAGTGATAGAGAATTTGATCATCTCTGAGATAGCCACCTTGTCTTTGTGTAAAGTAATCAAGGAATTGTTGTTGCTCGTCGATGGGCAGAGCAAATAGCTCAGTGTCTTTTAAAGTAACAGGCTGAAAAAGTGTGCTATTAAGGAGGTCTGCAACACGAGGTGGCATAACAGGTTGGTTACTTTTACTGGCACATCCGAGCAGTAACATACTGATAAGTAAGATGCAGAAGAGTTGCTTCATCATCTACCTCTAAGCTTGTTTTTTATTCAATGTACCTATGTTATTCGTTGTATTCAAGTTATGAATGCTGTCTCTAAGCTGTAAACACACTGTACGGAAATCTTGCCAAGTCCTCGCTGGCTATTTTTTCATCTTCATTGCATTTTATGAGCATCTCATTAGAATGCCGCGCTCTTTTAAATGTCTTAAAAAACAATGATTTACTTGTTGTGTATGGGCTGTTTATAAACTGCTAACGTATTAACTAAATTGTAACGAGAGAGGTCTGTTTTGGCGCACTATTTGCCGATTATTTCATGCTTTATTTTGGCGTTTAGCTTTTATCCGCTATTAAATAAAATTCGTAAAAATCGCAGTGTGTCGGGCGTGTCGTTGCTAATGATGAGCTTTGGGGTGGCACAAAGTCTTTATTTCATTACCTACAATGTGTACTTTCAGCGCATTTACATGGTCTTACCGTTTATCGTGACGGGTGTGTTAAGTGGTTTAATTCTTTATTACTTCGTGCGTTACAATGCAGCGCGCCAGCAACGGTTGCAATTAACTGGGCTATTAATTGTGTCGGTGACGCCTTTTTTGTTATTGCTTAGCCCGTCACTTGATACTGCCATTGTCCTTAATTGGCTGACATATGTTGGCTTAGCGATGAGTTCTATCCGTGTTATGCCGCAAACCTACAAAACAATTAAAAGCGGTGATATTAGTAACTTAAGTGCACGTTATTTTAGTTTACAGTTTGTAGCGGGAGCCTGTGGTTTAGGCGCAGAACTGGCGATGGCTTCACCGAGTGTGTCACATGTTCTAACTTTTGTGATGATATTGCTAACTAATGCCGCCCAACTTGGTTGTATTCAATATTACAAGTCACGTCCAGCGATGGCTTGATGATAACGTTGAAATAATAAAAGGCTGCCCGTTGGCAGCCTTTTGTGCTTATTAATTAAGCTTCGAGCGCTTTGCTAATTAAGCGATCGATATACTGCTTATGTGCTTTTGCAGCAGTGTCGGCACCCCATGGCGTACTGATATCAGCAATTTTGTTTAGCTGATAAAGCGCAGCAGCTTTGGCTAGGTTGTCGTGCTTGCTCGCTTTACCTAAGCCTGCAATCGCAATCAGCTGGTTCACATACTCAATTTGTAAGTTATGACTTAATGAGTTCGCTTTTTTACTATCGACAAAAATGCTGGCTGTTAGGTCATCCATGAATTGGCTTAGTGAATACTCATTACCGTACATTGCGCTGTCTGAAATACGCAGCATGACTGCAGGGTGCAACAATTGCGCAAGCACAAGCTTTTGCATGCCTAAAATCATGTTATGTGGTTTTGGATCTTCGTTCTTACCGTAATGATTAAAACCACGACGTTGCTGTTGTAAGTAGTTATATAGCGGTTGCATGCTGACTAACACATCAGGTGCAAACACATTTTTGGCCAGAATTTGCATAGCCTGTTGCTGGCGCTCTAATGGCACTGGCGTAAATGGTGCGCCATTTTTATCATCACCCACGACGTTGCGCTCAACATATACCCCACCAATTTGACGAGATACTACGCCAGCCTGTGTTCTGTAACTACCGAATAGGATGTTGGCAGAAGTAACTAGTTGCTGATATGACTCACCTTCAACCGTGGCTTTGTCTTTTAGTTCAGTAAATAGTTTATTGATTAAGGCCATACGGTCTGAGGCGTAGGCCGCTGGGTTTGATGACATATCACCAATCATGATACGTGGATCAATGTGGCGTCCTGGTGCTCGCATATCATCAGCGTCGTTACCAAATGCAAGCGCATGCTCAGATGAGCGAGCAAGAATTTTTTCTAAACGTTGTTGCTCGGCATCGGTGTCTGCCAAAGCTTGACTGTAACCATATTCAATAGCCCAGTCGTCATAAGGACCTGGTTTCGTTTGGAAAATATCGCCTTGCTGCATGCCAATTGGAGCGATATTTGCCGGCGCATAGTCCATAACAGAGCCTGTAACAATCCCTTGCGTTTTACGCTTGTCGTGTACGTCTTTTTCGTTCCACAAAATAGAAGATTTCATATTGTGGTTTAAGCCTAAGGTATGACCGACCTCATGCAAGACAAGTTGTGTTAAACCTTGGCGTAAAATTTCTTTGTCTTCGATGTTTGCACCAGTACCTAGGCCTTTTGCAAGTAACATGTTTTCTTGAATACTGTGGCCCAAAGAGCAGTGTAGTTCTGAGTCACTCATATGTTCAGTGAGTGTCGCCGCACCTTGTGTATATAGGGTGTCGTACATCCAACGGTTTTTCATGAAGACATACTCGAGCATGATGTCTGAGCCTAAGATCTCACCCGTTAATGGATTAGCAAGTGCAGGACCATAGCCACCAAATGGTGGACGTGGAGATGCGGTCCAACGTAATACGTTGTAATTTATGTCGCCTGCATCCCAGTCTGCATCGTCTGGTTGTATTTTTACTTCAATCGCATTTTTGAAACCTGCTTTTTCAAACGAGGTGTTCCATGCCAGTACCGCATCGCGGATGGTATCGCGCCACTCAACCGGTGTGGTATTTTCAATCCACCACGTAATTGGTTTTACAGGTTCAGATAAGGCTGCGGATGGATCTTTCTTTTGTAAATCCCAGCGTTTGATCACGTCTTCATAAGGGGCCCAGTCGGCAGAGGTCATATTATCGAACTGGTTAGTAAAATAACCAATTCGCGCATCATCTTGACGAGGTTGGTAGTCATTTTCAGGTAAAGCAACAAATGAGTGCTGTACTTTTATTGATACGTTACGAGGGTCGCTTATAGCGGCAGAGCCCCGCACACTTGGGTTGGCGTTGCTGAATACATAATCAACAATAACATCTAGGTTATTTGCGTAAGGGCGCTGGTTAACAATACGCGATTTTTTGTCATCTAGTTTACCTAGCTTGAAGCGTTTTTTAGCGTTTTTATCGTCAGGGTTAACCCATGGAGACACTTTATGCAGTGCTTCGCTTAAAAATAGCTTATCAACGTCAAAGGCTATTTTTCCGTCTTCTTCTTTGTCTATTTTGATACTTGCGAGAACGGCTTCACTGATATTGGCATCTGCAGAGCGGGCAAGCGCTGAGTTCTCGTCAAACTTATAGCGTGGTGTTTTGCTTACAATATCAATACGATCAAAATGCTTTCTAAATTCTATGAGTTTGGTCTCTCGGTATGAGCCTCGAAAGTGGCCTGCATCTGTCACGCCATCAACGGTATGTGCAAAATACACAAACGGGGTATTAAGCTGTGACTCATTGATGACCATTAAGTTTTTACCCGTTTTGGCATCTTGGTAAAGTGTAAAAATACCGACAAATTCGGTTTTATCTTTGATCATCTCAGCCAGTGTTTCTGGCTTTTTTTCTTCTTTTTTTGCTGCAATGGCGTGGCCATTGACTGTCAATGCTAGGCTTAACGCTAGCGCAATATTTGTTATTTTCACTGTTAGAATGTCCTTAAACTATGTCATAGAGCAGTTTAATGAAATAATGTCTTGATAAAAGGTGATATGTTAACAAATGTGAAATTGTGTTTTTAACCAGCTGAAATTAAAATGGTTTTCTTTGTAACAAATTGTTTTATACGTCACTTTAATCTGAACGGTGTCATTCTATGTCTGTTTGTAACAGTTACTTACAAATGTCACATTAATGTTTCTGTCAGCTTTGGTATGATAGGACCAGTTAAAATATTAAAGGTGTAAGTTATGCGCACGAATTTATTAAAATGGACGTTACCTATTATCGCTTTATTCATTGGTATTGCTGGTTTTATGGGGATCAATGCGATTGCCCAAGAGCCACAAGATAAGGATGAAGTTGATGTGCGTCCTCTCGTGAAAGTTGAAGCTGTTTCTAGTGATGATCACCAAGTGATTATTAACAGTTACGGTGAAGTGAAGCCACTTGAAAGTACCCTGATTGCATCGCAAGTTGCAGGTGAAGTGACCAGTTGGCATCCAAATTTTGTTGCGGGCGGAATCGTCGCGCGTGGTGAAGTGTTATTTACTATTGAAAAAGATAACTACGAAGCTGCTGTATTACAAGCAGAGGCTTCGCTTGCAAGTGCGCAAGCGGCATTGATTGAAGAGCAAGCACAAGCAAAGGTTGCACAGGATGAAGCAAAACGTTACCCAGAGCGTGAACGCACAGACTTATTCCTTCGTAAACCGCAAGTATTAAGTGCCCAAGCGGCTGTAAAATCAGCACAAGCTGCATTGAAACGCGCTGAGCGTGACCTTGCTCGCTGTGAAGTGAGAGCACCTTACGATGCATTGGTCATTAACCGTGAGATTGGTGTAGGTCAATACATTAACGTGGGAAGCCAAGTTGCTGAACTTAATAACATTGAAAGTGCCGAAATCATTGTTCCTATTGCTGGTTTTGATAGTGTGTTTTTACCGAAACGCCTTAAAGGTGTTAAGGCGACGATTATTAATAAAGGTTTAAACAGCTTTACACGTGAAGCGGTGATAGACCGCGATCTAGGGGTTGTTGATAATGCGACGCGTATGAGTAATTTGGTGATACGAGTGAACGATCCATATGGTCTCAAGCATGACGTACAGCCGATTAAGTTTGGTGCTTATGTGCAAGTTAGCTTCGCGGGTGAAACACTGCAAAATATTTACCGTTTACCGCAATCACTTGTTAATAATCAAACGGTTTGGGTTGTAAATGACGAGCAAAAACTTGAGCCTCGTAAAGTCACGGTAGTGCGTGAAGAAGGTGAGTTTTTCTATATCAGTGACGGCTTACAAGTTAATGATCAATTGGTGCTTACATTACCGGAATACCCGCAAGCGGGTATGGAAGTGAAAATTGCAGGCATGAAAGAAATGACGAGCGATGCAGAGAATACTGCAGCGGTTGAAAAGCTTTAAGGTGGCGCTATGACAGACGAAAACACAGAAAAACAGTCTGGCATTATTGCCTACTTTGCCAATAACTCGGTTGCTGCGAACCTCATGATGGTCTTTATCGTTATCATGGGGATTATTAGTTATTTTACGATTCAGCGTCAGATGTTCCCGAATGTCGAAATTAACTACATTGAGATACAAGCCAATTATCCGGGTGCATCACCGCAAGAAATTGAAGAAAGTATTCTGATCAAGATAGAAGAATCGTTAAAAGACATCACCGAAATCAAACGAGGTGTGTATCGTGCGTTTCGCAACAATGGACGAGCAAGTTTAGAGATTAATACCGATGCAGAACTCACAGATGTACTTGATAAAGTAAAGCTGCGTGTTGACGGTATTGCAACATTTCCTGCAGGTATGGAACCCGTTACCATTAGTCAGGTCGAGTTTCGTCAAGACGTCATTGGTATGACCTTGGTCGGTGATATTCCGCTGACTGAGTTAAAACCGGTTGCTAATCAAATTGAAGATGAGCTACTGCAATTATCGAATGTGTCCTTGGTACAAAACGATGTGCCACTTGATGAGATTGCGATTGAAATAGACCCTGATTCGTTGCGTCAATACAACCTGACATTAAGCGATGTTGCTAATGCGGTGCGTCGTTACTCGGCTAACATTTCGGCGGGTCAATTACGCACAGATGCAGGTATTATTTCTGTGCGTGTTGAAAATCAATATTACAGCGGTGACGAATTCCGCCAAATTCCCGTTAAAATTGGTGAAAATGGTGCGAAAGTCCTGTTGCAAGATATTGCCGTAATTAAAGATCAATTTATCGAAGGTGAACGCTACTTTAAATTTAATGGCGAGAATGCGGTTTATTTATCGGTAAAAGCAACGAAAGAGCAGAACATGATCCCCGTTGCAGACTCTGTTAAAGCCTTTATAGAAAAGAAAAATAAAGAGCTGCCAGTTGGTTTGCGCCTAGAGCCGCTCATGGATATGACATACTATCTTAATGCGCGTTTAGACATGATGAAAACCAACCTGATCCAAGGGGCGATTTTGGTTGCCATTATGTTGTCGATTTTCTTACGCTTTAAGTTAGCACTGTGGGTAATGATTGGTTTACCCGTGTGTTTCTTAGGGGCGATGATGATGATGCCGCTCTTTGGGATCAGTATTAATATTGTGTCGTTATTTGCCTTCATTATGGTACTGGGGATCGTGGTCGACGATGCCATCGTCATAGGGGAAAGCGCCTACACCGAAATTGAGAAAAAAGGGGGAGGCGTTGTTAATGTGGTGAATGGTGCTAAGCGAGTTGCAACACCAGCAACCTTTGGCGTATTAACGACCATCGCGGTGTTTGCACCGTTTACATTATCAAGTGGCCCCGAAAGTGCGTTTTTCTTTGGTATCGCAGTGGTGGTTATACTGTGTTTAATATTCAGCTTAATTGAATCTAAACTGATTCTACCGGCTCACATTGCGCACACGAAGTTTCCACCTATTAACCCAAATAGCTGGCGTGCCCGTTTTAATAAGCGTTTTTTCAAATTTGTAAACGGCCCATATAAAGCATTTATCGTACGTTGTGTAGAGTGGCGCTGGTTTGTGTTGTTTTCATTCATTGGCCTATTAATTTTAACCTTTGGCCTGATTTCTTCTAATCAAGTGCGCGTGGTGCCAACACCAAAGGTACCTCATGATTTCCCACAAATTCGTTTAGAGATGAACGAAAATGCGTCGGACATTCAAACAATTGATGCGGTTCGTGAAATTGAAGCCATGGTGTTAAGAGTTGATCAGGAAACTGAGCGTGAGTTTGGCCAAAAACTGATCCGCGATATTTTGGTATTTAATCAAGGCCGAACGGAAGCACAAATTTTAGCGCCGTTGGTTGATGAAGACCTTCGTCCATATAATGCCTTTGAGCTATCACGCCGCTGGCGTGAACAAATGCCAAGCATTGCGGGGGTTAAGTCTTTGCAAATTTACGATGACGTGAATGGCGGTGGCAGTGATGGCGAGTTTGGTTATCTACTTTATGGCCCAGACATTGATACCTTAAATGATGCAGGCCGTCGCTTTATTCAGTTATTACAACAGCAAAAAGGGCTTTTTGATATTAGCTCGACTATCGACCCAGCCAGTAAAGAAGTACAGCTCAGCTTAAAACCTGTGGCGTATGACTTAGGGTTAGACTTAGCAAATATTGCTAATCAAGTCGGCGCAAGCTTCTATGGTGGTGAAGCACAACGTGTTATTCGTCGTGGTGAAGAGGTGCGTGTAATGGTGCGTTACCCTAAGCTCACACGTGAAGCGTTTGCCTCTTTAAAGCATGCTGTAATCACAACCCCTGCGGGTAAAGAAGTTATGCTAGGTGACGTGGTTGAACTAACCGAAAAACCGGGCATCAGCTATATTCGCCGCGAAGGCGGTTATCGTACGGTTTATATTTACGGCAGTATTGATGAAGAAGCCATTGAGCCGGGTGCCGTTGTTAAACAAGTTGAAGACACTTTATTACCACAATTAAAAGAAGAGTACCCATCAGTGAAAACTGAGTTAGGAGGCTCAATTGAAGAGCAACAAGCGCAAGCAAACGAGCAATTAATGTTCTTCATTGGCGGTATGATACTTGTGTATATTTTGCTTGCAGTCCCACTTAAGAGCTATTCACAGCCGTTGATTGTGATGTCAGTTATTCCATTTAGTTTAACAGGCGCTATATGGGGTCATTTTTGGTTTGGCCTAGATATTAGTTTAATGTCGGGCTTTGGTTTAATTGCAGCTGCTGGGGTGGTTATTAATGACTCCTTAGTAATGACAGACTTTGTAAACCAAGCGAGACGAGAAGGCATTTCAACTCGTCAAGCCGTTATCGAGGCGGGGTGTGCACGTTTTAGGGCTATAACCCTAACCTCAATTACAACGTTTGCCGGTGTGTTGCCGATCATGTTTGAAACAAGCCTACAAGCGAAGTTTGTTATTCCGATGGCGGTCGCACTGGGTTTTGCTGTGATGTTTGCAACGTTGATTACCCTAGTGCTTGTCCCTTGCTTATACATTGTGATGAGTGACGTTGGGCACGTATTCTTACGTTTCTTTCGCTCGGTGCGTGAGTTATTTCCAAGCGCTAAGCCAGTAAGAGATTAAGTTAAGATAATGTTTAAAAGCCAACCTCCGGGTTGGCTTTTTTGTATCTGCATTTGCTAGTACTTAATAGTTATATGTATGTTTTGGTTACATTCTTTTGTTTGATTTGTTTTCCGGTCGCGATTATACTCAACTCAGTTTTTGGCAAACTAACTGAAAAGTTAGGACGCAAAGTTTCCGGTCTAAGGTTTTGTTAACAAAACTATGATAGCGGGGCCGCCGATAAGCGCATATTCTTCGGGCTTTGGATCTTTTGCCTCAAACTAAAAAATGTATTTATTTTGTTCGGTTATTGTTGGATAGTACCTATTAGTTGTTCTTAGGGTGTTACTTTGTTTATGCATTCGTCATTGGCCTCTGGAAAGTGGTTACCGATTGGTTGCTTGAACCATCATACTCAGCTTTTTGTTGGGGACACGGTGGTCGTAACCTTTTATGACATGCAAGGAGAGCTAGTCGATTTATCATTCAATTACCGGATCACCAGTACGGATGAAGGTGAGCCTCATAATTGGCCACGTTTAGTTGCCGAGCATATAAACGTGCACATTCCACTGGTTGAGGCCGGAAAAATGACCGAACAAGGTTTGGTGGTTGCATACCGCTCAAACCAAATTTATGCCCTTGAAGGTTCGGGCATAACACATGCAAAAGTGGCGTTTAACTGCATCGCGAAATGTAAAGAACGCGCGGTCGATAATCCACAAGATTATGATTATGTTTACCCACAGGCATGCAGTGATTACAGTGCTGGTGTAAAAGTGCTACAGCCTAAAACAGGCCACATTTATAGGTGTAAGCCTTGGCCATTTAGTGAATTTTGTCGTGTTAAAGATTCACATAACCCGTTGTTTGAACCGGGAGTTGGCAAAAGTTGGGCCATGGCATGGCAGCAGATATCGCATTAACCGTTTTCCCCCTAAATGCTATTTTAGCATTGCTTAGCCCACTCAATTTGAGTGGGCTTTTTTATACCCATTTGTTAAGCGAATTGGCCAAGCTTCTATGGTAAACTCGGTTTAATTCGTTTTTTAATTGTGGTTTCTTTGTGTCATCAAGTTCGTATTCATTGTCATTATTAGCGCATCCGCCGGTTGCTAAAAAACAGCCTCATTCCTTAAGCACTCATCAGTTTACTCGCATCGATAATTACTATTGGATGCGCGATGATGAACGACAAAATACCGAAGTATTAACTCATTTGCATGCCGAGAATGATTATTGTGAAAAGCAGCTTGCAGGTATAAAGCCACTTCGTGAGCAGCTATTTGATGAGCTAAAAGGGCGTATTGTAAAAGACGATAATACCGTACCCGTAAAAGATGGAACGTATTGGTATCATTCAGAAGTACGTGGCGATGATGAATATGCCCGCCACTACCGCAGTAGCTCAATTGACGCCCATGATAAGCAGTTACTATTAGACGTAAACCAATTAGCCGGTGAGTTTGAGTTTTACGAGCTGGGCGAAGTGGCCATTAGTCCAAATGAGCAGTTGCTTGCTTACTCAGAGGATACTGAAGGCCGACGTGTTTATACGGTACGATTTAAACACCTTGCCACAGGTGACATGTTTACTGATGTACTCGAAAACACCGAAGGGCAAGTCGTGTGGGCAAACGACAGTAACACCGTATTTTACGTGAAAAAAGATCTGCAAACCTTGCTTGGTTTTCAGGTTTTTCGCCATGTGTTAGGCACGCCTCAGGCCGACGATGTATTGGTGTATGAAGAGCAAGATAAAAGCTTTTTTATGGGACTTGGCAAAAGCCGTGATGAAAGCCTTATTATCATTGATCTTGCGACCACAGAAACCAGTGATACATGGGTGCTTGATGCCAACAATCCATGTGGTGAATTTAGTGCGTTAACACCACGTGAAGAAGGCCATGAGTTTGATGTAGATAAGCTAGGTGATACGTTTTATATCGTGACTAACTGGCAGGCAAAAAACTTTCGTTTAATGACGGCTACGTTAAGTACAATCGCAGATAAATCACTTTGGCAAGAACACACTCCACACCGCGACAATGTGTTACTAGAAGGTGTAGAGATATTTGATGATTATTTAATTTTAACTGAGCGAGAGCTAGGACAAACACGATTTGTTGTGGTGAATAAGCACGGTGAGCGACTCACTTTAGAGTTTGATGATCCCTGTTATTACGCTGCAATTGCAATGAACCCAGAACCCAACGTACGCTCTGCGCGTATTTATTATTCGAGTCTGACGACACCGGGATCACTGTATGATGTTGATTTAAATACAGGGCAAAAAACCTTATTAAAACAACAACAGGTATTGGGTGAGTTTAAACCAGAAAAGTACCGTTCAGAACGTATCATGGTGACGGCAAGAGATGGCGAACAAGTACCTGTATCACTGGTTTACCGCATCGATAAGTTTAAAAAAGACGGCACAAATCCATTGCTGCAATATGGGTATGGTGCGTATGGCATTACTATCGATCCGAGCTTTTCTAGTAGTTCATTGAGCTTACTCGATCGTGGCTTCGTGTATGCGATTGCTCATATTCGCGGTGGTGAAATGCTGGGGCGTAGTTGGTACGAACAAGGTAAAAAACAGCACAAGCAAAATAGCTTTAATGACTTTATCGATATTACGCGAGCGTTAACCAAGCAAGGGTACGCACACCCTGCAAAAGTCTGTGCGTCGGGTGGCAGTGCTGGAGGTCTATTAATGGGCGCCGTCGTTAACCAAGCACCCGAGCTTTATTTAGGCATTGGCTGTCATGTGCCATTTTTAGATGTTTTGACGACCATGTTAGATGAAAGCATTCCGCTTACGACTAACGAGTATGATGAGTGGGGAAACCCGAACGACCCCGCGTATTATGATGTGATTCAGGCCTATTCTCCGTATGACAATATTAAGGCGCAAGCGTACCCTAATATTTTAGTGACGACGGGCTTTCATGATTCACAAGTACAGTATTGGGAGCCCATGAAATGGGTGGCTAAACTTCGCGAGATGAAAACAGATGACAACATTCTTGTCTTTAAAACAGATATGGATGCAGGTCATGGTGGTGCGTCGGGTCGTTTTAAAAGCCTTGAAGAAAAGGCTCTTGAAATCGCATTTTTTATTGCTTTATTATCGAATTAAAGCTTAGATAACACCTATAAGTGCAAAACTTAAGTTGTATTTTAAGGGGTGAGCATGTTTAAAGCCCACGGTGATTGGTGTTACTTTATTGAACCGCCAGTGATTTATGTGGAAATAAGTGGCAGTTTTAATAAAGAAGCTGTTGCTTCGTTTAGTGTTGAAGTTGCTCAAGAAATAATGAAATACCCTGAGCACTCAATTCAGTATGCTGTTGTTAATTTAGCGCAATTTGAATTAGCAACGGCAGATAGTATTGAAACCGCGAAGGCGTATTTTCAAGCTATAAAAGCACGTGGTTACAAACGCGTTGACTATATCAAAGCAAATATAATTGCGCGCAATTTACTCGAGACAATATGGTCGGGTGTCGATATGGATATTAACTTCCATCACAATGCTGATAGCTTTTTTGAAGACAGGCCAGAATACAGTCACCTGAGAAAGTGGTTAAAATAAAAAAGCCCTCATAGAGGGCTTTTCAAGTGATGTAAAGTAAGGGCCTAGCCTAAGTAAGCTTTTAACATCCAAACAAGTTTTTCTTGTTCTTTAATGTAATCACTCATTAGTGATGCAGTCCCTTCGTCATCAGCATCGCCAGCTTCTGTTAAAATTTCGCGCTGCATTTGAATAAGTGTGCTGTAACCTGCTAATAGGTTTTCAACGGCTGCGGTGCCTTCAGTAATGTTCTTCGCTTCATTAATCTTACTTGCTTCGAGGTATTCTGAAAACGCATGAATAGGTGCGCCACCAAGTGTCAAAATACGCTCTGCAATTTCATCTACTTTTTCAAGAAGTAGGTTATAAATTTCTTCAAATTTAAGGTGTAATTCAAAAAAGTTACGACCTTTAATATTCCAATGAAAGCCACGTGCATTCATATATTGAATTTGGTAGCAGCTTAATAAAGTATTGAGAGATTTTACGATATCTTCACTTTTTGCGCTGTTTAAACCAATTGCATTTACCTGTGACATAGATTAGCTCCTTAAAAAAATAATCGTGAATAGGTTACTTGCTAGTGCGTGATATCAAGTATTGGCCATTTTTATTAATCTGTAAAATGGTTTAATTCGAACGGGGTGATAGGTTTTAGCTATCAATACGCATTTTGAATCAGTCGTCCACTATCAGCATAACCTCGAAGTACTCTTCTATAAACTTGGGGCAAATGACGTAAAAAACCACCATAAAAAGTGATTATTTTTTAATGAAGGTGAAAATATGATCTAAAACAAGTTTTGCTTTAGCTAATATACACGCCGATTTAGAACTTGATTTAGGTCAAAAAATCAACGTAGCAGAAGCGCATAATACCTTTACCGCATTTAGCTAGGAGAACAAAAATGGACGGTAAAACAGTAAAAGAAAACAAAGCAGAAATAGTGGTTGTTGTTATTGCATTACTTGCGTTTGTAATCGGTTTAGTTGGTCATCTTGCAGGGGCAAGCTTTGCTAATTTTGACACCTTTGGTTATATCGCTGCGCCGGTGCCGCTGATTCTGGGGATTATTGTATTAATTTCTTACAAAGTTGCCGCAAGTGCTGAGAAATAAAATACAGCTAACGTTGATTGATAAGCTTAATAATGTAATCCATGACTTGGCGTGAGTAGATCATACTGGTGTGACTTAAATGAAACACCTTGTGCTCTGCCATGCCATTGAGTTTGGTTTCATCTATAAGCACTGTGCCATCGGAAGCACTGCCTTTAGCAATGAGCGGCATTAATCCAATGGGTAAGTCGCCTGCAATACTATAAAGCTTGGCATTAAACGGCCAGTCGCCATTTTCAGACAACAAAAACTCGACACTATTTTTAAGTAACATATCGAAGCCTTTTTGCTGCATTTGCTTAGCAATATGGCTGCCTTTATGAGGCGTGCCTAAGGTAATGACTTTTTCAACATGTTTGCTTTGTAGAGAGTTTGCTTCAAGGTAGGCCCGGGCAACTAAACCGCCCATTGAATGACACACCATTGCTGTGGGTTTGCCATTAATAAAGCGGTCAATCTTGTCAAAAATAGCCGTTCTATTTGGCGACAGCGTATTGTAGGTCAAATTGAGTATATTAAGCCCTGATTTTTCAAGACGTGCGCACAGAGGGCGCATTACAAAGCCCGACATATAAAGTCCGTGTAATACTACAACCTGCCTAATTGCCATCGCATTCCTTACATGAGTTGCTGAGGTTTAATTTCGATATTTGCTGTGTCTGAGCTAACCCATACCTCACCGTCTTGAATCGTAATCGTAAGCTTAATATTACGGTCAGCCAGTGCGGCTAATGCTTGAGTCGCAGCATAATCGAGGCTAAAAATACTTAAGTTTTTAAAATCATACAACTTAGGTTGATGCTTTTGCCACCAAATAGTTTGGTTATTTTCGCCGTAAGTATACAAAATAACCTGTTTAGCTTTGTTACAGGCTTTTTTCAAACGCTTTTCATCAGGTAGACCAAGCTCAATCCATAACTCAATTTCTTCGCTGTAGTTTATGTGCCAAAGCTCAGGTTCATCATCAGCACACAAGCCTTTGGTAAACTCCAACCCTTCTCGGGCATTGAGTGCAAATGCCAGCAAGCGGATCATCAGGCGCTGCTCGGTCTCTGATGGGTGCTGTGCAAGGGTTAGATTGAAATCTTGATACAGGTGTCGGTCCATATCGCTCAGCGATATGTGTGCTTTTATAATGGTTGATTTAAGAGCCATAACTGCTTACTTGAAAAAATTTGCGTCATTATAGCGCAATTAACTGCTGAGCCAGTTAAAATACCGTGAAATTATCTTGTAGGAGTAAAACATGGCAATCCAGTGGTTCCCGGGTCACATGAACAAAGCCCGTAACGAAATTAAAGAAATCATGCCACAAATGGATGTGATCATTGAGGTGCTTGATGCCCGTATTCCTTATAGTAGTGAAAACCCGATGGTTACAGCGCTTCGCGGTGATAAACCCGTTATAAAAATCATGAATAAAGCTGACCTTGCTGATCCTAAACTCACGCAAGCGTGGAAAGACTACTTTGAACAACAAAGCGGTGTTAAAGCAATTGATTTTGGGAATGATAAAGCGGGTGAAGTGCATCGTATTAATGAGCTTTGTAAAAAGTTAGTGCCGCATAAAGTGGGTGCAGATAAGCAAATAAAAGCTATGATAATGGGTATTCCAAACGTAGGTAAATCAACGTTAATCAATACCTTAGCTGGCCGAATTGTTGCAAAAACGGGTAATGAGCCTGCTGTAACCAAAGCCCAGCAACGCATTAAACTTGATGATGGCATTATGTTGTACGACACGCCAGGCATGTTGTGGCCAAAAGTAGAAAACGAAAACTCAGGTTATCGTTTAGGTGCAACAGGTGCGATTCGTGATACCGCGATTGATTATGAGGAAGTGGCAAGCTACACGGCGGAGTATTTATTGCACGCATACCCTGAGCTTTTAAAAAGCCGTTATAAGATTGACGAATTACCTGAGTCTGACTGGGAATTTGTTGAAATGGCCGGTAAAAAGCGTGGCTGTATCCGTGGTGGTAATCAAATTGATACCTATAAAATGTCAGAAATTCTGATAAATGAATTACGTGATGGCATTATTGGTCGAATTACCATGGAAACCCCCGCAATGCGTGAAGAAGAAGAGCGCATGGTGGCAGAGCTTCGCGCTGCGGCAGAAGCTAAAAAAGCAGCAAAAGAAGAAGAGAAAAAACAGCGCCGAGCGCGTGCTCGTAAAAACCGCCGTTAATCACACTTTATTTGCAGACATAAAAAAAGCCCGTAAGGGCTTTTTTAGTTTCATATCTACCGTCACCGATATGAGCAATGTAGCAAGTAAAATAAGTAGGGCGATCGCCTGTTGCCAACATCAAGGGGCGCTGCGGTTAGCAACAAGTGATCTTAGCTTTATCGTGGGCCACACGTGTTTCAGGGTCGAGAAACAAATCAGTTTATTCCGATAACAATTCGCCAAAATACGTAATTAAGCGAACAGCTATTACAATCCGTAATGCTTTTTCCGTCTTGTTGATATTGATTATCAATTAGATTTAGATATCTGTCAACACTCTATTGCAAATAATTCTCATTTAATTTTTATTTTCTTCAAAGTATAGCTATTACACGCATTAGCACTAAAGTTAGGCTGTAAATTAGCGCCAATAAAAACTATGCTGGTGTCATAATAATTAAAAAAATCACATGCGATGTTTTCAATTTGGTCAATAAGCCTACTTGCGATTGTTTATTTAGCAATTTTATTTGCTGTTGCAGGCTGGGCTGATAAAAGAAAGGTGTTGCCTTTTAAAGGCTTAACTTATGGTTTGTCGTTGGGCGTGTATTGTACGTCGTGGGCTTTTTTTGGCACTACGGCGCAAGCAGCTTATAACGGCTGGTGGTTAGCTCCAACGTACGCTGGCACGATTCTGCTGTTTATTTTTGGCTGGCAGATTTACTGCCGAATTGCCCATATTTGTAGACAGCAAAAAATCACTTCCATGGCTGACTTTATCGCGACTCGTTATGGTCAATCATCAAGCTTGTCGGGCTTAATATCGCTAATTTCTGTGATTGCTATTGTACCGTATATTTCGTTGCAACTCAGTGCGACCGCACAAAGTATTAATTTACTAACCGACCGAGCAGTGACACAAAGCAGTGAGGTATGGGCCGACAGCACTTTTTATATCACGCTCTTGTTGGCGTTATTTGCAATTTTATTTGGTGCAAGACGCTTAAAACCCAGTGAACATAACCCCGGTTTAATCGCCAGTATTGCCTTTGAGTCGGTGGTGAAACTTCTGGCATTTTTAGCGGTTGGTTTATACGTATGCTTCGTTTTATTCGACAGTCCCATCGCTCTTTTTGAAACGGCACAACAATTAAATATTGACCAACAAGTTGCGGCTTCAAAGAGTCCGACCTATGTGTATGTTGCACATACTCTCTTGGGTATTTTGGCTACCTTGTGCTTACCACGTCAGTTTCATATGAGCTTTATTGAAAAAAATAACGATAAAGAACTGGCTTCAGCACGTTGGCTGTTTCCTATTTACTTATTACTTATCAACTTGTTTATTTTGCCGATTGCGTATGCCGGGCTTATTTATTTTCAAGGACAAGACGTAGGCTACGATACCTTTGTATTGGCATTACCCATGGCCGCAGACGATGCCTTTGTTGCATTGTTGGCCTTTTTAGGCGGCTTTTCAGCGGCGACGAGTATGGTGATTGTGTCGGCAATTGTACTCTCGGTGATGATCACCAATGACTTTATTAACCAGTTCATTTTACGCCGCTCACAACTCACGTCGAGTAGCCGAGGCTTGGATAAAAATAACCTTTTGCATGCGCGTAAAATCGTTATCGTACTGATTTTATTATTAAGTTACTTCACGCATCGGGTTTTAGGCGAAAGCACTACCTTAGCTAATGTTGGTTTGATGTCGTTTACGTTGGTCGCCCAATTTTCACCGGCCATGATCATTGGTTTGTGGTGGCGACAAGCGTCTTGCCGGGGTGCACAACTGGGTATTTTGAGTGGTTTTATTATTTGGGGTTACACGTTATTACTGCCCAATTTAGCGGGCGGATTAGGTAACGATAGCCAATGGTTGGTTGATGGCCCTTGGCACATTAACTGGCTTGCACCGACTGATTTATTTTCGCTGGGTCTTGAAAGTATCAGTCAGGCTTTATTGTTATCGTTGGGTGCGAATTGTTTGGTGTACTTTTTGGTGCCTCTGTTTAGTCGTGCAACACTGGCTGAGCGTTTACAAAGTAATAAGTTTGTTGCTCAAGGAAATGAATCTCGTGTAAGTAACCATTTGCAGCCTTTAAGTTATCACGATTTAGGGGCTTTATTGCAGCGCTTTGCTGAAAAAGAAGCGGGGCAATCGCTGGTAAATCACTATTTTCCTGAAGATAAAAGTAAATGGAAGCGGCCCGCAAATGTTGAACTTGAGTTACTCGTAGAGCGTGAAATGTCGGCGGTCATCGGGGGCGCTTCAGCACGGCTTATTTTGGATGTTGCCAAAAATGAGCAGCGCCAACCTCTTGAGCAAGTTGCTGAATTTGTTGATGAAGCAAGCCAAGTATTGAAATTTAATCGTGACCTGTTGCAATCAACCATAGAAAATATTCAACAAGGTATCAGTGTAGTCGACAGTGAACTGCGTTTAGTTGCTTGGAATCAAGGCTACAAAAACATGTTTGCTTACCCAGATGATGCCTTGTATATCGGTCGTCCGGTTGCCGATATTATTCGCTTTAATGCTGAGCGCGGCTTGTTTAGCGGTGAAAGTATGACCAGTGAAGTTGAAAAACGCTTGGCGTATTTGCGCCAAGGCAGTGCGTATAAATATCAGCGCTCACACAATGATGGCCGCGTGTTTGAAATGCAAGGTAATCCGCTGCCAGGTGGTGGCTTTGTAACGACTTACACAGATATTACTGAATTTGTAAAACAACAAAAAGCACTCACAGAGGCCAATGTGAGCCTTGAAGAAAAAGTGGCGGCACGGACCTTAGCACTCACTCAAGCGAACCAAGAGCTATCAATGGCAAAACAAGTCGCCGAGCAAGCAACCGTCAGTAAAACGCGCTTTTTTGCAGCTGCCAGCCATGATTTATTACAGCCATTTAATGCTGCGAGCTTATTTTGTTCCTTAATGAATGAAAAAGCCCAAGACACAGAACTTAAAGAACTGGCAATGAATATTAAGAATTCGCTCGGCAGTGCTGAAGAATTGTTATCGAGTATTTTAGAGTTAACTAAACTTGATTCGGGATCATTTAAAGTGCAAATGAGTGAATTTGCCATCAGTAGTTTGGTTGAACCATTGCGCAATGATTACGAAGCGTTAGCAAGTGACAAAGGGTTAAAGTTCATTTTAGAAACATGTGATGTCCGTTTGCATACAGACAAAGCATTATTGCGTCGTGTGCTTCGCAATTTACTCAGTAATGCAATTCGTTATACGGAGCACGGCGAAGTTCGCCTGAAAATGCATCACGATGATGACCATGTATCGTTTATTGTTGAAGATACAGGGATTGGTATTGCTGCCGGTGATCAACACACCATATTCCAAGAGTTTAAGCAGTTGGGTGTTAAACCGAGTGCTGAAGGACTTGGGTTAGGCCTTGCCATTACAAAACGTATTTGCGACTTATTAAAAATACCGCTCGTAATGGGCTCTGAGCTGGGCAAAGGTACACAGTTTACTTTAACCTTACCGTGCAAAGTTAGCACTGCACCAAAGCAGGCGCAACATGCTGAAATATCGCAAGAAACAGAACTTGGGCAATTAAGAATTTGGCTGCTGGATAACGATAGTAATGTATTAGAGGCATTAAAGCAGTTACTTGAAAACTGGGGATGCGAAATCTCTACGGCAACTAACTTAGCTGAGCTGGAACAATTAAAAGCTGAGCAGCCCTTGCCGCAGTTGCTGATCATTGATTATCAACTTGATGATGGTGTTACGGGTCTTGAGGTCATAGAGCAAGCAGGCTTAACAACACTGCCTGCAATTGTAAATACCGCAAACCATGACGAGGGTATACGCGAGTTAGTGCTCGATGCGGGCTATCCGTTGCTTTATAAGCCACTGAAAGCGCCCGCATTAAAGCGTATGATTAAGCGACTGACTTAATCTGCGTTTTGCTCAGTTGCTGGGGTATTGGCTTTAATTAAGCGCTCTACCTCAGCGACAAACTTCTTATCTAAGTCATCTTCATGGCTCAAAAATAACAGCATTTCATCACCATTGTGGTCAATGACCGTTAGCGTGGTGGTTAGTAGGGCGCTTTTAGCATAATCAACGTTGAGCTTTTTAATGTCACTAAAGCGGCGCTGATCTTTCTCAAGCACACCGTGCTCATTTTCCCAGTAACTAAAAATGGTGTTTTCAGTTATGCCGTTTCCATCAGTTTTAAAATCAACAAAGGCATCACTATAAAAGTATTGCACATTCTCATTTGCTGGGATGATCTCTTTTCGTTTTAAAAAGTTAACTTGATACGACCATAGCTTATCGCCGGTTACTATGGTTGAATTTGGCAACAAATATAGCTCATAAATTAAGCCATAAAATAGCCAAGGCAACATGAATATCGAAATGATAACCTGCCTTGCTCGCCATTGAGAGTGATACTCAAGAGCTTGTTCAGGTTGCTTGAGGTTTTGAATGTAATTAACTAGAGGCAACCATAAAACAGGCGTAACTAAAAACAGCCAGGTACCATATTCCCAGTTATAGCTTACGACTTCAGAAATGATAATCGCCAGCCATAACACGAACCCAACCGCGACGGGCATGATCTTATTTTTGCCAAAGGTTTGTTCGCTGTGCTTGCAAAGCTCAAGTAACAACGGAATAAAAAACAGTGGTGCAAATATACCTCGGGCAATCGGCATTATATGGCTTTGTTGTTGCTCTTTTATCGCTTTCCAGTTGCGATAGCTCCAGTAGTTAATGAATATTCCTAAGCTGAATAAGCTGTAAATAACAAACTTACTGTTACTGACAGGGTAGAACTGCGTACCTTCAAATTCTGGACGTTTTCGAACTTCAAAACGCCAAGCCGCGATGAAAAAGATGATTGCCGCTAAGTAGCTTAAAATAAAAACGCTATACCAATTGGTTTCTTCATCTACCTGCATGGTAGTCGCAGTGTTAGTAACATATTTGATAATGCCATATTGCGTTTCGTTAATTAGTTTTTTCCGCGCGTTGAGGTATTGCTCTATTTGGTCTGCAGGAATATGGTCTTGCTTCGCACTGTAATCAAAGTAAAGGGTAAGTATAGAGTCTTTGAAGGTAACGCGTTTTTCCAGATGGAAAAAGGGATTGTCGATACTGAGTTGTTCTTCCTCAAATTCCCAATTAGGCTCTGAGAATGCGATTTGAATTGTTGTTTCAATATCATTTGGATACCGAAACCACATGGGTGCATTACGCTCTAGCTGTTCTGGTTTATAAACGCTGTTTTGAATTTCGCTGGCATAAAAATCGTTGCGATAGCCTTTATTGTCAGGTTTCCAGAAATTATCAATTGTGTAGTATTCATTTGTAATTAGTTGACCTGTGTCATCAAGGGTATCTACGGTCATGGGTTTAGCTGTTTTTAAACCTTTGAAAGAGTCTTGATAATATTCTCTGTAATCATCTTCTGTGCTTTTAAGGCTATTTTTTGCTATTGAACTACGGCGGCTTATCGCTTCATAATCGCCGTATTCATAGCGAGTTGTAAAGTGGGTGGCATCATCTACCTTTTCGGGGATTGAGTAGCTATCAAAGACTTGAACACGCTTGACCAGAGGCTTAGTAAGCATGTCTGTAAAGCCTGTTTCACCTTCTTTAACGATTAAAGCCACGCCATAGTTTGGTTGTGCTAAATGCGCTAAGTCGCCGCGTTGATATGACGTGGTAGGATCAAGCCAATAGCGCTTCCCTTGGTGCTCTAGGGTGACAATGACGTGATCAAATAAGTTTGGGGCGACAGGTAACCTCGCTAAACGCTTTGTTTCTTCTGTATTTACCAATGCTGGATAGGCGTCAACGCCCAGTGCTTTTAACAATGAAATAAGCAGTACTGTTTTGTCTTTACAATCACCATAGCGCAGTGCAAGGGTTTCTGATGCCGGAGTTGGCCGATGCGAGTTGGTGCCCATTTCGAGCCCCAAGTAACGAACTTCGTCTTGACTGAAACGCAGTGCTGCAACTATTTGTGACTCTAAATCAGTATGCTGCAACTTGATTTGACGAGTAATAGTTTCAATAGCAGGGCTAATTTCAATGGCTGATTGGTAAAGTGGCAGTGACCAATCGATGACCTCTTGCCAGTTATTAACTTCAGAGAAATAAACTTGTTTATACGGTGAGTACCAATAAGGTACTTCACTTGCTGAGATCATTGTAGGTTCATTGTGTTGGTTTATTTGGTAGTCAAATCCTATATTTAGGGGAGTACTGATAAGAGTTGATTCGCCATTGACAAAGTTGATGTGTAAAGGGTTTGGCTTTTGCCATAGAACCCGCATAAATTGCTGCACGACAGGCACAGACCAATTAAGAGTTCTCGCTGTACTAAAGTGTTGATAAACTGGATTGCTGCCCGAAATCGTATAGCTGTAATCTAATATATCCATTACCCGCATATCATCAATAATGATATTTAGGCTTAATGTGCCATTGTATATTCGACTTGCTAGGTCGGTCTCACGTTGTAAAACCTGTCGCTGAGCACTACCCAGTTTGTCTATATATTCACCATTACGGATAATCCCTAAACTATTGAGCGAAAGTGATTGATAACTAGGGTCAAAATCAATATTGAGTTGACTAATATAATCTACTCCAGATTGATTGGCAGCTTGCATAACCGTTCGAGTAAAGCGTTGCTGTGGTGCTTGTTCAGTCACCTTAAACTGTGTATCGAGCATAAGATAGAAGGTCCCATCTTTAATATGCTCATTGGGGATATTCGGTGTTAGTAGTTCATGCTGTTTGACCCAGCTATCCGCTGGCGTAACCTGGTAATCATCAGCAACTACCAAGCAGCTTATAAAAAGTAAAAAAAGCGATGATAACGTGAGGTATAGGTGCGTCCATTTCATTATTATTTTCTAATTACGTTTAGTTTTATATGACAAATTACTGAAATAAACAGTATTAGCCAACCAAAATTAGCCTTTTTTGTCTCTTTTTTAGTTATAAAGGCATTTGGTGAAAATGAAGAGTGGATGATGTTTAAATAGTGTGAGGTGGAAATAGGATTCTTCAAAAATCGGCGTATAGTGAAAAAATAATAAAAAGGAGATGTCATGGAAGAGGTTAAACAACAAAGCGCGACTCAAACAGCCGATGTTCAAGGAGATAAGGATTTAGTCGGTATAAAAGGTTGGCTGATTCTGGTTGCTATTGGAGTGGTTATCAGCCCACTTCGGGTTTTTTATGAAAGTATCAACATATTTAAACCTATCTTTACTACTGATATGTGGCAAAGATTAACCTCACAATTTGGTGATATGTATCACCCGTTGTGGGAGCCTCTTTTAATTATTGAGATACTCTTTAATGTTACATTATTTTTTGCATCACTTTATTTGATTGTGTTGTTCTTTAAGCATAAAAAAGCATTTGTTAGCTGGTATTTAGCTATTTTACTCGGCGGCCTCGCATTTATAGTGCTTGATGCTTTTGTTGTGAGCTTACTTGTGCCGAGTGTCACCATTTTTGATAGTGAAATGAAAACTATGCTGATAAGGGGAGTTATTCAAGCCTTAATTTGGGGCCCCTATATGCTTTTATCTCAGCGTGTTAAAGCAACATTTGTTAAATAGTGCTGCAGGGCACGCTCACTTTTGCTTGCGTTCCGTGCGCTGGCTGCGACGTTAAAGTAAGCTCGCCACCTTGATTGCGTATTAGTTCGCGGGTGATTATCAGTCCTATGCCTGTGCCGTTAGCTTTGGTTGAGTAAAATGGCACAAATAGGTTGTCGGGGTTTTGAATGCCACAACCTTGGTCGCTAATTTCAATATTTAAGTTATCACCTTGTCTTGACCAAGTGAGGCTAGGAGCAGAATTGCTACCTGCTTCAAATGCATTTTTTATCAGGTTGATTAAGGCTTGTTCGAGTTGCCCTAAATCGGCACTAAAATGCAGCTTTTCGCTGCTATTTATAACGAGTTCAGGGAAGATAGCTGTTAAACGCGTATTTAATTGCTCGTTGCTTATCGGTTGTTTGTTTGCAGGTGGTAGTTTTGCAAAGGCGCTGTAACTGCTCACAAAGTCTAACAAGTGCTGGGCGCGTTTTTCGATGACTTGCAGCATATCTTGAGCAAGATCATCGTGATTGCTTATTTGTCCCTGACGCTTCATGGTTTGCAGCGATTGGCTCATTGAATAAATCGGGGTGAGGGAGTTACGAACTTCGTGATTTAATACCCGAATGAGGCGCTGCCAGACAAGCTGCTCGTTTTCGCGAAGTTGTTTCTCGATAGAAAAAAAGGTCAGTAATTCAAAGCTTCTGCCAGCCCGCCAAAAAGTTTGAGAGGCTATCTGAAAGCGCTGTGTAAAGGGGGCGCTTTTTTGCTGCTGCCATTGCCCGTCTTGAAGTGTTAACCCCAGCTCACTGGCAGTTTTACCTTCTATATTGCTATTTTGTATACTGTTTAAAAAAGCACGGTTGCTAAAATATACCAAGCTATGTGGGTCTAATATCACAATGGGTAAATCTAGCATGCTCGCAAACTCAAATACAAACTCTTCGGTTTGCATATAGTGGCGTTTGTTTTTCGCTATTTTATCGCTCAGCTTAGCAAAGTCGTTTTTGAGTGAGGCAACTCGGCCACTTTCATAAAAAGCTAAATGCCAGCTATTGCTCTCGTCGTTGGCGAGTGCGTCAAGCTGTAAACCAAAACGCTCTACGACATCGGTGATCAGACGGTAGCTTTTAATTAATGCGAATGCGCTTACGCCAATAAAAGGCAGCAGTAGACTAATGCTGGCGAACCAGTCGAGCTTTAGGCTCAATGTGAGTGCGATGCCCAGTGTGAATAGAGCAATTAACACCACAGAATAATAACGTTTTACACGCTTCTCTAACGACAGCTTTGCACCCATTTAACGATCTACTTCTTTTAGGTCAAGTTGGTGTTTATCAATGCGACGATAAATAGCTGATTTACTTAACCCTAAAAATTCGCCAGCAGCAATCACATTGCCATTAAATTGCAGCAGCGCTTTTTGAATCATCTGTTTTTCAAGCTCTTCAAGAGGCAATAAGGGCAGCGTTTTATCTGCACTGTTAATAGGTTGCTCGCAGCTAGGTTGATCTAAAATGAGATCGCTTGCTTGAATATTGATGTTGTCACTCATGATCACAGCACGTTCAATGCAGTGGCTCAGTTCACGAATATTACCCGGCCAACTGTATTGTTCTAATGCCTCGATGGCTGAGTTACTTAGCGACATATTTGAACGTTGGTATTTTTTACCATGAGTGAGTAATAAATGCTCCGCTAAGGGGGCAATATCCGCTTTTCTGTCGCGAAGCGCAGGAATATGTAGCTCAATGGTGTTGAGTCTAAACAGTAAATCACGGCGGAATTCACCTTGCTCAATCGCCGTTGCAAGTTCTGAGTTGGTTGCCGAAATAATCCGAACATCGGCTGTTCTGGTCTGGCTTGAACCTAATACCTCAAATTCTTTGCTTTCGAGCACGCGCAGCATTTTGCTTTGTAGTTCAAGGCTCAAAGTGGCTATCTCATCAAGAAATAAAGTGCCCCCTTCGGCAATTTCAAAACGCCCTAAGCGATCTTCTTTGGCGTCAGTAAACGCCCCTTTTTTATGGCCAAATAATTCGCTTTCAAAGAGTGATGGCGCAATGGCGCCTATATTTACGCTTACATAGCGTTTGTCACTGCGTATAGAATGCTGGTGGATATAATTGGCCAGTAAACTTTTGCCTGTGCCATTTTCGCCGGTAATTAAAATACTGGCATCGGTTTTTGCGGCGCGCTCTGCTTTGGCGAGTAGTTGTTGCATTACCTCAGAATGGGCTATATAGCTAGCGTGTGTGTTATTGGTAAGTGCTTTTAAGCAGGCATTATCATGGTGGCTTTGTTTTAGTTTTAACTGCTGTTGCACCACCGCTGTTAAGCGCAAATTATTCCATGGCTTTTCGACAAAATCGACCGCGCCTAATTGCATGGCTTTAACGGCGACATCAATGCTTGCCCACGCCGTCATTACGATCACGGGAATGGTTGAACCTAACGTATTTAGTTGCTTTAAAAAACGCAGTCCTTCCTCACCCGATGTGGTGTCGAGTTTGTAGTTCATGTCGAGTAAAATTAAGCTAATATGTTCTGATTTCAACACGTCAAAAGCGTGTTCAGGGCCTTCCGCTTCAAGGCATTGTAAGCCGAGTTGTTGTAATGCAACGGTTGCAGCCAGACGCACATCAGCTTGATCGTCAATGACTAAGATTTTGTCCATGATGTTTTTCTTTTTGTCCTGTTGATGTGGCTTAAGTTAGCACTTAAGCCACCGTTTTGTGCTGTTAATCGTTACGCAGTGCAGCCATAGGTTTTGCTTTAAGCAGTAAAACCAAAGGCCTAAAGCAAGCGAATAGGGCAATACATAAGGTAATGCTCCAAGCGAGTAATTGCAGCCTTACATCAAGTACCAGCCAAGACATTAGCTGCCCTTGTAATAAGTAAAAACCAGCAATCACAGCAGCCAACGCGACACTAAAACCAATTAAAACAGGGATAATCGCTTCAACACTCATCAGTTTGAATAAACGTGCTTTTTTAGCACCTAAAGCCATGCGTATACCGAATTCATAACGGCGCAGACCAAGGTTGTAGCTCAGTACCCCAAAAATACCGATTGCCGCTAATAATAGAGTAAATAGCGCTAAGGTACTACACAGAACCACAGTTAGTCGGCTCATATACAGTAAATTGTCATACTCGTGTTGTAAGTCATTAAACTGCCACATGGTTAAGTCGCTGTTCTTTTCTTTTAGTGTATTAAGTATTTGTTTATTGGTCAGCTTGACGCCTTCAGAGGCTTTAATTGTGAACATATAGCTATACGGCTGGGCCGGCCACCAAATATGACGGCCAAACGACTCGTCGTAGTATTTTGGGTGATTAAAGTCTTCGGTTACGCCGACCACTTCAAACATTTTTTCTTCCAGGCCTTGATAAGATTTACCAATAATATTGCGATAATCTTGATCGGGTAATAAGTTTTCTGCCACGCTTTGTGACACCAGTATCTCGTTGGTTTCACCGCGTATTGCTTGCTCAGTAAAAGTGCGCCCCGCAAGAATTTGCGTGTTAACTAAAGCAAAGTAATCAGGCCCCACCCACTGACTTGGGAAGAAAATTGAGCTTTTACCATTAACATCAGTCAGGGTATTGGCGTTTTGTCTTGGCGACACCGGGCTGTGACCGAGAGCCACATCTTCAATGCCTTCGCTATTAAGTAAAACTTGCTTGTATTGCAGCATGTGTTCGTAGCGCTCAGCCAATGACATTTGATTATTTGGCTGGAACAGGTTGGCAAAATAGAGGTTCTCAGTGTCACTGCCTAAAGGGCGGTTAATCGTACCGAGGGCTTTGCTTACAACCATTACCGAAAAGCTAACGAGTAGAGCGGCAACAAACATTTGTGAGCCAATTAAAATGCGTACCGTACGGCCAGATACTTGTGATACCCCGCCTTTACCACTGTTCTGCATTTGCGTGTTTAGGGTTTTGTAATTCACTAAACGCGCTGTTATCAGTGAGAAAATAGTGGCAAGTGCAATACATAAAAGCACTGCAACGATCACCAGTGTACTATCAACAGCAAGGCTATTAACCAAGGGTAAACGCCCTTCGGCCAATACTTTAAATAAGCGAATGCCCCAGACTGCTAAAAACAGTGCAATACTGACCGACAAAGTCATTAGAATCAGTGACTGTAAGAATATGCTATTAAACAAGGTTTTTCGTTTAGCACCGAGCACTGCTTGCAAAGCGAGGGTTTTATGTTGCGCCAGCGCACGCGAGAAAAATAAAGTACTGACGTTCAGCACCGCAATGATTAATAAGCCCACGGCTCCTGCAAGCATCATTAAGCTTAAGTCATCATTTTTGCCTAATTCAACGTCGCGATAGGCGGTTACTTCGGGTTTTACATCGGTAATGCCGCCATTGTTGAGCCATTCTGATTTTATGGTGTCAATTTGTTGTTTTAAGTCGACTTTAACTTGCTCAATTGTTACGCCGGGTTTTAAAACGGCAATTAGCTTTAAGTTTTTAAAGGTGTTTGTCCACGGGCTTTGCCAGTCTTCATTGTGAAAAAAACGACGGTCGGCGCTTGATGGAAACCACACTTCAACATCACTTGCTTTAAACATATAAGGTGGGCTAAATGAATCATCAACAACCCCCACGATACGGTGAACATAATCGGTTTTACCGGCCATTACTGAGAGTGTCTTACCAATAATATTCGGATCGCTGCTGTAATGCTTGCGCCAAAAGTTGGCTGAAATCACTACGCGATCGTCGGGTGTTTCTAGTGTTTCGCCAAGGTCAAAACCTTGCCCTAGTATGAATGGGGTGTGCAACAAGTCAAAATAATTGCCGCCCACATAAAGTACCGGTTCTTTTGGTTGGCCATCGAGGTTGGCAAAGATTTCCTCGCCAGCATTGATCATCATACTTTGCTCGAAGCTTTGATTATGCTTGAGCCAATGCACCATCGACTGATAGCTTTGAAAGCCGGTGGCGTCGTAGTCATCATAAGTAAGGGATTGTTCAACGACCACCATGCGATTTTCATCGTAGACATCTAGTGGCTTTAAAAAGTAGCTGTTTACTAAACTGAGTACCACAAACAAGGTGGCGAGGGTGAGTGCCAATGTTGCGATAACCGCCGTTACAAAGCCGGGAGCATTCATTAGAGATGCCCACGCTAAACTCAATTGAGTGCGTATTTTGGTTAGTTTCATGTTAGATCACCTCTGCACTTTCTTCATTGTGTTCAGTGGCTGCTAAGTGATCTGAGGCTTGACGCGCCTCTGAGTAGGAAATAATTTCGCCATCGAGTAGTTTTAGCTGGGTTTTGGCACGTCCTGCGTAACGTAAGTCGTGGGTAACCATGCAAATCGTGGTGCCTTTTTTATTTAGCTCATCGAGCAAGTCCATAACCGCATCACCATTTTTTGAGTCTAAGTTACCCGTTGGCTCATCCACTAATAGAATGCTGGGTTTACCAGCCAGCGCACGGGCGATAGCAATGCGCTGCTGTTGACCACCCGATAATTGATTGGGTTTATGCTGAGCACGGTGGCCCATTTCTACTTCATCGAGTGCTTGCTTTACTGCCGCTTCAATGTCGTTTTGGCTCATTGCGGGCTCTCTATAGGTGAGAGGTAGTGCAACGTTATCGAATACAGATAGTTCATCAATTAAATTAAACGACTGAAAAATAAAGCCAATATGTAGATTTCTCAACTCTGCTTGTTTATCCATATCGAGGGTTTTAGTGTCGACATCTTTAATGAAATAGTCGCCACCTGTAGGGCTATCAAGCAAGCCCAGTAGTGAAAGCAGCGTTGATTTACCACAGCCAGAGGGGCCGCTAATGCAAATATAGTCACCTTGATTAATGTTCAGACTGATGTTTTTTAATGCATAGGTTTCAACATTTTGGCCGCGATAGACTTTGGCGATATTGTTTAATGAGATAAGCGTATTGGTTTTCATAAACTGTCCTGTTCGATTTTTATTGTTGCCAAATGCTGCCATTTAGAAAGATCTGAAATGATCAGCTGTTCGCCCTCAGTGGCGCCGCTCAAAAGTTGAATTTGGTTGTCACTGAGTGTACCAAATTCGATATTAATTGGCGCTGCTAACTGAGTACTTGGATTGAGTTTAAAAAGAGTGGCATGGCTGTGCGCCGTTGCTCTTTGCGGTACATTAATGGTTAATGCATCGGGGATGATATTACTCACTACATAGCCTTCGATGCTTAAGTCGGGTCGAGCATTGGCAGGCAGCGTCCCTTCTAAATCAAGTTCTATGATCACGCGACCGTCGGTCACGATAGGGTCAATTCGGGTCACTTTAGCGCTTACTTCTCCCTGACCCGCTTGGCTAAAGGTGTTTACTTTAGCTGTCATATTAAGTGCCACTTTTTCTGCATCGGCTTGCTGTACACTGAGCTCAGCTTTGAGTGCTTTATTTGAACCCACAACAGCAAGGCGGGTGCCCGGCATGAGGTTTTGTCCAAGTTCTACATTGAGCTCTTGCAGCATGCCATCGATACCAGCTTTGATTTGCAGTTCATCAAATGCGTGTTGTTCTACCTGATAATTCAGCTCAAATTGGCTTAATAACTCTTGCTGAATTTTATCGCGCTGTAGGTGCATTTCTTTTAGTTGCATAAGGCGTTGCTTTTCGATGTTAACGCGTTCGGTTAGTTGTGCGACACTGAGTAAACTGCGTTTGTAATCTAAGCTTGAAACAATACCTTGCTCAACTAATTTGCTTTCGGCATCGGCTCTAAGCTCTGCACTTTGTAATTCACTTTTTAAAATCGCGAGGTTAGCTTGGCGTTCAAGTAGTTCACTTTGCTGGTTAATTTGTTGCTCATTGACACTGGCTTTTTGGCGGGCGAGTTCTAATCGTGCAACCGATAAACGTTGTGCTTGTTGCGGGTTTATTAAGCTGAGTATAACCGTGTCTTTAGTCACTAAGGTGCCAGGGTAAACATGGATAGCCTCGACCATGGCAGTATCGGTATTGGTTAAATAGCGTTGGAATTTGGGTTTTAAACGACCAAAACCGCGTATCTTCACTATAAAATCGGCTTTTTTAACGGTGGCGATTTGCAGTTGCTTGGCCAAGAGCGTCGTGGGGGCGAGCCATGATTTGACCAACCACATTACAAGCAACGTGCTTATAATTAAGACGCCAATGATCAACTTTTTACGCTGACTTGGCTTATTGCTAGGTTTTAAGGTGCTATCTAAATCCATTGGCTATGTTTCATTGTGTTTTTAATTAATAAATACAATAGCGAGGAACATGCCAATATTTAAGTTTATGAATTATATGGATTTTTATGTTTTTGTGAATGCGGAAATTCCCACTTCCGGGATTAATAAATCAAAAGTGGGACAGCGTATAAAAACGGCGTTTATTGATTTAATTTTGCAAGCTTAGCCAGTTGCTTTTTCGCATGCGCGTTATCAGGTTGTAGCGTAAGCACATGATTATAGTTGGCGATTGCGTGTTTGTGGTAACCCAAATACCAGTAAGCTTCTGCCAAGCTATCAAAGGTATTGTAGCTATTTGGGAAAAGGTGTGTGTTGAGTTTAAAAATGGCTAATGCTTCATTGAGCTTATCTTGATTGATAAGTGAATAGCCCCACTGGTTAATATTTTTTTCATCAAATTGGATGTGCTCTTTTTGGCTCAATATGTGTGCTGCTTCAATTGCATTTTCATAGCCTTGAACTTCAAGTACTTGCCATAGTTTTTTAAGATTTTTGCTTAAACCAAAGCCATTCTCACGTTTCATTTCAGGGATATAAAAACCGGCAATTTCATCAACAAACTGCGAGGGAAGTGCGCCAATTAAGTTGGTTAAAATGACGATTGACATATTATCTTCAGGGTAAACAAACACACCTGCTCTATCGCCACCTACAGCAGCTATCGCAGGGTGTTCTTCTCTCGCCATTACAGGCCAGCCGAGGCTATAGCCATTTAAACGTTGGTTAAACCCTTGCGTATTGCCATTTAATAAACGAGTAGGGGTCCACATTTTGCGCACACTATCAGCCCCCATTAATTGATTTGTTTGTAATGCAATTAGCCAATGTGCCAGCTCAGTTGCTGTAGAAGCCATGCCCGCGGCTGTTTGCAATAGAGGAGAAAAAATCGCTTCTCTAGAGTTTAAAAGGTCATTGCCTTGGTTTTCGTATCGTCTCGCTGAGTGTTTTACGACGTTATTGAGGTTGTTAAAGCCTGCTTCAATTGTTCTGTTCATTTCGGCCTGTTGTAACTGGTTTTTTTGAATAAATTCCTGAAAAGGCATGCCTGAGAGTTTGTTAATAAGCTGACCGACAATAACGTAATTTGTTTGGTTATATTTAAAACGAGTACCTGTATTAAATTCTAATGGCATAGTTTGTACTCGTTGCCACGCGTGATCAGGGCCTTGATCGGAGATTAAATTACCAATGCCATCTTTTAAAATCTCAGGTAAACCAGACGTGTGGCTCATTAGTTGCCTTGTTGTGATTGGGTGCCACTGTTTAGGGAGGTCTGGTAGGTAAGTGGAAATAGGCGCATCAAGGGTTAGTTTCTTTTGCTCAACCAGTTGCATTAGGGCTACGCCGACAAACGCTTTGGTGACTGAGTTAATAGCAAATAAAGTAGTTGAATCAACGGCAATATTATCTTCAATATTTGCAGTGCCATAGTTGGCAGTTTTGGTTATTTTATTATTTTGCACGACAGCTAGCTGCAACCCTGGGATATTTCTTTTTTGCATTAACTCAACGATCCATTGGTCGAGTTCGTCTGCATGCACAGAAAAAGCACTGAATGTGATGGTAAGAAAGGTGATGGTTTGTAGTATGAGTTTTTGTCTAAGCTTTTTGCTTGTTGAGTACACGTGATTATCCTTAGCGTTCATTTTTATCGGTATATGCTTTTTACGAACACATAAGCGAGGAGTGTGCCAAGGTTTAAGTTATTAAAATATATAGTTTTTTGTTTTTAATGCGGAAGGTAAATTCCCACTAATGGGAATTTTAAATAAAAACGGGAGTCGCGTTTATTGCTGTGGTTTATTAATGTGGGTTTAGTACAGTACTCGTTGTCTTCTATTTTAGTTGTCTTCTATTTTAGTTGTCTTCTATTTTACCAACCTGCGAAAGCTGATTAAATAAAATACCTGCCTGAGTACGGTTATACACATTGAGTTTGCGTAAAATGGCTGATACATGCTGTTTAATGGTGGTTTCTTGAATCGACATTTCAAAAGCAATTTGTTTATTGAGTAAACCATCGGCAATCATCGCCAGCACGCGGTATTGTTGTGGGGTGAGTTTTTCAAGGTTACGAGCAAACTCACTCTGCTCATCATTGATTACCACATCGGTTAAATCAACTTCAGGAGGTAACCACGTATCGCCATTTAGCACATGACTAATTGCTTCGCTGATCACATCAAGAGACGATGACTTAGGAATATAGCCAGCTGCACCTAGGCTCATTGCTTGTTTAATAATGGCGGGTGTTTCATTGGCTGAGACCATAATGACTAAAATATCGGGGTAGTGATTACGCAATTGCGACAGGGCTTGCAGACCATTTGCACCAGGAATGGTGAGATCTAAAAAAATCAGCTCAATTTCTGGGTGAGCGGCTAATAATGTAAATAAGCCATCAATATCACTGGTTTCTTTTATGTGTTCTTCAGGCACAGATGTTGCGGCCGCTTGACGAAGTGCACTTCTAAATAACGGATGATCATCGGCGATTATGGTGTTCACAGCTAAAGACATTCCCTCGATTCTCCAATGCGTTATGTTATAAGTGATTTTACAGTTGGAAACAAGGTTTGCCTGAGGGGAAGTATCAGGCAAACCTTTCTCACACAAGGATTTAGAAACGGTAACCTACGGTGAAAGCGACAGTGCGAGGGTCGCCGTAGTAACCGATTAGCGTATTATCACCCCCTAAACCTGGGGTGTATTTGCTAGTATCGGTAGGGTCGCTCGGATCAGGTGCTACGAATTGGTAACCCCCAATCATGTACTCTTCGTCGGTTAAGTTTTTACCGTAAAGACCCGCCGTCCAATGACCATCAGTGCTGTACCATGTCACACCCATGTTGAAGATACCGTAAGCATCTTGCGTTAATAGGCTGTCTTCTTCGAACAGTGCATAATCACCACGGTAGTAGTAATTACCATTGACGACAAAGTCACCCATTTCAGTGTACATACGGTATGTTGCACCTAAATTAAAGGTTAAATCAGGCGTATTTGAAACGCTAAAGCGGTCTGACTTGTCAAATGCTTCACCTGTTTCAGGATTGTAATCAATAACATTGTCGAAGCTACTGTCGATATAACCGACTGAGGCATCAAAGCTGAGTGATTCTGTTGCTACGTAATTAAGTTCAAGCTCAATACCGTCTGATTTAGATTCACCAATGTTACCTAAACGTTGGTTTAAATCAGCTGCACTGTCGCCCGGTAGTACAGAAATATATTGGCGGTCTTTATGATCAAGGGTAAATACGGTGACGTTTGCACGTAAGTTATTGTTCCATTCGCTCTTCATACCCATTTCGAAAGAATCAACAATTTCTGGTCGTGCAGCTGGCTCTGCGGTTGTTGCACGCGGGTTGAATGTGCCTGATTTAAAGCCTTGCGCATAACTTGCGAAGAACATAATGTCGTTTGAGTATTGGTACTCAACACCTGCACGAGGTGTAAAGCGTGACCACTCTTCTTCATCATCAAGTACGGTAGGGACTAGCTGGCCTTCTGGGCGCACATAACCTGGGATCCAGTCTGATTCAGGATAAACAATGTCAAATACAAGGCCGTTGTTAACAATGGCCTCTTTGCTGTCTTTGGTGTAGCGCGCACCTAATGTCATTGACCATTTTTCACTCAAATCAATCGAGCCTTGTATATAGGCTGCTTTACTATTTGAATTACTACAGCCGCTTACTTCACGCGTTAATCCCGCAGCGCCTAAGCTTTGACCTAACACACCTAAAATAGCCTCAAATTGACCACATGACTCACCATCGTAATAGTAAAGGCCTGACACCAACTTGTAGTTATCGCCTTGATGGTTTAGTTGAATTTCGTGTGTCGTTTGTTCGTCATCGTAAATAGCCGGTACGTCAAAAATAGGCAGTGAGGTGTTATCAAAGTCAATATTGGTTGGTGAATAACTTTCACGGCTCGAACCGATGTATTTAACACTGGTGCGGTCGCTCATATCCCAACGTGCAGTTAAGCTGTAACCCTCAAGCTCTACTTTATTCCATGTTGGTAAGCTGGTGTATGAGTCGTATACGCTGTCGGGGACTGGCGCATCCGTGAGTAAGCTTGGTAGTAAACGGTAGCCGCCTTTGGCGTTCGATTTATCTTCTGTTTTATCCCACGCTAAGCGGAAGAATAAGTCATCTGTTGGTGTGTATTCTAATGTAACACGAGCTGCAGTGACATCTTTGTTGTAGTTTTCGCGGTCTTGGTTATCAAGTGCTGAGGTTAAAAACTCACCAAAGCCATCACGGTTTAATGTAGCAAACCCAAAGCCCACATACAGTTTTTCGTCAACAATAGGCAGTTGACCTGTGATTTTAAGGTCCTTTTGGTTGTAGCTACCCACTGTGCCCTGCACATTTAACATGGCATCGCCGCTCATTTCTTTGGTGACATACTTAATTGCGCCACCAATGGTATTTTTACCATACAGCGTCCCTTGTGGACCACGAAGTACTTCGATTTGTTGTACGTCTAGTAGGTCGAGTACCGCACCTTGTGGACGCGCTAAATAGACGTCGTCAATATAGATACCGACACCAGGCTCATAGCCCCACAGTGGATCTTGCTGACCTACGCCACGAATAAATGCAGTAATGGTTGAGTTAGTACCACGGCTTGCTTGTAGTGTGGTGTTAGGTGAAAACTGCTGAACTTCGGTCATCACTGATATGCCATTTTCAGCCAGCTCTTCAGCACCAATTGAGGTCACTGCAACAGGTACTTCTTGTAGGTTTTCAACGGTTTTACGCGCTGTTACCTGAATGCGTTCAAGTTCACCTTTCTTGGCTGCAGGTTCTGCTTGATCAGCTGCTTGCGCATTCACACCTGCTAAAGCAAGGGAGACTGCCAGAGTAAGTGGCGCGACTTTTGGGTTAAG
The DNA here is from genome assembly GCF_015767615.1 of Pseudoalteromonas sp. A41-2. Lineage (NCBI taxonomy): Bacteria > Pseudomonadati > Pseudomonadota > Gammaproteobacteria > Alteromonadales > Pseudoalteromonadaceae > Pseudoalteromonas > Pseudoalteromonas sp. A41-2. The sequence goes on along the minus strand of NZ_CP065231.1, from coordinate 3,424,667 downwards.
CTTTATCATGTTGTATTCCTTGTTATTGTTGTCATTTGTCTTGTGGCCACTCACGATGATGTTGCCTAAGACTCATAATATTTGCCCGTGTCACCTGTCAGTTAATGTAGAAGATAGTTGCGAAAAATGAATTAGTACCATAGTGCTATACCCGCTATAGGCCTTTATTTATCAAGCTTTTAAGCTATTTTTAAAGCAGATAGTACCTTAGTGTTATGTCTTTTTTTGGCGCTTAAGGTAAGACTGAATGCATTATTCCGATGTCACCTCATCTGTTTAATAACAATAATTATAGGAATGTCTATGCTGAGCATGATAGGACTGTTAGGCGGTTTAATACTGCTGATCATTTTAACGTTGCGTGGGGTAAATTTATTTATTGCCGCGCCAATCTGTGCGCTACTTGTCGCACTCAGTAGTGGCATGGCTATTTTTCCTGTGTCGGCTGACTCAAACTTTATCAATGCCTATATGGACGGCTTTGCTGGTTTCTTAAGTGCGTGGTTCTTTATGTTCTTGCTGGGATCTTTATTCGGTAAGTTTATGGAAGACACGGGTGCGGCAGACAGTGTGGCAAGTTATATTGTGGGTAAACTAGGCATGAAGCACGCGGTGCTTGCTGTGGTGATTGCGTGTGCTGTATTAACGTATGGTGGCGTTAGCGTGTTTATCGTAGCGTTTTCTGTCTACCCAATGGCACTTAGTTTGTTTAAAGATGCCAATTTACCGCGCCGTTTTATTCCAGCGACCCTCGCATTTGGCTCAGTGACCTTTACCATGACCTCGGCTGGTTCACCTGAAATCCAAAACTGGATCCCCGTGAAGCACTTAGGTACCTCGCCTTATGCTGCATGGGAAGTGAGTTTAGTGGTGGCTATTTTCATGGCTATAGCAGGGTATTTTTGGTTAAACAAAATGATCAAAAAAGCGGTGGCTAATGGCGAAACTTTTGAAGCGCGTGATGACGACCCGGTAATAATTGAACGCCGTCGCCCGCACCCAATTACGGGTGTGATCCCTTTGATTGTGGTACTGCTTTTATCATTTACTTTACACGATGTGTTACAGCAAACAGCATTGATCGTTGCGTTGCTGGGAGGGGTGTTAAGTATTGTGATTATTAACTTTAAGCATTTTCACGATATGGGGAATGCCATTAATGTGGGCACAACCGGGGCATTGGTCGCCATTGGTAATACCGCAGCAGTTGTTGGTTTTGGTGCGGTGGCTAAGGTGTCACCTGCGTTTACTGCTGCTGTGGATGTAATGACGCATATGCCTGGTAATGAACTTGTAGGGGCTGCGGTTGCCGTGAGTGTCATTGCGGGTTTAACTGGTTCGGCTTCTGGCGGGCAAGCCATTGCATTACCCCTTGTCGCACCTGGGTATTTAGATATGGGTGTGAACCCAGAGCAACTACACCGTGTGGTGGCAATTAGCTCGGGCGCACTCGACACCTTGCCGCATAATGGCTATGTGGTAACGACCATACGCGCTATCTGTAAAGAAACGCATCAACGCGCTTATTGGTCAATGGCAGCGCTAACAGCGGTTATTCCGCTCATAGGTGTGGCATTGGCACTTGGACTCTTTATTTTATTTTAAGGAACAGCAATGAAAACTAAATTAATAATGTTGCTATGGTTGGTTGTATTTAGTTGCACAGCGTTTGCTGCTGATAACACACCACCTCAGACAATGCTGGTAGAAAAACAGCATTTTACGACAAAGGACTTTACCACTGTCTCTGGCGTGACTTTACCTAAAGTCGATATTGGTTGGGAAAGTTACGGTAAATTAAATGCCAACAAAGATAATGTGATTTTAATTACCCATTATTTTTCGGGTACCTCACATGCTGCAGGTAAATATAAAGCAGATGATGCATTACCAGGGTATTGGGATGCGATCATCGGCCCAGGTAAGGCGATTGATACTAATAAATATTTTGTGATCAGTTCAGACACCTTAGTGAATGCGAATTGGCACGATTCTAATGTGATCACCACAGGTCCAGCATCGATTAACCCAAAAACGGGTAAACCCTATGGTTTGGATTTTCCTGTTGTGACAATCACTGACTTTGTTAATGTGCAAAAGCGTTTATTAGACAGCCTAGGCATTAATAAATTACATGCAGTAATGGGCGCATCTATGGGCTCGTTTCAAGCGCTTGAATGGGCAACACGTTACCCCGATAAAGTAGAGCGTTTAATTCATGTTATTGGTGCGGCAACGATGGACGCATGGACTGTCGCAGCACTTGAAAAATGGGCTTTACCAATTCGCCTTGATAAAAATTGGCAACAAGGTAATTACTATGGCAAAGAGCGCCCGTTAGAGGGGCTTGCTGCAACCATGCTCAATATCACTCAAGATGCAATGCACCCGATTATTTACAATGCCAGTTTCCCAGATTTTAACGTTCTAGATGACGGGGCATTAAAAGACATTCGCACTTTGCCTAAATTAAACCAAGTGCTTGCACAGCGTGCAATGGCGCGTGCGCAAACTCAAGATGCGAACCATGTATTGTATTTGGTCCGGGCATCACAATTATTTACGGCGGGTATGCAAAGTGATTTAACCAGTGCACTTAAAAACGTATCTGCAAAAACCTTACTGCTTCCTGCAAGTAACGACTTATTGCTACGCCCTGAAAACATGCGCGCTGTGTATGAAACCATGAAAGCGCAAGGTAAAGATGTCACGCTTTCTGAAATCGAAGGCGGTTGGGGGCACCTTGATGGCCTGTTCTCAATTGCGCCTAAGGCGCAGCTTATCAGTGAGTTTTTAGAGGAGTAACCCGATGAGCAAAACAGTTTTAATTACCGGTGCTGCCAGTGGTATTGGGCTGTATATTGCCCAGCAACTTGCGATGCAAGGGCATACCATTATTGTCACTGATTTAAATCAACATGCGGCGCAGCAAGCAGCAGCAGGAATTGTAGAGCAAGGCGGCAGCGCTGAAGGCTATGCACTGAATGTGGCAGACAGCACTGCGATAGAGCAATTTTTCACTGAGCTAAATCAGCCGATTGATGTTCTTATTAATAATGCGGGTATCCAGCATGTTGCCAAGCTTGAAGACTTTCCGGCAGATAAATGGCAGTTTTTACAACAGGTAATGCTTGTTGGTCCGGCAATGATGACCAAAGCGGTATTGCCGCGTATGCGTAAGCAAGATTTTGGTCGCATCATTAACATTGGCTCAATTCATGCCATGGTCGCCTCTAAGTATAAGTCGGCTTATATCGCCGCAAAACATGGCTTAATTGGCTTTGCAAAAACCATGGCACTCGAAACTGGCGATGCCAACATCACGATTAATACGGTGTGTCCGGCCTATGTGAAAACCCCGCTGGTGGAGCAGCAAATAGCGTCTCAAGCGAAAGAACATGGCATTTCTGAGCAGCAAGTGATCGACACCATTATGCTTGCTCCTATGCCGAAAAAGGCATTTATCGGCTTAGATGAAATACTGCATACCGTGAGCTTTTTAATGGCGGATGCAGCAAGAAACATTACTGCGCAAGCAATCGCCATTGATGGCGGTTGGACAGCACAATAGGAGGAGCCCATGGCTGGTTTTGATAAAGTAGTAACAACGTATAGTGATGCTATGGCAGGCCTTGAAGATGGCATGACTGTCATCGCTGGCGGCTTTGGCTTATGTGGTATTCCCGAAGGTCTAATTGCTGAAATTAAACGTCAAGGCACGCGTGATTTAACCGTGGTGTCGAATAACTGCGGCGTAGATGGTTTTGGCTTAGGTGTGTTGCTCGAAGACAAGCAGATCCGCAAAATGGTGGCCTCGTATGTCGGCGAAAACGCGTTATTTGAGCAGCAATTATTAAACGGTGAGCTTGAGGTTGAGCTCACACCGCAAGGCACCTTAGCTGAAAAAATGCGTGCTGGTGGTGCGGGTATTCCTGCATTTTATACCGCGACGGGTGTGGGTACACCGGTCGCTGAGGGTAAAGAAACCCGCAATATTAATGGTCGCGATTATTTATTAGAGCCAAGTATTACGGGTGACTTTGCGATAGTAAAAGCGTGGAAAGCAGACCGTTACGGCAATTGTATTTATCGACATACGGCAATGAATTTTAACCCGATGGCGGCAACCGCGGGCAAAATTACGGTTCTTGAAGTTGAAGAAATCGTTGAGCCAGGGGTGCTTGAGCCAAGTCAAATTCACACACCGGGTATCTATATTGACCGCGTGATTAAAGGTGAATTTGAAAAACGCATCGAGAAAGTTACCACTAAGCAAGAGAGTCAATAAGGAGCACGCAGATGGCATTATCACGAGAACAAATCGCTAAACGCGTGGCGATGGAATTACAAGACGGTTACTACGTTAATTTAGGCATTGGTATTCCAACCTTAGTCGCGAATTATGTCCCTGATGGCATCGAAGTGATGCTGCAATCAGAAAATGGCTTGCTCGGTATGGGGCCCTACCCAAGCGCAGACCAAGTTGATGCCGATATGATCAACGCCGGTAAAGAAACGGTCACTGCGGCAACGGGGGCGGCTATTTTTAACTCTGCAGAAAGCTTTGCCATGATCCGCGGTGGGCATGTTGATTTAACGGTACTGGGTGCCTTTGAAGTTGACCAAAACGGTAACATTGCCAGTTGGATGATCCCGAAAAAGTTAGTTAAAGGCATGGGAGGCGCAATGGATTTAGTGGCCGGTGCTAAAAACATTATTTGCACCATGACGCACGCCAATAAACACGGTGAATCAAAGCTACTAACAGAGTGTAGTTTACCGCTCACTGGTGTTGGTTGTATTAATAAAGTGATCACCGATTTAGCGTTATTAGAAATTAAAGACGGTGCATTTCATTTATTAGAGCGTGCCCCAGGTGTTTCGGTTGATGAGATTATTGCAAAGACACAAGGCAAACTTATTGTCTCGGGTGAGATTCCTGAGATGGCATTTGATTAGGCGTTTTTTCGCATTATTTCGAATCTCTTTTTATTTTTGGAGACATAAAATGACTCCTTGGCACCTTAACATCACTTTAACGGCACTTTAAAAAGTGCCGCTTATCCTTTGCATATAAAAATTTTATAAAATTGATTGCATTTTAAGCGACTTCTATGGTGATGTTCGCTTTAAGTAATGCTATACTCCCGCCGAATAATTTTTCGACTTTATTAAGAGTAAAATAATGGCAGATTTATCGAAGTACAGAAATATTGGTATTTTCGCCCACGTTGACGCGGGTAAAACTACCACCACTGAGCGTATCCTTAAGCTTACGGGTAAAATTCATAAGACTGGTGAGGTACACGACGGTGAGTCTACTACTGACTTCATGGAACAAGAAGCTGAGCGCGGTATTACAATCCAATCAGCAGCTGTAACTTGTGAGTGGAAAGGCCACCGCTTAAACGTTATCGATACTCCGGGACACGTTGACTTCACAGTAGAAGTATACCGTTCACTTAAAGTACTAGACGGTGGTATCGGTGTATTCTGTGGTTCTGGTGGTGTTGAGCCACAGTCAGAAACTAACTGGCGTTATGCGAACGAATCAGAAGTTGCACGTGTAATCTTCGTAAACAAACTAGACCGTATGGGTGCTGACTTCTACCGCGTAGTTGGTCAAGTAGAAAAAGTACTTGGTGCTAACCCACTAGTTATGACTTTACCAATCGGTATCGAAGACCAATTCTGTGGTGTTGTAGACGTACTTGAGAAAAAAGCATACGTTTGGGACGAGACAGGTCTTCCTGAAAACTACGAAGTACAAGACGTTCCAGCTGACATGGTAGACAAAGTTGAAGAATACCATGAGATGCTAATCGAGTCTGCTGTTGAGCAAGACGATGAGCTAATGGAAGCGTACATGGAAGGTGAAATGCCTTCATTAGAAGAAATCAAGCGTTGTATCCGTAAAGGTACTCGTGATCTTGCGTTCTTCCCAACGTTCTGTGGTTCTGCATTCAAAAACAAAGGTATGCAATTAGTACTAGACGCGGTTGTAGATTACCTACCTGCGCCTACAGAAGTTGATCCACAGCCTCTAACTGATCCAGAAACAGGTGAAGCGACAGGTGAAGTAGCAACAGTTTCTGCTGATGAGCCACTTAAAGCGCTAGCGTTCAAAATCATGGACGACCGTTTCGGTGCACTTACATTCATCCGTATCTACTCAGGTCGTATGAAAAAAGGTGACACAGTACTTAACTCAGCAACAGGTAAAACTGAGCGTATCGGCCGTATGGTTGAGATGCAAGCTAACGACCGTAACGAGATCTCTGAAGCGCAAGCGGGTGACATCATCGCTGTTGTTGGTATGAAGAACGTTCAAACTGGTCACACGCTTTGTGATCCTAAGCACGAATGTACACTTGAAGCGATGATCTTCCCTGATCCAGTTATCTCAATCGCTGTTGCGCCTAAAGACAAAGGCGGTAACGAGAAGATGGGTATCGCGATCGGTAAGATGGTTGCAGAAGATCCTTCATTCCAAGTTGAAACTGACGAAGATTCAGGCGAAACCATCCTTAAAGGTATGGGTGAGCTTCACTTAGATATCAAAGTAGATATCCTTAAGCGTACTTACGGCGTAGACCTAGTTGTTGGTCAACCTCAGGTTGCTTACCGTGAAACTATCACGAAAGAAATCGAAGATAGCTACACGCACAAGAAACAATCTGGTGGTTCTGGTCAATTCGGTAAAATTGATTACCGCATCAAGCCAGGTGAGCCTAACTCAGGTTTCACATTCACGTCTTCAGTTGTTGGTGGTAACGTTCCTAAGGAATTCTGGCCTGCAGTTGAGAAAGGCTTTAAGTCTATGATGGATGAAGGTGTTCTAGCTGGCTTCCCAGTATTAGACGTTGAAGTAGAACTTTTCGACGGTGCTTTCCACGCAGTTGACTCATCAGCAATCGCGTTCGAAATCGCTGCTAAAGGCGCTTTCCGTCAGTCTATCCCTAAAGCGGGTGCACAACTTCTTGAGCCAATCATGAAAGTTGACGTGTTCACACCAGAAGACAACGTAGGTGACGTAATCGGTGACCTTAACCGTCGTCGTGGTATGATCAAAGACCAAGAAGCAGGCGCAATGGGCGTTCGCATCAAGGGTGAAGTACCACTTTCTGAAATGTTCGGTTACATCGGTCACTTACGTACTATTACGTCTGGTCGTGGTCAGTTCTCTATGGAGTTCTCACACTACGCACCATGTCCACAAAACGTAGCTGAAACTGTAATCGCTGCAGAAAAAGAGAAAAAAGCTGCTAAGTAATTAGCCTTTTAACTTCTTAAAAAAACCCGCACTTGTTGCGGGTTTTTTATTGCCCGCCAAGCACGATTACAAATAACACATCTAAATTAATCTTCTATTCAGTGCTTCTTTATTAATGTTCCCAATATGATCACGACTTTTAGTATTGGTTTTATTTTCATAATTACCAAATAAGTACTAAGTGGTTTGATGTGCATGATTTTTGTACAAATTTATTTTTAATCTAAAAAGCTATGCTTTTTAGTAAGTTGTGAATTAATCATTTTGTTCTAGTCTAAAAGTCTTATTCTGTACCTTGTGTACCTTTTTTGAACGGTGTAGAATTGCCTTGCGAATGATTAGTTAATCATTTTGTATTAAAAGTCCTGCTTATTTTTATTAAAAATTAAAGATATATTCTCATGAAAACGATTAAGTTAAGTCCAAATTGGACCGTACAGGGAAGCAAGTTAGTGCTGGCTAGTCTTGTTGCATTTAGTGTTAACATTATTGGTACGTCATTACTGATGTTTATTTTGCCAGTTTTACTGTTTATCACGGTATTAAACTTTTTGCAGATCCGTTTTTTACACTGCTACAAAGCAGGCATTTGCTATTCTCGTGGTTTTGGTAAGCGTTATATAAATGCTGAAGAGATTAAAGCCATTGAGTTTAAGAAAGTGGCCTTTCTTACGGTGTTTAAGATTAGCCTTGAGAATGGTGAAAAATACCATTTTAGTAATTGGCAAATTAATGAAGAGCAGCAATTAGCAATTACGAAGTTGTATAAAGTAAACAAAGGCTCTAGTACATTTAAGGCACATGTAGAGTGTAAGGCTTAAATCGCAGGATGAATAAAGGCCGCAATTGCGGCCTTTTTAATGTTTATGCTTTAAAGCGGCGGCGTACAGCCACGAAAGGTAAAGCAAGTAAACTCAGCCAGCCAAATGAGCCAGAATCGTCTTCGTCTTCATCGTCAGCTTCATCATTTTTCACATTGATGTAAAGTAGTTGCGCTTCCGATAAGTTACCTGCGCTATCTTCAGCGCGGATCATAAGTGTTAGTTTATTTTCGAACTCATAATCAAGTTCTTTCGTAAGGCTGATTTGACCGAGTGCGTCGATTGATATCGCATCTGCGTTTTCACCAGAAACAATGAATTTTACAACAGGCGTATACTCAGCATCAGCATCGCTGAATTCAAGTTGGCCAATGACAGTACCAATCGCGCTATTTTCAAGTACTTCAAAAGCTTGCTCTGGGCTTATCACTGGGGCTTGTGGCTCAGGAATAGGCTCTGGTGCTGGCTCTGATTTAATATCAATGATGACTGGGTCATGATCCGATGCTCGATAAGCATTGTCTGCATAGAGGCTTGCTTGTTGAGTTGATGACTTGTATTCAAGATTATAGTCTAAGCTAATTGGCTCATCGGCATTGATATGCCAATCTGTCGCTGCAACTACTTTACCAAGCAGTGATTCAGATACTAATGCATGATCAAGGCTACCAATACGACCAGAGAAGCTATAAGAATAACCTAATGTGTTACCATCTAACTCTGTAACAGCACTCTTAAGGCCTTTGTCTGCAAATGCACGGATAGGGTCTTCCATGGCATAAGCGTTCATATCGCCAACCAAAATGACATCGTCATCTGCGACACCCGTAGGATGAGTGGCTAACCAATCTGCATAGGCATTGGCACCCGCAACTCGAATTTCATTCCAACATGCTTGGCCATCGCCTAAATCTGCATTATTGCCTTCGGCACTGCCACAGCCACCTTTTGATTTTAAATGCGCAACAGCAACAGTGAAAACCTCTTCTGTTTCTAGCGATTTAAAACTTTGTGCAATTGGCGGACGATTACTGTAATCAAATGGTGCAACCGTAGTATGCGCGGCTGTGCCAACCTCGGTTACTTTATTTGCACGATAGATAATTGCCGTTGTAATCGCGTCAGTGCCTACTTGTGGGACGTTAAAGTCAACAAAAGCATAACTGTTGTTTACGTCTTCATCATTGAGTGCTGCGACTAGGCTGGCGATAGCGCTATTTTCACCAAAGCCATCGTTTTCGATTTCCATTAAGCCAATCACATCTGCCTGAATTGCAGTGATTGCACTGACGATTTTCGCTTGTTGACGAATAAACTCTTCTTCACTGTCTGCACCGCGGCTAGTAGGGAAACCTGCACCTTGGCCATCACCATTGAAGTAGTTCAGTACATTGAAACTAGCAACACGTAAATCTGCACCTTCGGCCAGCTCAGGAGCGTCTGCACGTGGATTTGTTGCTGTAAAACTAGGTTGCACAGTCGGGTGAATACGGTAACGGTCAAAGCTGTAACCCATTACACCGGTGATAGAATTTACTGTATCGCCTAAACGCAGAGTATTATAAGCATCGAGGCCCGTGCCAGGATAAGCAATTGGATCACGGTTTTGTTTGGTTGAACCATCATCAATTAAGATTTGCTTCTTCAGGTTTTCAGCTTCAATTGCATTCGCAGCATCACCTGGGAGCGCAACTTGCGTGCCTTGGTATAAACGCTCAGTACCTAAGTCAACTTCGCCGTAGCGGCCAAGGCCATAGTTGTTATTAACGACAAGTGGTTGAGAGAGGGTAACGAGCATACCTTCGTAAGCTTCAAGGTCTGCAACGTCAGCAACTGGCAAGGTGATAGCCGTAGCGTCGGTAGTTAAACCTGTCGCACAAATTTCTACTTGGCTAACATCACCCAGTTGTGTTGCGCTGTAGTATTCAGCCACGCTGCCTTTAACACGTACGTGGTCACCAACAGTCACATCAGTATCAGCGAAATAAACGAATACGCCTTCAGAGGTAAGTGGGTTTGCATCGATATCAGCCGCAAGTGAGCCGATGAAGAAACCTTTAAGTTGATCATCACCTTGGAAGTCAGCAGTGACTACGCCTTCAACTTCTACTTCAGTGTTAATAAGTGGGCTATCACCCCCTTCACCTTGAATGGCGCTGATTAAGGTTTTTTCTGCGCCACACACAAGTGGTGTTACTGGTTCTGGCTCAGGTGTTGGTTCACTGCTGTCACCATATAGGCCTAAGTTGCTGAAATCGTCTTGATCGAATTGTTCCCACTCTTCGCTTGGGTTAAAGCCTGCCGTTGCATCGGTACGGCCAGTGGTTACAGTCGTTTTACGACGGAGTGTTTTATTAGCCGTTGTTACTCCCCCCTCAGACCACGCTGAACCTGGATCAACACCGAGTTGACCAAAGCTATCAACAATTGCTCCGTCTTTGCTTAATACCAACGCATCATCACCATTAAAGTAGGTAATGGTTGAATCTGTATCTGCTTTTGCTATTAATTCTGCACTAGCGCCTGCATTAGCAATCACATATGTGCCATTTGCAGCAAGGGTACCGCTTAAGGTGAGGCTGTTATTAGGAGAGGCTAAGTCACCATTTCCATTTGAATACAATGAGATAGTGTAACCATCGAGTGATAACTCAGTGCTTGACGTGTTGTAAAGCTCAACAGCTTTGTTGTTGGCGCTTCCTTCAACGTATTCTGAGATGATTAAGTTGGCTGAGGCAGGCGCGCTCAGGCTTGCAATGACAAGCGCGAGCGGCGTTAATTTAGTATTTATCATTATATTTTCCCGTGTATTTATGATTAGAGTCCCAAATTGGGACACAATACTTTAAGGAAAATCTATGACAAATTGAATACAAAATGTTAATAAAAGTGAAATAATCACTGTTTTTTAGACTATTTACTTTAGGTTAGTTATTTTTTAACCACGTTGCTGCTTGTTTAGCAAAATAAGTGAGGATGCCATCGGCACCTGCACGTTTAAAGGCCAGTAAAGATTCCATGATTATTGCCTCTTCTGCAAGCCAACCATTATCAATGGCTGCTTTATGCATGGCATATTCACCGCTCACTTGATACGCAAATGTTGGTACGCCAAACTCGTCTTTCACGCGACGTACAACATCTAAATATGGCATGCCAGGTTTAACCATCACCATATCTGCACCTTCTTGTAGGTCTAACGCTACTTCACGCAAGGCTTCATCTGAATTTGCTGGATCCATTTGATAGGTTTTTTTGTCGGCACCTTTTAAATTACCTGCTGAGCCTACCGCATCACGGAATGGTCCATAATAGCTTGAAGCGTATTTAGCAGAATACGCCATGATGCGAGTATGGATATGGCCTTGCGCTTCTAATGCTTCTCGAATTGCACCGATGCGACCATCCATCATGTCAGATGGGGCGACGACATCAGCACCGGCTTCGGCATGTGAAAGTGCTTGTTTTACGAGTATTTCAGTTGTCACATCGTTAATCACATAGCCTTCGTCATCAATAATGCCGTCTTGGCCATGCACAGTGAATGGATCGAGTGCAACATCAGTGATTACACCCAGCTCTGGAAATGCTTCTTTTAGTGCACGCACAGTGCGTTGTGCAAGTGCATCTGGGTTGTAAGCTTCTTCAGCGAGCAGTGATTTTTTATCACTCGGTGTAACAGGAAAAATCGCGACAGCGGGTACACCTAATTCAACAAGCTCTTTGGCTTCTTCTAGCAATAAGTCGATAGAAAGGCGCTCAATCCCCGGCATAGATTCAATGGCTTCACGGCGGTTTTTACCTTCTAACACAAAAACAGGGAAAATAAGATCATTCACGGTTAGTTGGTTTTCAGCCATAAGGCGTCGAGAGAAATTATCACGGCGCATACGGCGCATACGTGTATATGGGAAAAGATCGAGTCCTGATTGGGCCATGCTTTTATACTCCTAGTCTGGTAGAGGATAACTTACTACGCGATTACGGCCTGTTTGCTTTGCGTGATAAAGGGCTTTGTCGGCATAGTCTGTGAATAAACTTGGTTTATTAACGTCTTCTGCAACGGCGCTGAAAACACCGGCACTGAGTGTAAATTTAATCGTTGTTCCGGCAACTATTATATCAGTGTTAGCAGCGGCTTTGCGTATTTGTTCAGCAATTATTAGGGCACCTTCAAGGGGGGTGTTAGGCAAGAGTACAACAAACTCTTCCCCACCATACCGGGCGACTTCATCGAGAGGGCGCTTTAAGTGTTCTTTAATAATATTTGCAGTCGTTTGAATGGTTTGGTCACCGGTTAAGTGGCCAAAATTGTCATTAATTGCTTTAAAATGGTCAATATCGAGCATAATGACGCTAAGCGGGGTTTGTTCCCGGCGAGAGCGGCGAATATCCATTATTAATTTCTTATCGAAATAACGGCGATTTTTCGTTTTCGTTAATGCATCTTCCATATTGAGCTGCTCAAGCTCACGATTTTTGTCTTCAAGCTCACGTAGGGTAACTTGCAGCTCAAATGTTCGCTCTTCAATGTTAGCCTCTAAATCTTGCCGAGCTTGTTCTTGAAGGGCTAAGCGCTCCCGCATTAAGGTATCTTGCGCTTTACTCTCTGCTAATGCGTTTTGTTGTGACACGACTTCGGCATCACGTTGCATCAAGAATAATTTAATAACGGCATAACATAAGCTCAGACTACAAATTAAGAAGCAAACAAACGTAAGAGAAAGCATACCAATATTTAAATTAAATGGGTTAAAGACACCTAAACCACTGTAAATAATCGCAGAGAAAAATGCAGATAAACCAATAAGGAAGGCAATGCTTGGTTGCTTGTACGCCTGGTTAAATTGCTTCATGGCAATGATGAAAAACACCAGTAGTAATACAGGCAAGCTGATTAAACACAGTGAGAGTGCAAAATGTTTAGGGAGAAACCACATTAATACTGTCATCAGTATCATGGCCCAGGCTAACCAATATTGAGTGCGACTCAGGGTTTTATTATCAGTGCTAAAAATACACCGTTGTATAGGAACAAATAGCGCACCACTTATAAAAAATAGACTCGGGATTGCCAACTGCTGGAATGTTAAACCACTCGGTTGTAAGTAGCGATACCCAAAACCATATATATAAGCAAGTGTTAACCATAATGAGGTTAGTAAAATACCTGTGTAGGCAAAGTAACGGCGTCTTGAAAAACCGTACAGGACGAGGTTAGTGATCGCCAAAGAAAGAATAAAACCAACTAATAATCCATAGAGTAAGTTAAATTTACTTTTATATTTAAGGTATTCAGACGGCTCCCATAGACTAAGTGGGACACGTAATCCGCCCTCATTCTCAACTCTTAAAAATACTTCCGTATGACTTGCTTTAGGCAAAATGAGTGGAACAAGTAAGGACTCATTCTTTATTTGCCGATTTGCAAGCGGCAGTGCGTCGCCAATTTTGGTCTTTGACAGAATGTGCCTACCTTGCACATGAAAAACACTGACTTCATCAAGAAGTGGGTTATCGATCGAGAGAATCAGAGTGAGATCATTCAAGGAGGTATTTTTTATCGATACCTTTAGCCACAAGGGTGTCAGGTTTAAGCCCAAGTTAAGAGTGTCAGCTTGATTTTTTTGCCAGTCGATATCTTTACTGATAAATGCTTGTTGCTGAGTAATAGGCTCGAGCGTGTACTCAACATTTATGATTTGTTGAGACTTAAAGTGCGAGCTAACGGCGATAGGGTTAGCCTTTAAATAATGACTGAATAAAACAACGAAGAGTACGCCACATAGTGACCATAGGCGCTTCATTTTAACCCTTTGTGGTAAATAATGTCTGAAAGTTTAGTGTAGTTTGTTTTGCCACTTCAGTAAATTCACAGCCTTTTAAGTCAGCAATTTGCTGGCATACATAGGTAAGATACTGTGGCTCGTTCCGCCGAGACTTAGGTTTAGGCTTAATGGTTCTTGGCAATAAAAAAGGGGCATCTGTTTCAATAAGCAAACGTTCTAATGGGATGTCGGGCACAAGCGCCTGTAGTTGTTCACCACGGCGTTCATCACACACCCAGCCTGTAACGCCAATATAAAGCCCAAGCGCCAGGTAATTTTGTAATGCTGATGCATCACCTGTAAAGCAATGTAATACGCCACGTACGTTGTAATCGGCTAGAATCTGAAACATATCTTCGCTGGCATCTCGCTCATGAAGATAAACAGGCATGTTAAGTGTTTCAGCAAGTGCCAGCTGTCTTCTTAAAACGCTTCGTTGTACATCACGTGGAGAAAAATCGCGATTGTAATCGAGCCCACATTCACCAATAGCAACCACCTGTGCATGGTTAACAAGTGCGCTTAGCTCACTCTCAAGTGCCTCAGTGGCTGTTTTCGCATCGTGGGGATGAACTCCGGCGGTACACAGCAGATTAAATTGCTTTGCAAGCTGTAATGAGTCATGGCTGCTTTGTAAATCACAGCCAATCAATAGCATTTGCGTTACACCCGCAGCCTCAGCTCGCTGTATGACAGCGGCGTGACGATCATCAAATTGATGATTGCTTAAGTTGACGCCAGCATCAACAAGCCGTGTGCTCATTAGTTTGTGCGCTTAACACGAATTGAGCGGTTTTGACCTTCAACTTTCAATAAAAATGAATTAAAAATACCGCGCTCAATCACGACTGTGTCATTGGCTTTTAGACGTAAACTATCTGAGCCAATTTGACGCCATTGTTGACCATTTTTCAGTTCGATGATGAGCTCGCCATACGCGGCTTTTTCAACGCTTTTAACGACGGCACTAATCTCATCATCATTGTCTTTTGTTGCTTCTTTGTGCTCTAGACCAAAATCTTCATTTTTTGTCTTAACAACTTGGTTTGATGAAGCAACTACAGCAGGTGCCGAAACTGCGGCGGCGTTTGTTACAGGCTTTTCAATTTGTTTGTTTGCTGCAGGTTTAGTCAGTGATTTACCTGCCATAATGTTGTCGTAACAAAGCAAGCGATTAAAGTCGTTTTCAACAAAAGTACAGGCTTGCAATGCTTGAATATTAATTTCGTTAGCGTGCGTTGTGCCTGCAACTGTAAGTAGTGCAATAAAGGGAATTAGTTGTTTTTTCATTTATTCCTCTGATTCCTGTTGGGGTTTGGCGGTATAAAATGCAGCCAAAATTAAGCCTAACTCAAATAACAACAGCATGGGTAATGCTAATAATGTTTGTGACAATACATCGGGTGGGGTTAAGAACATGGCTACCACGAACACACCGACCACGATATATGGGCGTTTCTCTTTTAAGCTTTTAGTGGTTGTCGCACCGCTCCAGCATAACAGCATAATGGCAACTGGTATTTCAAAAGCAATGCCAAATGCATAGAAAAGCTTAATAACAAAGCTTAGATAGCTGCCTATGTCAGGGGCTAAGGTCATCATCTCGGGACCTGCTGCAGTGAAAAAAGCCAGTATCATTGGCAGCACGACGAAATAACAAAAGCTGACCCCACCATAAAATAAAAACACACTTGAAATCAAAATGGGTACTAACATTTTTTTCTCATTTTGATACAAGCCGGGTGCGATAAACCCCCAAACTTGGTGCAATATCATGGGTATGGCAATTAAAAAAGCTAAAAACAGAGTAAGTTTAATCGGAACTATAACAACAGAAGTAACATCTGTAGCAATCATGCTTGTGTTACTGGGTAAGTTTGATACTAAGGGTGCAGATATAAAATCATAAATATCGTACATAAAAAATATCAAGACGATAAATACCAGCAAAGTGCTTAGGAGCGCTTTCATGAGTCGATTTCGTAACTCAATTAAATGGCCCACAAAGCCTGAATGAGCTTGCTCAGTCATAGTGTTATAAATACTCTCTAAAATGGACAACTAAAAGAAAAATTAATTTCATTTTTTTTCACTGTTTTCAACTTTCGTTTCTTCTTGGTTGTCTTTTTTGTAGCTGTGGGTGACAGACTGTGCTGCTTTTTGCAGTTCGTTCACAGAGTCTTGCAGTTCAGGTGATAACTCTTTTAAGTTTTGCTGCTCTGCTTTTTTTAAGTTTTCATGAAGTTCATGGATACGGAGTTCTTCGTTTACTTCAGCTTTCACTGAGTTGGCAACTGACTTAAGCGTTTTCATCCAGCGACTAACGGTGCGTATTGCGACAGGCAAGCGCTCAGGCCCTAAGACAATTAGGCCTACAATCAGTACGACAACAAGTTCCCACATCCCCATATTGATTAAACCTTATGGTCGTCTTTGCTTTTTTCTGCGGTCTCTTTGCTTTGCGTATTAGACGCTTGCTCGATCTGCTCGTTGTTGCTGCTGGTTTTATCGTCTTCAGACACGGCTTTTTTAAAGCCTTTTACTGCACTGCCCAAGTCGCCACCAATGCCACGTAATTTTTTAGTGCCAAATAACAATACAATAATTGCTAAGATAATGACTAATTGCCAAATACTGATACCACTAAGCATGGGTTACTCCA
Organism: Pseudoalteromonas sp. A41-2; assembly: GCF_015767615.1. Lineage (NCBI taxonomy): Bacteria > Pseudomonadati > Pseudomonadota > Gammaproteobacteria > Alteromonadales > Pseudoalteromonadaceae > Pseudoalteromonas > Pseudoalteromonas sp. A41-2. Next base: position 3,408,083 of record NZ_CP065231.1, on the reverse strand, counting down.
TATTTTATCAAATTGATTGAATGTACTTGTTTTGATTATACTCACCAAAACATAAATAGCACTTAGTTTATGCGCTGCGCCAAGCTGCAATAAAACCAACCACAGCAAGTCCTGTTGTGATGCCTGCTGCAATTAGGTCATCCTGTAAATAACACAGTCCCGACACAATAAAGCAACTGCCCGCAAAAATGCTCAGGAGCAGAGGTTTTGACGACGACTCCTGCGGCAATTGTACAGGTTGTTGATGACGCTTTAAGTTTTGATAGATTAAATCGGGTAATTCAGGCATTTTTTCAGCCCAGAATGGTAAGTTCGCGTACATTTTTTTCATCACTGCAAGCGGACCCACTTGTTCTTTAACCCATTCTTCTAAAAATGGCTTAGCGGTTTTCCACAGATCAAGCTGCGGATAAAGTTGCCTGCCAAGACCTTCAACATATAACAGTGTCTTCTGTAATAACACCAATTGCGGTTGAACCTGCATATTAAAGCGACGTGCGGTATTAAATAAATTAACCAGTACGTGACCAAATGAAATTTCAGCCAGTGGTTTATTGAAAATGGGCTCACATACTGTGCGAATCGCAAACTCGAATTCTTCAATACTGGTATCTGCGGGGACCCACCCCGAATCAACATGCAGCTGCGCTACTTGGCGGTAATCACGATTAAAAAAGGCAATAAAGTTTTCTGCAAGGTAACGTTTATCTTCTCTATTTAAGGTGCCGACAATGCCGCAATCAATGCCAATATATTGAGGGTTATGGGGCGTCTCGCGAGAAACAAAAATATTGCCCGGATGCATATCTGCATGGAAAAAGCTGTCGCGGAAGACTTGTGTAAAGAAGACCTCGACACCGCGTTCAGCGAGTAATTGCATATTGGTGTTTTGTGCAAGGAGCGCTTCGGTATCAGAGACAGGAATACCATAAATACGCTCCATAACTAAGACATTACTGCGGCTATAATCGCTGTAAACAAAGGGAATATAGAGAGAATCTGAGCCCTCGAAGTTGCGACGTAATTGAATGGCATTCGCGCCTTCGCGCATTAAGTCGAGCTCATCTAGTAAGGTTTTCTTGTACTCATTTACCACCTCAATAGGGCGCAAACGTTTGGCTTCTTTTAAAAGTTTTGCAACGAGCTTAGCGACCTTTTGCATCAGCATTAAGTCGGCGTCTATCTGCTCTTTAATATTAGGGCGAATAACTTTAATAACGACATTTTGCTCTTCACCATGCTCATCTAGCAAGGTTGCCGTATGCACTTGTGCAATGGATGCTGACGCGAGAGGGGTTTGCGAAAAGTCATTAAAAAGCTCACTAATGTCATTTATACCAAGCGCTTTTTCAATCAGTTGCTGAGCAAGCTCTCCTTCGAAGGGCTCAACTTGGTCTTGTAACAAAGCCAGTTCAAGCGCAATATCATGCGGTAATAAATCGCGGCGTGTAGAGAGCATTTGCCCAAACTTAATCCACACAGGCCCTAACTCTTGTAAGGCTAAGCGTAAACGCATCCCCGCAGGTTTATCTTTATGTTGATTGCGTAACCAAAATAAACTGCCTCGCGCTAATGTGGCAAACCAAGGTATTTTTTTACGTGGGATCAGTTCGTCTAAGCCGAAGCTCAGTAATGTTTTTGTGATGTAATACAGACGAGCAGTTGACACACAATATCCTTAGCGCACTAGCATGACTTTAATAAGGCGTTTATTCGCATCTCGAGTTGAGACACTTGGTTCTTTAATTGGCGGTTCTGTTGCTTAAACTCAGCCAGTTCAAGTGGGTGAATTGTCACTGCAAGCTCGTCTTGACATAAGGTGGTCAGTGTATTTTCGAGTTTATTTTTTACGTTCACACCGTGACGTTTCATTGCTTGCAAAGACAGCCATAGCTGCTGTGCTGGTGCGTCGCCAATATAACGTGAAAAATGCTCTGGCCAATCAATATTAAGTGCAGCAAAGGCATTACTAAAGCCTTGAGCTATGTGTAAATCGCCTTGTAAATCTAATTTATCTTGGCGGATTAACTGGGTTAGCATTGCTGGATTTTTCAGCGTGAGCAGAGTGTCAATATCAGCACTGATCATGCAGTCGAAGTGATGCTCTGCAGTGCTATATAAGTGTATTTGCTCATCACTGTATACGCATAAAATGCGCTGTTGCCAATCACGGATCTCAATCAGTAATTGCTTGTCTGAAATAGCCGCTAGGTTGTCCTTTAGAGACGAGTCTAGCTGCAAAACATGATTAATGATTCGTTCTACCAGTGATAACAGAGCATTTGCTAACATCGCGTTACCTACTTAATCTGTTTAATTTTAGTATTTAAAACCACGGTGTAAGGCGACAATACCGCCGGTGAGGTTTTGATAGCTAGTGTGTTCGAAGCCCGCATCTTCCATCATGCTTTTCAGCGTTTCTTGGTCTGGGTGCATACGAATCGATTCGGCTAGGTACTGGTAAGATTCGCTATCATTTGCAACTAGTTGCCCCATTTTTGGCAAAATATTGAATGAATAAAAATCGTACGCTTTGCTGAGCGCTTCATGTTCTGGTTTAGAAAATTCAAGAACGAGTAAACGACCACCTGGTTTAAGGATGCGGTACATTGAGCGCAGCGCTTTGTCTTTGTCAGTTACGTTACGAAGACCAAATGCGATGGTGATTAAATCAAAGCTGTTATCAGGGAATGGCAGCGCTTCAGCATTCATTTGTACGTATTCAATATTGCCTACTCGGCCTAGGTTACGTAACTTTTCACGGCCGACTTTTAGCATTGAAGAGTTGATATCACCCAAGATTACTTGACCTGTTTCACCGACGAGTTGGCTAAACTTCGACGTTAAATCGCCAGTACCGCCTGCAAGGTCTAATACGTAATGGCCTTTGCGAACACCAGAGCTGGCAATTGTTTGACGCTTCCATAAACGATGAATACCGAACGACATAAGATCATTCATAACGTCATATTTTGCAGCGACTGAGTGGAATACATCTGCAACCATAGATGCTTTGTCGTTTTCAGCAACAGTTTTATAGCCAAAATGCGTGGTCTTTTGTTGATTCTCGTTCATGATTTGTCTCTATCGTGGCAATAAAGACTAGTGTACTTGATTGTAGCTGTGGGGTGCAATTTGATTATAACTAAATCATCAGATTAGCATTGGCTTTTATGATTTAGCGCAGGTTTATTGGCCGGCAATAAAACTGCTTTGACCTAGTGACTTTGCTTTCGCAGCAGCAAGCGAAGCTTTGCGGACTAAGCTGTTGAAGTTGTCTTCATCTTGATGTTTAGCAATCCCTAAAGCAAGATGAATAGCGGGTAGTTTTGTGCCATTCTTTGAACTAATAAAGCGCAGCTTTTCAACACCATTACGCACTTTTTCAGCAATTAAATTAGCCGTCTCAGGCTCAATATCAGCCAGTAAAATAGTAAATTCATCTTTGCCAGTGCGCCCTGGTAAACCACTTTCAAGGACATATTTTTGCACTTGTTTGGCGACCTTATTCAAGATCACCTCGCCAATGACATCACCGTAATTATTGATGAAGTGCTCAAGGTTTTCTATTTGAATCGCAATGGCGCACACCGCTTTTCTTTGACCAAGCCACAATTGTGTTTGTTGATTTAAATAATGACGTTTATACAAACCAGTTTGCTGATCGGTGATGTGCTGTTTACGAAGTTGGGTGAGTTGTTTTTGGGTCTTATCTTGTAGTGCTTTGGCTTTTGCGATTTCTTGTTTAAATTGGCGATGTTGAGCCAGTAAATGTTCTGATTGTTTACTGAGCATTTTTAGCGCATGACGTGTTTGTTCTAAGTTGTTTTCGTCAATGGCGTGTACACAATCACTAATTTGTTCAGTAAAGCGAACAATATTTTGTTCATTATTGTTTGCATTGCGCGTTAGTGTGCCCAGAACAGAATCAACATTACGTACAATCGCTGTTTTCATTTTATGGCCTTGCTCCATAAAATCAAAATACAGTTGCTCTATAAAGATACTGTCGATCGGCTTTTTTTGCGCGATGGCGCGATCCAGTGCGGCATTAAGTTTTAGATTAGATTGGCTGACATATGTATATACAACCTGGTAATTAAGTGGTGACGGCGGTAATGCATGATGTTCTAAAAAGATACATACCTTTGTCATTTTTTCTTGAGCAATAGCCATGGAATCATGGAACATCATTTTTTCAATACCACTAAATACGCATAACAACCAATTAATCATCTCTTCCGTAAGGTTTAATTGCATCCAAGCACCTTATATAAATTCGCATAACACGTAATCACGAGAGATAAAACTTGACGCTAATTGCGTTAAAAACGTCTGTTTTACGGCTGTATCAAAGCAGAAAAGTTGCTGAGTAGAACTCATTAACGAAACGTTTGCCGTACCTCAAAATGGATCACTTAATTAAGCGAATGGGTATTACAGTAATCTGTAATCTGTCTATTTAAAAGCAAAATCGCTAATTTTGGAACTTAAATTTGTTTCGTTTGGGTCTAATAGCTGATTTTCTCAGCAACTTTAACAAGTGTAATTAAAAATTGCTTAAAGCCTGCTCATTCATGCATTTATAGTGATGTTAATTTGAGCGTATTAAACCGCTGCTTGGTCGCATTTGCTTGGGTTTTAGTGTGAGCTACGCTACTTTATCTCTATTGTTTAAAACGAATAAGAATCCTATGAAACAAACACTATCGCGAACGTTAAACCGTTCTTTAATAGCCATTGCTTTAGCGTGTACTTTAAGTGCGTGCCAGGTAACCACTGTTGATGCAGATCAGCAGTTTAATCAGGTTGCAGAAAATGTGGTCAATTACCGTGAAAGTATTAGCCCTTATGGTAAAGAAAACGGCGTTAATGGTTATTTATTAGCAAATTTATCTGCTGAGTTTTTAGAACAAAAATACCAAAAAAATACCGAACTCCTTGCAGAGCTAGATGCCATCGACCGCGATAAATTGTCGGAAGAAAATCGTATAAATTTAACGATTTTACGTGGCCAAGTACAAAATAGTGTTGATGAATATGTGTTTAATACCCACTACATGCCGTTAACGTCTGAATATGGCTTTCATTCGAGCCTCTCATTTATGATCTCAAGCTCCGATTACACGAAAGCGAAAGATTACGATGTTTATCTTGCCAAACTGCAGCAAATTCCCCGCTTTTTTCAGCAAAATATTGGCTGGATGCGTAAGGGCCTTGAAGTTGGATTAACGCAACCGCAAGCCGTTTTAGAGGGTTATCAAGATTCGATTACAGCATATATAGTTGATGATGCGACACAATCTGAGTTTTATAAACCCTTTTTAAAAAATACTGCAGGGCTCAGTGAGAGCGAATTTTTACAGCGTCAACAACAGGCACAAAAGATTATAAAAGAACAGGTGATTCCTGCATACCAAGGCTACCTGACTTTCTTTAATAACGAATACCAACCGGGTGCTCGTAAAGAGATTGGTATTTCGAGTACGCCTAACGGCAAAGCATTTTATGAAAACCGTGCGAAGTACTACACAACAACAGATATGACGCCAAAAGAAATCCATGAATTGGGTTTGCAAGAGGTCGCGCGTATCCGTGCAGAAATGGATAAAATCATTAAAGAGGTTGGTTTTGAAGGCAGCTTTGCCGACTTTGTGCATTTTTTGCGTACAGATCCGCAGTTTTATGCCAAAACGCCTGAAGAATTATTAAAAGAAGCGTCTTACATTGCTAAAAAAATGGACGCACAGCTTCCTAAACTATTCCATACGTTACCAAGAATGCCTTACGGTGTTGCACCAGTGCCAGCCAGCATTGCGCCTAAATACACCACGGGGCGTTATTCGGGATCACGCCGTGACGACCAAGCGGGCTATTACTGGGTCAATACTTATGCGCTTGATAAACGTCCTTTGTATGTACTTGAAGCGTTAACTCTGCACGAAGCTGTGCCAGGACATCACTTACAAATTTCATTAAATTCAGAGCTGGAATCGCTACCAAGCTATCGTCGTAATGCGTATTTGTCGGCATTCGGTGAAGGTTGGGGGCTATATTCTGAATTTTTAGGTATTGAAGCCGGTTTTTACCAAGACCCATACAGTGATTTTGGTCGATTAACTTACGAAATGTGGCGAGCTGCACGTTTAGTCGTTGATACGGGGATGCATATGTATGGCTGGAGTCGTGAGCGTGCGATGACGTTCATGAGCGAAAACACGGCGCTTTCACTGCATAATGTAAAAACAGAAACCGACCGCTACATCTCATGGCCAGCACAAGCGCTGTCTTACAAAATCGGTGAATTAACGATAAAACGCTTGCGCCATGAAGCTGAACAAGCACTGGGTCAAGATTTTGATGTGCGTGAATTCCATCACCAAATATTACGTCATGGTTCTGTGCCGATGTCGGTGCTTGAAGAGCAAATTCAACTTTATATTAAGGCTGAATTAGCAAAGCGAGCCTAAGCAATTGAGCTGATTAAAAAAGGCGTGTTTAAAACACGCCTTTTTTGTTTGTTGCGCGTATTTTAAACTGCTTATATGATTTGCAAGGACGTCATCATCACACAGGAGTCTTGAATGAGTGATTTTATAATTTTTAGTATCGATGTATTTGCCAGCTTGTTTATCTTTGCGTTAGGGATAGGGCTGTTGGTAATCATCTGTTTTTACATTAGTGATGTGACGCAGTCGAAACAGGCTATTCGTCGTAATTACCCTGTGATAGGGCGTTTTCGTTACTTTTTTGAACGCCAAGGTGAGTTTTTTCGCCAGTATTTTTTTGCGATGGACAGAGAGGAGCTTCCGTTTAACCGTGCCGATCGAAGTTGGGTCTACCGTGCGGCAAAAAACGTTGACCGTACCACGGCATTTGGTTCCACTCAAAGCTTAGAAGCCACAGGCACTGTGATGTTCATGAACTGTGCATTTCCGACGCTCGATGAAGAGGCACTCGAACCTAGTCATGTCACCTTGGGACCCTATTGTGAAAAACCTTATTCTACCAATGCATTATTTAATATTTCGGGCATGAGCTTTGGAGCACTTTCAAAACCGGCTGTTCGCGCTTTATCTCGAGGCGCAAAACTAGCTGGGTGCTGGATGAATACAGGTGAAGGGGGGTTGAGTCCTTATCATCTGGAAGGAGGAGCCGATATTGTATTTCAGATTGGTACGGCAAAATATGGTGTCAGAGATGAGCAGGGCAAACTGAGCCTCGAAAAGCTCAAAGCGATTGCTAGTCATGAGCAAGTGAAAATGTTCGAAATTAAAATGAGCCAAGGCGCAAAACCGGGCAAAGGTGGCATGTTGCCGGGCCGAAAAGTCACCGCAGAAATCGCTAAAATCCGTGGCATACCAGAAGGACATGACTCGATTAGCCCTAATGGGCACCCAGAAATAAAAAAACCTGCTGATTTACTCGATATGATTGAAACTGTTAGAGCTACGACAGGAAAACCCACAGGATTTAAAGCAGTAATCGGTGAGTATACGTGGCTTGAAACCTTATTCAGTGAAATTAACAATCGCGGTATTGAGTCAGCACCAGACTTTATTACCATTGATAGTGCTGATGGTGGCACTGGGGCTGCCCCGCAGCCATTGATGGATTCTGTTGGTTTACCTCTAAAAGAAAGCTTACCTTTGGTCGTTGATTTGTTGAAAAAACATGGTTTAAGAGAGCGGGTGAAAGTGATTGCATCGGGTAAATTAATCGTCCCGTCGAAAGTGGCTTGGGCATTGGCTTTGGGGGCTGATTTTATTGTGTCAGCGCGCGGGCATATGTTTTCATTAGGCTGTATTCAAGCATTACAATGCAATAAAGATACTTGCCCGACCGGTATTACAACGCACAATGAGCGATTACAACGCGGCTTAGATGTGACAGACAAAGCGCAGCGAGTTGCAAATTACAATAAGTTTATTCACTACGGTGCAGGCTTAATTGCTCATTCATGTGGCGTGTCGAGCGCCCGAGAACTTGCTCGTCACCATGTGCGTGTTGTACAAGAAAATGGGTTGTCAGAACCGCTTGATAAAATGTATGAGCATTACAATAAATAATGATGAGATTCAATAAGGCGCGATAAGCGCCTTATTCATTGGGTAGCTGAATAACTAGTTTAATAAGCTGATCAATAAGGTAAAAAATTCATCTTTATTATCGCAACTTGTTGCGTTAAGCATCAATTGCTCGCCTAACACTAAGGTTTGTTGCTGCACAGCTAAGCGTGCTTGCTCGTTTTCAATGCCGTCAATGTCAGCAACGTGGGCAAGGCCAATCGTACGGCGAATAAGTTCTGCACCGCAATAACCAATGGCATCATGCAACACGCTTTTTAAGTAATCTTCTGTAAAAGCGCGGTTAGCAAAGCTTACATCGGTTGTCTCATTACTTGCTAAGTTCAACCACTGCTCTTCAAACTGGCTATAACAGTCTTGTAAGCATGTTAATAAATGCGTTTGATATTGGCGACGCTTTGCTAATTCAGCTATACGGCCATTTTGCGCGCAGTAATTAAGTAATAAATTACCCATAAATGAACCGATATCGAAACCAACTGGGCCAAAAAAGCCAAACTCTGGGTCGATCATCTTGGTTGTGTTGTTATCAACAAAAATACTGCCGCTGTGCATATCGCCGTGTAACAAGGTTTGCGGACACGATAAGAACCTAGCTTTTAATTTCGCTGCGGCAAGTTTTAGCGCGTTGTTATTACGAATGTGTTGCACTGACGAATTGAGTTCAGCCGGGAAGTGATTGCGCTCGTGCTCGATATAAGGGTCAGTGAAAAAGAGGTCCTCAGTGATCTTACATAAATCTGGGTTGATAAATTGGCTCACTTTGGCTTTTTTATCGTCGGCAGAAAGATAAAAGTCGGAGTTATAAAAACCGGTGCGACTGAGATATTGGGCAACATGACTGGCTAATTTAGGGAACTGCTCGGCATTTATTTGTGCACCACGTAAAATTTGTAAGTGACCTAAGTCTTCCAGCACGGTTAATGCAAGCTCAGCATTGTGGTGCAAAATGGCTACGGTGTGCTCTGGGCATAATGAACCATGATTTATCAAGACGTCAGCCTCGATACGCGCACGGTCTAACGATAACGGCCATGACTCACCCACGCAGCGAGCATAGGGTAAAGCTTGCTTTAAAATTACACTGTTGTTGTGTTGATCAGTGACCCGGAAAACTAAGTTTAGATTTCCGTCGCCGAACTCGTACGCAGACAGCTCAGCGTTAGGAGTAAACACTGAACTGAGTTCACTTTCGGTAAGTTTTTTAATGTAATCAACAGCATGCTCTGCAGTGAAGGCAGTGTAATTAGCCATGGCTCTATCTCAAAATATTATTAACTTTGGGCATTCTATACCTGTAAGCGTTTAGATGTCCATACATCCAGCTTGTTAGTTGTGTAAACTGATGTAAAATACCTTTTCATCAAATTAGTAATCTGGATGCACTATGCAAGATCTCATCGCGAGTAGTATTAAATATCAGCAAAATACCTTAACTGTGCTTGATCAGTACTTATTGCCTCATCAACAGCATTGGCATGTATGCAATGATGTTGAAACGATGAAAGAACTGATTTTGACTTTAAAAATTCGTGGTGCCCCTTTAATTGGCTTAGGTGCCAGCGTACTCGTTGCTCATTTAGCAGAGCAAGGTATGAGTAAAGCAGAGCTTGCTTCAGCGATTGATGAATTAGAAGCAACGCGTCCGACCGCTGTGAATTTAATGCACTGTATGGCACAGCTGCGTGAGGCATTAATGCAACCTGCATATGTTGAGGCTGTTGTAGATACGGCTGAGCAGTTATTTTTTGAAGACATTGCACTGTGTGACAGCATGGCACAGCGTGGTGCTGAGCTTGTTGCTAAAGGCGATAATATTCTTACTCATTGTAATACTGGAGCATTAGCTACGGCGGGAGTTGGCACAGCGTTAGGTGTGATTTATAAAGCTCAGCAGCGCCATGGAGATCTGCATGTCTGGGTTGATGAAACACGCCCATTATTGCAAGGGGGCCGATTAACTGCATTTGAGCTTGAGCGCTGGCAAATACCTTACACGTTAATTTGCGACAATATGGCAGCAAGCTTAATGGCTGCGGGTAAGGTCGATAAAATTTTTGTAGGTGCCGATCGTATTGCTGCAAACGGCGACTTTGCTAATAAAGTGGGTACGTATAATTTGGCAGTATTGGCTCACTTTCATAATATTCCGTTTTACGTGGTTGCGCCGCTAACAACACTTGATACGCAAACAGCCTGTGGTGATGATATTGAGATTGAACAGCGAAGCCCCGCTGAAGTACGTGGTGTGAGCGGTAGTTTTGGTGAAGCACAGTGGGCACCGACGAATGCATCAGTGTATAACCCTGCTTTTGATGTCACGCCTGCAAAGTTGGTTACAGGCTGGGTATTAGATACCGGTGTTTACGAGTATGCTGATATCGAGCAAGGTGTATTAACGCAATTAAAATAACTAGTTGCTGGGTCTTTTCTCAGTGTAAAGCTCAATACTGTTTTGATTATTAGCGGTTACGAATGAAATCGCTAATTTTTCATTTTGTGCGTTGAGGTGCAAAATATAGTTAGACGGTTTCATTTTAATCAGTGTATTCACTTCCGTTAGTTCCTCTAAAGCGGCACTGTAAATGTCAGCAGAGGTGGCGATAAACAGTGTTTGCTCATTACTCGCCATCGTTACTATTGACGGTTTTATTGCAGTCAACTTATCTGGCATAGGTAATTCATGGTAGCGATTAGTTTGGCTATCAAGTTCTAAAAACTGTGTGTGTTTGGCATGCACAATCAATTGATGATCATTACGCCAAGCGATAGCAAGGGGCGTATCAATCGTGCTGATGACTGTTTCTGTATTGTCAGTATTCAATAGCATTAACTGATTTTGTAAGGTGGTTGCATCGGCGTAGATTATCGCAATGCGGTTTTTACGTATTTTAGCGAGCACAATTCGGCCTGGTATTTGCCATTGCTTAATTGTCTTAAAGTCTGTGGCATCTAATAGTGAGAGTTGATGCGTGTGTTTATTGAAACTCAATAAACGCGTGCTGTTTTCATTGGCAGAAACAATGATATTGTCAGTGCCAACCCTATCAGAAATAGGGATATATTGGTTATTGGTTTTAAGCCAATGTTCACGCTTATCGTAATAGGTATCGGCAAAATAAATATCACCATTTGCAAGCGCTACAGCAGAATTTTCATGCTTATTAGCGGTGGCTATGTAGCTCATTTCTTGCGTCTTTAAATCAAAAACACTGGCATCTAGATCATGCAGATCGGTACTTATTAACAAAGACTCTTTGTTGAGTGGGTAAGCGTAGTTAGCGTCTTTAACGGGGGCTTTAATAGCATGGGCTCGGGTCATTGAGTCGAACGAAAATGATTCAATAGTCGAATTGGCACGGTTATACCAAATGAGCGAATTACTGGGTTCATCATACGTGGCAGCCCATGATCTATAGTTATTTGTCGTGAGCAGCTTCATGGAGCTACCGTCTAGGTTTGCCATATAAATTTCTGCTTGGCCAGTGTTGTGGCGTTCAAAAATAATCCGTTCAGGATTTGATAATGTCGTTAATAAAAAATCACCTGTGCCAGTAATATTGGGTGATGTAATGCGGATTTCTTCTGCTGTTTTTTTATCATAAGCGTAAAGCGCAAATAATTGGCTTAAGCCACGATAATGATTACGTCGAAAAATAGCGGTATCCCCGACTTCTGTGTATTGCGTTAACTTATCACCTGAAGAATAAGGATACGACAGGGGGGATTTTTTGATTGTTTCAGAAAAAAAGTCACTGGCCTGCCATTGTTGGCACTGACTATAGTCACCGGGTTTACATTTGACATAAAATAAGCGCAGACCATCATCAGACCAGCCCTGAATATAAGCGTCACCTGAGTCAACTAAAAACTCTTTTTTGGTTTTTAGGTCCATTACATAGATATTCATTATGTCATTTTGCTTGAGAGGTGTGAGCAAATAAGCAAGCTTACTTTTATCGGGGGGCAGTAGTAAGTGAGAGTAACTGCCTTTATGCCAAGAAATAGTGTCAGCATCTAATGCTAGAAAAGGCATGGTTTGTCTGGTTTCACTACTTGCCGCAGGTTTATCTGAAAAAAACCAGAAAAAACAAATTAGCGTTGCTATTAATATGGCGGGAATTGACCACGACCAATTTACATTTCTTTTGGGATGACTGTGTGAAGATGATTCAGCGGCAGCGACTTCACTCGAAGATTCATGTTGATTTTGCTGTTCTGTAGTGACTGTCTCGGTTTTATTTGAGCTGACAGGAATAAATAAACTATACCCTTTACGGTAATGTGTTTTGATACTTTGGCCAGGCTGCTTTTCTGATTTGAGTGCTTTTCTAAGCTCCGATATCGCTCGATTGATGGCATTATCATCAACGTAGCTTTGCTGCCAAATGTTGTCCGCCAGCTCTTGGCGAGAAATAATACGTTCATTATGTTCAATAAAATAGCACAGTAACTTAAATAACAGCGGTTCTAGTTCGCGAGCATGCACGCCGTCATTAATTGTTTGCAATGATATGTTTAGCTGCCATTCGCCAACATAAATAATATTATCGCGTAAGGGTGAAATTACCGACCCCATGTGTAGTCCTTTAGCTAATAATTAAGTACTGAGCATTGATGAGGTGATGATACCAGAAGTTGTTTTTGAATTGGGTTTTTTTGTTTTGTATTTGTAAATTAAAGGCCGTTTTTTGCAACATATAATCAAGCAGAAGTATTACATTGGAATTTTTCTGCAATGCGTTGATAGTCATCTACCTCATAGTCATCGGCTTGGGCCAACTCTTGTTCGGTGATTAAATAAATTGTGCCATTCACAATGTCGCAGTCTTCACCTGTTTTAATTAACGCAGGATGAAAACGCTGGCCACTGCTTTTTAACACCGCAGGATCAGTAATTTCAATTTCACCGACAATGTACCCTGTTAAAGTCGCAGGCTGACCTTCGAGCAAACGCCCGAAGGTATCGAGTTGCACCTGTTTATATTGCAAAGTGCCGTATGAGAAAAGCTTTTCCATATTAATCAAGCAATGGAAAGTCATTCGCGATAGCTGAATCTGTGCTTTTAGCCACCCAGCCTTCGGTATTATTAAATAAGCGAATAGCAGTAAATTCAGGGTTGCTGCCCATGTCAAACCAATGAGGGGTTAATTCTGGCACCGAAATTAAGTCACCTTGCTGGCACAGCACTTGGTATACTTTATTATCGACATGCAGACAAAAAAGCCCTTGGCCTTTTACAAAAAAGCGTACTTCATCTTCGCTGTGGGTATGTTCAAATAAAAACTTACCACGTAACTCAGCGGCATTCGGGTTGCCTTTTGCGAGCGAGATAACATCAACAGTTTGATAACCTCCTTCACGCTTTAAGCGCTCAATGTCGTGAGCGTACGCACTTAAAATAGCATCATGGCTGGTTGTTTCATCAATATGTACATTCGCCTGCCACTGTTCAAAGCGTACACCCACTGCATTTAGTTTCGTAGCTATGGCGTTTGAGTCGTCGCTGTGAAAAAGGATGTCATCGGCATTGTTATCATTAAAAACTGTTAACTGGCTCATGCTAAATACTCCGCACTAAATTCACTAAAATCATTAATATAAGGATGCTCGCTGGTACTGTCTTGGCCATCGCGAATAAGGTGCAAAGTGCGTAAACCTGCCGCTTTAGCTGCCTCTAATTCAGCAGCAACGTCGCTTAAAAATAGCACCTCAGAGGCGTCAAATGGCAGTGCAGCGATAATTGTGTTGTAAGCGCTTTGCTCTTGTTTTGCGCCCACTTTGGTATCGAAGTAATCACTAAAAAGAGGTCTCACATCACCATAGTCAGAATATTGAAAAATAAGGTGCTGTGCTTTTACTGAGCCTGATGAGTAAACATACAGGCTTCTTCCTGCTTGTTTTTGTGCGTTTAAAAAAGCGTATGCGTCAGGATAAAGGTGACCGGTAAAATCACCATTTTCATAACCTGTTTGCCAAATTAAACCTTGTAACTGTTTTAATGGCGTTACTTTTTGATCCGTTTCAATCCAATGAAGTAAAGTACTAATCACCGTTTCTAGGTCAGCTTCTGGCTGTTCAATGTGTGCTTTTACACTCGCAATATGTTCCGCGACATCGTGATCGTCTTGGTGTGCTTTAATAAACGCAGGAAGCTTTTCAGCGGCATAAGGGAATAGCACATCTTTCACAAATGAAATGCGTGTGATAGTGCCTTCAATGTCAGTTAAAATGGCTTTGATCATGCGTGGATACCTTCCAGTTTTAGGCGCTCAAGCTCGCAACTAAATAAAAACTCCAGCCCTTCTAAATGGCGCAATACTTCTTTGATGTCTCTGCCGACAACATAGAGGCCGTGGCCGCGAATAAGCACTGCGTGCTCTATTGGCGTATGCAGGTGATGGTCGCTTACTAATAGACTTAGGCGATCAATATCTTGATCGTTGTCGAAAATAGGAATGCTTAGCGTATCTAAATGTGAGGTAACACCACTGAGTGACTTTTGCATCTCGTAGCCATGTAAATTAATGGCATGTCCTTTTATGACGCGAGATAAAACGGTGGCAGCAACCGAGTGGGTATGTAAAACAAATTTTGCAGAAGGGATCAGCTTATACATGTTCAAGTGTAGTTCTGTTTCTGCCGAGGGTTTTCCCGACCCTTTAGTGCGGTTGCCTGCGTGGTCTAACTCAATAAATGCATGTGTACCGAGCTGGCCTTTATCGAAACCACTGGCGGTGACGACATAACCCGTTTCTGTGCGGGCTGAAAAATTACCACCGGTTGCTGGGACCCAACCTCGTTGGCTTACCCATTTACCTGCTTCTATTAGTTCTGAAATAGCGGTATTGTTATGCATACATTCCTCGACTTTCTAAAAGTTATTTAGACGGCTATACATCTGTTTTAAGCAATGATAGCATCGCTTCGAGCGCAAAACCATCTTTAAGGAACCTCTGTGTTTGAAAGTAAATTGCCGAATTTAGGCACCAGTATTTTTAGTCAAATGACTGCTTTAGCGAATCAGCATCAAGCACTTAATTTATCTCAGGGCTTTCCTGAATTTGACGCCCCTGATTTACTAAAAAAACAGTTAAATCATTATGTACTTGAAGGGGTTAATCAATATGCTCCGTCAAGTGGTATTGTGCGTTTACAGCAGCAAATAGCAGCACTGATTGCGAGAAAATACCATAACAATATAGATTATGAGCAGCAAGTCACGGTGACATCGGGTGCAACCGAAGCATTATTTGTGGCAATTCAAGCGCTGGTAAGAGACGGTGATGAAGTGGTGGTGTTCGACCCTGCCTATGATTCGTACCAGCCCGCGATTGAATTAGCAGGGGGACGCAGTGTGCATGTTGCCTTACATGCGCCTGATTATCGGATTGATTGGCACGCGGTTGCAGAGGTCATGAGCGAAAAAACGCGCGCTATTATTATTAATACGCCACACAACCCGAGTGGCAAAATACTTAAAGCTGACGACATTGCAGCACTGAAAGCCTTAGTTAAAGCACACGACTTATACGTGATAAGCGATGAAGTGTATGAACACATCACCTTTGATGGTGCTGCACATGTTAGTGCACTCACGGATACAGAATTATTTGAACGCAGCTTTGTTATTTCAAGCTTTGGGAAAACGTTCCACAGCACAGGCTGGAAAATGGGCTACTGTGTTGCCCCCGCTGAGCTGATGATAGAGTTTCGTAAGATTCATCAATACGTGACATTTTCAAGTTTTACCCCAGCACAACATGCTTTAGCAGATATGTTAGAACTGGAGCCTGAACATGTTGATGGGCTAGCGGATTTTTATCAACATAAGCGTGATTTGCTCAGTAACGCGTTACAAGATAGCCGTTTTACCCTTTTGCCCAGTGAAGGCACATATTTTTTATTGCTTGATTACAGTGATGTGTCAGACCTAAATGATGTGGAGTTTTGTCATTGGTTGGTAGAGCAAGCTGGCGTTGCAGCAGTACCGCTTAGTGTATTTTACAACAGCCCAAGTAATGATAAGGTCATACGAGTATGTTTTGCAAAAAATGATGACACGCTGTTGCGTGCCGCGGAGATTTTATGTCAGCTTTAACGCTTGCCCTTGTACAATCCTCACTTTATTGGCTAGATAAACAGGCAAATCTTGCGCATTTTTCTGAGCTGCTTGACGATTTAACTGAGCCGGCTGATTTAATCGTGTTACCCGAAACATTTGCGACAGGGTTTGCCATCAATCTTGACTGTAGTGAGCCTGAGCAAGGTGACGTTGTTAACTGGTTAAAAGCCACTGCAAAACAAAAAAATGCAGTCATCGCTGGGTCGGTATTAGTGTCTCACGGTGATAAGAAAGCAAATCGTTTCTACTGGGTGTGGCCAAATGGTGAGGTAAAGTTTTACGACAAGCGTCACTTATTTTGTTTAGGGAACGAAGGCCGCTATGTTGAGGCGGGTAAGCAGCGTGAAATTTTCAATATCAAAGGCTTTCGCATTTTACCGCAGGTGTGTTACGACCTACGCTTCCCTGTTTTTCAACGTAACTGCAATGACTATGACCTCATGGTGAATGTTGCAAACTGGCCTGCGGCACGTCGCCATGTTTGGGATACCTTATTAAAAGCGCGCGCAATGGAAAATGTCTGTTATGTGGTCGGTGTCAACCGTATTGGGCCAGATGGCAATGAGGTTGATCATAATGGCGGCACTGCAGTATACGATTTTAAAGGGGATACATTAGCAGCGCTCGATGATAACCAATCGGGTATCATAATTCAGCGCCTTGATATATCCGCATTAGAGGATTTTCGGCGTGCTTTTCCTGCGCATTTAGACGCGGATCAATTTCAGTTGATCTAAGCCGCATCGCTAAAAATTTGTTAAACTCATGGTTGGTTTATTAACTACAAGCAATCATGAGTCGCAAAATTACCCCTGTTATTCTTGCTGGTGGCATAGGTTCACGCCTATGGCCGTTATCACGCAAGGCCATGCCTAAGCAATTTTTACCTTTGCTAAGTGATGAATCGCTACTGCAAAGCACCTTAAAGCGGGTAACTGGTTCGCAATTTAATGCACCGATATTAGTGTGTAATGAAGCGCATCGATTTATTGCCAAATCACAGGCATTAGACGTATCTAAAAATGTGACTCTTTTACTTGAACCTGAGGGCAAAAATACCGCGCCAGCTATTGCGTTAGCGGCTGAATATGCGCAGAAAAATGGTTTACTAGGCCCGTTATTGGTAATGCCTGCAGATCATTATATCTGTGACTTTGAAAAGCTACTTGCGCGATTAGATGATGCCGTAGCCTTGGCAGAGGCTCAGCAACTCGTTACGTTTGCAATTACCCCAACGGAGCCGCATACAGGGTATGGTTATATTCGCCAAGGCCCACCACTGCACCGTGATGGCTGTTACAAAGTCGCTGAATTTAAGGAAAAGCCAGTGCTTAAACTTGCTGAGCAATACATTGCCAGTGGTGAGTTTAGCTGGAATAGCGGTATGTTTTTATTTTTCGCTGATGTGTACTTATCTGAGTTAAAACGGTTTGCGCCAAAAATAGCCAGTAGTATCGCACAAGCAGCCTATTTTACTGAAGATCTCGGTTTTTTGAGACCCAACGCAGACATACTGAAAACATGCCCAAGTGACTCAATTGATTACGCTATTCTTGAGCGAAGTGAAAATGTCGCTATGCTTCCGGTTGATTTAACGTGGAGTGATGTGGGCAGCTTCTCAGCCCTTTCAAAAATTGCTAACAAAGATCAATTTGGTAATTATTTGGGCTCGCAGGGAGTGAGTATTGATAGTGAAAATAATTTGCTGATTAGTGAAGCTGATCACACGATTGCAGCTTTGGGAATTCGCAATAAGGCGATTATACATACCCACGATGCCACCCTCGTCGCAGATAAAAAAGCCCTTGATAAGTTGCCTGAATTACTTAAACAACTCGCGCAACGAGACAACGATAAATTGACGCACCATCAAGCCGTATTCAGACCTTGGGGCAATTACCGCACTTTGGTTGAGAGTGTTGGGTTTAAGGTTAAGAAAATTATCGTTAATTGTGGTGCGAAACTCTCAACTCAGCGTCATCATCACCGTGCCGAGCATTGGGTTGTGGTTTCGGGCATTGCCAGTGTACATGTGGGAGATGATAAGTTTGAACTCGGTGCCGATCAGTCTTGTTATATTGCCGCCCAGCAAATTCATAGCCTTGCCAATTGTCATGATGAACCCCTCATTGTCATTGAAGTACAAACCGGGGCGATACTTGATGAAAGTGATATCGAACGGTTTGAAGATGAATATGGGAGGGAGTAATTGTTAAGCCTCAGAGGTCAGTCGTTAGTCGAATGAGCGGATGATTTAATTCTCGGCGTAATGAAACAAAAAGAGTATTACCATCCGTAAGGGCAGATTTACTTTGTTAATCTAAACTCACTAACCTAGCTCACTTCTCACATGGTTTAAGTACGCTTGTAGGCTGTCTTGCCAAAGTACTAGGGCATCGGTGAGTGATTCTTTTAAGGGCTTATTATCGAGTAACTTACGCTCGATCTTTTTCAGCTCTAAGCCGTAACGATTGAAGCCGAGCTGTAAGGCGGTACTTGCTTGGCGATGCAGTAGTTTAATACATTGATCTTTATCATCTTCAACAAGTTGTTGGCTTCGTATCAGTTTATTCCGCGCCGAGAGAACAAACTCATTATAAATAGAAGACACTTCATCTTCATTAAATGAGCTAATGAGTGCAGCAGCTGCTGTTTCGTCATATAAGGTGTCACGCAGCTCGACGGCAATGCTGGCAGCTTGATTTGTTTGCGAGTCGCTCAATGCTTGGCGCAGTTTTTGTTGTTTAATTGGCTTACCGACAATATCTTTAATCCCCAACGCTAAGTATTCTTTTATTTCATCGGGACTCAGACTCGCAGTGAAAGCGAGGACTGGCGTGCGTTGATTTAAATGGTCGATATTTTTTAGTTTTTTTAATACTTCTTGACCTGTCAGGTCGGGTAAATTCATATCCAGTAGTACCACATCAAAATGATGTTTTTGCATCAGCTCAATTGCGCTGTTACCGTCTTTTGCGAGTTTTATTTTATGCTCGTCATCGGCCATAAATTCAATGGCAATTTTTTGATTTAAGTCGAGATCTTCCACTAACAAAACATCTAAACCGGTCACATAATCTTTCGATTGATGACGTTGCTCAACAAGACTAAGTTCACCAATTGTGAGTGTGATATCAAAACTAAAAACACTGCCTTTGTTAAGCTCACTACTTATGTTGAGCTTACTGCCGAGCTTTTCGAGAAGGCGACTTGTAATAGCAAGGCCAAGGCCTGTGCCACCTTTTTCTTTTCCTGCACTGCTTTGAACATAAGGTTCGGTTAGGTAGATGATTTCTTCATCTTCGATACCTGGGCCTGAATCAATCACACTGATCCGAACGACATGGTCTAGCTGCCCTTCATTGAGCAGTTTGACGTGGATTTTTACAGAGCCTTTATCAGTAAATTTAATTGCATTGCCAACAAGGTTAATAATTACTTGTCTAAGCTTTTGCTGGTCACAATAGTAACAAGCCTGTTCGGGTAAATCGTAAATCAGCTCAAATTTCAGGTGCTTTTGTTCTGCAAGCGGACTGAGTAATAAGCATAAGTTGTTTAACCATGTTTTAAATTCGACATCTTCTTCGTAGAGGGCTTCATCGCGCTGATCTAGGCTTGCATAGTCGAGCACTTTGTCGACCAGTAAGTTCAGTGACTCTGCTGAATTAATAATGGCTTCACAGTATGGTTTATCTCGCGGGTCGCTCGACTGATTCATGATCAGTTGAGCGCTTCCCAGTATGCCATTGAGGGGAGTGCGAATTTCATGACTAATGGTTGATAAGAATAAGCCGCGAATTTCAAGATCTTTATGTGCTTTTTCAGTAAGCTGGTTGAGGTGTTGCTCGCGGCGTTCATTACACAAAATTGCCATGCCTGTGGCATAAAACATCGGTGCAATCACCCCATTAATGAATAGGGTGATACTAAACCAATTTTCGGAAAGTAAATTAGCTGTGCTGACATCGCCCATCATCAGTGTTCTGCCTGTAAATATGGCAAGAATAATGGTTAATATTAAGATATAAACAATGCTGCCATTCGGGTAACTTTTGCGGCCATTGCGAATGAATAAGGCAAGTAGAAACAAGGCCTCAATAATGTGTTGTAAATCAGATACTAAAATCCGGTTTCTAAGCTCAGCATTGTCTGTCGCTAAATAGATCATGCTCAGTGCTAATACCCCGGTTATCCCTATAAATGCTCTAAACCCTATACACTTGGCATTTAAGAACTGACAAATAGCGAGTACATGAATAATAGAAGCACTGAATAATAAGGCGTTTGCAATGGTGATACTTGCAATATCATTGATATGACCGAGAAGTGCAAAACTCAGCACCGAAGTGAACATCACTAAAGGATAGAAAATATAGAGCAAGGTGCCCGGAATGCTTTTATTTGCTCGCCATGTCAAATAGTTAAGGAGTGTCATTACCGCCATCATGGCTGCACTTGTGTAGTATAAGGTGACTGAATCGAGCATGGCTTTTCCGAGGATTACGAACATCTTCGAGCATAAAGTCTATTTGGGTGTTTAGCAACTAGAAACAAAAACAGACGCATTGTGCGTCTGTTTTTTTAAAGAAGAGAGTTTAGCGTATTTCGTCTGGGATATTTTGTTGTGCCCACGATAAAAGCTCGATGCGATTTCGGCATTTCGTTTTTCTGAATGCACTATAAAGGTGCGTTTTAACAGTGTGTGGGCTGATACTTAAATCTTCAGCAATCTCTTTATTTTTCGAACCTTTGCTCATCAATGAGATGATGGCTTTTTCGCGTTTAGTTAGCTTAACAGGCTCGATATTACCGTCAGTTAGTTTGTGCAGGGCATCTTTATTAAATTGCAGCATGCGGTTTAAAGCATTGCACATTATTTCGCGGCGGTACCACAATTGATCTTCAAGCAATAAACGAATGCCTTTCATCAATACATCAGCGTTATCAGTCGTGTAAAAAACACCACGAATACCACTTAATAGTGCACGGTTAGCAATCTCTGGGTTTTCGTCAAGATTGAATAGTACAATATCGCACTTAATGCGTAGGTTAACTAGTTGTTCTTTTAATTTACCCCAGGCATCTGTGCTCGATGTTTCGATGAATAATAAGCGTGTACCTTCTGGCACTTCAGATATATCAGTCCCAGATGTAACAGTTAGACCTTGTGTTTTTAACAACGGCTCCAATACGTTAACACCAATCGTGTTAATTGGTTCTGGATCTAATAATAAAAAAGCTGAACTACTCATATTTATACACTCTTGAATAAAGTTGACTGATTCATCCTACCACGCAATCCACCCCTTTCGTATTAGAAATTTCTGAGTCTTATGCAGGAAAAGTACAGTTTGTGTCTATTTTGTTTCAAAAAATACAGTTAGTTAACGTAACTAAATACGTTAACTAACTGATATATATTCATAATAATCAATAATAGTATATTAGTTCGACTTTTTACAATTTTTTACATAGCAAAGTGCTAGATATTTTGTTTTTTCTTGTCCTGATAAGGAGGCCAACCCATTTCTTTACCAGCTAACATATGTAGATGTATATGGTACACGGTTTGACCGCCATGATCATTACAGTTCATAACCACACGAAAGCCGTCGTCACTAAAACCAAACTGCTTTGCAAGTTTTGCGGCTACGACATAAAGATGACCTACCAAAGGAGCATGTTCTTCACTGATATCATTTATGGTCGCAATGGGTGTTTTAGGAATGATCAAAACATGAAAGGGGGCTTGTGGGTTAATGTCTTTAAAGGCAAGTGACTGCTCATCTTCATAGATGATATCCGCAGGGATCTCACGATTAATAATTTTTGTAAAAATAGTCTCTTGGCTCATATTTACCTCTTTTAAAATTGGCTTAATTACCCGCTCACTAATGACAAACTTTATTTGCAGTGTCAAACTGAAACTGTCGCAAATGAACAACCAAGGAGTGATCATGCGTAAGTTAGTATTACTAAGCAGTGCGTTAATGCTATTCAATAGTATCAGTAGTTTAGCTGAGACAATCCACCTTCCTGAGGAATTTGTCCCTTTGCAAGTAGGTGACCGTCTTATTGAACAATCATTTTTTAGTCGTGTTGACGATGTTGAGCTTGCTCCTGGAACATATCAGTTAAAACTGAAGTACACAGATCTTTACGAACAAGGCTACGATGATCATCAAGTCGTTGAATCCGAACCATTTTGGGTTGAAGTGACGGTTGAACAAGGCAAAAACTATGATTTAGTGTTTAATCGTGCGAGTAATGCCGTTGCTGCTGAAGTGTTTGCTGAGTCACCGCAAGTGAGCCTAAAAGCCAAAGGCAGTGAACTGGCTATGCCTTTATCAATTGTGAATTACCGAGCGGCTTCGGCTCCTGTGCAGGCGGTTGCGGCGGCTCCCGTTGTTGCTGCAAAGAACAAACCGGCGACCGCGGCACCAGTCACCCTGCCTGCAAACGTGTCTGGTGGTCAGGCTGGATTGAAAAAAATGCCAAATGCAGCAGCCATGTTGGAATTTTGGTGGCAACAAGCTAGCCCAGAAGAGCGCCGAGCGTTTTTACAAAAAGTAAGTCAATAGTATTGAGAGTTAAAAAAGGCGCTGATATTCAGCGCCTTTTTACATTTAGAAGCGTCTTATTTTGAAAATAAGTCGTCAACGGTACCTTGTGCTAGCGGGTGATAACCCGGACGTGCTTTTAAGTACACATCGTGCGCCCAGTCTCTTTTGCCGTTTTTAATCAGTGCTTTATAAAGTGGCACTATTAATTTACGGCGGCCAATACCAGACAAGTGCTTGTCCAAAGCAGGGTAAATAGGCTGATAGCCATTGCCTACAGCCAGCATAAACCATGCAAATGCACGCTCAGCATTGGTTGATTGAGTTAAGTTGAATTGTTTATCAAGCTCAGTCATTTTCTCAATGCTTAAATCGCGAGGGAGGTTATTGAGGAAATGTAACCACTCATGCACTGTCCATTCAGCAGTCGGCAATTCTGCTGCATCGATCTCATTGTTTAACCATGTTTTTGTCACTGTATCGACTTTATCAAATGCATCAGATGTTGGGTTAGGAGCATCAGTTGGTAACCCTGGCTCAAAAATCCACTCGTTTACTTTATCCATGCTTACTACGCCTGGATACTTGTCGATAAGGTTTGCTTTTATGTAAGTAACAAATTGGGCTGTCGTGAGTGACTTAAATGCAAACTCGTCGAAA
Source organism: Pseudoalteromonas sp. A41-2 (assembly GCF_015767615.1). Classification (NCBI taxonomy): domain Bacteria; kingdom Pseudomonadati; phylum Pseudomonadota; class Gammaproteobacteria; order Alteromonadales; family Pseudoalteromonadaceae; genus Pseudoalteromonas; species Pseudoalteromonas sp. A41-2. The sequence goes on along the minus strand of NZ_CP065231.1, from coordinate 3,384,650 downwards.
TAACCTTTTACAAATGGGTCAAATTTATCGCGACCAAATTTATTCTCTAGGTAAATAAGAAACAGCTGCCCTTTAGTATAAGGCACTGAGCTGAATGCATCGTCAGGATCACGACCATTAAGCTTTAAGTTTAGGCGCGTGTCTGGAGCAGGAAGTGTTTTAAGTAAAGCACGTAGACCTGCTGCATCTAAAGCTTGCTCCATGATTGCGCGGTCACGACCAAAAACTTCTTCCATGATGCGGTTTTCAACATAAGAGGTAAAGCCTTCGTTTAACCATAAATCTTCCCATGTTGCGTTCGTCACTAAGTTACCCGACCATGAGTGTGCGAGTTCGTGAGCGATTAGGTTAACTAAGCTCTTATCGCCTGCAACAACGGTGGGGGTGATAAACGATAAACGTGGGTTCTCCATACCGCCAAATGGGAAGCTAGGTGGAAGCATTAATAAGTCATAACGCCCCCAAGCATATTCACCGTACATGGCGTTAGTTTTGTCGATCATTGCTTGTGTGTCGTTGAACTCAGCAACCGACGCATCTAAAATTGTTGGCTCAGCAAAAATACCTGTCTGCTTAGACATGGCTTTAAATTCTAAGTTACCAGCCCCTATCGCGATTAAGTATGGCGAAATAGGTTGTGGCATATCGAATAAGTAATCACCATCTTTGTACAACGCATCTTTATTGTCTGCACTCATGACTGCGCGAATATCTTTAGGTGTATGAATACGCGCAGAATACGTAACACGCATTGCCGGTGTGTCTTGCACAGGGATCCAACTACGCGCATGAATAGCTTGTGATTGGCTGTACATGAATGGGTGTGATTTACTGGCTGTCTGCTCAGGCGTTAACCATTGTAATCCCGAGGCTTCTGGGCGGCTATTGTAGTAAATACGAGCTTTAACCGCTTGGCTTTTAAATTTAATTGTTAATTTTGAGCCCTTTACGTCATCGCGTGCCGCAAGCGTGAAGTCGGCTTTGTGCCAGCCGCCTTTTTTATCTTGATACATAACTTTGTCGATATCTAAATCGCGAGTATCAAGTACCAGAGTTTTGCTGCTAGCATTGTGCCAATCTAGCGTATGCTCAACAAACCCTTCTAGTTGCTTATCATCAAAATCAACATCTAAATCTAGTAATAGGTGAGTGGTTGTTACGTCATCTAAGTTTGCATAGGTGTGCTGGCTAATTGCGTCAGCAGTTGCTTGAGAGCATGCGCCTGCCATAGCAAGACTTAAAAATAATGGTTTAAACTTCATAATAACCTTGGAACACAAATGAAAAAAGAACCCGTTTTATAACATGATTAATACAGTGGGTTGAGTGATTTTTACAATCTGATGCGTATTTTGCGATGATAGGTTACACTAATGCGATTAGTTACCGGTAACCTTTGAGGCGTTTTGTGGCTCAGTCCCTGCAACCTTTTCATACCTTTTCATTGCCAAGCCATTGTCAGCATTTCCATCAAATAGATGACGTAGAGCAGCTCGTAAATACCGATTTCTCTGCACCGTTTTGTATTTTAGGCGAGGGTAGTAATACGGTATTTTTAACCGACTACCAAGGGACGGTAATCTATATGGCCACTAAAGGGATTGAAATTGAAGAGCTAAACGATCATTTCCTTTTACATGTTGCTGCAGGTGAAAATTGGCATCAATTAGTGAGTATGACGATTGCCAACGATATGCCTGGGCTTGAAAACTTAGCGCTGATCCCCGGTACGGTAGGTGCAGCCCCGGTGCAAAATATTGGTGCTTATGGTGTCGAGCTTGAAAAGTTTATTAGCTATGTAGAGTACTTCGATATTGCATCTGCGAGTATTAACCGTTTAAGCAAAGAACAGTGTCTGTTTGGCTACCGTGATTCGATATTCAAACATGCACTTAAAAATAAAGCAGTGATCACGAAAGTCGGGCTAACCTTACCCAAACAATGGCAGCCAATATTACATTATGGGCCACTGCAACAGCTACATAACCCGACTGCGCAACAGGTGTTTGAGCAGATTATTGCGACTCGAAATAGTAAGTTACCTAACCCAAGTGAACTTGCTAATGCAGGTAGCTTTTTTAAAAACCCTGTGATTAGCAATGAGCAACTCGCTGACTTATTAAAAAAATACCCAGATATGCCCCATTATTTTGTCGACGCACAACACCACAAAGTAGCTGCAGGTTGGTTAATTGAACAGGCTGGCTTAAAAGGTCACCGTATTGCGGGCGTTGAAGTACATCAGCAGCAAGCTTTGGTGTTAGTTAATCATGGCAACAGCACCGGCGATGACCTGATTGCCATGGTGAATTATGTGCAACAACACGTGTGGCAAAAATACCACATTGCTTTGCAACATGAAGTGCGCTTAATGAATGCCGATCACGAATGTCATATTCACTTGGAGTCACAAAATATGAAGGCGCCAGATGGAAATAAACTCGCAATTTTAAATGCGCTCAATTCAGGTGGTTTTATTTCGGGTCAGCAATTAGGTGAGCAGCTAGGAATTAGCAGGGCCGCAGTTGGAAAACATATTCACTCGTTACAAGAAATGGGATTGGATATTTTTAAAGTGACAGGGAAAGGCTACCGCCTGAATAATAGCGCGGGGCTTTTGCATAGAAGTAAAATTAATGACTATTATGCTGAGCTTGGTGGAAATACCGCATGCGTTGAAGTGCAGTCAATTATTGATTCGACCAATAGCGAGTTAATGCGCCGTATTCAGAGTGACACCCCATTAGACTCTGGCACTGTACTCGTTGCAGAAATGCAGCAAGCAGGACGAGGCAGACGAGGTCGGGTTTGGCAATCGCCATTTGGTGCAAACTTATATTTTAGCTACTTTTGGCGTCTAGACGATGGCTTACAAGCTGCAATGGGTGTGTCGATTGCTGTTGGACTTGCGGTATACGATACCTTAAAGGCACTTTATCAACTGGATGTGGAGTTAAAGTGGCCAAACGACATTTATTTAGACGGAAAAAAACTAGCGGGTGTGTTGGTTGAGCTTGATGGTCAACCTCAAGGACCATGTCAGTTGGTTATCGGCATAGGTATAAACGTGCATATGCCAGACAGTGTCAGCCAGCATATTGATCAAGCATGGACAGACTTGAGCCAACATGTAAAAGGCCTTGAGAAAAATAAACTCGTGGCGTATCTGTGCTTTTACCTTGAGCAACGTTTGGCGCAATACCGTCAAACAGGTTTAAATGACATGTATTAAACAATGGAATCAGTTAAACGCATTTGCAGGTCAATGTGTGGAGCTCAATACAGGCCATCGAAGTTGGCGCGGTATATGTGAGGGGATTGATCACCAAGGCGGCGTTCGCATTCGCCAAGATGGTGAGGTTAAAAGTTATTACGGTGGTGAAATATCACTGCGTAAGGCTGAACTATGAGATTATTGGTCGATGTGGGTAATACGGCAATTAAGGCCGTACTTTTTGATAATGAGCGTTATCAAGCATGTGAGCTCAATGCCATTCCATGGTCGCATGTTACAGACATGGTTTATGCGTGTGTGGGGAGCACAGAGCGACTTATGCCACTATTTGCGCAGGCACAACAACATGCAATTCCTTATTTCGAAGCTAAAGTAACCGCTGAGCTTGCAACATTAACCTGTGCTTATAAGCAGTATCAAAATTTGGGGATCGATCGCTGGCTTACTGTCATCGCTGCATACACTGAATACCCAGAGAAAGATTGTGTTATTGTTGATGCGGGGACAGCGACCACAATTGATGTATTGAATAAAGAGGGTCAGCACTTAGGTGGTTGGATTGTGCCTGGGCTCGATTTAATGACCCGCTCATTAACGCAAAATACTCAGCGCGTTTTTGACGATGAGCACACCCCTTTTGCCACCGATTTAGGGTGTAATACACCTAATGGTTTAAAAAATGGCGCGCTCGTTGCGACAATGGGGGCAATTGAGCAAGCTGTTCAGCATGTTGATCAGCAAAATTGTTGTTTATTATTTGCCGGTGGCTATGGAAAATTACTTGCTGATCTATTTTCTGGCAGTCAATTTGATAGTGTTTTGGTTTTTAAAGGACTGAATTATTGGCGTGAATTAACAATAAAACAGTAAAAAACCGTGGATTTGCCTGAATTGTGAGCGTTTAACACATAAATTCACACTTTTTTTAATTTTATTGTTGCATCCCAATAAACCTTACCTTAGAATCTCGCCCCGTACTAAAGCAGTGCCGACTTAGCTCAGTTGGTAGAGCAACTGACTTGTAATCAGTAGGTCATCCGTTCAACTCGGATAGTCGGCACCACTTTCCTTTTACCGGAAGTGACTTAGTAAAGAATTTTCGTGGAGGGGTTCCCGAGCGGCCAAAGGGATCAGACTGTAAATCTGACGGCTCAGCCTTCGCTGGTTCGAATCCAGCTCCCTCCACCACTTTATTCTTGACGGTTAGAGGTAGTTTAAGAACAGTTTCCTATGCGGGCATCGTATAATGGCTATTACCTCAGCCTTCCAAGCTGATGATGCGGGTTCGATTCCCGCTGCCCGCTCCAGACTCTGGTGTTGCTGATATAGCTCAGTTGGTAGAGCGCACCCTTGGTAAGGGTGAGGTCGGCAGTTCAAATCTGCCTATCAGCACCAGTATCGAGAACTTATCTTATTATCTCCCTTTATCTGTCAGAAAAAACTATTTGAAATTTGAAAAAATTAAATTAATCTACCCTCGGTGGATTATTTTCATATGTAATCTAGATACACAAAACTGATAGGTTCCGTCATGGCAAAAGAAAAGTTTGAACGCGTAAAACCGCACGTAAACGTTGGTACAATCGGCCACGTTGACCACGGTAAAACTACCCTAACTGCAGCAATCACTAACGTACTTGCAAAAGTATACGGTGGTACAGCTAAAGACTTCGCATCAATCGATAACGCTCCAGAAGAGCGTGAGCGTGGTATCACAATCTCAACTTCACACGTTGAGTACGATACACCAACTCGTCACTACGCACACGTAGACTGTCCAGGACACGCCGATTATGTTAAAAACATGATCACTGGTGCTGCTCAAATGGACGGCGCAATCCTAGTAGTTGCTGCAACTGACGGTCCTATGCCACAAACACGTGAGCACATCCTACTTTCTCGTCAGGTTGGCGTACCTTACATCATCGTATTCATGAACAAATGTGACATGGTTGATGACGAAGAGCTACTTGAGCTAGTAGAGATGGAAGTTCGTGAACTTCTTTCTGAGTACGATTTCCCAGGTGACGACTTACCTCTAATCCAAGGTTCAGCACTTAAAGCCCTAGAAGGCGAAGAGCAATGGGAAGCGAAAATCATTGAACTAGCTGAAGCGCTAGATTCATACATCCCAGAGCCAGAGCGTGACATCGATAAGCCATTCATCATGCCTATCGAAGACGTATTCTCAATCCAAGGTCGTGGTACAGTTGTAACTGGCCGTGTTGAAGCTGGTATCATCAACGTGAATGACGAAGTTGAAATCGTAGGTATCAAAGAAACTACGAAGACAACATGTACAGGTGTTGAGATGTTCCGTAAGCTTCTAGACGAAGGTCGTGCGGGTGAGAACATCGGTGCACTTCTACGTGGTACTAAGCGTGAAGACGTTGAGCGTGGTCAAGTACTTTGTAAGCCTGGTTCAATCAAGCCACACACTAAATTCACTTCAGAAGTATACGTACTTTCTAAAGATGAAGGTGGCCGTCATACTCCATTCTTCAAAGGTTACCGTCCACAGTTCTACTTCCGTACAACTGACGTAACAGGTGACGTACAGTTACCAGACGGCGTTGAAATGGTAATGCCTGGTGATAACATCAAGATGACTGTAGAGCTAATCGCTCCAATCGCGATGGACGAAGGTTTACGCTTCGCTATCCGTGAAGGTGGCCGTACAGTTGGTGCTGGTGTTGTTGCAACTATCGTTGAGTAATCAACTATAGTGATGCATTAAGCATTCAAGAAAAACCCGAGCTTAGTCTCGGGTTTTTTTATGGATGAGAAAATAGATATTAGAAGTTAGATATTAGATATTAGAAGTCAGATCACAACCGAGCGGGGGTTACTTACTGGTGTGATTAAACATCAAAAAGTTTGCTTGAGGTTAACGTGGCTTTATTTTGTTCTCGCTACTCGCTACTCGCTACTCGCTACTCGCTACTCGCTACTCGCTACTCGCTACTCGCTACTAACCACTATTTCCAAGTACTTTGTTTAATTCTTCTCTTAGTCGTGGGTGTTTTAGGCTGTCGGTCATAATGTCAGCTACTTTACTATCGCCACTTGATTCTAAGCTTTGAATACGCTGTGCAAGCTCAAGAGCAAACTCTTTTTTATCGAGTTGATTAGCGCGATAAAATTGGCTCACAAGGGCACTGGCTGACACGCTACGAACATAGTCGTTATCGTCGCTTTGCAAGAGCTTTTGAAAGTAGTCGGCTAGTTTTGGTGAAACAGAATCGAGTCGCGATAGATTCTCTATGGCATGAATTCGTGTGGTTGGTTCACTTGTATACTCACTGATATTGAGCATCGCGTCGACAACGGCTGTGTGTTGATTTTCATCTAGATCACGTCTGAGCATGCCTAACGTCATTTTAAGTTGCCCATAGGCTGCCAAACGGTCGTCGTCGCTATTATTGATATTTAGTAGTGCAGAAAATGCGTCGTTAATTGATTTGTTTGCATAGTGTTGATCGGCCTTAATGCGCTGACGATAATCATCAGGCAAGTTTCTAAACCAATTAACCGATGGATTTCTTTTGGTTGCTTCTGCAATACGTTCTTTTTCGCGTTGTTCGATGACTTTATCGATTTGTTCTGCAATTAAAGTTGGCTCAATTTTAGGGCTACTTTGTTCTAGTGCGTTAATTCGAGTTTCAAGGTCTAGAATATAGCCATGCAATGCGACGAGGTTTTCCCTGTCTTCAAGGGGAACGCTACCACTTACAGATGAAAAATCGTACTTTGCGGGTTGCGGTTTGTTGAGTGGCTTAGATGCCCCAAACTGGTTGTATAACGTTATGCCTAATGCAGCGGTTGCAAATACAAGCGCAACATTTCCTTGCCATGAAGCCATGTCACATCATCCTAATTACTTCAGTGTAATCATCAGATTAAATCATGCTATTTTTTTAATCAATAAACGATGTTGCAATCAATAAAAAAGCGCATTAGCTGCGCTTTTAAGATGGTGATAATGAGATTAGTTTAATGCGCTTTCGCGTACTCTTCAGCTTGTTGCCAAACTCGAAGCATGTTGCCACTTAAGATCTTTTTAATATCTTTATCGCTATAGCCTCGATCTATGAGGCCTTGTACAAGGTTAGGGTAGCTAGACACGTCCTTTAAGCCTACAGGCAGTGAGTCACCAACACCATCGTAGTCAGAGCCAATACCGACGTAATCAATGCCTATTAGCGCGACTACGTGGTCGATATGGTCAAGTACTTGCTCAAGGCTTGCAAACGGGAATGGGTTCTTAGCACGATAAGCTGCGTCAAAATCTTTGCTGAGCTTCGTGCCTTCCTTCTTCTTGTCTGCTTTTGCTGTTTTTAGCTGATCATACCAAGAACCAGCTTGAGCGGTTACGAAGCTTGAACCAAAGTTGATTTGAATAACACCGCCATTCTTTTTGAGTGCTAATAACATATCGTCATTCATATTACGCTCAAAGCCTGGCGTATATTTACGCAGCGATGAGTGAGAGGCAATCACTGGTACTTTCGAAATTTCCATGACCTGGTAAAACGCATCATCTGAAATATGCGATACGTCTACAAGCATACCGATGTTGTTCATCTCTTTGACCAGCTCTTTACCAAATGGGCTTAAGCCTTTCCATTTACGGCGAATATCGTAAGAAGAGTCTGAAATGTGATTGCTTTGCGAGTGAGCAAGGGTGATGTAGCGCACACCACGGTCATAAAAATGCTTCAGGTTTTTCATGTCACCTTCAATCGGTGAACCATTTTCCATCCCCATTGCCAACGACATTTTACCTTGTTTAAAGTGTGCTTTGATATCTGCTGTTGAATCAGCCATTGCAAATTTATCTGGGGCACGCTGTACAATGGCTTCCATGCTATCGATTAACTGATTAGCAAGTTGGTAGCTTTTACCTTTGCCTTCAAACTCGAGGTTAGCTGGAATGTAAATTGACATAAAAGGGGCGTTTAGGCCGCCTTGCACTGCACGCGGATAGTCAAAATCGCCGTCATCAGTCGCTTTAGTTACATCGGCCCATTTATCGTGAATACGGTAAGGCACATCAATGTGTGTATCAATTAAAATCGTGTCTTTTGCTAGTTTGATGGCTTTATCTGATGCCGTCGTCTCACTTGCATGAGCTTGGCTGATTAAGGCCAACGAAACAGCGGCAACCAATGAGCTTAGTTTTTTCATTCTTAATGGCTCTTTAAAGTTAAAAAGCCATTGTGAAGGGTTGTAGAAAAAGTTACAAGTTTAGTCGTTAAACGACGCTTGATACTCTGGGTCGGCTTGTAATGCGATAAACTCGGCTTTTGAAATAATGGTGACAGATTCATGTAGTTCAGAAAAGAACACCATTGCGTCACCTTTTTTTAGTTGCTGAGTAACCTGCGCCACCTTACTTTCAATACTTACCTCTTGCTCGCCATAGTCAGTGCCTTCACGTAATACATAGCTTTCAATTAAATTGTAAAGTGTCTCTTTATCAAGTTTTTCGTGTGGAATGATCATCACTGCTCTTTTTAACTAACTGTTGAAAATACTCAGGCACTATACGCTCAAGCCAGTACTCGGGTTTAAACGGATTATTACCGCTAATAAAACCAACATGGCCGCCTTTTTCGGAGATACGCAGAGTAACATGTTCACTGACATCTGTGCTATCGGGCACGGCTTTAATTGATAGCATCGGGTCATCTTTTGAGTGCACAATAAGTGTCGGTGTTGCGATCGTTTTTAAAAACGGTTTGGCGCTTGCTTGTTGATAGTAATCTTCAGCGCCAGCAAAACCATGCAAGGGAGCCGTTAGTAAGTTATCGAACTGCCATAAGTCATCAATAGCCATTAACTTTTCTGGGGTAAGACTAATTTGCTGTTCTATTTGTGGCAGCTTTCTTTGCATTGATTTTTTCATGCGATCAAGCAAATACTTTTGATAAATTTTACCTAAACTTTTACGTATTACTTCGCATGATGCCGATAAATCAAAAGGAGCCGATACCACGGCTGCACCATGTAAGTTCGATTGGCTACCTTGCTCACCTAAATATTTAGCAAGCACATTACCGCCTAGCGAAAAGCCAACAGCGAAAAGAGGACGTGAGGGAAATGTGTTTTTTAGGTGGTTGATAAAAAAGCGTAAATCTTCGGTCTCGCCACTATGATAAGCACGCGCAAGGCGATTAACTTCGCGTGAGCAATTACGAAAGTGCATGAGCACTACCGCAAAGCCTTGCTGCTTGAGCTTTTTCATCATGCCTTTGGCATAAAAGCTATTAATGTTGCCCTCTAGGCCGTGTAACACAATGGCTAATGGAGCATGTTCATTGTGTGGCTGTGCCCAAGCAAGTTCTAAAAAGTCACCATCTGGGGTGTCGATTGTTGATAAGTCGTAGCGTGTATTATGAAAAGGACGAAAGAAGCGCGGCATTATGGTTTGCAAATGGCGATTGCGCATCCACCACGCAGGCTTAAACTCAGGTAACATAGTTGACACTTTCAAGACAAAACAAGCGCCCATTGTAGCAAGTTTTTGCTTTTTTAGAACAGGTGGCAATTTTGTGTTGTTGCAAATAAAAAGCCCCTAAACAATAAAATTGGATGGGGGCTTTGTGCGTCGTGCTTAATTCTTACTTAGGAACTTCTGCGTCGTGAACTTTCTTGATGAAATATCCGACGTAAAAAAGGCATAAAACGATAACAACTGCCAAAATGCCAAATGACATAAATAAGACGGGGTCGCTAAAAAAATCTCTAAAGAATACGTTCATGGTTGTGCCTCCTAATGTCTATGGGTTAATCATAGGCTGGCTTTGGGGTGGGTGATATGATCCAGATCAAGCTATTTTCCTGAAGCTACACAAGGCGATTTAGAAGTTGATTTGGATCAAGTTTGATAGGCTATTAGCGATTAGACGTCAGTCGATCGAGAGGCGTTTTGCTTCAGATAAAGCCTTAAGGGTATGGCTTACTACTTACTATGAGTGGCGTTGGATTGACTGCGAACTCACCACTTTACTTAATATATAATCCTATATTATTCGCATTGGAACATGGCGTTAGAGTCATCGTATTCAGTGCGTTTATAAGAAGCTGTTGCTGTTGTTTTTCGAGTTTTAATTCTGCACTGAGTAATTCTTTACGAATCGTGGCGTAATCAGCAATTTCGGTTTGATTGGCCTTTAGGTAGGCGCGAGTCTTACGTAGAGGCTTTAATACCTGCTCGTCAAATTCAATAATGCATAATTCAAGCTGATTAAGTTGAGAATTGTTTAAAGCAAGCCCAAGAGAATCTAAATAATACAATAGCAGACACAGGTTAACGTTTTTACCTTGCTGGTTTTGGTAATCTAACAGGCGTGCTTGCATGTCATCTTTACTATAAAGCTGACATGCAAATTGCCAAAAATCGTCACTGTTAAGCAAGTTCATCGGCAAACGCTTGTTCTTTTTCTTCCATCTCTTCAAGGGCCATCAGTAGCTCTTCTTCGATGTCATTTACTTTTGGCGTTAATGTCGCTTGTTTTGCGAGTAACTCTTTGAGTTTTGCTTTGTTGTCATCGTTATAAAGCGCGTTATCGCCAAGTGCATCTTCGATTTCAGCTAATTCCGCTGAGTGTTTATCGAGTTGCTTTTCGAGCTTTTCAATTTGCTTTTTAAGTGGTTGCACTGATTTTCTAAACTCGGCTTCTAAGCGCTTTTGTTCTTTACGATTGATGCTTGAATGCGCTTTCGGTGCGCTGTCTTCAGTTGTTTTTGCAGCTTCTTTGTTCGCATTGAGTAACCATTGGTAGTACGCGTCAAGGTCATAGCCAAACTGGGTTACTTCTCCGTTATCAACAAGGTAATATTCATCGGCTGTGTTTTTCAACATGTGGCGATCGTGCGATACGGTGACCATTGCCCCTTCAAAACCTTGTAGAGCCATTACAAGAGCATGTCGCATTTCTAAATCAAGGTGGTTGGTGGGCTCATCGAGTAACAGTAAGTTGGGCTTTTGATACACCAACATAGCCAGTACTAAACGTGCTTTTTCGCCACCCGAAAATGGAGCAACTGGCTCAAGTGCTTTATCGCCAAAAAATGCAAAGCCCCCTAAAAAGTCGCGCAGTGATTGCTCTGTTGCCTGCGGATTTAAACGTTGTAAATGCGTAACGGCACTGGCTCTTAGATCTAGCGATTCGAGTTGGTGCTGCGCAAAGTAGCCAATATTTAATCCTTGATGCTGGAATACTTCGCCCGCTTGCGGTTTGAGATCTCCTGCTAATAATTTTATTAGCGTTGATTTACCCGCGCCATTTCGACCAAGCAAGGCAATACGGCTGCCCGGTACGAGGTTAAGCTTAATGCTGTGTAAAATGGTGGTATCGCCATAGCCCGCTTTGGCTTGGTCAAGTGTCATGAGCGGGTTCGGTAGTGCGGTTGGTTCAGCAAACTCAAAATCGAAGGGTGAATCAGCATGTGCTGGCGCCAGCTTTTCCATACGCTCCAGTGCTTTTACCCGGCTTTGTGCTTGTTTTGCTTTACTTGCTTTGGCTTTAAAGCGAGTAATAAACTGTTCAAGATGCGCAATTTGTTCTTGTTGCTTTTCGAACATGGCCTGTTGCTGTAATAAGCGCTCTGCTTTTTGGCGTTCAAATTGCGAGTAATTGCCTTTATAAATATTAATTTTTTGCTGGTCGATATGCCAAATTTGATCAACCACCGCATCGAGAAACTCACGGTCGTGTGAGATAAGCACAAGTGTGCCAGTATAGGCGCGTAAAAAGCGCTCTAACCAGTAAACAGCATCAAGGTCTAAGTGGTTGGTTGGCTCATCTAAAAGCAATAAATCGGCATCGCGAATAAGGGCTTGTGCCAAGTTTAAGCGCATACGCCACCCCCCCGAAAAGGCACTCACAGGGTTGTCAATTTGCTCATTGGAGAAACCTAAACCATGTAGCAGTTCACCGGCTTTTGCTTCAATGCTGTAACCTTGGATATTTTCAAGACCAATATGTGCCTTTGCTTGTGCCGCGCCATCATTATTTTGCTCGGCTTCGCGTAGTGCGATTCTGAGTGTGTAATAGTCAGGATGGCCTTGGAGTACGTAATCAAGTGCACTAATATCGAGAGCCGGTGTTTCTTGCTTTACAGAAGAAATGGACCAGTCTTTAGGAATGCTGCATTCACCAGCATCGAGTTGTAATTCAGACTTTAATAGCGCGAACAATGTGGATTTACCACAGCCATTAGCCCCGACTAGGCCTACTTTATGCTCAGGGAATAAGGTTGCAGAGGCACCTTTTAATAAGGCATTACCACCACGAAGAAGCTCGATGTCTGAAATTTGGATCATGAAAGTTTACTTGCACACCACAGTTTTAATTGCGCATATCATAACACGGATCGTATTAGGCTTCGCAATCGTATCAAACACAGAATTATTAGGCTAAAATAGCCGCCTAAATGGCACCGGAGATCATGTATGAGACAAAAAAAACGCTTTATCGCAGGGGCATCATGCCCAGAGTGTAATGCGATGGATACGATGATGCTTTATAAAGAGCATGATGTTGAGAAAGTAGAATGTGTGCAGTGTGGCCATAAAATGACTCAGCCAGAAAAAGCAGTACAAGCCTCAACACGCCAGTTTGAACAAGTGATTGGGGTGTTTAAGCCGGGCGATTAACCCGGCTAAATTTTTCAATATTAATAATGTGGCGGAGGCGGCTCATGCATCTGCGACATTAAAGAAGGTTGTTGTGCTTCTTTAATTTTTTCTGCAAGCAATTCAGTCTGGCGCTTCATTTTTGCAAGCTGTTGCTGATGCGCTTTAAGCTCATCATTTAATATTTCAATTGTTTCATCTTGAAAAGCGACTTTTGCTTCAAGTTCCATTAGACGATGTTCAATTGTGTTCATTTGATTCTCTTACATTAAAACTTTCAGCGAATCCGCTGGAGCTTTCGGTTAATAACGCTTGGTTGTTATCAGTAAACGCAACATCTAACACCACGGCCGATTTCGGGCGACTTCCTTCACGAGGAACCACTTGCCACGTTTGCAATTTTTTACCTGAGTCTAGCTGCCATAATTCAACAAGTCGATTGGGTGACCCGGTTGCGATTAAGGTGCCTTCATCGTTAAAACGCACTGCGGTAAAAATTTTCTGACGCGCAATATACGCCAGTTTGCTAACAAGATCACCTGTAGTCAGTTGCCATACATTTGCTTGCTTCATACTGTCAGCTGTAAATGCATAGCGGCCTTGTGGATCGAGGGCGACTTGAGTAACGCGAGTCGGGTGGTTAAAGCGATGTATAACTTGCCCTGTACGGGTATCCCAAAAGTAGGCAACATAGTCATTAGAACCACTGATTGCGTAATGACCATTCGGTGAAAGGTCAACAACATTCACTTTTTCTTGGTGGCCAAGGAACTCTATGCGTCTTCCGGTCTCTAAGTCGAGGTAAACGACTACACCGTCGGCGCGGCCATATAACACGCTGCGTCCTTGGTTGCTAATCGCGATATCTCTAATTGTTGAGGCGTGTATTTTATAGTAGCCCGTGTTTTTACCTGAGTTAATGTCCCACACAGCAAATGTGGACTTTTCTGCGGTGACAGCATGGCTATTGTCGTAAGAGATTGCCACAGTGTGAACGAGGCTATCTTGAGCTTGTTGTTGAAACCATTGGTATTTTAATACCTGCTGTTGATTATCCCACAGCGCGACCCCATGGTGTATAGATGAGATCACGCTGTATTTGCCATCATGCGAAATAGCAGATGCAAACGCACCTTTAGCCGCATGTTCATAACGTGCAGTGGATTGCTCATGTTGCTCAGAGCAGGCAACAACTAAGCTTAGGCTTAGCAGATACAAAAAAGTACGAAATATCGACATATTACGGGTATTTCCCCTTAACTCTTCGTGATTGAGAGGTTAGACTAGGGCTCATTAAAGGCCTAGGTTGTTATTCTAATCACTGATCATGCGTTTGCATGAAGTTTAGTTATTAGACAAGCAGCCTACCATGTAGGTCGTTAATCTTTAACTAGTAATAATACAATAATTGACAACTGCAAAGTGTGTCGGAGATATAAAATGAGAAAGACGATTAAATTGTCATTGATTGCAGCGTCAGTTTTAGCGCTTACAGCTTGTAATCAAGAAGCAAAAAAAGAACAGCAAGTTGAAGTTAAACTAGAGACTGAAGCACAACAACAAGCATACGGTATCGGTGCCTCTGTTGGTAATTTCTTGAATCAAGACTTAGCTGACAAAAAAGAGTTAGGTGTTGAATTAGATGAAGCGCTATTAAAGCGTGGTTTTGAAGACGCACTTGCAGGTAACGCAAAATTAGACGACGAAAAAATTCGTGAAGTGTTAACAGCGCTTGATCAAAGCATTCGTACTAAGCAACAAGAAAAAGCAAAAGTAGAAGCTGAACAGAGCAAAGCTGAAGGCGAAAAATACCTAGCTGAGAACGCGAAGAAAGAAGGCGTGACAGTAACTGAGTCTGGTTTACAGTACGAAGTGATTTCACAAGGTGATGGCGAAAAGCCAGTTGCAACTGACGTGGTAAAAGTACACTACAAAGGTACTTTACTAGATGGAACTGAGTTCGATAGCTCTTATTCACGTAATGAGCCAACGACTTTCCCACTTAACCGTGTGATCCCAGGTTGGACTGAAGGTTTACAGTTAATGCCTGTTGGCTCTAAGTACAAGTTCACTATTCCAGCTGATCTTGCTTACGGTGAGCGCGACCTAGGTAAGATCCCTGCTAACTCAACGCTTGTGTTTGAAGTAGAACTACTTGAAATTCAAAGCGAAGAAAAAGCAGCTGCTGCAGAGTAATTTTTTACTCAATGAGAAAAGGGCCTAAAGTAGGCCCTTTTTTTAGCTGCTAAATGCTGTTTCTTTCATTTGCAGCGTGCCTTTATCGGCATCAAGTGCCACCACCGTACCGACCGGTAAAATAAACTGGCGTTTAATATGACCAATCATTGCACCGCGATAAGCCGGAATGTCTAATGGCTTAATATAATCAGCAAAGATATCATCCAAGGTTAATGAGCCATAGCCTCGACCAGGCTTACAGTCATTACAATCACCAAATACAAACCCCGCTATTTTATCTAGTGCGCCCATAAGTTTAAGGGTGCTCATCATACGGTCAATACGATAAGGGGCTTCATCAATATCTTCTAAAAATAAAATAGCCCCATTAAAGTCAGGTAAGTAGTCAGAGCCTGCGAGTGCTGTGAGTACAGTGAGATTCCCCCCGATTAAACGGCCACTGACCTGACCCGCATTGATGGTTTGGGTTAAGTATTGGCTGTTGACTAGTTCATCGTCTGCTTTGGGTAAATTTTGGTAGCGCATTAACTGACGTTGTTCAAACATGTTTTTAAATTGCGCAACATGAAATGGATTCCAATCGCTGGTGGCATTAGGGCCATGAAAACTAATAAGCCCGGCTTTAGCGAGTAATGCATTATGTAATGCCGTGATATCAGAATAGCCCATAAGAGGTTTCGGATTATTTCGAATTGTTGCATAGTCTAAAAGTGGCAGGATGCGAGCCGCACCCGATCCACCCCGTAAGCACACAATCGCATCGACATGTGGGTCGGCAAATAAGCTGTTTAAGTCACTCGCTCTTTGTGCATCTGTGCCAGCTAAATGACCGCGTCGGGCTAAAATATTAGGGGCAAGCTTTGCTTTATAGCCGAGTGCTTCTATTACACCTTTTGCGAGTATGATGTCAGCGTGCTCAGCGGTTGCCGCTGATGGGCTGCACAGACCAATGGTTCCCCCTTTTTTTAATGGCTTTGGTTTTACTAAAGTGGGAGTTGCAGTGTGTGATGCGCCAATCAGTGGTTGGCTGGTTGCTAAACTTGCACCTGCTGCAAGAACAGAAAGAGATTTTAAGAAAGTACGTTTGTTCATCGTGCGCCTCATTTTTTTACTATGAGTAACGCATTAAAATAATTATTTCAAATTTTTGTTATGAAATGGAATATAACATTCTATTAAGGTAGGCAGATAACAAGACTTTCCAGCAGAGAAAGTGTTCTCTGCTGCCGTCTTACTGTGTTAGCTGGTGTGGTTTGAATAGAGATTATCGATTAGTTCATCTTCTAATTCAAAGCGCAGCTCAAGTGCTTCACCTAGCACTGATAAATCTTTATCAAATTCGTCGAGCAAGTCATCTGAGTCAACTTCAGCGTATTTGTCGTTAAAGTCTAATGCAACATCGGTAGTTTCAGAAATTCGTGGGTAGAGCGCATTGGCTAGCTTTTGGCTTTCTGGGCCTTTTTCTTCACAGGCCTTGGCAATGTCGTCATACACTTCGAAATGTCCCGCTGACAGGTAATCCATCAGTATTTGACAAAAGTTTTGGATTTGCAGTTGATCAGGTAGGGCGTGATCTTTCTTTTCATACGGTGAAAATCCCGCAATACGGCAAAACAACACAAGTAGCTCTTGACGTTCTGTAAGCCATTTATCGATGACAGAATGGCTACCTCCCCACTTTTGTTGAGCTTTTTCCAAACGCGTCAGCATATTTCATCTCCTCGCTGAGTTGGTTTTCCTTCCCTATATAAGAAGGAAATATGACACAAAGATCAACTAAATTCTTAGTGCCTAATTGCAACAGATTGTTAAAAGCCAACTTAGAGGCGCATATTTAAGCAGCGTTTTTCTGCTTCTTTACGCTGTTGTCTAAGGCTGGACTTTTATGCTCTAACAGCAGTGTATGGGAAATAATTAAAAACTACTAGTGTTTATTTTGGATTATCAATCTAATGAGGTAGAGGGGGTATCTTGTTGATTAAGAAAAGAAAAAACCACCAAAATTGGTGGTTTAATTCTTTTTCCGGACTTGTTAAAACAAGCTTTCTTATAGTTATGGGAAGATTTTTGTTCTTATTGTTATACAATTTTTATTATTGTTTTTGTTAGCGCGGGATAAGTTATACCAAGCTTTTTTCGATGTTGCAAATTTATTAATAAAAAGTTTTAAAATTATTTTAATTTCGTTCAATAATTGTGCGGTTTTATGTGGCGTAGCTAAAAACTATGATCTATGTCTAGGGTCGGTTATCTATCCATAGTGAGCGGCGCAATATGGTGATACAATCAGCGCAATTTCATTCAGTTCTAGGATCTAAAACGCATGAGCGAATTAAAAAACGACCGTTATTTACGTGCACTACAAAAGCAACCTGTCGATGTTACACCGGTATGGATGATGCGCCAAGCAGGCCGTTATTTACCTGAATACCGTGCTACACGTGCTCAAGCAGGCGACTTTATGAGCTTATGTAAAAACGCCGAACTTGCTTGTGAAGTGACTTTACAGCCATTACGTCGTTACCCGCTTGATGCTGCGATTCTATTCAGCGATATTTTAACTATCCCAGATGCGATGGGATTAGGCCTTTATTTCGAAACCGGCGAAGGTCCTAAGTTCGATCGCCCAATTTCATCATTAGCGGATGTTAAAAAGATTCCTAATATCGATCCAACTGATGAATTAGGCTATGTGATGAATGCGGTAAGCACCATTCGTCGTGAACTCAAAGGTGAAGTGCCACTGATTGGCTTCTCAGGTTCACCTTGGACACTTGCCACATACATGGTTGAAGGTGGAAGCAGCAAAACATTCGGGAAAATCAAAAAAATGGCGTTTGCAGAACCGCAAACACTACACCTATTACTCGATAAATTAGCTGATTCAGTGATTGATTACCTCAACGCACAAGTGAAAGCAGGTGCGCAATCATTGATGGTTTTTGATTCATGGGGGGGAGTGTTAAGCCCGCGTGATTACAATGAATTCTCACTACAGTATATGCATAAAATCGTTGATGGCTTAATTCGCGAGTACGACGGTCGTAAAGTGCCGGTAACACTATTTACTAAAAATGGTGGTCAGTGGATTGAAGCAATTGCAGCAACAGGCTGTGATGCAGTAGGCCTTGATTGGACAATCAATATTGGTGATGCAAAGCGTCGTGTTGGTGATAAAGTGGCACTACAAGGTAATATGGACCCATCAATGCTGCATGGTACGCCAGAGCGTATTCGTCAAGAAGTGGCCACAATTTTAGAAGACTTTGGTACAGGTTCTGGTCATGTATTTAATTTAGGGCATGGTATTACCCCAGATGTTGACCCTGAACATGCCGGTATATTTATTAACTCAGTGCATGAGTTAAGCGCTAAATATCACAAGTAAGTCGCTCTAGTTATAAAAAAGCCCGCAATATGCGGGCTTTTCTATATACGTTCAATCGCTTATTTAAATAAGCGATTTAAACCATTTAACGCAGCAACTCGGTAGGCCTCAGCCATGGTTGGGTAGTTAAAGGTTGTATTTACGAAGTAATCGATGGTGTTACCACCGTTCTTTTGTTCCATAATTGCTTGCCCGATATGGACAATTTCAGACGCACGTTCACCAAAGCAATGCACACCAAGCACTTCTTTAGTATCAACATGGAATAAAATCTTTAAGCTACCTACCTCAGTCCCGGCAATTTGTGCGCGTGCCAAATGCTTAAACTGTGCACGGCCAACTTCATATGGAATTTTAGCTGCGGTAAGCTCTTGTTCGGTTTTACCCACTGAGCTCATTTCAGGAATCGTATAAATACCGGCAGGAATATCAATAATCAATTTTTCTTCGCAGTTACCACATGCAATGGCATCAGCAGCAATACGGCCTTGGTCAAAGGCGGCACTCGCAAGGCTTGGGTAACCAATAACATCACCTACAGCATAAATGTTATCAACCTCTGTTTGATATGTTTCATTTACTTTAAGCTGGCCACGGCTATCGGCTTTTAAACCCACAGCATCGAGGTTTAGAGTGTCGGTATTACCCGTACGCCCGTTAGCAAACAAAATACAGTCTGCTTTGACACGTTTGCCCGACTTCAAATGCATCACGACACAGTCATCACGGGTTTCGATGCGATCAAACTCTTCGTTATGGCGAATAACAATGCCGCTATTCCAAAAGTGGTAACTCAGTGCATCTGAAATCTCAGCATCCATAAAGGCTAGTAAGCGATCACGGGTGTTAACTAAGTCAACTTTCGCGCCTAAGCCTTTAAAAATAGAGGCGTATTCACAGCCAATCACACCTGCACCATAAATAAGCACGCGATGAGGGTCGTGTTCAAGGCCTAAAATGGTATCGCTGTCGTAAATTCGTGGATGCGAAAAATCAACGCCTGGTGGCCTGTAAGGGCGAGAACCCGTTGCGATAACAATGGTTTGTGCAGTTAATGTTTCAAATGAACCGTCGATGTGAGTAATTTTCACTGTGTGTTTATCAATAAACTCAGCATCGCCTTGGTACATATGAATACGATTACGGTCGTAAAAGCTACTGCGTAGGTTAGATTGTTTCGAAATGACATTACTAGCATGGCGAAGAATATCAGGGAAAGTGAGGCGGTTAGGGCGCTCGCTGATATTAAAAAGAGGGTTCGCTTTGTATTCAATGTAACGACTAACAGAGTGGCGTAAGGCTTTTGAAGGAATAGTGCCCCAATGGACGCAACCGCCACCTACTGATTCTTGGCGCTCAATAACAGCTACTTTCTTGTTACTTTTAGACAGGTTCATGGCGGTGCCTTCACCGCCAGGACCTGTGCCTATGATAATCGCGTCGTACTGATACGAAGGCGTATCTTTTTGCTTTACGTTTTGTTTGGCCACAGCCGCTCCTATGTTAACTAAAAGAGGCTTTTAATAACCTCGCATTTAGTGCAAGCCAAGCCTGCTTTTGGTTTTCCCAAGCGGCTTCAAGCTCATGATATTGTGTCATTACTGCTGATTTTTCGCATTGTTTTATCATTTTATTTTTTTTGATTTCTAACACGCGTTTTTGCAGGGCACAAAAGTGTTGCAGCTTTTTCAGCAATAATTCGTACTCAGATTGTAATAATGTAAGCTTATCTTGGGCTAAAGGCAATTTTGCGAGCTTATCTTGGGTTTTATTCATCAAGGTTTCTGCTTTCGCTTTTTCAATACGTTCAACAGGTGTACGTTTGAGCTTTGAGGCTAAACCCATCGCGGCCAATGAGCGGATCATCCACTTAGTAGGGTCATAGTGATACCATTTTATGCCGTTACGATAGTCGCTGGCAAAAATATGGTGGAAGTTATGATAACCTTCGCCATAAGTGAATAACGCTAAAAAACCGTTATCACGAGCAGTATTTTTCTCTGTGTATGGACGAGAGCCCCAAATGTGCGCCACTGAATTTATAAAAAAGGTAAAGTGTTGGCTTAATACCAAACGTAGCAGACCCGCAAGTAATAGCATGCCCCACACATCACCCAGCATTAAACCCAGTGCAAGTGGAATACCAATATTAGTGGCTAATACTAACTTCATGTAATGGCGGTGTTGCCACATTACCACTTTATTTTTCTGTAAATCTCGGCAGTTGTTGTAGTTGCCATACTCATCACCTTGATAGTCACGTAGCATCCAGCCTATATGGCTATACCAAAAGCCGTTGGTAGCAGCGTAAGGGTCTTTGACAGGGTCGTCGACTTGACCATGGTGAATACGGTGATCACTACTCCAATGCAGTGCGCTGTTTTGCAGTGCAAATGCACCACCAAGGGCAAAAAAGGCTTCAATCACTGGATGAGTATCGTAAGTCTTGTGTGCCCACAGGCGATGATACCCTGCGGTAATCGACATACCCGCATAAAACATACACGCAACGAATGCAATCCAATGTGCGCTGGTAAATCCATAGGTAATTCCATACCATGGCACTAAAGTAACGGCAGCCAAAAAAGTAAGGCTAAAGAATAGGACGTTGGTCCAAATAATAGGTGGTTTTTTCATCTTTCAAAATCTGAGCGTACACTTGTACGCTAAAATAGTGTTTCAAACTCTCCGCGTCAAGTATTAGACTGTCTCATTAACCGAAAAATCATTAAAAATTCACGCTGGGAGTTTCCATGTCGGGTGTTAGAGCGCAACAGAAACAAAAAACACGACAAGCACTAATCGAAGCAGCATTTAATCAATTGAGTGCGGATCATAGTTTTTCTAATTTAAGCTTGCGTGAAGTTGCCCGTGAGGCCGGTATTGCGCCTACCTCGTTTTACCGTCACTTTAAAGACATGAACGAACTTGGCTTAACCATGGTAGATGAAGCGGGTTTAACGCTGCGTCAATTAATGCGTCAAGCACGTAGGCGAATAGCCAGTGGTGGCAGTGTCATTACGACATCTATTGTGACTTTTATGGAGTTTATCGATAACTCGAGTAACCAGTTTAGGTTGCTGCTGCGTGAACGTTCTGGCACCTCTAAGGCATTTCGTGCTGCTGTCGCGCGTGAAATTAAACACTTTATCTTAGAACTTGCTCACTACCTTGAAAGCGAAACCCCATGCGATGCCACCCATGCGTATATTCAAGCGGAGGCCATGGTGACTTTAGTATTTAACGCCGGAGCTGAGGCACTTGATATTGAAGGACAGCAGCGAGAAGAGTTAGTAGAGCGTCTAATTTGGCAACTACGTTATATTGCTCGCGGCGCCACAATGTATGTGCGAGACAACAATCATTCTTAAAAGTTAATCTAAACACGGGAGTCGGCTGTAAACGATAAATTAAACGCTGTCGACTTGGGTTTTGGATTGATTATTCAGAATGTGCGGTTTAAAGGGTTTTAAATTTCTATTATTATCGCTTTTCAATCTACTTTTTAGAAAAATTATGCTTGCAAGCCTGTTTGTTGAATGTTAAAAATACAGCTCACTGAACACACATTTAGTAAATAAAGATGCAAATGACACGTTTAATTACATTAAAACTAAACCTCTTACTGCTTAAGCGAGTAGGCGGGGCTTAGTGTATTTGCATTTGTAAAACATTATAAAACCCCGCAAGCGCGGGGTTTTTTTTATCTCGCTAATGGGTCATTGGGAACGAGGACAGTTTATGAAAGATAAGGTTTGGATTTTTGACACAACGTTACGTGATGGTGAGCAAGCGCTTAAAGCGAGCCTAACAGAAGACGATAAAATTCAACTTGCGCATACCATTAGCCGCTTAAACGTGGATGTAATGGAAGTGGGTTTTCCGGTATCAAGCCCGGCAGATTTTCGCTCAGTACAGCGTATTGCGACCGAAGTAAAAGGACCAATTATTTGTGGTTTAGCGCGTGCGGTTGCAAAAGACATTGAGGCCTGTGGTGAAGCGCTACGCCCAGCAGAGCAAGGGCGTATTCATACCTTTATTGCAACCAGTCCATTACACCTTGAACATAAACTACGAATGAGCTTAGACGATGCCACCGCCATGGCTGTAAAGTCGATTAAGCTTGCTCGTCACTATACTGATGACGTGGAATTTTCGTGTGAAGATGCTGGCCGTACACCACATTGGGATTTATGCCGTATCGTTGAAAAGGCCATTGATGCAGGTGCATCGACCATCAACTTACCTGATACCGTGGGCTATGTAACGCCAGACGAGTATGCGGCGATGATCCATCACTTAATGAATAATGTGCCCAACATCGATAAGGCGCGCTTAAGTGTGCATTGTCATAACGATTTAGGTTTAGCAGTGGCGAATTCAATTGCCGCAGTGCAGGCGGGCGCTCGCCAAATTGAGTGTACGATTAACGGCATAGGTGAGCGTGCAGGTAACTGCTCGCTTGAAGAAGTGGCGATGATCATGAAAATGCGTGAAGACCACTTAAAAGTGCATACCGATATTCACAGTGAAGAAATTTACCGCGCTTCTCGTCAAGTGGCGAAGATATGTAATATGCCGGTCCAGCCAAACAAAGCCATTGTTGGTGAGAATGCGTTTGCGCACAGCTCGGGTATTCACCAAGACGGCGTTTTAAAAGCGCAGAATACTTACGAGATCATGTCGCCAGAAAGTGTGGGTGTGCCCAGTAATCAATTAAACATGACATCGCGTTCAGGGCGTCATGTTATTGAGCACCGTTTAGAAGAGTTAGGTTATCAAAAGTCTGACTACGACATGGATAGCTTATACGAGAGCTTTTTAGCATTAGCAGACCAAAAAGGCACTGTGTATGACTATGACTTAGAGGCGATGATTTACTTCAATCAAATCAGAGATAAAGACGAGAAGTATCAACTTGAGTTTGTTAACTCAACGTCTAATTCGCAATCGGTTGCCAGCTCTACGATTGGCATGACCATTGACGGTGTATCAAAGCAAGAAGCTGCAACGGGCAATGGCCCGGTAGAAGCCTCGTTTTTGGCAATTGAGCGTTTAACGGGTATGTCGGTTGAGATGATTGAATACAACCTTGAAGCCACAGGGCAAGGCGCAAGTTCATTAGGCCAAGTAAATATTATTGCTAAATACGATGGTCGCCCTTATCACGGTGCGGGCATTGCGGCAGATGTCGTTGAAGCCTCAGTGCGTGCCATGATCCGTGTGTATAACTTAATTTATCGTGCACAAAAAGTGTCTGATTTAAAACAACAAAGGAAAGCAGGATGAGTCAATCTAATTACAGCATCGCCGTATTAGCAGGCGATGGCATTGGTCCAGAAGTAATGGCTGCAGCAGAAACCGTATTGGATGCTGTAAGTGAAAAGTTTGGTTTTACATTGACTCGTCATCACCATGCGATAGGTGGCGCTGCGATTGATGAATTTGGTCAAGCATTGCCGCAAAGTACACTTACTGCGTGTGAAAATGCTGATGCTATTTTATTTGGCTCTGTAGGCGGCCCAAAATGGGAGAACTTACCACCGAATGAGCAACCTGAGCGTGCTTCGTTGTTGCCACTGCGTAAGCATTTTGGTTTGTTTTGTAATTTACGCCCCGCACAGTTGCTACCAGCCTTAAGTGCAGCTTCACCACTTCGTGCAGATATTAGCGCACAAGGCTTTGATATTTTATGTGTACGTGAGTTAACGGGCGGTATTTATTTTGGTGAAAAAGGGCGTAGCGGTGAAGGCGAACAAGAGACCGCATTCGATACGCAAACCTATTCGCGTAAAGAAATTGAACGCATTGCTCGCTTTGCGTTTGAAGCGGCAAAACTACGTAGTAACCATGTTACATCGGTTGATAAAGCCAACGTGTTAGCGTCAAGTGTACTGTGGCGAGAAGTGGTCACCGAAGTCAGTAAAGACTACCCAGAAGTAAGCCTCGATTACATTTATGTTGATAATGCGGCGATGCAATTAGTGAAGCAACCAAGCCAATTTGATGTACTACTTTGCGATAACCTATTTGGCGATATTTTGTCGGATGAATGCGCGATGATCACAGGCTCTATGGGCTTATTACCATCGGCGAGTTTGAACCAGTCTGGCTTTGGTTTGTATGAACCTGCGGGTGGCTCTGCCCCCGATATTGCAGGAAAAGGGGTGGCAAACCCGATTGCGCAAATTTTAAGTGCTGCACTTATGTTGCGTTACTCGCTTGGACAAGATGAAGCGGCACGGACTATCGAAAAAGCGGTGGCAGAGGCGGTTGAAGCCGGTGTGGGTACGCCTGATATCTATCCAAATGCAGGGTATACCACCAGTGATGTTGCTGCAGCAATTGTTGCACGTATTTAATTAAAATTGATTGCGCTGAACTCGTCATTCAGTGCAGCTAAAACGAGGGAATAGCAAGTGGCCCAAACCTTATATGATAAAATTTGGCAAGCCCATGTGGTCGCCAGTATTAATGATCAAACCGATTTACTGTATATCGACCGTCATTTAGTTCACGAAGTAACATCACCACAAGCGTTTGCAGGTCTGCGTGAGAAAAACCGCAAAGTGCGTTGCCCAGAAAAAACCTTTGCAACCATGGATCATAACGTTTCAACAAAAAGCCGTTCGTTAGATGCTGCAAGCGAAGTGTCTAAAAACCAGTTAATGGCACTGGATGCAAACTGTAAAGAGTTTGGTATTCAACTTTATGATTTAAATTCGATTAATCAAGGTATTGTGCATGTAATGGGGCCTGAGCAGGGCATTACCTTACCGGGTACGACCATTGTTTGTGGTGACAGTCATACTTCAACCCATGGTGCGTTTGGTGCACTTGCGCACGGTATTGGTACCTCAGAGGTGGAGCACGTATTAGCAACCCAAACCTTACAGCAGAAAAAAGCCAAGTCGTTAAAAATTCAAATTAATGGTCGTTTACGCCCAACAGTCACAGCGAAAGACCTAATTATGGCGGTCATTGGTAAGCTAGGGACCGCGGGTGGCACTGGGTATGTAGCTGAATTTTGTGGTGAAGGCATTGAAGCACTGTCAATGGAAGCACGCATGACGCTGTGTAACATGAGCATTGAAATGGGCGCAAAAGCCGGTTTAATTGCACCTGATCAAACTACCTATGATTACTTAAAAGGTCGCCCATTTGCACCAAAAGGCGATGACTTTGACGCAGCAGTTGCCTATTGGCAAACACTAAAAACGGACGAGGGCGCGCAGTTTGACCATGTTGTTGAATTACAAGCAGCCGACATTCAACCGCAAATTACTTGGGGCACCAGCCCCGAACAAGTTATTGGCGTAGATGAGTGTATTCCAGACCCAGACCAAGAGCCTGATTTAATTAAAGCCGATGCGATTCGCAGTGCGCTGAAATACATGGGCTTAAAGGCGGGTGACAAGCTGTCTTCAGCAACGGTTGATACGGTATTTATTGGTTCATGTACAAATAGTCGTATTGAAGACTTACGTGCCGCTGCACAGATTGTTGAAGGTAAGCAAGTTGCAGCCGGTGTAGAGGCGTTGATTGTTCCAGGCTCTGGCCTTGTTAAAAAGCAAGCAGAAGACGAAGGACTTGCTGATATCTTTAAGGCGGCAGGATTTGAATGGCGTGAGCCGGGGTGTTCAATGTGTTTAGCCATGAATGACGACCGATTAGAAGCAGGTAAACGCTGTGCATCGACCTCAAATCGTAACTTTGAAGGACGCCAAGGTCGCGGTGGGCGCACTCACTTAGTTAGCCCAGCAATGGCTGCGGCGGCTGCAATTCATGGTCGTTTTGTTGATATCAGAGGAGAAGCCTAATGAGCGTATTTTTTAGTGGCTTAATGGCCCCGTTAGATAAAAACAATGTAGATACTGACCAAATTATTCCAAAGCAGTTTTTAACTTCGACAAGTCGTGATGGCTTTGATGCGGCGCTTTTTTATGATTGGCGTTACTTAGATAATGGCGAGCCAAACCCCGAGTTTATTTTGAATCGCCCTTGTTACCAAGGTGCGCAAATTCTTTTAACTCGCGATAATTTTGGTTGTGGTTCGTCGCGTGAGCATGCGCCGTGGGCATTAAAGCAATATGGTTTTGAAGTCATTTTAGCGGAAAGCTTTGCAGATATTTTCTTTAATAACTGCGGCAATAACCAAATGCTTGCTATCGCATTACCGGCAGAAACACTTGAGCGATTATTTGTACTGAGTGAACAGCATGATGATATTCATATCGAAGTAGATTTAGAAAATCAGCAACTTCGTAGCGATAAATTTGAGACCATTCATTTTGATATTCGTCATGACATTAAAGAACGTTTATTAAGTGGCCTAGATTTTATCGGAGTAACCGAGACGCTTAACGGCCAAATAGATGCTTTTGAAAAGCAACTTGCAGCCACGAGACCTTGGCAATAAACGTGTATTACATGTGGAACCTAAACGCGGCGTAAGCCGCGTTTTTATTTATTACTTATCGTGATTGCTTTCTTTGTCATGTATAAATCGCTAATCTAAAACACGTATTTTTTATTTAAGGAACACACCATGAAATATTTAGTGGCTTCAATGCTAGTGACAGCATCATCAGTGGCAATTGCACGCCCAGCGCCGTTAGTGTCAATACCGAGCCATGATGGCTTTTTTAATAATATTGCAGCGCATTGTGGCAAAGCGTATGAGGGAAAAGTTACGGTTGATAATGCCACTGGGCCAAGCTCATTTGCAGGTAAAAAGCTTATTATGCATGTGCGCCACTGTAACGAGCGTGAGTTGCAAGTACCATTTCATGTTGGAGATGATGCGTCGCGTACATGGATCATAACTAAAACAGGCAGTGGTTTGAGTTTAAAGCACGACCATCGCCATAAAGATGGCAGCGATGATGCGTCTACAATGTATGGCGGTCATACTGTTGATGCTGGCTTTGTGAATGCTCAGTCATTTCCTGCAGATCAATATTCAAAAGAGTTGTTTGCAAGCCAAGGTATTCCGCAGTCGATGGGGAATACGTGGCAAATGTATATTTACCCAAAACAATTCACCTACCGTTTAGTGCGTGAGGGTCGTGAGTTTCGTGTTGACTTTGACTTAACAAAACCGATTACACCTCCAAACGCTCCGTGGGGCTACACTGATTAACTAGCTCCAAGTAAACTCAAGAAGTTGGCATTAATAGTAGCCGCTGGATACCGATTTATTATCCAGCCTTTTGGTTAATTAGCGTCGTCTTCACATTGCAATACTACGGTTAAAGGTGGCTGGTAGGCACGTGGTTTCGTAGGAAAGCGCTCGTACTCTTGTACGCCATCAGTCACTCTTAACATAAAAGGTTTGTCCTTACATAACCGGCTAGCATGACGCAGTAAAAAGACGCTTTGATTTTTGAAATGTGGGTAATCATCAGATTGAATTTCAAGATGATAACGACCATCTGCCAATTTGGTTTGATAGTAATGGACTTTCTCATCAAAGTCGTAGAGTTTCTCGGTTTCGCCTTTTGCGGCCTGGGCAGCACTGCACCCCGCAATCAATATCATCGCGCTGATCAGTAGTGCTTGTGTACTTCTAACTCCACTCATAAACACTTAACTCCATGTGATTAATGCGTTAATTCATCGCATCGTTGAACCATGAATTAGCATCCATAGTCAAACTAAGGTAACGTTACATCTATACGTAGTTTAACACCCAAAAGGGACAATGTGATGCTCAGTAAAATAAAACAGCTCTTTTCAGCAATGGACAACAGCCAATCTAACATTAGCGAACATGACCTCAAAACGGCTGTTGCTGCACTATTAATTGAGGTGATGCGCGCTGACAATGAGTTACAAGATGATGAGCAACAGGCACTGAACAACACCTTAAAGAAATACTTTTCTTTATCAGACGAAGAAGTGCTGGAGCTTGTAGAAGGTGCGTCGAAAAACTTAGATGAAGCGATTGATTACTTCCAATTTTCTAAGCAAATTAACGCTCAGTGCAGTGCCGAGCAGCGCATCGATATCATCGAGCTGTTATGGCGTTTAGCGTACGCTGATGGCGAACTTGATAAACATGAAGAATTAGTAATTCGCCGTGTCGCGAGTCTTCTGTATGTGACTCATGAAGACTTCATCGCTGCAAAATTAGCAGCGACAAAGTTGAGCTAAACGCTTACTTATTTAATTTACTGGCGACACTGACAAGTTGCTGTGCAAGGCTGGCAACTTGTTCGGCGGTATCGGCATCGTTAATGCGGCCTTGTTCATCTAATTTCGTGTGGATAGCGGGCACTGCAAGTTGGTCAGCTAATACTAGGCTACCGATGCCGGATAAAATATCGCGTACATGATTTAAACCACGTAGGCCGCCTAAACCACCAGGTGATGGCGCAAACAGTGCCGTTACTTTGTTACGAAATGCAGGCACTGCACCTTGCTCAGTTCGCGAAGCCCAGTCGATGGCATTCTTTAAAGGTGCTGTAATAGAGCCATTATATTCTGGGCTTGCTAATAAAATACCGTCGGCAGCACGTAGTTTATCTTTTAAACGTTGTGCACCTGCAGGTGTACCCTGTGCTTCTATATCTTCATCGAATAGTGGTAAGTCTAAATCGCTTAGTTTAAGCACTTCTACTTCAGCACCGCTTTCAAGGGCGAAGCGTGCTGCTTCATTAATTAGTTTTTGATTAAAGCTGTCTTTACGTAAGCTGCCTGCGAGGGCAATGATTTTTGGTGCTGTCATGATGGCTTCCTTTTAAGCTTCACGGTTGATACCTTAACTTTAGCAAAAAACAGCTTGCAGAAAAGCCAAATAAACGCAAAACTTATGTGCATATACGCACACAAGAGGGCGCTATGGCAATTCAATTTGATGATTGGCAAGATGTAAAAGTTGCTTATGAAGTCGCACGACTAGGCACATTAACTGCCGCGGCAGAATCTTTGGGTGTTCATCACAGCACGGTACTCAGAAGGGTTAATAACTTAGAAGAGAATCTTGATGCACGCTTATTTCATCGCCATGCGCGTGGTTACACCGTGACAGAAATAGGTGCAAAGCTCTTTGCGACAGCGAAAGCGATTAATGCAGAGCTCGAAAAGCTACACAACGATATTATTGCTGCCGACAGTCAACTGCGTGGCAGTTTATTATTGACAACGGTCAGTGGTTTCATTGATGTATTAAGTGAAGTGTGCGAACAGTTTCAGAGCCTACACCCGCAAGTACGGCTTGAAGTGATCCTTGACCAAAACCGATTACGTCTTGACCATGGTCAAGCTCATATTGCTGTACGTGCAGGCCCTCGCCCTGATGAAGGAGATTATATTGCTCAGCATTTGGCTGAGTTATCATCCGGGTTTTATGCGTCAAAAAGCTACATTGAAAAATATGGTTTGCCGAAAACCTTACAGCAGTTAGAGCAGCATAGTTTTGTGTCGGGTGTAGCTGGTTACAACGCTAAAGTGCCTTATTTTGCTTGGGTTGATGAGCACATAGCACCCGCACAAATCAAGCTTAGAGTATCAGAAACATCAGAAGCAACGCGTGCTATTGTTAGGGGGTTGGGCATTGGTGGTTTACAGCATGAGGTCGCAGATCAATACCCAGATTTAGTGCCTGTGCTTGCAAAAGAACTCGTTTGGCCGACCGACCTCTGGTTGGTAACACATCACTTGGTGCACCGCACCGCGAAAGTACAGGCGTTTAGCCAGCTACTAAAAGCCTATTTTAAAAAATTAAAAAACTAGAGCGACTTTTTTACGTTAATACCCAAGCGTTTGGCCAGCCTCACAAGGTTGGCCCTGTCGACTTTAAGCGTGCGGGCAGTGGCTGCCCAGTTTAAGTTGTGCTGTTCTAGTTGCTGCATAATCATCTGATAACTAAACGCATCGGTAGCTTCTTTTAGTGACAGCGAGGATGTATTGGTATTGATAAGCTGAGTCGTTGTGTGTGTGTTTGTAGCACGTTTTTCTATATCACAGTGCTGTGGTTCAATGGTGATGATTTTCTGTTGCCATTGTTGTTGTTTGGCTTTCAAAGCAGCTCTACTTATCACGTGTTCAAGCTCTCTCACATTACCAGGCCAATCATATTGGCGTAGCAATATTTGCGTATCGATACCCAGTTTTAGCTGTTTTATAGCAAGTTTGCGTGCAGTTTGCTCAACAAAAAAGCCAGCCAAAAGAATCACATCATTTTCGCGCTCTTTTAGTGCGGGTACGTTAAGTGGGTAAACGCGCAGCCTATGATAAAGATCTGCGCGAAAACGTCCTTCAGCAACTTCTTGTTTTAAATCGCGATTTGTTGCTGCAATAACGCGTACATCAACGTAACGACTTTGATCTTCACCCACGGTTTGCACTTCGCCACTTTGCAGTACGCGCAACAACTTACTTTGCATTGCTAAGGGTAATTCACCAATTTCATCAAGAAAAAGTGTTCCGCCATCAGCGAGTTGAAATTTACCTTGGCGAGTTGAATGGGCGCCAGTAAATGCGCCTTTGCTATGCCCAAAAAATTCACTTTCTGCCAGATTCTCAGGTAACGAAGCACAATTAAGGTGGATTAAGGGTTGTTCTCGTCGCTTCGAATTGAGATGAATATTACGTGCAACAAGCTCTTTCCCGACTCCAGTATCGCCTTGTATCAGTACGCTAAACTCCGATGCAGCCACTAATTGAATATCATTTTTTAGTATTTGCATACAGTGGCTATTACCAATTATTTCAACACCTTCTCGGGTTAAAGCCTCAAGATTAAGTTGCTGAGCTAGTTGGTGATTGTGCTGTGCATGTTGCTGGTAATGTTGCACTGTAAGGAGGGTTTCAACATGTGCTGCGACTAATTGCATAAGCTGTGTGAGCTGAGTATGGGGGACATCATCAAAAGCATATTCGTTGAGGCTATCAAAGGTTAAAACAGCCAGTAATTGTGAATCTTGCTGTTGACTGTAAAGGGGCAGCCCCATGCATGCATGTACAGGAAAATCCCCCTCACGACTTTGTAATAAACCATCATAAGGGTCAGGAAGCTCACACTCTTTAGCAAACTTGAGCGGTTGGGTGCTTCTGCAAATTTCAAATAAACGAGGGTGCTCGTTTATCTCAAAGCGTCTGCCAAGAGTGTCTTGAGACAAGCCGCGCTGGGCGACGGGTTTTAACGTTTCGCCCTGCTTAATAAGTAGGGCAACGGCATCACAGTGTATCCATTCACTTATACAGCTTAGTAGATCGCTAAAGTCGTTTTTGTTTGGATTTACGTGGGCAAGTGCCAATGCAATATCGAGGATGCTTTTTTGGCTTGTCATGTCAAATTGACCTAAATGTGTTATTTTGTCTTTTATA
This sequence comes from Pseudoalteromonas sp. A41-2, assembly GCF_015767615.1. Taxonomy (NCBI): domain Bacteria; kingdom Pseudomonadati; phylum Pseudomonadota; class Gammaproteobacteria; order Alteromonadales; family Pseudoalteromonadaceae; genus Pseudoalteromonas; species Pseudoalteromonas sp. A41-2. The sequence continues at coordinate 3,352,853 of NZ_CP065231.1, read as the reverse complement.
ATGGTGAGTCATTATGACACATAAGGCAATGATTTGTTTTTAATTAATTGAAAATAAATGGTTTTTATTTTTGGCGTGAACTGTGCAATAGGCTGACTAATTCGGGCAAATAAGGGTTGCAATGAAAGTCATTAATTTAACAGAGCCAATGCCAAAAAAAATCCATGTTTATCAGCTAAGTAAATGGCCAGTATGGGGATTAGCATTTAGACCTTTCTTTTTAGGGGCAGGTATTCTGGCTGTTTTATCTATGAGCTACTGGCTGCTAATTCTGAGTGGCTATGCAAGTTGGCAGTTAACAATGCCTGCTACGCTGTGGCATGCCCATGAAATGCTATTTGGGTTTGCAGGGGTCGTTGCTATGGGATTCTTACTGACCGCAGCGCAAACGTGGACAGGTGTGCCAAGTGTTAGCGGTATTAAATTGTGTTTACTTAGTGTGACTTGGGTTATCGCACGCGGCAGTTTCTTTGTTGACGTAAATGGTATTAGTCAACTTAACCTTTACTTGGTAGGGGGATTTCAGCTTGTGTGGTGGTTGGCTGGTATTGCTATTTTGACTGATATGCTCTTACAGGCTAAAAGCCGTCATAATTATTTGTTCATTTTTATTACCGCCATGCTATGCGCGTGCAATATGATTTTCCTCAGTTTGGTCGTTTTGCAAAAGTTTTCCTTTGCGCTAAGTATTGTTGATACCGCCGTTTTACTCATGGTGTTATTGGTGGGGGTTGTTGCGGGGCGTGTTGTGCCTTTTTTTACCGCACGCGGTCTTAATATTACTGAACAAGTGCGCAGCCCTAAGCTTGATAAGCTACTGCTATTCAGTTCGTTATTTGCCATTGCTTGGTATTTCTTAAGCCAGTTATTTTTTAACACATTGAGTGTTGGCTGGGTATTCGCATGGCTAGCTACCTTGCATTTTTATCGCAGTATTTTGTGGTGGCATGCAGGTGTATTAAAAGTGCCTTTATTGTGGTCTCTGCATTTTGCTTATTGGGCACTGGCAATAGGTTTAGCGTTAATCGCTGTTAGCTTTTACAGCCCACTCATACTATTTAAAGATGCGTTGCATCTTGTCACTGTTGGCACGATTGGCTTAATGATTCTAGCCATGATGGTGCGTGTATCGCATGGCCATACAAGTCGTCCTTTACAGGTGCCTGTACTCGTGAATGTCGCCTTTATGCTTATTGCAGGAGCTGCCATTGTCCGTGCTCTGCTCCCCGCTATTTTAAACCATCACCTTGCGTGGCAATTAAGTGCATTGCTATGGGTGCTGGGTTTTATTTTATTTTTATTTCATTGTGCGCCCATTTTACTGAAACGTCGTGTTGATGGCCGTCCAGGTTAACTACTCTTGAATAGGAAAAAATATGTTATCTGAAAAAACGATCCAGGTTGTAAAAAGTACACTGCCTTTGCTTGCAGAAGCAGGTCCGCAGGTTACTGAGTACTTTTATGATCGTATGTTTAGTTATAATCCTGAGCTAAAAAATATTTTTAATATGACCCATCAAAAATCAGGGCATCAGCAATTTGCATTATTCAATGCGTTAGCTGCTTATGCTGCAAATATTGATAATCTTGAGGTCTTAAAAAGTGCGTTAGCGCGTATTAACCATAAACACACGAGTTACCATATTTTGCCAGAACACTACTCGATTGTTGGTGGGCATTTAATTGCGACCCTAAAAGAGTTATTGCCAGAGCAATTTACCCCTGAGGTTGAATATGCGTGGCGTGAAGCATATGCATTGCTTGCAGATGTATGCATTACAGAAGAAATGGCGCTATATCAAAAAACTAAACAAGCTAAAGGGGGCTGGTTTGGTACTCGTTTGTTTACGATCACTAAAAAACACGTTGAGTCAGATTCTATTACCAGCTTTACCCTCACTCCTTGTGATGGAAAGTCCGTTGTGTCGCACTTACCTGGTCAATACTTAGGCATAAAAGTCCACCCTAAAAAGACTGAGAATACTCAAATTCGCCAGTATTCTATCTCACAAAAAAGTAACGGTGAAAACTATCGGATCAGTGTGAAGCGAGAAGGACTGGTTTCTAATTATTTACATAGTTTAGATGAGGGCGAGCACATAGAGGTCTACCCACCCGCGGGTGATTTTGTTTTACGTGAAAGTAACAGCCCTGTGGTATTCATTTCTGCAGGGGTTGGTCAAACACCCTTGTTGGCCATGCTGCAAAGCTTACTTGACAAGCAACCTAGCCAGCCTATTCATTATTTACATGCCTGTGATAACGCTGCGCAATATGCATTTAAAGATTATTTGCTGTCAGAAGTTAATACACACCAAGGGCTGAGTTGTTTTACATGGTTTAAAGAAGGAGCCGGAGCCGATTTTACTGGTTTGATGGATGTTGCTTTACTGGCTGAAAAGTTACCGCTTAGCGATGGCGCGTTTTATATCTGTGGACCCATTGCTTTTATGGCTTTGATTAAACAGCAACTTGTTAATTTAGGTGTGGCAGCCGAGCGTATTCATTACGAAGTGTTTGGTCCTCATCAAAGCCTATAATAGCGATATCTGACAAGGGTTAATTATTGACAATTGCATGGATAGCAACGCTATTCATCAGAAGCACTAGAAAATGAAAGGCGCAGTAACATACTGCGCCTTTTTTGCTATTTGACTTCGCATTCCACATTGGGCAGTGGAATACGCAACTCTTTTTTAGGGTAGTAAAGTACGCATTGATCAGCGGCTTTTTGCAATATGAACTTTTCAGATGGAATGCTATGTGCCCCCATAATTGGCATACCATCTGGACCTTTACTGGTGCCGTGATCAATCAATAGTTCTGCGCTTTTTGTAAACACATCATCAGCGAGCGTTACTAAGCTCCCACCTTTGGCTGATTGAATCGCTTGTTGCAACTGAGTGATGACACCTGGGTTGACTCGCGTTAGTGTGGCATTTTGTGGTTGTTCGGCTTGGGTACTTTTACACGCCACTAAGCTTGTTAACATAGCGACAGCCAGCACATGTTTTTTACTCATTGCTCTTTCCTTTCGCTGAAACTGGACGAGTTAAATCCATGTTTTCTCTGTAAATAGGACGATTTGGTGAAAGCGATAACCCAGTCTCTTGTTCTGCTTGTGATGCAAAGTTTAGCTGTTTAGTTGCTGATGCTTGCGCCACAACAGGACAGCTATCATTTTCAATATGATAAAGAGCGGCCGCGAGGAGTCCTTCTTGTTGGTCGCCTAAAGAGTGATCAAAGTCATCAGCAACGACACATCCTTTCACATCAGCTGCAAATTGTGGTGTTGGTGTTGGGTTTAAGCCATCGGCGTATTCACCAAAACCTTTAAAGTTGGCACCGGTAAACTGAATTGTGTAATACGTCGTGGCGCAGTTATGCGTTGGGGTAAAGCCATAGGGTTTACCACAGGTTTTACCACCAATTAAAATAACTTCAGCATCAATGCCTTTTAAGCCATTTATAAAAGCTTCTGAGGCAGAACAAGTGCTTTCAGTGCTCAGTACATAGACTTTTGCTAAGTTAAGATCTGGCAGGGTATTATTAGTTACCTCAAAAGTTGAGTAGTCCACTTCAATATCAACGAACGGAAATGGGTTTTCAACAGGTTGTTTGTCGTTTTTAATGGTTTGATAGTAATAGTAACCTTGAGTATTAGCAGGGCCTGCGACCATATAAGCAAGCTGCGATGACAGCGCTAACAAGCCGCCACGGTTATATCTAAAGTCGATTACGAGTTCATCAATATTGTCGGCTTTAAACTGATTGACCGCATCAATAAGTCCTTGCTGAGCAATACTAATATGGCTATTAAATTGCATGTAGCCAACTTTGAAACCGTTTTCGGTAGTGATGGTGCCAACGTTTTGCACCGGCGTTTGGGTGATATTTCCGGCGACGATATTAATCGACTTTTCAGTGCCATCATTGCTGCGCAACTTAAAGTTGTGAGATTCGCCAGCTGTTGGACTAAAAAGTACTTCGTTTAATGTATCGACGCCTGCTGCGGTATTGCTATCAATGCTTACATTGTCAACCGATAGAATAGTATCGCCGCGCTGTAAACCTGCTTTAGCGGCTGGCGAATCATCTTCTAGATAAGCAACGCGCAACTCACGCGGAGGAGTATTCTTAATAAATGCCCAGTTAATTCCGTAGCCAGATACGACACCTGATTGCGCTTCTTTAAAGTAATCTTCGGTCGGTTCGCTAAAGTGGAAGTTATCTTTGTTAGCACCTGAGTCTGTTTTTTGGAACGTTTTTAACTGTGCAAAATAAGCGGCCACTGAATTAAAGTTATCTGGGTTATTATCTTCAATTTCATCGTACCAAAGGTAAGTTTCATTGCTCCAAGAGCGTAACCACATTTTCTCTGTAAATTCAGAGCCTGCTTTATCTGGGTATGGTTGGTTATTGTTGTAAGGATCAGTGCCCGTGCGTGGTATTGCACATTGGTCTTTAAATTCACTCGATGAGGCAAAAGTACCCGCAGTCCATGTTGGTCCAGAATTTGTTGGGGGTGGTGTAGGCGTGCTTGTATCTGGGTTGGTTGGCGTTGATGAACCTCCGCCACCACAGCCAGATAAAGAGAGGCCTGACACTGCAAAAAAGATTGCTACTGCGAGTTTGTTATTTTTAAACATTTGTCTACTTTCCTGTAAATAATTGTTTAAAAAGTATCAACAAGAAAGAGGCAAGGCAATAGAGTAAGGTTGTAGTTTTGTAAACAGGTGTACAAATTTTACAGTGCTTTTCTATTGCTTATTTCGGCTATCTCGAGTTTTTGCCATGACTCAAACAAGGTGCGTTGCTTATCTGATATTTTTAAGTCATAGGTTTTTTGCATATAAAAATAGGTGTCTGCTATACGTTTTCTTGCATAAAGTGGAGGTTCGAATACGCGCTGTTTAAAATCTATTTTCACAGGGCATGCGCCGTAGTTGGCGCTACTCGTTGCAACCATTCCATAGCGAAAATTTGAGCGGTCGGCATTTATTTCACCAATTGCAGGGGCTAGATTATGGATGTCAGCCTCCATTTTACGAAACTTTTCACTGACTTTTCGGCAGTTTTTACGCCCGCCATTTTGCCAACATTGTAATTGGTGCCCAAACTCCCACGCAGGGACTATATGTTCCCATTCAATTCGTTTCGCGCGTGCATTTTCTTTACCAGAGCGAGTGATTTCGTTACGTGGTATGTACCCGCAGACGCTCGGGTCGGGCACCAGTTTTTTTCCTTGGCGTTTAATATCACACCCGCAATATAAGCTTTTAGCGTTTTCGGGTAAGGTTTTAATAAGGTATTTTTTGGCGCTAGAAAAGTTTGAAAACTGTTCCGCAGACGCCGTAAAGCATAACAACAGGCATAAAGTTGCTGATAAAAGTAAACGCATATCCATCACATAAGTGAACTACTGGAAACACTATTGTAAAACGCAGAGCTGAAAAGAAAAAGAGCACGCGCCAAAAGTAAACTATAGTCATTAATAAATACAGTCTATGGGAGTTGAACAATGCGGTTAGGTGCGTTTTCTGTGAGTTTAAATGTACAAGATATCCATGCTTCAAAGCTATTTTACGAGAAGTTGGGGTTTACTCAGTTTGCGGGTGAGATAGAGCATAATTGGTTGATTATGAAAAACGGTGAACATTTAATAGGTTTGTTTCAGGGGATGTTTGATAAAACCATGCTGACTTTTAACCCTGGCTGGGACCAAAGTGCGAGACCTTTAAGTGAGTTTAGTGCTTATGATGAACTAGAGGCGCACTTTAAACAACAGGGGCTGGCGGTACAAAAGGTCGGTGATGCCAGTTTTATTGTCACCGACCCTGATGGTAACCCTATTTTGATTGATCAGCACGTGTAATCGGTTTACGGCGTCTGATACGGACATTTTGTAGTAATAAAATAATGCCCGTAATACAAAATAATACGCTACTTGCGGCAAAGCTAATTAGTAATGGGTTGTTGAAATTTTCTCGTTCATCATAATCCATGATATGCAGCATCCAGAAAAAGTCAAAAATGCGCCACAAGGTGCTACGAACACTAATGACTTTACCGGAGTCGCCTTCTAAATAAACGGTTGTATTTAACCAATCGTTATAGCTCACTTGCCACACATTGGAGCGGTGACCGACTTCTCTCGCTCCTTTTTCTAGTAACTGCGCACCCGCGACATCCGCCTTGATGAGTAAGTGTGCATTTGCATTGGCAATAATTTCAGTTTTAGTTGGTGTGCTCATAGCACGACCTGATTGACCGTCAAAGTTAAACACGCCTTTATTAGTCGTCACTTCGATGATGGGAGTGGTTAAAAAATGACGGTATTGAATGCTATCAATTTGCTGAAATTGTTTGGTTATTTGGTCAAGAGAAGCGGGGTAATCATGCAAGGTAAATGGATTATCTAAGCTACGATTGGCTAAATGTTTACCATGTACTTTTTGAAGGGGTATTGAGCTCATTACTAAGCCCCCTAATAACCAAAAAAAGAGTTGTATGGCGAGTAAGTAACCCAGCCACTTATGCCCTTTACGGGCATATTTAAATACGCGCTTATTCATTGATTACCTCTTATTATTTTTTTATTGGGCAGCGGTATAGACAGAGCGACTCAACGCTCTTGCAGCATTTACTGTATTCTAAATTTGGTTTATGTACAAAACTGAGTTAAAGTTTCAGAGATATCAATAGAGGGTAAAAACGAGAGTATGTCGGAAATTCAATTTTTAAATGTAGATCTGGAACTTGAATCAAAACACGATATGAGTGCGCTGGTAGCTGATTTAAAGAAAAACGCCATGGTTTTACATTACGACCAAGATGAATACCGTCAATTAGCACGTATTGAAGCCGCGGCTGATATCAGCACACCAGATAAAGCTATCAACCAATTATGTGAACTTATAGAGTCGTGCTCACGCAATGCATTAAAGCAATGGTTGTCTTGCTCAAAGCGTACTTTCGATATTGGGTTTGAGTCGGGTGACTCACCTAAATGTTTTAATCAAGCCCTGCACGCAGACACCTTATTACGTATTTCAGCGATTGGCGCAGGGCTCGAAATTACTATTTATCCTGTTGAGCGTTAATCACTAACGCTTGACTACCGCTGCGGTCATTCGTGATACGCAGCATAGTTCACCTGCCGCATTCGTTATTTTAATTTCCCATACAGATGTTCGCTTACCTAAGTGCAGTGGCTTTGCCGTGGCTGTTAAGAGGCCTTTTCGAGAGGCTTTAATGTGATTGGCATTTATTTCTTGGCCAACAGCATAATATGCGGTGAAGTCGACCACAAAATTGGCTGCATAACTTGCTACAGTCTCTGCTAAAACAACATTAGCACCACCATGGACCATCCCCATAGGGTTATGATGCTCTGGAATAGCGGGCATAGTGGCCACTAAATAATCGTCGCCGATTTCGGTTATTTCAATGCCCATTGTTTTCATTAATGTGCCTTGCCCAGTAATACCCTGTTCGAGTTCTTTACATAATTCGAGGGTGAATGGTTGATACCAAATGCTCATTGTGTTTCCTTCGCAAACTAACTTCTTAAGTGAAATATCGGTATACAATATGGTATCTATCCCCACCGTTCAATGCTTGTTTTTTATCATGAGAGGAAGGGGAATTTAAATTTGCGATTTTCAGATAACTGTATATACTCACAGTTAAATGTACTGTATGGAAAACCAGTTGTATGCGCCCATTAACAAAACGCCAATCGCAAATTTTAGAACTTATTAAAGTATTTATTAAAGACACTGGTATGCCACCTACGCGTGCTGAAATAGCGCAAACATTGGGATTTAAAAGTGCCAATGCCGCTGAAGAGCATCTAAAAGCACTGGCAAAAAAAGGCATGATTAAAATGAAGCCTGGAGCAAGCCGAGGCATTCAATTAGTCGAAGAAGACGAGCCAGAACAGCTTGGCTTACCACTGATTGGGCGTGTTGCCGCGGGTGAACCTATTTTGGCGCAAGAGCATGTAGAAAGCCATTGTCAGGTTGACCCTGCATTGTTTAAACCCGCTGCAGACTTCTTATTGCGAGTTAACGGCATGAGTATGAAAGACATTGGTATCATGGATGGTGACTTACTGGCAGTACACAAAACGCAAGTTGCAGAAAATGGCCAAGTTGTTGTGGCACGTGTCGATGACGATGTGACTGTAAAACGTTTAGAAAAAGCAGGACGTAAAGTATTTTTGCATGCTGAAAATGAAGAGTTTGCCCCGATTGAAGTGGACTTAGAGCATGAGTCATTTAATATTGAAGGCTTAGCGGTTGGGGTTATTCGCAACGCTGATTGGATGTAGCTTTTTATATTACGCGTTAATCGTTACAAGCAGAGTAATTCCTTTATCTGCTTTGCTAAACTTTTTTGAAACAACGCACCAAATTGATTCAATTTGGTGCGTTGTTTGTTTTTGACCGTTTACCTAAGATTTGTTAACCCTTACTTTCTACATAAAGCCTTATACGGCGCAGTTTTCCTTTCTTTTTAAGTTTTTATACTTGCCTTAAGTATTAATTAACGCGCTGATTATAGTTGTTATTTTTGCACCAAAATAAACATTTATTACCACGAAAACTTGCTTATTGCTCATTTTTTAACTAATTGGTTAAGTACATTGTATTAACACCTATTTACGAAAAAGACACACAACAAATGTGTAAGGGGGTTAAACAATGAGTGTGTCGTTCACTGCGTCGTGATGATACACAGACCCAAGCTGTTTGCAGATGACACATCAACCATCGATTGGTTTGGGTATTTAAACAATAAAAAAAACGAATGGGCACCAGCTGTAACGCCTTTTCGCTTTGCGTCTTGCAATAGCATTAAAAGGAGCTGTCACATGGGTAAACTGCGTTACACCTTGTGGCTTATATTGGTAGCACTTCCGCAACTTGCTTTGGCAAATAGCCAATTCAATATGCGTAAAGGTGTCACTGATATAAGTAATAATGTTTATGAATTACATATGACGATATTTATTATTTGTTGTGTGATTGGCATCATCGTATTTGCGGTGATGTTTTGGGCTTTGATACATCATCGTAAGTCTAAAGGGGCAAAGCCTGCCCAATTCCATGAAAGCACGAAGGTTGAGATACTTTGGACTGCAATTCCATTTGTGATCTTAATCGCTATGGCGATCCCTGCCACCAAAACGCTTATTGCCATGGAAGATGCTTCAAAAGCAGATATTACAATCAAAGTAACAGGGTCGCAGTGGAAGTGGCACTATGAATACATGGGAGAAGATATTGCTTTCTATTCGATTTTAGCGACACCGAAAGATCAAATAGATAATCAAGCCGAAAAAACAGAGCACTACCTACTCGAAGTCGACAAACCTCTGGTGTTACCAATCAACAAAAAAGTACGTTTTTTAATGACCTCTGATGATGTAATACATTCTTGGTGGGTTCCTGATTTTGCCGTGAAAAAAGATGCCAATCCCGGCTTTATTAATGAAGCATGGACACGCATTAACGAGCCCGGTATGTACCGCGGCCAATGCGCAGAGTTATGTGGCAAAGACCATGGTTTTATGCCGGTGGTTGTTGAGGCATTGCCAGAAGATGAGTTTGCGACTTGGCTTGCAGACGCAAAACAAGCGAAAGAACAAGCCGCTGCTGCAGATGCCGCATTACTTGATCAAACTCTTTCGAAAGATGAATTAGTTGTTTTAGGCGAGCAAGTCTATATGGCCAGCTGCGCAGCCTGCCATCAGCCCACTGGCATGGGATTGCCGGGTGTATTTCCAGCCTTAAAAGGCAGCCCAATCGTGTTGGGCGATGTGAACGATCATATTGATATTGTTTTACATGGTAAGCCAGGTACAGCGATGCAAGCGTTTGATAAACAGCTTTCAATAAAACAACTTGCAGCAGTCATCACTTATAAACGCAATGCGTGGGGTAACAATACCGGTGATGTCATTCAACCGAGTCAGATTCAAGCAGCAATTGATGCAGCAGCGGAGGCGAACTAATGAGTAACGTTATTAATGAGCAAGCCACTGAGCATGCGCATCACGACCACCATCATCCAGCGAAAGGTTTCAAGCGTTGGTTATATACAACCAACCATAAAGACATCGGTAGTTTGTACCTGATCTTCTCGTTGACGATGTTTTTAATTGGCGGCGCCATGGCGATGGTGATCCGTGCTGAATTATTCCAACCAGGTTTACAATTGGTTGATCCTCACTTTTTTAACCAAATGACCACAGTACATGGGTTGATCATGGTATTTGGGGCTGTGATGCCCGCCTTTACAGGGCTTGCGAACTGGATGGTACCTATGATGATAGGTGCGCCAGATATGGCCTTACCACGAATGAACAACTGGAGCTTTTGGATTTTACCTTTTGCCTTCCTTATTTTATTGGCATCGCTGCTTATGCCCGGTGGTGGTCCCGCTTTTGGTTGGACGTTCTATGCACCGCTTTCAACGACTTACAGTAACGATAATACCGCGCTGTTTGTGTTTGCAGTGCATATTATGGGTATTAGCTCAATTATGGGCGCTATCAATGTCATTGTGACAATTGTAAACCTTAGAGCGCCGGGTATGACATGGATGAAACTGCCTCTATTTGTATGGACGTGGCTGATCACGGCTTTCTTACTGATTGCTGTTATGCCCGTGCTGGCAGGTGCCGTGACAATGGTATTGACCGATAAGTACTTTGCGACCAGTTTTTTTGATGCTGCTGGTGGCGGAGATCCGGTGATGTTCCAGCATATTTTCTGGTTCTTTGGTCACCCTGAAGTCTACATTATGATCTTACCGGCGTTCGGTATTATCTCAACGATTGTGCCGACCTTTTCGCGCAAAAAATTATTCGGCTATGCGTCCATGGTGTATGCAACCTCATCAATAGCACTCTTAAGCTTTATTGTTTGGGCACACCACATGTTTACGACAGGTATGCCGGTTGCTGGCGAATTGTTCTTTATGTACGCGACGATGCTGATTTCGGTGCCAACTGGGGTAAAAGTGTTTAACTGGGTGGCAACAATGTGGCGAGGCTCTATTAGCTTTGAAATACCCATGATGTTTGCAATCGCCTTTATTGTGTTATTTACGTTAGGTGGTTTTTCGGGGCTTATGCTTGCTATTACACCGGCCGATTTTCAGTATCATGACACCTACTTTGTGGTTGCCCACTTCCATTATGTATTAGTTACAGGTGCTGTGTTCTCCATTATGGCTGGGGCCTATTATTGGCTGCCGAAGTGGACGGGCAATATGTATAACGAGACCTTGGCTAAATGGCACTTTTGGTTATCGCTTGTTAGCGTTAACGTGCTGTTTTTCCCAATGCACTTTGTGGGGCTTGCAGGTATGCCCCGCCGTATTCCAGATTACGCACTTCAATTTGCTGATTTCAATGCCATCATCAGTATCGGTGGGTTTGCGTTTGGTTTATCGCAACTGCTGTTTGTTTTAGTGGTCTTTAAGTGTGCCAGAGGCGGCGAAAAAGCCCCCGCTAAAGTATGGGATGGCGCTGAAGGATTAGAGTGGGAAGTTGACTCACCAGCACCGTATCACACCTTTGAGACGCCACCGGAGATTAAGTAATGAATCACGCACCTTTGCTTAAAAAGCTGTTGTTAGCATGTTTAGCTATGTTTGCATTTGCCTTCGCATTGGTGCCGCTTTATGACGTGTTTTGTGATGTTACGGGCCTCAATGGTAAACCCTCACTTGAACAAGCCAAAGTCAGTGAGCATGTAAATACTGAACGTCAGGTTGATGTGAGTTTTACAACTCATGCGCAAAGTGGCGCCCCATTCAAAGTGGAGTCTGAGCAGTACAGCGTCGCTGTGCAGCCAGGCGCCATGCGAGAAGTTAAGTTTAGTGCTAAAAATACCAGTAATACTGACAAGGTAATGCAAGCTATCCCAAGTGTTTCACCCGGTAAAGCAGCAAAGTATCTACATAAAATTGCTTGTTTTTGTTTTGATCAACAGCTGTTAAAAGCAGGAGAAGAAGTGGAATTCACTTTACTGTTTTATGTTGATACTGAACTACCCGATGACGTGGAAGAGCTAACATTGTCGTACACCGTGTTTGATATTAGCGGGCAAGTTGTGGCCAAGAACGATTAAGCCGCCAAGCTAATTGCTAATTAGGAGCAAACAAAATGAATCAAAATTACGAAAAATATTATGTGCCAGCCGAGAGTCCTTGGCCAATTGTTGGGGCTGTCGCAATGTTTTTAATTGCAGTAGGCGCAGGCCTCACTGTAATGCAAGTAAACGGCGAAGGAAACAGTGGTCAGTTCGTCTTATATCTTGGTATTGCGATCCTCATATATATGGTTTTTAGTTGGTTTAAAAACGTGATTGAAGAGTCGCACAAAGGGTTATATTCAGCACAAATGGATCGCTCATTCAGACAAGGTATGAGTTGGTTTATTTTTTCTGAAGTGATGTTTTTTATGGCGTTCTTTGGGGCATTATTTTACGCCCGCATGATCTCGGTACCTTGGTTAGGTGGTGCGGGGAATAATGCCATGACCAACGAGGTACTTTGGCCTTCATTTGAGGCCGTATGGCCATTGTTGACAACCCCTGCGGGAGAGACAACACAAGCAATGGGTTGGCAAGGCTTACCGCTGATTAATACCCTTATTCTATTAACTTCATCGGTCACTATCCACTTTGCGCATGTTGCCATAGAAAACAATAAGCGGGGGGCACTCAAAACGTTCTTATCACTCACTGTGTTGCTTGGTGTGGTGTTTTTGGCTCTGCAAGTTTATGAGTATATGCATGCATACCAAGACTTGGGTCTAACCCTTGATGCGGGAGTGTATGGCAATACCTTCTTTTTGCTGACCGGCTTTCACGGCATGCATGTGACCTTAGGGACGATTATTTTATTTGTGGTACTGCTGCGAATTTTTAAAGGTCACTTTACCAGTGAAAAGCATTTTGCCTTTCAAGCTGCGGCTTGGTACTGGCACTTTGTTGATGTGGTGTGGTTGTGTTTATTTGTATTTGTGTACGTGCTGTAGCGTTATGAATTGGCGATGGGTTAGTGTGAATAAAGCCCAGTTTTAATGCCGCAATAATGATGATCAGTACCATGGCAGAGAAAAACACTCGTCGACCTAAATAGTGAGACATAGGTCGCGAGTGTTGCTTAGTAGACATCATCACAAATAGCGCCCGAAACAGATTAAACACGATATATAACAATAACAGTGTAATGATGATTTTTATCATTTTAGGTTTCCTAGATGCAGTTGATTTTAAGGCGTAAACAAAAGCTTAGCTCAATTATTGCAATTTGCGTTGTGTCACTTGCGGTGCTGGTGTGTTTACGGCTGAGTGTGTGGCAGTATCAACGTGGTGAGCAAAAACAACAGCAATTAAGCCAGCTTGAGCAGTCAGAACAGCAAGGTGTAATGGACTGGCAGGCATTTCAATTATTACCTAATCAGGTTGATAAAACAGGTTTAAAGCTGACTTTGAATGGGCTCATCAATACGCAGCGTTATTGGCTGTTAGATAATCAGATTTACCAAGGACAAGTAGGATACGACCTACTTGCTGCTGTAAAAATTAATGATGATATAGCGCCTGTCATTGTTAATTTCGGCTGGTTGAAGGCACCGGTTGATCGTAGTCAACTCCCCACCGTAAATTGGCCTCAACCTTCACACATATCTACCACAGTGCAACTCAAACAAGGTCAGCTGCAAGGCTTTACGCTAGCAGATGAAATTGGCGCTGAAGCTGGCTGGCCTAAGCGTATTCAAGCAATTGATTTAGACATTTTTAGTCGTCAACTAGCGCAACCTCTGCAACCGTTTTTAGCCTACCGCCTTGCAGCTGATGACATAGCGACTCCTCATTACGAAAGTGTGGTGATGGGGCCAGACAAGCATTATGCCTACGCTGTGCAGTGGCTGCTCATTGGTGCGGCCTGTGTTGTTATAGCTTATTTTGCGATGAGAAGGAGACGTAATGAAAGTTAATCCACTTAGTTTATTTGCTCTATGTTGCTTTGTGCCACTGGCGTTAGCGTATACAGCATTGAAACTTGATTGGCTGCCCAGCGGTTCAAGTAATTACGGGGAGCTGTTAGAAACAGAAGTAAAGCTTGCAAATTGGCAGCAGGGCGATCCGAAACCATGGACGATTGCGCTTAACTACCCAAAAAGCTGTTACTCGGTTTGTGAAGCCCAGTTAGCTAGCTTAGACAACCTTCATATTGCCTTGGGTAAGAATCAGCAAAAGGTTGATGTTGCCGTTCTTACAAATCAGCAAGATATAGCCACTAGTTGGCGACAATTAGATGAAAACTCAGCGCTTAAAGCGGGAGATTTATATTTGGTCGATCATATGGGCTTGGTGGTACTGCACTATCCTTACACTGATGAGCCAGAACAAAACAGATTAATTCAAAAAGGGTTACTGAAAGATCTAAAAAAACTACTTAATTATGCGCGTTCAAGTTAAAGCTCAGTAAGGATGCAAAAGATGTATAAAAATTATAAATATTTAGTCTTAATTACGTGTTTTATGTCGGTGTTAGTCGTTGGACTGGGGGCTTATACACGGCTCAGTGATGCAGGTTTAGGCTGCCCGGACTGGCCCGGTTGCTATGGGTTTTTAACGGTGCCAAAGCACGAAACAGCATTACTACATGTTGAACAAAACTACCCAGATATGATGTTTGAAGCGGCAAAAGCGTGGAAAGAAATGATCCATCGTTATTTTGCCGGTGCGCTTGGGTTATTTATTTTGGCTTTGTTTGCTTTGGCTTGGTTAAAACGCCAATACCCAACTACCCCAGTTAAGTTAACGTTACTGCTCCTTTTATTAGTGGTATTTCAAGCCGCGCTAGGTATGTGGACCGTTACCATGAACTTACAACCTTTAGTGGTGATGGGGCATTTGCTTGGGGGGTTCAGTATTTTGTCTTTAGTGTTCTTGTTGTACTTGAGGCTAACCACAAAACCCATTGTGGGTGGGGATGCGGGAGCTCGGCCATATTACCGATTAGCCTTGATTGGCTTAGTCGTTTTGATACTTCAGATTGCCTTAGGAGGGTGGCTTGCGGCTAATTATGCGGCACCGCACTGCAATGGGTTGCCATTGTGCAGTTATGCTCAACCTTTCTCGTTAAAGAGCGTTTTTCAACTGCCACTTGAACACAGTACTTATGAGTATGGTGTTTTATCGCAGCAGGCACGTATGTCTATTCACTTATTACACCGTATTTGGGCCCTTGTTACCTGTGTTGTATTGGCACTCATTATGTGGCGTATCTATTCGCACTCTTATTCTCGAAAAATAAAGCATTGCACGGTCACCGTGTTAATAGCCTTACTGTGTCAAATCTGTTTAGGCCTTGCGGTTGTTCATTGGCATTTCCCTTTAAGCGTAGCGCTTGCTCATAACTTAATGGCAGCCATGTTGTTATTAACAATGGTTAGACTATGTTTCCACTTAAAAGCAAGAACTTAGGAGGCGATAATGGCCTTAACATTACGTACTGAAAAATCAATATTTTCTCATGGTCATGCGTTGTTAAAAGACTATCTTGCGATTAGCAAATTTAAAGTCGTTGCGATGCTTGTTCTCACCGCATGGGTTGGTTTAGCACTTGCTCCTGATATGGGGCGAGGTCTTTTTGTTCAATTGGCAAGTTTGTTGGGTATAGGTTTACTCTCAGCCGCTGCTGCGGTGATTAATCATGTTGTTGATAGTGAAATTGATAGCAAGATGGCGCGTACTCGCCACCGTCCTGTCGCTAAGGGGCGTTTGAGCAAGCAACATGCTTTAAGTTTTGCAGCTGCTATTGGTACTGCAGGCTTTATGATGTTGATCATTTGGGCAAACACCTTAACGGCGATACTGACACTTTTTGCGTTAGTGGGTTATGCATTTATTTACACTTCTTTTTTAAAGCGTGCCACACCGCAAAATATTGTTATAGGGGGGCTGGCCGGTGCTATGCCACCCTTATTAGGGTGGGTGTCTGAAACGGGTCATATGGCGGCAGCGCCTTGGCTACTTGTTATGATTATTTTTACCTGGACTCCGCCTCACTTCTGGGCGTTAGCGATTGCGCGTAAAAGTGACTATGAGCGAGCAAAAATTCCGATGTTACCCGTTACCCATGGTATCGAATTTTGCAAAACATGTGTGGTTGCTTACTCTGTTTTACTGGCATTGGTGTGTGTATTACCTTATTTAATTGGTATGTCAGGGGGCATATACTTAATGGCGGCAAGTGCGTTAAATGCCATTTTCGTTTATAAAGCATTAAAGCTAAAACTGGGTGGGAAAGATGATACCGCGATGGACTTATTTCGTTTTTCAATTGTGCATTTAATGCTACTCTTTATCGCCTTATTTATTGATAAATGGTTGCTTTTATGACGCGTTTTTTAGTGGCACTTTGTTTGGGAGTGGTGTTTTTTTTAACGGGCTGTAGCCCCGAAAAATCACCTCCCGATGTGGATGCGCTGGTGTATCAGCAAGCCAAGCCTGTTAAGTCATTTACATTGATTGATCAGCATGGCGACGCCGCCGATAATAGTCGCTTCAAAGGTCATTGGAATTTAGTCTTTTTAGGTTACACAAGTTGCCCTGATATTTGCCCAATGACGTTGGCTAAATTGACCAGTGTGCAACAGCAGCTGAGCCAAGATTACACGGTACAAGTGTGGTTTGTAGCGGTTGATCCAAAACGAGATACCACCGCAAAACGCAAAGCCTATATTGATTATTTTAACCCTGATTTTTTAGCCGTATCAGGCCCTCATAAACAGCTCTTTCCCTTTGTTAGAGATTTAGGGCTCATTTACGCGATTAATGACAGTGATGAGCAAGAATATGCTGTTGATCACAGTGCGTCAGTCGTGATGGTTGACCCCGATGGCGCGGTACGCGCAATTTTCAAGCCCGAGTTTAAACAGGGCAATGTTCCGCTTATTAACGCCAGTACGTTAACAGAAGAGTTTAAAAAAATTGCAGATTATTATCACTAAGTATCTGTATAGACAAGTGTGATTATTTTCGAGGGAGCGATTGCTCCCTTTTTTGATTTCAACATGTAAGCTACTAAAAAATTTTACAATTTTTTAATTCAATTAATGGCAATTTTAATAACTCGGTCTAAGCTTTTGTTATGAATTGTTTTAAGCAGGGAAAGTGCCAGTAATGTTGAAGCTTCCTACTGAATTAGCCATCACTCAAGTCGAATCACTACATCAAGATTTGTTGCAAGAGTTGTCAGCAAACGATGATATTTGCCTTGATATTAGTGAGGTGACTCGTGCCGATACGGCCTCAATTCAGCTGTTATGTTCATTACAAAAGCATTTGCTTTCAGTCCAACACAAAATTATTTGGGTAGGCGAAAGCAAGCCGTTGCAAGAGGCAATAAATAGTTTGGGCTTAAGTCATTATCTTGTACTTGAGAATACCAATTAAGAGGTTTTTATGAAAAGAATTTTAGCTGTTGATGACTCTGCATCTATGCGACAAATGGTAGGTTTTACGCTAAAAAAAGCAGGCTTTGAAGTCACGGAAGCAAAAGATGGCAGTGAGGCGTTGAACATAGCTAAACAGCAAGGTTTCGATGCCGTTATATCCGATGTGAATATGCCAGTGATGGATGGTATTACGCTCATACGTGAATTACGTAGTTTACCAAACTATAAATTTACCCCTTTATTGATGCTAACGACCGAGTCTGGCCTTGATAAAAAATCCGAAGGAAAAGCAGCGGGGGCAACGGGATGGATTGTTAAACCATTTAATCCTGAGCAATTGTTAGCGGTTTTAAAAAAAGTGATTCGCTAACAATAGGAGCGGGGCATGAGTATAGATCTAAGCCAATTTTATGAAGTGTTTTTCGAAGAAAGCTTTGAAGGACTGGATGCTATGGAGGCTGAGTTATTAAACTTAGTTCCGGGCGAAGAAGACTCAGAAACAATCAACACTATTTTTCGCGCCGCGCATTCTATTAAAGGGGGCAGTGGTACATTTGGCTTTAATTCTGTTGCTGATTTTACCCATGTTTTAGAAACGCTGTTAGACCAAATTCGGGAAGGTTCACGAGATTTAACGGCCGAACATGTAAACTTATTACTAAAATCAGTGGATTGTTTACGAGCTTTACTTAGAGCATTGCAAGCAGAACAGCAACCCGACTTAACCGAAGCGGATGAACTGCGAATCAAATTCGAAGAAATACTCGGTATGCGTGCGGCAAGTAAAGTGGCAGAGCCTGTGCAGGAGCCACTCAGCGAAAACAGTATTAATACTTTCCAAATCGATTTTAAACCACATCATCACCTATTTAAAACCGGCAATGAACCGCTGTATATGATCAGTGAATTAGCTGAGTTAGGTGACTTAGAAACTCAAGCGTTTCAAGATGCTGTTCCTGATGTTACCGACCTCGCCCCCGAAGATTGCTTTTTGTCGTGGCGTTTTTTCTTAACCACAGAAAAAGACCAGAGTTGTATCGAAGAAATTTTCGAATGGGTTGAGGATGACGCCGATATTACGATTACCTTATGCGGCGGTTTATTTGGTGATGAAGTCGCTGTGAGCGCGGCGCCATCAACGCAGGTCGAGACTGACAACAAAAATGAAAAAGCAGCCACCAAGCCCGATGCCGAAGTAAAGAAAGTCCCTGCTGTAAAATCAACAACAACCAACACCGAATCCACCTCAATCCGTGTTGGTATTGATAAAGTTGACTCCTTAATCAACATGGTTGGTGAGTTAGTCATTACGCAAGCTATGCTGACTCAATTAGGTGAGCAAGAAATTACTGAAGCCACGATTGCATCGTTGCAAGAGGGGCTTGCTCAACTTGCACATAACACCCGCGATTTACAAGAAAGTGTTATGCGTATCAGAATGTTGCCTATTAGTTTTGTGTTCAGTCGTTTTCCTCGTTTAGTCCGCGATATTTCGCAAAAACTAGACAAACAAGTCGAACTGAAACTACTTGGTGAGCAAACTGAGTTAGATAAAACGGTGATGGAGAAGATTTCTGACCCGATGGTGCATTTGGTTAGAAACTCGCTTGATCATGGCCTTGAAACGGTCGATAAACGTGTTGCTGCCGGTAAAAATCCGGTTGGTACCGTGACGCTTAATGCCTTTCATCAAGGTGGTAATATTGTCATTGAAATTATGGATGACGGACAAGGCCTCAATACCACCAAAATACGCGAAAAAGCCATTAAAAATGGCTTGATATCAGAAGCAGACGATCTATCTGATAATGAAGTTAACGAACTAATTTTCTTACCCGGCTTTTCAACGGCTGACCAAGTGAGCGACTTGTCGGGTCGCGGTGTTGGTATGGATGTGGTTAGACGAAATATTGAAGCCTTGAGTGGTTCCGTTGAAGTGTCGTCTGCCCCAGGTGTTGGTTCAACGTTCACCATTCGCTTACCACTCACGCTGGCTATATTAGATGGTCAACTTGTTCGTGTGGCTGAGCATACCTACATTATTCCACTTATTTCGATTATTGAATCGTTGCAAATCGATATCACGAAGGTCAGTCGAGTTGGAAAAGATTTGGATGTGTTGCGGCTACGCGATGAATACATCCCGATTTTACGTCTATACAGTATTTTTAATCATCAAGGTGCGATTGAAACACTGGATAAAACCTTACTGGTGGTGGTGGAAAGTGATAACCAAAAAATTGGTTTATTGGTTGATGACTTATTATCCCAGCAACAGGTTGTTATTAAGAGCTTAGAGGCGAATTATCAAAAGGTCGATGGCGTCTCAGGGGCAACAATCTTAGGGGATGGCCGCGTTTCACTGATTGTTGATATTAGTGGCTTAATTAAGTTATCAGGGCTTAGAAAGCCCGGCAGTCAAGAGCTAATAATAGAGTCAAAAGCTAACTTGGAGGCGTCATGATTGCAGCACACGATGACCTACATAATAAGCTGAATATTGAGCAAGACCAAGATGTTAAACAGTTTCTAACCTTCTTTATGGCTGAAGAAGAGTACGGTGTAGATATTTTAACTGTGCAAGAAATACGCAGTTGGGAAGAAATAACGGTTATTCCAAACTCACCCGATTTCGTCAAGGGGGTGATCAACTTACGTGGCACGATAGTGCCTATTGTTGATTTGCGGTTGCGATTTGGTATTCCGGCTATTGAGTATGGGCCACTCACAGTGGTGATTGTACTGAAAGTAGAGTTAGAGAACGCAAGTAAAATTATGGGCATCGTTGTTGATGCTGTTTCGGATGTCTATAGCATTGCTGAGCATGAGGCAAAAGCAGTGCCACATCTATCTGACTCAGATAACGCACAGTACGTTGCGGGGTTAGTAAATGTGGGTGAAAAAATGGTCGCGTTACTCGACCTACAAAAAACAATGGACATTTAATTGGGTAGATTAACAAGAAGGTGAAGGGTATGGGATGGTTTAGCAGTCCTAAAAATGTTGAGTCAAATAATGATTTGGTTGTTGCAGCATTAAATAAATCGCTTGCAGTGATTGAGTTTCAACCGTCTGGGTCGATCATTACTGCCAATGCAAATTTTTTAAATGCCATGGGCTATCGGCTAGAAGAAGTTCAGGGTCAACATCATTCAATGTTTATTGCAGAAGAAGATGCACAAAGTCCCGAATACCAACAGTTTTGGCAGCGCTTGCGCAGCGGTGAATTTATTTCGGATGAATTTAAACGGTTCGGTAAAAACGGCAAAGAAATTTGGATCCAAGCAACCTATAACCCAATTATTGATAGCAATGGTAGCGTAGTCAAAGTGATTAAATTCGCCAGCGATATCACTGCACAGAAGGAGCTTGAAAAACAATCTAAACGTGATGCTGACCTGTCAAATGCACTGCGTGTATGCCAAGCAAATGTGATGATGGCTAACAATGATTTAGAAATAGTGTTTGTAAATGAGCAAGTGAAGCAAATGCTCAAAGCACGTGAAGCCGCATTGAAAACAGTGCTGCCTAGCTTTTCTGTTGAAAATTTAATTGGCACCTGTGTTGATGATTTTCATAAGCATCCTTCACATCAACGTGAATTACTAAAGAATTTATCTGAACCCTATAAAACGACACTGCGCTTAGCGGGTCTTATTTTTAGCTTGATTGCAACCCCTTGGGTTAATTCGTCGGGTAAGCGTTTAGGGACAATTGTTGAATGGCAAGATATCACTGACAGTGTCAATAAAGCAGAAGCCGAAAAGCGTGAAGCTGAAGAGAATCTACGGGTACGTCGCGCGCTTGACCGCGTAGGCACTAACACCATGATTGCCGATGCGAATAACGACATCATCTATATGAACGAAGCGGTGCTCAATATGATGAAAGTGGCAGAGAGCGATCTTCGAAAAGACCTGCCTAACTTTAACAGCAGTAATTTACTCGGTCAGAATATTGATGTGTTCCATAAAAACCCTGCACATCAACGTAATTTATTATCAAAACTGAGTGATACCTACAGCACTGAGATTCAAGTAGGTGGACGTACTTTTGGTTTGGTAGCTAACCCTATTTTTACCCCTGAAAACGAACGAATTGGAACGGTTGTTGAGTGGGAAGATAGAACCGCAGAAGTTGCTATCGAGAAAGAAATCGCTGGTCTGGTAACCGCTGCAGGTAAAGGTGATTTAGAGGCACGAGTTGAAATTGCGGGTAAAACAGGCTTCTTCTTACGTTTAGCACAGGGCCTAAATAGCTTAGTGGGTATTGTAGATGATGCCGTAAAAGACACTGCTAATATGCTTGATGCTATGGCTAATGGTGATTTATCTAAGCGTATTGAACAAGAGTACCAAGGTTCATTTGATAAATTAAAACGCGATGCGAATGCCACGGCTGATAAGTTAACGGAGGTTATTAACCGCATAAATACATCAGCGACATTGGTGGCCAGTGGTGCAGAAGAAATCTCGCAAGGCAATGCAGACTTAAGTCAACGTACTGAAGAGCAGGCATCTTCGCTTGAAGAAACAGCATCAAGTATGGAAGAGATGACCAGTACAGTTCGTCAAAATGCCGATAATGCAAAAGAGGTTAACGAGCTTGCCGAAGAGACTCGTAGCAAGGCACAAAAAGGAGGCGAGGTTGTCAACCGTGCCGTAACGAGTATGTCGGCTATTAATGAATCGAGTAAGAAGATAGCAGATATCATCAGTGTAATTGATGAAATTGCCTTCCAAACTAATCTACTTGCATTAAATGCCGCGGTAGAGGCTGCACGTGCTGGTGAACAAGGGCGTGGCTTTGCGGTTGTTGCGGGTGAAGTGCGTAATCTTGCACAGCGCTCAGCTGCTGCGGCAAAAGAAATTAAAGAGCTTATTCGCGACAGTGTCGGCAAAGTTGAAGATGGCACATTATTGGTGAATGAATCAGGTTCAACGTTACAAGAAATTGTCACAGCGGTACAACGCGTAACGGCCATGATTTCGGATATTGCGCAGGCATCGGAAGAGCAAAGCTCAGGTATTGAGCAAGTAAATAAAGCCATTGCACAAATGGATGAAATGACACAGCAAAATGCGGCGCTTGTTGAGCAGGCATCTGCAGCAGGTGAATCAATGGCAGAACAAGCCAATGATATGCGCCGCTTGCTTAACTTCTTCTCGCTATCGAATCAAGAGGAAACAGACATCACAAGCAGAGTGACAGCGTCACCGATTAAACAATCGAGCCCGTCTGGGCGCTCAGCTCCCAAAGGAAATAACTTTGTTGACCCAGGCGATGAGTGGGAAGAGTTTTAATACGCTTGCCGTTTCACCATAGTGAATGTCAATGGTGTGAACTAACAAAGCTTATTGAGCAAAAAGACACGGCAAGGTGACCAAAGTAAGGGGATCATGAGTAACCGCTTACCTGCAGTGGGTTACCTTACGTATCGGTGCAATCATGCTTAACACGCTTATGATCGTCTCGCTGTTTTTACCCGCGGGACTGATTAACCACTTAAGTTAATGGTTTGACTATAATGCGCGCACTCTTTGAGGCTAGTGGGTCCAGACATGAAAGAGTTTTTACTGACAGACAGTGATTTCAAAAACATTTCGTCACAGGTATATGATGCTTGCGGTATTGTGCTTGCTGAACATAAACGAGAAATGGTGTATTCACGCCTAGCAAGGCGTATACGGCTTCATAAGCTTAAAAGCTTTAAAGAGTACTTAGATTACTTAGAAGAGCATAAAGAGCATGAGTTTAGCGAGTTTATAAATGCAATTACCACCAACTTAACCTCTTTCTTTCGTGAGCCTCATCACTTTAGTTACCTAAAAAATACCATTGTACCTAAGCTGCTCGTTTCTAATGCGAAGAGCAAGCGAGTACGTGTTTGGTCGGCTGGGTGCTCTACAGGTGAAGAGCCTTACACAATTGCAATGACCCTAAGTGATTTATTTCCAAAAGATTGGGATGTGAAAATACTGGCCACCGATCTTGACTCTAATGTGCTTGCGAAAGCACAAGCAGGCACTTACACGGCTGCGAATGTAAATGGCTTAGAAGACAGTCAGCTTAAACGTTGGTTTCTAAAAAGCCACGATGGACAGCTTTATAAAGTGAAACCAGCGCTACAAAAAAACATTTTTTTTAAACGCTTAAACTTACTGCAAAGTTGGCCAATGAAAGGTCCTTTTGATGTGATTTTTTGTCGCAATGTGGTGATTTACTTTGATAAGTCGACCAAAGATACACTCTTTCGACGCTATTATGAGTTACTTAGTAACTCAGGCCATTTATTTTTGGGGCACTCAGAGACACTCGGTAAAGATCACAGAGAATTTAAGAATTTAGGCCAAACGATCTACCAAAAGGTGGTCTATGAACACTCATTATAAAGCAGTTTTACCAGGGTTTGAGCATGTAAAACGCTTTTGGGATAACCGCAGGCAAAAGGTGATAGCGAAAGTATTGCCGGGTGAATTCTATGTTTCAAAATCGGATGAACTCATCACCACGGTGTTAGGGTCTTGTATTGCAGCGTGTATCTACGATGATGGGTTAGGCATTGGTGGCATGAATCACTTTATGTTACCGATTGAAAAAGGCGTTGATCCCGCCAATGCGCATAGCCTTAATTGCCGTTATGGCAACTGGGCTATGGAGTACTTGATCAATGAAATTCTGAAAAATGGAGCCTCAAAACGAAACTTAAAAGTAAAGTTATTCGGCGGGGGTAAAATTATTCGCTCAATGACAGATATCGGGGTGGGTAATATTCGTTTTGCAAATGCTTATGTACTTGAAGAGGGTTTAGATTTAGTATCTCACGATGTAGGTGGACCTTGGCCTCGTAAGATCATCTTTGATCCGCAAACGGGAAAAGCACAGGTGAAAAAGCTACGTGAACTACATACAGATAAACTTGAAGAACGTGAAGTTAAATACTTACACGAAATTGAGCAACAAGATGCAAAAACGGATATTGAGCTATTTTAGGAGAGCATATGATCAAAGTCCTTATTGTTGATGATTCTCCTTTGATACGCGGATTGCTTAAAGAGATTCTTGAGCAAGCAGATGATATTCACGTTGTGGGGTCTGCAGAAGACCCCTACGAAGCGAGAGAACAAATAAAACGCCTCAACCCTGACGTGTTAACGCTTGATATTGAAATGCCCAAAATGGATGGTTTAAGTTTTCTTAAAAACTTAATGCGTCTACGGCCTATGCCGGTGGTAATGATATCAACATTAACACAAAAGGGATCGCCCATTACCCTCGAAGCGCTTGAAACGGGAGCGGTTGATTTTATAGCAAAACCGACCGCTAACGTGTCTCAAAGTTTGCAACGGTATGCGCATTTATTACATCAAAAAATACGTACAGCGGCTGGTGCTCGGGTTCGCACATTCAAGGAGCAGAGCCTAGAAGCCGATAGCGCCTTATCAACCTTACAATTTAAAGCAAATAGTGTGCTGGCGATTGGTGCTTCGACAGGTGGCACCGAGGCAATTAAAGAGGTTTTGGTGCGTATGCCTGAGCAATGTCCACCTATTGTCATTACGCAGCACATTCCGCCAGTATTTAGCACTTCGTTTGCTATGCGTATGGATCGTACCTGTAAAATTAATGTCAAAGAGGCAGAGCACGGTGATAAATTACGCCCCGGTTGGGCTTACATTGCACCGGGCGATCAACATTTAAGTATTGTAAAACAAGGTTCTGCTTTGTATTGCCAACTCGATAGATCTGAATTAGTTAATCGCCATCGACCTGCAGTGGATGTATTGTTTAATTCGTTATTGGTTGCGTGTCCAAAAGCCACGATTGCTGCGTTACTCACAGGCATGGGGAGTGATGGCGCGAAAGGGTTACTGGCATTAAAACAAGCGGGGGCTTATACAATTGCACAAGACGAGTTATCGTCAGTGGTGTGGGGCATGCCAAAAGCCGCTATCGAACTGGATGCGGCTCATGAAATTGTGCGTCTTGATAAAATTACCGCGCAAATGCTTAAGCAGGCCGTTAAGGTGTGATCACCCAAGGTTGTGAAAACCAATAATAGCTGCCTTTTTTCTCAATCGAAGGGGCCGTACAATTAAAACGTGAACGGCCACTTTTCAATTTAGCTGGCGAGATAATTTGCACCGTGTCTTTGCTTGTCCAATTTAAGTCTGCTTGACCAATCCCCGAGACATAGCACGCAAATTGGCTTTTATGAAAGTCTTGCATATCAAATTGAATGCTTAAGCTAGGTGGATTCTCGTTAGTAACACTGTCTGAGTAATTTAACGCTTTGATAGTGAAAGCCTGTGACGCTAATTTTGTCGATAATGTATCAAGTTTGGAGTAAAAGCCTGATGCAGGGAAGCGTGGTAAACGGGTAAAGTCAGAATGAATACCCACCGCACCTGAGTGTTGACCAATACCAACAAAGCCAATTGACTTAACCAGTGCTTGAAGTGAATTATTAAATTCGCCATAGGGATAGGCTACGTATTTATAGTCATGACCAATCTCTTCTTTGATACGCTTTTGTGCTGCGAGAATGTCGTTTTTAGTCCGTGCTTGCCATTGTGCGTCAGTTTCACCCTGTTGCTTTAAATGCATGTAATTATGCGCTTGGGTGTGATTACTAATAAGTGCCCCTTTTTTAGAAAGCGCTTTTAATTGCTGCCATGTCATGACATAGCTTTTACCTTCATCAATCAGTTTTGGATTAACAAAAATAGTGTAGGGGTAGCCGAACTTCTCAAGAATTGGCGCGGCTTGTTCATAATTGTTTTTATAACCATCGTCAAAGGTAATTGCGACGGTTTTATCGGTTAATTCTTTGCCAGATTGCAGTGAACTAATTAGCTCATTTAATGGCACTACAGTAAAGTGATGATCTTTTAAATACTGCATGTGTTTTATAAATGTTTCACTGCTGACACTGGTGACCGCAGGAAGGGTTTCACTCACATGATGATACTGTAAAATAACGGCGCCGTGGGCACGCATTGATAAACCTAACAGGACTGCAAAAATTACATGAAACATTTTCTTAAACGTCATAAGGCACACCATAAAAGTTTGCTGTTATTAGCCGGTCCAATGATCTTATCAAATATTACTGTCCCACTGTTAGGATTAGTTGATACTGCCGTGATTGGTCACTTAGGAAGTGCTCACTACTTGGCGGGGATAGCGTTAGGCTCTACGGTTATTTCGTTACTATTTTGGCTGGCAGGCTTTTTAAGAATGAGTACGACGGGGCTGGTGGCACAAGCTTACGGTAAAAATGACCTTACTTTGCTAGGTGAACTGTTAAAGCGTAGTTTGTTGCTTGCAACTGGGGTTGCGTTGTTATTAATCGCGCTCAGCACACCAATTCAATCCTTAATGGCTTACTTGTCAAATGCCAATCAAGCTGTTTTAGAACAGGCGTATAGCTATTTTTCTGTTCGTATTTTTAGTGCGCCAGCGGCCCTTTGTAATTTGGTGCTATTAGGGTGGATGCTCGGTGTACATTATGGACGAGGTCCATTTTATTTATTATTAATTACCAATATCACAAATATTGTGCTCGATATTTACTTTGTGGTTTTTCTTAATTGGGGAGTGGCGGGCGCGGCTTGGGCCTCGCTTATTGCCGATTATATCGCATTCGGTTTTGCTGTTTTTCTGGTGTTACAACTTGCTAAAAAGCAAGGTATTAATTTGGCCGTTAAAGCATGGTTAAGCGTAGCTAAAATAGGCGAGCTGCTTAATTTAAACCGCGATATTTTCATTCGTTCACTGGCACTGCAATTGTGCTTTAGCTTTATGACTTTTTATGGCGCTAGAATCGGTGAAACAACATTAGCAGCTAATGCCGTATTGCTGAACTTTCTGATGTTGGTGAGTTTTGCTTTAGATGGTATTGCTTATGCGAGCGAAGCAAAAGTAGGCAAAGCCAAAGGGGAGCAGAGTGTTGAACAGATCAAACTTTGGGTGAATTTAAGCTTGTTCTGGGGAGGACTCTTTGCGCTCTTTTATAGCCTGATTTTTTTAGTGTTTGGTGGCGCTATTATTCGCCTTTTAACCGATGTGCCTGAGGTTGTCAGTCTGGCTACACACTACTTACCTTGGGTCATTATATTGCCCATTGCGGCCATGGGGTGCTTTTTATTCGATGGTGTATTTGTTGGTTTAACACGCGCAAAAGACATGCGAAATACCATGCTAATAAGCGCGACATTTGGTTTCTTTGGGTTATTTTGGTTGGTAAGCGACTGGCAAAATCATGGATTATGGTTCGCTATGACAAGCTTTATGTTATTGCGTGGCGTTACGTTATGGCTACGTTATCGCGCAATGGTTAAGCAACAACAGTTGTTAATTTGAGTGGTTATTTCCACAGGTCAAGATCATCATCTTTAGGGGATGTACGCTTAAGCACTTGTGCGAAACGGTTCGCAAAAATACCTAAGTAGCCCCAAAATGCAAAAAACAATGCAACAGCTAAAATGACAAGCCCCACAAGCTGGAAAATTGCGGGTCCATAATAGCCGATAGCAATGAATATCACGGCTAGCACAAACAGTGCTAAGCCGCGAAGAAAGCGTTTTAGGCTTAATTTGGGGTCGCTACCTAAGCGAAAAACCCACTGCTTAAGCATCTTAAGCGCTAATTAGTAGTATGAGTGCTCACCCGGGTTGTGATCAGTAATATCTCTCACCCCTGTGATCTCATCAAATTTAGCGATCATTTCTTTTTCGATGCCTTCTTTTAACGTCACATCGATCATTGAACAACCATTACAGCCACCACCAAATTGCAGTACTGCAATACCATCGGCTGTAATTTCCACAAGGCTTACTTGGCCACCGTGGTTAGCAAGTTGCGGGTTAACTTCGGTTTCAAGCATATGTTGAACACGTTCTTGAAGCGTCGCATCGTCGGTCAGCTTACGTGCTTTTGCATTCGGTGCTTTAAGCGTTAGCTGAGTACCCATTTTGTCAGTCACAAAATCGATTTCAGCTTCTTGTAAGAAAGGAGCACTTTCTGCATCAACAATGGCATCAAAACCATTAAATGGTAAACGAATGTCGCTTGCTTCAACTGCGTCTTCAGGGCAGTAAGAAACACCACACTCAGCTTGCGAAGTACCTGGGTTTACAACAAACACACGAATGTTAGTTTGTTCAGCTTGGTCTGCTAAAAGTTTAGCAAAATGAGATTGTGCAGATTCAGAAATAGAAATCATAAAACGAACTATACTTGACTAAATTACTCGGATACTGCCTATCATACTCCGCTCATCGTGTTGTCGCCAGTGTTGAGCGTAAAAAGTTGCATCTATTTTATCGAATGGTAGCGTGAAAACATCAAACAATAACAGGTGCTATCTATGCGTTTAATAATAACAATATTAACCATGCTAGTGAGTTTTTCAGCATTAGCAAAACCACTTTCCTATTATTTTGAAGAAGATGTGAAATTTGATCCGCTTATTCCAACCCCGCAAGAGGTTTTAGGCTACGAAGTGGGCGAGTGGCATGTACGCCATGATCAACTTGTTCAGTATATGCAAATATTGGCAGACAAAAGTGAGCGTATTAACATTGAAGTAATTGGCCGGACGCACGAGCAGCGACCCTTGGTCATGTTAACGATTACTGCGCCAGATAAATTAGGCCAAGTAGAGCAAATTCGTAAAGCACATTTAGCTCGCTTAAGCGGTGGAAATACTGACTCAAGCAAGCAACCTGCGGTTGTGTGGATGGGTTACAGTGTGCATGGCAATGAGTCTTCAGGTAGCAACGCATCGCTATTAGTTGCTTATTATCTTGCTGCGGCACAAGGGCCTGAAATTGACACCTTATTAAACAACACCGTTATTTTATTAGACCCCTCTTTGAATCCTGATGGCTTAGCGCGTTTTGCGAATTGGGCAAATAGCAATCGAGGCATGAACTTATCATCGGACCCTGAAACACGTGAGCACCGTGAAAGCTGGCCGAGCAGTCGTACTAACCATTATCTTTTTGATTTAAATCGTGACTGGTTGTTACTACAACACCCTGAGTCACGTGCGCGTATTGCCCAGTTCCATCACTGGAAGCCTAATATTTTAACTGACTTTCATGAAATGGGCCCAAATAGCACATTCTTCTTTCAACCGGGAATACCAACGCGTAAACACCCAATTACACCAGAAGAAAATGTGACATTAACGAAAGCAATTGCAAATTATCATGCAAAGACGCTTGATGAGCATAATGCGCTGTATTTTACTGAAGAAAGCTTTGACGATTTTTACTATGGCAAGGGGTCAACCTACCCAGATGTAAATGGTGGCGTGGGTATTTTATTTGAACAAGCCAGTTCTCGTGGGCACTTACAAGAAACAATTAACGGCCCGTTGAGTTTTCCATTTACTATTAAAAATCAACTGTTAACGAGCTTATCTACATTCCAAGCAGCGATTGATAATCGCCAAGACTTACTAGACTATCAAGCTGAGTTTTACACTAAAGCTACGGATCTTGCTGGCGATGAAGATTTTAAAGGCTATGTGGTAAAAGGCGGCGCTGATAATAGCCGTATGGCGTATTTTTTAGACGTGTTAAAGCAACACCAAATCAATGCGTATTTGCTTGAAGAGCCCTTAAAAGTGAATGGTCAGAGCTTTTCTGAAAAAAGCTACTACGTGCCATTAGCACAGCCACAATTTCGTTTAGTAAAAGCGATTTTTAGCGAGCAACAACGCTTTGTTGACAATACTTTTTATGATGTTTCGGGCTGGACATTGGCCCATGCATTTAATTTAGAGTTTGCCAAAGTGAGCAGCAATTGGGGCTTAAACATTGCAAAAATGCCGTGGCAGAAAACGGTTAAATCAAGCTTCGCTGCGTTACCACAAAGCTATGCTTATGCATTTAAGTGGGATGACTACCTTGCTCCTAAAATGTTAAATAACTTACTTAAGCAAGGTGTTCAAGCGCGTGTTGCGCTTAGTTCACTTACAGCAAAAACACCCGCAGGTGAGGTTGCTTTTGAGCCAGGCAGTATTTTATTACCAGCCGGTATTCAAACAGACCCTAATTGGGTGCGTTATTTAAACCAAGCACAAACAGATTTCGGTATTGAAATTGTTCCCATCAGCTCTGGTTTAACAGTGAAAGGGGCTGATTTAGGGTCTCGTTCTATGGCTGTTGTTAAAGCACCTAAGGTACTGCTTATTGGTGGCGAAGGAACCAGCCAGTATGAGTTAGGCGAAGTGTGGTATTACCTTGATCGCTTTGTTGATATTGCCCCGAGTATTATTGAAATGGAGCGTTTAGATAATATTAACCTCGATAAGTACAGCCATATTGTGCTTGCGCATGGTAATTATAATCGCCTTGATGATGCGACTAAAATTGCAATAAAAGCGTGGGTTCGTAAAGGCGGGGTAATCTGGGGCCATAAAGGCGGTGCAAAATTCTTAGCGGATCAGCAACTATTAAAAGCGAATTATTTGTCACGCCGTGATGTTGCAAGTGCATTTGATACAAAAGGCCTTACTTATGCCGATAAAGATGACTTAGCAGGGCGCCAACGCATTGCTGGTGCCATCTTTAATACTCACGTTGACTTATCGCATCCACTGACTTTCTCGCTTGAGCGCAATACCTTACCTGTATTTAAAAATAGCACTTGGTTACTTGAAAAATCGGAGGCACCATTTGTTAATGTACTTACTTATACAGACACGCCATTACTTGCAGGCTTTACCGATGATGTCAATGTGGAGCAGGTAGCCGGTGCTGCAGGTTTAATTGCGCACTCTTACGGAAAAGGCAGTGTGATTGGTATGACTGATAATCCCGTTTTTCGTGGTTACTGGTATGGAACAAGCCGATTACTAAGTAATGCATTGTTCTTTGGTCATGCATTTAGTGCATCGGGTGACTAATTAAGGGGAGTCAAACATGTAAGGATTGCCCATACTTGTTTGGCCCCTGCCTGTTTTAATGCCTCTGTTGCTGCGTTTAATGTAGCACCAGAGGTCATCACATCATCAACAATAGCCACCGATTTCCCTGTCAGATCTTGCTGACATACAAACGCATTTTTTACATTCTTTACCCGTTTTGTTTTACTTAGTTTTGATTGTGGCTGGGTGGCTTTTTGTTTATGAAGAGGCGTAATAACGTCTTGCTGTAAGCCCTCTAGAACCGGTAACCACGTTTGGCTTACTTGGTTATAGCCACGCGATAAAAAACGCCTTTTATGTAACGGCATTATGATAAATACATCAGGCCAGTGTGTGTTTGCTGCAAGGGCATGTTGCAGCTGTTTGGTTATGATTTGCTGTAAAGCCACTTTATAATGCTGTTGATTGTTAAATTTTAACTGTATGAGCCATTGTTTATAGGGTGCTTGATACCACGCACAGGCAATGAGATGATCAAAATGACAGTCAGGAAAAGCGTCACAAATATCGGGGCGATGTAAAAGGTTTGGATGACGTGCTAAGTCAAAAAGTGCAAGGTCATCCATACAGTGTGGGCAGAGTGACTGATTACTTTCAATGTGGCCCCTGCAACCCAAACAAAAATTTGGGAACAGCGCATCTAAAGCGACTTTAAACGCCTGAATTAAGCCCGCCATTGC
The DNA here is from genome assembly GCF_015767615.1 of Pseudoalteromonas sp. A41-2. Taxonomy (NCBI): domain Bacteria; kingdom Pseudomonadati; phylum Pseudomonadota; class Gammaproteobacteria; order Alteromonadales; family Pseudoalteromonadaceae; genus Pseudoalteromonas; species Pseudoalteromonas sp. A41-2. The sequence continues at coordinate 3,320,737 of NZ_CP065231.1, read as the reverse complement.
ATTCATTCCTTTAAACGCTATTATGAGCGCTAAGTGTGGTTGAGAGTTTATAAATATGCAAAATGAAATGGTGTTGTTACATGGCTGGGGAATGAATCAAGGTGTGTGGCAAGTCATTATGCCTGAACTTACGTTTTTTCATGATGGCGCAGTTCGCTGCTTAGATTTACCTGGGTTTGGTAACGCACAGTCAATACCAACACCTTACACTTTGCATGCTGCGGCAGAGCAGCTCAGTAGCGAATTAAATGAAGGATCAATACTTGTCGGCTGGTCACTGGGAGGGCTGTTTGCTTTGTATATTGCTGCGCACTGGCCTGACAAAGTGGCCAAAGTTGTGCTGGTAGCATCAACCCCATTTTTTGCCCAGCACGATGATTGGCCTGGTATTAAGCCGGACGTCCTGAATGCGTTTAAAGATCAGTTAGTGAGCCATAGAGAAAAAACCATAGAACGCTTTCTCGCTATTCAAGCTATGGGCAGTGAGTCTGCTCGTGATGATATAAAACAGCTAAAATTATTATTGAATGAATACCCCGCTCCCAAAGAGCAGGCGCTAAGTGCAGGACTCGATATACTACAGCACGATGATTTACGCGCTATGTTTGCACAGTTAACGGTGCCTATAGTCGGCATTTTTGGTCGCTTAGATGCGTTAGTGCCTTATCGTGCTCTTAAGAAAATGCAGGCGCTGCAGCCTAATTTTGACTACGAGGTAATTGATAAAGCATCCCATGCCCCGTTTATTTCTCACAAAGAGGCATTTATAACAGCTCTTAAATCAGTGTGTTAAACAAAACCTAGCTTGAGGCCATAAAAATAGCGGGATTATACTTTATTTTGTTCGTTTTGTGAGCGATAATTACGGTTAGATCTCACTGTTGGAGACCATCATGGCAATCGGTTCTGTTTTTAATAATGCGGTAGAAGGTTATAACCGTGCTAGCCAAGGTATTGAAAAGGCAAGCGCAGAGATTAGCCGTGCCTCAATAGATCAACAAGATGATGCTCAGCTTGCGCAGCAGCGCCAATTACAAGCCGCTCGCCCCGATGAAGCAGTCACGCCTCCAGTATCACAACCCGCGCGTATTGATGAGTCGTTGGTCAACTTAAAAGTAGAAGAGTTTAATGCCAAGGCGAATATCAATAGCATTCAAACCGCGGATGAGGTACTGGGCACTTTAATCGATATTAAAGTATAAATATCATGAACATCGTTACTCCTTATCCGGCCATTAACTTAAACACTGCGAATGTGCATACAGAAAGTGCGCGCCGTGATAACCAGTTGCGCGAGGTAATCCCCGCACCTACGGCAACCAAACCCAGTAACGCTGAAAATAAAACTTTAAACGATGGCGAAAAAGCCAGACAACCAGGCACTGACGCTGGCACTTATGATGCGAAAGGCCGTCTTGATGACAACACCGTAGTTCAAGAACGCCAACAAGGCGATTCTGAGCAATCGGAACAAGAGCAACAAGAAACAAAGCAAGAACAAAAAAAAGAGCAACAAGTTGCTGAACAAGAGCAGCAAGATGCGGAACAAATAAAGGAATTAAAAGCCCGTGATACTGAAGTGCGCATTCACGAGCAAGCACATGCATCTGTCGGTGGGCAATATGCGGGTGCGCCAAGTTATGAGTATCAGCGCGGTCCCGATGGTACTAATTACGCTGTTGGTGGAGAGGTTCAAATCGATGTTGCACAAATCGAGGGGGATCCAAAAGCCACCATTGAAAAAATGCAAACTGTACGAGCAGCAGCGCTTGCTCCACAAGAACCCTCAGGTGCTGACCGTGCTATAGCGGCAGATGCAACGCAAAAACTTGCGGCGGCTCAAGCTGAGTTAGCGACTCAGTCTGATGACGATAAGCAGCAAAATGGGCAAGCGTCATTTAGAATTAACCGTGAATTTGCTAATGATGATAGTTCGCAAGTGAGTGCATCGGAGACTAAAACAGCAAAGCGTGACGTGGAAGTAGATCAACGCGCTCAACGAATTGCTAATTTCTATCAAGCGGCAACCTCTGCTGCGGCTCAAAACCAATTTTCTGCGGTTATTTAACCTCATATTTTCTTACACATCACTTACTATAAATAGGGTTGTTCCTATTGTGGTAAAAAATTAGCTCTGTTAGATTGTCCACGATTTTAAATAAGGATGATTTAACATGAAATATGCTGTACTTATCGGTGCACTTTCACTTGTATCAACAGCTGTTATGGCACAAAACACCACACCTCTTAGCTATGATTATGTTGATGCTGGCTATCAGAAAATGAAAATTGATGATGCTGATGATCTTTCTCTCACGGGCTATGGTATCAACGTCAGTAAACAATTTGCACAAAACTGGTATGTGCAAGGCCACTACTCAAAAGTATCTGATGACTTTACAGAGTTAGATATCTACGACAATGTGACTGTTTATGATATGAACAACAACCCAGTCGGTACGGGGCAGACCGAATATCTTTATCGTACAGAGTTAGATATCACGCGTTATGAGTTAGCTTTAGGCTATATTTACTCTCTGTCTGATGTGACTAAAATTGATTATTCAGCGAAGCTGGGCCAGCTAAAATTTGAAGGTGACGTACTGTACAAGCAAGATATCACTTATCAAGAACAAGTACTCGATACCAACTCTGAGAGATATTCTGATTCAGATACAGCTGATATTTTATCTGTAAATGCACAAATTAGGCACTTATTAACCGATTCAATAGAGCTAAATGCGGGTATCGGTTACGAGCGTCTGCATGATGAAGAAAGCGAAAATAATACCGTGCTTCATGTCGGTGCAAATTATGCGATTACAGCTGATTGGTTAGTGACCGCAGCGTATCGAGATGTAAACGACTATTCAGATCTTACCTTCTCAATTCGTTATAATTTTTAGTTAATTAGCAAGCTAGCGAACCTTTCGCTAGCTTCTTTTTATATATTATTTCTGTTCCTGCAATAGTGTTTTCTACAAAAAGCTACATTTTGTATAAATAATCCGCAACGCTTTATATATCAGCACTCTTATGTTTACATGGTGTTAATTTTGTGTCTGAAATGTATACCTCACAGTTTGACCCTTCATAACGCCGCCTGTATATGTCTGTCTGCTAATAGAATTTAGTGTCTCAGCTTTTGCGTAAGCAAAGCTGTTTTAAATTAAATCAGTGGGAATCATATGCAACCTAGCAATAATAAAATAGCACACTTGAAAAAGAGCTCAGTTGCAGTACTTACAGCATTGTATGTAGGTACTTCAGGTTATGCTGCGGCAGAGCCGGGCTTTAATAAAGTGTCAGACAAAGGCTTTTATCAGCCAACATTTACAGCTGAAGATATCGCAAAGTATCAAGAACAAAAACAAATTGCTGATCATCCAAGCTTATTAAAGGGCAGTGTTGAGCGTTTAAATCAACATTATCAAAATCAACAACCAGAACATGTGTTCCAGCCTCAAGAGGGTGTGACAGGTGTTCAAACTTATATCGTTCAAATGACTGAAGAGCCCGTCGCGAGTTACCAAGGTGACATTCAGGGCTTTACTGCAACAGCGGTTACTGAATCTCGTTCGTTAATGGTTAATGAGCGCTTGGATACATCGGCACATAAGGTGCGTGCTTATCAGGGTTTCTTAAAGCAGCGCCAAACATCTGTATTAGGCAAGGCACGTGCCGTGGGTGCTAGCATTGATGTTAAAAAGCAATTTACGTTAGCAAACAATGCCGTTGTTGTCGAAATGACGCAGGCGGATGCTGAGCTACTGGCTAAGCAATCGGGTGTGAAACGCATCACACCAAACCGTATTTTCGAACTACGTACAGACCGTGGCCCAGAGTTTATTGGCGCAGATCAATTATGGCAAGGCGCTACACCTGCATCATCAGTGGGTGTTAAAGGCGAAGGCATGGTTGTAGGTATTATTGATACAGGTATCAATACTGACCACCCTGCGTTTGCAAGCGATGAAGAGTACAGCAAATCAAATCCATTTGGTGCAGGTAATTTCGTTGGTGATTGTGAAGCTGATCCTACGTTATGTAATGACAAGTTAATTGGTGTTCGCTCTTACCCTGAAATTACGGCTGCGAATTCAGACTATCGATTTGCACGTGCTGATCGTCGTCCAGAGAATGGTGAAGACTACAACGGTCATGGTTCACATACTGCAAGCACAACCGCGGGTAACTACATAGAGAATACGCCACTTCAAGCAGCCACAGGTGAGAAAGTGAGTGATGGTGAAAACTTACCATTTACCTTTGATCACACCAGTGGTGTTGCACCGCGCGCGCACATTATTTCATACCAAGTATGTCACGCGGGCAACTCAGGCGACTTATACGCTGGTTGTCCTGAGTCGGCGATTTTATCTGCTTTTGAAGATGCAATTGAAGATGGCGTTGATGCGATTAACTTCTCAATCGGTGGCGGTGAAAGCTTCCCGTGGGAAGATCCAATGGAAATGGCATTTTTAAGCGCACGTGAGGCCGGTATTTCTGTTGCTGCTGCTGCGGGTAACTCAGGTCCGTACTATATGTCTGCGGATCATACATCACCTTGGGTGACGACAGTGGGGGCATCAACGCATGATCGCGTGATGGAATTAGGTGTTAAAACCATTAACAACTTCCAAGGTACACGTGCACCTTCTGTTGGTGAGTATGCAGGTAAGAGTTTCGCTGGTGGAATTACTGGTGAGGTTGTTTTAGCTGAGAATTACGACGACCCTAATGCTGACGATGGCTATGATGCAGCTAGCTGTAATGCCCCATTCCCTGCGGGTACTTTCACCGCAGACCAAATAGTGGTGTGTTTACGTGGTGATATTGCGCGTGTTGATAAAGCGAAAAACGTAGCTGCGGGTGGCGCAGGTGGTTTTATCCTGCAAAATATTGCTTTTGGTGAGAACGTTGTTGCAGATAACTATGTGATCCCAGGTATTCACTTATCTTCAAGTGCGCGTTTTGCTATTCGCAACTGGGTGAATGCTAACCCTGATGGCGCTGCAATTGCGACTATTGGTGAGCCGCAAAATAACTATTCGTTTGACGAAGAAGCTGGCAACCAGCTCGCTATTTTTAGCTCTATGGGCCCAAGTTATTATATTAACAACCTTGTTCCTGATTTGACGGCACCAGGTGTTGATATTTATGCTGCGAATGCTGATGACCAACCATTCACTGCCAATCCTAGAGCATCAGACTGGACATTCATGAGTGGTACGTCAATGGCTACTCCGCATGTAACCGGCGCCATGACTTTATTGATGCAAATGCACCCAGATTGGACGCCTGCTGAAGTACAATCGGCTCTGATGATGACGGCGAATAAAGTGCGCATTTCTAACGGTGTTACGTTAGTTGACCCTTACTACAACTTCATGACGGGAAGTGGCTCAATTGATGTTGCGCAAGCGGCAAATGCAGGTCTTATCATGGATGAGACAATCGAAAACTATCACAATGCTAACCCGCGTAATGGCGGTTTAGTGGAGTGGTTAAACCTGCCGACATTAGTAAACCAAGACTGTGAACTGACCTGTTCTTGGATGCGCACAGTGAAAGCGGCTAAAGATGGTTCGTGGGATGCAACAGCCTATGGTTGGGGTATTGAAGGCGAGCAAGAAAGTGCGGGTGTCGAAGTGAGTGTTACACCAAGTAACTTCACACTTAAAGCGGGTGAAACACAAGACGTGATGGTAACGATGAATTTACCGAATATCATTCAGTCTAAACTAGACCCAGCAGAACCCGGCGCACCATGGGACAGCATTATAAACAAAAATGCGTGGTTTAACGGTAAAGTACTTTTTAAAAATACCGATGGTAATTCACCTGATGCTCACTTCACATTAGCGGCTAAAAATGTCATTGATGAGCTTCCAGCCATGGTTGATATCGATATGGCTCGTGCCAATGCATCAGAGTCAATCGTTGTGAATACTGACAGCTACAGTGAGTTTACACCAACTTATTATGGCCTTGTAAAACCGACTGAAGTAACAGCCAATATCTTAGGTGTATCACCTTATGTAACGAAAGACCGTGTAGAAAAAGCATGGGATATTCAGGCAATTGAGGTACCTGAAGGTACAAAACGCCTGATGATTAAAGTGGCATCAACAGAGCAAACGACTGATTTATCAGATATCGTTGAACCGCGTTGGCAAATTAAAAAAGCACACTTAGTGGTGGGTTATGATGCGAATGGTAGTGGCTCGTTCATGGTGTCGGATGAAGACATTGCTGAAGATCCAAATGCATTAATTAAAGCACTGAACGAAGAGATGATTTGTTATTCTTCAAGCAGTGTTGAGGATAACTACTGTAATATTATCGATCCTAAGCCTGGTAAATACTGGTTCGCTACCGCAGCGTTAGCTGGTTTACGCGATGTGGGTTATCAAACAGTGACTCACTATGCATTTGTGAAAGAGCAAAATACGGGTGAGTTCAGTGTGTCGGCTCCACAACAACATTCAGGTAATGGCAACTATGAAATTGCGATTAATTGGAACCTACCAGAAGCGCAGCTAAACGATGTGTATTACGGTGGTTTTGAACTGGGTGATTCAGAAGGTGCTGAAGGGACTTTAGGGTTTACATCAGTTAACTTTAAACGTGACGCTGAAGCGTTAACCCTTAATATTGATCAAGACTCAGCACGCGCTATGGATCTTGTAAATGTTAACGTGAAACTCAAAGCTAACTATGAATCTGACGCGCGCGATTACACTTTAGCGTTAACCATTCCTGAGGGCATGGAAGTTTGGCCTGATACATTGACTTCTAACAACGAGTCAGTTGCTGCTTCATTGGAAGTAGAGGGCAACACTTTAACAATTAAAGGGACTCAAGAGGCTACTCGCAATGTGAAGCGTGATTATGTTGTCACGAATAACATCACCAATGAAATGTGTAAAACGCCAATGATCGATGAGTACTCAACAGGTGGCTACATCGATTTATGGGGTGACTTCCGCATTCAACCAGATGCTTCTTGGTATGAAGGTGGCTCAAATGTTTACTTTGATGTACCAATTGATTGGTTATTCTACAAACAAGGCGCTAAGTTTGAAGTTTATAATCAAGCAAACAACAACGAAGTACGTTTACACCCAACAGGTGCTATGCAATTTACACCAATTTGGTGGATGATGAGTGCGCACCGTGGTCCAGGTTTCTTAGTTGAAGCATTAGCCCCGTTCTGGCGTGGTTCATTTGAAATCACTAATCTACGTGATCCAAGCGATCCAACAGGGTTAACAATTGCAAGTCAATATGCAGAAGAACGTCCTGATCTTGGTGACCTTCTGTTCATGGAATTTGATAATGTTACCGACAAGAATACGGGTGATACTTATGATTATGAAGTGATCTTACGCAGTGGTATTGATGACCATGAAGGTAAGTTTGAAGCGATTTTTGCATACGACAATCTAGGTTCTGATATTGATACAGGCACTATCTTTATTGAAGGTGGTGACAGTGTTTATGCTACAACCGCGGGCTACAAAGACGGTGCTCTAAGCAATGTGATCGGTTTCGATGACCTTGGTAAAATCTTACAAGATGACTTAGTCATTTGTTTTGATTACGTGGGCCCTGAGCAAAGTGAAGTTGAATTTAACTTTACAGCGACAATAAAGCCAGAAGCGAAAGGTACCATGCAAGACATCGCGCTTGATTATCTATTAGGTAGTCAAGAGTCAGGTACATTAATGCACTCGATTGGTGTACAAAGCAATCTTAAAATGGCAGATATTGCTGATATGACGGTTGCTGAAAATGGTCGTATTGATGGCATTGAAGTGATGGTTATTGATGCTGATCAATCGCCAAATGAGCTAGTAATCACGGGTGAACATGTGTCAGCTGAGGTGAACGGTATGTCGTTTAACCTGATCCCTGAACCTTATTTCTTCGGTGAAACTTTTGTAACTGTTACAGTGCAAGACAAAGCAAACCCAACAGATAAAGTAAGCAAAGAGTTTTTACTGACTGTTGAGTCTGATGGTGAAGAAGCCCCCGTGATGGTTAACGACATTGAAGATATGACTGTGATGCAAGGCGATATGTTAGAAAGTATTGCTGTTTCTTTATCACGTGAAACAGAAGAAGCGTTCACTCTTACTGTAGACGCTGATAATGCGACATCAATGGTTGATGGCATGACATTTAGCCTTAAACCTGACGCTGACTTCTATGGTGAGATCCCTGTAACAGTGACATTAACGGGCACAGATACTACTATCTCAACTGACTTTATGGTTACAGTAACCGCCGTTGATCTTGCGATTGTTGCGCTAGAAGATATGTCGGTGATGGAAAACGAGTCAGTTGACAATATTATGGTTAGTTTAACGCGTGAGACAGCTGAAGAGTTCACACTGTCTGTTGATGCTGACAATGCGACGACATCAGTCGATGGCATGTCATTCAGCGTAACGCCTGATGCTAACTACTATGGTACAACGACAGTTAAAGTCACTTTAACCAGTGGTGAAAAATCATTGATGGAAGAATTTGCACTTACAGTTGTTTCAGACGGTATTGAATTAGGTTGTACAGATACCGCTGCAACAAACTACGATGCGAATGCTAATACTGATGATGGTAGCTGTGTATACCCAGAAGTAGAAGAAGATGATGACAGTGGTTCATTCGGTCACTTCATCCTGTTACTCCTTCCATTACTTGCACTACGTCGTCGTAAGTAATCGCTTTAAAGGCTCATTTTAGTGAGCCTTTAAAAACAAAAAAACCGCGTAAGCTTAACTTACGCGGTTTTTTATTAGCCTAATATAATGGCTACTTTTTAACTTTAGCGTTGGCAAAGGCATCGGCAAAGGCATTGCCCATGGCTGCATTACCAAAGTCGCGTTTTGGTTTAGAGGTGTTTTTTACCTTTTGAGCCGCGGCAGGTTTGCTTGTAGTTGCCGCTTTATTGCTGGTATCAACATCATCGTCTAAGCGCATGGTAAAGCTAATACGTTTACGAGCAGCATCCACTTCAAGCACTTTTACTTTTACGATGTCACCCGCTTTGACTACTTCACGCGGATCTGAGATAAACTTATTCGTAATAGCAGAAATATGCACCAAACCGTCTTGGTGAACACCTACATCAACGAAGGCACCAAAGTTTGCTACGTTTGACACCACACCTTCTAGAATCATGCCCGGTTTTAAATCGTTAATGGTTTCAACACCGGCTTTAAACTCGGCCGTTTTAAATTCAGGGCGCGGGTCGCGGCCTGGCTTATCAAGTTCTTTAATGATGTCTGTGACGGTTGGTAAACCAAATTTGTCGTCAATATAGTCGTTCGCAACAAGCTTGTTTAGTATATCTGAGTTACCAATTAAGCTATTGACATCCAGGTTGTTCTTTTCGCAAATACGCTTAACAATCGGGTAGGCTTCAGGGTGAACTGATGACTTATCAAGAGGGTCTGTACCATTAGTGATACGTAAGAAGCCCGCGGCTTGTTCAAATGCTTTTGGCCCTAAACGCTCTACTTTTTTAAGCTCAGAACGCTTGCTGAATGAGCCATTCGCATCACGGTAGTTAACAATGTTCTGTGCCAGAGTTTTGTTTAAACCCGATACACGAGTAAGTAACGGCACTGAAGCCATATTTAAATCAACACCGACAGAGTTTACACAGTCTTCAACCACCGAAGTCAAAGTTTGCCCTAACTGACTTTGTGACACATCGTGTTGGTATTGGCCCACACCAATTGACTTAGGTTCAATTTTAACAAGCTCTGCAAGGGGGTCTTGTAAACGACGCGCAATTGAAACAGCACCACGTAACGATACATCGAGATTAGGAAATTCATTCGCAGCAAACTCAGAGGCAGAGTAAACAGATGCTCCAGCTTCACTGACCATAATTTTGTTAAGGTTAAGCTCGCTGTTTGCTTTTATAAGCTCTGCGACGAGTTTGTCTGATTCACGTGATGCGGTGCCATTACCAATAGCGATTAACTCAACTTTATGCTGGCGACATAATTGTTCAAGCGTGCGCAGTGATTTTTCCCAATGATTTTGAGGGGCATGTGGAAAAATAGTTTGTGTCGTTAATAGTTTACCAGTGCTGTCTACAACAGCTATTTTACAGCCTGTGCGTAAACCTGGATCTAGGCCCAATGTTGTACGAGGACCAGCCGGAGCTGCCATTAATAAGTCTTTTAAGTTCTTTGCAAATACGTCAATGGCACCGGTTTCGGCTTTTTCGCGCATCGCCCCTAAAAACTCATTTTCAAGATGTAAGCTTAATTTAATTTTCCACGCCCACTGCACTACGCTCATTAACCATGCACTCGCTGCTGAGTTGCTAACATCTAAGCGATAATGATCGGCAATCATTTGTGCGCAGATTTGTGCAGGATTTTCAGCACTGGGTTCAGGGTTAATATTGAGCTGCAATACGCCTTCATTTCGTGCTCTTAACATGGCTAAAGCACGGTGAGAAGGCACTTTTTTTAGTGGCTCTTGGTGTTCAAAGTAATCACGGTATTTTGCGCCATCATTTTCTTGGCCAGCAATAACGCGGCTCTCAATTTGACCATGTTGACTTATATGACTGCGGAATTTTGCAAGCAACTTAGCATCTTCAGCAAAGCGCTCCATTAAAATGAACTTAGCCCCATCGAGTACGGTTTTCGTATCAGCAAAACCAGCATCGGCATTGATGTAGTCAGTGGCGTGTTGTTCAGGGTCTAAGTTTGGATCATTAAACAGGGCATCAGCAAGTGGTTCAATACCTGCCTCAATTGCAATTTGCCCTTTGGTACGGCGCTTAGGTTTGAAAGGCAGATATAAATCTTCAAGCTCCGTTTTACTGTCCGCGTTATTAATATCCGCACTGAGCTCGGTTGTTAGTTTTCCTTGCTCTTTAATCGTGGCAAGTATAAAGCTACGGCGCTCTTCTAGTTCACGTAAATACGATAGGCGTTGCTCAAGTAAACGCAGTTGCGTGTCGTCTAAGCCACCCGTTACTTCTTTACGATAACGCGCGATAAAAGGTACTGTGGCACCTTCATCAAGTAATTTGATTGCAGCAACAACTTGTGGTTGCTGGGCATTTAGCTCAGTCGCTAAGCGTGCAGAGATATTGCTCATGCATAAACCTTTTTAAAAAATAGAAAATCAGTAAAACTGAAGATTAATTGCCTGAATAATATCACAATAAGAAGGCCTTAAAAGCACTGCTTTTAAGGCCCGCTGAAATAGTTCTTCACAACGCAAATTTTAATACTTAGTGAGGGTGATCGATGTGTTGCATCACTTCACTGAAGCTATTAGCAATGGGGTTGATATTAACAGGAATATGTAACTTTTTAGCAATTTGACGCGCAGAAATTAGCCCACAAATTTCATTCTCTTTACTGGTGACTAGCAAGAACATCATACCTTGATGCTCCATTGTTTGTAGTACATCGCCAATGCATGCGTAACTAATGCTTTGTAAGCTTGCACCCGCTAAATTACTAAGCGGTGTCATTACATCGTGTAATGTAATCTCGTCACGGTGCAGGTTTAAGCGCTGTGCAAGCATCATAATCTTAGAGCTTTGCAGGTCAGCACTTGATGTAATACCCAGTAACTTATCTTCACTATCAATTACTAAGATAAAGTCAGAACAGTGATTGCTAGTTTGTTTCAGAGCATTAACAATCGTTGTGTCGTAATGAGCGCGTAACGGGTCTTTACTGGTGAAGCTATTTAATACTTTAAGCGCCGGAGAGGTTAGGTCTAGGGTTGGCTCAACTTCATTTACAGCATTAGATAATGCGCCATTTGAAATGTCTTGTAGACGTAATTCTTTGAAATTATTCATTTTGATCACCATACATTTTAATAAAACTTTAATTGAAACAATTTTGAGTTAATTAAAAAGCAGGGGGACCTCGCTGATGCGCGCTGAACACAGAAATAACAGAACAAGGATTAACATACACCGCAACACGGCCATCTGGCAGTGGTTGAGCTGCACTGGCAATCAGCGATGGGGTATGTTTGTCAAAGTCAGTATCTGTATTGGCTGGGTCTGTACTGTCGCACGCAATGTAATGTGCGGTTGGCGTAACACTGTCTGAGTGGCTTTCAATGTCATTGGCGTAAGATATCAAACTCGCACTCATTAAAAGCGCGAATACAATGGCATTACTCATGATGCGATGTATTAGGTTTGACATACTTACTACCTTCTAAAACCTCAAGCACTAAATGCGTCTTGAGTCTCTTTAGTTATAGAACACATTTTTAGAGTAGACAATCACTAATTAATGTTTTCTGAATATTTAAAGATAAATTAGGGTGCGTTAGGGTAAGTTATTTCATTGACGAACCATTCTTTTGTGCCTTCGGGTGTGATGACCGAAAATTCGTCATCCACTTCTTTACCTAATAGCGCACGCGCCATAGGTGCGTCGATAGAAATATAATCTTTACGCTCATAAATTTCGTCTGGGCCCACAATACGAAATCGTTTGATGTCGCCTTGTTCATTTTCAATTTCAACCCAAGCGCCAAAAAATACTTTGCCTGCTTGTTGCGGATTGTAGTCAACAATTTTTAGGTCTGGCATACGTTTTCTTAGGTAACGTACGCGGCGATCTATTTGTCGTAAAACACGTTTATTGAATTGATAATCGGCGTTTTCAGAACGGTCACCTAAGCTTGCTGCCCACGTGACAATTTTGGTAATTTCAGGACGCTTCTCATGCCACAAATAGTCATGTTCTTGTTGTAATTGTTGATAACCTTCACGCGTAATTAAATTTGTTTTTGCCATTTTACTTAGCCTCACAAGAAAACCTGCCGCACGGTATAAAAGTCTTTTGTCTTTGTCGAGTAGGATTTTGAAATGTTCCGTAACAATCTAAGCGTGCAATTCGATTTTTATTCTTAAGTTTTTCATTTATATTAACAAGTAACACATTACAACAAGAATGAAAGTTATGGGACACGAAACGACAAAGGTATTAGTTGTTGATGACGATATGCGTTTACGCAGTTTGCTTGAACGTTATTTGGTAGAGCAAGGGTTTATTGTTCGTACAGCAGCAAATTCAGAGCAGATGGATCGCTTACTCGAGCGTGAAAATTTCCACTTAATCGTACTCGATTTAATGTTACCCGGCGAAGACGGTTTATCCATTTGTCGCCGTTTACGACAAAAAGAAAACGATATACCCATTGTGATGTTAACAGCTAAAGGTGACGAAGTAGACCGTATAATAGGTCTTGAGCTCGGTGCTGATGACTATATTCCTAAACCGTTTAACCCACGCGAACTATTGGCACGCATTAAAGCGATTTTACGTCGTCGCGCTAAAGAAGTACCAGGCGCGCCTGCTGCAGAGGAAAACGAAATTAGTTTTGGTGAATTCACACTAAATTTAGCCACGCGTGAGATGACGCAAGGTGATAACACCATGTCATTAACCAGTGGTGAGTTTGCGGTATTAAAAGCGCTTGTCACACACCCGCGTGAACCGTTAAGTCGTGATAAGTTAATGAACCTTGCGCGAGGCCGAGACTACAGCGCACTTGAGCGTAGTATCGACGTACAGGTTTCGCGTTTGCGTCGCATGATTGAGGTTGACGCTGCTAATCCTCGTTATATTCAAACAGTATGGGGCTTAGGCTACGTATTTGTACCAGACGGTGAAAAGTAGCAATAATGGGCATGTTTCCGCGAAGCGCATTTGGACAAACCGTCTTTTTAGTCGCAGCGTTGCTTTTAATCAACCAGATCGTGTCTTATATCACGGTCAGCTTTTATGTTGTAAAGCCAACCATAGAGCAAGTAAATCTGATCCTCGCTAAGCAAATTAAAACAGTGTTTATCGAGTGGGAAGAAGGCGTTGAAGTGAGCAAAGAAGCCTCTGAAAAGTTCTTTGAAATAACAGGGATAGAAGTCATGACTCAGCGCCAAGCAATGCGCGAAGGGCTGGCTGAAACACGTGAGTATTCAATGCTTTCGCGCAGCATGTCTAAAGAGTTAAATGGTTCAGCACGTGTGCGCATTAGTCAAACGGATCCGCTTGTATATTGGGTTGAAGCACCGCAAGCCCCTGGTTATTGGGTGCGCGTACCCTTAACGGGTTTGCAAGAAAACAACCTGAAATTTTTAACTTTTTACTTGTCCAGTATAGGTTTTTTAAGTGTGCTAGGTGGCTGGTTGTTTGCGCGTCACTTGAACCGTCCTTTAAAAGCACTGCAACAAGCTGCTGTAAAAGTGGGGGTGGGCGACTTCTCCACCAAACTCGAAGAGCAGGGCTCAACCGAAGTCATTGAAGTAACGCGTGCTTTTAATCAGATGTCTCGGGGTATTGCGGCATTAGAAAACGACCGTCGTTTACTAATGGCGGGGGTATCTCATGACCTTAGAACGCCGCTTACGCGCATTCGTTTAGCTACAGAAATGATGTCAGATGATGAAGACTACCTTCGCGAAGGGATAATCCATGATATCGAAGATATGAATGCGATTATTGACCAATTTATAGAGTACTTGCGTCATCACAAGCGCGAAGAGCTTGCGCTTGAAGATTTAAATGCGATTGTTGCAGAAGTCGTCGAAGCAGAACAAAAGCATCATCGCAGCATCACCTTTAAAGAAAACCCCAGTATTCATGATGTACCAGTGAGCATGGTGGCAATAAAACGTGTTGTCACTAATATGATTGAAAACGCGATACGTTATTCACAGGGTGATATTGAGGTTGAAACTCGCCTGAGTAGCAATAAAAAATTCGCGATGGTGGTTGTAAATGATCAAGGCCCTGGTATTCCTGAGAGTGAACTTGAAACCGTGTTTGAACCGTTTAAACAAGGTGATGCGGCGCGTGGTAGTGAAGGTAGCGGTTTAGGGCTGGCAATCATCAAACGTATTGTTGATATGCATGGCGGAAAAGTGCAGTTGCTTAATCGCCCCGAAGGTGGCTTAAGTGCACAAATCTATTTACCGTTGTAGATGAAATAACGTGACAGATTAAGACTGATTGCTTAAAAAGTGCGACAGGGGGGTCGCACTTATCTTATTGAACGTTATGACTGTGGTTGGCCGTAAATTTGCTCGGCACGATTAAACAATATCCACGAGGTCAAAATATACTTATCGTTTGAGATTGGCTTATTGCCACGGTGAGTGTGGGTAAAGTAGCCAGGAGCCACCACCATCGTTCCTTTCTTGGGCGATATTTTACGTTGTTGATAGTAAAATTCGGTTTCACCACCTTCCTCTACATCGTTTAAGTAAAACATAAACAACAATACGCGATGAAGCGCTTCGTTATGACCTACTTGCGGGTATACCTCACTGTGCCAGTATGGATAGCCCCCTTTATTGATGTCGTATTTTTGCGCCTGAATGTTACCCATTCTAAAAATTTGCTGGACTAGTAAAGGCAGTTGCGGCTTGCCGACTTCTTCAAAGTTGTCTTGGTTTAAGTCAACGGGTTGACCGGTTTTTGGGTGATAGACTTTTAATCCAAACGCGCCAATCATCATAAAAATATGCTCTTCGAGATACTTAAAGATGTACCCTGCGGTGGTTTGTTGAATATGTTTTAATTGTTCGGCGTATTCTGGGTGATTATTTAGGTATAAATCGCGGCTGTCTTTTTTAGATAAATCAACGCCACCAGAGGTAATGCCTTGTTTTAAATGCGGGCTTTGTTCAAATACCGTGATAAAATTATCGCAAAATTCTTTGCTAAGGGCGTTTTCGTATACGCGAATAAAGTCCGTCATGAGCTACCTTTAGTTTATATTTTTTATAGGGTTACTATGTTTATTGAATCAATCACGCCCCGATTTAGCGAAACGGATGTCTTAGGGCATATCAACAATACCGTACTCCCCGTGTGGTTTGAAGCCGCCCGTGCGCCTATTTTTAGATTTTTTACACCGGATTTAAATCCACATCAGTGGAAATTGATTATAGCTAAGGTTGAAGTAAGCTTTGTCGGAGAGTTGTTTTATGGCCACGATGTTGAGATAAAAACGAGTGTTGAGCATATTGGTTCAAGCTCCTTTGTATTACGTCAAGAAGCGTGGCAGCAAGGCACATGTTGTGCGGTGGGTAAAACGGTCTTGGTACGGTATGATTTTGCCAATAAATGTTCGCAAAAGTTAGATGAGCAAGAAAAAGCAGCACTTTCTGCACACTTATTCGTTTCTGAGTAGCCGTTTTTTGCCGACATTTCTGGGCGCTTGGGGTAAAATGTCGCTTCATTATTTTGACTGAGTAATTTTGGGTTACACGCAATGCTGTTAATGATCGACAACTATGATTCGTTTACCTACAACCTAGTGCAATACTTTCAGCGCTTGGATCAAGAGGTATTGGTTAAACGAAACGATGAGATAAGTGTTGCCGACATCAAGCAATTAAAGCCCGAACATATTGTCATTTCTCCTGGGCCTTGCTCACCAAATGAAGCCGGTATTTCGCTGCAAGTGGTTGAAGAGTTTAAAGGGCAGCTGCCTATTTTAGGTATCTGCTTGGGACATCAAACAATTGCGCAAGCATTGGGAGGTGAGGTCGTACGAGCACGACAGGTTATGCACGGTAAAACCTCCTTAGTGCACCATACAAACCAAGGTGTTTTTAAAGGCTTAGTCAACCCATTGACGGTATGTCGTTACCATTCGCTGGTGGTTGATAAACAGAGTCTTCCCAGTGAGCTCAGTATTACAGCGTGGACCGAACACAATACGCATTTTGATGAAATAATGGGAATAATGCACAAGGATCTCGCACTTGAAGGTGTGCAATTCCATCCTGAAGCAATTTTGACGCAACAAGGGCTTGAATTACTTGCCAACTTTTTAACTCGCTTCTAATCTTAAGCTAATTATTTACAAATATGAACGACAATACTGCTGTGCAAATGACCGATGAAATCCGACAACAAAGGACTGCGATGGTGCTTAATGAGCGTGCGCATGATCTTTTGCTTGGCCACAGTTTTGCACAGCGTCAGATTGGCTATATTCATACTTTAGAAATTGATTATGGCGAGCAAATGGAGCAGCGAACTTTATTAGAAGTTGAAGTTGCAGCGCAAAAGAAACGCCAAAAAAGCAGTACAGCGCACCATAAGTATCGTGCTCAAGCGAGTCAGCAATTACATCAAGTGATTGAAAATGCGATGAACAAGCAGCTGGAAGATATTGATTCAGTGGTACATGAAACCATTGGCATTCAAGACAGTGTGCCCGCTATTTTAGATATTCTTGCGACACGTTCAGCATCGGTAGGTCGCTTAGAGCCGTTAATTAAAGATTTAACCTGGCTTGGGCGTGAGCTCGTCGCGTTTGTTAATTTGCCATACTATCGCCAGCAACGCAGTAAACACACTTCCGTTAAAGTTGATAACCCGTTACTCGCATTGCGTTATATTGGTCTTGATAACCTGAAATTTGTGGTCCCGACATTCGCAGTACGTCACTGGATGCCTCACAGCACAGAACCCTTTCCTTTATTAAAGCGCCGCTTACGAGATAATTCAATGGCATGCGCTATTGCAGCACAAGAAATAGCAAAGCTAAACGGCGTTAATGAAGAACACGCGTTTACTTTAGGCATGTTATTGGATGTAGGGAAAATTGCCTTAGTAAGGCTCTATTTGCGCACTTTTGAGCGAGTGTGGCAACGCAAGGTGGCAATGGCGCGCGAAGAACAAAAGAAAGATTTGCATACTGCATTATTAGAGTTAAAACCCGATCCTTTATTTTTAAGTTCGTTATTAAGCAAATTGTCACTTAAAGTGACAGCCACCGTGATTGAGCAAATGGCATTTCGGTATTTGCCGTTTAACGCCGTTTTGCAGCAATTAACGACACCCCTTGCTAAAAATGATGAATACCTTCCTCTGACCCAAGTGATTTTAAAAGCACGGTGCTATGCGCAGTTTTTAAGCTTGAACGAACATCAGTTAGTTGAGAAAGATGAAGTTCAACGCTGGTTTACGCATTATGGTTTTACACAAAATGAGCTTGATGAACTGGCAAAATGCAACTTTGAGAACTTCCATATCCAAATTAATTAAAATAATTGTTAATTTTTTTGCGACTATTCATTCATTGTAAATGCTGAGCGATAGCAATATTTAGATAACGTGCCCATGCGTGGTTTGCTAGCAGCGCGCCTTTTAAGTGTATTTTGTATAAAAAACACCCCTCAAATAGTTATTCACTATCCATGAAAAAATATCTCAAACCCTTTATTTTCAAGGGCTGCATGAAAGTTTTCTAAGAGACAGATGGATTTTTTTCTGAAATAATGGATGAATGAAAATTGAACCAAAGAGTAATTAAGGTGATTTTACTCTAAGCTCAATTAGCTTAGTAAAATAGCTTAGTTTAGCTTTATAGCGCCGCTTAAGATGGCGTGTGCTTACGATAAAGAGGATATAAAATGACAGTCAATCGCGAATTATTTGATCACGTAATGGTTCCTAACTATGCACCATCAAGTGTTATTCCTGTGCGAGGCGAAGGCTCTCGAGTTTGGGACCAAGAAGGTCGTGAATTTATCGATTTTGCAGGTGGTATTGCTGTTAACTGCCTTGGCCACTGTCACCCTGCCTTAGTAAGTGCATTAAAAGAGCAGGGCGAGAAAATCTGGCATCTATCAAATGTGATGACCAATGAGCCAGCACTGCGTTTAGCTAAAAAGTTAACCGATGCAACGTTCGCAGAAAAAGTTTATTTTGCTAACTCTGGTGCAGAAGCAAACGAAGCTGCATTAAAACTTGCGCGTCGTTTTGCACTTGATAACTTTGGTGAGCAAAAATCACAAATTATCTCATTCAATAAAGGTTTCCACGGTCGTACATTTTTTACTGTAACAGTAGGTGGCCAGGCTGCCTATTCAGACGGCTTCGGTCCTAAGCCGGGCGATATCGTACATTGTGATTACAATGATTTAGCGGCTTTCGAAGCACTGATCAGTGACAATACATGTGCAGTTATGATGGAACCTCTACAAGGTGAAGGCGGGATCATTTCACCAACAAAAGAGTTTGTAAAAGGTGTACGTGAGCTGTGTACTAAGCACAATGCACTGCTAATTTTTGATGAAGTACAAACAGGTGTCGGCCGTACTGGTGAGCTTTATGCGTATCAAGGTTTAAATGTCACGCCTGATATTTTAACCACAGCTAAAGCGTTAGGTGGCGGTTTTCCTATTGGTGCAATGATCACCACAACTGATATTGCTCAGCACTTAAAAGTAGGAACACACGGTTCTACTTATGGTGGTAACCCACTTGCGTGTGCTGTTGCAGAAGCTGCATTTGATACGGTGAATACACCAGAGGTGTTAAGTGGCGTTAAAGAAAAATCGGCTTTATTCCGCGAACTATTAACTGCAATCAACGACAAGTACAACGTATTTAGTGAAATTCGTGGCGAAGGTCTACTACTGGGTGCAGTGGTTACTGAGCAATTCAAAGGCCGTGCAAAAGAGTTTTTAGTGGCAGGGACCGAAGAAGGCGTCATGTCATTAGTAGCGGGTGCAGATGTTGTTCGCTTTACTCCTTCACTTGTTATTCCTGACGCTGATATCCGCGAAGGTATGGCTCGTTTCGAAAAAGCAGTTGCTAAAGTCGTTAACGGCTAATCATTCAACTGACATATCAGGGCAAGCACTGCTTGCCCGCGTTCATAATTTACCGTTATTTATAAGGGAGCAAGCGGACTCATGATGATCCTTCGCCCAATCCAGCAAAGTGATTACCCAGCATTACTTAAAATTGCCCATGAATCAGGGCATGGTTTTACATCTTTGCCTAATAATGAAGAGTTGTTACAAAAGAAAATCGATCATTCACTGAGCTCATTTGCAAAAGTAGCCCAGCAGCCTGGTGATGAAGGTTACCTGTTTGTTCTTGAAGATAGCGAAACAGGCGAAGTAGTGGGTACTTCAGCCATCGAAGCCGCCGTGGGTTTAGATGACGCGTTTTATCATTATCATTTAAGTAAAGCGATTCATTCATCGCGTACACTTAACGTTTATAAAGCCGTTGATATCTTAACGCTATGTAATGATTACACCGGTGCAACAGAGCTATGTACATTGTTTTTGAGAGATGGTTACCGCAAAAATAACAATGGTAAATTACTATCAAAAGCACGTTTTATGTTTATTAATCAACATAAAGAACGTTTTGCTGAAACAGTTATTGCAGAAATGCGTGGTGTGTCAAACGAGAATGGCGAAAGCCCATTTTGGCAATGGCTTGAAGAGCACTTTTTCTCAATGGATTTTCCAACAGCCGATTACCTGACGGGAATAGGTCAAAAAGTATTTATTGCCGAGTTAATGCCTAAATACCCAATTTACGTGAATCTATTAAGCAAAGATGCGCAAGCTGTTATTGGTCATGTGCATGATAATACTCGCCCAGCTATTGAGCTGTTGAAGAGTGAAGGTTTCACTTTTAACGGCTACGTTGACATTTTCGATGCGGGTCCTACGGTTGAAGCTAAAGTGGATAATATCGCTACGATTCGTAATTCAAGAAAGGTGCAGGTCGAAATAGGTCAAAGCCAAGGCGACACCACCGTGATGCTCGCTAATGATAAACTGACTGACTTTAGAGCCACAGTGACACAAATTAATCTACCGTGTGATGTCGATACAATTACCCTTTCAAGTGAGCTTGCAAAAGCCCTTCACTTAGAAGCTGGCGACACCGTATCAGTTGCAAAACTATAGAATTTAGGAGACACAGTAATGACGCATGCAGCGCAATTTATTAATGGTCAATGGCAAGCAGGCCTTGGTCATGCATTCAACTCTGTAAACCCTGCAAATAATGATGTTATTTGGCAAGCAAATACAGCCACGGCTGAGCAAGTAGACAGTGCTGTAAATGCCGCGCGCCAAGCTTTTTATAGTTGGGCGGATAAATCATTTGCAGAACGTTTAGCTATTGTTAAAACGTTCGCTGAAACGCTTAAAGAGCATAGTGAAGAGTTAGCGCTGATCATTGCGCAAGAAACAGGTAAACCGTTGTGGGAAACTCGCACTGAAGCAGGCGCCATGGTGGGTAAAATTGCGATTTCTGAAAAAGCGTTTTTAGAGCGTACCGGCGACGTTGAAAACCCCATGCCACAAGGCCGTGCGATGATCCGTCATAAACCACATGGTGTTGTTGCCGTTTTTGGTCCGTATAACTTCCCGGGTCATTTACCAAATGGGCATATTGTTCCAGCATTACTAGCGGGTAACACGGTTGTATTTAAACCTTCTGAGCTCACTCCCGCTGTTGCAGAGCTGACTTTAAAACTGTGGCAAAAAGCAGGTTTACCTGATGGGGTTATTAACCTTGTTCAAGGTGAAGTTGATACAGGCAAAGCGCTTGCGGCGCATAAAGGCATTGACGGCTTATTCTTTACGGGGTCATCGCGTACAGGTCATATCCTACATGAACAATTTGCAGGTCAACCGGGTAAAATCCTTGCTTTAGAAATGGGGGGGAATAACCCGCTTATCGTGACTGACGTTGCGGATACTAAAGCTGCTATTCACGATATAATTCAATCTGCGTTTATTTCTTCAGGCCAACGTTGTACCTGTGCGCGTAAGTTATTCTTACCTGTGGGCGAGCAAGGTGACGCCATCTTAGCGGGTCTAATAAAAGCAACCAAAGCGATTAAAGTCGGTGAATATGATGCTGATGACCAGCCATTCATGGGCTCTATGATTTCAGCTGCGGCTGCCGCGGGTATGGCTGCAGCACAACAGCAATTAGTAGAACTAGGTGCTGACGTATTAGTTGAGTTAACGCATACAGAAAATACCGGCTTTGTAACGCCAGGCATTTTAGAGTGTACAAACGTGACTAATTTCCCTGATGAAGAGCACTTTGGTCCACTTCTTAAAGTTTTCCGCTTTACTGATTTTGATGCTGCCATTGATAAAGCAAATGACACAAGCTTTGGTTTATCAGCGGGTCTATTAAGTGACAATGCAGCTGATTACGACCACTTCTTACGTCGTATTCGTGCTGGTATTGTTAATTGGAACCGCCCAATTACGGGTGCATCGAGTGCGGCTCCGTTTGGTGGCATTGGTGCGTCTGGTAACCACAGAGCAAGTGCATATTATGCAGCAGACTACTGTGCATACCCTGTTGCGTCAGTTGAGCTTGAAAAAGTGGCTATGCCAGCCACATTAAGCCCTGGCTTAAAAATAGACTAAATCAGTATTAATGATTATAAAAAGCAGCTTCGGCTGCTTTTTTTGTATTGGCTTTATAGCAAAGGTAGCAATTAAAAGCGCTTTCTGCTTAAATCTATAGAGTTAGTCATTTTATTAGGTGTGCAGTCGTATGGTTTTAGATAGGCAAGGGTACGATGATCTTGTCATGTATCTCACTCAAAATTTAGCGCTATTTGAGAAGCCAGGTCAAATAAAGCCAGGAGCTCCAACGGTGCTAGAGCTAATTGAAGACGTGATTGCCGAGAATGTCATGCTGCTTTGCGAACAGCATACAGAATTGAATACCGAACAACGCAGCCAAATCGTTCGCGAAGTCGATGGCATCGTTTATGACTTACAAGAAGTACTAAGCAGTGTCACAAATCAACCTGTTACTGTTGAGCAACACGCCTTTATAGATGAGTTTGCTGGACTTGTAAAAAACTTATTCGATACAGCCGTTGCTGAAAGTGCGTAATCTCCTTTAACACCTAATATCGTTTTTCGATTGCATCTGAGTGTGACTTGCTTACAATCAAGCAAAATAACTTTTAGAGATAAAATAAATGCAAGCGAATGTAAAATGGGTAGAAGGTGATACCTTTATTGGCCTTTCAAATTCAGGTCACAATGTCGTTTTTGATGCGGGTAGTGACAGTGCTGCACCAAGTCCAATGGAAATGGTATTAATGTCGGCAGGGTGTTGTTCATCTGTTGATGTTGTTAGTATTCTTAAAAAAGCGAAGCAATCATTTTCTGACGTGCAAGTAAAGCTCAGTGCTGAGCGTGCTGAATCTGCTCCTCGTGTGTTTACCAAGATTCATCTACATTTTGTGGTTACTGGCGATAACGTGTCTGAAAAACACCTTGCGCGTGCTGTTCAATTGTCTGCAGAAAAGTATTGTTCTGTAGCCTTAATGCTTGATAAAACAGTAGAAATTACACATAGCCATGAAGTTGTGGAAGAACAAGTAAAATAACGCTTTTTCCAAACGCAAAATTCGTATAAAATCCGCGAACTTTTATTTCTGCTGGTGCAGGTTTCACTCGTTTAAAGGTTGGTTTAGCATGAATAAACCCTTCGATAAAATTAAGCTTCATGGCTTTAATAATTTAACTAAGAGCTTAAGCTTCAGTATTTACGATATTTGCTACGCGAAGACTGAACAACAGCGTAAAGAATATATTGAATATATCGACGAACAGTACAGTGCTGATCGCCTTACCGATATTTTAGGTGAAGTAGTGGACATTATTGGTGCAAACATTTTGAATGTTTCTCGCCAAGATTATGATCCGCAAGGTGCCAGTGTAACAATTCTGATCTCAGAAGAGCCAATTGAGCAGCAAACAACGTACGACGTTGATGAAGCGCCGGGTCCACTTCCTGAAACTGTGGTAGCACACTTAGATAAAAGTCATATCTGTGTTCACACGTACCCAGAAGCGCACCCTGATGATGGTATTTGTACTTTCCGTGCTGATATCGAAGTATCAACGTGTGGCATTATTTCGCCACTGAAAGCGTTGAACTTCTTAATTCACAGCCTTGAGTCAGATGTAGTAACAATTGACTACCGTGTTCGTGGTTTCACGCGTGATGTTGATGGTGTGAAACACTATATCGACCATGCGATCAATTCTATTCAGAATTACATGACTGAAGATACAAAAGAAGCGTACCAAATGATGGACGTAAACGTGTATCAAGAAAACTTGTTCCACACTAAAATGATGTTAAAAGAAACCGACTTAAATACCTATTTATTCGGTGTATCTACATCTGATTTGTCAGAAGACGAAGAAGAAGAGATCCGCTCTAAGCTAACACGCGAGATGCAAGAAATCTTCTACGGTCGTAACTTACCTGACACTGAGTAGTCACTGGTAACGTATTAAAAAAACGGCGCATAAAATTATTATGCGCCGTTTTTTATTTTATAAGCAGTAACTCAGTTTGTCTGCCATTTAGATACCACACCCCTGATTTATCGAAAAACGCATCTTCTTCGAGCATAATTCGAATTTCTTTATTCCATTGTTTTATAAAAACGGCGTTGTTTAATTCAATCGAATACGCGGTATTTAAGTGCAGTGGATAGTCGCCATCGCCAGCAACCCCTTGTTGTGAATCCCACATGCCCAGCGTTGTTCCCGCAGCATGGCCATGGTAACCAATAGGGTGGGTGTATATTGTGGGCTTTAACCCTTGAGCAATCGCCTCTGCACGAGACTCTTTTAGTACTTCATTACCCGTTTTACCGGCTGCAAAGTGTGAGGTGAAAATATCTTGTAATTGATTGCCACTTTTTAAGGCATTCACTAAATAGTCTGGTGCCTGCGTTTCGTTTTCTTTTAACACGTAAGCATGTTGTTGAGTGTCAGTGTTCAAGCGCAAATAGGTAATGCCAAAATCAACATGCAGTAGATCACCCGCTTGAATAATGTGCTCATTATCTTTGCTAAAGCTTGTTTCATGATCAAACGTTTTTTTATCGGCACGCTGTATACTGACACTGGGGTGAAACCATGTTTGCAGTTTTAATTCTCTTACCCGCTCTCTAAACCACCAGGCTAAATCGTTTGTGGTTGTTTCACCTACCTTTATCACTTTGCTTGAGAAGCCCTCAGCAATAATTTGATGCGCAATAGCCACTGCCTTTTTATACATGTCTACTTCTTCAGGTAAACGTTGCTCGAGCCACTCAATAGCGAGAGGTTCAGCAGAAATGAGCTTATCAAGGTATTTTTTAGGGAGTGCGCTTTTAAGATTATTAAAATCACCGACGACAAGACCATCGGCATGTGCCCAGTTTTGAGAGGTGTTTAGGGCAATATTTTTAGGTTGGTATGTTTCAATTATGTCATTTAGAGCAAGCCATTGATCAGGTTGCTTTTGTTTATCCCATGACTTTTTGAATACCTTGCCGATTTTATATGGCGCGATAGCGTGCGCATCAACCCCACCTTGTTGGTTTCGAGCAAACACCAAAATGGTGGTGCGTCTGGCTGATAACCAAGTCGCAGGCAGCATTGTTTTTAAAATAGGATCTTCGTTATATTCTCTACTGATTAGCAGCCACATATCAATATTATGTTGCTTCATTAAAGGGGGCAGTAACGTTTTTACTCGTAATTCAGTCATTTTATCAATAAATTCAGCGCGCGCTTTCATTGGTAAAATATCGACCGTATTTGCGCTTAATGGTAGGGCTAATAAGGCACAAAATAATGAAATAACCGTTTTTTTGTTATTAGTCATGGGTTAACTCTTTTTATTGTCAGTGTCTTTAGAACATAGCAATAATAAATAGACAAGACGATAAGATTAAGATGAATAACAGGTTTCTATCTACGGGGTTGCTTGCTACAGTAAATTGATAGATTGCTCAAGAATGACTAAACCAATGATTGAACATCAGTTATTTAAAGCCGAACAAATAAGAACGAATGAAGCCATTGCGGCTAAACGCTGCGGTGTTGAGATGTACACGCTTATGGAACGTGCTGGTCAGGCTGTGTTTATGCATAGCGTGAACTACTTTGCGGACGCGTTGCATTATGTGGTGTTGGTCGGCGTTGGAAACAATGCAGGTGATGGCTACATCGTTGCAAATTTGGCTAAACAAGCAGGAAAAAACGTGACAGTGATAGCCGCTGTACCTGACAAACCCTTGTCAGGAGATGCACTCACCGCACAACAAGCTTGGTTAGATGCCACAGGCGAAATCGTGACAGACTTTGCTGTGCTTGAACAGGCTGATGTTATCGTTGATGGTTTGCTTGGTACGGGTATTCAAAGTGACGTTCGCTCGCCATTTAGTGAGCTGATAAACGCGGCGAATAATAGCCAAGCGCCCATTATAGCTATCGATCTACCCTCTGGTATTCATGCCGATACTGGCGCCGTTCAAGGTATTGCAATTAAAGCGACTGTTACTGTGACCTTTGTGGGTATTAAACAAGGTTTGGTAACGGGGCAAGGGCGCGCGCATGCAGGGCAATGTGAGTTTGCAGATTTAGGCATTGCTGATGCATTTGCGTTGCTGTGCTCACCCTGTGCTTTGCTTATTAATCAGCAAACAATCAACTCACTACCAGCGCGTGATAACAATAGCCACAAAACCAGCCATGGTAAGTTATTGTGCATTGGCGGTAATGCAGGTACAGCAGGTGCTATTCGCTTAACGGCAGAAGCGGCACTGAGAACAGGTGCGGGTATGGTTAAGGTGTATACGCATACCAGCTCAATTCTCAGTGTAAGTATGGGAAGGCCAGAGTTAATGGTCACAGACGCTAATCTAATTGCTTCTCTTGAATGGGCAAGCTGTATTGCCATAGGCCCCGGTTTGGGGCTTGATAGTTGGTCTGAGGCTACCTTTGAAACAGTCATGCAGTACTGTTTCACCAATAATAAACCCTTAGTTATTGACGCCGATGCACTTAATTTAATTGCCCAACATGCGTCGTCATTTCCACTGACAAACACGGTTATCACTCCTCACCCCGGTGAAGCCGCACGGCTGCTTAATTGCAGCACCTCAGACATAGAAACTGACCGTTTTGCAGCGGTCAAACGTTTAGCGCACAGCTATACCACAACCTGCGTACTAAAAGGGGCTGGCACATTAATTAGCAATAACAATAAAACCTGGGTCTGCACAGATGGTAATCCAGCCCTTGCTGTTGGGGGGAGTGGAGATGTACTCACTGGCGTTATTGCAGCCCTAATTGCACAAGGGCTAGATACTCAGCAAGCAGCCTGCCGAGGGGTCTGCTTACATGCAAAAGCGGGTGATATCGCCGCTGAGCGTGATGGTGAGCGTGGTATGTTGCCAAGTGATTTGTTTATGATAGTCAGAGAGTTAGTTAATTCACCTTAACAAGCCATAAATTAAAGGGCCAATTTCATTTATGCCTATTCGCCTCATAAACAGCTCACAATCGTTGAGTATTATTGCGGGTTGTATCAGAGTGTTTCAAAATGATGGGCTCTTGTGTCGACAGTGTGGGTTTTATTTTTTAGTCATTAGTTATAAATTAAACAATATGTAGCACGGTTAATAGTCGCGTTGCTATTACATGTATACCCACTGTTTGGATTAAAATAATTAAAAGGATTTATATGAATAAAGCGGTTAATTTATACTTGCCTCTACTCGTGAGTGGCATAGCCTTAGTCACTGCAAGTGTGAGTGTGCAAGCTGACAGCTCTCACCCAGTACAACACTTTCCAAAAACAGCAACCCAGTGGAAAGCCACTACACAAAAAGATATTGAAGCTGCTTATCAGCAATCAGTCGATAATCACCCCGGCATGTTTGATAGCGATAACCCAGGGTTTCCACAATTACTGTTTAATGCCAAGCAACACGCTTTAATGCTTGCCGACCAAGTAGAAAATGCACAAGGTTACGCAGCCGCAATTGCACGTTTTAATTCGGTTTTGCAAGATGGTCACGCTGGGGCAGTTGCACTGTTACCTGACGACGTTAAGTTGCCACGACGCTGGCCCGGATTTTCTGCAGTATGGCGTGGTGATGGCTTAAAAGTGTATTACAGCGAGCATGATAAAGTAACGAAAGGGGATAAAATAGTGCGCTGTAATAACACGCCTATTGAACCCTTAATGCGCGATACCCTGTTTAAATTTTATGGTGAAGTTGATCAACCCGGTCATTGGTGGAACCAAGGATGGCGATTATTAGTGGATGATGGAAACCCATTTCTAACCCCCTTTAAAAGTTGTGATTTTGTGAAAGTCAGTGGCGCGACGTATAGCGTTAGACTTGAATGGTCTGAGCGACCAAAAAATGTTCGCCAGCACTTAGTAAATGCTTACAATGGTGATGAGCTCGAGGTAGGCCTACACTGGGCAACTCAAGAGATTGCTTGGGTAGCAATGCCTTCATTTTCACCAAATGAAGAACAAAAAGCACGTTACCGACAACTCTTCACTGATTTAGCCGAGCAGCGTGAACAGTTGCTAACGGCTAAAGCGGTGATATTAGATCTTCGCCATAATCAAGGCGGCTCAACATATTGGAGTATGAAAATTGCTGAGCAACTTTGGGGGCCGCAGCATGTGACATCGCGAAGAGAGCAGTTAGCTAAAAATACACGCGTTTGGTGGCGAGCATCCAAAGATAATACGCAATACCTTGAGTCATTAAAAACAAAAGTGCAAGACCAGCCCGAGGTCTTCGCTATAGTAAAACAAGTCTCAGCAGGTATGCAGACGGCGTTAGATATGGGTGAACCTTTTTATATTGAGAAGAAGCCAGCAACGACACCGGTCTTAGATGAAATATCTGAAAGCGATTTTAACACTAAAGCCATCGTTATAGTGCCCGGACAATGTGCCAGTGCGTGTCTAGATGCAATCGATACTTTTAAGTTATTTTCAAATACAGTGTTATTTGGTGCGCCGAGCAGTGCTGATTCAACCTATATGGATGTTCGATTTGTTGATACTCCCTCAGGATTAAGCAAAGTGATAATCCCTAACAAAGTTTATGTAAACAGAGCGCGCGGTAAGGGGGATTTTTACTGGCCTGATATTCCATACCATGGCGTTGACTGGACAACAGAGGTTTTATTAGAACACATTGAGCGTGTTATAAAGTAAAGTGATCTGTAGAGATAAAAAACCCAGCCGAAGCTGGGTTTTTTAAGCGAAGTGCTTGGAGTGGACTACATCATGCCGCCCATTCCACCCATGCCGCCCATGCCACCCATATCAGGGGCACCAGCGTCATCTTTTGGGATTTCAGCAACCATTGCTTCAGTTGTGATCATAAGACCCGCGATTGAAGCAGCGTACTGTAGTGCAGAACGCGTTACTTTAGTTGGGTCTAGGATACCCATTTCGATCATGTCGTTGTATTCGCCAGACGCTGCGTTATAACCGTAGTTACCTTCACCGCCTTTCACATTGTTAACAACAACAGATGCTTCGTCGCCTGCGTTTGTAACGATTTGACGCAGTGGTGCTTCCATCGCACGAAGTGCAACTTTAATACCGTGACTTTGGTCTTCATTGTCACCAATTAAGTCTACCAGCTTGTTTGCAGCGCGCACTAATGCAACACCACCACCCGGTACAACACCTTCTTCAACCGCTGCGCGAGTTGCGTGTAATGCATCTTCTACGCGGTCTTTCTTCTCTTTCATTTCGATTTCAGTTGCTGCGCCAACTTTGATTACTGCAACACCGCCAGCTAGTTTAGCCATACGCTCTTGTAGTTTTTCTTTATCGTAGTCAGACGTTGCTTCTTCGATTTGTGCTTTGATTTGTGCAACACGGCCATTGATACCGTCTTCTTCACCTGCGCCATCGATGATTGTTGTGTCATCTTTAGTGATCACAACGCGCTTCGCTGTACCGAGGTCTTCAACTGTTGCTTTTTCAAGTTCTAAACCGATTTCTTCAGAAATTACAGTACCACCCGTTAAGACTGCGATGTCTTGTAGCATTGCTTTACGACGGTCGCCAAAACCAGGTGCTTTAACTGCAGATACTTTAACGATACCGCGCATGTTGTTCACAACAAGCGTTGCAAGTGCTTCACCTTCAAGGTCTTCAGCAATAATTAATAAAGGCTTGCTTGCTTTAGCAACCGCTTCTAATGTAGGTAGTAACTCACGGATGTTAGATACTTTTTTATCTACAAGTAGAATGAATGGGTTATCAAGCTCTACAGCGCCTTTTTCTGCGTTGTTGATGAAGTAAGGAGACAGGTAACCGCGGTCAAACTGCATACCTTCAACAACGTCTAATTCGTTTTCTAGTGACTGACCTTCTTCAACAGTGATAACACCTGAATCACGACCCACTTTTTCCATTGCTTCAGCAATAATGTTACCAATTTCGCTATCAGAGTTAGCAGAAATAGTACCTACTTGGGCAATCGCTTTTGTGTCAGCACAAGGAACAGACAATGCTTTAAGCTCTTCAACAGCTGCTGTAACCGCTTTGTCGATACCGCGCTTAAGATCCATTGGGTTCATGCCTGCAGCAACTGCTTTTAAGCCTTCGTTTACGATAGCTTGCGCTAATACGGTTGCAGTTGTTGTACCGTCACCTGCAGCGTCATTCGCTTTTGACGCTACTTCTTTAACCATTTGTGCGCCCATGTTCTCGAACTTGTCTTCAAGCTCGATTTCTTTTGCAACAGACACACCATCTTTAGTGATGACTGGCGCACCGAATGATTTGTCTAAAACAACATTACGGCCTTTAGGGCCTAAAGTTACTCTTACTGCGTTTGCTAAAATATTTACGCCTGTTAGCATTTTGCCACGTGCGTCACTTGCAAAAAGTACTTCTTTTGCTGCCATGATTTAATTCCTCTTAAATTCTGTAAACGGGTTGCTAAACGAAAAGTAGGATTAACCTACAATGCCTAGAATGTTATCTTCACGCATGATCAGGTACTCTTGACCTTCGATCTTTTCAGCTTTTTCAACATAAGAGCCAAACAGCACAGTGTCACCGGCTTTTACTTCTAATGCTCTTACCTCACCGTTGTCTAATACACGGCCATTACCAACAGCGATAACTTCTCCGCGCGTTGATTTTTCAGCTGCAGAGCCAGTTAAAACAATACCGCCAGCAGACTTAGTTTCTTCTTCTAGACGCTTAACGATGACGCGATCATGTAAAGGACGAATGTTCATTTATTTAGTTCTCCTAACAGTTTCTGAACAGTACAGAAAAAATCTTGTGTTATGCAGGGGAGTGCTAAAGCCACCCGTTGCGTTTCATTGCCTTCAATAATGGGGGTGGCTTAAAAAAATCCAAGTATAAAAATTAAAAATTTTTAATCTTTTCGCTCAAATTCGCCATCAATGGTTGTTGGCTGGTGAGTTGGCTCTTCATGTTGGCTGGTTTTACTATGATATTGAAAGTGTGCAGCGCCTTGATTCATTTGTGAGCTCATACGCACAGTCGCTTGACTGGCAAGGCCTGCCGCCAATTTATTGCGCACTACTGGCGTTAATAATAAAAAGCCAAACACGTCGGTCATAATACCAGGGGTCATCAGTAAGACACCGGCGATAATCACACACAGACCGGTAAATAACTCTTTTGCAGGCATTTGCCCTTGCGCCATTTGCAGTTGTACGTTTTGAATAGCACCGATACCTTGCTGCTTTACAAGTTTTGCACCGACAATCGCGGTGACAATGACAAGCGCTATGGTTGCAAAGCCGCCAATGACTTCACTCACTTGAATGAGCAGTGCAATCTCAACAATCGGCACTAAAATAAATAATAAAAACAAAAATCTAAACATAACGCTCTCTAAAAATGTCGCTCTTTTTTGAGTCAGTGAAATATAAATATGGGTGATCAGGTCTTTTTTCAAGGTAGAACCAAGGATCATTGAGGCCGCTACACATTGTAGTGACTATCGGCTACTATGGTGCGACTCATGTAATCAAATAAAGGTTCCTTATGACTACGCATTTTCGACTAATTTTTACTACCTGTGCAAATGAGAATGAAGCGCGTCTGCTGGCTCAGCACCTAGTTAAAGAAAAGCTAGCGGCCTGTGTGAACATTTTGCCGACCATTGAATCTATTTACATGTGGGAAGGTGAAGTGACTCAAGCCAAAGAGAGTAAGTTACTGATCAAAACAAAATCAGAAAAAATGAATGAGGTGATCCAAACTATCAAGAAGTTGCATAGTTATGAGGTGCCAGAAATTCAGGTCGTTGATGTCGCAACAGGCAATTTAGCCTATTTTAATTGGATGGATGAGGTACTTAATTAATGCGATCGTTCTTTTTATTACTCTGCGCACTGTGGTTATTGCCAGCCAGTGCAAGTAATAGCAATTTACTCGGAAATTTACTGCAACAACCAGCAGAACACACTTTTCTTCCTGTGGATCAGGCCTTTGTTTTTGATTTTGATCAGCAAGGTAACACCCTCTTCATTGGCTGGGACATAGCGCCAGACTATTACTTATATAAAAAGAAAGTCGAAATAATTGCCAAAGGAGCTGATATTGAAATTCCAGACCTTGGCAAAGGTGAAATAATCGAAGATGAGTTTTTTGGCAGAACCGAGGTTTTTTTTGATTCCTTAAGTATCATCTCAAAATTAAGCAACGTGACAGAAGATGCCGTTGTAAAAGTGCGATTTCAGGGCTGTGCAGAGGCTGGCTTATGTTATCCGCCAGAAGTTAGAACCATCCCTCTTTCAGTCATCGCCGGTGAGCAGGTTACCGACAGTGCATCTGCGGGTAATGCATTAGCGGCATTAACAGCCAATACTGAGTCTTTAGAAAATGTAGAGCCTTCGAAAACAGAACAAAAAAATACATCTGCAGCTCCCAAGGGGGAGCAGTCTTATACAGATAAATTAGCCTCACAGGGATTACTGACTAATTTAGTGATTTTCTTCTTGGTGGGTGTGGGTCTGGCCTTTACGCCGTGTGTTTTTCCGATGTTTCCAATTTTATCGAGCTTAATAGCAGGCCAGCAAAACCTTTCAACGAAAAAAGCATTTTCATTATCTTTTGTCTATGTACAAGGTATGGCGGTGACATATGCTGCGTTAGGTTTGGTGGTTGCTTCACTGGGTGGACAAGTTCAAGGGTATTTACAGCACCCAACCGTACTGATTAGCTTTAGTATTTTGTTTGTATTGCTGGCCATGTCGATGTTTGGTTGGTACGAAATTAAATTGCCAAGCGGCATGATGAATAAGCTCACTCAGGTGAGTAACCAGCAAAAAGGCGGCAACTATGTTGGCGTGTTTATGATGGGGGTGTTGTCGGGTTTAATCGCGTCACCTTGTACCACGGCACCGTTATCAGCAGCCCTGCTTTATGTTGCACAAAGTGGCGACTACTTGGTAGGCGGCTTGACGCTTTATGTACTCAGCTTAGGTATGGGCTTACCGTTATTATTACTTGGCACGTCAGGTGGTAAATTACTTCCTAAAGCTGGCGGTTGGATGGAACAGGTTAAAATCTTGTTCGGCTTTATTATGTTGGTTGTGCCACTCATTTTATTAGAGCGAATTGTTGATATTGAAATCATTTGGTTGATGGCCGGTTTACTTGCACTTGCAACCGCGTTGTATTTACACCATTGGCAAAGTGGTCAGTCGCAAAGTAAGCTAAAAACGGTTTTATGGTTTGCGGCAACGTTATTAGTCATTACAGGGGCTTCGTTAACGAAAAACTACTTTTGGCCGACTAAAGCAGTGGTTACTAATGTGGCAGAGCAAAACCACGGCTTTACACAAGTGGCTAACCTAGCAGAGCTTAAAGATAAAATTAGTGATGCAAATAGCCAAGGCCGTTTAGTGATGGTGGACCTGTATGCCGATTGGTGTGTTGCGTGTAAAGAATTTGAGCATTACACCTTTCCAGATGCCAATGTGCAAAGTGAGTTTGCTCATTTTGAGTTAATTCAAATTGATTTAACCGAAAGTGATGCAAAAACCATTGAGTTAATGGAAGAGTACACGGTGTTTGGTTTACCAAGTATTTTGTTTTTTGATACCCAAGGTAACGAGTTAGCCGAGCAACGAGTCACGGGCTTTTTAAATGCGAAAGACTTTGCCGAACATTTAGCAAAAGTACGAAATAACGCAAAATAAACGGTTAATTGCATCGAACAAGCTGAACGCCACTCAATTGAGTGGCGTTTTTATTTTTAAAAGAGCACTTCATGTAAAATCTAATACATTAGGTTTAATTTTAAACGGTTTGAATAATTAATCACCCTAATAAAACAACAAGGATAACTTGTCGCAGCTCCTTGTCACACGTACGATGCGCCTTGTTTAAGAGTGATTAGACCAGTATTTTGCTGCTATTTACGTCGAAATATCTATAATAGGTGGTTAACGTGAGAAATAGTTGCTATTTTACATTTACCCTCTTAAGTTAAGCAGGGGTTTATGTTGAATATGTTTAAACTAGTTACTTAAAGGATATATCGCGTATTATGGCTGCAAAATTCAGACTTTTAGTTATAAATGGGCCAAATTTAAACATGCTTGGCAAGCGTGAACCTGAAAAGTATGGCACACAATCTCTTGACGAGATTATGGCTGAACTAAGCACGGTCGCGACGCGTTACCATGTTGATTTAACGCATTTTCAAAGTAACAGTGAAGCGGCGCTTATTGAGCGAATTCATGCAGCGTGGCAAGCGGTTGATTGTATTATTATCAACCCTGCAGCATTTACACATACAAGCGTTGCCTTACGAGATGCATTACTCAGTGTAAACATTCCCTTTTACGAGGTGCATTTAAGTAATGTACATGCACGTGAAGCATTTCGTCATCATTCGTATTTTTCGGATGTGGCACAAGGCGTTATCGTTGGATTAGGAGCAATGGGTTATAAAGTAGCACTTGAAGCTGCGGTTAATCGGTTGCAAAACACACATTAATTTTAAATAAACTAACAGGCGGGTCGTTTAATGGATATTCGCAAGATCAAAAAACTTATCGAACTAGTAGAAGAATCTGGTATTGCTGAATTAGAAATCACTGAAGGTGAAGAATCAGTACGCATTAACCGTAATAATATGAGTGCAGGTCCTGCAATGCATTATGCACCTCAACATTTTGCGGCACCAGCGCCGGCAGCAGCACCTGCTCCAGTTGCTGAAGCACCAGCGGCAGAAGCAGCACCAGCAGCACCAACCGGTCATCAAGTTAAATCACCAATGGTAGGTTCTTTCTACTCAGCAGCATCACCAGAAGCAGCGCCGTACGTAGAAGTAGGTTCAAAAGTAAATGTTGGCGATACACTGTGTATCGTTGAAGCAATGAAAATGATGAACCAAATCGAATCAGACAAAGCGGGCACAGTAAAAGCTATCTTAGTTGAAAACGGCGAGCCAGTAGAATTCGATCAACCTTTATTCATCATTGAATAATAGCGCAACAAAAGGCCAACTCTATGTTAGATAAAGTAGTCATTGCAAACCGAGGTGAAATTGCACTTCGTGTATTGCGCGCCTGCAAAGAGCTTGGGATCAAAACTGTTGCTGTGCACTCAACGGCAGACCGTGATCTTAAGCACGTGTTACTGGCAGACGAAACAATTTGTATTGGTAAACCTGCTGCGTCTGAAAGTTACTTAGATATTCCGCGCATTATTGCGGCGGCAGAAGTAACGGATGCGGTGGCGATTCACCCAGGTTATGGTTTTCTTTCTGAGAATGCAGACTTTGCTGATCAAGTAGAGCAAAGCGGCTTTGTATTTATCGGTCCAAGAGGCGACACAATTCGTCTAATGGGCGACAAAGTATCTGCAATTGAAGCAATGCGTAAAGCTGGCGTACCATGTGTACCAGGTTCTGATGGTCCATTAACGGCTGATAATGAACGCAATATTCAAATCGCTAAGCGCATTGGTTACCCTGTAATCATTAAAGCAGCAGGCGGCGGCGGTGGTCGTGGTATGCGTGTTGTGCGTAGCGAAAAAGAGTTAGTAGATTCAATCGCATTAACACAACAAGAAGCGAAGCAGTTCTTCGGTAATGGTATGGTTTACATGGAAAAATTCCTAGAAAACCCACGTCATATCGAAGTACAAGTATTAGCTGACGGCCAAGGTAACGCTGTTCACCTTGGTGAGCGTGACTGTTCAATGCAACGTCGTCACCAAAAAGTGGTTGAAGAAGCACCCGCACCGGGCATTACAGCTGAAATGCGTAAGTTCATCGGTGATCGCTGTACACGTGCATGTATCGAAATCGGTTATCGCGGTGCAGGTACTTTTGAGTTCTTATACGAAAACGGTGAGTTCTACTTCATTGAAATGAACACCCGTATTCAAGTTGAGCACCCTGTAACAGAGATGGTAACAGGTGTTGACTTAATTAAAGAACAGCTAAAAATTGCTGCGGGTCAACCATTATCATTCACACAAGAAGATGTGGTTATTCGTGGTCACGCCATTGAGTGTCGTATTAACGCAGAAGACCCTGAAACCTTCATTCCTTCACCGGGTAAAATCACACGATTCCACCCAGCTGGCGGTTTAGGTATTCGTTGGGACAGCCACATTTATGCTGATTACACTGTACCACCTCATTACGATTCAATGATTGGTAAGTTGATCTGTTACGGTGAAAACCGTGATGTAGCGATTGC
The DNA here is from genome assembly GCF_015767615.1 of Pseudoalteromonas sp. A41-2. Classification (NCBI taxonomy): domain Bacteria; kingdom Pseudomonadati; phylum Pseudomonadota; class Gammaproteobacteria; order Alteromonadales; family Pseudoalteromonadaceae; genus Pseudoalteromonas; species Pseudoalteromonas sp. A41-2. Next base: position 3,284,358 of record NZ_CP065231.1, on the reverse strand, counting down.
GCGTTCACGTAATGCGTTAAACGAATTAGTTATCGACGGCATTAAGACCAACACCCCACTGCACAAGAAAATCTTGGCAGATGAAAACTTCCAAAACGGTGGTACTAATATCCACTACCTTGAGAAGAAACTCGGTCTTTAAACATAATAATGTTTACCTAAAACAAACCGGCAACTTTGCCGGTTTTTTTGTGTCAAATTCAAGGCATGGCTGATTCTCGCCTTACATAAATAATCTGGTATGATTAACAAAGTAGTGTGTTTTTAGTTTTTCATGAGGTAATAATGACCGACAGTGTTGGTTTTTCACTGGCTGATGAAGCTGCAACGGTAAACATGGGTAAGCAACTTGCGGCGTTAATGGAGCAAGGCGCGGTAATTTATTTGCACGGCGACTTAGGAGCCGGCAAAACGACTTTAACGCGTGGTATTGTTCAAGGTTTTGGTCATCAAGGTAAGGTTAAGAGTCCGACGTATACATTAGTAGAGCCTTATCAATTAACGAAAGCAGATGTCTATCACTTTGATTTATATCGTTTAGGTGACCCTGAAGAACTTGAGTATATGGGAATTCGTGACTATTTTTCACCACAGGCAATTTGTGTGGTTGAATGGCCCGAGAAAGGGGGCGAGTTTATCCCTACGCCCGATTTAGATGTCACGTTACGCTATGAAGGTGAGGCACGTGCTATTGAAATAAAGAGTTTAACTGAGCGTGGTCAGTCTATAGTTAGACAATTAAAGAGCGCGCAATAATAAAATAAATAACAATAAAAGGTGTGTTATCAAAAATGGGTCGTTGTACATTTAAACTATTAATTTTTTGGATGCTTTTGATTGTTAGTGACGTTGCGCTGGCACAAAATTCCATTAATAGCGTGCGTGTGTGGCCCTCTCCAGACAGTACTCGGGTTGTGTTTGATTTAAACGACAAACCCGATTACAGCTACTTTATGCTGAAAAATCCATCGCGTTTAGTGATTGATCTCAAAGACACCGATAAGTTAGATACACTGCCAAGTATTCCAAATAAACACCAAATAGTTTCTAAGCTGCGTTATTCGAAACCAAAAGACAGCAAAAGTGTGCGCTTTGTCTTTGAATTAACCCGAGCGACGAAGCCCGTGGTATTTGCATTATTACCTACTGACCCTTATAAGCATCGTTTAGTTGTTGACCTTGTTGATAAAACACCAAAAGCGGAGCCGATAGCGAGTACGAATAGCAGTGTCAAAAAGCGCGAGCTTAATCAAGAACGTGATATTGTGATTGCGATTGATGCAGGGCACGGTGGTGAAGACCCCGGTTCAATAGGGCCATCAGGCACCTATGAAAAAGACATCACGTTGCAAATCGCTAAACGCTTGGAGCGAATGATTGATGCTGAGCGCGGGATGATTTCACGTATGATCCGCCGCAGTGATTATTTTGTAAACCTGAATACGCGTACCAATATTGCACGCGAGAAAAAAGCAGACTTTTTTGTGTCTATTCATGCTGACGCCTTCACCAGTCCGCAACCGAATGGAGCCTCTGTGTGGGTGTTGTCGCTGCGCCGTGCAAACTCAGAAATTGGTAAATGGATTGAGGATAAAGAAAAGCATTCGGAGCTTTTAGGCGGTGCAGCTGGGGTGTTAAAAGACACCGCTAGTGAAAAGTATTTAGCGCAAGCATTGCTTGATATGTCGATGGACCACTCAATGAAAACGGGTTTTAACGTCGCTGAAGAGGTGGTTAGAGAGCTGAAAAAAGTGGCTAAATTACATAAAAAAGAACCACAAGCAGCGAGCCTTGCAGTGCTTAAATCGCCAGATATTCCTTCTATTTTGGTCGAAACAGGGTTTATCTCGAATCCGCGTGAAGAACGTTTACTAAAAACAGCCAATCACCAAGAGCGATTAGCTAAAGCAATCTTTAAATCAATTAAAAGCTATTATTTACAAAATCCACCTGATGACTCTTTATTTGCTAAATTAAAAGCGCAATACCCAACCAAGCATAAGGTACGCCCGGGTGAATCGCTAAGCATGTTGGCGAGTCGTTATGGCACATCTGTGAGCAAGCTTAAAACGGTAAATAACCTAAAATCGAACACTTTGTTTATCGGGCAAGAGCTTGATATTCCCCAAATCTAGTCAATTAGCGTGTTAGGAACACTATGAGTATAGAAATATTACCCGCGCGACTGGCTAACCAAATTGCAGCGGGTGAAGTGGTTGAGCGTCCCGCGTCAGTCGTTAAAGAGCTGGTTGAAAATAGTTTGGATGCCGGTGCGACGCGAATCCAAATAGATATTGAACGTGGCGGTCATAAGCTTATTCGAATTCGAGATAATGGCTCGGGTATTAATAAAGACGAGCTCACGTTGGCATTATCTCGCCACGCAACCAGTAAGTTAAAGTCACTCGATGATCTGGAGAATATTTGTTCGCTAGGTTTTCGTGGTGAAGCGTTGGCCTCGATCAGCTCAGTATCACGTTTGACATTGAGCTCGAAGCCAAAAGAGCAAGAGGCTGCATGGCAAGCGTTTGCTGAAGGCCGTGATATGGCGGTGCAAGTCAAGCCAACAGCCCACCCCGATGGCACTACCATTGAGGTGAAAGACTTATTTTTTAACACCCCAGCACGACGTAAATTTTTACGCACCGAAAAAACCGAGTTTTCGCATATTGATGAGCTCATTAAGCGAATCGCTTTAAGTCGCTTCGATGTGTCGATTACGTTAACGCATAATGCCAAGGTCGTGCGTCAGTACCGTGCTAAACCAAACCCTGAGGATGCGATTACCCGTGTTGCGCAAGTCGCTGGTAGAGCATTTAGCGAACACGCTTTACATATTCAATCTGGTGAAGCGGGGCTGATGCTGCGAGGTTGGGTTTTACCTGTAGGGTCAAGCAACAGTACGCAGTACACCTATGTAAATAATCGCATGATGCGCGATAAGTTGATTCTGCATGCAATTCGTCAGGCCTTTGAAGAGGTCGCAGGGTCTGAGGAGCTACCAGGCTTCGTTATTTATATTGATATTGACCCGCGCCAAGTTGACGTTAACGTGCACCCGGCCAAACACGAAGTGCGTTTTCACCAAGGGCGCTTGGTTCATGATTTTATTCTACAAGCGATTAAACAAGTGGTCGTGCCGCTTCAGCATGACGTCGATTTTGAGTCAGGTGCTAATAACACGCACTCTGTTGCAGACACGCCGCTTAATTTCACTCAATCAAGTACGTTGCCAGTGAGTCGCCCTGCTACAAGCTATTCTGAGCAGTATGATTACCCTAAGTCGGCATTACAGCCAACGCGTCACCCTTCGTATTCATCGTCGGGTGGGGCATCGCGTGCAGGGGGCAGTGCGCCAAGTGAGCCCCGAACTAAAACGACTCATCACGATGTTAATGCGTTTTATCAAGGAATTAGCGAGCAACACGCGGCACATTTTGACCATGTTAGCCCTGAGCCCAGTGTTGCAGCGGTAACCGACACACAACCCGCATTGACCCAGCTTATCCATGTGCAAGAGGGGCAGTGTGTATTTTGTGAAGATAACCAGTTATTTGCAGCTCACTTTAAGCACGCACTGAGCCTCGACTGGCACACTCAGGTTGAACAAGCAGGAAACCTTGAAGGCAAAGCATTGCTGTTGCCTGTGCGTGTTAATGTGAGTGATGATGACGTCAATGCGCTTAATGCGCAGCAATCTTGGTTTACGTTATTAGGGTTTGACCTCGTCATTGAAAAACATTTTGTGATGGTGAAAAAACTGCCGCCCTGTTTGTATTTATTAGATGTGAGTGATGCAATAGCACGACTTATTAGTGCCTGTCAGAGTGTTGATAGCACATTAGACGGTTGGCTTATTTGGCTTGATAGCCAAATACCGACCCGGTATTTTGCAAGCCAAGTCTTTTTGGAACAAATATCGCGACTAGAAAATAATCCACAAACAATGCAACGTTTGCGTGAAAAAGCAGTTAAAATAGAACTATCTCAGTTTTTAAACGAAGCAAGGTAATCAGGCTTGAATAACTTACCCGTCATTTTTTTAATGGGACCAACAGCTGCAGGGAAAACCGAACTGGCAATTGCATTGTGCGAGCACCTTAACACTGAAATTATCAGTGTTGACTCCGCACTTGTGTATAAAGATATGAATATTGGCACGGCTAAGCCCGATGCTGATGAATTAGCGCGAGCGCCACATCATTTGATTGATATTATTGATCCAGCAGAGAGTTATTCAGTCGCAGATTTTCGTCGCGATGCAATTGAAAAGATTGATCTATTTCATCAGCAAGGTAAAGTACCTGTACTGGTTGGCGGTACAATGATGTATTTTAAATCATTACTTGATGGCTTATCACCGCTACCAGAGGCATCACCCGAAGTACGTGCTGAGCTTGAAAAAGAAGCAAAGCAGTTTGGTTGGCCGCATTTGCACAAAGAGCTTATTAAAATTGATCCTGATGCTGCGAGCAAAATGAGTGAAAATGATTCACAACGCATTAATCGTGCGCTCGAAGTGTATCGTATAACAGGTAAAACAATGACAGAGCTGCAAAAACAAAAGCAGCCTGAGTTACCTTATACTTTCCATCAATTTGCGATTGCACCTGATGATCGCAGTGAATTGCATCAGCGAATTGAGAAAAGGTTTAAAATAATGCTCGACCAGGGGTTTGAAAATGAAGTTTCATCCCTATATAAACGTAAGGATTTACACCCCGATCTGCCATCAATTCGTTGCGTAGGTTATAGACAAATGTGGGATTACATTGCAGGCGAAACTGACTATGATGAAATGGTCTTTCGTGGTATTGCAGCCACACGGCAGTTAGCCAAGCGACAGCTAACTTGGTTAAGAGGTTGGCCAAATGTTACTTGGTTAACCACGGGTGATGAAGAAAACTTGCAACGTGTAGTAAGTTCGCTAAGCTAGTAGTAGTTGAAAAAAATTTAGCTTTGTTAAATGAGTTCAGCTACTTAATTATAATAACACCTAGAACGAAGGAAAATAACATGGCAAAAGGCCAGTCGTTACAAGACCCATTTTTGAATGCGTTACGTCGTGAGCGCATTCCAGTATCAATCTTTTTGGTTAATGGCATTAAACTTCAGGGTAAAATCCAGTCATTTGACCAATTTGTTATTTTACTAGAAAACACCGTAAATCAAATGGTGTATAAACACGCTATTTCTACCGTTGTTCCAGCGCGATCTGTTAACTTCCAAGGTGTACAAGGAAGTGATGATGCAGAAGAGCAAGAAGCTGGAAACTTTTAAATTTAGGAGCGTAATGCTTGTTTGACCGTTATGAAGCCGGCGAACAGGCAGTTTTAGTTCATATCGACTTACCTAAAGAGGGGGATCGCGAAGATCTTCACGAATTAGAGTTGTTGGTATCTTCTGCTGGTGTTAGTAGTTTGGCGATTGTGCAAGGCAGTCGTCAAGCACCACATCCGAAACTATTCGTCGGGACCGGAAAAGCAGAAGAAATCGCTGAAACTGTCAAAATCCACAATGCAGATGTCATCATTTTCAATCATCAACTTAGCCCGTCACAGGAGCGCAATTTAGAGCGCGTTTGCCAGTGTCGTGTACTTGATCGTACGAGTTTGATCTTGGATATTTTTGCGCAGCGAGCGCGTACCCACGAAGGTAAACTTCAAGTGGAGTTGGCTCAGCTTCGCCATATTTCTACTCGCTTGATCCGTGGTTGGACCCACCTTGAAAGACAAAAAGGCGGGATTGGTTTACGAGGACCGGGTGAAACTCAACTCGAGACAGATAGACGCTTACTGCGTGCAAGAATTAAGAATATTCGTGCCCGTTTAGATAAAGTCGCTGTTCAGCGTGAGCAGGGGCGACGTGCGCGTACTCGAAATGAAATCCCCACGGTGTCATTAGTTGGGTATACCAATGCGGGTAAGTCGACACTCTTTAACCGTATAACAAATTCTGATGTGTATGCAGCGGATCAGCTGTTTGCAACACTTGATCCAACGTTACGTAAGTTGGACATTGGAGACATTGGCCCCGTTATTTTGGCCGATACGGTGGGCTTTATTCGCCACTTACCACATGATTTAGTGGCTGCCTTTAAAGCAACATTAACAGAAACGCGTGAAGCCGATTTACAGCTTCATGTGATTGATGTGGCAGACCCCCGCCGTAAAGAAAATATTGAGCAGGTGCAATCGGTACTCAAAGAAATTGAGGCAGACGATGTGCCACAATTATTGGTTTATAACAAAATTGATGCGCTAGATGACGTTGCGCCACGTCTAGATAGAAACGACGAAGGGCAACCTATTCGCGTTTGGCTTTCGGCACGTACGGGGGTCGGTTGTGAGTTGTTGTCTGAGGCAATTAATGAGTTACTTGCCAAAAAAATGTTTGCCGATGAGCTTAAATTACCGCCACAACATGGGCGTATTCGTGCCGCATTATTTAATTTAAATGCTGTGCATGAAGAGCAATTTGATGAGCAAGGCAATTGGCTTTTGTCAGTCCGTTTGCCTATGGCGGAATGGAATCGTTTGAAAAAAGAAATGGGGCATGACCTCGATTCTTTTGTAGCGGCGAACTAAAAATCAGCAGCATTTGTCATTTTTAGTATGAGAAATGCTGTATATTTGATAGATTTAACCTAATTCATTTAGATAACAATGGAGTATAGCTATGGCCTGGAATGAACCGGGTAATAATGGCAATGATAAAGATCCGTGGAATAATAAAGGCGGTAAAGATCAAGGCCCACCTGATTTAGACGAGGTACTGCGTAAGTTCTCCGGCAAGTTTGGCGGTTTATTTGGTGGTAACAAACCAGGTAACAACGGCGGCGGACTTGGTGGCGCAGGCATTTCTTTCATTTTAATCATTGCCGTCATCGTATGGGCATTGAGTGGTATTTACACCGTAAAAGAAGCCGAGCGTGGTGTGGTTCTACAGTTTGGTCAATTTGACCGTATTGCTGAACCTGGCTTACGTTGGAAGATGACGTTCATCGAACGTGTTATTCCTGTTGATATTGAAGCTGTTCGTTCATTATCAGCAAAAGGGTTTATGCTCACCGAAGATGAAAACGTAGTTAATGTTGAGTTTGAAGTTCAGTACCGTGTAATTGACCCACATCTTTACAAGTTTAGTGTAACGGATGCTGATCACAGCTTACAACAGGCACTTGATAGTGCACTGCGTTATGTCATTGGTCATGTGAAAATGGACCAAGTACTCACAACAGGTCGTGAGGTAGTTCGTCAACAAACATGGGATGAACTAAACAAAATTATCGAGCCTTATAACCTCGGTATTATTGTCAGCGATGTGAACTTTAAAGACTCTCGTCCGCCGGGCGAAGTGAAAGATGCCTTTGATGATGCGATTGCAGCGCAAGAAGATGAAGAACGTTTTATTCGTGAAGCCGAAGCATATGCCCGTGAAATTGAACCGCGTGCACGTGGTCAAGTCACACGTATGACACAAGAAGCAGAAGCGTATCGCGAACGTATTACCCTTGAAGCTCAGGGTGAAGTGGCACGTTTTGAAAAGTTATTACCTGAGTACCAAGCAGCAAAAGAAGTCACGCGTCAGCGTTTATATATTGATGCAATGGAACAAGTGTTAGGTAACAGCTCTAAAGTGTTAGTCGATGTGAAAGGTGGCAATAACATGCTGTATTTACCACTTGATAAAATCATGGAAAAGCAAGGCACAGCAACGCGAGTTGCACTTCCAAGCTCAAGTGATATCAAGGACCTTCGCAATAAGATAAACACATCACGAAACAGCACTGTTAATCCAAGCGGTGATCGTTTCGCTACTGACCGTTTTAATGAGGGGAGATAAACAAGATGAAAAACTTTAGTTTAGTCATACTCGCCCTTGCTCTTGTATTGTCGTTCTCAGCAGTATTTGTTGTGCAAGAAGGCGAAAAGGCAATTGTGCTGTTATTCAGCAAAGTACAAAAAGACGACAGTGATAACGCGGTGGTGTATGGGCCTGGTTTACATCTTAAAGTCCCATTTTTTAGCCAAGTACGTCGCTTAGACGCACGTATTCAAACGCTAGATGGTGCACCAGACCGCTTTGTAACCAGCGAGAAGAAAGACTTAATTGTTGATTCGTACGTAAAATGGCGTATTAACGACTTTAGCGCTTTCTACTTGCGTGCTCGTGGTGATAAGCAATACGCTGAAACACTCCTAAAGCAAAAAGTTAATAACGGACTGCGTACTAACTTCGGTTCGCGCACTATCAGAGAAATTGTCTCTGGTGAGCGAAGTGAGCTGATGGAAGAAGCATTAGTACAAGCATCAGAAAGTGCGCAAGAGTTAGGTATCGAAGTACTTGATGTGCGTGTTAAACAAATTAACTTACCACAAGAAGTGAGTAGCTCTATTTTCCAACGTATGCGTGCTGAACGTACTGCAGTGGCAAAAGAGCACCGTTCTGAAGGTCAGGAAAAAGCGGAAACAATTCGTGCAGAAGTCGATCGCCGAGTCACCGTTATGCTTGCTGATGCAGAGCGAAATGCACGTACTGTGCGCGGTGAAGGTGATGCGAATGCCGCAGCTATCTACGCGAACGCATACAGTAAAGATGCTGAATTCTTTAGCTTTGTTCGTAGCTTAGAAGCATACAAAAATACCTTTAAAGATAAGCAAGACGTGATGGTTCTATCACCGGATAGCGATTTCTTTAATTACATGAAAGGTTCTAAAGCACAGTAATTTACTGTCGCTGTTAAAAGCCCCGCCTATTTTGCGGGGCTTTTTTGTTTCTGAGATTGCTTAAAACATAGACTGTCTGTTTTTATAAACCTCTGTTCTGCCTGTAATTGTGCTATTAAATAAGATGATAAAAATTCAGCCGCAGAAAAAATAAGCTAAACGGGGTGATCTTTCACCTCGTTTTCTGGTAAAATCTCGTCCTAATTTTTTCTAAGTGAATTTGCAATGGGTAAAAACGTTGTTGTACTAGGCACCCAATGGGGTGACGAAGGTAAGGGTAAGGTAGTTGACCTCCTTACAGACAAAGCATCTTTAGTAGTTCGTTATCAAGGTGGTCATAACGCAGGCCATACTTTGGTGATCAACGGTGAAAAGACGGTTTTACACCTTATTCCATCGGGTGTATTACGTGACAATGTTAAGTGTGTGATCGGTAATGGTGTTGTTTTATCACCAGAAGCATTAATGAAAGAAATCGGCATGCTAGAAGAGCGTGGCGTACCAGTACGTGAACGCTTATTAATCAGCGAAGCATGTCCGCTAATTTTACCTTTCCACATTGCATTAGATTTAGCCCGTGAAAAAGCACGTGGCGATAAGCCAATCGGTACGACAGGTCGTGGTATCGGTCCAGCTTATGAAGACAAAGTAGCACGTCGTGGTATACGTGTTGGTGACTTATTCAACCCTGAACAGTTTGCTAGTAAGCTTAAAGAAGTATTGGAATACCATAACTTCACGTTAGAGCATTACTACAAAGTAGAACCAGTTGACTTCCAAAAGACATTTGACGATGCAATGGCAATCGCTGATATCTTAAAAGCAATGGTTGTTGATGTTACTGAGCTTCTTGATCAAACACGTTTAGCGGGCGACAACATCTTATTTGAAGGTGCGCAAGGTACGTTACTTGATATCGACCACGGTACATACCCATACGTAACATCGTCTAACACCACTGCAGGTGGTGTAGCTACCGGTGCGGGCTTTGGTCCATTACACCTTGATTACGTATTAGGTATCATCAAAGCTTACACAACACGTGTAGGTTCAGGTCCATTCCCTACCGAGCTTTACGACGGTCTAGATAAACAAGACCCAGTAGGTAAGCACTTAGGTGAGAAAGGCCATGAGTTTGGTGCAACAACGGGCCGTTTACGTCGTACAGGTTGGTTAGATGCAGTGGCTATGCGCCGTGCAGTACAAATCAACAGCATCTCAGGTTTCTGTTTAACTAAACTAGACGTACTAGACGGTTTAGAAACACTGAAAATCTGTACTGGTTACCAGTTAGAAGATGGCACAGTAACGAACGTTACACCATTAGCTGCTGAAGGCTACGAGAAAGTAACACCAGTATACGAAGAGATGCCTGGTTGGTCTGAAAACACAGTCGGTGTTACTTCAGTTGAAGAGCTGCCAAAAGCAGCGATTGACTACATCAAACGTATCGAAGAAATCACTGGCGTGCCAGTTGATATCATCTCAACAGGTCCAGACCGTGTTGAAACAATGGTATTACGCAACCCGTTTGCATAATCACGATATGTTTAAAAAAGCTGCTTCGGCAGCTTTTTTTGTGCCTAAAATTTATTCTGGAATGAAAATTGTATATTATTTACTAAGACAGATTTTCATTAAGTGATTTTGATGCGTGTTTTATTGCCTTTAACATTCCTCTTTTCAAGCCTAGCCATGGCTGAAGAGCCTATTACAGCAGTCCCTTTGTATACTGAGAGCGAGTTAATTGGCTTAATTAATAAAAATGCACATTTGGCACGGGTAAAGGCTGATGATTGCCAGCTAGTACAAGATATTGAAGCGCGAGCCAATAAAATGGCGTTGCCATCGTATCAATTCCTGTATGGTGATATGTTAGCGTATGCGGTGTGTGTAGACCGCAATGTTGAGCTGGGTGTTTATTACATGCGCCAAGCCGCACAGCAAGGTTTCGCAGCGGCACTCGAGCAGCTTGGTCGTTACTATGATGTCGGCCAATTAGTACAGAAAGATAAAGCCATGGCGGTCACCTACCTCAGAGAAGCGTCGGCACAGGGAAACCTTAAAGCACAAATTCGCTTGGTTAACCTATTCAATCAAGGCTATGGCAGCCCTCGTGACTATGAAGACGCCTACCGTTGGTTATTTCACTCAATGGTGGCTGACAAAGCACAGCATAAAAAAGTAGAACAGTTACTGGCTAAATTGGCAGAAAAAATGCCCGACAGCGTTGTCGCCCGCGCCCGTCTACCTGAATAAACAAAGGCCAGCAAATGCTGGCCTTATCGTTATTATTAGTCTTCTTTTTTCTCTTTATTTTTACCGTTATTCGGATCTTTTAAAACAGAAAGTTTAGGAGGCTGTAGTGCCACGACTCGTTCACCAACTTGAGGTGTTTTTTCCATGTGGGTGGTGAAAGGGCGAAGACGTATAGGTGAATCATCGTCATCATCTTTTTCACCATTTAGAATAAACAATGGAATTGCTTCACTGTTGACTTCTTGGTACTGCTCCCAGCTAAACTCGTCAGAAATACGCGTTGCACTCACTTTACCCCCTTTCGCGATTAAGCTACTTAAACGAGCATAGGCCCCGTTATCACCAAATAAAATTTGTCGTGATAAGAACGTCGCACTGTCTTTATTCGCTTTAGCGTGGTTGGTTGATGAGCGCAGTGAAAATACATTTTTTTCATCCAATAGGTGAGAAAAATACTGTACGCCCAAGGCATTATGATGACGGTTTGGCGACAGTGCCAACACGTTTCTAATTGTGGTTAGGGGTAAGTAACGCTCAGCATGTTCTGATTGCGGGTTACCGTAATAACAGGGTAAACCATCCATGCGCGCCATGCGACAGTTTTCCCACGCGGGGTCAGATAAATGAACAGGAATGTTTTGTTCTTTTAAACCACAGGCGATAGCACGTGCAACATGGTTTGCACCTATGATAAGAATCGTATTAGGTGACGGCTGACGTACTTTTAATAATTTAGCTAAAGGCGTTGCCGTTAAACTCTGTAAAACCACTGTGACGATAATGACTGTGAAGATAAGTGGCACTATTTTTTCTGCATCCGCGATACCGGCTTCGACCATGCTTAGGGCAAACACAGAGCCTACTGCTGCCGCGACAATACCGCGTGGGGCTATCCACGATAAGACGAGACGAGATTTTAAGGGTAAATCACTTTTAAACGTCGAAATTGCGATACACGCAGGACGCGCCACAAATAAAACAATGGCTAAAAAGATAAACACGTCGCTGTGCAGCATCATTAAGTCGGATAGCTGCAAACGTGCAGCCAGTAAGATGAACAGGGATGAAATGAGAATCATCGACAGGTCTTCTTTAAATTCAAGCACAGAGTCTATTTCTAAGTCGTCCTGATTAGCAAGCCATATACCAAAGACGGTAACAGCAAGTAGTCCTGATTCATGGCTTAAGTGGTTAGAAACCGTGAAACTAATGAGCACTAAGGCTAGTATGCCAAACTTATGTAGTTCGAACGGTAACCACTCTCGGCGAATAAGTAGGGTTGTTAACCAGCCAGCGACGACACCGATTGTTAAACCAACGCCTAAGGTCTTGAATAAAGCAATGATCGTGTGGCTGAGTACTTCGCCCTGACCAACAAGCATGACGGCTTCAAATACAAGCACTGCAAACAAGGCACCAATGGGGTCAATAACAATACCTTCCCAGCGTAATATACGGTCGATATCTTGCGTAGGCCGCATTGAGTTTAATAAAGGGGCAATAACCGTAGGGCCGGTAACCACTAATACTGCCCCCAGAACTGCTGCAACACGCCAGTTTAGTTCTAAAATCCAATAGGCACTGAGGCTTATAATTAAACAGGTGGTGATCATACCGATGGAGCATAGGTTTCGAACAACTTTGCCTATGCCTTTTAACTCTCGAAAATGAAGCGTTAAGGAGCCTTCAAAAAGGATCACTGCAACACTCAATGACACGACAGGGAAAAGCAAGTCGCCGAGTAAGGCATCGGGGTTTAAAATGCCGCTAAATGGGCCAAGTAATAAACCCGTTAGTAGTAAAAATAAAATAGCGGGTACACGAAACGCCCAGGCTATCCACTGTGCTAACACAGAGCACAAGGCGATCCCTGCTATATAAATTGCTGACATAGAATAAAGTATCCTTTAGTTACTACTATTTAAAAACACCAACGAGATAGGTAATCGCGTTTGAAAACGATAAACAGTCGTTAACTTTTAAATAAAATTGCTTACCTATTAAAGCCTACTCACCGTCATAGACACAAGCAAACTTGTTGCTTCACATACGATTTTAGTCGTTATTACTACTTTTTGGGCTGCTTTCGACAACAAAATCCTTAAAAGTTGATAAAAAATCATTAATTGATAAATGCTAGGTCTTAACTTTTTGTTATTTGAGCTCTATTTTTCAAGGTTATGGTAAGTATAAAAGGTATGATTGCTTTTCAGACTTGATCTTACCCCCATGTTTACCGTATTATATTTCGTGTTCAAACAATTTGATATCTAAATGATTGGTAACGAAAACCCTTTCTACTTAGAGCTTAAGCTCTATTTAATCAATTGTTTGGCGAGCTAAGTGTGTATTTTACACTTTGTTTTCTAATTAAATAGAAATGAGCTTGGTCCTATTCAGTGTGTATTTATTACGTGTTGAATAGAATATAAGTTCATTGTCTGGTCAATGTTTAGTTCCCATCGTGGCTGCTAAATCTCGGTCATACAGTCTACACCCTATCTGTTGGTGTACCAGACTGTATAGGCTCTATGTATGTTGTTATTAATAAAAGCCGCACACAGCTTTTTACAGCGATACATAAACAACACTTATCTTTTTATAACAACTTATGGTTTATAACCGTTTGGTCTACTGACTGAATAAAAGTTGTGCTATATCTAATCGCATTACTTGCGTGGCTTAGCTGTGTGCTCAGATAAGTGGTTTGACAGATTAATTATGATCAGTGCGTTTAGCTCGGCTAAACGTGAGTCTTTTAATCAGTGGCATTTTGACACTGAACAGATAGTAAAATGGAAAGTTGAACAGTTATGCAAAAGTTTAAATGGCAACGTATAGTACTAAAAGTTGGTAGCGCCTTAATCGCACCTGATCAAGATGGGTGTCGTTCTCGCTATTTACTGACCATTGCACAGTTCATCGTTCGTTGTCGAGCGCAAGGTATCGAAGTTATTTTAGTATCGTCAGGTTCGGTGGCTGCTGGTTCGCATTTATTCCCAGAGCAAGAGCAACGCTCTGTGACGATGAAAAAGGCAATGGCAGCGGCTGGCCAAACAGAAATGATGGCCATGTGGGATCGCTTTTTTTGATTTCCCATCGGCGCAAATTTTATTAACGCATGGTGATTTGCGAGACCGTGAACGCTATACAAGTATTAGAGAAACAGTATTTACTTTACTTGAGCACGGTGTATTGCCCATCATTAATGAAAATGACACGGTAACAACCGACGATTTAAAAGTAGGTGATAACGATAACTTATCAGCCATGGTTGCGGCTGCGGCAGATGCGGATGCCTTGATGATTTTCTCAGATGTCGATGGTTTATATGACAAGAACCCTAATTTACATGAGGACGCTGTCTTATTACCTGAAATCGAAAGCATCGATGAATCAATTTATGCTATGGCTGGGTGTGCAACCAGTGCTGTAGGTACTGGCGGTATGAAAACGAAAATAGAAGCAGCAGAAAAAGCGACTTCACATGGTATCACCACCTATATTTTAAACGGGTTTAAAGAAGAAACATTTAACCGTTTATTAGCAGGTGATAATCCAGGCACTATTTTCACCCCATACGAAAAACCAATGCAAGAAGCGGTGCATTGGATGACTCACACTGCCAATGAGCAAGGTGAAGTTGTGGTTGAAGGTTCAATTAATGAATCATCAAACCGAGAAAATGGGTGTATTCGCAGTGATGAAATTCTTGCGGTACACGGAGAATTTGGCGTAGGCGATACTATTTTAGTACGCAGTGACGATGGTACGCGCCTAGCAAAAGCAACAGCGAATTACAGTAGCTGTTTATTAAGTTTTATAGCTGACAACGAGCAAAGTGAATTTAGCGAGAAAATGCAGGATTCAATTGGCCCCGTTGTTTCAGAGAAAGATATCGCATTATTGGAGAAGTCATGAGTTTAATTACGGATATTTCGAGCCAAGCAGCACACGCTGCTACCCAGCTAGCCTTACTGGATACAGCCACTAAAAATCAGGTTTTAACTGAGATGGCACAGGCACTTCGTGAAAGTAAAGCGTTCATTATCAAAGAAAATGAAAGCGATTTAGCTGCGGCGCGTGATAATAATCTCCCTGGGTCAATGATTGATCGCTTAACGTTAAATGATGAGCGTATCGAAGCCATGGCTGAAGGGATTGAGGTAATTGTTAGCCTTGACGATCCTGTGGGTCAACTACGTGAAATTACTGAGCGCCCGAATGGCATTAAGATCAGTAAAATGCGTGTGCCTTTAGGTGTGGTGTGTATGATTTACGAAGCGCGTCCTAATGTAACAGCGGATGCGGGTGCATTGTGTTTCAAATCAGGTAACGGTGTCATATTACGCGGTGGTAAAGAAGCGCTTAAAAGCTCGCAAGCGATTGCCAGTGTGATGCACAAAGTATTAGAAAAGCATGGCCTGCCAACAGCGTTAATTTCGGTGATTCCAGACCCAGACCGCGGTTTACTCATGGAGCTGATGCAGCAACGTGACACCATTGACTTAATCATTCCACGTGGTGGTGAAGGCCTAATTAACTTTGTAACAGAAAACAGTACGATTCCTGTTATTCAGCATTTTAAAGGCGTATGTCATCTTTATGTAGATAAAGACGCCGACTTAAATGTGGCTATTAATCTATTACTTAACGGTAAAACGCAGCGTACAGGCGTGTGTAATGCACTTGAAGGTTTAGTTGTTCACCAAGATATCGCTGATGAGTTTTTAAACTTATGTGCAGTGGTACTGCGTCAAGAAGGCGTAAAAGTGAATGCAGACGCAATAGCCGCAGCGTATTTTGACAACGCGACTGTACTGGGCGACGATGAGTTTGGTGAAGAGTACCTCGATTTAGAAATCGCGATTAAAGTTGTTCCTGATTTCGCGGGTGCGATTGACCACATTGCTAAATTCGGTTCTAACCACACAGAAGTGATCTGTACAAAAGACCAAGCTGCTGCGCAGTTATTCCAACGTAGTGTAGATGCTTCAGTGGTTATGGTTAATGCATCGTCTCGTTTTTCTGACGGCTCGCAATTAGGTTTAGGTGCAGAGATTGGTATTGCAACAACCAAGCTGCATGCTTATGGCCCAATGGGCTTAGAGTCACTCACGACAGAAAAATACCTAGTGAACGGCGAAGGTCAAATTCGCGAGTAATTATTTACAAAATAAAACATGAAAATGCCGGGCTCTGCTCGGCTTTTTTTTATGTGAATAAAATTAAGACGGCAAAAAATAACGGATAAACTAGATAATTTTTTTAGATAAGTTTGATATTAAATTTGGCAGAGTGCCTAAGAAAAGTAGGAAGGTGGTGGAGCTAAGCAGGATCGAACTGCTGACCTCCTGCGTGCAAGGCAGGCGCTCTCCCAGCTGAGCTATAGCCCCACATTCCTAAATACAGGATGCTTAAGTCTTACGTCTTAAGCGGGGTGAACTTTAATTATTTTTACATTCGCGGTCAAGTGTTTTTTAAAAAATGATCGAATTTTTACCCTCCGCTTTTATTTTTGATAGACTAGGTCGCATCTACTGTTCAAGGCTTATCCAATAATGAAAAAAATAGCATCGCTTTTGGTTGTTTTATTAGCTGGTTGCGCAAGCCAAGGGGACGCCCCTCCTTTTGAAATTAATAACAAACAGTTTTATGGAAAAAATGATGAGCAGGGAAATAAAATTTTTGCTTATGTTGTGTCAGTAAAAGCGCAAGGCCGAAAGCCTATTAATTTAGATAAGCCGATGACGCGTCGACAATTTAAAGATTTTGCCGAGCAAGAGTACTTTGAAGAGTCGAGCAACTTAAAATTACTCTTAGAAGATCAAGCTGTTGAATTATTAAATGAAGAACTCAAAGAGCGTTCGTATTGCGACGACAAACATGTAATTGACGAAGTATTATGGCGTGATTTGAGTGTGCAATTACGAGGACGTTGTTTGTAAATGTATGCCGATAAAACCAAGCTGGCAGCGGCACTTGCTCAGCTCGCTATTGAATACGAAGAAATAGAACACCCACCATTACATGGCAGCCTCGATGCTGATACGTTTATGGTTGATAGGCCTGGTACGCGACTGAAAAACTTATTTCTGCGTGATAACGAAGGTAAACGTCATTTTTTGGTGATAACAGCCCACGACAAACAGCTTGATTTAAAAGCGATTGCAAAGCAGCAAGGACTTTCGCGGATAGGTTTTGCCTCAGATGAGCGACTTGCACGTTATTTAAAAGTGCCGCCTGGCTGTGTGTCTATGCTGGCACTTTTAAACGACAAACAAAATAATGTCACGTTGTGGCTTGATCAAGAAATCTGGTTTAATGCGCTTTTTCATTGCCATCCGTTTGAGAACACCGCGACTTGGTTAATGAAAAAAGACGACTTAGAACGCTTCTTTGCCAGTACAGGGCATCAGCCTCGAGTCGTATTCCTTCCTGCTAAATAAACCAACGCGAGCCCTATTAAACATACCAGCAGCAGTACTGCCATAAAGGCAACTTGACCATGTTGCTGGTATATCAGCCCCGGTAACAGCGAACCAAGTGCACCACCACTGTAATAAAACGATACATAGCCGCCATTCGTCACACTGGCAGGGGCGGTGCTAATTTTATTAACCAATGGTGCGGCACTTGAATGAATCACAAACATAGCGCCACAAAAACCTGTAAATGCGATGACAAATAACAGCAGCTGTTGACTCATCAACAGCAACATTGTGAGGCTATAAAATAAAAATACCCCAGTGAGCAAGCGCCAAGGAGATGAAGACTTTCTCAGTAACCAAGGGGTGGCTATTGACGCAAGTGCACCGACTAAGTAGCCAGTATAAACAAGTCCGATTTCGCGCGTGTTAGTAATGGCAAAGCTATCTTGCAGAATAAAGGGCAAATAATTTAACAGCGCTGCAAAGCAAAAGAACATACAAAAAACCGCCCCATAGAGCTTCAAAACTAATGGGCTTTTTAATTGCTTTAAATATAAAAGGGGTGATTGTGGGGTATGAATTGCGGTTGTCTTTTGGGGTTTAGGGATAGCGAAGGCAAGACAGACTAAGCCAATCGCTATCACATAGTAAAAGCTTTGCCAGCTTAAAAAATCAGTAAATAAGGCCGCTAACATACGACCAAAATAACCACCAACAATCGTACTACCAATATACAAGGTCATATTACGCTGTAGTAGGTCGGCTTGGTAAGTGACACCAATATAACTGGTCATCGCGGTGAGTGCGGCTGGCAGCGTAATACCTTGAATAAAACGTATCAAAAGTAACACGTTAAAGCTCGGCGCAAAGGTAAAAATAACGCAGCTAATAGCCAGTATAACCATAGCGATTTTTAAAATAACCAGCGGGTTACGCTTTGCTAAAAATAACCCATACACTAATGGAGCGATTGCTAGCGGGAGCATTGTGGCTGTCATTAAACTGCCGGCGGCGGCTGGCGACACAGAAAAATGGCGAGCAAATAATCCAAGTAGGGGCTGGGGTGCGTATAAAACAAAGAAAATAAATACAGAGCAAAGTAACAAATGTCGCAGCTGCATTTTTAGCTCCGTGAAGAAAAAGTATTAGCTTATAGAGTGCGAGTAATTTTACAAGTATCATAATGATTAAAGTAAGAAATATTGCGTTAAATCAAAGTGTCATGATTTCATCGCGTGTTAATCTGCGTGTAATAATATAAATAGCAAAGATTCAAATGGGTTCAGTACTGTTATTTGTTTGCATAGCTGATTAAAATAGCCCTTATACGCATTTTAATTATTGGAATTTAGTGATGGGTTCATTACAAGATCAGCTACTTAAAGCTGGGCTCACTACCTCGCACCAAGCGAAAGTAGCTAAAACTGAAAAACGTAAGCAGCAAAAGAAAAAAAAGAAAGGGGCTACCAGTAACCCAAGTGATTTGCAAAAGCACATTGAGCAAACCAAGCTCGAGCAGCAGAAAAAAGCAGATGAACTAAATAAAGCGCGTTTGGAAGAGCAAAAACAACGTGAGCAAGTTGCTCGCGTTAAGCAAATTTTAGAGCATAATAATCAGGATGAGATCCGTGGCGATCGCACCTTTAATTTCACTTATGAAAATAAAGTGAAAGAGCTCGACGTAAATGAAAAAACACAAAAAGCGTTAGCGGGTGGTCGCTTAGCAATTTGTGTTTTAGAAGGCCAATTTTTTGTTCTGGAAGATGAACCAGCTCGAAAAGTCGCTGAAGTTAGCGAAGAATATATAGTGTTCCATGTCGAACCTGAAGATAAGCAAAAGGATGAAGATGATCCCTATGCTGATTTTGAAGTGCCTGATGATTTAATATGGTAACCCGCATAACTGCATAGCATTTAGGTTGCTGTAACAATTTTTCGGGGGCAATTTGGGTGCAATATTGTTAAATCATGGTCTACACTAAAGAAAATGTTTTCTAACCCGTTAAAAAGAGAAGATACAAATGAGCAAGATAACTAAAATTCTATGTGGGGCTGGCCTTGCAATGGCTGCAAGCCTATCTTTCAATACAATTGCTGCTGATGGCGCAACGCTATACACAGCAAAACTTTGCCAAACGTGCCACGGTGCAGAAGGTAAAGCACCCATTATGCCGCTATACCCTAAGCTAAATGGCCAAAATAAAGAATACTTACTTGCACAAATGAAAGACATTAAGTCTGGTGCACGTAATAACGGTATGGCTTCTGCGATGAAAGCAATGGTTGCGAACGTATCTGAAGAAGAAATGGCAGCAATTGCAGATTATTTATCACAAGTTAAATAATCCGCTACATTTAATAAAAAAGGCCACATCAATTGATGTGGCCTTTTTGTATCAGCTATTGATCATCGGTTAATAGTAATTTAGACTTCTATACATCTATTTATGCTTGTCGCATATACAAGGTTTTCCATGTTTGACTTACCAAAACTCGATTTAAAAAATAAAGTATCTGAACAAGAATGGCAGCTTCGCGTAGATTTGGCTGCATGCTATCGTTTGGTCGAGCATTTTCGTTGGGGTGATTTAATTTATACCCATTTATCTGCACGCTTACCGGGCACAAATCAGTATTTGGTCAATGCATTTGGTTTAAGCTTTGATGAAGTAACCGCGTCAAACTTAGTGAAGGTTGATTTAGAAGGGAATATTCTCGACGATACACCGTTTAAAATTAACCCTGCAGGTTTCACTATTCACAGTGCTATTCACGAAGTACGCGATGATGCGCATTGTGTTATCCACCTTCATACCAAAGAGACTATTGCAGTAGCAACGCAAGAAAAAGGTTTACAACCGTTAAGCCAATACTCGATGTTTTCATTGCCGTCACTGTCATACCATGGCTATGAAGGCTTAGCCGTGAACAAGGATGAAAAAAAACGCTTACAAGATGATTTAGGCACTACAAATCATATGCTTTTAGTAAATCATGGCGGTTTAACGGTGGGCCCAACGGTGGGGGATGCATTTATGCGCTTCTATGATTTACAGCGCGCCTGTGAAATTCAATTGGCGATTCAAGCCAGTGGTCAAACAGCTATTCCGGTGCCTCAACCTATTATCGATAATATTTATAATCAAGCGAATGTCGTGCATAGCGGCAGTACTGGAGGCCAATTAGCGTGGCCTGCGATGCTGCGTAAGGCTTATCGCCTTGATCCTAGTTTTGCTCAGTAAGGAGTAACCATGAAAGTTAATCGCGTCGAAGTGTTCGATATTCATTGTCCAGACAGACCTGCTTGGACACCTGTGTTTGTGCGTATTCATACAGATGAAGGTATTAGTGGCGTTGGTGAAGCCGGGCTTGCTTATGACTTAGGTCACAGTGCAGCCGCTGCGATGATCAAAGAAATGGCTGACGCTTTTTTAATAGGCCATGACCCGTTTCAAACTGAAAAGCTATGGTCACGAATGCTACGCGAGAGCTTTTGGGGGTTAGGCGGAGGACCAGTTGTCTACGCTGCGATGAGTGCGATTGATACTGCACTGTGGGACATCAAAGGAAAAGCATTAGGTTTACCTGTTTATCAATTGCTAGGGGGTAAAGTTAACGACAAACTTCGTACTTACGCATCGCAATTACAGTTTGACTGGGACAGCGAGTTTAAAGCACTTATTCACCCAGAAGAATATGCAGAAGCGGCATTAAAAGCGATTGCTGAAGGCTACGATGCAGTGAAAGTTGACCCTATCCAATACGATAAGCACGGCAATACTTATTATGACCGCACTAATATTATTTCTCGTGGTGAAATGAAGTTATACCGCGCGCGTATGCAGGCTATTCGTGAAGCGGTGGGTGATGAAGTTGATATTATTTTTGAATGTCATAGTTTGCCAGGGGCAACATCTGCAATTCAAATTGGTGAAATCGCCGAAGAATTCGATTGCATGTATTATGAAGAGCCAGTGAACTACCTAAACCATTCATTGCATGCCAAAGTCGCTGATAAAGTTGCAGTGCCCATAGCCGGTGGCGAGCGCTTGTATAATCGTTGGGGTGTACGTCCTTATCTTGAAGATCAAAGCATTGATGTGCTTCAGCCAGATCTTGGTTTATGTGGCGGTTTCACCGAGACGAAAAAGGTCTGTGATTACGCTGATATTTTTGATGTGCGTATTCAAGCGCATGTATGTGGCGGTCCAGTTGCAACAGCGGCATCATTGCATTTAGAAACAGCCATTCCTAACTTCTTAATTCATGAGCATCACACTTACGCGATTAAAAAGTGGAATCGTGAGTTATGTATTCAAGACCCACAACCTAAAAATGGCTTTTTCCAAGTATCCGAAGAACCCGGCATTGGTATTGAGTTAAACGATGATGTTGTGATGCGTTCGCAACGTGTCGAAATAAAATAAATAGATTCAGCAATAAAAAAGCCCGTAAGGGCTTTTTTTATAGGTGTTTAGGTATATGTGAGGCTTAGTTAACCGCTTTACACTTTACCAGCGGCAGTGGCTCTGTTGCTTTGCTGTCTAAATGACGAACAAAGCACATTTTATCTTTAATGAGTAATTCAAAGCGATCGGGCATAGAAAGCTGCTTTCCCATGATAGGATTGCCTTGCGCATCTGTGATGCCCATGCTGTCAGTAACGAGGATACTGCTATTGATAAAGGCATCATCGGCGACTGCAATAGGCTGACTGTGCATTAATCTGGCAATACCTTGTGCAATCAAGGTGCTTTGCGGTGTTGTTAACACCGCATGTTGTAGCTTAGGAGTCGGCTCTTGGCTTTGTGCACTACACCCAAGCAAAGTCACAAAGTATATTGCTGTGGCTACTTTAAAGTTCATACACGCCTCTAATACTCAAGTATTTTGTTTTGCTCAATAAGCGTTGTTGCTCGGTTGTCCTGTACTTTTGGTGTATCAGTGAACAGCGCTGGTGCAAAACCCTGTTTGCTGGTCATTGAGCTTGCTACAGGGCATGTGCCAGTCGCTCTGTATGCCAGTGCAGTACTAAGTAATGCTTCATTTTCGTCGCCTAGCTGATGGCTAAAGTCATCGGCGACTGCACAACCTGGAACTCGCACGGGTTGAAACTCACTGCCAGTGCTGTTTTGGGGGGCAAAACCATCGGCATATTCACCAAAGCCTTTATTGTTAACCCCTGTAAATTGAATGCTGAAGTAGGTCGTATCACAGTTATCGGTTGGGTAAAAACCATAGGGTTTACCACAGGTATTTTCCCCTATTTGAATGACCTCAATATTGGCCCCTCTTAAGCCATTAATTACGGCTTCACTGGCTGAACATGTACTGCCTGTTGTTAACACAAAAACACGTTTTAGGTCTAAACTAGGCAATGGTGTGCCAGGGTTGATTGCTGGGTTTTCTGCAAATCCGACAAATTCATCGGTAAACGGCACGGGCTCCAAACGCTCCCCAGTGATTGGGTTAAAGGTTGGGTGTTGATCGTTAAAGATAGTCTTTTCGAAAATTTTGCCGTCAGTATTTTCGGCGCCTGCAATCATATAAGCAACTTGACTTGCCATCTGTAGGAAACCGCCGGGGTTGTATCGCATGTCGATAATCAGGTCTTTTACATTACGTGCTGCTAATGTATTAAAAGCATCAAATAAGGGCTTTTCTGCAATCGCATTGTGGCGATTAAATTGGAAGTAACCGACTTCTCCATTTGCGAATGTTTTAATATTGCCTACAGCTTGTCCCGTAATAGTTTGGGCTGTCATGGTGACTTCGCGGGTTTCACTGGTGTTGATATCTTTAAACACAAAGGTCGTTACTTTCCCGGATTCAGAAGGAAAAAGACCCGCATTGAGTACGTCGACTTCAGCTTGGGTGCTGGCATTTACAAAGTCTACACCATCCACTTCTAACACTTCAAAACCACGCGCTAGGTTTTGTGTTGCCGCGGGTGAGTTGGGTTCGGTATAAGTTATAATGGCTTGACGTGGGGCGCTGGCACTTATTAAACGTATTTTAAAGCCATAGCCAAAGGTTTGTCCCGACTGGCTTTGTGCCCGCCATTCATCGGTGGGTAAACTGGAATGAAAGTTGTCTTTTTTAGCCCCTGACTCCGTGGTGTTTTCGGTTTTTAGTAACGCAAAATAATTGAGAACCCCATCAGTGAGGGCTGGATCACGGTCTATTATTTCATCGTACCAGAGGTATGTTTCATGGCTCCATGAACGCAGCCAGTGCTTTTCATTGAGTGCCTGACATTGTTGATCAAACTTACTCGATGGCTCAAACACACCTTGTGTCCACGTAATGGTGGCTGGGTCTAGATTGCCTGAATCGGAGTTGTCACTCCCACTGCCGCCACACCCAACAAGACTAAATACGCACGCACCTAAAATGGCCGCTTCTTTTGAAAAAATAAACATAACCACTAACCTAAACCGCTTTTATTTAACTAAATATAGCTAGTTTTTAATCAATTTGATAGATTTCGTGGGCGTTTTTGTAGCTTAGACGATGCCATACGCTGTGCTGGTTACACAATGAAAAGTAATGCTGCCAGCATGTCTCGTAGCGTGTATTTATTTGGCAAACAGGAAAATTACTGGCAAACATAATACGCTGCTCGCCAAAGTATTGCAGCAGTGTATCAAGCAGCCATTGGTGCTTACTTGCAGCCAGTTTGCTGAACTCTAAGCCTGAGAACTTAATCGCAATATTATCACAGCGGCTTAATTTAATAACCGCGTTTAGCCATTGTTGTTCATCGCATATAAAGCCTAAATGGTTAATTACGACTCGTAATGAGGGAAGGGCATGGCAGTATTTTATGAGCTGCTCGGTAATGTGTAGGTTTTCAATTTCAAACTGTGCTTCAAATCGCAAGTTTTGCGCAGCAAGATAGGCTAAGTTTTCAAGGCAATTAGGTGCGAGTAAACGAGTCGCATCTTTACCTTCAGTAATATCGCGAATACCCACAAGGTGTGAATGTGTTAGTGCCGAAAGCGCCAGACTAAATTCGTTCAAGGTAGCGTCTATTCGACAATAACTAATGGCTTTGTATTTGTAGCCGTTTAAATGCTGTGCTAGCCAGTTGAGCTCTTTAATAGGGTCATTATTATCGTACCCTGCCTCAATATGAACAAGTGCTTCTAATTGAAATGGGCATGCTGATTTTAGTTGCGCCATGCTAATAGGAGCTTTGATCTTATCGAGGTGAGGCCACGCAGGTGGTTTCTCGCCTTGCAACCAAGTGTATTGACCCTCAGTGAGGTTAAAAAAATGCACATGGGGGTCAATAATCTTGTCGCTCATTGCGTGGTATACCCACCATCAATACTGTGTAGGCTACCAGTGATAAAGCTTGCCTCAGGGCTAACTAAAAAATTAATCAATGCAGCCACTTCCTCTGGTTGACCTAAGCGCCCTAATGGTTGTAATGCAGCTTCTTCTGCGACGACGGCGGTTTTATCGGCGCCGCTTCGCTTGCAGTAAGCGTCAATTGCATTATGAAATAAAGGTGTTTCAATGGTGCCTGGGCAAATAGCGTTAGCGCGAATGTTAAATGCGGCATAATCCAGAGCGGTTGTTTTTGCCATTGAAGCAAGTGCATGCTTTGTTAAGTTGTAAGCAAAAGAATTGGGCTTACCAATAAGCGCTTGATCAGAGGCAATTAAAACAATACTACCTTGCCGTTTTGCTTTCATGCTGGGTAAAACTGCTTGAATTGCCGCATACGCGCCTTTTACGTTGAGCGCAAAAAGAGCATCAAACGTTGCCTCGTCAGTATCTTCAATGGTGGCACTTAAATGACGACCAGCATTAGAAATAAGCGCATCGATACGGCCTGTTTCTTGTGCTATATCAGCAATAACCGCTTTTACCTGCTCAACATTACTGACATCACAGTAGCGGTAGTGACCTTCTGATGGTGTAATATCAAGGTTATACACGATGTATGCTTCGCGCGCTAAGCGCTCAACAATAGCCTTACCAATCCCTTTACTGCCACCTGTGACAATTGCAACGTTTGTCATTATTTACCCTTAGTGGCTATGACCACAACCGCCTTCACCATGTACGTGACCGTGCGCTAATTCTTCACGTGTCGCTTCACGGACGTTGAGTACTTCAACGTCAAAAGTCAGTGTTTTACCTGCAAATGGGTGGTTTAAGTCACAATCTGCATTGAAACGACCTACTTTTACAATCGTCACTTGATGACGGCCTTGGTTTGAGTGAACAATCGCAGTCATACCCGGTTTCCACACTTTAGTGTTACCTTGTAAGTGCTTAAGTGGAATACGCTGAATAAGGTCATCAACACGCTCACCATAAGACTCGCTTGGCTCAAGTGTTACACTAAAGCTATCGCCAGCGCTTTTACCTTCAAGGGCTTTTTCAAGACCCGGTAGCATGCCTTCTGTACCATGGATATATGAAAGTGGCTCGCCATCTTTGCTTGATTCAATTTGCTCGCCTGCTTCACTTAATGTGTAGTGGAACTCAACGGCAGTGTCTTTGCTTATTTGCATGTTTTTTCTCTTGTAAACTTAGAATATAAACACTGATTTTACGCTAACCACAATGACACAGCAATCAAGGCTTTTTCAAAGAGCTTTCAATACCCGACAGCATAGCCTCGCTGGCGGATGTTTGAGGGGCTGGTGGCTTTGCTTGAGGGATATGCAAAGTTAGTATGGTGCCTGGTTTTAGTAGGCTAGACGCGCTGAGTTTATTCCAAATAGCCACGTCTTTATGAGGGACATCAAAAAGCTGACTAATGCTCCAAATAGAATCCCCCGGCTTTACTTGATAATCGACAGCAACAGTTGAAACAACGTCTTCTTGTTGCTCTAAATACGGGCTGATATTGTAATCAACTATTAACGATCCAGGCATCGTTTGAGGTTTACTTAGGCGCAATTGCTCACCCACTTTAATGAGATTCGAGGTTTTATTATTGAGCATTTTTAATTGGCTTATAGGCATATTAAAACGTCTTGCGATGCGATAAAGCGTATCGTCCTTTTGAACGGTGTACTCGCCAATAAAGTTATTACGAAATAGCTTACTCTGTAATAAAGTTCGCTGCTCTATTGGTAATATCAGCGTGTGGGGGCCATTAGGAGAGCTTTGATTCTTTAAATAGCCAGGGTTTAGTTTATGTAATTGGTTACGCCCAATCCCAGATAAACTCGCAATTACCGAAAAATCAAATTGCTGGCCGACATTAAACTCCGTTGTGAGCGGTTTATTAGCGAGTTTTGGGCGTTTTAGGCCTTTTTCAGGGTGTCTGATTAAGTGGCTGAGTGCTAATAATTTAGGGATATATTCAGCGGTTTCTTTTGGTAATGACAGCGACCAGTAATCGGTTTTCTTACCGAGTTTTTTATTCTTCTCGATGGCTTTCTTAACACGCCCTTCACCACTGTTATAGGCCGCGATTGCGTGTAACCAATCGCCATCAAAGCGTTTGTGCAAATAACTGAGGTACGCTAAGGCAGCATCGGTTGAGGCGAGAATATCTTGGCGGCCGTCATACCATTGGTCGCTCTGCACGCCAAAGTGATAGGCAGTTGCCCCAACTAACTGCCATATCCCCACAGCTTGCTCTGATGATTGAATAGTGGGTCTAAAGTCACTCTCTACGAAGGGGAGTAATGCAAGCTCCATCGGTAAATTCTGTTTTTCGACGCGTTTGACGATATGGTAAAGATACGGTGCAGCGCGTCGGTTCACTTTTTCAAGGTAGGCTGGTTGCTTTAAGTACCACTTTATCCGAGCTGTCGTATGCTTATTGGTTTGAAATACCAACGATAGATTATTTGCAATGTGTTGCCACAAATCAGCCGCTCGCGGTTTAGCGAGTGGCGTATCTTTATAAGGTTGAAGTTTTACAGGTTCAGCAGTCTTATCGGCTGTAGCAACAGGTTGCTCAGTCGGCTGTGTTTGTAAGCTTAAATCAGGCTTGAAATGGCTAAAAATCTCTGGCCGAGCCTGTTGCTCTTGTTGTGTATCTTGCTGAGTTGTTTGGCATCCTTGTAGGCCAATAAAAAAACTCAGCAATAGTAAATATTTCAAACGCATTAAAGCCATGTAATAAAATCCCTTTACTATTTTAGCGCTATTTTGACGATTTGGCCTGCTTAAGTCCAGCTTCTAGAAACATGACGAAAGCGCGTTGACCGACTTCATCAAGTTGATAGTCTTGTTTTATTTGCTCAGGAAACAGGGGAATTAACTCACCAATAGGCTTTTCGGGCTGTGCATTTGCAAGTGTCAAAATAGCAGATAAAAATGTTTTCGGCTGATTAAGTTCTGCAGGAGTTAGTTGTGCACCATGACCCGGTAAAATTGTTGTGATAGCACTATTTTGTTGAATTTCAGTTAACGCTGCGAGCCAATTATCTATTTGCCCATGCCCTGGGTAAGGTAACCAATCGGTTATATCTCCACCAAGTAATACCCGGCCATGATCGGCTGTTAATACTAAGTCGCCATGCGTGTGTGCTTGATACGGCATAACAGTAATCGGGTAATCACCAAGGTCGAGATGCGTTTCTTTAGCAATACGGATTGCGGGGGGGTTGAGTGTTAATTCGCGCCAACGAAACAGGCGTTTTTTAGCAAGTGATAGTTTTTCTCGCCAAACGGCTTGTTGTTCTTGTGGTTGGCTTGCTAAACGTTGATAACTTAGTTCTATGCTTTTTTCATAGCCATCAAGTTTATCGTTTAAGGCTTTTTGATAGTGGGTGAATTCATTCGCTAGTTGCTGATGAACAATCAATTTTGCATCAGGGAACGTGGCTTGTAACACTGCAAGACCCAGCAAGTGGTCATCATGATAATGACTCGCAACCAAGTAGCATAAAGGTGTTTTTAAGCGCTTTTTCAAACGCTGTGCGAGTTGCTCAACCGCGGCAAAATCACCGCTGGCATCAAACATAAGTGCACACGTTTTACCTTCAATAAGGACCTGGTTTGAATCGTAAAAGCGCAGCGATGCCTGTTGTTGTAAAAATTGAATCTCAGGGCTGATAGTCTGCCATGTAACCTTGGCTTTAGATGAGAAACTTGCTGTTAGTAGCGCTAAAAAAGCCCACATTGATAAAGCATATATGCGCATTCTAATTTGCTCGGTTATTATTCAGGTTGAGCATTGTAAACAAAAAAAGCGCAAGATGCGCTTTTTATATAACCAATACCACTCACGGCGTGTTAAGTCGAGTGAGTTTGGTCTAAGTACTGGCTAAGTTTATCGATTAAAGAGTCATGCTGTTGCTCTTGTTTTGCTTGTTGCGATTGTGCTTCGAGCAATTCATGGCTTAAGTGCAGCGCAGCCATTAATAACGCTTTTTGTTCATTACGAACAGAAGAGCGTTGTTTCATTTGGTCCACTAAGTCATTCAAATGTTGTGCAGCAGCAACTAGGGCGTTCTCTTGTCCCGGTGGGCAAGAGAACTCATGTTCTTTACCTAGTAACTCTACGGTGACCCGCTGACTTTGTGGGCTGCTCATTAGCTAGCCTGATGTACGCTTTGTAATTTCTCAAGCAGGCCAGTTAATGTGCTGCTTGCTTCTTTTTGTTTTTCTTCGCTATCGAGTACTTCAAGTTGAAGCGTTTCGTTCTCGTCTATTAATTTGGCAGTTTGATCTTTTAAGCTTTTCACTTCGCTTTCAAGTTCGCTGTTTCGGTGGATTAATTTGTCGATCAGTTGTTCGAGTTGGGAAAGGGTTTCGTTATTCATAAATGCGCTCATAAAACTGTGATTATTGTCATGCAAATGTAAAGGAAAGTGTGTTGATATGCCAGCATTTACGCCTGTTTTAGCGTATTTTTATTTAAAATTAAGGTGTAATTCAGCGTAGCTGCATTTTTATTCATTTATGGTTCACTCTGCGCTTAGATTTTAGGATTATTCACTATTTATCATGTACAATATCTTCATCTATTTTTCATGCAGCACTGCATTTAGCGATTTATAAATATGCTTAGTTACCGACACTCTTTTCATGCAGGCAATCCTGCTGATGTGCTTAAACATCTGGTTTTAGCTGAAGTTCTTAAATACCAAACAATTAAAGATAAGCCTCTCGATTATATTGATACCCATTCGGGGGCGGGCTTTTTTGAACTAGCGGGCAGTGATGCACAAAAAACACAAGAGTATTTAGATGGCATAGCAAAGCTTTGGCAGCACCAGAGTGAGCATGCACCGTTAAATGAGTATATAGAGCTGATTAAATCGTTTAACCAGAATGGCGAATTAGATTTCTATCCTGGCTCGCCAAAAATTGCTGAACACTTTTTGCGTCGCCAAGATAATGGCTGGTTTTTTGAGTTACATCCTCGCGACTTAGCATTACTTAAGCAGAATATGATAGGTAAACGCTCTATCCGTGTGCGTGGCGAAAATGGTTTTCAAGGGTTAGTTGGTCTGCTGCCACCGCCATCGCGTCGTGCATGTGTGCTGATTGACCCTCCATACGAAATTAAAGATGACTATGATACGGTGGTAAAAACCCTCGTTAAAGCGCACAAACGCTTTGCAACGGGTACGTACATGATTTGGTATCCGGTCGTTGATCGTGAGCGCATAGATAAAATGGAAGCAGGTTTAATCGCATCTGGCATGCGTAATATTCAATTATTTGAATTAGCCACCGAAGCAGATACTGAGGTACATGGTATGACGGCCTCAGGCATGATAGTGATCAACCCACCATGGAAACTAAAACAGACGATGGACGCGGTTTTACCTGAGCTTGTTTCTGTATTAAGTGACAGTAGTGGCTTTTATCGCAGTGAGCAATTAGTTGAAGAGTAATGCTGCAACAATGTGCCTATTTAATAAAGGGTATAAATAAAAAACGCCCCGCAATTGCGGGGCGTTTTCGTGTTAACTGTCATTAATTCATATAGGTTGCTGCAAATGTAGCAAGGGGTTCGCTGCTGCCATCTAATAGCGTAAGCTGCTCACCATTAATTGAAAATTGCGCTGTCGCAGTGAGTAGAGCTGACATTGCAGCTTCAATATCCATTTGCTCGATACACATCTTCTTAGTGCTGGCTAATGGGTTGAAGGTGAGTGATTGATTATTCACGTCATAGCTGCCTGAAAAGCTATTACAGCCAAGGAAACCATGCGTTGAGCCATCTTCTTTAAATTGAATGAAAGGCTCTTTTGTTTTTACTTTAACGGGTTCACCGTTAATCGTGACAGCTTTCCAATATGTATTAGTTAACGTTACATCGGGCTTTTTCGCCGACACTTTAGATACCGTCACTTTATACACATCATTCTGAGCACCTTCAGCAAACGGGTTGTTGTGAGTGGTGCTAATGTATAACAGCTTGCCTTGGTTTTCGATTCGAGCGCCGACGCTATAACGATGGCGATCAGCAATTTTACTTTCATCATACTCAAGTGCGACGTTATAAGGAGGCGCCCCTTTTAACGCAACTTCTTGTTCGCTGATCACGTCTGCTTTTGCATCCATTTTTGATACATCGGCTAACTGCACTTTCAATACAGAGCCCGGTGGCAGCATGCTACGGTCTAAATAAGTAATTTGCGTATTGAGCGTTTTCATTGTTGATTGCTCTGCTTGAGGCGCGGCAGAATCTTCGCCACAACCGGTAAGAACTAAGCTGCTTCCTAAGATCATTACGCTGCAAAGTGAAGCGCGTTTTAAAGATGAAAAGGTATCCGAAGCCATGATATTTTCCTTGCGTTTTTAGTGTTATACACTGAGATTATTGTATTAGCATAAAGTTCGCTGACTTAATCATAGCTTAATTGAGTCAAAGTGGGCGCAAGGCCCATTTTTAATAAGAAATTATTTTTTCACGTATTTTGTTAGAATAACGATACGTTGCCCATCGACACGTCCTTCAATGTGTTCAGGGTTACTGGTTAAACCAATATTTCTTACGGCGGTGCCGCGCTTAGCAACGAGGCTGCTCCCTTTTACATCGAGATCTTTGATTAGCGTTACTGTATCGCCCGCTTGCAGCACAACGCCATTACTGTCGATATGTTTAATGTCATCATCTTCAGCAAGGGCTGTTTGCGCCCACTTTAGCGTGTCTTCTTCAAGGTAAATCATGTCTAGAGCATCTTGTGCCCAGCCATTATCTGCCGCTAAACGTTTTAACATACGATACGCTACCACTTGAACAGCAGGCGTTTGACTCCACATGCTGTCATTTAGGCAATGCCAGTGAGTTGCAGTTAATTCCGCGTTATTTTCGATTTGGTCTTTGCAAGTCTGACAGACATAGATACATTTATCAGAGTGAGCTTCCGTGACAGGAGGGACTTCGTATACAGATAAATTCTCTGTTGCGGCGCACAGTTCACATTGGTTATTACTGCGTTCGATAAGGGCTTGTTCAATGCTCATAGGAGGCTCTTTTAAGTTAACAAGAAAAACAGCGCGCAGTATAGCAAATGTAGCCCTAAAGCGGAATATCCCTAATTATTGTGGGGGTATGTTTTTTGTGTATTTATTGATGATGGTATCAATCGTGCCATTATTTTTAAGTTGTTCAATAGCTGCATTTATATTCTTGAGGAGCGATTGGTGTTCTGCTCGGATACGAATTTTCAAATTACCTTGTGAATGAAGGGCGCCAAGCTGCGTATTGATATTGAACCAGTTTGACCAGTATATCGCAGAGAGCTTATCAATAATTGCCACCTCTATTCTGTTGAGTTGTAATGCTTTAACCAGTTCTTTTTCGGAGTGAAAATCAACGCGCGTGAAGCGCTCATCATCATAATAGTAATAGCCAAGTACCGTGCCAACAGGGTGCTTTTTTATTGCCTCTAAATCTTGCCATTTGTTGATATTTTTACTCAAGCTAACAAGGTATTCTTCGACGGTAAATAAATTATCTGAATAGCGGAACATGTCATTTTCTCGCTCTTTTTCACTGAGCCATTCAGGACTGATTACATCAAAATCGATGTGACCTAAATGAAGATACTTAACCGTACGTTTGGCTGGCAATTCAATGTGTTGTGCATCAATGTTGGACAGACTTAGCACATGTTGGATGATTTCTGGCAGGATACCGGGCGAGTTTTCGTCATCAATATAGTATGGGTAATAGCTTCCAGAGGCCGTAATATTATACTTTAACGCAGGGGGCGATGCCGCATGCGCAGAGCTAAAAATAGCACCGTATAAAATTATGAAAAATAACGAAAAAATTAAGTGCAATGGACTATGTTTAAAGTTATTCATAAATTTAGTTTGGTCGGGTTTTTCTTTTTTAGCAAGGAAAACATCTTTCACTATACTTATAACAATTGTAATGTGGCTTTAGTTACATTTAGTGAGAAGTAATATGTCAGAGTTAAATATGGAAGGTAAAAAAAGTCAAAACGTGACTCAGTATATAGCCAGGCAGCCAATATTTAATGCTGATAGAAGTGTGTATGCGTATGAATTGTTATACAGAGAATCGAGCGATAATGTTTTTCCGATAGGAACCAGTGATGGCCAAGCCACCGGACGACTCTTTTTTAATGCATTGATGTTAATGGGACTTGAAAAGCTTACAGGGTTTCAACCTGCGTTTATTAATTTATCGACCGATGCCATTCTTGATGATTTTCCGCGACTGCTCCAACCAAGCAGTGCAGTACTCGAAATAGTTGAGCGAACGACAAGTATCCCAAAAGTTGTAACACGTGTTAAACAGCTCAAAAAAGAGGGCTATTTTTTTGCCCTTGATGATTATGATGGCACTGAAAAATGGCAAGACATACTTCCTTTGATGGACTTCATCAAGTTAGAGGTTGAGCATCCTATTATTAAAACCAATATGATGATCAAAAAGCTAAAACGCAGTTACCCAGATGCAATCATAATTGTTGAACGCATCGAAAATTATGATGACTTTAAACAGTTAAAAGACGCGGGTTGTGATTTATTTCAAGGCTTCTTTTTTGCAAAGCCAGAAGTGCTTAGCTTTGGTAATGTTGAACCGTCGAAAATGGCAGTACTTGATTTACTAAGCTGTACAGCAAGGCCCGATATTGACTTTGATGCGGTGCAGCAACGCGTTGGTCGAGACCTTGGTTTAACAGCGCGTATTTTAAGATTGGTAAATGCACGCTCACCTAATTCACAACAAACGATAAAATCAATCTCACAAGCGGTTATTTATTTAGGTGAAGATGCGATTCGTCAGTTTGTCCGTGTTTTAGCATTAAGTGAATTGGGGAATGATAAACCACAAGAATTAACCAAGCTTGCGCTTACACGTGCAAAGTTTATTGCGCTGATGCTTGAACCCGGTGGTAAAGAGCTATCAGAGCAAGGTTATTTAGTCGGATTGCTGTCTGTGCTTGATGCCATTCTCGATATGGAATTAGATAGAGTTACAAAAGAGTTTTCACTCGGCGCAGAACTTTCCAGTGCATTGTTAAGCTTTAATGGTATGCAAGGTATTAGCCTGCGACTTGTAAAAGCAATCGAAGAAGAACAATGGCAAGACGTGCGGTCATTTTTAACCATGATTCGGCCAGCTTCACACATGGACGTTGTATTTAAAGCAATGTACAGCGCACGTGCTTACGCAGATGAAGTATTGACGACCTTGTCATCAATTGCAGACTAATGATATTGAGTTGGTTATTATGTTCGCACTGTTAGTGGATAAGGTTTTTATACCATGCGTTCAATATTTCCAATTGTGACGATTATTTTTGCCCTCGCTTTACTTGTCCCAGGGGTTACTCAGCCCGTTCTCACGTTAGAAGGTAAAATAGATAAATCTAAGTTAGCTAAAACAGGCATTGAAATGTTAGCAGATGAAGGTGACAGAAATACGCGCAGCGTATTGATGATGGCCTCCAGTATGTTAGGTCTTGATAAGCTTGAAGGCGAAATAGACGCGTACAAAAAAACGCGCAGTATTTGGGGCACTGTGAACGAGCTTGCTAACAATAAAAACTACTTAGTAGCGGTACTCGTTGCGGTGTTTTCGATTGTTATCCCGACAATAAAATTATTGATGCAGTTACTGTATTGTTTTCTTCCCGTGAATAAATTTAAGCAGTTACTCGGTCAACTTATTCAGCAACTCAGCAAATGGAGTATGGTTGATGTGTTTGTCATTGCATTAATCGTTGCTTATTTAGCAGGCAATGCCGATGGTCAAATGGGGGAGTTGATAAAAATGCACGCAGAGCTGGGGGTGGGTTTTTGGTATTTTACTGGCTACTGTTTATTTGCAATAGCCGCTAGTAGCAGTATAAAAATAGAGAAACCCTTGTAGTTGGCGTAATTTTCAGGCTACAATTTACACGATTAATATTTAAGGTATGTTGATGACGCGACTTTCAAGCTATATGTTAATAGCCATGATGCTGCTCACATTTGTGAGTCAGTCAGTTGCGTCTGTGTCAATGGTCTGCGACATGCCGCATGCTTCAATGGCTATGAATCATCATGCCGATATGGACAATGATAACGACATGTCTGACATGGACTGTTGTCATGAAGATACCATGGACAGTGACGATTGTGCGTGTCCATTTAATGCGTGTACTGCGCATTCACTCCTTCCTCTTAATAGCACAGTGATGAATGCTAACAAACAATCTGAAAAAGTACGTTTGTTTAATGTTAGCCAACGCAGCTACCCTATAAGTTCTTTATATCGCCCACCTATTACTGCTTAAGCAGGATAGGTCTGTCAAAAATTCAGCTAAGCGCTGCTTTACAACCCATTCTGCCCCTAACTCTATTGTTTTTTAACTTTCTAGAATTTTAGTGGAGCATGTGATGACTCACAGCAAATTTTTAAAGGCATTTTGCCTTGGTGTATTAGTAACGACTTCCAGTATGGTTCAGTCTAATCCATTGACACTGAATGGCGTGGTTGAATACGCACTGACGCATGAGCCTTGGCTACAAGCAAACAAATATCAGCAAGAGGCAATTGAAGCGCAAAGTATTGCCGCAGGCACCTTGCCAGATCCTGTTCTGACGGTAGGGCTAATGAATTTACCGACGGATGGTTTTGCCTTTGATCAAGAAGGCATGACGCAATTCAAAGTGGGTTTATCACAACAGTTTAGCCGCGGTGATAGCTTGGCATTACAGCAACAAGCGTTAAGGCAATCGGCCGAGCAATATCCATGGCAACGTGCTGACCGACAAGCGCAAGTCAAGGCTATTGTTACTGAAGCATGGTTAAATGCCTACCGAGCTCAGCAAAGTATCCAATTAATTAACCAAGATAAAGCGTTATTCAACCAATTGATTGATATCACAGAAGCAAGCTATGCAAATTCTTTAGGGACTACGCGCCAGCAAGATATCATTCGTGCTCAGTTAGAGCTTACACGCTTAGAAGATAAATTGGTGATGCTGGAGCAGCAATTCGATAGTGCGAAAAAGCGCTTAGCACAGTGGTTGCCAATTGACATGCTAAGTGGTCCTGTCAGCAGTGATAATGGTGATGTGGCGGCTTTAATGCCATACCAAAATATGCAACCAACAGGCGTGACCGAAGTGCTTATGGGGCATCCTGCTGTTGTGGCTATTGAGCATGCCTTACGTGCAAAAAGCACACAAATCGAAGTGGCAAAAGAAGCCTATAAGCCACAGTTTGGTATGAATGTTGGCTATGGTTATCGTGATGATACGCCGATGGGAAGTTCGCGCGCCGATTTATTCTCGATAGGGGTCAGTGTTGATTTACCATTATTTACAGATAACCGCCAAGATCAGCAAGTTAATGCGGCTATTGCAAGTGCTGAAGCAGTTAAAACCACAAAGCTGATCACGTTACAAAAACTGCAAGGTCAATACTTTAAAGAGCTTAGCCAGTTAAGTCGCCTAGCCCAACGTCGAGCGCTTTATGTCGAGCAGCTTTTACCACAAATGGCAGAGCAAGCCGAAGCCACATTAAATGCATATACCAATGATGATGGGGACTTTTCAGAAGTCATGCGTGCTCGTATCAGTGAGCTAAATGCAAAAATAGATGCCCTAAATATCGATATCGACACACAAATTACGCTGGCACGTTTAAATTATTACGCAGCAGCAAAAGACAGCCAAATTAATGCAGCACACAGCCAAGGAGCACATCATGAATAATACCGTTAAATTAGGAGTGGCCTTGGCAGTGGGTGCCGCTTTGGCAACCGTAGTAAATCAGCTTTCTACTGCTGATCATTCCGCTATGCCAAGTGCAGAAAAGAAACCTCTGTATTGGGTTGCTCCCATGGATAGCAACTACCGACGTGATGAGCCAGGATTGTCGCCAATGGGCATGGAGTTAGTCCCAGTGTATGAAGAAAACAGCGCCGAAGACAGCCCCGGAACAGTTAGAATATCACCTGCCGTTGTCAACAATTTAGGTGTTAGAACCGCACCGGTACGTTTTAAGTCACTGCAAACTACCGTTGATACCGTGGGCTACGTGCAATACGACCAAGATCAATTAGTGCATATTCATCCACGTGTTGAAGGCTGGATTGAAACGCTGTTCGTGAAAGCTGCGGGTGATCAAGTAAAGCAAGGTGAACCACTCTATACCTTGTATTCTCCACAGTTGGTGAATGCACAAGAAGAGTTACTACTTGCCCTAAAGCGCAATAATAGTGTGCTTATTCGTGCTGCCAAAGCGCGTTTGGCCTCATTAAATGTATCGAGTGATTTTATTGAGCGCTTAGAGCAAAGTCAGAAGGTCAGACAAAACATCACCTTTTATGCCAAGCAAAGTGGTGTACTGGATGAGCTAAACATTCGAGAAGGCTTTTATGTGAAGCCCGGCACAACCATGATGAGTATTGCTCACCTTGAAGAAGTATGGGTTGAAGCTGAAGTGTTCGAGCGCCAAGCAGGGCTTATCAGTAAAGGTTTGCCTGTAACAATGACCTTAGATTATTTACCGGGCCGTCAATGGCACGGCAAGGTTGATTATATTTATCCTACCCTCGATGAGAAAAACCGTACATTACGTGTGCGCCTCAGGTTTGTGAATGATGAGGGCTTATTAAAACCGAATATGTTTGCTGAGGTCAGTATTACGGCTAAGCCAACAGAGCCACAGATAGTGATAGCGAAAGAGGCGGTGATCCGCACAGGTAGCCAAGACCGAGTGGTGGTTGATTTAGGTGAAGGGCGCTTTAAGTCAGTCGCTGTGACCGTTGGGCGCAGTGATAATCACGACATTGAAATTTTATCAGGCTTACTAAAAGACGATAACGTGGTGACATCAGCGCAATTCTTGATTGACTCAGAATCAAGCAAAAGCTCTGACTTTATGCGTATGCAAGAGCCTGATAGCGAGAGTGCCATGGTCAATGGGGTGATCAACAGTATTGATCGCAAAGCCAGAACCGCGGTGATCAGCCGTGAAGCAATTCCAAAATGGGGCCGTGAGGCAGCAACCGTGGAGTTTCATTTTTCGCCGCGTATCGATTTATCACACCTACAGCCTAATGACGAAGTACATTTCACGTTTAAGCTGGTAGAGGGTGAATTTATGATTTTTGACATCATGACCTTAAGCCATCCAATGCAAGGAGAGATGAAATGATTGCAGCAGTCATTCGCTGGTCAGTCGGTAATCGTTTCTTTGTATTACTGCTGTCCGTCATGCTGGCAGGTTTTGGCATTTTTTCTTTGAAGAATACGCCAGTTGATGCGCTACCTGATTTATCTGACATACAGGTCATCGTTAAAACATCCTACCCTGGGCAAGCGCCACAAGTAGTGCAAGACCAAGTAACGTTTCCAATTACCACCGCTATGCTCTCGGTACCAGGGGCACAAACGGTCAGGGGCTTTTCATTTTTTGGCGATTCGTATGTTTACGTCATATTTAATGAAGACACCGATTTATACTGGGCACGCAGTCGGGTGCAAGAGTACTTAAGTCAAGTGAGTGCTCGCTTACCTGAGTCGGCTCGGCCAGAGCTTGGTCCCGATGCAACAGGGGTCGGTTGGATTTACCTTTATGCATTAGTTGATAAAACAGGAAAGCACGATATTAGTCAGCTACGTAGCTTACAAGATTGGTTTTTAAAGTTTGAATTGCAAACTGTACCAGGGGTGTCAGAAGTTGCATCGGTCGGTGGCATGGTTAAGCAATACCAAGTCAATGTAGACCCCGATAAACTGCGTGCTTATGGTATTCCTCTGAGCCTGATTCAAACGGCAATTAAGCAAGGTAACCAAGAGCGAGGTGCCTCTGTTGTTGAAATGGCCGAGGCGGAATACATGGTATCAAGCACTGGTTATATTAAAAGTGTGGCTGATTTAGAGGCTATCCCGTTGGGGACTAATGCCAACGGCACACCGCTGCAGCTTCGCGATGTTGCCGATATAAAATTAGGGCCGCAAATGCGTCGCGGTATTGCTGAGCTTAATGGTGAAGGCGAAGTAGCTGGGGGCGTTGTTGTGATGCGCTTTGGTGAAAATGCACAAGCCACAATTAAACAGGTTAAAGAAAAGTTAGACTCTTTGAAAAAAGGCTTACCCGAGGGCGTTGAAATTGTGCCTGTCTATGACCGCTCTAACTTAATCACCAAAGCGCTGGATAATTTGACCTCAAAACTGATTGAAGAATTGATCGTTGTAGCCTTGGTGTGTGTGGTGTTCTTGTTTCACATTCGGTCATCAATTGTGGCAATTATTACTTTACCAATGGGCATATTAACCGCATTTGTGGTTATGTATTGGCAAGGTATTAATGCCAATATCATGTCACTTGGGGGAATTGCGATTGCGATTGGCGCGATGACGGATGGCGCGATTGTTATGATCGAAAACATGCACAAGCACATGGAAAAAAAACCACTAACCGACGAAAACCGTTGGCAAGTGGTGATGGACTCGGCTTCAGAAGTGGGCCCTGCGTTATTCTTTAGTTTATTAATTATTACTGTCAGCTTTATGCCGGTGTTTATTCTTGAAGCACAAGAAGGGCGTATGTTCTCTCCGCTTGCTTACACCAAGACCTATGCCATGGCAGCCTCCGCTGGCTTAGCAATAACCTTAGTGCCGGTGTTAATGGGTTACTTTATTCGCGGAAAAGTTATTTCTGAGCAAAAGAACCCAGTCAACCGTTTACTTGTGGCAAGTTATAAGCCGTTATTAAATGCGGTTCTTAAAGCGCCAAAAACCACGCTAGTGATGGCTATCATTTTGGCTGTAGTCGGTTTTTATCCGGTTAATAAGATTGGCAGTGAGTTTATCCCTCCGCTTGATGAGGGGGATTTAATGTATATGCCCACAACCTATCCGGGTATTTCAATCGGTAAGGCCCGAGAACTCTTACAGCAGACCGATAAACTTATAGCCAGTGTGCCAGAAGTCGAGAGTGTCTTTGGTAAAGTAGGGCGGGCTGAAACAGCCACTGATCCCGCGCCACTCACCATGATTGAAACCTTTATTCAGCTTAAGCCTAAATCACAATGGCGTGAGGGAATCACAACCGAAAAGCTTAAAAAAGAGCTTGATAGCTTAGTGAAGTTCCCCGGCTTAACGAATGCGTGGGTTATGCCGATTAAAACGCGTATCGATATGCTTGCCACCGGTATTAAAACGCCAGTGGGTATTAAAGTAGCGGGCCCTAAGCTGAGTGAAATACAGAAAATTGGTGAGCAAATTGAAGTGATATTAAAAGACTTACCGGGTACTGCGTCTGTGTATTCAGAGCGAGTAGCGGGTGGGCGCTATATTAAAGTGGATATCAATCGCGACAAGGCTGCGCGTTATGGTCTTAACATTGCCGATGTACAACAGGTTGTGGCGACTGCAATTGGTGGTATGAATGTAACCGAAACGGTTGAAGGACAAGAGCGATACCCAGTTAATTTACGTTATCCACAAGATTACCGTGATTCGCCAGAAGAGCTCAAGCTGCTGCCTATTGTCACTGCAAGTGGGCAGCGAATTGCACTGGCTGATGTGGCTGATGTCTTTATCGAAGACGGTCCTCCGGGGATAAAGAGCGAAAATGCGCGAATCAATGGCTGGAGTTTAATTGATATTGAAGGCAGTGATATCGGCAGCTATGTTGAGCGTGCCCAAAAGGCACTGCATGAGCAGCTAGAGTTGCCTGCTGGTTACTCAATTACGTGGGCAGGTCAATACGAGTACATGGAGCGCGCTAAAGCTAAATTGAGTTATGTGCTACCGCTAACGCTCGCTATCATTGTGGTGCTGTTATACCTTAACTTTAGAAGCTTTATTGAAGTGGCGATGATCATGCTAACACTTCCTCTGGCGATGATTGGCGGTATTTGGCTGATGTATATTGAAGGTTTCAACTTCTCTGTTGCTGTCGGGGTTGGTTTTATTGCGCTTGCAGGGGTTGCCGTAGAAATAGGGGTGATCATGCTGGTGTATCTTAACCAAGCTTATCTCGAGGCTAAACAGCAAGCAGAGCACTTTGGTGTCGTTGAACTTCGCCAAGCAATCATCAATGGTGCAGGATTAAGGGTTAGACCTGTGATGATGACCGTAGCCACTATTATAATTGGTTTGTTACCGGTGCTTTACGGTACTGGCACCGGCAGTGAGGTAATGAGCCGAATTGCTGCGCCTATGGTCGGTGGGATGTTCAGTGCCGTGGTACTGACCTTACTGGTGCTACCTGCTTTGTATTTTATCTGGCGTAAACGAGACCTATAAATTTTACAGCCAGTGTGTAACTTGTACGCTCTTTTTGCGTACAGGTTACACATACCACAGTTTATTTATTGATTTAAAAGAGTTTTTAATCTGGATTGATTTATGCATTTATTTATTAAATTGACTTTAATAAGGAATGCACATGCAAGTTAAAACAATACAACAGGTTTATGATTGGACCGTTTTATTTCACACCCAAATGGCGGCCAACTTCCATAGTGTAAAAGACTTATTGGATGAACATAATCAAATGCTGGTGGAGTATTATCTCAACTATGAGAAAAAGCTCGCCGAAGATTTGGTTGGCTTTAAAGCCATTACCGAAATAAACACCCTTGATACTTACTGCTATGAATACTTTGCAGACAACCCTGAACTGATCACATTCAGTGACATCAGCACTGATCAGCAAATAGACGAAACAGCCATTCAAGTTTACCTATCAACTCAACATAAAAAGGTGATCGATTTATACGAGTACCTTGTTTCGCGAGCAGAAACCCAAGACACGATTGAAAAGCTTGAGCGCTTACTCGAACTTGAGCATCAAGGCTTAAAGCAAATGATGCAAAGTGCTAATCGTCATAGGGATATGTAATACCATTAATCCGCAATAATACTTAATCATTTTGGGTGATTAAACCAGTTGCTACCTGCGTTAAAAATGTCTGATTTACGACTGTATGTATGCAGGATGCAGAGCAATGCAGGAGCAATGGCCGAGAACAACTAAATAACGACATTTTAGCCTTGTTATCAACGCGGTTTTATTGCCTCAAAATA
The DNA here is from genome assembly GCF_015767615.1 of Pseudoalteromonas sp. A41-2. Classification (NCBI taxonomy): domain Bacteria; kingdom Pseudomonadati; phylum Pseudomonadota; class Gammaproteobacteria; order Alteromonadales; family Pseudoalteromonadaceae; genus Pseudoalteromonas; species Pseudoalteromonas sp. A41-2. Next base: position 3,242,483 of record NZ_CP065231.1, on the reverse strand, counting down.
GACCACTAATTAAGCAGAGCGGTATCATTAATGAAAATCGAGCAAAAAGCCGACTTTTTTAAGGTATTTTTGTTCTTGCTGTAAATCGGCCAAAAGCAAAGTATGTTCCTTCAGCCACGTGTCGTTGAATTTTAAGAACATGCTATTTTGCTTGGCCGTTACCGTTAACGACACGCCTTGATCTGGTGTGCGTTTTTGATTTAAAAGCACGGCAAGACGCAAAATCACGATCAGCTGTAAAATTTGATGGTGTTGCACTGTGTGTAAAGTGGGAAATTGGTCTAAACGAACCTTTTTACGGTAAAAGCGGATCATACAGCTGAGTAGCGTTTGCTGTTGCTGTGTAAAGCCCGGAAGCTGACTATTTGCCACAATATAAGCACTGTGTTTATGTAAACCAGATGAGTTTATGCCCAGCCCTATTTCATGTAACTGTGCCGCCCAATTAAGTAAATTTAAAAAATCGGGATGGCTGAGCTGCCAAGGTGTTTTAACGTGTTCAAAAAACCATTCAGCGGTGCTAGATACGCGGTTTGCGTGTTCTTTGTCGATGGTATTGCGATCGCTTAAATTATGAATGGTATTGGTGCGAATATCTTTGTGTGCGAGTTTTTGCTGCATTTCATGCAAGAGCCCTTCACGCAGTGAAAAGTCACTGTATTGCATCGCATCGATGTCGAAAAGCGTAAAGAGTGCAATTAAAATCGCGAGCCCACCACAAATACTCTCTTGTCGCTCAGGTGTTAAACCTTCAATGTGTAAATTTTGAATCTGTTTAGCGGCAATAAATTGCGTTTTAAGCTCATGCAGTCTTTCAAGAGTAATCAGCTCTTGCTCTGCGTCATTTGCATTAATCATTGCCAAAATTGATTTTATTGTACCCGATGTCCCCACGACAGACTGCCAACCTGTGTTGATGTAGTTCGCAAAGATAACTTCAAGCTCTTGCTCTGCGCGTATTTGTGCTTTCGCGAAGCGTTTGGCATTAATTTGTCCATCAGCAAAAAACTGCTTTGTATAGCTGACACACCCCATGTTTCGGCTTGAAAGTAAGCGATGCTTAAAGTGTTTACCGATAATTAATTCGGTGCTTCCACCGCCGATATCAATGACTAAGCGATTATTATCATGATGAATGTAATGCGCGACACCTTGGTATATCAAGCGCGCTTCTTCTTGTCCTGAAATGACTTCAATCGGGTATGGAAAAACGTCACTGGCTTGGGTTAAAAACGAGTGAATGTTTTTGGCACGTCTTAGTGTATACGTGGCGGCAACCTTCACGTTCTCAAGTGGAAAGTCCTGTAATGTGGCTGCAAACTGCTTAAGGATAGCTAAAGCGCGTTCGATTGCCGCTTGGCTCAAATGATTTTTATCATCTAAGCCATCCGCTAAATATACCCGCTGCTTTTCTTTATGGAGTATTTGCAAAGAGCCATCGACTTCTCTTGCGACCACTAAATGAAAACTGTTTGAGCCTAAATCTACTGCAGCAATTGAAGGATAATCATTCATTATTATAGTTACTTTCCCATTTCTTTAAGTGATCGTAGATGGCAATTTGCGAGCGAATTTTCTTGCGATTACCTCGGCGAACATAGTGATTTTTCTGCTCACTGTCGATCAAACGTGCTTTAGTTCGGTCTTTAAACTGTAGCTCAAGAATATCAATAATGAGTTGCTTAAGTTTTGCGTCAAAAATAGGAACGGCCACTTCGACACGATGGTCTAAATTTCGGGTCATCCAATCGGCAGAGGAAATATAGACTTTTTCATCACCATTGTTATGGAACACCATCACTCTGGGATGTTCTAAAAATCGGTCAACAATGCTTATGATACGAATATTGTCATGCGCACTGGTGGTTGTAGGGACTAATGAGCACATACCGCGAACGATAATACGTATTTTAACACCGCGTCTTGCAGCAAAATAAAGGTGATCGACAAGCTGCTTATCAACTAAATTATTCACTTTTAAGGTAATACGGCCCTGTTTTCCACGCTCTACGAGGGCGATTTCATCATCAATGAGCGCCATAATCGTTTCGCGCGCATTCACAGGCGAAATCATTAAATGTTCAAAATGAAAAGGTCGGTAGCTACTTTCAATAAATTTGAACACGCTGTCACACTCTTCTGTGATCCCCTCGTGTTTGGTGAATAAGCTAAAGTCGGTATAAATTTTTGCGGTTTTTTCATGGAAATTCCCCGTCCCAATGTGAGCATACTTCACGACGGTGTTTTTTTCTTTACGGTGAATAACGCACAATTTACTGTGCACTTTTAATGCGGGAATACCAAAAATAACTTTAACCCCAGCATTACTAAGCGTTTTCGCCCACTCAATATTATTTTGCTCGTCAAAGCGCGCCTTTAACTCAACCATAACTGTGACATGCTTGCCATTTTTTGCAGCATTAATCAGCGTTGACACTAAGCGCGATTGGCTCGCAACGCGATATATATTTACTTTAATTTGCGTAACATCAGGGTCAAACGCAGCTTGGCGGACAAACTCTAATAAATGATTAAAGGTGTGATAGGGGTAGTAGAGTAAAATATCGTGTGCTGAAATCGCGTCAAACACACTTGAAAACTGATTAAATGCAGCACTTTTTAACGCCGCCAATGGTTTATTTTCTAAGTATTGGCGACCCACATTCGGAAAGGCGATAAAGTCTCTAAAATTGCGATAGCGTCCTGCAGGAATAAGCGCATCATGCTGGCTTATATTGAGGCGTTTTTTCATGACACTGAGCATGTCATCGGGCATGCTTTCATCATAAACAAGGCGTACAGGCTCGGCATAAATCCGCTGTTTTAGCCCCTTCGACATTTTATCGAGCAACCCTTCTTCAAGTTCATCATCTAGATTGTACTCAGCATCACGGGTTAATTTAATTGCATAGCACTGAATATCATCAAAGCTAAAAAAGCTGCTAAACACATCGCGAATAAAATAAGCGATGATGTCATCCAGCATCACAATGGTTTTATGGCGACGAGTTTTCTCTGGCGGCAAAATAATAAAACGCGGCACTCGGTCGGTAGGGACTTCAAGCATTGCGTAATGGCTTTTTTGCGTACTCATTTCGACAAAAAAGTAGGTCATTGTGTCGTTAATTTGATCGGAGTAGTCTTTTTTCTCTGTGATCAAAATAGGTAAAATATGTTGCAATACACTGTCGTGAAAGAATTTTTCTAGCCAGTTTAAATGGAATTCGCTTAACTTTTCGGGTAATTCAACATGAATATTGTGCTCATTTAAGTCGGCTAAAATATCCTTATGAATTTGATTAAATTTCTTACCTAGTTGCAGTACTTTTTTTTGTATTTGCTGTAACAGTATTTCGTCTTCTTCAAAATTCGCGTCAGGCAGTTTGTTAAGTAGAATACGACGCTTAACATCGGCGACACGCACACGGAAAAATTCGTCCATGTTGTTTGAATAAATCCCTAAAAAGCGCATTCGTTCGATGATTGGGTTCGACTTGTCTTTTGCTTCTTGCAGTACGCGCTCATTAAAAGACAGCCAACTAAGCTCTTTGGCAAAGTAAGTGACGGCGTGTGAAGAGGAGTGACTTGCGTTCATCTGTTTTTCCAACGTTTCTGGCTAGTTAGAATATAGAGGATGCAGATGACGGTTATGTGACATACGTGTCACTAATGTGACACGTCGTTAGGTATCAAGGGTTATTTGTGCCCTTATAGTCGTTGATTAAGCATCTTCTATATCAACAATAAGATCGGTGGTAATCGATTCAAGCGCACTGATGACTTCGTCTTTGTTCATCCCCACTGGTAGCGCAACGGTGGCCACCGCGCTAAAAATAGGCACTCCCCAATTTGGCGCACTCTGTTGTTTTGAATTGAGATGCGTAATGTTAGCGCCTTTGTGGCGAATGACACTGGCAAGCTCTTGCACGATGCCTGGTCTATCGTTACCGGTGATCACAAAATTAATTTCTTCAGAAGGCACGTCAGGTAAGGTATCAGTGCCGCGCTCAATCCTTACCTCTAAATGCGGTAAGCTGTGCAGCGCATCTTGCAATTCTTGCAAGTGTTCTTCAGGAACTGCGGCTTCAATAATGCCCGCAAAATGGCCCGCTAAATGACTTAAGTTACTGGTTAACCAATTGCCATGATGGCTTAAAATCGTGGCTGAAATATCTTCGACGAGGCCCGGTTTATCGGGACCTAAAATAGTAATTACTAACTGCTTCATATTTAATTCTCTATAAAAAGCCTCTGAAAAATGCAAAAAAGGAAGGAGGCGTTGGGTTAAGATGATTCTTATTATTGAAAAAAATAAGTCACATTGAGTATTAATGCTGATTTAACGTTTGTCCAATTTTTTCCATAGAGTAATAAAAAATTAGCGATAACAAATTGTTAGCTTAATTCCTTTGGCATTCTTAGAGTATTGTTTTTGGTAGTATTTTGGTCATGTTTTAGGGATAAACCCCGTATCTAAAATACCTGTTTTATTACACTGAAATATGACGTTTGTAACAATACTGTCATCTTGGTGAAATATAATGCGCCCAACGTTAAGATTTAAGGGTGTTTTGATGACTTCCAATCCGAATAAACCGACCTTTCATACGGATAGAAGCCGTCTATTTAAAGATCGGTTTGCCAAGTGGGGTATTTCCGCAGGTGGTGTAATGGTGCTTGTCGCGCTGTTACTAATTTTCTTTTACCTTCTTTATGTTGTTCAACCTATTTTTGAATCAGCAAAAGTAGAGACACGTAACAGTGTAAAACTACAAAATGCGTCAGAAATTGTTGGGCTCGGTATTGAAGAACAAACCGAAGTTGCCTTTTTACTAGGCGAAAAAGGCACGGTTGATTTTTACAATGTTGAAAAACAACACTTCGGTAAAAAAATCACCACTCTTAACACTGAACTCCCCAGTGATGTAAGCAGTTTTGCAAGCTCAGCTCCTTTTCAAGGGCAATACGCTTATGGCCTTGAAAACGGGTCTGTTATGGTTGTGGTGCCGAAGTTTTTGGTCACATTCCCTAACAATGAGCGTCAATTAACGCCTCGTTTAGATTACCCTCTGGGTAAAGTGGCGTTAGAAGTTGATGAGCAAGGCGCTGCCATTAAGAAGTTTGCATTTAGCCATTACGAAGATAAAACCGCGGTGGTTGCGTTAACTGCGGATAAACGTGTTTTATTTAGCAGCTTTTTAGCTGAAGAGAACATGTTCACTGGCGAAGTTGAATGGAGCGTTGAGCGCACAGAGCTTGATATTGATGGCCGTGTTGATGAGTTATTAATGTCGCCAGATACGACGCGCACCTTTATTCGCTCAGCTAACCAAATTTATGTTTACGATACGCGCTATCCGTCTGAGGTAGAGCTTATTCAAGTACTTGCTGCAAACGAAGAAAACGCAAACCTCGTTTCTACGCAATTACTTGCCGGTGCAAACTCATTGATGCTTGCCAATGATAATGGCGAAGTTTCGCAGTGGTTTGAGGTGAATACCGACGAAGGCCGTGAGTTTCAAAAAATTCGCGCGTTTGAAACCAGCAAACAATCAAAGTTAAGTATTTTCACTGAATTCTATCGCCGCACTTTCTTTACTGCGGGTGCCAATGGCGAACTAGGCATTTACTACACCACCAGTGAAGCAAAGCTGTGGCAAGGTAAAGTCAGTGACGGCCCAATTGATAATTTCGCAATTGCGCCGCGTTCAAATGCTGCACTTATTCTTGCTGATGATGCATTGAAAGTGATTGAAATCCATAATGAGCACCCAGAAGTAACGTGGTCTGCATTATGGCAAGAGGTTTGGTACGAAGGTTACCCTGAACCTGCATACATTTGGCAGTCAACTTCAGCGAGTGATGATTTTGAGTCTAAATTCTCGTTAGTGCCAATTTCATTCGGTACCATTAAAGCCGCACTATACGCGATGTTATTTGCGGTACCAATTGCCTTATCTGCGGCTATCTACACCGCATACTTCATGTCGAGTGAGCTGCGTAAAGTCGTAAAGCCAACCGTTGAAATCATGGAAGCGTTACCGACCGTTATTTTGGGTTTCTTAGCCGGTCTTTGGTTAGCGCCGTTAATTGAAGAGCATTTACCAGCGATTGTGGGCTTACTGCTGTTACTACCGATTGGTATCTTACTGACTGCATTTGGTTGGAATAAGCTGCCAGCTTCTATTCGTCACCGTGTGCCTGAAGGTTCGCACTCAATCTTATTGATTCCGGTTGTGCTGTTTATTGGTTGGTTGTCATTTGCGATGAGTGGCACAATTGAATCATGGGTATTCGATGGTAATGTTCGTCAGTACCTCACCAATGAATTAGGCATGACATTCGACCAACGTAACTCGCTCGTTGTCGGTATTGCGATGGGCTTTGCGGTTATCCCCACTATTTTCTCGATTGCAGAAGATGCGGTGTTCAGTGTTCCTAAACATTTATCGAATGGTTCACTGGCACTCGGTGCAACACAATGGCAAACACTGGTACGTGTGGTTCTTCTTACTGCAAGCCCAGGTATTTTCTCCGCAGTGATGATGGGTCTTGGCCGTGCAGTGGGTGAAACAATGATTGTACTTATGGCAACAGGTAACACGCCTATTATGGATTGGAGTATTTTCCAAGGTATGCGAACACTTGCAGCGAATATCGCGGTTGAAATGCCAGAGTCAGAAGTAGGCAGCTCGCATTATCGCATTCTATTCTTAGCAGCGTTTGTACTATTCATATTCACATTTATTTTCAACACAGTGGCTGAGTTTGTTCGTCAGCAACTGCGTGATAAATACAGTTCAATGTAGGTGGAGAGACACGACATGGTAAAGCAGTGGTTTAAGTCTGGTTCTCCTTGGATTTGGATGACCGGTGGTGCGGTGAGCATCAGTTTAATCTCAGTTCTTGGTTTGTTAGCCATGATTGCTTGGAAAGGTTTAAGCTTTTTCTGGCCATCAGAAGTTATTCAACTTGAGTTACAAGGCTCAGTTGCAAAACAAACTGTGATTGGTGAAGTTTATGATCGTGAGCTCGTTGCAAAGTCACGTATTGAGGCAACAGGCGTTGATTTATCTCATTACGACAAAGAGCAGTTAGAACGTTTATTAATTAAAACCGGTAACCGTGAATACGTTGATTTAGATTTCCGTTGGGTATTAGAAACCGATATCAAATCACGCACAGCGCCGGCTGAACTTGCCGTATTTGAGCGCAGTAAAAATGGTAATTTTTACGGCTATGTTGACCAAGTTATTAAAGACGGCGAAGTTATCACAGAGAACAAAATAGACGTACTCTATGATCTTGTTGAGCGTGCTGTTGAGTTAAATGACCAAGCACTTGATCTGCAAAATGGCGACATTGGTCACATTAACTACGAACTTGAGCGCTTACGTTTAAAAGAAAAAGCGTATCAGCTTGATAATGAACTTACCGATGAACGTGTTGCAGAGCTGGCAGCTGCCCGTGCTGAGCTACGTGAAGAATACTCGGTACTTGAAAAACAACTTTTTGCGCTACGCAAAGAAGCAAAGCGTGACCAAGTAACCGTAAAAGATATGCGCGGTGAGGTTGTTACATTACCACTTTATCAAGTGCTTGATGTGTGGTTCCCAAATGACATGGGGTTCTTTGCTAAGTTAGGTCATTACTTTGTACAGCTAGGTAAGTTTGTGTCAGACGATCCGCGCGAAGCAAACACCGAAGGGGGTGTATTCCCTGCGATTTTCGGTACCGTGTTCATGGTATTACTGATGGCCGTTATTGTGACGCCATTTGGTGTGGTTGCGGCAATTTACTTGCACGAATATGCAGCCAAAAATGCTGTTACGAAGATGATTCGCATCGCCGTTATCAACCTTGCGGGTGTACCATCTATTGTTTACGGTGTATTTGGTCTGGGTTTCTTCGTTTACATGTTGGGTGGCAGTATTGACCAATTATTTTACCCTGAATCATCGCCAAGCCCCGTTTTTGGTACGCCAGGTGTGATATGGTCGGCATTGACCCTTGCGATTTTAACCTTACCTGTGGTTATCGTTTCAACAGAAGAAGGTTTATCACGTATTCCAAGTACTGTTCGCCACGGTTCATTAGCACTGGGTGCGACAAAAGCTGAAACCTTATGGCGTATTATTATTCCAATGGCCAGCCCAGCGATTATGACTGGATTAATTTTAGCGGTTGCACGTGCCGCGGGCGAGGTTGCGCCACTTATGTTAGTGGGTGTGGTTAAAATGGCGCCTACATTGCCACTAGACGGCAACTTCCCATACGTACATTTAGATAGAAAATTTATGCACTTAGGTTTCCACATTTATGATGTTGGTTTCCAAAGCCCGAACGTAGAAGCGGCACGTCCGCTGGTATATGCCACGGCATTCTTACTGGTTTCAGTAATTATCGCCCTGAATATCACCGCGATTGGTATTCGTAACCATTTACGCGAAAAGTTTAGAGCTCTAGAGCATTAATACAGAATTTTTATAGGTAGACAGAGATGATTACAGTTGCACCACACGTAAACCAAGCGAAAAGCGCGGCAAAACTAGACTTAGAGAATCTAACCGCAGAGCAAACTGCGTTAGAGATTAAAGATTTAGATCTATACTACGGTGATAAACAAGCGCTTAGCGGCGTAAATATGAAGATTCCCAAAGGTCAGGTAACAGCGTTTATCGGCCCATCGGGGTGTGGTAAATCGACGCTGCTTCGTTGTATTAACCGTATGAATGATCTAGTTGATAGCTGTCGTATCACCGGTGAAATTTTACTACATGGTCATAACATCTACGATAAAAGTGTCGATGTTGCCGCACTGCGTCGTAATGTTGGTATGGTATTCCAACGTCCGAATCCATTTCCAAAATCAATCTACGAAAATGTTGTTTATGGCCTACGCTTACAAGGAATTAAAGAAAAGCGTAAATTAGACGAAGTCGTTGAGCAATCTTTACGTGGTGCTGCATTGTGGGATGAAGTAAAAGATCGTCTTCACGATAGTGCATTTGGCCTATCAGGTGGTCAGCAGCAACGTCTTGTGATTGCGCGATCAATTGCGATTGAGCCAGAAGTGCTCTTGTTAGATGAGCCAACATCGGCACTCGATCCAATTTCTACATTAGTTATTGAAGAGCTCATTAACGACTTAAAGAATAAGTTTACCGTGGTTATTGTTACTCATAACATGCAACAAGCCGCGCGTGTATCAGACCAAACAGCGTTTATGTACATGGGCGAATTGATAGAGTATTCAGATACCAACACCTTATTTACGACACCAAGTAAAAAGAAAACAGAAGATTACATCACTGGCCGCTACGGCTAGTCGAATAAAACACTTGGTAACGTAAACGAATTTTATAGAGGTAGACAATGGAACATAATATTAATAAGCATATTTCAGGTCGCTTTAATGAAGAGCTTGAAAATGTTCGTAACCATGTACTTAGCATGGGTGGCTTAGTTGAGCAGCAGTTAAATAGTGCGCTTGATGCGGTTAGTAAAGGTGATGCAGAATTGGCGCAAAAAGTCCGTGAAAACGACTACAAAGTAAACGCCATGGAAGTCAATATTGACGAAGAATGCACACGCATTATTGCACGTCGTCAGCCTGCTGCCAGTGATTTACGTTTAGTTATTGCGATTGCGAAAACAATCGCCGATTTAGAGCGCATTGGTGACGAAGCAGAGCGCATTGCAAAAGTGGCGCTTGATTCATTTACCAAAGATCAACAAGATCTTCTTGTTAATATTGAAAATATGGGTCGCCAAGTGTCGAAGATGCTTCATGATGTACTTGATGCATTTGCCCGTATGGATGTGCAATGTGCCTTCGAAGTTCATAAAGAAGATGCAAAAGTTGACCGTGAATATGAAGCAATTACGCGTCAAATTATGACATATATGATGGAAGATCCACGCTCAATCCCTAAAATTATGGATTTAGTGTGGTCAGTTCGTTCACTTGAGCGTATTGGCGACCGTTGTCAGAATATCGCAGAATACATTATCTATTTTGTGAACGGTAAAGATATTCGTCATACATCTCAAGCAGATATCGAAAAGTCGCTGTAAATTTTTAAGCACTTTTCATTTTTAAACCGAGCGGCTTTAGGCCGCTTTGTCTATTATTGGTGATGTCAGGCAGAAAAAGCGTTCAAAATCGTACACAATGCTGTAAAATTCGAACCTGCCAAAGCATACTAATTTATAAAGGGTCAGTTATGCCTACAAATGCATTTTTAGGGGTTTTTGCTAAATCTCCTATTAAGCCTATGGAAGATCACATTAAGAAAGTACATCAAGCAAGCAAAGCCTTGATCCCTTTCTTTAATCACGTTTTTAAAGAAGAATGGAAAGAAGCGGAGGAAATCCGTCTAAACATTCGTAATTTAGAACGTGAAGCGGATGACATGAAACGTAACATTCGCCTTCAACTACCGCGCGGCTTATTTATGCCAGTTGAGCGTACCGATTTGTTAGAGCTTGTTACCCAACAAGACAAAATTGCGAATAAAGCAAAAGACATTGCAGGTCGTGTAATTGGTCGAGAAATGACGATTCCGGTAGAAATTCAAGAAGATTTTCTTGCTTATGTAACACGTTGTGTTGATGCGACAAAACAAGCATCAAAAGCAATTAACGAGTTAGATGAGCTACTTGAAACGGGCTTCAAAGGTCGCGAAGTGACTTTAGTAGAAAAAATGCTCGTTGAATTGGATGCAATCGAACAAGACACGGATGACATGCAAATCAAAATACGCCGTCAATTGCGCGCCGTTGAAAATGAACTAAACCCAATTGATGTGATGTTCTTGTACAAGATCATTGAGTGGGTCGGCGATCTAGCTGATATTGCAGAGCGCGTAGGTTCTCGTCTTGAGCTGATGTTAGCTCGTTAATTTAAAATCAGTTCAAATACGAAAAATTAAAGGTTTCACACAATGGATATCATTGCAAATTACGGCACTTTTTTAGTTTTAATTGCCGCAGCAGTCGGTTTCTTCATGGCTTATGGTATTGGTGCAAATGACGTTGCCAATGCGATGGGTACATCAGTAGGTTCAAAAGCACTTACTATCAAACAAGCAATTATTATTGCGATGGTGTTTGAATTCGCAGGTGCTTACCTTGCCGGTGGTGAGGTTACATCAACTATTCGTAAAGGAATTATCGACGCCACGCCATTTATTGATATACCTGAGCTTATGATCTTAGGCATGATTGCCGCGTTATTTGCTGCAGGTAGCTGGCTATTAATCGCCTCTTTCCTTGGCTGGCCTGTATCGACTACTCACTCAATTATCGGTGCGATTATTGGTTTTGCTTTAGTGGCTGTTGGCAGCGAAGCAATCCAATGGAATAAAGTACTGGGCATTGTGGGGAGTTGGATTGTAACACCTGCAATTTCGGGCTTTATTGCTTACCTTATCTTTATGAGTGCACAAAAGCTTATTTTTGATACCGATGCTCCACTTAAAAACGCTAAGCGCTTTGTCCCTGTGTATATGGGTCTAGCGGGCTTCATTATGTCTTTAGTTACGATTAAGAAAGGCTTGAAGCACATTGGTATTAACCTAGGCGCTGTTGAGGGTTACGCACTTTCTATCGCGATCGCTGTCGTGGTTGGTATTATTGGTAAGTTTGCTATTTCACGCTTAAAAATTGATCCTAAAGCTGACAAGAAAATGCAATTTAATAACGTTGAAAAAGTGTTCGCGGTATTAATGGTATTAACAGCTTGTTGTATGGCATTCGCCCATGGTTCGAACGATGTTGCAAACGCGATTGGTCCACTAGCTGCTGTTGTAAACATTGTTGAGCACAACGGTGAAATTGCTAAGAAAGCCGCTATCGCATGGTGGATTTTACCACTGGGTGGTTTGGGTATTGTTGCTGGCCTTGCTATTTTAGGTAAGAAAGTAATCAAAACAATCGGTGAAGGTATTACTCATTTAACGCCTAGCCGTGGTTTCGCTGCTGAGCTTGCTGCTGCATCAACGGTTGTTATTGCATCAGGTACGGGTTTACCAATCTCTACAACACAAACGCTTGTAGGTGCTGTATTAGGTGTTGGTATGGCACGTGGTATCGCAGCGCTTAACATGGGTGTTGTAAGAAACATTGTAGTTTCTTGGGTAATTACATTGCCAGTTGGCGCAGCCCTTGCTATTGTTATTTTCTACGTACTGAGAACAGCCTTCGGCGTTTAAAAAGTACTAACAGACTTTTAGCTTGAAAAGATCTCAATGCCCTAGGTATTGGGGTCTTTTTATTTGCAGGTAGTAAAAAAGAGTATGAATAACTTACCCAGTATTAAACAACTACAATATTTACTCGCCGTTCATCAGCACCAACACTTTGGTCGTGCCGCAAGTGCCTGCTTTATTGGTCAGTCCACGTTAAGCAGTGCGATTCAAAACTTAGAAGAAACCTTAGGTTGTCAGCTTATCGAGCGTGAAAATCGCAGCTTAATGTTTACTGCCATTGGGGAAGAGGTCGTAGAGAAAGCACGTAAAATCATTGACGATACGCTAAGTTTGAAAGAACTCACCAAAAGCTTTTTAACCCCGTTAAGTGGTAAGTTAACCTTAGGCGTGATCCCTACCATCGCCAGCTTTATCGCGGCGCCGTTGTATCACTTTTGCAAGCAAACATTTACCGAGCTTGAGTTAGTACTTGTTGAAGATACCAGTGAAAAGTTACTGGATAAGCTTGAACACGGGCAAATTGATATCGCGTTGCTTGCGTTGCCGTTCGATACCGAAAAGTTTCACACCCAAGTGCTCGCTAAAGACCACTTTAGCTTAGTTCACCATAAAGATTATATGCCAGCGAAAGGTGTCGAAGACTTTAACTTGTTGCCCGATGCCAGTGTGTTTTTGCTAGAGCGAGAGCACTGTATGACAGGTCATGCCTTAAGTGCTTGCCATTTAAATCGCTCAAGTTGCATTAACCCGTTTGAAGCGGCCAGCTTACATACGTTACTGAGCATGGTTGAGCATCAACTGGGCGTTACTTTTTTACCGCAAATGGCGATTAACGCCGGCATTCTAGAGAAAAAAGACATGGTGGCAACGCCATCACAAAGCGACGCATACCGAGATATTGGTATTGTGTGGCGTAAAACCACCGGGCGAATCCGCGATTTTAGGCTGTTTAGTCAACAGTTAGAGCTGTTTCTTGCCAAGCAATGCAGCTTACATACCCAATCAGCAGAATAAATTGCAGCCCCAAATAAAAATTTGGGGTTTTTTATTATTAAAGCAAACTATTTTTTTCCTTCCTTCGACTAACTTTATACATTACCCCTTTTTACGATAGATAAATAACATGACGAGGCTACCGTGTTTTTTCAATCACTCGACACATTAATTGCCAAGGCGCAACAAGGCAATAAACGGGCATGGTTGAAATTAGTGAAGCAACATGAAACGCAGGTCTATAACTATTGTTTGCGAATGTTGAGTCACCCTGATGATGCAATGGACTTAATGCAAGAAGTGTTTATTTCTGTGTATAAGAGTTTGCCTAGCTTTCGGGGAGATTGCAGCTTTAATACTTGGCTTTACCAAATCGTGCATAGACGAAGTGTTGAGTATTATCGTCGCCGTAAGCACCACCAAAGCCTAGATGCTTTACCCGAAGAAGCCTGTGAGCGTAGTGAAATAGAAGCGAATCAACAGCAATCTCAACAGCATAATGAGCTTAAAAGTATGATGAACAATTTGCCGTGGGAGCAGCGTTTGGTTGTAGAGTTAAAGTTTTTTCAGCATTGCACATTTGAGGAAATTGCTGAGCAGTTAGGTATTTCAACTAATACTGCTAAATCAAGATTATACAGTGCGTTAGGTAAGTTAAAAGTGCATTTGGAGGCAGTAGATGGCTAATTTAGAGTCGTTATTTACAGCATGGCTAGAAGGTGAAAGCTTAACGGAAGAGCAAATTAGGTTGCTCGAAAGTAATCCTGACTATGCCTTGATGATGGAAAATGCGACAAAGTGGCAGCAGCATAGTCTTAACTATCAACCGTTACCAGTACCTGACTGGGATCGTGGTTCTTGTATGCCACAAACGCACAAGCAGGCTGTGTATTTTGGTTCTGGTTTATGGGCGATGGCTGCGTCTATCGCATTGTGTGCCTGGTTATTAATAACCAGCCCAGAACAAACAGACTCACAGTTGCTTGAGCAAGTGGCTAAGCAAACTCGTTTATTAGAGTCACAACAAAAACAAATAGATCAATTGCAGAACATGCTAACAGCACAAAATGACATACAACAACAGCATATGTATCAGCTAGCGAAAGAAGCGATTAAAACGGGTCGTGTAGAGCGACAAGAAGATATTGCCAGTGTGCTTGCTTATATCAAAACGCAGCGCGCCCAAGACCAAGCATACTTGCGTATGCAATTGAATGATTTAGCAGAGCAAGTGGATGGCCGACCCATGCCAACCGTTGCCAACAACGTGGAGTATTAAAATGCCAAAGAACATGATAGCCAGTGCGGTGTTATTGCTATGTGGTGTAGCAACAGTGAACCCTGTGTTTGCACAAAGTAGTGATGAGTTAGATAAAATTCAGCGTGAAGTAGGAATTATGGAAAAAATTCTTACGGCTGCTTTAAAGCAAGATACGGATAACAAAGTGAGCAACGTGTCAGCAAGTTATTTACAGCACCAAGGAGTGGTGTTTAGTTTTGACGTGCGGGGGTCGCGATGGTCAACTATTTTTGCATCGGTGCCTGATGCTCCTTTGCCACCTATGCCAGATATTAATTTTGATGAAATAAGCGACATTGAGATTCTTGGTGACCATGTGCAGGTGATAAGCGACGCTGTGGTCGTTAAAACGCAAGAAGCGTATCAGCACGCGATGGAAATGATGCGTGAAAGTGCAGAGCAAGTCCGTGAAGTGGCTGAGCAAGAGCGTGATATTAGCCGTGAAATTCGTGATCTTGAACGCGAAAAACGTGATATTGAATTTGAGCGTCGTCATGATAAGGAAGCTGAAAATCAAGCACTTGAGCAACGTAAAAAAGAGTTACAAGCCTCTATTAAAGAGCTTGAAAAAGAGCAACAAACGCTGTCATTGAAGCAGCAAAGGTTACGCAAACAACTTGCAGAGAAAAAGCAAGCGCGCGCAAAAGAGCAGCAGCAGCAAATGATGGCCCTAACAAACAGTGTAAATAACAGTATTGCATTATCGTTGTGTGATTATGGCAGTGGTTTACGAAGCTTACCCGACGATGAGCACGTCAGTGTTGTTATTCGCGGACTCGATCAGAGCAAAAAGGATCACATTAAAGTGTTTAAAAAAGCAGATATTAAACAGTGTGTAGTGGGGAATATTAAATCGTCGCAACTACTCGAACGTGCATCAAGCTATGTATTTTAATTAATTGATTTTCCAACCAAAAAAGCAGCCTATAAGGGCTGCTTTTCATCCATTGAAAAAGGCTTTAAGCTGGGTAAAAACAATAAGTAAACCCAAACAACCAGATTAAAATAAGGCACTAAGCCCAACCCTGTAAATACTTTTACCGGGTACCCTTTGAAGGTCGCATTACGGTAACATTGATATGCTATCCCTAGATTAACGATCAGTAACAATACGATTAGTTGTGTCATCACTTTTCTCCTAAATACCGCTAATACAAGAACTTATAGATGTTAAGTTGTTTTCAGTATGTGTAATATAAAAGGTAATGTCATGTTTTTTTTAGATTATCACTATAAATACGCGACATTATCTCTTGGCGTGAATTAATTATAGATGAGTATTCTCAGGATGGTAGATAAAAAGTTAATAAAATTGTTTAAAAATGTATCAATATTCGGGGCGAATTAGCTAGTCAGTTGTTAGCTAAAAAGTTTATTGTTAGAGATTCTTTCAAGCTCACTGCTAATTTTTTCAACGGGCATGGGGCGTGCAATAAAGTAACCTTGCCCGTAATCGACGCCTATCTCTTTTAGTGCTAAAAATATTTCTTTATTTTCAACGTATTCAGCAACAGAACGCTTATCTAAAGAGCGGCTAATATCGTTTATCGCCTTCACGAGCGCAAGGTCGATAGGGTCGTTCAACATATCGCGAACAAACGAGCCATCAATTTTTACATGTTGTGCTGGCAGCTGTTTAAGGTAGTTAAATGTACTAAAGCCAGTGCCAAAGTCGTCAATCGAGAAATGGCAGCCTAAGCCATTGAGGCGCTCTATCATTGCGCGGGTGGCCGCTAAATTATTGATACTGGCTGACTCGGTTATTTCAAAAATAATACGCGTGGGTTCAACGTTATACTCTTGTAGGCTTGATTCTATATGCGGTAATAATCGTTCATCTAAAAATGACTGTGCCGATAAATTAATAGCCACTTGGTTGAGCTCAGGAAAATCAGCAACACTTTTAATCGCATTACGAATAACACATTGGTCCATCAGGTATGTGTCGTTTAGTAACTCTAATGCGGGGATAAATTGATTCGGGTAAATAAGCTCATTATCAAGCTTTAAACGCAGTAAGGTTTCAAAGTAAGCCACATGACCACGTTTAAAATCCCAAATTGGTTGGTAATGTAATTCAATTGCATCGTGTTGCAGCGCTTGGCGAATGCTGTGGCCCCACTCTAACCCTGCTTGTAGGCTATTGTGGTGAGTGTCTTCTTTTGAATAACAATGAACCAGATTACGGCCTAAGCTTTTTGCAACATACAGCGCAATATCAGCTTGCTTAAGGCATTCGTTGGGATCATTATTTTGTGCGGTAATTTGTGTTAGGCCAATTGAGCAGCTAATCGAATATTCTTGGCCTTCTGAATGAAATTGATGTTTTTCAATGGCCATACAAATACTTTCTGCGACTAAATGGGCATCAAGCAAATTGGTGTTTTTCAGAATAACCGCAAATTCATCACCGCCAATACGGCAAATTAAGTGCTCGTCGCTAATATTGGCAGTAAAGAGTTGAGCGACTTCTTTAAGCACAATATCACCTTGTTGATGACCTTTACTGTCATTGATGATTTTAAAATGATCTAAATCGATATAAATAAGCGCATGTTCTATATCGCCATTGGTGTATTTTGCTTGGCAAATACGTTGCAATTGTTGATCAAAATAATAGCGGTTATGTAATTCAGTTAGCGTGTCATGCAATGCTAAATGACGAAGCTGTAACTCAGCTTGCTTACGTTCGTGAATGTTATCGATAGTGGCTGTAATCGTTGCAGAGTTACGGCTGTTTTTTATTAACTGCATTCGGCATTCAACCCAAATGGCATTGCCGTTTTTATGACTCAGTTGTATCTCAACTTGCTGTTGTAGCTCCCCCCCGTGCAAAATACTTTGAATCGTATCTTGTAACTTGGACTGACACTCAGGCAAACAAAAATCAGTTAACGACTTAGATAAACTTGATTTAATGCCGTATCCCGTGAGGTTTTCCCATGCAGGGTTAATAAAGCGAATATTTCCTTGCTGATCAAACTCCAATACCACGGTGTTTAAATGCAATAAAATACGTTGGTGAGCCGAAAAAAGCTCTTTATAGCGGCTTTGGCTTTGGCTTAGTTGCTCAACTTTTTGTGCAAACTCTGCATAACTCACCATAAAATCTTCACGGCGTGCGGCATGGTCACATACTTTGCTCAGTAAAGACTGATCATAAGGGGCGCGTATAAAATCGGTGACACCAGAGAGCAACAGTTGCTCGGCATAATCAGCATCGTTGTTATCAATGATGGTAACAATGGCTTGTTTAGGATTATGCTGCAATATTTCGCTAATCAGCGCGCCTGCGGGATCTGATTGCGATTGCGTTGCATCAATCAATACAATTGCAAACTTTTGTTGTAGATACGTCGCCAGTGCTGCTTTTGTCGATGTCGTGTGTGTAACAGCAAAACTGAGTTTGAGTTGTTCGTTGATGTTATTTGCTTTGCTGTTATTCGTTTCAAGCAGGAGTAAATTAAGGCGGCTGCTTTTTTCTAGGTGTGTCGACAGGACATTAGCAAGGACTTGCGGCAGCATATCTTGGCGTTCAAAAGGCAATACAGCATCAATACCATAACTGCGGGCTGTTGTTTCAGCAATACGCTCACAATAAATGGGGGGAGTTAGCAGTATAGGTGTATTTTTTGGGGTTTTTAATAACCCCGAGCGAATCATGCGCGAGAAGCGCCAGCCGTCAATTTTGCCGACTTCAAGGCCCGTAATAATAATATCCACCGGCTGGCTTTTAAGTATTTTTAACGCCTCTTGCGAGTCGTTGGCTTCAATAAACGTAAAAACATTAAGTTTGTTGAGTGTTAACTTAATTGTTTCACGCTCAGCAACGCTAGCGTTTAAAATTAGCAGTTGCAACTGCTTTGCCATGGCGCTACTACCTCTTAACTGAACCCATGCTTAGTGAATGGGTTAGAATAATGACATTTCTATTATTCTACAAGCAAACTTTACCTAAAAACGGTTATTAGCCTGTACCAGCTTACACGGTTAGGTTGTTTGTTCTTGAACCGAGGTGCTTTGCTTGAGGTGGCAAGCGTATCAGAGTAAACTTGGCGCGTTTTTATTAATGAGAGATATGCTCTATGCGCGTGGCTGATTTTAGCTTTGACCTTCCTGATGAATTAATTGCTCGTTTTCCAAAAGCAGATCGAACAAGCAGTCGTTTATTAACGCTCGACGGCCCAACAGGGCAAGTTGAACACAAAGTGTTTAGTGATATTTTATCTCTGGTAAATGAAAATGACTTATTAGTGTTTAACAACACGAAAGTGATACCAGCACGCATGTTTGGCCAAAAAGAGTCTGGCGGTAAGCTTGAAGTACTCGTTGAGCGCGTATTGGACGAGCATCGTGTACTGGCTCACGTACGTGCGAGTAAATCACCAAAACCGGGCTCTAAAATTATCCTTGAAGGCAAAGCCGAAGCAACCATGGTAGCGCGTCACGGTGAGCTATTTGAACTTGAGTTTGCTAAAGACGAAAATGTATTAGATATCTTAAACGATATTGGCCACATGCCATTACCACCATACATAGACCGCCCAGATAACGAGGCTGATCGTGAGCGTTATCAAACGGTGTATGGTGAGAAACCCGGTGCTGTTGCAGCACCAACAGCAGGGCTTCACTTTGACGATAAATTAATGGCGGCTTTAAAAGACAAAGGCATTAACATGGCGTTTGTTACTTTGCACGTGGGTGCGGGTACATTCCAACCTGTGCGTGTTGATTCAGTTGATGAACATGTTATGCACTCAGAATATATCGAAGTTCCTGATGAGGTTGTAAAAGCCGTAGCCGAAACCAAAGCAAAAGGCGGGCGTGTTGTTGCGGTGGGCACCACTTCAGTACGTTCTTTAGAGTCGGCTGCCAAAGTACATGGTGGCAAGCTTGATACTTACTTTGGTGATACTGACATCTTTATTTACCCGGGTTATCAGTTCAATGTGGTGGATGCCATGGTCACTAACTTCCACTTACCTGAATCAACGTTGATTATGTTGGTGAGCGCGTTCGCAGGCCAAGAAAACATTATGGGTGCTTATCACACAGCGATTGAGCAACAGTATCGCTTTTTCAGTTATGGTGATGCCATGTTCTTAACGCGTAAATAAGCGTTAGTCATCTTTTATATTACCCCGTAAAAAGCCCAGCATTTCACTGGGTTTTTTATTTTCAGCCATTATTACTAAGCTATGCGTTGATATGAAGCCTCTGTGCAACACTGAATTCTGCATCGTGGGGAGAGTTTAGCTAGCGGGCTTTTTATTTTTGAATTTAGCCCAATTAATAGTAATAAATGCGCAAACAGGTTAGAATCGAGCGGTTAAATTATAGCTTGTTGGACTGTTTTTCCGACACTAGAGGATAATATGAAATTTGAATTAGACCGCACTGACGGTAAAGCGCGCCGCGGCCGCTTGATTTTTGAGCGTGGTGTTGTAGAAACGCCTGCATTTATGCCAGTAGGTACTTACGGCACGGTAAAAGGGATGACTCCCGATGAAGTAAAAGATACGGGGGCACAAATCTGCCTTGGTAATACTTTTCACCTTATGCTGCGTCCTGGCACAGAAATCATTAAGCAACACGGTGATTTACACGACTTCATGAATTGGGATCGTCCTATCTTAACTGATTCAGGCGGTTTCCAAGTATTCAGCTTAGGTGCGATGCGTAAAATCACCGAAGAGGGCGTCATGTTTAGCTCGCCTGTGAATGGTGAAAAAATCATGCTTTCACCAGAAAAAGCCATGCAAGTTCAGCGCGACTTAGGCTCTGATATTGTGATGATTTTCGACGAATGTACGCCATATCCTGCCACTGAAAAAGAAGCCAAAGACTCAATGGAGCTCTCGCTGCGTTGGGCTAAACGTTCAAAAGAAGGCCATGGTGATAATCCAGCAGCACTGTTTGGTATTATCCAAGGGGGTATGTACCCTGAGCTTCGTGCACAATCACAAAAAGGCCTAGAAGACATTGGTTTTGATGGTTATGCACTGGGCGGTTTATCAGTGGGTGAACCTAAAAACGAAATGATCAATATTCTTGATCATTGTGCGTATAAAATGCCAGCCGACAAACCACGTTACTTAATGGGCGTTGGTAAACCAGAAGACTTGGTTGAAGCGGTGCGTCGTGGTATCGATATGTTCGACTGTGTAATGCCAACCCGTAATGCACGTAATGGTCACTTATTCGTGACAGGTGGCATTGTTAAAATCCGTAACGCAGTACATAAAACAGACACCGGTCCACTTGATCCAGAGTGTGATTGCCATACATGTAAAAACTATTCACGTGCGTACTTGCATCATCTTGATAAATGTAATGAAATCTTAGGCGCACGTCTAAACACGATTCATAACTTACGTTATTATCAACGTGTAATGGAAGGCTTACGTAATGCCATTAGTCATGGCAAACTAGACGAATTTGTTGCAGATTTTTATGCACGCCGCGGCCAAGAAGTGCCAGAGCTTGCAGATACATCAGATTAAATTTTTAGAAAAATTAAAGAGGAAGTGTAATGAGTTTATTCATCTCAAACGCGCACGCAAGTGCGGCAGGTGCAGCACCAGCAGGTGGTGGCATGGAAATGCTAATCATGTTGGGTATTTTTGGTCTGGTATTTTATTTCTTAATTTACCGTCCGCAAGCTAAGCGTGTAAAAGAGCATAAAGCCCTTATGAGCGCGATGGCAAAAGGTGACGAAGTGCTTACGCAAGGTGGTTTAGTTGGTAAAATTGCTAAAATCGCTGATGACAAAGACTTCATCGTTATCTCATTAAACGACCAAGCAGAAGTAACAGTACAAAAATCAGCTGTTTCTGCAGTATTGCCAAAAGGCACTATGAAGTCGCTATAACAATAAAAATAAGGACTCACACGTGTTAAACAAGTTTCCATTATGGAAGTATTTACTTGTTCTTGTTGTGTTAGTCGTTGGTATTTTATATGCCTCTCCTAACTTGTATGGTCGTGACCCGGCCATACAAGTATCGGGCACTAAAGGTACTGATGCTGACCTAAGCGTACTCGATAAAGTAAATGCGACCCTCAAAGAACATAACGTTACTGTTAAATCAAGCAAACTTGAAGACGGACAAATCCTTGTACGTTTTAAGAATGTTGAAGATCAACTTAAAGCGCAAGACCTACTGCGTGATTCCCTTAGTGAAGATTACATCTCTGCCATCAACATGGCTCCAGCACAACCTGAGTGGTTAAAAGCATTGGGTGGTAACCCGATGAAGCTGGGTCTGGATTTAAGTGGTGGTGTTCACTTTACTATGGAAATCGACATGGCGACGGCGGTTGATACACAGCTTGAGCAAATGGAACAAGATTTTAAAAGTGATTTACGTGAAGAAAAGCTGCGTTACCGCACGATTCGTCGTGTAGCTGGCAGCGAGCGTTTACGTGTTGAAATGCGTAACGAAGAAGATAAAGACGCAGCAGAGCGCTTTTTATCAACCCGTTACCCGCTCAATGTGTACATTGATGATAGCAGCAGTGATAACGCTTTTTACGCCAGTATGAGCGAACAAAAGCTTAAAGAAATTCGTGATTACGCTATCAAGCAAAACGAAACGATTATCCGTAACCGTATCAACCAAATCGGTGTTGCTGAGCCAAACGTTCAGCGTCAAGGTGCTGAGCGTATCATCGTACAGCTTCCTGGTGTACAAGACACCGCCCGTGCCAAAGAAATTTTAGGGGCTACGGCAACGCTTGAGTTCCGTGAAGTAGACGAAGATGCTGACCCAAGTGCAGCCTTACAAGGGCGTGTACCACCAGGCACCGAAGTGATCATGGCGCGTGACGGTTACCCTGTGGTACTAAAAAAACGCATTATTCTTGAAGGTAGCCACATCACTGGTGCGCAATCAGGAATGGATGAGTATCAACGTCCGCAAGTAAGCATTAGCCTTGATAGCAAAGGTGGCGCAAAAATGAATGCGTTCACTAAGCGCGCGATTGGTAAGCGTATGGCAACTGTATTCATTGAGTACAAGCCATCGGGTAAAACAGATGAAAACGGTAAAGCACTTCCTCCAATTAAGGTAGAAGAAGTGATTAACGTGGCGACAATTCAAGCACGTCTTGACCGTTCGTTCCGAATCACGGGTATTGATAACCCTGCTGAAGCCCATAATCTGAGCTTATTACTACGTGCAGGTGCACTTGTTGCTCCTATTCAAATTGTAGAAGAGCGCACGGTAGGCCCAAGCTTAGGTCAAGAAAATATCGAAGCAGGTATGACGGCAGTGGTACTAGGCTTTGCATTTGTGCTTGTATTTATGCTGGTTTATTACAAAGGGTTTGGCATGGTGGCAAATATTGCCCTTGGTGCGAACTTAGTATTAATCGTGGGTGTTATGTCATTAATTCCAGGTGCGGCATTAACCTTACCGGGTATTGCAGGTATCGTACTGACCGTGGGTATGGCCGTTGATGCAAACGTGCTTATATTTGAGCGTATCCGCGAAGAGCTTGCCGACGGCCGTAGTCCGCAACAAGCCGTTCATTTCGGTTACGACAGCGCATTTAGCACAATTTTTGATGCAAATATCACCACGTTAATCGCAGCAGTGATTCTGTTTGCAGTGGGCACGGGTCCAATTGCTGGTTTCGCCGTGACACTTGCGATTGGTATTATCACCTCTATGTTTACAGCCATTGTTGGTACCCGTGCGGTAATCAACTTGTTTATTGGCGGTAAGCGTATTGATAAGTTGTCGATTTAGGAGTCAGCATGCAAATCTTAAAACTCGGTGGTAAAACACTCCCGTTTATGAAGTTCCGCAAGTTTGCCATGACATTATCAACGTTGTTGATTTTGGCTTCTTTCGTATCGTTTTTTACAAAAGGCTTAAACTTCGGTTTAGACTTTACCGGTGGTACAGCGGTTGAAGTTGGCTTTGCACAACCTGCAGATCTGAAAAAAGTACGTGAAGCAATTACGGCAAGTGGCTTTGAAGATTTCTCTGTTCAGCTATTTGGCTCAAGTAAAGAAATTCTTGTGCGCCTTGCACCGCAAGGTGATGGCGTGAAAGCAGAAGTCATTGGTAACCAAATCATTGATGCCTTAAAACAAACTGATTCAAGTGTTGAAATGCGCCGTATTGAGTTTGTGGGCCCAAGTGTAGGTGAAGATTTAAAAGAGCAGGGTGGCTTGGCCATGTTAACTGCACTTATTTGTATCTTGATCTACGTGGCATTTCGCTTTGAATGGCGTTTTGCGGTTGGCGCGGTATCAGCACTATTACACGATGTTATTATCACATTAGGTTTATTCTCAATACTGGATCTTGAGTTTGACTTAACGATTTTAGCAGCGATTTTGGCGGTGATAGGTTACTCACTCAACGATACCATCGTTGTATCTGACCGTATTCGTGAAAACTTCCGTAAAGTGCGTATCGATGACACCATAGAAATCATTGATATTTCACTTACGCAAACATTGAATCGTACCCTTGTAACATCAATCACCACAATTTTAGTATTGATTGCGTTGTTTGTATGGGGTGGTCAAACTATTCACGGCTTTGCGACAGCATTACTATTTGGTGTGTTTATCGGTACTTACTCATCTGTGTATGTTGCATCAGCAGTGGCGATTGCAATGGGTGTAAGTAAAGAAGACTTAATTCCAGAAGTAATCGAAAAAGAAGGTGCGGATCTCGATCCTATGCCTTAATAAGCCATGCTTAAAAAAGAACCGCCCTGTTTGGGCGGTTTTTTTATGGAAGAAATTATGAAGTATCTAATAAGTAATGTATTTATTATTTTTTTACTGCTCGGTTGCAAAGAGCAACAGGTTGCCAAGCAAGCTGAGTCAGCACCAAAGCCACCCACAATAACGCCAGAACAACAATTAGGTGAGTACCAAAGTTTGGCGTGGCAGGTTGTGACAGCACTGCAAGGGCAGTCAGATACGCAGCAAGTTAAATCCATGCTGTTGTCGTTGGTTCATTCATCACAGGGATTATTTTTAGCGTTTAATCAGGTGTTTCCAGAGTGTAAGCAGACATTAGACGCTATTACTGAATATGTTGAAAGCACACCGCTTACGGCAATCTCTAGTGACAATGAGCCCCTTAATTTACAACCTGAGTTACCCGATTTTACAGGGCCTAACTGTTATCACATACAACAGCTGTTACTTAATCCGTTAGCCGTTTTGGCGATGACGACACAACAACAAATGAATCATGTTGATATTGAACAGGCTGAACTAAAAATGATCGATAGCTTAGCGCGCATTAAGCAATTGGAATTAGTGGGAATAAATGAACAAGAGGTGAATGAAGCGCAGCGCTTGCCATAAAATTGTCATACTAGATTGCTAATTTAGTCATCTATTTGTATGACAGAAACTAGGTGAAAGGTGAGTGCACAACTACAGCGAATATTAGAAAACAGTGACATTAAAACGCTGTTTCAGCCCATCTTTGATGTTTCTAATCAACATATTTTGGGTTACGAGGCTTTAAGTCGGGGGCCAAAAAGCTCTGAACTTGAGATGCCCAGCGCTTTATTTTCTGCTGCAATTGCCTGCAATAAAATTTCAGAACTTGAGCTTTTGTGTCGCAGTAAAGCCATTGAAAACTTTGTTAAGCTCAACCTACAAGGTAAGTTGTTCTTAAATGTCAGCCCTAAAACACTGCTCGATCCATGTCATCCTAAAGGCGAAACATTACACCTAGTTGAACATTTTGGGCTGGCGGCTAATCGCGTTGTCATTGAAGTAACTGAACAAGAAAAAGTAGACGACGGATGTTTACTGTTAAAGACCATCGCGCATTATCGTCAATTAGGCTTTTCAATTGCCATTGATGATTTAGGGGCGGGTTATTCGGGGTTAAAGCAGTGGTCTGAGTTATGCCCTGAGTTTGTAAAGATTGACCGCTACTTTATTGATCACTGTGACCAAAGTGTGGTGAAAAAAGAGTTTCTAAAATCAATCATTGTATTGGCTAAAGCCACGAATACCCAAGTGATTGCCGAAGGTATCGAGCGCGTAGAAGAGTTACGTTTACTCGAAAGTTTAGGAGTGCAGCATGCACAGGGCTTTTTATTAGAAAGACCGAGTTTACAGCCCAGCTACCAAATTAATCTGCATTGCTTAAAACACCTTGAATCATCAGACAACAGCAGCAGCTTTGAACAATCAATGGCTATCGGTTGGCTTGCTGTTGAGCATGCCAGTATTGAGGCGAATACCCGTTGTAAAGATGCGCACAGTATTTTTGAGCAAGATAAAACACTCACCAGTCTTGCTGTCCTTGAGCAAAATAGTCCCGTAGGCTTATTACACAGGGATCAACTTACCGAGGTGTTTGCAGCTCCTTATGGTCACGCGCTTTATGATAAGCAGCCTGTTACCGCACTAATGGATAAGCAACCGCTAGTGGTTGATGAAAACGAATTGCTTGATACGGTTAGTCAACAAATCACCGAATTTGAATTCGATATTCGCCGCCATATCGTCATAACACGCAACGGCGACTACTTAGGATTGGCACCTTTGCGTAATATTCTCAAACACATCACCGAAGAAAAAATACGCCACGCTCAACACGCAAACCCATTGACCATGCTACCCGGTAATGTGGCAATAAATGAAGCTATCGAATTAAGGCTGCGCAACAGTTATGCGTTTTCGTTAGCGTATGTCGATTTAAATCACTTTAAGCAATTTAATGATTTATATGGATACGCCAGTGGCGACAGTGTGATCAAATTATTAGCTGAAGTGATCGTTGATGTTTGTAGCAAAAGCAAAGGCTTTGTTGGTCACATTGGTGGCGATGATTTTATGGTGGTATTCGATAAAGACGATGCAGAGCATAGGTGCCATGCGATCATTTCAGAATTTGAAGAAAAATCACGCGCCTTTTTTACCCCTGAACACATCTCGCAAGGTGGGTATTGGGCGAGTAACCGCGAAGGTAAAAAACAGTTTGTACCTTTGCTAACGCTGTCGATTGGTCTCGTTAAACCTGACCTTGAGCAATGCATTAATAGCCACCAAGTTGCAGCACTCGCAACCGATGCGAAAAAAGAGGCCAAACGCTTTAAAACGAGTCACTTATTTGTTTGTAAGCGTCGTTGTCCGGCCCCGGCAGTGGTGAGGCTAAGTGTCGCGAGCGATGACACCCTGCAAATCGGGTTATGAAGAAAATTTGAGTTCGGCCAATTTCACTTGTGTCTCACTCTAAGCCAGTGTAGGTTAAAAAAAACACGTTAAGAATAATAATAATGAAGCGACTATGTAGTGCAATCCTTGTTGTGCTAAGCCTAGGATGCAGCCTGCCTATTGATGCCAAAAATGTGGTGAACTTAGCCATAGAGCAACGTCCCTTGTATCAGCGCGATCATTATTTACACGCGCTGTTAGCTGCAGCGTTTCGTGCCGCAAAGTATCCCACCGTTATAAACGAAGTACTGGTGCACCCTCATCAACAGCGCACATTACTCATGCTCGACGAAAACCAAGCCGATGTCTATTGGAGTATGACCAGCCCAGAGCGAGAGCATCTAGCGATTGCTGTTCCAGTCCCTTTATTTAAAGGGTTTATCGGTAAACGCGCACTGCTTACAAAACGTGAATTTTTACCGCGGTTTAAAGAGGTAAAAACTAAACAAGACTTAATGGCGTTTACCGCTATACAAGGTCATGACTGGCCTGATACAAAAATATTGGCGCAAAATGGCTTAGCGGTTCGGCCACTGGCGAATTATCAAGCAATGTTTAACTTAGTTATAAGTGGCCGGGTTGATTACTTCCCGCGTTCATTTATCGAGGTGACTTCAGAGCTTAAGCAAATAAATAGTGAGCAACTGGCGATTGTGCCCAATGTCTATATTAGCTACCCGAGCGCTTTTTATTTTTTTGTTAGCAATAACAAGCCAGAGCTAGCCGAGGTATTATTAATAGGCTTAAACGCGATGAAAAGCTCAGGTGAGTTTGATCAGCTGTTCAACAGTTACTTTGCTGAAGACTTAGCCGGTCTGCCGTTTACAGAAAAGAGTGCCATAGAAATAAAGTTGGAGAATGACTATTTTCAGCCACAAAAAAAGGAGCCGTAGCTCCTTTTTGTCATGCTAATCACGCGTTAGAATTAATGGGTCATTAGCGAAGTAGTGACTCAGTTAATACTGGACGAATTTCACGAATGATTGCTTGTGTTAATTTTGGCGCGCCACAGATAATGTTGCCGCTTTGGTTGTAGTTAATACCGCCTGCGAAATCAACAACCATACCGCCCGCTTCTTTAACTAAAAGCTCACCAGCGGCTGTATCCCAAGGCTTAAGGCCAATTTCGAAAAAGCCATCAACACGGCCAGCTGCAACATACGCCATATCAAGAGCAGCAGAACCTGCACGACGAATATCAGCCGTGTGAATAAATAAAGCTTTGAATGCCTCAGAGTATGCGTCTAAGTGATGCTTTTGTTTAAACGGGAAACCTGTAGCAAGAATAGAACCTGCTAACTCGTTAGTTTTTGATACACGTAAACGCTTGCTGTTAAGCTGTGCGCCTTGACCGCGAGACGCTGTGAATAATTCACCACGAATTGGATCATAGATAACAGCTTGGTCTAAACGACCTTTTACTTTAAGTGCGATTGATACTGCGTAATGAGGGATACCCTTGATGAAGTTTGTTGTGCCATCAAGTGGGTCAACAATCCATTGGTAATCTGCATCTTTGCCTTTGTGCTCACCTAGTTCTTCACCAACGATACAGTGATCAGGGTAAGATCTTAAAATAGTGTCACGGATTGCGGCTTCAGCTTCTTTATCGATGTTAGTCACTAAATCGTTAGTGCCTTTTTGTTGTACATCAACTTTTGATAAGTCTTCACTTGCGCGAAGTAAAATTTTGCCTGCGTTACGCGCAGCGCGAACCGCAATGTTTAACATTGGATGCATAGCATTACCTTTGGGTTGTAAAAGAACGAATATATTTAAGCCGGCGTATTCTAGCGGTTTTTACTGCAAAGTAAACAACAAAGCGGAAATACTTTTGGTTGTTTTTTGTACTGAACTGATTTTAAATTAAATTTCTATCTGACTATTTTTAAAAGCTAAAAATTATACGGGGCGTTTCATACATAAATCTGATACTAAAAATAAGGATGTACTAGTAAAAGAAAAACCCCTAGCACCGCCCATGATCTGTGATCAATACTGATTGATCGCGTGATCTGTATAGCCTCCAGAATAGCTTTCATGGTAGAATTCGCGCAATTTTTGACATTCAGTAAGTAACAACGCAATGACACTTGATGATATTCGTATCGTATTAGTTAACACATCTCATTCTGGTAATATTGGCTCAGCAGCACGTGCTATGAAAACGATGGGCTTATCAAACCTTTATCTTGTTGACCCTGCATGTGAAATTGATAGTCATGCCAGTGCGCTTGCTGCAGGTGCAACCGATGTTTTAGGCAAAGCCGTGGTTGTTGATACCCTTGCTGATGCGATTGCTGATTGTAGTTTAACGATTGGCACCAGTGCTCGTTCGCGCACCTTGTCTTGGCCGATGGTTGAGCCACGTGAATGTGGTGAAAAATTAGTGGCAGAAGCGGCGAATGGCCCGGTTGCACTCGTGTTTGGTCGTGAAAATAGCGGTTTAACCAATGAAGAGTTACAACAGTGTAACTATCATGTGTGCATTCCTGCAAACCCAGAATACAGCTCATTAAACCTTGCTATGGCAGTACAAACTCTGTGCTATGAAACACGTATGGCGTATTTAAACACCCAGCCAAAACAGCAAGAACAAGACGACGTTACTTACCCTAACGCAAAACAAACTGAGTTGTTCTATGAGCATTTAGAGCAAACATTAAACGACACCGGGTTTATCATCAAACAGCACCCAGGTATGGTGATGACTAAATTACGTCGTTTGTTTAATCGTGCGCGCCCAGAAGAAGCCGAAATGAATATCTTACGCGGCATTCTGACTTCAATTAATAAGTCTATAAAATAATCACAGGTTATAAGCATAATACTTGACTAAATTACTCAGGTAATTACAATAGACATAGTACTTGACCAATTTAGTCGGGTATTCGGTTTTATCAATGGCAAGTATCAATTTTTATCACGTGATAATACTTGACTATTTTGGTCTGGTAATTAAAATTTGCACACCTTAGCGTGCAGTAACATCGGGGGCTCCATGAAGTTAACATCAAAAGGCAGATACGCAGTAACCGCCATGTTGGATGTTGCACTCCATACAAATGTGGGTGCAGTGCCCCTTGCCGATATTTCTGAGCGACAAGAAATTTCGTTGTCTTACCTCGAACAATTATTCGCCCGTTTACGTAAAAATGGCCTTGTGACTTCTGTGCGTGGCCCAGGTGGTGGATATTTATTAGGACGTGGCGCGAATGAAATTTCTGTTGGCGATGTTATCAATGCCGTTGATGAGTCTGTTGATGCAACTCGCTGCCATGGTGCAACGGGTGGCTGCCAAAGTGGCATGCGCTGTTTGACTCATACATTGTGGTCAGATTTAAGCGCGCGTATCGAAGATTTTTTAAATAGTATTACCCTTGCTGAATTGGTAGAAAAATCAGATGTGAAAGAAGTCGCATCGCGCCAAGATAACAGCATCAACACTGCAATTAAGCAACTGGAAAACATTCAAGTAAGCTGTCAACTGTAGCTTGACGAAAGCGGAGAGAGAAATGAAGTTACCGATTTATTTAGATTACGCAGCAACCACGCCTGTTGATGAACGTGTGGCAAAAGAAATGATGCAATGCCTGACTATGGACGGTAATTTTGGTAATCCTGCATCACGCTCACACCGTTTTGGTTGGCAAGCAGAAGAAGCGGTTGATCAAGCGCGTACAGACATTGCTGATCTGATTAACGCTGATCCACGTGAAATTGTTTTCACTTCAGGTGCTACAGAATCAAATAACCTCGCCATTAAAGGTGCTGCACAGTTCTATAAAAAGAAAGGCAAGCACGTCATCACGGTTAAAACAGAGCACAAAGCAGTGCTTGATACATGTCGTGAATTAGAGCGTCAAGGTTTTGAAGTAACCTACATGGACGTTGAAGAAAACGGTTTACTTGACCTTAAAAAGCTTGAAGCCGCTATGCGTGACGACACGGTACTTGTTAGTGTCATGCACGTTAACAACGAGCTAGGTGTTATCCAAGATATCGCGACAATCGGCGAAATGTGCCGTGAGCGCAAAATTATGTTCCACGTTGATGCGGCACAAAGTGCAGGTAAAGTACTTATCGACGTGCAACAGTTAAAAGTTGATTTTATGTCGTTCTCTGGCCACAAAGTATATGGCCCGAAAGGTGTTGGCGCATTGTATGTTCGTCGTAAGCCACGTGCTCGTTTAGAAGCACAAATGCACGGTGGTGGTCATGAGCGTGGCATGCGTTCAGGCACACTGGCTACTCACCAATTAGTGGGTATGGGTGCGGCATTTAGAATCGCAAAAGAAGATTTCGAAAAAGACCATGCACATATCAGCGCACTTCGTAAGCGTTTGGTTGATGGCATTATGGCTGATATGGACGAAGTTTACTTTAATGGTGAACCAAGTCAGTCAGTTCCGGGTATTGTAAACATCAGCTTCAACTTTGTTGAAGGTGAGTCGTTATTAATGGCTGTTAAAGACATTGCTGTTTCATCAGGTTCAGCCTGTACCTCAGCAAGCTTAGAGCCTTCTTATGTACTACGTGCGTTAGGCCGTAACGACGAATTAGCTCACAGCTCAATTCGTTTCAGCATTGGCCGCTTTACGACTGAAGAAGAGATTGATTATACCGTCGAACTAATCAAAAACTCGATTGGCCGTTTACGTGAGATGTCTCCTTTATGGGAAATGCATCAAGAAGGTATTGATTTAGATTCAGTTGAGTGGGCGCATCACTAATCAGTGATCGCCGCCGCTAGCAGGTAGTGAGGATAGTATTATGGCTTATAGTGATAAAGTAATCGATCATGTTGAAAATCCACGTAACGTGGGTTCTTTAGACAAAAATGATCCATCTGTTGCAACAGGTATGGTGGGTGCACCTGCGTGTGGTGACGTAATGAAATTGCAAATTAAAGTATCACCAGAAGGTGTTATTGAAGATGCAAAATTTAAAACATATGGTTGTGGTAGCGCAATCGCCTCTTCTTCACTTGTAACAGAGTGGGTGAAAGGTAAAACATTAGACGAAGCTTCAACAATCAAAAACACTGATATCAGTGCAGAGCTTGAATTACCACCAGTGAAAATTCACTGTTCAATTTTAGCAGAAGACGCGATTCAAGCAGCGATTGCTGATTACAAAAGCAAACAAGCGAAGTAAGAGATAAATTCATGGCAGTGACATTGACAGATGCGGCAGCAAACCGCGTAGAATCATTTTTAGCAAATCGCGGTAAAGGCATTGGCCTTCGCGTAGGCATTAAAACGACGGGCTGTTCAGGTCTTGCTTATGTTCTTGAATTTGTTGATGAGTTAGCAGATGGCGACGAAGTTTTTGAATGTCGCGGTGTGAAAGTAATCGTTGATGCAAAAAGCTTAGTGTACATAGACGGCACTGAACTTGATTACACTAAAGAAGGTTTGAACGAAGGGTTTAAGTTTAACAACCCAAATCAGGCCGATGAGTGTGGTTGCGGCGAAAGCTTTACCGTTTAAGCTAGCACGTTTTCCTTGCTTGAAGCCCTACCTGTGTAGGGCTTTGTTCTTTTTCTGTTTACCGAGTTGGATTATGTAATGCGTTACTTTGAGTTATTTGCGATTCCAGTAGACTATAACATTGATTTAGCGACTATTAATAAACACTACCTCGAGCTGCAACGTGCAGTTCATCCAGATCGTCATGCCAGTGCTAGTAGCCGCGACAAACTACTTGCTGTGCAAAACGCGGCTGAAATCAATGATGCATTACAAACGTTAAAGCACCCGGTAAAGCGTGCTGAATACATGCTTAGTGAGTTGGGCGTTGATATTCGTGCTGAACAACAAACATTACAAGATCCGCTATTCTTAATGCAGCAAATGGAGCTTCGAGAAGAGCTCGAAGAGCTTGAAAATGCCGCAGATCCTGATGCAGCAATTGCCCAGTTTGAAACGCAAATTAAACAGTTAGACACGCAATACAGCAACGAACTGGCTGATCAGCTAGCAAGCAATGATGAACAGCAATGGCAGGCAGCGGCGGATAATATTCGTAAGTTAAAGTTTGTTTATAAGCTACGCGAAGAACTTGAGCGAATTGAAGACAGTTTATTTGATGATTAATCGTTAGTTGTAACTTAACAGCTATTTAAGAGTTTAAAAGAGCATTATGGCATTATTGCAAATTGCTGAGCCGGGGCAAAGCGCGGCACCACATGAGCACAAATTGGCAGTGGGTATTGACCTAGGTACAACAAATTCACTTGTTGCGACTGTCCAAAGTGGCGAAGCTCGCACACTAACAGACCTTGCAGGTAATGCAATGCTGCCGTCGGTTGTTCAGTACCAAGCAGACAGCATATTAGTGGGTGAACAAGCGGCTGCAGCGGCTACACAAGACCCAGCAAATACACTCATTTCAGTGAAGCGCTTCTTAGGCAAAACACAAACCGAAATTGAGCAAAGTTACGGTCAATTACCGTATCAGTTTTGTGAACATAATGGCTCACTTGCCATTAGCACTGTTGCTGGCCCAATCAGCCCGGTGTCTGCTTCAAGTGAAATATTAAAAACCTTAAAACAACGTGCTGAAGAAAGCTTTGCCGGCCAAGATATTATGGGCGCCGTGATCACTGTGCCAGCGTACTTTGATGATGCACAGCGTCAAAGCACTAAAGACGCGGCTGAACTTGCGGGTATTAATGTTTTACGCTTACTCAACGAGCCAACAGCGGCGGCAGTTGCCTATGGCCTAGACTCAGGTCAAGAAGGCATTATTGCTGTTTATGACTTGGGCGGCGGTACTTTCGATATCTCTATTTTACGCCTGCATCAAGGGGTATTCGAAGTCATGGCGACGGGCGGTGATTCGAGCCTAGGTGGTGACGATTTCGACTCATTACTGGTTGACTACTTTAAGCAGCAAACGGGTGTTAACGAGTTATCGGCATCGGTTTTACGTTTATTCATCAATAAAGCAAAAGCCTGTAAAGAAGCATTAAGCCAATACCAAACAGTGAACGTTGGCTTAGAGTTTGATGGCCAAAGCTACACAGTTGAAGTAACGCGCGAAACCTTTGATGAATTGGCGCTAGGACTTGTAAAGAAAACGCTTCGCTCGTGCCGACGTGCGGTTAAAGATGCCGGTATCGAAAACCAAGAAGTACTGCAAGTTGTTATGGTGGGTGGATCTACCCGCATGCCGATTGTACGCTCTCAAGTTGCGGCATTTTTTGATAAAGAACCACTGACCTCAATTGACCCCGACCGCGTTGTGGCCCTTGGTGCTGCACTGCAAGCAGATGTGTTAGTGGGTAATAAGCCTGATTCAGACATGTTATTGCTCGATGTATTACCACTTTCGCTTGGTCTAGAAACCATGGGTGGCTTGGTCGAGAAAATCATTCCACGTAACACCACAATTCCGGTGGCGCGTGCACAAGAGTTCACCACCTTTAAAGATGGTCAAACGGCGATGTCATTACACGTGTTGCAAGGTGAGCGTGAATTAGTAGATGATTGTCGATCGCTGGCTAAATTTAGCTTAAAGGGCATTCCAGCTATGGCGGCAGGTGCTGCGCATATTCGTGTTACTTTTAAAGTTGATGCAGATGGTCTATTGAGCGTATCAGCAATGGAAAAATCAACCGGTGTGCAAGCTGAA
Organism: Pseudoalteromonas sp. A41-2; assembly: GCF_015767615.1. Taxonomy (NCBI): domain Bacteria; kingdom Pseudomonadati; phylum Pseudomonadota; class Gammaproteobacteria; order Alteromonadales; family Pseudoalteromonadaceae; genus Pseudoalteromonas; species Pseudoalteromonas sp. A41-2. The sequence continues at coordinate 3,208,129 of NZ_CP065231.1, read as the reverse complement.
ATACAGGTAAAACCTTCATTTGGCTTATCGGATGACCAAGTTGCTAATATGCTGAAAGAGTCGATGACAAATGCCAAAGACGACATGGAAGCACGAATGCTCAAAGAGCAGCAAGTTGAAGCATTACGTGTTGTTGAAGCACTTGAAGCCTCACTCGCAACCGATAGCCAATTGCTTGATGAACAAGAATTAAGTGTATTAAAAGCAGAAATTGCTAAACTTATTGCGGTACGCGAAAGTGCCACAACACCGGCAGAAATTAAAGCAGCGATTGAAGCTGTAGATAATGCAAGTAGCGAGTTTGCTGCGCGTAGAATGGACGCATCAATTAAAAAAGCGCTGCAAGGGCAGTCAGTAGACGAAGTTTAACGAGGTAAGGTATGCCACAAATTATTTTTCTTCCACACGAAGAGTTATGCCCAGAAGGCGCAGCAATTGAAGCACCTGCAGGCGAAACTGTATTAGATGTTGCGCTTAAAAATGGCATTAGCATCCCACATGCCTGTGAAAAATCATGCGCGTGTACGACATGTCATTTAATTATTCGCGAAGGGTTTGACTCTTTAGACGAAAGTGATGAGCTAGAAGACGACATGTTAGATAAAGCATGGGGACTTGAACCAGAGTCACGTCTTGGTTGCCAAGCAATCATTAAAGATGAAGATCTTGTGGTTGAAATTCCAAAGTATAATCTCAATATCGTTAATGAAGAGCATTAATTCTTAACGGCTTTGAATACCTAAAAACCGCTGTAGTTGCTTGGTCTCTACAGCGGTTTTTTGTTTTTTAGCTGTCAGATAGTAGATTTCAGATGATAGTCGTCAGATTTCTGATTTCTAGTGTCTTTAACTTGGAGGTTCTATGTCTGATTTGGTTTTTTCTGATTCATTTATCGACGGTGACTTTTATTCTACAAGCCAGCGTTTTAGTGTCGATAACCCCGCAACCGCAGAGGCTATTACCCATGTCTCTAATATTGATAAAGCCGGGGTTGAACTGGCTATAAAAAGTGCCGACGAAGCCTTTAGCAAACTAAAGCAAACAACGGCGACTGAGCGCAGTGAAACGTTGCGACGTTGGTACGACTTAGTCATTGAGCATAAACAACAACTTGCTGAGTTAATGACCAAAGAGCAAGGTAAACCTTTAAAAGAAGCATTGGGTGAAGTGGAGTACGGCGCCGGGTTTATTAAATGGTTTAGCGAAGAAGCCAAACGCAGTTACGGCGATAGTATTCCTGCGACGGATAGTCAGCATCGTTTATCAACAATAAAACAGCCCGTGGGTGTGGTAGCAGGTATTACACCGTGGAACTTCCCGATTGCCATGATCACGCGTAAAGTTGCTCCCGCATATGCGGCAGGCTGTAGCTTTGTTATTAAACCTTCTGAGCATACGCCATTGTGTGCAATTGCACTTGCATATCTCGCTGATAAAGCCGGTTTCGTGAAAGGTGCCTTAAATGTGGTGGTATCTGAAAACGCAAAAATGGTCGGCGAAATCATGACAGAGTCTGAGCGCGTACGTAAATTTACTTTCACAGGTTCAACTGGGGTCGGTAAGCAATTACTCGCTCAGTGTGCTTCTACAATTAAGAACACATCGATGGAGCTCGGTGGTAATGCTCCCTTTATTATTTTTGAAAATGCCAATTTAGATGACGCCGTTACAGGGCTCATGGGCGCGAAGTTTAGAAACGCAGGGCAAACCTGTGTCGCCGCAAACCGTATTTTTGTAGAGCGCTCAGTGCTTGAAACCGTGCTTGAAAAACTCACTGACAAAGTAGCAGAGTTAAAAGTAGGCAATGGCCTTGATGAAGGGGTGGATATTGGCCCATTAATTTACCCAAAAGCAAAAGAGAAGGTACAAAGCTTAGTCGAAGATGCGGTGAACAAAGGGGCTTCTTTAATTGGCGATAATAAGGAGCTTGAGGGCAGTTTTCAAGCGCCACTCATTTTGACTGATGTCACCCCAGAGATGGATATTTACCATGATGAAGTGTTTGGTCCTGTAATCAGCATTATTGCCTTTGATAACGAGCAAGAAGTACTGAAACTTGCCAATGATGTGCCTTATGGCTTAGCTGCTTATTTTTACAGTGACAACATCAAGCAGATTTATCGCGTAAGTGAAGCACTTGAATACGGCATGATAGGCATTAACGAAGGGCTTATCTCAAACCCAGTTGCCCCATTTGGTGGTGTGAAACAGTCGGGCCTGGGTCGTGAAGGTGGTCATCAAGGCTTAGATGAGTATCTAGAAGAGAAGTATCTTTGTATGAAGATTTAAAAGCCGCTTTAACCTCTGCGCGCGAAATCAATTTAACGCCTACAACAAACCGTAGGCGTTATGTTTGCATGGCGCATTTAGGCAGCAACATCTCTTTTAAAATTCGCGGCTAAAGCCCCTCCTACAAAAAGCAACTCATACAAAAGATGCACACGATACACGTAGGAGGCGTTTTAACGCCGAAAAAGCAAACCTATTCAGCGGTATTAAACAGCCTTCTCAGTATAACTGTATTAGCTCGTATCTCGTTTTTCGTCACTCGTTGCTTACAACCTCTTCGCGCGAAATAAATTTCACGCCTACATTAAACCGTAGGCGTTATGCTTACATGGCGCGTTTGCGCAGCAACACCTTTATAAGATTCACGGCTAAAGCCACTCCTACAAGTGACATACATCACACACGTAGGAGGCGTTTTAACGCCGAAAAAGCAAACCTGTTCAGTGGTATTAAACAACCTTCTCGATTTAGCTGTATTAGCTCGCACCTCGCTTCTCGAAGCTTATAACCCTTTCACGGCTAAAGCCCCTCTTACAAAAGATGCACACGATACACGTAGGAGGCGTTTTAACGCCGAAAAGCAAACCTTTTCAGCGGCATTAAACAACCATCTCGATTTAGCTGTACTAGCTCGTATCTCGCTTTTCGATGCTCGTTGCTTATAACCCTTTCACGGCTAAAGCCACTCATACAAAAGATGCACACGATACACGTAGGAGGCGTTTTAACGCCGAAAAGCAAACCTATTAACTGGCATTAAACAGCCATCTCGATTTAGCTCGCACCTCGTAACTTACAACCTCTTCGCGCGAAATAAATTTAACGCCTACAACAAACCGTAGGCGTTATGCTTGCATGGCGTGTTTGCGCAGCAACATCTCTTTTATAAAACCACGGCTAAAGCCCCTCCTACAAAAGATGCACATCACACACGTAGGAGGCGTTTTAACGCCGAAAAAGCAAACCTGTTCAGTGGTATTAAACAACCTTCTCGATTTAGCTGTATTAGCTCGCATCTCGCACCTCGCTTCTCGAAGCTTATAACCCTTTCACGGCTAAAGCCACTCATACAAAAGATGCACACGATACACGTAGGAGGCGTTTTAACGCCGAAAAGCAAACCTATTAACTGGCATTAAGCACCCCTCTCGGTTTAGCTCGCACCTCGCAACTCGTATCTCGAAGCTTATTTATCTCGCATCTCGCACCTCGTTGCTTACAACCTCTTCGCGCGAAATAAATTTCACGCCTACAACAAACCGTAGGCGTTATGCTTGCATGGCGCGTTTGCGCAGCAACATCTATTTAATAAAATTAGCGTTAAAACGCTTCCTACGATGAAGCTACCCGCTTATTTTTAATAAAATGATAGCGCTGTCATTTTAGTTTTTATATGATAGGTATGAATAATAAACAAAAATGACAAATATTACGGAATAAATACCGTAAACTCAGGGCTTAAACGAGGAGAAAGTAATGGATTTTAAGAGGTCAATACTCGCCGCGATACTGGTAGCATCACCTGTAGTCGCACATGCGACACTGACGCAATCACAGGTTAATCACTTTGCTAAAGACACTGAATTACTATTTTCGGTAGAAGATAATTTCCGTAATAAAGACGCGGGGTTCTTAGGTCAAATTACGCTTAATAATCGCTCTGACGTGGCTTTGCCTGCGGGTGAAAGTGATTGGCAGCTTTATATTCATTCTGTTCGTAAAATTTCGACCGAACATGTCGCAGGCTTAAATATTGAACATGTTAATGGTGACTTACACCGTATAGTGCCAACGAGCAGCTTTAAAGGGTTAGCAGCGGGTGAAAGCCTAGAACTGCCTTTTGATGCACAAGTATGGGTTGTTGCTTACAGCGATTTTATGCCGCGTGCATTTTTTGTTTCAGGAAAAAATAAGCCAGCGGTATTTGCAAACACAGATACCGAAGACTTTAAACAATTTGTAATGCCGTTTACGCGCGATAACCAATTATACCGCTATAACGAGCCGAAAGATTTATCTGTGCTTGCAACGCCTAAAGTACGCTTTGAAAGAAACAATGCCGATAACGTTGCTGTAAGTAAAGAAGAAGCACTAAAACGCATTATTCCAAAACCACGCAAAGTTGACTTTAACCGGGGTACAACAACTATCAATAATGATTGGCAAATTAGTTATCAAGGTCAGCTCAAGCACGAAGTAATGGTGTTTATGCAAGACTTACAAGATGACTATGGTATTAGCCTTAAAGCGCAGCCTGACCATATTAACCTTGGTAAAGAGAAACTTATTCGTCTTAAAGTCGACCCTGCACTGAATGCCGGTAAAGCTGAAAGCTACACCCTCGAAATTGATGATGAAGTCATTAACATCGTCGGCAGTGATAATGCTGGTGTGTTTTATGCGATGCAAAGTGTGCTTAATTTGATGCCAGCAGCAACCCAAGGCTCAGCAAGCTTACCTCAGCTTGAATTAGAAGACTCACCTCGCTATGGCTGGCGTGGTATGCATTACGATAATGGCCGTAACTTTCACGGTAAAGAAGCCATGTTTAAGCTCGTTGAGCAAATGGCGCGCTATAAAATGAATAAGCTACATTGGCATTTTTCTGAAGATGAAGGCTGGCGACTCGAAATACCTGGCCTACCGGAGCTTACCGAGGTAGGTGGATACCGTTGTTTTGATTTAGAAGAGCGCACCTGTTTATTAACGCAGCTAGGTACGGGACCATTTAAAACAGGTTCGGGCAATGGTTACTTAAAACGCGAAGAATTTGTTGAACTGTTAAAATACGCAAAAGATCGCCATATTCAGATCATCCCTGAAGTAGAGGGACCCGGGCATGCGCGTGCATCAATAAAAGCGATGGAGGCACGTTATCATAATATGCTCGAACAAGCCGAAAAAGCAGCTAAAAACAATATAAAAACTGGCTCGGCCAAGCAAGAAATACAACAAGTGGATATGGGTCCTGCAACACAGTATCTACTGACCGATCCGAAAGACACCTCAGTGTATATGACGGTACAAAATTACAAAGATAATTCGATGAATGTCTGTATGGATTCAACCTATGCATTTTTAGATAAAGTAACGTATGAATTACAACAAATGTACCGCGAAGCGGGCGTACAGCTGAAAAACCTACACATTGGTGGTGATGAAGTGGGGGCTGGTTCATGGATTGGCTCACCTGTTTGTCAGGCGTTATTTGCCGAGCCGAGTAATGGCGTGTCGGGCCCCGCTGATCTTAAACCATATTTCACGCAACGCGTCGCGACACTATTAGAAAAGCGCGGTATTTCCCCGGGAATTTGGGAAGATGGCATTATGTATGACCGTGAGAATTCATTTAAACGTGATGAATTCCCAAATAAAACCTTTACGGTTAATACATGGGATAATATTTGGGAGTGGGGCGTTGCAGACAGAGCATATCGGTTAGCAAATGCCGGCTACCAAGTGGTGTTATCACATGGTACGCACTTATATTTCGATCATCCCTATGAAGCCAGCCCAGAAGAGCGTGGTTATTATTGGGCAACCCGTTACACCGATACTAAAAAAACCTTTAACTACATGCCAGACGATGTATACGCGAATGCAGACTATACCCGTACTCGCGAGCCAATTGTTAATTTAGAAGCCTTGGTTGGTCGCCCGTTACCTAAGCTTGAGAAACCTGAAAATATTCTGGGTATGCAAGGTCAGGTGTGGTCTGAAACTATCCGCACAGAAGATCAGGTGTTAGCGATGATTTTTCCGCGTATTTTGTCAGTTGCAGAACGTGCGTGGCACAAAGCAGAGTGGGAAGGCGAAAATGTCGATACCAAAAAGCAAGCGAAAGACTGGGCTGAATTCTCAAGCGCTGTGGGTTTAAAAGAGCTCGAAAAGCTGGCGCAAGATGGTATCAATTTGCATTTACCTGTGCCGGGAGCTGTTATTGAAAATGGGACGTTAAAAGCCAACACAGCGTTTAACTATTTAAGCATTGAATACAGTCTAGATAATGGAAAAAATTGGCAGCTTTATGCTGATCCGATCAGTGTTGAAAATGATGCAAATGTAGCCTTGCGTAGCCGTTTAAATTCGCAGAAAACAAGCCGAATAACCTATGTAAATTAATAGATTACAAGCAAAATAAAAGGGCCTTTGGCCCTTTTTTATTATCTTGCTTTTAACTAAAGGCATCGTATTATGACTACAATTTGATGTCAGTTTAATGGCAGCGCTGTCATTTTTGTTGCGTTAGTGTTATAAATATTTCATCAAACGTATTTATAATCATCTTGAACAAATGGCGTTGATAAATTGAGTCAATGCTATGAATGGGAATTACCATGTCAGAAACGAATAAACAAAGCAGCCTAATACCTATGGCTATCGTTGCCACGCTGTTTTTTATCTTAGGCTTTGCTACTTGGTTAAATGGCTCTTTAATGCCTTTCCTGCAGCAAGTTTTGCAGCTTTCGCCGTTTCAGGCGTCGTTGATTATTTTCTCGTTTTATATCGCGGTAACATTCACTGCGATTCCATCAGCGATGATTATTCGTAAAGTGGGTTACAAAAATGGTATGGCCCTTGGCATGGCAACCATGATGGTTGCAGGGTTGTTATTTATTCCTGCTGCAAAAACACAAGTGTTTGCACTGTTTTTATTTGCGCAACTCGTTATGGGCGCGGGTCAAACATTACTACAAACAGCGGTGAACCCGTATGTGGTAAGAATTGGTCCCGAGGAATCAGCCGCAGCCCGAGTAAGTGTTATGGGTATTTTAAATAAAGGTGCAGGGGTTGTAGCCCCGATTGTGTTTACCGCACTCATATTGAGTGATTTTAAAGGGTTTGTTGGTAAAGAGCTCAGCCAAGCTGACATCGATGCTATGGCCAATGGCTTAATATTACCGTATTTAGGGATGGCACTTTTTATTGGTATACTTGGCTTCGCAGTGACTAAAATGCCGTTACCTGAACTAATTGATGATGCTGATGAACAGCAGCCTGGGCAAGTTAAAAAAGCATTGGCGCATCCGAGCCTTGCGTTAGGGATTGTAGCGTTGTTTGTGTATGTGGCTGTCGAGGTAATTGCTGGTGACACCATTGGTAGCTTTGCTCTGTCATTGGGTGTCGAGCAATACAGTGTGATGACATCGTACACCATGGGTTGTATGGTACTTGGTTACTTTTTAGGTATCTTATTGATTCCACGAGTGTTGTCTCAGCAGGCAGCACTGACTATTTCAGCGCTGTTAGGCTGTGTGTTAACGCTTGCGATAGTAACTGGCAGTAATGAATCGGTCGTTATTTCTACATTGCTTGGCCTAAAATCGGTACTTCCTGATACCTTATTGCTGATTGCTGTGCTAGGCTTTGCCAATGCAATTGTTTGGCCAGCAGTTTGGCCGCTAGCGCTTTCGGGCTTAGGTAAGCTTACCAGTGTGGGATCGGGCTTGCTTGTTATGGGTATTGCCGGCGGTGCATTTGGTCCGTTATTTTGGGGCTTGGCAAGTGGCGGCGTTAAAAGTGCCGAGGCGCAACAAATGGCTTATATTGTGATGTTGCCTTGTTATTTATTCATACTTTTCTATGCTGTGAAAGGGCATAAAATGAAAAGTTGGAAGTAATTAAAAAGCGTGAGGTAAAGACGAGTAAATCGTCGGCCTTGCACTGATGTAAAGCATTTCTAGTAAATAGAAATAATCCCGTGTGTAATGCCACCGAAAGGTGGCATTTTTTTGTCTTATTTAAACCGTAGGCGTTATGCTTGCATCGCGCGTTTGCGCAGCAACTTACCTTTAAAAATTCACGGCTAAAGCCCTTCCTACAAAAGATGCACACGACACTCGTGGGGGGCGTTTTAACGCCGAAAAGCAAACAGTCATCTCGGTTTAGCTCGCACCTCGCTGCTCGTACTTCGTAGCTTTAAACCCTTTCACGGCTAAAGCCCTTCCTACAAAAGATACACACGACATACTTAGGAGACGTTTTAACGCCGAAAAAGCAAACCTTTTAACTGGCCTTAAACAACCATCTCGGTTTAGTTCGCACCTCGCACTTCGCAACTCGTTGCTTACAACCTATTCGCGCGAAATAAATTTCACGCCTACATTAAACCGTAGGCGTTATGCTTGCATGGCGCGTTTGCGCAGCAACTTTTTAAATAGCTTTGAGGTTAAAAAATAAGCAAGGTGAAATGTATAAGATGCGCTGAATAAAAACAGAGAGTTAAAAAACAAAGGCTAAAAATTGAAATAAAATAATGCTAGGGTAACTAGGCTAAGAATAAATCTATAAAGGAACAACAAAAGAAATACAAAAGGGGGGGGGGAGTGGGGCGACTGATGGGGCTTGAACCCACGACAACCGGAATCACAATCCGGGGGCTCTACCAACTGAGCTACAGCCGCCACTGAGATACACCATGTTTGGTGTGGCGCGCATATTACATAATTAACGTGGGCTTGTGAACCCCTAAATATAAAAAAAGATAAAAAAGTTGAAAGAGTAAGAAATTTCAGAAACTTAACACTGGTCAGCTGGCGTTCAGTTTCGGGGGCTAGACTCTCGCTTTTGCAATTAAGCAATCACTCATTGATTAATCTGCATGTTATTTAATGATTTTTTAACCAAAGATCATATATAATTTCAACAGCGTTACGCTAAAAATGAACTTCAGGAGAGAACATGGATACAATAATGAACTGGATCAATGAGAATTCAGATTTAATAATACATTACGCCGTTCAGGCTGTTCTGGCGCTAATTATCTTCTTTATTGGTAGCCGCATCGCCAAATTCTGCGAAGGGTTAACTGAAAAAGCATTTGATAAGAAAAAAGTAGATAAAGCGGTAGGTTCATTTGTAGCGAGCATTGTTTATGCAATCGTTTTTGCTGCAACAATCTTAATGGCTCTATCTCAACTAGGTATCGAGACAACATCATTCATTGCTATCTTAGGTGCTGCGGGCTTAGCTGTTGGTTTAGCACTTCAGGGTTCATTATCTAACTTTGCTTCTGGCGTATTAATTATTTTACTTCGTCCGTTCAAATCAGGTGACTATGTTGAAGCTGGCGGTAAAGCGGGTACGGTTAAGAAAATTGAAATTTTCTCTACAGAAATGCGCACACCAGACAACAAAGTAATTGTAATGCCTAACTCAAAAATCATGGGCGATGCAATTGTTAACTATTCACGTGAGTCTACACGTCGTATCGACTTAGTAATTGGTGTTGGTTACGACGCTGATCTTAAAGAAGCAAAAGCAGTGCTTAAGTCAGTACTAGACAAAGAAACACGTTTATTAAAAGATCCTGCATACACAGTAGCTGTATCTGAACTTGCCGATTCAAGCGTAAACTTTGTGGTTCGTCCATGGGTTAACTCTGCTGACTATTGGCCAACATATTTCGACTTAATGGAAAACATTAAGATTGCACTTGATGATGCAAACATCACTATTCCATTCCCGCAAATGGACGTTCATTTGCACAAAGAAGACTAAATTGTCTAATTAAAAGTAGTAAAGGTTATTTTTTAATGAAATTAAAAGCTTTATCAATTCTAGTTGCAGCATCTGCTGCAACTAGCGCATTCGCAGCCGATGAAACGAAAACGTGGGACGTTACGAGTGAGTTAGGTGCCATCATAACCAGCGGTAATACAGAAACAACCACTCTAAAAGGTGGCATAAAGGTATTACATAACCTTGAGAGCTGGAATAACGAATATAAGCTTGATGGTCTTTATAAAGAAGACGAGATCGAAAATGATGCCGGTGTTAAAGAAACACAACGTACTAACGAAAAGTACTCTTTTTCTGCACAGGGTAACTACAAGCTAAACGAAAAGCACTCACACCTATTCATTTACGGTTCGCACGTATCTGATTACTTTGGTGCTTACCGTAATGAGACCGTAGTTTCAGCGGGTTATGGTTTACGACTAATCGACCGTTCTGATATGTGGTTAAATGCAGAAGTGGGTCCAGGTTATAAATACTTCCAATACCCAGATACAAGCACAGAAGTTGACGAAAACGGTAACTCACTTGCGGGTGAACGCGAAGGTGAAGTAATTGCGTTAGGTAAACTTGACTACAATTGGCAAATTTCAGACAGTGCGCGTTTCACTCAGCTCGTTTCTGTGGAATACGGTGATACCAACACCAAAACACGTTCTGAATCAGCCATTCTTGCCAAAATTAATGGTTCACTGCAAATGAAAGTGGCGTACAACATTACTCACAACTCTGATGTCGCTGACGACAAAGAAAATACAGATACTGAAACGTCATTAACGTTGGTTTACAGTTTTTAACTAAATAAACCGGAATATTGATGTTTTTATGACAGAAAGGGACGAAAGTCCCTTTTTTATTTTTTGTCATTTCAGGTAGAATAGACAATCTTTTTGACTGTAGAACTATGGAAATCCCTACTTGTGATGTTATTTAAAAGACTCTTTATTACTTTTTTGCTATTAACTTCTGCATCAGTATTGGCATTTACCCCTACAGCAGCTCAAATTGAGCAATTTAAAAAGCTTCCTAAAGCTCAGCAAGAAGCGCTTGCTAAGCAATATGGTGTCGATTTATCCACCATAACAGGCAAAACCTCTAATAAAGAATCTGTTGAACAAGAGTCAACAATTCAACCTCGCTTTGAAAAAGAACAAGAAGAACTCACAGACGATGAACGTTTTGCGCCGAAAGTCGATGAAGTAAAACCTTTTGGTTATGAGCTATTTGCTGGTGAGCCAACCACATTTATGCCCAGCGAAAATGCCGCAGTCCCAGATACTTATCTAATTGGCCGTGGTGATGAGCTTACTATTAACTTTTATGGTAAAGAAAGTGAAAGCTACGATGTGATGGTTGATCGTGAAGGCCGTATAAGTATCCCAAATCTTAGCCCAGTCCAAGTTGCAGGGCTTACATTTGCAGAAGTAAAAGAGCTCATTAAAGCCAAAGTTGAACAGGAAGTTATTGGCATTAAAGCGTTTGTATCGGTCGGTAAACTTCGTAGTATTCGTATTTTAGTGTTAGGTGAAGCTTATAAACCGGGTAGTTACAGTGTGTCATCACTGACTACAGTATCGCATGCTTTGTTTGTGAGCGGCGGGGTGTCAGAAATAGCCTCATTACGAAACATACAAGTTAAACGTGCCGGTAAAGTTGTTGCAAATTTTGACTTGTACGATCTGCTTATTAAGGGTGATAGCAGTAACGATATTATATTAAAGCCAGGTGATGTTGTTTTTATCCCGCCTGTTGGTTCGCAAGTTGCTGTTGAGGGACTTGTAAAACGTCCAGCAATTTTTGAGTTAAAAAAAGGCGAAACGGCAGAGCAGCTTTTAAAAATGGCTGGCGGTTTAAAGCCACAAGCATATGCTAAAAAAGCGTTGGTTGAGCGCTTTAACAATCACAACATGAAAGAAGTATTATCTGTTGACTTTAGCTCAGATAGAATTAGCTATATTCCGCGTGATGGTGACCGTATTCGTTTTAACCCTATCAGTTTACAGTATCAAAATAGTGTTAGCTTAATTGGTGCTGTTGCGCGTCCTGGTCATTACCAATGGCATCAAGGTAAACGCATTTCAGATATTTTCACTTCAGTGCGTGGCGACTTACTGCCACAGGCCGATCTTGGTTATGGCTTACTGGTACGTGAAATAAACGTTGCTGGTGATATTGAGGTTTTTCAATTTGATATTGCCCAAGCTATCGTGAAAGCTCAAGGTCATGATTTAGAGTTAAAAGCAAACGATAAACTGTTTGTTTTTAGCCGTTATCAAGAAAAAGAAGCTGAAGAAATAGCACTTGCAAATATGGCGTTAAGCGAAGAGCAACAGCAACAGCAATTTAAAGTGAAGCAATGGCACGAATATCAGAACAAAGAGTTTGAACGCTATATTGGTGTTTTAAAAGAAGAAGACCCTTTCAAACTTGAAGAAGAAAAAGTACTCACCATCGCAGAAATATCGAAGCGTAAAGCGAAAGAAGAAGAGCAGGAATTAGAACCTGAAGATTACGCAGTCTTTAGTCGCTATAACTTATTAAAACCAATCATAGCAAAGCTTAAACAGCAAGCCTCTGTTACTGCAGCAATGCAACTTGTTGAAATTAATGGTCATGTTACGTACCCAGGCGTTTACCCGTTAACGGTTGGCAGCGAAGTAAATGAACTTATTGCAGCAGCCGGAGGCTTACTTGAGTCAGCTTATACAGAACAAGCTGAAATCACTCGGATTGTTGCGGGTGATGCGTCAAAAGTTGAACACATCAAGTTTGACCTACATGCAGCTATGCTAGGTGAAAAAGCTGAAAATAAAATATTGCGTAGTAAAGATAGTATTAATATTTTCTCTATTCCTAATTGGCAAGAAAACGTAAAAGTTGAGCTAAAAGGTGAAGTTAAGTTTCCTGGTGTATACACCATTCGACGTGGAGAAACCCTTACTAACCTGCTTGAAAGAGCTGGGGGTTTTTCTGACTTTGCAGAACCCGATGCAGCTATCTTTACTCGTGAGTCAATACGAAAACAAGAACAACAACAGTTAGCAAAACTATCAGAAGACTTACGTCGAGACATTGCCACAAAAAGCTTTGAAAAATCCGTAAGTAGTAACACCCTTTCTTATGAAGAAATGAACAAGTTACTTATTGATTTGGCAAATGTTGAAGCTGTAGGACGTTTAGTTATTGACCTTCCACTGATTGCAGATAACAAACAAAAACTAGTTTTACAAAATGGCGACACGCTTTATGTCCCAAGCAAACGTGACTCAATAAGCGTTATTGGAGAAGTAAACTACGCGACTTCTCACTTGTTTAAACCCGGTATTGACGTTGAAGATTACATCAGCCTCAGTGGTGGTTTAAAAGAGCGTGCCGCTGATGATCGAATCTATATCATTAAAGCAAATGGTTCAGTAAAAATTCCAAATAGCGGCAGCTGGTTTGCAGTTAATGATTCACAGCTCTTAGAAGCGGGCGACACTATCGTTGTACCAATGAATGCTGATTACATGGATAACTTAACCTTGTGGAGCACTGCAACGCAGATTGTTTATCAGCTTGGTGTAGCCGTAGCAGCGATTAGTAGTATTTAAATTAAGCTCTTGTGCAGTTTGATATTTCACTGAAAGAAAAACATTAGGTAGCAATAGTGTGACAGAAAAAAAATTGAGCCCACGAGATGATGAGTATCTCAATATTAGTGAGTTTGTACTTATTATTTGGCAAGGTCGGTTGAAAGTATTGATAATAACAATCTTGTTTGCATTATCAGGAGTGCTAATTTCACTCCTATTACCAAATGTATATAAGTCATATGCAGTTTTAGCTCCTGCAGCTGATAATGATACAGCAAGTGGGTTATCAGCTTTAACAGGCCAATTTAGTGGTCTCGCTAGTTTTGCAGGTATTAACCTTAATGCCAATAAAGGCGGCGATAAGGTACAATTAGCTATTGAGATTATTAAGTCGAGGCAGTTTGCTAGTGAGTTTATTAATTCACATGAGCTTTTAGCTGATTTAATGGCAGCAGAGTCTTGGGATAGTGCCAGCAATAAAGTTTTATACAATGAGGATCTATACGATAAAGATACTCAAAAGTGGGTTCGTAAGGTTGAGTGGCCATTAAAAGCAAAACCATCAATGCAAGAAGCTTACAAAGAGTATACAAAAATTGTGTCTATAAATGTGTCAGAAGAAACAGGAATGATCACTCTTTCTGTAGAGCATTACTCCCCATATGTTGCTGAAAAGTGGGTTAGATGGCTAGTGCAAGATATCAATAAAAAAATGAAACAACGAGATCTTAGTAGCTCTGTTAAAAATATTGAATACCTTAAGCAACAGATCGAGCAAACGAATGTAGCTGACATGCGGGCGATCCTTTATAAACTCATTGAAGAGCAGAGTAAGACTATAATGTTTTCTGAAGTTAGAGATGAATATGTATTCAGGACTATTGATCCCGCTGTAATACCAGAAGAAAAGTTTAAGCCAAAAAGAGCATTGATCTGTATTTTTATGACTTTAATTGGCGGTGTAGTGGGAGTCGCACTCGTTTTCTTGAACTACATTCTTAGAAGAGGTAACTCAGTTTCCCCTAGACACTTTGAGGTTAAGTAATGTTATTTAACTATCCATACTTAACCAAATCACTTTAGAGAGAACAAAATGTTAAATAACAAAACAGTATTAATCACGGGTGGCACGGGTTCATTCGGTAAGAAATTTATAGAGACAATTTTAGCGCGTTACCCTGACGTGAAAAAGATTATTGTTTTTTCTCGTGACGAATTGAAGCAATCAGAGCTTCGTATGAGCTACCCGCCACAACAGTTTCCCCAGTTACGCTTTTTTATTGGTGATGTACGTGATAAAGAGCGTGTAAAGCAAGCGTGTGAAGGTGTTGACGTGATTATTCATGCTGCTGCAATTAAGCAAGTAGATACAGCAGAATATAACCCAACAGAATGTATTCGTACTAATGTAGATGGCGCAGAGAATGTGATTCATGCGGCACTAGAATGCGGCGTTAAAGACGTTGTTGCATTGTCAACAGACAAAGCATGTGCCCCAATTAACTTATACGGAGCAACAAAACTTGCATCTGATAAGTTATTTGCAGCGGCGAACAATATTAAAGGCTCAAAAGACATTAAATTTAGCGTTGTTCGTTATGGTAATGTTATGGGTTCACGTGGCTCGGTTATTCCATTTTTCTTGAATAAGCGTCAAGACGGTATTCTACCTATTACGCACGAAGAAATGACACGTTTTAATATTTCCCTTCAAGATGGCGTAGATTTGGTTATGTTTGCGATTGGCCATCATTTAGGTGGTGAAATCTTTATTCCTAAAATTCCTTCATACAAAATTTTAGATGTTGCTACAGCCGTGGCTCCAGAGTGTAAGACTGAAGTTGTTGGTATTCGCCCTGGTGAAAAGTTACATGAAGAAATGCTCACTGAAACCGACTCAATTAATACCATTGATTTAGGTGACAAGTACGCGATTCTACCGTCAGTTTCTTACATGTACACTGAAGCGCAATTTCTTGAGCACCATAAAGCGAAGAAAGTTCCTTTTGGTTTCAAATACAACTCAGGTACAAACACCGAGTGGGAAACCGTTGAAAGTTTACGCCACTTAGTCAAAGAGCACGTTGATCCTACGTTTGAAGTATAAGAGAACGCATAAATGATACCGTACGGAAAGCAATCTATCACAGCAGAAGATATCAACGCTGTTGTTGAGGTATTGAAGTCAGACTTTTTAACTCAAGGGCCACAAGTGCCTGCATTTGAAAAGTCGTTAATGGATGCCACTGGTGCACATTACGCATTAGCAGTTAATAGTGCCACCTCAGCATTGCATATTGCCTGTTTAGCCTTGGAGCTAGGGCAGGGGGATGTTCTTTGGACAACACCCGTCACATTTGTTGCATCAGCTAATTGTGGCCTTTATTGTGGTGCGACGGTTGATTTTGTCGATATTGATCCACAAACGTACAACCTATGTCCTACTGCATTAGAGGCGAAGTTACAACGCGCTAAAGTTTCGGGAACGTTACCAAAGGTGTTAGTGGCTGTTCACCTGTGTGGTCAACCTTGTGATATGAAAGCTATCCATGCGCTATCACGCGAGTATGGTTTTAAAGTAATAGAAGATGCGTCGCATGCGATTGGTGGTCGTTACCAGTCACAACCGATTGGTGCGTGTGAATACAGTGATATAACCGTCTTTAGTTTTCACCCTGTTAAAATTGTCACGACGGCAGAAGGGGGCGCAGCACTCACAAATGATAAAGCGCTGGCCGATAAAATGGCACTGTATAGAAGTCATGGTATCACTCGAGATGAAGCCTTGATGGAAAATCCATCACACGGCGGCTGGTACTATGAGCAAGTTGACCTAGGTTTTAACTACCGTATGACAGAGTTACAGGCGGCACTAGGAGTGTCGCAAATGTCACGCTTAGAGTCGTTTGTCGCTGCTCGCCATCAGTTAGCTAATCGTTACAATGAAAAGCTTGCACATTTACCGATTACTTTGCCGTATCAGTTGCCTGAGACGTATTCTGGCTTGCATTTATATGTAATTCGTTTGAATTTAAGCGCCATCACCAAATCACACAAACAGGTATTTGATGAGCTAAGAGCGGCGGGTATCGGAGTCAATTTGCACTATATTCCGGTGCACTTGCAGCCGTATTATCAGCGAATGGGTTTTAACGTAGGTGACTATCCAGAAGCTGAGCGTTATTACGCAGAAGCGATTTCTATCCCGATGTTTCACGGGATGACCCATGAACAGCAAGATGACGTTGTGAAGCAATTAACAGCTGTTTTGAGTGAATAGTCGTGAATATAGCAATCATTCCAGCTCGGGGTGGCAGTAAACGCATTCCGCGAAAAAACATCAAACTGTTTCATGGTAAGCCAATGATAGCCTATTCGATAGAAGCGGCTATCAAAAGCGGGTGTTTTGACAAGGTGATAGTGTCAACAGATGATGCTGAAATTGCCGATGTTGCACAGCAGTTTGGCGCACAGGTGCCGTTTATGCGACCAGCAGATATTGCGGATGATTACGCAACGACTTTGGATGTTATGAAACATGCGCTTGAATGGCTTGAGGCACAGGGTGATGCTATTGATAATGTCTGTTGTCTTTATGCAACCGCGCCGTTTGTTTTGCCAAGTAACCTAAAACAAGGGTATGAAGCATTGCAATCGGGTGAGTTGGATTATGCATTTAGTGCAACGAGTTATGCATTTCCTATTCAGCGAGCGCTAAAACTGAATGCCGAAGGCACGGTTGAAATGTTTCAACCGGAGCACTTTAATACCCGTTCGCAAGATTTAATTGAAGCATACCATGATGCGGGCCAATTTTATTGGGGCACAGCGGACGCATTTAAAGCTAAACGGCCTATATTTGGGGTTAAGTCAAAAGCTGTACTTTTGCCACGAAAGCAAGTGCAAGACATTGATACGCCAGAGGATTGGGATTTAGCTGAAGCGTTATTTCAGGTTATCAAATGCTAAAAATTGCTTTTCGGGTTGACGCATCCACTCACATTGGTAGTGGTCATGTTATGCGCTGTTTGGTTTTGGCGGATGCGCTGTCAATCCATGGCCACCAAGTTGTTTTTTTGACTCGTCCACAAGCCGGTGACTTAATATCATTTATTAAGCAGCGCGGTCACAATGTTTGCCCACTTTCAGCGCTAGCGTGCCCAGTCGAACCTGTTAGTACAGATGACTATCAAGCCTGGCTTCAAGTCCCAGAGCTTGATGATGCAGCAGAGTGTGCTGATTTAATTAAATCGACGGACTTAGTCATTGTTGACCATTATGGTATTGGTGCTTTATGGCACAAGCGAGTAAAAGAAACGCATGATTGTAAAGTGGTTGTAATTGATGACTTAGTGAGAGCGCATGACGCTGAATTAATTATCGATCAAACATTACAACGACACGCAGCGGAGTATAACCGAAAAAATGCCAATGCATTGGTACTTGCAGGAACGCAATACGCACTAATTGCGCCTGTTTTTGCGACATATCACCAACAGTGCCAAGTAGAAAAACAGCCGCCTTTGCGACAGCCGCCTCGTATCCTTCTTTCGATGGGAGGCATTGATGCACCAAACGCGACACTTCGAGCTCTGCAGGCTTTACAGCAGCTTGACACAAAGCCACTTGTCACCGTTTTATTAAGCCCCCGCGCGCCAAATTATGAAAGTGTAAAGGCATTTTCGTTACAACATCCACATTGGGTAACGCATATTGACTTTGTAAGTGATATGGCAGCATTAATGGCCGAGCATTCACTTGCAATAGGCGCACCGGGAAGTACCTCGTGGGAGCGAGCATGTGTTGGGCTACCAAGCATTATTATTGCCCTGGCTGAAAATCAGCAAACAATTAGCCGTAATTTGGCATTGGTAGGTGCTGCAAAACAAGTAGACCTATCTCGAATACAGACAGATTTAGTGCCAACGTATCATGAATTACTCAGTCAGTATGAAGAGATACGGAGAATTAATTTACAGCTGTGTGATGGACAGGGAGTACAGCGAGTGGTGAAAGCCATTAACCGACTGAGTGAGTTTAGGTTAAAGTTACGGCCCGCTATCACCTCAGATATTGAACAAGTTTACGAGTGGCAGTGTAAGCCAGAAACACGAAAATATGCATTAAATAAAGCGGTGCCGAGTTTTTCAGAGCATCAAGCATGGATGACAAAGAAGCTCGCAGCAAACAACGACTATTTTTATATTATTGAACTTGTTGACGAAAATAACAAAGAAACGGCACCTGTGGGTGTGGTTCGCCTTGATAATAGCGCGCAAGGTCAATACACGATTTCAATTTTTATTGACGCTGATTATTTTGGCAAGGGCATAGGAAAATATGCCTTACAGCAAATAGATAACTTACACCCTGATGTGATAATAAATGCCACGGTATTAAAAGAAAACGCGGCATCACAAGCGCTTTTTAGTAGCGCAGGGTATCAGAGAGTCAATTCAGAGCAATTTACTCGACCAGTTGTGGAGTGAGGAATAATGACAAAATTTATTACGATAGATAACAGAAAGATAGGCCCAGATTACGCACCGTATATTATTGCGGAAATGTCAGCAAACCATAATGGCAACATAGAAAACGCTTATAAAATAATGGAAATGGCAAAAGAATGTGGCGCAGATGCAATTAAGCTGCAAACTTACCGTCCCGATACAATCACGATGAAAAGTGATAACCCTGAGTTTTTAATTAAAGGCGGGTTATGGGATGGCAAAATGCTTTATGACCTATATGAAGAGGCGCACATGCCATGGGAGTGGCATAAACCTTTATTTGAGAAAGCGAAAGAGCTTGGCATTACAATTTTTAGTTCGCCATTTGATTTTACGGCAGTGGATATGTTGGAAGAGCTTGGTGCGCCAGCTTATAAGATAGCTTCGTTCGAAGCCATTGATTTACCCTTAATCGAGTATGTGGCGAAAACGGGTAAGCCGATGATAATTTCGACGGGTATGGCAAACGAAGAAGAAATACGCGAAGCAGTCGAAACAGCGAGAAACGCAGGGTGTAAAGAGTTGGTTGTTTTACACTGTGTGAGCGGTTACCCAGCGCCAGCAGAAGACTACAATTTAGCAACGGTTGCAGATATGGCAACGCGTTTTGATGTGCTAACGGGGCTGTCTGACCACACAATAGATAATACAACAGCTATTACGTCGGTCGCGTTGGGTGCATGTTTAATCGAAAAGCACGTTACGCTAGACAGAAATGGTGGCGGACCGGATGATAGTTTTTCGTTAGAGAAGCCAGAGTTAGAGCAGTTATGCAGAGATAGTAAAATAGCATGGCAGGCGCTAGGAAAAGTAAATTATGAGCGAAAAGAGAGCGAGAAAGGGAATGCAATCTTTAGGCGTTCATTGTATGTAGTAAAGGATGTTGCAGAAGGTGACGTGTTTACACATGAGAATGTAAAGAGTATTAGGCCAGGCTATGGCTTAGCACCAAAGTATTTACATGATGTAATAGGCAAGCAAGCAAAGTCTTCTATTAAGTCTGGTACAGCTCTTACAAATAGACTGGTTGATCTTTAAATTTGAAAGCTTTGAACCAATTTATAAAATTAATTAGCAATAAAGAGGTAGTGATAAATATAGCATTACGCTTGAGTGTGCTTGTAAGTAAGTTTTTCTTTATTTTTCTTGCTGCGAAATACCTATCCCTATCAGATATGGGGGAGTATGGTATTTTTATTGCTTCTGTAACTTATTCAATATATTTGATCGGTTTTGACTTTTATACTTTTTCGAATCGAGCTTTTATACAAAGTGAAAGTGAGCAAGCTTTAATCGCGTCTAAGCAGTTAAGTTTTAATTTATTATCGTTATCACTTGTAATAATTCCTTTTTTACTGCTTTTCTTTTTAGATGTGTTCTCAGTAGATATTTTGCTTATATTTTGCATGGTTGTAATTAGCGAATATCTGGGGCAAGAAATAGGTAGATTACTTATTGCATCAGGAAGAGTCATTGCAGCAAGTTGGACGTTGTTTATTCGAAGTGCTCTTTGGTCATATATTGTTGTGTTCTTAATGGTATTTAACCCAGATTATATTTCTCTAAAAGTCATTCTAGGCTTTTGGCTGCTCTCTAGTTGGTTAGCACTTTTTATAGGTGTATATTATTTAAGAGATATATTTTCTCTTGCACCATTTAAGTTCAATATCGATTCAAAGTGGATTATTCGAGGGATAAATATATCTATAATTCTATTTTTTGGCACTTTGCTAGCTAGGGCTGTCTTTACTGGTGATAGACTGATACTGGAGCTTTTAGGCCATAAAGAGTTAGTTGGAATATATGCTGTGTATGTTGGGTTATGCAATGTTTTTATGACATTTGCTGATTCTGCTGTATTTCAATTTAGTTACCCAAAGCAAATAAATAATTTTAAAAATAAAAATATGCACGCAATCTTAAATCAAATGAAGAAAGATGCAGTTGCAATAGTGTTTGTTTATATATTGATCATCTCCGGTTACTATGTTTTGTTAGAGTTTTTGTTTAGCTATATAGGTAAGCAAGAGTACCTGAATTACATAAACTACTTTTGGGGATTGCTTATTGCGTATTTTTTCATTGTTATTTCATATATACCCCATTATGTAATTTATGCTGCAAATGAAGACAGAAAGATACTAAAAACCCATTTTTTTCAATTTTTAGTTTTTTTCGTTAGTGTTTTTTGGCTTTACGTAGCAACAGATATTAATGTGTTCATGAATATTGTATTGGCTATGCTTTTATCATCAGTGATTACATTCCTGAGTAAAGCTTTCTATTGTTACCAAGTGTTGAAATAAAGAGTTGGTTTTGAAAAGTATTTTAATATTAATTAATACAGCAGCATTTTCTAAGTACTATCTAAAGTTGGCAATTGAGCTTAAACAGCGAGGCAACAATGTTGTCATAGCAACAGACTCTAAGTTTACTCAAGAATTATTTCAACTAGATAAAAGTGGTATCCCTGTTGAGGTGTTCGAAAATGATCTATCAATAGACAGTGATCTGGTAAGTAATTTAGATACTTGGTGCTTGCATCCAGATTTTGACCGAGGCAACTATTATGGTTTTTCTGGCGAGTTTTCAGGACATAAGTCAAGTCAAGTCGTCGAAAGATTATATTGCTTTTTTAAACGAGTCATTCTTGAGCATAAAATATCAACATGTTTTTATGAAAACGTGTCTAATGGGTTTGCTTATATTGCTTGGAAAGCTATCGAATCTGAAAATGGTAAATATTTAGGCCTAACGTCTTCAAGATTACCATCTATGTGCTGCTTTTCGTCTGATGATAATGAATTAGCAGATAAGATTGAGCAGGCTTTATTATCGAATACTTTTAGAGCAGATGATTTAGATTTTGCTAAAAATTATTTATCTCAGATTAACGAAGTTGAGCCAGATTACATGAAGAATAATGGGTTAAGCAAAGTAAGTGCTTTACCTGCATTAAAAAAAGTGGGTATACACAGTCTTAAAACTCATATCAAATATTCATTGGGGTCTAATAGTGCAGGGTTTCAGTTAGGTAAGCCTATTGTATCTTCAATCCGATATAGATTACGAAATGTTTATAGAAAGCTTAACTCATATAGAATAAAAAAATATTTTACTAAATTTGAGCCATTAGATACCCAAACTTACTTTTTATATCCTCTACATTATCATCCCGAGTCGTCGACCTCTTTGTTAGGACGATTTTATGATGAGCTAAATATCATTAAAAATATTGCTTTTAGCTTAAAAAAAGGGGAGTTACTAATAGTAAAAGATCATAAAAGTGCTCATGCGTTTGAGGATAAGCAGTTTTATAAAAAGCTCTCTAATTTACCAAATGTTCTTTTGGTTCGTCCTGAACTGAATGCAAAAAAGATTATTGATGAATGTTCTGGAATCTTCACTTTAACTAGTACGGTAGGCTATGAGGCGGTTCTTAAAAATAAACCAGTTTCGATGTTTGGGGATGCATTTTATAAGAAGCATTTCTTAGCAAGAAAACTGAATGGGTTCGGTGAGATTAGAGATGCAATAGAGTGGATGAAAAGCCGACCCCAAAATAGCTTGCCGGCAGATTATAATATTAATTTTGTCGCTAGCTATCATAAAGTTTGCTTCGAATTTAAGCTTAATTTAGCGGATAAAGAAACAGCTGAAGGAATCGAAGAGTTAGCAACATTAGTAGAAGAAAATATATGAAAATTATGTTCGTTAATCATGCCATGCATTGCGGTGGTACTGATAATGTAGTTAATAAGCTTATAAATATTTTTTTAAACGATAAAAATATTCAGTGTGAGCTAGTTACATTTAGAAGTCCAGATGAAGATTTCTTTAAAATTCCAAGCGAAGTAAAGAGGTATTCATTAGGTTTTGATAGTGATGACAGTGAAAATTCAGGTTTAAGCTATTTCTCTTCATCAAATGCTAAGATGTTATTTTCATTAAGAAAAATAATTAAAGACTCAAACCCAGACTTCATTGTTACTAATTGGACATCTACAAATTGTTTCACATTACTTGCGTCCTTATTTCTAGCAAAAAAAGTAATATGTTACGAACATATTCACTTTGACTCGCCGAGTATCGTGTGGCGCGTGTTAAGAAGACTGTTATATCCATATGCTCACAAAGTGCTATGTTTAACAGAGTCTGATCAAAAGAAATATCAAAAGTTTTGTACATCGATAAAGACAATAAACCCAATCACTCTTGTTAAGCCGAAAAATATTCCTGCTTATGAGGATAGGCAGAAGCAATTCTTGGCTGTCGGTAGATTAGACCCACAAAAAGGTTTCGATAATTTATTAAAAGCATATTCTTTGATACATCACAAATGCCCAGAGTGGAAGCTTAAAATTATTGGTGAAGGTAAGGAAAGAGCGAATCTCGAAGCTCAAATTTCTGAGCTTAATTTATCTAGTCAAGTCGAGTTACTTGGTGCTCAAAATGATGTATCTAAATATTACTTACAGAGCAAAGCATTTATTCTTTCTTCAAGATATGAAGGGTTTGGACTAGTGATTTTAGAGGCTCAAGTTTGCGGTGCTGCAGTTATTTCGTTTGACTGTAAAACAGGCCCGTCAGATATTATTACAAATAATTATGATGGTATCCTAGTTCAAGATCAAAGCATTGAAGAGCTAGCTAGGGCAATGCTTGATATAGCTGAAAATGATAAACTGGCAAAAGAACTCATAGGTAATGGTTTAGAGACATCAAAAAGCTATGATGATTTACACATTCTTGAACTATGGCAAAGCAAAATAATCAATGAATAAATACTATGAAAGCATGTTGCTATATTTTATTTTCATTTTCATGTACGTCAGTAACTTTTTTAGTTACATGCTTTTATTTCAAGATAACAAAAACCTTCTTATAGCAATTCGGTTTATCTGCTTTGCTTTATCTTTCCTTATTTTATTGAAGTCAAATGTATTGATAAAGAAAAAGTTTATATCAAAAATTTTACTTTTTTTATTTATTTGTCTCTTATATTTACTAATAACAAAAAATTTATTTTATTTTGACGTTATGAGTGTCGTTATATTTGCTTTATTTTTAAGCTTTTTCGACTGGAAGTCTAAGAAACTGAATCTGTTTTTTCTTTCATGCATACTATTAACTTTGTTTGTATTAGTTTCATTACTTGCACTAAATGGGTTAATTGAATCTAAAAGTTTCATGATGGCTAGTAGTTATGGTTTTTCGATAAAACACTCACTTGGTTTTTTAAATCCTAATATTATATCAATGCTCATACTTTCAATTACCGTTTTAATCTATGTGTATGATCAAAAAGCATTATTTTTTATTTCAACTTTAATTTTCTTAGCGTTTTCAGTTTGGTTAGGTTCAAGAACATATATGCTTGCCTCTGTTCTTTCTATAGTTTTGATTCCCTTTGTCGGTATGCTGCACCGATTTAAATTTTTAATTTTCTTGTACCTTCTCATACCTTTAATTCTGTATGGTTTGCTTTACTCTCAATCATTTAAGTTAGTTACAGATCTTTTAAATTATGCTTTAAGTGGTAGGCTGACTCTGATAACAGAGTACATTAATGCAACAAGTTTCATAGGCTTACTTTTTGGAGGAGTCACTTTTGAGAAGGTCGATATGGCGTTTTTTAATCTCATTTTCTCATTTGGAATTTTGGGGTATATGCTTTTTATGATGCTGGTATTAAATACATTTAAAAAAGCTACAGAAAAAGAATTGTACATGTTATTTGTAATTTTATTTGTAATGATGTTTGAAAATGTAATTAGTTTTAACTGTATATTAATGGCTGTTTTTTTATCTGATATTTTCAATAAGTATGGTGTTAAGGTAAGTAAAAGTAATGTATAAAGCATAAAGGTATTGCTGGTCGTGCAATATTGTTACGAGTCAGTATTGCCCTCAATATAGGTTCTAAGTATAATATCATCCTTTTCGTCCCTCTAATTCAGAGGGTTGTAATCAGAGTTAAGCTAAAAGATTGTAACGTGTATAAACTATTATCAAATTCATTTGTATGTCACACACTGGGATTGTTGTTTACGGCATGCTTGGTGTTAGCTTTTTCTGCATTCCCTTACTCTACGGAATCTGTAAAAAACTCTTTAATGCTTGTTGAGGGAAGTTACCTAGCGACAGCCTTCACTTTGCCTTTAGTGGCGAAGTATCTTTTAGTTGATCGAAAATACTACATAATCCCGTTAATTTTTTCAGTGTTTAGCATAGCACTTTCGTTAGTATTGATTTTGCGTTTTGATTACTCTTTATTTCTAATTTTTGTCGGTGCTGCATCAAGCTTTGCTTGGTTATTTACAACAACGATTTTAAGAACAAATCATAAAAAGTTAATGTTGCATGTGATTGATAATTTTGATTATTCTGACTTGGAATCTCATAGTAACATTGAAACGATCTTACTATCTGAGCCTTATGATCAAACTGCGATTAAGCATGGTTTAGTTGTTGATTTACACCAGAACTTAACGCCTTATCAAGAAAAGTTTATTGCAGATTGTAGCTTGAACGAAATCTCAGTTTTTCATGCCGAAAGTATAAAAGAAATGATCAAGGGTAAAGTACAAGTTCATCATCTTTCTGAAAACTCAATAGGAACTCTGCAACCAAACCCTATTTATCAGCTTTTTAAGCGTGTATGGGAATCAGCTATTATTATTTTAACGTTGCCTTTTTCACTTTTTGTAATGATAGTAACGGCGATATTGATCAGATTAGAAAGTCCCGGTCCAATTATATTTACACAAGAGCGAGTTGGCCAAGCTGGTAGAGTTTTTAAAATTTATAAGTTCCGAAGCATGACCGTTGAAAAGTTGTGTGATAAAGATAAGTTTGCAACGGATGAGCAAGCTCGAATTACTAAAGTTGGAAAATTTATTCGAAAAGTTCGAATTGACGAGTTACCTCAGTTTTTTAATGTACTAAAGGGAGATATGGCGCTTATTGGTCCAAGACCCGAGCAAGAGTCTTTCGTGAGGTTATTTGAGCAAGATATCCCATTTTATGGTTATCGTCATATGGTTAAACCAGGCATTACTGGGTGGGCACAAACAGTCCATGGTTATGCAGATGATACTGACTCTACAAAAGAAAAACTTGCTTACGATCTTTATTATATTAAACATTTGTCTTTTTGGCTTGACGTAAATATTGTGTTCAAGACTTTAAAAACTATGCTGACAGGCTTCGGGGCAAAATAATAATGTCGTTGGTTTCCATTATTATGCCTGCGTTTAATGCTGAAAAAACGATAGAAAACAGCATTCGCTCAATCCAAAACCAATCCTATACAAATTGGGAACTGCTTGTTACAGATGATAGCTCAACAGACTCAACTGCTAAAATTGTACAAGAGCTTGCCTCTAATGATAAACGTATAAAGTATACCTTGAATAAGGGAGCATCAGGGGCTTGGTCAGCTAGAAATAACAGTATAAAAGTGGCTCAAGGTGAGTACATTGCTTTTTTAGATAGTGATGACACATGGTTACCTAATAAGTTAAAAGCTCAAATTGAAGCGATGAACATACATAATGTAAACGCTTCACACTGTGCATACTATCGCGTAAACGAGTCTGGCGATGTTCTTAATATAAAAAAAATAAAGTCACGTGTAACTCTTAAGGATATGCTAAAACAAAACTGTATAGGTAACTTAACAGGCATATACAACGCTAAATTGCTTGGTAAATTTTACCAACAGCACATAGGGCATGAAGACTATGCTATGTGGTTAAATATAATAGAAAAAACAGACTCTATAGGTATTGAGGAGCCCGTTGCAAATTACTTAGTTGCTACGAATAGCTTATCAAGTAACAAGTTTAAGGCCGCAACGTGGCACTTTAAGATACTTAAGAGTAGTAATAAGGTTGGCTCTTTGAGTGTTTGGTATTATTTCCTATGTTATGTTGTGAACGCAGTTAAGTCTCGCGTGTAAAATACATTCTTCTTAATCCACAATGTTTAATCTACCTTCTTTCTTTTTACCTTTTCTAAACTGGTTTCATTCAGCAATTTCAAGTTCATAGACTTACCGATTAAAATTAATAACGTTTACTGGTTGTTTTAAAAAAGTAGCTTGATAATTAAATCGTCACAAAAATAAATTAGCGTAGTAAGTAAATACAGCAGCGCGTTGTTTTTACTTACGAGCAATTATGAACATAACAATTGTGGGTACGGGTTACGTTGGTTTGTCTAATGCGATGTTGTTGGCTCAGCACAATAATGTAGTGGCTTTGGATATTGTTGAAGAAAAAGTGGCATTACTGAATGCAAGTAAATCACCCATATCAGACACCGAAATAGAAAATTTCCTTGCGAATAAAAAATTAAACTTTACGGCAACAACAGATAAGTTTTTGGCTTACGAAGCAGCTGATTTTGTAGTGATAGCAACACCGACAGACTACGACCCTGAGACTAACTATTTTAATACCCAGTCAGTTGAAGCAGTTATAGCAGATGTGCAAGCTATAAAACCACATGCTGTTATTGTGATAAAGTCGACAGTACCAGTTGGCTTTACCGAAAGCATAAAACAAAAGCTAAAAACCGATAACATTATTTTCTCGCCAGAATTTTTACGTGAAGGCAAAGCCCTTTACGATAACTTGCACCCATCGCGTATTATTGTTGGTGAGCGCTCAGAGCGTGCCGAGGTATTTGCCAACTTGTTAGCTCAAGGCGCCATTAAAGAAAGCATTGATATTTTGTTTACTGGCTCAACTGAAGCCGAAGCGATTAAGTTATTTTCAAACACTTACCTCGCTATGCGTGTGGCTTATTTTAATGAGCTTGACAGTTATGCTGAAAGTCATGGATTAAATTCTAAACAAATAATTGAAGGTGTGTGTTTAGATTCACGCATTGGGAGTCATTATAACAATCCCTCATTTGGATATGGTGGGTATTGTTTACCTAAAGACACCAAACAATTATTAGCTAATTACCAAAACGTACCTAATAACATGATTCGTGCGATTGTTGATGCAAACTCAACACGTAAAGACTTCATAGCAGAGTCAATTATTGCTAAAAACCCTAAAGTTGTGGGTATTTATCGTCTTATTATGAAAACCGGTTCAGACAACTTCAGGGCATCTGCTATTCAGGGTGTAATGAAGCGTATTAAGGCTAAAGGGATTCAAGTCATTGTATTTGAGCCTGAGCTACAAGAAAGTACTTTTTTTAACTCTAAAGTGACACAAGATCTCAATGAACTAAAAATAAGTGCAGATGTAATTATTGCAAATCGTATGGTTAAAGAGTTGCAAGATGTTGCAGAAAAAATATATACACGAGATCTGTTCGGAAACGATTAGATTAATGACAGAAAAAGCATGAAATATTATAATAGACACGCCAGAACTCTATGCGTATAATCGCCGACTCATAAAAAGCAATCCTTTAGGATTGGATTTAAGGAAAATGAGCATTCTGGGTGTGACTATGGAAAGTTGGTACTTACTTTTTTGCAAAGCAAAACAAGAGCTAAGAGCTCAAACAAACCTACAAAACCAAGGTTTTGAGGTATTCTTTCCCGAACATAAAATAGAGCGAATTATAAAGGGACGCCGTTCTATTAAAACATCTCCTCTTTTTCCGAATTATTTATTTATTAAGTTAAACACACGAAATTGTAATTTTTCTGCTGTAAAAAATACACGGGGTGTGAGTGGCTTTGTAGCTTATGGCAGCAAGTTTCAAATTGTTCCTGAACAGCTTATTTCCCAACTCCGTTCTTTTGAAACAGCGTGCGAAGTAAAATCAGACTTACCTAAAACGGGTGATGTGGTTTATTTAAATATCGAGTCGTTTAAAAATGTTCAAGCCATATACCAAGAACCCGATGGCGACATGCGCAGTATTTTGTTAGTTAATTTATTGAACAAACAAGTCACCGTAAGTGTAGATAACAAAGAAATTAGTTTATAAGTTCTACGAGTAATCTTGTAGGAATGGCCGCAGGGACCATGCTTGCGTGGCGCGGAAAATTTATAAGTCGTGATTCAACACGACATTAACGTAGGAACGGCTTTAGCCGTGAATAAGGTAAAAATGTTCGGCGTTAAAACGCCTCCTACGGTGTAGGCATTATGCTACAACGCGTAAAAACAAAAACTAGCAATAAAATCAGTACGTAGGAACTGCAACCTAGGGGCGGAAGCGTGTCCGAAGGACTAGACAAGCAAAAAGTTTTGCTTTCAAGCGTGAGCGAGAGGAGCTCTGCGACGAACTGGAACGGAAGCGTGTCCGAAGGACTTGTAACAGCTTCGAGCCACGAAGTACGATATGCGAGCTTATTTATTTCGCGCGAAAACACCAAATGTAATTCGGCGTTAAACACCGCCTACGGTGTATGAATATCGCATGTAGGAACTGCTTTAGCTGTGAAAGGGATTATAAGTAACGAGTTACGAGAAGCGAGATACGAGCTAAATTGAGCTGGTTGTTTAATACCGCTGAATGGGTTCGCCTTTTCGGCGTTAAAACGCCTCCCACGTGTGTGATGCGTATCACTTGTAGGAACTGCTTTAGCTGTGAAGGGATTATAAGTAACGAGTTACGAGAAGCGAGATACGAGCTAAATTGAGCTGGTTGTTTAATGTCGCTGAAAAGGTTTGCTCTTTCGGTGTTAAAACACCTCCCACGTGTGTAGTGCGTGTCTTTTGTAGGCATGAAATTTATTTCGCGCGAAAGGTCAAATGTAATTCGGCGTTAAAACGCCCCTACGGTATTTGAATATCGCGTGTAGGAACTGCTTTAGCTGTGAAGGGATTATAAGTAACGAGTTACGAGAAGCGAGATACGAGCTAAATTGAGCTGGTTGTTTAATGTCGCTGAAAAGGTTTGCTCTTTCGGTGTTAAAACGCCTCCCACGTGTGTAGTGCGTGTCTTTTGTAGGTATGAAATTTATTTCGCGCGAAAACACTAAACATAAAGAAAAAGCAATCGGTACTAAAGAACCTCGACGCATTCATTAACTATTTTGCAAAAAACTGTCACAAGTGAGCGTTTACTAAACACTCAGTCTTGCGAACCAATGGTTGCCATGCTTTAATTAGGCAGCAAAAAAATAAACAGTTGTGGGTTTATTTAAACTGGACGTTTTAAAAAATTATTTGGGAAATAACAATGGCGCTTAGCTGTAAAACAATTGTGACGTCATTTGCGTTACTAGCAATGACTGGCTGTACAATCATCCCCGGTAGCCATTTTGAAGGAATCGAATCGGGTGAAAAAGTAGATAACTTTGAGAAGGAGCTCGATAAAGTAAATATTCAAATCATTGACTCTTCTTTAATTAATCAGCAAAAACAATCTCAAGTTACACACACTAAACCAACAAGCTTAGACGGTGTTGATACCTCTGACTATCAATACAGATTAGGCGTCGGTGATGTACTAACTATTGGTGTATGGGATCACCCAGAGCTTACAATACCAGCGGCTGTTCAGCGTACTGCCGAATTTGATGGCTTTCGTGTTCAAGCCGATGGCACAATTACGTATGCATATGCACCAAATATTCAAGCGGCTGGCAGAACAGTACAAGAAGTACACGCAGAACTTGTTAAGCGCTTAAGCCGCGTTATCGAAGACCCACAGGTCGATATTAAGATAGTTGGTTTTAGAAGCCAAAAAGCCTATGTCACGGGCGAGGTAAATAAACCAGGCGTACTACCAGTAACCGAAATTCCACTTACATTAATTGATGCATTAAACCAAGCCGGTGGTTTAACTGAATCTGCCGATTGGCGAACAGTGACATTTACACGCGGTGATAAAACCGAAGTTATTAAATTAGATGACTTTTACGCTAAAGGTGATATTTCACAAAATCGTTTGTTAAAACATGGCGATATTGTCCACGTAAACCGTAACGATATGCAAAAAGTGTTTGTATTAGGCGATGTTAAGCGCGCTGGTACAGTGGGTGTTAATCGTTATGGTTTAAATTTAGCGCAAGCATTAAGTGATGCGGGTGGTTTAAACGAAAACACGGCAGATGCTAACGGTGTCTTTGTACTACGTAAACGCAATTTAGAAACCGACGGTGTAATTGCCGATGTATATCAGCTACATGCTAAAAATGTGGCGGCTTTAGTGTTGGCCGAGCAGTTTAAGTTACAACCTCACGATATTGTATATGTAACAAGTGCACCGCTTGCCCGTTGGAACCGTGTAATAAGCTTACTACTGCCTTCTGTTAGTACGGTAGATGCTATAAACGACGTAGCAAACACAAACTAAGGGTTAAATGGTATGTTTGATTCTGTATTAGTTGTGTGTGCTGGCAATATATGCCGCAGCCCAACCGCCGAATATGTATTAAAAAGCAAACTGCAAGGTAAAAATGTTACTGTATCGTCAGCGGGGTTAACCGCCCTTGAAGGAAAACCCGCCGATGCCCAAGCTCAGTTAATTGCAAACGAGCATAATATTGATATGAGCGCGCATCAAGGTAGGCAAATTAACTCAAACCTTGTTGCAAATAATAGCGTAATACTCGTGATGGAGCAGCGCCACATAAATGACTTGTGCGCGCGTTACCCACAGGCTCGCGGTAAAACATTTTTGCTTGGTAAGTGGGTAGGCGATAAAGAAATACCCGATCCTTACCGTCAAAGCCAAGAGGCTTTTAAGCATGTTTACGAATTAATCGATAGCGCGTGTAGCGCTTGGCAAAAGTATTTATAAGGAAAGGCTAGTACATGAATGCTCAGCCCACTGCATTAGCAGCAAACAAACAAAATAGAACCCAACAAGAACAAGCAAGCCAAGAAATCGATTTAATGGCGTTATTAGGTGCATTAATTGACCGCAAATACTTTATAGCGGCAATTACGGCAGCCTTTATGGCTGTAGGTGTGTTTTATGCGGTTTTTTCTACTCCGGTTTACCAAGCAACGGCCATGATACAAGTTGAAGACGGTGGCGCATCGGTACCAGGCTTTGATGACATGGCCGGTATGTTCGAAAGTACCTCGGCTGCGGTAACCGAAATAGAGCTACTAAAATCGCGCTCTGTTATTGGTGAGGCCGTCGACACATTAAAGCTCGATATTATTGCCGAACCAAAGCTCTTTCCTGTAATTGGTAACAGAGCGTTTCGTAAGTTTACTCCAGTAGAAAATGGTGACCTAGCAGAGCCTAGTTTTGGGGCAAGCAGCTATGCGTGGGGTGGCGAGAGCATAAGCGTATTTAGATTTGACGTACCGCGTTCAGCAATCGGTACAGGTTTTACCTTAGTTGCTGGTGAAGGTACTGGCAATAATAAACAATTTACACTTTTAAATGGTGACGGCGACGTTATTTTAAAAGGTAAAGTGGGTGAAGAGCTAACAAATGGCAAATTTAACGTAACTATCCGCAGTTTAGTTGCGCGCCCTGGCACCGAGTTTACACTTTTACGTAAAGACCGTTTAAATACTATTTTAGATTTACAAGCTGCAATTGGTGCAGGCGAAAAAGGCAAAGACTCCGGCATTATTAATTTAAGCTTACAAAGCGAAAACGCGGGCTACGCCGAAAAAGTGCTCGATAAAGTGGCCGCTATCTATGTACGCCGCAATGTAGAGCGCAATAGCGCCGAGGCACAAAAGTCACTCGAGTTTTTAGAGATACAGTTACCCGAGGTCAAAAAGCAGCTTGAATACGCAGAGCAGCGTTTTAACGACTACCAAATAAAGCGCCAATCAATTGACATTACTTTAGAGACGCAAGGCGTACTAGAGCAAGTGGTAGAGCTTGAAACAAAATTACAAGAGCTTGAGCTAAAGCGTTTAGAGTTAAGTCGTAAATTTAAAGATAGCCATCCAACTTACCAAGGGGTGCTTGAACAAATAGAAGCGGTCGAAAAACAAAAGCAAAACCTAGTGGGCGAGGTAGGCAACCTACCCGAAACTCAGCAAGAGCTATTACGCTTAAAACGCGATGTAGAAGTAAGCAACCAAATTTACACACTACTGTTAAGTAAAACGCAAGAGCTCGATATCGTGCGTGCAGGCACGGTAGGTAATGTTCGTATAATAGACTATGCCGAGGTTAATACCTCAAAACCGGTTAAGCCTAAAAAAGCACTGATTGTTGTTATGGCAACCATGCTGGGTGGCATGTTAGCTGTAGCTATTGTATTAATACAAAAAGCGATACATAAAGGGGTCGAAGACCCTAACGAAATTGAGGCGCTAGGCCTGCCTGTATACGCAAGCGTACCGTACTCAGACTACCAAGATAAGCTAACCGGTTTTAGCCGTGCTAAAAAGGGCCGTAACAAACCTAAAACTATACTGGCGGTTGATAACCCTGCTGACTTATCAATAGAGGCATTACGTAGCCTACGTACCAGCTTGCATTTTGCGATGATGGAGTCTAAAAACAACCTGATTGCTATTTCGGGGCCAAGCCCAGGCGTAGGCAAGTCGTTTATATCGGTTAACCTTGCAACGGTGCTGGCACAAAGTGGTAAAAAAGTACTGATTATCGATGCCGATATGCGTAAAGGTTACTTGCAAACGCAATTTGGTATGCAATGGGATGATGGCTTAAGTGACTACTTATCGGGCCGTTTAAATCTAGAGCAAGTAACAAAGCACTCGCAAGTGCAAGACCTCGACGTAATTACACGGGGCCAAATACCACCAAACCCCTCTGAGCTACTAATGCACAGCAACTTCAGTAAGCTAGTCGAAGAAATAAAAAGCAAGTACGACATTGTAATAATTGATACACCGCCTATTTTAGCGGTAACAGACCCAGCTATAGTCAGTGCCCACACCGGTACAACATTGCTAGTAACACGTTTTGGCCAAAACCATGCGCGTGAAATAGAGCTTACCCGTAACCGCTTTGAGCAAAATGGCATTGATGTAAAAGGCGTGGTATTCAATGGCGTATTACGTAAAGCAAGCAATGCATATGGTTACTATGGTTATTACAATTACGAATATAAATCGGGTGGTAATTAAGCAGTTAAATTGTTTTATTTGGAGTAAAGCTGCTCTGCTTTTGAGTTGTGATAATGAATTATCTGTTCATGTTTAGTGAAAGGTGGTTTTGTGTTTTGGCAGTATAAGTATTTTTTAAATTTAAGAGAGTATTAAAATGCGCGATTCATTAACGGATCTAAAGATTGGCATAATAGGCTTGGGTTACGTAGGTCTCCCATTAGCAGTCGAGTTTGGTAAAAAGTACCCTGTACTGGGTTTTGATATTAACCAAAAACGAGTCGATGAGCTAGAAAAAGGGCATGACTCAACGCTTGAAGTTAGTGATACAGAGCTTGCAGATGTTAAGCATTTAACGTTTTCGTGTAATAAGCAAAATTTAGCTGAATGCAACGTTTATATTGTAACAGTGCCAACGCCTATCGATGAAAGCAATGCGCCTGACTTAACACCACTTCGTAAAGCATCTGAATTACTGGGGGAGTTTGTTAAAAAGGGTGATGTCGTTATATACGAATCAACCGTTTATCCCGGAGCAACAGAGGAAGTGTGTTTACCAATCATCGAAAAAGTATCAGGCTTAAAATTTAATGAAGACTTTTTTGCAGGTTACTCACCTGAACGAATTAATCCTGGTGATAAAGTAAACACGCTAACTAAAATAATGAAAATTACGTCTGGCTCAAACCCAGAAGTTGGTGAGTTTGTAAATAAACTATATGGCTCTATCATTACTGCTGGTACTCACTTAGCGAGCTCACTCAAGGTCGCAGAAGCTGCTAAGGTCATTGAGAACACGCAGCGTGATTTAAATATTGCAATTATTAATGAATTTGCAAAAATCTTTAATCGCTTAGGTATTGATACAGAAGAAGTGTTAAATGCGGCGGGAACTAAATGGAACTTTCTAAAATTTAAACCTGGGCTTGTTGGTGGGCATTGCATTAGTGTTGACCCTTATTATCTTACTCATAAAGCACAAGAAGTGGGTTATCGCCCCGAGGTTATTTTAGCGGGCCGTCGTATTAACGATGGTATGGGGGAGTATGTTGCCACCCAATTAGTTAAAAAGTTAGCGAGCAAAAAAATTCATATCGATGAAGCAAAAGTGCTTATTTTAGGCTTTACCTTTAAAGGTGATTGCCCAGATGTACGTAATACAAAAATTATTGATATTGTTAAAGAGCTTCAAGATTTTAATATGTCGGTAGATGTATATGATGGTTGGGCAAACCCGGCTGAAGTGAAGCATGAGTATGGTGTGGAGTTAATTACCACGCTAGAGAAAGGCAAATATGATGGTGTTGTATTAGCTGTTGACCACTCAGAGTTAAAAGAAATGGGTGAAGCAAACTTACGTGCATTAGGTAAAGAGAACCACGTTTTATATGATGTAAAGCACGTTCTAAAACCACATGAAGCCGATATCAGACTATAAAGGAATTAAAATAATATGAAAAACTTTGCTCTTATTGGTGCCTCAGGTTATATCGCACCCCGTCATTTAAAAGCAATTAAAGAAACTGGTCATAACTTATTGGTTGCAATGGATATCAACGATTCTGTGGGTATTATGGATAGCCACTTTCCTGAAGCGGAGTTTTTTACAGAGTTTGAAGACTTTACCGCATACGTTGAAGACCAAGCAATGCAAGGAAATAAGATTGACTACATTTCTATTTGTAGCCCTAATTACTTGCACGCGCCTCATATGAAGTACGCATTAAAAAATGGTATTGATGTCATATGCGAAAAACCATTGGTTCTGCATTCTGAAGATATGGATATTTTAAAAGAATACGAACAAAAATATGGTGCTAAAGTGAATTCAATTTTGCAATTACGCTTGCACCCATCAATTATCGCCTTAAAAGAAAAGGTTGCTGCTGCGCCTGCAGGCACTGTTTTTGATGTCGATCTAACGTATATGACTTCACGTGGTAAATGGTATATGAAATCTTGGAAAGGATTTGACCATAAATCGGGTGGTGTAGCGACCAATATTGGTGTTCACTTTTATGACATGCTGCATTTTATTTTTGGTGAGTTAAAGCATAACGAAGTTCATTTTAGAGACGAAAAAACTTCAAGTGGTTACCTTGAATATGAACGTGCTCGCGTAAAATGGTTCTTGTCAATTGACGCAAATAACTTACCTGAAAACGCTGTAAAGGGTGAAAAACTAACTTACCGTAGTATTACGATAAATGACGGCACTAACACAGAAGAGCTTGAGTTTTCGGGTGGCTTTACAGACCTACACACTCAAAGTTACCAAAATATTTTGGCAGGTAACGGCTTTGGTGTTGATGAGAATCGTGTGGCAATTGAAACAGTCGAAAAAATCCGTGAAATGCCAATTGCAGTTGCGAGTGATAAAGCGCACCCCTTACTTTCAAAGGTACTTTAGCCATGAATTATCATGTACACGATAGTGCCATTGTAGATGATGGCGCAAAAATTGGTGAAAACACACGTGTTTGGCACTTTGTTCACGTATGTGGTGGTGCTGAAATTGGTGAGGGCTGCTCGCTAGGTCAAAATGTGTTTATCGGTAATAAAGTAACCATTGGCCATAACGTAAAAATACAAAATAACGTATCAGTTTACGATAATGTGCACCTAGAAGATGATGTGTTTTGCGGCCCTAGTATGGTGTTTACTAATGTGTATAACCCGCGCTCATTTATAGAGCGTAAAACAGAATATCGCGATACGCTTGTTAAGCAAGGTGCAACACTTGGCGCTAATTGCACAATAGTATGCGGTGTGACAATAGGTGAATACTCTCTCGTTGGTGCTGGCGCTGTTATTAATAAAGATGTAAAGCCTTTCGCGTTAATGGTAGGTGTACCTGCTAAACAAATAGGCTGGATAAGCAAGTATGGTGAGCAGTTAGACTTGCCGCTCGAAGGAAATGCTATTGCTACATGTGAGCACACAGGTGAGCAATACAAATTAGAAAACGGCTTTGTTTCGATTCAATAATTTTTAGAAGTACTCATAAATGCAATTCATAGATTTAGCTGCGCAATACCAGCACTTAAAAACTAAAATAGATAAGCGTATACAAACAGTGTTAGACCATGGCCATTATATAATGGGGCCAGAAGTACACGAGCTTGAGGACCAGCTTGCAAGCTATGTGGGTGTTAAGCATGCCATTACCTGTGCAAACGGTACAGATGCTTTAACGCTCGCTATGATGGTGTTAGGTATCAAAGAAGGGGATGCCGTTTTTTGCCCAACCTTTACCTTTTTTGCAACGGCAGAAGTAATTGCTTACGAAGGGGCAACACCTGTATTTGTTGATTCTGACAAAGCAACATTCAATATTTGCCCTGTCGATTTAGAGAAGCGTATCCAAGCGACGATTGCTGAGGGTAAATTAACGCCAAAAGCGATTATTGCGGTTGATTTATTTGGCTTACCAGCAAATTACCCCGAGATTCAAAAAATAGCAGATAAGTACAATTTAAAGCTAGTTGAAGACGCGGCGCAAGGGTTTGGTGGTGAAATTGATGGCAAACGAGCTGGTAGCTTTGGCGATATAGCCACTACGAGTTTCTTCCCAGCTAAGCCTTTGGGTTGTTATGGCGATGGTGGTGCTGTTTTTACTAATAATGATGAGTATGCAGAGTTACTAAAATCATACCGCGTACACGGCAAGGGTAAAGATAAATACGATAACATCCGCATTGGTATGAACTCGCGCCTTGATACGATTCAAGCCGCGATATTGCTTGAAAAACTAGCCGAGTTCCCGGTAGAGCTAATTAATCGCAATAGGGCGGCGGATAATTACGAGAAGACTCTGTCAGATAGATATCAAACCCCACAAGTACCAACGGGTTATACAAGCTCATGGGCACAGTATACGCTTGTATCTGCCAATCGTGATGAAGAGATGGCAAAGTATAAAGAGCAAGGTATACCCACCATGATTTATTATGGTACCTGCATGCACGAGCAAACCGCATTTAGCAAGTTAGGTTATCAAGCAGGGGATTTTCCAGTTGCAGAAAAATTGGCTAAATCAGTGTTTAGCTTACCTATGCATGGGTATTTATGATGGTAAATAGCATGATCGCTCAAATTATTATTAAAATAATGAATTGGGCGAGAAGAGAGTCACAAAAGAAACTAATAAGTCAATTTCCAAATATTGACGATAATGTAGTCTTGGGAGTGGATTGCAGGCTCACAGGCCCTAAAAATAATATATATATAGGTGAATATACGTACATAAATGCTGCTCAATTACAGGTTGGAGATAGAAGCACAATAAAAATTGGGTGTGGGTGCGCAATTGGTTATAACGTAAATATTAAAAGTAAAACTCATAGTATGTCAAAACCAACAAGAACCTCCCTTGGTGATATTATTCATGTTGAAAAGGATATAATTATTGGTGATGAATGTTGGATTGGCGATAATGTTTTTATAAAGGAAGGGGTTGTACTGGGTAAAGGTTGCATTGTTGGTGCCAATTCTGTAGTTACTAAATCATTTTCAAATAACACTGTAATAGGTGGTGTTCCTGCTCGAATAATAAAGAAAAATAATGGCTAAAGGGGTTCTTTTTATTTTCTTGGGGTCACTTTTTTCACAGGTAATCCCTTTTCTTGCATTACCAATTCTCTCTAATTTGTATACTCCACTTGAATTTGGTTTTTATTCAACAATTTTAGCTTGGGTGGGGGTATTGTCAGCTGTAGCTTTTCTAAGGTATGAAGTTGCAATTGTAACTGTGGGAAAAGAAAGGCATGCACGTGCAATATTGTATTTTTGTCAAAAATTCAAATTTATCGTTTTTGTGGTAATGGTATTGATTTCTTCAGTTTTATATTTGGTTATTAGAGATGGTTTATTAATTTTTATACCTGTAGCTCTTTACTTTTCAATGAGTTACATCCTGAAGGAAAAGGTCTTAAATCGAGAGCAAGGGTATGGGGTCCTATCTCTAGGTAGAATTATAAAATCTTCAGTAGAATGCTTTGTTTCTCTAGGTTTTGGGTATTTTGCCATCTCAGAATTTGGTTTGGTTTATGGTGTGATTGCTGGCTTTTCAGCGGGAGCATTTTTTTTAGCTTACTCAAGTGAAGTAACAACTAGTTCTTTTAAAAAGGGTTATGTTGCGCAGGTTTTGCAAAGATATTCTGACTTCCCTAAGTATTCAGCACCTCAAGCCTTGTTAAATAATCTCACAACAAACTCTTTAATACTTTTAATACCTTTCTTTTATGGTAGTCATATATTAGGTGTTTTTGCTTTTGGCTATAAAATAGTGCAAGCTCCTCTAGGGATAATTTCAAAAGCCATACAGGTTGTGTTGTATCGCCATATTACAAAGAAAATTAATAATAGAGAAAGTGTATTGAAAGAGCTTTTTGGTTTTATATTTGTGTTGAGCTTTCTATGTATAATTATTGTTTTTTTAATGTATAATTTAGATAAGATTTTCACTTTTTTCTTCGATGAAACTTGGTCTGAAGGTGCTAGATATATCAAAATATTGACGCCCTGGCTTATTGTTTCATTTTTTGGCTCTCAATTTTCCTTTTTCCCAATCGTTCTAGGAGAGCAAAAAAAATCAATGTTCTTTGAATTTTTTTATTTTTTATCAAGAACTCTGCCTTTTTTGATTTTGTGGGTTAGTGGGGAAGATGATTTCGAGCTATTACTATATATGATTTCTTGGATGTCAAGTTCGATTTCTTTTTTTATATTGCTCTGGTACGCGAAACTTTGGTATCAGTATGAAAAATCTTTGGGGATGTAAAGATGTATTTGCAATTCTTGATAGTAATTTCTCCACTTCTGCTCGTAATTGGCATTATTCTTAAAAGTGCTAAAGAACCTAATGGTTCATTTTTTTTAGTATCTTATTTACCAATTTTAATAATAACACAGGCATATTTTTTATTTTTTGACGTTCAGTCTGATTTTTTAATCAATTTGCCATTTTTTGAACGTGAAAATTTATTATATATATATATTGCAAATACGTTTTTTTATGTTTTATTATTTTTTGTTTACTTCTTTTTAAAATCTAAAGAACTAAAAATGACTGATAAAGTTGAGGTGAACTTTTGTCCTCCATATCTATTGGTTGATATCCTTTTAATGATTGGTTTTTTGAACTTTTTATGGAATGTCTATACAGTTTCAGGGTTTGATCTTATTAATTACATTCGAACTATTTCTATTAGGAATG
Organism: Pseudoalteromonas sp. A41-2; assembly: GCF_015767615.1. Classification (NCBI taxonomy): domain Bacteria; kingdom Pseudomonadati; phylum Pseudomonadota; class Gammaproteobacteria; order Alteromonadales; family Pseudoalteromonadaceae; genus Pseudoalteromonas; species Pseudoalteromonas sp. A41-2. Next base: position 3,168,042 of record NZ_CP065231.1, on the reverse strand, counting down.
AACAGTTTTCTGATGGTGGAACAACGTTTTTTTACATGTTCTCCATGTTTTCTGGTTTCGTTTATGTTCATATGTATTCAAAAGGGAGTATTAGTCTTATTAAGTTATCTATATGCCTTACTATAATAACGTTGATATTATTTAGTAAAGGGAGGGTAACTAATACTTTGTCATATTATATATGTTTAATTGTTATTTTTTATAAGAGTAAGGATTTTTATTTTTATCGCTTTTTGAAGTATTTTTATTTGTTTTTATTTGTGTTTTTTATCTTCTATTTGTACAGGGTGTATTCAAGTTTTTCATTGAATGGCTTAGAAATGGAGTCCGATAAGCTTTTTGATTTGTTTACATTTTACTTGTTTGATAAGGGTAATACCCCCAATGTTTTAGTTGAGTACTTTATTATGGAGAAATACTATGACGCTAGTGATTCACCTATGCACGGCATATCCATTTTTTCATCGTTAATAAAGTTATTTTCAAATGATACCGCCACCTTCATTCCAAGTTTGTATATCAAGGAAAATTATTTTGGAGATATTTATGGTGGTGCTTTACCACCGACAATGCCTGGAGAAGCAATCTTAAACTTTGGTTTGCTAGGGTTGTTTATTTTTCCTATCTTTCTCGGTTTTTTAGTTTATCTGGTTGATAGAAGATACAAACGCTCATCTAGTTTTTTGGAGCTTGTAATAGTGGCAAATGTAATAGGTTATTTTTTATTTGCCTCTCCAAAAGGTGAGTTTGATAACTTTCCTCTAGTGCAACTAATTATTTTTATAATGTTATATTATTTCTTAGCATTATCGAGCGAAATAGTTAATGTTTTTAGGAGGTAGCAGTTATGCGAGTAGTAATAAATACACCAAATTACCCAAACCCATATAGCGAAGCTAGTTTTGTTTTTGTAAAGCAGCAGGTAAAAGCTTTAAGTAAATTACACAGTGTTACTGTGATTGCAGTCATTCCAGTTTCAATGAAATTATGTCTGAAAAGAAAGTCATTTAAATTTGGGTTTGTTAGATCTGGAGAGTCTCAAGAGCAAATTTTTTTATTTCCTGCCATCCCATATTTAAACAAGTTTAATAAGTTTGTTAGAAATGTGATTCTGCATAAGTTGAATCAATCATTCATAAAGAAAAATTCAGTAGATATTATACATGTGCATAATTCTGATGTATGTGCTAGTGCTTATGAGCTGAAAAGAAAGTACTCTATTCCATATGTGATAACCGAACACTCGACAGCATTTTCTCGTGGACTTGTATGTGAGGAAACTGTAAAAAAATACAAAATGTTTTACAGTTTTTCTGATGCTAATTTTGCAGTAAGTGAGCCGTTTTCAGCTTTACTTAATTCGATTTTTGATATGAATTTTAAGTATATACCTAATGTTGTCGACACAAACAGATTCGTTATCGAAAATGCTGCCTCAACTAAAGGTGATAATAATGTATTTAAGTTTATTAATGTTGGCTTTTTAGATAAGAAAAAAAATCAACTGCAACTGATTAAAGAGTTTAAAGTTGCACTGGCAGCTAAGCCGAATCTTCAACTGACAATCGTTGGAGATGGACCAGAATATAATGCTTTAACCAAATATGTTTTAGATCACAAGTTGGAAAGTAAAGTTTTAATGTATGGTTATGCTAGCCATTCTGAATTGAAGGATTTGTATCGAAGTCATGATTGTTTCATTTTGTCGAGTTTAATTGAGACTTTTGGTGTTGTAATTATTGAAGCTATGAGTGCTGGTTTACCTTCTATTTCGACAAAGTGTGGCGGTCCAGAGTCAATTATTACAAACTCAAAGTTAGGGGTTTTGGTAAACAATAATTCTGAGGGAGAGTTAACTCAAGCAATGTTACAGGTGACATGTATGAAGTTTGATAAAAACTATCTTAGAAACCATTGTTTGAAAACCTATTCATATGAAGCTTTTTCTGAAAAGATGACATCTGAATATACCAAAATAACTAAGAGTTAAATTATAATTATAATTTACATTGTATGTTTCTATTTTTATTGCCGACGGTATGTTTTTGTGCTCAATGTAGATGTTTAATTAATAATGAAGATTTTGTCGTTAGATAAGAGATTTATCAGCAGGTTTTTTATGAAAGAAAAGATAAAAATATGTCATTTGACTTCAGCCCATACTCGGTATGATACACGTATATTTATAAAAATGTGCTGTTCACTTGCCTTTAAAGGTTACAATGTTTCATTAATAGTTGCTGACGGAAAAGGCTTAGAGTCAAAAAGTGGTGTTTCGATTATTGATGTTGGATTTAAGAGTGGTAAGCGCTTAAGCCGAATGACTAATACTGTTTTCAAAGTGTATAAAGCTGCTGTTGACTTAGACGCAGCTATATACCACCTGCACGATCCTGAGTTGTTATTAGTTGCGTTACTTTTAAAGCGTAAAGGTAAAAATGTAGTTTTTGATGCACATGAAGATTTACCAGTTCAAATATTAAGTAAACCGTATTTACATCCTTTTTTTGCAAAAGTAATTTCTAGAATTGCGCATTATTACGAAAGTTATTTATGTAAGAGAGTTGATGCTGTTGTGGCTGCTACTCCCTTTATCCGCGATAAATTTCTAAACATAAACCCTAATACGGTTGATGTTAATAACTATCCTAAAGTTGAAGAGTTTATAAAAATCGATACAGCTAATTTTTCACATCGTGAGTCTTGTTGCTATCTTGGAGGAATTACTAAAGTTAGGGGGATTTATGAGATTGTGGATGCGATGTCGCGAAGTGAAGCTAATGGAAATTTATTGTTAGCTGGCAACTTTCTAGAAAAACAAGTGCAGGATGACGTAGTAAAACTAGAAGGGTGGAATAAGGTTGATGACCTTGGTTGGCTAAATCGTGAGGACATTCAAACTGTTTTAGGGCGTTCTTTTGCTGGTTTAGTTACATTGCATCCGATTGAAAATTATAAAGATGCATTACCGGTTAAAATGTTTGAATATATGGCCTCAGGCATTCCTGTAATAGCCTCAAATATCACATTATGGAAAGACATAGTAATAGGAGATGAGTGCGGTATCTGTGTAGACCCTTACTCAAGTAAAGAAATATCTGATGCTATGAATTATCTTGCTAATAATCTCGAAGTCGCCAAAGCTATGGGGGCTAGAGGGCGTGATGCTGTACTTAAAAAATACAACTGGCAGATTGAAGAAGAGAAATTGTTTCAGCTTTATTCAAAGTTAACTTAGAAATAAGTTTATTGCATGTTTTTGCTTTTGAGCAGTAAGAGATAATTAAGTATTTAATCGGCTGATTTTTATGAAAAAAAAAGTATGGTATATTTCAAAATATGCAAATGTAAATGCTTACGGAGCAGACACTCGACAAGCTAGCTTTTGTAACGAGTTTGCAAAAGCCGGACATAATGTACGGTTGATAACTTCAAATTCATCTCACCTTTATAGTACTTTGCCTGAATTTGAGTCTCGTTATAAAGATATGGAAAACGATGGCTATACAGTCACTTGGGTTAATACTTTAAAATACAGCAAGGCAACGAGCATTAAACGTATTTTAAGTTGGCTTTGGTTTGAGTTTTTTGTGTTGATGATGGCGTCCCGTAAGCAATATGAAAAACCCGATGTAGTTATTGCATCGTCACTGTCAATTTTATCTGTATTGTCTGGCTGTTTTTATAAGTGCTTTTACAACGCTAAGTTTATTTTTGAAGTGCGTGATATTTGGCCGCAAACCCTTATTGAACTAAAAGGGTTTAGTCATAAACATCCATTAATTTGGTTATTGTCAAGAGTTGAAAAGTTAGGTTATAAATACTCAGATTCAATAGTTGGTACAATGCCGGGCCTAAAAGAACATGTTGAAAATGAAGTCGGGCTAGGCAGTAAAGTTGTATCAATTCCGCAAGGTGTTAATTTAGATTTTTATACAGAGAATCAACAAGAGTTAACTTCAGCTTTTATAGAAAATTATATACCTAAAAATAAATTTATAGTTACTTACACAGGTACTATGGGTGATGCTAATGCACTAGAATATGTTGTTAGTGCTGCAAGAGTTATGCAGAGCGAACAGGTAGCTAATGTGCATTTTTTACTCGTAGGTGATGGTTACCTAAAAGATCAGTTAATTGAACAAGCCAAGGGGCTTAATAATATTACCTTTGCGCCAGCAATTAAAAAAGAGCAAGTTCAGCAAGTTCTAAAGCTGTCTAATATCTTGGTTGCATCAGTAAAAAATGAAAAAATATATAAATATGGTATTTCATTAAATAAATTTATTGATTATATGTATGCTAAGAAGCCAGTTATCTGTATGTTTTCAGGCTATCCATCCATGATTAATGAAGCGAACTGTGGCGAGTTTACTCCTGCAGAAGATGTACAATCATTTGTAGAGGCTATTAAAAAATACCAAGAAATGAGTGTAACTGAACTTAATACACTTGGTGAAAATGGGCATCGATTTTTAGTCGAGCAGCGTGTTTTTTCGACATTAGGGAATAAGTTTATGGAGTTATTTAAATGAAGCGTATCTTTGACTTTTTAATTGCCTTGTGTGCAATACTCACTTTACTCCCTGTAATTGTTATTGTTGCTGTACTTATTCGTTTTAAATTGGGCTCGCCTATTTTATTTACCCAAGACCGACCTGGTTTGAATGGTAAAACTTTTAAAATGATGAAGTTTAGAACCATGCTTGATGCTAAAGACAAGTTCGGAAATTTACTGCCTGATAATGAGCGAATGACTAAGTTTGGTGCCTTTTTACGCTCCACTAGCCTCGACGAGTTACCTGGGCTATTTAATGTACTCATGGGCGATATGAGTTTGGTGGGACCTAGGCCATTGTTAGTGCAATATCTACCACTTTATAGTACCGAGCAAGCTCGCCGCCATAATGTGCGCCCCGGTATAACAGGGTGGGCACAAGTAAATGGGCGTAATGCCATTAGCTGGGAAGATAAATTTAAGCTTGATGTATGGTATGTTGATAATCAAAGTTTTTGGCTCGATATAAAAATACTGTTTTTAACGATTAAAAAAGTATTTATTCGAGAAGGTATCAGTGCAGACGGTCATGTAACTATAGAGCCTTTTAAAGGCAGTAAAAATGACTAATACAAAGCCAGTAGTTGCTATTTTAGGAGCAAGCGGGCACGGTAAAGTGGTTGCCGATTTAGCTGAGCAGCTTGGTTACGCAGTTAGCTTTTATGATGACTCATTCCCAAAAAAAACAGCGCTTGAGCATTGGAATATTGTTGGTACTTTCTCAGATTTATTATTATGTGACTCATCACATTGTGAGGTGCTCATCGCTATTGGTAATAACGAAGTTCGCAAACAAAAATGTGATGAGTTAATACAGCGCGGCTTTTCTTTGGCCACATTAGTACACCCTACTGCAACAGTAAGCCAATACGCTAAAATAGCTGCGGGTACTGTTGTATTGGCTGGCGCAGCTATTAATGCCTTTGCTGAAATTGGCAGTGGTTGCATAATAAATACATCAGCAGTTATTGAGCACGATACTAAAATAGGCGAGTATTCGCATATTTGTCCAAATACAGCGCTAGCTGGAGCAGTTAAAATTGGTAAATGCTGTTGGATTGGTATTGGTAGCCAGATCATTCAATTAATATCAGTAGGTGATTACACCTTAGTGGGTGCAGGTAGTGTAGTTGTTAAAAGTTTACCTGCAAATGTAACTGCTTTTGGTTCGCCAGCAGTCGTAGTTAAAAGCGATAAAAAGAGTTAATAATCGCTCTTAGATGGATTTAATTTAAAATGTTAAACACCCCTTTTTCTCCTTGGCCTAGTTTTACACAAGAAGAGGCCGATGCGGTCAGCCGCGTTATTTTATCGAATAAAGTTAATTATTGGACAGGCACTGAATGTCGTGAGTTTGAAAAAGAATTTGCGACATGGGCCAACAGTGAATACGCAATTGCTTTGGGTAATGGAACATTAGCGCTTGATCTTGCTTTAAAAGCATTAGGTGTAGGCCAAGGCGACGAAGTAATTACCACTCCGCGTACATTTTTAGCTTCGGCTAGTAGCATTGTAACTGCGGGTGCAGCTCCTGTATTTGCCGACGTTGACTTAAATAGCCAAGCTATTACTGCACAAAGCATTAAGGCAGTATTAACGCCAAAAACTAAAGCAGTTATTGTTGTTCACTTAGCGGGTATGCCAGCCGAAATGGATGAAATAATGGCATTAAGCGCTGAGCATGGTTTTTATGTAATAGAAGATTGTGCTCAAGCGCACGGTGCTAAATACAAAGGTAAATCGGTTGGTAGTATTGGTCATGTAGGTGCGTGGAGTTTTTGCCAAGATAAAATTATGACCACGGGTGGCGAAGGTGGCATGGTTACCACAAACACTAAAGAGTTATGGAGTAAAATGTGGAGCTATAAAGATCATGGTAAAAGCTTCGATGCAATATATAACCGAGAGCACCCACCAGGTTTTAGATGGCTGCACGAAAGCTTTGGCACTAACTGGCGAATGACCGAAATGCAAGCTGTTCTTGGCCGTATTCAGTTAACACGTATGAGCGATTGGACCGCCAAACGCCAAGCCTATGGCACTGAGTTAGACAACGTAGCAGCTAACTTTAACTGTATTCGCTTAGTTGATGTGCCAGAGTATTGTGAGCATGCAGAGTACAAGCATTATATGTTTGTTAAACCTGAACAGTTGGCCGAAGGTTGGGATCGTGATCGTATAGTGAACGAAATAGTCGCGCGTGGTGTACCTTGTTTTCAAGGCAGTTGCTCAGAGGTATACCTTGAGAAAGCCTTTGATAACACACCATGGCGGCCTGAAAAGCGTTTACCAAACGCTGTAGAACTAGGCGAAACTTCAATCATGTTTTTAGTACACCCCACACTTACCACTGATGAAATCGCACAGTCAGTGCAAGTTTTAAAAGACGTGTTTGAGCTGGCGAGTAAGTAATGTCACTTTAGTTATTTTTGTGTTGTCATTGGGGGCTGGGCGTTTTGCTGTATTGCCGAGCCTTCAATGTTTAAATAAATTGAGAATATAAAACTAATAATTGCTTGGAGCGCTGTTCCTTAAAGAGAAAGTTTGGCGTTAAGTGGCACAAGTTAAGTAATTTTATTTTATAAAAATCAGTAGCTAATGATATTGTATTAGTTTGGTGGCTAGATTCATTTGGTTCAGCTATAATTCATGAAAATTTAACAACTGTTAAGCAGCCAGTCAGCTTAGGTTGGTATGTTAATCGGCAAAAACAAGACAGGGAACTTGTTGTGGATAATATTATTCGCTCTATTTTAAACTCTTCGCGTGCAACTAAGCGCATTATTACTCTTTTTATCGATTCGCTATTTATAATATCAGCGTTTTGGCTTGCGTTAATAGTAAGGCTCGATAGCATTGCACCGCTTAGTAAAACAGACAACTGGATGTTGCTTTTACTACTTGTGCCAACTGCACTGTTTATTTTTATTAATTTAGGCTTGTACCGTGCAGTACTGCGTTATATGAACTCGCAAGCTTTATGGGCAATTGTAATTGGCACCCTTATTAGCACGATTGCTTTGGTACTTTTTGCTTTTTTTATTGGTGTAGAAATACCCCGTACTATGCCGTTTATTTTTGCTTGGCTGTGCTTACTTACAGTGGGCGGAGCACGTATTGTTGTACGTGCGATGATTGGTAAATTAACAACAGCAAATAAAGAGTCGGTTGTTATTTATGGTGCGGGTTCGTCGGGCCGACAATTAGCTACAGCTTTAGGCGCAGGGCCAGAGTACTTTGTACGTGCATTTATAGACGACGACGAAACAAAGCAGGGCTCTATTATTCAAGGTATTCCTGTTATTGCCTTTAAAGATATTTACGACCTAATTAACAGAGGTAAAGTAAGTAAGGTTTTACTAGCAATGCCTAGTGAGAGTAGAGCGCGTCGTAAACAAATTTTAGCGCAGCTTGAGCCGCTTTCTATTAAGGTGCTTTCTATTCCAGGTATGGCCGATGTAATAGAGGGTAAAGCTAAGCTTTCTGAGTTTAGAGATGTTGAAATAGAAGACCTATTAGGTCGCGATTGTGTTGCACCAAAGGCGCATTTATTGGCCGCTAATATTAAAAATAAAGTGGTTATGGTAACGGGGGCCGGTGGTTCAATAGGGTCAGAGTTATGCCGCCAAATAGTAAAGCAAAAACCAACTAAGCTTGTGTTGTTTGAGTTAAGTGAGTTTGGTTTATATTCAATAGAAAAAGAATTAGCAGAGTATATCGCTAATAATCAACTTAATGTTGAACTAATTCCAATTATGGGCTCTGTACAGCGCATTAACCGAATTGAAACAGTAATGATAGCGTTTGGTGTACAAACTGTTTATCACGCGGCAGCTTATAAGCATGTACCTTTAGTTGAACACAATGTTGTTGAAGGTGTACGCAATAATGTTTTTGGTACTTATTACACGGCTAAAGCTGCTGTAAATGCCAAAGTTGAAACCTTTGTGCTTATATCTACCGATAAAGCAGTGCGCCCTACTAATGTTATGGGGGCTACAAAGCGTATGGCAGAGCTATGTTTGCAAGGTTTGGCCCAAAATAAAGGTAAAAACCATAACACGCGGTTTTGTATGGTAAGGTTTGGTAATGTTTTAGGCTCAAGTGGCTCGGTAGTACCATTGTTTCGTAGGCAAATACGTGAAGGCGGCCCAATAACGTTAACTCATCAAGATATTACTCGTTTTTTTATGACCATCCCCGAGGCCGCACAACTTGTTATACAAGCAGGTGCTATGGGCAAAGGGGGCGATGTATTTGTACTTGATATGGGCGAGTCGGTAAAAATTATCGATTTAGCCACAAAAATGATTCGTTTATCTGGCTTTGAAGTAAAAGATAAAAACAACCCGCATGGTGATATAGAAATAGTGTGTACAGGCCTTCGCCCAGGTGAAAAGCTGTTTGAAGAGCTATTAATTGGTGACAATGTAGGCGAAACCTCGCATGAGCGCATTATGACTGCGAATGAAGTTATGCTGCCTCTAGCAGAGCTTAATGTGTTTTTAGAGGCGCTTGATATCGCTTGTCATAACTTTGATCACGAAACCATAAGACAATTATTGTTAGACGCACCAACCGGCTTTAATCCGACCGATGGTATTTGTGACCTGGTTTGGAATGCTAAACAAACAACAAGTCATAATATCAATGACTTTGCAGAGCAAGGCAAGGTAGTTAATTTAAAAAATTAACAAAGTATATTTGATGTTTTTTTAAAAAAAGGTTGCTACGTAAACGCGCCATGCAAGCATAACGCCTACGGTTTAATGTAGGCGTGAAATTTATTTCGCGCGAAAAGGGTTGTAGGCAACGATTTACGAGAGGCGAGCTAGTACAGCTAAATCGAGAAGGCTGTTTTATGCCGCTGTAAAGGTTTGCTTTTTCGGCGTTAAAACGCCTCCCACTGTGTGATGCGTTTTACTTGTAGGAGGCGTTTTAGCCGCGAATTTTTAAAGAGAAGTTGCAGCGAAAACGCGCCATGCATGCATAATGCCCACTGTTTTTGTCGGTTGCTCTTTGAATTTTATTATTCCAAAATAATATTGTTCGCATCTCGTACCCTAACAATCATTCATTTTATATCAAGCTTAAAACTGTTAATTTCAATTTAAATAGAATTAAATTCAAACAAGGACTTACTATGAAAGCCGTTATTCCTGTTGCAGGGCTGGGCACTCGCATGCTGCCAATGACTAAGGCTATTCCAAAGGAAATGCTGCCATTAGTAGATAAACCGCTCATTCAATATATTGTGAATGAATGTGTGGCTGCAGGCATTAAAGACATTGTACTCGTAACGCATAGTTCTAAAAATGCCATTGAAAACCATTTTGATACCAGCTTTGAGCTTGAAGCAACACTCGAAAAACGTGTAAAACGTACCCTACTTGATGAAGTACGTTCTATTTGCCCTGAAGATGTAACCATTATGCATGTACGCCAAGGCGAAGCTAAAGGGTTGGGCCATGCAGTAATGTGTGCTAAACCGATTGTTGGTGATAACGACTTTGTGGTTGTATTGCCCGATGTTATTTTAGATGCGTATACGGCAGATCAAAAAAACGAGAATATTGCTGCGATGATCAAGCGTTTTAAAGCGGTTAAAGCAAGCCAAATTATGCTTGAACCTGTTGCCTTTGATGATGTGAGCAAATACGGTATTGCCGACATAAACGGTGTAAAAATTAAAGCGGGCGAAAGCGCCCCTATTAAAACCATGGTTGAAAAGCCAAAAGCTGAAGATGCGCCTTCTAACTTAGCGGTTGTTGGTCGTTATGTATTGTCGAAAGCTATTTGGCCACTACTGGCTAAAACCCCCGCTGGTGCGGGCGGCGAAGTTCAGCTAACTGATGCGATCGACGAGCTAATGAAACACGAAATTGTTGAGGCTTTTCATATGAGCGGCCGCGCACATGACTGTGGTGATAAACTGGGCTACTTAAAAGCCATTGTTGAATACAGTATGCGTGATGAGAAATTAGGCGCTGAATTCACTGATTTTGTGACGCAAATGGTCAACCCTACAGAAAGGCACCTTAAAGCGGTTTAACAAAAAGATTTCAAATATAAGAAGTTAGATATTAGATTTCAGAAGTCAGATCACACAACACATTTAGTGGTTAGAAGTTAGTTAATAGCTTTTAACCACTTGCTTTATCCTCCCCCTAAACAAAATCTTGTTCAACTCGCAACTCGCAACTCGCAACTCGCAACTCGCAACTCGCAACTCGTCACTATTTAATTCGTACTATCTTCTTGTTTTTTGATTCTAATGTTATATTTACTTTAATTAAGGATTTTATAATTTTAACTCGGACTCACCTATGCCTAAATTTAATACCTTGTTTTTAAGCTGTGCTGCTGCATTAAGCTTACCGGCTGCTGCAGATGACATTAAAGTGTATCAATCATTCTCTGGTTACACAGGTTTAATAAACACCCCTAATGCAAAGGTGCAATTAAAAGGCACTGCCGATATTGGTTTTAATAATCAGTTAGATTTTTTTGGGCGGGAATATGTAGATGGCCATAACTTTATATTTTCTGCTGGGCTATTTGATGGCTTAGAAGTCAGTGGTCAAATAGCATCAAGTACAATGCACGATAATACCTATTCAATCGAAGGGCGTGGGCAAATTCGTGATTTATCATTTAACGCTAAGTATCAATTACCTTATATTCCAAAAAACTGGTTTAGTGTGGCTGTAGGCGCTAAAGATATAGGTGGTGCAGCCAATAACTACGAAACCTATTATGTAGTGGCATCAAAAGAGTTATGGGATTTTAGATTCAGTGCAGGTGTTGGCCGCAGTGACCGCCGCACAGGTGAAATGGACGGTGCCTTTGCGGGAATTGAGTGGCAACCACTCGAGTGGTTTAGTGTATTAACCGAGTACGATGCCGAAGCAGTAAATGCAGCTGCACGTATTACAGTACCTAAAAAGTGGCTTTACGAAATTGGTGAGCTTACTTTTACCAGCCGTTTTTACAGCAGTACCGATTTTTCTGAAGAAAAAGACACCTATTGGGGTGTTAACTTTAGCCTACCATTGTCTGATGAAGCTAAAAGTAATTATAAACCTGTTGAACCAGCGCCATATGTTGCACCGGTTAGCACTAAGCCAATGGCTAAAGTGAATGACCATGGTGTAGGGTTTATTCATACTGCCATGGCTCCAGAACTTGCAGAACAACCTAAGGCATTAACGCTTGCTAATATTAATAAAGCACCTAAAGAGCTGTCTAATGCAAATTTAGGTGACCAAGTTCAGCAATTAAAAGATGCTTTATTAAATGACGGCTTTGAAAATGTGGTAGTTGGTTTTAACACCAGTACAATTTTTATTAATTTTGAGACTCGGTATTTAACCGCAACAACGTAGACGCGATAGGTGTTGTACTTGGTCGCATTACAGAAAATGTTAGTATTGAAAACAAGCACTTTAGTGTTCAATTATCTAAGTCGGATTTACCACTAATCGCCATTCAGGGAAATATTGATAACTACCGTGCCTTTATAGAGCGTGGAATAAGCCCTGACTTAAATATTCAACATGGTCGAGCGAGTATCCCAGAGGGGGTTGTGTGGGCAGGTAAAGCACAAGCAAGCCCATACTTTAAGCCTCGTTTAACTGTAAGCCCTGTGCTTTCATCAACATATGCTACTGAGTTTGGTGTTTTTGATTACTCGGTAGGTGCACGTGCAACACTTGATATACCGCTTTGGAAAGGAGCGGGTATTAATGTGGCTGCGCAAACTATCATTGAAGAAAGCGACGACTTTGAAGACCGTAAAGTATTTGATAATTACAGCCTTGACGAAGGCATTGTAAATGCAAGTTTGTATCAAACCTTTGCGTTACCGTTTGGTTTTTATAACCAAACGCAAATAGGTTTTTATAAAGATTATTTTGATTACAAAGCGATTATTAACGAAACAGCATGGCTCAGCCCTGAAGGTCGCCATAAAGTAAGTGCAAAATTAGGCTATTTTGATTTTGCTGATTACAGAGCGACTCGCGAGTATCAAACGCTTTCTTATCAATACAACTGGGTAGAACACGATATTACTTTACACGCCACCGGCGGTAATTATTTTTACGAAGACAGTGGCTATAAGCTAGAAAGCCGTTTTTGGTTTGGTGACAGCTACGTAGGTGTATATTATCAAGATACTGAATCGCAAAAAATAGGTGTCGCAATTAGCATTCCGCTTACTCCACGTAAAGACATGAATGTCACGCGTTATGGTCAGTTAAAAGGCCAAGCTGCGTGGCGTACTTCTGTTGGCACACGTATCGGTAATGATGTAAATACCCTGGTATTTAATGAAGCTTATGCGCCTACATCATCAATCACACTCGATAATACGGTGTTTAATAAGGGCCGCTTAAATGCAAGCTACATTTACAACAACCTAGCGCGCATGAAAGAAGCGTATGAGAGTTATAAATAACGACCTTTAGAAGCTAGATATTAGAAGTTAGTGGTTAGAGCCACTAGCTTCTAGTCTTTTATCAAAGCGTTGTTTTAGGCCCGTTAGCATTGCACCTAACTCTTTTGTTTTTTTGATCCAAAGTTGTGCTTCATCTCGGTTTATATAGCCTATTTCTATACCAATATAAATTTGTGTTCTTGCTTCAGCAAGAGAAGCTCTCGCAATATCGATAAATCGACTTTTTTCTTTAAAACTTTCGCGACTAACCCCCTCTGCAATATTGCTAGGTACAGACAAACCTGAACGCGTTAACTGGTCTCGAAAGCCAAAATCTTTAATCTTAGTTGTTGATTTATAAATATCTGCACTTAACCGTGCCGAACGTTTCCATACATCTAAGTTTTCAAAATTCATAACAAATTCCTTGTGCTATTTTAATCTAGTTTCTAACCTCTAACCTCTAACCTCTAACCTCTAACCTCTAACCTCTAACCTCTAACCTCTAACCTCTAACTTCTAACTTCTAACTTCTAACTTCTAACTTCTAACTTCTAACTTCTAATTTCTAATTTCTAATTTCTAACCACTATTTCTATTCCTATTTCTTTTCCTAAAGCCTGTTCGAGTTTTTCTGCTAATGTCTGTTTTGCTTGTTCATCGCCATGAACGATTTTAATTAAACGGGGTTTTTTACGCATACCGGTTACAAACTTAATTAATCCGGTTTGATCTGCGTGGGCGCTGTAGCCGCTAATTGTGTGGATTTGTGCGTTTATGGTTACTTTTTCGTTATTTATAAATACATAACCATTGCGTGGGCCATAGGTTTGAATATCGCGCCCAAGAGTTCCTTGTCCTTGGTAGCCTACAAAAATGACATCGGTTGTTTTGTCTGGCAAAAAGCGAGCTAGATAATTCACAATTCTGCCACCGCTGCACATGCCACTTGCTGCAATAATAATGGCAGGCTGTTGTTTAGAATCTAAAAAGTTAATAAGTGCTTGGTGCTCTTGGTGAGTGTCGATGGTATGTAACTGGCTAAAATCGAGCGGATGGCGGCCTTGGTTTATTCTTTTTTTAGCTTCGTCGTCCCACAGTTCTTTAAAGTGCAGGTACTCAGTCGTGAAATTTGCCGCCATGGGTGAATCTACAATAATTTGTAGTGTATGCCACATGGAGCGTTTACTCGCGGCATGAATAATCTGTTCAAGCTCGTATAGGAGCTCTTGCGTTCGGCCAATACTAAAGGCAGGTATAAGCACCACTCCGTTGTCGCTTACAGCTCGCTCAATAACCTTTTTAAGCATTGTTACTCGCTCTTTTCTGCCCTGATGGTTTTTATCGCCGTAGGTTGATTCAATAACGAGAGTATCAGCTTTATAAGGTGGCTTAGGAGTAGGTAACAGTGGTGTATAGGGGGCGCCTAAATCACCAGAAAAAACGACGCGATGTGTATTTGGTTTACTGCCAAGTTCAATTTCAATATAAGCTGAGCCTAAAATATGCCCAGCACGCTGCAAACGAAACTTTGTTTTTAGCTGTAAGTCATCGAGAACATGCCACTGATTAAAATCAATCGCAATAATTTGTCGTTTAAGTAATTTAAGGCAAGTGCGGATCATGCTTTCATCGCGGGTGACGCCTACTTTTAAAGCATCTTCAATCACCATGGGCAGGAGTTTAGCACTTGCCAAAGAGGTATAAATAGGCCCTCTGAAACCTGCTGCGAGTAGGTATGGAATACGACCAACATGATCAATGTGGCAATGGGTAACAAGAAGCCCCTTTAATGTTGAAATATCAAATTCGATATTAAGATCGTGTTTGCTTTCTTCTCCCTGAAACAAACCACAATCAACAAGTAAAGAAGCCGAGTCGTTTATGAATAGCTGGTGGCATGAGCCAGTTACGCCGTTCACCGCTCCATGGTGTTTTATATGCATAATATACCTTCGGTATTAATGGGGTAGTTTTCAGCATAGAGGTTATTGGTTGTTAGAGCAACGGATGATAAGGCATAGGTAACCATAACGAGCAACGAGTAACGAGATGCGAGCTAAACCGTGAAGGATGTTTTATACCACTGAACAGGTTTGCTTTTTCGGCGTTAAAACGCCTCCCACATGTGTGATGTGTATCACTTGTAGGAGGGGCTTTAGCCGTGAAAGGGTTATAGTAACGAGTTACGAGTTACGAAGTACGAGATGCGAGCTAGTACAGCTAAATCGTGAAGGTTGTTTAATACCGCTGAACAGGTTTGCTTTTTCGGCATTAAAACACCTCCCACATGTGTAATGTGTATCACTTGTAGGAGGGGCTTTAGCCGTGAAAGGGGTGTAAGCAACGAGTTACGAGAAGCGAGATGCGAGATGCGAGCTAAACCGTGAAGGATGTTTAATACCGCTGAAAAGGTTTGCTTTTTCGGCGTTAAAACGCCTCCTACGTGAGAGATGTGTATCTTTTGTAGGCGTGAAATTTATTTCGCGTGAAAGGGTTATAAGCAGCGAGTTACGAAAAGCGAGATGCGAGCTAATGTAGGCGTGAAATTTATTTCGCGCGAAAGGGTTGTAAGCAACGAGCTGCGAGAAGCGAGATGCGATCTAAACCGTGAAGGATGTTTAATACCACTGAACAGGTTTGCTTTTTTGGCGTTAAAACACCTCCCACATGTGTAATGTGTATCACTTGTAGGAGGGGCTTTAGCCGTGAAAGGGTTATAAGCAACGAGCTGCGAAAAGCGAGATGCGAGCTAATGTAGGCGTGAAATTTATTTCGCGCGAAGATGGCTAACCTCTAACCTCTAACCTCTAACCTCTAACCTCTACTTCAGTTCATCCCTTATTTATCTCTAAAATCGCTTTAAGGGTATGCTCTTTGGCGAGAATATCGCGGTATAGGGCAAACTGGTTGCGGGCACGTTCTAGGTTATGGTGTGCGTGCTTGGTGGCAAAGTAGTTATCACCATCGATAAAGTCGGTTAAAAAGCGCAGGCCAATCATAAAGGTCATGACTTTTGTACCAAGCCAAAAGCTTTCTTTTTCGGCGTCGGTAATAACCTCTTTTAACGGTTCTACATAACCTTTTACGATAGCGGCGAAGATCTCTTCGCGAACGCGCACGTTGTTTAAATTCGTAGAGTCTTCTTGCTCTGGTGAGCAGAATGTACGCACCATGTCACCAAAATCAAACAACCAGTAGCCTGGCATGCAGGTATCTAGGTCGATAACGGCTTTGGCATCATCTGACTGCTTACAAAAAAGCATGTTGTTTATTTTCGTGTCGTTATGGCAAGGTCTAAGTGGAATTTTACCTTCAAGCTCTTTTAGCTCATCGACTAGCGTATATTGGTTTAAGCAAAAATCAATATCGCTTTGGCAAAGCGCAACTCTGCTTGCTGGGTCATGTTCGACGACCTTTTTGAAAGCATCAAAACGCATCGCTAAATTATGAAAATTAGGAATGACATGATGCAGCTGGTCAGCTTCAAAGTCTTGCAATGCTAGAGCGAATTGTCCAAATGCATTGGCTGCAGTTTGTGCCTGCGAAATCGTTGCAACAACATCTTCGCTGTAACTGCCGCCAATAAATTCGAGTGCACGCCACACACCGTGATCGTACTCAACCAAAAAGTCATTTTTTATTGTGGGTACATGGCGAATAATGTCTAAATCATACTCACCTTTTTGGTGTTTTTCTGTTAAATGCTGTTCAATCAAACGTGCATTTTCGACCAGTTGCTCTGGGTGTGGAAACACATCGGTATTGAGCTTTTGCACAACTAGCGCATGTTCGTCCGTTTTTAAAAGCATTGTGGTGTTGATGTGGCCGTTGCCAATTGGTTTTAGACTTACATCCACTTTGTTTAGGCCAAAACATTCAGATAAATGCGCTGCAACTGGGTTAGACTTCATAGGAAATTCACTTTTAATTTGCATTTGAACAGGTGTGCTTGTCGTTAGTTCGTCCGTGATGTAATTCATAAAGCTTTTTTGAAACCTTTTCTAGCTCTGATCTGTAAGTAACACCATACCAAGCAGATTGAGCCTGGTAGACAGCCACTGATTGAAATGTGTTTTTGATTGCTTTTTGGATTTGGTCAGGCAAATAATACTCTTTTGTGACACCGTTGTCATTATCTTCTAGAAACTCAGAAAAACCACTCTCTAAATACTCAAAAATACGCGGTGTAATTCCCCAAAAGCTCATTGAGCCTAGTGCATCATTTGCTATTTCGCACTGTTCACCGTGTGGGTTATTGCCATAAAGCGTGTTGTTCTCACGTTTTATATCTAAATACTCGACCACATCGATAAGATAACCTTGCTGATCTACTTTACATACCCCCCGGTTAACGCCACCTTGCTTTGAAAGCGTGTCTTTAATTGGGTAGCCAACCATTGCCCACTGCGAATTGTATTTAAAATGTTCTGCGATAATCTCGAATGATGAAGCACCGTAATAATCATCGGCGGTGATAACTATAGCAGGGTTATGAACAAACGGTTTTGCACATAAAAGTGCGTGGCCTGTACCCCAAGGTTTAGTGCGCGTTGTGGCTAGAGAGCTAAATTTAGTGGGTATCGATGTGATTTCTTGTTCTACGAGCACAATGTCGAGTGATTTAGGTAAGCGAGGTAAAATGGTGGCCTCGAACTCTGCACGTATTTTTTTATTAATCACGATGACAACTTGGCTTACCCCCGCGTTTACTGCATCGGCAATGCTGAGTTCCATAATGGTACAACCAAGGCCTGGGATCTCAGCAATTTGCTTATTTCCACCAAAACGGCTACCAAGCCCGCCCGCCAATACGATTAAAGTTAGAGAGTGTTGTGTCATTGCGCATTCAGAGTGAAAAAACAAAGGAAAAGTTTACCAGAAATATTTACGGCGTAGGAGGGGCTTGAACCGTGAAATTATAAGTAACGAGTTACGAGAAGCGAGATGCGAGCTAAATTGAGCTGGTTGTTTAATGTCACTGAACAGGTTTGCTTTTTCGGCGTTAAAACGCCTCCTACGTGTGTAGTGTGTATCACTTGTAGGAAGGGCTTTAGCCGTGAAAGGGGTGTAAGCAACGAAGTACGAGAAGCGAGATGCGAGCTAGTACAGCTAAATCGAGAAGGTTAATTAATACCGCTGAAAAGGTTTGCTTTTTCGGCGTTAAAACGCCTCCCACGTGTGAGATGAGTGTCACTTGTAGGAAGGGCTTTAGCCGTGAATTTTAAAAGAGACGTTGCTGCGCAAACGCGCCATGCAAGCATAACGCCTACGGTTTAATGTAGGCGTGAAATTTATTTCGCGCGAAGGGGTTATAAGCAACGAGTTACGAGAAGCGAGATGCGAGCTAAACCGAGATGGTTGTTTAATGTCGCTGAAAAGGTTTGCTTTTTCGGCGTTAAAACACCTCCCACGTGTGTGATGTGTATCACTTGTAGGAAGGGCTTTAGCCGTGAATCTTATAAAAGATGTTGCTGCGCAAACGCGCCATGCAAGCATAACGCCTACGGTTTAATGTAGGCGTGAAATTTATTTCGCGCGAAGGTGCTTTACAGCTCGCAGCTCGTATCTCGGTTCTCGCATCTTGTTATTCTCGCTTTACCTTGGCGGTCGGTGGTATATTCTCTTTGGTAGGTAATAAAACCGTTTAGGTAGATAATTATGGCAAAAGATAGATACGCGCCAAAAGCGCTTGGCGATATTATGGCTGGCTTGAGTGGCCGTCTTGCGTCGTATGCTGGAAAAACGCAAGGTCTTTCGAGCCAACAAGCTATTCTTGATGAGTTTTTAGGGGAAATACTGTCTAAAAAATGCCGCGTAAGTAACTATCGTGATGGTACGTTAATGATCGAAGCTGTTTCTGCGCCTATTGCGCTGCGTTTAAATTATTTAAAAATGGATATGCTTTCGCACTTTCGTGCTGCGGGTATGGCAGAGCTCGGGCAAATTAAAATAACAGCGAATCCGCAAGCAACCCAACGTTTATCAGCCTCACCAAAACACGACAATAAACCCGTTTCTAAGCGCCAAATGAGCGAGCAAACAGCTGATTACTTAACGGCTATCGCCGCTGATGCACCGCCATCACTGAAAGAAAAACTTGAGCGCTTGGCATTGCACGGGCGAAAGAAGTAACTTGTAGGCGTGAAATTTATTTCGCGCGAAGGTTTATAATAGAAGTTAGAAGTTAGAAGTTAGAAGTTAGAAGTTAGATATTAGAAGTTAGATATTAGAAGTTAGATATTAGAAGTTAGATATTAGAAGTTAGATCACGCAGCTTGCTTGAGGTTAAAGAGGATTTATTTTGTTCTAACCACTAACCACTAACCACTAACCACTAACCACTAACCACTAACCACTAACCACTAACCACTAACCACTAACCAAATCGCCTTTTTTCACCCCACATCTTGATTTTATTTCGAATGTCGCCATATCTATCGGGTGGTTTAATTTTCGTGTTTTTTTGCGGGGTTAAACTAAAGTTTACGGCTGATTTTTAAATTTTCTTGCTGAAATTCCATATCTTCACGCTGAGATGGTTTGATGTTGCGCAGACTCTGGTATGATAGCGCACGAAATAAGCGGTGTTTTGAACAGCGTACAGATAAATTGTTAATTAATATGCTCTACATCATAAGCATAAGCGCATATTAATTATCAATTGTAGAAAGTGGGTTAGCTAACGAGTAGCTAACAAAGAATATATTGTAACGGTTTTATCATGATATCTAATTTATTTACCAAGATTTTTGGTAGTCGCAATGACCGCACTATTAAAAACCTAAGAAAGACGGTCGCACTGATCAATGCGCTTGAAACGCAATTAGAAGCGCTTTCTGATGAAGATCTAAAAGCAAAAACAGCAGAATTTAGAGAGCGTTACGATAACGGACAAAGCCTAGATGATATTCTACCAGAAGCATTTGCTGTGGTACGTGAAGCATCTAAGCGTGTAAATGGCATGCGTCATTTCGACGTACAGCTACTAGGTGGTATGGTATTACACCAAGGCCGTATCGCAGAAATGCGTACCGGTGAAGGTAAAACACTAACAGCAACATTGCCTGCATACCTACGTGGTTTAACGGGTAAAGGTGTTCATGTTATTACCGTGAACGACTACCTTGCAAAGCGTGACGCAGAAACCAACCGCCCATTATTTGAATTCCTTGGCCTAACCGTAGGCTGTAATGTGCCAGGCATGATGCCACAGCAAAAGAAAGTGGCTTACAGCGCCGACATTACTTACGGTACAAATAACGAATTTGGCTTTGATTATCTTCGCGATAACATGGCATTTAGCATTGACGAGCGTGTTCAACGCCCACTTTACTATGCTGTAGTGGATGAGGTGGATTCAATCCTAATCGATGAAGCGCGTACGCCGCTTATTATCTCAGGCCCGGCTGAAGACAGCTCTGAGCTTTACATCGAAATCAACAAGATTGTGCCAGAACTTGAGCTGCAAGAAAAAGAAGACGAAGAAGGCGTTGAAGGCGACGGCGACTTTACTATCGATGAAAAGTCTAAGCAGGTTCATTTAACTGAGCGTGGCCAAATTAAGGTTGAAGAACTACTGATTGAGCGTGGCTTAATCGAAGAAGGTGATTCACTTTATTCAGCTTCAAGTATCACATTATTAAGCCATGTTTACGCAGCACTGCGTGCGCATAAGCTTTATCAAAAAGATGTTGATTACGTTGTTAAAGAAAACGAAGTAATTATCGTTGATGAGCACACAGGCCGTACAATGGAAGGCCGTCGTTGGTCAGAAGGCTTACACCAAGCTGTTGAAGCAAAAGAAGGTGTACGCATTCAAAACGAAAACCAAACATTGGCATCAATCACATTCCAAAACTACTTCCGTTTATACGACACGTTAGCGGGTATGACGGGTACAGCAGACACAGAAGCGTTTGAGTTCCAGTCTATTTATGGTTTAGACACGGTTGTAATGCCAACTAATAAACCGATGATCCGTGATGACCGTGCCGATCTTGTGTATTTAACACAAGAAGAAAAGTACGAAGCCATCCTTGCCGATATTAAAGACTGTCAAGAACGTGGTCAGCCAGTACTTGTGGGTACTATTTCTATCGAAAGTTCTGAGTACTTATCGCAATTCTTACGTAAAGAAAAAATTAAGCACAATGTACTTAATGCTAAATTCCACGCGCAAGAAGCCGACATTGTTGCTGACGCGGGCTTACCTGGCACAGTAACGATTGCCACTAACATGGCCGGTCGTGGTACCGATATCGTGTTAGGTGGTAACTGGCACAGCGAAATTGAAAAGCTAGAAAACCCAACTGATGAGCAAATCAAAACGATTAAAGAAGAGTGGCAAAAGCGCCATGATGCAGTAATCGAAGCTGGTGGTTTACACATCATTGGTACTGAGCGTCACGAGTCGCGCCGTATCGATAACCAGTTACGTGGTCGTTCTGGTCGTCAAGGTGACGCAGGTTCGAGCCGTTTCTACTTATCAATGGATGATGCGTTAATGCGTATCTTCGCAGGTGAGCGCATGACTAACATGATGCGTAAACTGGGCATGCAACGTGGCGAAGCAATTGAGCACCCTTGGGTTAACCGTGCAATCGAAAACGCACAACGTAAAGTTGAAGCGCGTAACTTCGACGTACGTAAACAACTTCTTGAGTACGATGATGTTGCAAACGACCAACGTCGCGTAGTTTACTCGCAGCGTAACGAACTACTTGAAGAAGGCGATATTTCAGAAACTATCACTGCAATCCGCAGCGATGTTCTTAATGGCATGATTGACCAATACATTGCACCGCAAAGCTTAGCGGAAATGTGGGATATTCCAGGCCTTGAAGAACGCTTAAAGCAAGATTTCTTAATTGAACTGCCAATTTCACAATGGCTAGCTGAAGACAGTAAACTTTACGAAGAAAAACTGCGTGAGCGTATCGAAGAAGCCGTTGAGCAAGCATACAAGCAAAAAGAAGAGATGGTGGGCGATTCAGTACTACGTCAATTCGAAAAAGCGATTATGCTACAAAGCCTAGACCAACACTGGAAAGATCACTTGGCTGCAATGGATCATCTTCGTCAAGGTATCCACTTACGTGGTTATGCACAGAAGAATCCGAAGCAAGAGTACAAGCGTGAATCATTCGAGCTATTCTCTGAAATGCTTGAAAACTTAAAAATCGACGTAGTGAGTATTTTAAGTAAGGTTCAAGTACGTGCAGAAGAAGATGTTGAAAAGGTAGAAGAGCAACATCGTCGTAGCGAAAATGCACCACGTGAATACCAACACGAAGAAGCTGAGCACATTGGCGGCGAAACGCCACAAGGTGCTGTAGTTAGCCACCGTGCAGAGCCTAAAGTAGGCCGTAATGAGCCGTGCCCATGTGGTTCAGGTCAAAAGTTTAAACAGTGTTGTGGTAAATTAAAGTAACCAAAACACTGGGATAAAAAGCGACGCTTGCGTCGCTTTTTTTATGATTGAGGAAATATAAAATGACTAAGAAAATAGTGCATGTCGCAGTCGGTGTAATTTATAAAGACCAACAATTATTTATTTGTAAGCGCCCAGACGATAAACACCAAGGTGGCTTATGGGAGTTCCCTGGTGGCAAGGTCGAGCAGGGCGAAAGCGTGTTTGCAGCGTTACAACGTGAGCTGTTAGAAGAAGTAAACCTGACGGTTAATGGCAGTGATGAATTAATGGTTATCGAACACGATTACGGCGATAAATGTGTGCGTTTAGATGTTCATATAGTTGATAACTTTACAGGCGAAGCCCATGGCGCAGAAGGTCAGCAAGGTAAGTGGGTACCCATTAATGAGCTTGATTACTACGTGTTCCCAGCCGCCAACGTCGAAATAGTTGAAAAGATAAAGCAACGTTTTAAATAAGTAACGAGATAAATAAGCAACGAGCTGCGAATTTCGAGGTACGAGCTATACCGAGCTGGTTGTTTAATACCGCTGAACAGGTTTGCTTTTCGGCGTTAAAACGCCTCCCACGTGAGAGATGTGTATCACTTGTAGGAAGGGCTTTAGCCGTGAATCTTATAAAAGGTGTTGCTGCGCAAACGCGCCATGCAAGCATAACGCCTACGGTTTAATGTAGGCGTGAAATTTATTTCGCGCGAAGAGGTTGTAAGCAACGAAGTACTAAAGCGAGATGCGAGCTAAACCGTGAAGGTTGTTTAATACCGCTGTAAAGGTTTACTTTTTCGGCGTTAAAACGCCTCCTACGTGAGAGATGTGTGTCACTTGTAGGAAGGGCTTTAGCCGTGAAAGGGTTATAAGTAACGAGTTACGAGAAGCGAGATGCGAGCTTGTATAGTTAAAACGCCTCCCACGTGTGTAGTGTGTGTCACTTGTAGGAAGGGCTTTAGCCGTGAAAGGGTTGTAAGCAACGAGTTACGAAGTACGAGATGCGAGCTAATGTAGGCGTGAAATTTATTTCGCGCGAAGAGGTTGTAAGCAACGAAGTACTAAAGCGAGATGCGAGCTAAACCGAGAAGGATGTTTAATACCGCTGAAAAGGTTTGCTTTCTCGGCGTTAAAACGCCTCCCACGTGTGAGATGTGTGTCACTTGTAGGAAGGGCTTTAGCCGTGAATTTTTAAAGAGACGTTGCTGCGCAAACACGCCATGCAAGCATAACGCCTACGGTTTAATGTAGGCGTGAAATTTATTTCGCGCGAAGAGGTTATAAGCAACGAAGTTCGAGCTGCGAGAAGCGAGATGTTGGATGCGAGCTAAATTGAGCCGGTTGTTTAATGTCACTGAACAGGTTTGCTTTTTCGGCGTTAAAACGCCTCCCACGTGTGAGATGTGTGTCACTTGTAGGAAGGGCTTTAGCCGTGAATCTTATAAAAGATGTTGCTGCGCAAACGCGCCATGCAAGCATAACGCCTACGGTTTAATGTAGGCGTGAAATTTATTTCGCGCGAAGGTGGCAAACCTCTAACCTCTAACCTCTAACCTCTATTTTCTATTTTCTATTTTCTATTTTCTATTTTCTATTTTCTATTTTCTATTTTCTATTTTCTATTTTCTATTTTCTATTTTCTATTTTCTATCTTTTAACCTCTAATTTTTTGTTTCATCGTTCAAATATGCAGCTCATCCCTTTTTGATAAAAATTGTTACATATTCGATTTTATTGTTTTGCATATGAGGTTTATTATGGGGGAAGCGAAAAACTACCTGCTATTATGGTTTTTCAATAGATACTTCAAAAACAATTAAGTACAGGACTCCCATGAAAAAAGTAACACTTACCGCTGCAAGTATTGCGCTTGCACTTGGTCTTGTTGGTTGTGGTGAAAAAGAACAAGAAATTAAAACACCTGCAACGGCAACCGTCACTGAAGCAAAAGCACCTTTAGATTCAGGTATTGAACTGGCGAACATGGACAAGTCTGTTCGTGCACAAGACGACTTTTACTATCACGTTAACGGTGAATGGCTAGAAAAAACAGAAATTCCAGGTGATAAATCAAACTACGGTTCATTTACTCAGCTTTATGATGATTCGCAAAAAGCGATGAAAGAAGTACTCGAAAAAGCCGCTGCAAATAAAAATGTTAAGCCAGGCTCTGACGAAGCTAAATTAGCTGCTTTCTATAACAGCTATATGGACGAAGCGGGCCGCGAAGCTGCGGGTATCAAACCATTAACGCCAATTCTTGAAAGTGTTGACGCAGTTAAGAATAAATCAGACCTCGTTACATTAATGGCTGAGTTACGTATTAAAGGCGGAAGCTTACCATTTGGTTGGTACGTAAATAACGACGCGAAAAACTCAAGCGAAAACGCGATGTATGTTTACCAATCAGGCCTAGGTTTACCTGACCGTGATTACTACTTAAAAGATGATGAAAAATTCACCAAGATTCGCGCAGCCTATGAAGCATACATTACTGCTATCTTAAGCAAAGCGGGTGTTGCTGATGCAGAAGCTGCTGCAAAAAATATCATCGCACTTGAAACAAGTATCGCTGATGCACAGTGGAGCCGCGTTGAAAGCCGTGATGCAACCAAATCTTATAACAAGATGAGCATTGCTGATGCGAATAAATTGACGGGTGAGTTCGATTTAGCTGCGTATTTTGATGCATCGGGCGTTAAAACCGACGACGTAATCGTTCGCCAGCCTAGCTACCTAGAAAAATTTGCAGGTATCTATAGCGATACTGATTTAGCAACATGGCAGAACTACCTTAAATTCCATTTTGTGAGCAATTACGCAGGTCTTTTAAATAAAGAGCTAGTAGACCTTAACTTTGATTTTTACAGCACAACACTTCGTGGTGTGACAGAGCAATCACCTCTGTGGAAAAAAGCCGTTGATGCGTCTAACGGTGTGTTAGGCGAAATTCTAGGTAAAGTATACGTTAAAGATAACTTCCCGCCTGAAGCAAAAGCGCGTATGGAAGAGCTGGTTGATAACGTAATTAAGGGCTACGCAGTTGCGATTGAAGGTCTTGAATGGATGAGCCCTGAAACGAAACTTGCTGCGAAAGAGAAGCTTGATAAGTTCACGCCTAAAATTGGTTATCCAGATAAGTGGAAAGACTATTCATCGCTTGAAATTAAAGGTGATGACCTCGTTGGTAACTACATTCGCTACAGCGAGTGGGAATTTGCAGACATGACTGCAAAAATAGGCAAGCCGGTAGACCGCTCTGAGTGGCACATGACACCACAAACGGTTAACGCTTACTACAATCCAGTAAATAACGAAATTGTATTCCCTGCAGCTATTTTACAACCGCCATTCTTTAACCTAGAAGCCGATGACGCAGTAAACTACGGTGCTATCGGTGCGGTAATCGGCCACGAACTAGGCCATGGTTTCGACGACCAAGGCGCAAAATATGATGGTGACGGTAACTTACGTAACTGGTGGAGCGAATCAGATCTTAAACAGTTTGAAGAGCGCACAGGTCAACTTGTTGCTCAGTACAATGAGTACAAGCCATTTGAAGATGCAAGCGTAAATGGTGAACTGACACTTGGTGAAAATATTGGTGACTTAGGTGGCTTAACAGTTGCTTATACGGCCTATCAATTATCACTTGGTGATGAAAAAGCGCCAGTGATTGACGGCTATACCGGCGATCAACGTTTCTTTATGGGCTGGTCTCAAATCTGGCGTCGTAAATATCGTGATGAAGAGTTACGTAACCGCCTAATGACAGACCCTCATTCACCAAGCCACTACCGTGTAATCGGTATTCTTTCAAACATGCCTGAGTTCTATGAGGCATTTGACGTGAAAGAAGGCGACAAAATGTATATCAAACCAGAAGATCGTGTGAAGATCTGGTAATAAACCATGGTTTGAAAAGAAGGCTCTGAGTGTTTGCTCAGAGCCTTTTTTGTATGTATATCATTGTAGGAGGCGTTTTAACGCCGAATTGTTTAGGTTTTTTTTATTTAATGTTCACGGTTAAAGCCGTTTCTATGTATATTTATCTTGATTGTGTTTTATCTTTGACTAGGTTTAATACAGTGAATGGAGGGTTATGGATGACCGCACATTATCAAAATCTAAGAAAGCATAGGGTATCAATTCCCTTTCATTACTACAGTGTTACAACTTCAACTCTCGATAGAAACTGTTATTTTTCTGACTTTAATAATGCTCGAGTCTTAATTAATACCTTAAAGGCTATAGAAGATATTAAAGCTAGAACAATTTGCTTCGTTGTAATGCCTGATCATCTACATTGGTTATTTCAGTTACAAGATAAAGTACCTTTAGCGACATTAATGAGAGAAATTAAAGGGAAAAGTTCATATTTGATAAACAAGTCAGCAAGTTCAAAAAGAAAAATTTGGCAGCCAGGATATTATGATTCTTTGATCCGGAGTGAAGAGCATTTACGAGACGTATCGCGGTACATTATTGCAAACCCGTTGAGGGCTGGAATTGTTAAAAATGTGCGTGATTATCCTTATTGGGATTGTATCTATTTATAGTTAAATTTTACCATTCACGGCTAAAGCCGTTCCTACAGGAATTGTAGGAGACGTTTTAACGCCGAAATGGTTATTGTGTTTTGTTCACGGCTAAAGCCGTTCCTACAGGAATTGTAGGAGGCGTTTTAACGCCGAAGTGTTTATGGTTATTGTGTCATGTTCACGGCTAAAGCCGTTCCTACAGGCGTTGTAGGAGGCGTTTTAACGCCGAAATGTTTATGGTTATTGTGTTTTGTTCACGGCTAAAGCCGTTCCTACAGGCGTTGTAGGAGGCGTTTTAACGCCGAAATGGTTATTGTGTTTTGTTCACGGCTAAAGCCGTTCCTACAGGAATTGTAGGAGGCGTTTTAACGCCGAAGTGTTTATGGCTATTGTATCATGTTCACGGCTAAAGCCGTTCCTACAGGAATTGTAGGAGGCGTTTTAACGCCCCGAAATGGCTATAAAAAAAGCCGCATAATTTACATTAAGCGGCTTTTTATATTAAAAGAGACTTAAACCATAATCGCATCTTTTAGATACTGGAATAACTCTTTGTAACTCTTTGCCGGTTTTTCGGCTTTAACTTCCTTGGTTGCATTACGCACTAGTTGACGCATTTTTTGACGCTCAAGCGATGGATACTGCTCAATAGTCGGGTTGATTAAGTCATCACCTTGCTTGATCAAGTCATCACGAAGCTTTTCTATTTTATTCATTAATACGTCAGCTTGGTTATTCTTGTTCAGCATGATGTCAATCATGGCTTGAATTTCATCAACGTTTTCAGTGGTACGTAGTACTTTTGCAATATAGTTTAAGTTACGACGGTAAGCATCGCTTTTATCGCTAACTTTATCTGCAACGACGAGGGCTTCTTTAAGCTCGTCGTTTAATGGTAAGCGGTCGCGTTGCTTTTTAGCCATCCCTGCGATTTCAGCGCCAAGATCGTGATATTGCATTGCCTCACGCTTTAATTCGCTTTTTGATACGTAAATAATTTCTTCTTCAATTGCAGGCTTTTTCTTCTTCGCCATAAGGATGCTCATCCGGTAAACTTAACTATTCACTATTATACGCCATTTAGTTAATGATTAATATTAGCTGATGCACGTCTCGCAGTGTGTTAGCATTCGCTACACTATAAAAAATATCATAGCCTAGGACACCGAAGATGAAAGATCCTATTTATCAACATATTTCACAAGTGAAAGATGCCGTAAGCGAAGTTCTTGAGCATGCTAAAAAGCTCGGAGCAACCGCTGCAGAAGCTGCAATGTCGAGCACGTCAGGTTTGTCTGTTAGCACGCGAATGGGAGAAGTTGAAACAATAGAGTTTAACCAAGATGGTGGCTTAGGTATCAGTGTGTATGTGGGTAATAATAAAGGCTCTGCATCAACCGCCGACTTAAACCCAAAAACGTTACGTACTGTGGTCGAAAAAGCAATTGATATTGCTAAGTTTACATCTGACGATCCATTCAACGGTATTGCCGATAAAGAACTACTTGAATTTGCACCACAAGATTTAGATTTATATCACCCGTGGGATGTCAGCCCAGAGCAAGGTATTGAGTTGTGTCATCAAGCAGAGCAGGCCGCATTGAATGCTGATGAGCGCATTGTAAATTCTGATGGTGCGAGCTTTTCGTCTCACCAAGGGCTTCGCGTATATGGTAACAGCCATGGCATGATTGCTGGTTACCCGCGTACTCGCCACAGTATAAGCACCATGGTGATTGGCAAAGAAGGTGAGCAAATGCAGCGTGATTCTGCATACACTGTTGCTCGCCATAAAGATGATTTAAACGATGCTGCAAAAGTGGGTCTTGAAGCGGCTACAGAAACACTCGCTAAACTTAATAGTCAAAAACTCGGTACCATGAAAGTGCCTGTTATTTTTAGAGCAGATATTGCCAACTCGTTGTTTGGCCATTTAGTGTCGGCGATTGGCGGTGGTGCACTTTATCGTAAATCGAGCTTTTTACTCGATAGTTTAGGCACCAAAGTGTTCAGCGATTGTGTGAATATTTCTGAGCGTCCGCATTTATTAAAAGGCCTTGCTTCATCACCGTTTGATGCGGAAGGCTTAAAAACAGTCGACCGTGAAATTATTCAAGGCGGTGAGCTGCAAACTTACCTATTAGCAAGCTATGCGGCTCGTAAATTATCAATGGCACCAACCGGTCATGCGGGCGGGATCCACAACTGGTTAGTTGAGCAAACGCACGCTGATTTAAAAGCGCTGTTAAACACCATGGGCACCGGCTTATTAGTCACAGAACTCATGGGGCAGGGGGTCAACACGGTAACAGGTGATTACTCGCGTGGCGCAGCGGGCTTTTGGGTAGAAAACGGCGAGATTCAATACCCTGTCAGCGAGATAACAATCGCAGGCAACCTTAAAGATATGTTTAAAGCGGTTGTCGGGCTGGGTGGCGATATTGAGCGTCGTGGCGGGATTCAAACGGGCTCAGTGCTAATTGAACAAATGCAGATAGCAGGAAGCTAACACGCAACGAAGCATCATAAAGCCTCACTTAATAAAGTGGGGCTTTTTTATTAAAAAATGCTTTACCTCAACTAAACTTTAGGTTTTATCGTACTGGCAGTTTCATAATTTAAAAGGAAATTCGCTATGCATTTAGAACACATAAACCTAGTCGTAAGTAATGTTGACGCCATGCTGCATTTTTATAAAGCCGCGTTCCCTCATTGGCGAGTAAGAAGCCAAGGCGACAGCACCTGGTCTGGAAAGCCGCGTAAATGGCTGCACTTTGGTGATGATTACCAGTACATCGCATTCAGCGATAATGGTGAAGATGAAAATCGCGATTTATCGGGCCATCAAGTGGGCCTTGCTCACTTTGCTTATGTGACACACGATATTAATGCCGTGATTGAACGCCTTGTAGATGCAGGCTACGAAGTGGATAAATTAGGCCCTGAAAACCCTTACCGAAAAAACGTGTATTTTATTGACCCCGCAGGCTTTGAAGTCGAGTTTGTCGAATATTTCAGTGACATCCCAAGTGAAAGAAATAACGATCTTTAGTGATGAAAAAACGAGAGCGAAGTACGAGCGAAATAAGTAACGAGTAACGAGTAACGAGTGACGAATTACGAGATGCGAGCTAAACCGTGAAGGGTGTTTAATGTCGCTGAAAAGGTTCGCTTTTTCGGCGTTAAAACGCCTCCCACGAGTGTAGTGTGTATCTTTTGTAGGAGGGGCTTTAGCCGTGAAAGGGTGTAAGCAACGAGTTACGAAAGGCGAGATACGAGCTAAACCGTGAAGGTTGTTTAATGTCGCTGAACAGGTCTGCTTTTTCGGCGTTAAAACGCCTCCCACGAGTGTAGTGTGTATCTTTTGTAGGAGGCTTTAGCCGTGAAAGGGTGTAGGCAACGAGTGACGAAAAGCGAGATGCGAGCTAGTACAGCTATACCGAGCTGGTTATTTAATATCGCTGAATGGGTTTGCTTTTTCGGCGTTAAAACGCCTCCCACGAGTGTAGTGTGTATCTTTTGTAGGAGGCTTTAGCCGTGAAAGGGTGTAAGCAACGAGTGACGAAAAGCGAGATGCGAGCTAGTACAGCTAAATCGAGATGGTTGTTAATACCGCTGAAAAGGTTCGCTTTTTCGGCGTTAAAACGCCTCCCACGTGTGTAATGTATATCACTTGTAGGAAGGGCTTTAGCCGTGAAAGGGTTGTAAGCAACGAAGTACGAAAAGCGAGATGCGAGCTTGTACAGCTAAATCGAGATGGTTGTTAATACCGCTTAAAAGGTTTGCTTTTTCGACATTAAAACGCCTCCCTCGTGTGTGATGTGTGTCACTTGTAGGAGGGGCTTTAGCCGTGAAAGGGTGTAAGCAACGAGTTACGAAAGGCGAGATACGAGCTAAACCGTGAAGGTTGTTTAATGTCGCTGAACAGGTTTGCTTTTTCGGCGTTAAAACGCCTCCCACGAGTGAAGTGTGCATCACTTGTAGGAAGGGCTTTAGCCGTGAAAGAGTTATAAGCAACGAGCTGCGAGATGCGAGCTTGTATAGTTAAAACGCCTCCCACATGTAGTGTATATCACTTGTAGGAGGGGCTTTAGCCGTGAATTTTATAAAAGACGTTGCTGTGCAAACGTGCCATGTAAACATAACGCCTACGGTTTAATGTAGGCGTGAAATTTATTGTGCGCGAAGGGGTTTCGCAACTCGCATTTCGTTATTGCACTCTATTCATTTCTTTCCAGCTGGCTTTTAGGCTGTTGGCAAAGCTGATGAACTTTTCTTTCATGGTGCGTTTGACTTTAATCTCTACTGAGCCTAGCCAAACATTACCTTCAATCGTAATTGTGGGGCCTTGCCCTTTATTGAGTGCAACCGATTTATTTTCAACGCTACCTACCACACTAAACAGCTTTGACACTACATTTACATGTTCTGGCACGTAGATTTCGTCGCTGCCTAAAATACAGTTTACGTAGATGGTGACATGCTGGTGCTGAAAAACGGCTTCACTAAAGTCTAATTCAATTGAGCCTAAACAGTTCGTTAGGTGAATTTCTTTCGGGACTAGCCATTGGCCGCTGCGCTCGTTGGAACCTAAAATACTGCGTAGTTGCAGGCTTTCTGCATCGCTACCATGTGCATAGTGAGGCTTAAACTGCACGTGTTTATGTGACTTGTAGTCAATATCTGCTGTTAACTCTAAGTCAGCAACCAGCTCAATTAACACCTCATTGCTGGTGGCTTCCATTGCTTGGTCTAGTCTTCGTTCAAATGCTTCTGCTGAAATAACTGCATGACTGTAGTTATAGATAAGTTGATCGATTACTTCTTCTCTTACTTGCTCGATGGGGCGATCTTCGAGTTTGACGGCCATGATAATTCCCTGTTGAGTTTTAAAGTTATGTTAATCACAAAGCAAAGTGTAGGCCAAAAATTATTTTATTAATATTCATTGGTTTATGTTTTTTGGTGTGGGCTTTCATTCGTTAAATTAACCATAGATTAATAAGATTGACAATTAATTAGTCATTTTTGTAACAGAGTGAACTTCTTACCGAATTGTCTGTAAATAATTACCGAAACGAATATAAACCATGGCTGAATATAGATTTAACTTATTGAATAATATTAAAATAAAAGTTGGCATCGTATTCGCATTAGTTATCTCGTCTTTAATCAAAAGGAGAAAGATTATGAATACATTCAACAAGACTATGATTGCTGCGTTAGTAATTGGTGCAACAAGTATGAGTGCTCAGGCAAGCAACTGGGAGAATGAAAGTAAAGATGCTTGGATTGATGGTAAGGCAGAAACTGTGCTTCTTATGAACACTAACCTAAATAATTTTGATATCAACACAGACGTAAAAAACGGCAAAGTTGTATTAACCGGTAAAGTTGATAGTGAACTAGACAAAGAGTTAGCTGAAGAGCTTGTACTTAGCCTAGACGGTGTAACTGCTGTTGATAACAAATTAACGGTTGTGAAAAACATGAAGTCTAAGGCAGCGAGTGCAGATAAAGGTGACTCAGTAGAAAGTGACTTAACTGATGCGAAGATCAGTACAGTGATCACCACACGTTATTTATTTAACTCTGAAGTAGGCGGCACTGATATTGATGTCGATACAGATAAAGGCGTTGTTACATTAAAAGGTACGGTTAAGTCAGATGCAGAAAAGCAATTAGCAGTGAGCATTGCTGAAAATGCTGAAGATGTGCGTAAAGTCATCGATGAACTTAAGATTGTTGCTGAATAATAGCACGCCCTATAGCCCAGCTTTGGCTGGGCTTATCTTTTTCAAGGAGTGAGTTATGGATTTAATACGCATTATTTTCTCGGTTTTAATTCCGCCTCTTGGCGTATTTTTACAGGTAGGTTTAGGGGCACAATTCTGGATTAATATTATTTTAACCTTATTAGGGTACATTCCAGGTTTGATTCATGCTGTGTATATTATCGGTAAGCGATAATAATCACGGTTCAAAGGAATGAGTGTACGGCAAGGAAATGCACACGTAATAATGGATGACAACACTGCAAGGAGATTTACAGTATGGAAAATGTAACACAGCACAAAGGACAGCAAGGAAGTAACAAGGCGTTATGGACAACCGCACAATGGCAACGCTTTATGGATAAAGTGAAAGGATAAACACCAAGGATTTTGGTTTAGGCTAGGAGCCAAATATGGATGAAGCTAGCGTAAGGAGGTGACAAAATGGAACAAGTACAAGCGCAATTATTACACGGACTGAACAACAAGGGAGTTGCTACATGGAATGAGCAACAGTGGCAACTATTTATGGAACTTACTAAAGCGGTTACGCCACAGGTAACAAGGAAGGCTGACGATAAAAACCCGATGTCATCTTCAGGTGACATCGGGTTTTTAATTACATCTGCAATCTATCTCAATACCAATTCAAATCAGTGTGAATGATTTAGACCTGTCGTTTGCAGCGTTAAAAATTTCTTATTAACGACTGCATGGTGCCTGATTTGTTACTTATAATAAGTAGCAAGAACACACACCTAGAACAATTCAATGACTAATCACAACTTAAATTGATTAACTGTTTTATTAAGTGAAATAGCTAGCTCATTGAGATCGCGTGCTTCGTCTGCTAACTCATGTGCATGATCTGCTGTACTATTAACTAAATGGTTAATTGCCGCGAGGCTATTGTTAATGTCCTCAGCAACCACCGTTTGTTGCTCAGTTGAGGTCGCAATTTGATGACTCTGGTCTTGTACATTCGTCACTGAGCCTGCAATATCTTGCAGAGCTTGCAGTACAATTTGAGTTTGCTCTACAGAGCCTTCTGCACGCTCTTGACCCTGCTGCATCATGGTGGATGCTTTTTGAGCTATTTGCTGTAAACGCGTGATCATATTACGAATATCATCGGTCGACTCTTGTGTACGACTTGCCAGTGAGCGTACCTCATCAGCAACCACCGCAAAGCCTCGCCCTTGCTCACCTGCACGCGCCGCTTCAATGGCTGCATTGAGTGCCAGTAAATTGGTTTGTTCTGCAATTGAGTTGATTACATCGACAACAGCGCCAATATTGCCGCTTTCTTGCTCAAGCCCAGCAACAACTTTAGATGCCTCACCGATGTGGCTGGCAAGTGCGGTCATCACCGATTGCGCCTGCGTTGAACGCTTGGTGCCATCGGCTGTAATGCTTTGCACTTCTTCGGCTGCATTGTTGGTGTGTTGCGCATTTCGCGAAATTTCGAGTACCGTAGAGGCCATTTCTGTTACTGCGGCGCTAACACTGTCAACTTGTTGTTTTTCTTGCTGAATTTCGTCGTTGGTTTTTTTGGAGACGATTTTAAGCTGTGAAGCCGCTTGGCTTAACTGCTCAGCTTGGGCTGCTGTATTAAGCATCATGGCGCGTAATTTATCGATAAAGGTATTCATGTGGTGAGCGAGCTGACCAACTTCATCTTGACTCTTTATTTCGATTTTTTGGGTTAAATCACCATCACCTGAAGCAATATCACGCATGATATAAGTAAGTTTTGTCAGTGGTTTAGTGATCATTTGCGTAGCCCAGAAGATCATCGCAATAATAATCGCTAAAATGATGATCACAGAGGTCGTTGTTGTCATGACTGCATCATGTACTGGCTCTTCGATCATGCTGGTTGGTATTAAAATACCCACATACCAATCAAGGTATGGGCTTTCTAATTCAAGGCGGTTGTATACAACGTAATATTGCTCGCCTTTTAGGGTGACAAAACCACTGCCGTCTTTGTTGCTTTTCATGGTGCGGTTTAATTCGCTGAAGCCTGATGTGTCACTAAATTGTTTTTCGAGGGCATCAAGACCTTCTTTGCCGTTTGGACCTTCGTCTGTCACAGACAGTTTATGGCCGGTGCGCTTAGATAAGTGAACCACCTTTTGGTTGCCATCAAGTAAAAAGCCAAACCCTTGTCCGTTAAAGCGAATATCTTCAACCATGTCGTTGATATTGTTAAGTTGTAAATCAACCCCCCCAAAACCAACCAGTTTGTTTTGTTTATTATAAACAGGTTGCTGTACTACAGCTGAGGCGTTGCCTGTGGTTAAATCAACAGAAATAGGACCAACATACAATTTGTTGATCTTTAAGGCATCTTGCCACCAGCCACGTTTATAAGCGTAATAAGGCTGGCCATTGTAGTGGGTGGTGCGTTCGTTTTCTTTAAAGTACTCACCAGTTGTCGCCGATGCGAAGAAGGCAGATAAAATATTGTCGTCGTTGCCACTAATACGCACAAAGTCTTGGTTAACGCTGTCGTATCCGGGTTGGTTCTCAAGGCTTTGATCGCGCTTGTTCCAATTATCAAACCAATTTACTAAGTGCGGGTTGGTCACAAAGGTTTCAACTACTTTACCGTATTTGGCAAAGTAACTTTGCATTGAAAGCCGCTCACTTTGTAAGTAGCTATCCGCTTCGCGTTGGATAGCCTGACGTGATAGGTCAGCAATATGGCTCACAAAAAAACTAGACGCGATGATAAGTAATACACTTATCGTTCCGCCGATGAGTAATAATATTTTTTTACGTAAAGAAAGGTTATTTAACATAGGTGCACGTGTTTTTATTATCGGGTAGAGTTAGTTATCTAATCATATTTGCACCTAAATCGCTACATTGCATAGTGAAGCTTATTAATAAAATATTACATATAGATAAGGCGATATTATTAAATGGTTAATTTTGATAATAAAATAGTTGTACTTGGTGCTGGGTGGCTTGGTCAGGCACTTTGCTTTGAAGCCAAAAAATTACAGTGGGATGTGCAAGGCACACATCGAAGTAGTGAACATCAATTTGATTTTCATAGACAATTCTTACTTGAGCAGGGAAAAGTTAAGCATGATGTTAGCCTTGAAAATGCATGGTGGGTATGTGCTATTCCTCCACGTAGTAGGCAACAGCAAAGTAATTATTTAGAGACCTTAAATGCAGGACTGGCTCTTGCCGATTCATTGCATTGCAAAGGCTTTATTTTGTGCTCGTCAACAGGGGTTTATGCTAATGATAATGGGCTTTACAACGAAGCAAGTATTATTGAGTGTCAAACAGACCGTCAGCAACAGCTATACGATGCAGAGCAAGCCGTATTAAAAGCAGGTGGAAAAGTATTACGTTTGGCTGGTTTAGTTGGTCCACAACGGGAGCCGGGACAATTTGTGGCAGGTAAAGAGTTGTCTAGCTCAAGTGAGCAAATCGTTAATATGGTTCATCAGCAAGATGTAATTAACGCAATATTTAGTGTTATTACGCATTGGCCTGTGGCACAAAGTGTTTATAACGTCGTTAATCCTGATCACCCAACTAAAGCTGATTACTATCGAGAAAAGTGCCGTGAGAAGGGTAATCCAGCGCCTACTTTTACCAGCAATGAGGTGGGGGAGCGAATTATTAATGGTGAAGCCATTAAAGCGCTCAACTTTAGTTACCAACACGCTATTTAGCTATTTTTTAAAGGTTAAATGCCCGCCTAATCGGTATTTACTGCCGGGTGAAACAAGACGTGCAAAGCTCACAATACCTTGTGATGACCATGTTCGGCGGATTACTTGCAAACAAGGCTCTTCGTTATATAAGTTGAGCCATTCACACATTTCAGGGTTGGGCATAACGGCTTCAACCGTGTGGCGTGCCTCGGTGAGTGGGGCGACGCGCGATAAATATTCATGCGGTGTTTGGTTGTGAAAATCTTGCTGTAAGTAGTCTTTGGCAAGTAAAGGGTTCACGAAACGCTCTTCAACTTGCAGTGGTTGCTCGTTTTCATTGTGCACAATAACACTGCGATACACATGGCTGTCTACTTCAACACTCAGTGCAATGGCAATAGGGGCGATAGCACGTATCGATTCCATAACCAAAATAGTGCAACTGTAGTGACTATTTCGTGCTTTTACCTCGTCGGCAATGTTTTTTATTTCTAGCAATGAAGATTGCGATTTGAAGCTTGCTACAAATGTGCCTAACCCTTGATTGCGCGTTAAAATACCGGCTTCGGTGAGTTCTGATAAAGCGCGTCTTGCTGTCATTCTACTCACTTGAAATTGATTAGTGAGCTCATTTTCTGATGGTACACGGTCATTTTCTTGCCAGTGACCAGCGCGGATATTTTCAAGAATAAATTGTTTTATTTGCGCAAACTTAGGAACACTCATGCTGAGAACGTTATTGGTAACTTTTTAGTGTGTTTCAAGGTGGCATAATTTTCTTGTATATACAAGGTGAGTTGTTAAACTTTAAACAATTTCAAGTTACAGGGTTCAAACGACCAAACCCGACGCATCAGTATAGGTGAAAAATGCACACAACGAATAATGATCACGCACACTGGGATTTATTGATCACAGATGCCAATATCGCGACGATGGACCCTGCAATTGATGCACCATATGGTGCGCTTGAACACGCTGCAATTGCAGTAAAAGATGGCAAAATAGCATGGCTAGGATCACAGGCTGACTTGCCACAATTTGATGTGTTAGCAACCCCAACAGTATCTGCAAAAGGGCAATGGTTAACACCAGGGTTAATTGATTGTCACACTCACCTTGTATTTGCTGGTAGCCGTGCAGAGGAGTTTGAACAACGTTTGCAAGGTGTGAGTTATGAGCAAATTGCAGCAAACGGTGGCGGCATTGCGAGTACGGTTCGCGCCACACGCGAAGCCGACCATGAAACACTATTTGTTGCAGCGAAAGAGCGCTTAAATGCGTTGTATGGCGAAGGGGTGACCACCGTAGAAATTAAGTCTGGTTATGGCTTAGATTGTGAAAACGAAATTAAATTACTTGAAGTTGCTCGCTTATTAGGTGAAAACCACCCTGTCGATGTGAAGACAACATTCTTAGGTGCTCATGCGTTACCGCCAGAATACAAAGGCCGAAGCGATGAGTACATTGAGCTTGTATGCGGCGAGATGTTAGAACAAGTGGTTGCAGGAAACCTTGCTGACGCCGTTGATGCTTTTTGTGAAAATGTAGGTTTCAGTAACGAGCAAACTCGACGCGTTTTTGAAGCAGCTAAAAAGCATAACCTGCCAGTGAAGCTTCATGCTGAGCAGTTATCTAATCAACATGGTGCTGCGTTAGTCGCCGAGTTTAATGGCTTATCCGCTGATCATATTGAACACCTTGATGAAGCGGGTATTAAAGCAATGGCTAGCGCTGGCACGACGGCAGTGCTCTTGCCGGGTGCCTTTTACTTTTTACGTGAAACAAAATACCCGCCGATTGAATTACTACAGCAATACCACGTGCCTATCGCAATTTCTACTGACTTTAACCCAGGTACTTCACCTTTGTGTTCATTGCACTTAATGATGAATATGGCATGTACTATTTTCCGTATGACACCAGAGCAAGCATTAGCAGGGGTAACACGTAATGCTGCGGGGGCATTAGGTCTCAGTGATCGTGGTGTGCTTAAAGTCGGTGCGCGTGCCGATATTGCCCATTGGCAAATATCCCATCCTGCGCAATTAAGTTACCAATTTGGCGTAAATAAACTGTTAAATCTGTGGATTTTGGGTAGACTAAGTTAGAGAGAGTTTTTACGCATTTTGGATTACATGTCATTAATTGCCAGTTTAGCGAGCAGTACTGCGAGCCTCGTAAATTTAAGTAGTGATGTTGTACCAGTTTTTTTAGCTGGTGCCGTTTTTATGGCAATGATATGTGCCTTGTGTGTAACCCATCATCCCGTATTAAGGTTAAGCCTAGTCGTTAATGGCGTATTAGGCTTAGCAATCCTGAGTGTAGGGTCACCTTGGCTTATT
The DNA here is from genome assembly GCF_015767615.1 of Pseudoalteromonas sp. A41-2. Classification (NCBI taxonomy): domain Bacteria; kingdom Pseudomonadati; phylum Pseudomonadota; class Gammaproteobacteria; order Alteromonadales; family Pseudoalteromonadaceae; genus Pseudoalteromonas; species Pseudoalteromonas sp. A41-2. The sequence goes on along the minus strand of NZ_CP065231.1, from coordinate 3,129,284 downwards.
TTATTACTGGCCATAAGTCTGTGCTTTCATCTGTGGCAAGCATTTAGAACGACAAACTGGTTAGCAATCACACTCAGTGTGTCGGCAGCACTCTGTTTTGCCGTGTTATTTTCTGCGCATTTTTTACTTGATATTGCCTTTTATTGGTTAGTATTGTCGGTGGTTATACTCAGTGTGTCAGGCTTTTTTAATTACGAAGAGCCCGCAGAAGACGAAGAGGTTCCCGTTGAGCCTAGCCGCCACGACGATTTAGATAAAACCCCGCTAAAAGAGCTTCCCGATCGCAAAGGATTAGAAAAAAGCTTCGCAGTATACAGTGAAGCGCATTCAAAAAACTGTGTGCTGGTTGTGATTCGCCTCGAAGGATTCGAAACCGTTAACCAGCACATAGGCCGTGACTTTGGTGATTTATTACTGGCTCAATCGGCCAATCGTATCAAACAGCAGCTCACCTCAGATGCAGTTCTGAATATGAAAGGGCGCTCAGGGGGCGTCGATAAGCTGGCTCATTTAGGAGGCTTAAACTTTGCGTTTATTTGCGCGGTTGAAGAGCAAAAGCACCTTCATGAACAATTAATTAGCCAAATAAGGCAAGTGACATTAAAGCCGTTCAATGTGGCCAATTGCACCATTGAAGTTAAAGTGCGTGCCAGTTATGTAAATTGTAACGACCCTGATCACAGTTTTGATAATTTAATCTCTTTTGCTTACCTTGCACTTGATTCAAACCCAGATAAAGCGATAGTGCCGTATCAATCACAAATGATGATCGAACAGTTAGAGCAACAAGCCCGATTACGTGAACTTGCTCATCTTGATTTTGCCAGTGAGCTTGAACTGTATTTTCAACCCGTGATTCGTAATAGTGATGAACATATTGAGTTTTTAGAACTCTTACTGCGTTGGCAACACCCCAAACAAGGCATATTAGCGGCCAATAAGTTTATTGATGATATTCGCGTTGCGGGGCTTGGGTATCCGGTTGCTGCGTTTGTCATTGAGCGTGCCGCAGAGCTTGCAATGGCCTTACGTATGGAAGGCATTCAATTACCATTGAGTATCAATGTGTTTGGCCCTGAAATGCTTCATGAAGAGTTTATAGAGTTTGTAGACCGCATCGCAACTGAGCATCGCTTAGAGCCCGGAGATTTAATTATAGAGTGTCCGTTAGACTTATTCATGGGGTTAGATGACCAAGGTAAAGCCATGGTCGCGCGGCTTAATAGTATTGGTATAAAAGTGTGTGTTGATGGCTTGGGAGACAGCCCCGTTTGGTTGGCTAAGTTACCTAACCTTAATGTTGAATACATTAAAGTTGCACCGTCATTAACCGCAGACTTTGCGCATCAAGCCCAAGTGCGCAGCTTAGTATCGGGTATGGTCGATATGCACACGCAAAATAATGCTAAAGTAATTTGTGAAGGTGTTGAAACACTCGAGCAACTGAAGTTTGTTAAATCACTTAATACATATGCCGCACAAGGTTATTATTTTAGCTACCCGCTGAGCAGTGTGGGAATGATGTCTTGGCTAAAACAATGGCGGCTAGAACGGGAATAGTGCAAACGCGCCATGCAAGCATGCCGTCTACAGTTTAATGTAGGCGTGAAATTTATTTCGTGCGAAAAGTGTTATAAGCAACGAGTTACGAAAAGCGAGATGCGAGCTAAACCGTGAAGGTTGTTTAATGTCGCTGAACAGGTCTGCTTTTTCGGCGTTAAAACGCCTCCCACGAGTGTAGTGTGTATCTTTTGTAGGAGGCTTTAGCCGTGAAAGGGGTTATAAGCAACGAGTTACGAAGTACGAGATGCGAGCTAGTACTGTTATACCGTGAAGGTTGTTTAATGCCGCTGAATAGCTTTACTTTTTCGGTGTTAAAACACCTCCCACGTGTGAAGTGTGTATCTCTTGTAGGAGGGGCTTTAGCCGTGAATCTTATAAAAGATGTTGCTGCGCAAACGCGCCATGCAAGCATAACGCCTACGGTTTAATGTAGGCGTGAAAGGGGTGTAAGCAACGAGTTACGAAAAGCGAGATACGAGCTAGTACAGCTAAATCGAGAAGGTTGTTTAATGTTGTTGAAAAGGTTTGCTTTTTCGGCATTAAAACACCTCCCTCGTGTGTGATGTGTGTCACTTGTAGGAGGGGCTTTAGCCGTGAAAGGGTGTAAGCAACGAGTTACGAAAGGCGAGATACGAGCTAGTACAGCTAAATCGAGAAGGTTGTTTAATATCGCTGTAAAGGTTTGCTTTTTCGGCGTTAAAACGCCTCCTACGTGAGTGATGTGTATCACTTGTAGGCGTGAAATTTATTTCGCGTGAATGGGTTACAAGCAACGAGTTACGAAAGGCGAGATAGGAGCTAGTAAAGCTAAATCGAGATGGTTGTTTAATACCGTTGAACAGGTTTGCTTTTCGGCGTTAAAACGCCTCCCACGTGTGAAGTGTATCACTTGTAGGAAGGGCTTTAGCCGTGAAAGGGTTATAAGCAACGAGTTACGAAAAGCGAGATGCGAGCTATAGCGTGAAGGTTGTTTAATGTCGTTGAATAGCTTTACTTTTTTGGCGTTAAAACACCTCCCACCTGTGTAATGTGTATCACTTGTAGCCGTGAATCTTATAAAAGATGTTGCTGCGCAAACGCGCCATGTAAACATAACGCCTACGGTTTAATGTAGGCGTGAAATTCATTTCGCGCGAAAGGGTTATAAGCAACGAGTTACGAAAAGCGAGATGCGAGCTATACCGTGAAGGTTGTTTAATGTCGTTGAATAGCTTTACTTTTTCGGCGTTAAAACACCTCCCACGTGTGAAGTGTGTATCTCTTGTAGGAGGGGCTTTAGCCGTGAATCTTATAAAAGATGTTGCTGCGCAAACGCGCCATGCAAGCATAACGCCTACGGTTTAATGTAGGCGTGAAAGGGGTGTAAGCAACGAGTTACGAAAAGCGAGATACGAGCTAGTACAGCTAAATCGAGATGGTTGTTTAATGCCGCTGAAAAGGTTTGCTTTTTCGGCGTTAAAACGCCTCCCACGTGTGTGATGTGTATCACTTGTAGGCGTGAAATTTATTTCGCGTGAATGGGTTACAAGCAACGAGTTACGAAAGGCGAGATAGGAGCTAGTAAAGCTAAATCGAGATGGTTGTTTAATACCGTTGAACAGGTTTGCTTTTCGGCGTTAAAACGCCTCCCACGTGTGAAGTGTATCACTTGTAGGAAGGGCTTTAGCCGTGAAAGGGTCATAAGTAACGAGTTACGAAAAGCGAGATACGAGCTAATGTAGGCGTTAAATTCATTTCGCGCAAACGCGCCATGCAAGCATGGCGTCTAAAAACGAGGTTACTCACCCGGCTTTTGGCGCGTTTTATTACAGGCTTTCTCTTGCTTGCAAGTAAGCATTAACTAATGCGGTAATGATTTGCCCAGCATCGTTTATTCCTGCCTCTAACCCTACTGGGTGTTGCGATGGTGCACCTTCACATAAATGCAGGTAGCTGGCATGAACATGCCTAGCAGCTAAATGCACAAAATGCTCAGCATCACTGACACTAAAACCACAGTTTGTGTAGGCGCTTACCGGCATGAGTGAAATACTATCGAGGTCTACTTCCACGCCAAGGGGGGCGCTGTCAAAGCGGGCAAGCGCCTGTTTGCAGGCCGTTGAAAGGTCGATAGTGCGACGCACTTGAATATCTTGGTAGCTATCAAACAAGAAGTTCGCATCTTTGAGAGCATTCAGAATTGCTTGGTTATTTTTAAATTCGTGCAAACCGATTACATGATATTGCGCAAGGTGACTTTCAGAATAGGCGTACCTGAAGCCGTTACCACTGTGGCGACCTTCACACTCTCTAAAATCTGCATGTGGGTCTAAGTTAATGGCATTAACAGGCTTAGCGTGGTGTTTACTTAACGCACGTAAAATTCCTAAGCAGTTATTATGGCCCCCACCAATGACAATAGGTTCTAAACCTGCGGCAAAGATCATCGCCAGTACGCGTTCAACGCGGGTGTCGATATCTGCGCAAAGTTGGCGCAGCTGAGCTAAGTCAGCGTCGTTTTTGTTATCGAGGTGAGCGGCTTGCTGGTTTATATCATCAAGTTCCACTTCGCCGAGTAATAACACGCGTTCATGATTTAGAAATTGATTATGAGTTTGATTAAGAAAGCGCTTTAAAAAAGCTTGCCATGCTTGATGCGAACCGCCATTGCCTAAATTAGCACGGGGACCAATATCTTCACACACGCCAACGAGTACATAGCGAATGCCGAATTGTTTTGCATCGATAAGGGCTTGAGGTGCGTTTGTGTGTGTATCGAGGAGGGCGAGGGCTTGCCACGCTTTCTGTTCGTTGGCGCGGCGGACACATAAATGTTTAACCGCCGCTTCATCATAAATTTTAAGGTAGTCAGTCACCGAGTTTAGTCTTCTTCTATTACGTCGAACTCTAATTCATCAGCAGATAATATAATGCCGGTGCTATCAGCGTAAACAAAGTCACCATCAAAGAATGAGACACCCGCAAAGTTAACGCCAATGCCGTCTTCACCGGCTCCTTCACTGTCGGCAGCAACAGGAATAGACGCAATTGCTTGAATGCCTAAATCTAATTCTTCAAGGTCATCAACATGGCGAATAGCACCATATACAATGATACCTTGCCAGTTATTTTCTAATGCGATTTCAGCCAGCTCAATATCAATTAGTGCGCGGCGGGTTGAACCACCACCATCAATTAACAGTACGCTGTCGGTACCATCGGTTGATAATATTTCGCGGATCAGCTCATTGTTCTCAAAACATTTTACGGTTCTAACTCGACCACTGAAACTTGGGCGTCCACCAAAATTGATAAACATAGGTTCGAGCACATCAACCACATCGGCAAAGTGGTCGCATAAATCAGAAGTGCTGTAATCCATTTTTTCATCCTCTAAAGAGACTGTCTGTTTAGTACTCAGTATACCCTGATACAACTCAATAACAACGACTTAATACGTGTTTATTACTTTAAATCAAAGGAATCAAGTCACCGCAACATTAGTGTCTCAAAAGCGTCACCTAATTGTTATTTTTAACACCTAAGCTGAGATGAGTAGCCCTCTTATAAAGAGGTCATGTTTGTATTAAAAACAGACACAAAGTATGACAAGGAGCTTGGCCATGGCAAATAACATACTGACGAAGTTAGCAAAAGTGGATGAACAGTTGTTTTTAAGCGTATTTAACGATGCATCGCCTAATTGGCTTAGACGCTCAGCAATCGGTCTATCAAAAACCGGCGATGGTGGGCTATACCTGATGTTATTTGTGGGGTTTTGGTGGTTCAGCGAACAATTACATTTCCAGCAGTTTGCCTTGAGCCTGTTGGTTGGCTTTGCTATAGAGCGACCCATTTATTTTATGGCTAAAAAACGCATTGCTCGAGTCAGGCCTTGTGATTGTTTAGTGCAAGGGGCTTACCTGGTGCCCAGTGATAAGTTTAGTTTGCCCTCGGGGCACAGTGCTGGTGCGTTTGTTGTTGCGACTATTTTAACGATGTACTTCCCTGCTTTTATGGCTGTGTGGTTTATCTGGGCGGCAGGCGTTGCGGCTTCACGGGTTGTCGTGGGCGTGCATTATCCAGCCGATGTGATTGTTGGTGCGGTGATAGGGTCGAGTTGTGCTGTGCTTGCTGTGATGGTGGTGGAATATATATGAGAATTTTGTACGGTATTCAAGGTACAGGGAATGGTCACATAACACGTGCTCGGGTTATGGCAACAACATTCAATGCATTAGGTGTCGATGTTGATTATGTGTTTTCGGGCCGCCGTGAGCACGATTACTTCGATATGGATGAATTTGCTAACTACCGAGCGTTTCGTGGTTTATCGTTTACCAGTAAATCGGGGCAAGTTGATAGCTTAAAAACACTCAAAAATGCTCGGCCATTGCAGTTAATCAAAGATATAAAAAGCCTTGATTTACGTCACTATGATTTGGTGTTTAATGATTTTGAGCCGATCACAGCATGGGCGGCTAAACAGCAGGGGGTGCCGGTTATTGGTATGAGTCATCAGGCGGCATTTTTGTCAGATAAAGTGCCGATGTTTGGTCGCTCATTTTTCAGAAGAGCGTTAATTCGTCATTATGCGCCCGCTAATGTTTATTTAGGTGTGCATTGGCAACCTTATGCAAAAAATATTATTCCTCCGTTTATTGCGGCTCATCAGCATAATAATCCTGTCATGGTTGAAAATAAGGTGTTAGTTTATTTACCATTCGAAAACTTAGACAGTGTAGTCGACTACCTAAAAGACTTTCCCGAGCGCGAATTCTATTGCTACCACCCTGATGCAGAAAACTCATCAATTGGAAATATTCACTTAAGATCACCATCACGCGTCGGTTTTTTAAATGATCTTGCCAATGCGGGGGGAGTGATAGGAAATGCTGGATTTGAACTGGCCAGTGAGGCCTTGCAATTGGGTAAAAAGCTGCTGTTAAAGCCGCTTGGTAAGCAATTTGAGCAAGGCATAAATGCACAGACTTTATTGTCAATGGGGGCGGCGCATGTCATGAGCTATTTAAATCCCTATGCCATGGATGACTGGCTGCAATCAGCACAAAACAGAAAACTGAATTTTCCTAGCGATCCGGCTCCTTTGGTTGACTGGTTACAAAAAAGACAATGGCAACAACTAGATAAATTGCACTACCACTTGTGGCAACAGGTTGATATTGAAAAAAAAGTTATTGTTTAAACCATTCGTATCAACGACAATGCCCGGCAACATTAGCTACTTTTATTAGCTGCTTTAAATAGTTTAGCTATACTCTTATATGCATGTATCTATAGGGCGCTCTGAATGAATGTATTACAAAACTTAACTATAAAACGTCGTTTACAATTAAACGCGTTAGTTGTTGGTCTTGCAATGATTGTGATGCTATGTGTCATTATCTTTGAGTCTCGCACGATGCTAAAACTCAATGAGACAATTCAAAACGCGGAGGAGCTTGATATTCATGAGCTTTCTATGCGTAAGCATGAGAAAAACTTTCTGTTTTACAAAGATGTAAACAGCCTTAGCTTATTTGAAAATGAGTACACACAACTTAAAACAAAAATGGCGCGATTAGATGAATTGCTAAACGATTTATCGATGAACACAGATAAGTTAGGCGAGTTTAGACGTCTAGCTAAAGTGTACTACGATGATTTTAACAGCGTTGTAGAGTTACAAAAACAAATAGGTTTACACCCAAAAGATGCGCTTTATGGTGATTTGCGTAATGCTGTGCATCAAGTCGAAACACTATTAAGTGAGCGCGAAGATTACCGTTTACTCACTTACATGTTGCAGTTACGCCGCGCCGAAAAAGATTTTATGCTGCGATTTGACACAAAATATCTGACCAAGTTTGATGAATTAGTCGCTGATTTTGAGTCCGCCATTAAAGTAGCTGAGCTTGATGGTAACTACGAAAGTCAATTACTGGCTCTTTTAACAACCTATCAAACTAAATTTAAAGCACTCGTCGATGCACAAGTCTTACTCGGTCTAGACTTAGATTCGGGTGCCTTGGGTAAAATGAAACAAAGCGTTGAGATGAGTGATGCCATTGTTTCAGAACTGACCGATGAGACAAAAACATTTGTTGAATCAAGCGCGTCGCAAGCACAGTTAATTGCTTTAATGGTGTTTATTATTGCAAGTGCTGTTGTGATGATTTTGGTTTACTTTACCAGCCGTTCAATTATTCAGCCTATTGAGCGTGTATACCATACAATTAATGAGATTCGTCGTAGTAACGATTTAAGTATTTCGATTGAGCAGTCGGGCAAAGACGAAGTGACGATTATGACGGTTGATTTTAACAGCTTAATTGGTGATTTTAAAAAGCTGATTTACGAAGTTAACACGGCACTGAGTACGCTTAATATCGCGACTGAACATTTATCAGAAACCACATCAGCAACCAGTTCGGGTATGCAAGAGCAACTGCATGAAGCCGATATGGTTGCAACTGCTGCAACTGAAATGCAGGCAACCATTCAAGACATTTCGCATAATACCGAAGCCGCGGCTAAAAAAGCAGAGTCAACCAATTTAAGTGCCCAACAAGGTCGCTCAGAAGTTGAGTCAACGGTCGTACAGATTAATCATTTATCTGAATCGCTTGGAAATGCTTCGAGTGTTGTGTCGCAATTAGAAAAAGATGCCGAAACGATTGGCTCGGTGCTTGATGTGATCCGTGGCATTGCTGAACAAACGAATTTACTCGCACTGAATGCTGCAATCGAAGCGGCGAGGGCCGGTGAACAGGGACGCGGTTTTGCTGTGGTTGCTGACGAAGTTCGCTCGCTTGCACAACGTACACAAGACTCAACTCAAGAAATTGAAAGCATTATTACGACCTTGCAAGGGCGTACCCGAGAAGTTGTCAGTATTATGCAGCAGTGCCGTAATCAAGGTGGCGAAAGTGCCGCTCAGGCAACGAAAGCAGGTGAGTTACTACGCTCTATCACTGAAGACGTGCAAACGATTATGGATATGAGTACGCACATTGCGACGGCGATTGACGAGCAAAGTCAGGTGGCTTCTGAGGTTAACAAAAACGTGGTGCGTATTCGAGATATTGCTCAACAAGCCTCTGGACATGCAGTCACTAATGCACAAACCAGCGAGGAAGTCTCTGAGCAGGCTCGCGTGCTGTACCAAGCAATTGATAAGTTTAAAGTGTAGGGATTCAGTAACAGATAAATTTAAAAGCGCGCAATTTTGTCGCGCTTTTTTGTTTTAGGTGGCGCTAATAAAACTAAGGTACAAACTTTATTGGTACGCTGTCTTTATTCGCTTCGTGCTCATGGACACGGGTTTGGTATTGTTGCCAAAGTGAGTCTTTATTAGCCTGTAAATCGGCTAAATAATGCCAGCTGTATAAGCCGCTGTTGTGATTATCGCTAAATACTAAACGAAGCGCATAATGACCAACTGGCTCAATTTTGCTAATGCTTACTTGGTGCTTATTTAGTACCAGCTTCATGGGCTCATTACCATGGCCTTGTACTTCGGCTGAGGGTGAGTGAACACGTAAGAACTCTGCACTAAAGCAAGCACTCGACTCATCGTCAAAGTAAACGTCTAGTACTTTGCTTACGCTGTGATAATGCACTTTCGTCACTTCTTTCATAGTAAACCCTATCATTGATTTTTAAGCTAACAAAAAAGCCTCCAACAGGAGGCTTTTAATTATAACGATAATTTAGTGATTAAAGAATAAAGCGACTTAAATCTTCGTCTTCAACCAATGCGCCTAGGTGCTGCTCGACGTAATTAGCATCAATTGTGAGCGTTGAACCCGCTTTTTCAGAAGCATCGAATGAAATTTCTTCCATTAGCTTTTCCATCACAGTGTGTAAGCGACGTGCACCGATGTTTTCGGTTTTTTCGTTTACTTGCCATGCGGCTTTAGCAATACGCTCAATTGCGTCTTCAGTGAAATCAACGTTAACCTGCTCTGTTTTCAACAGTTCGCGTTGCTGCTCTGTAAGCGATGCATGTGGCTCTGTAAGGATACGTTTAAAGTCATCGGCGGTTAACGCTTCTAGCTCTACGCGAATCGGTAAACGACCTTGTAGCTCTGGGATCATGTCTGACGGTTTTGCCATTTGGAATGCACCAGATGCAATAAATAACATGTGGTCAGTCTTAACCATACCGTGTTTAGTGCTCACTGTTGAGCCTTCGATTAATGGCAGTAAATCGCGTTGAACACCTTCGCGGCTTACATCTGGGCCTGACGCTTCGCCACGCTTACAGATTTTATCGATTTCGTCGATAAATACGATGCCGTTTTGCTCTACAGCAAAGATAGCTTGCTCTTTTAACTCTTCAGGGTTAACAAGTTTAGCGGCTTCTTCTTCAACTAATAGCTTGAAAGCTTCTTTGATTTTCAGCTTGCGCTTACTGCGCTTATCACCGCCCATGTTTTGGAACATGCTTTGTAACTGGTTGGTCATTTCTTCCATACCAGGCGGAGCCATGATCTCAACGTTAGGCTGTGCTTGTGCAACATCAATATCGATTTCTTTATCGTCTAATTGGCCTTCACGTAACTTTTTACGGAACGACTGACGTGTCGAAGAGTTTTCATCAGAACGTGATTCACCAAACGTATCACGTGCTGGTGGTAGTAGGGCGTCGAGAATACGCTCTTCTGCCGCTTCTTCAGCTCGGTGCTTGAATTTTTTGGTTTGTTGTTCACGGGTCATTTTGATTGAGATATCAACTAGATCACGAATGATCGTCTCAACTTCTTTACCAACATAACCCACTTCAGTGAATTTTGTTGCTTCGACTTTAATGAAAGGCGCATTAGCTAGTTTAGCAAGGCGACGTGCAATTTCGGTTTTACCGACACCGGTAGGGCCAATCATTAAGATATTTTTTGGCGTAACCTCAGCGCGTAATTCGTCGCTAAGCTGCATGCGACGCCAGCGATTACGCAGTGCGATTGAAACTGCTTTTTTAGCTTTTGCTTGGCCAATAATGTGTTGATCAAGCTCGTGAACGATTTCTCTTGGAGTCATCTCAGACATGGCAGTTCCTATTACAATTCTTCAATAGTTTGGAAATTATTCGTGAATACACAGATGTTGCCTGCAATTGTTAGGCTTTTCTCTACAATTTCACGGGCACTTAGGTCGGTATTTTCAAGCAGGGCTGTCGCAGCAGATTGTGCGAAGTTACCACCACTGCCAATGGCGATAAGGTCGTTCTCTGGTTGTACTACGTCACCATTACCGGTGATGATCAACGAGGCGGTTTCGTCAGCAACGGCCAGTAGCGCTTCAAGCTTTCTGAGTGCGCGGTCACTTCGCCAATCTTTGGCCATTTCTACTGCGGCCTTGGTGAGGTTACCTTGGTGCATTTCTAGTTTGCTTTCAAAGCGTTCGAAAAGGGTGAAGGCATCAGCAGTACCGCCAGCAAAACCAGCGATTACTTTGCCATTATAAAGACGTCGAACTTTGCGGGCGTTGCCCTTCATTACGGTGTTACCAAGTGAAACCTGGCCATCGCCACCAATAACGACCTTGTCGTCGCGGCGAACACTTACAATAGTAGTCATGATTATTCCTCATCATCGAGCGGCGAAGCCGCTCGTAAAAAGCGATTGATGAGGTGTTTATATGGGTGAATGAGCTAAAATCAAGTCCAAAGCCAAATTCCACAGCCCATTATTTTAATGCGCTTGAGTTTGTTTTTGTCGCTTTCTGCCAGACGTTTGGTTTCGTAAGGGCCTAAACGCACTTTATACCAAATGCCATTACTGCCTTCTACGCGTTTAACTTCAGACACTAAGCCTGCAAATGCAATCTTCGCTTTTAAGGTTTGAGCTTGTTCCAGCGTTCTAAAAGAGCCGCATTGCATTACATAAGGGCCTTTTTGCTCAATCTCTTTTACTTCAACCTGAATTTCGTGTTCTTTTATTTCTTTAATAAACTCGGGTGGTTTCGGTTTTGGAATAACCTTTTCTTCTTCTGATTTTGTTGGATTAGCTTGCTGCTCAACAAGTTCAGGATCGGCATTATGTTTGATATACCATAAACCATACCCAAACCCACCCAGCAAAATAAGGGCGACAAAGACAAGAACAATAGGGAACGGCTTTTTTGCCGGGGCTTGTTTTTTATTATTTCGATTTGATGGTTTTTTATTTATGTAATCGTGTTGTGCCATGACTTTTTTATTGGCCTTTAAATCATATCTATTGGATCAACGTCTAAGCTCCAACGCACCTTTTGCGCTAATTTACTGGTGCTTATATAGTCAACCATTTGCGCTAAATATTGGTGTAAGTGGGAGCGCTCCAGCGCTTGAATATGTAACTGAAACCGATATTTACCTGCTACACGCTCCAATGGCGCAGGGATCGGTCCGAGCAATTGTATACCAGATATGTTCTGGACAGGAACCAAATCAGTTAAAAAATCCATGACTTGATTTATGTTATGTCCTTCGGCACGCACAATTGCCATGTTTGTTATGGGGGGGAGCTGAGCATCTTCTCGTTCTGCAAGGGCATAGCGCGCAAAATCTTGATAGCCATTATTCACTAAATCTTGCAATAGTGGGTGCTCAGGAAAGTGAGTTTGTAACAGTACTTGTCCCGGTTCACCACTGCGTCCTGCACGGCCTGCAACCTGAGTGACAAGCTGTGCTAAATGTTCTGTAGCGCGAAAATCACACGAGTACAAACCACTATCAACATCTAAAATAAGCACTAAACTGACATCGGCAAAATGATGGCCTTTCGCAAGCATTTGCGTGCCCACCAAAATACGCGCCCCCCCTTGATTTATGTCGTCGAGGGCTTTTTCTAAGCTGCCTTTACGACGAGTTGAATCTCGGTCAATGCGGCTAATGGGTATATCAGGGAAAGTTTCTGCTAAAAACTCTTCAATTTGTTCCGTGCCTTTACCATTAGGAAAAATCTGTGTGCTGCCACAATCGGGGCATTGATGGGGCACTGCATGCTGCTCGGAGCAATGATGGCAGATCATTTGTCCAATTGCTTTGTGGAATGTGGCACTGGTACTGCAACGTGAGCACTCACTTAACCAGCCACACTCATGACATATGAGTGTGGGAGAAAAGCCGCGTCGATTTAAAAACACCATGACTTGCTTGCCGCGCTCAAGATGTTGACGCATATAGGCCAAACTTGCATGGGCAATACCGGCTTGTTCGGGTTGGCCTTTCATATCCATTAAGTGAAATTGGTTATCAGTGCTGGTTTGCGCACGCTCCGTTAAGCTCAATAGTTGGTACTTGTTATTTATTGCTTTATGTAACGTTTCGAGAGCGGGAGTTGCGCTACCTAGTATCAAGGGTATTTGCTGTTGATAAGCTCTGTAGGCTGCTAAATCGCGAGCATGATAACGCAGCGTATCTTGTTGCTTAAACGAGCTGTCGTGCTCTTCATCAACAATGATCATACCAAGTGATAAAAAAGGTAAGAAAATACTCGAACGGGTGCCGATAACAATGGCGCAGCTGCCTTTTTCGCAGAAACGCCATGTTTGCAAGCGCTCGTTGTCGGTTAATGCTGAATGCCAAAGCATAATAGGGGTATCGGGAAAGCGACGGCGAAAACGATTAACGGTTTGTGGTGTTAGCCCAATTTCGGGCACTAACACCAGTGCTTGCTGGCCTTTTTTTAGAACCTCTTCAAGGCACTGTAAATACACTTCTGTTTTACCACTGCCGGTAACGCCTTCAAGTAAAAAACAGGTGAACCCACTTGCTTGATTAATCGTTGTGCATGCAACGGCTTGTTCTTTGTTTAGGGTTGGTTTACTGCCAATTGTTGGGGCGCGTTGCTGCCATTGGTTATCATGTTCGATAAACTGTTTAATGAGTTCTTTTTCGAGCAAGCTATCAATGGTTTTTTTATTAAAGCCGAGTGCTTTTAATTCGGTTAAAGATGACTTGCCTGACTGCGCTAGCTGCTTCAGCAAATTAAGTTGTGTTTTTGCTTTGAGTGAAGGTAATTTTGCACCTTTGTCGGTGAGTTCAACCATATTTATACTGGTTTTGTCTGGGCATTCACCTTGGCGTAGTGCCGCTGGAAGCGCTGTATGAATTGTTTCACCAAGTGGGTAGCAGTAATAGCGAGCAGTAAATTTTAGCAGTGCTAAGTGTTGCTCAGATAAAATAGGGGCATCGTCTATAACATCAATAATGGCTTTAATTTTATCTTCGGGTACATCGGTACTGGTTTTGATTGCCAGTACGACTGCTATCTTTTTTTGAGAGCCAAAAGGCACACGCACACGCATGCCTACTCGCAGCTCAGGGCTATGTAGCAGCTGCTCAACTTTATAATCGAAGGTACGCTGTAAAGGGACTTTTATGGCAACTTCTACAAAGTGCATAACAACTCAACTGAATTAAGAATAGAAAAAATAGCGTGTGTTGCTAATGTACTAAAATTAGTGCTAAAAACCTACCAACAAATACTGAACGTTTGATGACTTGTTTATTTTTTTAGCTAAAGATGAATTTAAAGCTTGTCGAGAGGCTGCTTGAGCTATAAAATACGCGACCTATTAATTGTATTAACGACGTATGGTGCCAGACTTCGGGTTTGGAGAGCGATGCGGCCTTAACTAGAGGTTCCTATGAAAGAAGGTATTCACCCTAAGTACGAAGCTATCACTGCAACTTGTTCATGTGGTAACAAATTCGAAACTAGCTCTACTTTATGTAAAGACATCCACTTAGACGTATGTTCTGAGTGTCACCCGTTTTACACTGGTAAGCAAAAGATTTTAGACACTGGCGGCCGTGTTGATCGTTTCAACAAGCGCTTCGGTGCACTTAGCAGCAAGAAGTAATATCTGCTGTTTAGTTGAAAGAAGTACCCTTTGGGTGCTTTTTTTATGCCTGAAATTCAGAACCATTCTTTTTTATATCCCATGCCTACACGCTTTATGTGCATAACTATTTCTGCTTGTTATGCCCAATATATCGCTAATAATGCAGACAAATAGTGATCCCTTCGCTATATTTTGAATGATATAAATGATTCCAAAAGTTGTAAAAAGTAACAATTTATATGAACTTCACCTATAAATGCTGTTAAGTTCGTTAAAGTTGCTCATTTTGCTAAGTTTCGGTTATTTGCTGTGTTCGTGCCTATAAAATACAAAAACAGGTGCTTAAATGGCCACAAATAGATGAATTTTTATCTGTTGTGAATTAAAACTATGTGCAGAAATTGTTGGGAAATCCTTTAAAATTAAGCGATATAGCATATAACAGGATAGACCTGATAATACTTGGAATTTTTATATATTACAGGTATCGTACAGATGCAAGCCCTCTCACTTTTTAACTTATTGCAGGATACTATCGCGTTATGTCAGATTTTCGTGAACAAGCATTACATTACCACGCTCACCCCGTTCCAGGTAAAATTAGTGTAGAACTAACTAAACCAGCAGAAACGGTTAATGATCTCGCTCTAGCATATAGTCCAGGTGTCGCAGAGCCCGTCCGTGAGATAGCAGCCGATCCAGCAAATGCCTATAAATACACCGGCAAAGGTAATATGGTTGCGGTTATTTCAAACGGTACCGCAATTTTAGGCTTAGGCAATTTAGGTCCGCTTGCATCAAAACCTGTGATGGAAGGTAAAGCACTTTTATTTAAACGCTTTGCAGGTTTAGACTCGATAGATATCGAAGTAAAACACCGCACGACAGAAGACTTCATTAATACTGTTGCAAATATTGCCGATACGTTTGGTGGTATCAACCTAGAAGATATTAAAGCGCCAGAGTGTTTCGAAATTGAAAAAGCGCTTATTGAGCGTTGTAGCATCCCTGTTTTCCACGATGACCAACATGGTACTGCAATCGTAACAGCAGCAGGCATGCTAAATGCGCTTGAAGTACAGGGTAAAGATATCGAAGACGCGATTATCGTGTGTTTAGGTGCCGGTGCAGCAGCGGTTGCATGTATGGAACTACTTATTAAATGTGGTGCATTGCGTGAGCACATTTATATGCTTGACCGCAAAGGCGTGATCCATACACGTCGAGATGACTTAAACGAGTATAAATTGCTATTTGCTAACAATACCGATAAGCGCACTTTGCAAGATGTGATAGCCGATGCTGATGTATTTGTTGGTGTATCTGGCCCTAACTTATTAACCGCTGAAGATTTAAAACTGATGGCAGATAAGCCGGTGGTTTTTGCATGTTCAAACCCTGATCCAGAAATCGCGCCAGCTGTTGCACACGGTGCACGTAATGATTTAATTATGGCAACAGGGCGTTCTGATTACCCTAATCAGGTTAATAATGTATTGTGTTTCCCATTCATTTTCCGCGGTGCGCTTGATGTGCGTGCGACATCAATCAATGATGAAATGAAAATTGCAGCGGTGCATGCTATTCGTAGTATTGCGAAAGAGCCTGTGCCTAACGAAGTGCTTAAGGCGTCGGGTGTTGATTCACTTGAGTTTGGTGCTGAGTACATTATTCCAAAACCAATGGACCCACGCTTATTACCACGTATTGCACGTGCTGTTGCAGAAGCAGCCGTTGAGTCTGGTGTGGCGCAAATTGACATGCCAGAAAACTACATGCGTTAAATAATTAGGTACCTATTCGTTTGATTAAGCGGGTAGGTATAACTAACTGCAAATAAAAAACTCAGCCAAGGCTGAGTTTTTTTATGTCTGAGAAATCGGCTACGATCCGGTGGCCGAAATATTTACTCTGAATCAAGTACGGGGATATCTAACCCCATTTCTTGCATAATTCTTTTTACTTCTTCAGGTACTTTTTCAGGGTTATCTTTACGAAGGTCGTCATCATTCGGTAATGGTTGACCTGTAAAAGCGTGTAAAAAGGCTTCGCACAGTAGCTCACTGTTAGTGGCATGACGAAGATTATTAATCTGACGACGCGTGCGCTCATCAGTTAATACTTTTAATACGTTCAGCGGAATTGATACGGTAATTTTTTTTACTTGCTCTGATTTTTTACCGTGTTCTGCATATGGGTGAATGTATTCACCGTTCCATTTAGCCATAAGTTGTTTCGTTGCCTCGGTTGTCAGTTGTTTACGCCTTATCCACAGCGCAAGATGCGGAAATTCTATCGCTTTAAAAAAGATAGTCAAATACTAGTTATTTAGCCATCTAGTCGTGTAAATGTATAAACTTCTATGTAATGGCGATAAATGCTTTGACTTCTCATATTTGATCATCTAACCTTTTAGACGTCTAAACATCCAATTCTAAGTAGGTGATGAAATGAGTGAAAAAAATAAAGCGACGATTGCTGTTCGTCATGGCATTGAAGCCGATAAACACCACGGTGCAGTCGTTCCACCAATTTACTTATCAACCACTTATTCGTTCGCTGATTTTGATACTAAGCGCCAATATGACTATGGCCGCAGTGGTAACCCTAACCGTGATATTTTAGCCGAAACACTCGCTGAACTAGAGGGCGGAGCTAAAGGCATTATTACTGCGACAGGCATGGCGGCTGTTCACTTAACGACACAGCTTTTGAATAGCGATGATACCTTGGTTATTCCACATGACTGTTACGGCGGTAGCTATCGTTTATTTACCTCATTAGAGAAGCGCGGTTTACTGAAACTAAAAGTGCTTGATTTAACAAAAGCTGAAAATCACCAAGAAATCTTAGCGATAAAACCTAAACTGATCTGGATTGAAACACCCAGTAACCCCATTTTACGCCTAACAGATATTAAAGCGATTACCGCCATTGCTAAACAATCCGGTGCACTTGTTGCGGCTGATAACACGTTTTTATCGCCGGCCTTGCAAAACCCGATTGAGTTTGGTGTTGATATAGTCGTGCATTCAACGACTAAATACATTAACGGTCACTCTGATGTGGTTGGCGGTGCTGTTATTGCAGCAACGCAAGAGTTGGGTGATGAACTGGCTTGGTGGGCAAATAATATTGGTATTACGGGTGCACCGTTTGATAGTTATCTTACTCTGCGTGGTTTACGCACTTTAAATGTGCGTTTAAAACAGCACCAAGAGAATGCGTTTGCAATTGCAGAATATTTAGAAGATTCACCGTTTGTGAGCCAAGTATATTATCCCGGTCTCGCTTCTCATCCTCAGCATGCGCTCGCTAAAGCACAGCAACGCGGTTTTGGTGGCATGGTGAGTTTTGATATTAAAGGCGACATTAATGATGCTGCGGCTTTTCTAACAGGCCTTAAAGAGTTTAGCTTAGCCGAATCATTGGGGGGCGTTGAGAGTTTAATTTGTCACCCTGCGACCATGACTCATGCTGGAATGGAGGCAAAAGCTCGCTTAGAAGCAGGGGTGGGTGATACGTTAATTCGTATCTCTGTTGGCATTGAGGATGTAAAAGATTTAATTGCCGATTTAGACCGTGTTTTCAATTTAGTTAAACCAGGTCAGGGGCAGCAAGCCACTCAGAGCAACGCGAAGCAAACGCACACGCAAGCCAATACGCAACAAAGCAGCACTTTTAAGTTAACGCCAGCACATACGGCATTGTGGTAGAAAAATGGTAAATATTGTTCATAAATTTGGTGGCTCAAGCTTAAGCTCTGCAGAGCGTTATCATGCTGTGGCAAATATTGTTTTAGCAAATACGCAGCAAGGTGATTGTGTGGTGGTGTCTGCATCGGGCAAAACAACCGACACCTTGGTAAAACTTTGGCAAAGTTATCAACAGCAAGATAACCAAGCGGTTAGTGATATTTTATTGCTGATTGATAATAATCAGCGCGCCTTAATAGAGCAGCTGTTAGTAGCAAAAAACAAGCAGCAGGCATTGGCACAATTAAAAGATGAGCTGGCGCTATTAAATATACTTATTGCTAAACAGCAACTACAAGAAGCCGTGTTGCTAGCACATGGAGAAGTATGGTCTGCGCGTTTATTAGCGGGCTATCTAAATCAGCTGGGTGTGGCAGCACAGGATGTGGATGCACGGCAGTTATTTACATTAAATGATGGCCAACTATTGCATCAAAAGAATCAACAGCAATGCACCGATGCGATCAGTAAAGTAAAGATCAATGTGGTGACAGGCTTTATCGCTGCAGATTGTC
The DNA here is from genome assembly GCF_015767615.1 of Pseudoalteromonas sp. A41-2. Classification (NCBI taxonomy): domain Bacteria; kingdom Pseudomonadati; phylum Pseudomonadota; class Gammaproteobacteria; order Alteromonadales; family Pseudoalteromonadaceae; genus Pseudoalteromonas; species Pseudoalteromonas sp. A41-2. Next base: position 3,110,641 of record NZ_CP065231.1, on the reverse strand, counting down.
AGGGTAAGACGGTAACACTGGGTCGTAATGGCAGTGACTACAGTGCGACCTTGTTAGCAAGCTATACCTTTGCCAAGCAAGTGTCTATTTGGACTGATACCCAAGGTGTATTCAGTACAGACCCTCGTAAGGTGAAAAACGCCGTTAAATACGCAAAAGTGTGCCGAGAGCAAGCTAATTTATTGGCTCGCTTAGGTAACCCTGTTTTACATGCAAAAACCTTATCACCGCTTAAAGACAGCGACATTAAACTTGTTGTAAGAAGTAGCTTTGATTGTGATGCCAGCCCAACTGAGGTTGTAAAAGAAGGGTATAGCAAGGCGAAGCGTTTTATTACGACCTTAGATAATATCGATTTACTGCGTGTTGATACGCTAAGCACAGGTGAAGTGGGGGAGCTGAGTCAGCTAATTCAGCACAGTTTGCATCATTTTGTGAAAGAAGGTGATACCTATTTGCTGGTACCAGGGCACAGTACTCATCAAGTGGTGAGTCACCTTGCTGGGCGGGCTAATATTGTTGAATCTAATTTAAGCGGCTGCGCGGTTGTGGCACCAAGTAGCGATGTGAGCCAGTTAGCTGAACAAGCAATTTCGCTCCTTAAAGAGCAAAGTATTCATCCACGCTTTGTACAACAAGATCAGCAGTATGTGTTGCTACTAAACGATCAAGCTATAGACAGCGATGTACTGACCCTGTTGCATGATAAATTGGTCAACAAGGGTCAAGAACTGGCTATTATCGTGGCTGGGCTGGGTAATGTTGGTGAAGTCTTTCTATCACAGTTACAGGCTCAGTTTGTTAGGTTATCAGCTCATTACCAGATTAAAGTCGTGGCATTATTACGCTCAAAACAAATGCTATTTAGTGCCAGTGGCTTGAACACAGAAACGTGGCAAGCGCAGTGGCAAAGTGAAGCCCAACACTACGATAAAGAAACACTGCTAACACGTATTAGCGAACTTGATTACGAACACAAAGTGGTGATTGATATCACCGCCAGTGAAGCGTTTAGCCAATTATACCCAGCACTCGTTGAGCTTAATTGTCATTTAATTAGTGCCAATAAATATGCAGGCACAGCGGCAAATGATTGGTATCAAACATTGCGCTCTAATTTAGCTGAGCGTAATTTGTTGTGGCGTTATAACACCAGTGTAGGGGCCGGCTTACCAATTAACTTTGCATTGGCAGACTTACAAAATAGTGGTGATAGTATTCATCGTATAGAAGGGGTTTTTTCGGGGACGCTGTCGTGGTTGTGCAGTTGCTATGATGGTAACGTTCCGTTTACTGAACTTGTGCTACAAGCGCAGCAAATGGGCTACACCGAACCTGACCCGCGTGAAGATTTATCTGGCCGAGATATGCAGCGCAAGTTACTTATTTTAGCCCGCGATTTAGGGTTAGATTTAGAGCTTGATGACATTGCATTAACGCCATTGATGCCTGAAGAACTGGCAACAGGAAGTTGGCAAGACTTCCTTGCGAACAGGCATTTGCTTGATGCATTCATCGAAGAAAAGGCTGCCATTGCACAGGCCGAAAATAAAGTTGTTCGCTACACCGGTGCAATTACGCTCGTTGATGGTAAAGCGAAAGCAGCCGTTGGCTTAGTGAATGTTGCACACGATGATGTATTAGCTAGCTTAAAGCCGGGTGATAATATTTTTGTGATTAATTCGCAGTGGTACACAGACAACGCGCTCGTCATTCAAGGCCCTGGTGCAGGAAAAGAAGTGACTGCTGCGGGAGTTCATTCAGACCTTTACTGGTTAGTGAATAACTTAAAATAATTTTGCTGATCTTAGTTTAAATAGCTAAGCAAAAAGCGCCCAATGGGCGCTTTTTTATTAGTCTAATAAAGGTGTTAAAGACTGTTTAGAACAGCTCTTCCTCTGTAGAAAGTGACTCTTCAAACACATTAGTCGGTTGCTCAAGGACATACTTCGTCGGAGCGGTGCCTTTAATAAAGTACTCAAAGCGACTGGTGTAATCATTTTTATGGCTCAGTAACCCTGTTGCTAAATCAATGCGCACAGACACTAAGCCTTCTGGAAACTCAATCGGTGCCTCAGGCATACCATCTAAAGCAACTCGCATAAAATCAACCCAAGCTGGTTGAGCCGTTTTTGCGCCTGATTCAGCCCCTGATATTTGTGACTTATCAAGGTTACTGTTGTAGGTTGAACGACCCAGTGGGTTGCCTGGGTTATCAAAGCCAACCCACACAGAGGTCAGTACATTGCGATTAAAACCACTAAACCATGTATCAACAGAGTCATTCGTGGTTCCGGTTTTACCTGCTAGATCACGGCGATCAAGCGCTTGTGCACGCCAGCCAGTACCACTCCAACCTGTTTTATGTGCCCAGCTTCCGCCACCCCAAATTGCGCTGTGCATTGCTTGCGAAATTAAGAAAGCATTTTGTTTTGAGATGATACGAGGCGCGCAGCGAGGCTGAGCGTTGTGTTCTAATTCTGTGGCCATCAGTTGGCTATCATCAAGTGTTGCAAAATCGGGCGTGACCTTTTGCTCTGGGGTATCACAGGCAAGCTCTGGTGTGGCTTTATATAAAGTTGTTCCAGCAGAATCTTGAATTTCAGAGATGTAATAAGGCGTAATTAAGTGCCCTCCATTTGCAAAGGCACTCATGCCGCGTGCAAGCTCAAGAGGCGTAATAGAGGCACTCCCTAATGCCAGCGACTCACTGCGGTTAATGTCGCTATTCAAAAAGCCAAACTTTAATAAATGATCTGCTGTGCGCTCTAAACCAACACCGCGTAATAACCGAACTGAAATAACGTTTTTAGATTGTGCTAAAGCACGACGAATACGAATAGGGCCATTGTAAACTGCTGGGCTATTTTTAGGACGCCATGCAACACCTTGGCTTTTGTCCCATTGGTTAATGGGGGCATCATTTAATATTGAGGCTAAGGTATAGCCATTTTCTAACGCCGCTGAGTAAATAAATGGTTTAATATTCGAACCTACTTGGCGCTTAGCTTGTACTGCACGATTATATTGGCTTTGCTCAAAACTATACCCTCCCACAATGGCTTTTATGCGACCATCTTGAGGGTCAAGTGATACTAAGGCGCTTGATGCTTCGGGTACTTGGCTTAAAATATAGCTGTCATCTGGATTCTTACGTAGCCAAATTTGTTCGCCAGCATTGAGAATTTCGGTGGCCGTTTTCGGTGCAAAACCTTGGCGATAACGGGTAATGTATTTACGTGCCCATTTTAGGCCATCCCACTCAAGGGTTATATGCTCGCCATTTTTTAGTAATACCTGCGCAGATTGCTCAGCAACATTAGTGACTACGCCCGCACGTAAAGGGCCAAACTCTTTTACATCTTTAAGTTTATCTAAAATAGCGTCTTCGCTAAGCGGACTATCAGTATTGCTATCCCAAAGCTGCGCGGTGGCGCCTCGGTATCCATGGCGCATATCGTAGGCATGTAGATTGTCGACGAGCGCATCTTGGGCTGCTTGTTGAATATTAGACTCAACACTGGTGTATACTTTAAAACCTGTGTTGTATGCACGTTCGTGGCCGTAACGGGCCACCATTTCTGCACGCACCATTTCAGAGATATACGGTGCATAAACTTCAATTTCTGCCCCATGAAATTTAGCGGTAATTGGTGCGTTAATGGCTTCTTTGTATTCACTCTGGGTAATATATTTTTCGGTTAACATACGGCCAAGAACAACATTTCGTCGACTTTTTGCGCGTGCAGGGTTACGAATGGGGTTTAAAGCCGAAGGCGCTTTGGGGAGACCTGCAATCATTGCCATTTGAGGCAGTGTAAGCTCATTCAGTTCTTTACCGTAATACACTTGTGCAGCAGCACCTATACCGAATGCGCGGTTACCTAATTCAATTTTATTTAAATATAATTCGAGAATTTCATCTTTGCTTAATATGCTTTCTATGTGCAAAGCAATGAAGATCTCTTTCACTTTACGGATGTATGCTTTTTCACGAGTTAAGAAGAAGTTACGGGCAAGTTGCATTGTTATAGTACTTGCGCCTTGTTTCTTTTCACCTGTAGATATGAGTACAATGGCTGAGCGGATGATACCGATAGGGTCGATACCAATATGTTCATAAAATCGATTATCTTCAGTTGCTAAAATAGCATCGATTAAAGGCTGGGGAATTTCATCGATTGTGACCGGAATGCGGCGTTTTTCACCGAATTGGTTAATCAATAAACCATCTCTAGAAAATACTTGCATAGGTGTCTGTAATTGAACGTCTTTCAGTACCTGAACGCTAGGAATATCAGGTTTAACGTAATAGTATAGACCGACTAAAGTGATTAGTCCTAAAAATGAGCAGATGATAATAAATTGTAAAGTTCGTTTTAATAAAATCACTTATATTTTCCCTAAATGGACTCCCAATTAGAATCGGAGACTGCTAGTATATATTGATTAAAAAATGAATAATATTTTTTCAGATAAAAATTATAACTTGTTTATTATTAAAACAAAGGCCAAGTTGCAAACATGCTAAGTCAGCTATTTAAAAAGCCTTCATCTATGATGGTAGGGATCGACATTGGATCGCACTGCATTAAAGCAGTGTTGTTGCAGGAGACAGACACAGGTTTGCGACTTGAGGCGTTAGCTATAGAGCCAATGCCAAAGGGAGCAATGTCTGAGCGTACAATTCAAGACATTGAAGCGATTGGCAATGTTATCGCTAAATTAAAAAGGAAAATACCTAAATCTGTTCAGGCTGCGGCAGTAGCCGTGTCTGGTCAAACCGTGATCACCAAAGTGATTTTCATGGATGTATCATTAACTGATGCTGAATTAGAGTCGCAAATTGCAATTGAGGCAGATAGCCTCATACCGTACCCACTTGATGAAGTAAATATAGACTTTGAAAAACTCGCCATTAATGAGGCCGATCCGAGCAAGGTTAATGTATTGCTCTCAGCTGCCCGTACAGAAAGTGTTGAGGCACGCGTTGGTGCTTTAGAAACGGCTAATTTAAAAGCTAAAGTGGTCGATGTAGAAAGTTATGCACTTAGTCGAACAATGGATGTGTACTACCAGCAGTTGCCAAGCGATGCGTACAATAAGTGTGTTGCTGTGGTTGATATTGGTGCCGTGCTGATGTTAGTGAGCGTGGTACAAGCGGGTGAAACTATTTATACCCGTGACCAAGTGTTCGGTGGTGATCAATATACAAATAGCATTGTTGCTTACTACAACAAAAGTTTTGATGAAGCTGAAATCGGCAAAACAACCGGTGATTTGCCGCCTAATTACACCTTTGAAGTATTGGCACCTTTCCAAACATCGTTGTTACAGCAAGTAAGACGTGCGGTGCAAATGTTCTTAACCACAAGTGGCAAAGATCATGTTGACTATATCGTTTTAACCGGTGGCACGGCGATGATTGAAGGGTTAGATCGCTTACTCATTGAAGAATTAGGAATTCATACTGTGGTTGCTGATCCTTTCGCAAACATTGAGGTTTCTCCAAGAGTTGATCGCAATGTGCTGCAGCGTCACCGAACGCAGTTTGCGATAGCTACTGGGTTGGCGTTAAGGAGCTTTTCATCATGCCACATATAAACCTACTGCCTTGGCGCGAACAACAACGTAAAGAATCACAGAATAAATTTGTGACAGTACTTTTTGCAGTTGTGGTTATCAGTTTCTTAAGTATGTATATATTAAGCTCTTTTTATAGTGGTTTACGCGAAGGGCAAAATATAAAAAATGATTTCTTAAATACAGAAATTGCCTTGCTTAATCAGCGTATCCGCGAGATTAATGATCTTGATAAGAAAAAAGAAAGCCTTCAACAACGCATGCGACTCATTGAAGAGCTACAAAGTAGTCGTAACCTTGGTACGCAGATTATGGATGAAGTGGCAAAAATAGTGCCAGCGGGTGTCTATCTTACCAAGCTTGAGCGCCAAAATGACCGTATTCATGTGATTGGTCGCAGTGAATCTAACAATCGCTTATCGACGATGTTACGACAAGTGCAAAGCTCTTATTTGTTAGAGCGACCCGTAATGCAAGGCATTGTTGCAGGTGAACAAACATCTAGGCTATTGAGTGATTTTAATATGGATTTTTACGTTAAACCGTTTGATAAAATAGGAGAAGCACCTAATGAGCCTTGATATCAAATCGTTAACTGAAATAGATTGGAATGAAATAGAACTCGAAAACATGGGCGATTGGCCCATTGCTGTAAAAGCACTGTGTTGTGCGTTTGTTGCGGCAATCGTGTTGTATTTCAGCTATAGCTTGTTAGTGTCAGACGAAATAACCAGCTATCACGCCGCGGTTGCAAAAGAAACCGAACTGCGCAATACGTACAAACAAAAATACGCTTTAGCCAGTAAATTAGAGTTATATCGTCAACAAATGGTCGACATGGAAGAAAAGTTTTCACAGCTTTTAAAACGCTTACCAACGTCGAATGAAACACCGGGGCTCCTTGACGACTTATCGTATGTGGGGACAACGAGCGGCTTAACCTTTTTGAAGATTGGCTGGTTGCCGGAAATTAAAAAAGAGTTTTACACCGAATTACCCATTAAAATTGAGGTAATAGGAACCTATCATGAGTTTGGTGACTTTGTTGGCAAAGTGGCACAGTTACCACGTATTGTGAGTTTGCATGATTTTACCATTCAAACGTCTAACGAGAATGAATTAACCTTTAGCGTTGTGGCAAAAACCTACCGTTATGAAGGGGGGCCTAAGAAATGAGAAAGCTCCCGTTAATTATTGTTATGAGCTTGCTTCTCAGCGCCTGTAATGATGATACTTCAGAACAAAAAGAGTTTATTGATCAGGTAAAAGCGAGCACGACCCCTGAGGTTGAGCCTATTCCTCAAATGGCAAAGTTTGAATATTTTGAATACAGTGCAGGTGAGTTACGTAGTCCGTTTGTCGCTCCAAAACCAGAAATAATTCAAAATAACTTGGTTCAAGTTAAAAACTGTTTACACCCAGACCCTGACCGTGTTCGTCAACCACTTGAAAAATACCCGCTCGATAACTTGTCAATGAAAGGCACTATCGGTAGTAAAGGGAGAACCTGGGCATTGATCAAAGCCGCTGACGACACGCTATATCGTGTCACAGAGGGTAATTATCTAGGTTTGTATCATGGTGAAATAAAAGAAGTGCACGACAATTATATACAATTATTAGAATTAATTCCTGATGGGTCTGGTTGTTGGAAAGAGCGTCTGACAAAACTAGAAATGTTAGAGGCAGATACAAATGGTGCAAGTTAATCGTATGAAAGGTAAAAATAAGATGCATAAAGGAATGGCTTGGTTAGTACACATGCACAAATTTATGTTGGCGGCATTGGCACTCTTAATGACGCAGACAGCGATTGCTGCTCCTCTTCTCTATGATGTGCGTTATAACCCCTTGATGAAAGGCGAAACGCAATTACAGTTAGTGTTTGATGAGGCCCTTACCTTTGAGCCAAAAGTGCAAGTGTACAATTCGCCTGCACGCATTGAGATGTTATTTAGCGATGTCGGTGTAGATAACAATGTCCGCGATGTTGAAATAAATCAGGCGGGTATTAAACATGTCAGCAGCACAATGACATCACAAGGCTTGAAAGTAACCGTTTCTTTAGAGCGTTTAAAAATTTATAAAACGACTGCGAAAGATAACATCGTCACTTTACACGTATCAGACAACCCAATCACCACCGATGAGTCGGCTGATCCGCTATCAGCAAAAAATAATTACATTAATACGGTGCAATCAATTGATTTTCGTCGCGGTGATAAAGGCGAAGCGCGCTTACTTGTGTTTTTACAAGATACGCAAGCGGCAATCGATGTACATGAAAGCGGTGGTAAAATTGTTGCAGAATTTCACCATACAGACATTTTAGACGATTTATTATATCAATTAGATGTTCTTGATTTTGGCACTGTTGTTAGCACGATAGAAACGTTTAAAGAAGATAATTTGACGCGCATTGTAATTGAACCTAATGCCGCATTTAAATTTACGCATCAGCAGATCGAAAATATCTTTACTTTGACCGTCGAAAAAGATGACTCACAACGCGCATACCTTGATGGCGGTATTGAATACCAAGGTCGCCCAATGACCTTAAACTTTCAAGATATTCCGGTCCGTGCTGTGCTGCAAATTATCGCAGGCTATAACGAGTTTAACCTTGTCACCAGCGACTCAGTGTCAGGTAACATCACATTACGCCTAGAAGGTGTGCCATGGGATCAAGCACTCGACGTGGTGTTAAAAGTGAAAGGCTTAGACAAACGCATGGATGGCACCATTTTAATGGTGGCACCGTCTGAAGAATTGGCTGCTCGCGAAGCGAAAGAGTTAAAAGCAAAACAGCAAGTTGAAGACCTAGAGCCTTTATACAGTGAATATATTCGTCTTAACTACGCGAAAGCGGAAGAGTTCGCCGATTTATTAAAAACCGACACTAACAGCATCATTTCTGCACGTGGCAGCGTGTCGGTTGATAAGCGCACCAATACACTATTAATTAAAGACACCGCTAAGAGCATAGAGAGTGTTCGCCGTATGGTTGATACGCTTGATATTGCGGTGCGACAAGTTGTTATTGAGTCTCGTATGGTGACGGTTCGTGATAACGTACAAGAAGACTTAGGTGTGCGTTGGGGCTTTAGTGACCAGCAAGGCACTGATGGCTTAGCGGGAACACTTGAAGGCGCTGAAACGATTTCAAATGGTTTGATCCCGAACGTCGCTGATCGTCTAAATGTTAACTTACCAATCTCAAACCCAGCAGGGAGCATTGGTATGCATGTTGCGAAACTTGCCAATGGCACTTTAATTGATCTCGAGCTGACTGCGCTTGAAGAAGAAAATAAAGGTGAAATCATTGCCAGCCCTCGTATTACCACAGCAAACCAGCAAAAAGCCCGTATTGAGCAAGGTACTGAAATTCCCTATGTAGAGGCTGCTTCAAGTGGTGCAACAACGGTGAGTTTCAAAAAGGCGGTATTAAGCCTTGAAGTGACACCGCATATCACGCCAGACAACAAGGTGATTCTTGACCTTATTATCACTCAAGATACACGAGGCGATACGGTACAGACTCCAACAGGCCCTGCAGTCGCTATTGATACGCAACAGATCCAAACACAAGTGTTGGTTGAAAATGGCCAAACCGTCGTACTCGGTGGTATTTTTCAACAACAAATTGTGAACTCAACAAAGAAAGTACCTCTACTAGGTGACATTCCATATTTAGGTGTGCTGTTTAGAAGTACGAGTGAATTTAATGAAAAAAGAGAGTTGCTAATCTTCGTAACACCAAAAATTCAGATAGATTAAGTGTTTTTTTCTTAAGCAACGAGCAATTCGCAGGTTTAATTGCTCGTTATGAGGCTTTTTACGCTAATTGACTTGAAATGACCAATCAATTACTGAGATAATCCCCTCCTTAATTTTGGGGCCAGGTCGTTAGGCGGGGTTTTATTTCAAATTTTAGAGTTCGTTTGTACTAAAAAGATATGGCTGAGAAACGTAATATATTTCTAGTGGGCCCTATGGGGGCTGGCAAAAGCACAATTGGTCGTCACATTGCTGACCAATTACACCTTGAATTTTTCGATTCAGATCAAGAGATCGAGCGTCGTACAGGAGCAGATATTGCTTGGGTATTCGATCTTGAGGGTGAAGAGGGCTTCCGACTTCGTGAAGAGACTGTTATTTCAGACTTAACTGAGATGCAAGGCATTGTTCTTGCTACTGGTGGTGGTTCTGTGATCAGTAAAGAAGTTCGTAATAAGCTTTCTGCTCGAGGTATTGTTGTATACCTAGAGACACCGATCGAAAAGCAGGTTGCACGCACACAGCGCGACAAGCGTCGCCCATTATTGCAAACAGAAGAAGCACCGCGCGATGTATTAGAGCGCTTAGCTGAAGAACGCGAACCGTTATACAAAGAAGTGGCTGATTTTGTTGTCCGCACTGATGAGCAAAGCGCTAAAGTTGTTGCTAATCAAATCATTGAGAAATTAGATTTTTAAAAACCAATAATAAAAAGGAAATTAGCGATGCTTGAATTAACTGTTAATTTGGACGAGCGAAGTTATCCTATTTATATTGGTCAATCTGCACTTCAACAGACAGGTCGACTCCGCGAGCACATTGGCGATTGTCGACCTATCATTATCACCAACGACACCATTGCACCTTTGTATTTAGATGATGTAATGACGTCGTTGGCTGATCTTAATCCGTTATCTTTTGTTATTCCTGATGGTGAGCAATTTAAATCACTGGATTGGTTTGAAAAGATTTCAGCGTTTTTACTTGAGCATAACTGTGGTCGTGACACCTGCTTAATTGCATTAGGCGGGGGTGTTGTAGGTGATTTAACGGGCTTTGTAGCTGCGTGTTATCAGCGTGGTGTGCCGTTTATTCAAATACCGACGACATTGTTGTCGCAAGTAGATTCATCTGTGGGCGGTAAAACAGCGGTTAACCATCCGCTGGGTAAAAACATGATTGGTGCTTTTTACCAACCGCAAGCTGTGTTTATTGATACCAAATCATTGCATACTCTGCCAGAGCGCGAGTTTGCAGCCGGTATGGCAGAAGTAATCAAGTACGGCTTAATCTACGATACAGAGCTATTTGCTTATCTTGAGCAAAATATCGCAAAGTTAAAGTCACTTGACGAGCAAACGCTTCAGCATGTGATTTATCGTTGCTGCGAAATCAAAGCACTTATTGTTGCAGAAGATGAAAAAGAAGCTGGTTTACGTGCACTCCTAAACCTGGGCCATACTTTTGGTCATGCTATTGAAGCACAAATGGGTTACGGTAATTGGTTGCATGGAGAAGCCGTGGCGGCAGGTATGGTGCTTGCAGCCCGACTGGCACACACGCGAGGCGACTTATCAGTATCTGAGGTTGAGCGTATTGTACAGTTAATATCACAGTATGATTTACCTGTGGATATTCCAAGCGAGATGACCAGTGAGCAGTTTCTGATTCATATGCGCAAAGATAAGAAAAATAAAAAAGGCACCATTCGCTTTATTCTTCCTACACAATTTGGTCAATGTGCGCTGGTCAGTGATGTAACCGATCAGCAGGTCTGTGATTTAATAGCGCGCTAATGCAATCACAAATATTGCCTAGCCGTGCAGCGCTAGTTGATCGTATTGCCCTCCAATTCGAATATGGGCAGAACCTAATATGCTTATTAGGCGCATCAGGATTAGGAAAAAGTTATTTGTTGGAAACGTTTATTACCGACAAATATCTTGAGTTCAACAAAGCATTTGTACAACTTTCTGGCAAGATGACTGATCAACAGTTCATCACTGAGCTACTCGAACAAAACTTTCGTAACCCACTGATTGATCACACCCTCAGTTTATCTGAAAACTTTTATCAGCTTTATAAACAACAACCCTGCGGTAATTGTTTGTGGGTGATTGATGGCGGCCGTCATTTATCAGATGAAATGATCCAACAGTTAGAAACGTTAGCAAAACAAAGCCCAACAACTTTATATATTTTGCTTGCCTCACAATCATCGGGGCAGTTTACGCAAGCGGTTGAAATTCATCTTGAAGCATTGAACATAAGTGAAAGTAAGCAGCTAATGCGCTGGTTTTTTGATAACTTACCTGTTGAGGAAGACCCTGTATTTCGTACTTTTTTACAAGAAGCACAGGGCAATCCTGCGTTGCTACTTGCATGGCAACCTGAGCTACAAACCGCTGATATTCGTGCGCCAGAAAAAAGTTATAAGCTGCTGTATATCATTTTATTGTTGTTAACGACCATGCTGTTGATTATTGGCTTTTTATACAAAGCTGATATGACGCAGTGGTGGAAAGCGCATTATCAACAAGATACCGCCTTACCGGTGGAAACGGCACTTTCTACTGACGCTGTTGTTAACTCGCAAAGAGACACCGAGCTTAAAGCCGTTGAGCAGCTAGAACCAGAACGAGCACCTGAGCTGCCATCGCCAACAGTTGAAACCGCAGAGATTATTAAGCAACCCGATGAAAAGCATGAAAATAATGTTGCTGCAATTGTTGATAGCCTCGCGCCAGATAAAACGATTGAGCAACCATCACAGCCAGTAGAAAAGCCAAGCAGTGATGAAATTGCCGCTGCGCTGACCTCTGATGCGAAAAATACTGATAACATTGATTCACTCATAGAAGAGCCTGTGAATGACAAACCGCCACTACTTAGCGGTAATGCTTGGTATTTAGCACAGCCAGACAATAATTTTGTTATTCAGCTATTGGCTGTCACGAACCCACAGATCAGCGAGAAATTTATCGCTGAAAATACCTTACAAGGGCAAGTGAATACTTATAAAAGTATGCGCAGTGGCAAGCCATGGTGGATTGTCACTTATGGCAGTTTTTCGACCTTAAGTGATGCTAAGAAAGCAGCCTTATCACTTTCTGAAAATGTGCGTAAAAATCAGCCTTTTTATAAAAAAATAAGTAAAATTAAACAAGAAATCGCTTCACTAGATCAGTAAATTAAAACTGATTAGTGTAAAATCGCGCAACACTGAATTGAAGTTAAGAGCAGATGCAGCAAAAGACCAGGGCCTTCCTTAAATGGGCAGGCGGAAAATACAGCCTAGTTGAGGACATTCACGCCCGTTTAAAACAAGCGAGTATGAATGCAGACACCTTAGTTGAGCCTTTTGTTGGTGCGGGTTCAGTGTTTTTAAATACTGATTTTAAGCATTATATTTTGAATGATATCAATGCAGATCTCATCAATTTATACACAGAGTTAAAGCGCTCGCCAGATGAGTTTATTAGCGACGCTAAAAAATTGTTTGTTGAATTAAACAACCAGCCAGAAGCTTACTATGAATATCGTGTGCAGTTTAATCAAAGTAGCGATGTGTATGAACGTGCTATTTTATTCTTATACATGAATCGTCATGGTTATAATGGTCTATGCCGTTATAACTTGAAGGGGATTTTTAACGTCCCCTTTGGAAAATATAAACGTCCCTATTTCCCTGAAAAAGAAATGAGCTTTTTTGCTGAGAAAGCACAGCAAGCTACGTTTACCTGCCTAGGCTATGACGAAGTCTTTAAGCTTATTCCTGAAAACGCTGTTGTGTACTGTGACCCACCGTATGTACCGCTTAGTAAAACCGCGTCTTTTACGTCATATGCTAAAGGGGGGTTTAACTTAGATGATCAAGCAAACCTAGCAAATTTAGCCGAGCAAGCTGCTTTTGAAAACAATACCCCAGTGCTTATCTCGAATCATGATACGGTCTGGACGCGTAAAATATACAGCCAAGCATCATTAGACGAGATTCAAGTTAAGCGAACAATCAGCCCTAAAGGCGGTTCACGCAATAAAGTCAATGAGTTAATGGCTATGTATTTAGCACCAAAGACACGGTGAAATAGATAGCAGCGACGAAAAGAATAAATAAGATGAGGGCAATCACAGCGAGGGAGCTGAGTGAATGCTCTTTGAAATCAGCTTGACGTTTGTCTTCTGATTGAACACCAAAAAATGCCGCAACGACACTTTGTAATGCACCAAAGAATTTTTTCATGCGATTTAGAACGTCGAGCCTAAACCGCTAACTTTATTTGATTCTTCGCTGCTAGTTAACAGTTCAAGTAAATCTAAGTAATGAAATTGAGCACTACGGCTATCGCCCGTTATCCACGAAAACCAACCCGTTTCTTTATTAGTTTGAATACATTGATTAGTCGAAGACGATACAGTAATCGTATTGCATTGACAGTCTGATGTGGCTGCTAGAAATGTATCTTCATCATTTGAAGAAAGTGATACAAAAGCAGTAACTGAAAGTGCGGACGCGATTAAGATCCCAGTTTTAAAAGCACGCATTGTAATAACCTTTGTTTGTGTTATTTAGATAAGCATACATAAAAGTTGTTCAAATAACAAACTTAATTAATGCTGAATTAGATGATTTTTTAGTAAAATTAGCAGCTTGAAGTAAATGAAATGTTTGATTTTTGTTTGTTTTTAGTTGTTATTAAAAAAGAGGTTATACGCAATGGGGTCGTTCTTTTTACCTAGATTCAATAGTCTAAAAGGCTGACTCTATTATTTTGTCGGGCGCTGCGCTTTCGTGCCGGTGTTTAAATCAGCTAACGATTGGGTTACATTAAGCGCACTTTCATTGCTGTAGCAAATTTTAAGGGATCTCTCATGCTGGAAACATTACAAAAGTATTTAATTGCCCCGTCTATTTTATCGGCCGACTTTGCGCGTTTAGGCGAAGATGTCGATCGCGTCTTAACCAGTGGTGCTGATGTTGTACATTTTGATGTAATGGATAACCACTATGTGCCAAACCTGACCTTTGGCCCCATGATTTGCAAAGCATTACGTGACTACGGTGTTACCGCACCGATAGATGTGCATTTAATGGTGAAGCCGGTTGACCGCTTAATTCCTGATTTTGCTGAAGCTGGGGCATCAATTATTAGTTTTCACCCAGAAGCCAGTGAACATATTGACCGCACCTTACAGCTAATTAAAGATTGTGGTTGCCAAGCGGGATTGGTGTTTAATCCTGCAACCAGCCTGAGCTACCTTGAGCATGTACTCGACAAAGTTGATGTGATCTTATTGATGTCGGTAAACCCCGGTTTTGGCGGTCAAAGCTTTATTCCACATACCTTAGACAAGTTACGTCAAGCGCGTAAAATTATTGAACAATCAGGTCGAAATATTCGCCTTGAAGTGGATGGCGGTGTTAATGTGGATAACATTGCAGAAATCGCTGAGGCAGGAGCCGATATGTTTGTTGCCGGTTCTGCTATTTTCAACCAACCTGATTACAAAGAGGTGATCGATAAAATGCGTGCAGAGCTAGGAAACGTTAATTCATGAGATACGATGCTGCCTTTTTTGACCTCGACGGCACATTAGTCGACAGTGTTTATGATTTGTATATTGCCATGAATTTAACGCTAACAGATTTAGCGTTCCCAGTGGTCACACAAAAATTAGTGGAAGGTTGGGTTGGTAATGGCATAGAAACGCTTGTTAAGCGAGGCTTGAGCGGTGATATGCAAATAAGCGAGCATTTAGATGATGCGTTGGCACAGCAAGCTATCACTCTTTTTTATCAGCACTATGATGAGGTTGTTGGTGATTATAGCGCGCTTTATCAGCACGTTGAGACAGGTCTTGCAGCGCTGGCAAGCATACCCAAAGTCATCATAACCAACAAAGCACGCCGCTTTACTGAAAAACTACTTGATAAGTTGGCACTTACTCATCATTTTCAGTTTATTGTTTGCGGCGATGATATGACAAAAAAACCATCAGCTGAACCGTTACAATTTGCTTGCACACAACTTAATGTAAGCCCAGAAAAAGCCATTATGATCGGTGACTCTAAAAGCGATGTATTAGCAGCTAAAGCCGCTAATGTTGATGTTATCGCGCTCGGTTATGGTTATAACCAAGGTGAAAACCTTGCTGATTTCAATCCAGAGTACCTCTGTGATAATTTCTTAGATATAATACCTGTTCTTACGCAAAGGTAAGTACATTTTAAATTTAGTCTTATTAGTTTAGTAAAATAAAGGAACATCATGAGTAAACCAGTAGTGTTAAGTGGCATTCAGCCAACCGGTGGTATGACAATAGGCAACTATGTTGGCGCTATTAACCAGTGGCTTAAGCTACAGGAAGACCACGAAAGTTTCTTTATGCTGGTTGATTTACATGCCATTACTGTACGTCAAGATCCTGAGCAGCTGCGCTCACGTGTTTTAGATGGTATTGCATTGTATGCGGCGTGTGGTATCGACCCTGAAAAATCTGCGTTATTTGTTCAATCTCAAGTGCCAGAGCATGCTCAGCTTAGTTGGGTGTTAAACTGTTATGCGCAAATGGGTGAGCTTAACCGTATGACGCAGTTTAAAGACAAGTCATCAAAGCATGCTAATAACGTAAACGTGGGCTTATTTTCATACCCTGTATTACAAGCCGCTGATATTTTGTTGTATCAAGCTGATCAAGTGCCAGTAGGCGAAGACCAAAAGCAGCATTTAGAGCTTACTCGTGATATTGCGACGCGTTTTAATAACCTGTACGGAGATGTATTTAAGCTTCCTGAGCCATACATTCCTGAATTTGGTGCACGTGTAATGAGCTTACAAGACCCATTAAAGAAAATGTCTAAGTCAGATGAAAATCCAAACGGCTACATCATGTTGTTAGATGAACCGAAGAAGATTGAAAAGAAACTGAAAAAAGCCGTTACTGATTCAGATGAGCAAGCACGTATTTACTTCGACCGTGAAGAAAAGCCAGGCGTATCTAATTTACTTACCTTGTTATCAGTTGCCACTAAACGCTCAATCGAAGACTTAGTGCCTGAGTACGAAGATAAAATGTATGGTCACCTGAAAAAGGATACAGCAGCAGCCGTGGTTAGCATGATTGAGCCTATCCAAGCGCGTTTTCATGAAATTCGTGATGATCAAGCGTTACTTAATAGCATCATGAAGTCTGGCGCTGAGAAAGCGAGTATTCGTGCTGAAAAAACATTAAAAGCAGTGTACGACGCGGTGGGTTTTATTCCTCGCCCGTAGTCATATAGCAACGGCTTTTAAAGATATAAAAATACCGCTTATAAGCGGTATTTTTATATCTAAGCGTCTAACAGAAACTCAATGCCATTAAGACGCTAAATAGGCAAATGAGTGACACAGCATATTTATCTGTTTTTTCCATTCTACGTTCCTCATCACATTTAAAATATGACTCAATTTTCATCAAAGCTGGTTGGGTATATCTTCAGGTATAAAGGTTGGTGACCTGTTGATAGCGCTACAATAACGGCCTTAGAGGGGGGATGTCGCTTATCAAGATATGAGCAATTTGTTTGATAAGGTTTTTTAATTTATACCTTTTATTTATCAGTGAGTTATATTTAAATCTTATGAAAGAAAATAAGCTTTTAATCAGTACTTTTTAGTGTTTTTTATTGCTTTAGTAGGCTTTGCTTTTACTGCGCTTTCTTCCATTGGTTTCAAAAAACGCAGTAAGCTAAGTGAGTAGCGTGTTTGAGCCGCTATTTTTTAACGGGCGTAACGCCAGGCGAATCACAAGCGATCACCGAAAAGCGATAGCCATACGGCGCATTGTGATCGGGGGTAATTTGAACAATCTCATAATCATTCAATTCCACAGCTTTACTCGTCTCATCTTTTAAGCAACGAGAGTAACTATCAGCCTCAAAGCTAAAAGCAAACATGGCAATGAGACGTTTGCTGCGCTCAAAGTAGCCCTTGGTATTTAAAAATTGACGTAAGTTTTCAACGGTTTCACTCTCACCATCACTCTCACCCTCACTGTCTATCTCAACATTGCGCTTAGATGGGGGCGTTTCTGCGCTGCTCTTTGGAAGGTGTTGTTCTATTTTTTCACTGATTTCTTCAACGGCTTTTTGTTGCTCAGAGGGTGACTCTTTTGCTATCGCTTGGCCATCAACAAAGCTTGTAAGAATATTATCAAGCACCTCTTCAGGTGGTTTGTCATTAATGAACGAAGTCAGATTAATAAAGACCACTGACGCTAATATAAAGCGCACTATAGCCGTTAATAATGGTGAATAACTTTGACTAATAAATTTTATTCGCTCTGAGCCAAACGGTTTTATTAATAATAAAATGAAGATATAGAAGGGTAAAAAAAGTTGAAACAACAGCAGGGTACCTAATGTGATCCCCATTGCCCAAGGGGGCAAATACAGTAAGGTGGCAAAGTTATGGGTATAGTTAAAGTGGTTGGCCGACACATGGGTAACGTCATTAACAATGCCACTGGCCCCAGCTAATACAAAGTTTGCGATACTGGCATAGAAAATTAAGATGAGTGCTTTGCCCGCTAAAGAGTGCCACAGCTGATTAAACTTAGGCCAAAATTCAATAACGAGGGCAATGATAGTGATGGTGGCACTTAGCCAGCCTGATTGCAGAACAATCAGGCTGCTTAATGCTAAAAGGTAGAGCTTTTGTGCGGTACTTAAGTTAAACCAAATGGCTTGTATACGTTCAACCAACCTTGTTTTATGAGGTTGCCAGCTACGCTGCTGTTGTTGAAACTGTTTATTAGCGCGCCACTTCGCTATTTTTAAATACCTACGCACCCAACGTCCTTTTTTATAGTAGTGGTTTTAAGTATCTGCCTGTGTGTGAACGTTCGCAATCGGCCACTTCTTCAGGGGTACCCGAAATTAAAATTTCACCGCCGCCAGAGCCCCCTTCAGGGCCTAAATCGACAATCCAGTCAGCAGTTTTGATCACATCAAGATTGTGTTCAATCACTACAATGGTATTGCCATGGTCGCGTAAACGGTGAAGCACCACTAATAATTGCTGAATATCAGCAAAGTGTAAACCTGTTGTAGGTTCATCAAGTATATAGAGTGTTTTACCCGTGTCGCGTTTTGATAGCTCACGTGCCAGTTTTACACGCTGCGCTTCACCACCTGATAAGGTTGTTGCTGCTTGCCCTAAACGGATATAAGACAAGCCAACATCCATTAGGGTTTGTAGCTTGCGGGCAATCGCGGGAATTTTATCAAAATACTCGCGCGCGTCTTCCACGGTCATTTCTAATACTTGGTGAATATTTTTACCTTTGTACTGTACTTCAAGTGTTTCACGGTTGTAGCGCTGACCTTTACATACATCACACGGCACATACACGTCTGGTAAAAAGTGCATTTCTACTTTGATTACGCCATCACCTTGACACGCTTCACAACGACCGCCTTTCACGTTAAAGCTAAAGCGACCGACTTTATAACCTCGTGAGCGGGCTTCTTGGGTGCCAGCAAACAGTTCACGAATACCAGTAAAAATACCGGTGTATGTGGCAGGGTTTGAACGTGGCGTACGGCCAATCGGGCTTTGGTCAATATCAATTACTTTATCAAAGTGTTCAAGACCACTAATCGATTTATACGGTGCGGCCTCTGCGGTCGTTGCACCATTAAGTTCAGTGTGAGCGAGTTTAAATAAGGTGTCGTTGATAAGCGTTGACTTACCAGAGCCTGAAACACCAGTGATACAGGTCATCAAACCGAATGGAATTTTTAAATCAACATTCTTTAGGTTATTACCCGTTGCGCCGAATAGCTCAAGCCATTTGTCGTTCGTTGGATGACGAGTGGTTGGTACTTCAATTTTTTTCACACCCGATAAGTATTGCCCGGTGATAGAGTCTTTGCTCGCTAAAATATCGTCATGCGTACCTTGTGCGATAACATGACCACCATGAACACCGGCACCTGGACCAATATCGATAATGTGATCTGCAGCGCGAATTGCATCTTCATCGTGTTCAACCACTATCACGGTATTCCCTAAATCGCGAAGGTGAATAAGGGTTTTTAGCAAGCGGTCGTTGTCGCGTTGGTGTAAACCAATTGACGGTTCATCCAGTACATACATAACACCAACAAGCCCAGCACCAATTTGGCTTGCCAAGCGAATACGCTGCGCTTCACCACCCGATAGTGTGTCTGCACTGCGCTCAAGTGATAAGTAGTTTAAGCCAACATTTATTAAAAACGATAAGCGATCACGGATCTCTTTTAAGATTTTATCGGCAATCTGAGCACGCTGACCTGTAAGCGCTAGGCCTTCAAAAAATGCCATACTTTCACCAATACTCATGGTGGTGATAGCTGGCAAATTAGTTTGACCTATGAATACGTGACGAGCCTCTTGGCGTAAACGAGAACCATGACAGCTTGGACATGCTTGGCTGGTTTGATATTTTGCCAGCTCTTCGCGAACTGAGTTTGACTCGGTTTCGCGGTAGCGGCGGTTCATATTATTTAATACACCTTCAAACTCGTGATTACGAGTAATAAGGTCGCCGCGGTCATTTCGATAATTAAAGGCGATTTTGGTTTTACCCGATCCTTCAAGAATGACTTTTTGGGCATCTTTACTTAATTCTTGAAACGGGGCTTCTAGGTCAAAGCCATAGTGTTCAGCCACTGCTTGCAGCATCTGAAAATAATAAAAGCTGCGTTTGTCCCAGCCCTTAATCGCACCGCCCGATAAACTTAGCTCTGGGTTTTGCACCACACGATTGGGATCAAAGTACTGGCGAACCCCTAAACCATCACAGCTTTGACATGCACCAGCAGGATTATTAAACGAGAAAAGGCGAGGCTCAAGCTCGCTCATAGCGTAGCCACATGTTGGACAGGCAAAGTTTGCTGAAAAAAGCATGTCTTCGCTAAGTGAGTCATCCATTGCAGCGACGTGCGCAACACCACTTGAAAGATCAAGGGCTGTTTCGAATGACTCGGCTAAGCGCTGCTGCTGACCATCTTTCACTTTAAAACGATCGACAACCACTTCTATCGTGTGCTTTTTATGCAGCTCTAACGTGGGAGGATCTGATAAGTCACATACCTCACCATCTATACGGGCACGAATAAAACCTTGACTTGCTAGTTGCTCAAGTAGCTTTACATGCTCACCTTTACGGTCTTTAACCACGGGGGCGAGTAGCATGAGTTTGCTGCCCTCTGGCAGAGCTAAAACCGTGTCGACCATTTGGCTAATTGTTTGTGCTGCCAGTGGTAGGTCGTGGGTAGGGCAGCGAGGTTCACCAACACGGGCAAAGAGTAAACGCAGGTAATCGTATATCTCGGTGATTGTGCCAACCGTCGAACGTGGATTGTGCGAGGTTGATTTTTGTTCAATAGAGATAGCCGGTGAAAGACCTTCGATATGATCAACATCAGGCTTTTCCATTAACGATAAAAATTGTCTTGCATAGGCTGAGAGTGATTCTACATAACGACGTTGCCCTTCTGCATACAATGTATCAAACGCTAAAGACGATTTCCCTGAACCAGATAGGCCAGTGATAACTATCAGCTTATCACGGGGAATGGTTAGGCTGATGTCTTTTAAATTGTGCGTACGGGCGCCTCGGACTTCAATGTTTTCCATGCTATCTCGTTTTATTACCAAGTGATTATTTCAGTATCTCACAATACGCGACAAGATTAATCCTTGATCAAAGAAAAAATCCTCACTTACAGGTGATTATTTATTTTTCGCTTGTGGTAGAATCCACGCTTACATTTTAATAGACAGCAAGATTCAGTAATTCATGACAGCATCTTCACTCAACTCCCGAGAAAAACGCGCTGCCGTTTCGTTAGCGAGCGTGTTTGCGTTCCGTATGCTTGGCCTATTTATGTTGATGCCAGTTCTGGCTATTTATGGTCAGCAATTGGAAGGTTTTTCGCCGCTATGGATTGGTTTTGCAATCGGTGCGTATGGTTTAACGCAAGCCGTGTTACAAATTCCAATGGGGTGGTTGTCGGATAAAATAGGCCGTAAAAAAGTGATTATTGGAGGCCTGTGCGTGTTTGCGCTTGGTTCCGTTATTGCTGCCACCGCCGAGTCGGTACAAATGGTGACGTTTGGCCGTGCATTACAAGGTATGGGCGCGATTGCCAGTGCGTTACTTGCTTTGGCTTCAGATTTAAGCCGAGATGAGCAGCGTCCAAAGGTGATGGCTGTTATTGGTATGTGTATTGGTATGAGCTTTGCTGTTGCGATGCTACTAGGGCCAATAGTTGCGGCATCTTGGGGTGTTGCTGGCGTTTTTTGGCTAACAGCTGGGTTGGCCATTTTAGGTATTTTTATTGTCTTGTTTTTGGTTCCGAATGCTGTAAACAAGGCACCCAAAGGCGACACGCTTGCCACCTTAGATGACATAAAACAATTAATTAAACACCCGCAATTAGCGCGTTTAGATTTTGGGGTTATGTTACTTCATCTTACGTTAACCACGGTGTTTGTAGCCTTACCGGGGCAATTAATTAAAGATGGATTAATTGCTGATCATCATTGGTATTTATATATTCCAGTCTTATTTTTAGCGTTTTTCTTAATGGCGCCAATGATGATAGTGGCTATCCGCAAAGAAAAAGAAAAACAGGCGTTTATTGGTTCAATCGCTTTATTAGTATTGAGCATGCTGGCGATGTCATTCTGGGTTGATTCTGTGATTGGCATCGGTGTGTGTATGTTAGTTTACTTTGTCGCATTTAATTTTTTAGAAGCCACTATGCCTGCATTAGTGTCTCGTATTGCCCCTGCAAACCAGAAAGGCTCTGCCATGGGCGTGTTTTCGTCTACGCAGTTTTTTGGTGCCTTTTTAGGTGGTTTATTGGGGGGCTATGTTGCACAAGCGCTAAGTGCGCAAGCAGTGTTTGCGGCGGCGGCACTTGTTGGGGTAATATGGCTTATCCTTGCTTGGAATATGCAAGTCCCACCAAGAAGTAAAATTATTAGCTTAATGACAGAATTAAGTTCCGAGCAGCAGGCACAAGCGCTTGCTTCTCGTCTAGTTGCTTTACCGGGCGTAATAGAAGCAACGGTTGTTTGCGATGAAAATCGCAGCTATTTAAAGATTAATGATAAAGAATTTGACCTAGACCAAGCACGAAAAGCGGCTGGTTTAATCTAACGTTTAAAGGAGAAGTTCCATGGCACGCGGTGTGAACAAAGTAATCTTGGTTGGTAATTTAGGCCAAGATCCAGAAGTACGTTATATGCCTAATGGCAATGGTGTAGCGAATATCAGCATTGCTACGACTGACAGCTGGAAAGATAAAAACACAGGGCAAATGCAAGAGCGTACAGAATGGCACCGTGTTGTTTTATTTGGCAAGCTAGCTGAAGTAGCGGGTGAGTACCTTCGTAAAGGTTCACAAGTTTATATTGAGGGTCGTTTACAAACACGTAAGTGGACTGATCAATCTGGCCAAGAAAAATTTACCACTGAAATCGTGGTAGACATGGGCGGTCAAATGCAAATGTTAGGTGGCCGTGGTGGCGACCAACAGGGTGGTGGTTATCAAGGTGGCCAATCACAAGGCGGTTACCAAGGTGGTCAACAACAAGGTGGCGGCTATGGTGGCGGTTCGCAGCAAGCGCAAAGCAACAGCTATGCACCTCAGCAGCAGTCAGCACCGGCGCCAGCACAACAACAGCGCCCACAACAACAGCCTGCACCTGCACCGCAGCAAAATAACAACCAATACGGTGGTTATGGCCAACAGCAAAGCAGCGCACCACAGCAAGGTGGTTTTGCTCCTAAGCCACAAAATGCACCACAAGGTGGCGCATCAAACCCAATGGAACCACCAATCGATTTTGACGACGATATCCCGTTCTAACCAAAGACAAAATATTAAATGTTGAAAAACAATCTTAAAAGCCGCTTTATAGCGGCTTTTTTAGTTTTATTAGAAAATTAATGTTGAAAACTTAAAAATATCTATTATATTACTTTATAACAAATATAAATGTTTATTAGCGGGTGTTTATGAAAGTTGCCGTAAAGAAATTTAAAAGTGGAGAGCGCTACGTCTTTTTATTAGGAAAAGATGGCGTTCCTGATTTTTGGGTTACTCACTTTGTCACGCAAAAACTGCGAATGACTAAAGCGGCAACATCAATTGAGCAATATCTAAAAGACATTAAACATTTGAAACGTTGGGAGGAGATCAACGGTAGAGATCTTCTTGACGAGATATACAACGGTAAAGTACCCAGTCGAGATGATATTAAGGATCTGAAGGAACACTGTTCGTATCAGGCCAAAGCTTTAAGCGTGAAAACTGCAAGTAATGTGGTCGATATGGGACAGTTTCACTTATCTAAATCACAAGACAAGCCCACGATAGGTAAATCTCAATATATATCTAGAATTGCTCACATTGCCGAGTTCTTGACTTTTATTGGAAAAGAACGAGTCAAACATAAACCAACCGCAGCCGAGCTTTTTGATGAGTTAGATAAAATGAAAACTCGACTTAAGAGTGGTAAGCCAAAAGGAAAATCGAAAAAGACTTCTTTGGATAAATCTGGGATTACAGATGATGTCTTTGAAGATTTTGTTGAGGTGGCTAAGCCAGATTCAAAATACAACCCGTTTAAAAACCCTGTTATTAAGTTTAGAAACTATCTAATTGTTCAAGTGTTGTATGAGACAGGGTTTCGATGTGCCGAGTTACTAGCGCTTCGGATCAGCGACATAGGAACAGATACAGATAATCCAACATTGTCGGTAGTTAGACGACATGACAGTAAAGATGATCCTCGCTTAAAAGAGCCAACGGCAAAGACCCTTGGCAGAGCTGTTTCTATCTCAAAAGAGCTTAGAGACTTGTTAAATACCTATATCAAGGTTCATCGTGCTGGTACAAAAGTAGCGAAAACACATCCATTTATATTTGTTTCACACAAAGACAAAGAGGGACATTATCAATCTGGGCAACCGATCATTCAGCAAACCATTAACGATATCTTTAATAGCATAAAAGCAGTGAATCCAGAGCGTTTCTGGGCTATTACACCTCACTCTTATCGACATTATTTCAATGATCAATTGTCAGACACCATTGATGAGGAAAGAGAAGCTGTTAAACAAGAGGTTAAACGATTAGAGCAGGAAGGCTTGCATGAAGAAGCGAAAAAATACGCCAACGAAAATACGATTACAGAACAAAGAGAACTTGAACTTCGAGCAGAATTAAACGGACATTCATCTCTCAAATCAGGTGAGATATATCTCAAACGAACAGCAAGAAAACAAGCGCAAAAGATACGTAAAAAAATGCAAGCGAAGATGAAGCACAAAGCAGAAGGAGGTCATCATGGCGGTTAAAGCAAACAAGTTACAAGGTTCAAGAAGCACTAGAACGAAATCCGATAAGCGATACAGCAAAGCTAACTATGAATTTGATGTGTATGATGATCTTTGGCAATTAGATGCAAATAAGTCGCTGAATTTTGAGTTACTCGCTTCGTTAAATTTAGATCCAAAGTTCGAAAATAATTTCAAACTGGCCTTGGCTGACTATGCTTCAGAATTTTCCTCTTCTTATGCGTTGAATATATTCATGTTTAGCCGATTACTTTTTGCAATTGGTGTGAGTGATGCTATTCGGGAACCGCATATAGTGAATTTCAAAGCGACCCTCACTAAAAGCACAGAGTATAAGCTTGGTTACATTCGTGCATTTATACTCGACTGGTATGACAAAGAGATCAAAGGAGTTGATAAAAAGACCGTTGAGTTACTTAACTCACTCAAACTTTCTGGTAATGAAAAAGGAAAAGCCGTTGCCTTAGGTTGTCCTTTTAGTGGTGCGTACTCATATGAAGAACAAACGGCCTTTATAAACTGGTATGTGGATGCTTTTACCGAGAAACTGATCTCGTTGACTGACTATGCATTTATCATGGCGCTACAACAAACAGGTGCCCGTCCAGTTCAACTCACCTATCTCTATTATGGTGACTTAATAACAAGGGTTGAAGAAGGAGTTGAGCATTTTGATTTACAACTCCCTAATGCCAAAAAACGTGATGAAAACTTTAGAGGATCGTTTCAAACCAAGGAGGATACTGGTGAAGATTTAATGCTGGTGCTTACAGCACAAGCAAATCAGTCCATCAATGCTGTTGAAGAGCAATTTGATATTAAATTGACATCCAGCCAAAAGAAGCAAATCCCTATTTTCCTTAATACACGAGAAGTGGCTAAGTTAGAAAGTTTTGATGAATTTGAACAGCTACAACAAAGTACGCCTGACTTATTATGTTTACGGACCAAAGGAGCAAACCCATCAGTCGGTGAAATGATCAGGCGCTTGTCTCGCCTTTGCCCTTTAAAAACAACACGGATTAAGTTAGATGACGGGTTTGGTGATTTGCATATCAACCCCAGACGATTCCGCTATACCCATGCGACCAATATGGCAATGCTAGGTGCAAGTGACTATGCAATAGCTGAAGAATTAGGCCAGTCAGATACCCAGCAAGTCAAAGTCTATACAGAGTTCAACGAAGAAATGGCTGATAGGCTTGATGAAGCACTTGCATCTGATTTAACGCCATTAGCGCAAGCATTTTCGGGTACTTTGATTGATAGTGAAAAAGATGCAATTCGAGCCAATGATCCTCGTAGTCGAATTAACAACAATGATGGTAACCCTGTGGGAAGTTGCGGAAAATTTGGGTTTTGTGCAAATGGCACAATTCATTGTTACACCTGCAATAAATTTCAACCTTGGCTAAATGCGCCTCATACGGAAGTCCTGAAAAGTGTTATTTCTGAACGTGATCGCAAGCGAAAGATGGGGGCAAGTGAGTTTGTATTGCAAGGCCACAATCGCAGTATTGATGCGATCAAAGTGGTCATTCAAAAATGTCATGCTAGAAAGCAAGAGCTGGAAAAAGAAGGAGCGTTAAATGTCTGATGTATTGGTATTTACACCCAAGCATAAACTAGATTTCCAGAAAAATTATGCTGAGTTCATAGCATTCGCAAAAAACGATTTAACGCTTTTTGATGATCATGAATTTGAAGCTCCTCTTGGAATTCAGAATGGATGGGAATGCGATAAATGGTCTTGGAAAACAGCAAGAGAAAAGAAATTAACTATCGTGTTTGGAAACAGTGTAAACCATTCCAAATATATACCGTTCAAACAGCCATTTGCTGACTTTGCCAAAGCCTATGTGCGATACCAACAGTCGCTGAATCATAAAGATTCAACCGCTTGGGCTTCATCTTTAGTGTGGATCTACAATGCCCTAGAAGAAAACGCGACTCAAAATGAAAGAGCAGACGTTGATATTATGAACCTCACCAACACGGTAATAAATAGTGTTGAGGAGCAGATTAAGAACAGTGGATTAAGTACTGGAAGCAAGCGCAATATTGGACTTTCACTTGAAAAGGTTTTGAAGTTCATCAAGGACAAGCGATTCAAACTAGACCTACAAGAGTGGTCAAACCCATTCCCTCGTCCATCTGATTCAAAAATTAAACTTGATAAGGATAGTCGTAAAGAAGAGGAAGATAAATGCCCTTCTGACTATCAAATGCTGCAAGTGGCAGATGCCTTTCATAAAGCTAAAACACTTCGTCAAAAATACTTCACTAGCCTATGCGTTATGCTGATGTGTCAGCCGAGTAGAAATACAGAACTTAATGGTTTAACAACAAACTCATTACAAAGAAGTGAAAAAGGACGTTTATATCTAATGTGGCATCCTGCAAAAGGAGGAGATCCCGTCAAAAAATGGGTGCCTAAACTACTAGAGGATGTCGTACAGCAGGCATTTGACAGACTCATTGATATTTCTGCTCCCGCTAGAGCTGCGGCGAAATTTGCTCATGAAAATCCAGAAGTATTTTTAGTACATAATGAATGCATTACACCTGCTAATTTTCCTCAAGACAAACCGTTAACATATAATCAATTTGCAAAAGCAATGTGCTTAAAGACTGGTCTGGATTCAAACGGAACACAGATGAGTTGGACGCATAATGGTTCACTAAAATGGTTACGTAACTTAATAAGCCAAATCAATCATGTGGCAGATTGGAAAAAGGATTTATTGAATGGGTGTAAAGTTTCGCAGGACAACGAAATACTGACCAAACACACTCATAACCCTACTGGGATTAGTATAAAATTCCCTAGTTATAGAGATCTTCGCTCTGTTGTTGACCAAAAATATAAAACAAAAGACTTTCCCAACTATGGTGATGTGAAGCTTTGGGATTGCATAACGTTAGTTCGAGAAAATGAGTTTCACAAAGAGTTTGATGTTAAGCCTTTTTCTTGGCTAATGACCGGGCACGGTTCTGTAAGTGATGCAATAGGTTCAGATCGCCCTTCAGGAGAAGAGACAATCGAATCAATCTTTGATGAATTGGCAATCACAGACGAAGATGGTACTCGATTACAGTTAAATACTCACCAACCTAGGCATTGGTTAAACACCAAGTTGAAACTGGCTGGTGAAGAAGATTGGTTGATTGCCAAGTGGTCGGGTCGCGCTGATATTGAACAAAACAAAGCTTACGATGGAAGAACTCAAGAGCAAAAATCACGGTTAACCAAGCGTATTGGTCATGTTGCAAATGGTGAAGGTGTTATGACGGTTGCTCAAGCCAATCAGTTTTTATCGCCATACACATCAGAGTCGCCACCTCCGGCAATCGTGTTGCATGATTTAGGGTTACCTGTCTCTCTTAAATCTCTCGGAATTAATCGCTCAGGTGTCGCTCAGTTCACAGGGTTAGGTTATTGCGTTCACAATTATGCAGAAAGTCCGTGTGTTAAAAATGGCGATTGTGCGGTCTGTAGCGACCATGAATGCCTTAAGGGACTGCCTAACACCCTAGAAGAGCTTAAAAACCTTGAGAAGCTTTATAAAGAGCAGCTAGAGGATGCAATCGTTAAAGCAGGAGATATAGTTTTCGGTGCTGATCGCTGGGTAACTGCATTAGGCTTTAGGTTATCAAAGATTAAAACCATTATTGCTATGATGGAAGATCCAAACAGACCTGATGGTACACCTATCAGGATTCCTGACGAATTAGACCCTTCCCCTGTCAAACGATCACTCAATATTGACGAGCAAAATGTTATTCCAATTTTCGATCTTACTGCCTTGGCATTATCTGATCTGGAGGAGTCATAATGGCTTTTGTAATTGACAATAAAGAAACGATTCTAGCCATCATTGATGGTTGGAGCGGTAAGCTCACATATGATCTTCTTTCAGAAAAACTTCAATCAGAATTGGGCTTAAAACGCCCCCCATCAAGGCACACTTACACAAAGCATGATGAAATAAAACATGCATTTGACCTAAAGAAAGAAGAGCTTAGATCTAAAAAATCTACTGCAATCGAAGAAGCCAAGTCGCTATTTGATAGCTCTGATAAATTAAGCCAGCTCTTAGAAAACTTAGACAATGATGATGCAACCATTGCTGAGCTTATAAAGCGTGTTGAAAAACTTGAAAATGAGAATGAAAGGCTTAACTCAGAAAATAATAGATTAAATAGCCTAAATGATAATTTACTTGAAAGGTTTGCTCGTTGGCAGCATAACCTCCAAAAGATGGATGGTGTCGATTTGAATAAGCTGTTTTCAATGATAGATGATGGATTACCCAAAAAGAATAGAGATTAAATAAGGAAATTATTCCCGTTTTATGGGGGATATTTGAATAAAATAGGAAGTAAAAATCACATTTATTTTAAAAAAACAATGAGACTATAAAAAACTTTGTTAATCTGAAGAAAATCTATATACTCTTTGCGACTCTAGGGGAGTAGTCTCTCAGTTTTTTACTGAGTTGGTTGTCAACAGTCTCCGAACCCGCAGGTTCGTGGCAACCAAGTCCAAGTGGATTGACAAGACCTAAGGCATTTCACAGCGTTCAGGGGGCGCTGTCATTTGTCTTTGGTAATTGTTAACACACGCCCCTGAGGAACTTCTATTGAATCATCAATCCATTTTAGTATGCTTATCAGCTACTCGTGAGGTCTGCTGATGGAGCTACTTCACGCCATTTTTCTTGGTATTTTGCAAGGGATCACTGAATTCCTGCCTATTTCCAGTTCTGCCCATTTAATACTGGCCCCTGTGTTAGCTGGATGGGAGGATCAAGGTGTTGCCTTTGATCTGGCTGTCCACGTAGGTACGCTTCTCGCTGTTCTTCTGTATTTTTACAAAGATGTTGGTGTGTTGACGCAAGATGGTATCAGTTCAATCACGCAAAAGCGTTTTGTTGGTCAAGGTAAGCTCACTTGGTTTCTGGTCATAGCCACTATTCCAGCAACGATAACAGGCTTGCTGTTGTTAGAATTCATCGACAGCCAGCTACGTTCAGTTGAAATAATTTTCTTCACGACCTTGGGGTTTGGCTTCTTGCTTGGCTGGGCGGATTGGCGGCCAAATCAACAACGCACACTCTCAACGTTAAGCTGGAAAGAGGCTGCTTTGGTAGGCGTTGCACAAGCATTTTCACTCATTCCGGGAACGTCACGTTCTGGTGCAACCATTACTGCTGGTTTACTACTGGGATTAAGCCGTGAAGCGGCTTCTCGATTTTCATTTCTGCTTGCCATTCCCATTACTGCAATGGCAGCGAGTGCCAAATTACTAGACGTTGCGACTAAAGACGTAAACGTTGATTGGATAGCCTTTCTGACTGGTGGCATAACGTCTTTTCTTATGGCGCTTACAGCTATTCATTTCTTTTTAAAATGGCTTAATCGATTCGGGATGTGGCCTTATGTGGTTTATCGAATTGTACTGGCAGCAATAATTTATTTTGTTTTAATGAACTGAGGAATAATAAAAATGACTTTAGCGATATTAGCCATTTTAGGTGGCTTTATATTATTAGTATGGAGTGCGGATCGCTTCGTTGAAGGGGCTGCGGCTACCGCAAAACATGCGGGTATGCCACCGTTGTTGATCGGTATGGTCATCGTCGGTTTTGGTACGTCAGCCCCAGAAATGGTGGTATCGGCAATGGCGGCATTGGATGGAAACCCAGATTTAGCACTTGGAAATGCTCTGGGATCGAATATCGTCAATACAGGCTTAATCCTCGGTGTTACTGCTTTAGTGGCCCCCATTGTCGTCCATTCGAAAATTGTTAGAAAGGAATTACCGTTACTGTTTGTAATCGGACTCATATCTGGGGCTTTGCTATGGAATGGCTCGTTGAGTCGTGTCGAAGCAATCGTGCTGCTTGTGGGCTTCTTCGGGTTAATAGGTTGGACAATATTCACTGCACTTCGTGGTCGAGGAGATGCGCTTGAAGCTGAAACAGAAGCTGAACTTGTTGAGCATTCAATGCCTCTTGGTCGAGCCATTTTCTGGTTAGCATTAGGGCTTATCTTACTGATTGTTAGTTCTCGCATTCTTGTTTGGGGGGCCGTATCGATTGCCCAAACATTAGGTGTTAGTGACTTAGTTATTGGTTTAACTATCGTTGCTTTAGGTACTTCGTTACCAGAACTTGCTGCTTCTGTCATTGCAGCGCGTAAAGGAGAACACGATATTGCTATAGGTAACGTGGTTGGCTCTAATATGTTCAATATTTTAGCCGTGGTGGGTATTGCTGGTGTTATTTCGCCAATGCCTCATATCTCTGCCGAAGTATTGACACGAGATTGGCCTGTAATGATGGCAATGACGGTGGCACTTTTCGTTATGGCTTATGGTTTTCGCGGACAAGGGCGCATTAATCGGGTTGAAGGAGCGCTGCTACTTACAGCTTTTGCGGCCTATAACACTTGGCTTGTGGTCACGGTGACGGGGATTTTTTAATGAGTAATCTTGCATTATTTTGGAATAACCACTCTGAAGCAATTCTTAATCTGGGCTACCAAGGCTTACTCGCAATTGGCATTCTAATTACCAGCTCCTTAATAGCTAAAACTATCAGACGTAGCATCTACCGTACCAATGAACGATTACAAAAGTTAGATGCAACACTTATACCTATTTTCGCAACTGCTGCGGGTTATGCAGTTTATGTCATTGCTGGTGTGTTTATTCTGGATATTTTCGGGGTAAACACCGCAAGTCTAATCGCTTTAGTAGGTGCGGCTGGCCTCGCTATTGGCTTGGCGCTAAAGGACACACTAAGCAATATTGCTGCCGGGATAATGTTATTGATTTTAAGGCCGTTTCGAACAGGTGAATTTATTGAAGTCGCGGGGACAATGGGTACGGTGCGAGAAATAAATTTATTTGCCACAATTTTAGAAACAATAGATGGTCTATATATTGCCTCTCCAAACAGTGTCTTGTGGGGTGCCAGTATTAAGAACTTCACACGCAATGGCAAACGTAGGATGGATATAATCGTGGGAATTTCCTATTCCAATGCCATTGACCAAGGTTTTGAAGTACTTCAACGTATAGCTGAAACGGAAACACGCCTACTGAAAGACCCTGCTCCGCAAATTATGGTCGCAGCAATGGTAGACAGTGCTGTCAACATACAGCTTAGAGCGTGGGCAATGAATGATGATTACTGGCAGACTTACTGGGATTTGAATAAACGTGTAAAAGAATCCATCGAAGCGGCAGGCTTAACCATACCGTTTCCTCAACGAAGCTTGCATATTATCAGCGGCACGGAACGAATCGCAGATAGGGTTGAATAAAAGTGAAGCAATATTTAACAATTATAGCCGTAATCATTGGATTAAGTGCCTGCTCAAAGCCAGCACAGGTTGAGGTGCTGACAGGGCATGATCAGGGTACAATATGGCATGTTTCTGTGTGGCATCACGGTGATAAAGCGTTGAGTGAGTTACGTCACAACATTGAAACTGAATTTGCACGATTGGATAAGGCGTTGTCGAATTACCGCACAGATTCAACCATTGAGAGCTTCAATCGCTCAATTACATTGCAACCTGTTGTTGTGGGTGACGAAATTCCAATGCTGGTCACAGAAGCAAGAGTAGTTAGCGAGGCGAGCCAAGGGTGCTATGACCTAACTATTAAACCTTTATTCGATGTATGGGGTTTTAAAGGTGATACTCTTACGCCTCCTTCATCAGAGACCCTATCAGAACTCAGTAAACACCTTGGTTTTGATAAATTAAGCGTAACGTCAAATACACAACTTCAAAAAAATGATCCGAGAGTAAGTATTGACCTTTCGTCTATTGCCCAAGGCTACAGTGTTGGGCGAATTGCTAAAGTGGTTGAAGATATGGGCATACAGAACTATCTAGTAGAAATCGGTGGCGAGCTGCAAACTCGTGGGCGTAAACCTGATGGTTCTGCGTGGCGCATTGGACTGGAAAGACCTTTGCCGGGCGGTAGAACGGTGCAAAAGACAATCGTTATCAATCAAGATAAACCAATTGCAATTATGACTTCTGGAACATACCGTCATTACTTTGATGACGCTGGTAAGCGATATAGCCATGTACTGGATGCCAGAACTGGCGCACCTGTTAAACATAATACTGTTTCCGTCACTGTTATCCACGACAACCCAACGCAAGCAGATGCGTGGTCTACCGCATTGTTGTGTTTGGGGGTTGAGCAAGGTATGGAAATTGCGCGACAGCATGATATTGCGGCTCTTTTTATTAACGTCAATTCGGATGAACTAGTGGAGTCATCGACTGAAGCATTATTTAAACTGAAAAATATTCAGTTTAAATAATGGAAGGCAATACGTTTATTGGTAGTTAAACTAACCTCTGATAAATCCTTGGTTTATTCTAAATTTTAATTTATGTACACATGGTGAGATCAAGTCACTTTTGTAATTCATCACTTCATTTATTTAAACTCTGTAAAAGTGCAGTTGCGGACTAATCTTTATTTTTGTTTTTAGTTCATGAACTAAATATTTATTTTCATAAAAGGTTTATGCGAGTCCTGCCTTGAACTAAAGTTATAACTTAGGTTCACGTAAAGAGGCTGGAGATGGCGTTAATAGGGTATGCGAGGGTTAGCACGCAGGAGCAAGATCTTGAAGCTCAAGTTGCAGCATTAGAGCGTCATGGCTGCGAGAAGATGTTTTCTGGCAAGCAAAGCGGTAACTCTTTGGATAATGTAAAAAAACTTGACGATCTTCTCGACTACATCCGTGAAGGAGATGTTGTATGCGTTACGAAGCTTGATCGTTTGGGGAGAAGCCTCAAAGGGATCATGACCGCAATAGATGGTATCCATTCAAAAGGTGCTGCTCTTACAACGCTTGATGGAGTTATTAACAGTGCGGATGATTCGCCTTTTGGAAAAGCTGTTCTTCATGTTATTGCCGTTTTTGCCGAATTAAACAAAAGCCTAATCATCAAAAATACGACTGAAGGCCGTGAGCGGGCTATTGCTCAGGGGAAGCATATGGGCAGGCCAAAGACTATTTCTGATTCGGATAGGGAAAAGATCCGAAAGTTAGTGCAATCAAAACAGAAGTCACAGAACCAACTCTCAAAGGAGTATGGCGTTAGCAGGACGACGATAAGACGCATCGTCGAGGGGAGTTAATACATGAGTAAAGAAAGAGGTCAACGTAACAGAGACTTATTCCTTGGCTGGGTGGCTGAAATGAAATCAAAAGAGTTGCCTAACTGGTTGGATTATTGGCATGGCGATACGTTAAGTCCCAAAAAAATTGCTGATGAGCTTGGTTTTGATTCCTCTGCATTTAAGGAAAAAAGAAATAAAAAGCTCTTTGATTTGTTGCAAGAACTTAAACAAGAACTTGCTACCTCCGGTGTGTACCAGCAACGTAAGAAAAACCTGCCTCTCGATAAGGAGATCATTGATGTATCGAAAGAAACTGACGAAGACATCAAAGATAGCGCTAAAGTCAGAGACCTAAAAAGAACAAACCGAAGACTACAAAACGAAAACGCTAAGTTAGCTGCCGAAGTTGCCAAGCTATCTGAATTTAAAGATGTACTGATTGAAATGGGCTTGTGGAAATGAAGAGTAGTGCTTATCTGGTAAGGATCACCAGAATATACCAGTACCACCCGGATAATGTCCGGCTGGGAGCTGTTTTTGTTAACCACAAAGCAGGTGCGCATCGTATTGAGATTCTGACTACTCAAGAAAAGTTAAATATTGATCCGAAAGTCGGGCAGCAATGGAAAATTCTCAAAGAGCAAAATTTCAGTATTAGGCAACAACAAGTCAGTACGGGGGGTTATGTTGATGTCTGGCGCTTTATGGAGCCGACACTGAAATGTGTTATGCCTGATAATGGCCTTGGCTTTGTAACTTTTTTAAGCACTGAGAAAACGTTTGAAGGCATAGGTAAGGTAAGCGCACAATTTCTTTGGAATGAATTTAGAAGCGATATATTTAACATACTTGAATGTGATAAATATGCGCCATACGAACAAGACCAGTCAATAACGAATTTTCAAGCTGTCAGGAATGTTCTGCTTGGTGATAAAGCCGTGCATGGATTATGGGCTGGCTATAAAGAGTATTCCAACTTAAAACACTCAGCTCAATTGGTTGAGTGGGAAATAGAAGCCCCTATCCAGCGGCAGTTGTTCAGATTTGCAGATCAGGATGCGATCAATTTTCTTACGCAGAACCCATACCGCTTATTTTCACTGGGGATGCGATTTAACAAGGTAGACGCTATCGCTCAAAAACATTTCGGTATCAAACAGGATGATGAAGTCAGACTGGTAGCAATCGTTGAACAAGCATTGAGATTATGGAGCGATCAAGGCAATACGGTTGCGGATTGGCAAGATATTGAATTGTATGTTTCTAAGCTGTTGAACAAAGACCAACGGCTAGTTGCAAGGGCAAGTGAGCTAGATGGCGATATCATAGGATTTGTTAAGCAAAACAACCAATATTATGTTTCAGGCAATTATATATTTGAGAAAACGATAGCCAAGCGTTTTGGTAACCTCAGAAAATCAAACAACCGTTGGTCGAGCGAGTTGGAAGATGCATTCAGGACCTCGTTCCCTGCCGATTGGCCCATTGAAAAAGCACAAGAACGTGCCGTAAGGACAGCATTAGTCAGTCACGTCTTTGCGCTAACTGGAGGAGCTGGAACAGGTAAAACAACGACTACTAAGCTTATTGTAAATGCTTATCAAAAATTAGGTTATACGATATACCCCGTTGCGTTATCTGGGAAGGCAGCCCGTAGGCTTCAACAATCAATCGGTAATGAAACGAAGACGATTGCAAAACTGTTACGAGAAACTGATCTTGATGAAGATAAGGCGGTACTGCTTGTGGATGAAGCCTCTATGCTGGATGCATATACCATGTGGCGTTTGGTTACTTTGTTTTCTGATAAGGTTCGAATCTTGTTAATTGGTGATCCTTATCAGCTTCCACCGATTAATGCGGGTTTCATTTTAAATGATGTCATTAAAAGCGGTGTAATAAACCATGTAGAACTTGATGTCGTGAAACGACAGGGGGCTGATAGTAGTGTGCCTGCATATTCCAATGCTATAAGGCACGGCATAATGCCAAAGTCATTAACTACCGCTGATATTACATTCCAAGAATCAACAGGCGATATTCTGCGAGATGCAGTGACTGTATATTCTGAGTATGACAATACCATGATAGTTGCTCCTACCAATGCTACAGTTAGAAACGC
This sequence comes from Pseudoalteromonas sp. A41-2, assembly GCF_015767615.1. Taxonomy (NCBI): domain Bacteria; kingdom Pseudomonadati; phylum Pseudomonadota; class Gammaproteobacteria; order Alteromonadales; family Pseudoalteromonadaceae; genus Pseudoalteromonas; species Pseudoalteromonas sp. A41-2. The sequence goes on along the minus strand of NZ_CP065231.1, from coordinate 3,074,594 downwards.
AAACATTATGCTGCAAGATGCAGTAAACCCTGATGGTAAGACTCTTGACCTTACGGATATGCCAATTACTAAAGGCAGCTACGACTTTAGAGAGGGTGATCCGGTTGTTATTACGTTGACTAGTTATAAAAACGATTTACAGAATGGAACACTGGGTGTCATTAAGAGCGCTGAACCTACTGAGGATTATGCTTGTGTCCTTGAGCTTGAAGACCTCGATGAAAAAGGTAACAAACGTTTATTAGAAGTGGACTGGCAATTATTTGAGTATATCGATCTTGCTTACTGCTTAACCTTACATAAATTGCAGGGTTCACAAGCTCCAAATGTCATTGTGTTGCTTGAGCGAGGAAGATTACTTGATCGTAGTTGGCTGTATACGGCTGTGACAAGAGCAGAAGATAAAGTACATATTATTGGCACGGAAGCAGCTTTTCGATATGGTGTTAACAAGAAAGGAGCGGTTGATACTCGTAAAACCGCCTTGGCAGAAATGTTGAAAAATGTTTAAATTTAACCGTAATTGGTATAAAATAGCGTAGTTAATCTACATTTTTACTTTTTAATGTTTAAAAGTTAATTGGGGTCACTTGGGTGAAACCATTGCTAATAAAGGGTGTTGTTACTGTACTGACCCTGAATTTATGTATTTTGTCTTAGATAACCGTTCTAGCACCGGGGAAAAGTTAAAGTATTAAGCAAGATACTTTATATAAAGATTGTATTAAGAACCCAGCCTTGGTGCTGGGTTTTTTATTGCTCAAAATAGACCACTTAATTAAGCACAATGGTATAAACGAATAGGGATGGCTTCGAATATGTTTCGGTTACAAAATAATTCTCATTAAGGCATTTTGCTAGGTGTTTAAATTTACGTAACTTTTGACAGCGTTGGTCAGGCGATGAATCAGAAATTTCTTTAAATCGCCCTGCAGCCTTGTATTTATAGGGTTCTTGAACAACACTTTGTGTATATTTGGGCAACTAACTTGTGAAATGAAAAAAGACCTAACATCACAAATAAAGCAACCGGAAGTCATTTATGTGACGGCCGCTTTTTTGTTATTAGTTGTTTTTAATATTTTTTTAAGTGACGTATTACACGAGAAAGTGCATCGCACAGGTACTGAGCTTGCAAGGCAAGTATACGACTTAAACTTAGACCCCATTGCGTCAAAAGATATCATTGCAACCTTAGTTGAAAGTAAAGGTTTTGCTATGAACGTGACAGATGTGCCACATAATTTTGCCAACTTTATTGATTTAGAGCAGGAGGTATTTAGTTATCACACTGTGAGTTTGCGCCTTTTTCACTGGCCTTCATGGGTCGTTGAAAGTCATTTATTTATCTTTTTGAACTTAATTCTAATTGGGGCTGGGTATTGGGGATTTCGCTGGTGGCGAGTACTGTCTAAAAAAGTATTGGTAGCCGCAGCACCGCCGGTGAAGCCTATTGAAAAACAGGTCAAGCCGGTACTTAAAAAAGGAGAGCTGCCAAAGCCGCTGCCTCATCAAGATTTAAATATTTTGTATGGGGTACCAACAAACTACAATCATTTATTTGCTCTGTTTTTTTGGAAAACCCCGTTTCCGGCGAATCTTGATGTCGATAATTACTTTAAAGTAGTGATTGCCAAAGGGTTTGGAGAACTTGTTAATCGCTCGGTAAAACTACTTCCCTCGGGCGGTATAGCTGTAACACTAAACAGTGTGCCTGCCACCGAAGTTGATAAGTACAGCAAGCGTTTGCATCACGTTGTATATCAAGCGTGCCTTAATTATCGCAGCGATTTATCGCGTGGTGATATAAAAATTGGTGTCTGTAATTACCGTACTGGGGCTGATCAGGCTGTGGTGTATCAGCTTACTAAATCGGCACTAACTTTAGCTAAGCAAAGTGCATGGCAACACATTCACCGCTTACCGTTTGGGCATACGCAATCTAGTATGCTCACTGATAGTAATGAGCACCTGTTTGAGTACATTAAGAAAAAGCATTTTATGTTGTTCTTTCAACCGTTGTTTGACTTAGAAACGGGGGATATTTTGCAGCATGAAGCGCTTATTAGAATTCGTCATAAAAGCTTAGGATTACTTGCTGCTCGTCATTTCATTCCACAGATGACCAGCAAGAAAGATGTTTTATTGTTAGATCAGACCGTAGTGACACAAGTACAAAAAATGCTTGATAACGAATCAGGTGCGATGATGGTAAGTATAAACTTACATGCGATGAACTGGTTTAATGATGAGTTTTGGCATTGGTTTAAAGCGCAAATGCAAGGCTTTGATGCAGCTAATAAATTACAATTTGAGCTCAGTGAAGACGATTATTTAAAACAGCATAAACAATTGAGCTCGCAGTTTGCTTGTTTAGAAAAATTATCCGCAGGTATTGTGATTGACAATGTTCGCAGTGCCGAAAACCTTGTTGAATACAAGCAACTTAATAATGTGTGTAGTATTAAATTGGCATACGAGCTTATTCATAATATTGATACTAATACGCAGCAACAAAAAGTGGTTAGACAGATTATAGCGAAAGGCAATGAGCTTAATTTTCCTGTTTATGCTGTAGGCGTTGAAACACGCAACGAGCTTGCAACATTAAAAAACTTAGGCGTCATCGCAGCGCAAGGTTTTTACTTTGCTGAACCCCTACAAAAGCTTGCCGATATTACGCCTTTTAGTTAGTTAGATTAAACGACGGTACTTTAAGCCGTCTAACCCTTGCAAGCCACCAGTATGGATAGCCATGATCCGCGTGCCTTCTGCAAAGAAACCTTGTTCTATCAATTGCCACAGCGCATACATCATTTTACCGCTATAAATAGGTTCAAGTGGGATGGCGTGTTGTTGCGTAAATGTCTGACAAAACTCCCACAGTTCATGACTGAATTTGCCATAACCGCCATCATGATGTTCAAGTAATAGCTGCCAATTTTGTTGTTGTCTTGCTTTACGGCTCAGTTGCTTAATGTCATCAATTAAATATTCGGCTTGTTTTAATACTGCAATACCGAGCACGGTTGTGGAGTGTGGGCTGCCTTCAATTAAGCCTGCCAGCGTGCCACCACTGCCTGTTGGGCAAATAATGACATCGCTCGTCGGTAAGCTTTGTGCTAATTCTTGGCACCCGAGCAGCGCCGCAGGGTTAGTACCTCCCTCTGGTAGAATATAAGCATGCGGGAACTGCTTTTGTAATTCTGCCAAATAGCCGCTTTCGCCTCTAAAACGGTAAGTAATACGGTTAACGGGGTGCAATGTCATCCCACAGCGTTTGGCGAACTGCAATGTGGGGTTGTGTTCATCAAGCTCAGGTCCGCGAATAATACCGTGCGTTTTAAACCCAAATAACTGACCCGCAGCTGCTGTGGCATGAATATGGTTTGAAAATGCGCCGCCAAAAGTGAGTAGCTCAGTTTTTCCCTGTTGTTGCATAGCCCGTAAATTAAATTTTAATTTACGCCATTTGTTACCACTAATTTGTGGGTGAATAAGATCATCACGTTTAATCTGTAATGTCAGCTTTTGTGCTGATAACAGTTCGTGGTTGATGGTTTGAACAGGCGATTCAGAAATAATAGTCACGGTTTAATTTACGCTAAAAAAGACGCTTAATTGTAGCAAAGTCGTCATAGAGATAGAAATTAGTCAATTAAACTAAAATGATTTTGTTATTTACTGGCATCAACTAAGGTAATAGTTGTAAACTCAGATAATAATTGAACAAAGCTTGTGTTTTGCCTTGCAAGTACATAGCATAAGAGTTTAATTATAAAAAATAATAATGACCAAATAATTGCCGCTTTTTGGGAATGGAATATATGCGAATTGCTCCTTTATCTCTGTTAATTTCAGTTAGTTTGCTAGCATCGAGTGCATTTGCACAAGATACTGCTACGGTAACTGGCATTGAATCAGAGATCAGTAAAAAACAAGCCGAATACGATAACTCGACCTTAATACTCGAAAAACACCTAAAAGAAGAAAGTCAGTTACAAAAACAACTCGAATTATTGCGCGCCCGCTCAGCTGAGCTAGACAAAGAAAAAAACCAAGCGCTTGATGCAATGAACGAGATGTATCGTCGATTAATTGATGACCCCACTTTAGATATTAGCAATGCACAAACGCGCTATCAAAAAGCAGTGGTGGATCACAAACAGAACAAAGATGACATTTCGATGCAATTGGCGGCAATTGCATCGCATAGAAAAGATATTGAGCAAATTCGTGTTGCTAAGCATACCCAACTAAACACCTTAGAGAGCTTAAAAGAGCAACTCGCAACAGCACGTGTTGAACGTTTGCGCAATGAGTTTACGCGTGAAGGCACACTTGAAGTTAATCATACGATTAATTGTAAGCGCACAGAAACATTAGCAGCGTGTGAGCAACGTGGTCAGCAAATGGGATTACAAAAAGCCACCAAGCGCTTTGTAGATCAAATTTTTGCTAACTTAACAGAAGAACGTTTAGTTGAGCCGAAACGCAATTTAGCGGGTGCACAAGTTAAAATTTTAAGTAGTCATGTTGTAAATAGTGCCTTTAGCGGACAAGGTAACTATAACGTGAACTTAAGCGTAACGATGCGCGGTGATGTGAACAGCAGCCGTTTATGTAGTCTGCTTAACTTAGACAACCGTTTTTGCGCAGATTATGGTTCACCGCTTGCTGGAAACTATCAACCCAATTACACCACCGCTTACTCTGATAGTCAGTTAACATTCAGTGACTCTCAGGATAATAGTCAGGTGGTATCGGTTTCGCGTATGAGCGAACAACCTGTAAGTGATTACTCAGTAAAAAAGCCAGTAAGGGTTGAACCATTACCTGATCTAAAAAAATCTAAAATGGTTGAATTAACGCTTCGTTCAAATGTTTATGATGATGAAGTGTTTATTGATGGTGTGAGCTTTGGGTCAACCAAGCTAACGACATCATTACCAAGAGGTTTTCATGATATTGAAATACGCAAGCGTGGTTATAAAAGCTATAAAGCGCGTTTAGACTTGCGTAAAGCTCAAACTATTAATGCAAAATTAGTTAAAGAGCCTGAACCAATTGTCGCTGCCGTTGTCGCAACAGAGCAACCTACAGCAGCGCCAGTGGCAAGTATTGTTAATAAAACCAATACAGCGAGTATTGTGGTTATCCCAGCGGGTACATTTAAGATGGGTGACATTAACGGTAATGGCTTAGCTAATGAGCGCCCTGTTGTTGAAAAAACCATTGCTAACTCATTTGCCATGCAAAGCAAAGAAGTCAGTGTGGGTGAATATGAGCAATTCGTTGCTAATACAGGTTATAAAACAGAAGCCGAAAAGAATCGTGGCTGTGCTTATTACTTAAATGGTGAGCCAGTATGGGAGGCGACCTTAAACTGGCGCAACCCAGGATTTGAGCAAGACAGTGATTTTCCGGCTGTTTGCTTAACGTATAATGATGCCAAAGCATATGCAGATTGGTTATCAGGGCAAACAGGGCAGTTGTTTCGTTTACCGAATGAGGTTGAGTGGGAGTACGCTGCACGCGCAGGTAAAGAAACTGAATACCCTTGGGGTAACGAGATAGGTAAAAATTTAGCGAACTGTGGCTGGTGTGGTAGTGAATGGTCAAACAAAAGCGCTGCACCAACCGGGTCGTTTTCTCCTAATGCATTTGGTCTGTATGACACAGTAGGTAATGTATGGGAATGGACAAACAAAAAACCGGGGCAGTCTGATGTGACTGTTCGTGGTGGGGCATGGAATTTCGCTCCGAGCCTAGCACGTGTATCAACACGCTTAATTTTAGCGCCAGATTTTCGTGCAAACTATATCGGGTTTCGTTTAGTACGCGAGCGATAAAAATTTTTAAAGGAAGCAAAGCAGGCTTCCTTTTTTAGCAATTTAATAAAGGCAGTTGCGCTTTATTGTGCTTAGCATGGTAGAGTGAGAGCAGCTAGTATAAGAACGTATTATCAAAGGTCATCCAGCCTCATGTTTAAAAAACTTCGTGGTATTTTTTCAAACGATCTATCGATCGACTTGGGTACAGCCAATACCCTTATTTATGTAAAAGAAGAAGGTATCGTATTAAATGAACCTTCAGTAGTTGCTATTCGTCAAGAGCGAGCTGGTGGTCCTAAAAGTGTTGCGTCTGTAGGTACGGAAGCAAAACAAATGTTAGGCCGTACACCGGGTAACATTAAAGCGATTCGTCCAATGAAAGACGGTGTTATTGCCGACTTTTATGTCACCGAAAAAATGCTCCAGCACTTTATCAAGCAAGTACATAACAACAATTTTATGCGTCCTAGCCCACGTGTCTTAATTTGTGTGCCGTGTGGGGCAACACAAGTTGAAAAACGCGCTATTCGCGAATCAGCAATGGGTGCAGGTGCACGTGAAGTGTATTTGATTGAAGAGCCAATGGCTGCGGCAATCGGTGCAGGCTTACCAGTATCAGAAGCAACCGGTTCAATGGTTGTAGATATCGGTGGTGGTACGACAGAAGTGGCCATTATCTCGCTTAATGGCGTGGTTTACTCATCATCTGTGCGTATTGGTGGTGATAAATTTGATGAAGCTATTATCAACTACGTCCGTCGTAACTTTGGTAGCCTAATTGGTGAAGCAACCGCTGAAAATATCAAGCATCAGATCGGTTCGGCATTCAAAACTGATGAGCCTGTTGAGATTGAAGTACGTGGTCGTAACCTTGCTGAAGGCGTGCCGCGCTCATTTACACTTAACTCACATGAAATCCTAGAAGCATTACAAGAGCCTCTAATGGGGATTGTAAGTGCGGTTATGGTTGCACTTGAGCAATCACCTCCTGAGCTTGCCTCTGATATCTCTGCACACGGCATGGTATTAACAGGCGGTGGTGCATTGTTAAAAGATTTAGATCGTTTATTAATGGAAGAAACAGGTATTCCTGTTGTTGTTGCTGACGACCCACTAACTTGTGTTGCTCGTGGTGGCGGTAAAGCATTAGAAATGATTGATATGCACGGTGGTGACGTATTTAGTTACGACTAATGAAGTTAATGTTTGGTCGTACCATCTCTTTGCAACTGCGACTCTTTGTCGCAGTGCTTTTGAGTGTCGTATTGATTGTGGGCGATCGATATACACAAGGTGGTACAACAATCCGCACCAGTTTAAATACACTGGTTAGCCCACTCATCTATCTTGCCAATTTGCCGTATGAGCTATTTAGTATTGGTGCGAAGAATCTTCATACTCGCGATCAGCTTCTTACTGAAAACGAAGCACTGAAGAAAAAACAGCTTTTACAAAGCGAACAACTACAACAGCTGCAATTTTTATCGCGTGAAAACGACAAGTTGCGTGCGTTACTCGGCTCGTCTGCAAAGCAATCAAATCGTAAAATAATTGCCCAAGTGCTCTCTGTTCATTCAAATCCATACAGCCATCAGGTTGTGATCAATCGTGGCACTACAGATGGCTTAAGCGAAGGCCAAGCTGTGATTGATGAAATGGGGGTTGTCGGGCAAATTACACAAGTGGGTTCAACCACTTCTCGCGTTTTGCTTATGACCGACACAACCCATGCGACACCGGTACGTATTTTACGCAATGATGTTCGCACTGTGGTTGAAGGGATTGGCAAAATAAATGTCGTGAAGCTGTCGCATGTGCCGCATAGCCTTGATGTACGTATTGGTGATATTTTAGTGACTTCAGGTCTAGGGGGGACTTTCCCTGAGGGGTATCCTGTGGCCGTGGTAACCGAAATTAATCGTGATGAAGGTCACCCATTCGCACAAGTGTATGCTGAGCCAATTGCCCAACTTGACCGAATTCGTTTATTGGTTGTGCTGTGGCGTAATCAGCAGGAGAGCATAAGCAATGAATAGCCGTCACTCTTTGCTGATTGCAATTAGTATCTTTTTTGCACTGGTCATGGCATTAATGCCGTTACCTATCTCATTTGAGCCATACCGCCCAGACTGGGTGTTACTGGTGCTTATGTACTGGTCGTTAGCGGTGCCGCACCGTTTAAACATTGGCACAGCGTGGGTTGTGGGTTTATTAATGGACTTAGCATCGGGCTCACCACTGGGCGTGAACTCGCTGACCTATTCGGTGTGTATTTTTATTACCGCCAGTAACTTTCAAAAAATTAGAAACTTTTCTTTATGGCAGCAAAGTATATTAATTGCTTTGTTTTTAACGCTTTACCACCTAATGCAATTTTGGCTTAATCACTTTTTGATGGGAGTTTACTTCAGCCCTCATTATATGTGGCCCGTGCTGACTGGCATGCTGTGTTGGTGGTGGATTTTCTTAATTTTGCGTAAATACCGCCGTCATTTCAGGATTAGATAATGCAAACCGCAATTTATTTGGCGTCTGCATCACCGCGCCGAAAAGAGTTGCTCAGCCAACTCGGCGTTGAGTTTTCTCAATTTAGCGTTGATGCAGATGAAAGCCAATTTCCGAACGAATCGCCACGTCATTACGTTGAACGTTTAGCCAAACTCAAAGCACAATCAGGCGTTGCAATGGGCTATACCGACAGGCCCGTGTTAGGCAGTGATACGGTTGTGGTTATTGATGACACAGCCCTTGGCAAACCGCTTGATAAAGCCGACTTTGTTGCAACGATGCAACGTTTGTCGGGCCGAACTCACCAAGTTATGACCGCCGTTGCAATTGCTGATACACAGCACGTAAAAAGCTGCCTTGTTATTACCGATGTCACTTTTAAACAGCTTAGCGATGATGAAATCGACGCTTATTGGCACTCTGGTGAACCGCACGATAAAGCGGGTGGTTATGGCATTCAAGGCCAAGGTGGACGGTTTGTAAGTCATATTTCTGGTAGCTATTTTGCAGTAGTAGGCTTACCTTTATATGAGACTGAGCAGTTATTAAATGAATTTTTAAGAGGGTAACATGAGCACTGAATTACTGATCAACGTTACACCGAGTGAAAGTCGTGTTGCGCTTATTGAAAACGGCGTACTACAAGAGATCCAGCTAGAAAGAATTGGCAACCTAGGCATTGTTGGCAATATTTACTTAGGCAAAATCAGCCGAGTATTACCGGGAATGCAAGCCGCATTTGTTGATATAGGCTTAGAGAAAGCAGCGTTCTTGCACGCATCTGACATTGTAAATAGTGCTTCAATTGTTGAAGGAGTCGATGAGCAGCCCATTAAAAAGGTGCAAGATATCCGTGAACTAGTGCGCCAAGGTCAATACATTATGGTGCAAGTAGTGAAAGATCCTTTGGGCACCAAAGGGGCGCGCTTAACGACTGATATCACAATTCCATCACGCTATTTAGTGTTCATGCCTGACGCGACCCATGTTGGCGTAAGTCAGCGTATTGAAACCGAAGAAGAACGTACCAGACTGAAAAAAATAGTCGCTGAATATGGCGATGAAGATGGCAGCTTTATTGTGCGTACCGCTGCTGAAGGCGCTTCAGAAGCTGAGCTGCGTCACGATGCAGAGTTTTTAAAAAAACTGTGGCAAAAAATTGTCAATAAACGCAAAAAAATCAGTAAAGAGAGCATCTTACACGAAGACTTAACGCTGGCGTTTCGTACCCTACGTGATTATGTTGGCGAAGACATGGAGCGCATTCGTGTTGACTCAAAGCTGACATACCAAGAGTTAAAAGAATTTACTGAAGAGTTTGTGCCCATCTTATCTGGGGCGCTTGAATACTACCCAGGTGAGCGACCTATTTTCGATTTGTTTGATGTCGAAACCGAAATTCAAAAAGCCCTTCACCGTAAAGTTGAGCTTAAATCAGGTGGTTATTTAATCATTGACCAAACCGAAGCAATGACCACCGTTGATGTAAATACCGGTGCATTTGTTGGGCATCGCAATTTAGAAGAAACCATTTTTAACACCAACATCGAGGCAACATCGGCAATCGCACGACAACTGCGATTACGTAATTTAGGTGGCATTATCATTATCGACTTTATCGATATGGTAAGTGACGAGCATAAACGTCGCGTTTTACACTCACTTGAGTCGGCACTGGCAAAAGACCGCGCAAAAGCCAATATCAATGGCTTATCTGCTCTAGGTTTAGTCGAGATGACTCGTAAGCGTACCCGCGAAAGTTTAGAACATATTTTATGTGACGTGTGCCCTGCGTGTTCAGGCCGAGGGTCGCAAAAAACCGTTGAAACGGTATGCTACGAAATTCTGCGTGAAATTGTCAGGGTTAACCGTGCCTACGCAGCCGATAAGTTTATGGTGTATGCAGCGCCTTCGGTAAGCGAAGCGTTGATCAACGATGAGTATCATAACCTCGCCGAGCTTGAACTATTTATAGGTAAACAGGTCAGTATTCAAACAGAGAGTTTATACAATCAAGAACAGTTTGATGTGGTAATGATGTAATGAAGGCAAAAACGGTCTGCTTTTTTTGTTTACGTAAGTTATGGCAAGTTTTTGCTATTACTATCGTACTGCTGGCCGTTATTGTCTCTGTTTTAAAGTATACCCTGCCATATGCCAATGACTATAAAGGCGACATTGAAGCGTTTTTGTATGAACAGTTCGATGTAAATCTTTCAATAGGTGCTATCTCAGCCAGTTGGCAAGGTAAAGGCCCTTCCTTAGTCCTTGAAGATATTTCTTTTGAGGACAACCAGACTTCACCGATTGCACTAACCATAGATAAAGCCAGCCTAGAGGTAAATCTGTGGGAGTCGATTAAAACTCGTCAACTTAAATCAAGTTACTTTGTGATCAATGGTTTTCATGCCGATGTTGATTTGCCAACCATGCTTAAGTTTGGCAACAACAAGCAAGCAGACAGTTTTGAGCAAAAAGAGTTAATAGAAAGCTTGTTTTTGGGTGAAACGGGCCACTTTGCGATTCAAGACAGTAGCATTAATTTTATGCTTAATGATGGCAAAGAGCGTACGTTAATTCTTGAAAACATTGTGTGGCAAAATACCCCAGAACAGCATCAAGGTTCAGGAAGCCTAGCCTTACCGGGGATTTCTGTCGGCAACTTTGATGCCCGCATGGCACTTAATGGTTCAACGCTTGAGACCATGGCTGGCGATATTTATGTGCAAGCTGCGAATGTCGATGTCTCAAAATGGCTGGCACAATACATCAATACAGACAAACAACAATTGCACTCCGATATGAACTTGCAAACCTGGTTTAGCCTTGAAAAAGGACTGATCAGTGACGTAAAAGTGCAATGGTTACCCAGCTACATAAATTGGCAACAAAACCAAGAAGCGCATCAAATTAGTTTAAATGAAGGGGGCTTTCACTTATTCCCTTGGCAGAATGGTTGGCGTTTAAAAAGTACCGGACTTGCTTTTGAAAGTGATTTAAAACAATGGCCAACATTGCAGTTTGAAGCCCAGCTTGGAGATACAAATAAGATTTGGCTCAAGCAGTTTGACTTTGCATTGTTATCAAAATTATCTCAATTGAGTAACTTTGAAGTATTAGCGCCATTTTTAGAACGACAGCCTAATGGCCAATTAAGCGAAGCGTATGTTGAATTTGGTGCGCAAGATAACTGGCAGTTGTGGTTTAAGGGTGAACAGCTCAACTGGTTATCCTTACAAGGGATCCCTGGTGGGCAAGCCATTCGGGTTGAGGGAAATATTAACCAAGCTGCGGGGCGTATAACGTTATTTGGCGAAAATAACCGTTTGTTAACCAATGGCAGTTTTAGCCAAGACATTCCTTATAATCAGTTAAATGTTGAACTTGATTTACGTCATTACGACGATGGGTGGCGTATTAGCAGTGACAACATTTGGCTTGATAATGACGAAGTAACCGTTGCAGCAGAAATGATGCTTAGCCTAACTGCAGAGCCGCGCCTTGATTTATATGCCGAAGCGTACGCACCTGATGCCAACGTGGCGGGGCATTATTTTCCATTACCGGTAATGAGCGAAAACTTAGTTAACTACCTAAACGGCGCCATTAAAGGCGGCGAAGTTAATAAAGCACAGGTGTTGTTTTCGGGGCCGTTTAGCGGTTTTCCGTTTAAAGAGCAACAAGGGCAGTTCGAAGTATTGGCAAATGTGAACAATGCCAAATACCAGTTCACACCCAGTTGGCCCAGCGTTGAAAATGCCAATGTGATTTTGCATTTTGAAAATGAACGCATGGATATTTACAGCAAGTCAGGCACACTTGTTAACTTATCACTTGGCGACAGTGTACATGTAAGTATTGCTGATTTAATGCATGCCGATACACTAAATGTAGCGATAAATAAACGTGCCCACGGCAATAAATTACAGTCATTTTTTGCAGCCACACCGCTCGCTAAACCGTTAGCAAGTGTTTTTGAAGTAGTACAAGCGCAAGGTGAAGCCACAGCAAATATTAATTTGCTTGTCGATTTACATTCAGGCCATGTTGATACCCTCGGCGAAGTTGAGCTTGCTAATTTACCTGTTTATCTTGCTCAGCCTGGCATCACACTTAATCATATGACGGGCATTGTTAAATTTAATAACGACAAAATTGATTTAAAAAATGCCAAAGCTGATTGGTTAGGTATGCCGTTAACAGCCAGCTTTAATAGCGAAAATGTGGCTGATAACTACCGCGCAGAAATCGCGATTAAATTGGCCTTAGATGCAGAACCATTAATTGAGCAAGGGCAGGGTCTGCTCGAAGGTTATTTAACGGGGCAAAGTGACGTTGCTATTAATGTCTCCCTTAACTTTTTACCCAACGACTTCAACTATCGCGCTGATATCAGCGGTAACTTAGTGGGTATAACCAGTCAATTACCCGCACCTTACACAAAAAGTGCTGACAATGCTTGGCCTATCAAAGCGGTAGTGCAGGGCGATCATATTTCTAATTTGATCACTGCAAATATCAATGAACAGCTGTTTTTCAATGCTATTTTAGATAATGGCAAAAAGCAGTTTAATAACGCACACCTTATTTTAGGTTCAAAAGATTTAGGCCTTAACCGAGATGGTTTTGCGGTATCGATTGACCTACCAGAAACTAAGCTTGTGCCATGGTTTGGGTTGATTGAGCAAATTATCGATTTGACCAAGACTAAATCAGACGGTCCTGGCGTAATGCCTGCATTTAATAATGTAACGGGTCAATTTAATAAGTTAGCGGTTCAAAATATCGATTTTAATGATGTTGAGTTTAGGCTAGCACCAAAGCAAGCCGATTTAGAGCTTAAACTAAATGCCAAAGAGCTTAGAGCTGATGCACTCATTCCGACAGGCGATACACGTAGGCCTATTCAAATATTTACTGATTATTTACGGGTTAACTTTAATGACACCGCGACGGAGTCTGCACATGAAGTTGAACAACCTGAAGACTTAAGCTGGTTAACACGTATACCAGCCATCGAATTTAACTGTGAAGATTGCAAACTAGCCGAGTACCAACTTGATAAAGTAAAAGCCACGTTTGGTGGTGATAATAATAGCTTGATATTTACTGAGCTCGTGATAGATAAAGGCGACCATATACTGAGAGCGAAAGGGCAATTTGCTGATGGCTCAACGCGTTTTAACGGTCACCTACAAAGTGATGATATTGGCGACTTATTTGATGAGTTTGATATTACTACTACAGTAAAAGACTCCGATGCCGACATAAAATTTGCCCTCGCTTGGCAAGGTGCGCCGTATAATTTTGATGTGCCCACGCTAGCAGGCGAGTTAGATTGGCGTTTAGGTGAAGGGCATTTAGCGGAAGTGAGTGACGGTGGTGCTAGGGTGTTTTCATTGCTTAGTCTCGACTCACTGGTACGTAAGCTCAAACTTGATTTTAGAGATGTATTTTCAAAAGGCTTCTTTTATAACAAGATGCAAGGCACGATGCAGTTAGAGAAAGGGATTGCTTACACTCAAGATACCAAGCTTGATGGTGTGCCTGCCGACTTAACGATTAAAGGCCACACTAACTTAAATACCTTTGAAATAGACTACGATCTAGCCGTTGCCCCGCAGGTTACCTCAAGTATTCCAGTGATCGTGGCATGGATGGTCAACCCGGTAAGTGGCCTTGCGGCGCTTGCAATCGATAAAGTAATTCACTCTGCGAGAGTGATCTCAGAAATCAACTTTAAGGTGACAGGCAGTATGAATGATCCGGTTGTTGAAGAAATTGATCGCAAGAGCCGTGAAGTAACTTTACCGCAAGCGGCACAAAGCCAGCCGCAGTCATCAACAAGGCTTAAATTAAAAGATGCAGCCACCTCAGCGAGCTTCGACAACAATGACAGTTAATACTCAGCCGCAGGTTGTAGCAGTGCAAATGTGCTCGGGAATGAATGCGGAGCAAAATTTGGCTTTTTTAGCAGACACGCTTGCACAATTGCCCACGACACGTCCGCTGCTTGTATGCCTACCCGAGAGCTTTTTAATTTTTAGCAAGCACACTCAAGCAAGTTATCAGCTCGGATTACACATTGAACAGTACACTGCCGCACTGGCTGCGCTATGTAAACAACATAATATTTGGTTGGCTGCTGGGACAGTGCCGGTATCACAACCTAACGGTAAATATTTAGCCGCCTCGTTTTTATTTAATAACCAAGGTGAGGTGGTAGCGCAGTACAATAAGATCCACTTATTTGATGTCGATGTTGCCGATGGCACGCGTAATTATCGGGAGTCTGATGCCACCGAAGCGGGCAAAGATATTGTAGTGGTTGATTCACCCTTTGGTAAAATCGGCTTAGCAGTATGTTATGATCTACGCTTTAGTGGTTTATTCACTGCGATGCAGCGCCAAGGGGCTGAGCTCATCTTAGTACCCAGTGCCTTTACCACTGTAACAGGAGCTGCTCATTGGCATACCTTGTTGGCTGCCAGAGCGATTGAAACGCAATGTTATGTGGTAGCCGCTGCACAGTGGGGTGAGCACGAAAATGGCCGACAAACATATGGCCACAGCATTATTATTTCGCCATGGGGAAACACGCTCAGTGAGCTTGCCTCCGGCACTGGTTTTATCAGCCATGAGCTTGATTTAAACCGACTGAATACAATTCGCCAAGACATGCCAGTGCAGTCTCAGCAACGATTTAGAGAGCATTTATTATGAACACGGTTGAACAGCATTTATTACATGACAGCCAGCTAAATAGAGAAGAATTAGAAAAAACGCTCGCTTTTATTCATCAGCATCAAGTGGATTATGCCGATCTGTATTTTCAATCTAGCCACCATGAATCATGGGTGTTAGAAGATGGTCTCGTAAAAGAAGGCTCATACAACGTTGAGCGTGGTGTGGGTGTGCGCGCTGTAAGCGGTGAAAAGACAGGGTTTTCGTACTCAGATGCAATCAATCTTGAAGCGCTGAATAAAGCCGCAACAGCAGCACGAAGCATTGCTAACGCAGGCGAAAGCAAAACGATTCAAGTATTTAGCGATGTAGCAGCAAAACAGCAGTATGCACCGCATCAGCCAATTCAAAGTATGAGCGATAACGACAAAGTGAGCCTATTGCGCGAACTTGAAAACTACATTCGCGAGTTAGCCCCCGACGCAGAGCAAGTGATTAGCTCTATGTCAGCAGTGTACGAAGAGGTACTCATTGCAGCAAGCGACGGCACCTTTGCCACCGATATTCGCCCGCTTATTCGTTTAAATTGTTCCGTATTACTTGAGAAGAATGGTCGCCGTGAGCGTGGTGGTGCAGGCGGCGGTGCGCGTTTAGATTACGGCTACTTTAAAGAGTTAGTTGATGGTAAGCCGCGCTGGATGGAATACGCAGAAGAAGCTGTACGCCAAGCTAAAGTGAACTTAGAAGCCATTGATGCGCCAGCAGGTAGCATGGAAGTGGTACTGGGGGCAGGTTGGCCGGGTGTGTTACTGCATGAAGCCGTGGGTCATGGTCTTGAAGGTGACTTTAACCGTAAAGGTGCCTCTGCGTTTAGCGGTAAAGTCGGTCAAAAGGTGGCTTCCGAGCTGTGTACTGTAGTGGATGATGGCACCATAGCCGACCGTCGTGGTTCACTGAATGTAGATGACGAAGGCACACCTGCTGCGTATAACGTGCTTATTGAAAACGGTATTCTAAAAGGCTACATGCAAGATAAGCTCAATGCACGCCTAATGGGTGTAAACCCAACAGGTAATGCGCGTCGTGAGTCGTATGCTCACTTACCTATGCCGCGTATGACTAATACCTACATGCTGGGGGGCGAGCACAGCCAAGCTGATATTATTAGCTCTGTGAAAAAAGGCATCTTTGCGCCAAACTTTGGGGGTGGTCAAGTTGATATCACCTCAGGAAAGTTCGTATTTAGCGCTTCTGAAGCGTATTTAATTGAAAACGGTAAAATTACTCAGCCTATCAAAGGCGCAACACTGATTGGTAACGGCCCAGAAGTGATGCAGCAAATTTCGATGGTAGGTAACGACCTTGCGCTTGATAAAGGCGTAGGGGTATGTGGTAAAGACGGTCAAAGCGTGCCGGTAGGGGTTGGTCAACCAAGCCTTAAAATTGACAACTTAACGGTCGGTGGTACGGCTTAATCGCCCTCTTTTTCCCGCTTCAGTAAGGCAGGTTAAATTTTTAACCTGCCTCATTTCATAACACTTCACTTCGCAGTAAAAATGTATCAATATAGGTACCATCAATACCACTATATTCGTTACTGTTCGCAGTAAATATAATAATTTTAAGGTGAAAATATGAAAGTAACGCCAATTTTATTAATACTACTCATGCTTACCGGCTGTGCATCACAGGAAGTAAGAGAGGGGTCTGCAAATGAAGTGTATGCCGAGCACGAGTGTTTAGGCGGTGAACTAGAAACCGATTACAGCTATACCATTTTTAGTACAGACGAAGATGACAGCAACAAAGGTTCAGTGACGTCGACGTGTCATCCGGTTAAAACAGAAACTGAGTTTGAGCGTGACTTACGCAATGGCGGGTAGCACGCCCATTACAGTGGCTTAACGTCTTATTAAGCCACTGAAAATTATCACCTTAAGCTTTAGCATAAATGGCTAAAGTGTACTCAGCATCCAGATACCTGCCGCTATCATAAATAAGTTTTCGCTGAGAGAAATAAAGCCCAGCGGCACATTGCTGTCGCCACCCACACAGGCACATTTTAGCTCTCGCTTATCGATATAAACGGCCTTAAATACCGACACCGCACCTATGCCACCAATAAACAACGAAAATGGCGCGACGGCTAAAGCTGGCAGCTTAGCAACCATACCTATGGCAACGTAGGCTTCAATAAATGGGTAAACATAGGCATAAGGCACAACACGCATTGCCAGTAAATCATAAGTAATGAATGAGTTTGAAAAGCTGTACAGATCTTGTAGTTTTTGAATAGCGAGCACCGCCATTGTCAGTGCAACAAACAGCATTAAGTTCTGCATCGACAGTAAAGCTGTGCCGCTGGCGTAGCTAAACCCGCAGCTTAAGAGTAGGGTTACCGCAAAAATCGCTAAAACTGGGGTATAAGTTGTGCCTTGTTGACCCGCTTCGGGTAGATTGAAAAAGTCGCGCAAATCATCATACCCCCCAATACGCTTATTATCGATAAAGGTTTGTGGCGTGGTTTTTACTTGATGCTGCTCTTTAAATGCATCTGTTTCTTCGCGGTTAGTGAGGTGGCGGTCATTAACCTCGTAACCATTGCGCTCTAACAAATCTTTAGATTTTAAACCAAATGGGCATATATGCTCATCGGTCACCATGCGATATAAAATTGCAGACTTAGACACAGTGCCTCCTTGTAAAAATGCCAAGCTTATTGCGTAATCTTTACTCGATAACACAGTAAACAATGGCAAAATGTTGGTATAACCTAGCAGTTACAAGGTTTGTGCCGACTTTCTACAAGGCATAAAAAAACCTTGCGGCAGCACCACAAGGTTTTTAATGTTTTCTCGCAACGCGAGTTTATCTCATCGTCACGAACTCTTCTGAGCCAGTAGGGTGAATCGCTACTACGGCATCAAAATCTGCTTTGGTTGCGCCCATCTTCATTGCGACTGCAAAGCCTTGGATCATTTCATCAACAGTAAAGCCAATGCCGTGTAAGCCAACAACTTTTTCGTTATCACCTGCACACACGAGCATCATGTTACATGCTTGGCGGTGTTGAGTAACTGCTGTGTACATAGCTGCAAAGCTTGATTTATAAACCTTTACGTTTTCAGCACCATATTGCGAAATCGCTTCTTGCTCTGTTAAACCAATCGTGCCGATTGGTGGGTGACTGAATACAACAGTAGGTACTAGCTCGTAGTCCATTTTTAAATCGTTTGGTAATTCGTTATTGAATAAACGCTCTGATAAAATACGGCCCGCTTTTACAGCCACGGGTGTGAGCTCTATGCCGTGTTCGATGATGTCGCCAACGGCATAAATGTTTTTAGCGGTTGTATTTTGATACTCATCAACTTTTACGTAGCCACTTTCGTTAAGTTCAACGTCGGTCGCTGTGATATTCAGTTTATCGGTTGTTGGTGTACGACCAATTGCCCAAATAACTTCATCGACATTTTGGCTGTGACCATTTTCAAAGTGAATAGTTAAACTGCCATCGCTTTCTTTAATCACTTCTTTTGGTGTGCAGTCAGTGTGAAGTGTCGGGCCTTCTTTCGCCATAATGTCGACAAGCGTATCAACAATGTAAGGGTCAAAAGTACGTAATGGTTTATTTTTACGAACAAATAAATGCGTTTCAGTGCCAAGGCTGTGAAGTACACCTGCGATTTCGACAGCAATGTAACCAGCACCCACAACAGCAACACGCTTAGGTTGGGCATCTAGCTCAAAAAAGCCATTTGAATCAATACCTAGTTCAGCACCTGGGATGTTAGGAATCGTTGGACGACCTCCCACGGCAATCAGAATATGGTCAGCGGTGTATAGCTCACCGTTAACTTCAACGGTTTTGTTATCAACAAAGGTCGCGAAACCGTTGATTACCGTTACGCCATTGCTTGATAAGTATTTGTTATACCCTTGGTGGATACGGCCAATGTAAGCTTCGCGGCTTTCTACTAATTTAGCCCAACTAAAACTTTTTAATTCGACATCAAAGCCGTAATCGGGTGCGTATGCATTAATTGCTTCAGCAATTTGTGCGCCATGCCACATTACTTTCTTTGGAACACAACCTACATTCACACAGGTGCCACCCATGTGTTTTGCTTCAATAAGTGCGACTTTTGCGCCACGCATTGCAGCACGGTTTGCAGAGGCAATACCGCCACTGCCACCACCAATTGCAATGTAATCAAAATGCTGAGCCATAGTTTGTCCTCAAAAATAGATAGTTTTTTATTAATTAATCGATTTATTAATAAGTTGATAATAGCATAATAAAGACCGAGGTTAAGCCCCTTGTATTTCATCAATTCGCCCCAACTTCAACACCATATTCGCATAAAAATTGAGAACGAAAATGACAATTGCAGAAAATAACCCACTTATTGGATTAGAAGGGCTTCCGCCGTTTTCTAAGATTAAACCAGCCCATGTTGTGCCGGCATTAAAAGAAGCGATTGCACACTGTCGTGCCAAAATTGATGAGGTATTGGCAAGTAAGTCATACACTTGGAATGACCTAGTTCTTCCACTTGAAGAGGCTGATGACAAGTTATCACGACTATTTTCGCCAGTATCGCACATGAATTCGGTGGTAAATAGCGACGAGCTACGCGAAGCTTATGAGCAATGTTTGCCGTTGTTATCTGAGTACTCAACCTTTGTTGGTCAGCATCAAGGTTTATACGATGCCTATAATGCTTTACATAGCAGCGAAGAATTTAAAACACTCACCACTGCACAGCAAAAAACCATTACTAATGCGTTGCGTGATTTTGAATTATCGGGCATCGCGTTAAAGCCTGAGCAACAAAAACGATACGGTGAAATTAGTGCGCGCTTATCAGAGCTTGCCTCTAAGTTTGGCAATAATGTGATGGATGCGACACTCGCTTGGCAAAAACACATTACAGATGAAAGTGAATTAGCAGGCTTACCTGAGTCAGCACTGGCACTCGGTGCCGATACAGCAAAAAGCAAAGAGCTTGATGGTTGGGTGTTCACCTTAGATTTCCCTTCTTATTTGCCTATTATGACCTATGCCGATAACCGTAAATTACGTGAAGAAACGTACACTGCGTTTGTAACTCGTGCGTCTGACCAAGGCCCTAATGCAGGTGAGTTTGATAACTCAGATATCATGAGCGAAGAGCTTGCACTTCGTCATGAACTGGCCGAGTTACTCGGTTTTAGCAGCTACGCAGAAATGTCATTAGCAACTAAAATGGCCGAATCTGAGTCGCAAGTGTTCTCGTTTTTAGAAGATTTAGCGGCTAAGTCAAAGCCACAAGCTGAGCAAGAGCTTGCTGAATTAACAGCCTACGCACAAGAAAAACATGGTGTAAGCGAGCTTGCAGCATGGGATTACGCGTATTATGCAGAAAAATTAAAGCAAGAAAAGTACGCAATTTCTGATGAAGTACTGCGCCCATACTTTCCTGCCGATAAGGTCTTAAACGGGTTATTTACCACCGTAAACCGCTTGTTTGATATTAGCGTGAAAGAAGTGCATGAGTTTGATAGCTATCATCCAGATGTGCGCTTCTTCGAGATTTACGATAGCAGTAACACGCTACGCGGCCGTTTTTATCTTGATTTATATGCACGTGACCGTAAACGTGGTGGCGCTTGGATGGACGATTGCATGGGGCGTAAAGTGCGCGCCAATGGCGAATTACAAACGCCTGTCGCTTACTTAGTCTGTAACTTTAATAAAGCAGTGGGTGATAAACCTGCGCTGTTTACTCATAACGAAGTGACAACTTTAT
The DNA here is from genome assembly GCF_015767615.1 of Pseudoalteromonas sp. A41-2. Taxonomy (NCBI): domain Bacteria; kingdom Pseudomonadati; phylum Pseudomonadota; class Gammaproteobacteria; order Alteromonadales; family Pseudoalteromonadaceae; genus Pseudoalteromonas; species Pseudoalteromonas sp. A41-2. The sequence goes on along the minus strand of NZ_CP065231.1, from coordinate 3,053,776 downwards.
TCCATGAGTTTGGACACGGTATTCATCATATGTTGACCCAAGTTGATGCTGCGCCAGTGGCGGGCATTAATGGTGTGGCATGGGATGCTGTAGAGCTGCCAAGCCAGTTCTTAGAAAACTGGTGTTATGAAGAAGAGGCCCTTAACTTTATCTCGGGTCACTATGAAACGGGTGAGCCGCTGCCAAAAGAACTGCTTGATAAATTATTGGCCGCGAAGAACTTTCAATCGGGCATGCAAATGCTACGTCAGTTAGAGTTTTCGCTGTTTGATTTTACCATTCACCATGATTACAAAGCGGGTGAACCTTGTAATATTCAAGCCACGCTTGATGAAGTTCGCAGTAAAACTGCGGTTGTTAAAGCCCCCGCTTTTAACCGTTTTCAGCATGGTTTCAGCCATATTTTTGCCGGTGGTTACAGTGCCGGTTATTACTCATATAAATGGGCTGAAGTTTTGTCGGCAGATGCTTTCTCTAAATTTGAAGAAGAAGGTATTTTTAATAAAGAAACGGGTCACGCTTTCTTAAAGAACATTTTAGAAAAAGGAGGCAGTGAAGAGCCGATGGAATTATTTAAAAAGTTCCGAGGTCGTGAACCTCAAGTCGATGCACTCCTCAGACACAGTGGCATTGCAGCCTAAGTTATTATTGAATGAAAGCGCCGTAAGGCGCTTTTTTTATTAATAAATCTTAGCAAAATCAATCTTGCGTACTATGCTTTTTAGAAAAGCATTTACAGGAATAAAGCATGTCAAAACTGGTGTTAGCCATTGATGATGATAAATACGTACATCATGTCATCGAAGAGTCGCTCTCGGGCTTTTGCACATTGATCCATGCTAAAAATGGCGAAGAAGGATTAAGACAGGCACTTAAATATAATCCAGATATTATTTTGCTGGATATTGAAATGCCCGGCAAAACGGGTTTTGAAGTATGCACTGAACTTAAAGCACACCCACAAACGAAAGATACACCGGTGATGTTTTTATCGGGTAAAACCGAATTGCCCGACCGGGTTAAGGGCTACAATGCCGGTGCAGCCGATTACATTGTTAAGCCGTTCAACGCTGAAGAACTTATGGCGCGTATTCGCGTGTTATACCAATATCGTCAGCACTCTAAAAAGTTAAAAAGTGATGTTGAACGTGCGCAGATCACCGCCGAAATAGCCATGACAGACTCGGGCGATATGGGGCGTATAATGCGTTACGTAGGGCAAAGTTATCATGCGCACGATATTAAAGCGTTGTCTGAACACATGTTTGAGTTTTTTAATCCGATGGATCTCGATGTGGTTCTTGCATTTTGGTATCAAGATATCGGCGTATTTTGCAGTGCAGAAGGCGGAGTATGTCCGCTTGAGCAAGAGCTACTTGAAAAACACCGTGACGCAAACCGCTTTGTTGATTTTGGGCATCGCACCATTGTTAATTACCCAAAAATATCGATGTTAGTAAAAAACATGCCATTAGACGATGCGCAGCTTTATGGGCGTTACAAAGATTTGTTTCCGCATATTCTCGAAGTGACTAACGCCAAAGTACAAGATATGGAAGTGAACGAGCGCGCGTTAGCCCAAGCACAGCAAATTGGTAATGCTTTTAATGAGCTGTCGGAACAGATGTATCAAAATAGTGACTCACGAGAGCGGGCTGTCGAAAAGTTTGCCGCACAATTAGTTGAGCTAACTAAATCAGTGGAACAAAGTAACGTATCAAGCAGTGATGAAGTGGTCTTTCACCTTCAGCAGTTACAGCAAACCCAGTTGTTATTTGCATCGCTTAATGATGATTTAGCATTTATTAAATATCAGCTTAAACACATTATTGAATCGCGTAATGAGTTACTAGAAAACCTGCAAAAAATTGCAGAGCCACGCCATACTGAAGATGTCACCTCGCAAACAGATATCGAGCTATTTTAGCGATTTAAATAGTGACGTAACTTTTACTTTGCACACCTGTGAACCATGTATCTTAAATACGTTTGGGTATATACTTGCGTTGCATTCGGTTCACGGAGTAAATTGTGGTAATTCATTGTCCTTTTAAAGAAATGCGTCCTTATTTAGACGCCATAGAGCAACGTTTCGGTTTAGCCGAATGGGCTAAAAATAATGATGGCTTTTCATTGCACTATGACGATCAGGGCCTAAGCCTTAAAAAAAAGGATGAGCCGAAGCTGGGCGCTATTCATGTTGATTTTGTGAGTGGTGCGGCAGCGCATCGTCGCAAGTTTGGTGGCGGTAAAGGTCAAGCGATAGCCAAAGCGGTGGGCCTAAATAAAGGAGCCACTCCCGTTGTGCTTGATGCAACAGCAGGCCTTGGCCGAGATGGCTTTGTGCTTGCGTCGTTAGGTTGTCATGTAATTTTGCATGAGCGCCACCCTGTGGTTGCTGCGTTATTATACGATGGCCTAGAGCGAGCCTATAACGATGCTGATATTGGTCCATGGATGAAAGAAAAAATGAGCTTAGTGTTTGGCTCAAGCCACACATTACTGGCTCAGTGTAACAACGTACCCGATGTTGTTTATTTAGATCCTATGTTTCCACATCGAGAAAAATCGGCGCTGGTTAAAAAAGAAATGCGTGTATTCCAAGAGCTGGTGGGTGCGGACAACGATGCAGACGATTTACTCGAATTTGCGTATCCATTAGCTACTAAGCGGGTTGTTGTTAAGCGACCTGATTACGCGCCTTTTTTAAATGACAAAACCCCCAGCATGCAAATCAAAACCAAGAAAAACCGCTTTGATGTGTATGTAAAAGCTGCCATGGTGTAGTGTAGTTATTAAGTATTGATTTGTGATTACATTTGACGTTAATTTGGATGATTTACATCAAATTGTCATAAAAGGTTAATATTCTACGCGCGTAACGACTTTTGGGAATGTAGTTCATGCGCGTGTCATCATTTACTCGGTTATTAGCCGTTTTACTCACTCTTGCCAGTATCTTACTGGCGGCCACCTTATTTTGGGCAAGCCAAACCTTACTCGGCTTAGAGCAACAAGATAACGCTTACAACAAGCTAAAAAACACCATTATTATTGATTTAAAAAGCCACCTTGATGATTATTTAGAGCAAGGTGATAGCCAACATTTAAATCAAGCCTCTATCCTGATCAGCGATGTTAAAAAACAGCATTTAGCAAGCTTGCCAAAGGAGCTCGCAAGCCAACTAACGGCACAGCTCAGCGAATTAGATAAAGATATTAACGGTAAATACCGAGCACTGGGGAAACTTTCAGGTAACGAAATGGCGCTGCTTGATAATTCACTCAGGCAAATGGCAGGGGCGGCATCATCGTTAGTGGGTTATGCAACACAAGCCAAGCCACAAACTGCATTAGCGCTTGAGTATTATCAACTTGCAAGTGATTATTACAGTGAAGTAACGACCCTTGCCTTATATACTTACAAACTTATTGTTAGTTTTGATCAAGACACCAAAACCAGCCTTAATCAAAGTGTGGCGAACCTTAACACCCTTGCCAATAAAATAGCGCAACTTGATAATTTAGGGGTCATGAGCGAGGTTGACGAAGACGCCTTATTTTTTGGCGAAGAGGCTGAAGACTTAGCAGGCGACATAAAAGCAGAGCTAAGCAGCTGGCCTAAGCGCTTTCCGCGCGACTTAGCATCGACCATCGCGCAAGCAGAGCAACGCCAAACAGGCATGCAAGCATTACGTGCGCAAATAAACGCGCTGTCTAGTACGGTACTTGGTGCCGAGCAAAAATTAAAAGAGCAACAAGGGCAACTTAAGCAACAGGTTTTTATTGTGTTTTGCTTTGCTATTGGCATGTTAGTGGTGTTAGCGGCTGGCGTGTACTTTGTACAGCGTAATCAAGTGCTAAACCCACTGCGTCAATTACGTGATGGCTTTGCATTTTTAATTGAAAGCAATGAACTAAAAAATATTCAAAGTAATAACCCCAAGACAGAAGTGGGCGAAATAGCACATTACTTTAACCAGCTAATTGAGCGTCAACGCGGTGAAGCCGAAGAACGAGCGCAAATGCTTAAAGTCATTAATGACTTTATGCTAGAAATGAGCGAACACCTCCACACGATTGGTCAGCAAACTGATGCGAGCCGAACACAGGTCGAGCAAAATCAAGCTTTACTCAATGATATTCAGCATATCGGCGAGCAAGTTAACAGGATAAATAGCCAAGTGGCCGACAATGCCAAGCACACCTTCGATGCCATGGAGCAAAGCTTAGGGTTTGCTGACAACATGCTCATAGCCAGCTCACACACTGAGCAACGTGTAGAGCAAGGTTTAACAAGTTTAAAAGCACTATTAAGTGGCGTAAATGATGTTGGCCACGTGATCGAAGTCATTAAAAATATTGCCGAACAAACTAACTTACTGGCACTTAATGCCGCCATTGAATCGGCGCGGGCAGGAGAGCATGGTCGCGGCTTTGCCGTTGTCGCTGACGAAGTGCGTAAATTAGCAAGACAAACCCAAGGCTCACTGGATGATATTAACAGCCAGCTTAGTCGCTTAAGTGAAAACTCAACCATGGTATCAACACAAATTAGTGCACTTGCGAGTGATGCCGAGTTACAAACGCAAAATGCCCAAGAGTTAAAGCGCAACTCAGAAGGGGTTGCCGAAAATGCACAAGACGCCAATAAAGTCGCGTTTGATGCCATGGAGCTTGCAAAGCAGCAAAATGCTTTACTCGAAAACTTTAGTCAGTCAATGCTCAGCATGAAAGGCCAAGTAAGCGAATCAAATGTTCTTGTGAGCGATATTCAACAGCGCCTACAACAGCAAATGAATACCATTAAACGTAGCTTAGGATTGTAATTAGCCGAAAATGGCTTCGCAGATATCACGCACTTTTGTGTATCGTAAAATGAAGCATGTGCTGCAATGTATCGTTTAGGTATATACTCTGAACTCATACTAAAATTTCAAGGAATTATGATGATTGAACAAGGCCAAACTTTACCAACAGCAAGCCTAACAGAACTAACGAGCGAAGGAATGCAAACGCATTCAACAGAGTCTTTGTTTGCAGGCAAAAAAGTGGTTTTATTTGCAGTGCCTGGTGCTTTCACACCAACGTGCTCAAATGCACACTTACCTGAATTTGTGGCACTTGCCGATAAAATTATGGCGAAAGGTGTTGATGCTATTTACTGCGTATCGGTAAACGACGCGTTTGTAATGAAGGCATGGGGTGAGGCGCACAACGCTGAACACATTCGTATGTTAGCCGATGGTGATGCCAGTTTTACTAAAGCACTTGGTTTAGATAAAGACACCGCGAGTTTTGGTGGTATCCGTTCGACGCGTTATGCAATGATCGTAGAAAACCAAACGGTAGCAGGCTTATTTGTTGAACAAGATAAAGAGTTTGCAGTAAGTCGTGCTGAGGCTATTTTAGAAAAGCTATAAGTACAAAAAAGCCGGACGAGAGTCCGGCTAAAAGTCCCAGGGGAAACGGGAGTATTCAACCATTAAGGCTGATATTGTGCATCAAGTGTTACACCTGAAAAGGTGCGATACGCATTTAAGCTTAAGTGCCACGTACCTGCTTGTGGGTTACTGAATGTACATGTTTCAGCATTGCCATTTTTGTACGGGCGACAGTCATAACTTGATGTTGTAGGCTGGCTGCCAAATTTAACAAACAAGTCAGCATCACCAGTGCCACCAGATGTCGTGACAGTGAAGCTTGCCATGCCTGCTGGTACTTCTAGTGTGTAGTGTTTCCACTGACCCGCACTTGCAGAAATATCAGTAACCGTGCCGCCACCTGCTTGAGGTGCACCTGTACCACCAGATGTTGTTAAATCGCCCACTAGGCTCACACCTGAATAAGCAGAGTAGCCGTTAAGCATAACGTGATAAGTGCCTGCAGTTGGGTTATCAATCGAACATACTTCTTCATTACCCCCTTTGTATGGGCGACAATCGTATGTTGATGTTGTTGGTGCGCTACCTGCACGAACGTAAAGGTCGGCATCACCTGTACCACCACTCATCGTGAATGTTACGTTTGTAGCACCTGCTGGAACTTCCATTGTGTAGAAAGTTTGGCTGCTAGCCGCACCACTAAGACCCGTAAGAGCTTGACCATCTTCTAACACGTTACCTGTTGGCGGTGGAGGTGTAGTACCCGACGCCGCAGCAACCGCTGCTGCCGCATCTACAATACCAGTACCACAGCTAGTACATGTTGCTGGGAAAGCACGAGTTGTTGATTTTAAAATGCTTTCTATTTCATCAGGTGTTGCAGAAGGTTTCGCTTGCTTAATAAGCGCAGCGACACCGGCAACGTGTGGGGCAGCCATCGACGTACCTTGTGAATAGTGATAGCTGTCGCTTGAAGGGCTAGTTGAGCCTGAGTTGTGAGTTGATAACACACCTTCTGAATCGTTAGCAAAGCTTTGCGCGCCGCCCGGTGCAGCAACATCAATATTACTACCGTAGTTAGAGTAATAAGCACGGCCACCGTTACGGCCAACTGACGCAACGTTTACTACGCCATTACAGTTACCAGGATTATAGTTAGCTGAGTTGTCGTTATCGTTACCTGCTGCAATTACAATCACAGTGCCGTTATTACGAGCTTGGTTGATAGCACTTTGTGTTGTAGAGCTACATGAACCGCTGCCACCTAAACTCATATTGATAACATCAGCAGGGTTTGCATTCGCAGGAACGCCAGATACAGAACCACCTGATGCCCAGATGATACCGTCGGCGATGTCTGATGTTAAACCACCACATTTACCAAGTACACGTACAGGCACAACTTTGGCGTCATACGCAACACCCGCAACACCTTCACCGTTGTTAGTCACAGCAGCGACAGTACCCGCAACGTGCGTACCATGCCAGCTTGAGCTTTGTGCGCCGTGTGTATAACCACACTCATTAGCACTAATTGCGTCACCTGGGTCACGTGCATCGCTATCGCGACCGCCACCGTCATTTGCTACCGATAGGTTAGAGATCATGTCGTAACCCGGCAAAATGTTGGCATTTAAATCAATGTGTGGGCGGTAACCCGTATCAAGTACCGCAACCACAACGCCACTCCCTGTTGCTGTATCCCATGCTGTAGGCAGGTTTAAACCACCAGCTTGCTCATAATAATGCCACTGATCTGAATAACGTGGATCGTTAGGCGTTGCAAATGGCTTTAACATTTGGTCAATTTCGATGTATTCAACGTTACCCGTTGCAACCATTTCTTGCATAAACTCTTGAGCTTCTTCAGCTGATAGCTTTTTATCAGCACGCATAACGTGGTGATTGCTCATTGCCATTGCACGCACGTATTGTGCTTTCACTTGGCCTTTTTTACTTGTGAAGTTTTTAACAAAGCCCTGCGCTTTTTTATTCATTAGCATCGGCGTTTGTTCTGCAGCCGACATAGTCATCATTTCATCATTGTTATTTTTGTATTTAATGATGAATTGTGTACCAAAACCGTCTTGGCCTTGTAGCTTAGCGGCTGTTTCCGCCATAGACGGTGACATCATTTGGTTTGGCGTTGCCATCGCTGCCGTCGTCCCAAACAACGCAGTGAGGCTCAGTGCGATTGCGCACTTTTTTAAGTTATTGTTAGTTGTCATAATGATCCCTAGATTGTTATAAGTTTCTTCGCAATGTTTTTCGCGAAGGGGGACAAAGGTAAAATAAATGTAAATTAAGTTAAAATATCGTTTTGTTATGTTTGTCTCTATTTTAGTTATAAACAAGTGTATAGATGGCTAAATCTGACTTTTAACTGGGTTTTAAGGTGGTTTTCTCATTCTAAAGTTTTAATTTTTCTATTTAGAGTTTTTGCTTTATTTCGTTTTTTAGGTTTATCTTTTTTGTAAAAACACCTTTCTGTTAACACCGCGTATAAAATAACTTGTTATAATCAGCTAAATTTTTTAATGAGTATGCGTAATGACCCAAGTAGATGTAATTGTGATTGGCGCCGGTGCCGCAGGTTTAATGTGTGCAGCACAAGCAGGTTACCGAGGCCGAGCGGTTACAGTGCTTGATATGGGTAAAAAGCCGGGCCGTAAAATTTTAATCAGCGGTGGTGGACGGTGTAACTTCACCAATGAAAATGCCAGCCCAGATAATTACTTATGTACAAACCCTCATTTCGTAAAGTCGTGTTTAAGTCGCTATACCCAACACGACTTTATTGAGTTGGTAGACCGCCATGGTTTGGCGTATCACCATAAAACACTGGGTCAATTATTTTGTGACAACAGCGCTCAAGATATTGTTGATATTTTATTGACTGAATGTGAGTGGGCGGGCGTGAACATAGCCTTGCGCAACGAAGTGCTTAGCGTCACAAAAACTGATGCAGGGTACGAGGTAATAACCGAGCAAGATACTTATCAATGTGAATCGCTGGTGGTTGCATCGGGTGGCTTAACAATGCCAAAACTGGGTGCATCGCCCATTGGCTACAAAATTGCTGAGCAATTTGGCTTAACGGTTTTACCCACAATGGCAGCGCTTGTGCCATTCACTTTGCACCAGCACGATAAAGATCGTTTTGATGGACTGTCGGGGATCAGTATTCCGTGTGTGGTAACAAGTGAAGACGGTACACAATTTAAAGAAAACATACTCTTTACTCACCGTGGTTTGTCGGGACCTGCTATTTTACAAATTAGCTCATTTTGGCGCGCAGGGCAGAGTGTGTATATTAATTTATTACCAGCGATCGATTTAAAACAGCAGCTTGAAGAGTGGCGTCAAAGCCAAGGCCAAAAGTCGCTAAAAAATACCCTCGCGACGATATTGCCAAAGCGTTTTGTAGAGATGCTGCACGACACCAAAGCTATTCCTGATTGTAATGTTAATCAGCTAACCCACACGCAAATAGATGCGCTGCACGACTACATCCACAACTGGCAAATAAAACCTAACGGCACCGAAGGGTATCGCACTGCAGAGGTCACGCTAGGCGGTGTAGACACCGATGAGTTAAGCTCAAAAACCTTCGAAGCCAAAAAAGCACCCGGCCTTTACTTTATCGGCGAAGTTACCGACGTGACAGGCTGGTTAGGCGGCTACAACTTCCAATACGCTTGGAGCTGTGGCTTTGCAGCAGGGCAGTATTGTTGATGATAGACTCTAGTCGCTCGGCTTTGCGCCAATTCCGCTTTTGCTTATTAGTTGGGCTTAGTATGTGCGAAGTGCTTTAAACGTGCAGTTGTATAAAATGACCGACGGTGAATAACTTGTTCATTACCGTTATGTGAACTCGCTTACACCGCTACTTCAACACAGTTTCGGCCATTGTTTTTTGCTTTATAAAGGGCTTTGTCGGCAATTGATAGGGTTTCTTTTATTGTGGTTGAGGCATGGGCAACGCTGTGAACGCCTAGGCTTACGGTAAACTTTACGGCTTGAGCATCATTGCTTTTGATGCGGGTGTTTGCTGCTTTTTCGCGGATGCGCTCGGCCACGGCTTTGGCGTCGTGTAGGCTGCAATGCAGTAAAAGTACAAATTCTTCACCGCCGTAGCGGCAGGCTATATCGTCTTTTCGTTGTTGTGTAGTGAGTATGTTTGCAAACTCAATAATGACTTTATCGCCAATATCATGGCCATAAGTGTCGTTAATGGCTTTAAAATGGTCGAGATCGGCGATGATCAGCGTTAACTCTTGATGATTGCTTGCCATTGCAGCAATGAGCTCTTCACTTTTTCTATCAAAGTAGCGTCGATTATACAGGCCTGTCATTGGGTCGGTATCGACAAGGCGCGTTAATTCTTTTTGCTGTGCTTTGATTTTTTCGAGCGTTTTTATACGGTAAGACAATATAAACGCCATCATTAATGCTTCGAGTAAAATACCTATGCCGACGCCATGACTGTTTATCACGTTCGCGTCGGTGATACCTTTGTAATAAAGCACGGCCAGCATATTGAATATAACGAACAGTGAATGGCCAAGTAAAAAATATTTGGCCAGTGAATCCCCTTTTCGCCACAGTGATATAGAGACACCAAAGGTGACGGTCATCATCATTGCGGCAAGGGTGCTGGCTGGTTTTAGTGCGCCAACGACATCGAATAAACTGTAGATAAAGTCGCCAACCAGTAATACGAGAATGAGCGACAGGGCTATATGCTCTTTTGGGTAATGCTTTTTAGTTTCGAAAATTAGCATCACAAAAATTACTAAAAAGCTGGGCATACTGAGCAAACTAGAATTAAGTTGCAGTACTTCAGCACTAAAAATGCCAAAAAAGTTAGCAGCTACGCCATACGAAAGCGCCACCCATACCGTGCCCGATATTAAATACAGGGCGTAAACAATATTTTCTATTTTACGTGCCGATAAGTACAAGAAAAAGTTATAGATCATCAGCGCTAGCATCATGCCAACCAGTAATGCAATGTAGTTGCCGTTGCCAACTAGGGCGCGTTTTGAATGCTCTTCATTATAAATATTTAGAGCAAACCATTGATGCGAAAAAGTAACGCTTTTTACATAAATGGTTTTTTGCTGCTGTGGGGCAATATAGAACGAAAACACAGCACTGCCGCCGAACATATTGGCTTTTGGACCCGATGTATCTAGTTGAATTTCAGATTGATTAATGAGTTGCCCATTGTGGGTTTCGTAAAATCCTACCTCTTCTAGATGGTAAGCATCGGGGTTGTGAATAAATAAACGTAAGGTATCGCTGTCGTTGTTTTTAACGGTTATTTTTGACCACGTTGTTTTGGCATTGGTGCCCAGAGTGAGCTCATTTTCACTGGCTGTGAATGTTTGATTTTGTATTTGCGATAGTGTCATTTTTCCTGTTTTATCAATAAAATAACTCATATCGAAACGTGTTAAGTTAACTTGTTCATTGTTGAGCGATATAACGGAGTCAATGGATGTGGTAGGGCTATTTTGTGCAAAGGCAAAGAAGGAGTGACTGATAAAAAATAGTAATAATAAACGTGCGATCATCCTTGGTGCCTATGGCTAAATTGTTTAGTAATAAAGTGTTATTTTTAACGTAATCAGCTGCATTGTCGAGCGAATTTTATCCAAAATAAAAAAAGCCGCTGTAAAAGCGGCTTAATGGGTTGCGAAAAATGAATACCAACGCGCAATAATACTGAATTAAGCGAGTTGGTATTGGTATTAACGTAGGTCGAATCTGTCTAGCGTCATTACTTTAGTCCATGCTGCAACGAAGTCGTCAACAAACTTTTGTTTAGCATCGTCAGATGCATACACTTCAGCAATAGAGCGTAGCTCTGAGTTAGACCCAAAGATTAAGTCTACCGGTGTTGCTGTCCACTTAAGCTTGCCTGACTGACGGTCACGGCCTTCGTAAACACCTTCTTCAGATGACTTAGACCACTTCGTTGACATATCGAGTAGGTTAACGAAGAAATCGTTGCTTAATGTGCCAGGTTTTTTCGTGAATACACCGTGTTGTGTTTGGTTAGTATTAGCGTTAAGGGCACGCATACCACCTAGTAGTGCTGTCATTTCTGGCACCGATAAGCTTAGTAAATCAGCACGCTCAACTAACATTTCAGCAGGTGATTTCCATGCTGAGCTGTAGTAGTTACGGAACGCGTCTGCCGTTGGCTCAAGTACTTCAAACGATTCAACGTCAGTCATTTCGAGTGATGCGTCCATACGACCTGGCTTGAATGGTACTGCAATAGAAAAACCTGCATCACTTGCTGCTTTTTCGATAGCAGCCGCGCCACCCAGAACAATCATATCTGCCAGTGAAATTTCTTTTCCACCTGCTGCATTTTTATTGAACTTAGTTTGGATTTTCTCAAGCTTGCTCAGCACATTTGCCACTTCTTTCGGGTTATTTACAGGCCAATCTTTTTGTGGAGCAAAACGAATACGTGCCCCATTTGCACCACCACGCATGTCAGTATCGCGGTAGCTTGCTGCTGATGCCCACGCCACACGTACCAGTTCAGATACAGATAAACCCGAATCTAAAATGCTTGCTTTAAGTGACGCGATGTCTTTGCTATCAACTAGCTTGTGGTCAACTTCAGGAATGTAATCTTGCCAAATTAGCACTTCTTCTGGCACTAAGTCACCTAAGTAACGAGCGCGTGGGCCCATGTCACGGTGGTTTAGCTTGAACCATGCTTTAGCAAACGCTAGTTCGAACTCTTTCGGGTCGTTTAAGAAACGCTCTGAAATTTTACGAAACGCAGGATCTGCCTTTAACGCGATATCAGTTGTGAACATGATAGGCGCATGACGCTTACCTTTAATGTGCGCATCTGGCACTAGGTTAGACGCTTGACCATTTTCTGGGATCCATTGTGTTGCGCCTGCTGGGCTTTTTGTTTTAACCCACTCAAATGCAAATAAGTTTTGTAAGTAGTTGATTGACCATTGCGTTGGCGTCACGGTCCATGCACCTTCAAGACCTGAAGTAACAGTATCTTCTGAGTGACCTTTACCGCACTTGTTTTTCCAACCTAAACCTTGCTCTTCGATAGCGGCTGCGGCGGGTTCTTTGTCTAAACAAGTCGCTTTTTTCGCACCGTGTGCTTTACCAAAACTGTGACCACCTGCGATAAGTGCAACGATTTCTTCATCGTTCATTGCCATACGACCAAACGATAAGCGAATATCATCAGCCGCAAGAAGTGGGTCTGGGTTGCCATGTGGACCTTCTGGATTCACATAGATTAAACCCATTTCAACCGCTGCTAATGGGCCTTTTAGTTTGCCTTTTTTGTCGCGGCGCTCGTCAGTTAACATTTTGCCTTCAGGGCCCCAGTAAACGTAATCTGGCTCCCAATCGTCTTCGCGACCACCGGCATAGCCGAATGTTTTGAAACCCATTGATTCAAGTGCCACGTTACCTGTTAGCGCCATTAAATCTGCCCATGAGATGCTGCGACCGTATTTTTGTTTAATAGGCCAAAGTAAGCGACGCGCTTTGTCTAAGTTGGCGTTATCTGGCCAGCTGTTTAGTGGGTCGAAACGTTGTTGACCACCGCCAGCGCCACCACGGCCATCGAATGTACGGTAAGTACCTGATGCGTGCCACGCCATACGAATGAAGAATGGACCATAGTGACCGTAGTCGGCAGGCCACCAGTCTTGAGAGTCAGTCAGCACTTTTTCAATATCGGCTTTCACTGCATTAAGGTCTAACTTTAAAAATTCTTTTTTGTAGTCAAAGTAAGGACCCATTGGGTTTGATTCAGCGCCGTGTGCGCGCAGTTGACTTAAGTCGAGTTGCTCTGGCCACCAAAATTGGTTTGATTTGATGTCGTTAGTGGCGTGTACATTTGTTGCGATGAGTAATGAAACAGCAACAGCGACTTTTGAAAATGCTGAGGTTGATTTTTTTAACATTGTGTTGTCTCCAGTTGGAAGTTGCGTGAAATATAGAGCTGTTCTGGTTAACTTTCCACTTACAAACTGGGGTTTAAATCGATTGATAAAATCGAAAAAATAGATGGAATGATTGATTTTATAGAACAAAGCCAGCAACAATGCTGGCTCTGGAAGGGGGGCAGATAAGCTGATATTCAGCTTATTGTTTATTCTTCAATAAAGGGTACGCCGTTTTTGATCCACTCAGCGGCGGGTTTACCTTTTAGATAATGGTCAAAGTACTCCATCATGCGAATTGAAAAATCTACCTGGTTAGGGAATTTCTTCAAGTGATGTGGCTCGCCTTCATACTGTAAGAACGTAGCATCTTTACCTGCACGACGCAGTGCCAAATAGTACTGTACTCCTTCGTGCCAGGGCACGGCGTCATCTTTGTCACCAAACATAATTAAAATAGGTGTGTTTACTTTATCTGCAAAGAATACCGGTGAGTTCTCGATGTAAAGTTCAGGTGCTTCAAATAATGTTTTACCAATGCGGCTTTGCCCCGTTTCGTATTGGAACTGACGCGCAAGACCTGATTTTAAGCGAATACCGCTGTAAGCACTGGTCATGTTAGATACAGGTGCACCCGATACAACCGCCTTAAACATATCTGTTTGGGTGATCATAAAGGCGCTTTGGTAGCCTGCCCATGAGTGACCTTGTAAACCAATTTTATTAGGATCGGCAATGCCTAAATCAATCAGTTTTTGAGTCGCGTTAATCATGGTTTGGGTCGATGATTTACCTGGGTGACCAATTTCAAAGCGGATATCCGGTAAGAAAATGGCGTAACCATTCGAGGTAAACATAGGGAAGTTAGGGCGATGATTTAACTCCATTTTCGGGAAGTCATACATGCGCTGGCTCATATAGCGATAGAAGTACACAACGACGGGCACTTTGTCGCCTTTTTTGTAGCCTGCCGGCTTGATTAGAACACCTTGTAAGTCTTCACCATCAAAGCCTTTATAGCTAATAAGTTCAGGTTTTTCGCCCCAAGCAAAGTTGCTAATTTGCGGGTTTAGGTTCGTCACACGCTGTGGGTTTTTGAAGCTAAAATCTGCTTGGTAGTAATCAGGGAATTGTTGGTACGTTTGCGCAGTAAAGAGGTATTTGTCGGCATTTTTAGCTTTTTTCACCACATCATAGCGCTTTTTACCCGACAGTACTTTGCTTACTTTATTGCTTGTTAAGTCAAGCTTGGCAATTTCGGTTTGCTTATCTTGTAAGTTAGTTGCGCTTAGTAATAATGTGTCGTCTTTAGCAAAGCCAACGTGGTCTTTATCAAGTTTAATAACACGATATTGGGTATTTGTTTCTTTACCTTGTGTTAAGCGCGTTGCCTTTTGTGTTGCGACATCAAAAGCCCAAATATCAAATTTGCTGTAAACCAGTACTTGGCTGCTGTCGTTTAACCAGCCTGCAAAACCATAACCCGGTTGAGGTGATGGGTAGTCATGCTTATCATCGGCAAAAATAGCGTTAATTGCCTTAGATAACGTCGAAACTTTGTTGTTACCTAGGTCTTTTAGCTGAACGTGGCTGTCTTTAAAAAATGCCGCGTATTGACCATTTGGCGCAAGGCTGGGTCTAAAGGGATAGTCACTGACGATAGGTGTTTGTTTACCTGTTTTAACGTCAACACTGAAGTAATCAGCAAAGAAACCACCATACATAACACGCTCTAAATACGGCAGGTCTGAGTAGCCTAAAAGCGCGTCACGATTAGTGTTAAGTGATACCTCGGGCATATTGGGTGTACTTAATTGTACAACCTGTTTGCCGTTTACGTGGTAAACCGCTTGGTAGTGACGAAGTTTGTTAGCCTCATTCCACTGTTGTTCTTCACGAGGTTTAATTTCAACGTCTTTATTGTGCCAAACATTTAAGCCTTTATGGTCGCGAATTGTATCGAAATCATATAAAGAGGCTTCGTCTGTATACTCTTTGGCTTTTACTTTATCAGCCAGTTTTGGGTGATTCTCGAAATATAGACGCTTACCGTCTTCAGACCATGTGAGTGAGGCTGTTTTACCGATAGTCCAGCTGCTATCTGCAGAGTTAATGGTTGATAGAGCCCCGTTTTCTAAAAGCTGTAAGCTGTGGTCGCGACGTCTTGTATCATCGTTTACATAATTACCCACTAAAAGCGCTGCGGTATTGCTGTTAGGTTGCCATGCAATTTTGTTTGCAACCACACCTGGCTCATCAATTAATACACTGGTATTAAAACTATTTGTTAAGTCGACTAATACGATTTGGTTGTCGGCACCATCACTAAAGCTTTGGCTTGCTAATAATTGCTCGCCAGTGCTGCTAATCGCATAGCTAAATACATTATTTATAGTGTGAGTGGTTTTGTCTTGAAGGTTAACAAGCACTAAATCAAAGCGTTTATCTTTTTTGTCTGGCTTGATTTCGCTGCTGTTTTCGTCTTTTTCTTGGTCGTCTTTGGCCTCAGTTTTATCTGCTTTTTGATCAAGACGGTAAGCAAGCCATACGCCATCATCTGATAACGTATAATCTTTTACATCGTTAAACGTTTGTTGTTCACCGTCTTTAGTATTCACTAAAACTAGGTTGTTTTTTAGCTCATCTTTTTTCTTGGTGGTTTCTTTTTCAAGTAGGGTTGGTACTTGTGTAAACGCGACCCAGTTTGCTGCTTTATTAATAGTAGGGCGCGTACCGCGTTCAACGGTGCTTAGTAAGGCATTGTTATTAAGCGTGTATACTTGGCCTTGTGCATTGCCGCGATAAGGGTCTGCACTCAAGGTTAAGATACGACCATCTTCAGACAGTTGTGTGCCTTTTGCGTATTTAAAATCAAACACGTCTTTAAATTGCAGGGCTTCCTTAGCACTGACTTGTGTGCTGCCTAGGCTAGTCACCAAGGCTAAGCTCAAAAGTGATAATTGCGCTTTCATTTACCTTTCTCATTGTTTTTAAGTTTATGCCCCAGTGTAGCGTTTTTAATAAACAATTCGAGTAGATACGATAAGTTGCCAGTTTCCTAAGGTGGGTTAAAGTTATTAGTTACGTGAAACGCGCTACGAGAAATGAGCTACGAGGACTCGCTTATGGGGGACAATCAAAAGGTGGGGGATTAAGCGCGATATGACATCGCGCTTATAAAGCTTGTTTTACAACCAGATTTTTTGTAATTCTGGCCATTGCTTTTCAAATTGTGAGCTTGGCTTTGCTTTAAAGTCGCTACGCACGAATTGATTCATCTTACCTTCGACATAGGCAAGTAAGAAATTGGCTAACGTGGTTTCGTCTGATTGAAATGCTTTGCCTTCACGTAGTTTTCGCTCACGCAATACTTGCTTAAATTGTGTTTCAAGCTTTTCGAATAAGCCTTGCACTCGTTCGCGTAAACGCTCTTGCTCACCTTGCAGGGCATCGCCGGTTAATATGCGAGTAATTCCTGGGTTTTTCTCAGCAAAGGCTAATAATAACAGCAAGATATTATAAACACGGGTTTGGCTTTCTTTCTCATTTTCTAATATGAGGTTAATGCGTGATAACAGCGTATCTTCAATAAATTCTATTAGGCCTTCAAACATCCGTGCTTTACTCGGAAAATGACGATATAACGCAGCTTCAGACACGCCCACTTCAGCCGCTAATTTTGCGGTGGTGATACGTTGACCTGGGCTGGTTTCTAACATTTGTGCGAGTGCTTGCAGAATCTGCTCTTTGCGATTACTTCTTTTTGTCGCAGGCATGACCATTCCTTTCTTATAATTTATTACTTGTGCTCAGTAGAGTCAGACAAGCCATTTTTTGTGCAAATGAGGCGCTTATGTTAATGTTTTATTCAGCTTCTTTCCAGCATTTTTACACACGCTTGGCAAGCTCAGTCATTACGCTCATCGCGAGATCCTTTTTACTACCCATGGCTAAATCTAGCTGCTCATTATGCCAGAACAGTGTTAAAGCATTATGATCTGAATTAAAGCCAAGACCTTCTTTTGACACATCATTCGCGCAGATCATGTCGAGGTTTTTGTTTTTTAATTTACCTTGGGCGTAGCTAGCCACATCTTGCGTTTCTGCTGCAAAGCCAACAGTGTAAGGGCGGTTTTTACTAAGCCCAGCTACGTTTGCGATCACATCAGGGTTTTTGACTAAAGTGAGCGTGAGTTCGTCACCTTGTTTTTTCATTTTTTGATCTTGAATTGCGGCTGCGCGGTAATCGGCGACTGCAGCACACCCAATAAAAACATCAGACTGCACCGCAAGTTCCATCGACGCAGTTAAAAGTTGCTCTGCGCTTTCAATATTGGTGAGCTTTGCATTCGCGGGTGCTGTAATTGCGACGGGCCCTGAAATAAGGTTGACCTTAGCACCTAAAGCAAGCGCTGCTTCTGCAAGGGCATAACCCATTTTGCCTGAACTATGATTCGAAATATAACGCACAGGATCGAGGGCTTCACGCGTGGGGCCAGCGGTAATTGTGATTGTTTTACCTGCCAATAATGGCTCAATGTCTGGTTGCGTACACAGCGCCACTAGTTCATGAGGTTCTAACATTCTTCCGGCACCTACATCACCACAGGCTTGTTCACCTTTACCGGGTCCCCAAATTGCGACGCCGCGATCTTTGAGAGTTCTAAGGTTTGCTTGAGTCGCTGGGTGAGCATACATTTGTTGGTTCATTGCAGGAGCAACCGCTACTTTAGCAGGTGTGGCTAACAATAACGTAGTCAGTAAATCATCGGCAATGCCCATCGCCATTTTCGCTAAGATATTGCTGGTCGCGGGGGCGACTAAAATCAGGTCAGCCCATTTGGCAAATTCAATGTGTCCCATTGCTGCTTCGGCTGCAGGGTCAAGTAATGAATCAGAGACAATTTCTCCACTCACAGCTTGCATTGTCAGTGGTGTTATAAAATGTTTGGCTGAGTCGGTCATGACCACTTTAACGTCGCAGCCCGCATCTTTTAAACGACGAACAAGTTCTGCACATTTATAGGCTGCAATGCCACCACTCATACCTAACAGGATTTTTTTATTAACTGATTTTGTCATTACGTGAAATTTTACCTTTGTCGATATGGGCTAACGATAGCAAATCTTTGCCGATTGCATGAAGTTTTCTTTTTTAAAGACAGGAAAAAACTGGATTTTATATTACAGTTTAATGACCAAAGTAATGTTTTTAGGGACAAATGATGCCATTAACGGATTTACCATTGGCAGAGAGACCACGTGAGAAGCTGCTTTTACAGGGAGCTAAAGCGCTTTCAGATGCTGAGTTATTAGCGATATTTTTACGTACTGGCGTGCCGGGCATGAACGCGGTTGAGTTGGCTGAGCATCTATTGCGTATAAATAGTACATTGCACAACTTGTTTAATGCCACAGAACATGAGTTTTGTGCACAAAGGGGCCTAGGTGCTGCAAAGTATGTACAATTACAAGCCGTGTTAGAGCTTAGCCGGCGATACATGCTCGAGCAATGTCATAGAGAGGCTGTATTTAATTCGCCTCAGTCGGTGTACGACTACCTAACAATTAAACTACGGGGGTTACAGCAAGAAGTGTTTATGGTGCTGTACTTAGACAGCCAAAACCAGTTGATTAAAGATGAAGTGCTATTTTATGGCACAATTAATGCCGCATCTGTTTATCCTCGCGAAGTGGTTAAAGCCGCATTAAGAAATAATGCAGCGGCACTTATTTTGGCTCATAACCACCCAAGTGGTGTGGCAGAACCCAGTCAAGCCGATAAGTTCATAACGCAAAAATTACAGCAAGCGCTGTCGTTGGTTGACATAAATGTGCTGGATCACATCATTGTGGGCGGTAAAAATTGTGTTTCTTTTGCCGAGCGAGGGCTTATATAAGGCTGTATGCCCGAGAGAGTGTGTTAAAAATGAGCAGTTTAGGCTGTTTTTAGAAATTAGTTTAATTTAAATGCAGTTTTTACTTTCCCTAAGGGCTTTCGATCATTATAATTAGCCGCTATCAAATTTACACATGAGCTGATTGGATAAGATCTGTTACTTGATCTTTGCCTGTATAAGCTGTATAAAGAGCGCCCTTCGATTTATCCCGGGGCACAAATACATGGCCTAAGGGAAAATTAAGCTCGAGCGAAGTTATTGGAGATATATAGACATGTCTAAAGTATGTCAAGTTACAGGTAAGCGTCCAGCGGTTGGTAACCACCGTTCACACGCGAGAAACGCGACTAAACGTCGTTTCCTACCTAACCTACAAACTCACCGTTTTTGGGTTGAAAGTGAAAAACGTTTTGTAACATTACGCACTACGACTAAAGGTATGCGTATTATCGATAAAAAAGGCATCGACGCGGTTCTTACAGAAATCCGTGCTCGTGGCGAAAAAGTTTAAGGAACTGAATCATGCGCGATAAGATCCGTTTAGTTTCAACTGCTGGTACTGGTTTTTTCTACACTACCGACAAGAACAAGCGTAACATGCCTGAAAAAATGGAAATCAAAAAATACGATCCTAAAGCTCGTAAACACGTGATTTTCAAAGAAGCTAAAATCAAGTAATTTTAGTTTTTCAGAATCTCAAAAACCCAGCCTCGGCTGGGTTTTTTGTTTTATGCTTAACTACCTTAGAAAATTAGGCTATTGCAAATATTTATAAGATTGTAACTTGGCTTGCTGTTTTATCTTGCTTAATTATCAATCTAAGCGTAAAATGCGCGCTCATTTCGGCTTATTAAATTTAATTCCTTGCCTTAAACCGACTGGCCGAAACGGTAGAAGGCTCTATTAACCGTAAGGAATATCCATGCGTCATTACGAAATCGTATTCATGGTTCACCCTGATCAGAGTGAGCAAGTACCTGGTATGATCGAACGTTATACTGGTTCTATCACTGAAGCTGGTGGTACTATCCACCGTCTTGAAGACTGGGGCCGTCGTCAATTGGCTTACCCAATCGACAAGCTTCACAAAGCTCATTATGTTCTTATGAACGTTGAAGCACCTACTGAAGTAATCAGCGAGCTAGAAACTACTTTCCGCTACAACGATGCAGTGCTTCGTAACTTAGTTATGCGTACTAAAGACGCTGTAACTGAAGCATCTCCTCTTGCGAAAGAAGAGAAGAAAGAAGCACCAGCTGCTTAATCGTTTTGAGTCCAAGCATGGCGCTTGCAGTTGAGACACTAAGATGAGCCAACCGGTTAATCCTTTTATGAATCAGCTGACGTTATCTGGGGTTGTATGTAAAACCCCAAAATATAGTCAAAGCCCTGCTGGTATACCGCATTGTATTTTTGTTCTTGAACATAAATCGATGCAAGTTGAAGCAGACCTTAACCGTAATAGTTATGTCAGGCTTCAAGTTGTTGCCAGTGGCACGCCAATGCAACAACAGACTCAACAATTGCACGTTGGGCAACAAGTGCAAGTGACGGGTTTTTTAAACCGACACGAAGGCCGAAATGGTTTAAGCCAATTGGTCTTGCATGCTCAGCATATAGAAAGAATTTTTTGAGGAATTAAACTCATGGCACGTTATTTCAGACGTCGTAAGTTCTGCCGCTTTAAAGCGGAAGGCGTACAACAAATCGATTATAAAGATCTAGCTACTCTTAGAAACTATGTTACAGAAAGTGGCAAAATCGTACCTAGCCGTATCACAGGTACTAGCGCTAAATATCAGCGTCAGCTAGCAACTGCTATCAAGCGTGCTCGCTACTTAGCCCTTCTTCCATACACTGACTTACATAAGTAAGCAGCGGATTAACAGTTTTTAAAAGGTGTAGAGACATGCAAGTTATTCTACTAGACAAGATCGCAAACCTAGGTGGCCTAGGTGACCAGGTTGTAGTTAAATCTGGCTTCGCACGTAACTTCCTTTTCCCACAAGGTAAGGCAGTTCCTGCAACTAAAGCTAACATCGAAACTTTCGAAGCACGTCGTGCTGAGTTAGAAGCTAAGATCGCTGAAGATCTAGCTGCTGCTCAAGCTCGCGCTGACAAGTTAGAAGCATTAGCTGAAGTTACACTAGTTTCTAAAGCTGGTGACGAAGGCAAGTTATTCGGTTCTATCGGTACTCGCGACATCGCTGAAGCTATTTCAGCTGTTGGCGTTGAAGTTGCAAAATCAGAAGTTCGTTTACCTCTAGGTACTATCCGTGAGACTGGCGAATTTGACGTTGCAATCGCAGTACACTCAGACGTTACGGCTACTATCAAAGTAATCGTTATCGCTGAAGCTTAATAGCAATATTAAGTAGAAAAAAAGCCGTGCTTTATTAAGCGCGGCTTTTTTGTATCTAAATTTTACTTACTTACTTACTTACTTACTTACTTACTTACTTACTTACTTACTTACTTACTACTCTTTTTGCTTTGCTTCCCTGTCAATAGTTGTGCTATTTGCATTAATGTTTAATAGAATGGGGTTTTGTTTACCTATTTTAAACACAAACAGCCTTTTGTCTTAATTTTTTATTTTTAGTTAGTATAATCAGGCTAGTTAGTTAGAATTGGTTAAATTGACAGCGACAGCGCTGTCATTTATAGTGGTTTCATAAAAAAGTTGTAAGGAATGAAAGTTGAAGGAGACATTATCATCGGGAAAACACAGTGGTTTTACACTTGTTGAAATACTGATCGTTATCGCTATTTTAGGTATTTTATATAGCGTAGCGTTACCTGGTTATACCGAACAAATGCAACGCAGTCGCCGTGCCGACATACAACAAGAGTTATTGCAATATAGCGCGAGTCTTGAGCGTATTTATTCAAGAAATGGTGGTTACCCTAACGCATTTACGGCACAAAATACTGATTTTTATACTTTCACTTACACCCCTACAGATAAAGTCGCCGGTGCAATCAGTGACTTTAAAAACCGTGGTTATAGTTTAAAAGCATCACCAAAGTCTGGTTCGGCGCAAGCAAGTGATCGTTGTGGTGATCTCACTGTGAAACATGATGGCAGTTACACCGCCTCAGAGAATGATTGTTGGGAGTAGTTGAAGTGCGACGAAAGGCCGGATTTACACTGATAGAATTAATGGTCGTACTGGTTATTATTGGTATTATGGCTAGTCTTGCTTTCCCGTCATTTAGCCAGCAAATCTTGCAAGATCGCGTTGTAACGACCGCAAATCAACTAAATAGTGTCTATAAATATGCGCGCAGTGAAGCAGTAAAGCGTGAGCGACAAATTAACTTAGTCGTTAATAACAACCGCTGGCAGGTAACGCTAAATGAAGCGGGCGTGGCTACGGTTCTTAAAGAATTTAGTGTAACCAAATCTGGCATAACGGTTGATTTAGCAGCCTTGACCGTGAGTGCCAGTGGCGAGGTTAACCAGCAAGCGCAAATAGATATTAAAGACAATCACAGCAACACCACTGACTATGTAATGTGTGTACTAAAAAGTGGCCAAAACTGGTTAGTTGAAAGTTCAGAGCGAGGATGTGCATGATTAAGCAGCAAGGTTTTTCATTACTAGAAGTCATGATATCTGTGGTAATCGCCGGAATCGCTTTATTAGGGTTGGCTGCTGCCCAACTTAAATCGCTTCAGTATGCTACTAACAGTTTTCATTACACGGTGTCGCTTATTCAAGGTCAAAACAGCATAGAGCGACTTTGGCCGCATATTTGTGATATTCAAAAAACCAACCCCGGCTTATTTCAAGATGCGACCTTTAGAGCGAGTCTTTCTCCACAGGTTAGTGACTACGAAATAACTCTGCCTGCTGTATACAATAATGACATGCAAATTAATGTTAGTTGGGTCGATAAACGCATGACTGATAATGCTGAGAACCAGATCAGTTTGAATGCGAGTTTCCCTGATTTGTCGGCGGTGTGTTAATGATAAAACATACAAAAGGGTTTAGCTTAGTCGAGTTAATGGTGGCGCTGGCTGCGGGAGCATTTTTACTTGCTGGGATTAGTTTGTCTTACTCGGCGATTAAAGGCACGATTCAGGTGAGCAAAGAGCTCGAAAATGCACAAGAGGTGCTTCGTTACACGAGTAAAGTGTTTAATCGCAGCATTAAGCAAACTCAAATAACCCCGGTTATTAGTGCTGATAAAAGCATGATAACCATCACTCAGCCTGCTGGTGTCATTGCCTGTGATGGTCAAGTTACCGCAGTGCAAGTTACTGAAGTTTATAGCTTAAACGATAATAACTTAATGTGCTCACTGAATGGCGCAGCTGCGGAGCGTTTGTTAACTGGGGTCGAGAGCTTATCGTTTGATATCGCGGGTGAATTAGTGACGGTGAGTGTGAAACCAGAGCAATTACCTGGGCAATTCGGCAATGGTATAAATATCGATATTGCGCTCACAAACACAATCTTACTGAAGGCATATGGTGGTGGCAGTGTTTAATAAGCAACATGGTTTTACCTTAATTACAGTGCTGATTTTAACGAGCATGGCCAGTCTTGTGGTGCTGAGCTCACTGCGTGAAAATATTGTGCAAGAACGTTTGAGCGGTAATTTTCAGAAAAAGTTAAACAGCCGTTTGCTAGCCGAAAAAGGGGTGTTTGAGCAAGCTAAACTATTACAACAAACACTGAACCGTGAAGGCGTATTAGCGGTTGATGATTTAATTAATAAAACGAATTTAGCGTCTGGTACCGGCATTATTGCGAGTGATGCTACCTTTAGTGCAACCCTTACTAAAAACCCTGATGGCGAGCTTGAAATTGCCAGCCTAGGGCAGCGCTTTGAAGGCGATGCACAGAGTAATTTAGTCGCACGCTTTGGCATTCAAGGTGCCAAAGGCAGCTCGGTATTTACCAATGCGATGGTTGGCTGTAAAGGGGTTAATTTGTCGGGCAGTGGAAGTATCGACAGTTATGATTCAAGCCAAGGTACTTACGAAGAAACTAAATCGGACGACGGTGATGTATCAACTATTGCCGGTGACTCTGATGTTGTGCTTTCAGGGCACTCGCCAATTAGAGGTGATGTAAAAGCCAGTGGTGTAATTTACTTAAACGGGTCATCGCCCATTATAGGTAATATTCACTCTAATACGGGGGTGTATATTTCTCCAGGTAGTGGTCTGCGAGTCGATGGAAATGTGTATACTCGGGGCTACTATAAACACCGAGGTGGCCGCATTTCAGGTGTAGTAAGAGCAAATGGTGATGCCACAATGCAATGGTCTACTTACATTGATAATACTCAAGGTGAGACCCTCGATATCATGTATGGTGGTACTGGTGACTTTAAAGACACCTACAATAACCAGCAAGACGGCGTACATTACAGTAATAGTAAATTTAATATAAACCCGAATGTTGAACCCGTCACTGTGGCCGACCCCACGGCACCTGATTACGATCCGAGTAACCCTGATACCAACTGTGACCCTTTAATTTTGCCCGAAAAAATGACTGACATAATGGCTGGTATCACTGGGTATGATTCTATTTCGGTTGGGCCTACTCAACTATTTAAGTTTAATACTGAACAAGGGTTTCACAGCAATGGTGGCAGCCAAATTATTGTGCCGACCTTAGCTGATGTATTTTTGTTTGATAAGAAGATTCAAAATCAATCTAATGGGAGCCATTCTAAAGAGTATGTATTTGCTTTAGATGGTTTGAAAATGACCAGTGATGGCAAAATGGAAGTCTCAGGGGGCGATGTCATCTTATTGATAGATGGTGATTTTTCAATGGAAGGTGATACCACCCTGACGATCAAAAAAGACAGCAGTCTTACTGTATTATTAACGGGAAAAGTTAATATTGGTGCCGGTGCTAAAGTGATCACTGAACAAGAAGGATTAACGACCAGTGGGCATCCATCGCTGTCGTTTTACTCGTCATTTAACAGTGTGAATGGTGTGCAATTTAGTGGCGCTGCAAACTTGTATGCCGCAATTTATGCGCCGCTTACCACGGTAAAATTGTCGGGAAGTGGCGAGCTATTTGGCAGTGTTCGTGGTGCGGTGATCACCTCATCAGGCGGCAGTGGGGCGCACTATGATGCGGGTCTGCTTAAAGTACAAAATGGGGGGAAACCGTCAACCCCTGCACGGATTGTGTTTTTAGGCTGGAGCTACAAAACACCGCCACAGAGTGAACCGAGCCCCGCACAATAATGACCTAATTCGAGCAAGGTGATACTTGCTCGAAAAAATATTTAGTTTCATTTAAACCTTTTGAATCCCTCCTTACGTCTAATACACTAAATTCACAACAATAATCATAAAGGACAACATCCGGGATGTTGATAGATGCAGAGCAAGCGTTTGCACAGCAAAGTGAGCACACCTTGATTGAGCGCGTAAAAAGCGGCGATCAAGTTGCCTATGCAGCACTTTATGAGTTGCATGTGAAACGTGTTTACAGCCTTTGTTTGCGACTTATTGCAGATAAAGAGCACGCCGAAGATGCAACACAAGAAGTGTTTGTACAGTTGTGGCACAAAATCGCCAATTTTGATGGGCGCTCACAGTTTACGACCTGGTTACACAGCGTGACGAGTAATATTGCGATTAGCTATATTCGTAAACATAAAAACTGGTTACAGAAAGTCGTGAGCTTTGAGCAAAGTGGCATGGATGAACAAAGTGCAGCGGACTGTCAGGGTTTAAATGGCCTTGATAAATTAGTACTCAGGTTGCCCGAACGAGCGCGTATGGTGTTTGTACTCCATGCAATTGAAGGCTATCGCCATGAAGAAATAGCCAGCATGCTTGATATGGCCGTTGGTTCAAGTAAATCGCAGTTTCACCGTGCAAGGCAGTTATTAAAAGAGTGGTATGAAAATGAGTAAGCCAGATTTTGAACAGTTTTTAAATGACTCGCTTAATCAACCTAAGCAAGATATCGGCCCAGATAAAAACTTATGGCCGGGTATTGAGCGTGCAATTGCTCACCCTACAGAGCAACAAGCTGAACAGTCACGTTTTACGTGGAATAAGCTTGCAGCCGTTGCTGCATGCTGTGTTGCGGCACTGCTTAGCGTGCAATTGTTTGTTGCTCAGACCGAGCCGAATACGATGATAGCCATGAGTGATTATTTTACGAAGCAAAAACAGGGCTTGTTGGTGCAATATCAGAATCAACCTGCACTTACCGACAATTGGCAGCAGCAGCTTAAAGAATTAGAAGAAGCAGAGAGTGCCATTAAGCAAGCACTGGAAAATGAACCTGAAAATCCTGCGTTATTACAAATGCTGTCGCAGGTTTATCAGCAACAACTTGATTTAATTAATAAGGTGCATGCACCTAAGTGGCAAACGATTTAGGAGTGATAACCATGAAACTACTCGCATTAACATTAGGATTACTGCCACTGATGGCAATGGCAGGACAAACAATCAATGAACAGGTTGATATACCTGCGAATAAGCGCATTTTTATTGAAAACCAACGTGGTGATGTGCGTATTGAAGGGTGGGATAAACCGGTGTTAAAAATCGAAGGTGAATTAGATGATAAAGCCGACGGTTATCGTTTAGATGTGGAAGGAAGCCGCGTCGAGTTTATTGTCAAAATGCCACGTAACATAAGTGGCTGGAACAAAGGCGACGGTTCACGTTTAACGATTTATATGCCAAAAAGCAGTGAGCTCGAATTTGCTGGGGTGAATGTGACTGTCAGTGCCAAAGAGCTGGCAGCAGGCGCCGACATTGATACTGTGAACGGTGATATAACGGTGCAGGATATTAGCGGTAACATGAGTTTTGAAACGGTGAATGGTGATGTCAATGCGATTGACCTAAACGGTGACATTCGTTTTGAAACGGTGAATGGTGAAATTAATGATAAAAACTCACAAGGTACGCTGCGTTTTACAGCAGTAAATGGCGATATCAAGTCAAAAACCAAAGCCGAAGATGTGCGTCTTGAAAATGTAAACGGTAATATCGACTTTGCATTTGATGCAATTAAAAAACTACGTATCAATACGGTAAACGGCGAAGCCGAAGTGCATATTAATAAATTACTCACCGGTGCAAATGTGCGCTTTGAATCTGTCAGTGGAGATGCGGAGTTTTACTTCCCAGCTGACGTATCAGCCCAGTTTGAAATAGAAGCACATGCAAACGGCAAAATTGTTAATGAGTTAAGTGATGATAAAGCAATAAAAGCGAAGTATGGGCCATCGAGTGATCTTGAGTTTAGTGTCAATGGCGGGAACGCTGATATTGAAATGGATACCATTAGTGGTCGCATAGAACTGCGCAAACAAAAATAATCACTAAGGTGAGCGTCATTAATCTAAGCACTGAGTAATATGTCTAGTTACCAAGGTTTAGCTTAATTACAATAAAGCGGGAAGATTTCCCGCTTTTCTATTTGCACAGCCTTTGCAAGTCGATAGAATAGAGCCATTCAATTTAAGTTTTGTGAAGATATGGCTAAACCAGATAAGCAAGTCGATACGTTAAAAGTTCCTCCCCATTCAATTGAAGCTGAGCAATCTGTTTTAGGTGGTTTAATGCTTGATAATCAAGCGTTTGACCGTGTTGCTGAGTTGGTTGTCTCGCAGGATTTTTATACCCGCACACATAAGTTGATTTTTGAAGCGATGGTGAGTCTTGCAGAAGCAGGCGACCCGATTGATTTGATCACCATTTCTGAAAGCTTAGAAAAAAATAATCAGCTGAGCAATGTGGGTGGCTTTGCTTACCTTGCTGAAATCGCAAAAAATACTCCCAGTGCTGCCAACATCGACGCATACGCAAATATCGTTCGTGAACGTGCTGTTATTCGTGAAATGATTGGTGTTGCAAACGAAATCGCCGAAGCGGGCTTTAGTCCAGAAGGACGCACAAGCCATGATTTGCTCGATTTTGCAGAAAGTAAAGTATTCAAAATTGCCGAGCAACGTACTAAAAGTACCGAAGGTCCACAAAGCTTACACAGCATTCTAGAAAAAACGGTTGATAAGATTGAAGAGTTATATCAATCGCCACAAGATGGTGTAACGGGTGTAAGTACAGGGTATGCCGATCTAGATAAAATGACCGCGGGTATGCAGCCTTCAGATCTGATTATTGTTGCTGCACGTCCATCAATGGGTAAAACCACGTTTGCGATGAACTTAGCTGAACATGCGGCAATGACGCAAGACAAACCCGTGCTGATCTACTCACTAGAGATGCCGTCAGAACAAATTATGATGAGGATGCTTGCCTCACTCGGTCGTATTAACCAAACGAAAGTACGTACAGGCCAATTAGATGATGATGATTGGGCTCGCCTCTCTTCAACCATGGGCTTATTGATGGAAAAAGGGAAGATGTATGTTGACGATGCATCAGGCCTTACACCGACCGATGTACGTTCGCGTGCACGTCGTATCGCACGCGATCATGGCGGTATTAGTATGATCATGGTCGACTACTTGCAGCTAATGCGCGTTCCGAGCTTATCTGATAACCGTACCTTAGAGATTGCCGAAATCTCGCGTTCATTAAAAGCCCTTGCCAAAGAGCTACAATGCCCTGTAATTGCCCTGTCGCAGCTTAACCGTACGCTAGAGCAACGTGCTGATAAACGCCCAATCAACTCTGACTTACGTGAATCAGGCTCAATCGAGCAGGATGCCGACTTAATCATGTTTATTTATCGTGATGAAGTGTATAACGAAGACAGTGCTGAGAAAGGGGTCGCTGAAATCATAATCGGTAAGCAACGTAATGGGCCTATCGGTAAAGTGCGTCTTACGTTCCAAGGTCAATTCTCACGCTTTGATAACTACGCGGGCCCAGCTATGGATGACGAATATTAATGCGCTTAGCCATCGCCGAAATTAATCTAAAAGCACTGGCTAATAACTTAGCGCAAGTGAAGCACTTTGCGCCCAATTGCAAGGTGATGGCGGTGTTAAAGGCCAATGCATATGGCCACGGTTTGGTTAAAATTGCCCAGCACCTAAGTGCCGCTGATGCATTTGCAGTGGCACGTATTGATGAAGCATTAGCGCTGCGGGCGGGAGGTTTAACAAAACCAATCGTTTTACTTGAAGGCTTTTTTCATCAAGACGATTTACCTATTTTGCTCGCGAATAACTTTCAGACCATTATTCATGATGAAAATCAATTGGCTGCACTTGAAAGTGCCACGTTGGATGCACCGATAGCGTGTTGGTTAAAAATTAATACAGGGATGCACCGTTTAGGGATTGCACCATCACAATTTGAATCGTTTTATCATCGTTTAAAAGCAAGTGACAATGCACGTGATGATATTAAATTAATGACGCATTTTTCGTGTGCTGATGATGTAAACGATGAGAAAACCACCCAGCAAATAGCGTTATTTGATTCATTAACGGATGGCAAAGCTCAGCAGCACTGTTTAGCAAACTCAGCGGGTATTTTAGCATGGCCGCATGGGCATGGTGATTGGGTTCGCCCAGGGTTAATGCTTTATGGTGTCTCGCCGATGCTAAATGGTGTGGGTAAAGAACACGGTTTAGCGCCAGTGATGCGTTTAACAACACGCGTTATTGCAATTCGCGATGTTGATGCGCATCAGTGTGTTGGTTACGGAGGCCGTTGGTGCAGTGATAAGCCAACCAAGCTTGCGGTTGTCGCGATGGGATATGGTGATGGCTATCCTCGCCATGCACGACAAGGCACACCGGTGATCATTAAATCACAACGCTATGGTATTGTCGGCACCGTCGCGATGGATATGATAACAGTTGATATTGGCGATAATGGCGACAATATTCAAGTGGGTGACGAAGTAATCATGTGGGGCCCAGAGCTGCCTGTCGAAGAAATAGCGCAGTGTGCTAGTACCATACCTTACGAGCTACTGTGTAATATTACTCCGCGAGTCAGCTATGAGTATCAAGAGTAACGAGGCACGTTACTCTTTAATAAAATAGATGTCGCTAAAGCCCATTTTTGCAAACTCTTGGTCACGAAAATTACGCACTGCCGCAGAGCCTTTTGAGGTCATTTCTATTTGTTGTTCCATCTTTAAATAATTGCTTAAGTCAATTCCCTCAGCTGCCGCAATGGCGTGGTACATGTCGCGGTACTTGTCTTTAGAAAAGTTGATTTCGCGAGGTTGGTTTTTAAATGTGTATGTAATGCGGCGTGCCATAATGACTCCTCTTAATTTATAGGGCTGATTTTACACTAAATACGAGCCTTAGCCATGACTTGTCGCTATAAGCGGGTTACAATGCGACACTGTTAAAAAACTCGGTAGCTTAAAATGAAACTTTCTGTAGAGATTAGTAAATACCCACTTCATCAAGATTACATTCCATTTATTAAAGGCTTTATTGACCGCGTAAACAGCTATGATGGCCTTAAAGTGATTACTAATACGCTATCTACACAAATTTTTGGTGATTACGACTTAGTCATGTCTGTACTTAACACTGAAATTAAGCGCTCTTATGAAGAGTTTGGTAAAGCAATTTTTGTTTGTAAATTTTTACACGGTGATTTGTCGCCAAGCGATGATTAAGTAATCGATAACGACGGCGTGATATGGAATTTTTAACCGAAACTTTCTCTGGCTTTACGGCAATGTCGCACTGGGAATATATTGCAGTGGCGTTGTCGATGGCGTACTTGTTGCTCGCGATTAAAGAGAGCTTATGGTGTTGGCCTGCCGCGTTTGCAAGCACCTTTATTTACACCGTAATGTACTGGAACGGCGCGCTATTAATGGAGTCGCTGCTTAACTTATACTACATGTACATGGCTGTGTATGGGTGGGTAATTTGGCGACGAGGTTTAAACCATAAAGACCGGTTGCCGATTGTTTCGTGGTCATTAAAAAAGCATGTCGTGATCTTATTTACTACCTCATTAGCCTCGGTGGTGATTGGTTTCATCATGACCAATTACACGCATGCAGATTTTGCATATTTAGACAGCTTTACCACCTGTTTTGCTGTGGTTACAACCTACCTTGTCGCCAAAAAAGTTCTTGAAAATTGGCTATACTGGATTGTTATAGATGCGGCTTCCATGTATTTGTACTTTGAAAAAGGGTATTACCCGACCTTGGTGCTGTTTGTGTTTTATACCATTATGGCAGCGTGGGGGTTTAAAACCTGGTATGAAGAGTATGAGCAACATCAAGCTAAGCCATTAGCTCAACTTTAAATGAAAACAGAACAACAAATAAACGCGCTATTTTCGCGTTTTGATCCCGCGTTAACGATTACGTCAATCAGTCCATTGGTTGAAGGGTTAAGTAACGATAATTACTTAGTAAAAACAGCGACCAATAGCTATTTGGTAAAACATTATCGCGACCATTGGCCTGCACTAGGCTTGGCTGCTCAAACACATTTTGCTAAACAAAGTTGCTGCCCAGCGCCTCTTTGGCTAGAACAAGCCACAGACACGGCTATTTTCGATTATGTTGAAGGTCGTATTGCCAGCGGCGATTTTTGTGACAGTTTACTGCCAGATTTAGTCAATCTGCACCTGTATCCCTTGCTCACAGAGCCAATGGACATCGCTTATGAAATTAATTGTTATCAACACACCACTCGCTACCAACAGCATCTTACATTAATAGAAGAGTCACTCGCTTATATTGCTAATGCACCAAAAGATATGGGCTTTTGCCATAATGATTTGGTTAAAGAAAATATCATTGTGAATAATAGCGGTATGTTTTTAATTGACTTCGAATATGCCAAAAGTAATGATGTTTATTTTGATTTGGCAGCCTTAGTAGTCAGTTTTCAGCTGAATACTGAACAACAGCAAGCTTTGCTTGAACAATACCGAACACTTGTATCAGCCCACCACGAATTTACCCTTTCGCTCAACAAGCTGGCGGCATTTCAGGGGCTATTTTTATTATTGTGTATTTGTTGGTACGAGCAAAGAGGGGCAATGGATAAAGTGGCGCCACTGCTTGTGCAGCTTCACCACTTCATTAAACAGCAAAAACGCTAAAGGCCACCAATTCGCTCGGCAAGCTCTTTGTATTTTTTTACATCATCGTGTTCGAACAAAGGCTCACCTTTGTCATCTTGTGATTTCGAGATCAGTAAATGTTCGCGAGCAAGTCGTTTCACGCGTTCTACTTTTACACCTAAAAATTCTGCAACTTGCTCTGTTGACATTAAACTCATGATCAAATTCCCACCTTGTTATTAATTTTATAAGTATACGTTAATACCGTGGTTCTGCCTTAATGTGAAGTGTTTTAATGAAAATTGCTGAATTTATAAGCATGTAAAGTGTTCAATGCTAGCATTTATAGCAAGATGCCATTATCATTGCCGGGTTGTCATGCTGATATCGCGAGTTGGTACTGACAACGACAAATGTGCTCTCGTGGTGAAATGGATATCACGTGGCCCTCCGGAGGCTGAGTTGCAGGTTCGATCCCTGCCGAGAGCGCCATTTGCTCCTTCTTTTGTTATTTTCTACACTGTTTATATCCTTTTTATTTTCATGATTTTAAAACATGACTTATCAACCCATTGCATGTGGTGATTACGACCAATTCGAATTGTGGTGTATGCACTCAACAGAATTACAGATTACATTGCACTCAGGCGAGCAAGTAAATGGCAAAGCGATTAACTTACAGATTATAAGTCCTGAAGGTGAACACTTAATTTTGAGCACAAAAAAAGGCGAACACGCCGTTCGCCTTGATTTAATCAAATCTGTTGAGCCACGCTAAGGTAGGCTTATAACCACTTTTTATTCTTAAAGTAGATACCAATACCAACGGTAAGGACCACTAAGAAGATTAAAAATAGGCTAAATGCATACGGACTTTCCGTGCCCGGAATGCCGCCCACATTGACACCAAGTAAGCCCGTTAAGAAGCCCAATGGTAAAAACAATGCTGCAACCACCGACATCACATACATACGCTGATTAAGTTGTTCAGACACTTGGTTAGCAATAGTCTGTTGAATAATTTGTGCACGTTCAATTGAGCTGTCTAGCTCTTCTAAAAAGCGAATCAACATATTGGTTGTTTCGTTTAAACGGGCTTTGTCGTCTTCATCTAACCACTTGTATTTGTTGTTTAACAACGTAATAAGGGCCTCTTTTTGTGGCCTTAAATAGCGTTTTAGGGCGATGGTCTGACGGCGCATTTGTGCTAAAGCTTGGTTATCAAAACCTTTGCTTGGCTCATCAATTTCGTCTTCAAATATATCCAACGTGTCATCAAGGCTATCAATGACCCCTTGCATACGCGATGTAAGATTTTGTGCTAATTGACACACGAGCTCTGAAATTGAACATGGACCGTTACTGTCATCAAATGTTGCAACAACATCTTGCACTGAGAGTAAACGGCGTTTGCGGGTTGTGATAATAACGTTTTCGTTTATAAATAAGCGCAAAGACACCATGTCTTCAGGGCTTTGTGCGGGATTTAAATTAACGCCACGTAAAAAGAGCATCGAACCGTTGGTTACTTTTGTTAGGCGTGGACGCGTCTCATCCGCAATCAGGGATGCTAATTCATAGTCAGTCAGTAAATTACTGTCAGCAAGCCACTTTACAGCGTCAGCTTGGCTGTAATCCATATGAACCCAAAGTTTTCCATGTTCGGGTTGCCAATTCTCCAGCTCGGTACTATTGTCAATAGCACGTGCACCGCCTTGCTCGTCTAAAATTAAGACATGAAGTAACCCATTGATCATATTGAACTCTCATTTTACAAATAGTGCGATATAGTTGAGTATATACATTATTATAGTCAAGACTATATTAATGAAATCGATTTATCGATGAGATGAATATATTTTGTTGGTGTTTCTAGCTCTGTAGCGTATAAGACACTTTTTTATAGAGGGCACATTAATGAGTGCAAAAATTATCGTTGGCTGGCGCGAATGGCTAAGCCTTCCTGATTTAGGAATTGATAAAATCAAAGCAAAAGTGGACACGGGGGCGCGTACATCGTGTATTCATGCTTTTGATATTGAAGAGTTTTCAGAAAATGGCGAAAACTGGGTGAAATTCACAACCCAGCCTCTGCAGGATGATGTGGATACTGTGGTCCACTGTCGTGCAAAAGTGATGGAGCGTAAGTATGTGACCAGTTCAAGTGGTCAAAGAGAGCTTCGTTACTTTATAGAAACAACGTTAGTCGCAGGAAGCCAAAGCTGGCCCGTTAGAGTGACTTTAAGTAACCGTTCAACAATGAAGTTTAGAATGTTGTTAGGGCGTACAGCAATGGAAAATCGCATAGTCGTCGATCCGGCTTTATCTCATTTATTATAAAAGGCGCTCATAGCACGCTCAGTGTGTGAGTTTGTCAGTAAAGGTTTTAACTATGAAACTTGGTATTTTATCTCGCAACCAAAACTTATATTCAACACGTCGCTTAATTGAAGCAGCTGAGCAACGTGGTCATGAAGTAAAAGTGATTGATGCATTGCGTTGTTATATGAACATTAATTCTGATCAACCAGAAATTCATTACCGCGGCGAAAATTTAAAAGATTTTGATGCTATTGTTCCGCGTATTGGCTCGTCAGTGACCTTCTATGGGTGTGCAGTATTACGTCAATTTGAAATGATGGGCGTGTTCCCTGTAAATGAATCAGTGGCTATTTCACGCTCTCGCGATAAATTACGTTCATTACAGCTATTATCGCGTAAAGGTGTAGGTATGCCTGTCACAGGGTTTGCAAGCAAGCCTGATGATGTTAAAGACTTACTAAGCATGGTTGGTGGTACACCGGTGGTTATTAAGTTACTAGAGGGTACACAAGGCATTGGTGTTGTGTTAGCCGAAACGCGCAAAGCGGCAGAAAGTGTAATCGAAGCTTTCATGGGCTTAAAAGCGAACATCATGGTGCAAGAGTACATCAAGGAAGCGGGCGGTGCAGACATTCGCTGTTTCGTTTTGGGCGATAAAGTAATCGCAGCGATGAAGCGTCAAGCACAAGAAGGTGAGTTCCGCTCTAACTTACACCGTGGCGGCAGTGCGACATTGGTTCGCATTACCCCTGAAGAAAGAAAAACAGCCGTTGCTGCAGCAAAAGCAATGGGCTTAAACGTAGCGGGCGTTGATTTACTTCGCTCAGCACGAGGACCATTAGTGATGGAAGTTAACTCATCGCCGGGTCTTGAAGGTATCGAAGTGGCTACGGGTAAAGATATTGCAGGCATGATTGTTGATTTTATTGAAAAAAATGCAGCAACGAAAAGAACTGCAACACGTGGTAAAGGCTAAGATTTACAAGCGCTCTAGTAAAAGGAAAAGTGCGTGGCAAAGGTTAAGAAAAATACTCCGTTTTCAATTTTAGGTGATACGGTTGGTGTGGGTGAACGTAAAACGTTTTCTATTGAAGCAGCAAAGCTTTATACCCACTCACCACTTAATATTCCAATTGAAGTCGTTAATGGGGTCCAGCAAGGGCCTGTGTTAATGGTATGCGCGGCAATTCATGGTGATGAGCTCAATGGTGTTGAGGTTGTAAGGCAATTGCTCGCAAAAATTGAGCCTGAACAATTACGCGGCACAATTATAGCGGTGCCAATAGTGAATGTATTTGGCTTTATCCATAAGTCGCGTTATTTACCTGACCGTCGTGATATGAATCGCAGTTTTCCTGGTTCAACACGGGGGTCATTAGCTGGGCGAATGGCGAATGCCTTTTTCTCGCAGGTGGCAATGCATTGTACGCACATTATTGATTTGCACACTGGTGCGATTCATCGTACTAACTTACCGCAAATTAGGGCTAACTTAAGTGATCCTGATACCGCGGCTATGGCAAAAGCATTTGGTACACCAGCGGTGATAGACGCCTCATTACGCAATGGCTCTTTACGCAGTGAAGCGGCTAATTTAGGTATCCCAGTGATAACCTACGAAGCGGGTGAAGCGCTGCGATTCGACCCCATTGCGATTGCAGCCGGTGTGCAAGGCGTTGATTATGTTATGCGTCATTTAAAAATGGTGCGTGGTAAGCGGGCGAAAAAACTCCCAGAGCCAGTGATTGCAAGTTCAACAAGTTGGGTGCGTGCAGAGGTTGATGGTATTGTCCGTGCGCAAGTATCCCTTGGTGAGCGCGTCATGAAAGGGCAAGTGCTCGCTTATATCAGCAGTCCACTTGGTGATGCTGAGCTTGAGCTATTAGCGCCACGAAGTGGCATTGTAATTGGCCAGCAAACCATGCCGCTTGTAAATGAGGGCGATGCGGTATTCCATCTTGCTTACTTTGCGCATGCGAATAGCTTGGTAGAGCAACAGCTAGAAACCTTTATTGACGAAATAAGCGATATTGAAGACGAGCTTAAAACGGCTGAACTCAATAATTAGTTGCTGACATCGTCAATACATAAAATAAAAGCCGCATTTGCGGCTTTATTTTTTGGGTCCCAGAATACGCTTTGTTGATTGCGTTTTACTCGGAGTAGGGGCTTTATTGAGTACCATTACTGGGCGAGTAACAAAAATATTATTGGGGTAAATAACCTTGTGACCATCGACATGCTCAAGCACCACGTTCATCAAACCCATTTCAATGATACGTCCCTCTAAAAAGTTTGCGCCATCGATGACACGTATCCAATAGCCCACACGACAGTCGTTTTGAATGAACATTAATAAAAAGGCGGTTAAATTACTCAATAACGACCACGCTGCGAATAGGGCGACACCTAACATAGCAAATAGTGATGAACCTAAAACTAATAAACCGCGCAGCTCAATGCCCCAAAATACTAACACTAGGCACAGCATTACAATGGCGAGAATAATGTTTAGTAGCAGTTCTGCACGATAAACACGATGAGGATCTGCTTTACCTTTGATGGCTTTTAACAGCAGTTTCTTTGTGGTTTTTCTTAGTAATGGGTAAAGTAAAATCGCGATAATCGTCACGATTAAATGGTATTGCTCGTTAAAGAGTGTTTCGAAGTCCAAGGGGGATCCTACATTAATGTTAAGCGTCGAGATTTTAGCTCTTTACTAACCGAATAACACTATCTTAGAAAGTATTTTTAACGGTGACAAGCCATTGCACAGAATCAATGTCGCTGTCCTTTTTGTTGATAGGCGCAGCAATATCGAGGTGAATGACTGTTCCGGCATTTGCTCGACTGGGTGCTAACCGTAAGCCAACACCGATATTTTGCAGTACATTACCATTCGTGCCGTTATCTTTGTCGTTATACCAAGCGCGGCCGATGTCGTAAAAAGCCGCGCCACCGACTTTAAATAGTTGCAGTAAGTCATATTCCCAATAATAGCGTTTTTCGAGACTTACTAAAAAGCTACGATCGCCAATTTGATAATCAAGCGGGTAGCCACGTAAACCATTTTCGCCGCCAAGGGTGAGTTGTTTATCGGCTGTTAGGTTTTTGGCATATTGCAGGCGCACTTTGGCATACCAGCTTTGTTGTAAACTGGTATTCAAATAGTATTGTACTTGGCTACTGGTTATGAGATTTTCGACATCGTCTTGTTCTTCGTTCCAATAACCATCTATATCAGCTTTAAAGCGCCATAGCTGATTATCTCCGCTGTAATGGGCTTTTGACAGAGACAAAGAATAAATAGTCCGGCTGGCATCATCGCTAAAATCTTTACTTGAATAACCCAGTAATGCTTGAATATTCCAGCCAAGATTTAGGTCTTCAGTACGATAAATACTGTCGAAATTTCTTACTTTTACATAATGGTCTTCGAACCATTGCGCACTGATGAACGGGTAACTTAGGCTGCGATCATCTGCGATAGGTAACTGGGTGGCAGCAATGGCTTTAAAGGTGTCTTCACGGTTTTCTATTCCTAAACTGATTCGTTGTGTCCAGCTTCGGGCAAGTTGACTTGAATGTCCAAAGTAAGCGCGATTGAGGGTGGTTTTTTGCTCGAACTCACTGACAACTTCGCCGCGATAATAGAGTGGCTCACGGCGCTGGTCTGAGTAACTGGTTGCACCGTAACTGTAAGGAGTATCAATTGAGTAGAATGGGTAACTAACATCGATGTAATGGCGTTTACCATCATCGTTATCTGAATATTCGAGTCGACCACGGTAGCGACTCGAAAAGATATTAGGGTCATCGTATACAAATAAATACCCGGTGCGGTCTGCATCGTGCGTACGCGAGAACGACACCCGTTTACCCCAGCCTAAAAAGTTTGATTCACGAAAGCCTATACTTGATTCGTTTTCACCGCCGCTGCGACTAAAGCTAATTTCGGGCAGCAAAGTCCACAAGTCACGCGTAACGACTTTAACATTCACGTTGCCGTCGCAATCAAGTTCAGCATGAATGCGTGCATCGTATAAATAACCTTGTTTACGCAAGAGTCGTTCTGATTCTAGTAACTTACGAGGTTGATAAATATCCCCCTCTGAAAACAGCAGTACACTGTGAATCACTTCGGGTTCGGTTGTCATATGAGCACGATTCGCAAAGCGAAATAACGCGTTGTTTTCTTCTTCAAGTGCGGTATTGAAGACATTGATCTGTTCAAGCTTAATGGAAGTGATTTTGCGGTTATCGGCGGCTTCGGGGAGGGGATTGTCAGTATCGAGCTGGCGACGTAAGTTGTTGTCTTGCGTTTTAAGAGTGCGTTGGTTGTGACAGTAGTTATTATTGTCAGCGAGTACCTGCTCTGCATAGGCATGCGATGTTACGCTAAGTAACACCATTGGTAAAATCTGAGCAACAAAGTGCGACTGCTTAAATCCCATTTACACCCTTAGTTGTTTATTTGCTATGCAACTACTACATACTAAGCGTGAGAAAAAGTCTAGCTTATTATTGTAACTGCATGACTAAATACTGATGAAGTTTTGGCAAAACACTCGCCGCTTCAACGCCTTCAGCGTTTATCCAAACACTTTCGCTATAATGTTCAAAGTTTAGATTAAAACTATGATCTGTAAAGTGAAACCTTAACTGATGACGATCGGCACCGGCATCAAAGTCTGCAATTTTAATTGCGGGGGCGTGCAAAAAGAGGGTAGCCCACAGTTCAAAATCTTCGTCGTTAGGCAGGTCGCGTGAGTTAATGACAATTATTTCATACTCGGCGTCATAAATAAGGTTAGTCATTGTAATCCTAGTGGGCGGCGAGGTAGTCGCGAATGGTGTTTAAAAAAGGAGAACCGTACTTGTTTAGCTTCGTAAACCCCACGCCTGATACTTTTAAAAATTCGCTATCATTGGTCGGCATGAGCTGTGCCATTTCAGCCAACGTTTTATCATTGAAAACGACATACGGAGGAACGTCATCCGCATCAGCCAATTCCTTACGCAGAGCCCGTAATCTAGCAAACAGCTTTTTGTCGTAATTAAATTGCGCGAGTTTATCTTGATAAACGTGTTTGGCTTGTAAGCGTGGCTCGGCTAATTGCAGGGCGTATTCACTTTTAAGTACTGCACGAGCTGCTTCGGTTAAGCGCAGTGAAGAGCCCTGAGTTATATCTTGGCTTAATAAGCCTTGGTGAATAAGCTGCCTTAAAATGCTCAGCCAAAACTCCACACTGTGATCTTTGCCTATACCGTAAGTGCTCAGCTGGTGGTGATTGTTATCGCGGATACGGCTGGTATTTGCCCCGCGCAGCAATTCAACAATATAACCAATACCAAAACGCTGCTCTGCACGATATACGCACGAGAGTGCTTGTTGCGCGACCAACGTGCCGTCAAAGCTTGTCGGTGGATTTAAGCAAATATCGCAGTTGCCACAGGTTTCACGTTTGTACTCGCTAAAATAGTTGAGCAGGATTTGTCTGCGACATGTTTGGGCTTCAGCAAAGCTGGCCATCGCATTAAAGCGCTGCTCTTCTACTCGGCGGCGTTGCTCATCTTCGATATCTTCAAAAAAGCGACGAACGCGTCCTATGTCGGCCGGATCAAAATACATTATCGCTTCAGCGGCTAAGCCATCACGACCAGCACGGCCTGTTTCTTGGTAGTAAGCTTCAACACTTTTAGGAATATCGTAATGCACAACAAAGCGTACATTAGGTTTATTAATTCCCATACCAAAGGCAACCGTTGCTACTACAATTTGAATATCGTCACGGGCAAAACCTGACTGCACAAATTGTCGTTGTTCGTTACTCATCCCCGCATGATAAGCCGCGGCATTAAAGCCTGCATCAGCGAGTTTTTCGGCAACATCATCAACACGTTTACGGCTGGTGCAGTAAATTATTCCACTTTGGTTTTGCTGCTCTTTTAAATAACGCAGCAGCTGCACCATGGGTTTGAATTTTTCTTCGATGGTGTAACGAATATTGGGCCTATCAAAGCTGCCTGTGTGTACGTAAGGCTGATTAAGCTGTAGCTGCTCAATAATATCGTAACGTGTCGCTTTATCGGCTGTGGCAGTTAATGCCATCATCGGAACATGCATAAAACGCTGTTTTAGCTCATTAAGCCGACAATAGTGAGGCCTAAAATCATGGCCCCAATGCGAGACACAGTGCGCTTCATCAATAGCAAACAGAGCGAGTTTTAGGTGACTAAGGCGCTCTAAAAATTCGTGCTGTAATACTTTTTCAGGTGCAACGTACAACAGCTTTATTTGCCCGTAATGCAGTTGCTGGTACACCGCTTGCTGCTCTTCGAATGGCAGACTGTTGTTAATATAAGCGGCCTGAACGCCCAGTGCTTTGAGTTGTGCAACTTGGTCTTGCATTAATGAAATAAGCGGCGAAATGACGACAGTGACACCATCAAGGATCAAGGCGGGTACTTGATAGCAAAGTGATTTTCCCCCACCTGTTGGTAACAAGACGAGCGAGTCTTGTCCGTCAAGCGCTGCGGCTATAATCGCTTCTTGACCATCACGAAAATCCTTGTAACCAAACACTTGTTTGAGTACGGCTTGTGGTGATCGAACGGGGGTGTTAGTCATTGCGGTATTGGTATTCATCGCCGAGCATTTTAGTGTTTTTTTTGGATGATGTCTGTAGCAATATACCTAAACGACCTCAATATGCAGAATTCAGCGTTTCACAGGTGCTTAATATCAAGGCGTTACTTTGCAACAATGGCAGTCCCTTTTAAGAAGTAACAACGATGAGAGTAAGTGCCTGTGGAGCGCCCAAAGGGTTGGTTTAAAAGCGATTTATACTGCGTTATTGATTTTAACAATAGAACCACTATTACTTGCAATCAATGTCTTGCCTAAATCGCTTTTAATTCCAACTGAAACTCGCATCTTGAGGTGGTTTGGGTATACATGGGTTTATTTGCCGCGTTTTAGTTGCGCCAGTAAATAGGCGGCGTAAAATAGTGTTTTTAATCTATAAAGCCTGACTTATGCCTACCAATCTTGAACAGCGAAAAGGGGTTATTTTCGCATGTTTAGCGTTTTTTATGTGGGGCTTAGCACCCATTTATTTTAAACTTTTACAGAATATATCTGCCTTTGAAATCTTGATGCACCGTGTTATTTGGTCGGTG
Source organism: Pseudoalteromonas sp. A41-2 (assembly GCF_015767615.1). Taxonomy (NCBI): domain Bacteria; kingdom Pseudomonadati; phylum Pseudomonadota; class Gammaproteobacteria; order Alteromonadales; family Pseudoalteromonadaceae; genus Pseudoalteromonas; species Pseudoalteromonas sp. A41-2. Next base: position 3,012,052 of record NZ_CP065231.1, on the reverse strand, counting down.
TTATTTTTGTTGATCATTATTGCTGCACGCCATCAATGGCAGCGCATTCGCGTTGTATTAGGTCAGCCTAAGTTGCTCCTAATGCTGGTGGTAACGGCCAGTTTGCTTGGCTTTAACTGGGGCTTGTTTATTTGGGCGGTAAACAATAACCACATGCTCGATGCGAGTTTGGGTTATTACATAAACCCACTTTTAAATGTGTTGTTAGGTATGCTGTTTTTAGGTGAGCGACTGCGTAAATGGCAAGGCGTAGCCGTTGGCCTTGCATTATGCGGTGTATTATTACAATTGCTCAGCTTTGGCTCTTTTCCAATCGTGGCTTTTTCTTTGGCAGGCTCGTTCGCTATCTATGGCTTACTGCGTAAAAAGCTGCCTATCGAATCGCTGCCAGGGTTATTACTTGAAGCGTTAATTTTACTGCCTGTTGCTCTGGTTTACTGGTGGTTAATGGTGCCCACAGCCAGTTCTGATTTTACTGCCAATGATTGGCATATCAATCTGTTACTTATTAGTGCAGGTGTGGTGACCACGTTGCCTTTGCTGTGTTTTACAGGCGCTGCTAAACGTTTGCAGTACAGTACATTGGGCTTTTTTCAGTATATTGGTCCAAGTTTAATGTTTGTGCTGGCAGTGGCATTTTATGGCGAAGTATTTGATGCTGAAAGGGTGATAACGTTTGCGTGTATATGGAGCGCGCTGGCTTTGTTCAGTTGGGATTCGTACCGTCAAAGCCGTAAGCAGCGTAAAGCATCATTAAAAGCAGTGACTAAACCTATTTAATATCAGCTCACTAACTTGTTACGGCCAGTCTCTTTGGCTTGATAGAGTTTTAAATCGGCCTGTTTTATCAGTTCATCAATGCTGTAAACAGGCCCATTATGAAACCCGATAGATAGCGTAAATGTAATGTTGTCACGACTAAATTCCGCGCTGTGTTTTTCGATGAAATGGCGAAATTTTTCTAATCGTTGCTGTGCTTGTTGCGGATCATTATCAGCAAAAAAGACAGCAAACTCTTCTCCGCCTAAGCGTCCGACTAAATTATCTTTAAAGTACTTAAGCAGGCACCGTGACAGGCATTTGAGTACATCATCACCTGAGTCATGACCGTACTTGTCGTTAATTGATTTAAAGTAATCGATATCAATCATGCCGAGTGAGACCGATTTTTTTGCCGCGTGTGCCGCTTTTAAATGCTGACTCGCCTCGCCAAAGAAATAGCGGCGGTTAGGCAATGATGTTAGGTAGTCGGTATTCGCTTGTAAGCGAATCGTTTTAATATTTTCTAACATGTCGACGTTTTGGCTTAAGCGACAATAAAACTCTTCGTTATTAAAGGGCTTACTTAAATAATCGTCAGCGCCAGACTTTAAAAAACGCGTTGATAAATGCAAGGTATCTTGTGCTGAAATACCAATTATGGCTTTTTCGTCATTGTTATACAGACGACGAATTTCGACACAGAGCTGATCGCCATTCATATTAGGCATTTCGTTATCAGTAATGATCACAGAGATTGAGGGGTTTTCTGCTAAGACTCGCAGTGCATCTACGCCATCTACCGCTTCAATAACTTGGTACTTATGCCGTGCGAGTAGATTACAAATGTGACGGCGAGTTGCGGGTGAGTCATCAACCACTAAAACTAATATTTGTTCATTACGCGGTAGGCGAGTCAGTTGTTTTTCTAAGTATTGATAGGCTTGTTTATTTTCTTTGGTGATGTAATCAATGATAGGATGCTTTTCGACCGTGTTTCGGGTTTTTTCGTCTAAATTGCCGGTCATAACGATGGTAGGAATGTCGGCATCGACGCTGCAGGGGATGGCTTCACCGTTGGGTGCATCTGGAAGGATAAAATCAACAACGGCGCAAAAATAGTTATTTTCAGCAATAAGTTGTTTAGCTTCAGCTAACGATGTTGCGATGTCTGCTTCAAACCCGACTTTATGCGCGATATGCTTTTGCACTCGCGCAATAGTAGGTGCATCTTCAATGATTAATATTTTTCTGGTCACGTTTTACCTTGTAATAACTTTATCGCGTAGCGTAAGTTATTACATGTTGTAACTCTAAAAAGTTAAAAAAGCAACTTGCTTATAAACTATCCGACTCAGAATAATAATCAACGCTTTGTGGTGTCGGGCTCGCGATACGAGAACGACCGAACAAAGTATGAAACTTAGTTTTGCAGGTAGTTTGTTTTAGGTATTTTATCCAAGCGCGCTCAATTGGGTTGGTTGCTTCTAGGTTACCTGTGACTACTTGCACAAATTGAGTTTGAAATTCATTTTGTGGTTCTAGGGTTTTGTTGTATAAACCCTTTAGTACAACACCATGCTGTTCGAGAATGTCGGCTTCTAGCAAAGTGAAGTGACCACTACGACCAAAACCGCGTGGGAAGTTTTGATCATCATAAAATTGACGTTGGCTTACGAATGCCTGACGAAGTGATGAAATGTCATTGCTCATGGCTGTATCCTCATACCCTATTTTCTTGCAGGAGTATGGATCAAGTTGTCGATTTTATTAAACAAGTTATTTTTATCGTAAGGGTAAAAAATGGATATCGATTTATTAAAGACCTTTGTTGAAGTGGTGCGCACACGTCACTTTGGTAAGGCAGCTGAAAACCTGTACATTACCCAGTCTGCTGTGAGTTTTCGGATCCGTCAATTAGAGCAAGGTTTAGGCGTTAATTTATTTATTCGTCAGCGTAATAATATACAGCTAACAGCGCCGGGTGAACGACTCTTACCTCACGCACAAATGATTATCACCGGCATGCAAAGGGCTAAAGTCGATGTGGCACTTGCTGATAATATGCATAAGCAAATTAGTTTAGCAGGCACTCCGAATATTTGGGATGCTTTTTTACAGTTTGGGATCACGAATATTGTCTCGGCAATGCCGGGAGTTTCATTGGTTGCTGAAGTGAAGGCGCAGCAAGAGAGCACGCGTTTATTACTTGAGCGCACACTCGATTTAGCCGTGCTGTTCGATCCCCCTAAAGTAGATGAGTTAATTGTTGAGCGTATTTGTGAATTGCCGATCATTCCGGTGAGTGCATACGAAACAGCAAACAGTGAGAACTTTTTTGATAACCAGTATGTGTATGTAGACTGGGGCACCTCGTTTTCGTTATGGCATGCTCGTGAGTTTAATGGTCACGCTCCTCCTTATTTTAGAACCAGCACCGGGCGTATTGCCTTAGACTTAATTTTGAAGTGTGGCGGTAGTGCCTTTATTCCTCAGTTATTAGTCGAGGAGCAGCTTAAAGCGGGTGAGCTATATCATGTTGAAGATGTGGCGCATACCTCGCGAGATGTGTTTGTTGCCTACCACAGAGATAATGAACAAACGCCACTATTAGAGAAATTGGTGACTTTATTGACTGAATTAAAAATTAAAGCTTAAAAAATTTTAAACGATGCTTTAAATAAAATTTTATTTCGCAGTAGTAAGTTACGTTTTTATTTCAGAAATAATTACATTTCATGAAGGTAAATTTACGATTTTATTTCAATTGTCATTTTTCTGTCATTTTTCGCTGGCAAACTGCCCGCATTGAAACACGAGCACGTGTTTTTGTTGCGATTATTGAGGAAACGACATGAAATTTGCAAAGTCTAGCTTATTCTTAGCTTTATTTGGTGGTTTATCTTTTTCAGCATTAGCGGATGTTGATGTGTATGGTAAAGCAAACGTGACTGTTCAATCATCTGACGATGGTGAAGGGTCTTTCACTGAAATCAAAAGCAATAACTCACGTTTTGGCCTGAAAGGCTCTGAAAAAATAACTGAAGGCTTAGAAGCTGTTTATAAACTAGAGTTTGGTGTTGACGTATCTGACGCTGATTCAAAAGGCGACAATGATGACAACATCACTGCACGTAACCAATACGTAGGTGTTAAAGGTGGCTTTGGTCAGGTTGTGATTGGTCGTAACGACACAGCAATGAAGCTATCTCAAGGCAAAATTGATTTATTCAATGACCTTGAAGGCGATATTAAAAATGTATTTAAAGGTGAAAACCGTTTAGGTAATACGATTTCTTACGCATCTAACGATTTCAGTGGCTTTAAAGTGCTTGCAACCTATATTGCAGAAGATGATGTTGATGCAGATAACGGTTATTCACTTGCAGTTACTTACGGTGACGCTCAATTAAAAGACAGCAAACTGTATGCCTCTGTTGCAGCAGATAGTGAAGTGAAAGGCTACGATATTGTACGTGCAACCGTACAAGGTAAAGTCGGCGACTTTAAACTAGGTGCTATGTACCAAACACAAGAGAAAGTGGATGGCAGCACAGAAGCGGATGGTTACTTGGTGAATGCGGCGTATAAAATGAATAGCAACACGTTCAAAGTTCAATACCAAGTGATTGATTTTGATGAAGGCGATAAGAAAACGGCTATCTCTGCTGGTGTTGATCACACGCTTAGCAAAAACACCAAAGTATTTGGTTTCTACTCAACATTTGATATGGACAACCAAGTGGATCAAGATTACCTAGGCGTTGGTATTGAATACAAATTCTAACCGTTCACACGGATAACTCCCTTATTTTAAGCCCTGCATTGATGCGGGGCTTTTTTATGCGAGCGCGTAATCTGATTTGCCGGCTAACCAACGTGTAATTAGCTTGTTTGATTGCTCTGGGTAGTCGGTTAACATTTTAAAGGCAATGGGTCTGACATGGGCCAGCGTTTGTTTGTCGCGATTAAGGTCGGCGATTTTAAATTCGGCTAAACCGGTTTGCTTGGTGCCGAGCACTTCACCTGGACCACGGATTTCAAGGTCTCTTTCGGCAATAACAAAGCCGTCATTACTTTCGCGTAATACACCTAAGCGTTTTTGTGCTGTTGCAGATAAAGGCGCGTGATAAAGAAGAACACAGTGCGATGCTATCGCTCCTCGACCAACACGGCCTCTTAATTGATGTAATTGCGCAAGTCCTAAGCGTTCGGGGTTTTCAATGATAATCAGGCTGGCATTCGGCACATCAACACCCACTTCAATCACCGTTGTCGCGACTAAAACATGAATATTACCCGCTTTAAACTCACTCATAATCGCTTGCTTTTCAGCGGCTTTCATTCGGCCATGTACTAAGCCGACATTTAGCTCGGGCAGGGCTTCTTTTAATTGTGCTGCGCTGTCCTCTGCTGCTTGGCACTGCAATACCTCAGACTCGTCAATAAGCGTACAAACCCAATACACTTGACGGCCTTGCGCTGTGCAGGCTGTTCTGACTCGTTGAATGATTTCATCACGGCGAGTATCTGGAATGGCAACGGTTGTGATAGGCGTTCGACCTGGCGGTAATTCATCAATTACAGAGGTTTCTAAGTCTGCATACGCGGTCATAGCCAACGTGCGTGGGATAGGTGTGGCTGTCATAACCAGTTGGTGGGGATAACAGTCGCCAAAACGCCCTTTTTCACGCAGTGATAATCGTTGGTGCACACCAAAGCGATGTTGCTCATCAATAATGATTAAAACAAGGTTATTAAATTCGACCTGCTCTTGGAACAGCGCATGAGTGCCAACAATCATTTGCGCCTCACCCGAGGCTATTTTTTCAAGTGTGGCGGTGCGCTCTTTTCCTTTACTTTTGCCTCCAAGCCATGCGACTTCAATGCCCAAGTTGTTAAACCATTGGCTAAAGTTGATACCATGCTGCTCAGAAAGAATTTCGGTCGGAGCCATTAAGGCAACTTGGTAGCCTTCGCTAATTGCTGTTAGCGCACTGAGTGCTGCAACAAGGGTTTTTCCTGAGCCTACATCACCTTGAACAAGGCGCATCATTGGGAAAGGGTGTTGAAGATCGCCCTTGATCTCTGCCACAACTCGGCTTTGTGCCGTGGTGGGGCTAAATGCCAGTGTCGACAAAAACTCTGTCTCTAGCGGGTTATGAGGCTTTAATGCAATAGCTTTTACACTTTGGCCTTTTTGGCGTAGCTTCAACAAGCTTAAATTTTGTGCGAGCAGCTCTTCAAATACTAATCGTTGCTGAGCAGGGTGAAAGCCTTGCTCAAGCGCCGTTAAATCGACATCGTTTTGCGGGCGATGCAAGGTCAAAAGTGCTTCACTTAAGCGCATGCCAGTGGGTTGAAATTGTTCTGGCAGTAATTCTTCAACGGGATATTTAGCAAGTAAAGCTAAGGCTTGGTCGCTTAAAGCGCGGATAGATAGCTGCTTAAGGCCTTCAGTAACAGGGTAAACGGGTGTTAGGGTGGTGTTCGTCGGTTGTTCTGATGGCGTGTCTGACAAACTGTATTCAGGGTGGGTCATTTCAAACCCAACCCGACCACGGCGTATTTCACCAAAACAGCGAATAATTTTACCAGCGCTGAGCGCATTTTTTTGTGCCGCACTAAAATTAAAAAAACGCAGCGTTAAACGACCTGTGCCATCGTTAACTTGGCAAACCAGCATGCGTCTTTTGCCAAATGTAATTTGGCTGGTTTCAATTGTGGCCTCGACACTCACATGGCTGTGTGGCTGTAATTCACAAATGGGGTGAATGCGAGTACGGTCTTCATAGCGGTGCGGTAAATGAAACAGCATATCTTGCACTGTATGAATACCAAGCTTAGCAAGGCGCTCGGCCATTTTGGGGCCAACGCCTTTTAATTCAGTTATCGGGTATAACGCTAAGCTACAATGACTCAATGGTGACTCAAATTATTAATTAGTAAACTTTTTTCAGTTTACTGTGAGTCGTTAGCGGCTTCAAGCGATTGCGTATGTTTTAAAATCTGCCAAAAGTCATCATCAGCGACTATTTCTCCACTTTCATCAAGCGCGGGGTAAGGCAGTTCTTTTTCGCGGCATTGCTTTGCAATAATAGGGTGGCATCCCTCAAATAAAATACGGTGTTTTATGCTGTCATCTAACATATTACGTTCATACAGGCCGGCTTCTTCGCGTTGGCGCTGTGCTTCAAACAAAATTAATGCGGCTGCAACGGATACATTGAGCGATTGCACCATCCCTTGCATTGGAATAATGATGTGTTTATCAGCATGCTCAAGTGCGCGAGGCGAAATTCCATCACGCTCTTGGCCTACAATCACAGCCGTTGGTTTGGTGTAATCAATTTCGCGAAAGTCGACCGCATCGTCACTGAGGTTAGTTGCTAAAATTTGCACTTCTGGATTATGGGCTCGCATCATCGCTACGGCGTCGTCTATGGTGCGATGCAAGTGCGTTTCTAACCAATTTTTGCTGCCACCCGAGGTGTTATTGGTTAGCCATTTTTGATTGTCAGGCCACACTGCGTGCACATGATGACAGCCTGTTGCGTCAGCAGTACGGGCAATGGCTGATAAATTATGATGCTTGTGTACTTCTTCTAAACAAACCGTTAGGTCCGTTTGGCGGCGTTCTAACACCTGTTTTACACGCTCAAAGCGAGTTGTATCCATAGTTGTGTGCTCGTTGACGGATTCTAATTGGCGCTGATTATACCCAGTATAAGGCTAGGGCACTACCGCTCTACTTATTGGGTTTTGTAACGAAATAAGCGTTTCAGTTGATTGAATGGCCTCTATGGCTTGAATTTTATTGATCAACACATCCTGTAAGTGGTCAATAGAGCGCGCCATTACTTTGATAAATATACTGTAGTTGCCTGTGGTGTAGTAGGCCTCAACCACTTCTTCAAGCTCTTTTAGATGCAGTAAGGTGTCTGGGTAATCACGGGCATTATTGAGATTTATACCAATAAAACAGCAGACATCGTAACCGAGTTGCTTTGCATTAATACTCACTTGGGTGCCGGTGATGATACCGGCTTGTTTCATTTTTTCGACGCGAACATGAATAGTGCCGGCACTGACGGCAAAGCGTTTGGCTAATTCTGCGTATGGGGTGCGTGCATTTTCCATTAATGCGTTGAGGATGTTTTTATCGAGATTATCGATTTGATAATTTTCCATGAATTAACCGAGTTGTAATTATTGATTATCTAAAATTTATAGCATTATTTTTACGATAATTGCAATGTTAAGTTCTTTTTGTTACGGGTTATTGAAAATAACCTTCATTTGGTTGAGGATTGTTTTAACGAAGAGATTTTAGTTCTCTATAAGCAAGTAACAATAACTGGGAATGAGGCCAATTATTATGAGTTCACACTACCTGCAGCAACAGCAGCAAATTAGTAAAGTAAAACAGTTTTTTTCGAGTCAATTAGAGCAGCAACTTGGCTTAGTTGAGGTGCAAGCCCCTATCTTGGCAAAAGTAGGTGATGGTATTCAAGATAACCTTAGCGGAACTGAAAATGCTGTATCGGTGGCGGTGAAAACGATTCCTGGTAGCCAGTTTGAAGTGGTGCATTCACTCGCTAAATGGAAGCGTAAAACGCTCGCCGAGTATGATTTCTCTGTCGGTGAAGGGCTTTATACTCACATGAAAGCATTACGCCCAGACGAAGAGTCATTAAGCCCGATTCATTCAGTGTATGTTGACCAATGGGACTGGGAAAAAGTGATTTGCGAAAGCACTGAACGTACTTTAGATAAACTTAAAGAAACAGTGACGTTACTTTATCAAGCGATAAAAGCGACTGAACGTTATGTTGCAAGTGAGTTTGATATCCCCCCATTTTTACCTGAAAAAATTACCTTTGTTCACAGTGAACAATTACGCCAAATGTACCCTGATTTCACTGCGAAACAGCGTGAAAAAGCGATTGCGCAGGAATACGGTGCGGTATTTTTAATTGGTATTGGGGGAGCGCTTGCAGATGGTAAAATTCATGATGTGCGTGCGCCAGATTACGACGATTGGTCGACGCAAACCTGCAGCAAGTTTGCTGGTTTAAATGGCGATATTCTAGTGTGGAACCCAGTACTTGAAGATGCGTTTGAAATATCGTCGATGGGAATTCGTGTAAGTCCTGATGCATTGGCTACACAACTGGCGATTACGGGCGACCAAGCGCGTCTTGAATTTGATTGGCATAAAGCGTTATTAGCGAAAAAGTTCCCGCAAACGATTGGTGGTGGTATTGGTCAGTCTCGTTTAGCGATGCTGCTATTACAAAAGCACCATATCGGGCAAGTGCAGGTCGGCGTGTGGCCTGAGCAGTTAAAGCAGCAAGTTGAAGGAATTCTTTAGTTTAAAGATTAATGACCCTGGTAAAAAGAGGCTTTAAGCCTCTTTTTTTTAACTTGTTTTAAACTCAACTTCAATTTTGCTTTCTTCGAGTTTGACTTTACAAGGTGGGTATTGGCGGTTAGTGAGTAACACTTTATCGAAAATATGGATCTCAACTCCCGAGTGCAATGTTTTATTAACGACGAGTTGTGCGCCTTCAAGCAGTTCATGTAAATGAAGCTCTAAGTTTGAGAGCTTTTTCTCGAGCTGCTCTGCTTGTTCACAGTAATGCATTTGTGTAGCGCCTATCTTAGCCAATAACAGCTTTTTCTTTTCAGCGTCTTTGACTTGGTCGGCTTTTTCAATGGCTTCTTGCAAGTTATCTAGCTGTGAGTCGGTTTGTGCTAGGTCTTTTAAACACTGATCGGTTTGTGCGGTGACTTGGGCGCCAGAGGCCGCGAGGTTAATAACCATTTTGGCACCTGATTCATTACCAATTTCACCTGCTATCACCATTTGTGCATCTAAAATAGTGCCCCCAAATAACTTACCTTGAGGGTTGTCTTCTTTGCCTAACTGCAGCAACTTAGCGGCTTTCATCACACAATGGCTTGATTGGCGGTCAATGATAATGTTATTGCCTTCAAGGTAGCTGTATTGACCATGAGATAGGTGAATGTCGCCTTGGCAAACAATATGACAAGATAAGCTTTTATCATCGAGCTGGTGGCCTATTACACCTTGTTTTATGGTGATATCGCCTGCCGCAGTTAAGTGACCTGACTCAACGGTTCCCATGACGGTAATGTCGCCTTTCGCATTTATGCGCATGCCGGGTTCAACGTTATGGGTTACGATGACACTGCCTTCAAAATCAACATGGCCACTTTTAACGTTAACATCAGCAATCGTAAAAATGTCGTCTACACGCATGCCATTGGCAATATCAACAGGCACCCCTGCGATCACTGAAATCAGCTCCAGCGGATTGTTTTTTGAAATCTCAGTGCCTTCACCTGCAACTAAGGCATGGCTCTCACCAGCTTTAGCTGGCAGCACATCACCGGTGACGGTAAACCCTTCTTTACCGGGAGTGGCAGGCACTTGTTTTATAAGCAGTACACCCGGCTCTACGCTGGCTAACTTACCAAAGTCACGCATGTCGGCGGTGCCATCTTCACGTAGTTTGGGCTGTTTTAAACGGTCTTTTAACGTTTCTACTTGCGGCACTAGTTTTGAGGGCTGGCCATCAATGGGCAAGCGGCCTTTTGCTAATACGCCTTTGGTTTTAGTGCCTGCGGGAAGCTCAAACTGTTTTTGCAATAACTGTTCTAAAAATGCTTGTTTATAACCCCGTGCTACGCCGGCTTTAATGAGTTCTTTTTTCGCGTTTTCAAGGGTTAGGGCTTTGCCGCCTTCAGCGATAGTCAACTCACCAGTGGCCAGCATTTTGTCATCACTTAATGATACCTCAAGGCTTGCATCATGCTTTGAAGCTACAACGAGCATACGTTCAGTAGATTTATTTTTAAAAAAGTTATTGATCGCATCATGATCCACTCTGCATTCGCAGAAGGATGACTTTTCTAATGCTTCGATAATAAACGCAGCACTGGGTGGTGAATGTTCGTGAACATCTAATAAGACGTTTCCATTGTGAGCCAGCTTAAACACGTGGGGGATCCTTTTGTACTACAATAGTTAAAGGTTTCTAATTATTATTACTACACAGATTGCTAGAGAATGGTTTGTGAGTCAAGAACTTCGGCTGAGGAAAATAGTAACTTTGTCTAAAAAAGTGCCAGCAAGGGGGTTGCTGGCACTGTGTGTATTAGTTCGTTGAAGGTAATTCCATAATACCGTCAATTTCAACTTGCACGCCTTTGGGTAGTGCACGCACGCCAATTGCAGCGCGAGCTGGATAAGGTTGTTTAAAGTACTGGCTCATCACTTCATTAACAATTGCAAAGTTTGATAGGTCAGTCAGGAAAATATTGACTTTAACCATGTCTTGAATTTGACCACCCGCGGCTTGGCAAACAGCCGTAAGGTTTTTAAATACTTGATGTGTTTGCTCTGTAAAGTCTTCAGAAATAACGTCCATTGTTTCTGGTACAAGAGGAATTTGACCTGATAAGTAAACAGCGGTACCTACTTTAACAGCCTGGCTGTAAGTGCCGATTGCTGCGGGTGCATTGTCAGTAGAAATAAAAGATTTGTTCATGATTATCCTTGTTACTTTTTACGGTAGACTTTTTGTACATCTGGCATCACACGAATGCGACGCATAATATTGGCAACGTGAACACGGTTCTTCACGGTAATGCCTAAGTCTATCATGTATAGATTACTTTCTTTTTCGTCGGTGGCTATCTCGACAATGTTTGCTTGGGTTGAGGCGATGACATTGGTGAGCTTAGCAAGTGCCCCTTGATGATTGATAATTTCAATACGAAGGGCGGCAATGTATTCTTTCTCGGGATTATCGTCCCATTTTACAACCAAGTATTTCGAACGTTCATTCTCCCAGCCGCGAATATTCTTACATTCTTGGCGGTGAACCGTTAAGCCTTTACCTTGGCTGATATGAGCGGTGATGGCATCTCCAGGAACGGGACGGCAGCATTTAGAGTAATTAACGAGCATACCTTCGGTGCCGATAATGGTCGCTTTGGCTTTTCTGGCAAGCGCATTAAGGTCGTCGGCCTCTACTTGCATTAGGCGCTTGGCAATTAAGACGCTCATTAAGTTACCAGAGCCTATTTCGACCAACAGCTCTAATACGGTATTCAGTTCATGTTCTTGAAGCACGCGGCGAATATTTTCATCTGGAATGTCATCCAGTTTTTGCTCACCAAGGGCTGAGTCGAGTAAGCGACGCCCTAGTAACAAGGCTTCTTCGTGCTGTTGGCTTTTAAGGTAGTTACGAATCCCTAAGCGGGCTTTACCTGTCACCACAAAGTTGAGCCACGTGGCGTTAGGGTGTGCGCCAGAACTGGTAATAACTTCGACGGTTTGACCCGTATCAAGCGCTTTACTCAGTGGATGCGGTTTGCGGTTTACACGCGCCCCCACGCAGGTATTACCTACATCGGTATGCACTGCATAGGCAAAGTCAACGGCGGTTGCCCCCATGGGCAGTTCAACAATACGACCATCTGGCGTGAAAACATAAATCTCTTCAGGGAATAGCTCGGTTTTAACGTTTTCAACGAACTCAAACGATGACCCAGCACTTTGTTGTAGCTCAAGTAAGCTTTGCATCCATTGGCGTGCACGTTGTTGTGCGGTGTGACCTGCGCTATCACCGGCTTTTTTATACATCCAATGAGCGGCAACCCCTTTGTCGGCCATATGATCCATATCGTGGGTACGAATTTGAATTTCGACCGGAATGCCATGTGGGCCCACTAATGATGTATGCAATGATTGATAACCATTGGTTTTTGGCACCGCAATGTAATCTTTAAAGCGCGTTTCAATTGGCTTATACAAGTTGTGCGCAACACCTAAAACGCGATAACAGGTATCCATGTTATCTACATTGATGCGAAACGCGTAAATATCCATGACTTCGTTAAAAGAGAGCTCTTTGTTCAGCATTTTTTTATAGATGCTGTAGAGGTGTTTCTCACGGCCAGAAATCGTGGCGTCGATACCAGCCTCTTCAAGGCGTGCTTCGATTTCACTTTTAATGTTACTGATGACTTCTTTTCGATTACCGCGGGCTTTGATCACTTCAGATTTCAAAGCGCGATGACGCATAGGATAGAGTGCCTGAAAGCCTAAATCTTCCAGCTCATTTTTAATGTCGTGAATACCTAAACGATTTGCAATTGGCGCATAAATTTCGAGTGTTTCGCGGGCAATACGACGACGCTTGTCGGGACGAAGTGCGCCGAGTGTGCGCATATTGTGCGTTCTGTCTGCCAGCTTAATTAAGATCACGCGAATGTCTTGTGTCATTGCCATGATCATTTTACGGTAGTTTTCCGCTTGGAATTCTTTTTTGTCTTTAAAGCTCAGCTTATCGAGTTTACTAACGCCTTCTACTAATTCGGCAACTGTGTCGCCAAAAATCTCAGCTAAATCTTGTTGGCTAAAGTCGGTGTCTTCAATCACGTCATGCATTAATGCTGCCATTAAAGTTTCGTGATCGAGATGCATGCCAGCAAGAATTTGTGTCACTTCGACAGGGTGAGTAATGTAGGGCTCGCCACTTGAACGTGTTTGACCCTCGTGGGCTTCACGAGCAACCACGTAAGCTTTTTGCACCAGCTCGATATCGGCGGGAGACAAATATTCGGATATTTTCTTTTTTAGACCTTCAAAAAGATACAAAGTCACACTCCAATGCGCAAATGAAGTAAATCGGTAACGGTATGAATAGAATATACGATGAAAAGAAGGGCTTGCCAACGGCTAGTGCTGAAATACTAGCCGTTTAGCGAAATCAAAGCGGGGAGCTTGATTATTGGTTGCCACCTACGATAGCAGCCACTGCAGCCATTTCTGCTGCTTCTTGGTGTTGTTGTTCTTCACGATCAATTAAGTCCATTGATGAGCTATTTACTAACCCTTTCTCAATTTCACGTAAAGCAATGACTGTCGGCTTGTCATTTTCTGCGTCAACAAGTGGATCTTTTCCACCTACCGCGATTTGGCGGGCACGACGAGCCGCAACTAAAATTAAGTCAAAACGATTACCAATTGCATCTACTGCATCTTCAACAGTTACGCGAGCCATCTTAGCACTCCAAATAAATTCTTAAGCAAAGGCGTAGTTTACTGCACCAAGTCAGATTCGCCAATAGCTAGTGGTTAATTTTTATCTCTATTCGTTAATTAACGCGTGTCTTACTTTAATAAATTATCTAAAAGCGTTTGATGGCGCTGTGCTTGGCTCTTGAGTGATAAACGTTTTGCCATAACAATTGTTTCGATTTCAGCAAGGGCTGTGTCGAAGTCGTCATTTACTACAACGTAATCATATTCATTGTAATGAGAGGTTTCAGACTGGGCTTTGGCCATTCTTCCTGCAATAACCTCACTCGAATCTTGGCCGCGGTTCGTTAAGCGTGATTCAAGCTCTTCTTTTGAGGGGGGCAAAATAAAAATGGTTTCAACATCTTCGACTAATTTACGAATTTGCTGTGCACCTTGCCAGTCAATATCTAAAAATACATCAATGCCTGCTGCAAGCTGAGTCTCAATTGCTTGCTTTGAAGTGCCGTAGTAATTATCGAACACTTGCGCCCATTCAAAGAAATCATTCTTTTCAATCAGTGCTTTAAATTCCTCAACCGACACAAAATGATAATGCACACCGTTTTCTTCGCCTGGGCGAGGTGAACGAGTTGTGTGTGAAACCGATACTTTCATATCGCTGTGTTTGTTTAGTAATGCACTAATTAAGCTTGATTTACCTGCGCCTGAAGGGGCCGATAAGATAAATAAATTTCCGCGAGTTTGCGCCATGATCTGTCTCTATTGAAAATAAATAGGCTTGTAGGAGCGAATACTCCAACAAGCCTTTACTGTATTCTACAGTGTACTTTATTTGACGCGTTGTGCTCAAGTTTCAGTGAGATTACTCGTCTTCATTGTCAGGGACTGCTTGCCCCTCATCTTTGTGCTTTGCGGTATCCGCCAAAGCTTGCTCACTCGGCGTATTGTCTTGAACGGTTGGTTTTGTATTCTCTTGCCCACCACAGGCTCCACAACAACTCATGTGTTTTCCTTTATTTTATTGTACAAGCGGACTGCTGCTGACATTAAAGTCGAAGCCTTCAATATCGGCGTCAGCAATTAATAATTGGATATATTGCGCGATGGCTTTGCGCTCTACTTTTTTATTCAGGTAGTCCTCAATACGTGACTCCACGGCTTCAAAAGGCAGTTGCAGCCCAGGCTCTTTATGATCAACATAAACAAGGTGATAACCAAAACGAGTTTCAATAGGGTGAGCAATTAAGCCAACATCAGCACTGAATACTTGACGTTCAAACTCGCTGACGGTTTGCCCTTTTGTTATTTGACCAAGTTGGCCTCCTAACTGAGCCGAATCACATTTTGAATATTGCTGTGCAAGCTCACTAAAAGAAGCGCCTTGCGAGAGTGCGTTAAGCAGGTTTTCGGCTTGGTTCAGCGCATGACTACGCGCTTTTTCATCACTACTCGGTGCTGCAAGTAAAATATGTTTTGCTGCAATGAGGGGAGGTGTGGTGAACTTGGGTTTGTTTTGTTGATAATAATGTTCGCACTCAGTCGCGCTGGCACGGGGCAGTTGCACTTCAGTAGCGATAAGTTTTTCGAGCAATTTATTTTGGCGTTGCTCGTCGGTGTCTGAAGCGTGCGTATCTAGATTGATATTTAGCGCTTGTGCGCGTTGTTGTAACAATTCGCCAATGATCAAACTCTGTGCCGCCTCTACCATCGCAGCGCGATGATCGTCGGCTGGGTGATACTGCATTTCATTAAGAATTTGTGTTTCGCTAATAGTGTGTTGATTAACGTTAATCATATCGACCTCGAGGGGGAATGCCCTGTCGAAACAGGGCATGATAGGTTAAGATTTGCTACGAACCACTTGGTAGTTTCGGCCTAAATATTGTACCGGTACGCTGGCAATATGAACTAAGCGACTAAATGGGAATACCACAAATAACGTCATACCTAGTGCAACATGTAGCTTATAAATCCAATGTACTTGTGCAATTGCTGCGGTTGCTTCGGTTAAATCAAAGGTCACAATGTTTTGTGCCCAGCTCATTAGGAGTAGCATTTCTGCACCATCTAAATGACCTGCTGAGACAAAAATTGACAATAAACCTAAAATTAACTGCACGTATAACAGCAGTAAAATTGCAATATCCATATTACTGCTGGTGGCTCTAATGCGCGGTTCATATAAGCGGCGTTTGATTAAAATGGTTAGACCGTAAAAACAAATCAAACCAAACACACCGCCTAACGTCATGGCAATCAGTTGCTTGTGACCCGCTTCAATACCAAACACATGCCATACTTCTGCTGGTGTGAGTAAGCCTACAAAGTGGCCGAGCAATACCATAATGATACCAATATGAAATGCGCGGCTGCCTTGCTTGAGTTTTTTGCTTTCAAGTAGTTGGCTTGAGCCTGTTTTCCATGTGTACTGCTCTCGGTCGTAACGTATTACCGAGCCAATAACAAACACGGCTAAGGCGATATAGGGGTAAATCCCAAAGAAAAAGGTGTTTAAATAACTCATGATGAACTCCTTAACTGGCTTCTTGATTAAAGTCAGTCCAGCTAACTGGAACATATTGATCTTTGCGCTGAGTTTCGTCAGGGCGATTGACTGAACTTGGGCAGTTAGTTGCATCTTGTGCACCAAAAGTAATGGCTTCTTCTTCCCATTCTTTGTCAATTGCTTGTTTCGTATCGTCGCGCTTTTCACCGTTGATTTGCTTGCGTAATACCTCGAGGTCTAGGTCACTCTGTGCAAGCTCTAGCAAGCTTAAAAACAGTAATGAGTAGTTACTCTCTCGTTTTTCGAGTCGGCACAATAGCAGACCAAAAATATGATCAACTTCAACTAACCAAGACTGAGCATTCTCCTCCCCTTGGGTTGCTAAGAACTCTAAAAACAGGGGAATGTAGTCAGGTAGTTCATTTTGACTTAACTCTAAACCTGCCTGTTTATATTGCTCTACTAAGTCGACCATAGCTTGACCACGGTCACGGCTTTCGCCGTGAACATGTTCAAAAAGCCACAGACCAAGCGCGCGTCCACGTTCAAACAATCCGTCATACTCGGCTTGCCAGTCGAGTATGTCTTTTTCGCATTGTGTGGTGATAAAATCACAGACAGCACGTTGATTTTGCTCTGTTAGTGAACTTTGCTTAAGCGTGCTAATTAGCTCATCTTTCGCTTCTACAAGCTCAGCAGTCGGGTAATCAAGTAAATGAGAAAATACACTTAAAACTTGCATAACTTACTCCTTGATTTCAACGGGGATAATTTGTTTCACGGTGGCTTTTTTGGCACCAAATAAATTTACGCCGTTGTTACCATCACTACAGCCATTACCAAAACTGAAACCACAGCCATTTTTCATATCGTAGGCATCTTCAGCATACGATTTATGACTGGTGGGTATCACAAAGCGGTCTTCGTAATTGGCAATCGCCATATAACGATACATTTGCTCAACTTGGTCAGCGCTTAGTCCAACTTGCTGAAGTACTTCGAGATCTTCAACGCCATCGACTTGTTGCGAACGTTTGAAAGCGCGCATAGCAATCATGCGTTCAAGTGCTCGTACAACGGGCTTCTCATCACCTGCGGTAAGTAAGTTAGCAAGGTAGCGCATGGGGATACGTAATGACTTCAAGTCAGGAATAACGCCATTCATGCCAACATGACCAGCCTCTGTCGCTGATTGAATCGGCGACAATGGTGGAATATACCAAACCATTGGCAAGGTTCTGTATTCAGGGTGCAGAGGCAGTGCTACTTTCCAGTCCATTGCCATTTTATAGACAGGAGATTGGCGTGCTGACTCTAACCAATTTTCAGGGATCCCTTCTTTGCGTGCTGCTTCAATGACCTCAGGATCGTTCGGATCTAAGAACATACTAAGCTGTGCAGGGTATAAGTCTTGCTCATTCGGTACACTTGCAACTTCTTCTATGCGGTCTGCATCATAAAGTAAGACGCCTAAGTAACGAATTCGACCTACACAGGTTTCAGCACACACGGTGGGTTGACCTGCTTCGATTCGAGGGAAACAGAAAATACATTTCTCTGATTTACCCGATTTCCAGTTGTAGTAAATTTTCTTATACGGACAACCTGATACACACATCCGCCAGCCACGGCATTTGTCTTGGTCAATTAAGACAATGCCATCTTCTTCACGTTTATAAATCGCACCAGAAGGGCAGCTAGCAACACAGGCTGGGTTGATGCAGTGCTCACACAGGCGTGGCAAATACATCATGAAGGTTTTTTCAAATTGCCCGTAAATGTCTTTTTGTACTACGTCGTCAAAGTTTTTATCTTTTTTACGCTCTGAGAATTCAGTCCCGAGAATCTCTTCCCAGTTAGGTCCCCAGTTGATTTTCTCCATACGCTGACCCGTAATTAACGAGCGAGGGCGAGCAACCGGTTGGTGCTTGCTATCAGGTGCGTTATGCAGATGTTGATAATCAAAATCAAACGGCTCGTAGTAATCATCAATTTCGGGCAAATCTGGATTAGCAAAAATATTAGCTAATAAACGGCGTTTATTACCTTGTTTGGGCTCTAATACGCCTTTACTGTTGCGTTTCCAGCCACCATTCCATTTGCTCTGGTTTTCCCATTCTTTCGGATAACCAATACCCGGTTTGGTCTCTACGTTGTTAAACCAAGCGTATTCAACACCTTCTCGGCTAGTCCATACATTCTTACAAGTGATTGAACAGGTATGGCAACCGATGCATTTATCTAAATTTAGGACCATGCCAATTTGTGCACGTACTTTCATAATTTTATCCTCGGTTACTCGTTATCTAGCCAATCAACCTTGTCCATCTTACGGACAATTACAAACTCATCACGATTACAGCCCACAGTACCGTAGTAGTTAAAGCCGTATGATTGCTGTGCATAACCCCCAATCATATGGGTTGGTTTCATGATGGCGCGGGTAACTGAGTTATGAATACCGCCTCGAGTTCCTGATATCTCAGAGCCTGGTGTGTTTACAATGCGCTCTTGTGCGTGGTACATCATGCTCATACCTTGTGGTACACGCTGTGATACGACGGCACGTGCTGCAATGGCACCATTTACATTGAAGATTTCGATCCAATCGTTATCTTTAATACCCCCTTCTGTGGCATCCGTTTCACTGATCCAAACAATCGGACCACCACGGCTTAATGTCAGCATAAGTAGGTTGTCTGAGTAGGTTGAGTGAATGCCCCATTTTTGGTGTGGTGTAATCCAGTTTAAAACTAACTCTTTATTACCATTAGGTTTTTTATCTAATAATGGTTGAGTTGTTTTTAAGTTTACAGGTGGTTTGTACGACACCATGGTTTCACCGAAATCACGCATCCATTGGTGATCTTGGTAAAATTGTTGACGGCCGGTAACGGTACGCCAAGGGATCAGTTCATGCACATTGGTATAGCCTGCGTTGTAAGACACATGCTCATCTTCAAGCCCTGACCATGTTGGCGAGCTGATGATTTTACGTGGTTGTGCTTGAATATCTCTGAAGCGAATTTTTTCATCTTCTTTAGGGGTTGCTAAGTGTGTATGGTCGCGACCCGTGAACTCACCCAATGCTTGCCACGCTTTAACAGCAACATGACCATTGGTTTCAGGAGCAAGACTTAAAATGACTTCAGCTGCATCAATAGCGGTGTCTATTTTTGGACGACCTTTTTGTGGGCCTTCGCTGGTGTGCGTGTAATTCAACTCACCTAAAAACTTCACTTCTTGGTCTGTATTCCAATTAATACCTTTACCCCCATTACCGAGTTTCTCGAGCAGTGGCCCAAGAGAGGTAAAGCGGTTGTAGGTATTAGGGTAGTCACGCTCAACTTCAATCATATTGGGTGCTGTGACACCAGGGATCAGATCGCATTCGCCTTTCCACCACATACTAATGCCGTCTGGCTGGGCTAACTCGCTTGGCGTGTCGTGCATGAGTGGCGATGTTACTAAGTCTTTCTCAACGCCTAAGTGACCTTCACATAAATCAGAGAATTTTTTCGCAATGCCTTTGAAAATATCCCAATCCGAACGTGATTCCCACACTGGATCAACCGCTTTTGAAAGTGGGTGAATGAATGGGTGCATGTCGGATGTGTTCATATCATCTTTTTCGTACCAAGTTGCGGTTGGTAACACGATATCGGAATACAAACAGGTCGTTGACATACGGAAATCAAGTGTGACCCATAAATCAACTTTGCCCTCAGGTGCATCATCATGCCATACAACGTCTTCAGGTTTTTTATCTCCGCTTTCGCCAAGATCTTTACCTTGCAAGCCATGCTTAGTACCGAGGAAATGACGCAGCATGTATTCGTGACCTTTACCCGATGAACCCAGTAAATTAGAGCGCCAAATAAACATGTTACGCGGGAAGTTTTTAGGGTTATCAGGGTCTTCACATGCAAAGTCTAAATCACCAGATTTAAGTTGCTGCACTGCATAATCTTTAGCTGATAATCCTGCTTTTTCTGCATCTTTACACAGTTGCAGTGGGTTCATGCCTAGTTGAGGGGCAGAAGGTAACCAGCCCATGCGTTCTGCACGTGTATTGTAGTCAATGATTGAGCCAGTCCAGTTCTCTTTATTTGCTAAAGGAGACAGCACTTCGGTCATTTCAAGTTTTTCATAACGCCATTGATCAGAATGGTTATAGAAGAAAGACGTCCCGTTCATTTGACGCGGTGGACGTTGCCAATCCAAACCAAACGCAAGCGGTAACCAGCCACATTGTGGACGTAACTTTTCTTGGCCTACATAGTGAGCCCAGCCACCACCTGATTGACCCACACAGCCACACATCATCAGCATGTTGATTAAGCCACGGTAGTTCATATCCATGTTATACCAGTGGTTAAGTCCAGCACCCACGATGACCATGCTGCGGCCACGAGTTTTGTCTGCGTTATCGGCAAACTCACGCGCTACTTGGATTACGTGAGCTGCGTTAACACCGGTGATTTTTTCTTGCCATGCAGGTGTATACGGCACATTGTCTTCATATGATTTTGCAACCGCAGGGTCGTCCAAGCCGTTGTCAACGCCGTAATGCGCAATCATTAAGTCAAATACGGTGGCAACGAGTGCTTCGCTACCATCTTTGAGTGTAATTGTTTTAACAGGGACTTTACGAACTTGAATATCGTCATGTTCAGTATGTTGGAAGTAACCAAGTTCATGTGTTTGGCCACCAAAGTAAGGGAATAATACTGATTCAACTTTATCTGAGTGATCTTTTAAGCTGAGCGCTAACTTGATATCGCTGCCGTTTGTTCCTTCACGTTGCTCAATATTCCACTTGCCTTTTTCACCCCAACGATAGCCAATAGCCCCTGTTGGTGAGACAAGTTCATTGCTTGTTTCATCAAGGCCAATGGTTTTCCATTTAGGGTTGTTGTCTTGGCCTAAGTTATCAGCCAAGTCTGCTGCACGTAAGAAGGCACCTTGTGTGTAGCCTTGGTCGGTTTTATCCAACACGACAAGCATAGGCATATCGGTGTAGCGGCGAACGTAGTCGGTAAAATAACTACTTGGTTTTTCAATGTGGAATTCTTTTAGAATTACATGTCCAAAGGCCATTGCCAGAGCAGCATCGGTACCTTGTTTTGGCGATAACCAAATATCTGATAATTTAGAGCATTCAGAGTAGTCAGAAGTAATAACAACCGTTTTGGTGCCTTTGTAGCGTACTTCAGTGAAGAAGTGAGCATCAGGAGTACGTGTTTGTGGAACATTTGAGCCCCAAGCAATGATATAATTTGAGTTATACCAATCAGCTGATTCTGGAACGTCTGTTTGTTCACCCCAAATTTGTGGCGATGCAGGTGGTAAATCACAATACCAGTCATAGAAGCTTAAGCAGTTACCACCAATCAGTGATAAATAACGCGAACCAGCCGCGTAGCTAACCATACTCATTGCAGGAATAGGTGAGAATCCCATGATACGGTCGGGGCCGTACGTTTTTGCGGTGTAAACATTAGAAGCCGCGATGATCTCGTTCACTTCATCCCATTTAGCACGGATCAAGCCACCTAAACCACGTTTTGACTTGTAGCTTTTCGTTTTAGCAGGGTCAGTAACAATCGATTCCCATGCTTTAACTGGATCACTATGTACTTGCTTAGCTTCGCGCCACAGTTTTAATAATGCTTGACGAACTTTAGGGTATTTTAAGCGGTTGGCACTGTAAATATACCACGAGTAGCTTGCTCCACGAGGACAACCACGAGGTTCATGATTTGGTAAGTCAGGACGTGTACGAGGGTAGTCTGTTTGCTGAGTTTCCCAGGTAACTAGCCCATCTTTTACATAAATTTTCCAACTGCATGAACCTGTACAGTTTACACCATGTGTAGAGCGTACAATTTTGTCATGCTGCCAGCGACGACGATAGCCGTCTTCCCAATCGCGATTTTCATCAGTTGTTACACCGTGACTACCCGCAAAGCTTTGCTTGTTAGTCTTGAAAAAGCGCATTTTATTCAACAAATGGCTCATTTACTTATTCTCCTATCCTGCTCAACTTTAGCGCTCAATCACTAGGCACCTTGAAGCGGCAGAAAGCTACATTGCAAATCAAATATAGTGTTTCACCGCTACAGTAACTTGATGAGGATCAATATCTCAATGGGGGGTAAGGCCATGAATATTATGAGAATACCTACAAAGAGGTAGTGTAAATGTGGGGCTGTTAGGGTGAAAATACTGGTGTTGATAACATACAAGCGTTATGGTTTCGTAACATAGAAAAGGTGGGTAATTATTGTGGGTATTCGGTTAAATGAACTAAAAAATCGATTTAATGGCTCGGTCATGGTGTATATCAAAGGGTCATTGGTCGGGATTATTAGTCTGGCCATTACGACCTTGTTTGCATCGTATTGGATCACAGAATTAGCCGACTTAGATGCTCGCGCAATTAATTTGAGTGGCTCGCTGAGAATGGAGTCGTATCAGCTGGGAATGTACGGCCTTGAAGGAAACAAACAGGAAATAGATAAACGCATTGCAATATTTGAAGAAAAACTAAGAAACCCCATTTTTCAGAAGCTACAAAATGATGAACAGTTAAATGTGTTGTGGCAGCAAACCATTGTTCATTGGCAATCATTCCTAAAGCCCGCACTGCTTAACCTACCGATAGAAGATAAGGCTCAATTTAATCTCTATGTAAAAACACTCGCTCAAAATGCTGATGCATTTGTTTATGCGGTGCAAATAGATGCTGAAAGCAAAATTAGATTACTGCGCACTATTCAAGTTGGCGCGTTGTTTATTACCTTATTGGTGGGCATGTTTACCTTGCATTTAATCAGTTTAAGGGTTGAAAAGCCTTTGGCTGAACTGACTCACGCTGCCTACGCTATCGGGAAAGGAAATTTTACGCATCATGTTGATTTACAGGGCGATGACGAACTGGCGTTAATGGGAGCCACCTTGAACCATACCTGCGAGGCGATAGCATCAATGTATGGCCAACTTGAGTTACGCGTAAAGCAGCAAACTGAAAAGCTTGAGTTAAATAATCAGACCCTTGCGTTTTTGTTTAAAACAGCCCGTTTGCTACTGGAAACCAGAGAAAAAAAGCATGACTTACAGCAAACGTTTGATGAGTTGTCGCAACTCATTGGCGTTAATGACATTGAGTTATGCTTAATGACATCGGGTGGCGACCAGCCGTATGTACAAATAAAACCAACACACGATGACAAGGGAGCATGCCGCGCTCAAAGTTGTGATAACTGTATTGGGAGCGCTGCATTTGTATCAATTGATGACAGCACCGTAACACGCTTTCCATTAGTGTATGGGGATAACCATTACGGTGTGATTGTTGTGCGTGGAGGCAAATGCTTTGCCGAAGATTCTTGGCAGTTACAGCTTGTTCAGTCGGTGACCGACCAGGTTGCCTTGTCGCTTAACCTTGACGAGCAGCATAATCAAGACCGTCGTATCGCGTTACTCCATGAGCGTACGGTGATTGCGCGTGAGTTACATGACTCTTTAGCACAAGCATTATCGTATTTGAAAATTCAAGTGACGCGCTTGTCAAAAACGCAGAATAAGCAGCAATATGATATGCAGCAGCCGATTATTGATGAACTTAAAATGGGGTTAGATTCTGCATATCGGCAATTACGTGAACTATTAACCACTTTTCGTTTAAAAATGGTGGAAGAGGGGTTAGAGGCATCGCTGAATAAAACCATTGATCAGTTAGCCTCGCAAAGCAGCATTTCGTTTCATTTAGAGTTTGCCGTTAAGCAAGTGCCTTTATCACCAATGGAAGAAATTCATATCTTACAAATTGCACGAGAGGCAAGCCAAAACACCGTGCACCATTCACAGGCGAACAATGCGTGGATCACCTTAAAGCAACTTGATGATGGTCAATTAGAGCTTGCTATTAGTGATGATGGCGTAGGGATTAGCCACAATGCAGAGAAATTAAACCATTATGGCATGGCTATTATGCAAGAGCGAGCCAAACACCTTAATGGTGAGTTAGTGGTATTACCTCGAGAAGAGCAGGGGACACAAGTAAAACTGACGTTTTTGCCTGTCGGCGGTAAAGATCTGTATCAGTGATTTAAAGATTTTATAATGTATAAGCGCATGATTGATAGTGGGCTTGTTGCTGTAAATTACTTATTTGTGGGTAGTTTGTCTGCCCATTCTTTTGTATGGTGATGCAAATGCAAACTCTCTAAGCTGTATCCAAGATGCTGAAGTACATCGACCTAAACTAGTTTTTAGCATGGTTAATGTACCGTGGGTGACCACCGGGTAAATAAAGAAATTTGTTTGCCTCCCGACTTGGAAAGGCTGTGATGTTGCAAGATAATTTTGATAGAAAATATAATTACTTACGCTTGTCAGTAACGGAAGTCTGTAATTTTAAATGTAATTACTGCTTACCGGATGGCTACGTGTGTGATGCTCGTCCGAAAACCCTCAGTGTTGATAAAATTAGCACCTTGGTAAACGCCTTTGCGATGGCGGGTACTAAAAAAATACGCTTAACTGGCGGCGAGCCTACTTTGCGCAAAGATCTTGCCGATATCGTCGGAGCATGCAGTGAAACCCAAGGTATTGATACCGTTGCAATGACAACCAATGGCTATCGCTTACTTGAAAAACTTCCTCGTTTAGTGGCCAGTGGTTTAACAAACCTAAACCTGAGCGCCGATAGCTTGAATCCTTATACATTTTCGCAAATCACCGGCAGTGACTCATTACATGAAGTACTTAGCTGTGTTGATAAAGCCTTAGAGCTGGGTGTTAAAAAAGTTAAATTAAACGCGGTCTTACTCAAGCAATACAATGCCAACCAATTACAGCAATTTCTTGATTATATTAAAGATAAGCCTGTCACATTTCGTTTCATTGAACTGATGCAAACCGGTGATAACCGGGCTTATTTCAATGCCCAACATGTACAAGGTCAGCAACTTAAACAACAGCTTTTACAGTCGGGTTGGCGAGCAGCCCCCAAAGCGGTGGATGCGGGCCCAGCCGAAGAATTTTTTCACCCTCACTATGCGGGTCAAATTGGCTTGATCATGCCTTACAGTAAGGCATTTTGTGCAAGCTGCAACCGCTTACGCGTCTCTGCTGAAGGCAAATTGCATTTGTGTTTATTTGGTGAAGCAAATGATGACTTAACGCCATGGTTAGATAATCAAGATGTTAGAGGCTTAGCCACTCACCTTTTAAGCAGTGTTCAACATAAATGGCAAGGCCATCAATTACAAATGGGACGAACAGGGCTGACCAAACAACTGGCTATGTTAGGGGGTTAGTATGTTAGTGGGTATTGTTCTGGCTGGAGGGCTTTCTCGCCGCATGGGGCAAGATAAGGCTTTACTTGAAATTAATGGTCAAACGCAATTAACACGCGCGATTGCTTGCCTTAAAGACGCGGGCTGCGATGAGGTCATTGTGAGTCGAAATAGCAGCGGTTTTATCGTTGATAAATTTGTACAGCAAGGACCTGTTGCAGGTATTCATGCCTGTTTGAATCACGCTGAGTATGATGATGCGCTTGTTATTCCTATTGATATGCCGCTGCTATCTAAAACAACTTTACGCACCCTTATCAACCAAGGGCGCAGACGAGATTGTGCCTGTTACTTTGCACACAGTGTATTGCCTTGTTACCTCAATCGGCTTGAACGCGCGAGTTTAATTGCCCAGCAACGTTTAGAGCATGGGCAGCGCTCTGTCAGTGGTTTACTTGAAGAGCTTGGAGCGGCCGTCATTGAATTGTTTGAGTCAAATGGCGAGGGTCGTGAACTATATAACGTTAATACACCACAACAATGGGCACAGGCTCGTTGTTTGGTTGATCAAAAGGATTACGCATGGCGCGAGTAAAAAGCAACCGCTTTGTACCATTAAACATAGCGATTTTAACAGTGAGTAATAGTCGAGGCCCTGAGCAAGACACTGCGGGTGATTTGTTGCAGCAAAAAGTCATAGACAGTGGGCATCATGTGCTTAATCGACAATTACATAAAGCCAATATTTATAAAGTACGCGCGGAAGTCGCTACATGGATAGCCAGTGACGATATTGACGTGGTACTGATTTCTGGTGGCACTGGACTGACACCGGATGATATTACGCCTTCGGCAATTGATGTGTTATTTGATGTGTCTGTGAGCGGTTTTGGTGAGTTATTCAGGCATTTGTCTTGTTCGCAAATTGGCACCTCATCACTGCAATCCAGAGCGTTAGCAGGGCTTTCGAATAGAACCCTTGTTGTTGCTATGCCGGGTAGCCCAAATGCGTGTGCTACCGCCTGGGATGAGATTTTATGTCAGCAACTCGATTCGCGGTGTGGGCCATGTAATTTTGTAGCAGAGCTTAAATCACATCGTGTTGAACAGTGCCATTCTCGGGAGATGAATTAATGCAGTTAACGCACATAGATAAAAGTGGTCAAGCAAGCATGGTTGATGTTGCAGATAAATCAGCAACAGTGCGAGAAGCGCGTGCATGCGCAACGGTCGTGATGCAGCCAGAAACGCTCGCTCTTATTGAGCAAAATCAGTTAGACAAAGGCGATGTATTAGCTGTCGCACGTATTGCAGGAATTCAAGCAGCAAAAAAAACAGCTGATTTGATCCCCCTTTGCCATCCGTTGGCGTTAAGTAAAGTGGCGGTTGAGTTTTCTATTAACAACCAAGGCTGTGCGGTTGATATTCAAAGTTATTGCAAGTTAGTTGGGCAAACCGGGGTTGAAATGGAAGCGTTAGCTGCGGTATCGATTGCAGCACTCACTATTATCGATATGTGTAAAGCGGTTGACCAAGGCATGACAGTACAGAACATGCGAGTTACCTATAAAAGTGGTGGCAGACGCGGCACCTATATTGGCTAATTAAGGGGAGTATGTATGAATAAGGTACTTTTTTTTGCACAGTTACGTGAACGTTTAGGCTGTGACTCGGTGCAACTAGATGCACAAGGTATGTCGGTTAGGCAGTTACGCCAAACATTGGCTGAACGAGATGAGCGTTGGCACACCTGGTTACTCGATAAAGATGTGTTAGTGGCCGTAAACCAAATTTTGGTTGATGATAATGCTGCGGTCGGCACTGGCGATGAGGTTGCTATGTTTCCACCTGTCACTGGAGGTTAGTGATGATCCGTGTACAAGAACATGATTTCGATATGAACGAAGAGTATCAATCCATGTTAGCTGACGACTCGGTGTCGGGCGCCGTGGTTATGTTTGTAGGCCGTGTTCGCGACATTAATCAAGGCCACCAAGTTGATAGTTTATATCTAGAGCATTATCCGGCGATGACAGAGAAATACCTTACCCAGTTAGAGCAGCAAGCGTTGTCATTATGGCCTTTGGAAAAGGTAACCTTAATTCACCGCGTTGGTAAATTAAGCTTAACAGATCAAATTGTGCTGGTGGCAGTGTCGAGTGTCCACCGCGAAGCTGCATTTGAAGCGGCACAGTATTTAATTGATTTACTTAAAGCGCGTGCGCCATTTTGGAAAAAAGAGCACGTTGAAGGAGAGCAGACTCGTTGGGTGAGTGCCAATCATAAAGATCAAATAGCGGCTGCCCAGTGGCTGTAGGGTTGAAACAATGCAGTGGCTAACAAATAAACTAACCACATACACGATAGCGACTGTGCTGGTTTTATTGTGCTGTGTTTCGCCTGCAAGCGCTAATGATAAAGACACATCCTCTTCGCTAACGATTGCTTGCTCGGCTAACTTTGTCGCTGTAATGGATCAGTTGCTGCCAGTATTTAAAGCACAGGTTAAAACCGATATACAGATTAAAGTGGTGACTGGCTCGTCAGGCACACTCGCAACACAGCTTCGTTATGGAGCCCCTTATGACGTATTTTTTTCAGCCGATGCAATATTACCTACACAACTAAAAACCGATGGTTTTGGCATTGAAAGCACAGTGTATGCGCTTGGCGAATTGGTGTTTTATTCGTCCGAGGGCTATGACAGTTTGGAAGGCGTTATGACACGTTTGCCCCATATTACTTTAGCTATTGCGAATCCACGTTATGCACCTTATGGACAGGCTGCGGTTGAGGTATTGGCTCACTTACAAACCAAGCCGAAAAAAACAGTAACGGGGGGATCTATTTTGCATGCTTTTCAATATGTTGAAAGCCAAAATGCAGAGTTAGGCTTAATTGCAAAAAGCCTACTGCAACAACCACATAATGGCACGGCTATCGCCATTCCCAGTGAGTGGTATCAGCCAATTGAGCAGCATGTTTTATTAGTAAAAGACTCAGTGTTTGCGCGTCAGTTTTATCATTTTGTTCAAACTGAACAGGCACAACAGTTAATAAAATCAATGGGCTATAGGTAATACTATGAGCGAGGGAGACTTGCAAGCCATCTTTATTACGTTAAAACTTGCTGCGTTAAGTACGCTGGCGTTGTTAGTAATAACGATTCCCTGCGCATATTGGCTTGCGCGAAGTAAACGGGCCATAAAACCCTTCCTCGAAACCTTAATTACCTTGCCTTTAGTTTTGCCTCCTACGGTATTAGGGTATTACTTTTTAGTGTTATTTTCGCCGCAACAAGGTATCGGTTTATGGCTGCAAAATACCTTGGGTATACAGTTAGTCTTTAGCTTTTCGGGGATTTTAGTGGCGTCGATGATCTACAGCTTACCTTTTACTTTTCGGCCCTTACAAAGTGCATTTGAACAATTGCCAGATAACTTATACAGCAGTGCTGCCTTATTGGGCTTTAAGCCATGGAAGCAGTTTTTATGGTTAGTACTCCCCATGATTAAACCGGCTATTTATACCGCTGCGACTTTAAGCTTTGCCCATACGGTGGGGGAGTTTGGTGTTATTTTAATGATTGGCGGTAATATTCCAGGAGAAACTCAAGTTGTGTCACTGGCGTTATTTGATCATGTTGAGAGTTTTAATCTTCAGGCTGCAAATATGCTTGCAGGGCTGATGCTCGTGTTCTCATTTGCCGTTGTGTTTGCATGTCAATGGTGGCAAAGGCAAACGCAGCATGTAAGTACACCAACCAGCTTGCTTTGAATAGGTTTAAACAGATGATGGCATTAAATAGCGACAGCAGCATGGGTATTTCAGACCCACAGTGTACGTCTAAGCCTGTGGTTGCGCATATTGAACTTAATTGTTCAGAGCCTGTTACTCAGCAACTTGATTGTCAGCTTAAGACCTTGCAAATAACGGTGTTATTAGCCCCAAGTGGTACAGGTAAAAGCAGTTTGTTTAATGCAATTGCGGGTGTTGCTCCTGCTTCTGGCGGGTTAAAAGTAACAGGGCAGCAGCAGTTAGGTATGCCAGCACATAAGCGCCGCATCGCTTACGTAACACAGTCTCCTTTGTTATTTGACCACCTAAGCATTGCCGCTTTATTAAAGTTGGTTGCTAAGCAACAAGCGCAGCCATTTGATATAAGTTGGGCAATAGACCCCTTAGGGCTGACCGACAAACTAGTGTATCGGGCTCACCAATTAAGTGGTGGACAGCGCCAGCGCGTTGCGCTTTTGCTTGCGATGATAAAAGGAGCGCCTTTATTATTATTAGATGAAGTGCTTACCGGTCTCGATCAACTTAATAAGCAAGCCTGTATAGGGGTTATAAAAGACTACCTTTGTAAAGTGCAAGGTGCTGCTTTGTTAGCATGCCACCAACTGGATGATGTATTAGCTTTAGCTGATAGCTGCTTATTGCAGCATACGATAAACAATAGTACACAGTGGCAAATGTTCCCTGTGGATGAAGGTGTTGAGCGTTATCAGCAGCAGTTACTAGAGAGCCAATCGAGTGAGAACATACAGGGAAGTCAATTTACCTCTATGTTTTACGGACAGGTTCATGCTCACTTTCCTGCGCTGGGCTTAACGGAGTATCACGTTGGCGGGCAGCGCTGCTTTGCTGCGTATAATTCAGAGCATCAAATAGGGCGTTTGCAGCCATTAATACTGAAAGCAAATCGTCTGGGTTTATCAAAAATAGCACTACCAGAGAGTAGTTTTGTGAACCAATTAAAAGTGCGGATCACGGCGTTTTACCCCGTTAATATGGGAAAAGAGCAAGGTATGTTGGTGAAAGTAAGGCTCGCTAACAGCGAACAAGACGGTGTGCATAAACCCGCATCATTGCATGTGTGGATCACGCGCTTATCATTTAATCAACTACAGCCTAAATTAGATGAAACGTGGTTTTTAATAGGTAAAGCGGACGCATTACACGGTTAACTATCGACTAAGTTATTTCTTACTAAACCGCGTTTTACATTTTTGCAGAGCTTCGCGAATCGAGAAATATCGTCAAAATTAGGGATTGTGCCTATTTGCAGCTGGTGTTCCCAGTAGCATAGTTCGGTATCAACCAACTCCATTAGCTTTTTAGGGCAGCCGATACACGAGTTATCGGTGCCACAAAAAAAGGTATCAGGTTCGTATAAGGGAAGCTCTACTTTTACCTGCTCGATTAATTGCTGCATGGCGGTGACGCGGTCAGGTTTACGTGTTTGCATTTGACTGCTTTGCTTCTAATTTAATGCACAATCAAAAGGAATAAAGGGCACTAAGTCGCCACTTTGCCACTGAGTTTTTTCAGCATCAAGCAATAAATAACCTTGGCTTTTTGCAAAAGTACTGAGCATGCCAGAACCTTGTCCTTTTAAAGGCTCAATATAGGTTCCTGTGTTATCGACAACTAATGAAGCACGAATAAATTCAGCGCGACCTTGTTTTTTACTAATATCACACGCTAAAGGTAACTGAAGGGGAGGCTGTGTACGCACTGTTTCACCAGCCATTTTACGAAGCGCAGGTATCGCGAGTTGATGCAATGTCACAACACTTGAAACCGGGTTGCCTGGTAATCCCATAAATCGCTTGTTGTGGCCGTCTTGTGTTAAATGCTTAAAATGACCGTATGCGAATGGTTTACCTGGCTTTATTGCTACTTTCCAAAACTGCATTTGACCAAGCTCTGTGAGCACTGTTTTTGTGTGATCAGCATCACCGACCGACACACCACCCGAGGTAATAATGACATCGGTATTTGAAAGTGCTTCTTCAAAAGCCAACTTTAGCGCGTCAGGGTCGTCAGCAATGATGCCAAAATCCTGCACCGCAAAGCCTAAATTAGTTAAAATAGCCTGAATCGTGTAACGGTTAGTATCGTAAATTCCACCTTGTGAAAGTGGCGTGCCGGGTTCAAAAAGTTCATCGCCCGTAGAAATAACCCCCACTTTAAGTGGCTTATAAACGCTAACAGAGGCAATACCAAGCGAGGCAAGCATACCGATATCTGTGGCTGTTAAGCGTTGCCCTGATGCAAATAATTGGCTGCCGATACTGATATCTTCACCTTGTTTACGTACATTTTGTGCAAAGCAAGGCTTAGTGTTTAAAGTGATTGTTTGTTCAGTGGAGACCGTGACATGTTCTTGCATTATCACCGTATCAAAACCAGCCGGAATATGTGCGCCTGTCATGATGCGTATGCAGCAACCTGATTGCCATTCGCCGTTGAATGGATGCCCGGCATAGGCAGTGCCAATAATATTTAAATGTGTGTGTTCATTTAAGTCACTAAAACGAAATGCAAAACCATCCATTCCTGAGTTATCTGCGTTAGGCACATTAATGTCGGCGATAATCGGTGCAGCAAGAATACGACGATGAGCAGCCGATAAAGGCAGTGTCTCTGTTTTAACTAATAACGGCGTGTCTGATAAAAGTGCTTCGCTAGCGTGTTGAAAAGAGAGCAGGGGCTGCTCACTCGAAAACTGATTCATTATTAAGCCCCTTTTTGCTGATTGATTATCCACACGGCAGCTTCAACACGTGAGCGCAGGTTTAGCTTTTTCAGCAGGTGTTTTACATGCACTTTAACGGTGCCATCAGAAATATCTAATTCTCGTGCGATTAACTTGTTTGATAACCCTTTCGCAATTAACTTGAGGATTTCAAATTCACGGCTAGTGAGTGAATTGAGGATGTTCGCTTTTTGCGATACATCAGGTTTGCGGATAGCTTGGGCGAGTACCCCTGTGAGCTTTTCACTCAGCACCATTTTACCCAGTGCCGCTTGTTTTATTTTTTCGAGAATTTCTTCAGGATCCATGTCTTTTAGTAAGTAACCATCTGCGCCATAGCTGATTGCAGTGAGCACGTCTTCATCGTTATCAGAAACCGTTAGCATAATAATACGCGATGTAACATCACTGGCACGCATGGCTTTAAGGGTTTCTAAGCCATCCATTCCTTGCATATTAAGGTCAAGAATAATGAGATCGGGATCATGCTCTATAGCTAACTGTAGCCCTTCTTTGCCTGTTGCTGCCTCACCGATGACGACAAGTTCGTCTTCTAAATCGATTAACTGTTGTAGGCCTTTGCGTAGTAATGGGTGGTCATCAACTAATAAAATTGAGCTGGTTAGTGCATTCATACTTTAACTCTTTGTTGGCTTTAGCCTGAAAGACTGGCGGTTTAAAAATATCTTAACGTGGATCAATAAAGTATTCACCAAAAAGCCTCCCTATTACTCCTAATAACCTTAAGCTTTCTTATATTATTTAATGATAAACAATTACTTACGCTTAAATATACCCACTAAGTGGTAGTTGTTTGCTGTTTATGCTGTGTGTGGCTTACCCATCAATGTGAATTGTTGAGTTGATTTTATGTGCGCATAGTAAGTTCAATTAGAACGAAATGGAGCAGCATATGGCTGAACTAGACAAGTGGGAACCGGAAAATGAAGCTTTCTGGAATTCCCAAGGTAAAAAAATTGCGCAAAGGAATTTATGGATTTCGATCCCAAGTTTACTTTGTGGCTTCGCTGTTTGGCTTTACTGGGGAATCTTGACCGTTCAGATGATGAATGCAGGGTTTAGTTTTAGCGCAGATGAGCTATTTACGCTGACGGCGATAGCTGGACTTTCTGGTGCTACATTACGTATTCCCAGTAGTTTCTTCATTCGCTTTTGTGGTGGCAGAAACACGCTGTTCTTCACTACATCGCTACTCATAATTCCGGCTCTATTTACCGGTTTGGCATTACAAGACCCAACGACACCATTGTGGCAATATCAGTTACTTGCTTTGTTGTCGGGTATTGGTGGGGGTAACTTTGCTTCTTCAATGTCAAATATCAGCTTTTTCTTTCCAAAAAAACAACAAGGTTTAGCGCTGGGTCTCAATGCAGGGTTAGGTAACTTTGGTGTGACAACGATGCAGATTTTGATTCCATTGTTTATGACATATGGGGTGTTTGGTGCATTGGGCGGCGACCCAATTACGTTGGTGAGCACGTCGGGAAGTTTGATTGGTAAAATTCCAGCCGGTTCTGAAACTTGGCTGCAAAACGGTGGCTTTTTATGGCTACTGTTCTTAATACCGCTGTTCTTTGCAACATGGTTTGGTATGAATAACATTCGCACGCCAGAAGTGTCACCAAACTTAGGCAGCCCTCTGAGTGCATTTGCAATGATTTCTGTGATGCTAACGATTGGTCTTGCCACTGCGGCGGCTGGTCTGTGGCTGATGCTTCCTGAATCAGCAAATGGTTCTGGCTTTGGGGTACCGAAAGAGTTGGTACTGGTGCTGGTT
Organism: Pseudoalteromonas sp. A41-2; assembly: GCF_015767615.1. Lineage (NCBI taxonomy): Bacteria > Pseudomonadati > Pseudomonadota > Gammaproteobacteria > Alteromonadales > Pseudoalteromonadaceae > Pseudoalteromonas > Pseudoalteromonas sp. A41-2. The sequence continues at coordinate 2,978,062 of NZ_CP065231.1, read as the reverse complement.
GTTGCTATTACCGTATTTTTACTGAAGATGATACCGGGGGCGATTGGTAAAAGCCTCACTAAGCAATATCAAATCTTTAATAATAAACATACCTGGGTAATGAGCACGATTTACACCATGACGTTTGGTTCATTTATTGGTTTTGCGGCAGCATTTCCGTTAGCAATCAAAGTTATTTTTGGTTTTCAACACATTATGGTTGATGGTGTGATGACCCATAGTACCTTAAACCCAAATGGCCCAAGTGCGCTCATGTATGCGTGGATGGCACCATTTATTGGGGCATTAATTCGTCCACTAGGTGGGTGGATTGCTGATAAATGGGGTGGTGCGTTAGTAACACAAGTGTGTTCTGTGGTAATGATTACCTCGTCATTAGGTGCGGCCTATTACATGAAAGAGGCTTATCAGTCGCCTACACCTGAAGAGTTCTTTATGCCATTTTTCATCTTATTCTTAGTGCTATTTGGAGCAACAGGGATTGGTAATGGCTCAACCTTTAGAACGATTGCGATGGTGTTTCCTAAAGAACAAGCAGGCCCTGTATTAGGTTGGACTTCGGCAGTGGCTGCATACGGTGCATTTTATATTCCAATGGTATTTGGTCAGCAAATTAAAGCGACAACACCTGAGGTAGCACTGATTGGTTTCGCGGTATTTTATGCGCTATGTTTGATTATTAATTGGTGGTTCTACTTAAGAAAAGACGGCGAATTTTATAATCCATAACGATCTCCACTTGTCCAGAGCCATCAACTTCGGTTTTTGGCTCTTTTTCTATTGTTGCAGGAAAAGAATATGAGTAAGTTTCAAGAATTATTATCCATGGCTCGCCATCAAGCTGAACCCGTTAAGCTACTGTTGTTATTTACAAAAGCAAATGTTGAAAGTTCAGTTAACGATGTCAATAAAGGGGTGATTGAGCCTGTTATGTGTGTTGATAAACTGCCTAGTGAGTTAACTGACTATACGGCGCTTTGTCACGAAGCAGATAACATAAACCAAGCATGGGATTTATTATTTGTCACCAGTATTGGTGCTAATACAGAGGTCAGCCTGATTGAAAGTAGCATGAAGGAGATGATTAAAGACGTACAAAGTGGTAAAAACACGGCGTTGTATGTTGTCCTCGACAGAGAAGATAACCTTGTAGAAATGGTCGGTAGTTAAGTCAGCATAAAAAATTGCACGGCAATAATGGCACAAAGTAAGTGGTCGATATTAAACTGATTAATGGCCGTTAGTGTGCTCTGTGCACAACTCTCCTAAATGTAAACAGAAGGCAGCTACTCGCTGCCTTCTTTTTATTGTAATGACTCTACGTACTCTGTTAACTGATTAAATAACCAGTCTGGCAAGCTTGCTTGTGGGTCTTGCGTATCGAGCCAGTTTTTAACAGTTAGGCACAGTTCTGTGTCGCCTTGGATTGCTAATTTACGTGAGAAAAAAAGTGTATCAGGGTCGTATTTTCCACTCATCAAACTTAAAAATGTATCACTACTCCCCGTTAACTTTCCGTCGTATTTGAGGTGTTCTTTAGGGAGTAACCACGGTTTTATAGAGAAAATAGTTAACCGTTTAGAGGTTGCATTGAGTGAAATAAGCAAGCTGAGTGGCAGGTTATCGACGTCAATGCATAACTGTTTATCAATTAAAAAGTCGAGCTCACCGTCGTTGATCTGTGTTTTAAAAATGAGGTTTATTCGCTGTTCTATCAGCCAACTTATGCCTGCGGTTGGCGTGAGATGAGTAATAGCAGTTAGCCATTTCGGGGTAAAAAATGGCGGAGTTTTATGCTTCATAATATCAGTGAGACTAATCATATTAGTAGATTACCTTATTAGGTTTGCTGGCTTACCATTATTGATAATTTATTTCTTAGTTTAAATAATCAGGAGTGGGTATGGAGTTACTTTGCCCAGCAGGAAACTTACCCTCGTTAAAAAGGGCGATAGCGCAAGGCGCTGATGCGGTTTACGTTGGCTTAAACAATGATACCAATGCGCGTCACTTTGCGGGCCTAAACTTGAATGAGCGGCAACTCGTTGAAGCGGCAGACTATTGTCAGCAGCATAAAAGAAAATTGCATGTTGCTATTAACACCTTTGCTCACCCCAATCATTTTACAAGATGGAAGCATGCCATTGATGAAGCGATTGCAGTGGGGGTAGATGCCCTGATTGTTGCTGATATTGCTGCGCTTGATTTTATTGCGAATAATTATCCGCACCAAGAAATGCATGTCAGTGTGCAGGCATCGGTGACAAATGCACTCGCAATTGATTTTTATAAGCAGTTTGGTGTGAAGCGAGTGGTATTGCCTAGGGTATTAAGTTTGCAACAGGTCAGGCAATTGGCAACCACCACCGACATCGAACTTGAGCTTTTTGCCTTTGGTAGTTTATGTATTATGGCCGAAGGGCGTTGTTATTTATCTTCATATTTAACAGGCGAATCACCTAATACAACAGGTGCCTGTTCGCCGGCCAAGTTTGTTCGTTGGCAACAACAGGGCGATCGAATGCAATCACGCTTGAATGATGTATTGATTGATCAGTTCACTGACGATGAGCAAGCCGGTTATCCAACGTTATGTAAAGGGCGTTTTGTTGTTAATAACGAAACCTACCATGCCTTAGAAGAGCCAACGAGCTTAAATACGCTTTCTCTGTTACCTGAGTTATTAGCCATGAATATTGCGGCCGTTAAAATTGAAGGCCGACAGCGCAGCCCTGCCTATGTTGAGCAAGTTACACGCGTTTGGCGACAGGCTATTGACCATGCAAAGCAAAATGCGACTGACTTCAGTGTTGAAACGCATTGGCAAACGACGCTGGACAGTTTATCTGAGGGGCAGCAAACCACCTTAGGTGCGTATCATCGCAAGTGGAAATAGGAGTAACAATGACACAGTTGAAAGTTGCGGTAGGGCCCATGTTGTTTTTGTGGCAAAAGGAGTTGCTCGAACAATTTTATGAGCGGGTAGCGCAGTCGACAGCCGATATTGTTTATTTAGGCGAAACCGTCTGTGGAAAGCGACGTTTAAGTCGCCTAAATGATTACCTTGAGTGGGCTAAAATGCTAGAGCAAGCAGGAAAAGAAGTGGTGCTGTCTAGCTTAGCCTTGTTGGAGTCGGGGGCTCAACTTCAAGAGTTAAAACGTGTGTGTCGTCAAAGCGCGTATTTAATAGAGGCGAATGATCTTGCCGCCGTGCAGCAATTACATAGCTTGGGATTACCATTTGTGATTGGCCCCGCAATTAATGTTTATAACGGTTATACGCTAGCAAAGTTTGCTCAAATGGGAGCTGTGCGCTGGGTTATGCCTGTTGAATTGTCGAGAGATTGGCTGGTGGCTTTAAAACACGAATACGCGGGTTTGACAGATTTACCGATGCAATTTGAAGTGTTTAGTTATGGCTTGTTGCCTTTGGCTTACAGTGCGCGATGCTTCACGGCTCGCCATTATGACTTAGCTAAAGATCAATGTGAGCTCACTTGTCAAAAGCACCCTTCGGGATTAATGACCCACAGCCAAGACGGTAAAAAGGTGTTTACCTTAAATGGCATTCAAACAATGTCTGGGCAAGTGTATAACTTGTGTGAAGACCGCCATGCACTCAATAGCAGTGCGGATATCGCGCGGCTAAGTATGCACGATATGGACGACTTACAATGGATTGAGTCGTTTGCTTTGGGCACCGACTCTAAGCGACCGGATGAACATATTAATGGCTTTTGGCATCACATTGCGGGTATGCATTGCCAGTCTTAGTGCTGGCTAAATAAATACAATATGAGAGCCAGTGTGATAAACCAAAAACCACTTACCATTTTCCAAAATAATAAACTGCTGGCTTCCTTCGGTTCAGGATCCGGTTTTAAAAATTCAGGATTAGGGACGGTTAAGTCATGCATGAGTGCATCCACGGTTTGATAGCGCTCTGTTAAATCAAAACTAACCCCTTTTTGCAGTGCTTTATCAAACCAAATTGGAATAACGGGGTTATGTTTAATGGCACTGTGATAACGTAGTTTGTCGTAGTCTGCCATGCTTGTGCATTGCTCAACTTTTTCGCCATAGGGTAAATGGTGAGTAAATAATTCATAGCAAATAGTCGCGAGGCTATACACATCACCTTGCACGGCAGCATTTTTGCCCAGCAAATAATTCGGGTCTGAATAGCTGGCCGTGCCAAGTGCCCCTTGATGTTCTATTGGCTGATAAAGCTCCGCAACTCCAGCAACAAACACGGAACCAAAATCAACCAGTTTGATTTCATCATTTTCTAATACCATCACATTGCCAGGTTTGAGATCTTGGTGAATCGCATCATTACTATGAAAAGCATTTAAGGCCGCTGCAATGTGTTTAACGATGGCGATTGCTCGTTTAGGTTTTAGTGGTTGATGCTCAGCTAACCAGTTGTCGAGGCTGGTGCCATCGAGCCATTCCATTAAATAATACAGGGCACTTCTTGGCCGTGAATGTTGATAAATTTTTACCACATAAGGGGAGTCAATTCGGCTGCCAATCCATTGCTCTTTAATAAAGCGGTCGATGTAATGTGTGTCGTCGTCAAAGTTGGCTGAAGGCGTTTTCATTGCGTAACGCTTTTTTGTAAGCTCATCTTCCACTAAATAAAGTTGACTACGTGATGAGGCAAACAGCTCTTCAATGACAAGATAACCATCTAATTTCATACCTGCTTTAAGCGGCGGTGGAAAAGGCAATTTTGTGAGCTCAGCGCTATATTCAGCTTCATTTTGATATGCCAGCTCTTTTATTTTTAAAACGACACAACTGATATTGTCATCACTGCCATGCTTTTTGGCTTCTATACACAGTTGCTCTGCTATTTTAGAGGCTGGTTGATAACTCAATAAGTTATCTATTAAGATATCGGTCGGGAGAAAATCATGCACCCCGTCAGAGCTTAATAAGTAAATGTCACCTTGTTGTAATTCATTGCTGCTGTAATCAATGTGTAAGTTGTTATCCATGCCAATGGCACGCGATAAAAACGATTTTCCTTGCCCTAAATTGGTGGTGTGGTCGGCTGTGAGTTGCTTTAAGTTTCCATTTCTAAAGCGATAAATTCGACTATCACCCACATGAAAAATATGACCATGATTTCCTTTTAAAATCAGGCAGCTTAAGGTTGATAAGTAGCCTTTATTTTCTTGTGAAAATGCATGGCTTTTACGAAAAAGACGTAAATTGATTGCCGATAACACTTGTTCGCCACTGCGACTAACAGACCATGTATCGGGGGTTTTAAAGTATTCACTAAGAAAGCGTTCAACGGCTGTTTCGCTCGCTTCTTTACCAGCTTCTGCTGAGCTGACACCGTCGGCAACACAAAATGCGGCACCTTTAATATTGCTGAGGTACTCATCTTTTGGAATAAAAAGACCTGCGCAATCTTCGTTGATTTCTTTTATTCCGCGTGAGGTATGAAATCCTGCATCAACCTGAGTGCTTTGCATAATGTGTAGTTAGCTTTGAAATAATATCAAAATAGTGCAAGAAAACGGGGGGAGTATTCAACCTGTACAGATCAATAAACGGTCAGTTTTTCAGGTCTGTTTATTATCAAATAAGCTTAACTACCTCTTTTGGGGTAATTGCTGTTGTTTTTAATGTTTTGATTTTTATGTGCTTTTTATTTTATTCGTCGTTTTTGTCTGTTGATATTTTTAAGTTGTGGCATTGTGGGTAGAGCCTCATAAAAAGCGCGTGCTTTAGGTAGAATGGGTTAATGATTTATAGATGACGTGTTCATCGACCGTTTTTAATTGGAGCATCGCATGTCAGAGTCTCGCGCTAAACGTGCGTTATTATTTGCTACCTTAGCTTTTGCGGCTAACTTTTCCGTATGGACATTGTATGCGGCGATAGTATTGCCTTTATCATCGCAATGGCAATTAACGGTCACTGAGTTAGGTGGCTTACTTGCAGCCCCGATGTTCACAGGTGCATTGTCTCGGATCCCCGCTGGCGAATTGGCTGACCGCTATTCGGCAAAAGTGCTCTTTGTTGTGCAAATGTTAGTGTGTGTGCCCGCCCTTGCATGCTTGTATATAACGACAAGCTATTCTCAACTACTTTTTCTCGGTTTATGGATTGGTCTCAGTGGTAGCTCATTTACCCTCGGTATCCGTTATGTGTGTGATTTTTATCAACGCAGTCAACAAGGAACCGCGATGGGGATTTTTGGCGTGGGTAATGCCGGTGCCGCTATTACACTCGTGTTAGCGCCTTGGTTAATGGAGCGCTATGGTTGGCAGTGGGTTGGGCCTGTGTATGCGTTTGGTTTGTTATTTGTTGCGGTGCTGTATGGTGTGTTTGCCCCCAGCCAGCCAGATAACGCTCATGTTATTAATAGTAAACCGCAAACCTGGACACTGTTACTGAAAAATACGCAAGTTTGGCGATTAGGGCTCTATTATTATTTTGTGTTTGGTTCTTTTTTGGCCTTACTGCTTTGGCTGCCATATTACTATATGCAGGCCTACCAATTATCAATTAAACAAGCGATGGCCTTTACATTGTTTTTTGTTGCAACGTCGTCGGTGATACGGGCTCTTGGTGGGTGGTTTGCCGATAAGTATGGCGGTCGTAGTGTTAACTGGAGCGTATTTTGGGTGTGTTTAGTGTGTTTGTTTTTCTTAAGCTACCCGCCCACAACAATGACCATTCATGGTATTAAGCAAGATGTGAATTTATCTGTGTCGGTGAATGTGTGGGTGTTTACCGGCTTATTATTTGTGATTGGCTTAGCGCAAGGTTTTGGGCGTGCCAGTGTGTTTAAAGTTATCCATGAAAACTACCCGTTAGAAATGGGCAAGGTAGGCGGTTTTATTGCTGCCATTGGGGCCTTGGGAGGGTTCACATTACCGATAATGTTTGGTGCGGTGGTTGATTTATTTGGCTTTTACAGTGCCTCATTTATGTTGCTTTACGCTGTGTTAGCTGTCTGTATGATGCTGATGTATTTCGCGGTGCGTGCTGAGCGCTATCAACGAAGATTGAATGAAGCTGCGAGTTATAATTTTTTAGAAGATGATAGTTTATGATGCAAATATCCGATGAACAACAAACCAAAAGTGACGTTGCCTTATTTCAGCTCGCATTTCGTCCGCTGTTTTTGTGTGGGGGCCTATTTAGCTGTATTGCTTTGGTTGTGTGGGGATTAGTACTCAATGGTCACTGGTCTTTTTCTCCTTATGGAGGGGCTTTGTTTTGGCATAGCCATGAAATGCTGTTTGGTTTTGTGTGCGCTATTGTTATCGGCTTTTTATTAACCGCGGTACAAAACTGGACAGGTTTACGCTCTATTCATGGTCGAAAGCTGCTGCTGTTAACTCTTGCATGGTTAATCGCGCGAGTTGCCATGGTGGTGCCCGCTTTGCCGCACTGGTTAGTATTTGGTATTGATATGGTGTTTTTGCCCTTAGCGGGTTATTGGTTAGCAAAACCAATCATTGTTAAAGGGCAAATGCGAAACCTCTTTTTTGTGCCGATTATTTTATTACTCAGTGCTGCCAATTTATTAATGCACTTAGGCGTGACACTGGGGATGCCTGAGTTGTATCAGCATGGTTATATGTCTGCTATTTGGCTAATTACGTTATTAATGAGTGTATTAGGCGGGCGTGTAATTCCCTTTTTCACTGCAAATGCAACTGCGACAAAGAAGGTCGACGGTAAACCTTGGTTAGAGATTGCAGCGCTTGGCAGTACCTGGTTTATTTTTGTGTTGTTTTTTACTGGTGCCGTTTATTACCTGAGCAATGAGCTCATTGGCGGCATGCTCATTATATGTGCTGTATTTCATTGTCTTCGTGCGGCGCGATGGCCGTTTTTTAAAACCTTAGCGGTTCCACTGCTGTGGAGTTTGCATTTGGCTTATTGGTTTATTCCTGTGGGAATTATATTAATGGGGATGTCTTATTTCACTGATTTATTGTCAATTTCGACCGCTTTCCATGCACTGACTGTGGGGGCTATGGGCAATATGATTTTAAGCATGATGGCGCGTGTTAGCTTAGGCCACACTGGAAGAAAATTAGTGGTTAAGCACGCCATTATTTTTGCATTTGGTGCGGTATTAATTGCGGCCTTATTACGCGTATTTGGTGTGTTGATAAATTCACAATTGAGCCTGTATTTTATTTCTTTATCTGTGATTACATGGTGTATGGCTTATGGTTTATTCTGCTTGGTGTATTTTCCGGTGTTAACACAACCAAGAGCAGATGGCCGCGCAGGCTAACGTTTCTATACGTCAATATGGTTGTTTAGGTAAAGTAGCTACCTCTTTTGAATTAGTGTGGACTTCATTCCTCTTGATGTAGATCAAGCTGAATTTTTGTACGCTTACTAAGCTGATATTTACGTATCAGTAAAAAGAGTGGAAAGCATGAAGGAGCAATCTTTACCAATATTGTTAACGTGCTCTGGCTGTAGTTATGGTGCAGAGCTGGCTGAAGACTTATCACAAAGTTTAATTATGCAGGGGAAAGTTGAAAAAGTCTCCATTGCGGCATTAACAGCAGGTTCTGCTATGCATTGGCAAAAGTTAGCATCTTCTCCTGCGATTATTGTTTTTGATGGCTGTGGGCTTAACTGTGCGAAGTTAAGCCTCGAAAAGTTATCTATTAATACATTTTATCATTTTGATATGACCAAGCAGCTTCAGAAAATAAACAATGGCGTGGGCAAACCTTCGCTAGCGGCCTGTTTGCAAGTGACAAAAACGGTGCAGTATCAACTCGCGTCTGTCCTACCAAAGCAACATAGAGTGAATCAAAAGGAAGCCGCAGGAAGCAAAGTGATCGCGATGTTTCCGTGTGCAGAGCGTTAAGGTTAGCAATGTAACTTTAACGCTCTGCACACACCTCGCAGTGGGGTTGTTTTGGAATAATAAACTCTTTAAATGTCAGGTGCTCTGCATCATATAACAGCATTGACACTGTTTTAGGGGGCATAGATAGCAGGCTTTTAAGCGCCTCTGTGGCTTGCAATGAACCTAAAGTGCCAACTACTGGGGCAAGGACCCCAGCTTCCATACAGCTTAATGAGGGTTCTTTAAATAGCCGAGCAACGCAGGCATAACAGGGATCGCCGTCACGCATTGGAAAGTGAATGAGTTGCCCTTCCATACGAATTGCAGAACCTGAAATTAGGGGCGTTTTATGTGTCCAACACAGGCGATTAAGCAGTAAGCGTGTTGCGAGATTATCACTGCAGTCAACGACAACATCAGCGCTGATTAACTCTGGCTCATGGTGTGTCGTAAACTCAGAAGCATAGGTTGTCATCTTTACTTGGCTATTGAGTGCTGTTAATTGCTGTTTAGCTGATTCAACTTTTAACTGACCCACACTGTTTTCGGTGTGTAATATTTGTCGTTGCAGGTTAGTTATATCCACTGTGTCATGATCAAATAAAGTAATTTTTCCGACACCTGCCGCAACAAGGTAAGGGAGTACTGCACTACCCAGTCCTCCAGCTCCGACAACGAGTACGTGGCTTGCCATAATGGCTTCTTGCCCTTCTTCTTGAACCTGAGGAAGCAGAATATGACGGCAATAACGCAGGGTGTTGGCACTCTCTAATAACATGCAATTTTCCTTCTTTAGAACGCGTCTATAAGCCTACATTAAATAGGGCAGTGTTGTTATACCTCTTTGGAGGTGCAGTGAGTCATATTAGGTAACGCTATGAAAAAATTGATTTAAATCAATTTTCATAGTTATGCATAGCCGTAATCTGTGCATAACTTAAAAACATAGCAAGGTAGTGATATGAAAACACAGCTCTCAGTTCTAACAGCGTTAGTTACATTTGCTTTGAGTACGCAAGTGAGTGCAACTGAAGATAATGGCATTCATAACATGTTGGCGAATGGTGAAGTGCATGGCATGTTGCGTTATCGATATGAAAATGTCGATCAATCGGGGATCGCTGAACAAGCACATGCATCAACATTACTCACGCGTATTAATTATACAACGGCGACACTCAAAGGCGTTTCAGCACTTCTCGAGTTTGATAATGTTACCGAGATTGGTAATGACAATTATAACAGTACGGTTAATGGTCATACGGATCACCCCGTTGTTGCTGACCCTAAAGGTACTGAGGTTAATCAAGCAAGCTTGCAATTCAAAAATAAAGAGTTGCACGTTGTTGCGGGTAGACAACGTATCAACCTTGATGACCAACGATTTGTAGGGGGTGTCGCATGGCGCCAGAATGAACAAACTTTTGATGGTTACAGAGTCGTTTATAAACCAACAGAGTCATTAAAGTTCGACTACAGCTATGTGTTTAATGTGAATCGTATTTTTGGTGAAGACAGCAATAAAAGCGATTTGCACGGTAAATTACACTTTGCCAATGCTGCATACCAAGTTAATAAGCAATTTAATGTCAGTGTGTTTGCCTATCTCTATGACTTTGATGCTGCTTTAGCCAGCTCAACACAAACAATGGGTGTACGCGCAACAGGCCAATTATCCGATTCATTGAGTTATACGCTCAGTTATGCAACTCAACAAGATTATGCCGATAACCCCAATTCGTTTGATGCTGACTATATATTAGCGGAGCTAAAGGGCAAAGTGAGTAAGCTTGGCTGGAAAGTTGGCTATGAGCTGTTAGGCTCAGATAACAACATAGGTTTTAGTACACCACTGGCAACAGGGCACAAGTTCCAAGGTTTTGCAGATAAGTTTTTAGCGACCCCAAGTAATGGACTTGCTGATTTATACTTTGGCGTTAATGGGCAGTTGGCAGATATAAAGCTGAGCGCGACTTATCACTTTTTTGATAGTGATGCACACAGCATCGATTATGGCCAAGAGCTTGATTTAACGGCTGCATATGCACTTTCAAGCAACTGTAATGTGCTGTTTAAATATGCCATGTACAACGCTGATGATTATGCCACGGATACCGATAAGGTATGGTTGATGCTCACTCATAAGTTTTAATCGCTTAGCATGCTTTTTAGCCGCTAGATTAGTTTCAGTTCCCTGCAATTATGAGCCTCTTCGGAGGCTTTTTTCTGTGTGATATCCCAAAACCTCATTGTTATTCCTCCAATATCTCCTTTTATCTCCCTCGTAGAGTGATAGGGAGTGTTAATACACCTTAGTAGGTAGTAAGCGCAGTTAATAAAGGCATTGCTTTACAGTGCGCCTATTCATAGGGGGTAGAGGTGTTTTTGGCTGCACGGCGGTTACCTTTATTCCTTGATTTACATCAATTCTTTTTTAGTAAGTCGGCTCAGAATCAAATTAATAAAACCGTTTGGAGACGACAATGGCGAGTGAAAAATTTAACCTTTTTTCCTTTCAAGGAAAAATGAAAATCTTACATCTTAGTTGGCTTGCATTCTTTATCACCTTTTTTGTGTGGTTTAATTTTGCACCGTTACTACAGGCTGTAAAAACCACCTTGGGATTAAGTACAGAGCAAGTAAAAACACTACTGATCTTGAACGTGGCTTTGACCATTCCTGCCCGCGTGATTATTGGCATGCTAACCGATAAATATGGGCCAAGGTTAGTCTATTCATGTTTGCTGATTGTCAGCGCAGTACCTTGTTTAATGTTTGCTTTTGCTGATAGCTTTTTGCAAGCTGCCATTGCTCGTTTTTTACTTGGGTTTATCGGCGCAGGCTTTGTTATTGGTATCCGCATGGTGTCTGAGTGGTTCCCTCATCACGAATTAGGCACCGCAGAAGGTGTGTATGGTGGCTGGGGTAACTTTGGTTCCGCTGCTGCGGCTTTTTCACTGCCTACGTTGGCATTAATTTTTGGCGGCGATGATGGTTGGCGTTATGCAATTGGTATTACGGGTATAATGAGCTTTGTTTATGGTTTTATTTATTATTTTAATGTAACCAATACACCTAAAGGCTCGACGTACTTTCGCCCTAAAAATTTAGGGGCGATGGAAGTCACTTCTAAAGGCGATTTTTTCTTACTCCTAATCATGAAAATCCCTATGTATGCAGCAATGGCATTACTGGCTTGGAAACTCTCACCCAATGGTGTTGGGATGATTGAAGCAAATGTCGTACACCTTATTTATGGTGGGTTAGTGCTGTTGTACTTGTTTGAAGTTAAAAAAGTGTGGAACGTAAATAAAACGGTATTTGAGCAAGAAGTACCTGAGTTACATCGCTATAGTTTTAAGCAAGTAGCTGTGCTGGATATTTTGTATTTTACAAATTTTGGTTCTGAGCTTGCTGTGGTGTCAATGCTGCCGCTATTTTTTGCTGAGACCTTCTCACTTGACCCTGTTATGGCAGGGATGGTGGCCGGTGCGTATGCATTTATGAACTTAATGTCACGCCCAGCAGGTGGGTTTATTTCAGATAAGTTTGGTCGCCGTACAACGTTACTTATTTTAACCGCCGGTTTAGCCGCAGGTTATCTGTTAATGGGCATGGTTAATTCGCAGTGGCCATTATGGTTAGCAGTTGCAACAGCCATGGCGTGCTCTTTCTTTGTTCAATCAGGAGAAGGTGCTGTGTTTGCCGTCGTGCCATTAATTAAACGTCGCTTAACAGGGCAAATTGCAGGGATGACAGGGGCATATGGTAACGTTGGGGCAGTTACATTTTTAACGGTGTTATCGTTCGTCGATTATGCAACTTTCTTTTATGTTATCGCCGGTACGGCAATGATTGGCTTTGTTACTTTGTTCTTTATGGATGAACCGCGAGGTCAAATTGCTGAAGTACGCGAAGACGGGACTGTTGAACTGATTGATGTATCACACAAATAAATCTTAATACGATAGAAAAGCCAGCTTAAGCTGGCTTTTTTCGTTATTAACTAAGGGGATGTTTTAACGTTATGACAAACCTTATTTATGACTTAGGTCTAAATACTTGAACCACAGATTCATCACATTCTAAGTAAGGCCCTTCAAGTAAATCAATACAATAAGGCACCGCAGGAAATACGGCATCAAGACATTGACGAATCGCTTTGGGTTTGCCCGGTAAGTTAATAATTAATGAGCGGTCTCTTATCCCCGCTGTTTGTCGAGAGAGTATAGCCGTTGGCACGTATTTTAAGCTTTCAGTACGCATTAACTCACCAAATCCTGGCATCATTTTGTCACACACCGCTTCTGTGGCTTCGGGGGTTATGTCTCGTTTGGCGGGACCCGTTCCACCTGTGGTAATGATTAAAGCGCATTGTTCTTGATCGGCAAGCTCGCATAATGCCGCTTCAATTAAATGTTGCTCGTCTTCAACTAATCGATAGCATGCCTGCCATGGCGAACTTAAATAGTCATTTAATGTATCGGTGATAGCGGGTCCCGATAAGTCATCGTACTGGCCTCGGCTTGCGCGATCACTAACAGTCAAAATTCCAATTTTCGCAGTCATTTTCATCTCTTTACAATTCATTTATTCGCACTCTAGCAAAGTGATGGGTAAAGGTAACTCCTCCAAAGTAGGTAGAGGTGTCTGGGTGGCGCTCCGTTTCGCTGCATTTTATTTTTGACAGGAGGGGGTTTTGATTGGCTACCCATTTTGTTCTTTTGGCAGAACTAAGCTGCTTTGATCTAGATCAAGTTTCAAACTGGCTTAAAACGGTGTTGATACTATATATTGATCATATTGAAATTTAAAACACAATATGTAGTGGTTTATGTTTAATGTATTAGAACCCCAAGTGTGCTTTCAAGAAGTCCCTGGACACATTGCGTTAGGCTTTGTGTGCACGGGGTGCCCCTTGCGCTGTCCTGGGTGTCATAGCGTTGATACATGGGATCCAAAGCATGGTGAGCGGTTAACATCGCAACGCTTTCTAGGGTTACTTGAGCGCTATAAGCACTTGATAACTTGTGTGGTGTTTTTTGGCGGAGAATGGCAGGAAGGTGATTTAGTTTATTTTTTAAAGTTAGCAACGCAGCAAGGCTTAGCAACGTGTTTGTATACCGGGCTTGAGGATGTGTCGGAGCAATTAAAAGCACAGCTGACTTATGTAAAAACGGGCCGTTATGTCGCTGAATTAGGTGGCCTGGCGAGCCATTTAACTAATCAACGATTTATTGAAATTGCTTCGGGTAAGGTACTTAACTCATTATTTTTAAAAGGATAACAAAAATGTCTATGCTGAATTGTGAACAATTAAAAGAAAAAATGCGTTTCATCGAAAACTATACACAGGCCAAGAATGCGGCCGATGGTTCTAAAGTGGATGCGAATGCAAATGTGACATTAAAAAATATAGCGACGCTAGAATCAGAAATAATGAAAGACTTTTTCATTCACGTTAATCGCACTCAGGTGAGCAATAAAATAACCGCGCTTTTCGGCGAGTCATTGGGCAAAGAGTACCTTCGACAAATTGAGAACCATGAAATTTATGTGCATGATGAAACGAGCTTAAAGCCTTACTGTACTTCTATCACCATGTATCCATTTTTATTGGATGGGCTAACCAAATTAGGGGGAGAGTCTAAGGCACCTAAGCATTTAGAATCGTTCTGCGGCAGTTTTGTGAATCTTGTTTTTGCAATTAGCGCGCAGTTTGCAGGGGCTGTCGCGACGGTCGAATTTTTAATGTATTTTGATTACTTTGCGCGTAAGGATTACGGCGATGATTATTTAGTTACTCACTATAAACAGATAGAAAATCACTTACAGCACGTCGTGTACGCTTTAAATCAACCCGCTGCTGCACGAGGTTATCAAAGCGTATTTTGGAATATCTCGTTGTACGATAGTGCATACTTTGAGGCTATGTTTGGTCATTTTGTGTTTCCTGATATGACGGCTCCCGATTGGTCGTCTTTAAAGGCACTGCAAAGCATGTTTTTAAATTGGTTTAACCAAGAGCGAAACAAAGCTGTTTTAACATTCCCTGTTGTCACCGCTGCCATGCTAGTAGAAGACAATGAACCTAAAGATAAAGAATTTGCATTGATGTGTGCCGAAAACTTAAGTCAAGGCGGCTCATTTTTTGTTTATCAATCAACCGATGCTGATTCATTAGCCTCATGCTGTCGACTTCGTAATGAAATTAGCGATCATAGTTTTTCGTATAGTTTAGGCGCGGGGGGCGTTTCGACGGGCTCTATCAATGTTATTACACTCAATATGAATCGATTGGTGCAAGATGGCAGAGACCTAGCAACAGAAATAAGAAAAATACATGCTTATCAAATCGCGTATCGCACCTTAATGGAAGAGTACCAGCAAGCGGGCATGCTACCGGTGTACGACGCAGGGTTTATTTCCTTTAACAAGCAATTTTTAACCATTGGTATTAATGGCATGGTTGAAGCCGCAGAGTATTTAGGTATTCAAGTGGGGGTTAATGATGCGTATAAAGAATGGGTGAAAAGTCAGTTAGAAGTGATTTATAAAGAGAATCGCTTAGCAACAAAAGAGACCGGCTTTTTATTTAACACTGAGTTTGTTCCTGCTGAAAATTTAGGGATAAAAAATGCCAAATGGGATAGCGAAGATGGCTACTTCACGCCAAGAGAATGCTACAACAGTTATTTCTATTTAGTAGAAGACACAACACTAAATCACCTTGATAAGTTTATATTGCATGGTAAATCGATGACAGAGTTTTTAGATGGTGGCTCAGCACTGCATTTGAATTTAGAAGAGCATTTAGACACTGAGCAATATATGCAGTTATTTAATGTGGCAGCGCGAACGGGGTGCAATTATTTTTGCATTAATGTGAGGATCACCATTTGTAATCACTGTGAGTATATCGATAAGCGCTCAAGGCAATCATGCTCACAGTGTGGTTCAACAGATATTGATTATGGCACACGCGTGATTGGCTACTTAAAAAGAGTGTCGTCATTTAGTCATGGCCGACGCAAAGAGCACAAATTGCGACATTACCAATGCACAAAAGTACAACAATCAGCGTTAGCCTAACAATGTAAAGGGGCGTCTATTGCCCCTTTTGCCTTAACCTTGCATAAAAAGAATATTATTTTCTAAATGAATGTGCTCGTTTAAATCGTTGTAGAGCTCATGTATTTTGGCATAAAGACGCTGCCAGTCTTCATCAGCATCGTGCGGAGGAGTAAACTTATTGGTGAGTGTGGTTAATTTTTCGAGTGCCTTCTCGTGCTCTAAGTGTTCTGCTTCCATCACACTAATAGGACCCGATGGATAATAACCTTTCATGATCATTGGGAATAAAATGGCCTCTTCTTTCATCATATGTTCTTCAAGTTCATATTTCATTTGCGATAAATGAGATTCCAGATGATGAGGGTAGTCACAATGATCAGTATTTTTTAATTTCACTGCTTTGGTTAATTGGATCAATTGTTGAAATTGCATTCTGTGCTTTTCATGAAAATTATCGATGATATGCGCAATGAGCTTGATGGGCGATTGTGCCTCCCAGTTTATGTTACTGCCTGAAATAGCTTGTCCAATATGAGTGTGTTGCTTGGTGGTTGAGTTATCTTCATTGACAAGGTCAATAGCATTAGCGCTTTCGCTCGCTATATCATTTGATGTTTCTGTACGAGCAGACATTCTCAATCCTTACTTTTAAATGACGAATGGTTTAATCAATCTAGTTGAAACATAGGACGAAAGATATTCCTCAAAGGGGATAGAAAACGCTTAACCTTTACTAGGTAGTGCCCGTAAAAATTCATTTAATACCTTACCTAATAGGGGATTTCCCTCATGCCATGTAGGGATTGATCCTGATAGCTGCCAACTTCATTCGGCTATTTAATTAGAAATGTAAATAAAACATTAACCATTTTAGGCGTCAATTCACGCAAGGTAGGTGTCAGATGAAACTATTAATGAAAAATATGGCGGTTGGTTTAACGCTTGCAGGATTCAGTTTAAACGCAGCGGCAGCCGCAGTGATAGGCTCTCAATTAGAGCAACAGCTTAAAACTATGTCGCTCACAGACAAAGCGATGGTGGTTGTAAGTTACGAGCAAATGGAAGCACTTAAAGCCACACAAATAAGTAAGTTAATTAATCTAGGTATCACACAAAGTGTGCAATTTAAGTCATTACCAATGATTGGTGTTGTTGCATCACCTACACAAATTAAAAAGTTAGCAGCAATGGAAGGGGTTCGCTCTATTTTTGCAAATAGACCTTTAACTTATTACAACCTAGAAGCGCGAGAAATTACGGGGGTTGAAAAGCTTCAATCAGACGAATTCACGGCTAATAATGGGATGACGTTCACAGGTAAGGGCGTCACCGTTCTTGTCAATGATTCTGGCATTGATGCGTCACTCGCTGATTTAGAGTATGGCGCTAAAGTCATTGAAAACGTGCAAGGGATTACTCATGCCAGTGCTATTTCAATTACTGGTGCAAGTGGTGTGTGGATTGAAGGCCAACTTAACACCGATTTAAATGTAGGTCATGGCACACACTGTGCGGGCACTGTGGCTGGTTGGGGAAGCCATTCTGATGGTAAGTACCAAGGTGCAGCACCGGGTGCTGATTTAATTGGTTATGGTTCTGGCGCAGGTATTTCTATTTTGGATGCTCTGGGTGGTTATGACTATGCCATTACCCATATTTGGGATTTTAATTCGCCGATTCGTATCATGAGTAACTCATGGGGAAGCAGTGGTAAGTTTGAAAGCCATGATCCTATTTCATTGGCATCTTATAAAGCTTACAAGTTGGGTATGTTATCAGTGTTTGCTGCGGGTAATTCAGGTTCAGGCGAAGATACTCACAACCCATATGCACAAATTCCATGGGGAATGTCGGTGGGTGCAGGCACAAAGCAAGGTGATTTAATTGATTTTTCATCACGGGGTAAAAGTGGTGAACAAGGCACCTTTACTATGCCAGACGGCAGTGAGTGGCAGTATAAAAATGAAATAACAATAGTCGCACCGGGAGTGGATATTATTTCGACACGCGCAAAAACGAACATCGTGTCGAACGGCGGTGCAGATGACATTGACGCAATTGAAGCTGAATACTTACCTTATTACACAATGATTTCAGGCACGTCAATGGCCACCCCCCATGTTGCGGGTGTGGCTGCGCTGATGCTGGAAGCAAACCCCGACTTAACACCGCTTCAAATTAAACAGATTATGCAAGAAACAGCGACAAACATGCCGGGCTATCAAGCATGGGAAGTGGGCGCTGGTTATGTCAATGCGTATGCCGCTGTAGCAGGCGCATTGGGTTATAACGCTGAAAATAGTGTCACAGTAAATAACTTAAACGACTTTAATGCGAATGCCATTATTGTGGATGACAGCTCACCCACCCCATTTGAAGTGTTCTATTCACCAGTGGGTGAACCAGAGGAATTTACCTTTACTGTTGGCAGTGATGCTGCGTTTATCAATGTGGCTGCAGATGTGCTGGCGAACACCACTAAACTCAAACTTGAAGCACCCGATGGCACGGTTTATTTTGGCAACTTAACCTTGCCAGTACTTGATACTTCAATGCGTGTTTCAGCGCCAGCACAAGCCGGAGAGTGGAAGTTATCTGCGTTTGGTTTGACCTCGTTATCAGGTGTAGAAGCCGATCCTACAGGTGTCACAAATGGCCCAGGCTTACCTGAGTTTATTAGTGGTGAAATTAGTATTTTGAAGTCAGGTGGATACCAAGGGCTTAATGATATTTTTGTTCACCCAGCTCGAAAAGCGATTGAGTTTGCGGTTAGTGAACGACTCGTTGATGGTCACGATGATGGCTACTACCGACCTGATGTAAACCTATCACGTGCAGAGCTTGCTCAGTATCTTGTGATGGGAATGGCAATCAGACAACAACGTGACATTCTGGCGACACAAAAACCGGCCTTTGCGGATGTTATGTCTGGTAGCGAAGCGTTTGTCGATGCCGTTACGTCAGTAGGCTCAGCGTTAAAAGACCGTAAACAAGAGCAAAATCCAGTAATGTCAGTATCGGGGCAGTCATTTAATCCGACGGGCACAGTTAGCAAAACCGATTTAGCGTACTCATTAGTGCAAGCACTTGGCTTACAATCGCAGGCTGGCAATCACACGGGCGATATCACGGTTGCTTACAACGGCGAACAAATCCCGCTTCGTGATAGCAATGCGATACCTAGCGAATTAAAAGGGTATGTGCAATTGGCTGTTGATATGTCGCTGTTAGGTGTCCGTTTTGAGCTTGAACAGGGTCGCTATGATTTAACACCGACGCTTGTTGCTTACTTTGAACCAAACACCGTAGTAAGCCGGGGTGATTACGCGGTGATTATTGGTCGAGTGTTCAATCAATATTTAAGATAGTTAAGTCCTTGATGAATAAAAACCAACCTGAAAAATGGTTGGTTTTTATTCGTTATTTTTCATTAAAAACTTGCGAAATACCCCAGTCGAAAGTAAGTTTAATGTTGTAGTTTGTTAAATAAACGTGTTACTTCGGCTTGCCGTCGTCACGAGAGAGTTGAGAATATGAGCCAGTTCAAGACGTTTTACATCATTGCATTTGCTTTAATAATGATGCTTTCAAGCCCCGTATCACACAGCACAGAATTAGTCAGTGTCAATGTTCAAGGTAATACTGTTGAGGCCGTGATTAACCTCCCTGCAAATATTTCAGCAGATATTATCCTTGAATTTGAAAATGCAGTAGGCCTTACCGCTGATAATATAGGTATTACAGCCGAAATTATTGATATCACGTCGCTTAATCTTTTGCAGCGATTACCAAACAGTAGCAATATTTCTTTGCAAGCGCTTTTTCCAATGATGATTACCATTGAGCCTGATACCAGTGGCGGTTTTTCGTTTTCGGGAGTCGCCAGTGTTGACATTCATACGCACAATTTAGAGTACACAGCGGGTACGCCGCTACGCTTTTTTAAAGCGCCTTTGGGCGGTGAGTTTAAAGATATTACCACAACAATGGGGGCGGGGAGTTACCGTGCTCGCGGTTCAACAGGCCGCTTTTCACAGTTTATAATTGTCGCTGACTTACGCCCTGCAACCGTTGTGATCAATACAAAGTTTAACGACTTACAAACGGCGTTAAATGCTTTTTCTAGCCAGATTGACAGTGTTGTTTATTCAACACTATTGCAAGACGTCGCCGATATTAACCAAGCAATCATGACGCTTGATTACAGCTCAGCGAGTAGTGAAGTTAGCCAGTTTATTAATAATGTGAAAGCTAATCGAGGCCAAGCAATTCCAGATGTGTGGCGCTCAAGCCGAGATGTCGATAATGTGATGGGTGAGCTCATAGCTTATGCAAATACGTTACGCTTTAGTTTGAGACTTGCCAATTAAGAATAATAAGGTTTGTAGAGTAGTTGTGTATGCCCGCTAGAATTACGGTTTGTTATACTGATCAGCCTGCGATGGAAAGCTATTTATACGAACAGAGTGGATACCTCATAGGACGTGCGAAAGAGTGTCAGTTAATTTTGGAACACCCAACGGTGTCACGTCAGCATGCTCGTGTGTCGCACAGTAATGATGCATGGCAACTTAATGATCAACGAAGTTTAAACGGCACGAAAGTAAACGGTGCCGTTGTAACTCACTCAACCCTTGCTGATGATGCAATCATTTCGATTGGTGATTTAGATTGCTTGTTTGAAGCAAAGTCAATGTCGCAAATAGCGGCCATTAATGAGCATAACACCTGGCGATTAACACAAAGTAAGTTAGCCTCACCGTCTTCTAATACAGACTATTTAAAAGAAAGCTTAATTGCCCAATTACATAACCTAATTACGTTAACAGGCACGCAGCGTGGTGTGTTGCTATTAGGCGAACAATTAGATTCATTACAAGTATGTATTGCGCAAGGTTTCAAAACGGGTGATTTTAAATTGAAACGCTTTGAAGGCAGTGTTGGTGCAATCTCTCGTTGCTTTGAAAAAGCAGAACCCGTGGTGGCTATGGATGTGTCGGTACATGATTTACTCAAACACCGCGACAGTATTCAGTTGAAAAAAATATCCTCGCTCGCGTGTATCCCGTTACTGTTTGACGGTCGAGTTGTTGGGGTCGTGTATACCGACAGCCAATTAGCGGGAAAAGTACTGACTGATTTAGACATTGAAATTTTCCACAGCATGGGACTTCAAATCGAGGCTGCAGTGCAAGCCTTACTGTTGCAACAATCTATTGATAACTTACAAAAAGTGGTTACAGATAAGCACGTTAACGAAAATACTGGCTATACTTTATTTAATTTATGTCATTAACCCCTGTTAAATAGGTGATATGAGCAATAACGACGTTTCTAAAAATAGCAGTGATGAATTGCATGAAACTCAGGTAATTAGCTCACCGACTTATCTTAAGCCTGGCGAATGTTTACTTGGCCGT
Source organism: Pseudoalteromonas sp. A41-2 (assembly GCF_015767615.1). NCBI lineage: Bacteria > Pseudomonadati > Pseudomonadota > Gammaproteobacteria > Alteromonadales > Pseudoalteromonadaceae > Pseudoalteromonas > Pseudoalteromonas sp. A41-2. The sequence continues at coordinate 2,956,717 of NZ_CP065231.1, read as the reverse complement.
TTTGAGATTGAAGCCATGTGTGGTCAAGGTCAGTATGGGTGTGTTTACCGCGCCTACGACAAACAGCTTGATACACACATTGCCATTAAAGTACTTAATCAATCAATTAGTCAGCAATCAGATGCGATTGCAAAGTTCAAACAAGAATTACTGCATTTACGTCAATTAAGCCACCCGACTATTTTACGTGTTCATGAATATTATCATTGGCAAAATCTACATTTTATAACGATGGATTGGATTGATGGCCAATCGCTAGAAGAGGCTAGCCTGACTTTTCAGAGTCGTGAAGAGCTTATTACATTTGTCAGCCAGTTATTAGAGGCATTGGTTTTTGTGGAGCAAGCCAATGTTGTTCACCGAGATATTAAACCCGCCAATATTATGCTCGATAAAAAGGGACGACTGTATATTTCAGACTTTGGTTTATCGGTGTTAGGAGGCAGCGCAGATGTGGGCGATATTGTGGGGACGGTTCATTATGCCCCTCCAGAGTATTTGCAGTTTGGGGCTGTAAATTCGACTACTGATTTATACGCGGTTGGCGTGGTGTTGTATCAGCTGTGTTGTGGTGAACTTCCCTTTACTGGACAAAGCCTTGATGAGGTATTAACGGCAAAGCAGCTTAATAAAGCAAAATGTCGCGTAAAGCATAAACAACTGGCTTTTATTGCGCCATTTATCAACAAACTTATTCATTCTCAAGTTAACGCACGTTTTAAAAATGCCACTGAGGCACAAACGGCATTTTTAAAACAAATTAAAGAAAAACCGCACAACATTAAAAAACACTCTATGTTGATGGCTGTCGTGGTGGTTATAGGCTTATTTATTATGGCTGCGGTGTTTTTAAGCATGCCACACGATACTCCCCAACAGCCTGAGAAAGAATACTATGCAGTGGCTGTTTTACCTTTACAAAGTAGTGACGATAGCGTTGCACAAGGGCTTGCTGAATATATTAACTATCAACTGCATGAATTAGGTCATTTACGAGTAGTAGAGCAAGGCAGGCTAAGTCAGTTGCTCTCTCAACTTGGAATTACAATGCCGTTAGATGAGCAAAAGCTAGCGCTGGTGGCTGACTTATTAAATGTAAGCTACCTGATTGCTCCGCAACTATACCCAAGTGGTTCAGAGCAACACGATATTAAATTTAATGTTTATCAGCTTGAAGGGCACACATTACAGCAAAATACACTCTTAACGAGCGATTTTAACCAAGCTAATTGGCAACAAAGCGTGTCGAGTTTTACCGAGCGTTTTTCACAGCAATTGCAATTATCAACTGAAGTGAAGGCATTACAAGTTGACCCTCAACCTGCAGGTGAGTTGTTTATTGTGAAGTCGTTCCTGCAAAAAGGTGAGTTTGAAAAAGCGCAAACATCGTTATCGCAGTTTTTAACCAAGCACCCAAATTCAGGGCTAGGTTGGTTATTGCAAGGTGAATTATTGCTTGCCACCCAGCAATTTTTCGATGCTGAGAATGCTTACAATCAGGCCCTTAAGTTTGCGGAAGATAAAACCTACACAGCAAAATTTGCCAGTGCGAGGCTTAATGATCTCGCCGGTAAAGCAGAGCAAGCTCAAGCTGACTATGCAGCCCTTGTAAAGGCATTTCCTTATGATGTGGAATTAAAAATAGCCCTTGCTGAGTTTTATTTTCTGACAGAACAACATCAAAAAATGGAAACGCTGTTGCTTGAGGTCGTTAACCTTGACCCTTACCATCCCGATGCATGGTTTATGCTTGGCCGAGCTGCATTTTTACAAGGGCAGTATCAAAAAGCGGTTGATGAGTATTTTGTTAAAGCCTTAGTAACTGCCAAAAAATCGAAAAATGCGTATCAAGAAGGCGAAGCGCTGAATGCGTTTGGTGTTGTTTACAATCAACTCGGGGAGATTGATTTAGCCTTTGATTACTACCGTCAAGCACTCGCTATCCGCGAAAACATTGACGACATTGCTGGAATGGCAACCACCATGGGTAACCTGTCTTCATTGCACCTTGCTAAAGCACAGTACACAGAAGCAGAACGCTATTTACAACAGAGCATTTCATTGTACGAGCAACTAGGCGATCAAGAAGGACTATCGCATACTTTTAACGAGTTAGGGGTGCTTGAAGAAGAGCAGGCTTTGTATCAAAAAGCACTTGAATATTATCAGCAAGGCCTCGACATACGCATGACGCTTGGCAACCAAATGCTGCAAGCCGAGAGTATGAATAACATCGGTTTTATGTATTTTATGCTGTTAAATAAAAAGCATGCGTTGGTTTATTGGCGTCAGGCTGAGCAACTGTATCAAGGTATTCAATACCCCTTGGGTATCATCCATGTAAGGCAGAATTTAGGGCAAATTGAATTAGCACAGGGAAATTGGCGAAACGCGTACCATCTTTTCAATAATACACTGGCAGATGCTAAACAACTCAATAGCACCTTTGAGCAATGGGTATCGCGTAGTTACTTATCTAAATTGACCTTTTTACAAGGAAATTTTGCAAATAGCATCACTGAGTTAAGTGCCATTTATGAGCAAGCAAAGTCATTGCAAGATATTCGCGCGATGAGTGAATTTGGCTTGTGGCTTGTTGATTGGTCGTATCAATTAGGTGATATCACCGGCGCAGCGTCAACAATCGCGAGCTTAAAACAAGATATCGCCGATAAGGGCAACCGTGAGTATTTTAGCCGACTTGCATTTTACAGTGAGCTCATAACGGGTGAGATGATCACTCAACAACAAATGAGTGAGCCCATGAGCAAAGATTATAGTCAGGGCGCTATTTATATTGCCAAGCTCATTTATGCGGCTCGTGAAGCACTGCGTCAACAGCAAGATATTAGTGCTCATTTAGCGGCGCTGGGTAATGTTGATTTTACTTTATATCAATATGCCTATCTTGAGTATTTAGAGCTGCTTGCTGTACAGCAGTTTATGCAACAGCAATGGCCTGATTTTCAGGCAACGCTAAAACAGGCTGATATTCTACTTCGTAAGATGGGAGGGTACTGGCGGAGTTTTCAATTTGATCGATTAAGAGTGCAGTTTGCTTATCACAATGAGCAAGCACCCAGTAGCTTAAAAGCAAAGCTTAATTCAGAGTTAAACACTTTATTGGCCAATCTTCCTAAAGACAGAAAGGCTGAATTTTTAAACTATCAAAGTTATTTTCAACTTGATGATTCGTTACAGGACTTGGCTGGTTATGAATAATGATAAGGATATCACCTCGCTGGTGGCAGAACTTAACCAAAAGCAGCAGCAAATTTCGCAGCAACTTTCAAACTCTAATGAGCAAATGCGTGGTTTAGCAAAGCGTGTTTGGCAGGTGCAAGAGAATGAGCGAAAGCAAATAGCACAAGAGCTGCATGATGGGGTTGGGCAGCTACTCACCGCTTTAATAAATCAATTACAGCAAGCAAAAAATGAAGCTCCCAGCCATGCTCTCAATGAGAGTATTGAATTAGCTCGCCAAGCATTATCAGATACTCGGGTTATATCACGGCTTATGCGACCGCGCATATTAGACGATTTAGGCCTTGTGCCTGCACTTGAGTGGTTGGTGAGAGTGATGTCTGAACAGCAGGCGTTTACTATTAACTTACATCACCAAGTTGATAATAACCTAGCCAGTGATATACAAACCTTGGTATTTAGAGTGGTACAAGAAGCGCTGACCAACGCCATTAAACATGCGAAGGCAAGCCTAATTACCATTAATGTGATAGCAACAAAAAGCATGTTAATGGTCAAAGTAAAAGATAATGGTCAAGGTATGGAACTACAACCTGATGATCTAACAACAGGCTTTGGTTTAGGGGCAATGCGAGACCGAGTTATGGCATACGGTGGTCAGCTAACGGTCACGACTGCGCCACAGCAGGGCTGCGAAATTAAAGTGCTAGTAACAGGAAATAATTAATATGATTAGCGTACTGATTGCTGATGACCACACTATTTTGCGCCAAGGTCTGGTGAGTTTACTGAGCAATGACCCTGATATTCGAGTACTTGCTGAAGCGGCAGATGGTTTATCTGCCGTACAAAAAGCACTTGAATTAAAGCCAATGGTGATTGTTATTGATATTAGCATGCCAGAATTAAACGGCATGGAAGCGGTTAAACGACTTCATGAGCAGTTACCAGAAGCTAAAGTACTGGTGTTAACCATGCATGAAGAGCAAGAATACGTAATACATATGGTACGGGCTGGTGCATCTGGTTACTTGTTAAAAGACAGCGCCAGTGATGAGCTTATTGATGCCGTAAAAGCACTTGCTCAAGGGAAAACCTATTTTAGCCAATACGCTGCCAGTGTATTAGCAACCATGTCATTAAAACCGGCTGAAACCTGGGATGACCCTTATCGTAATTTAACCAGTCGTGAGCGTGAAGTTTTTCATCTTATTATCGAAGGTAAAACCACCAAAGACATTGCACGCTCTTTAGATATCAGTGTAAAAACGGCTGAAAATCATCGTGGTAAAGTACTTGATAAGTTACAAGTCGCCAATGCAGCTGAACTGGTCCGTTACGCTGCAAAATATAATTTACTCATATAAAGGTGTTTTAACCTTCTTGCTCTAGGGGTTTTCCCTCATTTTTAAAAGCCTACGTGTTTGCCATGCTGAGAGAGTCAAAACAAATTAAGGTTTACTCTCATGCTTAACACTCAATTAAAATCACAAAAACTACTCGCGGGTCTTGTTGGCGCAGGACTAAGCTTAATGTCACTGAATTTATCAGCTAAATCTTTGGGGCCAGAAATTAGTCAGTTACTGACCCAAGCAACAGAACAAGATGTGTTCGAAGTTATTGTTACGTTTGAAGGTAATAAAGCGGTCGACTCTGAACTGATGAGCGTCATTCAGTCGGCAGGTGTGTTAGGCGGTGTTAGTTTAAAAAGCCTGCCTATGGTCGGTATTACGGCAACTAAAGCTCAAATCGAGGCTATCTACGCATCAGACAAAGTTCGTTCAATTTGGTACAACGCGCCACTATCACTAGAAAATGATGGTTCAACTCAAATTACTGGTGTTGACCGATTACGTGCCGATAGCTCTTTACGACATAAAGGCATGCCGTATTCTGGTCGCGGCATTGGTGTTGTCGTTAATGATTCAGGGGTGGATGGAACGCATGGCGACATCAAATACCCTAACCACGTTGTACAAAACGTGCTTGCACAAACAAACTTAAACTCGTTGTCGAGTGTATTACCCATTACTTACCAAGAAGATGTTGATAACACTGATATTGCGGGTGGTCATGGTTCACATGTAGCGGGCATTATTGGTGGTAATGGTGCAATGTCGAGTGGTAAGTATCAAGGGGTCGCGCCGGGTGCAAAAATTATTGGTTATGGGTCGGGTGCGGGCTTATTTATTCTAGATACACTGGGTGGTTTTGATTACGCTTTAACGCATCAATTCGATTATAACATTCGTGTTATTTCAAACTCGTTTGGAAATACAAGCGACACAGGCACAGACTTTAACCCAGATGATCCAACAAATATCGCAACCAAAAAGTTGGCAGACAATGGGGTAATTGTTGTTTTCTCAGCGGGTAACTCAGGAAGCGGTGAAGGCACGATTACAGGCAACTTCAAAAAAGCACCTTGGGTTATTACTGTGGCAGCCGGTGATAAAACCGGTAATTTGGCCAGCTTTAGTTCTCGCGGTGTGAAAGGTAAAGGTGGCGTTGTTAGCATTAATGGTGAACAGCTCGAATGGCAAGATAGACCAACAATTACGGCGCCAGGTGTTGATGTTATTTCAGCAAGAGCTTCACTTTCAAGCTTGAGCACCTTGAGTCTAGCTGATGACAGTGAAATTATGGATATTAATCATGTGCCGTATTACACATCAATGAGCGGCACCTCAATGGCTGCACCACATATTTCAGGTATTGTCGCGCTGATGTTAGAGGCGAATCCAAACCTGACATGGCGTGAAGTGAAAACCATTTTGCAAGAAACCGCGACAAATATGCCCGGACTTGAAGATTGGGAAGTTGGGGCAGGTTATGCAAATGCTTATGCCGCAGTACAGTCAGTCGTTGATCAACAACGTACGTTTGGTACCACGACTAAACTTAACCGTAACTTTAATGCTCAAGCGCAAACATCAGTGCAGGCTGAGTACAATGACACCGTTGATTTTAGCCCCGTGGGTGATAATTCAGGCACCCTTATTAATGTTAGCCCAGATGCGTCAATGTTGATGGTGAGTGCCAATGTTTCTGACAACACCGTAGGGTTGTCACTCACCAGTCCTTCGGGTAAACGTTATGGCTCGAGTATTGCGTTGCCAGTACTGGGCCAAAATATTGCTGTAACAGCCCCAGCAGAAGCCGGCGAATGGGTGCTAAAAGCCAGTGGTATTGGTGGTTTGTCTGGGGTAGATGTTGACCCCATTGGTGTAACCAATGGTTATGCTGTGCCAGGCTCGATTCCTGTTAAAGTAAAAATAGTTAAAACAGATGGTTACACTGGACTTGATGATGTAGCCGCTGATCACCCTGCAAAAGCGTTTATTGAAATGGCAGTGAGTGAGCAGTTAGTCGATGCAACAGAGAATGGATTTAAACCCGATGACTTTTTACTTCGCCAAGAATTAGCCGACTTTTTAACACTCGGTGCAGGAGTGAGACAATCAAACAAAGCGACACAAGTAAGCTATACCGATGTTGATGCTTCGTATAGCGCAGCAATTAATGCAGTAACACAAAAAGGGGCTGCGCTTCGTAATACAGCACAAGATCAAGCGCCTGTAATGTTGACTGATACAACGATGTTTTCACCAACAGAGCAGGTGAGTCGAAGTGAACTTGCTTACTCGCTCGTGCAATCATTAGCACTGCAAGAAACAGCAGCTACATTTAGCGGTGATATTACAGTGGTTTACAACGATGAGCGATATACACTGGAAGATCAACATACTATTCCTGACCACCTAAAAGGGTATGTACAGCTGGCGCTAGACCTTGGCATTTTGAATGCGTACTTTGATGTACACCAAGGCCGCTTCGACTTAGAGCCAAAAGTAACCGTACACTTCAATGGTGATGAATCGGTAACGCGTGCTGACTATGCTGTAGCTGCAACACGTTTTTACAATAATTAGCCTCCCTTCACCGATGCTAATACCACTTTATTCCCCTGTAGAGTGGTTTTTAAACAAAAGACCCTGCAACAGCTGGGTCTTTCTTATTTTAAAATAACAACAGAATTATTCTATGTTTTGGATCTGTTCGCGCATTTGTTCAATTAACACTTTAAGCTCGACAGCTGCGTTTGTGATGTCGCTGTTAATTGACTTAGACGCAAGCGTATTCGCTTCGCGGTTAAACTCTTGCATCATAAAGTCTAAACGACGACCGCAAGCGCCACCTTTCGTTAATATTTTTTTAGTTTCTTTAACATGCGATTTTAAGCGGTCTAGTTCTTCGGCCACATCTTGTTTTTGAGCAAGGTAAATAAGTTCTTGCTCAAGACGTGATTCGTCGATATCCGTTTTTAACTCTTCTAGTTTTTGATTTAGTTTGTCGCGTTGCCATTTAGCTATTTCTGGTAAGTGGCTCTCAACAATGACTACTTGCTCTAAAATTGCATCTAAACGGGTTGCAATCATTTCGTGAAGGTTAGCACCTTCATCGCCTCGTGCTTGTTTAAAGTCTTCGATTACTTCATCAAAGCCTGCGATCAGTGCAGTATTTACACTATCCATGTCTAACTCTTCAGCTTCCATCACACCTGGCCAACGTAAAATATCAACAGGGTTGATGTCGCCATTGCTTTGCTGCTGCACCCATTGCGCGCTTTTAATAAGCTGCTCAGCCAGAGATTCATTAATTGTTAGCTCACCAACATGTGCTGGGTTTGCTGCAAATTTTAGGAAAACTTCTACTTTTCCGCGCTGTAGGTGTTTGCGTAAACGTTCACGGATAACAGGTTCCATCCCACGAAATTGCTCTGGTGCGCGGATAAAAGTTTCAAGGTAACGTTGGTTAACTGAACGAATTTCCCAAGTGCCAGTGCCCCATTCGCCTTTAATTTCGCGACGCGCATAAGCTGTCATGCTGTGGATCATGGATGATTTCCTAGTGTTATTTATTTACAAATTTGGTTGATTATACCGTATCAGCCTTTAACCTCTAGCGGAAATTTTTTCAGCTGCATATTTCACATTCATTTAATTATGTAAATCAACATGGCATCTACACGTATATATACTTATAATGTGGCAAATTCAGATTTAAGGGGATCGTTAATGCGTCCAAGCGAAAGAACACCTAACCAAATTAGACCGGTTACATTTACACGTAATTACACTATGCATGCTGAAGGTTCAGTATTAGTAGAGTTCGGAAATACGAAAGTATTGTGTACTGCAACTGTTGAAGCAGGTGTACCACGCTTTATGAAAGGCCAAGGTTAAGGTTGGGTTACGGCTGAATACGGTATGTTGCCACGTTCAACACATACCCGTAATGGTCGCGAAGCAGCTCGCGGGAAGCAAGGCGGTCGTACAATGGAAATTCAACGCTTAATCGCACGCGCATTACGTGCTGCGGTTGATTTAAAAGCGTTAGGCGAAAACACCATTACAATTGATTGTGACGTAATTCAAGCTGATGGCGGAACTCGTACTGCATCAATCAGCGGCGCATGTGTTGCGCTTGTTGATGCGCTGACGTACATGCGCAGCAAAGGCATGATCAACTCTAATCCACTTAAACATATGATTGCAGCTATTTCTGTGGGTGTATATAAAGGTCAACCAATTACAGACCTTGAATACCTAGAAGACTCTGAAGCAGAAACCGATATGAATGTTATTTTGACTGAAACCGGCAAAATCATCGAAATCCAAGGGACTGCCGAGGGTGAACCTTTCTCGTTTGATGAATTAGATGAGCTACTTTCACTGGCTAAGCATTCTATCCGTGAAATTATCGATGCTCAAAAGCAAGCTTTAGCATAATTTAGAAGTAGGTTAATTTAGTAATGAAAGATTATCAAAAAGAGTTTATTGAATTCGCACTTGAAAAGCAGGTGCTTAAATTTGGTGAGTTTACTTTAAAGTCAGGCCGTACTAGCCCTTACTTCTTTAATGCAGGTTTGTTTAACACCGGTCGTGATCTTGCTCGCTTGGGACGTTTTTATGCTGCGGCACTGGAAGATGCAGGCATCGAATACGATGTT
>NZ_CP065231.1:2672500-2942500 GCF_015767615.1 Pseudoalteromonas sp. A41-2 | reverse complement strand
TGAAGCAGAGACGCTAGTCTTTGTGGAGCCGTCCTTGAAATACCACCCTTGTAGTTTTGATGTTCTAACGTTGGCCCCTAATCGGGGTTACGGACAGTGCCTGGTGGGTAGTTTGACTGGGGCGGTCTCCTCCCAAAGAGTAACGGAGGAGCACGAAGGTTGGCTAAGTACGGTCGGACATCGTACGGTTAGTGTAATGGTAGAAGCCAGCTTAACTGCGAGACAGACACGTCGAGCAGGTACGAAAGTAGGTCATAGTGATCCGGTGGTTCTGAATGGAAGGGCCATCGCTCAACGGATAAAAGGTACTCCGGGGATAACAGGCTGATACCGCCCAAGAGTTCATATCGACGGCGGTGTTTGGCACCTCGATGTCGGCTCATCACATCCTGGGGCTGAAGTCGGTCCCAAGGGTATGGCTGTTCGCCATTTAAAGTGGTACGCGAGCTGGGTTTAGAACGTCGTGAGACAGTTCGGTCCCTATCTGCCGTGGGCGTTTGAGAATTGAGAGGGGTTGCTCCTAGTACGAGAGGACCGGAGTGAACGAACCGCTGGTGTTCGGGTTGTCATGCCAATGGCATTGCCCGGTAGCTACGTTCGGAACTGATAAGCGCTGAAAGCATCTAAGCGCGAAGCAGGCCTCGAGATGAGTTCTCACTAGACTTTTAAAGTCTCTGAAGGGCCGTTGAAGACTACAACGTTGATAGGCAGGATGTGGAAGTGGTGTGAGCCATTAAGCTAACCTGTACTAATTACCCGTGAGGCTTAACCATACAACGCCAAACGCGTTTTATGACAGCGTAACAGACAGAAGTTAGTATACTAAAGTAGATTTTACGATTATCAGATTTCCAGATTTTATGTAGGGTGAACCTCAGCGCTTAATGCGAAATCAGTTCACCTTGCGCAAAGGACTCGTAAGCGCGATGCGCTTTGTCGAGAATCCTTTCCACGCATTTTGCTTGGTGACAATAGCGTTTTGGACCCACCTGACCCCATGCCGAACTCAGTAGTGAAACGAAACAGCGCCGATGATAGTGTGGCATTTGCCATGTGAAAGTAGGACATCGCCAGGCTCCTAATTAGAGAAACCCGATTCCAAAGAGTCGGGTTTTTTGTTGCCTGTAGAAAAATAAAATACCCAACCAAGACCCCTACGACCTATATCTTTGTAAGCATCGTGTGGCATTGACCATGTGAAAGTAGGACATCCTACTGCGTAGCGCACCATGGCTCCTAATTATACCATTCCGCTTAAATATCTGATCTAATATAGGCTATATAAAATCACCGGTTAATAACATTGAACCAAAACATAGCTGAACAGCTTTTAGCGCTTTCACGAAAAGAACCAAATGCACGAAAACGCATACGATTACTCGCAGTGTCATTATTTTATGAGGGGAATAGCAGAACTGATACCAATCCGCAAAAATACTTAATCATTTTGAGTGATCAAACCAGTCGCTACCTGCGTTAAAAATTTCTGATTTAGAACAACTAAATAACTAAATTTTTGCCTTGTTATCAACGCGGTTTTATTGCCTCAAAATAGACCACTTAATTAAGCGGAATGGTATGATATTGCAAAACGTCTTAACATAGCACGAAGTAGTGTTAATAAATGGGTTTCTAGTTACCTAGAACAGGGGCTGTATGGCTTAGACAATAAGCCTATACAAGGGCGTCCATCTAGATTGCAACAGTCACAACTTGAGCAACTGTCTGAATTTATAAAACGCACGAACACAGAACTTCAAGGTGGCCGGCTTACCGGTGAAGACATTGTGCATTACATTAGCACTGAATTTGGTGTTCATTATCACTTAAATCATACTTATAAAATACTCAAGCAGCTTGGCTTTAGTTGGATCACAAGCCGTTCGAAACACCCTAAACACTCATTAAAAAGCCAAGAAGCTTTTAAAAAACTTCCAACTGGAAACGATCCTTCACACACCCGGACACCTTCCACTTGACCGTATCGACGTATGGTTTCAGGACGAAGCACGATTTGGCCAGCAAAATCCGACTACGCGCATTTGGGCTGAAACAGGCACTCGGCCACGGATAGTAAAACAACAGCAGTTTGACTATGGATATTTATTTGGTGCGGTATGTCCTTCCACAGGCCAAACAGAAGCGCTAGTAAGCCCATTCGTCAATAAAGAAGCAATGACGCAGCACCTGAGCCAGATATCACAAGCTACACCAGTTGGCAGACATGCTGTCGTGATAATAGATGGCGCAGGCTGGCACACATACGATACAGCCGCAGAATTTAACAACCTCACGCTAATAAAGCTCCCTCCTTATTCACCAGAGTTAAACCCAATAGAGCAAGTATGGAACTGGATACGACAACACTGTTTATCCAATAGAGTGTTTTCGGGCTATGACGAAATTGTTGATGAAGTTTCAAAAGCATGGAATCACTTTATTTCAATACCGGAGCGAGTGATGAAGATGTGTAATCGGGAATGGATAAAGTTGATTTAATCTTTATGCGGAATGGTATTATAGAAACCCGTTGCAGCAATGCAGCGGGTTTTTTGCGTTCAGGACTAAATCGTCCAGTACCATACTGAGATTGCATACAGAGATAAAAGGCGCATAAGCGCAAGGTGAAGAGATGTAGGAGGTATTTGAGTGCCGAAAGTGTCTGATATGCCCTTCATACATAACCACTGACGTTCACGGCTAAAGCCGTTCCTACGCTTTGTAATCACGATGTTCAATCACGCTTTCCATGTTGTTTAATCATGATGACAAAAATGAAGGGGCTCTAAAATGGGCTACTTCACTTTAGCTAACCAAATTAGCGCGTAGTAGGAGGTACTTTAGTGCCGAAGTATCTCATTATGCCCTTCACACATAACCACTGGCATTCACGGTTAAAGCCCTTACTACGCTTTATAATCACGATGTATCGATCAAAGGTGATGTTGTGCGACCTCTGCGTCTATCATTAATGAAGGAAACTTCGGCATATTTACATCCTATTTGAGTATGTCGCTCTTTCATTCATCATTTGTACGATGCTCAGCTTGCTTTTGCTCTGCTTTAGCTAATTGGATGTATTTGTTTTCAACCAATTGTGAAAGAGGCACAAGCTCAAAACCTTGCTGTTGAAGTTCTGGCAGGGCGTGATGTAAAAACGCGACTGTTTCTGGGTAGGGATGTGCAATAGCAATGGCATAATTAAAATGCGTCGCTTTTAGTTTAAGTTCTTCTAGTTGGTGCTTAAGCTGGCTTTCAGTCACGATATTGTCTAGGAATACATGTCGAGAAACATTGGCAACACCATAAAGATTAGCGACATTTTGTGCTTCACTTTGGCTTGTTGTTCGGCTATCTAAAAAGTATAAGCCTCGTTTTTTAAGGAGTTCCATCGTCCACTTCATAGGCTCTGTTAATTGTGTTAACTCAGAGCCCATGTGATTGTTTACGCCTTTGACTTGTGGCAATGATGCGAGTGCGTGCCCCAGTGTGGTTTGCAGCTGTGTTTTGCTCATTGAGTCTGTTAAAGCACCAGGACCTAAAGCTTTTGTTTTGTCTAGCGCCTGCATGGGGATATGCAAGAGAAGTTCTTTGTTGGTTTTGCTCGCTCTCTCGGCAAAAATTTGTGAGTAAGGTGTATGGGGCAAGATTGAAAAGGTCACTTGCCCTGGTAAATTCAAGATATCAAGATCGCGTTGGTGGTTGCCTATGTCATCTATAACGATGGCTATTTGCTTTGCTTGGCAAAATAGTGGTAAGCAACACAGCGTCAGTAGTAAGCCTTTGCGTAAATTCACTTTTTGTAATTATTATATCCATTGTGTGTGCTTACTTACTGCATAATAATTAACTGCTTTGCAGTAAGTTGCTTTTTATCTTGTTTATCAAGGAGTGAGCTAAAAAGCGACAACCCTTGTATATTTTTTATTATAACGTCTTGGTCAATTTCTGAAAGCATTGTTTGATTTATACTCACATCGGGTGCGATCCCTTTACCATCAATAGATTGCCCAGCAGGTGTATAATAACGTGCTGTGGTAAGTTTGAGAGCTGTATTTCCATTTCCTAGTGGAATCAAAGACTGTACTGAGCCTTTACCAAACGAGGTCTCTCCAACCAAGGTCGCTCTTTGGTTATCCCTCAACGCTGCGGCTAATATTTCTGCTGCAGATGCTGAGTTTTCATTAATTAATACGGCGATTGGCGCGCCAGAAAGAATATCACCGCTATGTGCTTTATAGTATTGATTTGCCTCATTGAAGCGTCCTTTTGTAGAAACAATCGTACCACTATCTAAAAACAGATCTGCAACTTCAATTGCACCTTGTAGTGTTCCTCCAGGATTATCTCGTAAATCAATAATTAACCCTGATAACGGAAAACCATTATTAATTTGCATTTTAGCCACGGTTCGTGCGACATCATGCAATGTATGGTTATTGAAAGCATTAATACTCAATAGCGCAACGCCTGTATCAGCAAGGTAGCTTTGCACGCTTTCTAGGTTTATCTGTTGTCGCTTTATTGAAAAGTTGAGTTCGGTTACTTGCTCTCGTTTTACGGAAACATCAACGGCAGCTTGGCCACTTTCACGAATAAGCCTTGCAACTTCTTCTATGCTTTTATTGACAATCGGTTGTTGATTTATAGCGGTTAGCTCATCATTTACTTGCAGACCAGCTTGCTCAGCAGGGGAGTTTTTAATCGTATTAACAATATATACGCGACCATCGGTAACTTTAACCTCGATGCCAAGCCCAGTGTAACGCCCATTGGTACTACTAAATATGGCATCGAGCTCAGTTTCGTCTAAATATTTAGAATAGGGGTCTAAACGCTCAAATAATGCTTCTACTTGTTGATTCGTTGGCTGAGATTCAAAGCTATTATGAAGTTGAAGATCGTCAACATAGTAAGTATTTATATTAAACAAAATTTCATTGAGTTGCTGGTGATGTAGTGACTTTAAAGATGGTTTAGCAACCCCATTAAATGATTGCATTAATAAGCATAGTAAGGCTAAGAGTAAAATAAGATGTAGCCCAAAGAAACGCTTAGATGGGATGAAATGGATTTTGTCTATGTGATTGATATTTAGCATCAGCTGCTCCTCATAGGGCGCAGCTGATTTAATCAATTAAATACGTCTGCACCATTTTACAGGATTTACTGCGCGTCCTTTGTGGCGTATTTCAAAGTATAGACCAGGATCTGTTTGTCCGCCGCTTTGGCCTACTAATGCAATGACTTCACCTTCTCTGACAAGGTCGCCAACATCACGAAGTAGGGTTTGTGCATGCCCATATAAGCTCATAAACCCATCGCCGTGGTCAATAGCAATAACCCAACCAAAGCCATTGAGCCAGTCAGCATAAACGACCTGACCATTTTGTACGCTTTTGACGTTACTCCCTTCCTTCGCGCCAATTAACACGCCTTTCCAATCGATATTTCCATGTTTGCGTTGGCCAAAACTGTGACGGAGTTTTCCTTTGGTCGGCCAGTTGAGTTTTCCTTTACTGCTTTGTAGTCCGAGAAGTTCAACTTTTTCGCTTCGTTCTTTTTCTAACTCTTCGATGGCGGTAACGAGGGTTTTCTCGTTCTCTTTTAAATAATCAATCGAACTTTTTGTTTCTTTAAGCGCTGATTGTAATTTGTTGAGATTGCGTTTTCGTTGTTCTTGAGCGGCAATTAAAGCTTGCTGGCGTTTTTTCTGCTCGTTGTGTAATTCAACTAAACGAAGTTTTGTTTGTTCTAGTTCCGCCTGATTTTCAGCAATTTTTATTTGCAACGCTTTCAGCTCTTCGAGTTGCTCAATGCGTGCTTTGTTTAAATAGTTATAGTAACTGAGCGTACGTTCAATTTTGGCCGTGTCTTGTTGGTTCAGCAGCATTTTTGAGTAATCATGGCTACCTGCCATATACGCACTTTTTAATTGTGCTGCGAGGAGGGTTTGACGTTTTATTTGCTCTGCTTGAAGTTGCTGAGCTTTGGCCTGTTGTTCGCGCTGTTGTTGTTCGTTTTCTTTGACCGATTGTGCTGCTAGGTTTAATGCCTTAGCATTTTTAGCAATATCGAGTTCGTGAGCACGAAGATCTTTGCGCATATCGGCTATCGACTTGCGTTGACCTTCAAGCTCGGCCTTGGTTTTTTGTAGGGCCGATTGAATATCAGATAAGTCTTTTTTGGTTTGAGCTTCATTAGCAACAACCGAAGTTGCTACTAATGAAGTCAGTATTAAACCAGTTTTGAGTAAGTGGTTAATACGTCTGCTCATCGTTTATTTCAGTGTCATAATTGGAGTGCCAGTCATTTCGCTTGGCTGTTCTAAACCCATTAAGTGCAGCATGGTTGGTGCTACGTCACTGAGTGTTTTTCCATCTTGTGGGGTTGCGTCACGGCCTACATAAATGAATGGCACTGGCTCGCTGGTATGTGCGGTGTGTGCTTGGCCTGTTGCTGGGTTAGCCATTTGCTCAGCATTACCATGATCCGCAGTGATGAGTGCTTCGCCACCGTGCTCTTCAAGTGCGTTTATAACACGGCCAATACAGTGGTCGACTGCTTCACACGCTTTTACAGCGGCTTCAAACACACCTGAGTGACCTACCATATCACCATTAGGGTAGTTACAAATGATTGCGTCGTACTTGCCGCTGGCAATAGCTTCAACGAGCTTATCTGTCAGCATTTCAGAGTTCATCTCAGGTTGTAAATCATAAGTGGCCACTTGCGGAGAAGGAATTAACTCGCGTGTTTCACCCACAAATTCGTCTTCTCTACCACCACTGAAGAAGAATGTGACATGTGCATATTTTTCTGTTTCAGAAATACGTAGTTGTGTTTTGCCTTGCTTTTCTAACCATTCCCCAAACACATTGGTTAGTGGCTCTGGTGCAAAGGCGACAGGGGCTTTAATATCTGCGGCGTATTCCGTCATCATTACAAAGCCGCTCAGTGCTGGAGATTTCTTTTTCTCAAAACCACTAAAATCAGCATCAACAAATGCGCGCGTCATTTCGCGTGCTCTATCGGCCCTGAAGTTGGCGAAAATAACGGTATCGCCATCATTAATTTCAGCCGCCGTTTGTCCCTCAGGTACGAGGGTTGTTGCCGCTACAAATTCATCATTTTCATCACGTTCGTACGCTGCTTCAAGTGCGGTTACGCCGTCTGTGTAGGTGTGCTGCGCGATACCACTTACCATTACATCGTAGGCAAGCTCAACACGGTTCCAGCGATTATCGCGGTCCATTGCATAGTAACGGCCAACAAGGCTGGCTAAGCGGCCACAACCTAGTTTTTCAAATAAAGCTTCGATGCGCTCAATAGACGCTTTAGCGCTGCGAGGTGGGGTGTCACGACCGTCTAAGAAACCATGAAAGTAGACGTTTTTTGCGCCACGCTCTGCAGCTAATTCAATGGTCGCTACAATGTGGTCTTCGTGACTGTGTACACCACCTGGGCTTAATAAACCCATAATATGCACTGCTTTTTCTGCCTTAACGGCTTTGTCTATGTTATCAACTAATGCAGGGTTACTCGCGAACTCTCCATCTTCGATTGCTTTCGTGATGCGAGTGAAATCTTGATAAACAATGCGACCTGCGCCTAAGTTTACGTGACCTACTTCAGAGTTACCCATTTGTCCTGCAGGTAGACCTACATCAAGTCCCGAACCTGAAATTAAGGTATGCGGACGTGTTGCCCACAGGTTATCGAGTACGGGTGTATTAGCAGCGAGTATTGCGTTACTTTCTGTGTCTTCACGGTATCCCCAACCGTCTAAGATCATTAATACCAATGGTTTTTTATGCTCTGTCATTATAGCTCCTGAAGATTGGCACTTATATATCACTAGCATACCGTGTTTTAAGGTTTTGATCAGCTATCAATATGTCATATTAAAATATTTCACGCCCTAGCATTTTCGGTTCAAGCACGTATACTTGCGTGGCATATTTTAATAATCCCATGGCTATGCGCTGTGGTACCCAATTTCTTAGTGGAAAACGCATGGATCAATATATTGAATTTATCTCAAATCATCCGGTTTTAAGTATCATCTGGCTGGCATTGGTAGCGATGCTGATCAGCAGTTGGTTTAAAAGTAAATTTTCAGCGATTCGCCAAATTAACCCGCAGCAAGTTACGTTGTTAATTAACCGCGAAGATGGTCAGGTTGTTGATATTCGAGCGCAAAAAGAATTCAACTCAGGTCGTATTGCAGGTGCAACGCACTTAAATCCAGAAAAAGCCAAACAATCTGATTTCTCAAGCCTTGAAAAGTTTAAGAGTAAACCCATTATACTAGTATGTACCACGGGCATGACCGCCTCAGGTATCGCAACGGCTATGCATAAAGCAGGTTTTGAACGTGTTTATGTATTATCTGGTGGTATGGGAGCTTGGCAATCTGCAAGTTTGCCAACAACGACTGGCCGCTAACAACACGTAACAGCCCGATAGAGGAATTATTATGACGAATGTTGTTCTTTACACAAAAGCATACTGTCCATATTGTCAACGCGCTATGGCGTTATTAGATAGTAAAGGTGTAAGTTACACAAACATTGATATTGGTGTGCAGCCTGAGCGTCGTGAAGAAATGATCGATAAAGCTAACGGTGGATATACCGTGCCACAAATCTTTATTAATGATGAGCATATCGGCGGTTGTGACGACATGATGGCAATTGAAGCGCAAGGCCTTTTAGACGCAAAGCTTAACGCTTAATAAATTTAATTATAAAAACGAATACAAGTTAGGAATTACAATGAACGAAGAAAACCAAAACGCAGCAGCAGAACAACAAGCAGGCGCTCAATTCACTATTCAACGCATCTACACGAAAGATGTTTCATTTGAAACGCCAAACTCACCAGCTATCTTTCAAAAAGAGTGGACTCCAGAAGTTAAACTTGATTTAGACACACGTTCTAACAAGTTAGAAGAAGGTGTTTTTGAAGTTATTCTTGCGCTGACAGTGACAGCAACAATTGGTGAAGAAACGGCATTCCTTTGTGAAATTCAGCAAGCTGGTATTTTCACGATTGCGGAAGTAGAAGAAATTCAATTAGCTCATATGCTAGGTGCTTTCTGCCCGAATGTACTTTTCCCATATGCGCGTGAAGCGGTGTCTAACCTTGTTAACCGTGGTACTTTCCCACAGTTAAATTTAGCACCTGTGAATTTTGATGCACTGTTTGCTCAATACATGCAACAGCGTGCAGCGCAAGATCAACAGGTTACTGCAGACGCATAAGTTATGACTACAGCACAGTCAGCTGTTACAGTTTTAGGGGCGGGGTCTTATGGCACCGCCCTTGCTATTTGTTTCGCCAGAAATGGTCACCCCGTTACTTTGTGGGGGCGAAATAGCGATGACGTTGCCACGCTTGCAGCTGAGCGAAAGAACCAACGTTATCTTCCCGATGTCAGTTTTCCTGAAACGCTTCAATTAGAAGCCGATTTAGAAACCGCTGTAAAAGCAAGCCAAATAGTGCTGGTTGTCGTGCCTAGCCATGCTTTTGGGGCAACGCTTCAACAAATTAAGCCTTGGCTGAATGATGATGCAGAAGTGGCGTGGGCAACGAAAGGTTTAGAACCTAATACAGGGCGTTTATTACAAGAAGTGGCGGTGCAAGAGCTTGGGGATGATATTCCTCTTGCTGTGTTGTCTGGTCCGACGTTTGCGAAAGAAATGGCGATGGGCTTACCAACCGCTATTTCGGTCTCTGCCACATCGACAGAGTTTGCCAAACAACTTGCTGAGTTATTGCATTGCGGACGCTCATTTAGGGTGTATAACAATAATGATTTTATTGGTATACAACTGGGTGGAGCCGTAAAAAATGTCATTGCTATCGGCGCGGGGATGTCGGATGGCTTTGGTTTTGGTGCGAATGCTCGTACAGCGCTTATTACCCGAGGCTTAGCTGAGCTTTGCCGTTTAGGTTGTGCACTTGGAGCGCGTTCTGACACCTTTATGGGAATGGCAGGATTAGGTGATTTGATCTTAACCTGTACAGATAACCAATCACGTAACCGTCGATTTGGTTTAGCATTAGGTAAAGGTGAAGGAGTCGAAGCTGCAATTGACTCTATTGGTCAGGTTGTTGAAGGTTATCGAAATACCAAAGAAGTGTATTTACTGGCACAACGAACCGGTATTGAAATGCCCATCACTGAGCAAATTTACAAAGTACTTTATGAAAATAAAGATGTAAAAGAAGCGGCGATGGCTTTACTAGGTCGTGAGCAAAAATCTGAATAGCCACTGCTTGCTGAGTAACTATTTTGAAAGCCTTGTTTGAAACAAGGCTTTTTATTTTACAGATTGTTTATCTACTTCATTTTTATTAATAAAATTGGCTACTTGCTCTGCTTTAAGTGGCTTACAGTAATAATAACCTTGTTGATAATGACACCCCATAATATGGAGCATATACGCTTGCTCTTCGGTTTCAACGCCTTCTGCAACAACATTAATGTCTAGGTATTTAGCCAACCGGACAATGGTGGCGGTGATATTTCTATCTTGCTCATTTTTATCAATATCTTTTACAAACGATTTGTCTATTTTTAATGTGTCGATAGGAAAACGCTTAAGGTAGCTCAGCGAAGAGTGCCCCGTACCAAAGTCATCCAGTGTAATATTGACTCCTAAGGCTTTTATGCGTTTCATTTGCTGCTCTGCAAATTCGGGGTTATTCATCATTGCACTTTCTGTGATTTCTAACTCTAAACAACGAGCAGGTACATTATACTTTGTTAAATAATCAACGAGCATTTCGATTAAGCTATTTTGCTGAAAATGCAACGCAGAGATATTAATGGCAACATTGCCAAAAGGCACATCTTGTTTTTGCCAGCTTGCAAGTTGTTGAAGTAATTGCTTCATTAATAATTGGGTAAGGGGGATGATTGCACCATTCTGCTCTGCAAGCGGAATAAATTCATCTGGGTAAATTAGACTGCCATCATCTTGTGGCCAGCGAACGAGTGCTTCAAAGCCATGTAAGCGATTGTGTTGTACATCGTATTTTGGTTGAAAATACAGTACAAATTCATTGTTGGTGATTGCTTTAAAGAGGGCGCTTTCTTTTGTTAGTTCGGTGGGGTCTAACGTGTGGCGTTCTTTATCAAAAAATTGATAGGTGTTTCGGCCCATTTTTTTGGCGTGATTAAGTGCGCTGTTAGCGCTGCGCATTAAGTTTTCACCGTTGTAAGCATTGTCTGGATAGATGGCAATCCCGCAACACGCTGACAGTGAGGTTTCAATACCATCGAGCATGAATGGAGTCTTAAATTGTTGTAGCACTGTATCTGCAGTCTTTTTAGCAAAGAAAATGGTTTTGCCAGCATAGAGATAAGGCGGCACTAAAATAGCAAATTCATCAGCTCCAAGCCGCGCAATAGTAAAGCCAGAATTAAGTGATGAAGTTAAACGACATGCCACTTCTTTTAATAATACATCGCCTAAAGTATGGCCGAGGGAATCATTTATCTTCTTAAAATTGTCGATGTCGATAAACATAATAAGCAGGCTAGGGTATTCGTCATTACAGGCTTTAATCGCTTTTTCGAGCGATTCAATAAAAATGGCTCTATTTGAGAGCCCAGTTACAGAGTCGCGAGTTGTTAGCGTGAGCATGGTGCGTTCGTTATTCTTACGAGCGGTGACATCACTAAAAAGCCCTACATAGTTAACAGCTCGTTTAGTAAATCGCGGTGTTGAGACTTTTGTGATTGATAAATCAAGTGCATAAGGCTGACCATCCTTGCGCAAGTTCCAGATTTCACCAGACCAATATCCGTCTTGTGCGAGCTCTTGTTGGATCAATGTTTCGAGTTGTCGATCGCGGCCATCTTGTGTGAGTGCTTTAAATTTTTTCCCTATAACATCCCCTCTTTTGTAGCCTGTTATTTCGCTGAAGGCATTGTTGATGTCTAGTATTCTAAATTGTTCATCGCAAACCCATATCGCATCTTTCGATTGTGATAAAAGAGCATCAATTAACATCATTTTTTGATTCTTCTGGTAATAAATAACCGCAATGAACAGTGCAATAATGACAAGTAAAATGAGAAAGAACAGCGGGGTTGGGTTGTGTGGTTGCGCTAAATTAAGGTCAGCTGTTGTTGCAGCGCCCACAGAATGCTGCAACAGTAAAATGAGACTGTATACCAGAGTTAAAAAGCGCATTAATAATCATCATTTAGAACAAAAAGCCATCTATTTAGATTAGTTCATAAAAAAAGGTCGTGCTAAATAATTACAAGTTATTTATTTAATGCGCATTTTCAATGAGTTATTGACCGTTTACAAAACCAAGCTGACGCCATGATTCATAGACAAAAACGGCGACAGAATTTGATAAATTCATGCTTCTGCTGTCTTTTTGCATCGGAATACGCACACGCTGCTCTTTCGGTAATGACTGAATAAGCTCATCGGGTAGGCCGCGTGTTTCAGGGCCAAATACTAAACAATCGCCAGGTTGATATTGTGCTTGATGATGAAACTGGCTGCCTTTGGTCGTACAGGCATAGACTTTTTTGGGCTTACACTTAGCAAGGTAATCTTCGAATGATGCATGACGTTGTACGTGGCTAAATTCATGATAATCAAGCCCTGCACGCTTTACGCGTTTATCATCCCACTCAAATCCTAATGGTTCAATTAGGTGTAAGGCATAGCCTGTATTGGCACATAAGCGAATGATATTACCTGTATTGGGCGGAATCTCTGGTTGGTATAAAACGATATCAAGCATGTTTGTCTCATTGTTAGCATTATGATCTGCGGCAGATTATACACAACTGCAGCGTGAGGATCTTGCAGGATTTAAGTTTGTTTACCGCCGATAGCTGTGCTTTATTTATTCTAAATAGCGCTATGTAACATGGGGTAAAACCCTCTAATATGATGATATACTAAAACCTTGTAATGTCTGAAGGTAAAATGTTGTGCAACATCGCAGTTATGAGTTTTGGGTAAAAACCGCCAGCATAGTCACCATTGCTATGGTGAGTTTAATGATTGCAGCAAAAAGTTGGGCATGGCTTGCTTCAGGCTCTGCATCGATGTTGGGATCGCTCACCGATTCTTTAATGGATATTACCGCATCTTTAATGAGCTTTTTAGTGTTAGGTTATGCGCTACGCCCTGCTGATGATGACCACCGGTTTGGTCATGGCAAAGCGGAAGCTCTTGCTGGGCTTGCTCAAGCTGCTTTTATCGCTGGTTCTGGCTGTTTTTTAGCGTTTCATGGTGTTGAACGTCTTTTTAACCCTGTGATACTTAAGCATTCCGACTTAGGTATTTGGGTGAGTTTATTTGCTATTGTTTGTACTTTGGTGGTGGTGTTTGTGCAAACCAAGGTTATTAATCATACCGAATCAATTGCAATAAAAGCGGATTCAGTTCACTACAAAGGCGACCTTATTTTAAATTTAGCTGTTTTGCTTGCCATCCTATTGGCAAAGTACGGCATGACGTATGCGGATCCTATTTTTGCTATTGGGGTGGCTGTTTACTTACTATATAACAGTTGGGATATTGCCCGTGATAGTGCCGACCATCTGATGGACAAAGAGCTGCCAGAGGATGAAAAAACAGAAATTTTAACCATCGTTAACAGTCACCAAGATGTCTTTGGGGCCCACGATATCCGCACGCGACAAGGTGGTAAAATTAAGTTTATTCAAATGCACTTGGAACTTGAAGACAGTCTCTCGTTAATTCGTGCCCATCAGGTGGCCGATGAAGTTGAAACAATGATACAAACTCACTTTGCCTGTGAACTGGATATACTGGTGCACTTAGATCCACTTTCGGTGGTTAAAAAGTCTCGTCAGAGTGCCTCAAAAAACTGATATAAGTCACTCAATACTGCCTGCCTGATTTCATCTCGCTCGAAAAATAATTCGTGGCGAGCATCAGGGTAACTTTTTAATTTTGCCTGTGTTTGTTTATGCGCAAGTGCATGTTGCGCCGCATTATCGACAACGGTATCGCGCCCGGCACTGGCGATAAAAAGTGGAATATCTACTTTTCTATCGACCAATGAGGCGATAAATTCAAACGATGCATTGAGCCAGCCATACGTCACACCACCAAGTTGTAAGTCGGGCTCTGCAAGATAAAGCGCTCTAAATTGCTGGTACCTTATCTCACTGCTGGTTAATTCATTAACCGAAAAATCAACGGGCAAGTAGTCTGTTTGACCAAATGCATAACGATGACTTAAGCCTAATTGTGAGGCTATTTTCGCGGCTAGTTTTGCAATTGGTTTTGGTGTGCCTTTGGTATAAATATCAAACATGGGGGCAGATAAAAACGCGCCCGAAAAAGAATGTGTGTAGCGAGACAAGTAATCATAGGCAATTGCACTGCCCATTGAGTGTCCGAGTAATACTCGTTGGCCCTGCCAATGAGCATTGACTACCTGCTCGTTAAAAACGGCAAAGTCATCTGCATAATCAGTGAAACGTGTGACATGGCCTTTATGAGCGTTTTTTAAATGGCGATATGAACGGCCTTGACCTTGGTGATCAACAATAAAAACGGCATAACCATTTTGGTAAAACTCCCACAGTAACTCTTTGTATTTGAATAACGACTCAATTCTGCCACTACTAATAACAATGGCTTTTTTAGCTTGCTCTGGAATGGCAAAGCCATAATACAAGGTACCATGTTCAGTGCTTAAGAAATCTTGTTTTAATTGCTCATTAAAAAATGCATTTATCTGTTTAGCATTTATAGTAAGGTGTGCTTCATCGCTGTAAAACATTTACTCACTCTTTATTGGTAAGCGGATTTTAACGCAGAGTCCGCCATGTTCTTGGTTTTCGAGTGTTAGTGTACCATCATGTGCTGAGATCGCATTCTTTGCAATAGCCAGTCCTAAGCCTGTGCCACCCGAGTTTCTATCACGAGCATGCTCTTGACGGAAAAATGGCTCACACAGTCTAGCTAAGTAGGCTTCTTTAACCCCATTTCCATCATCACAAATGGTGATATAGAGAGCATCAGACTCAGCTAAGCTCAAAGAGATATGATGGTGTGCATATTTAATCGCGTTGCGTAGTACATTTTCGAGTGCACTGGCGATTAAACTCTCGTCGCATGGTATATCTGTGTGTAATTGGCCATTAATCGTCAGCTCTTTGTGACATTGTTTGGCCTCAAAGTGAGCATCATTTAATACATGATCAACAATAACTTGAACCGATTGCTTGCTTAAGGATAAAGCTTGGCTTCGGGCTTCAAGCCTTGATAGTTGCAATACATCGGCAATCATTTTATCAAGCTGGTTTGCTTCTTTTTCTATTCGTTCGAGGTATGTCTGCTGACTATCATCAGCTTGCATTTGTGCCAGGCCTGTTGCCATTTTTAAGCGTGTAAGTGGTGAGCGTAGTTCATGGGAAATATCTGCAAGTAAGCGTTTTTGTGCTGTTATAAGCTGCTCAAGCTGGCTCGCCATTGTATTAAAGTCACGTCCTAACACCCCCAGTTCATCTTCGCGAGCCGTTGAGAAAACTGCTCGTGCGGTTAAGTCACCGTGGGAAAGTTTTTTTGCAGTTTCTTTTAAGCTATTGATAGGGGCAATTAAGTTTCGGCTAAAGAAAAAGCTCAGCATAAGCGAGGCTATTACGGCAATCAATAACTTGAGCCAAGTAGGCATTAACCACAACCCGACAAAAAAAGGCTTTTTACGTTTTTCGTCAATTTCATATAAGTAAAACTTACCTTCGGGTACGTTAATTTCTACAGGACCATACGCTTGGTATTCATCAGTAAAAATAACTTGTGGGCGCATATGCTTTGTAAAATTTAACAAGCTCAAATCAATCTCTTTCGAGACGGGTTCACTGAGCATTTCGACACCATGAACTTCGCCATTTAAATACAGTAACTTATGTTTAGATAAGCGAGGGTGCGATACAATTTCTTGAGTCGGTTTACCATGCTTTGCCACAATACGTTCTATACTTTTCGCGGTGTATTCTAGGTTTTTAAGCATGGGGCCGCGTAACTCATCATTCCCTACATTGCTGGTTAATTGGCTTAAAAAGACTAGCAGAGTAATGGTTGCTATGACTGTAACCCAAAACCATGCAAAGATTTTTAAGAACAAATAATGATGTGGCTTTTTTATCCAACTCGGAAAGGTCATATTATTCACCTTGAATTAGTACGTAACCGCTACCACGCATGGTTTTGATACGCTCGCTATTTATAAACTCAGCAATTTTCTTTCGAATATTACTCACATGCATGTCAATGGAGCGGTCGAAAGGGGCTAGTCGTCTGCCAAGAACTTGCTCACTAATTTGCTCTTTACTGATCACTTCACCGGCATGGCGGACTAGCATGGCCAGTATTTCATACTCAGTTCCCGTTAAACTTAATATATTGCCACTGACAGACGCTTCACGAGTCGCAAAGTTAATGTGAATACTATTGACACTGAGTGAACTTGTTTGCTGGCTCGATAGACTATTAATATGTTCGATACGACGGGTTATTGCTTTAACTCGCGCTAGCAGTTCTCTGTGATTAAATGGCTTTGGTATGTAGTCATCTGCACCAAGCTCTAAACCAAAAATACGGTCAAAGTCTTCCCCTTTGGCTGTGAGCATAATGACAGGCGTGAGTTTATGTTGTCGAAGCTGCTTGAGTACTTCAAAGCCATCTATCGACGGTAGCATGACATCAAGCAAAATTAATTCGTAGTTGTATTTTAAGGCCTGATTTAGGCCTTGTGCGCCATCATGATAACAATCAACTGTAAAGCCTTGTGCTGTTAAATACTCGCTTAACAGCTCGCACAGCCCTGTATCATCGTCGATCATAAGTAATTTCATTGTGGCACCTATTGCACTGTTTCTTTAAGGCTATTCTACTCAGTAAATTGTGTAAAAGTGAATCTTTACACAACCTTTACACTGGTTTGCGTTCCTTTGCATTGAAGTGAGTATAGTGAATCCATCAGTTAAAAATAACGATAGAACCCAACCCAACAAAAGGTAATGACTATGACTATTTCAAATAAGCTTTCTAAATTCGTACTTGTTTGTGGTTTAGCTGCAGCAAGTGTTGGCGCAACATCAGTAATGGCAAAAGGGGATATGCACCGAGGCATGAATCCGCAAGCCGGTTTTTTATTGTCTGAGCGTGGAATTAATAAATTACAACTAACAGAAGCACAGCAAGCCCAACTTAAAGCGATTTTTGCTGAGCAAACAACACAAATGAAGGCTCTTCGTGGTGATAAAGCCAGCATGAAAGACAATAGAATAGCCTACAAAGAGAAAATGGATGCACTATTAGCGACCCACGCATTTGATGAAAATGCAGCACGCGAACTAATTAAAGCCCGCCAAGAAAAAGGTGAGCAATTTGCGTTAATTAAAATGAAATCAGAGCATGCAATCTGGCAAGTTCTTAACGCAGAACAGCGTGAAAGCTATCAAGAAATTAAAAAACAGCTGCGTAAAAAAGGTCACAAAAAGGGGCTACACAGAGTTGATGGTGAGCGTAATAAGGCTGAAAGAACACATAGCTAATATGTTCCGGCGCATTCGTTAAACTAGAAAACGCGGCTAATGAAGCCGCGTTTCTTAATACTTATTCTTTGAAAAATGAATCATCATTCTTAGCGAGCATAGCCTCGATATCTTCAATCATATCTTGGTTAAGTTCGTTTGCACTGGTGATGGGTGAAGAAATCTTGTTATTTTCAAATGACCACTCACCTAGATCGATCAGCTGACAGCGTTTTGAACAAAAAGGGCGATACGGGCTTTGTTCTGACCATTCTACTTTTTCTTTGCAGGTCGGGCAGTTTACAACGGTTGGCATGGTGTGATCTCTATTAAGCAATTTTAGCTGATCTTACTAAAGCTCAGCCTAAGAATCGAGTCGCGAGTTAAAAACTCGTGACCCGATTTATTTCAGCTAGCGAGGTGACACCATCCGCCGCTTTTTTTAATCCCGATAGACGTAAGTTATTAAAACCTGATTTTAAAGAAACCTCAGCAATTTCGAGTGAATTACCCCCACGCATAATAATTTGCGCAATTTCAGGGGTAATTTGCATGACTTCGTAAATACCTACTCGTCCCTTATAGCCATCGGTACAGCTATCACAGCCTTTTGGAGAAAACAGCGTGAGTTTACTCAATGTTGCGGGGTCAAAGCCTTGGCGAATAAGTTCTTCATCGGGCAGTTTTTCTGGGGTTTTACATTTCGGACATAAACGTCTGGCCAGTCGCTGTGCAATGATAAGACTAATTGAACTTGCAACGTTGTATGCCGGAACGCCCATGTTTAACAATCGAGTCAGTGTTTCTGGCGCTGAATTTGTGTGCAGTGTCGATAAGACTAGGTGGCCTGTTTGCGCTGCTTTAATGGAAATTTCAGCTGTTTCTAGATCTCGTATCTCACCGACCATGACGACATCGGGATCTTGACGCAAAAACGCTTTTAACGCGTTGGCGAACGTCATATCTGCTTTTGTGTTAATTTGTACTTGGTTAATGCCTTCAAGGTTGATCTCAACCGGATCTTCCGCAGTACTAATATTGCGCTCAGGTTGGTTCAAAATATTCAAGCCGGTGTAAAGAGATACTGTTTTACCAGAGCCTGTAGGGCCTGTCACTAGTATCATCCCTTGCGGCTGTTCGAGCGCATCCATGTAGAGCTTTTTCTGTTCAGGCTCATAACCCAATACATCGATGCCGAGCATAGCACTTGATGAATCAAGAATACGCATTACAATTTTTTCGCCCCACAGCGTTGGCAGGGTACTGACACGAAAGTCGATACTTTTACGTTCAGTAATTTTTAATTTAATGCGACCATCTTGTGGTTTACGTTTTTCGGCGATATCTAAGCGTGACATAACTTTTATGCGCGCAGATAATCGACTTGCTAGGCTATTCGGTGGGCTTGCCATTTCGTGTAAAATGCCATCAATCCGAAAGCGCACTCGATAACGATGCTCGTATGGCTCGAAGTGTAAATCTGATGCCCCTTTTTTTATTGCATCCATCAAAATCTTATTGATGTAGACAATAATAGGCGCATCGTCTTTGTCTTCATCATTACTTGGCATATCGCGTGGTTTATCGGTGTCGAGATCGCCAAGCTCTTTAAATTCGTCATCCGTTAAATGTAAGCTACCGGCCGCATCGAGCAGCTGCTCTATTTTATTTTCTAGCTGGTTGTAATCAACCACTACAACTTCACAAGACAGACCTGTACTAAATTCAAAGTTTTCAAACGCACCGTAATCAGTAGGGTCCGATGCCGCTATATAGAGCTTACGGCCTTTCTTTATCAGCGGGAGGATATGATGCTCGCGAATGAGCTTTTCTTTTACTAACTCATCAGAAATAAGTGATACATCGAAGTCTTTGATATCAAAATAGGGAACACGGAACAAGTCAGTGCATTGCTCTGCTAATTCATGCGCGTCTATACCGCAGCTCTTAGAAATGAGCTCAGCTGTGGAGTTATATTCTCGTTGCTTTAATTTGACGGTCTCTGCATCAATGCGACCTAATGTGATAAATTTTCTCAGTAACGGTGAGTTAATATTCATTGCGCACCTTAATTTGATCCTTTCTATGCCAAATCTATCAGAAAAAAGCAGGGTATAACATCAGTCTTGTCGATTTAGGCAAAATTGCAAAATAAATTCACCCTTTAACTCAGGTATTTATAATCTGTATTAATGTTTTTGTATTAGATGGATATGTGTTTTTTAGCATATAGTTTAAGCATGAGTTAAATATTTTTGATGCAGCTTTTTCACATCAATCGCAACTTCAGATAGAGCGCGATCATTGTCTAAAATATCATCGGCTTTTAGCTGTTTATCGGCACGAGACATTTGTGATGCAATAATTTTTTTCGCTTGAGCCTCAGAGACATTGTCGCGTGCGCTGGTTCTAGTAATTTGAGTTGTGACGGGGACATCGATGAGCAACGTATGGTTGCACAATTTTTCTAAACCGTTTTCAAATAATAAGGGCGCAACTAAAATTACATAGTCGCTGGTGGCTTGTTGCAGTTGCTTAAGCATGGATTCCCTTATTAACGGGTGTAGTAAAGCATTGAGCCATGCTTTTTCTGTTTCATTATCAAAAATAATGTCTCTAAGCTTCGCGCGGTCAAGCACTCCCTCGCTGGTGAGAATAGTTTTGCCAAAATGCTCAACAATTTTTTTAAGACCTACACTGCCTGGCTCGACGACTTCTCTTGCGACGATGTCGGCATCAACAACCGTGGTCCCTAACTGTTCAAACATCGCACTCACAGCACTTTTGCCAGAGCCAATACCACCCGTTAAGCCTAAAATCCAGTTTGCCATATTTAATGACCTAAATAGCTAAAATAGGTTGTTTGAATTTGCTCACCCCACAATAAGGTTACCCAACCGGCTATCGCAAGGTAGGGGCCAAAGGGAATAGGCGTGGTTTTATCTTTGCCTTGAATAATAATTTGCAGCATACCAATAAGAGCGCCAACGACACTCGAAAGCAGCACGATAGTTAAAATAGCCTGCCAACCAAGTAACGATCCAAATACCGCGAGTAATTTAAAATCGCCATACCCCATGCCTTCTTTTCCAGTAGCAAGTTTAAAGAGCCAATACACACTCCATAAACTTAAATAGCCAATTGCAGCGCCAATAATCGCATCAGAAGGGGCGATTGTGATGTTCATCACGGCTGCAATCAATGCAAGCCAAACAAGCGGTAAGGTAAGTTGGTCAGGCAGCAGCATATGATCAATATCAATGAACGTAAGCGCAATGAGCACCCATGTGATTACAATATAAAGTAAGGCAAGTTCAGATGCGCCAAATACAACTGCAACCGCGAGACTTAAGCTGGCTGTTAGCATTTCAACAATGGGGTAGCGAACAGAAATTGGTGCCTTACAACTTGCACAGCGGCCTTTGAGTATTAACCAGCTGATAACAGGAATGTTCTGCCAAATCTTAATCGGTGCCTTACATTGTGGGCAGGTTGAATTGGGTGTGACTAAATTAAAGGGAGTAGGCTCTTCAGTATGGTTAATTGTTAGCTCATCGGCCAATAACAGACGGCACTCTGATTGCCATTCTTGTTTCATCATCAGTGGTAGCCTGTAAATAACGACATTTAAAAAGCTACCAATACACAGACTTACAAGTCCTACAGTTAACAAATAAAACCACTGTTGAGATTGCATCACGGTGGCTATATCAAGGAAAAAATTTTGCATTAAACTACCTAATTTTTGGCTTTGAGAAACAAGTTTAGGTTTGCGAGCCTGAACGAATTACTTAATGTCTTTTTTATTATTTTAATCAACAGCCATTCAAAATTGTAATCGACTACCTAAGCTGTGATTAGTGAAAGCCTAGACAGCATCAATATATCAACTCAATTTTTATTTATCGATTAAATGACGGAACCTAACTGGAAAATAGGTAAATACATGGCAATAATTAAACCACCGACCAGCACACCAAGTACAGCCATGATCAGCGGCTCTAATAAGCTTGAAAGGCCATCGACTGCGTCATCAACCTCTTGCTCATAAATAGTGGCTACTTTGGCAAGCATGCCATCTAAAGAGCCTGACTCTTCACCAATTGCAACCATTTGGATCACCATATCAGGAAATATTTTAGAGTTCCGCATCGCCCAGTTCATCAAATTACCTGAGCTAACTTCTGCTTTAATTTCTAAAATAGCGTAACGGTACACCGCATTACCTGAGGCTCCCGCGGCTGAATCGAGCGCATCAACCAAGGGTACACCCGCAGCAAAGGTTGTTGAAAGAGTGCGTGCATAGCGAGCTACTGCTGCTTTATTTAAAATCATGCCAATAACAGGTAACTTTAATATAGCTCTGTCGTTGGCATCTCTGAGTTTTTTGCTTTTAAGCAGGGCTTCTTTATAGGCATAGCCAAAAGCAATAACAGCAATCAGCATTATCCACCAATACTCTTGCATAAATTCAGATATACCTATCACCATTAAAGTAAAGGCAGGAAGTTCAGCACCAAAGCCGTTAAAAATATCTTGGAATTGAGGCACCACAAAAATAAGTAAGATTGAGGTAACGATTAAGGCCACAACTAATACCGCAATCGGGTAGAACATTGCTTTTTTGATTTTAGACTTTAATGCTTCGGCTTTTTCTTTATAAAGTGCGACACGGTCGAAAATTTTATCAAGGGCACCCGATTGCTCACCAGACGCAACAAGGTCGCAATATAAATCATCAAAATAGCGGGGGTGTTTGCGTAAAGCTTGCGAGAGTGGCACACCCGCTTTCACTTCGTCACCAATTTCTTCCATCAGCCTAGCAACACTTTTATTCTTAGCACCTGAACCTATCATTTCAATAGATTGAATAAGCGGTACACCTGCCATTAGCATGGTCGCTATTTGGCGTGTAATTAAAGCAATGTCTTTAGGGGTAATTTTTTGAACCCGAGTTCCAAATAAAGGTTTTGCCTTACGTTTTACTTTTGAAGGGGTGATGCCTTGCTTACGCAATTGAGCTTTGACTAAGGCAATGCTTTGCCCTGAAAGCTCTCCTTCTAATTTCTTGCCTCGAGCACTTACACCAACCCATTCAAAAGTATCTAAAGATTGCTTTTCTTGAACTTTACTCATTGTAAATCCATATGTTACTGATTGATGTTTAATATCTTACTTAATAGTAGCGGCCTTTTGAGGCTGAAACAATTGATAAGGTGATGTTATCTTGCTTAAATACGAAGATTCAGAGGATTCGGGTCTCAATTGTGCAAAATACGTTAACGGTTTATAAAACAAAGTTTGTTTGGAGTTTTATTCATTTTCTAGTGGGTGGGCTGCTCTTATTTCTAGTTGCTACTTGGCTTTTCTTTAGCTGGTTTGATAATGGAAGATATATGCTAACAGATTTGGTTGGACTAGCAGTAATTATCTTTTCTATAGACCTCATCATAGGCCCATTATTTAACTTTTGGTTATTATCACCATTCAAAACTAAGCTCGAGAATGCTATTAACTTTAGTTTTATAGTTATTTTACAAGTCATATCCTTAGTATATGGTATTACACAGATAGATGGGCAACGATTAGCCTATATAGTTAAGTGGGAAGGCTCTTACTTCACTGTCTTAAAAGGTGAAGATAGACGTCCTGTTCATGAAGAAGCTATGTATCACTTTAATGAGCCAACAATTCAAAGCAATGGGAGGGCTTTTTATGAAATGATGATAAAAAATGCTATACCACCAATAGAAATGTATGAATATTTTTTGAGTGTTCCGGTATCGAGTGAATGCAGTTTCTCACCATGCAAGGTAATTACTAAATCGGGATTAGTTAAGCTAAAAAGTACAGATGAAGGATTAGTTTTTTTCTAACAAGTACCATTGCTAATACAGGTGCTGCTTGAAGAACGATGCCATATAAGTTGGCCGTTATTTAAACTGCCTTCCATGATATATGTGTCCGCGTAAGATAGAGATGCGGCATCTGTTGCTGTTGATGTAATGATTAAACCGGCGGCGTTAGTTATCACTATATTTGAAATGTATTTTGGTGCTGTAAAATCAGATTTTTTTCTGCCCAGCTTTGTGAAACTATCACATTTAGAAAGATCAGAATTTCTATGGTAGCAAAGTTCAATGGCTCTTTGAACCGCATTGGTAGCTAGTACAACTTCAGTAAACTTAGAGCGTTTAAATTGATTATTATATGCAGGAAGGGCTAATGATAATAATAGACCAATTATGGCAATTGTTATCATTAGCTCAATTAGCGTAAAGCCGTTATGTCTAATCACAAAACTTGGCTTAAATTATTAACAGATACCAGCTGCAATACATGAGCCAGTTTGTGCCCAAGTTAGTGTACCTAAAGAGTTACCACCAGCATCAGTTGCTGGAGTTGGTGTCAGAACATAATCTACACTATCTACTGTTGCAGCTCCTGTAGCGGTAATAGCTGCAGTTGTGGGTGCGATTGCTACGCTAGCAACGTGCTCACCTGCGGCTGCACCAGCTGCATTTAGACCAATCTCTGAAGCTTCATCACAGTTAGTTAAAGTACCAGCCCCACGTGTTTGAAAACATACATCTACTAAGCCTTTCGCCGAAGATGCTGCTAAAACAACTTCAGAAAAGCGTGCTTTTTTGGTGTAAGTCTGATACTGCGGTAGAGCGATTGCTGCAAGAATACCGATGATTGCGATAACAATCATTAATTCAATTAGGGTGAAACCCTGTTGCTTTTGTTGTGTCATTTTGTTCCTCTCCTAAAGGATATGATGTTTTGTAAGTTTAGCTGTTAGATCAGCATTGTAAAATCGATGCTAAACATACAGGACTATTCTTACAGTTTTACTTAAAACCTCTGTTAAAAATCGTGATTGTTAACAAGTTGATTTTAAACTTTTGTTCATTAAGTGTTTGTTAATTTACTTTAGCATCAATTAATGTATTTGAAAGCAATTTTCCGGCTAGATAACTGGTTTTTCAGAAGTTTCCTACTTTAGTTTGAGACAGATCAAGCTTAAAAATCCATAATTGAACTATTTATACACATGCATCCTTGCTGGAACTTATTGAATTAATTGTAAACTTACGTAAGTCATTAGGACACAATGATACTAAAGAACTAAAAGAACTGAAAAGTTATTGATTTTTTGTTACCGATTCAGGCTTTTTACGTATTTAATGCTTTTTTTATTTCGTTGTCAACGAATTAGGTAAACATTAAATACGCAAAAATGGGGTGGGGTTACGCGTTAAAGCGCATCGATAGGTCGATTGATTGTAAATTTTTTGTAAGTGCGCCGCTTGAGATAAAATCAACACCTGCTTGCGAATAAGCTTTTAGTGTTTCAAGGGTCATATTGCCAGACACTTCTAATTTTGCTCGCTTATCAGTAAGGATGACGGCTTGCTGTATTTGTTCCACAGTAAAGTTATCAAGCATGATGATATCAGCACCCGCATGAATGGCTTGCTCAAGCTCATTTAAAGATTCAACTTCGACTTCTACAGGTTTTGATGGATGATTAACTTTTGCTTGTGCCACGGCTTTATCAATGCCACCACATGCTGCAATGTGGTTTTCTTTAATTAAGAATGCATCGAATAAACCAATACGATGATTCGCGCCGCCGCCGCATTTGACTGCGTACTTCTGCAACGCACGTAAGCCCGGAATCGTTTTACGAGTATCAAGTAACTGCGTGGTTGTTCCTGCAAGTTCTTTAACGTAGTGGGCTGTGGTTGTTGCTGTACCCGAAAGCGTTTGCACAAAATTAAGCGCTGTACGCTCTGCGGTTAAAATGGCACGTGCAGAACCAGACGCTGTAAATAAGGTGGCATTTGCAGCGACTTTATCACCATCGTTTACTAATACATCAACTTTTACCGTTGCATCTACTTGCTTGAACACTTCTAAAATAATGTCTTTGCCACAAAATACACAGTCTTCACGAGTAATTACTTTGGCATTCGCTTGCTCGTTTTCAGGGATGAGTTGAGCCGTGATATCACCGTCGTTTGCATTTTGGTAATCCAAATCTTCATCAAGGGCGAGTTTAACCAGTTGGCTAATTAAAGAGTGAGGGACTGACATGTCGAAAGCTCATTGTTTATTAATAAATTGGCTAAATTTTACTATGTTTGACCTTGTATTAGAAGTTAAAGATTTATCGCTAACGTGGATTAAAAGTCCTTGTGGGTGGCTTCACAAATGAATGCGGCTAGACCCTGAGTAGCGAACCATTTACACTGTTTAACTTTATTGTCATTGTTAGTTTTTAATATGCATATAAACGAATTAGGCCAGTTAAACAGTGTGTTACAGCGGCCATGCAGGCATTATGATGCGCGTCCTGATAATGAAGTGTCATTACTTGTGATTCACAATATTTCGCTACCCGCAGGGCAGTTTGGCACGCGATATGTGGATGATTTATTCATGGGTTGCATAGACTGTGAGGCACACGATAGTTTTGTAGACTTAAAGGGGCTTAGAGTATCTGCGCATTGTTTTATTCGTCGTACGGGTGAAGTGATTCAATATGTGCCATTTGAAAAGCGTGCTTGGCATGCAGGTGTGTCTGAGTTTAATGGCCGTCAGCAATGTAATGACTTTAGTGTAGGTATTGAGCTTGAAGGTACTGATACTGAGCCGTATACCCAAGCACAATATAATGCATTACACTTAGTGACAAAGGCACTTATAGATAAATACCCAAAAATAACCCGCTCTCGTATTGTCGGCCACTGCGATATTGCACCCGGTAGAAAAACGGATCCGGGCGAGAGTTTTGATTGGCCATACTTTTTTGATTTAGTGTTTTAATTTAAAGGATATAGGTAACAAGCATGATCTTGATTTCAATTATAGTTGCGCTAGTCATTGAGCGTCTTGGGGCGCGGGCTGATTACTGGCAAATTGGTTTTTATGCCGATCACTACCTAAAGCACTCTAAAAAACACTTATCAGATAAAGGCTTATTTAATTCGCCCGTTGGTTTTCTTATCTGGTTAATGTTACCAGTGATTGCTATTGCCTTAGTTTATAAGTTATCAGATTTTATAGTATGGCAATTAGCGGTTAACACCGTGGTGTTATTAACGTGTTTTGGCTGTGCTAAGCAACGAGCACTGTATAAGTCTTATCTCAATGCCCTAACGCGAAACGATCAAGAAGCTGCGACATTATTTGCATTACAAATGGGCCAAAAGAAAACAGAAGCTGAGCCCCAAGGGGAAACATTCGGGCAAACACTCGCGTGGCTTAATTTCCGCTTTTATTGTGCTGTTATTTTTTGGTTTGTGATATTGGGTGTACCGGGCGCAATACTCTATAGCTTAGTGCGTACTTACGCTGACAAGGTAAGAGAAAACCATAATATGGTGTATGCAAAACGCTTTAAACTAATTCATACCTTATTATTTTGGTTAGATTGGTTACCTGCGCGCATTGCAAGTTTTGGTTATCTTGTTATTGGCAACTTTAATAAAGGAACCAGTTGCTGGTTGAAATACGTGTTGGACTTTTCAGTAAGCAATCGCAAAGTTGTTACTCAAACAGCTTTGGCTGCAGAGCAAATTGAGCAGCAGTTTGTTGGTTGCACTTATGAGGCAACCTGTATGATGAAACTCGTAAAACGTAATGTGTTGTTCTTTTTAGTCATTATTGCCGCACTCACTCTATTTGGTGGGTTGGCGTAGTATAGTTAGCGAGTTGCAAGGGCTGGCTTTAGCCGAGAACGGCTTTTAAAGTCAGCAAGTTGCAAGAGTAAAGCTTGTAGGAATGATTTCAGTCATGAATCATTCTGTTAATGTACGTCGTTTGAGTTTTGATTTTTCAGCACTGAAATGCTTCCTACTTTGCCTTTCTACAAAGCCACTCAAATCAGCTAACATCGAATAGCTGACTTCTAAGAGCGTGCTTGTCAATCTGGTCTGACCATTTATTTTTTATTGTTTTCTTCTTCCGAAATAGCGACTTTCTTCCATACTGTTTAATCTTTATGCAAAATGGAGTACCGTGTCAGTTGGCGCTGAGCGCAGTGAAATTGACAGAAATACCGGTTTTTGATAACGTATGCTACAAATTTGGTATGACCAATTTACCTTTTGGTTGAGTCTTATGGCTAAAAACCCTGTGTTTAGCGGGCTTGGCCGAAACAACGCGGACGTTGATAAATGTCTTTAAAGATAAAAGCAGCAAAATTATCTGATGTAATTTTACAACAACTTGAGAATATGATTCTTGAGGGGTCGTTAGCGCCAGGCGAAAAATTACCTCCTGAACGTGAGTTAGCGAAACAGTTTGAAGTATCGCGTCCATCACTTCGAGAGGCTATTCAAAAGCTGGAAGCTAAAGGCTTAGTCACGCGTCGTCAAGGGGGTGGCACGTTTGTAAAAAATCAGCTTGAAGAGGGGCTTACTGATCCACTCTTTGATTTGATAAGTAAACATCCTGAATCACAATTTGATTTACTTGAATTTCGTCATGCTCTTGAGGGAATCGCAGCTTATTATGCTGCAATGCGTGGTACGACGAATGATTTTAAAAAAGTAAAACAAAGCTTTGACAATATTGCGCTTGTAAATGATGACATTGTGCAAAAAGCAAAAGCAATTAATGCATTTCATTTCAGCGTAGCTGAAGCGTCTCATAATGTCGTGTTGCTGCACTTAGTGCGTGGTATGCAAGCATTGCTTGAGCAAAATGTATTACAAAATTTAACTGTACTGTTAAAAAAGCCGCAAATCAGCCAGCAGCTCGCAGAGCATAGACGACTGTTAATGGATGCGGTTATTGAAGGAAACCCAGAGCAAGCACGCCTTGCTAGTAATGCTCACTTGGCCTTTATCGAAGAAGCCTTACTTGAGGCTGGCAAAGAGCATTCGCGGATTGAACGTAGTTTAAGACGCACCAAACAACATTAAGCAAGTGATTAGCTAAGTTTAGTTAACTACTTAATTTAAGATTTATTAAAATAATTAGTATTTTAAACATAAGGAAACCTCCATATGTCTGAAGTCAATAAAATTGACGTAGACGCGCTAGAAACACAAGAGTGGTTACAAGCCCTTGAGTCTGTTGTGCGTGAAGAAGGTGTAGAACGTGCTCAATTCTTACTTGAGCAAGTGTTAGAGCAAGCCCGTTTAGACGGTGTTGATATGCCTACTGGCACAACTACTAACTACGTTAATACCATTCCAGTAGATCAAGAACCAGCCTACCCAGGTGATGTGAATGTTGAGCGTCGTATTCGTTCAATCATTCGTTGGAATGCGATTATGATCGTATTACGCGCGTCGAAAAAAGATCTCGACTTAGGCGGCCATATGGCGTCTTACCAGTCTTCAGCGGCTTTTTATGAAGTTTGTTTTAATCACTTCTTTAAAGCGCCAAACGATGTAGACGGCGGTGACTTAGTTTATTATCAAGGTCATATTTCTCCAGGTATCTATGCGCGTGCATTCGTTGAGGGTCGTTTAACAGCTGAGCAGCTTGATAACTTCCGTCAAGAAGTTGATGGTAAAGGTCTTCCTTCGTACCCACACCCGAAATTAATGCCTGAATTCTGGCAGTTCCCTACGGTATCGATGGGTCTGGGTCCAATTGCTTCAATTTACCAAGCGCGTTTCTTAAAGTACTTAGATGGTCGCGGCTTAAAAGACACTAAAAACCAACGCGTATATGCTTTCTTAGGCGATGGTGAGATGGATGAGCCAGAATCACGTGGTGCAATCTCATTCGCTGCACGTGAAAAATTAGATAACCTATGTTACCTAATCAACTGTAACTTACAGCGTTTAGATGGCCCAGTAATGGGTAATGGTAAAATCATTCAAGAGCTTGAAGGCCTATTTAAAGGTGCAGGCTGGAACGTGATTAAAGTTGTATGGGGCAGTGGTTGGGATATCTTACTTGCTAAAGATACAACCGGTAAGTTACTACAGTTAATGAACGAAACTATTGACGGTGACTACCAAACATATAAAGCAAAAGACGGTGCCTACGTGCGTGAGCACTTCTTTGGTCGTTATCCAGAAACAGCAGCACTTGTTGCTGATATGACAGACGAAGAAATCTTCGCACTTAAGCGTGGTGGTCATGAGCCATCAAAGCTTTACGCAGCATTCAAAAAAGCAGAAGAAACGAAAGACCGTCCAACTGTTATCCTAGCGAAAACGGTTAAAGGTTACGGCATGGGTGAAGCGGCTGAAGGTAAAAACATCGCACACCAAGTTAAGAAAATGGACATGACACACGTAGCACACTTACGTTCGCGTCTTGGTTTACAAGATCTTGTGTCAGATGATCAATTAGCTGATCTTCCATACTTAACACTTGAAGAAGGCTCAGAAGAGTACAAATACTTACACGCTCGCCGTGAAGCACTTCAAGGTTACACACCGAAGCGTATTGCTAAATTCTCTGAAAAGTTAGTCTTACCAGAAGTAGAGGCATTTAAACCATTACTTGAAGAGCAAAAGCGCGACATTTCTACAACAATGGGCTTTGTTCGTGCACTTAATGTGTTGCTTAAAGACAAAGGTATTGGCAAAAATATTGTGCCTATCATTGCTGACGAAGCACGTACATTTGGTATGGAAGGTTTATTCCGTCAAATCGGTATTTATAACCCACATGGCCAAAATTACACGCCTCAAGACCGTGACATCGTTTCTTACTACAAAGAAGCTACATCAGGTCAAGTATTACAAGAAGGTATCAATGAGTTAGGTGCAATGTCGTCATGGGTTGCTGCTGCAACATCATACAGCACCAACGATTTACCTATGATCCCATTCTATATCTACTATTCTATGTTTGGTTTCCAACGTGTTGGTGATATGGCATGGATGGCGGGTGACCAACAAGCACGTGGTTTCTTATTAGGTGCCACTGCAGGTCGTACAACGTTAAATGGTGAAGGTTTGCAGCACGAAGATGGTCACAGCCATATTCTTGCTAACACAGTGCCTAACTGTATTTCTTATGACCCAACTTACGCTTACGAAGTTGCAGTTATTATGCAAGACGGTATTCGTCGTATGTACGGTGAAGATCAAGAGAACGTGTTCTATTACCTAACACTGATGAACGAAAACTACCATCAACCAGCAATGCCTGAAGGCGCTGAAGAAGGTATTCGTAAAGGTATCTATAAGCTTGAAACCGTGGCTGGCGATAAAGCGAAAGTACAGTTGCTAAGCTCGGGTACTATCATGATTGAAGTACGTAAAGCTGCCCAAATCTTAAGTGAAGAGTACGGTATTGGTTCAGATGTATTCTCAGTGACTTCATTCAATGAATTAACACGTGATGGTCAAGATGTTGAGCGTTTCAATATGCTTAACCCAGATGCAGAGCAAAAGACTGCTTACATCACTGAAGCATTGTCAGACGCTGTAACAGTTGCCGCAACGGATTACATGAAGAACTACGCAGAGCAAGTTCGTTCATTTGTACCAAGCAGTAACTACAAAGTACTTGGTACAGACGGTTTCGGTCGTTCTGATAGCCGTGAAAATTTACGTCGTCACTTTGAAGTTAATGCAGGTTATGTTGTTGTTGCAACATTATCTGAACTTGCTAAACGTGGTGAAGTTGAGAAGTCTGTGGTTGCAGAAGCAATCAAGAAGTTCGACATCGACACTAACAAAGTTAACCCGCTATACGCATAAGAGGTTCCAATGAGTATTGAAATTAAAGTACCAGATATCGGTGGCGATGACGTTGAAGTAACCGAAATCCTTGTTAGCGTTGGTGATAAGGTTGAGGTTGATCAGTCGTTATTAACGGTTGAAGGCGATAAAGCATCAATGGAAGTGCCTGCTGCACAAGCAGGAACGGTTAAAGAAATTAAAGTAGCCGAAGGGGACACTGTTACGACGGGTTCACTTATTATGATCTTCGAAGGTGAAGAGCAAGCTTCTGCATCTTCTGAAGCAAAAGAAGAATCAAAGCCAGAGCCTGCTAAGCAACCTTCAGGTTCAGCGACGCAAGACGTAACGGTACCAGATATCGGTGACGACGAAGTTGAAGTGACTGACATCATGGTTGCTGTTGGTGATACGGTTGAAGAAGAGCAATCTTTATTAAGCGTTGAAGGTGACAAAGCGTCAATGGAAGTACCTGCACCATTTGCGGGTACCGTTAAAGAGATCAAAATCGCGACAGGCGATAAAGTTAAAACAGGCTCTTTAATCTTTGTTTTCGAAACAGCATCAAGTGACTCTGACGCTCCGACAGCAGAGTCTGCACCTGCTGACGAAGCGGCCGCTGACACTGCATCAAGCACAAAAGAAGTTAACGTGCCTGATATCGGTGGTGATGAAGTTGAAGTAACCGAAGTCATGGTTGCTGTTGGCGATAGCGTGTCAGAAGATCAATCAATCTTAAACGTTGAAGGTGATAAGGCTTCAATGGAAGTACCAGCACCCTTTGCTGGTACGGTTAAAGAAATCAAAGTTGCTGCAGGCGATAAAGTTTCAACAGGTTCTCTTATCTTTGTATTTGAAGTTGCGGGCAGTGCAAAAGCATCAGCGCCTAAAGCGAAAACAGAGTCGGCACCTGCGCCAGCAGCAAAAGCAGAGGCAGCCCCTGCGGCTAAGCCAGCTTCAGCACAAGCTAGCAAAGAAGAGTTTGCCGATAACAACGCGTATGCACATGCATCGCCAGTTGTTCGTCGTTTAGCGCGTGAGTTTGGTATTAACTTAGCAAACGTTAAAGGCACGGGTCGTAAAAATCGTGTTGTTAAAGAAGACGTGCAAAACTACGTTAAAGAACTTGTGAAGCAAGTTGAATCAGGTAATGCAGGCAAAGGCAATACAGGCGGTGGTGAGCTGGGTCTTATTCCATGGCCAAAAGTTGACTTTAGCAAGTTTGGTGAGATTGAAGAGAAGAAATTATCACGTATTCAAAAACTGTCAGGTGCTAACTTACACCGTAACTGGGTGCAAATCCCACACGTTACACAGTTTGATGAAGCTGATATCACCAGTCTTGAAGCATTCCGCAAAGAGCAAAATGCACTGGCTGAGAAGAAAAAGCTGGGTGTTAAAATCACGCCACTTGTGTTTGTCATGAAGGCAGCAGCGAAAGCTCTGGCTGAGTTCCCGACATTTAACTCTTCGTTGTCTGAAGACGGTGAAAGTTTAATCTTGAAGAAATACATCAACATTGGTGTTGCAGTCGATACACCTAATGGTTTGGTTGTGCCAGTATTCAAAGATGTTGATAAGAAAGGCATCATTGAGCTTTCTCGCGAGCTAATGGACGTGTCGGCTAAGGCGCGTGATGGCAAACTAACGTCATCTGACATGCAAGGCGGTTGTTTTACAATTTCAAGCCTTGGTGGTATCGGTGGTACCGCATTCACGCCTATCGTAAATGCACCAGAAGTGGCTATTTTAGGTGTCTCTAAATCGGAGATGAAACCTAAATGGAATGGCAAAGAGTTTGAACCTAAGTTAATGGTTCCATTATCAATGTCATACGACCATAGGGTTATTGACGGTGCACTAGCAGCACGCTTTACTGTGACGCTAGCAAGCTATATGAGCGATATTCGCCAATTGGTGATGTAATCGCGTCATAATTTATAAGAATCAAATCCCAGCAAGGTGTTTTTTGCTGGGATTTTTACCATTGGCAATGATACAATCTTTGTCATAGAACAATCTTTGTATAGATATCTGCTCTCACTTTCTGCCTTGCAGAAACATGGCAGTTTAACTTAGGGGCAGTGTTCCCGTTCAAACATTTAAGGTAATAGCATGAGCAACGAATTAAAAACTCAAGTTGTTGTACTAGGCGGTGGTCCTGGTGGTTATTCTGCAGCTTTCCGTGCTGCTGACTTGGGCTTAGAAGTCACATTGGTAGAGTCTCGCAACACATTAGGCGGTGTATGTCTAAACGTGGGTTGTATTCCTTCAAAAGCACTTTTACACGTAGCTAAAGTGATTGATGACGCAGCAGAAATGTCATCTCATGGCGTTACTTTTGGTAAGCCTGAAATTGACCTAGACAAAATCCGTGATTGGAAAGAGTCTGTAATCGGTCAGTTAACTGGCGGCCTAGACGGCATGGCTAAAATGCGTAAAGTGAAAGTGGTTTATGGTTACGGTAAATTCACTGGTAGCAACACCCTGGCTGTTGAAGGTGAAGAAGGTACTACAACAATCACATTCGACAATGCTATTATTGCTGCAGGTTCACAACCAGTAAATCTACCTTTCATCCCTGAAGATGACCGTGTAATTGATTCGACTGGTGCGCTTGAGCTTAAAGACGTTCCTGAGAAACTACTTGTACTAGGTGGTGGTATCATTGGTCTTGAAATGGGTACGGTGTACCGTGCACTGGGTTCTGAAATCGACGTTGTTGAGTTTGCTGATCAATTAGTACCCGCTGCTGATAAAGACGTTATCAAGATTTACCAAAAATACGTTAAGAACAAGTTCAACGTAATGCTATCTACTAAAGTAACTGGCGTTGAAGCAAAAGACGACGGTTTATATGTAACATTTGAAGGTAAAAACGCACCTGCTGAGCCTGTACGTTACGACAAAGTACTTGTTGCTGTTGGCCGTACTCCAAACGGTAAACTACTTGATGCAGATAAAGCGGGCGTTAACGTTGATGAGCGTGGTTTCATTAATGTTGATAAGCAACTTAAAACAAACGTTGATCACATCTTCGCTATCGGTGATATCGTTGGTCAACCAATGCTTGCGCACAAAGCGGTTCATGAAGCACACGTTGCGGCAGAAGTTATCTCTGGTCAGAAGCACTACTTCGATCCTAAGTGTATCCCTTCAATCGCTTACACAGATCCAGAAATTGCATGGGTTGGTGTAACTGAAAAAGAAGCGAAAGAGCAAGGTTTAAGCATCGAAACAGCTGTATTCCCATGGGCTGCGTCTGGTCGTGCAATCGCTTCAGCACGTACTGAAGGTCAAACTAAGCTTATCTTCGATAAAGACTCTGGTCGTGTTATCGGTGGTGCTATGGTGGGTATCAATGCTGGTGAGATGCTAGGCGAAATCGGCTTAGCCGTTGAAATGGGCGCAGACGGTGAAGACCTTGCGTTAACTATTCACGCTCACCCAACGCTAAACGAATCAATCGGTCTAGCTGCTGAAATCTTCGAAGGTTCAATTACTGACCTTCCAAACAAAAAAGCAGTTAAAAAGAAGTAATTTCTTTTGACTAATCGTTTTAAAAACCCAGCTCCGGCTGGGTTTTTTGTTATTTATAGGGATTAAGTATTAGGAATTAGAATTTAGAGGTTAGAAATTAGAAGTTAGAGATTAGAAGTTAGAGATTAGAAGTTAGAGATTAGAAGTTAGAGATTAGAAGTTAGAGATTAGAAGTTAGAAGTTTGATCTGACCCCGATAAAGTAGAAGGTAGATTACACACATAAAAAATGTGGGGTTATTTTTTCTAACCACTAACCACTAACCACTAACCACTAACCACTCGCATTGATTTCTATTCCTGCTATTTTTAGCTACAATACGCGCCGTTCAATTTTCTGGTAAACACAGTGGCTACTATCTCAAATAACTCCGTCTTGGTACTTCGTGCTAAACAATTGGGCGAATCTCGCCGAGAATTTAAAGCCCGAGGAGCAAAACTCACACGCTGCGAACGGTGCTTATTAGCAGAACACTACTGCATTTGTGAAGGTGTTCAACAGGCTGAATGTGAAGCCGCTGTATGCCTATTGATGTATCATAACGAGAGTTTTAAACCCTCTAATACAGGGCGCTTAATTGCAGAAATTATTCCCGATAACCACGCATTTAAATGGGATCGAACAAATCCAGATAGCGCGCTTCTAAGTTTATTGGCCGATCCTCAGTATCAGCCGATGGTTATTTTTCCTGCCAGTGATGTTGAGGA
This sequence comes from Pseudoalteromonas sp. A41-2, assembly GCF_015767615.1. Taxonomy (NCBI): domain Bacteria; kingdom Pseudomonadati; phylum Pseudomonadota; class Gammaproteobacteria; order Alteromonadales; family Pseudoalteromonadaceae; genus Pseudoalteromonas; species Pseudoalteromonas sp. A41-2. The sequence goes on along the minus strand of NZ_CP065231.1, from coordinate 2,907,026 downwards.
CGAAAACCGTGTGATTACCGAGGTGATACCTGAACAAGGCAAGCGTCCGCTTTTTATCTTTTTAGATGGCACTTGGCGTGAAGCTAAAAAGATGATCCGTAAAAGTCCCTACTTAGATCACTTACCCGTGCTGTCTATCACGCCTGAAAAGTTGTCTGATTATCGTTTACGTGTCGCTCCCCATGAACACCAGCTAGGAACGGCTGAAGTCGCTATTATGGTTTTGGCACTTGCCGGTGAAGAAGAAGCAACCAGCAGGCTAGAAGAGCACTTTATTAACTTTAGAGATGCCTATTTGCTTGGTAAAAGAAACAAAGGTCGCCCAGAGTAATTCTTGTATCAATTTGATTTATTGAGCGCTCTATTTTGAGGCAATAAAAGTTGAGGCAATAAAAGTCAGAGGTAAAAAAGCGCGTTGGTAACAAGGTATCAGTTTTGTGATTAGGTTTTATTAAATGAGAAACTTTTAACGTTGTTTACGTCAGCTTTTAATCCTTCAAAATGATTGAGTATTATTGCGGGTAGGTAGTATGCAAAAGAAAAGCGCGAACTATCTCTAGTCGCGCTTGCGGAATCTTCTTAATTTTCTGCATCCTGCAATTGAATCTAATCAACTCCATAAACTTTGCAAATCCATGCCATTACACTGTACTTAGTTGTTCTGTGTAATAAAGACTCTCCGGGTCTATATCCTGTCCATTCCTTTACATCCGTGCTGGTAAATACTTTACCTTTCCATTACGCATCATCATGATGCTATCCCTTTATTAGCAATTCCCTTGCGTTGTCCTTACGACCTGTCCTTTATTCCACTTTTTGAACTCCTGTATAACAACACCCTGTTGTTATTCCATTTCACATCATCCTGATGCTGTCCATAAGCTGTCATTCCCTTGCGTTACTCTTCCTGAGCCTGTCCTAATATCCTTACTATCCTAATGAACCTTATCCGAGGTTTGATATGAGTAATGCTTCCCTATCCATCTACTCATAAAGCTTCATGCTTAGCTGATAAGTTAATTATAGAGAAATTGCCAAGCGCGAGTAGGTCAAAATCGTGCTTAAAATAGCGGTCATTTTATTGTCATTTTAATTAAATTGTTTATTTTCAGTTTGTTATGGGTTTTTATGTGGTTTTTGCTGTCTGCTTTTACTCAATAGCTGCCATGTAGGTAAGATATCTCTCACAAGTAACTTCCTAAATGGCAGCTAGCATGATTGTTTTATGACTATTAACAGGTGCACTTTGCCTTAAGTGTAGGTAAAATATTTTGAGAATTGTTTTTATTTAGGTGTTAAATAATGAAAAAAACAGCGTTAGTCTTATTCACGGCTTTACTAAGCACACCTGCACTTTCAGCGGATGTCGTTAATATATATTCATTCCGACAACCTTTTTTAATTCAACCAATTTTAGATGATTTCACTCAGCAAACGGGCATAAAAACCAATGTTGTTTTTGCTAAAAAGGGCCTGATTGAACGCGTAAAGCGCGAAGGTAAGCATAGCAAGGCTGATCTCGTTTTGACGTCAAATTTTAGTGCGCTTGTACAGTTAGAAGAGCTTGGTTTAACGCAATCAATTAACAGTGATATTGTTAATGCAAATGTCCCCAGTACTTTTCGTGATGAACAAGGGCAGTGGATTGCACTTACTAAACGAGTGCGCAATGTCTACTCAGCAAAAGAGCGAGTTGGCGCGTTACCCACACTGAGTTATGAAGACTTAGCCGATCCAAAATACAAAGGCAAATTATGTACGCGCCCTGGTAAGCACCCTTATAACTTAGGCCTAGTAGCGTCTATGGTGGCGCATCACGGTGAAGTAAAAACAAAAGAATGGCTTGAAGGCGTAAAATCAAATTTAGCTCGTAAACCACAAGGTAACGACCGTGCACAAGTTAAAGCGGTAAAAGAAGGGCTGTGTGATATTGCCTTAGGTAATAGTTATTACTTTGGTAAAATGTTGCAGGATGAGCAGCAAAAGTCATGGGCTGAAGCGGTGCATATTAACTTCCCTAATCAAACAAACCGAGGCTCACATATTAATGTATCGGGGGTGGTGATGACGAAATATGCCAAAAACCCTGAAAATGCCTTGAAACTGATTGAGTATATGACCGACAATAAAGCGCAAAATATGTATGCCTCAGTTAATATGGAGTACCCAGTAAAACAAGGGGTTGCTTTATCTGATATGGTGGCATCATGGGGCAAATTTAAAGAAGATACTTTGTCGCTTGATGAAATTAGCAAATATCGCCCTGTGGCACTTAAGCTAATTGATGAAGTGAAGTTTGATTTATAACGCACAAAGCGTTATTCCAGCTTAAAAATTTGAAAAAGCTGTTTAAGCGGCATTGCTTAAACAGCTTTTGTTTTATATCGCCCTGTTATTAATGAAGGAATAACAGCCTCGTATGCATGTGAAGTTTTCGTTGTCTCGCTGGCAGTTAATAGCTTGGTTTATCGGGTTATTGCTTGTAACACCTCTTGGCTTTTTATTAGTGGAGTCTCTGCAAGGAGGCTCTGATGTGTTTCAGCACTTGTTTGATACTGTGTTGTGGGATTACACCCGCAATACTCTATTCTTGATTGCTGGAGTCGGGCTTTTAAGTTGCCTCATCGCGCTGCCATTAGCGTGGTTGACTGCGTATTGTGAGTTTCCGGGGCGAAAGCAATTTGAGTGGGCGCTCATGCTGCCACTTGCCATGCCGACCTACTTAATTGCTTATGTTTACACGGACTTACTCGATTATGCAGGTCCCGTACAAATTGCGCTACGTGATTGGTTTGGTTGGCAATCGCCGGATGACTATTGGTTTTTCGATATTCGTACCTTAACAGGAGCAATTGTGATGATTGCCCTTGTGTTGTATCCCTACCTGTATTTAATTTTCAAAACAGCACTGAGAGAGCAATCATTTAAACTTGTGCAAGCCAGCCAGTTAATGGGGTTGTCCCCTTTGCAAAGCTTCTTACGAGTAAGCTTGCCACTTGGCCGCGGCGCTATTGTGGCGGGTATTACCTTAATTAGCATGGAGGCGATGGCTGACTTTGCAACAGTGAATTATTTTGCTGTGAGTACATTGACGACCGCCGTTTACGATACCTGGTTGGGGTATTACTCTCTCACTGCGGCTGCAAAAATTTCTGGCATTATGTTGCTCATTTTATTCTTAACCCTGATGCTTGAGCGCTACAGCCGAAGAAACCAAGCCGTATATGAGCGCCAATCAAGTGTTAATAGTGCGACGTTATACAGCTTAAAAGGCAGCGCAGCCTGGGGGGCAACAATAGCCTGTAGCCTTACTTTGCTGCTGGCGTTTTTATTACCCGTGGCAGTGCTTGTGAAGTACGCTATTGTGTATGCGGAAGATGCGTGGAATGGTGCATTTTTTAATTATGCATGGCAAAGCCTCAAGGTTGCTGTCGTCGTGAGCCTGGCGACTATTATACTGAGCTTATGTGTGCTGTTTTATCAACGCATAAGTAAAGACCGTTACCCCCTTATTCCTGGACGTCTAGCGAGTACAGGGTACGCACTACCAGGCACGGTGCTTGCTATCGCCGTTTTACTGCCTTTAACGCAGCTTGATGACTTACTGAATGCATGGTTAGAGCCGCACGGTTTTTCGTTAGGCCTAGTATTAAGTGGTACTCTATTTGCGATGGTTTTTGCTTATATAGTGCGTTTCTATGCAATTGCGCATGGAGCGCTTGAAAGTAGTTTCTTACGTATCAGCCCCTCACTCGATATGGCGAGTCAATCAATGGGCAAAGGGCCTTTTACAACCCTGTATAAAGTTCATTTACCCTTGCTAAAACGCGGTATATTAACCGCAGGATTATTAGTATTTATTGAATGTATGAAAGAGCTACCCGCCGCATTGCTCTTGCGTCCATTTAACTTTGAAACTTTGGCCACGCATGTTTTTCAGTATGTCAGTGATGAACAATTAGAGTTAGCGTCTATTTCGGCCTTGTTTATTGTTTTAGTAGGACTAATTCCTTTGTATTTCGTTAATCGTTCGATGGAGCACAATCACTCATGAGTCATTTGATAATTAAAGACTTAGCCTACCAATATAATGGCACTAAGGTATTGAGTGAGCTTACTCTAAATGTGAAGCAAGACGAAATAGTCTGTTTATTAGGCGCCAGTGGGTGTGGTAAAACCACCACGTTAAAAGCAATTGCAGGTATTTTACAGCCATCGCAAGGATACATGAGTATCGACTCACAAGTGGTCAATGACAATCATCATTTTATTGCGCCAGAAAAACGAAATATCGGCATGATGTTTCAAGATTACGCTTTGTTTCCGCATCTAACAGTAAGCGATAACATTGCCTTTGGTTTGAGCAATATGAGTAAAGCACAAAAACGTGAGCGCGTGAGTGAAATGCTCAGGTTGGTTAAACTAGATGGCTGTGCAAAACGATACCCACATCAACTCTCCGGTGGGCAGCAACAACGTGTCGCAATAGCGAGAGCTTTGGCATATAAACCCAGTTTATTACTACTTGATGAGCCATTTTCGAACATTGATACCCAAGTGCGTTTTGAATTAATTGCTGATATTCGTCGGATTATAAAAGACCAACAAGTTTCCGCTGTTTTTGTGACGCACTCAAAAGAAGAAGCGTTTGCCTTTGCTGATACGCTTGCGGTGATGCACGGTGGAAAAATAGCGCAACAAGGCACTCCCGAGCAGTTATTTAGCCAACCTAACTCAAAGGAGGTTGCAGAGTTTCTTGGTACGGGCATATACTTAACGGCAAAAGTCTTAACGCCAACTGAATATGAAACGACGTATGGTGTCATACATTCGCTAACCGAAAGCAAGCATCAAGGTCAACACGGTGTGGTGTATGTACGACCTCATCATATTAAGTTATGTGAGGCAGAGCACGGCGATGTAAGTAGTCAAGCCATACTAAACAGACGTTTTATCGGTACGCGTTATGTGTATAAGGTACGTATTGCTGGGCAGGAGCTAGAAGTTGCTGCCGAAAATGATCGTGTACTAGCGGTCGAGCAACCAGTAAAAATAAAAATAATGCCACATACGGTCAATTTTTTCGAAGATTAAACAGAACGTTATAATCCTGAATTCCTTGTCTGTATGTTTGATAACGAGTAGCTAAGGATTCATTATGGCGCAAGCGCAATCTGGGATTTGTGCTGAAGCAAACTTACACGGTTTGCACCTGTTTTTTAATGTTTATGATGGTCACGATGAGTCATTACGCAAAAAACTTAAACGCGTAAGCGTCATTCAAGACGAGTTTGCAGACCAATTCTCTGAAGCCATGTTGTCATGTGTGGTTGCGCTTGGTGCGCAGTACTGGCCACATATACTGCCAGAGTTTATTCCAAGCCAATTACAAAGCTTTCCAAATGTGACGCACAGTGAGCACGTCATGAGTGCGCAGCCATTCGATTTGTTTGTGCAAATTCGCTCTGATCGTGAAGATGTAAATCACCTTTTTGCTCTACAAATCATTAAATTATTTACACCTGATGTTGAGTTGGTGGAACAAGTTCGTAACTTTCGCTTTTTAGATGGCCGCGATTTTAATGGCTTTATTTATGCGGGAGACACTCCGCATGGGCGACAAAAGCGAAGCACCGCACTGATTGATAAGCCGGGTCATTTTGAAGATCAGGGAAGTTATATTCATGTGCAGCGTTTTGTGCATGACCTAAGCGTGTGGCAACATTTGTCGTTATCTGAGCAAGAGCAAATCATGGGGCGTACACGTCTTGATAACACGTTAATAATGCCAGCTGTTGAAACGAGTCATGCAGTACGAAGTGAATTAAAAGATGAAAAGGGTCAGCCTCTCATACTCAATCAAAGCATGCCGTTTGGTGACGTTCATAAACAGGGCATTTTAATGGTGTCGTGTGCAGCGCAAGGTGATGCGTTTGAACAGGTACTCAAAAGCCGATTAGGGCAGGGCGAATGTTATGACCATTGGCTCGATTTTACACAAGCCGACATGGGGTCTGCATTTTTCGCCCCGTCAGTAAACTTTTTGAAGCAGCTTTAACGTTAAACTGTATCGAATAATGTTCTAACGCGGTCTAGCGTGACATCGATTTCAGAAATTTTTGCAGGGGCGATAAAAATAGTGTCGTCGCCTGCAATTGTACCCAGTACACCGTCTGCCTTACCTAATGAATCAAGTAATCGGGCAATCAGCTGTGCAGCCCCTGGGCTGGTACGAATAATAATCATCATTTCGTTGTGCATGATGTCGATAACAAGCTGACGAAGAGGGCTCTTTGCGGTTGGCACACCCATTTCGGCAGGTAAACAATACACCATTTCTTGTTTTGCATTGCGTGTGCGTACAGCGCCAAATTTACTCAACATGCGTGATACTTTACTTTGGCTAATATTATCAAAGCCTTGGTCTTTTAATGCTTCGACAATCTCACCTTGTGAGCCAAAGTTTTCTTCTTTTAATAACGATTTAAACGCTTTGATCAGTGCTTCTTGTTTGTCTTGTGGTTGCATGTTGTCGTTTCTTTTATTCATCAAATATGAAGTAATTCTACACAATTCTGCATAGTTATGCAGTATTTGTTTGCATTTGTCGTCCAAATACCGTCACGTTACAGCTAAGTTTACAACTATGGTCGAAATTATACGCGAAATAAGCAGGATAAATTTGTTTTTAGTCGCTAATTTCATTATCTTTAGGGCCACAAATATTTCCTACCTCAAATTACGGAGAATTCCAATGAAAGTTGCTGTTTTAGGCGCAGCTGGCGGTATCGGCCAAGCATTGTCTTTATTATTAAAAACAAGTTTACCTGCAGGTTCTGAATTATCGTTATACGATGTTGCCCCTGTTGTTCCTGGTGTAGCGGTTGATCTTTCTCACATCCCAACTGACGTTAAAGTTGAAGGCTTTGGTGCAGACAGCTTGGACGCTGCATTAGTAGGTTGTGATATCGTTCTTATTCCAGCGGGTATGCCACGTAAGCCGGGCATGGACCGTGCGGACCTTTTCAACGTAAACGCAGGTATCATCAAAACATTAGCTGAAGGCATCGTTAAAAACTGCCCTAAAGCGTTAGTAGGTATCATCACTAACCCAGTAAATGGCACAGTGCCAATCGTTGCTGAAGTATTCAAAAAAGCGGGTACTTACGATGCTAACCGTGTATTCGGTATTACGACTCTTGACGTGATCCGTTCTGAAGCGTTTGTAGCTGAACTTAAAGGCTTAAGCGCAACTGACGTTAAAGTCCCTGTTATTGGTGGTCACTCTGGTACAACCATTCTGCCACTTCTTTCACAAGTTGAAGGCGTTACTTTCACTGATGAAGAAGTTGCAGCACTTACTCCACGTATCCAAAATGCAGGTACTGAAGTTGTTAATGCTAAAGCTGGTGGCGGTTCAGCAACACTTTCAATGGGTGCCGCAGCGGCTCGTTTTTGTATGTCTTTAGTGAAAGGCTTACAAGGTGAAGACGTGGTAGATTACGCATACGTTGCTGTTGAAAATGGTGATGCTGCTTACTTCGCACACCCAGTACGTTTAGGTAAGAACGGTGTTGAAGAAATTCTTTCTTACGGTGAGTTAAGTGCATTCGAAGAGCAAGCTAAGAACGACATGCTAGCGACACTTAACAAAGACATCCAAGAAGGTGTTGATTTTATCAACGGTTAATCCCGATTGATGCTAAACGCTTCACATGCATGTTGAAGCGCTTAAAACAAAAAAGCCTGCAATTGCAGGCTTTTTTAATGGCTCGAATAAAGTATCGCTTAGTGATCGCGGGCGACCGCAATCCGCGCTAAGCTTTCTAACGCTTGTTTGTATGGCGTGTCGGGTAAAAAAGCAATGCATGCAATGGCTTTATCAGCTTCTTGCTCTGCTTTTTGCATTGTAAACTCAAGGGCTTTGGTATCAGCGAGCGTCGCTAGAATGCTGTCTAAGTGATCCATACCATTGCCTAGTTCAATGGCTTCACGAACTAGTTTTACTTGCGCTGGTGTGCCTTTTTGTATCGCGTAAATAAGCGGTAAAGTAGGTTTACCTTCAGCTAAGTCATCACCAATGTTTTTGCCAAGTTGCTGTGCATCAGCATTGTAATCAAGTACATCATCTACTAGTTGAAAAGCAGTCCCTAAATGCATGCCGTATAGGTTTAATGCGTCGAGGACTTTTTCGTCTTGCTCGGTAATGATAGCGGCAAGACCCGTTGCGGCTTCGAAAAGCTTGGCGGTTTTGCTGTAAATAACCTGCATATAGCTTTGTTCGGTGGTGTTAGGGTCATTACAGTTCATAAGCTGCAACACTTCACCTTCAGCAATGACATTGGTCGCATCAGCTAAAATTTGCATGATCGGCATTTTGCCAAGCCCAACCATAAGCTGGAATGAGCGAGTGTAAATAAAATCACCCACGAGCACACTGGCTGCATTGCCAAACTCTGCGTTTGCGGTAGGTGTACCTCGACGCAAATTAGACTCATCAACCACGTCATCATGCAGCAAAGTTGCTGTGTGAATAAACTCAATGATGGTTGCTAGGGTAATGTGATCTTTACCCTCATAGCCTAAAGCTTTAGCTGCTAAAATAGCCAACATGGGGCGAACACGCTTGCCACCACTGTTAACTATGTATAAACCAAGTTGATTAACCAACGCGACATCTGAGCGCATTTGGGCATGTATAAGTTGATTGACGTCATCCATTTCATTTTCGATTAACGCCTGGATAGCTTTTATATCCATTGATCTCCGAGCCAATTTTTATGGGTATACGAGGCTGATTGTACATCAAAAATTGCGCTTGCTCGATATTTTGTGATGATTCAATAAAAAAACACGTTAAAGTTTCTGTTTTCGGCTCAATTATAGCGACTTAATTTTATCTGCTTGTTTAATAAGTGAACATTCTAGACTGATTTATTAGCTATATTTGCCTCGGTCATTTAATTGTCACAAGATCGCAAAAACCGCTTGGCAAGCGGTGTTTTTAGGATAAAATAAGGGAAAATATTGAATTGCCCTTAATGCAGCTATTTTTTATTCATTTTATCTAAAAAGAGGCTTGCTAGTTTTTGCGCATTAGCGTAAACTTCGCGCCCTATTGAAGAATATTTTAGTTGCGTCGATTTGAGGGCGCACAGACGGAGTTAATTATGTACGCGGTTTTCCAAAGTGGTGGTAAACAGCACCGTGTGACTGAAGGTCAAACAATTCGTCTTGAGAAATTAGACGTTGAAACTGGTGCAGCAGTTGAATTTGATTCAGTACTTTTAGTTGCTGATGGTGAGAAAATCGAGATCGGTGTACCGTTCGTAAACGGTGGTAAAGTGACAGCTGAGGTTGTTTCACACGGTCGCGGTGAGAAAGTGAAGATTGTTAAATTTAGACGTCGTAAGCATTCTCGTAAGCAAATGGGCCATCGTCAATGGTTCACTGAAGTTAAAATCACTGGCATTAGCGCTTAATTAGAGGTACTTAGAAATGGCACATAAAAAAGCAGCTGGTAGTACTCGTAACGGTCGCGATTCAGAAAGCAAACGCCTAGGTGTTAAGCGTTTTGGTGGCGAATCAGTTCTAGCGGGTAGCATCATTGTTCGTCAACGTGGTACTAAGTTCCACGCTGGTGCAAACGTAGGTATCGGTAAAGACCACACTATCTTCGCAAAAGCAGATGGTAAAGTTCAATTCGAACAGAAAGGTCCTTTAAACCGTAAATACGTAAATATCGTAGCTGAGTAATCATCTCGATATTTGAAAAACCCCGCCTTTGCGGGGTTTTTTGTTTTAAGGCACTCGATTATATAGCTAAGCATCTTCGGCACTGTACGAAGATGCTTAGCTATATAATTAGGTGTATAATACAGTTATTAACAAGCCAATCTTAAAGTGAGTAATCATGAAGTTTGTAGATGAAGTGGAAATTCGTTGTGACGCGGGTGATGGCGGCAGCGGTGTCGTATCTTTCCGACGTGAAAAATATGTGCCGGATGGCGGTCCTGATGGCGGCGATGGCGGCGATGGTGGCAGTGTCTATCTACAGGCCGATGAAAACTTAAATACCTTAATTGATTATCAGTTTGAGCGTTTTCATAAAGCAGAGCGTGGCACCAATGGTCACGGTCGCAATATGACCGGTAAGAAGGGCAATGATTTAGTCCTTAAAGTGCCTGTTGGAACCCGGATTACAGATGTTGACACTGAAGAGTCATTAGGTGATTTAACGATGCATGGCCAGAAACTGGTTGTTGCAAAAGGGGGCTTCCATGGCTTGGGGAATGCACGCTTTAAATCAAGTACGAACCGTGCTCCGCGCCAAAAAACATTAGGTACGCCTGGCGAAGTAAGAAATTTACGTTTAGAACTGATGTTACTTGCTGATGTAGGCTTACTGGGGTTACCTAATGCGGGCAAATCAACATTTATTCGCAGCGTATCTGCGGCTAAACCTAAAGTTGCTGATTATCCATTTACAACGCTTATTCCTAATTTAGGGGTTGTGCGTCCTGATGCTAATAAGTCATTTGTCATAGCCGATATTCCAGGATTAATCGAAGGTGCCTCTGATGGAGCGGGTCTTGGTATTCGCTTCTTAAAACACTTAGAGCGTTGTCGTGTGCTGTTACATATCATCGATATTATGCCTGTCGATGGCACTAACCCAGTGGACAATGCGTTTGCGATTGTTAATGAGCTTCATCAGTACAGCCCTAAACTTGCTGATAAGCCGCGTTGGTTAGTGTTTAATAAAATAGATTTGCTGCCAGAAGACGAAGCTGAAGCACTTTGCCAACAAATAGCTGAAGAGCTGGGTGAAGAAACTAATGTTTACCGAATTTCTGCCGCAAACAAGCAAAATACCCAAGCACTTTGTCACGATATCATGGCGTTGCTTGATAGTATGCCGAAAGAAAAATTCGCTGAAGAAGAGAAAGAAGAAGTTGAATTTAAATGGGATACATACCATCAAAAAGCAACGTCGAAAGATGACGACGACGATTGGGATGATTGGGACGATGATGACTACGATGTTGAAGTTATCTACCAACGTTAAAGTTTAAAACGGAAAAGGAGCCTCGCGCTCCTTTTTTATTAATAAGAAAAAAGTATTAAAGGTGTAGTGTGAAAATTTCAATGATTGCTGCAATGGCAAATAATCGTATTATTGGTCAAGACAATCAAATGCCTTGGCATTTGCCTGCCGACTTACAGCACTTTAAACAGGTTACTATGGCTAAACCTGTGATTATGGGACGTAAAACCTTTGAGTCTATAGGTCGACCATTACCAGGGCGTCAAAACATAATTATTAGCCGTAATGCTGATTATAAAGCGGAAGGGATTGAGGTCGTAACGTCGCCAGATGCGGCGCTAGCCCTAGTAAAAGAGGCAGATGAAGTGATGATCATCGGTGGAGGAAATATTTATCAGCAGTTTCTTCCTCACGCAGAGCGACTTTATTTAACCTTCATTGATCTTGATGTAGAGGGAGATACGCAGTTCCCAGATTACGAAAGTGTTGCTAACTGGACAGTTGTCGAGCAGGAAGAGAAACTGCCAGATAACAACAATCCACACCCGTATACTTTTGTTACTTTGTATAAAAAACCTTAACAATATTGCGATAAAATGGTTTGATTGGTACAATAATAGTCAAGCTTGGTAAGCTAAAAGTATTACATAAGGGCAAAATATGATGAAGTTACCAAATATGTTATTAGCCGCAGCAGTTGTTACGGCTTCAGTTGCGTACACAGCACCTGTTAAAGCCGACGATCAACAGTTGGCGCTTTCACTTTGTGAGTACATTGCTGCAGATGATAAGAATCGTTTACGTGATAAACTAAAAAGTTCACGCGTAAAGATCCGTAATATCATCGACGCTTTTAAGTGCAATGACAACAATATGCTTCGTCATGCAATTGTGAGTGGTGCAAACGATACGGGTGAGTATATTGTTAAGCGTTTACCATCTTCTTCATTTGAAGACGGTGCAGACATCGCATGGGCTGAAGCCAATGGCTTTGGTGGCTCGCCAGTTGTTGCTGCTATTAAAGAGCGCGCAGGTCTTTAATAGTAAAGCCAAACAGATTTATAAAAACCGCACTCGTTGCGGTTTTTTTATGTCTGTGAATAATACCAATTCAAAATCATACTAATACCTATCTGCAATAATTCTTACTCATTTTGAGTGATTACACCAGTCGCTAGCTGCGTTAAAAATGTCTGATTTACGACTGCATGGATGCCGGAGGGAGAGTAATGCAGGAGCAATTGCCGAGCACAACTAAATAACGAAATTTTTGTCTTGTTATCAACACGGTTTTATTGCCTCAAAATAGACCTCTTAATTAAGCGCAGTGCTATGAATGGGGATCATTGAATGAGCTGAAGGGGGAATAAAAAAACCGTGTTTGCAATGCTAAACACGGTTTTTCTATTTAGGTATAGCGAAGGCTATTTAAACTTTAAAGGCATCTACCGACAGTCGTAATTCTTCAGCTAATTTAGCGACTTCTGAGCTTGAGATGTTCGTCTGGTTAGCCCCTTCAGCTGTTTGCTCTGCAATAGCAACGATTGACTCTAAGCGCTCGCTGATCTCTTGCGAGACTTGTTGTTGTTCGTGCGCAGCTGTCGATATTTCTTCACTTACGTTATGTGCTTGGGCAACGGCTGCGGTGATTGAGTCAAGTGCAGTGTTGGCTTGGTCTGATTGCTCAACACATGATTCAGCTTGTTGCTTACCTTTAGACATTGCGGCAACAGCGGCTTCAGCACCAATTTGCAGTGATTCAATCATGGCTTGGATTTCCTGTGTAGACTCTTGAGTTTTGCTCGCAAGAGAGCGTACTTCGTCTGCTACAACAGCAAAGCCACGGCCTTGTTCACCTGCGCGTGCTGCCTCAATAGCGGCATTAAGTGCAAGAAGGTTTGTTTGCTCTGCAATGCCACGTATCACATCTAAGATACCGCCAATTGATGCACTGTCTTTATGCAGCTTATTAATGACTTGAGACGCGTCATCGACTTCACGAGCAAGCTGTTCAATCGTCGCTTTGTTTTGCGATGAGATACCTTTAACACGCTCGGCTTCTTTATCTGCGTTTTTAATTTCACTCAGCGCTTGTTGAGCACTGCTGCTAACCGCTTGAGAGGTACTGCTCATTTCTGTCGTCGCCGTTGCTGCTTGTTCTACTTGTGCTTGCTGGTTACGAATGGCTTGGCTTGACTCTTCGGTAATCGCCGATGTTTCCTCAGACGCAGCGGCAAGTTGCGTAGAACGAGAAATAATACCTTGGATTAGCGTACGTAAGCTTTCTATTAATGTATTACAGCTACGTGAAAGCTCACCAAATTCATCTTTTGCAGTGTCATCTAAACGTTGTGTCATATCACCACTGGCAACGATATCTAGAATACGGTTTACTTCAGAAAGTGGCTTAGTGATACGGTTTACAGTCATGGCTGCAACAACGATTGCAATGAGCGTTGCAATAATCATAGCGACCCAAGTCCAAAGCGTAGCCGTTGTTACGTTACCACTGACGTCTTGCTGTAAATCAAAGGCAAGCACTGTGGCATGATCAACGAGTTCACGCAGTTGTGTTAATGCTTCTGTTGTCGAGTTTTCGGCATTAGCAAGCTCCGCTTCAGTTTGAGCAATGGCATCAATTAAACGTTTTTTGTTGGCCGATAAACTATTTGAACCTTTTACATTGTTGGCAAGTGTTTCAAAGTAGCCGTTTAAATCATTGTATAGGCTTGCATTCGACTCAATAACAGCGGGGCGAATTAAGCTTAAGCTGCGCTCAATTTCTTCAAGGTAATATATTTGCTCTTTTTTAATGATTTCTAGCGTATTCAGTGTTTTCACTGTGAGCATATCAGTGCTGTTAGTCACTAATGATTGAAAATGATTTTCTAAGTTATTTGCCGCTTGATAAGCACGTGAGTGATTCTCTTCTAAGCCATCAATATCAATAATATCGAGTACCACAGAGTTTGCATCTTCAGCGCTAAGCTCAATACTTTCAAGTTGAGTACTGAGAGTTTTGTTAAGTTCAAGCTGCGTTTTTTTATCTTTAAACAGGTTATCAACCGATTTAGCAAAACGTTTATAGGTTTGTTCTACTTGTTGACTACTTTGTTTTAGTTTTGGGTCATCACTAACCACGTTTTGTAAATCTTGATAAGAATTATCATAACGTTTTTTCTGTTCATTAAAGCTGCTACGTGTCGCTGCTAGCTCATCTTGTGATGCTGTGTAAAAGCTCGCTTGTGCGGATTTACTCATTAAGATGAATTCGACCTGTAGCTCATAGCTTTTATCGAGAGCAGGGAGTGACAGCTGATTAACTCGCTGTGTAGATTGATCAATATTGGTAATTCTGATCAATGAGTTACCACCAATAAATAGCAAGAGTAGGGTAATGACAATAAAGCCGCCCCAAATACGCTGTCTAACGGTCAAGTTCATATGTAATTCCACTAATAGTACTAATCAGTATTTATCGGCAGGGTTGCTGATAAGTTAAGTATTTAAATTAAATTGGCTTTTATTTAAATTTACTTTAATTGATATAAATCTAACAGATGTTCAGTTATTTTTCAGTTAATTTAGATAAAAGAGTGAGAACTTTCGACAAAACGCTCTTTTTTACTGAGTTCCATGAGAGTCATTTCTCCTCCCCACACACAGCCTGTATCAAGGCCATGTATATTTGCTCGTTGGGTTTTTCCTTCAATTGCCGCCCAGTGACCAAAAACAATCTGCTGCGTTAATTGCGTTATATTCGGGTGTTCAAACCACGGTATTGTTGAGCTATTTGCACTGGTACTGGTTTTGTTTGTGAGGTCTAAATGGGCCTCTTTGTCTACAAAACGCATGCGTGTGAAGTAATTTACAATGTAGCGAAACTTAGCTTCATTACTGAGTGTTGACTGCCATTTAGGCGGATGAGTATCGTACATATGGCTAAAAAAATGTCGAGCATCAGCACCTTGATAGCAATTCTTTGCAAAGCGAGCGCGTTTCAATGCTTTCTTAATCGACCAATTGGGGTTTAAACCGGCATGACTTATGAACATGTCATACTTTTCAAGCCATAGAGCAAGTGGTTGTTGCTGTAAAAATTGAATATAGTCAGTGAGTTTAGAGCTGCTAAAAACAGCACTGAGCTTATCTTTTGGGTTGTGTGGTTTATTTAAATGATAACACGCGATCATGTGCAGGTCATGATTGCCAAGCGTAATGCTGACACTGCCTTGCATTGCATAGAGTCGCTCAAGGCACCCAAGGGAATCTGGGCCTCGAGCAACTATATCACCAACTAGGTATAGGTGGTCTTTGCTAGGATTAAAATTAACGCGCTTGAGTAGTGCGTCAAATTCACTGTAGCACCCTTGCAAATCCCCTATCGCGTAGTCAGCCATCGATACTTAATGCAGTATGTTAGGGCGTGCTAGACGAAACACGTCAATCGGGGCTTCAAATTCAGTGCCGAATTCGTTACGCATGGTGTAATAACCTTGCATTGTCCCTACAGGGGTGTCGAGCACTGCGCCGCTGGTGTATTTATAACTTTCACCTGGGGCAATAGTGGGGGTTTCACCAACGACACCTTCGCCTTGAACTTCGACTTCCTTGCCATTGGCATCGGTAATTAACCAGTAGCGACTTAATAGCTTAGCACTGCACAAACTATGATTTTTAATCGTGATAGAGTAAGCAAAAACGTATTTATCTTGTTCAGGCTCCGATTGACCTTCAACGTAGAAGGTCTCAACAGAGACCTTAATTGGCGAACCTAAATTACTGCTTGTTGTCATAAATCCAATTAGCTATATCAATAAATTGTTGTAAAGACAGACTTTCTGCACGAAGTGTAATATCAATACCAATGCCTGTAAGCTCTTCAGCAGTCAGAAGGTTTGATAAACTGTTGCGCAGTGTTTTACGACGTTGGTTAAACGCTTCTAAGCACACAGTGTTTAAAAGCTTGGTACATTTAGCTGTACGTTGCTCAGGCTTCTTAGGGATCAAACGAATGACCGCTGAATCAACTTTAGGTGCAGGTTTAAAGCACTCTGGGGGCACATCAATCACTGGCATTGCATGGCAGTAATACTGTGTCATGACAGTTAAGCGGCCAAAAGCTTTGCTACCAGGGCTTGCTACCATGCGCTTAACAACCTCTTTTTGAAGCATAAAGTGCATATGCTCAACGTTGTCAGCAAATTCAAATAAATGAAACAGCAGAGGAGTCGAAACATTGTATGGCAAGTTACCAAAAATCTTTAGTTTTTCGTCTTCTTTAATCAGGGTGCTAAAATCAAACTTCATTGCATCACCTTGATGCACTGTTAGTTTTGGCCCTAAAAAAGGATGGCTTACTAAACGCTCTGCTAAGTCTTTATCTAGCTCAACAACAGTTAGATGGCCACTTAAGTCTGCAACGGGTTCGGTGATAGCACCAAGACCTGGGCCGATTTCTACTAAATTGTCTTCGGGTTTAGGATCGATAGCCGTCACAATTTTATCGATGATCATGTCATCATTTAAAAAGTTTTGGCCAAAACGCTTTCTGGCGCGGTGTCCTAAATGTACTTTATCAGTCATTAATTTTGTGCTTTTTCATGGGCGAGCTTAATTGCTTCGCGGATCGCTAATTCAAAACTACCCACATCGGCGGTCCCTGTGCCGGCTAAATCAAGCGCCGTACCGTGATCCACTGATGTGCGAATAAATGGCAAGCCAAGGGTGATGTTCACCGAGTTGCCGAAACCTTTGTATTTTAGCACAGGTAATCCCTGATCGTGATACATAGCAAGCACGGCGTCAGCCTGTGACAGGTATTTATCTTGAAATAATGTATCAGCGGGCAGCGGACCAATTAAATTCATACCCTGATTATTTAATAATTCGAGGGTGGGGGCTATCGTATCTATTTCTTCGCGGCCTAAATGACCATCTTCACCAGCATGTGGGTTTAAACCACACACTAAAATACGTGGTTTTTCGATACCAAATTTAGTCTGTAGATCGTGGTTTAAAATCGTTGCCACTTTGCTTAGGCGCTCAACGGTGATAGCACGTGACACATAAGCTAATGGAATATGTGTAGTGACAAGGGCAACACGTAATCCCTCGGTTGCAAGCAGCATCACTACATCTGCTGTATTAGATTGCTGCGCAAAGTACTCGGTATGACCGCTAAACGAAATACCCGCTTTGTTGATAATGCCTTTGTGCACAGGGCCTGTGACTACTGCCGCAAAGGTGCCATCCATATTTTTTTCACTGGCGATACGAAGCGTATCTAAGACATATTGACCGTTTGCATCATTTAAGACACCCACTTCAACTTCTTCAGCTAGGTCAACCTGATGCAAATAGACACTGCCTGCCGGTGCAATTGCTGGAGCTTGGTCTTCATCAAATTTGATCAGGTCGATGTTTAAACCAAGCTGTTTGGCGCGTTGTTTTAATAACGCACCATCAGCAATTACGACAAGTTGGGCATCCCACGCGTGTTGCGCTAACTTAATTAATAAATCAGGGCCTATACCTGCGGGTTCACCTGGGGTGATTGCTACTCTTATTGTCATAATGATTATTCTACAGGGAAGATATCAACATGAGCTTGCTCACGCATTTCTTGCTGCCAGTTGAAGCTTTCTTCTTTAAACTTACGATTAAACAGCAGTTGATGCGCACGGTTACGTTTAGCAAGTTCAGTCTTATCTGCGACACGTTTATCAAGCAACTGCACAATATGCCAGCCAAATTGCGTTCTGAATGGCTCACTGATCTCGTTTTTATCAAGTGACAACAAGGTGTTTTTGAACTCAGGCACATAGGTGCTTGGGTCTGTCCAATCGTATTCGCCGCCTTTTAGCGCAGAACCTGGATCTTCAGAGTACTCTTTTGCAAGTTCAGCAAAGTCGGCGTTACCTTCACGCAAGTCTTTCGCAAAGCCTTTAAGCATCTCGCGCGCTTTTTCTTCGCTTAAAATGATAGACGGTTTAATAAGGATGTGACGAGAGCGAACTTCTGTGGTTTCAACCACTTGGCGACCACGTACATCTTGTACTTTAATAATGTGGAAACCTGCGCCTGAGCGAAGTGGACCAACGATATCGTCTTTTTTCTGACCTTTTACAGCCTCTGCAAAGAGTGAAGGCATTTCATTAATACCCATCCAGCCTAACTGACCACCTTCAAGCGCTTTTGAGCCACTTGATGATGAAATTGCAATGCGCTTGAACTCTCTACCTTCTTTTAAAAATTCAATGACTTTGTCAGCACGTGTTTTAGCGCTGGCAATTTCATCGGGTGTTGCATCACTTGGAATATCAATCAAGATGTGGCCGATATTGTACTCTTCGGCATTTTTACCTTGTGTTTCCATTATTTTTAAAAGGTTATCAATTTCTTGTGGGCTGATGTAAATACGGCGATCGACGTTAGCACGTGTAACTTGCTGGGTGGTGATCTCTTTACGTATTTCTTCGCGGTAAGCGGGAAAACTTTCACCAGCCGCTTCAATCGTGCGACGCAAATCAGCAATCGTGCCACCTTGCTCGCGCGCCATGTTTTCTAGCGTTTGGTCAAGCTGTGAATCCGAAATCTCAAGGCCCATACGCTCTGCAAGTTGCATCATAAGAGTTTGGCTTACAAGTCGTTCAATCGCTTGAATGCGCAACGTATCATCCGATGGGAGCTCTTGGCCTTGCTCGGCTGCTTGTGCTTTTACGCGATTAATAATTGTGTCGACTTCGCTTTGTAAGATAACACCTTGGTTAACGATGCCGACGACTTTGTCTATTTCGACAGGTTTTGCGAAAACGCTTTGGCATAAGCCAACTGTTAATAATGCTGATGCAAATAATTTTTTTAAATTCATACTTTTTCTAATACTCTTGCTAATAGTACTGCGGTACTAGTTATTAAGAAAATACGGTCTACGATAGCCAAAAATACCTTGTTGTAATAATTTTTGTGCATCATAACGGCTTTTACTACCAAGTCCTTTTAACACGATATTGAAGCCAATACTGGTATCAAAAGTGGCTTGCTCTTGGCCAATCGCTTGATTCAAATCGGTTTCGATTTGACGACGGCCAGTGATTTGAAACGCCCAGCAGCACGATTCATACTGCAGGCCGCTGAAAACCTCAATGCTACGACCACTTTCTAAATCGCGGTGATAGCTGCCAACAAACTGCCAATCATGTGTTAGCGGAATGCTGGTAAATAGACCAACTTGCTCGATTGTATTGCCTGAGACATCATTTGCATAGCGATGGTTCAATTGTACGAGCTGTTTATCGTCACCTTTATAATCTAAAGTGATATTTGACTGGATTATTTCTTTACCATCGGTGTCATATTGAATCCCCCCAGATAAATACCAGCGACGGTGCCAATGTAACATGGTTTGCGCGGCAAACAAGGCATTGTAGTTTGTATCAGACTGAATCCCTTGCGAAGTCGGTTTGGCATCATCGCTTAAATAAAAGATTTGCCCAGCACTGAAATTAAACACTTCTTCATTGTCGCTGCTAAATAAGCGCGTTGTTGCACCTAAAGTAAATTGATTTGCGGTTGCTATGCGGTCGATGCTCGAAAAGCGACGATCTCTAAACAAACCAAAAAAGTCATCTTGTAACTTGGTGGTATCGTAAAGGCCAATATTCGACTGGTCTTTATTGGGTGTATACAAATACTGAATTTGAGGTTCTAACGTTTGAATGCCTTCTTTGAAGAAAAAAGCGGTTTCACGTTCAAAGTTTAGTTGGCTGTATAAACGTACTTTTGGCAGTGTACGTGTGACTTTTTCTTCAAAGTCAGTGCCCGTTAGATCACCGTGTTGATTATAAGTGGTGTGTAATAGGCTTACTTCAGATAAAAAAGACCACGCATACTCTTGATACCCCAAACTGGCTTTTGGTTCAATGTGAAGGCGGCTTGCTTCATCAATCACTGCATTGTTATTGGTAAAGTAGCTAAGTTCACCGTCGAGTGTTAAATCGACACCATAAAAGTCGTATGGGTTAGTTTGTGAAAAACTAATTTGTGGTAATGCTGCATAAGATTCACGGTGATCACCGAGCACTTCAAAGCTTTGAAGTTTGATGTCGGTACGCCACGTATCACCTAAATGCGTTAGTGAGCCTGTACGATATAACTGGGTATCTGTGCGAGTGGCATAATTCGAGTTTAAATCGGTTAAGTAGTTATCATCGCTCACATTGGTAATATCAATGTTGCCGCGCCAGTTCTCACCAAAATAACTTTGCTGTTGCCAGTGAAATAAATAGCGCGAGTCAACACTTGGCTCTTCGTCGTCTTTATCAAGGTACTCTACAGCGATTAAACCGTTATTTTGTTCTGTTAAATAACGAAACTCACCAATCATTTGTAAGCCACGCTTAGACATATAGCGTGGCGTAATTGTTGCGTCGTAATTTGGCGCTATATTCCAATAATACGGCGTGATAGTTTCAAGACCGTAGCGACCAGAGCTTGAGAAATTAGGTGTTAATAACCCTGACTTACGGCGGTCATCTAATGGAAAAGTGAAATAAGGGATATACAACACGGGCGTATCGAATACGCGTAATACGGTATTGTGAGTTTCACCCCAGCCATCTTCACTCGATAAATCAATTTCATCTGCTTCAATTGCCCATACCGGTGTTTCGCCCGGACAGGTAGTAAAGCTTGCGTTCATAAGGTTTAGGCCAGACTCATTGACTGTCAGTTTTTCTGCGCCACCATGACCGAGTTGGTCGGTGAGCTTATAGTCAGCGCCAAGTAGGCTTAATTCAGAGTTATTTAAATCTGCGTTGAGCCCAGAGCTATTAATTTGGCTAACTTTATCGCGATAAACGATAGGGCCGGTTGCATTAAGTAGACCACGTTGTTTGTCAATCAGTGCACTTTGTGCGGACAAATTCATCGTTAGGGTGTTAATATCTACATTACCGGTAAATTCTGCGCTTTGGGTACCCAATAGTTCAATATCATCGGATTTGATATCGATCATATTAAGTTCAAGGCCAGGGAGCGGTTGCCAAGCTCTGGTTTGCATTGAAGTGCCACAAAAGTTGTGTGCCAGTTCAGTTTCGGCGAACGATGGTGCGCTAAGTACGCTTAGCATCATTATGCCCCAGGTTTTGCTCATTTAATGACCTTAATGCTCTTTGGTTGGATATAAGCTAGACATAATAAAGGAAAACAATGGCAAATACAGTAATTGACTTAGTGAAAAATAGATATCTTACTAAATGAATCGTTATAAAAGTTTACAGCAGTTTTTAAATCCTCATTTTAAGGAGGATGAATATCAATTAGCAGCCATCACTGGCGATGCGAGTTTTCGTCGGTATTTTCGTATTAATACCGCAGAACAAAGCTTCATTGTGATGGATTCTGATCCTGATAAATTAGATAACACGCCCTATATTGAACTAAACAAAGTGTTCTCTAAACATGGTTTTAAATTACCAAAAATTCTTCAGGCTGATGAAAAGCAAGGCTTCTTTTTACTGAGTGATTTAGGCAATACACATTTAGCTGACTTACTTGGCGATGAAGACCGCACGCTACATTATAAGCATCTCATAAAGCTCAGTGCACAATGGGCGCAAACACCGCCTGCTCAATATATGAAAGTGTTTGATGATGACTTTTTGCAATTTGAATTGAGCATTTTTAGCGAATGGCTTGCCGATGCGTTTATTGATTGTTCGTTGTCGGATGAGCAAACACAGATGTGGCAAGATGCCTGTCAACTGCTGGTCAATAATGCGCTGGCGCAACCTATAGTGACCGTACACCGTGATTTTCATAGTAGAAATATTATGCGTACAGGACAGCAGTGGGCGATTATTGACTACCAAGATGCAGTGCAAGGGCCAGTGTGTTATGACTTAGTGTCGTTACTTCGAGATTGCTACTTTCAACTTCCTGAACATGAACTCGACTATTTACTGCATTTTGCCTATGACGAATTTACCAAGCAGCAGTTAATTCACGGAATTACGTTTGAGGTGTTCAAACGGTGGTTTGATTTAACAGGAATACAGCGTCACTTGAAAGCGGCCGGTATTTTTTGTCGTTTAAAATTACGCGATGGAAAATCTGGCTATTTAAATAATGTGCTGCCAACGCTTCAGTATATTAGTAATGTAAGTAAAGATTACCCAGAGTTAAGTGCACTCAGTGAGTGGATTGAACACACTATCATTGTGCAGACTAAAAAGCGGTTAGACAAAGAGATTAAATGAAAGCAATGATTTTAGCGGCAGGCCGTGGAAAACGCATGATGCCGTTGACTAGTACGCTGCCTAAACCGATGTTAAAAGTGGCAGGTAAACCATTATTAGCACACCACATTATTAACTTACGCCAAGCAGGCATTGTTGATATTGTCATAAACCTTGCATGGCAAGGAGATAAAATAAAGCAGTACTTTGGCAATGGCGAAGCGTTTGGCGTCACCATACAGTACAGCCAAGAGTGCGAAGGTGGGCTTGAAACAGCCGGTGGCATACTTCACGCTTTGCCCTTGCTTGGCGAGCACTTTGTGGTGATTAACGGGGATGTATTTACTGATTACGATATGACGTCACTCACACAACTGCATTTAGAACCCGGCGAAGCGCACCTTGTTTTGGTTGAAAACCCAGCCCACAATCCTGACGGTGATTTTGCGTTACGCCATTTAGGTCCCGATAGTCAAAAGTACACGTTTTCAGGTATTAGCCGTTTTCATGCTGACTTTTTTAAAGGCCTAACACCGGGTGTGCTTGCACTAGGGCCTATCCTGCGTGAGAAGCTGGCAGAGTATCAAGTATCCACTGAGCTGTACCTTGGTCAGTGGGACGACATAGGCACACCAGCCAGACTCGACGAACTAAACCAGCGCTTAGCTGTAAAATAACAACGAGGGTTTATCATTATGTGGGGAAAAGTACTGGGATTCTGTTTTGGCTTTATGTTTGGCCGGTTTGTTGGCGCTTTGCTGGGGTTGTACCTTGGTCACATGTTTGATCGCAGCTTAAAACAAGACTTTGATAAAGCGGGCGGTTTCTCCGGCCTGTTTAAAGGTGATGATATTAATGAACGTCAAGCGCTGTTTTTTTCAAGCTGCTTTGCGGTTATGGGTCATATTGCCAAATCAAATGGTCGAGTCAGTGAAACGCACATTAAAGCTGCGAGTGTCTTTATGAATGAAATGGGCTTGTCGGGTGATGAGCGCCGTGAAGCACAAGATGCATTTCGAAGCGGTAAAGAAGCCGATTTTTCACTAAAAGAAACGGTTCATGATTTTAAAGAACGTTTTGCCCGTCGTCATGACTTGCTGCAATTGTTTCTAGAAATTCAAATTCAAATGGCATTCTCTGATGGTCATCTTGCAGAACAAGAAAAACAATTATTGCACGAGGTGAGTAAACAGTTAGGAATTTCGCGCACACAATTTTCATTCTTACTAAAACGTTACCAAGCTGAATTTGCATTTCGTCAGCAGCAACAGCGCTTTTATGAGCAACAAAACCAACAACACAGTACTCATAATGAGCAACAGGGTCATCGAGTCCCGCCAAACAATAGCATGAACCGTGCTCAGGCACTTGCGTTACTTGGCTTAAGTAAGGATGCGTCTGCGCGTGATATTAAAGTAGCTTATCGTAAGCTCATGGCACAGCATCACCCTGATAAGCTGGTATCGCAAGGGCTACCTAAGCACATGATGGAAGTCGCGGTGAAGAAAAGCCAAGATATTCAAGCCGCTTATGAATATTTAAAGAAGGCGGCGTAAAAAGCCGTCGACTTCTTTGAGCAACCGCTCGTGTTGCTCAGGTTCTGTGGGGGTTCCGAACAATTCTCGTTGTCGATAATCATATTTAGCGTTGCGCCTAACCCAGCGTTTTCTATCGTTGACGCTTTGAAGTGTGTCTGGGTTACCTTCACTGTAGAAAATATCTAATAGTGGTGGGCTAATGGTCGACAACGTGGCATTGAGATGCTGGTTTCGAATACTGTTTGGAAGGTAGCTTCCTAAACTAATAAAGGCATTCAACTCGTTATTGGGAAAGCTTGCATAGTGCTCAATAAGTAGCCCAGCACTGGCACCCTGTGCCAGTACTATAATGTTGCCACCTTCATCCATCGCGCTGTTATACAAAGCATTGAATCTAGCAATTAACTTTAGTTTGTAATCATCAAGTATCGCTTCACTTATGTTTGGCTTCGCTGAGACAAAGTGAGGCGCTTGTTGTGTTTGGGCTGGTGGAGCTGAGTCAGCTTGCTGATTATTTTGCGTTGTTGACTCAGTTTCAGAGTTATCAGTGGGCTCTGGCACCGCCATATCGGCAGGGTGCCAGTCAATATCAGGCATAGTCATAGCGAGTGTCGCATAGCCAATATCATTTAATTGCTTACGTAAAAAGTTGATCCCCGCATTATTGGTAGGCACGTCTTGCCAGTCTGGAATAATTAACACGATGCCACGTTGTGTTGGCGCCATAGATTGACGATATAAACTAATGAACTCATCGTCACCGGCCAGTAAAGTACGCACTTCATCGCTGGGTAAAAAACGTTGAATATCGTTTGTAACGAGGCTTGACCAAGGCGAAGGTTTAATAAAATCAGCCCCATTCACTGTGCTAACTAGCGCAAAACTGGCTGCGAAAAGTAACGTCTGTAAAGGGGATAAAGTCATGCCGATATCACTTAATTAAGGTCTAGGTATGTATCGGCAAGTCGGCGTAAATATTTAGTTTAAAATTCTGGAGCAGCTTCAAACACCATTTTTTCATCACTGGCAGGGTGAGTTAAACTCAGCATTTCTGCATGAAGTTGCAAACGAGGAGCCAGCGCTAATGCTTCTGAGTGGGCATACAGTCTATCCCCTAAAATTGGGTGACCTAAAGACAGCATGTGCACACGTAGTTGGTGAGAGCGCCCTGTAATTGGGGTCAGCTCAACGCGCGTTGCCTGAGCTTCATGCTCAAGTACTTTAAAGTGTGTTAATGAAGGCTTGCCTTTGTCGTGATCAACCATTTGTTTAGGGCGGTTCGGCCAATCACAAATAAGCGGTAAATCGACGGAACCTGTTTGCTGTTCAAGCTTTCCAAATACACGCGCAACATAGCGTTTGGCGGTTTTTCTATCTTGAAACTGAATACTTAGATTGCGATGTGCTTCTTTATGCATCGCTAAACAAATAATCCCTGAGGTTGCCATATCTAAGCGATGAACAATTTTAGCGTTAGGAAATACGCGGTTAACGCGTGCAATAAGGCAATCGGCATGTTTTGGGTCCTTACCCGGCACCGTAAGTAAACCACTTGGTTTATTGACGATCAGTAAATCATCATCTTGATAAACAATGCTCAAATAGGGGGTCATTGGGGGATTATAATTGAGTAACACAGCCAGCCTCGATGATATGCAAGGGCGTTATTTTAAAGGAGTATCAATGCTTACACAATGCTAGGAGTGGTTTTGAATTGTTATCCGATATACAGTTGCTTACTTAGCGAATTTGCAAAACAGGAGTCATTGAATGTTTTTTTTGGGCCGTATTCGCAGTAAGCCTTGCACACGATGCGGATTACACGTTAACGACCGCGAACCTGAGTGTTGGCACTGCAAAGACCTTACTGACTTACAAGCTGTGTATTTAAAAAAAGCTTACACAGAAGATGTCATTAAGAAAAATAAAGGCTTAGCCGCTCTCTTTTGCAAATTAGCCGCCGTCGCGTTGGTGATAAGCCTCGCTGCGTTTTTAATATAAAAAACGCGATGTGGGATGACATCGCGTTGCTTATTTATACGTTTTACGTCACTCGCTCTAGTGCGACACAACAATCAAACGAATCGCATCTAATTTAACTTGGGCTTTTTCAATATAGGTCGTCAGGTCACTGCGTTGTTTATCAAAGAAGCTAAGCTCTTCATCACGAATATTCGGATTAATTTGTTTAAGCGCGGTTAAACGGGCTTGCTCTTCACCTAATGCGGTATGCATTTTTTCTAATGACTCAACACGCAATGCGTCGAGTTTTGTTTGGGCTAACCCCTGAGCGCTGGTGATCATTGGGTGAATGGCACTTTGTAGCGCACTGGCTAACTTGCTTGCCGTTTGACGACCAACCGCAGAAAGCTGTTGGTTAAAGGCATCAAAGGCAACATTATCGGCTAAGTTATTGCTGCTTTTATCAAGTAAAACTCGAATAGGAGTCGGCGGTAAGAAACGACCTACCTGTAATGACTTCGGTGCCATGGCTTCTGCAATGAAGATAAGCTCAACAAAAAATGTACCCGCAGGGAGTTTTTTGTTTTTCAGCAGGGCAACCGATGCTGTACCAAAGTCATCATCGCAAATCATGTCTAAACTGCCTTGCACCATCGGGTGATCCCAGCTGATAAAATGCGCATCTTCTTGCGATAGTGCAGTTGCACGGTCAAAGGTCACGGTAATACCGTCATCTTTTAAGCAAGGGAAAGAGGGATTCAACATATGCTCGGTTGGTTTTAAGATAATGGTATTTTCACCTTTATCTTCTTGGCTTACACCAAAAGTGTCGAACACATTGATCATGTAACTTGGCAATGTAAACTGGTCATCTAGCTCTTCGATATCAGCGACTAAGCTTTCAGCACGGCCTTGACCACTTGAG
Organism: Pseudoalteromonas sp. A41-2; assembly: GCF_015767615.1. Taxonomy (NCBI): domain Bacteria; kingdom Pseudomonadati; phylum Pseudomonadota; class Gammaproteobacteria; order Alteromonadales; family Pseudoalteromonadaceae; genus Pseudoalteromonas; species Pseudoalteromonas sp. A41-2. The sequence continues at coordinate 2,880,314 of NZ_CP065231.1, read as the reverse complement.
TGCAGCTCTAATAAACGGTCACGACCACTTTCCATTTGTTTGCGCAGTTTTGCATTTTGGCTAGCAACTTGTTCGAGTAGTGGGTCTAGCTCTTCTTCATCACAATTATGTGTACCAATGAATTCAAGCAGCTCTTCACCGAATTCTTTATACAACATTTGCCCTGTGGTTGATGTTGTTTCAAACGCATCTAGGCCTTCGTTATACCAGCGTAGCAAGACTTCTTGTGCTGTATTTTCAAAGTAAGGCACATGAATGTTTACATCTTGCGTTTGACCAATACGGTCAAGGCGACCAATACGTTGCTCTAACAAATCAGGGTTCAAAGGTAAATCAAAGAGCACTAAATGATGTGAGAACTGGAAGTTACGGCCTTCTGAACCAATCTCTGAACACAGAAGGATTTGTGCGCTGTCGTATTCATCAGCAAAAAATGCCGCAGCACGGTCACGCTCAACAATCGACATACCTTCATGGAACACAGATGCTTTAATGGCTTCGCGCTCTCGTAAAATTTGTTCAAGGCTAATCGCTGTTTCAGCTTTAGCACAAATTAGCAGGACTTTTTCGTGTTTTAGTGTTTTTAATGTTTCAATTAACCAGTCAACACGTGGGTCGAAGGCGCCCCAACTGGCGTTTTCACCTTCAAATTCTTGAAATATTTTTTCTGGGAATAACGCGCGCAGGGCGCTTAGTTCAGCACTTTGAATGCCGCCTATATTCCCTAAGACCGACATTGCGGTTTTATATTGCTTTGGCATCGCCATTGGGTAAGCGTGGAGTTTACGGCTTGGGTAACCATCAATACCGCTGCGGCTATTTCTGAACAAAATACGGCCGGTACCATGGCGGTCCAGTAGCATTGATAAAATTTCGTTGCGCGCGGTTTCATCACCTTGCTCAGCTTTAGCAAGCACCTCAGTGATATCGGTTTCTTTTAATAAGGCTTTTAATGTCTCGCGAGCCGTGTCATCTAAGCGTTGCTCACTGAGTAGTTGATTAGCAGCTTCTGCGACATCTTTGTAGTTACTTTCTTCTTCAACAAAAGCATCGTAATCATAAAAACGATCAGGGTCGAGTAATTGCAAACGCGCAAAGTGGCTGCGGTGGCCTAATTGATCGGGTGTTGCTGTCAGTAAAATAAGGCCTGGAATATCTTGGCTAAGTTCAGCCATGCGTTGATATTCTGTGCTTGGTTTACCATTTGTAATACTCAAATGGTGCGCTTCATCAACCACGAGTAAATCCCAATCGGCTAATGTTGCTTGTTCAAACCAGCGTTTTTTCTTGCTTAAAAATTCAAGGCTAGTAAGTACTAACTGTTCTGTTTCGAATACATTCGGTGAGTCTGCGAATGCTTCATCACAACGTTCCTCATCAAAAATAGAGAAACGTAAATTAAAGCGACGAAGCATCTCAACGAGCCATTGGTGTTGCAGGTTTTCAGGCACCACAATTAATACGCGGCTAGCTCGGCCACTAATGATTTGTTGATGTAAAATCATCCCCGCTTCAATGGTTTTACCAAGGCCCACTTCATCTGACAATAAAACACGCGGCGCGAAACGTTTACCCACTTCTTGTGCAATATAAAGCTGGTGAGGTATTAGGTTGGCACGTTGACCAATTAAGCCTTTTAAAGGTGATTGCTGACGCTCGAACTGGTGCTGCCAAGTTTGATAGCGAAGGGTGTAACGATCAAAACGGTCTACTTGGCCTGCAAATAAGCGGTCTTGCGGTTTATTAAATTTAATAAAGTGATCTAAAAAGGTCTCTTTTAACTGAACTTTTTCACCGTTATCAACGCGTGTACCGTGGTAGCATAAAAGCTCACCTTGTTCTTCAACTGACTCTACTTCAAGTTCCCACTCTTCAACGCTGCGAATAACATCGCCTGGATTAAATGCGACACGAGTAACAGGTGCTTCTGTTAAAGAATAAACTCTGTTTTCACCACTGGCTGGAAATAAAATGCTGACCTGACGGCCTTCAAGGGCAACTACGGTGCCTAATCCTAAATCTGACTCAGTATCACTGATCCAACGCTGACCTAAGGAAAAATTCATGTATGTCTCGTCTATGAAGAAAAAGGCGGCTATGTTACCTGTAACATCAGGCTACTTCAAGGCAGTAAACTCGCCGCACACAATTAAATTTAGTCAACCTTTTTAAGTCAATATTACAGGTAAATTTTGTATGTATTTTAACCACTTAAATAATTGTAATTTTGGCTGTCATAAAAAGGACTTTTGCTGCAAATAGACTAAACTGAGTATATACCTAACAAATAAATAACCGCTTTAATCGCTGCTTGTTTAGTTAATTGGGTATAGCATAAAAATCATAAAACGTAAGGAAAGTGCTATGGAAAAAGCTTCGAACCTTGATAGTAAAATGTATGTGCTCGATACCAATGTCTTACTCCACGAACCCCTCGCTTATTTATCTTTTCAAGAACACGATGTTGTTGTCCCGATGACCGTATTAGAAGAGCTCGATCATATAAAGGATAGAAAACATGATGTTAGCCGTGATGCCCGTGTTGCAATTCGTGGTTTGGATGAAATACTCAAAGACGCCTCACCAGAGCAAATGTTGCAAGGTGTCGCGTTGCCAAGTAATAAAAAGGCGAAAACAGAGTCTCGCGGTCGTTTAATTATTGTCAATGACCATTTATTTGCCGATAGCATTTCAGGGTTACCAGGCAACGAAAATGATCACCGCATAATTAACTGCGCGGTACATTTACAAAAACAGCACAGTGATAGCAAAGTTGTGTTAGTTACCAAAGACATCAACATGCGCCTTAAAGCGAAAGGAGCAGGGCTGAAGTTTGTTGAAGACTATCGCACAGACCAATTAATTGATGATATTGCGCTATTAACCAGCGGCTACAAAAAAATAGAAGGTGATTTTTGGCAACATGTCGGTGAGTGTGAAACTGAGCAACAAGGACGCGACACTTACCATCATATAGCAAAGAGTACCATAAGTGATGTGTTTTATAACGAGTATATACTTGATAGCAGCGACCATTTTGCGGCACGAGTAAAAAGCTACGACGATAAAACCATTACTTTAAAAGACATTAGTGTCGAACGTCTAATGAACCAAACTGCGTGGGGCGTTAAGCCAAAAAATGTGTACCAAGGCATGGCGCTTGATGCTTTACTAGACCCAACTATTGAACTGGTTATTTTAACCGGCCCTGCAGGCTGTGGTAAAACAGGTATTACTGCAAGCTTTTTTTCAATATTTGTGCAGACCTATCTACAAACCTTATTTTTACTGAAGAAATTGAGTATTTATAACAGGCTCAGATCTAATCTCTCTAACATGTCATTAAGTGTGACTTAAAGGGGAGAACCATTAATCAATAAATATAAATAACGGATTTAACCTGCAAGAAGGCACAAACAAAAATAATAAAGCTAAGGTAAATCTAAAATGACAATAAATAGAAATCAACTCGATACCTTTTCAGTTAACTGGTATTTGAACGAAGAAAGAAAAAGAAAAGAAAGAATCGCAAGATTCAGGAAAGCAACAGACAAAAGCTCATGTGAAGATGGGTTTGATGAATATTGTGATGACGAATGTTTAAGTGAACAGAATCATCAAGAAAAAGAATTAAATGAGGGAATCTAGTATGAAGAACCCAAATGAAAACAGAAGTCCCCGAGTATTAGATACATCGGCATTAGTTCATGATCCAAAGTCATTGCTCGCTTACAGTGAAGATGTATACATTTGTCTAACAGTCCTAGAAGAATTAGATAATTTAAAAGAAAGAACTAATAAATCGGTAAGTGCTGATGCTCGTGTATGTATTCGTATGCTTGAAGACATTATTAATGGACATAGCGCCGAAGAAATGGAAGCGGGAATTCCTCTGCCTTCTACTGAAACAGCTAAAAGAGGCAAGTTGTTCATTGGCATTGATACTCAATTGGACATGGCAAAAGAGTTAAAGCACACGATTGGTAGCGATGCTGACAACAGAATAATTAACTATGCACTACATCTTCAGAAAGAGTTAGATAAAGACGTTACCATCGTTAGCCGCGACATTAATATGCGACTAAAAGCTCGAACTGTTGGTGTTATGGCCGAAGATGTATCCGTTGATAATCAAATCGCAGATATAGATTTGTTATATACAGGAGTACAGGCTTTTGAAGGTGATCTTTTTGATCGAATTGAATCAGATAAAGATTTCAAAGTCTCAGGAGAGGTTTATACATTCCCAATAAGCTTGTTCAACGATGAAGTTCAGCCAAACATGTATTGGTACGATGAAGCCGGACACATTGGCCGGATTTCAGAGGTAACAGACACTGAAATTTTCACGAAGTTATTGCCGCGTAAGCAAGAAAAGGTATGGGGCATATTGCCAAAAAATCAGCGTCAGTCGGTAGCTTTAAGCCAATTAACAGACCCTTACTATGATTTAAATATCATCCTTGGTCCTGCTGGCTCCGGAAAAACTTTTTTGGCAGTTGCTTCGGCGCTGCATCAAGTATTGGAGTTGAAAAAGTACAAAAAAATCGTTGTGGTGCGCTCCAGAGACTTTATGGACGACGATCCGGGATTCTTACCGGGGGATTTAACTGAAAAATCAATGCCTCTTCTGGCAGGTATTACTGACGCATTAATTTCGATGCACTCGGATGATAATCATGAAGGAAATGTCTACGCTACAGTCGAGCATGTGATTGAAAAAGCCAATATAGAATTTACTAGCATGGCTTATTTTCGTGGCCGTTCAATAGACGATGCTGTTTTAATCATTGATGAAGCTCAAAACATGACTAGAGCGCAAATCAAGGGCATGTTAAGCCGTGGTGGGAAAAATTGTCGGACAATCGTATTGGGCAACCTAGCCCAGATTGACGATAAGTTTGTAACACCTGCTTCTTCTGGTGCAAGTGCGGCTGTTAATGTGTTTCGTCATTATGAAAAAGGATCAGTGCTGATTTTTGATGAAGTAGAGCGTAGTAGCTTGGCTGAATTCACTGAAAAGAATATGTAGGCATCAAACTACCATTCACATTTCCTTATAATATTGCGACAATGGCCACTGCTTTTTGCAGTGGCTTTTCAGAGAAGCCCGTTCCCACGAAAACAGGACGAAATGGATTTACTCTGAACTAAAAGATTAAATATTCACATAAAAACTGAGTGACATAGGTGCGTGGCCTAGCGTTGCCGTTTTTTGGTGTATTGATGTCTTTTAAAAAAGAAGACCTGCTAGTAAATATAAAAAGGCAGGCAAAACGATTATCTAAATTATTAACTATTCCCCTTGGACAAGCCCAAGAAGGGGCAGCTATTTGTCTATATGGCTGTGACAGTTACAGCGATTTACTAGTAAAAATAAAAGCTGAATCCTTTGACAACCCATTGATAGCACTGTCTGCACTCTCACCAAACTCGGAAATATTTTTAGTAAAAATATTAGCTAGCCACCTAGATAGCATTATTGGAAATTTTGAAAAAAAATTTCCCGGCTCCAATATAAATGAAGAGATGGTCGTATCCTTGTTTGGGCTTAGCTTTTCAGAGTTCAAACTCAAAATATCTACCTAAAGTTGTACAAATACGTAAGTTGTCATTTTGTTTTTTGGCGATATTATAATAAGAAGGCTGAACGGACAGCCTACGCCTACACATGTTTTTCGCCTTGAAAAACGTGAACAGTGAAGCGGAGCATCCGTAAAAATTTGGTTATTTGAACAATAAATAAAGCAATGTGTTGGTAGGCCATTGTTTATTAGAAAGTTGTTTGGAGAACTAAATGATCTCACTTTATCAATTAAAGAATAAACTCAATAAACAAGCAAAAGAGTTTGCTGAGTTATTAGAGTTTCCTGATCTTTACGCCCAAGGCCTGTGGGCTAGAGGTGTTTATAACTGCCCTCATTTTTCTGATACCCATAATAGCCTCACTGAAGCATTTGAACAGAAAAAACTGGATTCAATTCTAAAGCACGATTCCCTGAAATACTTAATGATCAATGAATACGATGATCAAGAAATTATTGAATCGCTTCATAAAGAAATTGAGTCAATGGCAAACCGTATTGAAAGCCTGATGCTGGTAGATATCGAAACATTAGAGTTAGTTTCAGTGATATACCAAGTATTAGGGTTGCCAGAAGATGCCAAGTTTATTGTAAACACTGGTGCTGACTTTAGGCTGGAGTGGCGACCATATTTCGATGCTTTTGATGATCCGTTGATAGTTCAATATGCAGATTTAAAAGTTCATGGTTGTTATTTCAGGCTCATAGCTTCAAAGTTTCCGGTTGAAAAGCTTTCCTTGAATGACATTAAAAAATACATGTACATCAATCATGTAAACCATGATAGTGAGTTCGAAGGCTGTATTTCTGAAGGAAATACATTTTCTAAGCATGAGCACTGGCTGGTGTTGACACTTGAATTATTCCGTAGCGGCAAAGTAAATAAGGCTCAGTTCAATCCAACAACCTTCAAAATCGAAGGTATGCGCTATTTGGTATATGGCTTCCCACTGATTCCTTCCTTTGTATCTGATTGGCACAAACCTGATTTATGTCTACAGGTTAAAAATCTAGATGGTGATCAAAAGTTCATTGTTCGTATCGATCAGCAAGCTCTTGTTTTCCATGCACGACGTGTCGATACCAATTTTTTTAACACCATCGATTATGAAAAATATATTTCGTTGTATCAGTCTAGCGTTCTGTCACATTTTGATGCTGACAACAATTTACTAAAAGTTAATGGAGTTAAGTACCTTAGTTTTTTCCGCCCGTTTTGCCTAGAAGATAAGAAGGAAGCAAAAGCATGAGACCAAGAGTAAAACTAACTAACGCAACACTTATCTCAATTAAATCTGACTTAGAAGATAAGGTTGAACAGGTGCTTTACGCTACTTTTGCTGAGGATAGTAAGAACGGTAAAAAAGGTGAGGCTTTGTTTTCCACGAAAGTCATGGAAGTAAACGGTCTTGAATATAGAACTTTTGATGCTGACTTTTATATCTTAGATGCAGAACCCCAAAAGTTTGATGTAGATGTATTTGAGTTCAATTTAATGCATGAGTGTATGTACTCTCCAAATGAGCTATTAGAGTTGCGAGAAATGCTCCCTGCTGGCTATTAGTAGGGAGTAACAAATGGACAAAACATATTTAAAGGATGCTTACATACTCTCGGTCTATGACTATAAAGACTTTGAAAAATCATTTCTTGGGGAGTTTTTGTCAGGGGTTGTTATTGACGATGAAACATTCAGATTTCGGCCATTTGAGCAAATGGTAACTTCAAAGATTGTTAGCAAATCTGCTGATGAGGATAAGTTAGAAATATACACACATAGTGAGAGTTGTTATGTGATTGATGCTGACCATAAGTTAATTGATATTTCGTTTGTTGAACTGGTTGTTATGAGGGCGGGAGCTTATTCGGTAGATCGAGTTTTAGAAATGAGAGAGCAACTTAAGTCTCAAAATAAAAGCCATTGAATAACGAAGATAAGAAGTCTGATGAGATTATTATTTGTCACTTACCTCTTTGAAAAAGTTGACGTTAGTCAAATATTCATAAATGTTTACATGACATCAATTTACTTATTCGAAAATTTGTATTAGCATAGACATGTATATTTTTATGAGAATTTTATGTCTAAAGCATTTTCAAAAGTCTTAGTGATAACGCTTATGCTGTTTGCCTTTGTAGGGCAAGCATTTGCGTATTCTGCTATGCCTTGCGAAATGTCATCAGGTTCTCATGAATCACACATGAACATGAACATGAACATGAACATGAACATGAACATGGATCATGGTGATATGAATAAAAGCAGTAATGGTCAATCAGAAGATTGTTGTGACGTTGAATGTATTTGTCCTGCAAATGCTTGCTCATCTACGACAGTCCTAAATTCCAGTGTTGACTCGACAGATATTCAAATATTGAGTGAATCTGTAGCTGCTATGCAATCTAAACAACCTCATTCAATTTCCACTTCCCTTTATCGTCCACCAATTTTTGCCTAATACAGGATTAGTGCGTCCAAATTTCGCACACATGTAATTAATTTTTCTGTTAGTCAATATAGCGTCGTAGCGCTATAGCTATTTTCCAGCGACGTCTGGGGGCAAAAATGATCAATAAGTATTTAAAAATAGCAGTTGTAATGCTGCTTTCACCTGCGTTTGCAAACGCTAATGAACATAAGCATGCACACAATAACGACGTAACACCTTTGGAGTTAATCGTTTATAAAACCCCAACTTGTGGGTGTTGTAAAAAATGGATAACTCATATTGAAGACAAAGGGATCGTTGCGCATTCCAAAGATTTCCGAAACATCGGCAACATCAAAACTAAGTATGGTATCAAACCTAATTACCGTTCATGCCACACGGCAGTGAGTAGAAATGGGTTTGCCTTTGAAGGTCATGTACCGGCTAAGTTTATTCAGCAGTTCTTGTCAGAAGAGCACCCCAATGCGATTGGATTATCTGTCCCAGCAATGCCTGTTGGCTCTCCGGGTATGGAAGTCGGCGACCGCTTTATGTCATATAACGTATTAATTTTATTTAAAGATGGAACGAGTAAAGTATATGCAGAAGTTAAGGCTTATGAGGAGCAATTCTAATGAGATTAAATGTTTCAAGCCTTACTCTACTTTCAACTTCGCTAATGCTCGGCTTGTCTGTATTCTCAGCTCAAGCTGAGAAAGTAGTGTCACTTGAACAAGCTATCACCTTGGCTCAGCAAAATGATCCTTGGCTTCATGGGAGTCGGTTAAAACAAAGCGCGGTTGAAAATAGAAGTATCGCTTCAGGTACTTTGCCTGACCCCAAAGTATCACTAGGGATAATGAATTTACCAACAGATACTTGGGACTTAGATCAGGAAGGAATGACTCAACTAAAGGTTGGTGTTTCTCAAATGTTTCCTAGAGGTGATAGTTTAAAGATTAAACAAGAGCAATTAAAAATTGAGTCAACGAAATTTCCACTGCTACGAGAGGATCGTAAGGCTAAACTGATAAGCCAAGTATCACAGTTATGGTTAGATGCTTACTTAGCCCAACAAACCATTAAATTGATTGAAGCGGATTGGGCGCTCTTTGAGCAGATGGCGGAAGTTACTAAAGCTAGCTACTCAAATGTTGTTGGTAAAACCAGACAACAAGATGTTATTCGTGCTCAATTGGAAATCGTGCAGTTAGATGACCGATTAACTTCGCAAAAGCAGAAACTAGAAACAACAATCGCTCGCCTTAATGAGTGGCTTCATATCTACGATGCTGCTGGCTTGAATGAATCATTCAACTTTGATACGCAACCATTAGAGTTTAGGGTTTCTAAAAAGTTGCCTACAATTCATTTGAACAATTCAACAGTCCTAAAAGCATCTAATTACTCAAGAAATCTATTGGCTCAGGAGCTTTCGAATCACCCAGCCATACTTGCAATTGATATAAAACGCAAAGCTTCAGAAAAAGCAGTTGAGTTAGCTAAACAGCAATATGAGCCGCAATGGGGTGTTAATGCTAGTTATGCCTATCGTGACAATATGCCCTCTGGTGATAGCCGAGCTGATTTATTTTCTGTTGGAGTAACGTTTGATTTACCCTTGTTCACCGAGAACAGACAAGATAAGCAAGTTGCAGCTTCTATTGCAGATTCAGAGACTATTAAAACCGAGAAACTATTACTGACAAAGCAAATGATCAGTATGGTGGAAAAGGAGCTTAGACAGCTTAAGCGTTTATCTGATAGGCAATCTATCTATCAAGAACAACTCCTTAAACAAACTCATGACCAAGCAGAAGCGTCATTGACAGCTTACACAAATGATGATGGCGATTTTGCCGAAGTTGTTCGAGCAAGAATCGCAGAATTAAATGCCAGAATATCAGCCTTAAGAATTGATGTTGACGCACTTAAAACAGTTGCTCGTATCAACTATTTCTTTGCGCATTCTCAATCTAATTCAAATGCTGAACATAAGTCGATGCAAACTTCACACAAAACTAATCAGCACTTATCCAATCAGCAATTTGGAGAAAAATAATGTCAACGAATACTAAAACAATTATTGCCATCATCATTGGTGCTGCACTAGGTGCTGGAGCATTAAGTTTATATCAAGGTACAGGTTCAAGCGGTAATGGCAATGAAGCTACATCAGGAGAGAAAAAACCGCTGTATTGGGTTGCACCGATGGATTCTAATTACCGTCGTGACAAGCCCGGTAAGTCGCCTATGGGTATGGATTTAATTCCTGTGTATGAAGAAGGATCATCTGGTGATGACTTTGGCCCCGGAGCCGTAAAAATCGCGCCTCATGTAGTGAATAATCTTGGGGTTCGCACTGCTCCTGTTGAGCTTAAAAATATGCATACTGAAATATCAACCGTAGGTTACGTTCAATATGATGAAGATAAGCTAATTCACATCCATCCACGTGTAGATGGTTGGATAGAAAAGCTCTACGTCAAAGCCGCAGGTAATCCTGTTGAGAAAGGGCAGCCTCTATATACACTATATTCTCCTCAGCTAGTTAACGCGCAAGAAGAACTATTAATAGCTATAAAGCGCAATAATAGTTCCTTAATTGCGGCGGCCAAAGATCGGCTTAAAGCGTTACAGCTTTCAGCAGACTTTATTCAAAAGCTAGAAAAGACACGAAAGGTTCAGCAAAACATCACCTTTTACTCCCCTCAGGCAGGTGTTGTTGATGGTTTGAAGATTAGAGAGGGTTTTTATGTAAAGCCGGGAAACACCATATTAAGCATTGGTCAGCTAGATCAAGTTTGGGTTGAAGCAGAAGTGTTTGAACGTGACGCAGCCTTAATTAAAGAGGGACTTCCTGTATCAATGACACTTGACTATTTACCCGGTGAGGACTGGGCTGGTGTCGTTGATTATGTCTATCCAACCTTGAACAGTAAAACACGCACACTCAGAGTGAGGTTGAAGTTTGACAACCCTGACTATCAATTAAAACCAAACATGTTCGCACAAGTCTCTATTCACGCTAATCAAGCTGATAGCACCATACTTGTGCCTAAAGAAGCTGTTATTCGAACAGGTAAACAAGACAGAGTTGTACTTGCGTTAGGGGATGGCCAGTTTAAATCTATTGAAGTGACTATTGGCCGTGTTGATATCGATAGTATCGAAATCTTAGAGGGCCTTAATGAAGATGATGTTGTGGTGACATCAGCTCAATTCTTGATTGATTCTGAATCAAGTAAAAGCTCTGACTTTAAACGAATGACTCACGATGAAGTGCCCAACTCTGTTTGGATGCAAGGAGATGTTAATAGTGTTATGACTGGGCATCGCATGGTTAATATCAGTCACGGCCCCGCTGAAGCTTGGGATTGGCCTGAGATGGTTATGGATTTTACTGTGGCTGAAAAAGTTGATATTGACTCATTAAAGTCTGGTCAATCTTTGCACTTTGAGGTGAGTAAAACCGAAGATGGTGGATATGAAATTACTGGAATTCATATCATGAGTGAGTCTGCTGATATGAGTGAAGAAGTATCTTTTGCAACAGTATCAGGTCTAATCAATGCGATTAATGTTGATACGCGTATTCTAAATATTAGCCGAGGCCCAATAGAGAAATGGGATAGACCTGCTGCGACGATGGATTTTATAGTCGCGGACAATATAGAAATAGTTGATTTCAATGTTGGTGATAACGTCACTTTCACTTTTGAGGTGAGAAATAATTTGGTTATCACTGAAATCTATCTTGAATCAAATGAGCAACTAAAGCATGAACCTAAAAGTGCTGTTGACCATTCAAATCATTAAGTTAGGAGATAAATAATGATTGAATCAATTATTAGGTGGTCGATAGGTAATCGCTTTTTTGTCATCTTAGCTACCTTAATTTTGATTGGTGGTGGGTTATTCTCAATTAAAAATACACCAGTTGATGCATTACCAGATCTTTCTGATGTTCAAGTGATAATTAAAACGAATTATCCCGGTCAGGCACCACAAGTAGTGCAAGATCAAGTTACTTACCCTTTAACAACAGCAATGCTGTCAGTTCCGGGGGCTATTACAGTTCGGGGGTATTCATTTTTTGGAGACTCCTTTGTTTATGTCATCTTTGATGAAGACACCGATTTATATTGGGCAAGGAGCAGAGTACTTGAATATTTAAGTCAAGTAGCCCCTTCGCTACCTGCTACCGCACGCCCACAACTAGGACCTGACGCCACAGGCGTTGGCTGGGTTTATTTATATTCCCTTGTAGACAAAACGGGCAGCTTAGATATTAGCCAATTGCGTAGTATTCAAGATTGGTTCTTAAAATATGAATTGCAAACTGTACCGGGAGTTTCTGAGGTTGCTGCTGTTGGTGGCATGGTTAAACAATATCAAATACAAGTCGATCCCGATAAATTAAGAGCCTACGGTATACCACTTAGTCACATTCAAATGGCACTTAAACGTGGTAACCAAGAAACAGGTGCCTCAGTTGTTGAAATGGCGGAAGCAGAGTACATGGTTACCGCAACTGGCTATATCAAAAGTATTTCCGACATAGAGTTGATCCCTCTTGGTGTTAACGCACAAGGAACCCCGCTTACCATTGGCGATGTGGCGGAAGTCAACCTAGGTCCACAAATGAGACGAGGCATTGCTGAACTAAATGGTGAAGGAGAAGTCGTTGGTGGTGTTGTTGTTATGCGCTTTGGTGAAAACGCACAAAAAACTATTGATGGAGTAAAAGCCAAATTAGAAGAGTTAAAAAAAGGTTTACCCGAAGGAGTTGAAATAGTTACGGTTTATGATCGCTCTGGCTTAATAGGAGAGGCGGTAGAAAACCTATGGAGTAAATTGCTCGAAGAGCTTGCTGTCGTCGCGATTGTATGTGTTGCATTTCTGTTTCATTTGCGATCTTCGATTGTTGCAGTTGTCACTCTACCTATTGGCATCTTAGCTTCATTTATCATCATGCATATGCAAGGTATCAATGCGAATATTATGTCATTAGGTGGTATCGCTATTGCAATTGGTGCGATGACAGATGGCGCAATAGTGATGATTGAAAATATGCATAAGCATATGGAAAAGACACCGCTAACGGATGAAAATCGTTGGCAAATAGTCTCGAAAGCTGCAAGTGAAGTCGGTCCAGCACTATTTTTTAGTTTGCTCATCATTACAGTCTCATTCTTGCCAGTATTTATTTTGGAAGCGCAAGAAGGAAGAATGTTTTCTCCACTTGCTTACACAAAAACATATGCAATGGCCGCATCAGCAGGCTTAGCGATAACATTAGTTCCTGTTTTAATGGGGTATTTTATTCGAGGAAAAATTGTTTCAGAAAAGAAAAACCCTTTAAACAGACTGCTTATTGCTATCTACATGCCTGTTTTAAAGCAAGTTATGAAGTTTCCTAAATCGACAATAGTAGCAGCAATATTAGTGACGATTGTTGGTTTTTGGCCTGTCGATAAAATTGGTAGTGAATTTATTCCTCCTTTAGACGAAGGCGATCTTATGTATATGCCGACTACCTATCCGGGAATTTCCATTGGTAAGGCAAGAGAAATTCTACAGCAGACAGACAAGCTAATTAAAACAGTGCCAGAAGTTGAAACAGTATTTGGTAAAGTAGGAAGAGCTGAAACTGCAACTGATCCCGCGCCTCTAACTATGATTGAGACCTTCATTCAGTTGAAGCCTCAAGAAGAGTGGCGTGAGGGAGTTACAACAGAATCTCTAAAAGCTGAGTTTGATAAGTTGGTTAAGTTTCCGGGCTTGACGAATGCTTGGGTTATGCCAATCAAAACTCGTATTGATATGTTGGCAACAGGTATTAAAACGCCAGTAGGTATTAAAGTAGCAGGAGCTGATTTAAATACGATTCAAGAGATAGGGCAACAAATAGAGCAATTGTTACCAGAGGTGACAGGAACCGCTTCAGTTTATTCTGAACGAGTTGCAGGTGGACGATATATCAAAGTTGATATTTCTCGTGAGAAAGCAAGTCGTTTTGGATTAAACATCGATGACGTACAACAAGTAGTTTCAACTGCTATTGGTGGGATGAATGTCACTCAAACAGTAGAAGGTCAAGAGCGTTATCCTGTCAACTTGCGATACCCACAAGATTATCGTGACTCTCCAGAGCAGTTGTCGCGCTTGCCTGTTGTCACTCCAAATGGACAACGCATCGCACTAGGTGACGTAGCTGAAATAAAAGTAGAAGTAGGCCCTCCGGGGATCAAGAGTGAAAATGCACGTATTAATGGTTGGACGTTCATTGATATAGAGGGCGTTGACGTAGGTACTTATGTTGAAAGTGCAAAAGAGCATTTAGCTAAAAATCTTATATTACCAGCAGGTTATTCGATTACTTGGGCTGGTCAATACGAATATATGGAAAGAGCCAAAGCCAAGCTTACTTACGTTGTTCCATTGACGCTCGCCATTATTGTTATTTTGCTTTATTTGAACTTCAGAGCGTTTAGCGAAGTTGCGATCATCATTGTGACTTTACCGATGGCAATGATCGGTGGGTTATGGTTGATGTATTTAGAAGGGTTCAACTTCTCTGTAGCAGTTGGTGTAGGCTTTATTGCTCTGGCTGGAGTAGCTGTTGAGATTGGCGTAATAATGTTGGTATATCTCAATCAGGCGCTCGCTGAACTTAAGGAAAAAGCGAAAGAGCGAGCAGAACTCATCTCAGAAGATGAATATCAAGATGCCTTATTGCACGGTGCTGGATTACGTGTTCGTCCTGTAATGATGACAGTAGCGACAATCATTATCGGCCTAATGCCTATTTTATATGGTACAGGAACAGGCTCTGAGGTAATGAGTCGTATTGCTGCACCAATGGTAGGTGGGATGACAAGTGCAGTCCTGCTAACTCTAATTGTTTTACCCGCGATTTATTCAATCGTTAAAAAGCCCGAAGTAAACGCCTTTAACAAGGAACTTTCTAACTCGGAGCTAAAAAACAATGCTTAGAAAAGCTAGGAAGTACCATAAATGGCTAATGGCATTTGTAGGGATACAATTCCTTTTCTGGTCGATT
Organism: Pseudoalteromonas sp. A41-2; assembly: GCF_015767615.1. Classification (NCBI taxonomy): domain Bacteria; kingdom Pseudomonadati; phylum Pseudomonadota; class Gammaproteobacteria; order Alteromonadales; family Pseudoalteromonadaceae; genus Pseudoalteromonas; species Pseudoalteromonas sp. A41-2. The sequence continues at coordinate 2,865,234 of NZ_CP065231.1, read as the reverse complement.
ACTGGTGTGTATATGGTGACTATGGATATTCACTATATACACGGCGAAACCTTGGCTAAGAGTGAGGAAGCCAAAATAGATTTAGCAAGTATGGATTACTCCATTGTAAAGCTAGCTGCGGATTATCCTAAAGCTAGCCAAGTTACACTTACTCAAAGTATGGGCCGTCCTTTGTATTCTTTTATTAATGGAGAAAATGGAAAAGTAGCAATAGATGCTAAAACTGGAGCTGTTCAGGCCCTTGTAGATGAAACCAAGGCTAAAGAAATCGCACAATACCATTATGCGCTGAATCATCAAATCGACAGCATAAGGTTGATTAAGTCAGCGACAAACTTGCCTGCTGAGTTGTCCCCAAGGCATTTACCTGTTTGGAGAGTGACGTTTGAGCAATTCTCCACACCGACATTTTATATAAGTCAACAAACAGGATCACTTGTTGCCAAGCGTCATGATTACTGGCGATTGTTTGATTGGATGTGGCGGTTCCACATTATGGATTACTATGATGGAGAAAACGTATCAAACTGGTTTTTGTTCTTGGTCGCAACTCTAGGTCTAATGGGAGCAATTACTGGCGCAGTATTGACTTATTACCGAGTGCTTTCCCCAAATAAAAAGAGAGTCATTTGATGCGACTATTTAAGTTAAATACAACGATACACAAGTGGCTTTCTTTATTTGTTGGTTTACAACTGCTTATTTGGTTGGGAACGGGCCTTTACTTCAATTTGATGGATCACAGTAAAGCCAGTGGTAATGAACTTAGAGTTCATTCTCATCATGAAGGTAGCATTACAGGCTTTGACCTATTCCCTATTAAAGACATTACTAGTAATGCTCCGCAGGAAGTAAACCTTATATGGGTTTTACATCAGCCTTACTATCATTTTGTGTTCGATAAGGGGCAGCATAGCTATCAAGAGCGCCACTCAAAGCTATTTGATGCTGTAACAGGAAAGCCATTTAATTTGTCTGAAGAACAAGTACTAACTTTGGCAAAAAACTCCTACTCAGGACAGGGTAAGTTAACTACTCCAGTGTTATCTCAACCTCCGTTTTCTGATCACGTAAGGCAGCAAAATCCTATGTGGCAAGTTGCCGTTGAGGATGAGAACAATACAACTATTTATTTAGATAGTATTACAGGTCAAGTACTTCGCCATGCCAATGATGATTTCAGATTGAAAGATCTGATGATGAAGCTTCACTTTATGGACTATGGCAATTCTGGAGGATTTAACCATTGGTTGATCATTGCATTTGCTTTTGCAACGCTATTCCTTTCAATTACTGGTGTTACTTGGCTGATACAACAGTATAGAAGTGGTTTACTGAAGCTAGGTTGGGGCACTAACAGGCAAAAAGTGGCAGTGACGTTTTCCAATGAAAATACTATTACTGACATCTCAGCAGTTGGTCGCTCAACTGTATTAGAAGGGCTAGCTAGTTCACATGTATACCTTCCTTCAGGTTGCGGTGGTGGCGGTACTTGTGGCAAATGCGTGTTCTTAAGTTCAACTAAATTACCTATCACACTATCTGAACAGGAACATTTATCTCAGGAGCAACTTAAGGAAGGTTATCGGCTTGGATGTCAGCATAGGTTCTCTGAAATTAGTTCGATTGAAGTTAATACTGATCGCAATATTGAAAATCATGAGCTAGTTGTGGTTGCGACTAATTTCATTACTCCTTTTATCAAGGAAGTGAAATTTAAGCTGAAATCAGGCAAACAGTTGGCATTTAAAGCTGGTGCATATATGCAATTTGATGTGCCAGCAGGGATGAATAGCTTACGTCCAGATGATATGCCAGAGTGCTATGAAAAATACTGGGATAGCTACTATCATGGAAAATTTTCTCATAACGGTGTAACTCGCCACTACTCATTAGTTAACTTTGACGAGGAGTCTGATGAGTTAATGTTTAATATCCGTTGGCAGACCGCAAAGAATGGTTTTAAAGCAGGAATAGGTTCAAGTTATTTAGGTTCACTCCAAGTAGGTGAAACGATAACTGCAAGAGGCCCTTTTTCTGATTTTTATGCCACTTCAAATAAAAAAGTTAGTCGCGTGTTTATAGGTGCGGGTTCAGGACTTGCACCACTGAGGTCTATTATTTTTGAACAGTTGAAAAAGCATAAAGATAAAAGTGGTTTGACTCTTATCTATGGTGCGCGAACTGAAGATGACTTGCTATACCATAATGAATTGAAGTCACTGAGTGAGAAGCATAAAAACTTCTCTTATATTCCTACTCTTTCTAATCCTTCAGAAGAATGGCAAGGGCACTCAGGCTATGTTCAAAAAGTACTTCTGCCGTATATGAACCAAAAAGCAGAACTGCATTTGGCTGAGTTTTACTTGTGCGGTCCAGAAGCAATGATGAGTGAAGTGGAAAAAATAATTACAGATGCTGGGATTCCAAGTAATCAAATTTTCAAAGATAAATTTAGTCGTTAATCCATTAAATAAATAGAGGTATATATGAAAACATTAATTAAACTTTTAACCATAATCAGTGTTGTTTTTAGTAGTGCAGTATTTGCACATGTGCATCTTGAAAAAAGCGTGCCTGCTGATAATGCAATGCTAATGAATACTCCAGAAAAATTGACATTGGGATTTAGCAAAGAGGTACGTGTAGTTAAAGTTACGTTGAAAAATAAAAAAGGTGAAAATATTAAATTTGACTTTAAACCATCAAAAGAAGCTTCCAGAGAGTTTTCATGGGAACTACCTAAATTAGCTCCAACAAACTATATCGTTGATGTGACCTATTTAGGTAAAGATGGACATAAAATGAAAGATAGCTTCGGCTTTATGGTTCATTAGTAAGGCTGTGTGATTGATATGGAAATGTATATCTGGAATACAGTCATTGTACTGTCAAAAATTGTATTTTACGTCGGCTTTGCCTGTATTGCCGGCTATACATTTTTCAGACAAATTTTTGAGCATAATGAATCTCATAGTAATGCTGTAATAGCGAATTTAACGTGGACAAGAACTTATATAGTTATGGCTTTGATCGCTAATATTACTTGGTTCTTTGCCAGTACTGGTGCAATGGCAGAAGAGGGAATTCAGGGGGCGATAGACGCTGATATATTGGCTATTATGTGGGACTCCTCTGTCGGCACTGGAGCTTTGCTTCGAGCGCTTGGGCTAGTTACCGCAATAATCGCTTTAGCTTTAAGGTTCAAACTCGCTGTGAACTCGTACTTAAAACAAAGCGCTTTAATGTTGAGTTTATTAATCCTTGCATACTCATTCACGTTACTGGGTCATATTTCTGAGTTAGGCACAATTGAAAAAGGCTTGCTTATTTTGCATGTGCTCGTTATGGCATGGTGGTTTGGGGCGTTATTGCCACTAAAACAGGCTTGCCATCAGCTAAGTTATGCAGAACTTCATTTGCTGATGGAAAGCTTTGGCAAACAAGCAAGTTTTACATTGAGCCTATTGTTGGTAGCAGGCCTCTGGCTCGTGATTCAATTGGTCGGAAGTCTTGATGCACTAATAAGCTCAAGTTACGGACAAACACTGTTGTTTAAATTGGCCCTTGTAGTGTCTATTTTGGCACTTGCTGCTAAACATAAACTAATACTCGTTCCACAACTTAAAAATAGTCAAGGCAGAGAGGCTTTATCTAAATCTATCTCGATAGAAATGGTAGTAGCTTTTGCCATTTTATCTGTAACGGCTGGGCTTACTAGTGTTGTTGGCCCTGCAAATTAAAACCTAAAAGAGAGAATGAAAATGAAAACAATAAATATATTACTCGTTTTATTAATGACGTTTAGTTTCGCAGCAAACGCTCATGGTGATAAGAACAAAGACAAAGGTTTGTTTAAAGGTATAGATACCCCAGCCGCAAAAGTTGTTTTGGCATTTCATCAAGCACTTGAAACTGGCAATCAAAAACAGGCTAGAGCGCAGTTAGCGGATGATGTCACCATTTTCGAGGGAGGCCGCGTTGAAAGGAGCGCTGATGAATATGCTCATCATCATATGTTGTCGGATATGAAGTATTTAGCAGCGATGAAGAGCGACACACTTGAACATCAAGTGACGATACTTGGAAATACCGCTATCTCTGCGTCGCGCAGTCAAACTACAGGTACTCATAAAGGTGTTGAACGCGATTATCAAGGCATGGAAACGATGGTGCTGGAAAAACAAAATGGTGAATGGAAGATTAAGCACATTCATTGGTCACATTAATTTATTGTTCAAACAACGGAGAGTAAAATGAGAAATAACAATCCATTACATCAAGTTTCTACGCCACGTAGACGCTTTGTACAAGGATTAGCTGCTGGCGGTGTATTAGCTGCTTTTCCAAGTGTTCTTCATGCAGCTTCATCTTTGCTTGCTGGAACTTCAACAGGTACTGCGCCCGAACTAAGTGGGGAAGTCATAGATCTGGTGATAGATGAGTCACCAGTAAACTTCACAGGTGTTGTAAGAATGGCTACAACAATCAATGGCTCAATACCAGCTCCTACCTTGCGCCTCAGAGAAGGTGATGACGTTACTATCAGGGTAACGAATAAATTATCAGTGCCGAGTTCAATTCATTGGCATGGGATCATTCTTCCGTATCAAATGGATGGCGTACCGGGTATTAGCTTTAAAGGTATAATGCCGGGTGAAACCTTTGTTTATAAATTTAAGCTGCAACAAAGCGGCACATATTGGTATCACTCACACAGTGGTTTTCAAGAAATGACAGGTATGTACGGCGCATTAATTATTGAGCCAAGAGAAAAGGATATTATTAGTGCTGACAATGAGCATGTCATCCAATTGTCTGATTGGACTGATGATGACCCAATGGATTTGTTTCGCAAGTTAAAAGTACAGAGCGATGTATTTAACTTTAATCAACCTACTGTTCCAGAGTTTTTTGATGACATTTCAAATAGCAGCGTTTCAAATGCGCTACAACGCCGGGAAATGTGGAATAAAATGAGAATGAACCCTACAGATCTTGCAGACTTATCAGCATCTGCAATGACTTTTTTAATGAATGGTTGTGCGCCTTTGACAAATTGGCGTGGAATGTTTAAAGCTGGCGAAAAGGTTAGGCTTAGATTTATTAACGGTTCTAGCAATACGTTTTTTGATGTAAGAATACCTGAGCTGAAGTTAACAGTTGTACAAGCTGATGGACAAAATGTTGAACCTGTGACAGTAGATGAATTTAGATTTGGTCCCGGTGAAACTTATGATGTACTTGTCGAGCCAAAAAATGACGCATATACGATTTTTGCACAAAGCATGGATCGCTCAGGTTATGCTAAAGGTACTTTATCAATGGCACCTAACGTTGATGCACCAGTACCTTCTTTAGACCCCGTTGAGTGGTTAACGATGACAGATATGATGGGCAATATGACCCATGATAGTGTGCATTCTACAATGGCTGATACGGCAGGTATGTGGGGCATGAATTCTAATAAAATGGATCATAGTGCAATGGGTCATGGAGCGATGGCAATGGATCATAGTAAACATGGAATGACTAAAAACCCATTAGCTGTTGCTAGCACTAAAGTGCGTCATGCAAAAACAGAGTATGGAGCTTCTGTTGATATGCGTGTTGATATGCCTAGAACAAACCTTGATGATCCCGGTATAGGTTTACGTAAAAATGGACGCCGTGTTTTAACACTTGCAGATTTACATTCTCTTGAGGGAATTACAAGCCAGCAAGAGCCTGAGGCTGAAATTGAATTACATTTAACTGGAAACATGGAGCGTTATAGCTGGTCATTTGATGGCTTGGAATTTGGAAAAAGCACGCCAGTTCACATGAAGCATAATCAACGTTTAAGAGTTATTTTACAAAACGATACAATGATGACACATCCAATGCACCTGCATGGTATGTGGAGCGATTTGGAGAATGAAAAAGGTGATGTACAGGTTCGTCGCCATACTATCCCTGTACAACCAGCGCAAAGAATTAGTTTTTTAACAACACCTCATGACGTAGGTCGCTGGGCATGGCATTGCCATTTATTATTCCACATGGATGCAGGTATGTTTAGAGAGGTAGTTGTATCATGAGAAAATTAATACTAACCAATACGTTAAAACTATTATTAATAGGTTTGCCCCTTATAAGTGTATCTGTATCTGCAAAAGATGAGATGACTGAGATGGGTGATTCTAAAATGCAAGCACAAGGTGGAGATGCACCTAAAGATGCTAGAGACCCTCATGCTTATGCCGCAGGTACAACATTGACTGAAGGTCCTTATGCACTCAATAGCGACAAACGACTGACTTTGGCAGATGAGCATTCATTTTACGCGCTACTAGGGGATCGTCTTGAATATAATGAGCAAACAAACGCAGGTGTTTTTGACTTTCAGGCATGGTATGGCACTACTTTTGATAGATTAGTCATCAAAACTGAAGGAGATTTTAGCGAAGGTAATTTAGAGGAGAACCAAACAGATTTTCTATGGGGCCACGCAATATCTGCTTATTGGGATACACAAGTCGGTATTCGACTTGATTACAATAACGAAGGTGAAAACCGCAAATGGCTAGCTTTTGGTTTACAAGGTCTAGCCCCCTACTGGTTTGAAATTGATATGACTGCGTATTTAGGAGAGCAAGGTAATAGTGCATTTTCGATCGAAGCTGAGTATGAGCTATTACTTACTCAAAAGTTAATTGTTCAACCACGAGCAGAGTTGACGCTTTACGGTAAGGATGACGTCCAAAATAACCTTGGTAGTGGCTTGTCTAGCAGTGCTATTGGTTTTCGGGTTCGTTATGAGTTTACCCGCCAGTTTGCTCCCTATGTTGGCGTTGAGTGGACAAATAAATTTGGTAATACAGCCGACTTTGCGAAGTTAAATGGGCAAAGTACTCGTGATACTGCTTTTGTTGCAGGTATCAAGTTCTGGCTCTGATGTGAAGAAATACTATATTGACTTGATGAGAGCTACCGCAACTATATTGATGGTAGCTTTCGTTTTTTGGGATTTAAACCATTTTAGTTATGTTAGGAAAGGCCTAGCTAATAGTTTTTTTGGAAAGAACTAAGAGCAGTAATAGTAAGCTACTTCTTGTTTTCAGTCGGTGCCAGTCTGGTGTATACCTATCAAGGTGGAATATCAGCTAAGAAGTAAAGTTGGCGAATGGTTAAGGTTAAAGAGTCAAGGCAAAAAACATCGCCATTGAAAGACCTACAATAGGCCATTTTATCACTTTTGATGAACGGGAATTGGATGTGCCCGGGATAGAACCGATTGTTGCAAAGTACAGCGCTTAAAGCTGAACAATTGGAAAAATGATCCCTTACTCAATACCTAATTATGAGCGTAGGGTTTTTATTTCTTTTAATGGTGCTCATGCTTGGCTTCAATCTCATGAGTATAAATTAGACACCCCTTTTATACTTGTGAAGTTTAAGCTGTTTAAAAAAGTAAAAAGTAAAAAGTTTAGGTTTTAGTTCAAAGGTTGATCAAGATCATAAAATTATTTTTATAAAGTGGCTAATATTGTAGGTGCTAAAGAAGGAATGATAATGTTTGGACTTTTCAGGTGGTTTAAAATAGTAATAATAACTGTGTTGCTTACGCAGCATGGCTTTGCTATTGCTAAACCAATGAATTGTGAAGAGCATCATAATGGCTCATCCGACACGCATATTATACAACCAAGCAAAAATATGCATCATCAATCAATGATTGACAATAGTCACTATCACACTGAAAATTCGCAAGATTCTAAAAACCGTCATGGTGATGAAGACTGTGAAAAATGTAAAGCTGGTGATTGTGTTTGTTGTGAAGGCGGTTTTTGTACAAGCTTTCATTTAAATGCCTATCTTGTGGAAGCGCAAGACGAAGGTATTTGCAATATTCATTCTGAGCTAATTCTACAGCGTACACCCCTACCAAAATCTGGTATCCATCTCTTACTTTATCGTCCACCAATTATTGGCTAATCACAGGATCAGTGCGTCTTTTTTTCGCCACTCCCATCAAAAATAGAATGACTTATTCATTGATTTAAATAATCAATTGTTTTGAACGATTAGTACGATATTTGGAAAGGCATTATGAAAATGCTCAAGTTATTGCCATTTACAGTAATTAATACTGTCGATTTTGGCCGAGATTCCTCTTTTTACCAAAAATTAGTTTTTAGCTTATTCACTAGAATTAGTACTTGACCTGTGTCTTAGACACAGGTCTAAGCTGAAGATGAGAGTACAAACTTAGCTAAAAACTGAGGAGTGAATATGAAAGTTGCGGAGCTGGCAAAAAGCCTTGGAACGACTGCTGATACGGTGCGCTATTACACCAGATTAGGATTGTTAAAACCTGCTAAGTCAGTGAACGGCTACAAGTCATACTCGAATAAAGAAGTATCGAGACTTAAATTCATTTTAAGTGCCAGAAACCTTGGTTTTTCCGTTGCAGATATCAAGGAAATTATTAATGAATCTGAAGATGGTAAAAGTGCGTGCCCATTAGTCAGAAGCCTGATCAAAGAGCGGCTTGAAGAAACAGAAAAGCAGTTTCAAGCAATGTTGGCACTTCGAGGAAAAATGTCTTCTGCGCTTTCTCAGTGGGAAGAAATGGAAGACAAGGCACCGACTGCAAACATGGTTTGTCATCTCATCGAAAACTTTGAGCAAATTAAAAAAGCATAGGAGGAAAAAGGGTGGCTACTAACACAAATATAAAAACTGAATCAGGCTGTTGCTGTCAGGCAAAAGCTCAATCCTCTTCGTGTAAAACTAAGGAGAATACGTTGGAGAAAGTATCACATAACCAACAGCTTATCATTGAAGGCGCTGGGTGTGCTAGCTGTGTAGGCAAAATTGAAGGGGCGTTGAAGGCAACTCTTGGAGTCGTCAGTGCGGAAATGAATTTTGCTGATAGGACAGTAACAGTTTATGGGACAGCTAAAACAGAAGAATTGATCAAAGCTGTTGAGTCAGTGGGGTATAACGCGAAGCCAATTGATGATAGCTCAGCAACAGATGCGCTTGATGAGAAAGAGGCGGCGGATTGGGCATATTACAAAAAGCTAATGCGCGATACGTTTATTGCCCTTTCACTCGGCGTTCCTTTGATGATCTACAGCATTGTGGTTGGAGAAATGACGGTTGAAACAAACCTTGAACGCATGTCTTGGCTAGTTGTAGGCATTTTAACTTTTGGCGTTATGTATTTTTCAGGTAAGCATTTCTATGTAGGAGCATGGAAAAGCTTTAAAAACCACTCCGCTAATATGGACACTCTAATAGCTTTAGGAACAGGTACAGCTTGGGTGTATTCGATGGTTGTCGTGTTTGCACCTGACGCCGTTCCATTGATGGCACGACATGTCTATTTTGAAGCTACCGCCATGATCATTGGCTTAATTGATTTAGGTCTAGCATTAGAAATAAAAGCCAGAGGTAAAACCTCTGAGGCCATTAAACGTCTTATCGGCTTGCAGGCCAAAACGGCAACTGTAGTTCGTGATAATAAAGAGGTTCAGATAGGTATCGAACAGGTTTTGCTTCATGATGTTGTGAAAGTAAAGCCGGGTGAAAAAATTCCCGTAGATGGCGTTGTATTGGAAGGACACACCTCTATTGATGAGTCCATGCTGACAGGCGAACCTATGCCTGTTGAAAAAGCCGAAGAAGATGAGGTTGTCGCTGGTACTTTGAACAAATCAGGCATGATTTTATTTAGAGCGACACGCGTTGGTAAAGACACGGCGCTTGCACAGATCATCAATATGGTGAAACGAGCGCAAAATTCAAAACCGCCGATTGGCCGCTTGGCCGATGTTATTTCCGCCTATTTCGTTCCTGTAGTCATGATCATCTCGGTGTTAAGTGCGTTAGCATGGCTTAACTTTGGCCCTGAGCCAGCAATTGCTTTTGCTATCGTATCAGCAACTACTGTGCTTATTATTGCCTGCCCGTGTGCTTTAGGCTTGGCAACACCCATGTCTGTCATGGTCGGAGTAGGAAAAGCAGCAGAAGCCGGAGTACTTATTCGCAACGGTGAGGCACTGCAAACCGCCTCTAAAATCACTGCCATGATTTTAGATAAAACGGGCACTATTACTGAAGGGGCACCTAAGGTAACCGATATTGTTTTAGCAAAAGCTACTGACGAAAAAGACGTACTACAGCTTGCAGCAAGTTTAGAAAGCGGCTCAGAGCACCCTTTAGCGCAAGCGATTGTTGAAAGTGCTTTAGATAAGGATATTGAGTTACTAAAAATTGAATCGTTTAATGCTATTACGGGTTTTGGTGTAGAAGCAAACTGTAACAATAAAGTCCTGCTTTTTGGTAACGATAAACTAATGAAGTTAAAAGGCATAGACCTCACAGGCTTTGTTGGAAAAGCCCAGTCTTTAGCCAAAGAAGCCAAAACACCTATGTACTTTGCTGTAGATGGTGAACTTGCCGCAATCATTGCTGTCGCAGATCCCATTAAGTCAGACTCAATCTCTGCTATCAAACGGCTTCAGGCTAATGGTATACGCGTCATCATGTTAACAGGTGATAACAAGGAAACCGCTGCCGCTGTTGCCAAAAAAGCAGGTATTAGCGAATTTCTTGCTGAGGTGCTGCCAGAAGATAAAGCCAACAAGGTGAAAGAGCTACAAGGCAGTGGCGAAATTGTTGGTATGACAGGAGATGGCATCAACGATGCTCCTGCGCTAGCGTTAGCCGATGTTGGATTCGCCATAGGCACAGGGACTGATGTAGCTATCGAAAGTGCTGACATTACCCTAATGCGTGGTTCACTTCATGGCCTTGCCGATGCCATAGCGGTAAGCAAAGCTACTTTACGAAATATCAAACAAAACTTGTTTGGCGCGTTTGTCTATAACGTAGCCGGGATTCCTTTTGCTGCGGGGGTTCTATATCCCTTCTTTGGCATTCTGCTTAGCCCTGTAATTGCAGGTGCTGCAATGGCGTTTTCGTCATTGACTGTGGTGTCAAATGCAAATCGACTTCGCTTTTTTAAAGCAAAAGAGCATTAAGGAGAAGAGCGATGATGTTAATTAACTTATTAGGCTTAATGTTAATCGCGCTGATTGTTTGGTGGTTTTGGCTATATAAACCCAATAAAACAATCGTTCAAGGTAATGAAGTACTCATTGAAGTGAGGGATGGCGTGTATTCCCCATCCTCAATTCAGGTGTCTGCTAGCCAACCTGTTACCTTGAAGTTTATACGCAAAGATCAATCCCCCTGCGCTGAAACAATGCTTATTCCTTCATTGGATATAAGCGAACAGCTTAAGTTAAATGAAATTACTCAAATTACCTTATTAAACTTGTCACCGGGAGAGCATGAGTTTCACTGTCAGATGCAAATGTATCGCGGTGTCTTAAAAGTCGTTTAGGAGGGCAATATGAAAAATCAACACCCTAATTTTTGGTCAACACCTACAGGCTGGGCTGCACTGGCACTTATTGCCGCAGTGACCTACTTCTTAGTGCTTGAGCATGGTCAACATACGCTGCAATTTCTTCCCTACTTGATTTTATTGCTATGCCCCTTGATGCACGTATTTATGCATGGCAGTCATGGTAAACATGGTCACGATCATTCACATGCGCCTGATGAAAAAAAGGAAGAGAGCTTTCAAGAACTCACGGATAAAAATGCAGCCTATCGCGATGGCTACATACAAGGCTTAGAAAAGGCACGTAAGGAATCACATAAAAAGGAGAGCAGTGATGAATGAAACATATGATTATGGCTTATGGTCAATGGTGATACTGAACTCAGCAATTTTTATCTTTTTTGCCTTTAGTTTTGTCAAACCAAAAACATCAACTGATTGGAGAAGTCTAAGCGCGTTCTCTGCCTTTATTGTTGCCCTATTTACTGAAATGTATGGCTTTCCTTTAACTATCTATTTTCTGTCGGGGTGGCTGACGGAGACCTATCCAGAAGTAAATTTCTTTGCGCATGAAAATGGGCATTTATTACATACTTTCTTTGGATTTCAAGGTGATGCCCATTGGGACCCATTTCATATAGTGAGTATGGTGTTTATTGTTGCAGGTTTCTTTATGTTGTCTTCAGCATGGAATGTATTGCATCACGCGCAAAAACATCATCAATTGGCTACAACTGGATGGTATGCAAGATGTCGCCACCCACAGTATGTAGCTTTCATTCTAATCATGTTCGGCTTTTTATTGCAGTGGCCGACAATCCCAACACTTGCGATGTTTCCGATCTTAGTCGTTGTTTACGTCAAGCTAGCGAAACGCGAAGAAGCACAGGCGATTGCTGAATTTGGTTCGGAGTACCACAGGTATATGGAATCGACACCAAGTTGGATCCCAAGTTTTAATAAAAGTGTAGAAGGTAAAAATCATGAAAACGTTAATTAAATCAATTTTATTTATTGGTTCACTACTGATAACCACTAGCTTATTTGCCCAAAACAATGAGCATAAACATGAAGGTGCGAACAAAGCTGGTATGCATCAAGGCATGACAATACCACATGAGAACATGGGAGAAATGCATAAAAAGATGATGGAAATGAAAAAGGAAGTCCATGCCATTAAAACTGAAAAAGATCCTGACAAGCAACAGCAGATGATGGTTGAACATCACCGTTCAATGATGAAGATGATGCAATCCATGCACAAAAACATGGAAGAAATGCCAATGCATCAACAAATCAAGATGACTGAACATCATTTAGAAATGATGGAGAACATGATGCCGCAGATGAACCGGAAAATGGAAGAAATGAAAGATAGCAATCAACAGCATTCACACAAACATTAGGAGAAAAATTATGAGCGATTTAGATCATAGAGTTGGCGTTAGAGAGCAAAATTTAGTTGTTCGAAATCTAAAGCTTAGCCATGTCACAGAAGAAAGCTGTGACGAGTTAGTAAAAGAAATAGATCAGCTTTTTGGTATAGATGAAGTTAGTTACAACATCAAAGAAGGTGAAATACACCTTGCCTATGATGCCGCAAACGTAAGCCTTGATGGGATTGAGGAGGTAATCCGTAAGTATGGCGCAGATGTTCATGATGATTGGTGGACACATACTAAAGAAAGTTACTATAAATTTGTTGATCAGAACATCAAAGATAACTCTGTTCATAAGCCTTGGAGTTGTCATCAAGCACCTTCGGGGGCTGGCCGGAAAAACAAATGAATTCATAAAAAAGTGTATAGATAATTAGTTAGTCAAATGAGGTAACAGTGATGAAAACACCCTATATAAAAGCTCTTTTATTGCTTACATTCGGTTTATATTTAGTGGGTTGTTCCAATACCACTTTTTATCATAAATACATGATGAGAGGTCAGGTAGTAGAAAGTTCTGATAATCGAACTCTAATCTGTATTGGTGCTAAGCATGGCGCAGAGGTTGGGCAAAAATACAGTGTTATTAGATTCCATGAAAGAATAGTATTGAGTGAAGGTGAAGATCCCTACACTATCGAAAAGGTAGGAACGGTACAAATTACTAAAATTGTGAATGATCATTTCGCAACTGTAAAGCTAGTGTCTGGTGACATTGCAGCGAAAGATATGGTGGAACTTGAAAACTAATAAAGTGGTGGCGAAAGCCACCACAAGAGCATAACAATAAAACTTAATGAAAAAGCTTTAGTGTTATTTTGTACAACCTTTGAGATTGTTTGCTCAGTTCTGGTTATCTTGATGCCAGTACGACAGAAAAAAATGTTACATATGGATTAGAAAGGTGTGGGCTGGCATCCTAGGTCTAATCTTAACAGTTAAGGGGCCGCCGAATAGAGCTATACCTTTACATCAGCAGCATAATCAATGCTCCCGCGATCATAAATAAGTTTTCAGATAGCGATACAAATCCAAGTGGCACACTGCTATCGCCGCCTACACAGGCACACTTTAACTGGCGTTTGTCAATGTAAACGGCTTTGAAAACTGAAATTGCTCCAACTGTGCCGATAAACAATGAAAATGGTGCCACTGCGAGAGGCTGTAGTTGGGCAACCATACCAATACCTGCATATGCTTCAATGAAGGGATAAATATAACCATATCTTATCCATCTCATCGCTAGTAAATCATAAGTAATAAACGAATTTGTGAAACTGTATAGGTCTTTCAGTTTTTGCACCGCTAAGAGCGTCATTGAAAAAGCTATAAATAGCATCAGTGTTCTGATGGAGATAAATGAGCCGGAAGCAAAATGTTGAGATGCGACAGCAAGAAGTGCAGCTATCGAGAAAATGGCTACAACTGGCGTGTAGGTTGTGCCAGTTTGACCTGCTTCATCTTTACCAAAATACTCTCTTAAGTCATCGTATCCTCCGACACGCTTTCCTTCAATAAAGGTTTGTGGCGTAGTTTTGACATCATGCTTATCTTTGAAGTCATCAGCTTGTTGTCTTGACGTGAGCTTATGATCTTCTACATCATACCCTTGCCTCTCCAGCAAATCTTTCGACCTTAAACCATAGGGGCAGATATGTTCGTCAGTGACCATTCTGTACAGGGTAGCTGTCTTAGTCATCTTAGCCTCCTTTGTTCAGTGTGCCTTCAAACTTTGGGAGCGGTCGTTGCTCAGCCTGAGCTTGTGAGCTGACCTTTCCATTTTCAGAAATATCCTTAATCAGCCATTCCATTTCTTTTATTTCTTTTCGTTGGGCTTTAATAATACCATTTGCCAATTCACGCACGCGTACATCCTCCAAAGTTGAATGCTCACTAGTAAGAATAGCAATGGAGTGATGAGGAATCATCGCTTTCATGTAGGCAGTGTCAGAAATTGTGCTTTGAGAGCGAACAAGATAAAGACATATGGCGAACAGTATTGTCGCCAATAGAAAAATAGCCATGTTGAGCTTCTTGTTACTGTACATGCCAAGCATAAAGGCCAGCATGATCATTGCCATACCTGCTCCCATATACAACGACATATAGATACGCGTTTCACTAAACCATATATGTGATACTGCGTAAGTGTTGAGATACATCATGACAAACATAGCAATGGTTGAGGTGATGATCATTGCAGCAAATCTTGAGTATTTCATAAGTAATCCTTACATTGATAGTGTAAATATTTCCCACTGTTAGCCTATTATTCTCTACATGTGGTCATGTTCTCGAAAAATTGCAAGTAATGAGCCAGTATCAATAAGAGTATTTGTAATACGATTGACTCAATTTCAGCGCAATTATTGTGAATCAGTACTAATCTACACATTTCGGTGTAAGAGTTTATGGGCAAAAAATCTTCTTTGAAGGAGATCAAATCAGCTTATATTTAGAGTTTGAGTTTTGAACTTGTGATAGACACAGGCGGAATTGGCTTTAGTTAACAATCTAATGTGGGAACTCAAAGTACTACAAGCTGAGCTTCAACAAATGTAAGCTCGTGTACAAGTGAAGACACAGTTAAAGCATGTGGAAGAATTAATCTTGATAGTTAGAGTTGTCATTTATTTCACTTTTTAAATGAACGAATATTGATCTTTTATCTCGTTCATGTCCGAAAGCTAAAAGTTTCCTACACATGAAAGTGGTTTTGCAAGAGTATCTACTAGAGAACAAGATTTGAATGCTCAACTGTTCAGTTGGGCTATTATGGTTGTAAAAAAATATTATAAGGCAATGTGTCTGGTACTTCGGTTAGAAATGAAAAAAGTTAAAGAAGCTAATCGATTTCATCAGGTAGGGTGATGAGGTAATAGTTACTCGCCTTGATCGGCTAGGCCGATCATTAAAGTCTATTCTTGAGGACATTGAAAGTACTCACAAACGGGGCGATTGTTCAAAGATTATTAATGGTTCTGTCAGTACAAAAAATGATAATCCGTTTACCAGTTTCATTCATAATCTGCGCAATTAGCAATAATGACGTGCGTTCATAACGGTCATAAAGAGCAATCCCCCTGCGCTGAAATAATGCTTATTCCTTCATTGGATATAAGCGAACAGCTTAAGTTAAATGAAATTACTCAAATTACCTTATTAAACTTGTCACAGGGAGAGCATGAGTTTCATTGTCAGATACAAATGTATCGCGGCGTCTTAAAAGTAATTTAGTTTTAAATAGGTCTTTTTACACACCTGAACGAGCAAAAGTAACTTAACAAAAGGCTTCTCGAAAACATTACGAGAAGCCTCTAAATTAAAGTTAAGATTTGTATTTACTGTAAACAATTCTATATAGAACAGGCAAAACAACTAAAGTAAGTAAAGTAGAGGAAATAATCCCTCCAATTACCACCGTTGCTAATGGCCTCTGAACTTCAGCCCCAGTTCCGACGTTTAATGCCATAGGAATGAAACCTAAGCTAGCAACCAAAGCGGTCATTAATACAGGGCGAAGCCTGATAGTTGCACCTTCGATAATTGAGTTTATTAGCTCTCCTGTTTCAAGTAATCGCTGTTTAATGAATGACAGCATCACCAGTCCATTTAATACAGCTATCCCTGAAAGAGCGATAAATCCAACAGCAGCAGAAATTGAAAGAGGCATGTCTCTTAACCACAAAGCCAATACGCCGCCTGTAAGTGCTAAAGGCACACCACTAAATATGATCAGGGCATCTTTTATTGAACTAAATGCTATGACAAGCAGTGTCAAAATTACAAACAATGTGGCAGGTACTACGATGGATAATCTTTGCGTTGCACTCTCAAGTTGCTCAAATGTTCCGCCGTACTCAAGCCAATAACCAGCAGGCAATTCAACATTTTGTTGAATTTTTTGCTGTGCCTCTTGTACGAATGAGCCTAGATCTCGGTTTCTAACATTTGCTGTAATTACAATTCGTCGCTTACCATTTTCTCGGCTTATTTGACTTGGAACTGTCGTATAATTTAACTCTGCAACTTCGCTTACAGGTACAAACTCACCACTTTCTGTCGCGATTGGCAAATTACCTAGCTGATCAAGGTTGGCTCTCAACAGCTCAGGATATCTAACTACAATTTCAAATCGACGATCACCTTCGAATATTAACCCTGCGCCTTCACCTGACACGACTGTTTTTAACCAAGACTGTAAGTCGCTTGCATCCAACCCGTATAGCGCTAATGCTTCAGGCTTGGGGTTAACGGTAAAGATAGGCACGTCATCAACTTGTTCGAGCCGCGCATCAGCAACACCTGAAATTGTATTGAGTGTAGCCAAAACTTCTTGTGCAGAAATGACAAGTTGGGATAGATCATCACCGTAGAGCTTAATCCCTAAATCAGCTCTTACTCCGCTAATTAATTCGTTAAATCGCATCTGAATTGGTTGAGTAAACTCATAATTATTGCCGGGAATAGAGCTGAGATCTTTTTCCAGCCTTTCAACAAAATCCTCTTTCGTTAAATTAGGGTCGGGCCATTGCTCTCTCGGCTTTAATATCAGAAAAGTATCAGTCACATTTGGCGGCATCGCGTCTGTCGCAACTTCTGCTGTGCCCGTTTTTGAAAACACCGTAACAACTTCATCATATTTCATAATTTGTTGTTCAAGTACCTTCTGCATTTCTACAGCTTGGTCAATACCCGTGCCCGGAATACGCATCGCGTGCAGTGCAATGTCACCTTCATTAAGTTGAGGAACAAATTCAGATCCTAATTTACTACCAAGTAATATGCTAAATGTCACAAGTAAAGCAGCGCCGCAAACAACTAGCCAACGTAGTTTTAAAGCCCACTTCAAAACAGGACTATAAACTGACTTAGCGCCGACAATTACTGGACTTTCTTTTTCGCTGATTTTGCCTTTCAAGAATAAAGCAACCGCAGCGGGGACTAGCGTGAAGGTAAATACCATTGCAGACAATAGAGCGATTATCACCGTTGCGGCCATCGGATGAAACATTTTGCCCTCGACACCCGATAAGGTAAACAAAGGTAAATAGACAATCGTTATGATCAATACGCCAAAAACACTAGGTCGTATAACCTCATTGGTAGCAGAATAAACAATGTCTAGGCGTTCTTTCAGGGAAATGACAGAACTATTTCGTTTTTGGCTTTCTGCTAACCGCCTAATGCAGTTCTCAACGATTATTACCGCGCCATCGACAATCAATCCAAAATCTAAGGCTCCCAGACTCATTAAATTCGCAGAGACTTTGCTTTGAACCATGCCCGTGATTGTTGCCAACATTGCCAAAGGAATTACTGCGGCGGTAATCAAAGCGGCGCGTATGTTACCCAGTAATAGGAACAATACGAAGATAACCAGTAATGCACCTTCAATAAGATTTTTCTGTACGGTGCTAATTGCTTTATCAACCAGAGTTGTCCTGTCATATAAGGGAACTATGGACACGCCTTGAGGTAAACTGTTTTGGATTTCACTAAGCTTGTCACCAACAGCCAATGCCACCGAGCGTGAATTTTCTCCTACCAGCATCATTGCGGTGCCAATCACACTTTCCTTGCCTTCCAGTGATGCAGCTCCTGTCCTTAGCTCTTTTCCTATCGCAACTTCGGCGACATCTTTAACTTTTACAAGTGTGCCGTCGTCGCTTTTTATAATGACGTTTTGGATGTCTTGAATAGATTGCAACTGAGCTTGTGAACGAACAAGAATTTGCTGTCCGCTTCTTTCGATGAATCCAGCCCCTTGATTTGCATTATTTCGCATTATTGCATTTGATAGTGCTTCACTGGTAATACCGAAGTGCAACATCCTTAACGGATCGGGATTGATATGGTATTGCTTTTTATAGCCACCAATTGCATTGATTTCCGTAATCCCTTTAACCAATGCAAGTTGTGGTTTCACTACCCAGTCATGGATCTCCCTTAACGCCATCGCATCATAGGGTAAGCCATTATTCTGCTTTGCACTTTCGTCGGCAGTTATACTGTACATGTATATTTCACCGAGGCCCGTAGCAATTGGTCCCATTTCTGGTTCAATGCCAAACGGTAGTTGCTCCTTAATTGCGCTAAGTCGCTCATTGATTAGGTTTCTGGCAAAATACAAATCTGTGCCTTCTTCAAACACAACAGTCACTTGCGACAGGCCATATCGAGAAAGTGAACGGGTATAATCCAGCTTAGGTAAACCCGCCAAGCCCGTTTCGACGATAAACGTAATCCGTTGCTCTGTTTCCAAAGGTGAATAACCTTGAGCCTGCGTGTTTATTTGTACCTGTACATTGGTTATATCTGGCACAGCGTCAATAGGTAGCTTCTGATAGTTCCATATTCCTAAAGCGATGATAAACAAGGCCATAAGCAACATAGTACCACGTCTACGGATAGATAATTCTAGTATCCAAGCGATCATATTTTCACCTCGATAATACTGAAGCCAATATGTAGAGGACAAAAAGGTCGGAGATTAGTGTTCATGTCCAGCCTCCGATTTTTTTAGATCAGCAACTAGCAGATAACTGTTCTTTACAACCACACTTTCGCCGACGTTCAAACCGTCGATGATAGCAATATTGATAGCGTCTGAAGCGCCAGTTTTTACGGCGCTAGGGTGGTATTCATTGCCTTCTTTAATAAAAACAACATCTTTGCCTTCAAACTCTTGAATGGCTCCTTTTGGCACAACAACTGGAGCAGAGTGTTGACTGGTCGTAACCGCACCTTTAATTACAGTGCCAAGCGGCCACTTGTTGGTTTTGTTATCCAATTTTACAAATGCCAATGAGTATGGCTTGTCGTTTAGTGATGGTGTTAAATAGCTAATTTGCGCACTTTGATTAAATTCAGTGCTATGAATTAGCACCTGCTGGTTAGCGTTAACCTTACTTAGCTGAGTAGGAAACACTGATAGTTGTGCCCAAACCACGTCAAAATTGGCTATTGTCAGCAAGTTTTCACCATTTGTAAGCTCGCCAATATTGGCTTGCCTAGCGACTATACGCCCAGACATTGGTGCTTTTATCGAATATTGATTTAAGCTCTCATTGGATTCAATCACTACCAACGTTTCACCTTTTTTGACCTCTTCGCCGAGATTGACTTTTACTTCCTTAATAACACCATCGAATCTAGCGTTAACGTGCGCAAGTGAGGCAGGATCGGCAACGATTTTTCCATATACAACTTCTTCGTTATGAATAACACCGCTAGTTGCTGCTACTGTTTCAATGCTGTTTTGTTTAGCCATCTCAACAGACATAGAGACTATTTCATCTTTGTGTTCTTCACTGGCTGAGGTCGTGATGGAGGTGAAACCAATTACAGCAACAAGCATTAATTTGAAAAGGCTGATTGGTGAATTTAATATATTTTTCTTTTTCATGATTAATTCTCAATAAAGCTTGAAAGTTGGCTTTCTGTATTGCCGGAAGAAATTAATGGAATGCCTGATAAGGACTCAATGGAGGCGCTTTGTTTGTGAACCTCACTTGCGGCAAAAATAAGCGCATATTGCATCTCAATAAGCTCTTTTTGAACTGAAACTAGCTCTAAATAACTAAAGCGCCCGTCCGAATAGGCTTTTTGCACTAATGACAAAGCACTTTCTTGAGGCGGAATAATACTGGTTTGTAAGGTTTCAACCGTAAGGCGAGCCTCTTCCTGAGCCGCATAAAATGTCGCTAATTGGCTGTAAATTGCTCGCTCACTGGCTTTCCGTTGCTGCTCAACTTCATCGAGTTTTGCTTTTTGAGATTGATAGCTGCCTCTATTTCTATCACTCGTAAACAGAGGGACGCTAATTCCTGCAACCAACGCAGTCTCATTGCTACCTTCAAGTCTTTTCACACCTGCGCTCCACGTTATATTAGCGTGGCTTTGTGCGTTGATTGATTGTAATTGAGCTTGCTGAATTCTCGATTGCTCTGCATAAGCTAATATATGAGGACTTTGAGAAAGTTGAGCCATGATGTATTCGAGTGATATTGTTTTGGGAAGTGCAAATAAATCGCCTGATACACGAGAGAATTGCGGTGATTGTTCTCCCCACATAATAGCTAACTTACGAACACTGGCCTCTAACTGCTTGGAAATGGTTAGCGTCTTTAGTCGAGCTGTTGCTAAAGCTGCATCAGCTCGTTTTTGCTCTGATGACGGTGCCGAACCAACACGAACTTTTTTGGAGACAGTTTGATAGGTTTCTCGTGCTAGCTTTTCTGCATTTTCATTGACGAGCATGATTTGCTGTAACGTCAAAACATCGATATAGCGAGCTGCTACTTCACCCAAAATATCGAGTGTTTGTATTCTTTTTTCAACAGCTATTGCTTGCTGTTGGGCATTAACATAAAGCTTTCTGCTATTTACCTTATCTCCCAATTCCACCACGGAAGATATTGATAAGGTAAGTTCAGCGTCGCTGAATCCAGATACATCACCTGTACCTGCAAAGTTTTCCAATTCAGCGCTGACGTTATATTCAGGTTTTAACCCTGCGGTAGCTAACTCGCCGTCTAAACGCTTTTGTTTGTATTTAAAAGCTGTTAGCTGTGGGTTGTTTGCAAGTGTTCGTTGTATTGCCTCTGACAATGAAACTGAATCAACAGTTAAGTCATTTGCAAATACATTATTAGTTGTCACTAAAAACGACAACAGAAGCAACCGTTTTACTTTCTTCCAAGCAAGTACGGGGGCCTTAAAATAAGACATATTCATATTTTGTCCTGTTTATTTTATGAAACGAGCGTTGGCTTCACCGCCTAACGCGCCAATTAAATAAAAGGACTAACTTTTGGGAGGTCGAAGTAATCTGGAAGGGGGAGCTTCAATGACTACTTTTAAATAATCAAATACCTGACTTGATTTGAAATCAATGTCTCTACTGATGTAAACATGCGTAGCAAACTGTACATGCGAGCCATTGCAGTGTCCGCAATGATGACAATCAGCGGGGTTGTGTTGGTCATTATCTGCTGATGATTGTATTAATTTTTCAGAAGAAATGTGGTCATCTAAAGCATGAACATGCTCGGTTTTTATATGCTCGGAATCAACAATATGAACATCAGCAACTTTTGCCACAGCAGAAAATGACTGAAGTAATATCAGCACTATCATGATGTATGCAGGGAATTGTTTAATATTCATTTCGTTTCAACTATCTCTTAGTTATGCCAATGTTAACACTATCGTTTAGCTTGCGTCACGACATTGCTCGTCTATGAACTCTATTTCAATTGTTGTATGAGCAAAATCAAACTCTTTAAGCTCCTGTCGCAACTCTAGCTTGTACGATTTCAGCTCTTCGTTAGATATTTCAGTGTTTAAAACAATATGGGCGGTTAAAACGTTGTGTTCACCATCAAGTGACCAGATGTGTAAGTGATGTACTTCACCCACAATGGCTTTAGAAACTATTTTCGATTTAATATTTTCAATAAGATCAATATCTGGTGTCGCTTGCAAGAAGAGCATAAGTGTCGTTTTCAGTGTTCTTACAACATTAAATAAAATAAAAAGGGTAAACCCAATTGATAAAATAGGATCGAGTATGGGCCATTCAACAAACATCAATACGATTGATACAATAAATATAGCTATCCAACCTAAAACGTCTTCAAGCAAGTGCCAGTTTAAAACTCGTTCATTTAAGGTCTTTCCATGACTTAGCTTATAGGCAGCGTAACCGTTTACCACCATGCCAAAAATAGCTAATAAAAGCATTCCTTCGACTTGAGGCATTTCGGGGTTAGCTAATCTTGGTATGGCCTCAATTAGTATAAAAACAGAACCAACAGTTAATACCAAACCGTTAATCAATGCGCCAAGCAATGAAAAGCGCTTGTAACCATATGAAAACTGGCTAGAGGCAGGCTTGTTACTGAGCTTATTTAATCCCCATGCGGTGCCTATGGAGATGCTATCTCCTAAATCATGGATAGCATCTGCCATGATTGCCGTACTATTGGTTAACCAACCTCCGATAAATTCGATGATGGTAAACGTGAGGTTTAGAAAAAAAGCCCAGCCAATGCGTCTCGAAGCGTCCTCATCATTGTGAGGGTGATCATGACCGTGAGAGTGGTTATGCATGTTGAGCCTCGGCGGTTACATTTTTTCTTCTAAGCCTTTGTACATTCCAATTAATGATATGACGGATAAAGTTTTGGTACGCCCAACGTTTAATACCCGTTAGATTGGTTCCCTGCTCAGCATAGAATTCATCGGGTGAGTCATAAAAGCCAAAGTCGTCGTGTATGCCTTCTTTTTGAATATAAGTATCTTTACCAACCCAGTTCGTCTCTGGGTTACTTATGCAGGTAGTAGCTATTCCATAACCACAAAAATTATCTTTAGCTTGACTGAATTTGGATTGAATTGAACTTAGGTAAGCTTCGTCGAGAATGAAGCCTTCTAAATTGATCCACTTACCTTCATAGAGCACTTCTACCCAGCTATGGATAATGGATTTTGGGGCAAGCCAAAATACATAAGAAGGAATAGCGCCTTTCTGAAGTTGTTGGTCAATCGTGAAACCATGAAATCGGCACTGAATACCAAGCGCTCGGAATAGAGCCATTAACAAGTTTCCCTTGGTATTGCACTGTCCATAGCCATCCGCTAAAACTTCACTCGCAGATATATCATCGCTGCGGTTGTAACCAAACTGAATCTCATCTTTAACAAAGGTGTAAGCAGCTCCTATTGTGTTGTATTCATCCATTGTATTCCAATTCCGATCTGCTATTAGAGATTGGATGCTGTGATCATCTAAGTCTAATATTTGTGTTTTCTCTAAATAATTAGCACTCATTATCCATCTCCTTTAAGAACATGATTTTGATTTACTTCCACTACAGCTATTGTTTTCGCTTGTTAACTCTGCGTTGCTCAGCTCTTTCTTCGCATCAGTAATAATCAGGTAAGCCCCTCTTAAAATTAGGGTTGCAATCACACTACCAATCACAATGTCAGGCCAGCGAGAATCAAGTAGCATCACTAAAACACCAGCAGCAATGACCCCCAAGTTTGCGATCACATCGTTGGCTGAAAATATCCAGCTTGCACGCATATGGACTTCACCATTGCTTTGCATTCTGATTAAAACTAAACAAATGACGTTTGCTATTAATGCTACAAAACCAAAGCCGATCATGAACCAAGAGTGAGGCTCACCTTCTCCGAGTCTTCTTACTATGTCAAAGATTACCAGTATTCCGAGTGTCAGCTGAAAGTAACCGCTGATAAGGGCTGCATTGGCTTTATGCTTTAAAGATCGGCTCACGGCATATAGAGCAATACCATAGACAATTGCGTCAGCCAGCATATCCATTGAATCTGCTATCAAAGCCGTTGAGTTTGCATATAGGCCCACAGTAATCTCAACGCAGAACATAACCGCATTAATACCTAGCAACCAATACAGCACATGTTTTTGTTTCGCATCTTTTAGTTCGACTTCGCAACCACAACCACTCATTGCACGGCCTTAGTTATTTGCTTGATAACTTAACTATAAAGTCTATAGTGACTATAGAGTCAAGATTTAGGACTAAAGTTTTATGAAGATAGGTGAACTTTCAAAAACGACAGGGTGTTCGATACAAACAATTCGGTATTACGAGAAAGAAGGGTTGCTTTCAACTCCTGAACGTACTGAAGGGAATTACAGGTTATACGGTGAACGGGCTTTAAAAGAATTAGAGTTTATAAAGCATTGCCGAAGTTTGGATATCCCTCTAACAGATGTTAAACGCCTTATGGAACTGAAAAATAAGCCAGAAGAAAGCTGTGCAAGTGTTAATAAGCTCATTGCTCAACAATTGGCCTTAGTTAACAATCGAATGAGAGAACTCAAAGCACTAAAAGCTGAGCTTCAACAAATGGCAAGTTTGTGTACAACTGAAAACACCATTGAAGCGTGTGGAATAATTAAGTCACTTGATAGTTAGAATTGTCATTCATTTTCTATCCGTGTTGTGTACGAATAACTATATTTTATTACGTTCATGTACGAAATTTATTTAATGTACTTTCGTTCACTTGATTGTTAAGATGTACGAAAGTTACAGGTTTCGTACATATGAAAGTTGGTTTTGCAAGAGTCTCAACTAAAGAGCAAGATTTAAATATTCAACTGTCCAAGTTGGACGCTCATGGCTGTGAAAAAATATTTCAAGGAAAACAGTCAGGTGCTTCCATTAGAAATGAAGAAAAGCTAAAGGAACTCATCGATTTTATCAGGGAGGGTGATGAGGTAATTGTTACTCGCCTTGATCGGCTAGGCCGATCATTAAAGTCTATTCTTGAGGCTATTGAAAGTATCCACAAAAAGGGGGCTTGTTTAAATATTATCGACGGCTCTCTCAATACTAAAAATGATAATCCGTTTGCCACCGCCATGATCAACCTATGTGGAGTATTCGCTCAACTTGAGCGGGATCTTATAAAAGCCAGAACCGCAGAAGGTCGCGAAGAAGCGAAGGCTAAAGGCAAACATATGGGTAGGTTGCCTGCTTTATCAGACAAACAAGCGAAAGAATTATATAAAGATAAATTAAATGGTGAATCGATCTCTGCATTAGCGAAGAAATATTCTGTTAGCCGCCCGACGGTTCATCGAACTATTGAAAGAATGGAACAAAAAAATAATAAACAAAAGGAGATGTTATGTGGTCTGATAAAGAGTCAAAAATTGACTTCTTAAACTTTAATGAAACGGCTGAGTCGATTAAAGATCTTATCACTGAAAAGGAATTAATGCCTATTAGTATAGGTGTCTTTGGTGATTGGGGCGCTGGAAAATCCACGATTCTTGAACTTACCAAAGCATCTTTGGAAACTGATGAACAAGAATATATCCAAGTGCATTTCGATGCATGGACTTTCCAAGGATACGATGACGCTAAAGCAGCGCTATTAGAAACAATTGCATCTACTTTAGTAAAAAAAGCAGCAGACGATAAAAATCTAAGTGCAAAAGCAATAGAGTTTGCTGGACGAATAGATAAGATCAGACTGATGGGACTGCTAATGAATGGTGGTGCAGCATTAGCTGGTATACCGACTATGGGTGGTATACAGAAGATCATGGGACTATTCAGTGGTGGTGACGATGGTGAACTTGATGTTGATGATGTAAAAGGTGCTGTCGATGGCGCTAAGGATGTTGCGAAGAAAAACAAAGGTTTGATCAAAGATAAGAAATCATTCTCACCTCCTAAAGAAATTAAAGAATTCCGAAAAGCATATTCTGATCTGTTAAAGGAGTTTGATAAGCCACTTATTGTCTATGTCGATAATTTAGATCGCTGCTCTCCATTTAATGCCATTTCAACACTTGAGGCGATCAGATTATTTCTATTTTTACCAAATACCGCATTTGTCATTGCCGCCGATGAAGACATGATCCGTTTGGCAGTACCTGAATATCACAAAGGTGCATCTCAACGACATCAAACTGATTATTTAGACAAGCTTATTCAAATTCCTGTGCATGTACCAAGGCCCGGTGTTCTTGAGATAAGGGCATATTTAATGATGCTCACCGCTCAAGACCACGGAGTGACAGATGCTCAGTTAGAAGCGATAAGATGTGCCCTTGAAGAATCATTAAGGCTTTCTTGGAAACAACCACAAATTACCGTTGATGAGCTTCTTCAGGATCACGATATCGAAAAGCATTCAGGACTCAGAAGCAAATTTGTAGTTGCTGAACAGTTAGCTCCACTATTAGCTGAATCCACAAACATTAACGGTAACCCTCGCATAGTTAAGCGATTACTCAATCAAGTTAAGATGAGAAAGAAAACGGCTCACCGTCGAGGAATGCAGCTTGACGAGAAAACTATCACTAAGCTGGTAATTTTTGAGAGGTGCTTAGGCACTCAGGCTACTAACAAGCTTTATGAATTAATTGATAAGGAAAACGGATATCCAAAAGTTTTAGCGGATCTCGAAAATTCAGAAGTTGAATTTGATGAAATAAAGTTACCTGAAGAGTGGAAACTCGACCTAGCTTTTATTGATAAATGGTCAAAATTACCTCCAATGTTTACTGAGATGGATTTGACCCCAGCGGCATACCTTAGCCGAGAAAGCATTCCAATGGGTGCTGTTAATGCGGTAATGTCGGGAGCTGCTCAAAAACTTGTAGAAGAATTAATGAAGCAAAAGGTAAGGGTCAGTGGCGTTAACTCTACTGCGATTACCACAACTCCGAAGGAAGAGTACATGTCAGTCATGGATGGTTTGATTGAAAACTTTAAGTTGATTGGTGATTGGACCGAAAAACCAACAGGCATCTATGGAGCCGTGTTACTTGCCAAGCAGGATGATAAATGTTGCTTAAGTCTTCTTACATTCTTAAAAAGCTTGCCTCGTCAAAGGTGGCTCAATCCAATCTTAAAAGAACTAGAGGGAATTAAGTAATATGGGTACGTCCGCATCGTCTACAGGACCGAATAACAAGAGTCCGCTAATTCCATCTTGGGCAGAGCAAGGAGATCCCGTCACAATAGAGCCTGCATCAGGTACTGATGGGGATGATCAAACTGGTTCTGATAACAATCAATCTGATGATCAGAATGACCATACCAACGATATTGACAATGACAAGGTTCAACAAGAAATCGGTGGTTCGCCAACAGCAACGCCACCTCCAAATAGGTTTGCCAGCGCCAGAAGAGCATTTGGTAAATATGCACAAACAGGTGGCTCAACCTCAGATCTAAGGCGTTCATTAAAAAGTTACTCTAGAAAAGGCTCTGGCGGAGGTAAAAGCACAAGCCGGAGACTAGCAAGCGGTATAACGGCTGGTTCTGGATTGCTTGGTGTCATGCGTGGCGACACCGTAACGGTTAATAATCAAAGCTTATCATTAGGTGATCTAACTGGGTTATCGACTGACCAAGCAATTGACAAAATTGCTAGTCATTTGGCACCTGATAATGCCGATTCGGATGCTGTAAGAGTTGCGTTGGATTACGCACTAGAAGAAGCACTCCCCGATACAGAAGAATTTGACCCAAACAGTTTTACTGACGAAGTTATTCAAGAAGCCATAGGCTGTTATTTAACAGATCTTATTTTTCAGGATGTGGTTGAAGGCATGGGCAGAGCTTGGTTTCATGTTGAGCCTGCAAGTAAGCATCATCAAATGGAAGTAGAATTAAGGGAATTAATAAAAGTGATCACACAAGAGCAGTTAGACAAAGTAACTAATGGCAACCCTAGTACTATTAGCAAGGAAAATATTACTAAAATTCAAGCTGATGCAATTGCAATGACAGTGGATGAATGGGAGAGTTTTGATGACTAATTTTTATTTTAACCATGACCCAGCTAACTTGCCTGATTTTTCTGAAGACTGTCATCCTGTCCAAATGTTTCACACGCATCAAAATGACATCACTAAGCACAGCTTGGTGTCAAAACAACTACTACAAACAGTTCGTGATTTAGGATTGCATGTAGATGCTGATGCAATAGATCTGATAACAATTGCAACCGCCGTTACCGCCGCTGATACATTTGAATTGAGGGATAATGCAGAAAATGCATGGGCTAGAAAAATGCACTTGCATGTTCCTGTTACCGATGAGGATATGTGGAATACTGTTGAGCCTGAACTAAGTTCTTTGCTCAACTTTCTAACGGGCGATCAATGGCAGTTTACTTTTGAAAAAACAACTATGCCGATGCCGACTCCTAAAACAAGTGAGCAAGCGAAAGCAAAAGCAAAATCATTAATTGGACTCAACTCAGTCTGCCTTTTTTCAGGAGGTCTTGATAGCGCCGTTGGTGCAATTGACATTTTAAACGGAGAGTCAGCCTTAAAACCGCTTTTGATTAGTCACGCTTATCGTGGTGATGGCGCAAAACAGGAAGATATTAAGCAATTATTGTCCCCGCCATTCGGCGAATTGTCCTATTCAATGTCTCCTCATATTATCAAGCAGTTAGAAGGTAAAACTGACATTAGCATGAGGGGAAGAAGCTTCAACTTCCTAGCTATGGCGGTACTTGGCATATCAGCCTTAAGAAATGCTAATTGCGATAGCAGTATTGAAACTATTGTCGTCCCTGAGAATGGCTATATTTCTATAAATCCACCGCTTACCAGAAGACGGATTGGTAGCCATAGTACTAGAACTACACATCCTAATTTTCTAAGCAGGCTTGAATCTTTGCTTAGAGACACTGGGTTTCATGTCAAATTTGTAAACCCCTATCAATTCAAAACTAAAGGTGAAATGTTAGCGGAATGTGTTGATCAAGACGCAATTAGAAAAGCTGTTCCTCTGAGTGTTTCATGTAGTCATTGGCACAGAGAGCATAAACAGTGTGGACATTGTGTACCTTGTCTTATTCGAAGAGCGTCAGTTTTTCATGCTGGTTTTACACAAGATGCGCCATACAAGACAAAGAGGTTGAAAGGGCTTATGAAAGAAAAAGATACGCGTGATGATCTTCAAGCGGTTCAAACAGCCATTATTAGATTGAAACAATCCGATAACTATCGTTCTTGGCTTCGAAAGTCAGGACCAATACCACAAGAAAAAGATATACGAGAAAAATTAGAATCAACTATTAAGCGAGGATTGGCAGAGGTTGAATTATTTCTCCAAGCGGATAAATCATCATGATGGATCTTCATTGCCATGTTGATTTATATCCAGATTATCAAGAGGTATTGAACGACATAAAAAGCAGTAATTATTACGTGCTATCAGTAACTACGGTGCCGTCAGCTTTTGAAGGTACTGTCCAGTTAACAAGTGACATAAAACACTGTAAAACGGCTTTGGGTCTGCACCCTCAACTTGCTCATTTAAGGAAAAATGAACTACCTCTATTCGATAAGCTAGTTGATAGAACTAGATATATTGGAGAAATTGGGCTGGATGGCTCAAAAGGTTATGCTGATTACTTTGATGATCAATTAGAGGTTTTTACGCATGTTTTGAAAAAATGTGAAGGCTTTGATAACAAAATATTAACTATCCATAGTCTTAATGCGACAGGTGAAGTACTTGAACAACTTAAGTTATACCCCGATGCTGGTACTTCTATTCTTCATTGGTTTTTAGGTACTAAGAAGCAAGTTCTAGAAGCCGTCGAGCTAGGCTGTTTCTTTTCTATTGGGCCAGCCATGCTTACTTCAGCCAGAGCTAAAAAAGTAATATCGTGGATACCTCAAGATAGGATTTTACTCGAAACTGATGGCCCTTTCGCCAAAGTGGCAGGGAATATTCTGTTTCCTTCAAGTGTTGGCACTGTTACTGAATATCTGGCTGAAATTTGGTGTAAAAATAAGGCTTCGATAATTGAGCAACTGTCAGCAAACCTTAGGTGTTTAACATCAGTCAAGTAACTAATTATACGTCACGTAATCTTATAACAATTTTATTCAGGTTTAATCGATTTGTTTGAAGTATTTGTATTAGCTATAGCACTCAGTATGGACGTGTTTGCAGTATCCATAGGCTTAGGTTCTAAAAAAGTAGCAAATGCTGAAAAACTCTTTATTAAAGCCGTTGCTTATTTTGGATTTTTCCAAGGCTTTATACCTCTTTTAGGCTATTACAGCGGTAAAGGATGATCATCTTGGATTGAAGATTATGCACCTTGGATAGCTTTTATTTTGCTATTATTTATCGGTGGCAAAAATGATTTATGAGTCCCAATCTGAAGGAATTGAAGAAGATATTGCTAATGTTACTCATCGTGTGCTATTTGTTCTTGCTATTGCCGCCAGTATTGATGCAATGGCGGCAGGTTATGCAATCACATTGCTTGAGGTAGATATAGCCGTAGCTTGCTTGATAATAGGCGTCACGACGTTTGCCTTTAGCTAGATTGGTGTGAATATCGGCGAAAGAAGTGGCGTATGGCTGGAGTCTAAAGCTGAACTATTTGGTGGTTTAGTGTTAATCGCAATCGCATTTAAGATATTACTTGGTTGGCACAGAACCACCGAATACTAGGCTACTTACCTGAGCAACATGCATTGCCTTCTTGAATAGGAGGACACTTAACTGTTCCATAAGAGCAGTAAACGCAACAATCACCTTTGAACGGTTTAAGTAGTGCTTTACAGCTTTCGCATTCGTAATACCATTGGCAAGCGTTTGTAGGCATGGTTTCAACTTTGCTAAATCCACATTCAGGGCAAGTTATCTTAGATTTTAATTCTATACCTTGCATACTGGTTCCTTAATGGGCTTAACAATATCTAAAATAGACATTACGACCATCCAAATGATCCCAAAGTAAAATAAGTAAGTGCTCCAGTCGTATTGCCATAAAGGATAAAGGGTCAGCAATACTGCAATTGGGCCAATGACACTTAAAATGCCTCTTAATGACTCTCGATGTTGATACCAATTATAGAAATTAACTAACAACGCTAGTGAAGCAAATAATGGCAATAAGGTGTTCACCGCTATCCCTTCAAAATGTGAAAGAAAACCTAACCCAAGAGCAGATGCCAATGAGCCGAGCGCAGGAAAACATGCTGTGCAACTAAGGGCGGCTAGCCAAACGCCACCAGAACCTACTTTATCTAGAATTTTATTGATCATAACTATCTACCTCAATTTTTAAGGTAGTATAAACTCCGTACATAAGTACGGGGTCAATAGCTATTTAAGTGAATTTATTACCGGGCAGGATTGAGGGTCTTGATTGGCCTTGCAAGAATCTGTCATATCTTGAATTACTTTCTCTAACCGCTGTAAATCAGCAATTTTATTACGGATGAGATTAAGTTTTTGCAATCCCATCGATTCTATATCAGCGCAACTGCCACTTTGTGACATCAGTGATTCAATTTCTTTCAGCGTAAACCCTAATGCTTTAGCTTTCAGAATAAATTTGAGTTGATTGGCTAGAGCATCGCCATACATTCGGTAACCAGATTCTGGTTTTAAAGGCTGCTCTATCAGACCTTGGCGCTCATAGAAACGGACTGTTTCAACGCTAATGTTAAGTTCTTTAGCAAGTTTACCTATGGTTTTCATTTACAGAACCCTTAAATAATGTGCTGGATGTGTCTAACAAATGCTATTAATTTCATTGTGTTTGTAACTTCGTTTTTAACTTTTCAATTTCTAATAACAGTGCCTGATTCTCTGCATCTTTTTGCTCTGCGCTTTCTATCGCTTTTTGCCTTTCTAGCTCAAGGCGAGTTTTGTCTGATTCTAGTTCGTTAATCTTTAACGACTTTTTAAATGAATCAGTTTCTTGCATCGTTCTTTTTCGGCTCGAAATATAGTCATCTAGAGAGCCAGAGCTTCGGTGGGTCATTTCTCTTTCCATTTGAAGTACAGTAGCCGTTTCATTAACGCTGAACCCTAACTCTTTTGCGGCGTCCAGATGATTATCAAGGCTATCTCCAGCAAATTTATGACGTAAAGAATAAATCGATTTCCCTTTAGGCCAGCCAAGTTCTGTGGTGATTTCACTGAAGATCTTGCTGATATTCTCAGCGGTTAATGGTTGAAAGCTGTTGGGGTCTAAGAACAAATGACCATCGTAGTTACCAGTATCAATGTTGGTGAGAAACTCTTCCAAATCATTCTCAATGAAATTCCTGACAGCGAGCACTGTAGAGAATCTAAAGCTCACTGGCATAGTATTTCCTTGCTTAGCCAGCTTTGGAACAATTGATAAACTATCTTGCTTGTTGAGGAAGAACTCTCTTTCGATGATTTCTTTAGAAAATTGAAGCCTACGATAGCTACTAACCGAAATCGGGCGGCTACCCGTTTCATTCATGATCTGCGCAATTAGCAATAATGACGCTCGCTCATAGCCCTGATATTCATTAACTATGTAATTATTTAGCTCTTCTAATTCATACTCACTTGCGTCTTTTCTGTTTCGGCTTCTGGTATCACAATCTCTGAATAATTCTGGATAAAGTGAATTATTGTTTGGCTTTTCATTTCTAGATACGGCGATTTCTTTCAACAGTAATGATGAGGTTATCTGATATGAAAACTTATTGGCCGGATCAAAACCAAGAATATTTGGGTGATATGTACCTTGCTTTTGTACCCAATGATAAAAGTTATAGATTGGCATCAGAAAATCACTGTTGACCGTTTGCTTGGCAACGTTTTCATTACCTCTGTAGCGTGAATCTGCTGTTGTTTCATTTAAACAGAATGCTCTAAATTCCCTCATACGTGAGTCATTCATTTCGAGCCAGCTTAGTTTATGTTTGCCGGAGTTTAAGAATTTAAATAATCGTCTGATAGCCTTTCGGTAAGTGCGTATAGTTTTGGGATCTCTATCTAGTTCAATGATAAAATCTGTCGGTCCCCAAAGAACCTCTCCGCTTATATCTTGGTAAACATAATGATCTCGACGATCATAGCGTACCTTTGTTTCAGTAATACCGTTACTCATCTGAAACCTCCAGTTCAAGCGGAACACCACAATATCTTTTAGCGCTAAACTCTGTGGCATCAACCGTGTTGACTAATTGACTCTTATTTCCGATAAATAACATCGACTCTTTAGATGCGTTTATACATGTGTAAAGCCATGATTTATCAATCAAATAGAAATTATCCAAAATGACCAAGGAATGACTAAATTGACTCCCCTGAACCTTGTGCGCCGTAATTGCATAACAAAGCGCAATACTTTCAATATCATCTAAAGACAAATCGATACAATCACCGCCAATGTTTATCTTCATCCAGCACTCACGTCCATATGCAACGACAGGCTTTTCGTAAACTTCTACAATGTCTGCTAATGTGCCAACTGGTACATCGACAAATTTATTAGGCTTAGCAAAAATAATAGGCTCACTTGTATAGAATACAGATTCACCACTTTCTAGCTTTGCTACTTTTTTCCGGTCAAAACGAATCCGCTGAACCTGAGAATTTATGTCATCGCACAATTGTGGACTAGAACAAATGA
The DNA here is from genome assembly GCF_015767615.1 of Pseudoalteromonas sp. A41-2. NCBI lineage: Bacteria > Pseudomonadati > Pseudomonadota > Gammaproteobacteria > Alteromonadales > Pseudoalteromonadaceae > Pseudoalteromonas > Pseudoalteromonas sp. A41-2. The sequence continues at coordinate 2,831,430 of NZ_CP065231.1, read as the reverse complement.
TCTTAGGTACATCACTTAACATTGAAGCCAATTCGAACCAAATATTGGTCGTAATGGTACTAAGCATCTCGTGAGATTTATCTTCAGTATGGTAAATACTTAGGCTTTGCTCTTCTGACACGTCAAATGCAGGAATAGCATCAAATACTGATGATGCAGCGCTACCAATTAAAGAGCTATACAGCCGTTGGATATCAGACTGGGACTCGGCAACGTTCACTTCAATTAACTCTGTTAGGGCTTCACCTTTTAATTCAACAGCCTGTTTGAAAAACGATCCCGGACCTATAGGCGGTAATTTAAACTTGTCACCAATGAAACAAATGTGAGCGTTAAGAGGTATAAGCTTTAATAGTTTATACAAGGTTAATATATCAACTGAATTTGAATTTTCTATCAGTATTAGTGCCCCAGACAATGCGCCTTTTAGGTTTCGCTTTTTTGCCTGTGAAATGAAGCGATTAATAGATTCTCCCTTTAAATTAGGCTGTATATTGTCTTCATTACGAACAACTGAATTAACTTTCCAAACGTTAATAGCATTATTAAGGCATACATCAATGATGATCTGGGAAAGCAAAGACTTTCCTGTTCCAGCTTCCCCGACAATAAAAGAAACAGGCTGATTAAAGGCATTACCTAATGCCTGTAACTGGGGAGGATTTAGCTCAATATTATTGTTTTCTAGTACTGATAACGTTTCGTCAAACGCCAATGAATTTGTATCAAATAGCAGCTTTGTCATAGATAAACGCTTGTGAAGCAATGTGTTAATTGCCTTCTCAATCGCCTGATGACCTAAGATTTGTATAGTGTCATTTTGTTCGTTGAAGCAAAGCGTTTGAAAAGCGCTTTCTTCAATTTCATTTATATCAAATACAATACCAGCCTTATTCAGCTCAGCTTTGACTTCATTAGCAGGCAATGCCATATCACCGTTATTACTGAATGACGAATACAGTATTGATTCAATAAACGAAATAGCTCTGCGCTTATCGTTTAATTTGATATCAAAATTAGCTCTTAATTTTTTGTCTAGTGATTTCCATGTCCGCTTTGCAGCATTTACAGAGGCTATAGGATAGAGCAGATATGGATTCTTTTTTATCAGGCTACTTGCGTCATGTCCTAATAGCTGACGAGTCGTTTCAACATACTCAATTGGTAATTTGTGTCGTCCAAAAAATAGATTTAATTCACTTTCACCAACAGCCTTAGCCCAACCATCACAAAGATTTTGAGCCATAACTGGTGAGATTTTTAGCTTTTTACAGTTAGATAACTTTTTAGCTGAGTAACTTTGTAAAACTGCAAATAAACTTTCACCAAAAGCGACCTTAAGTTTCTTGGTCCAATAGCTATTTATACCGACAAAATGAGCGTTGTAGATAAGAAAATCACAAAGAACATCTGTTGAAATTTCTGCGTTGGGGTGCAGCTTTAAAGCCTCATCAACAATGAACTGTGAGCCATATTCTTTATCAAAGAAATAATCACCAGTAGCTTTCCAGATTTCTCCCGTTTGTGGGATTGAGGTGATCGCGCCGAATTCAGCCTTAACGACTATTTTCTCACGGGCAACCTTTAATAGAAAAATAGATGAGATACCACGTTTATCTTGTGTATGGTGCCGAACTAAAGTGACTACGCCTGTTAATTGCTTAACATCTTCGTGAAACGATATATTGCTTATTTGCATCACACGTCACCATCATCCAAGTAAAGCTTTGGAATATATCGCCCTGTTGCCAACAAAAACTCTTCTGAAGCCAGATCTAATTGAATAGAGTTAAGCTGTGTTTCTAAAGCCTTAACTTTCAATTCAAGCTCACTATTGGAAGCTGTGTTTTCTAAATCTTCTTTTGCTGAACTTTCTTCTTCAACATCTTCAGGCAACTCAATCTCAAGTCCTTTTTGTTCTCGTACTAGCTTTTCTATTGGGCCATCAGGATCAAATAACTTTTGTAGATCTTCATTCGTATCAAGCGTTGATTTAGGCACATTATGCATTTTGAAAATTTGAGTCTTGTTAACCCGACCTTGATACAAAGGGATAATAGGCGAAGTATTTACCCAATCTGCTATCTTTTTAGCATTCTGTTTACCGATATCCTGAGAAGATTTTCTGCGCTTATTCACCATGATTTACTTCCCCGGAAAATCAATAATAGAGGTGTTCTCGTCAGCATTGTCGTAGTCGATACCATGTTCGTCTAAAAGCTTTTTCAGCTTTGCATTTTCGATGCTGAGCTGCTTGCTCTTTAGCTCAGACTGCTTAAGTTGTTTTTTCTTGAGATCAAGCTGTGATTTTATAGACAAGCGGACACTTTCAATCTGGTTTTCTAACGTGCTGTTTTCTTCTTCCAAGTGTTTGTTTGTCACCCGAAGTTCAATTAATTCATACGCTAATCCCTGATGATTAGCTTCAGATATTTTTAGCTCTTCCTCTAGCTCTTGCAGAGCATTCTTTTCTTTAGTGCTGCTTTGAAGCTTCGCCTTAAACTTCAGTCTTTCCCAAATGTTTAGTTTATTTTTATCGCCATAGATTCTTAGCTTTAAGCTCGTTGGTATTGCATCCAGAGACTTTGCAGATGTTGTATATGGCGGAATATCATATTGCTTAACAACCTCCTTACTGTTTTGTTTACCGTTCCACTTTCTAAGTCCTGTAGGGCTGGTAGGGAAGAATTCAAAGACATATTTTCCTTTGTCATCAACCTGCTTGTTACCATTAACCAATACAAAGGGAATACCTTCGTTTGCCCATTTTTCAAGTATTTCTATTTTTTTTTCAATGCGCTCAAAAGCCTCAATTTGTTGAGGATCTCGGTTTTGATTTGTCTTAGCCATTAGGTTGTCCCCCATTGAAAATACTCTTACTTCTTTCCATTGTGCGTTCATGGCTCTCAATTAAAATCTCTAAATTGACGCTTTGTTCCTTAGCTCGCATACGTTCAATGGGGAGTGTCAAATAATCAGCTTGTACTGCCTTTAGTGCGATTAAGTCTTCTTTCATGATATTAAGCTGGGTTCGTTTTACTTCTTGGTATGCACAACCCTTACATACAGATGGTTCACAAGGTGCTTTATGCTTTTTAGCTTCTCCCTCTTTTTTATGGCAAGTAGCATGGGGTTTAGGCTTGTGTTTATGACCCCTAGCATCAAGCACTTGAGCCATTTCATTACTTTTTTCTTCGTCAGGTAATTCGCTAAAGTCTTTACCATACTTGTCTTTGGTATAGTTGTTAAACCTGACACTCTTTTGTAAAACGCGGTAAACCTTTTTCAAATAAGAAGTATATTTACCTGCCATTTCTTCGGTGCCCATAAGTAAAGCCAGAATGTCTTTTGCCGTTGTTTCAACACCAACTTCAGCAATGATTTTATCTAGAGCCTTATTTTCTTCTTTTATCGCAATGGTTGATTCAGCTCTCTCATTTCGAGTCAGCTTGGTTTTATGATGAAGTTGCTCATGCGTTTCTCTAGCAGCAGGCTCCGTCACATAAACAGTTGTTTCTTCGGGATCTACATGTCCTAGCTGGTGACATAATGCTAGTAAGTCTGCGTTTTTATACTGATAATGGTAAATAACAGCGTAGATACGTCTGAATGGGTGGCTTTTCATATCCACTTCTGCATCCCCTAGCATCATTTTTAAGAAGGCGTTGCCAGTGATCTTTGAATCTTTCCCCTTATTAAAGTGATATTTATAGTGTTTGAAGTTACCTTGTTCATCAATTCGAAAAGTAGGCACATTAAATAAGCCGTTAACACCAACAGCTCCCCATGCTTTTTTCAATTTGATTAAACATTGAATTGCTTTAGTGCTACCGTTATTAGTTGTGTACCAACGGCGCTCACCATTTTTTTCGTTATAAAAGCATGCCTGATACCAATTGAATTTTTTATCTTTGCAGCGGAAGAACTCTTCTGTAATACCAATAAGAGGGTGCTGGATTTCTGCTTGTCTTCTTGCATTATAAGTTTGCAATATGACATAACAAGCGGTCATCAATAACGTTATTACTTCAGTTACAGAGAATGCCTCAGAGTCTTTATCTGAAGCAGTTAAACTCGATTTGTGAATTTCTATGTCTAGCAGCTTTTCTAGTTCTTTAACCTTTTTCGAACTAACTAAAAATTCTGGAAATCTACTTTCAGTCAGTGTTCGAGGACGAAGCCCTTCATCAATATATTGATTTTTTAAGTTGGTAATCTCATTTACCAAAGAGATTATTTTTGATGAGTATTCATATACCCAAAGATGCGATCCGCCCAATAGATCAACTACATGCTCTAAATCCAAATTTTTTGTGCGACCAGCAACTTTACCTAGTTTTTTAGAAAGCTGGTTGGGGTTAGGAAAAGGAATAAACTGCATCCGATCTTCGTTATCTAGTTTTGCAAACCTATTCCAAGTACCAAACCAGTTATTTAAAGATTTAACCGCTGGTTGAGATGGCGCAGATGCTCCTTTGGATGCTAAACGAGCACCGACTTTAATTCCCTTTGATTTTAGGTGTTCAGTTACCTTTTGGTAAACACTAGTTGGAACTTGATTTTCAAGACTGACTGCCCCGATACATTGGGCAATCTTAGGTACTCTTATACTAGTTACTTTAGAGTTTTCGGTATTACCGTCTTTGATTAAAAATGGCTCTAATTCGTCATTCTCGATTAACAAATCGACAAATGAATTAACTCGTTCATGCAAGGCCAGTGTTGCTGGGATACCGCCTTCTTTGAGCGTTACTTTCATCTTATCGATTTGCTTTTGATTTACTCCATTTAGTACGAGATGACCATGTAAGCACATATATTCAATGAATTGCGCTGCAACGTTAACTTGCGACATTACCCCTGTTTTTACAAATGTCGGCGTATGTTTAGCTCTGTTTGCATAGATATCGATGATTTCAACAAGTGCCTTGGCATAGTCAGGGTAAACCAAAATAGGCACTGGGTGCTGCCACCCCGCAGCACCGGGAACCCATATATCACGTAGATCTATAGAGCCTTTTTGCAATATCGTTTCATTGGCTTTCGCGCCAGTGATCTTTGCATGATAATGTAAAACAGTACCTACAATAGCGAGCTTTTCATCTGTAACTTGCAACAGTTTTGCATTTTCTAAAAGCAGGTCGTCATGCTCTTCCAATATATCTTCCGGCTTTATGTCTTCTAAGAACTGGTACTTAAGATTGCTGTTCATTTTCTAATCTCCCTTTAGCTTCTTTGAACATTAGAGGATTGGATAACTCTACATACTTCACTAAACCAAATGTAAATCGCATATCAGGTGCAATATATTCATCAAAATATTCTCTACCATGCTTTGCCAACAGCACCTCACCGCGTGCTATGTAATAAGCCTGATGTCGCAAGGTTCGTACAAATTCATCAACACCCAGTTCAACGCGATTAAACTCGCAGCCTTCCCCTGAATGGCACTTTCGACCTTTACAAATGCTATCTTGCTTAGATTTATCAACAGCAGCGAAGATATCTGTGCAAGATGAACCGTCTGCTAAAATGAACCAATCTGGCAATTCTTCTTTATGATCCGCTGGTGCTACGATCAAATCCTCGTCAATGTTGCTACGATCTAAGCCGTATTTCTCTATAGATGCTTCTTTATGTCTAAACTGAACGGTTGTCTCAAATTTTCGCTGAAAGTCAGCATTGTTGGCTTCATATTCAATCACGGCGATAGGGTGCGTTAGATAAGCAGAAGTGACTCTACTGCTTGCATGATTCCGTTCTCGTTGTGAATTAACCAAGCTACCGTCGATACCTTTTCTAAGGTTCATTTGATGTTTGGCTAATAACTCCATCCGAAAATATGGAAGGGTGTAGTGATCACGTAGCCTGTCTATAATAGCTGCCGATAGGAAATTTAGTTTTGTCGAACCCGGAGTATCCCAAATACTATCTGGTTGAAAGTCCATTCGTATCATGTTGTCATGGTGTTGAATAAGAAAGCTGATCACCTCACGAATTTCTTTTTCATGTGGCTCAATCGTAACGGGCGTAGTCTCTTTACCTACTTTTTCTTTGAAGCCAGCAAGTACAAAAGGTCCTTCTGGCATTTGCTCTGGCAAATTTGCACGAGTCAATGTAGCTATTACATCTTTATTCCAAGTGGTTCTAATAACTAATCTGATAAAGCACACAAGAAGAATGTTTTTTGGTAAAAATATGCCTGACCAAAAAAAATCTCTCATACCTGTACTTGAGTTAGGAAACCAGTGTTTCACATGAGTTGGGATTAATTCAGATTTTTGAGAGCAGTAAGTTGAGCCTGATATGCCAATGGATAGTTGATGTCGAAGGTAAGCCCCCATCACAACTTCATTTGTAAATTCTTTTCGGATGGAACTCGCTTGTGACTTTAGAATTCCTCTACCTTCGTCAACTTGATTGTTTTTAACTAAAGCAAGAACTTCTTCTGGGATATCTTTGATGTAAACCCCATTTTCGTCTTTTTTCGTGTAATCGTTAAAAGTAGGTACAAGCTGTTTATAGCATTCAACTTCTTTCTTACACGCATTTAGTATCTGGTTAATTGGCTTTTCAAAGTACTCTTGTACATTTTTTCTTAACTCTGACAGCGATTGTTGTTGGTTTAAAATAGGGCTGGATAAAACATCGCCATTCTCATCTACAGGCTCAATTAGCTTTTGAGTATTCATTTCGTCAGAAGCACTAAACCGAGAATTAAAACCACAGTTTTTTATATCAATCAAGCCGTTGATTTTACCAGCATGATTACTTAAGAATGTACGTAGACCTTGGCTTCTAGGTGCCTTTAATTGTATATCTTGCTCATCGATGATGTCTTCAAGTTGAGCAAAACCTAACCTGAAATCTCGCTGCTCTAATTCAGACAATGGGCTGGTAAGGATATGCTTGAGTTGTGCCGACTCTAATGATGTATCTACGACATAGCCCAAAGTTCGCTCTATATCAGATAACGATGGGGCAGGCATTGGCGTGGTCGCTGTGTGAGTTTGTAGGTTGTTCAATGCTGTAACCAGAACGCTATTTGGCTTTAACAATGGCGCTAATTTAGTAAGGTTAAACTTTACGGTGACATCATACTTTTTACCGTTAGCTTTGGAATAACCTTTAAAAGCCATAGTGTTAATTTTTTCTTTTGGATTAATGGTTGAATCAATCTTAAAATCTTTTAGTAACCTCCCGTTTTGAGTTGGACTATCGCATAGGTTCAGAAAGTCACGAATGAGTTGCAGCTTTTCTTGCTTCTTATTTGGGAAATGTTCGGTGATTAATAACTCTAGATCTATTAAGCCCTTGGAAACATTATAAGTAATCAAGTCTTCGGGCTTTTTAGCAAATAGTAATCTCGCATCACTGTATCCTCCTTGCTGAAGCAGCATCAAGATTTCTATTAGATCAGTTACGTTGCCCGTATCGGCAGCGCTGGTTTCTGATATTTTTTCGAGCTGATTAAAACAATTCTCGCCTACACCTTCCAACGGCAGGATGGATGATAGTTGGAATGAATCAACAATGTGCTCATAGTTTTCACATTGTATTTTGAACAGTGGCTTAAACTTTAACTGACCTGAGCTGTTGAAGTTGGTTTTGAAGAGATCTTTCGCTTTATTTAGCTCAGGAGCCGTTAGTCCATGATCAAAGAGCTTCTGTCTAAACAGTGTACTTAGCTGATTCAACTTTCTATTTGGCAACGCCCTTTGTAAGTCTTTCTCAAAATCGATTAGCGCATCGATAATTGAATTTAGCGTTAATTGGTTTAATGGGCTGTTGAGTAGTATTTTTATCTGAGAATTTTCAGGCCACATGTCAATTTCGCGTAACAATTTTTTAAAGCCAGCAATGACGGAGTATTCAAAGGGTTGTACTTTTGAAGCGTCTTCTAAATTGATCAGAAGATCGTGTAAAACCGAGTCTTTAACAAATAGATTTGGCAAAGTGTCGGGATCAATAACGGTAAACTTAATCTTATTTTTTACATCAATGGTAAAAAGATCGATGTTAGGATTTTTCTTAAAGTCTACATTTGTTGATAAGAGTGTTTCATATGCTAATTCTGTCGCATTAAATCCATTTTCTATGAGGGCACCGAATGAATTGAAAAAATTTCTGACTGCGGTGCTGTAGCTTTTGGCTCTGCTTAAAGGAAAGCTGTTTACTAATGCTAGCTCAACTGACTTGTAACCTTGGATTAGATCTATGATGGTTATAGTCTCTGGTTTACTCACTAATAAATGGATTAATGCTTGGTGCTCTTCTTCGTCAGCATTTATCAGTTGCAGTAACTTTGATATCGCTAATCGTAAATTGTAATGCGCAAGAGATGAGGTTTTTTCGTTTTCATCATCCCACTTTGAGCTGATTAAACAATGTTGTAAAAAGCTGCCTTTTGGGGCTAAGCTTTGGAAAATTGTGTTGTCGATGTTGAGGATGCTTTTATTTTTATAGTTTTTCATAGGGCTGATTTAGGTATACCTTAAAATTTAAATCGACTTTTAGATAAATGAATATAAATCATAGCATTTAATCGGTCGGTCGGTGTGTCTATTTTTAATTTATAATACCTTAAAACTCTACTTGCCCTTGCCAGCGCACTTGAAATGATTATTGAAAAAGGCATTTACGATAAAGTTATCGTAACCCGAAATACCCCCGAAATAGCTGAATCAATAGGCTTTTTACCTGGTACCGAAGAAGAGAAAATGGCCCCTTGGCTTGCTGCCATAACCGATACCCTCGAAGTGTTACACAAAGGCGATGAAAACCCGGTATCTAGTCGCAACTACATTATGGAAAAAGCCAACATGCAGTTTAAGTCGGTTAACTTTATGCGAGGAAGAAGTATTCAAAATGCCGTGGTGATATTAGATGAAAGTCAAAATTTAACCGCCTCTCAATTGAAGACCATAATCACCCGCTGTGGTGAGGGCACGAAGTTAATTTGCTCAGGAAACTTAGCGCAAATCGATAGTAACTATTTAACCCCTGTTACCTCAGGTTTAACCTATATTGTTGAACGATTTAAAAATTTTGAAGGAAGTGCAACCGTTAACTTGAATGGTGTTGTTCGTAGTCGCTTGGCAAGCTTCGCTGAAGAAAATTTATAACTTGCCAGTGAATCTTTGCCTCGTTAATCTAGGTGTTACCGAGGCAAGGTACTTAAAATCGAGTGAATTTTTTACCACTAAAGCATTATTATCGTTCTCTGGCCGTGGCGCTTATTGTGCCATTGCTGGTGGCGTTTATTCTGTGTTTACACTTATATAATTTAAAGCTAGAACGCTCACAAGAAAGCCGACAAAGTAGTTTTAATAATATCTCTGCTCAGCTTGGTCATGCAATGCATGCGGCTGATGGATTGATTGATACGATGTTTAAGTTGTATGAGCAGCCATTATCATATGACTTTGACCCCAACTGGGCCCGCAATGTAAATCAGTTTGATCACTACTATTATCAACCCATAAAGGGAGGAGTGGGTGAAATTGTGGGGCAAGGTAAATTTGCATCCACTGCCTTTGCTCTTACTCAGTGGCGTCAAGTGCTTGCATTAGGGCCCTCGTTCAACACAACGCTGGCATTGATTCAATCGTTGCAAGGTGTTGCCTATGTTAACGAACAGGGTTTTGTTTATATAAAGCGCCGTTCAACAGCTGAAAGTGAATTGCTGACGAGTGTGTTGGATAATAAATTTCGACCGTCGCGTTTAAATGATAAAGCGCTGGCCTCAAGTGCTGTAATTACTGTTAATGGCCACGCGTACTTTGCAATAGGAAAAAGACGAGCGTTACAAAGCGACGACTACATCATTTTAATTTATGACTTAGAGGCAATCTCTAAGTGGTTAATGAAAATTGCCCCGAGTAACGGCGAGTATATTTTCATTAATCAAGATAACCAAGTAATAGCCAGCTCAAGTAAAATATTAAAAACAGCGATTAATGCAGATGATTATTGGCCCGAAAGTGAGATAAACAAAAACACAAAAAGTCACAGTCACTTAGTGCAACCATCGTCTGATTTACCAATTTATACCCGTTACTTTGAATCTCAAAAAGCACTCAGTGGGCCTGTCCGCTACGACATGTTTATAGAATTTGTGTTCTTAAGTGTTTTTTTAGTCATGATGTTCAGCGCGGTATTTTGGTTGAGTCAGCGCATATTTGTAAAGCCAATGACTCACTTGATGAATTACCTAGAAAAACATGATGAAGGCCAACATACACTGGTAAATTATCGTATTCCTGCTGATTGGCAACCTTGGTTTAGCCGAGTTAAGCGGGTTTTTACCCGTAATGAAGAGCTTGTTCAATCATTGCAAGAGGCGAACAAAGCGCTTGATTCACAAGTGCAAGTTAAATCAAAACAATTGCGCCGCAGTATTGATGCCAAAGAACGTCATTTAGCCTTACTGAACACCATGCTTAATAATGTGCCAGATCTTATTTATTTTAAAAATATTGATGGTTCATTTTTAGGCTGTAACAAGGCGTATGAGAGTTATATCGGTTTACCGCAAGAGAAACTCGTTGGCCAGCAGTTATGTGATATCAGTGACGATAACGGCGAGCTAAGTGAACTTGAGCGACAAGTATTACAAGACCGCCAAGTGTATCAAAAACGTTTAGTAACCAATGATAAAACCTATCATTTGAGTATTGCGCCTTTTTATAACGAGCATCAACAATTATTGGGAACTATGGCGATAGGCCGTGATATTACTGAGCAGCACGCGGCATTAAACGCATTACAAAGCTCTGAAGCCAAATTACGCAGTGCAATGGAGTACGCTGCAAATGGGGTTATATTACTGTCTCTTGATTACCGCGTACTGCAAATGAATAAAGCGGCGCGTAAAATATTTTCACTAGAACGCAGTGACACCTTGAGCAGCCAATATAGGTTGGATGATTTGTTTGGCGAGCAATCACTAGACACGTTAAAAGGTACCTTACTTGAATTGCTTAGCGAAAAGAAAAAAGTGTATCACTTTAGTTTGCCCCAGCAAGAACAAAAATGTTGGCTACAAATTAGTGTTTCATTGGTATGGAATGGTGAAAAAAATCCAGATTACTTTGTTGTCCATGTCCAAGATATCACTGACTTAATACAAGCTAAAAATGACGCCGAGCGTGCCACATTAGCTAAAAGCCGCTTTATTGCCAATTTAAGTCATGAGATACGCACCCCACTTAATGCCGTACTGGGGCTAATAGATGTCATTGCGTTGCAAGGCTTGTCGTTGGAGCAGCGCACACATGCTGAGCAAGCAAAGTCAGCAGCCAACAGCTTATTGTCTTTATTAAACCGTATGCTCGATTTTGCCCGAGCCGAAAGTTCGCAAGTTAAATTAACTAAAGCCCCCTTTAGCCTGTCTGATTTAATTAATTATTGCGAAGGAATCGTCGCGCCACTGTGTAAAACGAAGGGGTTGGAATTCAGCGTTGAGTGCGATGAAAAGATCAATTCTAACCTAAGGGGCGATCAAATCTGTTTACAACAGGTGTTAGGTAATTTACTGACTAATGCCGCTAAATTCACAGAGCAAGGAAGCGTTAAATTAAGTTTAAACTTAGTCGAACAAACCTCTGAACAACAACTAATTTGCTTTGCTGTAAAAGACACCGGTATTGGGATTAGCGATGCGGATCAAAGTCGCTTATTTGATGCCTTTACACAAGGTGATGAGTCACTAACGCGTTCACATCAAGGCGTTGGGCTTGGGCTTGCAATTGTAAAGTACGAAGTGGCGTTAATGGGTGGCGAAATAAAACTAGCAAGTCAACGAGGCAAAGGCAGTGAATTTAGTTTCTGCTTACAGCTAGATAAAACCAGCGAACCGGCGAAAAAGGCGGTTGTATCCCTCCCTTCAAGTGCCGATTTATCGGGTCTATTAGTGTTAGCCGTAGATGACAACCCACTTAATCTAAGCATTATTAAAAGTATTTTAGAGCAAGCCGATATCACCGTTGTGTGTGCAGACAGTGGTGAAAAGGGCATTGAGCTTGCTAATTGTCTCAGACCCGACCTGATCTTTATGGATATTCAAATGCCCCAGATGGATGGCTGCCAAGCTACGCGTATAATTCGCCAGTCATTCACGAAAGAGCAAATGCCGATTTATGCATTAACAGCGCACAGCGAAGCGGCTGACATAGAGCAATCCGTTGCGGCGGGCATGAATAAACACCTCACTAAACCCATTGTTGCCAGTACACTGTTTTTGGCGATGAGTGAGCTTGAAGTACAGAAACAGGCTTTTTTTGACCGTACGTTTGTTCTCACTCAGTTTTCAAATAATACAGAATTAGTATTAACTATGCTGTCAAAGTTTGCGACCATGGCAGCACAACAGCTATTACAAATTTCAACATTAAAGACCACCGATGAGTTGATCAGAGTTGTCCATAATGTGAAAGGGTCGGCCGGTAATCTAGGCTTTAAACGTTTGTCAGCCTGCGCTCAGCAATGTGAGGCTAAGCTTAAAGCACAAGGCGAACTCCCTGAGTTATTAAACGATGAGTTGCAGTGGCAGATTAAACAAGTCATTGCATTTATCATCGAACAAGGATCTACAGATGCTAAAAAGAGCCAAGGTACTGATTGTTGATGACGATCCGTTGAACCGTTTGGTATTAGAAAAAACATTACAGCAAGATTATGATGTTTTTTGTGTTGAAAGTGGTGAAAAGGCACTGACGTTTTTAAAAACACAGTCCGTTGATTTACTGATTCTGGATATTGTTATGCCCGGTATTGATGGGTATGAGGTACTGAGCAAAATAAAAGAAAATACCGTCACAAATATGCTGCCTGTTATTTTTATTTCTGCTAATTCGAGCCATGACGACGAAGCAAAAGGCCTCGAGTTGGGGGCGATGGATTATATAACTAAACCCTTTAGTGCTGCGATTGTTCGTGCGCGTGTGCGTAATCAGTTATTAATCAAACAAAAAAATGACTTGCTCGAAATGTTAGCGTCAATCGATGGCCTGACTGAAATTCCTAATAGACGTTATCTAGATGAAAACCTTGCCCGAGAATGGCGTCGCTGTCGTCGCGATCAAACCCCTTTGTCTGTATTACTTATGGATGTGGATCATTTTAAACGGTTTAATGATTGCTATGGCCATCGAGCGGGTGATGATTGCTTAAAACGAATTGCTCATGCGCTTGTTGGGGCCTGCGAGCGAGGCAGTGACTTTGTGGCGCGCTATGGGGGGGAAGAGTTTGCGGCCGTTTTGCCTAATACAACGGCAACACAAGCAATCGCATTTGCTAATAAATTACGACATGCAGTGAGTAATTTAGGTATTCCCCATACCGCTTCGTTAAATTCGGATCATGTGACAATTAGTATCGGCATTGCGACCACAGAAACAGGCCAAGTATACGCTGAACAAACGCTGCTTGAAGAAGCTGACTTAGGGTTATATCAGGCTAAAGATGGCGGACGTGACCAAGTTGTGTCGCGATTAGTGAATGTGAGTGGGTAAAGAGTAGGCAAGGCCTACTCTGCCATTTTCGGCTAATTAGCCATTGCTCAGTGATTTATAAATGGTATCACCAACGCCAATTAGCTTATCGTTTTTAAATACCAGTGGTGTGCACTCATCTTTTGTCATTTTACCATCAGAGTGAATGCTATGAGTGGCATAAAACAATACTTGGTAAACATCGTCACCTTGTTTTAGTAATTCAGTGAAGTTAGGCGTGTGAAGTTTATTAAGTACCACTTGGTAGTTAGTATCAAGCGCAAGAGTCGAAATGATTTCGCGGTTATTTTTGTGCTGCTTTTGCCAGCTCGTCGATGAATCACCTGCCCAATGTGTTTCAGCTTCACCATCAGATACTGCAATGACACAGCCAGTTAAAAATGGTGCAGTAAGCGCTGCAATTAAAAGTGCTTTTTTCATTTTTTTATCCCTAGAATTTAATGTTTACGTTGCTCTTAATTAGCAATCAGCTTGCCACATTTTAAAAAGTAAATTAAATCAAGTGATTAGCTTTTAATTGGTCAATTGGCTAGGAGCTTTTTTGCAAACCAATTCGCTCAATTGACCAAAAAATTGCAATTTAGACCAACCTATTGCGCTCATTTCCTTGGTTAAATGCTTTGATATTTAACGCGATTTCTTTCACTAAGCGAATAATAGACTCTTTACTTGCCCAGGCAATGTGCGGCGTAAGTAATAAATTGTCGCCAGTGTATCGGGCAAGTGGGTTATCTGCCTCGGCGGGTTCTTTACTGAGTACATCAACACCCGCGCCAGCAATCACATTATTAGCAAGCGCAGATGCTAAGTCAGCCTCATTAATAATCCCCCCACGGGCAGTATTAATAAGGATGGCAGAGGGTTTCATCATGTTCAGCTCATGAGCCGCAATTTGATCGCGAGTTTCTTCTGTTAACGGGCAGTGAACACTGATTATATCAGCCGTTTTTAATGCTTGCTCAAAACTAACGCGACCTTCACGCGGTGTATGTCCTTTACGTTCACTGATAATTACATGGGCACCAAATGCGGTTGCAACTTCAGCAACCGCTTTGCCCAACGAGCCGTAGCCAATAATTGCTAAGGTTTTCCCCGCAATTTCATTAAAGCTGTAATCTAAGCGACAAAACATCGGACTCTGCTGCCATAAACCTTGCTGGCAATCACGAATGTACTTGTGTGTGTTACCAAGCAGATTGGTGATCAATGTAAACGTGTGTTGAACCACTGAAGGTGTTGAATATCCAGCCACATTGGTCACGGCGATGTTATGGGCTTTTGCTGCTGGTAAATCAATATTATTGGTGCCAGTTGCAGCAACGCAAATTAATTTTAAATGAGGTAACTGCGCCATTGCTTGTTGATTTATAACTACTTTATTCGTTACTACAACATCAGCGTCTTGGCAGCGTTCAATTAATTCGTGTTGATTAGTTAGGTTATAGCAAGTGAGTGAACCTAATTGTGCCAGCTCATCTAACGAAGTGTCTGCTAATGTGGCGGCATCAAGGACGACGATATTCATATACTTTCCTTATTAATTTTTGCTTGACCTTAGGGTGTACTCCAAGGTTTATAGTGAGCATAATAAATAAACGCTTCACAATGGAGACAGTGATGAAAATAGGTGAGTTTGCCCGTCAATTAGGCGTCTCAACAGATACGTTAAGGTACTACGAAAAACATGGTTTGTTAACGCCAAGTTCGCGTTCTGAGGTGGGATATCGGTTTTACTCTGATGCAGATTACAAGCAAATGTCGTTCATTTTGCGGGCAAAAAACGTTGGTTTTAGTCTGTCTGAAATAAAAGAGTTATTGCAAATTAAGTTTCATAAAAATCAGCATTCATGTCATGAGGTTAAAGCAATGACATTACAAAAACGTGATTTAGTGGCCGCACGCATTGCTGAACTCACGCGTTTTTATGACTCTCTTTCATTATTAGCAGATAAATGTTGTGGTGGTGAAGAGCCTGCTGAGAACTGCTCGATACTGACGACACTGGAGGATATTGATGGACTTACTCAATAATTTTTGGCAGTTATTCTTATTATCTGCCCCATGGCTAATGTTAGGTTTATTGATTGCTGGTTTATTAAATGTGTATTTACCGGCCAATTTTCTCAATCGTCACTTAGGAAAAGAGGGGCTTTGGACAACCATTAAGGCTGCTTTTATTGGTGCGCCTATGCCATTGTGTTCGTGTGGTGTTATTCCAGCAGCAATTGGGCTTAGAAGAGCGGGAGCATCGAAAAGCGCGACGACGGCATTCTTAGTTTCAACACCCGAAACGGGCGTTGATTCAGTGTCAGTCTCGTATGTTTTATTGGGGCCATTTATGGCCATTATACGCCCAATCGCAGCGGTGTGCAGTGCGATAGCTGCGGGTGTCTTGGTTGGGAAAGACCATGAAATTCATTCACAGCATAAGCATCAAGCCGCCACTGCAGATGATAATAGTGCAGGCTGTTGCAGCAGTAATTCCGCAGCTGAAGTTAAAAAAGAGCCGAGCTGTTGCAGCAGTAATACCGCAGCTGAAGTTAAAAAAGAGTCGAGCTGTTGCAGCAGCAATACTTCGGCTGAAGTTAAAAAAGAGCCGAGCTGTTGCAGCAGTAATGCTTCGGCTGAAATTAAAAAAGAGCCGAGCGGCTTTAGCACTGAAGATTCTGCATCGATAAAAACAGACCGTTGCTGTAAAAGCGAAAAGCCCAGTCTTTCGATAGAGAGCCGTGTTGCTAAATTTAAACGCGCAATTCGTTTTAGCTGCAATAAACTGTTAGAAGACACTATGGTGTGGCTGGTGATTGGTCTCTTTTTCGCGGCGCTAGTGCAAACGTATGTTCCTGAGTCTTATTTAAGTCAATGGGGAAGCGGTATTTTTGCGATGCTGGTGGTGATACTGATTAGTATACCAATGTACATTTGTGCGACTGCCTCGACCCCGATAGCAGCAGGGTTACTGTTAAGTGGCGTATCCCCAGGTGCGGTATTGGTGTTTATGCTTGCAGGTCCTGCGACGAATATCGCCACCTTGGGAGTGGTGGGAAAGGAGTTAGGTAAACGTGCGGTGTTTGCTTATTTAACTGGGGTAATCGGAATGGCTTTACTGTTTGGCTTTTTAACGGATTACTTAGTGGATGAATTTGGCTTTGTAGTGGCTCCCATGATGGGCACTGAACATGAGGTTCTACCGCATTGGTTAAGCCTTGCTTCGGGTATCATTTTGGCTATTTTAATGCTGAGATTAGTGCTCAAAATGGCATTAAAAAAGTTCGTTGATACTGGTAAGAGCATTGCCTAATTAATTGTTGTAAAAATAAAAATTTTATCAATATAGGGAAATATTTAGGTTAACTATCGCGTCTCGGTTCGCATTTAAAATTGCCTGAGTTATAATCCGCCAACTATTTAAACGGTACGCCATGCGTGCCGTTTTTTAACTTAAGCAGTTTTTATGAGTGAATGTGTGGATAAATACGCCGATATTAGACCTTACAATGATGACGAAGTCGCTGATTCAGTCGCCCGATTAATTGCTGATAATGCCTTTGTGGATGTTATCGCCAAGTATAATCTGCCGCGCTTTTTATCTTATTTTCCATTTATAACTCGCCCATTAGTGCGCCAGCAATTAAGAAAAAAGTGGGGAAATACGCAATCAGTTGAGCAAGTTCAACAAGAGGTGGCTAGCTATTTAAATAAACTGATCACCCGTACCACATCTGAAGTGACATTTTCGGGTCTAGATAAACTGGATCCAAAACAAGCGTATTTGTTCATTTCAAATCACCGCGATATTGTCTTGGATCCTGCGTTAGTTAACTGGGGTTTGTTTAAACACAACATGCCGACAGTGCGCATCGCCATTGGTGATAATTTGCTGCAAATTCCGTATATCACTGAGTTAATGCGCTTAAATAAAAGCTTTATAGTGAAACGTTCAGCAAAAGCACCCAAAGAAATGCTCAAAGCGTTATCACAACTCTCAGCCTATATTTATGATTCATTGTCAGAGGGTCATTCAATTTGGATTGCACAAAAAGAAGGGCGTGCAAAAGATGGTTTTGATCAAACGGATCCTGCACTGCTTAAAATGTTGCAGCTACAAGGTCGTAAACAGAAAAAAGAATTTGCTGATTACGTTCGCGAATTAAAAATAGTGCCAGTCTCTATCTCGTATCAATATGAACCGTGTGCGATTGCGAAAGCGAAAGAGCTTTATCACAAACAGCATCACGGCCAATATGTAAAGCAACAAGGTGAAGACATTGCCAGCATTGTTGAGGGCTTTAGCACAGCAAAAGGGCATGTACATTTAGCGTTTGGTGAGCCAATTGAATCTGGCTGCGAGTCACCAGAAGAGCTTGCAAAAACGATTGACCAGCAAATTGTTGATTCGTTTTTCTTACACCCAGGTAACTATATTGCGGGGGGGTGTAAGCAGGCCGTGATTGATAAAAAAGATGCTGAAGCGTTTAATGCGCGTTTAGCTAAAGTACCTGAAGAGTTAAAGCCACTGGTTTTAGCAATGTACGCGAAACCTTTTCATCGCAAAGCAGAACTTTCTACGAGCGAATCAGATTAAATAATCTAAAGTTGATAGAATGCGTTCGCATTTAAATCAATGTGCTAATTACTTTTTTAAGCAATGTTTTGATTCGTTAAATGAGCCACTTTTTGAAGTGGCTTTTTTTATGATTAATTTTCGGGCTATACTTCTAAGATGATTAATTAACTGGCAATTGTGATGCAACAAATTGAAATATTTGAGATCCCAAGCCCTTGCAAAGGGATTTGTCAGGTTAATAATCGGGGCTATTGTAAAGGCTGTTATCGCAGTCGCGATGAACGGTTTTACTGGAATCAGCTGAGTAATGCTGAAAAACGCAAAGTAATCAGCTTATGTCAGCAGCGTTATAAGCGTTATTTACAGAAAAAACAGTTGGCAGAAAATAACCAACCGACACCTGAACAAGGCGGATTTGATTTTTAAAACTCGGTGAGATTGTATTTCGTTTTTAGCGTGCGCACCGTGCCATCGGCTTCAAGCTTTTTAAGAATATTTGTCAGTTGCGGAATAAGTGCTGCGTGGCGTTTATGCACAAAGTGAAAGCTTTGCATCGACATTAAAATCTCTTTATTAAAAGCCGCTTGGTTAAAGTCAGGGTGTTTTGTAGAGAGTAAAAAGTCTAATAAAATGGTGCCTTCAACGCGTTTTTGAGTCAATAAATTCAATTGAGCCGTGACGTTTCTTACCTTTATCACATCACCTTTAATGGGATTTTCTTCTATGTAGCTCTGTGCTGCGGGATAACTTGACTGAATAGCGAGTGACTTAATATCACGATAATTGCATTGCTTGCAGTTTTTTAATAACACAAGGTTAAATTCGAACAGGGGAAAGTCGACCTTTAATAAATTTGGATAATCGCGGGTAACAAAATCAATACGCCCTAACTGTCCATCAAGCACACCTTGGTTTGCAGCTGCTAACGAACCTTGATGATTAAAATCAATAACGTGAAGCTCATAACCTATCTCTTTATAAGCGGTACTCAATAAGTCAATCACATAACGTGCTTGCGGTGTGTCGGCTGGGCGATTAAAAATTAAAATATGAGAATTTGCGCTGCTAGGAAAGCAAAAAAACAGCAGAATAATGGTCAAACTAGGTATCAGAAATTTTGGCAACGTGCGTTCCTTGCGAGCATGTATTCGGCGTTAATTTACTGTTATGTGTTTCCAAAATCAAGGTTTAAAATAGGCGATTAATTTGAAGCAACTTTGTTATACTTCATAAATCAATACACTGTTGCTGAGAAAGTATGAGCTTTAATTTATGTAAATTGCCTCGAGAGCAAAAATATCAAATTCAATTAGACTACGAAGCCTCTTTTTGGGCCTACCAGATTAAACGTGGAAAAAATACCCGCGAAGGGGTGTATACAGCAATTAATAATCGTCCTATGTCAGAGCAAGCCTTTTTAAAACAACAGTTTGAGCATTACTTATCCTTAATGAGTTAATCATGACGGAGCTGAAATTTTGTTTGCTTGACGCAATCAAAACCCCGTTGGTAAATAAGTTTTACGATAAACACAATGCGCGGGGGCGTGCCACTAAAGCTGATCAAGTGTGGGTGGCGTACCATGGTTTGGATATCGTTGCGGCATGTCGGGTTCAAAATAAAGCGGGCTTTTTATTTTTATCAACTCTGTATGTTGATGCTGTATGGCGAGGTAAAAAAGTAGCCTCACAGTTACTCACCACGCTTATTGCTGAACAAAAAGGGACAGTTTTTACCTTTGCCTATGAAAATCTGATTGATTTCTATCTAGTAAATGGGTTTAACTATACATTAACATTACCCAATTCTTTGCAATCGTTGTTTGAGGTATATGCGCATCGTAATATCGTCGCGATGCACTTTACGTGTGACACCGCGCCAAGTTAGTAATTTGGAACGTCAATGACTAAGTTCTTTTCTTTATCAGCTCTGCTCATTATTGTGATCTGTGGTTTGTTTAGTCATTCCAGTTTTGCGCAAGTGAAACGCTTGTCAACCAGCGAAGGGTTGTCGCAAAGTTATGTCAATACGATGCTTATCGATAACAGTGGCTATTTATGGTTATCCACTGAGGGCGGTTTAAATCGTTATGATGGCTATGAGGTTGTGCATATCAAAGGCCCTAATGGAGAGCTTGAAGACGCCATCATTGACCGCATTTATCAAGACCCCCAAGGTTATATTTGGATAGCATCTTTGCAAGCAGGGCTATTCCGTTATGATCCGAGTACCGACAGCTACCAACAATTTATTGCAAAGCCCACCACCGAAGAGCAAATTTTTATAGAATCTGTGTTTAGTATGGTTGCGGTTGATGACAAAACGCTCTGGCTAGGCCGAGGCTGGGATTTTGCAAAACTCGACTTAGAAACGAAGCAAGTCACGTCTATTTTTGAAATACCCGATCGTGTAAAAAGCAGCGTTATTCGTGAGTTGTATCCTTATCAAGGTTACATATTTATGGGCACGAGTAATGGGGCGTTTGTTTATGAAATCGCATCGGGCCACGTAAGAAAGCTTGAGCATCTAAGCCAAGCGCCAACACACATGTATCAAAACTATGTGAAGTCGTTTGCCGTAATAGATGAGCATACTTTGTTGGTCGGGGCTGTTCGGGGTTTATACGAAGTCGATATTAGCAACTTACCAGAGATGTTTAATACGCCTGAGGTTCAGTTTAAAAATAAGACCCTAATTAGCGACTTAAATATTTGGGAAATTATTCCACAAAATTCAACGATTACCTTGGGAACCGATAAAGGCTTATTTAACTTTACCCGGGCAACCGGCGACTTGGTTAAAAGTACACGCTTAAAAGACAACGGTTACACCCTTGCTGATACAAGTATCATTGATATCGTAAAAGATCGCTCCGGAGGCATGTGGTTAGCCACCAAGAACGATGGCGCTTTTTATCTCTCGTATGATAATTATAACTTTGTAAATGTGGTGGCCAATTCGATTAAGGGTGACGGCTTATCGCATCATTCAATTTGGGGTATTGCAGAGTTTCAGGGCAGGCTGTGGCTTGCTACCCACAATGGTCTAACGGCTGTTGACTTAGACACGTATGAAAGCGAAGTCTTTTTAAAAGACTACCAAATAGATTTAATCACGACCGAATTCACTGTTTACCAAATAATGCCTTATAAAGCGCAACTTTGGTTGCACACGAATCGGGGAATTTTTAGCTTTAATCCAAAGACGGGTGAAGTAACTCCCGTTAAAACGGCAGACCCTAAGCAGCAAGAACTCATTAACGATTGGGTGCATGGGGTTCTATTAATGCCGTCGGGCGATTTGTATTACGTTCACCCCGATTTCGGTATGTTTGTTTACAATATTGATAGCCAAGAGGTGACACGTTTAGGCGGTAAATTTGATGAATTTGAACCTTTCTTAGCCTATGGGTTCTTGCCGGCCTTATCAAGCAAGCCCGATGCACCGTTATTTTATAATGCGGGGATCTTATATCAGGTTGATCCTCACAGTTATGAACTGACCACCATTTATACGGTGCCTGAGCAGCATGAAAATGTTGCTGTGAATGTGATGTCTTACATTATTGATAACAATAATGTCTTGTGGTTATCGTTATCGAATTTTGGCTTGATTGGTCTAGATGCCACAACGTACGAGCATATCTACACCATTGATCTTGAAAAAAATAAGCTAGGCACTTTATTGTACGATATGGTGCTTGATGAAGCCGGAATGATTTGGATGAGTAGTCATAAAGGGCTGTGGCGACTCAACCCCGATAATATGCACTTTCAACAGTTTACTGGTTCAGAGGGGCTTTTTTCTACCGAGTTTAATAGTGGCGCATTTACCAAATTAAAGTCTGGGCAAATTGTTTATGGCACCCTTAAAGGCTTTACCTATTTTTACCCGATGGATAACCACTATCAGCAAGCTTTGATTGATCACGTTAATATCACCAACTTGGATTTAATGTCTCGTGACTTACCTGCTGAGCTTAAACAGCCAATAGACAGTGTGGTACTTGAGCATGATGACATCGGTCTCGAGGTTGCTTTCTCAGCCATGGCGTTCAATTACCAAGAGCGTGTTATTTATGAGTATCAACTTGGCGATGGGCAAAAAACCTACACGCGAAATAATAACCGTGTTCTTTTTCCAAAATTAAGTGCAGGCAAGTACCACCTTAAAGTGTGGGCAAAAGACCCCTTAACGGGAGATTTAACCCCGCCGGCAACATTAAACATCGAAGTAAAATACCCACCATGGCGTGCGCCACATTTTATTTTGCTTTACCTTATATTAGCGGCGCTACTTGTAGCTGCTTGGCTCTTTAGACGTAATCGTATGCAGCAAATTTTGCTTGCCGCACACAAAGAAAGTAAAGAAAGTGAGGCGCGACTAAAACTTGCATTAGAGGGAAGTCATTCTGGTGTTTGGGATTGGTCGTCGCAAAGCCCGATTATTTATCAGCCTAGGCTGAAAAATGAACTGGGCTATGACAGTGACAGTGTTAATCTAGATGACTATTTGGCAAAGATTCACCCACATGATAAACAAACCTTTCGCTTAGAGTGGCTGGAGTTTTTATCTACTCAAAAAGGCTATTTTAACTGCACGTATCGTTTACGACACGCCGATGGTCAATGGCGTTGGTATAAAGATTTCGGCAAGGTGGTTGAATGGCAAGACAACACGCCTGAGAAAGTGGCTGGCACCTACACGAATATGACCCGAGAACTGGTATTTGAAGAAAACGCCCGTTTATTTGGTGCGGCGTTTGAACAAACCCGAGACTGGGTGTTTATTATGGATAAAAACTTGCGTATTCGTGCTACTAATCAGTCGTTCCAAAGTGCCTTTGGCTTTCCTGCTGATCCGCGTTCGAGTCGTTCTTTAACTCTCGGGTTGTCTATTCCGGCACGTATTCACTATTTACGAGTAATGCAAAAACTGCAATCAGGTGAACACTTTTCAGCAGAAGATGTTGTTGAAGTTGCCAACGGCGAAAAGCGTCAAGTGCTCATTAAAATAAGTGCTGTTGCGGGGAGTAATCGTCAACTCGACAGTTATGTGATTATTGTCACTGATATCAGCGCGCAAAAGCTGGCTGAGAATGAACTGCACTTATTAGCCAATTACGACACGCTCACCGGATTGCCGAACAAAACATTATTCAGTGACCGTGTAAGCCATGCTATCGAGCAAGCTGATTACCATCAAACGAAAGCAGCCTTGTTAAATGTAAATATTAAGCGATTTAAATACTTTAATGATTCATTGGGTCACGAAGAGTCTGATGAGCTTATCAAGCGAGTTGCAAAGCGATTGAAACAAGTGCTGCGCCCGCAAGATAGTTTGGCAAGGTTTGAAGGTGATGAGTTTGTGATCCTCGCTGAAGATCTCAAACAGGTCGATGAGCTATTATCGCTATGCGCGAAAGTTATGGATTGTGTTGAAAGCCATATTGAGCTTAATCAACAAGCGGTAAAAGTGAACTTAAGTGTTGGGGTTGCTGTGTATCCCGACGACGCCCTCGATACAAAAGCGCTGTTAAAAGCGGCGAATGTTGCCCTCTACCATGCTAAGCGGTCTGTGGAGGGACGTTATCAGTTCTATAAGCAAGAGATGAATTTACAAGTGCAGCGGACTCTGCATTTAGAGTCACAATTAAGCAAAGCGTATCAAGAGCATGAATTTTGTAATTACTATCAACCCATTGTTAGTTCAAAAACACGTCAAGTTGTAGGGTTAGAGGTGTTATTACGCTGGCCTAGTAATGACGATTATCAGCCTGAAGACTTTGCCAATGCTGCTGAAAGCTCAGGGCTTATCACCAAAATTATGCTGCAAACTTTATCGCGTGCATTAATCGAGTTACGACAATGGCGCGTGTCGCACCCCGATTTATATATCTCTATTAACTTATCGGCATTTGATTTTGAAAGTACTCATTTAGTCGAAAATATTCATCAAGCTTTAACACTCAGCCATGTACCCGCCAGTGCTGTTGTATTCGAAATTACTGAATCAGTGATGATGCGAGATTCAGAGAAAGCCCAATTAAGCATGAATAAATTAAAAGCATTAGGCTGTAAAATTTATATGGATGACTTTGGCACGGGCTACGCTTCTCTAACGTATTTAAAACGGTTCCCGGTTGATGTTTTAAAAATAGATAAAAGCTTTGTGCACGATATCGGGGTTGATAAAGATGACGAAGCTATTATTAATTCAACACTCACAT
The DNA here is from genome assembly GCF_015767615.1 of Pseudoalteromonas sp. A41-2. Lineage (NCBI taxonomy): Bacteria > Pseudomonadati > Pseudomonadota > Gammaproteobacteria > Alteromonadales > Pseudoalteromonadaceae > Pseudoalteromonas > Pseudoalteromonas sp. A41-2. The sequence continues at coordinate 2,807,120 of NZ_CP065231.1, read as the reverse complement.
TGGCGAAAAGCCTAGGCAAGGAGTGTGTTGCTGAAGGGGTTGAAAATACCACCCAGCTTCGCTTCTTACACGCTCGTGGTTGTGAATACTTACAAGGTTATTTGTTTAGTAAAGCTGTTCCGGGGGATGAAGTAAGCCCCTTGTTAAATGCGCAGTGGCATGCAGAATTTGATGACTAAAACAGATAAAGCCGCGGGCTTTATCTGTTTTACTGTTAATCTTGGCGTTTACCGCAGTGACGGCAATAAAGATTACTGTGACGATTTTTAAGTTCGTTATGAATCGCCTTGTTTGCTTCTTGCTTACTTAAACCGAGCTTGTAACGCAGATTCTCAAGGTGTTCTTCTTGAATCGCTGATAAATGACCATCTTCCATCGCTTCATGCACCGCATCAGTAAACAACAAACGGCGCTTACGAAGTTGCTCAGAAAAGCTGGATGCTAATAAACCGGTAGGAATTGCCACCATTCCCATACTGACTAAGGTAATGGCACCCCCAAATAATCGTCCAAGCGGAGTAACAGGCACCACATCCCCATAACCTACAGTCGTCAGAGTGACCATGGCCCACCACATAGCCGATGGAATAGAGCCAAACTTGTCGGGTTGCACATCGTGCTCAATTAAATAAATTCCGCATGATGCAATGATCAGCACAACCGCCATAATGAAAAAAGCGGCAAGCAAAGAGCTACTTTCATCGCGAAATGACTGTAACAACAGCTGCATAGCTCGAGAATAGCGGGTGAGTTTAAAGATACGCATTAAACGTAATACCCGCAAAAAGCGCAAATCAACACTGACGAAAACCATTAGCAAGGTCGGTAAAATGGCAATAAGGTCGATGAGTGCTAAGGGAGAAAAAAAGTATTTAATACGAATTTTTGAGTTGGTTAGCGGGCTCTCTTTGTGGGCACTTTTATCGACACATGACCAAAGGCGCAAAATGTATTCGAGCGTAAAAATACCGACAGAAATAAGCTCGAGCATTAAAAACTCATGCTTATACTGTTTAGCGAGGTGACTTACAGACTCTAAAACAATGGCCACCACATTGATCATGATAAGTGACATTAAGAACACATCGAGTGCTCGTCCTAGGCGTCGGTACTTGCCGTTTCCTTCAAAAACACGGGCGGTATAAGTTCTTAAGCGATGCAACGTTCTAATCCGTTTTTAAGTTAAATTTAACAGCATATTGATGCTGCCTTCTTCAAAGTCGCGGGTAATTTTAAAGCCCAGTTTACGCGCAAGTTCGATCATGCCGGTGTTTTCGGGTAATGTTATTCCGGCAATGCGTTTAACCCCTTGGCTTTTGCAATGTTCAATAGCGGCATTCATGAGTATAGTGCCAAGCCCTAAACCTTGACAGTCAGAGCGTACCACAATTGCAAATTCGGCTTCTTGTTTATCAGGATCCATTAATACGCGAGACACGCCTAGCGTGCATGCAGAGCCATTTTGCTCTTGGCTAACAATGAACGCCATTTCACGGTCGTAATCAATTTGTGTCATTTTTGCCAGTTGGTCGTGATTAAACTGTGGCAGTTCGCCAAAAAAGCGTTTGTAGCGATCTTCTTTTGTTAACGATTGATCAAACTCAAGGTGCGCCTGTTCATCTTCGGGTTTTATTGGTCTAAGTTGAGCTTGAGTATTGTTTTTTAAAGTTACTTCTTTGACCAACTCAATGGGATAAGGGCGTATACACAAGCGCTTGCGGTTTGCTTTTGCTTTGTAGCGGCTTAAGCTTATTGTGGCATCAAGAACTAAAAATTGCCCGTTGCTAGCAAGGATAGGGTTGAGCTCTACGCTGGTAATATCAGGCTGGTCTATTACCAATTGTGAGATACGAGTGAGTAGGGCACATAAACGGTATTTATCGACTTTTTCCGGTAATACGCGGTCTTTTAACACGCCTTTGTCGTGGGCTGCTGCAATTAAATATTTCGCAAGATTCATATTAAGAGGAGGAAGCGCGACCGCCGCTTGCCCAAACTCAAGGCCTGTGCCTGCTTCGCCAAGTAAAATAACAGGGCCAAAGTTTGGCTCTGTTTTAATGGCGATACGCAGTTCATTTGCGCCGGCGCGGGGGGCCATTTTTTGCAGTGAAAATCCTTCTATATGCGCATCAGGATAGGTGTTTTTAATTCTAAGCAGCATCGCAAAGGCGGTTTGCTCTACTTCTTGTGCATCGTTTAAGTTAAGTACCACACCGCCTACTTCTGATTTAGACGGAATACTGGGGCTAATTAGTTTTAACGCCACTGGAAAACCAAGCTCAATGGCTTGTTCTTTCGCCTCTGTAGGCGTGTAAGCAACTTCGGTTTGAATACAGTCAATACCATAGTGGGTTAAAATTTGGCTTGCCTGATGTGTTGATAAGTAGCTTTGCTCATCGAGCAGAAACTCATTGACCAACGCCTTGGCAGCTTCTTTATTTATTTTCGCATCATCTGTATTTGATTCGGGTGTCTGTGTTAAATGTTTTTGATTTCGACGATAACTTACTAAGTGCATAAATGCCCCCACCGCGCCTTCAGGAGTACGGTACGTAGGAATCGCATTATTGGCACACACTCGACGCGCAGCGTAAGCAGCATCTTCTCCCATAAAATTGGTCATCACATAAGGGCGCGCCATTTTGGGAATTTTTTGCAGTGTTTCAACAATAATTTCAGCGTAATCTTCGCTAGGGGCAAGGGCCGAAGGAGTATGAATAATCAAAAGATTTTTAACTTCTTTTGCTTGCAGCAATATCTCTAGAGCTTGTTGATAACGTTTAGGTGCTGAATCGCCAAAAATATCCACTGGGTTTGAGGTCATCTCTGATTGTGGAATAACTTTATTAAGCGCTGCGCGTGTTTCATCGCTAAGCTCTGCTAACTTACCTGAACTTTGTAATAAGGTATCAACGGCCATCACACCAGGCCCACCGCCATTGGTGAGAATAGTGAGTTGCTCAACTTTTAGAAGTTTTGGGTGCATTGCCAGCGTTTGTGTGGCTGCAAATAGCTCCCGCAAATCGTTAACGCGAAGCATCCCCGCACGTTGAAAGAGTGCATCATACACAGCATCTGAACTTTGTGTTCCACCGGTGTGGATTTCGGCGGCCAGTGCCCCTGCGCTAGTTTTACCTGTTTTTATGGCAATAACAGGTTTGCTGAATGCTGCAGCACGGGCTGCTGAAATAAAATTGCGAATATCTTCAATGTTATCAATATATAAAAGAATGGCTTTGGTTTTAGCATCACGGCCTAAAAAGTCGAGCAGCTCATCAAAGTCAATATCCAGACAGTCACCAACAGAGACAAAATACGAAAAGCCAATTTCTTTGTTTTTAGCCCAATCAAGTATGGTTGAACACACCGCGGCTGATTGCGAAACAAAAGCGAGCTTACCTGGGCTTGCAATTGTGTGCGAAAAGCTTGCATTTAAGCCAATATGCGGAATTAATAAGCCAAGGCAATTAGGCCCAAGTAAAGATACATTTGCCGTTAAAGCGGCTTCTTTTAGAGCCAGCTTTTGCTCAGGGTTAAGCCCCGCAGCAATCACCACCGCGTGTTTACAGCCTATTTCACCCAGCTCATTAATAATATTTATTAAGGTATTTTTGTTAGTACAAATAACAGCAAGGTCTGGTATTTTTGGTAACTCGGCAATACTTGGGTAGGCAAGTACACCATGCACCGCCGTGTGATTTAGACTCACGGGCATGATTGGACCTTTAAAGCCTCCTTGCAAAAGGTTACGCATTACCACAAAACCGGCTCGGTTAGGGGAATTAGAGGCGCCAATAACAGCGACTGACGTTGGATTAAAGAATTGGCTAATGCGTTTAACGCTCATGCTGTGTCCTTTGCTTGCGCATTGTTGTAAACATTTCAGGGTCTGTTAAGTTTATATACATAAGATAACCCTTTTATACATATAAGATAACCTGTTTACTGTGACTTTTCGAGTCGAAAACAGTGACCTATATCAAGGAGAAAGGCATGAGTAAAGCACAGCCATTTAATATTGTTATTGCTGCTGTGGCATTGGCAATAGGTTTACTGGGACTTGGCTTTATATTGAAAAGTGCGGCACTTGATGTCAAAGCAATGGAGCGCACCGTCAATGTTAAAGGGCTTGCTGAAATGGAAGTGGCTGCAGACACCGTAATTTGGCCATTACAATTTTCAGATGCCGATAATAACCTAGAGAAGCTTGTTGCACGCATTGAGAATAAAAATGATGCGGTGGTGGCATTTTTAAAATTACACGGCTTTAATGACGAAGAAATTAGCAATGGCAGCCAATCAATTATTGATAAACAAGCCCGAGAGTATGGGGGAGAAAATCAGCAATTTCGCTACATTGCTCGCTCAAATGTGATTGTATATTCTAGCGATATTGAAAAAGTTCAGCATGCTTTGGGCCAAGTTAGTCAATTAGCCAAGCAGGGCATTGCCGTGGTACAAGATAATTACGAAACACGCATTCAATATTTGTTTAATGGTTTAAACGAAATTAAACCAAAAATGGTCCAAGAAGCGACCGAGAAAGCACGTGAAGTCGCCATGAAATTTGCCAAAGACTCACAGTCTAAATTGGGCAAAATAAAAACGGCGCATCAAGGCCAGTTTTCGATTAATGATAGAGATTCAAACACACCACAACTTAAAAAAGTACGCGTGGTGACCAGTATTGAATATTATTTATCTGACTAAGCCAAATACAACAGCAAGAGGCAGTCGCATGTGAGTGCACACTATCACCATGCGACTCAGTGCACCTAATATAAACCCGCCACTAAATGCGATGGCAACTCCCAGCAAACCCCACTGATCTTTTAAAATGAATGCCATTAAAATTGTCACGCTGGTCGCCGCTAATAATACGTATAAATTAATCAGCGGATTGCCTTTTAATTTTATAAGACTGCTTGCGAGTATGCGTGCAGGCAGAAAAAGTTGCCCGAGTAACATGAGCATAAGCACCCAAAAACCTTGTTGTAATTGTGTTTCGCCATACAGGCTCAGCAGTGGCTTTGCTAATAGTGCTAGGATAATGATTGCGCCAAAATTAAATCGCCACAGTACACTCATTAATTCACTAACGGCTTTTGAATTATCGTTTTCGGCCATTAATATCGGTTTTAAATACTGGTTGGCGGCATTGCCTAAAATAGTCAGCAAGCCTGCAATCACAACCGCAGGAAAAAACACACTCACGCCCTGCGCGCCAAACCAATGATGAACAAGAAGCACATCGAGCTTGGCAACCAGCACTGTGCCAGCACCGCTTGCTAACATGATTAAGGAATCTTTACACCACTGTTTCGTTTGATAGTGTGCGATACGTGGTTCAATTATGCCTTTGATGAGCCAGTATTGATAACACACTACGCAGAGCATACTGCAAAACAACAACACACAAATACTGACTAGTGATAATTCGCCATAGCTAAAATAAAGCAAAAGACATAAAAGCGCGCTGAGCAGTTCAAAAATGCATTGCTGGGTGATAAGGCCGATTTTAGGTTTATTTAAAGCCACTAAAAAAGCAGACTGACTTTGCATAATGGCACCAATCGGGACTAGTAGCAGTAAATAAATAACGTGTTCTTTGGCACTTTGATGCGGTGAAATTGCTTGAAAGCTAATAACGATAGAGGCCACAAAAAGCACTCCAAAAATAGCCGACGCAGCTAAATAAACATGCCTTAAACCACGTAATAAGTCATGTTGTTGGTGTGTGTATAGCGGGTAGCTAATGCGCATTAATGATGAGGAAAAACCCATACTGGCTGGCAGTAGAAGAATTTCACACAGCGCTAATAAAGCAGCAAAAGTACCAAATTCATCAGTGGTAAGTAACCGTGCCAAGCACAAGGTAAGAATGATACGGCTGCCATGGTTAAGGGCCGTAAAACTACTTAAAGACAAAAAGCCTTTGACGACATCTTTGTTCATATTACGACTGTTTAAGTGCCGTGATTAATTGACTCGTTGATACTTGTAAATAGGCTGCACACAGCAAAACTTTACAGTCTGCATTTGTTGGCAAATGCGGCGCGTAAAACGCTTTTAGTTGAGAGATTAATGCATTTACGGCGGAAGGACTGTGGCGTTGGTCAACTTCCATCATGGCCAGCAGAGCTGAAAACTCATGCTTTGCCAGCATCTGGGTATTTTTATTACACGCGATAAAGCAGCCAATTGGCGTTAACTGATCATGGTTTAGGGTTGTTAGAGCATCAGCTAAACTTTCGTTACTTTCAAAGAGCATGAGTGAGCGCAGGTAGTTAAATGGTAGCGCGTCTGCTCTACATTGACTAAAAAGGTGATGTAACAGGGTATTGCCTTGCTGATCGGTGATACTAAACGCGTTTTGAAATTTCAGACCGGGTGTGAAAAAGCTAAGCTTATCAATATCATCTATAAAGCTCACCGCTTCGCGAGGCAAAGGGCTTGCCTCAAGTAAGTGCGCTGCAACATTTTGTAAAAACAGGTATTTTACTTCACTACTGCACGCTAGTTGATAGAGGTGTTGTAATTGCGCTGCCTGCAAAACCCCCGATAAACGTTGGTAATCGCTAAGCAGTTCTTTTAATTGATGATGCTGAAGTCGGCTGTTCAATTGATCAATAGCGCTTTGCATGAAAATACTCGTTTTTTATTATTTATACATTTATAGCTCAACGACTTGTTTAAATAAATAAAAAAGGCCGCTGAGCGGCCTTTTTAAAGTCTATTTAGTTTAAGCAGCTTGTTTTTTTGCAACCCACTGGTCAACAAATTTCTCAAGTACATTTAATGGTACTGCACCATTTTTAAGTACAACATCGTGGAACTCACGAATATCGAATTTATCACCCAGCTGTTCTTTTGCAGCTTCACGCAGCTCTAATATCTTTAACATACCCACTTTGTAAGCGGTTGCTTGAGACGGCATTACAATGTGACGCTCCACCATTTTAACGCCATCAGACGTTGCGTTTGGTGTGTTATTAACGTAATAGTCAATACCCTGTTGGCGTGTCCATTTCATCGCATGGATACCGGTATCAACAACTAAGCGACACGCACGCCATAATTCCATTGCAAGGCGACCGAAGTCTGAATATGGGTCTTCATATAAGCCCATTTCTTTTGGTACTAGCTCAGAGTATAAGCCCCAGCCTTCAACATACGCAGTGTAACCACCAAACTTACGGAACTTAGGCACGCCTTCAAGTTCTTGTGCGATGGCGATTTGCATGTGGTGGCCCGGAATACCTTCGTGATAAGCAAGTGCTTCCATTTGGTAAGTTGGCATTGCTTCCATATCGTAAAGGTTTGCGTAGTAAATACCTGGGCGAGAGCCATCTGGCGCAGGTTGTTGATAGAACGCTTTACCTGCTGCTTTTTCGCGGAATGCTTCAACAGCTTTTACTTTTAAATCGGCTTTTGGTTTAACAATGAAAAGCTCATCTAAGCGAGATTTCATGTTATCAATGAGGGCTGTCGCTTCATCAAGGTAGCGCTGTTTACCTTCAGCTGTATTTGGGTAGTAGAACTGCTTATCAGTTTTCATGAATTGCATGAATGCTTTTAAGTCACCGTCAAAGCCTACTTTTTCTTTAATCGCGCGCATTTCGTCGTGAATACGTGCAACCTCAGCTAAACCAATTGAGTGGATTTCTTTTGCTGTTAAATCGGTTGTTGTTGTGCGTGCAAGGGCATTGTTGTAGAACGTTTCACCATCTGGGAATTTCCACGCACCATCACGCTCGTCAGCGCGTTTTTCTAACTGCGCTAAATAGTTAATTAGCTTCGTGTAAGAAGGCTTAACAGCCGCTTTTAGTGCTTTTTCTGCATCGTTGATAAGCGCTGATTTTTCGCTTTCACTAATCTCTAATGCGGCAACTTTACGTTTAAAGTCAGCTAAAAGAGTTGAGTCTTCACCTGTATCAAATGGTGCACCATGTAGAATGTTCTTGCTTGAATCAATGACATGTGGGAATACAAATTTAGGTGCGATGATACCTTTATCAGCACGCACGTCGAGGTCTTTGATTAGCTGATCAATAACCATCGTTACGCCGTTTAAGCGAGAGATATACGCTTTCGCATCTGAGACATCAGCAATTTGATGTTGGTTAATTAAAAATGCAGGGATCATCGAATGAACACCAAACATTTGATTTACAGGGTAGTTGTAATGACGCCATTTAAAATCTGCAATTTCATTTTCAAGTGCTTGTTTTTTTAGGTCGTAGCTTACTTTTGTCGCGTCATCTAATAGTTCGCGGTTAATTGCTTTTAAAGCGACAAGATCAGCTTTGGTTTGCTCAAAGTCTGCAAGAACGCGTTCTTCGCTACCATCATCCCATTTATCGTAATCTTTTTTGATACCCATGTATGTTTGATAAACAGGGCTTTTCATTACATCACGGTTAAACGTGTCTTCAAAAAACGCATTCGCTTTATCGATTTCACTTTGTACAGGTTGGGTTTGTACAGTGGGCGCTGGGGTTGGTTGTTCTTGCATTTGTTGGCAACCGCCAAGTAATGCAACACTTACCGCTGCAGCGATGAAGGTCAGTTTACGCATTATCGTTCCTTTCTTGTTAGAAATTTAATTATTAATAGAATTCTTAAACGAACAATTCTAGCAGGTCATTTAAAAAGCGCTGGCCTTTTGCACTGACTTGCCAATTGTTTTTATTATCTGTTAGTAAGCCTTTTTTAATTGCTTCGTTCAAGGCTTGTTCTTGGCTTTGCAGTGACAAATTTGTAAGCAAAGATAAATCACCTTTTGGGCAAGGCTCAACTAAACGAAAACGATTCATAAAAAATTCAAACGCTAAATCATCGTCAGCAACCTGCCATTGTTCGTACAAATAAGGCTTTGCGAGATCCATATAACCACGCGGATGTTTTACTTTTACTGTACGCGTGATGATCTTCGTATTTGCGTCAGTCACCTTACCATGGGCCCCACAGCCAATACCGAGATAATCGCCAAATCGCCAATAATTTAAGTTATGTTGACATTGGTAGCCGGGTTTCGCATAGCCAGAAATCTCGTATTGCTGATAACCTGCATCTGCAAGGAGTGCTTGTCCCTGTTCTTGAATATCCCACAATATATCGTCGTGCGGTAACGTGGGGGGTTTTGAGGCAAACTGAGTATTAGGTTCAATTGTTAATTGATACCACGAAATATGCGGGGGATTTAATGCGATGATTTTTTCAAGGTCACTAAGTGCATCTTCAAGAGATTGCCCTGGTAAACCATGCATTAAATCTAAATTAAAACTGTTGAGCCCAGCTTGGTGTGCTTGTTTTGCTGCATAGCTTGCTTCATCCGCGCCATGTATACGACCGAGGGCTTTCAGCTTGTCGTTCTGCATGCTTTGCACACCAATCGAAATTCGGTTTATGCCAGCCGCGACGTACTCTTTAAAGCGGCCTGTTTCTACAGTGCCTGGGTTGGCCTCTAAAGTGATTTCGCAGTTTTCACTCAGGCCAATTAATCTATCGACCTCGCCAAGTAAGCGGGTGTATGCCTCACCTGTGAGTAAACTTGGCGTGCCGCCACCTATAAAAATACTGTGGATTTTACGCCCTTGTACTAAATGTAAATCCGCTTTTAAGTCATCAATTAGGTGTTGAACATACTCTTTCTCGGGGATCGTACCTTTTTGACCATGGCTGTTAAAGTCGCAGTACGGACACTTTTGCACGCACCACGGTACGTGCACATATAAACTTAACGGGGGTAAACTCACAGGCCGCCTTTTTGCTGCAATTGCGCAAGTAGTTGCTTAAGTGCTTGGCCGCGGTGGCTCAGGGCATTTTTTTGCTCTTTTGTCAGCTGTGCGCTGGTGCATTGTTCTGAAGGCACATAAAAGATGGGGTCATAACCAAAACCGCCTTGGCCATCTTGGCTGTGCGTGATTTCACCTTCCCAGCTCGCACTGCAAATAAGCGGTGTCGGGTCATCAGCATGGCGCATTAAAACCAGAACACACCAAAAACGAGCGCTACGTACAGGGTTATCAGCCAGCTCGCTTAAAAGTTTATCAATGTTGTCTTGGTCACTGGCATTTTCGCCAGCAAAACGTGCAGAATAAACACCTGGTGCGCCATGTAAGCCATCGACTTCGAGGCCAGAATCATCTGCAATTGCAGGCAGCCCAGTAATCTTTGCTGCATGACGCGCTTTTATTATCGCATTTTCAACAAATGTAGTGCCTGTTTCTGGCACGTCAGGAACCTGAAAATCGCTTTGCGGAACCACATTAATGTTAAGCGGGCTAAGCATGCTCGCCAGCTCTTTTACTTTGCCAGGGTTACCCGTGGCTAAAACTAAAGTGTTGTTCATAGGGGCATTAATCTACGTAAAATTTTTGCTGAAATGTCAGTGTTTGTACTTTGCCGTTTTTATTAATCTCGATATTAAAACGGTAAATTTCTTCATTGCTGTAGTCGATTTGTGCAAGGTAATAAATCGCATCGCCTTCAACAACTTCTTTAAATTCAAGTTGTTTACTATTGCCGAGTAGGTTACGTGCCGTGCCTGTTAGTGTGGCAGTTTGCGCCGTTTTATCGCTGTTTTTTAGCACCGAAATATTAATAATTCCTTTGCTTGGGCTGCGCACTAAATCGTAGTTTTTGGCAATGTCGGGTTGTATAAAGGTTGAAGGAAAAGCGATGTAATGTACTTCAAATGGACCAAGTATTTTATATTGTGCGCCGGCTTGTTGTTCAGCCTTCGCTGCTGTTGTGAATAAACTGAGGGCAAGTAAGGTAAAAAGAATAATCTGTTTCATGGTATTTCTCACTTAATAAAAGAGGCCTTACGGCCTCTAAATTAGATACTCAATGTTTAGCCAATCAAATCAATTAATAAAAATTGTAAGAACTGCAAGGCAATGATCAGTACTAAAATTGACAAGTCTAAACCACCCAGTGGTGGTATAACTTTACGAATAGGGCGTAACATAGGTTCAGTTAGCTGGTGGAAAACCGCTTCAATAGGGTTGTAGCCTTGGCTTACCCAGCTTAATAAAGCACGAATAATTAACACCCAAAATAGTAAGTTTAACCCTTCTTTTATTACCGTGATTAACGCAGTCACAAAGACAGGCGCGGCAGCCCAACCACCATAAAACAGTAAAAAGACGGCACTAAGCTTTGCCACTGCGACTAAATACGCAAGGACTAACGACGCGATGTCAAAGCCACCCAACCCTGGAATGATTTTACGTAATGGGTTTACTGCAAACGATGTAGCTTTTACCACAAACTGGCTAATTGGATTATAAAAGTCAGCTTTTGCCGCTTGTAACCAAAAGCGTAAAAGGACCACCATTAAAAAGAGATCAAAAATAATCTCAACGAGGAATTGCATGGCTTGCATAGTTTTACCTTCAACAAAGTAAGCTTAAAGTTCTTTTTCCATTTCTTCTGCGCGGGCAATACAGGCATCCATTGCATCGGCAACGGTACCAACAAGGCCTTGTGCTTTCAGGTGCTCAACGGCTGCGTGAGTTGTACCGCCTTTTGATGTGACGTTTGCACGCAGCTGTGAAATACTAATGTCTTGCTGAGAAAGTGCCATTTCAGCTGCACCTAGCGCCGTTTGTTGTACTAAGCGGCGTGCATCTTCATCACTAAAGCCAAGTGCTTTTGCCTTTTCTTCGATGGCTTCCATAAATAAGAAAAAGTAAGCGGGCGAAGAGCCGGTAACGGCGATGATATCGTTTATTTGCGACTCTTGCTCGACCCAGACAACAATACCTGTACATTCAAATACTTGCTGTACAAACTCATGCTCTTCTGCGGTTTCGTCAGCGCCAAATAGACCCGACACGCCACGACCAAGTAATGATGGTGTATTTGGCATACAACGAACCATTTTTACCTTTTGGCCCAGCATTTCACGTAAACGATTTACGGTTAAACCTGCCGCGACAGAGATAAATAGCTTGTCGCTAAAATCAACGCCTGAATCTTGGAATGATTGGCATAAATCGCCCATCATTTGTGGTTTAACAGACAATACAATCACATCTGCATCACGAAGTGCCGCGTTGTTATCCGCGGTGGTTTGCACCCCGAAATCAGCAGCAACCTTAGCTAATTTCTCTTGGTTGCGATTGGTTGCAATGATGTTTTTTGCTGCAAAACCGTTCTTTACCATGCCGCCAATAATGGCGTAGCTCATGTTACCCGTGCCTATAAATGCGATTTTTTTATCTGACATATGTCTGTTATCACCTTTTAATTTCGTTGGCCAAATATATCCGTGCCAATGCGTACCATGGTTGAACCAGCTGCAATTGCTGCTTCAACATCGTTACTCATACCCATCGACAAGGTGTCTACTTGGGGATATTGGGCCTTTAGTTTATCAAAGCAAGCGCTTAATTGCTCAAAATATTGTAATTGTTGCTGTGCATCGTCGGTTTTGGCTGGGATAGCCATCACGCCACGCAAACATAAATTATCGCAGCCACTAATAAATTCTGCCAGTGACATTAGCTCATCAGGGTGGCAGCCTGACTTAGCCTCTTCTAAACTGATATTAACTTGGATTAATACGTTCAGTGGTGTTTTGTCTTTTGGTCTTTGCTCGCTAAGACGTTTGGCTATTTTTGTACGGTCGACACTTTGTACCCAGTCAAAATGTGTGGCCACTTGGGCGCTTTTATTGGACTGAATGGGGCCAATAAAGTGCCAAACTATGTCTGTTAAGTGGGCAAGTTCAGTGACTTTTGTCACGGCTTCTTGCACGTAAGACTCACCAAATTGGCGTTGGCCGTGCTGGTAGGCAGCCACAATATCTTCGACTGGTTTAGTCTTTGAAACTGCTAACAAGCTAATAGCGTGTTCATCGCGTTGATTATTTTTTGCAGCTAGGGCAATTCTTGCGTAGGCGGATTTGAGTCGTTCTGCTATTGTAACCATATAATTATCAGTTGGTTGTGGAGTCATAAATGGATATTACCGAATTATTGGCCTTTAGTGTGCAACACAAAGCCTCGGATTTACACTTATCATCGGGTGTGTCACCTATGATACGCGTTGATGGCGATGTGCGTCGTATAAATATTCCAGCATTAGAACAAAAAGATGTAAATAGTCTGGTTTACGATATTATGAACGATAATCAGCGTAAGGACTATGAACAAAACCTAGAAGTGGATTTTTCATTTGAAGTCCCTAATCTTGCGCGTTTTCGTGTTAATGCATTTAATTCAAACCGTGGTCCTGCGGCGGTATTCCGTACTATCCCCAGCGAAGTATTAACGCTTGATGATTTAGGTGCGCCAGATATTTTTAAAACCATTTCCGATAACCCGCGTGGTTTAGTGTTGGTTACTGGGCCTACGGGTTCGGGTAAATCAACTACCTTAGCGGCAATGGTTGATTACATTAATCAAACTAAGCATCATCATATTCTCACGATTGAAGATCCTATCGAATTTGTTCACGATAACAAACTGAGTCTGATTAACCAACGTGAAGTGCACCGTGATACTCACAGTTTCTCGAATGCGCTGCGCAGTGCGTTGCGTGAAGACCCAGATGTTATCTTGGTTGGTGAGCTACGTGACTTAGAAACTATCCGTCTTGCTATGACCGCGGCCGAAACGGGTCACTTGGTTTTTGGCACCTTGCATACGACCTCGGCACCAAAAACAATCGACCGTATTATTGACGTTTTCCCAGGTGAAGAAAAAGACATGGTGCGCTCAATGTTGTCTGAATCATTACGGGCTGTTATCTCGCAAACACTGCTTAAAAAAGTAGGGGGCGGGCGAGTGGCTGCACATGAAATCATGATTGGTGTGCCTGCAATACGAAACCTGATCCGTGAAGATAAAATTGCGCAGATGTACTCATCGATTCAAACGGGAGCATCTCATGGTATGCAAACCATGGATCAATGTTTAGCAAATCTAGTGAACTATGGGATTGTTACAAACGCGGATGCGCGCGCGAAGGCGCAAGATAAAACCCAATTTGGTGGCTAACGGAGAAAGTTGACATGTCTTTACCTTTAAATCATTACTTAAAAGTGATGATTACTAAAAACGGCTCTGACTTATTTGTTTCAAGTGAGCTGCCAGTAAGTGCGAAAATTAATGGTGAACTCATCCCGTTAAGTGACGAGAAACTTTCTGATGAAAGCGCACTTGCTATGGTTGAGTCAGCGATGAACGAGAAGCAGCGCAAAGAGTTTCACGACACCAAAGAGTGTAACTTTGCGATTGCTAACGATGAAGGCCGTTTCCGTGTTTCGGCATTTTGGCAGCGCGATCGGGCTGGCATGGTTATTCGTCGAATCGTGACCACCATCCCTGATGTTACTGATTTAGGCTTACCCTCTATTCTTACCGATGTGATCATGGCGAAACGGGGTTTAGTTCTGTTTGTAGGTGGCACGGGAACGGGTAAGTCAACCTCGCTTGCGGCACTGCTAGGTTATCGTAATCGAAACCAGCGCGGGCACATTTTAACTATTGAAGACCCGATTGAATTTGTCCATGAACATCGTAAAAGTATCATTACTCAACGTGAAGTGGGCCTTGATACCGAGAGTTTCGAATCGGCGTTGAAAAGCTCACTGCGTCAGGCGCCAGATGTCATTTTGATTGGTGAGATTCGCTCGCAAGAAACCATGGAGTACGCATTAAGCTTTGCTGAAACAGGGCATTTATGTGTGGCAACACTGCATGCTAATAATGCTAACCAAGCCATTGACCGTATCATGCATTTAGTGCCAAAAGAAAAGCACGATAAGCTTAAGTATGACTTAGCACTTAACTTACGTGCCATCGTCGCGCAGCAATTAGTGCCGACCTCTGATGGGGAAGGGCGCGTTGCTGCCATTGAAATTTTACTTAATTCTCCTATGGTTGCGGAGCTTATTAAGCGCGGCGATATTGGCTCAATAAAAGAGACCATGGCAAAATCGAAAGAAATGGGAATGCAGACCTTCGACCAAGCTTTGTTCGAACTTTACAAGCAACATCGCATCAATTATGCCGATGCCTTGCATCATGCTGATTCACCAAACGACTTACGCTTGATGATTAAGCTGCAAAATAATGAACAAAAGGGCGCTGGATTCTTACAGGGCGTCACCATTGATGGCCTTGATGGTAAGAGTGAGGACTGATGTTGTTGCGAATAAATTTAATCGCTGTGTTATTGCTGTTGAGTTGTGCGCTGCCCGCGCACAGTATTGATGCAAATGAAGTGGTTATATTTATTCGCGATGATGTGTTTGATGATTACAGCCGGTTTTTAAAAGGGCGAGAGCCTATTGAAGTAAAAGACTTTAGCGGCGCGTATATTCGTCGTGATGTGGTTGATATGATCATTGCCCAGCAAGCTTTGATATTGGGGGGATTTACCAAGCCTTTTCGATATCACAAAGGCAATATCAATTACCGAAACACCAAACTGTTAGAAAATGGTAAGTTGCTTATTAGTTTTGACAGTGTGTGGTCACTCGATGCAAATAAGTTGACACGGGATGTGTATGTGTCAGCCCCGGTGATCCGCGAAGGGGAGTATTTTGCGGGGGTATATACTTCGCCTCGTAATGAAAAAGTATTTAAGATAAACCAGCTGTCTGACTTTTCTCAGTTAACGGCGGTTTCTACACCACGCTGGCAAACCGATTGGCAGACACTGTCTGCGTTACCGCTAAAAGAATTACTGCGCGAAGATGAGTGGCTGAGCCAAGTCCGAATGGTATCAATGCAATGGGTTGATTTTGTGATGATGCCCTTAATGCCAAGTTTAAATAATCGCTATATTCTGGAAGATATTAACCTTGTCGCGGTGCCTGATGTGCTACTGCAGCTAAATGATAGTCGTCATTTTATTATTTCGAAGAAACACCCCGATGGCAAAGCAGCGTATACGGCTTTGCAAAAAGGCTTGCAGCAATTACGCGAGGCGGGTGCAATAGAAAAAGCCTACCGCGAGGCAGGCTTTATTCCTGATTTAACACACTATACGGTTATTAATAAACAACCTTAGTCGCCATAAAACTGTTCAAAGAAACTTTCAAGAATAATCACCGCAGACATATTATCCACGTTACCCTTACCTAGATTTTTGTAACCGCCTTGTTCAAATAAGCGCGCTTTGGCATCTGCCGTGGTGAGTCTTTCATCCTGGGTTTCAACCGGAATCGCAAAGTGATTGTGTAGTCGGTTTGCAAACTTTTTGGCTTTGAATGTGACATCTTGCGTGGTGCCATCCATATTGAGTGGCAAGCCAACAACCATCAAATCAGGTTGCCACTCATCGACCTGTTTTTTAATAAGTTGCCAGTCTGGGATGCCGTCTTTTGCTTTCACTGCTTGTAAGCTAGAGGCTGTCCCTGTTAACTCTTGACCTATGGCGATACCAATGCTTTTGGTACCAAAGTCAAAGCCCATTACAGTGCGTTCACCGATGGGCTTAAAAGTGCGTTTTGTCATAGTTGCCGTTTAATTAGTGCGTTTAGGTTAAGCGTGACCGGCTTCAGAGCTTAGTTGACTGACATCAAAACCCAGCATAGAAACCGCTTTTTCCCAGCGTTTTTCTACGGGGGTATTAAAAATAATCTCAGGGTCAGCTTTAATGATTAGCCACGCATTTTCAAGTAGTTCTTGTTCAAGTTGTCCTTGATCCCACCCGGCATAACCTAAGGTGATAATAAACTGCTCGGGTGCTTGCGCTGTGGTGAGAGTTGCGAGCACATCTTTTGAGGTGGTGATCATAATATCACTACTGAGCTTTTGACTCGCCGTGTAGCCCGGCTTAGGCGAGTGCAGTACAAAGCCGCGATCCGTTTTCACGGGGCCGCCGGCGAACACTGCGCGGCCTGCGGCTTGTTGCGTCTTGTCGTTATCAATCTCGATTTTATCGAGTAACTCACCCACCGTGATATTGATAGGCTGGTTAATCACCAAGCCCATCGCACCATCTTGATTATGCTCACAAATATAAGTAACAGCACGCTTGAAAAAAGGGTCTTGCATGCTTGGCATCGCGATTAAGAAATGGTTCTCTAATGACTGCATAGGTCGCCCCTTTTGTTAGGTTTAATTAAGTATGGCTCAGTTTTCTCTCAATGGCATCAAATAAGTGACCAGTAATTGAAATGTCGTAAGCGGCTTCAATTTCTTTGACACAGGTTGGTGCCGTCACATTGATTTCTGTTAGGCGGTCGCCAATAATATCTAAACCAACAAAAATAAGCCCTTTCGCTTTTAGTGTCGGTGCGACAGCTTCAGCAATTTTACGGTCTGAATCACTAATAGGACGTGCTTCGCCACGCCCGCCAGCCGCAAGATTGCCGCGCGTTTCGCCATTTTGAGGAATGCGAGCAAGGCAGTATGGCATGACTTCACCATCAACGACTAATACGCGTTTATCGCCTTGTTTTATTTCTGGAATATAGTTTTGTGCCATGGCAAAACGGCTACCATGTTCAGTCAACGTTTCGCAAATAACACCAATATTCGCGTCATCTTCTTTAACGCGGAAAATTGACGCTCCCCCCATACCGTCCAATGGCTTTAAGATAATGTCTTTATGCTCAGCTAAAAATGCACGAATATCGGCTTGGCTTCGTGTTACGAGCGTATCTGGAGTGTGCTCACTAAACCAAGCGGTGAACAGTTTTTCATTGGCATCACGTAAACTCTGTGGTTTGTTGATAACCAAAGTGCCTGCTTGTTCTGCACGCTCTAAAATATAAGTTGCGTAAATATATTCGGTATCGAAAGGAGGATCTTTACGCATTAAAATTACGTCTAAATCAGCAAGGGCAATGGAGGCTTTTTCTTCAAGCTCATACCAATGATTTACATCATCAAATACACGGGCTTTTGCTGCTGTGGCATAGCCTTGACCTTGGCGCAGTGACAGGTCGTCCATTTCCATGTAGTAAAGTTCGTAACCGCGTTTTTGTGCTTCTATCATCATTGCGAAGCCAGTGTCTTTTTTAATATTAAAGCCACTAATAGGATCAGAGATTATGCCTAACTTAATTGCCATGTTTTTGCCTTTCAATGGTATTGCCATACTGTGGTTAGTGATCTTGATATATGGGTGTTTTTACGATTTTCAATTCGCTAAATCACCAAACTGTAATTGCAATGCACTCAGTACCGTTAATGCCGCGGTTTCGGTGCGCAGTACACGTGGGCCTAAACGAATATCAACGAACGCTTGTTGTTTCGCAATCTCAAGCTCTTCATCGGTAAATCCTCCTTCAGGGCCCACTAAGAACCGCACGCCTGACGAAGGAACTTGAATGGTCTTAATGCTGTGCTCTGCACGTGGGTGCAAGGTTAACTTTATGGCATCGCTGCTTTGTTCTAACCACTCTTTGATATCAATTGGAGGGTGCACCACAGGGACAAAATTTCGTCCAGACTGCTCAGCAGCTGCGATGGCTATTTTTTGCCATTGTTGGTGTTTTTTAGCTAAACGTTCACCGCTGAGTTTGACACCACATCGTTGACTAAAAATAGGAGTGATTTCAGTGATCCCCAGCTCCACTGATTTTTGAATAGTAAAGTCCATTTTGTCACCTCGTGAAACCCCCTGACCTAGGTGGATTTTAAGTGGAGACTCTACGTCATGATCAATAAACTCGAGTGGTTGTACAACGACGTTCTTTTTACTTACTTCAATGATTTCACTGAGGTATTCGCCACCTTCACCATTAAATATTGACACCTGCTCACCGACTTTCATACGAAGTACGCGACCAATATGGCCAGCAGCATCTTCATCAAGGGTGACGGGGTTATCTAATGTGATAACAGAAGGTTGATAAATATGAGGAACTCGCATGGGCTGTCACTTATAAAATAATTTAGCGATATGGTAAGTAAGCAGCGGCTTAGGTGCAATTATTTATTTAAATCTTCGCTTAAAGTGAGGATTTCAGCGCGTGTTTCGGCAATATCTGTTTGGCAAGATAGGTGGTTAATATGTGCGGGATCAGGGCAGGGAATGAAATCAAAGCCTTGCTCGTCTTGGTTTACTAAAAAGCGTACTTTATGCAGTGAGTTATAAATAAATTTTTGCGCGTCGTCTGCTAATTGGTAATCGGTTTGATTAATTAAAACACCTTGAATGTTATGGTGTTCATGTAAATAGCTGGCAAGCTCAGAGACACTTATTTCATTACTAAAATCACAGTAGCAATAATCTTTGATGAGTTGTTCAAACATCAGTTTGACCATATGACGGCTATTCGCACCTGCTACTACAAGGGTAGACCCTTGTGCGTTGGCAAAGTAATGTTGCGTAAATGCGCGACTAAAGTCACTGTCTACATCAACAAGTAAGTAATTGTTTACTTTAAATGGCATGGTGCCTCACGATGTACGTACTTCCGTATCAAATTGAAAACATACTAATTAGTAAATAGCCTATCGCGCCGAAAACGGCAAACTCTATGCATGCAATACCTATGTTATCTTGGTGATCCACTTCTAATGATGTATCTATATTGGGTAGTGAAATATATTTAATTATGTAGCTTAGCACATATAACAATACCCACATCGCACCACAGTGAGACACTAAAGTAAATAAGTTTTCAACCATCTTACCACTAATAAATGAAGCACTGGCAAGACCAGCGTAACCCGCCAATGCAAGGCCAATAGACTTACCCGCATAGCGAATACCAATAGAGGTGTTTTCTAGATTAAAGTTACTTTGTAATGAGGCACCTTGATTTGCTTTAGCAAAGCGGTATTCACGAATTTTACTGTCCAGCGCAAACATCCCTTGTAATACAAAAAAGCTGACCGTTGCGATTAATAAACTACTGTATCCTTGAGTATGGCACCAGTTGTAAAGTCCTAAACTGATAATACAGTTTGCGATTAACATACCGGAGTCAACAAGCGCGGCACACACGTTTTGCTTGAGAATGGCGGCCTCTTCGTTAAAGCGATGTAGAATCCATTTGCGATGAATTAAGTGGCCGACTTTAATAAAGGCAAATAATAACGCGATTAAAATAACCACCTTGAGTGGGTTAGACTGGGCTGCACTTAAACTAATTTCATCAAAAATGTACGCGATAGTCGCGATCACTACTAAGATTTCACTGGCAAAGCTGATCCCCATTGCAAAGTTATCATGCTGGGCTAGTTCTTCCTTAAGCGCTTGTTTTGCTTTGATTTGCGTTAGGATGCGTAGGAGCACGATGGTGATGCAAATTACAGCGAAACTAATGGCAATCGCAAGTAAACTAGTGTTAGATAGTGATAAATATTGCATGCAGATCCCTGCTAAAAAGATTCTTTGATAATCATTCTAGTACGGTTACAGGTAAGTTAAAAGAGAGTATTTAATGAGTAATTTACACCCGCTTCCAGAAGCGCTTCAGCAGCTAGGTCAGACACGCTTTGCTGATTTGTATCCAGGCCAAGATGTTGAACCAAGTATTGTTAACTTATTGTCTTTAAGTGACTTTGCCTGGAGCTGCTTACAATCGCAACCAACATTAAAAGCGTGGTTGTTAGATACCAATGAACTTGCTAATCGCACCACAGAACCGCCCCTCAATAGCAATGAACTCTCAACGCTTGATGATGCGGCGGCAATGGCAAAACTGCGTGTATACCGAGAAAAATATTGGCTAAAAGTCGCCTATTTAGACTTATGTTGCCAAAACCCCATTGATGACAGCATTGCTTATATCTCCGAGCTTTCAGATCAACTTATCGACAGTGCCAATCAGTGGGCATTTGCACAAGTAGCAAACGTGAGTGGCACACCGCTGAACAGTGCTGGAGAGGCCATTCCTATGATGGTACTTGGCATGGGGAAATTAGGGGGCAAAGAGCTTAATTATTCGTCTGATATTGACTTGATTTTTTCATACCCGCGAGATGTCGCAACCCAAGGTGGACGTCGCTCTGTCGAAGCACAGGTCTTTTACACAAAGGTTGCCCAAAAGCTTATTATGGCGCTAAATCAAACCACCGTTAATGGCCAAGTTTTTCGTGTTGATATGCGTCTGCGCCCATTTGGCGAAAGTGGCCCTCTGGTCATGAGCTTTCAAGCACTTGAAGATTATTACCAAGAACAAGGGCGTGAATGGGAGCGTTACGCCATGCTTAAAGGGCGTTTAATTGGCGCTGAAAATGGTTACTGGAAAGAGTTTTATGAGCTACTAAGGCCCTTCGTATACCGACGTTATATCGATTTTTCGGTGATTGAATCTTTACGAAAAATGAAACAAATGATCGCACAAGAAGTACGCCGAAAACGTTTAACTAATAACATAAAACTTGGCGCAGGCGGAATTCGTGAGGTGGAATTTGTGGTGCAAGCACTGCAAATGGTTCGCGGCGGGCGCGAAGCTAACTTGCAAACTCAGTCGCTCTTATTAGCTTTGCAAGAGCTTGTTAATAATCAAGTGATTGAGAAAAAAGAAGCTGATTTACTAAGGCATAATTACTTAGCGCTTCGTCGTATTGAACAGTACTTACAAATTTTCGCAGACAAACAAACACAAACATTGCCAGATGACGCGCAAAATCAGCAGCGTTTATGCTACTTACTTAAGCAGCCCGATTTTGATAGCTGTCTTGTGGCTATTAATAAAATAATGGCCGACGTGCACGGTGAGTTTGAGCAGGTGATAGGCTTTGAAAGTGACAGTGCAGACCCATGTGAAAGTGAATTTATCAGTGCATGGGAAATGACCGACGTCAGTTTGATGTGCGAGCCTAATCTAGATTGGCAGACTGCGCTTGATGATTTTAAAGCACGCTTAACAAAAGCCAAAATAGGCACCCGTGGTCGTGATATTCTCGATAAACTCATGCCACTGTTGCTTAAGCAACTTACGGTAACGAAAGCGAGTAGCGATGCCTTTACCATGATTTGCCAAGTGCTGAATAAAATTATCTCGCGAACGGCTTACCTAGAGCTTTTATATGAAAACCCAGGTGCACTTAATCAATTGGTTGCACTGTGTTGTCATAGTAAATGGATTGGCGAACATATTTCTCGTTATCCAATTTTGCTTGATGAATTAATTGATCCCCAGGTGCTTTACAAACCAACGCCGTTATCTGCTTACAAAGATGAAATTAGGCAGTATTTTCTACGCATTGAGCATGGCGATCTTGAGTTGCAAATGGAAGCTTTACGCCAGTTTAAGCAAACTCATCAATTGCGGATTGCCGCGGCCGATGCCACAGGTGTTCTTGATGTCATGAAAGTAAGCGATCACTTAACTGCGCTTGCAGAAGCGATTGTAGAGCAAGCGGTTAATATTGCATGGCATGCTTGTGTTGAGCGTTTTGGCCGACCAACAAATACCTCGGAGCAAGAAAAAGGATTTGCAGTTATTGCTTATGGAAAAACGGGGGGATTTGAAGTGGGCTACGACTCTGATCTCGATTTAGTGTTTGTTCACAACCACGATGGCAGCAGCTACACCGATGGCGACAAGTCGATTGATTCGCGTCAATTTTATTTAAAACTCGCTCAGCGATTAATGCACTTATTTAATACTCGTACAGCATCAGGCATATTGTATGAACTGGATACGCGTCTGCGCCCTGAAGGGGCGTCGGGGTTACTCGCAATTAATCTTGAAAGCTACTACCACTACCAGCAAACGCAGGCCTGGACATGGGAGCATCAAGCCCTTGTACGCTCGCGTATGATCTACGGTCAGGCATCGTTGAGTGAACGTTTTGCAGAAATTCGTCAAGATGTATTGTGCCAAGCGCGTGAAGCAGACAAATTACAAAAAGACGTGGTTGAAATGCGCGAAAAAATGCGTGCCCATCTTGCCAAGGGGACCGAAGAGTTATTTGATTTAAAGCAAGACCAAGGCGGTATAACCGATATTGAATTTATCACTCAATATGTTGTGCTCAAAAATGCGCATCAGTACCGTGCGCTGACATGTTGGTCTGATAATGTGCGCATTTTGGCTGATGCCGCTCGTTTTGGGTGTATTTCAGAACGTATGCAGCGCGATTTAGTCGCTGCATACATTGAGTATCGCTCGCGTTATCATATGATGAGTTTAAATCAGCAAGGCCGTTGTGCCCCTCGTGCTGAGCTAACTCAGCACATAGCACTTGTAAAGCAGGTGTGGCAGCAAGTATTAGCTTTTTAAACGACGGCAGTTTTCACGTACATAAGCAGAGGGCAGTTCAGTGATCACCGCTGCTCTTTGCTTAAAGCAGAAAAATGTATACACCTCGCTTTCAAAGTCGTCGTTAATTGCCCTGCCTACTTGGTAAAGGGCAGAGACAAAATTACTATCAACACGAAAGTGATCTTTAACAACGTAATCTTTGCTTAAATACCAATACAACACAATGTCTTCGTTACGTGCGTAATCGGACAACACATCCTTGAGGGTTGTGCCGTTTTCAAAGCGACGCGGTTGCACATCACCCGTCCAGTTAGGTGAAGAGGGCTCAACGACTTTTTCTCGTTCAAACAACGCCATATCAAGGCTTGTTTCAGGTGCGGGCAACTTGAGCACGTATTTATCACGCTCGTTGTCTTTACTGTTCACTTGATTTCTAAGGGCAGCGTAAAAACGGGATAGTCCCTGTGCTGCAGCATTCTGAGTATCCTTGATATCAAGAACTGGCCCGCTGCCAAATAAAAAATAAATCGCAGCAGCAATTAAAATTACAGCTAATGATAAATGCTTAACCCAAAACCACATTTCTAATTCTCTTGTTGTTTACTCGTTTAATAAAACCATACAAATTAAAAATTGTCACTCTACTTATAATAAGAAGGGGCATTCTCATCAGGGCGTGTTTTAAAACGACGGTGTAACCACATGTATTGTTCGGGCGCTAAGTCGATTGCCTGTTCCATACATTGGTTAACACGCGTCACATCTGTCAGGTTATCGCCAGATGGAAAATTTTCAAGAGCCGGCAGTACCGTTAAATGATAACGCCCTTGCTCATCTCTGCGACTGGTCAAGCTCACTGTTTCACAGTATTTACTGCTTGAAAAAAGTAATGTTCCCGTGGTTGTTGCTGCATCTTGAACAGCATAAAAGGGCGCAAACTCACAACGGTTACGGCCATAATCTTGATCAGGTAAGTAATAGCATACTTTTTTGTTTTTAAGCGCTTGTAGTAAGCCTTTTACATCGCGTTTGCCAATTAGGTATTCGTTAGAACGCAACCGCCCGTTGGTGGTGAAGTATTCCATCAATGGATTATTGTGTGGGCGATAAAAGCCTATGCCTTGGTGCTTTATTCCCATGATTCGGCTGGCCATTTCTAAATGCAAAAAATGTGGAACCAGTAACAAAACTCCTTTACCCGATTGCTGCGCTTTTTCAAAGTGTTCAAGTCCTGTTACTGAACCAAACACTTTTTTAATTCGCCACTCTGGCCACCACCAAGCCATGCCTGTTTCCATCATGGCTATGCCGGTGTTTTCCATGTTTTTTAGTACCAACTCACGTTGCTCGTGTTCAGGCATATTAGGAAAACATAACCGAATATTTACTTCTGCAATATGGCGGCGGCGCTTCATAAAGCGATGCACTAAACGGCCGATGAGTTTGCCGAGAAATAATTGGAATTTATGTGGTAACCAAGAAATTAAATACAGAAAAAATACGCCAACCCAAGTAAGCCAATAACGAGGGCCTAAAAAAGACGCTTTAAAGGGAGATGAACTAACCACAAAAATTATCTCTAAAAATAAAAAAGCTAGTTTAACTGTAAGTGTTTAAAAATACAAAAAGCCAGCAATAGCTGGCTTATAGAATCGTCAAGAATGATAAGAAATAGTTAGATTTCTTTTAATCCTTGATTAATCGCGACGAGGTCTTCACCTGTTAATGTACCCGCAGCTTGCTTCAAGCGTAATGTAGAAACAACATAACGGTAACGTACGTTGGCAAGGTTACTTTTCGCGTTATAAAGATTTTGTGTGCTGATCAGTACGTCAACAATGGTACGTGTACCGACTTCAAAACCTGCTTCAGTCGCTTTTAATGCACTTTCGGCTGACACAACCGCTTGTTGAAGTGCTTTGTATGTAGCGATATCTGAAACCACTTGGTTATAAGACGTAATAACAGAACGTGTAACTGCACGTAAGCTTGCTTCTAAATCTTCGCTTGCTGCAACGTAGAATGCACGCGCTTGATCTGTCGCAGCTACGGTTGCTCCGCCAGAGTAAATTGGTACACTGAAATTAACGCCCACTCTGGCCGTATCTGTGCGTGGCTCATGTGAGTTTTTATTTAAATCTTCTAGGCCGTCACTGTACGATGCGTTGAGTGTCAGCTTAGGGTAGTGTCCTGCTTTTGCTAAGTCGATTTGATCTTTTGCAATATCGACAGTCACTTTTGACACTTGCAGATTTAAGTTTTTCTCTTCAGCGATTTTTATGTAATCAGTTGACTGTTTACTAGGTGCAACCGTTGAAAAAGTGTCCGTGTTCAACATGTCTAATTTAGCATGATATTTACCCGTGATTTCACGAAGTTGCTCACGCGCTGTTTCGACACTGTTCTTAGCAACAATTTCTTTTGCGACTGAGTTATCAAACTGAGCTTGAGCTTCATGAACGTCAGTTATCGCGGTTAAACCCACTGCATAGCGCTCTTTTGTTTGTTGAAGTTGGCGCTCAATGGCACGTTTCTCAGCTTGCACAAACTCTAAGTTATCAATCGCGCTCAATACATTGAAATAGCCTTCTGCCACACGCACGATAAGATCTTGTTTTGCAAAGTCGTATTGTGCAGATGCTTGTAAAGCCTGTTTATCAGCAATACCTAGGGTATTCCAAGCACCTAAATCAAATAATGTTTGGCTTAAGCTGATGCCACGGCTGAATACATCTGTATCGCGACTAAACTCAGCATAACCTGTCGCATCAGTGCCTTCGTATAATGTTGAATCTGTTGATTCATAGCCAAGGCTAAGACCAATTTGCGGTAATAGTGCACTTAACGCGCGATCGCTCTCATAAGCTTGCGCATCTGCTTGGGCTTTTGCTTTAAGTACGGTAGGATCGTTTGCTGTTGCAATCTCGTAAACTTGAAGTAGGTCTTCAGCGTAACTTGCTGTTGCAGTCAATGCGCTTGAAAAACCGATAAGCGCAGCGAGTAGTGTTTTTTTCATTGTTCGTTCAGTCCTTAGACAATTTTCGTACTGTCACCATGGTACTCTTTTTTAATGAATAACCAAAAAAAAAATACGTAAATCTGCATGTCCAAGTGTAACAGAATATAATTGGCCGTATTTTTTACGCATAATGTATAGGAAATAGAGAATGAAAATAACCGCAATCTCACAATTTAGCCATGACGACATAGAGTTAAAGCCTATTGAACGTGTTTATGATGGTTTTTTTAAGATCAATTTATATTGCTTTCGTCATGCACTGTTTGCCGGTGGACAGTCTGTCGAAGTAAAGCGTGAAATATTAGAACGAGGCCATGCGGTTGCCGTACTTCCTTATGATCCGGTGACTGATCAGGTGTTGTTAATTGAGCAAATACGCATTGGGGCATTGGCCTCAAAACACTCTCCTTGGTTACTTGAATGCATAGCGGGTATGGCTGATGGCAGTACTGACTATGAAGAAGTCGCCAAACGCGAAGCGTTTGAAGAGGCGGGGATTGAGCTTGATAAACTTGAATTCATGATGTCGTATCTTTCAAGTCCGGGTGGAACAACAGAGCGTTTGTTCTTGTATTTAGCCTATACTGACCTATCTCAATACCAAGGTGGTATTTTTGGTCTTGATAACGAAGATGAAGACATCAAAACACATATAATGTCATATGATGAAGCCATGCTGCGATTGGAGCAAGGTGAAATAGACAATGCTGCAACGGTTATTTCGCTACAATGGTTAGCACTGAACAGGCAACGTATAGTGTCTGATTTGCAAAACGACTAACGAGTAGGGGGCATTTTGACGTACGTCACGGCTGAACAACGTTACATTCAGAGCTTACCTAAGTACTTAACTTTGTGTGAGCACAATTATGTGCGTGCATTAAAGTTACTTCCTCAAGAGCGTCAAGTTGACCAAGAACGTAAAGTTCAGTTGGGAAGTAGTACTTTTGTGGTCAAAATTGACAATACAGCAAAGTACACCATGGATATCTCGATTAGCCAGGAAGCGGGGCACGTACATTCGGTTAAACCGCTGTATTTAACCGTTCGTATGTACCATGATGCGAAAGTCGCCGAAATAATTCATCATGATTTTCATCAGCGCATTAAACCTTCGTATGCTTATCCTAATCCAAATATGCATCAAAAAGACGAGAAATATCAGCTGAATGCTTTTTTATATGACTGGTTAGTGGCTTGTGTTGAAAATGGTCGCGCAGTATTAAATTGGGATGTTAACAATGGCTTGGTTTAGCGACGCTTACCATTTTGAAAAATCGCAGTTAACGGTTGCCCATATTACAGATTGCCACTTATTTAAAGATCAAAGTGGCGAGTACTTTGGGGTTAATACCGCAGAGTATTTTGCACGTTGTTTAGCCGCAATTGCAGAGCATCAAGTCGACTGCGTTGTATTTGGTGGTGACTTAACGCAAGATCATAGCAGCGATTCATACCAGTTATTCGCTAAACTAATTGCGGATTCACCGTTGTTGTGTCCCGTATTTTGGTTGCCGGGTAATCACGATGAATTACAGGAATACCATGCGATTGCGGGTTCTCACATTTTAAGCCATAAGCGAATTACTTTTCAGGGTGGGCAATTATTGTTGGCTAACTCGAAAGGCGCAACACCTGCGGGGTGGGTAAAGCAGGCGCATTTAGAGGAGCTTAGTAAGGGAGTGGATGACATACCTAGTGTGGTGTTTTGTCATCATAACCCATTACCTATAAACGGTTATCTCGATAAACACCTCCTTGAAAATGGCCCGCAATTGTTAAATGCGTTGGTGAACACTCATCACTGCATCGCGTTGTTTCATGGTCACGTTCATCATGATTATAAGTATGCATTTCGCGGCTTGAATATATACGCGACACCCGCAAGCTCCATCCAGTTTACCAAGCAAACTACACAGTGGCAGCAAGAGGATTTAGGGCCTGCTTTTCGTTTAATTACCCTAAACTTTGATGATACGCATAGCGTGCAGTTAACAACGGATGTAGTATGGCTAAACGGGTAATTTATATTCATGGCTTTAACAGCTCTGAAAAGTCCTATAAAGCGGTGCGTTTTGGTGAGCATATGGCGCAATTTGATGTTGACTATCAAGTGCCTCGTTTAACCCATGAGCCATTGCATGCCATGCTACAGCTAGAACAGCTCATCACGGCAGATACCGTGTTGTTAGGCAGTTCGCTTGGTGGGTTTTATGCGACGTATTTGTCGCAGCGTTATGGCCTCCCTGCTGTTCTCATTAATCCCGCGGTTCGTCCTTTTGAGCTGCTTGATAATCTCTTGGGGCCAAACTATAACCCGTATCAAAATGTTCATTATGAGCTTGATAAGCGGCATATGGATGCATTGCGCAGCTTGTATTTAGCGCAAATAAAAACGCCGTCATTACTCTATTTGTTACAGCAAACAGGCGACGAAGTACTGCCTTATCAAGAGGCGGTTAAATATTATTCTCAGTGTAAGCAACGCGTTGAATTTGGAGGCGATCATAGTTTTATCGGCTTCGAACAAACCTTTGCAAGTATTGTAGATTTTCTTAAAATCACGTAAAACATAGCTAAGCGCATAAAAGATATAAAAACTATGAGTCAGCAAAATTATAACGCCGAAGCAATTGAAGTCTTAAACGGGTTAGAACCTGTTAAACGCCGCCCTGGTATGTATACCGACACGGTGCGTCCTAATCACTTAGGCCAAGAGGTTATCGATAACAGTGTCGATGAAGCAATGGCAGGCCATGCAACAAAAATAGATGTCATTCTTCATGAAGATAACTCATTAGAAGTCATTGATGATGGCCGAGGGATGCCAATCGATATTCACCCAGAAGAAGGAATTCCCGGAGTAGAGCTTATTTTTACCAAGCTACATGCAGGTGGTAAGTTCTCAAATAAGAACTATCAATTCTCAGGTGGTTTGCACGGCGTAGGTATTTCGGTTGTGAATGCGCTATCTACTCGTGTTGAAGTGACTGTTCGCCGCGATGCGCAGCAATTTAGAATGGCCTTTGAACACGGCGATAAAGTCGAAGACTTAAACGTTATTGGCACGGTTGGTAAGCGTAATACCGGGACAACGGTTCGTTTTTGGCCTGATGCCAGCTATTTTGACTCAGCGAACTTTTCGATCACCAAACTTAATCACTTATTAAAAGCCAAAGCCGTATTATGCCCAGGTTTGCGCATCAAATTTACCAATAAGCAAACTAAAGAAACACTCGAGTGGTACTACGAAACAGGCCTAAAAGACTATTTAAATGAGGCTGTAAAAGGCTTTGATGTCTTGCCTAAAGAGCCGTTTATAGGTGAGTTTGCCAGCTCAACAGAAGGCGCTGATTGGGCAGTTGTGTGGTTACCTGATGGTGGTGAATCGATTGCCGAGAGCTATGTAAACTTAATTCCAACCGCACAGGGCGGAACCCATGTAAACGGCTTGCGCCAAGGGCTTTTAGAGGCGATGCGTGAGTTTTGTGAGTTTAGAAACTTACTGCCACGTGGTGTAAAACTGACCCCAGATGATATTTGGGAGCGTTGTAGTTATGTGCTGTCAGTTAAAATGCAAGACCCGCAATTTGCAGGTCAAACAAAAGAAAAGCTGTCTTCGCGTTCATGTGCTGCATTTGTGTCTGGTGTGGTGAAAGACTCATTTAGTTTATGGTTAAACGAGCACACCGAAACTGCCGAGTTACTTGCCGATTTATGTATCTCTAATGCGCAACGTCGTTTACGTGCAGCCAAAAAAGTAGTGCGTAAACGCATTACCTCTGGCCCCGCATTACCTGGTAAATTAACCGATTGCAGCGCGCAAGATAATGACCGCACTGAACTGTTTTTAGTTGAGGGTGACTCGGCGGGTGGTTCGGCTAAACAAGCACGTGATCGCGAGTTCCAAGCGATTATGCCGCTGCGAGGTAAAATCTTAAATACGTGGGAAGTTGAGTCTGGGCAAATTTTGGCATCGCAAGAAGTGCATGATATTTCGGTGGCACTCGGCATTGACCCTGATTCGAGTGACCTATCAGGTCTGCGCTACAATAAAATCTGTATCTTAGCGGATGCTGACTCGGATGGATTACACATAGCCACCTTGTTGTGTGCATTGTTTGTGCGTCACTTTCCTGCGCTTATCAAAAAAGGCCATGTGTACGTGGCAATGCCCCCTTTATTTCGAATCGACATTGGTAAGGATGTGTATTACGCCCTTGATGAAGACGAAAAAAATGGCATTTTAGCCCGGATAGAAGCAGAGAAAAAACGCGGTAAAGTTAATGTACAACGCTTCAAAGGTCTTGGTGAGATGAATCCGCTGCAATTACGCGAAACCACCATGGATCCTAATACACGTCGCTTAGTGCAGCTAACACTTGATGAAGAAGAGCAAACCATGGAAATGATGGATATGTTGCTTGCTAAAAAGCGTTCTTCAGACCGTCGTCAGTGGCTAGAAGATCACGGTAATCGTGCACAAGTTTAAATATAGAGCTGCAACTTAGTTGCTGAAAATGAATTAAAAGGCAAGAAAAATGAAAAAAATACTGACTTCATTATTATCACTGAGCTTGTTGTCAGCGCCAGTGATGGCAAAAGATATTTTAGATAAACTAACGGTTGCAGATGGCTTCAACGTTAGTTTATTTGCAGATGATGTTGAGAATGCGCGTCAAATTGCCGTTTCTAAAAAAGGCATTGTGTATGTCGGCTCGCGAAAAGCGGGCAATGTTTATGCGCTTATCGATCATAACAGTGATGGTGTAGCAGATAAGAAAATTGTGATTGCCAAAGGGCTCGAAATGCCGTCGGGTTTAGCAATAAAAGACGGCGATTTATACGTTGCTGAAGTGTCACGTATTATTCGTTTTAAAGAAATTGATAAACATTTAAAAACACCCAAATTTGAGGTGGTTTACGATAAGTTCCCAACCGATCGTCACCATGGCTGGAAGTTTATTAGCTTTGCGCCAACGGGGGAGTTAATTGTTCCTGTTGGTGTACCGTGTAATATTTGTGCAGAAGATGACAAGTACGGCCGTATTTTCTCTTTGGATGTTGATACCAAAGAAATTAAAACGATTGCCAAAGGTGTACGTAATTCAGTGGGCTTTGACTATCACCCAACTACCCATGCTTTTTGGTTCAGTGACAATGGCCGTGACATGATGGGCGATGACATGCCTCCATGCGAGATAAACCGAGTAGGTGAAGGAGAAGAAGGCGCTCATTACGGTTTCCCTTATGTGCATGCAGGGGCTATTTTAGACCCTGAATTTGGCAAAGGTAAGCGTATTGCTGATTACAAATCACCTGCACTGGCGCTGGGGGCGCATGTTGCACCATTAGGTATTCATTTCTACAACGGTAAGCAATTTCCGGCCAACTACAAAGAACAGTTATTTGTTGCTGAGCATGGTTCGTGGAATCGTTCGAAAAAGTCGGGTTATAGAGTCATGCTAGCCAATGTTGAACAAGGCCGTATTACAAAGTACACCCCATTCATTACTGGCTTTATGCAAAATGAAGAAACATTTGGTCGCCCAGTTGCATTTGCAGAACTTGCAGATGGCAGCTTATTGATCTCAGACGATTACGCTAATGCGATTTACCGCGTTAGCGCTAAGAAAAAATAGGTAAGCGTTAATGAGTGATACAGATACCTTGCTGATGCAAGGCATAGAACAACAAACAATGGGGCGCTTTACTGAAGACGCCTATTTAAATTATTCGATGTACGTCATTATGGACCGCGCCTTACCGCATGTAGGCGATGGTCTAAAACCTGTACAGCGCCGTATTATTTATGCGATGAGTGAGTTGGGCTTATCGGCACAAGCAAAATATAAAAAATCAGCGCGTACCGTGGGTGATGTTTTAGGTAAATACCATCCACATGGTGACAGCGCATGTTACGAAGCCATGGTCTTAATGGCGCAGCCGTTTTCTTACCGTTATCCGCTGGTGGATGGGCAAGGTAACTGGGGGGCCGCGGATGATCCTAAGTCATTTGCTGCAATGCGTTATACCGAAGCACGTTTATCAAAGTTCTCAGAAGTTTTACTTAAAGAGCTTGGGCAGGGAACTGTTGATTGGACGGCTAACTTTGATGGCACATTAGATGAGCCGATGGTGCTGCCTGCTCGTTTACCGCATATTTTACTTAATGGTGTGACGGGTATTGCGGTGGGGATGGCAACCGATATTCCACCACACAATGTGCGTGAAGTGGCGAGTGCATGTTGTTTATTACTCGATAAACCAAAAACTGAAATCGAAGAACTGCTGGAATTAGTGCATGCGCCTGATTACCCAACAGAAGCTGAGATCATCACACCAAAAGACGATATTCGTAAAATTTATCAAACTGGTCGTGGTTCAATTAAAATGCGGGCAATCTACACCGAAGAACACGGTGATATTGTTATTACGGCGCTACCGCATCAATGTTCAGGTGCTAAGGTACTTGAACAAATAGCGGCGCAAATGAATGCGAAAAAGCTGCCAATGGTGGCAGATTTACGTGATGAATCTGATCACGAAAACCCAACGCGTATCGTTATTGTACCGCGCTCAAATCGCATTAAAGCAGAGCCATTAATGGCCCACTTATTTGCGACAACCGATTTAGAAAAGAACTACCGCGTAAACTTAAATATGCTGGGTTTAGATGGACGCCCACAAGTAAAAGATTTACTCAGCATTTTAACTGAATGGTTAACGTTCCGCCGTGAAACAGTACGTCGTCGTTTACAGTACCGTTTAGATAAAGTACTTGCGCGCTTACATATTTTAGAAGGTTTATTAACTGCTTTCTTAAATATTGATGAAGTGATTGAAATCATCCGTACTGAAGATAAGCCAAAGCCAGTGCTGATGGAGCGTTTCGCAATAACAGACACGCAAGCCGAAGCGATTTTAGAATTAAAACTACGTCACTTAGCGAAACTTGAAGAGTTTAAAATTAAAGGCGAGCAGGATGAGCTTGCCAAAGAGCGTGATAAATTAGAGCAAACGCTAGGCTCAGATCGTCGTATGTCGACGTTAATGAAGAAAGAAATTCAAGAAGCTGCTGAAATGTACGGAGACGATCGTCGTTCACCTGTTGTTGAGCGTGTTGAAGCAAAAGCATTGAGCGAGAAAGATCTTATTCCATCAGAATCAGTCACTGTTGTGCTGTCTGAAAAAGGCTGGGCACGTGTCGGTAAAGGCCATGATTTAGATGTGGAAGGACTCAGTTATAAATCAGGCGATAACTATAAAGCATCGGCGCGTGGTAAGAGCAACCAGCCTGCGGTGTTCCTTGACTCAAGTGGTCGAGCATTTGCCACGGATGCGCACAGCTTACCGTCAGCGCGAAGCCAAGGTGAGCCAATGACAGGGCGCTTTAATTTAAGCTCTGGGGCTAACTTTGAACATGTGGTGATGGCAGAAGACAATCAAGTATTATTGATGGCTTCAGATGCAGGTTATGGCTTTATTAGCGACTTTAAAGATCTTGTTAGTAAGAACAAGAATGGTAAAGCGCTGGTTAGCGTGCCTAAAGGCGGAGAGCTACTTGCTCCTATCCGTGTGAGTGATGTTGCGACAGATTACTGTATGGCGATTTCAAATGAAGGCCGTATGCTGTTATTCCCATTACGTGATTTACCTAAGCTAAGCAAAGGCAAGGGAAACAAGATTATTTCTATTCCTAGTGCAAAAGTACAAGCCCCGTGAAGAGTTTGTAAAAGTACTTGCGGTGGTGCCTGAGGGCAGCAGTGTGACACTTCATGCAGGCAAGCGTAAATTAACCTTAAAACCAAGTGATCTTGAGCATTATCATGGTGAGCGCGGTCGTCGAGGTAATAAGCTACCACGAGGGTTACAGCGTGTAGATGAAGCGGTGGTAGAAATAACACACACCGATGAACCAGACGAATCCTCAACAGATTTGAGTGAATAAATTAAGAAGGCCTGCTAAGCAGGCCTTTTTTATTGCAACGAAAAGAGATTAATATCTTAGCGCACACATGTACGCCAAAAGCTATGGTAATGACATATTTCACGTTATAATGCGCGCTGATTTACTCGAGGAGAATCCGTTTTGTTAGCTGTTTTTCGTATTATTATCATGGCGTTATTTATTGTTTTAAGCTGTGTGTTTGGTTTGCTTTTATGCATTTTTAAACCATTTCACAATAATAATGTGCACATTGTTTCAGGTTGGTTTAGTAAAATGGCGGTGTTGCTAGGCGTTAAGCTTGAGCTGACTTATCACCCTGACGCTAAAAATGTGGGTCCAGCAGTGTATGTAGCAAATCATCAAAACAACTACGACATATTCACCTTACCCGCGATGGTGCCAGAAAATTGTGTCAGCCTTGGTAAGAAAAGCTTAAAGTGGATTCCGTTTTTTGGTCAGCTATACTGGCTTTCAGGTAATATTTTAATTGACCGTGCAAACCGCTCAAAAGCAGCGGGTACCATTTCTAAATCAGCCGAAAAAATAAAGCAAAAAGGTCTGTCTGTGTGGATGTTCCCAGAGGGAACTCGGAGTTATGGTCGCGGTTTACTGCCTTTTAAAACGGGGGCATTTCATACCGCAATGAGTGCAGATGTCCCCATTGTGCCTGTTTGTATGAGTACCACGCATAAAACTATTAAGCTAAACCGCTTAGACAATGGTACAATTTACCTTGAAATGTTAGCGCCGATTTATCTTGATAAAGACGTAACTGCACGTGAGCATGCGTCGCATGTTCATAATATTATGGCTGCTAAAATAACTGAATTAGATGCTCAAGTGAGAAATAAATAATGGAAAATTGGCGCGAAATTAGTGAAGACATTGTTACTTCACTCCTTGAAGATGGCTCAGATCCTGAAGTACTGTATGAAGTTGAACATCACTTCGTAAGTGAAAACTTCGAAAAATTAGAGCAAGCTGCGCTAGCCGCATTTAAACTTGGCTACGATGTTGAAGAACCTGCAGAACTTGAGCTAGAAGATGGCCAAAAAGTATGGAGCTTTGACGTCGTTGTTGAAGCTGAGCTTGACGTTGAAGTCATAATGGAAGATGTTGATAAATTAGAAGCCCTTGCACAGCAATGTGACGTTGAGTATGACGGTTGGGGCACATACTTTCAGGAATAAAATGTAGCAGCGGGTTTACCCCGCGTTACTGTCTGAATTATGGCGCGACATATAATCGCGCTTATAATTTCCTAACCTCTAACCTCTAACCTCTAACCTCTAACCTCTAACCTCTAAAATTAACTCATACCTATTTCGTATTCGAGACTTGATCTATAGACATTTTTTTCGGTTGGGCGATAATGAAAACTCGATTTTTTATGCACTAACCTTTTTATGTTAATCACCTTACCGATTGCCGAACTTGTACCAGGGATGTTTGTTGACAGTGTCAGTAAGCAACAAGAACACATAAACAGTATTAAAATAAAAACGCGTGGTTTAGTGCGTGATAAAACCATTATTAAGCGTTTAATTTCTGAGGGCGTTGAAGAACTCCTTATCGATTTTGCTCAGAGTGATGTTGCGCTTCCTAAAAAATACCAACCAGTTGCAGAACCAAGCAAACCCATTGTAGAGCAAACTGACGCCCTTAATACTAAGTCGCACGCTGTAACGGTTGAGCAGGAGTTTCTTAAGGCAAGTGTTCACTACGAACAGTACAGCCGTAAATTACAAGCACTTTACTCAGACATCACCGCGGGTCTGAAAATGAATATGAGTTTATTAGATGATATTGCGGTTGATATTGTCGGCTCTGTGTTTCGAAATCACAATGCGCTGACGATATTAACGCGTCTTAAAGACAAGCATATCTATAATTGGCGTCATATGATTAATACCGCAATTTTAGTCAGTGTGTTTGCTAAGTATCTAGGCTACAAAGAAAAAACGATAAAAGAGCTTGCTATGGGAGCGCTCTTGCATGATATAGGGCAAGCAAAAATGCCGCAAGGAGTGCTATCAAAGCCCAGTGCATTGAATGACACAGAAATGCAGGTTGTTAGAAAACATGTCGCACAAAGCTTAGGTGTGATTAAAGGTGAAAAGGGAATTAGCCCGTTAATGCTTGATATGGTCGTTAATCATCATGAACGCTTAGATGGCAGTGGCTACCCGCGTGGCATTGGCGCTGAAAAGCTGAGTCGGCCAGCGCGAATGATGGCTATAGTCGATGTGTATGATGCAATGACAGCAGACCGCCCTCATCAATTAGGCGAAGAGCCTATCTCGGCATTACGTTACTTGTTGGCTAATAAGCACCTGTTTGACTCAGAACTTGTACAGCGGTTTATTAAGTGCTTGGGAGTACATCCAGTTGGCACAATTGTTAAGCTTAACAATGAACGCCTTGCGTTAGTGATGGAAGGGAATCATGAGAACCCTATAAAGCCTAAAGTAAAAATTTTTTATAATGCTAAACACAAGCACCATATTACCGCTAAAGATGTTAATTTAAGCGAAAACCATGAATTAAAGATTGTTGCTAGTATCAAACCGCTTGATTATCAGCTTAATTTGGCTCGTTTGTTAAAAGAGCATTTGCTTGTTTAGCTTTAGTGCAGCGCTTTTTGGCATTACGTTTAGCTGAAATAAATGCACCACTAAAACAACTTACCATTAATACCAACCACAATAATGTGCCTTTTTCGACATGCAAAGCAACACAACACAACAATAACGACAGAACCGCGCTGCACATCGCACCTAACCAATACTGATTAACGGGGTTATCGCACTCACCGGCTTTGGTGCAAGCACAGTAATTTGCTTTACAGAAGTAGTAAACACTGACTCCACACAAGAGCAATGCAGTAAAAATAAAAGCGATTTCCATAACCACGCCTAATCCATTAACACACTGATTTTAGTCTAAAGCGATGCTAAAAAGATGTCAATGCAAATGATAATTGATATCAATTGCTGTTTGTTACCAGAGATCTGATGAGTTTTAATAAGTTGTTATCTTGTTGTTAAAATGTGGGTTTTTTACCTATTTCTAACGAAAAATTACAGTTTTTTGATCTTAATTAAGGTAATGTTCGAAAGTTTGTAATTATTAGAATAAAACATCTAATACCAACATCTAGCGCTAACTTTAAAAGCTAACTAGCTGGTTGCACTATAAATTGGTATCGCTAACGCATTAGATTGCAAGAGGACACAGATTTATGAAGTTCACTAAAACATTAATTGCAGCATCACTTGCTGTTGTTTCTGCTGACAGCTTTGCTGCAGCTTTCCAATTAGCAGAGCAAAATGTATCAGGTTTAGGCCGTGCATACGCAGGTGAAGCAGCCGTTGCTGATGATGCTTCAGTTGTAGCTCGTAACCCTGCACTTATGTCTTTATTCAAAGACAAGCAAATTTCAGTGGCAGGCATTGCTGTTATTCCAGACGTAAGCTTAAAAGGCCAGAGCGCTGCATATGGTTTAGATGCAAACTCAATTGATGATGATAGCATCGCTCCATCTGCATTTATTCCTGCGGGTTACTTCACCATGCCATTAAATGACAAAGTGTCGTTAGGTTTTGGTGCTTTTTCTAACTTTGGTCTTTCAACTGAGTTTAATGACGACTATGCGGCAGGCTCGATTGCGGGTGAAACTGAAATCGTAACTGTTAACATGAATGCCAGTGCATCGTACAAAATCAACGAGCAGTTCAGCGTAGGTCTTGGCTTAAACTATGTTTACGCTGATGCAAAAGTAGTTCGTAATGCCGGTGCTAACCCATTTGGTATCCCTGCGAATACGCAAATTGCTCACCTTGAAGGTGACGATTACGGTTTTGGTTGGAACGTGGGTGCAATGTACCAACTTGATGAAAATAATCGCTTTGGCTTTAGCTACCGCAGCGAAACAGATATCGATTTTGAAGGTGAGTACTCAAACCAATTACCTGCAGCTGTGGGTGGTTTAGCGGGCATGACTGTACCTGGCGAGCTAAAATTAACATTACCAGCGATTGCTGAGTTCTCTGGTTCACATCAATTAGACAAAAAGCTAGGCGTACACTACAGCATTTTATGGACTGGTTGGGATAGCTTCCAGAAATTAGAAGCGTATACACCAAGCCGTGAAACGCCTGTTTTCTCTAAAGAAGAGAATTTCTCTGATTCAATGCGTTACTCAATTGGTACTGACTATCAGTACAGCGATGCGTTATTACTTCGTGCAGGTATTGCCTACGATGAATCGCCAGCTGATCAATCACACCTTTCAATCTCTATTCCTGATACAGACCGTTTCTGGTTCTCGTTCGGTGGTAATTACGCATTCAGCGAAAACTCAAATATCGACTTAGGTGTGAGTATTCTTCGTGGTAAAACACAAAACTTCACTGAAAAAGATAGTTTAGCAGCGTCACTTGGCCAAAATGTTTCATGGGAATATGAATCAAAAGGTCATGCTGTACTATTAGGTGCTCAGTATAACTACACATTTTAATATTTAAGGCGATTTTTATACTGTGTAAAAATCGCTGATACTTATTAGAAATTAAAAAAGCCGCATCATGAAATACCATGATGCGGCTTTTTTGTAAGCGCGAATTAATCGCGCTTAGTGTATGGCGTTATAGGCTTTCTATTTTCGCCTTTTGCGCTAATAGTTTGTCTTTTGCATCTGTAAACTCAGCAAGTTTAGCGTGCTCTTTAGCAAGAACTGCTTCAGGTGCGTTGTTCACAAACTTTTCGTTGGCAAGTTTATTTTGTACTTGCGCTAAGCCTTTTTCAGCTTTTTCTAGCTGCTTAGCAATACGACCAAGCTCAGCTTCAACATCAATTAAGCCAGCCATTGGGATCATGATTTCCAAGTTGCCAACATACGATGTTGCACACGCTGGTGCATCGTCTTTATTTTCAAGCAGCGTGAACGCTTCAAGCTTAGCAAGTGATGCTAAGAATGCTTCGTTATCAGCTAAACGGCGCGTGTCTTCATCTGATGCATTAGCCAGTAAAACCGACAATGGTTTACTTGGGCTAATATCCATTTCACCACGGATATTACGGATAGCTAGAATGAACTGTTTAACCCACTCTAGGTCGTCCATTGCTTGGCTGTCGACGTTTGCAGCTGTGTATACAGGGAAAGCTTGCACCATAATACTGGTGTTTGCAGTTTCAATACCCGCCAGCGGTGCAACACGTTGCCAGATTGTTTCTGTGATATAAGGCATCATTGGGTGCATTAAGCGCAGTAAGCTTTCTAATACCGTGATAAGAGTATGACGCGTACCACGTTGTTGTGCTTCGTTGCCTTTGAATAATACCGGCTTAGTAAGCTCTAAGTACCAATCACAGAACTGGTTCCATGTGAACTCGTAGATAGTGTTTGCAGCAAGGTCAAAACGGTAGTTTTCTAGGTGCTCTGTGTAGGTTTTAACCGTGGCTTCAAATTGACCTAAAATCCAACGGTCAGCTAGTGAATACTGCTTTTCAGCCTCAGTATTAAAACCACAATCTTGCTCTTCCGTATTCATTAATACGTAACGGCTCGCATTCCATAGTTTATTACAGAAGTTACGATAACCTTCAAGGCGGTTCATATCCCAGTTTATGTCACGGCCTGTTGAAGCCATTGCCGCTAATGTGAAACGTAGGGCATCTGTACCGTGTGCTTCAATACCATTTTCGAATGTTTTACGGGTATTCTTTT
This sequence comes from Pseudoalteromonas sp. A41-2, assembly GCF_015767615.1. NCBI lineage: Bacteria > Pseudomonadati > Pseudomonadota > Gammaproteobacteria > Alteromonadales > Pseudoalteromonadaceae > Pseudoalteromonas > Pseudoalteromonas sp. A41-2. The sequence goes on along the minus strand of NZ_CP065231.1, from coordinate 2,767,282 downwards.
CAATCTTCTTCGCAAGCTGTGGCTGCATCATGTTGCCAGTGCGCTTTTCAACGAGACTTTCAAGGTCGATACCGTCAATCATATCGATTGGGTCAAGTACGTTACCTTTTGATTTAGACATTTTGTCGCCGTTTTCATCACGGATAAGACCGGTGACATAAACGGTTTTAAATGGAACTTGTGGCTTGCCGTCTTCATCTTTGATGAAGTGCATGGTCATCATGATCATACGTGCAACCCAGAAGAAGATAATGTCGAAACCGGTTACCAATACATCTGAAGGGTGGAAGGTTTTTAAATCATCTGTGTTTGCAGGCCAACCCTGTGTTGAGAAGGTCCACAGTGCTGATGAAAACCATGTATCAAGTACGTCTTCGTCTTGTTTAAGCGCCACGTTATCAGCAATGTTATTGTCGCGGCGAACTTCTGCTTCGTCACGGCCAACATACACGTTACCTTCGTTGTCGTACCAAGCTGGAATACGATGACCCCACCAAAGTTGACGTGAAATACACCAATCTTGTACGTCGTTCATCCACGAGAAGTACATGTTCTCATATTGTTGTGGTACAAATTTAATGTCGCCGTTTTTAACGGCTTCTTTGGCTGGTTCTGCAAGCGGTGCTACACGCACGTACCATTGGTCTGTTAGTAGAGGCTCAATTACCACACCAGAGCGGTCACCGTAAGGAACCGTTAGGCTGTGGTCTTCAATTTTTTCTAATAAACCCAGTTCTTCAAATTCGCTCACAATTGCCTTGCGCGCATCAAAACGGTCAAGACCGTGCAAGCGTTCAGGAATAGGTGCATCAAGCGCCAGCTCTTTACCGTCGAAAGTATAGCTTTCGCCTTGGCTTAATACTGCCGCATCTTTGTTGAAGATGTTGATCATAGGCAGTTGATGACGTTTGCCTACTTCGTTATCGTTAAAGTCGTGCGCTGGCGTGATTTTCACACACCCCGTGCCTTTTTCCATGTCGGCATGTTCATCGGCAACAATAGGAATACGACGATTGACGATAGGCAGTAAAATTTCTTTGCCGATCAGGTCTTGGTAACGCTCATCATCAGGGTTAACAGCCACGCCAGTATCACCTAACATGGTTTCTGGACGCGTTGTTGCTACGATGATGTAGTCTTTACCGTCTTGTGTTTTTACGCCATCAGCGAGTGGATAGCGAAGGTTCCACATATGGCCTTGCTTGTCTTTATTTTCAACTTCAAGATCTGAGATGGCTGTGTGTAACTTAGGATCCCAGTTTACTAGACGCTTACCACGGTAGATTAAATCGTCTTTATGAAGACGTACGAACACTTCTTTTACGGCTTCAGATAGACCTTCGTCCATAGTGAAACGTTCACGGTCCCAATCGACTGACGCACCTAAGCGACGTAATTGTTTGGTAATTGTGCCGCCAGAGTGATTTTTCCACTCCCAAATTTTGTCGATAAATGCATCACGACCTAAGTCATGGCGTGTTTTACCTTCTTCGGCAGCAAGCTTACGCTCAACCAGCATTTGTGTTGCGATACCTGCGTGGTCGGTACCTACTTGCCATAATGTGTTGTTGCCTTGCATACGCTTTAAACGTGTTAGCGTATCCATGATAGTGTCTTGGAATGCGTGGCCCATGTGTAAGCTACCCGTGACGTTTGGTGGCGGGATCATGATTGAGTATGCGTCACCTTGGCCAGATGGTTTAAAGTAGCCTTTTTCTTCCCAGTCTTGATATAAAGACTGTTCAATATCTTGCGGATTGTAGGTTTTATCCATTACACAGAACCTTAAATAAATGCTTAAATGTCAATTTCTTGCGTTGCAATATGGGCGCCCAGTTGGCGAAGCTTTTTAAACCGCTCACGGGCAGCTTGTTTAGCGGTTGGCTCAACGGGAACAAAGTCAAAAACTTGCTGAAAACGGCGAATAAAATCCGGCAGGTGTTCAGCTAAGTTGATTAATATCTTTCTGTTGCCGACAGGTGGCGTCATACCAATTTCTACTGGAGCGCCGCCTTTAGGGCCTTCACCTTGTAGGTTGTGTGGTATGAAACTATCTGGTTCAAATGACCAAATGATGTCGTCGATTGTGTGGGCCGTGTCGATGTTATCGGCGTAAATAAATACGCGATGACCAAGACGATACTGATCCGCAGCGATTTTAGCGGCAAGATCAAAACACGCTTTATCAGCTTGCTGGCTGTTATCATCTTGTTTTAGAACGTAAAATTGTGCGTTCATGCTCATTGTGACGGGCGTCCCCACAGATACACAGATCAAAGCAGAGATTTTGACATAGAACGCGTATTGCTTCAATTAATAAGGCGCCATTTGGCGCCTTATTTAGCGTTACTTACTCTGTAAATAACGTGCTTAGTCGTGGCTTGCTTCGCTAATGCCAGCACGGTTTAGTAAATACTGTGTCAACATTGGCACCGGACGACCCGTTGCACCTTTGTTTTTACCACCACTGCGCCATGCTGTACCAGCGATATCTAAATGCGCCCAATTGTATTTTTTGGTGAATTTAGACAAGAAACACGCAGCAGTAATTGTCCCAGCTGCACGGCCACCTAAGTTGGTGAAATCAGCAAATGGACTTTCAAGTTGTTCTTGATAATCATCCCACAGTGGCAACTGCCATGCGCGGTCGCCACTTTGCTCAGATGCTTTAAGTAAGTCATGGGCAAGCGGGTTATGATTTGAAAGTAACCCCGTTGCATGCGAACCAAGCGCAATAATACAGGCACCCGTTAAGGTGGCTACATCGACCACGGTATCGGGTTCAAAGCGCTCAACATAGGTGAGTGCATCACACAGCACTAAACGGCCTTCTGCATCGGTATTTAATACTTCAACAGTTTGACCTGACATTGTCGTTAAAATATCACCCGGACGATAAGCATTTGAACCAGGCATGTTTTCACAACCAGCAAGCACACCAACCACATTAATAGGTAACTGCATTTGAGCCAATGCGCGCATTGTGCCAATAACCCCAGCGGCACCGCCCATGTCGTATTTCATTTCATCCATGGCTTCGCCTGGTTTGATTGAAATACCGCCAGAGTCAAAGGTTAAACCTTTACCAACGAGTACGATAGGGGCTTGGTCTTTGTCGGCACCTTGGTATTTAATTACCGACATCACAGACTCGTTCGCACTACCACGGCCGACAGCAAGGTATGAATTCATGCCAAGCTCAGCCATTTTTTCTTCACCAATAATTTCAACCGTGACATTGTCAAAGTTGTCGGCAAGCTCTTGTGCTTGCTCACCTAAATACGCTGGGTTACAGATATTAGGTGGCATATTGGCAACGTCTTTACATAATTTACTACCGGCTGCGATAGCTAAACCATGCTCAATTGCACTTTCGCCAATCGTGAGTTCACGGCGTGTCGGTACATTGAAGACAATTTTGCGTAATGGTCGACGAGGGTCGCTTTTTTTACTTTTAAGCTGATTAAATGTGTATAAACAATCTTGTGTCGTTTCAACGGCTTGACGTACTTTCCAATAAGTATCACGGCTTTTAACGTGCTGCTCTGTTAAAAAGCATACCGCTTCCATAGAGCCTGTCTCGTTCAGCGTGTTAATGGTTTTAGAGATGATTTGTTTATATTGTTTGTCGTCCAACTCTCGCTCTTTACCACAGCCTACAAGTAAAACGCGTTCGCTCAGTACATTGGGTACATGATGCAACAACAATACTTGACCTGGCTTACCCTCAAGGTCGCCACGGCGCAGTAAATTTGAAATATAACCATCGCTGATTTTATCTAGCTGTTCACCAATGGGCGATAAACGACGTGGCTCATAAACGCCAACTACAATACATGCGCTACGTTGTTTTTCTGGACTACCACTTTTTACGCTAAATTCCATTGTCACTCCTGATTTTGAGTCGTATAACCTTAGTAAATAAGGGTAAGAAATTCATTTTCGAGTCCTTTCTTACATTTTTTAGTTTATTAACACTAATATTAGCTCATAAACTATGACTCTATTTACGTGTTTTTGAACTTTATCTTATTGTGAATATCAATATCACATAATAGATGCCATCTGTACTATAAATGCAAGATTATATGTTCTTGCTAGGTATGATATTTAATTGTGATGGCATATAATAAAGTGAGTAAAATAACTAGTTTACTCAAAATTTCTTACTATTCCAGTGAAACACGATGTTTAACAGGGGCGAGCATTGCTAATTTTCCGTTATTTGACCACTGAAGTCTTAAAGTCGCAGGTCGCCGTATTTTTAACTTTAATGACCATTTTTGTGTCGCAAAAGTTTGTGGTGATTTTAGGTGATGCCTCAGATGGAGGGCTTCCTGCAAAGCTTGTGCTTTCGATGATCGCGTTAAAACTACCGCAGCTTGCGTCGCTTATTCTCCCTTTGAGTATCTTTTTAGGCATTATTTTGGCCTATAGTCGTATTTATGCCGATAGCGAAATGACGGTGTTTAGAGCCTGTGGCGTCAGTGAATGGTATGTTGTGCGCGTCACGCTTATTTCAAGTACAGCGATGGCCATTCTTGCGGGTGCCTTAACACTGTACATTGCACCATGGGCGAGTGAGCAAGAGTATCAATTAAAAGAACAAGCAAAAGCCGATGCTGGTTTGTCTGCACTTCGAGCGGGTCGTTTTCAGCAAACAGGCAACGAAAAAGCCGTTGTCTTTATTCATAATATTGAAAACGGTGGTAAAGAACTTCACAAAGTTTTTGTTGCCCAGTTACCTGACCGTGAGAAAGGTGATTTGGCACGGTTAGTCTACGCAGAGCGTGGTGTCGTGATTGAACAAGATAACGGTGAGCAACAACTTATTTTGAATGATGGTAAGCGTTATGAAACAGACGGTGAATCTGCGGCGCTTAACCTGACAGAGTTTGATGGTTATAGCGTACAAATCCAAGACCAAGAAATTGAACATCAACGCCGTAAATTAGAAGCCGTACCAACGTTTGATTTATTTAAAATGAAAAGTGTAGAAGCGGTTGCTCAGTGGCAGTGGCGTATTGCAATACCGCTTTCGATTCCACTGCTTACTTTACTGGCCGTTCCGCTTAGTGTGGTTAACCCACGACAAGGTAAATTTGCTAAATTAGTGCCTGCAATCAGCTTGTATTTAGGGTATTTCATCCTTCTTAATGCCGCTAAATTTGCTGTTGAAGATGGTAAAATACCACCTTCAATTGGGCTGTGGTGGATTCATTTATCTGCCTTGTTTATTGGTGGTTTATTGATTATCAAAGGCCGCCCGCTCGGCGCATGGTTAAAAGCAGTGGTGACTAAGCGGGAGTTAAGCGCATGATGAAAACACTCGACTGGTATTTAGGCCGCAGCATTATTCAAACTACAGGATTTGCATTAATGGTGCTGGTTGGTATCAGTACCCTTATTAAATTTATTGAACAGTTAAAATCGGTTGGGCGTGGCAGTTATGATATTGCGACAGCACTTATTTACACTGTGTACAGCATGCCGGGAGACTTGGTTATTTTCTTTCCGATGGCAGCGCTCATTGGTGGCTTAACGGGACTCGGTGCTTTAGCATCAAACAGTGAGTTGGTGGTGATGCAGGCCGCGGGCATGTCGCGTTTACAGATTATTGCGTCGGTAATGAAAACTGCCATGTTTATGGCTATCTGTATGATGGCGCTTGGTGAGTGGGGAGCGCCCGAAGCACAGCTTAAAGCGAAAGAAATACGCAACCACGCTATTAACGGGGGCGATGTCTTTAATGCCAAACAAGGTGTATGGGCAAAAGATGGCAGCAACTTTATAAATATAGAAGATGTTGATCAGCAAGGCGTATTGCGTGGTGTACATATGTATCATTTTGATAAGTCATTGCAATTAACTCAAATAACGAAAGCAAAAGAAGCCGTAAACCGAAAAGATGGTTGGCTGTTGCGTGGCGTTAATAAAGTTAAAATCACGCCAGAACAGATTAGCACTGAACAGCAAACTGAAGAGTTTTACGATTCACAGTTAACAGCAGAAAAGTTAGGGGTTGTATCGGTAAAACCAGAAGCGTTATCGTTTACTGGACTTTGGTCATATTTGAGTTACCTAAAACAAAATGAACAAGATACTAGCACCTATGAGTTAGCATTGTGGCGCAAAGTAATGCAGCCTGTGTCTATCGCGGTGATGTTATTAGTGGCGTTGTCGTTTATATTTGGCCCACTGCGAACCGTTACAATGGGCGCTCGAATCATTATGGGGGTTATAACCGGCATTACCTTCCACTTAACCAATGAAATATTTGGCCCTGTGGTGATGGTATATCAAATTCCAGCGGTTGTCGGTGCGGTGTTGCCAAGCATTCTATTTATTGGTTTTGCGACCTACTTGCTAAATAAGCGTGTGTAGTAAACGTACTTAAATTACAAAAAAAGCGTGACTATCTAGTCACGCTTTTTTGTATCTACTGTATCGCTTTACCAATCAGTGATTACACCAATAAGCTTAATTAAGCGAACTGCGCCTAATCTAATGAGCGATAAATGCGTTTATTTTCTTCTTTTGTGAGCGTAATTACTTCTGTTTTAGCTATGTAATCTTGCAGTGCACGTTTGTTTTTAAAATCAATCAGCACCACTAAATTACCCAAACCTAATAAAGCACAGATTGCTCTTAGCGCACCTTGTTGCCAGCTAATCAGCTTACCATCGAGGGTTTGTACTTTTAAGCGCCATGCGCGCATGCCTATGGTTTGCCCGCTTTTAGCCCAAAAGTAACTAAAAAATGCCACGCTCACTAACACCAGTAATCCACTACGGATGCCATAAAGCAAAGGGGAGTTTTGAATATACGCTGAGACATCCTCAGCATTGCCAATACTCAACACATCAAGTGAAATAAGTCCCTGAACAGCCAGTAGGTATAGCACAGTTGTGAGCATTGCAAAGGCAATCACAACCAAGGTGTCGTAAATTAACGAGGCAAAACGGCGCCAAAAACCGGCACGAGGAAACTCAGCTGACATAAACACTCTCATCCTATTAAATTGCGCTGTAGTTTAGCAAAGTCCTTAGCAAACAAGAAATACTTAGCGAGGGTTTCGCTTGTCGACAAGCAGGTCTGACCTGCTATAGTTGAAAAAATAATAAAAAAGAGAGCCCTTCTATGTCTGTTTCTTCGAGTGAAACCCACGTGGTATTTAATCAACCCAAACCGCTTGAAAACTATAACGCGTACGAGGCTGACGACGTGTTGCAGTATTGGCAAAATTGTTTTGCGGGACAATGGGGAACAGCGCATCTTTCTGCTTTTGGGCAACAGGTGGGAGGGGAACTGTTACAAGCTGGGTTCTTGGCAAATAAGCATTTGCCTGAACTTAATACACATAACCGCTTTGGTGAGCGTATTGACCATGTTGATTACCATCCAAGTTATCATCAGCTTATGCAGCATGCCATAGCGCAAGGACACTGTGCCTTACCTTGGCAGCAAAAAAAGCAAGGCAGTCATGTTGTACGCGCGGTGATGGCTGTACTACATAATCATGCTGACCCAGGGTCAGGTTGCCCGCTAACGATGACCTTTGCGAGTGTGCCTGCTATTGCCAGTCAAGCCAATATCGCTGAAGTGTGGCTGCCAAAAATACTGGCCAATCATTATGATGGCGACAACAAGCCGTGGTTTGAAAAACAAGGTGTTACGATTGGTATGGCCATGACCGAAAAGCAAGGAGGCACCGATGTACGAGCAAATACCACCAAAGCAACACCACTAAATGAAGGCGGTGCAGGGCAGCTTTACGTGCTTGAAGGACACAAATGGTTTTGTTCAGCCCCCATGAGCGATGCTTTTTTAGTGCTCGCCTATGCTCCTAATTCGCAATTGTCGTGCTTTTTAGTGCCGCGCTGGCTTGAAAGTGGTGAAAAAAATGCCGTCTATATTCAGCGTTTAAAAAATAAATTAGGAAATCAGTCAAATGCCAGCTCTGAAATCGAGTTTAGATCAGCGCATGGCTGGATGTTGGGCGAACCTGGCAGTGGTATTAAGACGATTATTCAAATGGTCGCACTCACACGGTATGACTGTATGCTCGGCTCAAGTTCATTGATGATGCAAGCAGTAAAAGAAGCGGTATGGCACACATCAGAGCGCGCTGTTTTTGGAAAAAAACTGCATCAACAGCCATTAATGCTGAATGTCTTAGCTGATTTAGCCTTGGAAGCAGAGGCAGCGTTGGCAATCTCGATGCGGATTGCCCACGCAATTGATAAACAAGACGATGATAGCGAAGCTGCACTCGTTCGCAGTGCGACTGCGATTGGAAAGTACTGGATTTGCAAGCGTGCAGTTCAGCACACCTTCGAGGCGATGGAATGCATTGGTGGAGTAGGTTATGTGCAAGACAATATTGCCAGTCGCCTTTATAAAGAAGCCCCTGTTAATTCAATTTGGGAAGGGTCAGGTAACGTGCAATGCTTAGATTTAATGCGCGTGTTTAACCGCGAGCCAGAATCGTTAACGGCGCTTATGAAGGAGCTTGAAAAAGCACGTGCACTAAACAGTGATTACGCCGATAAGCTTAATGAATTGCAGGCATTACTAACCGATACGTCACATTTAGAAATACAGGCTCGGCGGATCATTGAGCGCTTAGCACAGCTTTGGCAAGCCGCAACGCTCTTGCAGTTTGGTGAACCCATTATCGCACACGCATTTGTAACAAGCCGTTTGAAAGGTCCTCACTTTTCGCAGTATGGTTGTTTAAGCCATGAAATAGACTGTCAGGCCATTGTTTCTCGAATGATGCCAAAGCACGCTGGTTAACAACTTGTTTAATAATTGTGCGGTTGATTCATCAGGCCGCATAAAACGCTTGCTGCCTCACCCATTCTTTGTATAATGCTTGGCATAGAGACAAAAGCAGTTAAAAAGCTTATTGCTCTAAAGTGGTTTTTCTTTATCTTCTCGTGTTTAGAAGGTTAAAGAAAAATGAAGCCAGTGTGATGGAATTGGTAGACATGACGGATTCAAAATCCGTTGCCTTCGGGCGTGGCGGTTCAAGTCCGCCCACTGGTACCACTTTTTAACCTCAGCACCTTTTGCTGGGGTTTTTTTATGTCTGAAATAAATCAGTTATGTGTCTTATGTTGTGTGTTCGCGTTTTTGAGTAACACACGGGGCGTGGCAATTAGGCAAGTAAAGTCTGCGCACCGTGTCTTTTTGCCACCGTACCTTTTAACCACTGTATCTTTTAGCCATCGTATCTTTTAACCACCGCAACTTTAAACATTCGTGCCTTTTGCAAGAGGAGGGATAAAGACAGCTTTCAGTATAATGCCATGGCTAACCTTTCATTCATTTTCTTCTGGCATGCTCTGATTGCCCCTATAAAATCCTTTTTGTTCTATTATTAATCACAGGTGTTCAAACAATGTTGAGTAATTAAATAACCCCTGATTTTGTGTGTCTACTTGATTGAAAATTAATCATAATGGACTAGAGTAGCATGGTATTTATAGGCTTCATGTAATACAATTTGAAACCTTAACTTTAAGTTAAGTCAAACACTTAGTGCATATAAGATAAGGCGGGAAGCGTGGGTACATTCGACCTAAAACGTATTGTTGAAAGTATATCTAATCTTAAAAGTGAAAACTTTTATAATGCTATATGCCTCTCTTTGTCAGAAGTGGTGGGTGCGTCACACGTTTTTTTAGCTCATGTTGATGAAGACACCATGCAGGCAACAACGCTAACGTTGGTGGCCAATGACGAAATCGTTGAAAACATTAGTTATGATATTCGCTGCACGCCTTGCAACGATGTAAGTTGCGGCGGTATCTCGAGCTATAGCTCAGGCGTACAGCAATTATTTCCAGACGATAAATTACTCGTTGATATGGGTATTGAAGCGTATGTCGGGGTGCCCTTGCAGAGTATGTCTGGTAAAACAGATACCATTCTCGTTGCACTTTTTCAGCATGCAATCAGTGATGCCATGCAAATTGAGTCTTTCTTTTCCTTATTTACAGGCCTTATTCAACGAGAGATTGAAAAAGATCGCTTTATTGCCAAGTTAGATTTTGCCAATCAATTGATAGAACAAAGTCACGAAGCTATTTTTATCTGCAATGAAAATGTCGAGATCATATACGCAAATACTGCATTTACGAATATGACTGGCTATTCGTTCGACGAGATTATAGGAAAAAATCCTAAAATATTGAGTTCGAATAAGCATGCATCGCATTTTTATCGTGCCATGTGGCATCACATTGATACCGAAGGTAAATGGTCTGGTGAGATCATGAATAAGAACAAGCAAGGGGACTTATACACCCAGTTTTTATCAATTACTAAAATGGTTAACAATGGTGAGGTGTGTTACGTCGCCTTCATTCTCGATATCACAGAGAAAAAAGAAGCTGAGCGGAAAATTTATTTTCATGCAAATCATGACCAACTGACGGGCCTCACAAATCGCTTTTATTTTAAAGAACGTATTTGTGATTTAATTTCGGCACCGTCGCATCAAAATGATGTTAATACGCACTTGGCAGTGATTTATTTTGATGTTGATCGATTTCAAGATATTAACACCGTATATGGCTTAACCTTCGGGGATAAACTGCTATGTGAAATAGCAAATCGGCTGGCATATACCTTTAAAGAGTGTGCATTTTCACGCATCGATGGAGACAGCTTTGCAATATTACAGGCCTATCAGGATAGCCATGAGCTTGAACTTGTCTGTAAACAAATTAATGCTTTATTAATTGAGCCTTTTTCTATTGGCGGTATTCGTCAGCATGTAACAGTGACACTGGGTATCAGTCATTATGAATATAATAATGTACTGACATCGCAGGTTAAAATTGAAAAAATAGCCCGTCGTCTTATTAGGCAAGCTGAGCTGGCTAGCTTAAACGCAAAACAAACAGCGGATCCATATTTACACTTTTGTACTGAAATGGACGACAAGGTTAAAAAACACAATTTACTGGTAGAGCAACTGACACAGGCTGTTAAGAACAACGAGATAGAGGTTTATTTTCAACCAATTATTGATATTGAAAATAACACAGTTGCTAAATTCGAGAGCTTAGTCAGGTGGCAAAACCAAGGGCAGTGGGTGTCGCCTGTAGAGTTTATACCATTAGCGGAAGAGTCGCGTGTCATAATTCCACTCGGTGAATTGGTGTTAATAAAAACGTGTCAGCAAATTAAGGCACTTGAAGCACAAGGGTATGATCAACTGGTATTTAATGTTAACCGTTCATTATTTGAGTTTGCAGAGTACAACCCTGAACGCAATGTGTGGATTGACATCATAAAGAGTCAAGGTGTTAAGCCTTCGCAAATATCGTTTGAATTAACTGAAAGTGTACTTGCCCCCGAAAATACCAATCACCTCGACGTGCTTACTCAACTTAAAGCAGCAGGGTGTTTAATTTCGTTAGACGACTTTGGTACTGGTTACTCATCGTTAAGTTACCTGCGTCGTTTTCCGGTTGATGTGCTCAAGCTCGACAAGTCGTTTATTGATGAAATACATGTTGATTTAGCTGACGAAGCCTTAGTTAGGTCAATCATTCAAATGAGTCGTGTACTGGGTATTAAAGTGGTTGCTGAAGGGGTTGAAGAATACGCTCAACTTGAAGTGTTAACGGATGCTGGTTGTGACTATATTCAAGGTTATTACTTTTCAAAACCTTTGCCACCCAGTCAGATACTTCCTTTTTTAGAGCAATTTGCTAGAGACCGCTGAGTATTCGCGGTATGATTTTGGTATACACAAACGAGCAAATGTAACTATGCCAAAATTAACCGCTAAGCAAAATATTCAGGCGATTGTCAGTGCTATTAAAACAGAAGAACAAGCACTGAGAGCGAAATACCCTGTTCTTAATCAACAAAATAGTATTGCTTTGGTTATTTTGTTGTTGTCACTATTGTCATTAATTGGTGTCGCGTCACTTTATTATATGAGCCTCATTCCCGCGTGGTTGTGTATTATTTTAGCGGCTGTGATTACGTCTATTTCTCACGAACTTGAACATGACCTTATTCATAAGCAATATTTTAGTAAACGTCCTTGGCTTCATAATTTTATGATGCTGGTTGTGTGGTTAATGCGACCAAATACGGTGAACCCGTGGTATCGACGTAAAATTCATTTGCACCATCATAAAGTCTCAGGAACCAATCAAGACTTAGAAGAACGTTTGGTCGGTAATGGCATAAAAAACCCGTTTGTTAGGGCTGTGGTGATTGTTGATGGTTTGTTGGGATTAGTAATCAACAGTAAGCGCTTTAATAAAGAAATTAAAGGCTTTAAGTTTTTGACCGTATTTAACGCGGGGTTTCCAATTGCGACCGCCTATTTCGTTATTTTATATGGGGTAATCGCGTACTACTTACTGCAGTTATTTATGCCGTTAGAATCTATGTTACCTAGTTGGGGGGGAGATGTGCTGGCGGTTGCTGAGTTTTTGATGGTGGTGTTAATAATACCAAATATTATTCGTTCATCATCGCTCAATTTTATTACTTCATCGATGCATTACTACGGTGGTGTAAACAATGTGATTGAGCAAACTCACGTGATTAATAGTCGCTGGTTTATACCTTTTCAATTATTTTGTTTTGACTTTGGTCGTACCCATACTATTCATCATTTTGTGCCAAATCAGCCGTTTTATATTCGCCAACTTATTAGTCAAAAAATACTGCCTATTATGGCGCAGCACGGGGTAAGATTTAATGACTTACGCAGTATCAAGCGTGCGAATCTATACGAAACTAAACAAGAGGGAGTTTAATATGCAAATCACGGGTCGTTGTCACTGTGGTGAGGTAACTTACCAAGCACAAGTTGATGAAAATAAAGTATTTAACTGTCATTGTACCGACTGTCAAATAATTTCAGGGGCACCATTTCGTACCGTTGTTATGTCAATGCCCGATGCTGTTACATTCACGGGTGCTATACCAAAAGAATATATAAAAATCGCTGAAAGCGGTAATCAAAGAGCGCAGGGGTTTTGTGCTAATTGTGGTACTGCTTTGTACGCGACCTCAGTCGGCGAAGGCGAGCGCATTTATGGCTTACGTTTAGGGGCTGTTGAGCAAGCCGCTGAGCTTATTCCAAACACACATATTTGGTATCGTTCTCATAAACCATGGCTTGATAACTTAGCGGATATGAGCACATTTGAAATCACGGCAGCCAGTCAATAAGGGGCTGTACTATTTATTGTTGATAGTTACGTCATTGTTGATAGTCACGTCATTGTTGATAGTTACGTCATTGTTGATAGTCACGTCATTGATAGTCACGTTTCGGCCACTCAAGTAACCAAATAGCGCGCATAACAGGCTTGATACAATACATAGCCATAGCGCGCCAGCCCAATTATTAAAAAAGCTATGTAATGTACCGGCCAAGATTGGCCCTGTTGCGGCCAGTAAATAGCCGATACATTGCGCCATACCTGATAAAGCAGCAGCTTGCTGCGCATTATGAGTACGTAAACTCACAAACGATAAACCTAAAATAAAACAAGCACCTGAGCAAAATCCTAAGGTGACAGACCAAAGCATAGCGAAGCTTGGGGCGTACAATAATCCAAATGAACATAGCGCACCTAATAAGGCCAAGCTAAAAGTGAGTATTCGCTGATCATTTAGTTTTGCTAATAAGGGAATAAGCACGATACCGGGTAATGCTGAGGCAACTTGAAACGCACCTTGCAAGGCTCCAGCGTGTTCAGCTGTATGACCAAACTCAATCAAAATACTCGGCAGCCAACCAAGCATAATGTAAGTAAAAAATGAGTTAAAACCGAGTAATAGTGTTATTTGCCATGCTAATGGTGAATGCCAAACTTTCGCCTGAGTGGTGTGCGATACCTGTGCTTTGCCAGGCATCGTATGCTGTTTTAACTGAGGAAGCCAAACAACAATGGCCAGTAACACCAGTAATGAGTAACTGGCTAAAGCCACTTGCCAGCCTATTTCTTTGTATTCTGCAAGGGGAGTGATCAGTGCTGAATAACTCCCGCCAAATATGCCCATTGCAAGTACGTAGCTTGACGTCATTACCGCCACTTTATGCGAAAAATCACGCTTAATAAGACTTGGCAATAATACATTACCAATCGCAATACCAACGCCAATCACGGCGGTGCCAATAAATAAAACACTTGCAGAATCAATCAGGCGAGACAAAACACCCACGCCAATCAGGAGCAGAGCGATAAACAACGACAGTTCCAGACCATATTTTTTAGCCAAGCTTGCTGCCATGGGGGAGGCAATGGCAAAGGCTATCAGGGGTAAAGTGGTCAACATACCGGCTTGCGATGCTGTGAGCTTAAATTGCTCAATAATCTGTTCAAGTACTGGCGCAATGCCTGTGATGGGCGCGCGTAAGCTGGCTGCAATAAGAAAAATGCCAAGCACTAATAAAAGGGTGCGAATTGCGTTTTGAGAAGATGGCACGCTGTTTAGACACTTAAGTAAGAGATAGAACTATCATACCTAAATACTAAACAGCGTGGGTGAACTATGAGATAGCTCACCAAATAATGCGGTCACTTAAAACTGATAACGTGCTGATAACATTGCGTTACGGGGTCTTCCTGGAAAATAGCGATCGCCGTTAAAGCTCGTGTAGTCTGCTCGTTCAGCATAGTGCTCATCGGTTAAGTTGTTCACGCGCAGAGTGACAGCAAACGTAGGGGTAAGCTGCCAAGCTGCTGTTAAATTAACCAGCGAGTGGCCTTCGTAACGATGAAGATTTTCAGGGTCGGTAAAATAGCCGCTGGTGCTGTAGAGCTCAAGCGCTACCCGTGTCATATCATTAGCCTGCCAAAGTAATTGTAAGTTAGCGATATTACGCGGGGCGGTATCGACCTCATTGCCATTGATATTAACCTCACCTAATAGTTGGTCATAGCTGTAGGTATGTTTAGCGTGCGTTGCAGCTAATTGCATTGAGATAGTGGGCGTAATGGCGTAGGCGAGTTCAAGCTCAATGCCGCGATGCTGGGTTTGCCCATCATTGACATAGAAAAAGTCACTGTCGCGGAAAATCGTATTTTCTTTATTCATAGCATAAGCACTTATCACGTAATGGAGTTGTGCTTGCTGACCTTTGAAGCCAAATTCCAGATTTTTTGCAATTTCTGATTTTAACTCAGCAACGCTTTGTTCACGCTGAAGCTGATAAAGCTCAGCCGCTTGCGGCGCTCGAAAGCCTTCAGACGCATTGGCATAAATAAAGTGATTATTGGTAAATTGGTAGCTTATGCCAAGTTTAGGTGAGAAATTAGCAAAGCTATTAATACCGCTTTCTGGGCGAGAATAGCGACAGCCACCCATTCCGCACGGGGTGCCATCTTCTTTCGTGCGCCCTGCGAGCATATGGTTCGTGTAATCATAACGCATGTGTTCGTATCGGCCCCCTACAGTGACTAATAGTTCATCATATTGCCAGTCTAGGTTTATAAATGGTGCCAGTAAGCGACTCGTAACCTGATAGTCATAATGTTTACCCTGAGGGACTGTTGCGACCAAAAAAGCAGAACCCTCTGTTGGCTTATCTTGGTATTGTAAAAAATCGGCATCGGTAAGCTCACCATCAAAGCCCACGGTAAGCGTACTTGCGTTTGCAAATTGGTGCTGCCACATTGATTGTATACCTACGCCTTGTTGCGCGTTTTCTTCCAAAGGCGTGCCGGGTAAAAAGTGTTTAAAAAAGGTCATGCTTTGGTCGCGCAGGTAAGGGGTTAGCGTGAAACTATTGTTGTCGTCTTTTGTCCAATTTAACTTGGACCACACACGCATTGATTGTGCTTTTCTAAAGGCATCGGGGTTTGGATTTGACTGTGCAATGTCTTCATCTTTGTAGCTTTCAAAGCCTTCAATATAGCCTGCGGTTTGTTGATCTAAATGCGTATAAGTAAGGCCGCTATTGAGCGTGAAATTGTCAGCATCATAACGATGACGCATGGTCACTTTTTCTTGGTCAACCCCTTCATCATCACGGTAGCCTGTGTCGCGAGTGATACTCACATTAATACCAAGGCCTTGTTTGCCAAAGTCGTGACCTTGCCCCAATTTATAGCGGCTATAGCCAAAAGAACCGTAGTCTAAACCAAGTGTGGTGTGATCATAGGTTGTATCGGGCGTAATAACGTTAATAACCCCATGGACTGCATTGGAACCATAAAGAGCTGAGCCTGGGCCTTTTAATACCTCAATGCGCTCAGCCATTTCTGTGTGCGCTTCAAATAATTCGTTAATATTACAAAAACCAGCGGCACGCAGGGGAATACCATCTTCTGCTGTGAGTATCCCACCGCAGGCCCCTGCGCCCGATAGCACTGGCGAGCGAAGAGCGGGTAAGTACTCTTGTCCATTACCATGTTGTAAGTTTGCACCTGCAACCTGTTTAAGGGCTTGTTGAATATGCGTGGGCGCAATGAGTGATAATTGTTGTTTAGAAATACTGCTTACAACCACAGGAAGTGGATCAGCAAGCACTTCAGTACGAGAGGCGGTGGTAGTGATATGCTCAAGTTCATTTGTTGCGGCAAATGTATGGCAGCTAATTGAAAGAGAGCCAATAAGCGCTGAGATTAATGACAACTTCATGAAAACCCTTTGATTAAACAACGACAACGAGAATCAAAGGGTAACTGCTTTTAACGGTGTGTAAAAGCTTTCGCGATTAATGAATTGCTTTTCGTCGCAGACACACAGCCCCCAAAAGTAAAGCGATAAGCCAAAATAGGCTACTGCCACTGTGCCCCTTTTTATGGCTGACATTGGCAATTTTCTCGTCTTTAACGCGAATTTTAAATTGACCTAATTCGCTATCTAGATTTCCTATCATGTCGTCAACAGCAGCATTAAAACTTGCTAGCGATTGCTGTTTCGCGACCTCATCGATACCAATTGCTGTACTTCGTTTCTCTGCTTTATGGATGCCTGGCGCACGGAACAACATTTTTCGGCTTTTAATATCAAATACCGCGGTATCGACGAATGTTTGCACCGTGTTTTCATTACCCGGAATGACATATAGACCAACAATGGTGAGGTATAAGAAGGCTGCATTATTTTCTAAACTTTGTGACACTTGGTCATACGACACCAGCGCCATAATGTCCACATCGTATAAACGTGATACCTGCTCTAAAGTAGTAAACCCCTCGCCTCCCTTTAAGTAGGTACTTGGGATGACTTCGATACGGTCAATATAGTCATACTGCATAAATTGTTTTTTAACTTTGTTGAGTAGTGCTATTTCGTCACTATGATGGAGGCCGTTGTTGTATTTGTTAGGAATAAAGGCAATACCCACTGTGGCGGGTAAGTTTAGAGTGGGCACACTGATTTGTTCGGTTGCTCGTTGTTGATCTGGGTATAAGTAGTCAACCAATGAGCTAGATTGAGTTTGCTGATTACCGTGTTGACTCAACATGGTACTGCAGCCAGTAAGCGTAAATATCACAATGATCAAACACCACTTTAATGAATTCATAAACGATCCTTTTTTATAACGTGTTCGAAAACAATGGGTGTAATTTTGGTTTTTTAATCACAGTCATTGTTCCTAATTGAAGCTTTCATTCAGACAGAGAAAGTCATGAAAAGTGCCAAAGAAGTTTAAAGAAATGTAAAGATTGTTTTTATAACGTATTGTTATTTATGATCTTGTTATTTTTAATTGTAACCCTTCATCTATGATTCAGGCTTGCTTGATAGGCTTTTCAACAAGAGCAAATGCAGAGGGTCTCTATTATGAATAAAATAATTACTATCTCGTTAGCCGTGCTAGGTTTGAGTTTGGTGCCTATAGAAGCGAGTGCTAAACATGATCGTGACCATGACAGATACGAGTACAAACACGAACGTAAAAAGCACCATAAACACAAAAAGCATCATAAGCATCATCGCCATGACCGTGATTGTCATCACGATAGGTATGACCGCTATAGCTACCGTGATTTACCACCCGGTTTATACAAAAAAGTAGGTTATGGCGGTGGATTACCACCAGGTTGGTACAAACGCTATCATCATGGTGATATTCTCGACAGAGATATTTATCGCCACGGCCGAGTAATAAAGCGTCGCGATAGAAATGGCATTATTGCCATTGAAATTGATGACCGCTTAATACACTTAGTACATGACACACGAGAAATTTTATCCATCGTGTCGCGTCATCGTTAATCCTGTTTAAAGCCGCTTTGCGGCTTTTTTATACTCTTTCATTCCCAGTTCAGAAATAGTTGCTACGCTTAGTGGAATACATAAAAAGGAGAGCTCGTATGAAAACATTTTTAACAGTGGCTGTTTTAGGGCTTAGTATTGTTGCGACAGGCGCTTTAGCAAAGGACAAAGATAAGGACAAAGACAAAGGAAAAAGCTTACCGCCTGGTCTAGAGAAAAAACTTGAAAATGGTGGAGATCTTCCGCCTGGTTGGCAAAAGAAATACCGAAAAGGTGACATACTTGACCGCGATATTTATCGTCGAGGTAAGGTGATTAAATCGCGTAATAACGACCGATTAATTTCAATTCAGGTTGATGGCACCATTGTTCGTTTGGTAGAGGATACCCGCGAAATAGTCTCGATTCTGAGCCGATAAATTGTGCCAATGAGTTATATGAGCCATGCATTGAGTGTACTGTCTGTACTTTTGCTTATTGTCTCACTATTGCCATTTTCGTACTCCCAGCATTATTTAATTCGAAGTTGTGATTTTGTGCGGCTGCAAGTAGCGTATCTTGCAGGAGCATGTTTGCTGGGAGCAAGCGTGTTATTTTACCTCTCCAACAGCCATTATTTACTCGGTTGTATTGTTATAAGCTTTGTGGTTTTGCTACTGCAAGCGAACTGGATTTACCCCTACACATGGTTCGCTAAGAAAGAAGTTGTCTCAAGTAGTAAAGATGATGCTCACAGTATTCGCATAATGTCTGCGAATGTGCTGATGTCGAATACGCACTACGGCAAACTTATTAAACTGGTAAAAAACCACCAACCAGATTTACTCATCACGCTTGAATCTAATGAAACGTGGCAACAGCAGCTCAGTTGTCTAGAAGCAGATTACCCATATCGTATCTATTGCCCTAAAGATAATCGTTACGGTATGCATTTATACAGTAAGTTTGAAATTAAACACCAACAGGTATGTGAATTAATCGAAGCGGATATTCCTTCGATTCATATCGTATTTGAAGATGCCAATAATACAGAAGTTGAGGCGCACTTTATTCACCCAGCTCCTCCAAGTCCCACCGAAAAAGACACCTCGCGTCCTCGTGATACCGAGCTTATTATTCTGGCCAAAGCCCTTAAAAATAGAACGCGCCCTTGCATCGTTGCAGGCGATCTGAATGATGTTGCTTGGTCACGGAGCACGCGTTTGTTTATGCGAGTTTCTAAGTTGTTAGACCCGCGTAAAGGACGCGGCTTTTTTAATACATTTCATGCGGGTTACTTTTTTATGCGTTGGCCGCTTGATCATTTATTCCACAGTGATGAATTCAGTGTAAAACGAATTGAACGCCTTGCTAAGTATGGCTCTGATCATTTTGCACTATTAACTGAATTGACTTATGACCCCGCTGCTTCAAATCAAAAACAACATGAAGATATTGATAAAGATAAGGCGATTAAAGAGTTAAAAATGCCTATGGCATCAAAGCAGCAAGTTCCGACCTTTGATGAATGAGAAAGGGCTCAATGAGCCCTTTTAGTGTGTATTATTGGTTGATCATAATGGTTTTAATATTTACAAATTCGCGTAAGCCAAAACCACCATGCTCTCGGCCATAGCCACTGTCTTTCACTCCACCAAACGGCAAGTTTGGCTGAGCGAGTCCATAGCCATTTATATTTACCATTCCTGTATCAAAATGCAGCCTAGCCAGTTCAACAGCCTGTTTCTCGTTGCTAGAAAAAATACCTCCTCCTAATCCATAGCGCGAGTCATTGGCTATACGCATTGCGTCGTCATTATCTTTGGCGCGGATCAGAGAGGCCACGGGGCCAAATAGCTCATCATCGTAGGCTGGCATTCCAGGTTTTACATTTTCAAGTAAGGTCGCTGGGTAGTAAAAACCAGTGCCTGTTGGCATGCTGCCACCGACAATCGCCTTCGCTCCAGCATCAATAGAGTCACTTACTTGTTGGTGAAGCTGTGCGCGTAAATCTTCACGTGCCATTGGCCCAAGCCCTGTGTTTTCATCATTAGGGTCACCCAGTTTTACTTGCTCAAACTGTTCTTTAATACGTGTTTTAAAGTCATTATATACTGCGTCAACCACCACAAAGCGTTTCGCCGCGACACATGTTTGGCCATTATTGATAAGACGACCTTGGGTACATGCTTCAATGGCGGTATTAAGGTCGGCATCATCAAGGACAACGTAAGCATCATTACTGCCAAGCTCAAGCACGGTTTTCTTGACATGCTTACCGGCACGCTCTGCCACTTTTTTACCTGTGCTGTCACTGCCAGTAAATGTGACCCCGCGAATAGCGGTATGCTCAATTAATTCGCTGGCTGTTTTACCGTCGATTAATAAGTTTTTAAAGCAATGGGTTGGAAAACCAGCTTCGTTAAATAACTGCTCAATTTTTTCAGCCATTCCAAATACGTTACCGGCGTGTTTTAGCACGGTTGTGTTACCAGCCATAACATTAGCACAGGCATAACGAATAACCTGATAAAGAGGGAAGTTCCAAGGTTGAATACCTAAGATAACACCGATAGGTTGGTAGCTAATGATGGCGCGGCCACCTTGCATATCGCGTTTTTCTTCGGCGAGGACCTCAGGGCCTTGGTCGGCTGTGTAGCGACATATAGCAGCACAAAGTTCCGTTTCTTGTAAGCCTTGTTGATAAAGCTTGCCCATTTCGTCAGTCATTAACTGTGCTAATTCATGTTTATTATCGTCAATCAATTTTGCAAGTTGATTAAGGTATTTAGCTCGCTCTAATAAAGATGTCTCGCGCCATGATAAAAAGGTTTTATGGCATTTATCTATTTCAGCCTTAGCTTCTTGTAAAGACAAGAGAGTGTAGGTATTTAAAGTTTGCTCGTTTGTTGGATTGATTGTAGTTACTGTATCAGTCATCATTATCTCCTTACAAAATGTACATGACCTTGTGCAAAGCTAACACCAGCTTTTCAAATGTTTTTTAGATTTTTGTTTTTATTGGCTTTTATTTGTTTTTATCTGGTTTCTGTGTGTGTGGAAATATGTAAAAACTGCAAGAGGCTGCAAAACTTACAAGGATAGGCTATGAGTAATACATTGTTTAATACAGAGCTTGCGATTATCCAAGCGCCCATGGCAGGGGTGCAAAATGCACAACTGGCGGTTGCGGTGTGTGAAGCGGGAGGTTTGGGGTCGTTACCTTGTGCCATGCTCTCGAAAGAGCAACTGATTAACGAGTTGGACTATTTAACACACCATACTAATAAGCCATATAATTTAAACTTCTTTTGTCATCAAGTCAGCCCGTACAGCGAAGCTGAGCAACAGCAGTGGCATGAACTATTAAGCCCATATTTTGCTGAGTTTGAAATAGATGCATCGCAATTCAGTCGCAAAGCCTCACGACAGCCTGTTGATCAGCAGGTAATTGATACAATTGCGACTTATAAACCTCCCGTGGTTAGTTTTCATTTTGGCTTACCTAATCAAGAAATTATCGCGCAAATCAAAGCATGGGGTGGCAAGGTTTTGTCATCAGCAACGACTTTAGACGAAGCTCGTTGGTTAAAAGAGCGTGGTGTTGATGCAATCATTGCACAGGGCAAAGAAGCGGGTGGACATCGAGGATGCTTTCTATCGATGGATTTATCGTCACAGCCCAGCACAGAACAGCTCGTTCATGATTGTTTATGTTTGGATATACCGATAATTGCGGCTGGGGGCATTAGTACGCCAGAACAGGTAAAAATGTTTAAAGAGCTCAACGTGGCGGCAGTACAAGTTGGCAGTGCCTACTTGTTATGTGAAGAAGCAACGACAAGCGCATTACACCGTGAAGCATTAAAAACGACAGCGGCAAATAATACTGAGCTCACCACTCTTTTCTCGGGTCGTCCTGCGCGCGGGATACGAAACAGAATTATGCAAGAGCTTGGCGCAATGCCAACGCAAGCGCCTGCTTTTCCTTATGCCTCGATAGCCTTAACAGCACTGCGCTCGAGAGCAGAAGCACAAGGAAGCAGTGGTTTTTCACCGCTGTGGTGTGGTGAGTGTTTCAAAGCCAGAGAAGGCATTAACGCCAAACAAATAACCGCGCTATTAATGCAAGGGTGGCAATCTTGACGGATACTCAGTTACTGCCCTTGGGTGATAGTTACCATCACCTTGCTAATGAGTTTCGTAATAAGCTTGCGGGCATGATTGCACTCAAGCGATACGCTAAAGAGCATGTGCTGCTACAGCAAGGTGAGCAACAACAAGCGGGGTATTTAATTGTATCTGGAGTACTTGGCGCATTACATGTATCAGAGCAGGGCGCTCAAAAGTGCAAAGAGTTTTACTTTCAGGATGAGTTTGCACTGCTTTATGGCAACTGGCTAACCGAAACTAATGCGTTTTACCAACTTAAAGTAATGCGGGACGCTGAGCTTATCAAGGTGCCACTGACTTTATTTGATAACCCAGATTGGCAAGCAATGAAGCATAAATTAATCACTCAACAGCTATTATTTAAAGAGGCAAAAGAAGCCTTTTTATTACTGAATACGCCAGAGCAAAGGTATAAATATTTGCTGGATAACAAACCGCATTGGCTCGCACAATTGAGTTTAAATGAGGTCGCAATGTATTTAGGTATTTCAGCTATTTCATTATCGCGAATTCGAGGGCGTCTTAACTTAAGTTAATGTGCGCGATTTTAAGGAACATTACACTGCTGATTTTTCAGGAGTTGGTATGTTTATTTTATCGCAATGCTTGGTCGCTATTGCCACATTACTCGATTTAGCGTCATTTCAATTTAAGCAAAGGCAGTTTATTTTAGCCTGTTTGTTTAGTTCTGTGTTGCTCACTTCTGTGCACTTTTTTCTACTTGATAACTTAAGTGCCGCAAGCTTAATGCTCATAGCCGCAGTGCGCTACGTATATTGTATTTTTGCCCGTAAAACCAGGATGATGGTTATTTTCATGTTGCTGAGTATCACTGCTGTAAGCCTGACTTGGTATAACTGGGTGAGTGTTATAGCCCTCGCCGCAACCTTAATTCAGACTTATGCTTCGTTCCAAAGTAAAGACTTATCATTACGGCTGATGATGGTGGTAGGTACGCTATGTTGGATAACACATAACGCGCTCTTGTTTTCGCCAGTCGCAGTGGTGATGGAAACGGTATTTTTATTGAGTAATTTAGTCGGAATATGGCGCTATTATGCGCCGCCTAAAGCTGTATGAGTATCAGTAAGGTATTAGCACGGCATTATAAGCATACCGTGCTTTTCCATCGAAAAACCCTCAAAGCGTGTTAGCAATCAGCTTGAGTAAGTAGGTTTCTCGTTGAATAGATAAACCTTGTTTTTCGCTCATAGCCAAGGTTGTCTCGTTATGAGCGATGGCGTCATAAATATTAATCCACTTTGGTTGCATGCCATTTTGTACTTCGTAGTGCTCCATTTTGGGCGCGGCTAGCTCACCGTTGATCTCGCAAAAGTAGCAGTAAGATTTAATATGCACACAATCAAAATCATCTTTATACCACGGCCTAATTTCTTCGTATAAGCCTAGTGGGTGCGTTATGTTTATCTGTTGTGCACCGGTTTCTTCTGAAAGCTCTCTGTACAGGCCTTGTTCAATACTTTCACCGTTATCGACTCCACCACCCGGTAGACTATAGTCATCATAACGTGCGGTGTATAAAAGCAGTATGTGTTCACCTTTTAGCACGATTGCACGCGCGGTGTTGCGAATAAATACCGAACCATAATCATTACTTAGGCTTGGATGAATAACTTTTCTTAATAATTTCATTTAATTACAACGTAGCAACTTCGCTAAAGTACAGCTTAGCTTAATATTTGGTGAGTTATGATAACGTGTTATGAATATTTAATTCATTATAATTACCCCAAATTGAAACTTAATGCGATAATATAGTTGTAATTAATAACAACTTAGCTACCTAACGCTCGTTGTTTTATTTTCGGAAAAACTGTGCGTAGAATGGTAAAAAAAGGCTTAGGGAAAGAATATGTTAAATGTGCTTTTAGTTGATGATGACAGTGAGTTTAGTGATGTCGTGTGTCACATTGTAGAATTCCTCGGGCATAATATAAATACAGCTGCAAACCTTGCAGAAGCAGAGCAATGGTTCGAAAACAATACATTCGACCACGTCTTTTTAGATTTTATGTTACCAGATGGCAGTGGTCTGCACCTACTTGAACACCTTAAAAAAATTGGTCAATCCCCGCGAGTGACACTCATTTCTGGCCACCCTTCGGTGAAGGGGAAATTAGCAGAAATGTGTGAGGCGAATGTAGGGCACTTAGTTAAACCCCTTCAGCGCGAAGACATCGAAAGGGTTCTCAACCCTAAAAAAGCAAATACAAAGAAAAAGTCAGCACCGAGTATTAAACGTCATTTTGGCACGCTCATTGGTGAATCTGATGTTATGCATAAGCTTTACACTATGATTGAACGTGTCGCAGCAACCTCTGCAAATGTCATGCTCATGGGGGAAAGTGGTGCTGGTAAAGAAGTCGTCGCACAAGCGATTCACAATGCGACAGCCTGCGATGGCCCGCTTGTTGCTACAAACTGTGGTGCATTTTCTAAAGAGTTGATTGGCAGCGAATTATTTGGCCACGAAAAAGGCGCTTTCACAGGGGCTGTTGCACGCAAAGAAGGGGTGTTTGAGCAAGCTGCTGGTGGTACGTTATTTTTAGACGAAGTCACCGAAATGCCCATTGATATGCAACCAAATTTATTGCGTGTCCTCGAAAATAAACGAGTGACCCGTGTCGGGGGGACAAAAGAGCAAGCGGTGAACTGCCGTGTTATTTCAGCAACCAACAGAACGTTGGATGACCTTGCGCAGAACAACGTGATCCGTGAAGATATCTATTTTCGCTTAGCTGTTTTTCCGATTGATATTCCTGCGCTACGTGAGCGTAAAGAAGATATCCCGCTACTTGCGAACGCATTTTTAGAGCAACTAAACGAAGAAAATGGCACAGACTTTAAATGGCAAGCAAGTCAGCTAAAAGAACTTGAAAGTCATGATTGGCCCGGTAATGTGCGAGAGCTTCGCCATGCTATTCACCGTGCTTTTATAATGAGCGACCCTAAAGGCAGTGCTATTACTTTACCTGAATCGCTCGAATCACCATTTTCTCGCGTCAATAAAGAAACACAGACCAGCCAGGTTATGGCTGGACAAACCATAGAAGAAGTCGAAAAAGAGCTGATCCACGCAACCTTGGATAAAGTACAAGGTAATAAAACCATCGCAGCACAAATGCTGGGGATCAGTACTAAAACACTCTATAACCGTTTAAATGCTTATGGCGGCATCGGAGAATACAAATAAAAAAAGGATAAAAAATGAATAATCACGAGTCTTTACGTCAGTTGGTACACGATGCTCGCGCACCACTTAACCGTATTTCAATGAATGCAGAGTTAGTTAAGCTCGTATTAGAAAACGATATGCCTAAAGAAAAAGCATTGGCCGCGCTTGATAAGATTATCGCCAATTGCCAGCAATGTAGTGAGCAACTTCAGCAAATTAGTGATACGCATACCAGCGATTAACGAATAAGCCATTGGGAAGAAAATGCATAAACAAAAGGGAAAAATCACATTAAATTGGGCAGGCTTTATAGCGATTGTTCTGTGTATTGTGATAGCCAATGCCATTTTGGCAGTAAACACGATTCGCTCACTGACAGAGACACAAAATAGTCTTGATAACACCAATTCGCTAAATACTGCCATTGAACGATTACATTTATCGGTGGTGCAAGCTGAGTCGGGTCAACGAGGTTATTTACTGACAGACCGTGAAGATTATTTGCTGCCATACAATGATGCGATTGCGTCTATGCAAGCGCAAATTATGCTGGTTAAAAGTTTACATTCTGAGATACCCGGTCAGGCTGAGCGTATTGCGCGGTTTATTTTTTTAGTGAATGACAAAATCGCAATAATGAGCCAAATTACGGATCTTGCTTTGGCCGATAAAAACGTGAAAGCTCGGCGTTTGCTTTTAACAGATAAAGGGCGCGAACTTTACAAAGACATTCGCGCTGCTGTTGATGAAATTCATATGCGCGAACTTAATTTTAAAGTCGAACAGTTCGCTAAATTATCGCAAATCAAAAACGACGCGAAACTGACTTTTGTGATCACTGCGGTGACCAGTACGCTATTGATCATTGGTATGTTTATTTTGACGCGGATCAACTCACTTAATGCAGCAAAATACCGTGCAGATTTAGAAATGCAAAATGAAACATTGGCTGCTAAAGTATCAGAGCGTACCCAAGAGTTAACCATTTATTCAGACGAATTAAGTCGCTCGAACCGAGAGCTAGAAGAGTTTGCGTTTGTCGCCAGCCATGATTTACAAGAGCCTCTGAGGAAAATTCAGGCGTTTAGTGATCGGCTCGAAAGTATGTTCAAAGACGATTTGGGTGAAAAAGGCCTCGATTATATTAATCGTATGAAAAATGCGGCGCAGCGCATGTCTAATTTGATTAATGACTTATTAGAGTTTTCGCGAGTTACAACCCGTGGCAAAGACTTTATTGATACAGATCTTAACGAGGTCGTTCATGAAGTGTTAGATGACCTTGAGATTGCCATTAAAGAATCAGAGGCAACGGTAAACTTAGATACGTTACCGCATATTCAAGCTGATCCGAGTCAGATGCTGCAACTGTTTTTAAATATTCTTTCTAATGCCGTTAAATTTAGACGTGAAAATGTGCCACCTATCATTACCATTTCCTATCAACGGACTGAAGAGTTTAGCCCTGCACACAACAGCGATGTTGCGTGGGAAATTATTACTATTTCAGATAATGGTATTGGCTTCTCTGAAGAGTACCTAGAAAAAATATTTGTTCCATTTCAGCGCCTTCATGGTCGTTCGCAATACAAAGGCACTGGAATTGGCTTGTCTGTATGCCGACGAATCGTAGAACGCCACGGTGGTGAAATTACAGCAACCAGTCAAGTGGGTGAGGGTGCAAGCTTCACTATTAAACTACCTGTGGAAACATCACTTTTCACATTGCAAGGAGAGGCTTAGATGCCACTTAATAAAGTAAAACCCATAACCATTTTAATGGCAGATGACGATGAAGACGATCGTTTATTAACCCAAGACGCTTTAGCTGAAAGTCGCGTACTCAATGAGCTGTTTTTTGTTGAAGATGGTGTTGAGCTACTTGAATACCTTGAACGAAAAGGCAAGTTCAGTGAGAAAGAAAACTCGCCGCGTCCAGGGCTCATATTGCTTGATTTAAATATGCCTCGCATGGATGGACGTGAAGCGTTACAAGCGATTAAGTCTAACCCTAATTTAAAAGGGATTCCGGTTGTTATTCTTACTACATCAAAGCAAGAGGAAGATATGATCAAAGGCTACGACTTAGGTGCAGCCTCTTATATCACCAAACCGGTTACTTTTGATGGATTAGTCGAGCTCATGAAAACCTTAGGAAAATACTGGGTCGAGTTTGTTGAACTACCGCCATCAAATAATGATTAAAGGATAAGCAATGTTAGATAAGGTAACCCGATTACTGTTAGTAGAAGACGATGAAGATGATTATATTCTGACCTGTGATTACTTAGAGCAACTGGGTTCCCATACATTTGATGTTGAATGGTTAAGCTGCCCTGAGCAGGCGATTGGTGTACTGAGTGAGAACAAACATGATATTTGTTTGTTAGATTATCGCTTAGGGGCATCGGACGGATTAGAAGTGCTAAAACGGGCTGTTGCGAATGGTTTTCGCGGCCCGATAATCATGCTTACGGGGCAGTCTGACGAAATGCTTGATTCCGCCGCGCTCGATGCGGGAGCTGTTGACTACTTAGTTAAAAGCGAAATGAGCTCAGGGCGTTTTGCGCGCGCGATACGTTACGCACTAGCGCGACGAGAAGTCGAAGATGAACGTGTTGAGCGTTTAAAAGCCGAAGCTGAAAACCGCTCGAAAGACCGTTTTTTAGCGCACTTAAGTCATGAGTTACGCACCCCTTTGTCGTCAATTCTTGGCTACACTGAGCTATTAATGCAAAGTGAAAAAAACCAGCATGCGCAGAATGAGCTCGGGGTGATTTACAGAAACGGTAAGCATCTTTTGAGTTTGTTAAACGATGTACTTGATTTGTCTAAAATTGCTGCAGATAAACTTGAGTTGAACTGCAGTGATGTAAACCTTGATAGCTTGATGGCTGATGTGTACACGCTGATGCGGGTATCTGCGATTGATAAGGGGTTATCATTGCGATTTGAATCGCAGCAAGCCCTGCCTTTGATCATTAATTCAGACGCCACGCGCTTACGACAGATTTTAATTAATATTATTAATAACGCGATTAAGTTTACGAACCATGGTGAAATTGTCGTGCGCGCATGGACTGCGTGGGTTAATGAGCGCGAAATGCTGTTTTTTAGTATTAAAGATACAGGGCTGGGTATTGCACCAGAAAAGCAAGCTATTATCTTTAAACCGTTTGAACAAATTGCCGATGTTGAATCACGCGATGTGGGCGGAGCAGGCCTAGGCCTTGCTATTTGTTCTGAGCTGTTAACGCGTATGCAGGGGTCAATCAGTTTGGAGTCAACTCAGGGAGTCGGGTCTGAATTCACCTTGTCGATTTACCCTGGCAATATTCGCGATGTTGAACGTCAACGACTTCGCTTTGATTCGAATCCAGATTACCAACAAAAGTTAACGACCTTGACCACCCATGGGCGTGTGTTAGTTGTAGATGATTTAAAAGATTTGCGTATTTTAGTGGGCCATATGATCGCCAGCACCGGGGCTGATGTTGAATACGCTGAAAACGGCAAACAAGCGATTGAAAAAGTGGCCGCTGCTGAAAAAAATGGTAAGACGTTTGATATTGTTTTTATCGATTTGCACATGCCTGTTATGGGCGGCAAAGAAGCAACCATAGAGCTCAGAAAAATGGGTTACCAAGGTCCTATTATTGCGTTAACGGCCGCCACAATGAAAGGCGTTAAAAGCGAACTTACCGCGCTTGGCTTTAATGACATGATAGCGAAACCCCTTGATTCAGGTCTACTTTACCATGTGCTTAACCATTATATTTGCCAAGGAAAAACCGACCCCGTCGTGGCACGTGATGATTGCCCCGCCATAACACAACAAAGTACGCGCTACTTGCTGGTGGAAGATGATAGTGATGCCGCGCAAATTACGCAGCTATTGTTAGAAAGCTTGGGTGTCGAAACGGTGATTGCAGCCAGTTATAAGGCGTGCCTACAAACCTTACACACGGACCAACACTTCGATAAAGTGTTACTTGATATGCACCTGCCTGATGGTGAAGGACTTGATTTAGCACGCGAAGTTAAACAGCTTTACCCCAACTTAACGTTAGTTATTGTCAGTGGGGCCGAGCCAGAACCAGAAAAAATTGAACAGTTAGATATTGATCAAGTGCTGTTAAAGCCGATTAACTTAGGCTTGTTAACCCAGCTTATTGAGGGTTAGTGGTTATCGACTGCCTTACAACCAGCTCAGGTTCAAATACGGTTTGCAAAGGAGCCGTTTGCTTTTGATAAACGTGGCTCAACACCCAATCTGCCGCCATTTTGCCCATTTCGTTAATAGGGTAGTTTATGGTACTGAGAGGGGGGTAAACATGGCGTGTAAAAAACACATTATCGTAACCCATTATAGAAAGTTGATCAGGGAGTGTGAGACCGAGCTCTCTGGCGCTCGCCATAGCACCGGTTGCCATCTCGTCATTGGCACAAATAACCGCACTAAACGGCTTAGCGTGTTGATAAAGCGTTTTTAGGCCTGTAAACCCGCTGGCTTCCATAAAGTCACCTTGATAAAGTAATTGTTCATCAAAGGGTAACCCATACTCTGCGAGTGCTTTTTTATGGCCTTCAAGACGGTCTTGCGCGTCTTTTTTCCAAAGTGGACCACTAATATATGCAATCTGTTTATGGCCTTGTTCAAGCACATGTTTCGTTGCAAGGTAGCCACCTTTAATATTGTTTAAAATAATGCACCGATCGCTTAATTCACTAATAAAGCGATTGATTAGCACAAAGGGTACTTGGCTTTTACTGAGTTTTATAAGGTAGTCATCACTTACGGCTTCAACATGTAAAATAAGCCCGTCACAATTACGACTAATAAGGAATTCAATGCCTTGTTTTTCACGCTCTTCATTACTGTGGCCTGCGGCGATAATTAAGTGCTTTTTTTGATTGCGAAATGTATTTTCTATACCGCTCATCATCGGTCCATAAAAGGGACCATGTAATTCAGATACCAAAAGGCCAACACTGTTTGAGCAATTCGACGCTAATGATTGAGCGATTGAGTTAGGTCTATAACCAAGTTCATCCATCGCTGCGGTGACTTTTTTGCGAGTGGCATCACTAACATTAGCGTTGTTATTCATTACTCTTGAAACAGTCGCAAGTGATACACCCGCTAGTTTCGACACCTCGTAAATGGTGGCCATGTTATTCCTTTTTAAAACCCAAATTATGGATGATTTTTCAGTGACAAGTCAGCACTGATCTGCTCAACTGTTTTATTATCGAGAATATACCTTTTCATGATTAAGGCGACAAGCACGCTGCCAATTGCAGGGTATAGCGTAAATGAAATCAAAATTCCCGACAGTGTTTGATTACTCAGCGTTGTGTTTGCTTCGTAACCGTAAAATGCGAGTAACCAGCCAGCAATAGCCCCACCCAAAGCAAGGCCAAGCTTAATGAAAAACACCACACTGGCATACACTAGGCCGGTTAATCGCTCACCGGTTTTCCATTGACCATAGTCAATCGTGTCGGCCATTTTGGCCCACAGTAACGGGGTGGCCATTTGGGTGAAAAAGCACCATAAAAAGTAAATAATAAAGGCAAGTGCTAACTGTTCGCTCGGTAACCAAAATGCCACGCAACTAATGATGGCCGAGATGTATTGTAAGCGAATATAGGCCGTTTTTTTATCGACACGTTTACTGAGTGGTTGCGCACAAGCACAGCCTAAAATATTACCTATCATGCCTATTGTAATAAAGTAAGTGACCAGTTCAGCTTCGCCAAGAACATACTTGACGTAATAAATTGCCAAGGTGGTACGAAGTACCATACTGGTTAAAAGCATAACGGCGGCAAAACAAAGTACCTTAAACGGGCCGTTTTGCAATAAGGTGCTCATGCGGCTTTTCCAGCTCAGAGAGCTGTTATGCTCGGCTATAACACGCTCTTTGGTAAAGCGAAAACAGATTAAAAATAACACCACACCCAAGCCACTCATCAGTGCCATAGTAAGCTGATAACCTAGGGCGTTATCACCTTTACCTAACCAATTTACCAGCGGTAAAGTACAGGCACTGACAATCAATCCTCCTAACATACCGAATACAAAGCGATAAGACTGTATAGATACGCGTAGCTTAGGGTCTGGGCTTAATACGCCCCCTAAAGCAGAGTAAGGGATATTGATAGCGGTATACACAAGCATAAGGAGTGTGTAGGTGATAAAGGCATAAATGACCTTGCCCGACTCGGGTAAATCGGGGGTTGTGAAGGTGATCATACTAATCACCCCAAATGGCACAGCCAGCCACAGCAAATAAGGCCGGTAACTGCCATATTTAGTGCGTGTCGAGTCGGTTAATGCGCCCATAAGTGGATCGGTAATCGCATCAACGACTCTTACCACTAAGAACAAGGTGCCGACAACTGCTGGCGAGATACCAAAAATATCGGTATAGAAAAAAGTTAAAAATAACATTACCGTTTGAAAGATAATGTTACTCGCTGTATCTCCTAAGCCATAAGCTATCTTTTCTTTTGTTGTCAGCATGTGTGTTCTCGTTTGTTATTATTTTTTTCGCTGCTTTAACAGTGCGCGATACTGCTTTGCACTTTCTTTTAAAATGCGTTGTTGGCTTTGATAGTCGATATAAACTAACCCAAAACGTTTTTCATAACCATACGCCCATTCAAAGTTATCCATTAAGCTCCATGCAAAATAGCCTTGAATATTAACGCCTTGGCGAATTGCATTACACACAGCATTTAAATGAGTGTGATAATAATCAACGCGTTCAATATCGTATACTTCACCATCTACTAAACTATCAGCCATAGCTGCACCATTTTCGGTGATATACATTTTGGGTAAATTATAGTGCTGATGTAATGAAACAAGCAGCTCAGTCAGGCCTTCTGGGTAAACTTCCCAGCCCATATCGGTGACACGCACATCGGTCAACGGGGCTTCTTCAAACCAGCCATCAGGCGTGCTTTTGTAGTGTATGCGGGTATAGTAATTAACGCCAATAAAGTCGATAGATTGACTAATTATTGCCATATCATCGGCTTCGATAATGGGTTTTACATCCGCCGCTAAGTCATCAAAAAGCGGGGGATAGCATCCCTCTAAAACCGCTTTAATGTACCACTGATTATGGTATTGGTCAGCAAGCTTTGCTGCGTTGCAATCATTCTCTGTCAGTGGGTAGGTTGGACTGAAGTTTAATACGATACCTGCCTCGGTATTAGGGCAGTTTTTGCGTAATACTTGCATAGCCAAACCATGAGCCAGTAATAGATGATGAGCCGCTTGACGACCTGCTTGCTGGCTTTTTATGCCCGGAGCATGCACACCAATTTCGTAGCCTAAATACGCACTACAAAACGGTTCGTTCAACGTGGCAAAAGAGTCAACCAAGTCACCTAAGTGACGACTGACTTTGTCGGCATAGTCTTGGAACTTGTAGGCTGTTTCGCGATTCAGCCAGCCCCCTTTGTCTTCAAGGTGCTGGGGTAAATCCCAGTGGTATAAGGTGACATATGTTTTGATATTGCGTGCTTTAAGTGCGCTGAGTAACTCAGTATAAAATGCCATGCCTTGTGAGTTTACAGAGCCATCCTCGTTGATTACCCGAGGCCATGAAATAGATAAACGATAGGCATCAACGGCTAAATCAGCAATCATCTCAATATCGTGTCGCCAATGTGTAACATGATCGCACGCTATATCACCGTTACTGTTATCGGCAATGGCGGAAGGTTTTTCGCAAAAAGTGTCCCAAATACACGCTAAGCGTGTATCCCGTGCGCCTTCAATTTGAAATGAGGCAGTAGCAACACCAAAGGTAAACTCGGGCTTGAGTAAATACGAGTCGGGCAAAAGAGAAATAGTTTTAAACACAGTGGATAGTCTTCCTTCGCATTGATTGTGTAAGGCGGCTGGCATACAGCATAGTAGTCAGTTGTAAGCGCTTACAGTTTTTCTGCAAATAAATTGCTTAATATGATTTATATGTTATAAATGTAAGCGCTTACATTTTATGTTGCAACACTTTTTTGTTTTTTCTTTAACCATGAAAAAGCACTATATTTGCTGTAACAAACTGATAAATATAAATAACTAGAGAATAAAATTATGGCTCATGTTTCAACGCCTGTTGCGGCAACATCAAGTCAAGTGGCGATGCCCAAGCAAACTTTTGCACTGGCATCATTAACCACTTTGTTTTTTATGTGGGGATTCATCACGTGTTTAAACGACATTCTGATCCCGTATCTAAAAGGCATGTTTTCACTTAACTACACGCAAGCGATGCTGATTCAGTTTTGCTTTTTTGGCGCGTACTTTGTGATGTCTATTCCCGCCGGTAAGCTTGTAAGTCGTATTGGTTATCAGTTTGGTATTGTTGTAGGGCTGGTTGTAGCAGCAATTGGATGCGCACTGTTTTACCCTGCGGCTGTCGCACATGTGTATGAGTTGTTTTTACTTGCCTTGTTTGTGCTTGCATCAGGTATCACTATTTTACAAGTCTCTGCTAATCCGTATGTCAGTGTACTTGGACCACAAAAAACCGCGTCTTCACGTTTAACAATGACCCAGGCATTCAACTCGCTAGGCACCACGGTTGCACCTATTTTTGGTGGGTGGTTAATTTTAACGGAAGTGAGTCATGCGACTGCGGAACAAGTGAAGTTTCCTTATTTAATGTTGTCTGCCAGTTTGCTTGTTCTTGCCCTCATTTTTGCATTCTTAAAATTACCTAAGTTAGGCAGAGAAGCTGATAACGAAGCGGAGCATCAAGACCTTGAAGACTTTGTTGATTTAGGCAGCGTTTGGCAGTATCGCCATTTGATTCTTGGTGCTGTGGGTATTTTTGTTTATGTCGGTGCTGAAGTCGCCATTGGCAGCTTTTTAGTCGGCTTTTTAACCCTTGATAACATTGCAGGCTTAACTGATAAAGAAGCCGCTCATTACATTAGCTACTATTTTGCTGGCGCCATGATCGGCCGCTTTATCGGCGCGCTGGTAATGCAAAAGTTCAATGCAGGTAAAGTGCTTGCGTGTCATGGATTACTGGCTGTTGTATTGATTATTGTTGCAATGACCGGCGAGGGCAGCCTTGCAATGTGGGCGATTTTACTGGTTGGATTATGTAATTCAATTATGTTCCCAACCATTTTTAGCTTGGCACTACATGGTCTGGGTAAATACACCTCAAAGGGGTCAGGTATTTTATGTTTAGCGATTGTTGGCGGCGCCATTATACCGCTTATGCAAGGTATGCTGGCTGATTCAATCGGTGTACAGCTCGCGTTACTACTGCCAATCGCTTGTTATTTATATATTACTTACTTTGCGCTTTCTGGCTCAAAAGTAGTGTCTCAGAACCGTCATTCTTAAAGGTGCAGACTATGACAATAAAAAAACCATTAACGCTGTGTTCGATAATGATTGCCAGCATCAGCATTCTTGGCTGTACAGGGCAAGATAAGGTGGCAAAAATGAACGCTGAGAATGAAATCTGGCCTCGTATCGAAACGGGCATTAACGCAGACCCAGAAATGGAAGCGCAAATAGCTGCTCTTTTGGCAGACATGACGCTTGAGCAAAAAGTGGCGCAGATGATTCAACCTGAAATTCGAGATATCACGGTTGAAGATATGCGTAAATACGGGTTTGGTTCTTACCTAAATGGTGGAGGCGCATTCCCTAATAATGATAAACATGCCAGCGCCGCTGATTGGATAGACTTGGCTGAAAAAATGTATCAAGCATCAATTGACGATTCACTTGATGGCAGCAAAATCCCTACTATGTGGGGCACCGATGCTGTGCATGGTCACAATAACGTAATTGGGGCGACCTTATTCCCACACAACATTGGCTTAGGGGCGACAAACAACCCCGCCTTAATTGAGAAAATTGCAGCGGCAACCGCACAAGAAGTGATGGTAACGGGTATCGACTGGGTGTTTGCACCGACCGTTGCAGTGGTTCGTGATGATCGTTGGGGACGCACATATGAAGGCTATTCTGAAGACCCTGAAATCGTTAAAGCTTACTCAGCAGCAATTGTAAAAGGATTACAAGGCGCAGTTGATGAAGACTTTTTATCGGATAAGCGCGTGATCAGTACCGTTAAGCACTTTTTAGGTGATGGAGGGACTGAAGGGGGTGACGATCAAGGTAATAACACGGCATCTGAGCAAGAGTTATTTGATATTCATGCCCAAGGCTACGTTGGTGGGCTAGGTGCCGGCGCACAAACCGTGATGGCGTCGTTTAATAGCTGGCATGGAGAGAAAATTCACGGCAGTAAGTACCTACTTACCGATGTGTTAAAAGGTAAAATGGGCTTTGATGGCTTTGTTGTTGGAGACTGGAATGGTCACGGCCAAATTCCGGGTTGTACAAATGGTAATTGTGCACAAGCTGCGAATGCGGGTCTTGATGTTTACATGGTACCAACAGATGCGTGGAAGCCATTGTATGAAAATTTAATCAAACAAGTTAACAGTGGCGACATTGCCCAAAGCCGAATTGATGATGCAGTAACGCGTATTCTGCGCGTTAAAATGCGTGCCGGTTTATTCGATAAACCAAGCCCGGCAAACCGTCCGCTTTCAGGCAAAACAGACATCATTGGCAGTGCAGAGCATCGTGCAATTGCCAAGCAAGCGGTGCGTGAATCGTTAGTGTTATTAAAGAATAAGCAACAGCTGTTGCCATTATCGCCTAAAGCAAATGTGCTTGTCGCGGGTCTGGGTGCTGACAACATTGGTATGCAGTCGGGTGGCTGGACAATTACGTGGCAAGGTACTGGTAATGAAAACAGTGATTTTCCGGGTGGATCATCAATTTACGATGGTATTAAACACACGGTTGAGCAAGCCGGTGGACAGGTTCAATACGATTTAAACGGTGAATATACAACAAAACCTGATGTGGCCATTGTAGTGTTTGGTGAACAACCATATGCAGAAGGCAATGGTGACCTAGATAACCTTGAATATCAGCGTGGTAATAAATCAGATTTAGCCTTACTTAAAAAGCTGAAACAAGCCGGAATTCCAGTGGTATCTCTGTTTATTAGTGGTCGCCCAATGTGGGTGAATGCTGAACTTAATGCCAGTGATGCGTTTGTAGCAACTTGGCTTGTAGGCAGTGAAGGTGATGCCATTAGCGATGTCATCTTTAAACAGGCTGACGGTTCAATTAATCATGATTTTAAAGGGAAATTATCGTTCTCTTGGCCAAATAATCCGGTAGAAAATTATAATCGTGGCGATAAAAACTACGCACCTCTGCTGCCTTATGGCTTTGGCTTAACCTACCAAGATGCCAATACGTTAACAGATGAACTAAACGAGGTATCTGACGTGGCCACTAAATTAGAAGATTTAGTGTTATTTGAACGCGCAGTAAAAGCCCCTTGGTCATTGCAACTGCAAAGTGGCAATGAGCAACAAACAATGACAAGTAGCCGTGCATCACTCAATGCGGTAAGCGTAAAAACCTTTGATAAAGACGTACAAGAAGACGCGCGTGCGATTACCTTTAATGGTAAAGAGCCTGCTGCGGTACGTTTAATGGCTGCGTTCCCGTCAGATTTGCGTTCATATGTTGAAAAAGCGGGTCAGCTTGAAATGCAAATTAAGATAGACCAAGCAGCAGATGCACCATTGATGTTAGGGATGCAGTGTGGTGAAAATTGTGACGGTCAATTTGATATTAGCAAACAGCTAACACGCACGTCTGAGTGGCAAACACTCACGGTTGATTTGAACTGTTTTGTTGAGCAAGGCGTTAACCTTGGACAAATATTCTCACCATGGCAGCTTGCAACTGACGGTGCGTGGCATGTATCTGTTGCTAAACTTAGTGTGAGCAGTTCACACGCACAGGACTCAACAATTTCATGTCAGTAAAAACCTATGCTGTTATTTTGCTAACAGGCGCATTGAGTGCCTGTCAGCAAACAGCAGAACCCATTAAAGCCAGCCTAGGTGAAGGCTGGCAGCTTGTTTGGCACGATGAGTTTGAACAAAACACCATTGACCCAACTAAGTGGCAGCACGAAGTTAATTGCCGTGGTGGTGGTAATGATGAGCAGCAATGCTATACCGCCAGAAGCGAAAACAGCTTTGTTGAATCTGGCTTGTTGCATATTGTTGCGCGTAAAGAGCAATACACTGGGCCTTTACATAACGCAGATGAAGTTACTCGCGATGCTGAAAGATCGTTGCTGGCTACTCAGCCTTTTACGTCGGCACGGCTTCGTACTAAGCACTTAGGTGATTGGCGTTATGGACGCTTTGAAGTTCGCGCTAAATTGCCAGCAGGACAAGGGGCGTGGCCTGCTATTTGGATGCTGCCTACGGATTGGCACTATGGTCGCTGGGCGTCATCAGGCGAAATTGACATTATGGAAGCGGTTAATTTAAACACTCAAACTGATGATAAAACAGCCCCAGCTGGTAGCTTAGAAACACGCGTGCATGGCACCTTGCATTACGGTGGACCTGCTCCTGAAAATGTTTACAGTGGCACGCCTTATCGTTTTAGTGATGCAGATAACCCCGCTGATAATTTTCATGTTTATGCGCTTGAATGGCAGCAAGATGAAATTCGTTGGTATGTTGATAATGTGCACTATGCAACGTTTCGCCATGACCAGTGGTATTCAACATCACAGCAAGCCGATGGCTCATTTGTAGAAAACAGCGGTTTTGCCCCTTTTGATCAGCGTTTTCATTTATTACTCAACTTTGCAGTTGGGGGTAATTGGCCCGCCAATGTCAATGACAAAGGGGTTGACATGAGTGGTTATCCAAAGCAAATGCTAGTGGATTATGTGCGTGTTTTTCAGTGTAGTCAAAACAGTGAAACGGGCAAGGGGTGCGCTTCTGTGCAGCCATCAGCAGTGCACATAAAAGGCAAACGTCAGTGAATTATGAGCCAAGAGCCTGCAGGTGTTTCGCCGAACTCGTTGCATCTGCTGGCTTTTGGCTCATTCTATCGGTTGAGCTTTTGTAGTAATAATTGTCTTATTTTTCTTGCGGTTAATTCATCAATATCAGCCAAAATACCGTGTGCAGGCTGTGCAATATGGCTGGTTAAATCGACCTCATCAGCAAATACATAGTGATTAAACAATTGCTGCCATTTTTGTTTATGCTCTTTTGGTAAGTCCTTTATCGCCAACATGCTATGCAACATAGCATCAAAGGGGTTGGCCAAATACTCCGGAGCTTGTCGCCACCAATAATTAACTAACACATTAAATGGCTGTGTTGCACTGACTTGGTGCCACCAAAGTGCAGGAATATAAATGGCATCCCCAGGTGTTAATGTCGCTGTTTGCGCCTTTTCTGCAGCCTCTTTGAAACGTGGAAAACGCGTGAAATCAGGGTTATTAAAATCGACTAAGCTAATAGCCTGACCCGCGGGTGTAAACTCAAGAGGCCCAACATATAAGTTATTTACCTGCTCAGTGGGCAGTAGGGTAAAGGTGCGCTTACCTGCAGCAACACACGCCAAGTTATCGGCATTGTCGTAATGAGCCGCAATATGACTGTGATTTCCGACCCAGAGACTTGTTAGGCAGTTATAATCGGTCACCTCTAATGGGTTGTCGAGGCTAAAGCCCGGCGCGCAGTATTCCACAGCGGTTGACCCCATATACAACGAGTCAGCCTGTGTGTGCGCTAATTTATCGACTAACTTGTCTAGCACGCTTTTAAGTGAGTCGGCGTGTTGTGAAAAATTAAGTCCCGATAAATCAGCATTATAAAAATAGCGGCCTTGATGCATAGCATCGGCACTAAAACTGCGAACAGGCGCATTATTGGCCAGCTCTAAAAGGTAGCTTAATGCCTGTTTTTCGCCTTTTTTGGCTGCTGCAACCTGAGGCCAGTGAGCACACAGCTCTCTTATCACCAAAGGCTCAGTTAAGTCGGCTAAAAACGCTTTGAGGTTGGTAATCTCTGAGGCATTGCACTCATTAATTGGTGCTGCGCTAAACATTACTGCTGCGCCCACTTCTTATTCAGTAAGTGTGGGATCTGTTCCATTGATGCAAGTACCATATAAATGGCTTGTAAGTCGCCTTGCTGTTGCAACTGTTTTAACTGTTGCGGTGTTAAATCATTTAGTGCGTGTTGATTAATGGTATAAAAACCTGTCACTGTAACTTTTTCGCCATTCTTTTGGGCATATTCGATACTGAATGCTTCCAGCAGGTTGGCGGCAAGTAGGCGCTCAAAAAAACCATTAATTGTTTGATGCTCTTGATGCAGGGTATTCAGTACTTGAGCAATGTGATTTAAGTAATCACTGTTACCGCCATGCTCAAGGAAAATGGCTTCCCCCTGACTTGTACTAACACGAGGGCTGTCTAAATCAATATGCACCACTAATGATTGCTCAGGAATTCCATTGTTATATTGCGTCTGTTGGCCTATTAAAAACGGTTGGCGCTGCATGCTAAGCGGTAAGTAACTTAGTTTTAATTCGCCTTTTTCATCAAGCAGTAGGTTTTCACCATTTTCAAAACCAAATAATGCCAATGCTTCAAACTGACCTGTTTGTGGTTGCTTACGAAATACGATAGGTTGGTTTGCTTGTACTTTTGCAAACTCGCTTGGGAAAATAGTGGCGCAGCTAATTTTATCGCCCCAGTCGGCACCGCGTGCGGTGATCACTTTCAGGTCTTTATGGCTAATATTATCAAGTAAAACGTGATTGGCCATTGGGCCTCCTAATGCTGATATTAAATAGGTTGAATACCAAATTGCTGAATATGGTTTAGCAGCTCACGATTTGTTGGTAGCTGCTGTAAAGCATATTTGGCATGTTGTTGGTTAGCAGTAAAGTGCTCAACAATTGCAGCAGGCATTGCCATGCTTGGAAATTTAGGCAGCTGTTTCATGCCATAGAGCACATACTGATAACTGGCCGCAGAGAATACCTCTTGGGCACGATCAAAATCGTTGAGCCATGGACTTTGATACTGCCACAGCGCTAAATTCTCTTGCAGTTGCGCCGGTACACTTGCGGCTTCTTTATGTGCTTGCCAGTATGGACTGGTCCGTTTTGATAACACGTAATGCAGTTTTAAAAATTCGATTATGCGCTGCCAGCGATAATGGCATTGGTCATCAAAGCGTTTGGCAAGCGTAGGCATCGCTGCACGGTGTGTGGGAAAATTAGCCAGTAAATTATTAAGACCAAGCTCCACCATCACGAGTGCAGAGGCTTCTAGCGGTTCAATAAAGCCTGCTGACATTCCGATTGCTAAACAGTTTTTATGCCAAAAAGTGCGCCTGTAGCCGGGTGTAAAACGAATCTCGCGAAATGTTAATTGGCTTTGGTCTGTGCCTGGCTGGGTGCTTTCAATGTAGCGGCCAAGCGCTTGTTTGGCATCATCACTGTTGGCAAAACGACTTGAGTAAACCATACCAAGCCCACGACGACTTTGTAGGCCAATATCCCAAATCCAGCCCGCATCTTGAGCGGTGGCTTTGGTATAAGACAAAATGTCTTGTTGTGGACTTGCATAAGGTACTTGCACTGCCACTGCGCGGTCGTTAAATAGCACATCTTGTTGCTCGATTAATTCAACGCCGTAATGTTGATGTAAGAGCTTTGCGTGTGTCCCCGAGCAGTCAATAAACAAGTCGCCGGTAATTATTCCATGATCGCGTGTTTCTAATGAGCTGATGTAGCCTTCATCATCGTTATTAATGCTTTCAACATGGCTTACAATATGCTCGACATTAAGTTGAGTGGTGCAGTGAGTTTGCAATAACATCGCAAACTTTCCAGCATCTAAATGATAACCATAGTTTGCTTCGCCTTGGTAGGCGCTGTGTAGGTGGTTTTTTGGGGCTTTGTGGTGATCGCATAAGTAGGTTTGACTTGCGACGGCATGGCTAAAACTTACGGCCTCTTTATTGGCGAACCAATAGGGAGCAATGTTTAGCTGCTGATAGGCAACAGGCAAACTAAACGGGTGGTAATAATGGGTGCTGCCATCATCTTCGCACCAGCCATCAAAGCGTGAACCTTGTTTAAATGAAGCATCGCAGGTTTGAATAAAGTCACTTTCACTAATGCCGATGGTTTTCAGTGTTTGGCGCATTGTCGGCCAGGTACCTTCACCAACACCAATGGTGGCAATATCAGGGGATTCAATGAGGGTGATCTGTGCGTTATGGGTTAAATGTGGCTGTGCGGCAATTAAACCCGCGGTTAACCAACCGGCAGTTCCCCCTCCTAAAATGACCACTTTTTTTACATTATTCTGTTGCATGTTCAAAGCTACCTTAAACGCTATAAAGACAAACTAGCATATTTGTGAAAAAAAAAGCCGCTGTTGAGCGGCTTTTTTGACAACAAAATGCTAGAACGAGTAGCGGAAGCCGATGTTGTAGCGCGCACCGTACTGGTTTGCACGTAACAGCTGCTCAGAGTAACGAACGTAGGTACGCTGCGTTTCATCTGTCAGGTTTAGACCTTCAACAAACACCGTTAGCTTTTCGTTCACGGCGTAGTTCACGTTGATATCCCACTGGCCATAAGACTCAGTAAAAACAGGTGATGAGTGTTGATCAAAGCCTGTTAAGAATTCATCGCGCCAGTTATATGAAATACGCGCCGATAAGCCGTTTAAATCATAAATAGCTGAGAAGTTTGCTGAATCACTTAAGCCCGGTAAGGCAAATTGATAACCGATAGCATCTCTGTCTGCTTCAACATCACCAAATACAAACGTTGCGTTGGCTGCGATACCAAATCCAGTTTCACCAAACATGTGCTGTGCAGCAAGCTCCCAACCCCAAAGGTTAGCGGTCTCAACGTTGTTATCGCGAGATACAAAGAAGTTTGCCAGTGGGTCAGTGCTATTGCCCACAATCGGTGTGCCTTCTTCAGTGCCTTGGTTTTCGTTGATTTTATCGTGAATTGCTTGGTCAGACGGTTGCTCACCTGCTGCAGCTAGGTCTTCACGCGCTTGCTCAGCACGGTCACCAATGAATGGGTCTGTGATGCCGTCAATTGTTTCTTCTGTGGTGATGTTCACTAAGAAGTTATCAACTTGCTTACGGTAGTAACCAGCAGAAACATAGCTGCCTTCACCGTAGTAGTACTCAAGTGATAAGTCGATGTTATCGGCTGTATAAGGTTTTAAGTTCGGGTTACCTACCGCAACTTTACGTTGACCCACTTTGGGGTTACCCAAGAAAGACGTTGTTGAACGCAGTGCGCCAACAGGTGGGCGAGCTAGGGTACGACTATATGAGAAACGAGCAATCACATCTTCAACCACTTCGATGTTCATATCGATATTTGGTAAAAATTCTTTCGTGCTGCCTTCACCGTTTGAGAAGGTACGCTCATCAGCATAAATGTATGACCATTCGTTGCCGTTTACCCATTCCATTGCAACAGCAGGGCGCTCTAGGCTGTTTGCTGTAACATCTGTTGATTCGTAGCGTAAGCCTGCGGTAATGTTAATTGGCATGCCGTTGAATTCTGTTTCGAAGTTAGCTTGTGCATAAAATGCCGTCGTTTCTTCGCTAACACGGTGGTCATCATCAATTGGACCCGCTTGCACCTTGCCGTTTACTTCCGCTGGCCAACTACATGCACCAATGCCGCCATCTGGGTGGTCA
Source organism: Pseudoalteromonas sp. A41-2 (assembly GCF_015767615.1). Classification (NCBI taxonomy): domain Bacteria; kingdom Pseudomonadati; phylum Pseudomonadota; class Gammaproteobacteria; order Alteromonadales; family Pseudoalteromonadaceae; genus Pseudoalteromonas; species Pseudoalteromonas sp. A41-2. The sequence continues at coordinate 2,724,057 of NZ_CP065231.1, read as the reverse complement.
CAGTCAATGCTTTCGGCGATTGCAACGATTTCATCAAAGTCAGCATCGTAGTAGTAGTTTAATAGCTTGTCGCTACCGCCACCAGAGAAGCCATCAAGTAAACCAGAGCTGTCAACGCGCGTAAACATGCTGTCATCATACCAATCAGCAGAATTTAGCCACCAACCAGCCGCTAACTGACCTGAATAAGCCGTGGTAGTACGGAAATCAACTTTTGTATGTGATACACCAAAGTTAATGCTTGAAAGCGCGCCTGTGTTTTCATTGTACCAAGTACCTTTTAACTGGTACTGGTCTAGATCGTTAGTGTTCGTGTCTTTATTAACACCGGCGAATAAGGTTCCCATATCGCTTGGTAATAGCTCTGCTTGACCGTTGGTCAATGTCATATCGATCAGTGGGATTTCGCCTTGGCTGAAGTCAGCCATTTTCTCATCAATATTCACTGTTGGGTTTTCACACCATGAACACGATGTATTACCAATGATCATAAATGCATCATGGCCAAGACCAACCCCAGCACTTTCTGCTGATGAGTTGTGAGCATCAAACTCGATGTTTAAGTTATCAGTTACTTGCCAATCAATGTTTAAACCCAGTGATTTGTTTTCGTTTTCTGTGGCACCACGGTTAAGGTTTGTCGAATAATCACCACCAATTTCAGTAACTTTTGTGTAAGTGCCATTTTCGTTGATGTTCGCTGAACTTACGTTACCACCATTATTGAACCACACACCGAAACTACGACCGTCTTTTTCAAATTCAAGTTTTGAGTAGGTGTAATCGAGTGTTGCTGTAATACGGTCTGTTGGCGCGTATTGCAATACAAGTTGACCGTTAGTACGTTTACGTGTGTTGTCCGAGAAGGCATAACCGGCATTTTGTGGATACCATGTTGCCCCATCGGCACGTTGATTGTTGTCTGTTAATGCTAAATCTGGAGATGACGAAATATCAACATTCGGGATCCAGTTATCAACCGCCATTGCTTGCTCGCGGTTGTTACGCTCTTGCACTGAACCTGAAATTAAAACACCAAAACGGTCATCATTGAAAGTGTTGCTGTAAATGCCAGAAACTTCAGGTGTAATATTATCGCCAGTTTCGTTTGATGTATCATGAACCGCTTTTGCACCAATTGATGCCTTAAGACCAGGGTTCGATAATGGTTTTGCTGTAGTGATATTAACGGTTGCACCGATACCACCACTAGGTATGTCTGAACGAGCTGTTTTGTAGACTTCAACACCGCTGACGCTTTCAGTCGCGATATCACCAAAATCAAATGAGCGGCCGCCCGTTGTTGGCATTTGGCGGTTGTTTAACGTGACTAAGTTAAACTCAGGACCAAAGCCACGTACAGTGATTTTACTGCCTTCACCGTTACTGCGGTCTATAGACACACCTGTAATACGTTGCAGAGATTCTGCTAAGTTTGTGTCTGGAAACTTACCGATATCTTCTGACGTGATTGCATCAACAACACCTGCAGATTGACGTTTGATATCCATTGATTTTACAAGGCTACCGCGGATCCCCGATACTTGTATTACTTCAATATCACTCGCTTTCTCGGATTTTTCTTCGGCAGCAGCTGAGTGAGGAACTAGCGCGCTTAATCCCATTGCCATGGAAAGGCTAATGGCAAGCTGCTTTTTCTTGAATAGTGTGTGGTTCATGCAAATCTCCAGATTTGGTTTTATTTTTCGTGTTTGTTGTCTAAATGTAAGCGCTTACATTCTATTGCAAAAAAAATCGCCGAACCCGATTTTTATAAATGTAACCGCTTACAATAAGTTATTAGAAAGTTAAACAATGGTCAATATAAATCACTTTTTAGTTGGCAATTAATATGTATGTTCATGTTATTATAAGGAATAATTAAGTGTAACTTTTTGGCTTTTTAACGGGTTTTGCAGCTGTTTTAGGTAAAATTAGATAATTCAATTAATGTTAATATAGTACAAAAGGTGTTGTAGACTATAAGGAACCCACAATGCACTCAGTCAAATTTGTTAACGAAATAGTGACACCAAGTAAAGTGGTGTGTGTTGGTCGAAACTATGCCGCTCATATCGCAGAGCTCAATAACGAAACACCGACCAGTATGGTGTTATTTGTAAAACCGAACAGCGCATTAACGCAGTCTCTGTATGCTAAGCACGGTTCTGAGCAATTACATTACGAAGCAGAATTGTGTTTTTTAGTGAAAAATAAGCAGCTTGCTGGTGTTGGCCTTGGACTTGACTTAACCAAACGCGATTTACAAACTCAGCTAAAACAAAAAAGCTTACCCTGGGAGCGTGCTAAAGCCTTTGATGGAGCGGCACTTTTTACAGAGTTTGTGCCAGTCAATGAGTCAGGGCAGTATCAATTTAGTCTACACATTGATGGTAAATTAGCCCAGCTTGGCGACACTCAGTTGATGATCCACACTGCTCAGCAGATTTTAGCTGAGATCAATGAATTTATGAGTTTACAGGATGGTGACATCATTATGACAGGCACCCCTGAGGGAGTGGGTAAAGTTATTTCAGGTGCCACTTTTAATGTGGCGCTAAAAGATGGCTCTACTCAAGTTCTAACCCATCAATGGCAGGCGATTTAAGTGGCGCTAAGATAAATCGTTGGTAGTAATTTAAAAAATCAGGAAAACTTTCCTCTAACCAAGCTCGTTGGTTTTGTTGATATTTTTCACTTGGTAATACGGTGTTTTTAAGCGCGTTATTAATGTCGATTAACACGCGTTGTGCATAATTATTGGGGGCGCTGGTTGAGCAGCCAATCGCACCCAGCACAACATGCTGTTCAGGGTCACCGATGGCGAGTTTCTTTATATCTTGCTGGTATTTTTTATTGTAATAGTCTGCCACAAATGGGTAATCAATGGTGTAGTCAATATAGCCGTGCTCAAGCTGCGTGAGTAGTGCATAACTTGCTTGGCTGCCAGTGCTGCTCAGTGCTGCATGGTCATAAAGCTTAATGTTTTTTGCAATGTTATCCAGGGTGTTGCCAAACTTGCGTGCATCATTTTGACCATATATAAAGTGTGCATCTGTTAACAGCGAAATTAATGACACGGGATTACCGTGAGCTTTATAAATTTTTTCAGCTTGTTCGCTATTACTTAATACAGTAAACGGCGGGTAAACCGTGGTCGGAATAGAGTAAGTAACGCGATGTGTTTTTTGTTCACGATGAATCATACACGCATAACAAGCCATGTGGCCTTCATCTAAATATTTACTTGCTCGCTTTTGTGGGATTGTCACCTTGGTATGTTTTATGTGTGGCAGGGCGGTGATGAGTAAATCGGTTATTTCGTTACATAAACCCGCGTGAGGAGTTGTTTCATTTTTTTCGATATAAAAAGGCCCGCTATCGTTTTCGAGCCATGTAATTGATAGTTGTTCAGAAGCATGCACATACGAGCCAAGTAATAAGCTAGAAATAACATAGAATGCTTTTTTTAGATGTTTTCTCATCGTTTACCTTACAACTCAATAACGATGATTAACTATACACCAAAGTATTGAAAATAAAATAAACAGCAATTAAAAATGGTTATATAGTATTGGTTTTGGCGGGATTAAAGCCTATCAAACGATAGGCTTTACAGCATTAAAATGGCATTGGGTAGCGATTAAATACCTGTGCTATTTTTTCAAGTGCCTCATCGGTGAGCGTCACTGAGAAAGCATCAATATTTTCTTTTAACTGCGACATTGACGTGGCACCGATGATGGTTGAACTGACACCATCGACCTGATCACACCATGCAAGCGCAAGTTGTGAAGGGGTTAGATTAAAGGCATTCGCTATCTCTACATACTCTGCGATAGCTTGTTGCGACTGAGGCGTGTCTCTAAATAGGCCATTGCGTTGTACCAGTGTCCAGCGGCTACCTTCAGGGCGCGCACCATTAAGGTATTTACCACTTAACATACCACCACCGAGCGGTGACCAAGGTAAATACGCAATATCTTCGTGAATACATTGCTCGATTAAGTAAGGCCAGTCTTTGGCATGCAGTAGACTAAATTCGTTTTGAATAGACACCATGCGCGGCAAATTATGTTGCTCACTTAAACGCAAGTATTGGCTAATACCCCATGGACTATCATCAGAAAGACCACAGTGTTTAATTTTACCAGCTTTAACACAGTCATTCAGGCCTTCAAGAATATCGAGCATACCTGCAATATTTTGCTCGGTGTCGGCATCTGAAAAACGCACAATGCCGGGCCATTGTTTACCAAAATGCGGCGAGGTGCGGTTAGGCCAATGAAGCTGATATAAGTCGATAACATCGGTTTGTAATCGTTTTAATGAGGCATCAACGGCGTTAACCACCGCTTGACGAGTGATATCTTCGCCTTCACGAACCCAAGGTAAACCATTACCGGCAATTTTAGTCGCAATAACGAGGTTTTCACGTTTATCTTTATTACGTGCAAGCCAATGACCAATAATCTCTTCGGTCTTACCATAGGTGTCAGGCGAGGGCGGTACGGCATACATTTCTGCCGTGTCGATAAAATTAACGCCTTTATCTAACGCATAGGCAATTTGTTCATCGGCATCAGCTTGGTTATTTTGCATACCCCATGTCATGCTTCCTAAGCAAACACGGGAGACGTCAATACCACTTCGGCCAAGTGGGCTATAAAGCATATTAGTTCCTTGTTAATCGTTAGAGTGGGCTTTAAGTGCAGCTAAAAGCTCATCGCTTAGCTCTGCTTTTTTACCCGTTGTAAAGTTAAACATGACAACGTGTGATGAGCCAACAGTGGTAACTGCCTTTTGGCTCTCACTGAATACGGTGTAGTGCATCATAAAGCGGTCTTTTTCAATGTCACTTATGGTTACACCAACATGCACGGAATCTGGAAACGTCACGGGGCGTTTATAGCGAGCATTGTTTTCGCTGATCACCGGACCCACGCCTGTTGCTTGTAAATCTTTAAGAAAGCCTAATTGTGTAAAAAAGTCGATACGAGCGGTTTCAAAGTAACGAAAATAGACCACATTATTCACATGCTGAAGGGCGTCCATTTCACCCCACGCTACATTAATTTTTGTTCTGATAGGGTGTTGTTCTATAAACGATTGCATAGCAAATCCAGGTTAATTGTGAGAAAAGCTAGGTTAGCAACATGCTGCTTTTAGCTCAAGAAAATTAGAAAACTAAGTATATTGTGCTAACTTTATAAGTTCACGCTTACGTAAAGTGTGAGTAAATCGAACACACATGAAGGACCTAGTTATGCAGCAATTAACAGCGAAAATGATAAAGTGGGCAGTATTATTCATCTTACTGGCTCTGGCTCTACTGTGCTACAGTATGGGCACAATGTCTGGGTTTATCGTACTAATTTTCTTGGGACTTTTACTCGAAGCCGCCTTTTGGTTATTTGGAGCACGGCTGTTTAGTCGCAAAAAAACACGCGAGCAAACACGTCAAACCTCTTAGTATGTTCGCTTGCACTATCAGGTAGATTAAATAATAATAACTGTATAAATGAACAGTTGTTGTATGCCTGATGAAAAAATTCATTCATATTGATATGGATTGCTTTTTTGCTGCAGTAGAGATGCGTGACAATCCTGCACTTGCCAGTGTACCTCTTGCGATTGGTGGGAACAGTCGCCGTGGTGTGCTTTCTACGGCCAACTATATTGCGCGCCAATATGGCGTTCGTTCAGCTATGTCTAACTACCATGCTAAACAATTGTGTCCTGATTTAGTCATTGTGCCCGGACGAATGCATGTATACAAAGAAGTCTCTCAACAAATCCGTGAAATTTTCGCTAAATACACTGACCTGATTGAACCCTTATCGCTTGATGAAGCTTATTTAGATGTTACCCAAAGCAGTGCATGCAGAGGCAGTGCGACTCTAATGGCTGAGCAAATTCGACAAGAAATTTTTACCACAACAGGCCTAACTGCATCGGCGGGTATCGCACCGATTAAATTTATTGCCAAAATAGCCAGTGATGAGAATAAACCCAATGGTCAGTGCGTGGTACTGCCTGAGCAAGTGGATAGCTTTTTAGCCAAGTTGCCGCTAGGCAAGATCCCAGGTGTAGGGAAGGTGACGCTTGAAAAATTGCAACTTAAAGGCTTATACACGGGAGCTGATGTTCGCGAAAAAGGGGTTAATTGGATGCAGCAACACGTGGGGAACTTTGGTGTTTCGCTTTATCAAAAATGCGCAGGAGAATACGTAGGTAAAGTGTCTACGGAACGCGTACGTAAATCGCTGAGTGTGGAACACACTTATGAATTCAACAAAAATAGCTTAGCTGAGTGTTTATCTGAGTTACCCCGTTTAATGACAGAGTTAGTACGCCGTTTAGAAAGGCAGCAACTGAGTAACAGAATCAACAAATTATCAGTTAAAGTGAAGTTCGCAAATTTCACAGTGACCAGTGCCGACCAAAGTCATCATCAGTTAGATGACAGCATTTTTACAGAGTTAATGAGTAAAGCGTATGAACGCGGAAATAATAAACCTGTCAGACTCTTGGGCATTGGTGTGGGAATAAAGAGTGAAGCCCACGAGCATTTTCAGTTAAGTATATTAGACTAAAGGTTAACACCTAGGTTGTTTAAAGTTTGTTAGTGTTCAGTGTGGGGTGTTGAACCATTTGTGTTCACGGCCTCTAGACAACATTATAACTACATAAGAGAGATGACTATGCAATCGGTCGTGATCGTGCTGCTCGGAATAGTCGGTATGTTATTCGGATGGTTTGTTTATTCGAAATTCATCGCCGAAAAAATCTTTAAAATGGATGATAACTTCGTCACACCTGCTCATGAGCTTGAGGATGGTGTGGATTATGTACCCACCAATAAGGTCGTGTTGTGGGGCCACCATTTCACGTCTGTAGCAGGTGCGGCACCGATAGTCGGTCCTGCTATTGCTGTTTATTGGGGCTGGGTGCCTGCCGTGTTATGGGTCGTATTTGGAACAATCTTTTTTGCTGGCGTCCATGATATGGGGGCTCTTTGGGCCAGTGCTCGCAACAAAGGTAAGTCGATGGGGGCTTTGTCTGAAAGCGTCATCGGTAAGCGTACCCGTGCATTATTTATGATTGTGGTATTTTTAGTGCTACTGATGGTGAATGCGGTGTTTGGGGTTGTTATTGCTAAATCCTTTGTATCCCAGCCAAATGCGGTTTTTCCTGCTTGGTCAGCCATTGTTGTGGCCCTTGTTATAGGCCAGTTACTGCGCCGTAAAGTTTCTTTAATTCCTCTGTGTTTAATTGGTGTCGGTATCCTTTATTACACCATTTATCTTGGCAGTAGTATGCCCATTGCGTTGCCAGATGAGATGTTTGGCTTAAGTGCAAACGCAAACTGGATCATTATCTTGTTCATCTACGCTGCAATTGCTTCTTTACTGCCTGTGTGGATGTTATTACAACCTCGCGATTTTATTAATGGTATGCAGTTGCTGGTTGGTTTAGTGCTTTTATATGGCGCGGTCTTTATTTCAATGCCAGATATCACCGCACCTGCATTTAATACACAAACGGCAGTGGATACGCCGAGTATTATTCCGCTGTTGTTTGTCACCATAGCCTGTGGTGCGGTATCGGGTTTCCATGGAATCGTGTCATCGGGTACCAGCTCTAAACAGTTAAACAAAGAAACTGACGGTCGCTTTGTTGGGTATTTAGGTGCTGTGGGTGAAGGCATGCTTGCACTTATTACGCTGGTGGCGGTAAGTGGTGTCGCATTGGCTGTATCACCTGAAGAATGGCATGAAATTTACAGCCACTTAGGAGCGGGGAGCGTGAGTGCCTTTATCAATGGGGGTGCAAACTTAATCGAAAGTGGTTGGGGTATTTCACAAGAAGTCGCGTCGACCTTACTAGCGGTAATGGTGGTGCTATTTGCAGGCACGACAATGGACTCTGGCGTTCGTTTACAACGCTACATTATTCAAGAGTGGGGTGATATTTATAATATCAGTATTATTCGCAATGGGATTGTCGCAACGCTTGTCGCTGTACTGTGCTGCTTGCTACTTGCCTTTGGTGCGGGTGGTGCCGATGGCAGCGGCGGAATGATCATTTGGCCGCTGTTTGGCTCTACCAACCAAATCCTTGCAAGTTTAACGTTACTGGTTATTTCGGTAATGTTAATCAAAGCGAATCGTCCAGCGAAGTACACGTTAATACCGATGAGCTTTGTACTGGTAATGGCATTCTTCGCCGGTGTGATTAAGCTAGGTGAATATTACCAACAAGGCAACTGGTTACTTGTAACGCTCGATTTACTGGTACTGGTGATCAGTGTGCTGGTGATGCTAGAAGCATGGTCTGTCATTGTGAAACATCGCAAAGACAACCAATCTGTGTCAGAGCAGTAAACTTTGCTTGCCAGCCGCTCATTTGCACGGCTGGCAATAGCGCGTTAAATCAATGATAATAAGGTCCTATGTTTCTAACAGCAGGACCTTTTTTTATGGCATACCCTCATGCAGTTGTCGCCTCTCAATTAGCTGATGCAGATCACGATGCATTGATTATTATCGGTGATAATTTTTCGTCTTTAGCCGATGCAAGCTTAAGCCACGCTATCAGTGCTCAACAAGCCGTTGATGCACGTATCTCTAAGCAAGTCACATTACTTGTGATTGACTCAAAGCGCGTTATTTTAGCGCCTACAGGTCCGCTTAATCGCGATTATGACGATGTACGTCGTTATTTTGATGCTGCTAAATTAGCCGTGCTAGAAGCAAAAGCTTCGGGCAGCACCAAGCCTGCTATTTTACTTGCGAGTGCACACCACGATGCGCGTTACAAACATGCACTTGAAGTTGCCTTTTTAGGTGCTTGCCAAGCATTATGGCAGCCACTTGAAGCGCGTGAGTTTCATGGCCAAGCGATTGAGCCAATCAGTCAAATTAGCTTAGTGGGTGCTGATGAGGCCATGGTTAAAGCATTGAATGCAATTGCCGCAGGCCAATATGCTGCGCGTGACTTATGCGGTACAGAGCCTGAGCGCATGGCACCGCCACGTTTTGCCGATTATTGTGTTGAGTTATTTGCGGGCAGTAAAGTGTCTGTTGATGTGATTTCAGATATCGACACTATCGATAAAGATTACCCAATGATGAGCACTGTAGCGCGTGCATCATACGCTGTTGAGCGTCATCATCCACGTGTTGTTAAGCTTGAATATGTTCCTGAGGGTGACATTGAACGTACGTTAATGTTCGTTGGTAAGGGGCTTGTTTATGATACTGGTGGTGCCGACCTTAAAGTGGGTGGCTTTATGGCGGGTATGAGCCGCGATAAAGGTGGCGCAGCATCGGTCGCTGGTTTTATGAAGTCAGTGGCTGATTATGCACCTAAAGGTGTCAAAGTGATTGCTTACTTAGCCGTGGTTCGAAACTCAATTGGTTCTGATTGTTTCGTGCCTGACGAAATCATTACGTGCCGTGAAGGCGTTCGTGTACGCATCGGTAATACCGACGCAGAGGGGCGTTTAGCAATGGGTGATTTACTCAGTGAAATGAAAGACCGCGCATTAAATGAAGTAAATCCAGAGCTATTCACTGTTGCAACGCTAACAGGTCACGCAGCACGTGCGATGGGTCCTTACAGCGCTTATGTTGAAAATGGACCCGCTCGTCAAGCGCAGGTTTCACGTAAAATTGCTGATTTAGGTGATTTATGGGCTGATGGCGCAGAGGTCTCTCGCAGCCGTCGTGAAGACTACGACTTTGTTAAGCCTCGTACATTAGCCGATGATGTACTTTCGAGTAACAATGCACCCTCAGCAGTGACTGCACGTGGCCACCAGTTCCCAATGGCATTCTTAGCGATTGTAGGTGGTTTAGATAAGCATGGCACTGAATCAGCACACCCATTACCGTATGTTCATATGGACATCGCGGGCAGTGGTGTAGAAGGCGGTGATTGGCAACATGGTAAGCCAACCGCAGCAGCTGTCAGCAGTTTATTTGCACGTTATTGCTTGTAATATTTAAGCATTAAAAAAGCCCCGCAAAAATGAAGCGGGGCTTTTTTTCGTTAAATTTAGCTTATACCAATCCGCAAAAATACTTAATCATTTTGAGTGATCAAACCAGTCGCTACCTGCGTTAAAAATTTCTGATTTACGACTGCATGGATGCAGGAGGTAGAGCAATGCAGGAGCAATTGCCGAGCACAACTAAATAACTAAATTTTTGCCTTGTTATCAACGCGGTTTTATTGCCTCAAAATAGACCACTTAATTAAGCGGAATGGTATTAATCAAGTCTAAAGCGATTTACCACATCGCTCAGTGCTTGTGAGCTTTGCTTTAAGCTTTCACTGGCATCTGATAGCCCTTGGGTATTAGATAGTGACTGTTCGGTTGATTGTGACAACTCATTGATACGTAAGTTAACTTCATCTGCTGCACTCGTTTGTTGTTCTGTGGCGCGGGCTATTTGGCTATTCATATCTTTAATAATTGTGACCAAACGCTCAATTTCACTGAGTGAGCTGCTTGCTTCACCTGCTTGTAAGACGGTTTCGCTCGACAGTTGTTGACTGGCAGATACCGCATCAACCGCAGCTTTAGCGCCTGCTTGTAACTTACTGATCATGGCCTGAATTTCATCAGTACTTTTACCGGTACGGCTAGCCAGTGTACGCACTTCATCGGCTACGACAGCAAAGCCGCGCCCTTGCTCTCCCGCGCGAGCCGCTTCAATCGCGGCATTAAGCGCAAGTAAGTTTGTTTGCTCTGCTATGCTGCGAATAACATCCAGTACAGAGCCTATATTGTTACTCTCTGCTGCAAGGTCAGTGGTTACCTTACTAACCTGCTCAATATTATGCGACAGAGTTTCAATAGCGGTAATGGTTTTGTTGAGCACCTGTTTACCGGTTGAAGCATTTTGCGCCGCGTCGTTTGCGGCATGCTCAGCTTGATCTGCATTTTGGCTAACATCATGAATTTGATGAGTCATTTCTTCCATTGCGGTGGCAACTTGTGTTGAGCTGTCGTTTTGCAGTTCAATAAAAGAATGATTGGTTTTAGTGGCATCATCCACATTGTGGGCGTACTGATTGACCTGTTGAGCATTTTGCGCGACTTGCTTGAGTGACTCTCGCATTTTTGCAGTGTATAGGTTGAAGTAACGCGATAGCCGAGAGACCTCATCATTGCCGTTTTCATCAAGTTGTTGGGTTAAATCACCTTCACCTTGCGAAATGTCTTTCATCATATCAGCAGCCAATTGAGTTGGTCGTAATATACTATTTGCAATTAAATAACTGAGCGCAATTAACAGACCAAAAATAACCACCGCAGTGATAATGACGTGATTTCGTAGTGAAGCAAATGCATCTTCAATGGTGTCAATGTAGACACCCGAACCAATAATCCATTGCCATGGTGTGAAACCCTTAACATAGGCAATTTTATCAACGGGTTGATCCTTTCCAGGCTTAGGCCATTTGTATGGAACAAACCCTTCGCCTTGTCGTTTAACCACGTTCACCATGTCAACAAACAGGTGTACCCCGTCGGGGTCTTTATTGTTGGCAAGTGATTTACCTTCAAGCTCTGGTTTGAATGGGTGCATAACCATCGCAGGTTGATAGTCGTTTATCCAAAAGTAATTGCTTTTGTCATAGCGAAGTGCAGCGATAGTATCCAGCGCAGCTTGTTTTGCTTGCTGTTCACTGAGTTTACCTTGTTGGAATAAAGCATAATTGTGTTCAATAATGCTGTGAGCTGACTCCACTAGGTTTTGAGTTTTGGTGTATTGTTCTTGTTCTAAAGAATCATATTGCTTCATTAAGCTTGAGATACTTAAAAAGATCAATCCAACCACCACTACACTAACCAACATGGCAAGGCGTTGTAAGATTGTAAAACGGCGTAAGTAGTTCATGTGTATTCCTTGGTCATGCTTGTCTAAAAGCAATATGTTAAGTGTAGTTAAAACAGGTATTAAATCTAGTTGTGGATGGAATACATTGAGACAAAAAAAAGGCTGATTGGACAATCAGCCTTTAGTCTAAGTTACCGAATTTAAAGTCAACTATTGTACGTTAAAGTGACGGTTGAAAAAGCTTGTGATAGTTTGGTGCAAGTGTGTTTGCACACTCTTACCACGTAAACTGTGCTTAGAACCTGGGTACGTCATCATCTCAAACTGCTTTTCTTGATCTTGCAGTTGCTTAAATAACTTCGTGGCGTGAGTAAATAACACGTTGTCATCAGCCATGCCGTGGTAAATCATTAGCGGTCCTTTTAAGCCTTCAGCATAAGGGAAAACGGCACTTGCTTCGTAGCCTTTTGCATTTGTTGCAGGGTGGCCTACGTAGCGTTCTGTGTAGTGTGTGTCGTAAAGTGCCCAGTCGGTTACTGGCGCGCCCGATACACCCGCTTTGAAATAATCACCGGCTTTAAACATGGTCATTAGTGCCATATAGCCACCGTAACTGTGACCGTAAATACCTATGCGCTCAGGATCAACGTAATCAAGAGTGCGTAAGAACTCAACCCCTTTAATTTGGTCAGCGACTTCAGCAACCCCTAAGTGTTTATAGATAACGTCTTCAAACTTTTTACCACGGTTGTAAGAACCACGGTTATCGAGTTGAAAAATAACGTAGCCTTGCTGTGCCATGTATTGGAAATACAAGTTTTTGCTGCGCCAGCTATTTGTCACTCGTTGGGCATGTGGGCCGCCGTATACGTTTACAATAACAGGGTGCTTTTTACCATCTTGATAGTTAGTCGGCTTGAATAAACGGTAATGCATTATTTGGCCGTCTTCAGCTGTTAATGTACCGTATTCAGGAGTGATTAAATCGTCTAAGTACGGTGTAAGTGGATGCGACTTATCGAGTTTGTTTTCTTCAAGCCAGGTAATAAACTCGCCGTTAATTTTACGAAGTGCGGCTGAACCTGGTTTATTAACCGATGAGCTGTTGTCGATAAAGGTTTTATTATCTTTGGCGATAACCACATTATGATAAGCACCAAGCTCTGTTATGCGCTTAATATCCCCTTTTTTGAATAACGGTGCACTGTATAAATGGCTTTCAAGAGCGGTGTCTTTACGCGCTGCAAAATACACAATGCCTTTTTTCTCATCGATTCCTTTTAAGCTATCAACCACCCAGTCACCTTGCGTGATTTGGCGGATCATCTCGCCATTTGTGCGGTACAAATAAAGGTGTTTAAAGCCGTCACGTTCAGAGGCCCACACGAAGTGTTTTTTATCGTTTAGGAACTGTAGATCAAAGTGTAAGTTAATCCATGTATCGCTTTTTTCTGTTAGGGCGACCTTTTGCTTTTTCGTTTCACTGTTGTAAAAACGCAGCTCTAACGTTTGCTGTGAGCGGTCTTGCCATTGATAAGATAGCGTTTTGTTATCTTTTAACCAGTTGGCGCGAGCAATGTAGATATCTTCGTCTTCGCCTAAATCAACCCAATCAGTTTGTTGGTTGTTAATGCTAACAACACCGAGTTTAATTTTAACGTTGTCTGTACCCGTGAACGGGTAACGCTGGTTGAAAAGCTTTACTTCATCAGCGTAAATTTCGTTTCGAATCGCTTCTTTTACAGGGCTTTCATCGACACGCGTGTAGGCAATTTTTGTTTCATCACCTGACCACCAGTAGCCCGTCATGCGGCCCATTTCTTCTTGAGCCACGAATTCAGCCATGCCGTTTTTAATAACGCCACCGCCGTCTTTACTTAACTGGATTTCTTGACCCGTTTTTAAGTTCAGTGCGTAAAGGTTTTGCTCGCGAATAAACGATACAAAATGACCTTTCGGTGAAAAACGTGCATCGGTTTCGAATGCTTCGGTATCGGTCAGTTTGCGGCTTTTAGCTGAGGCAAGTTCGTAGTAATAAAGGTCGCCATTCAGTGGGAAAAGCAGTGCTTTACCATCTTTTGACCATTTATACTCTAAAATCCCTTTACCAAAGATACGCTGACGCTCACGTCGTGCTTTTTCTTCATCTGATAGGTTTTCTGGGCCTGAGAATAGTGCCGCAGAGTCAACTAATAAGCGGTTTTTGTTATCTTTTAAATTGTATTCCCACAAGTCATAACGGTTGTAGTCGTCGGTTTTACCTTGTAAGTAGGTAACGCGGCTACCATCGGGTGAGAATTTAAGTTGTACAGGTGCTTTACCTGCTAAACTAGGATCGTCAAAAATACGCTCTAGTGATAGTGGTTCAGCATTCACACTCAGTGCTGTTGCCACTATTGGTAAGGCAAGTGAGAGAGATTTAATTTTTTTTAGCACAGGGGTACCTTCGCTCGAATAAAAACTGCCACGATGTTAATGGTAAGCTTAGGCAACTGCAACTAAATGCTATAAAGTAGCAGGGGTACAACTTAGATTTAAGGACTTATTGATGAAAAATGCTGATATGCCATTTTCCTTGGCACCTGAATTACAGCGTGATTGTATTGAATTAGCAGATTGGCCACTGTGTAAAGTATTGCTAATGAATGACAGCCAATATCCGTGGTTTATTTTAGTCCCGAGAGAAGCAGGTTTAAAAGAAATTATCGACCTTTGTGAAGCGCAGCAAGTGACACTTTTACGCGAGTCGGCCAAACTAAGTAAATTATTACAGCAGGTTTTTAATCCAGACAAGCTCAATGTGGCTGCTTTGGGAAATATGGTGCCACAACTGCATATTCATCATATCGCACGCTTTAAAACAGATGCTGCTTGGCCTGCACCTGTGTGGGGTAAGTTACCGGCGGTTCCGTATTCTGATGAGCAGATTACTTCGCTTAAAGCGTATTTTTAAACGGTGAATATCGAAAATATAGTCCAGCAAATATGAAAAAGTGGCACGTTAGCGCGGCAATAATAACACGTTGTTTTTTTGTGACGATGTTATCTTTGAGTGCCTTTGAGAGTGTGGCAAAAAGTTATTATTTTGTAGGAAGTCATTTTCCTGCCATTTTAGAACAGGATCAGCACGGTTCTCCAACAGGACTCGGGGCTGACATCGTTTATGAAATAGGCAAGCGATTGGGGCATACTATTGTGATTGATATTATGCCGCTTAAACGGGCTTTAAAAATGGTTGAGCAAGGTGATGCCGATGCCATTATTGGCCCTTATAAATCGTTTCAGCGTAACCAATACATGCTCTTTAGTGCATTACCCTTTTATGAAGATCCAATTGTTTTTTATACCAAACCGAATAATGAAGTTACTTGGCGAGGAAACTTCGCCAGTTTAAAAAAAGATGCAATAGGGGTTATTCGTGGCTGGGATTATGGGGTTGAATTTAAGCGCCATGAATCGAGTTTACTGTTATCAGAAGTCGCCAATGTGCGGGCAAGTTTTTTACAATTAATGTATGACAGGGTTGATTTAATTCTTACTCACCCCCGCGCAGCAAGGCCGGTGATAGAAAGTTTGGGTATTGCCGATAAGGTGATCATACTTTCTCCTATTTTAACGGTTAATCAAGGTTATTTTGGTTTTACTAAGCAGCGAGATTTAGCGCAATTTATTGATGAGTTTAATGCTGAGTTTCAAAAAATGTTGCTAAATGGGGAAATCGTAAAACTAAACAATAAATATGGGCTGAGCTTTGTGGCGCATTAATGACTGTTGTTTAAGCATAAAAAAACGCTGCTCGAAAGCAGCGTTTTTGTTTAAACTCGTTATTACTCAGATGAGAGTGCGTTTAGTTTAAACCTAATACCTCTTTACCTTGTTTAAAGGTCACATCAACAGGGATGTTTGCTTGGCTTAGCTTTTCTAAATCTTTAGCAAGCTCGGCTTTAATTTCACCATGAGTCGCGATTAATTGGTCGACTTTTTGATAATCGCCGTCACCTTGAATCGTTAAGATAAGGCGCGA
This sequence comes from Pseudoalteromonas sp. A41-2, assembly GCF_015767615.1. Taxonomy (NCBI): domain Bacteria; kingdom Pseudomonadati; phylum Pseudomonadota; class Gammaproteobacteria; order Alteromonadales; family Pseudoalteromonadaceae; genus Pseudoalteromonas; species Pseudoalteromonas sp. A41-2. Next base: position 2,708,178 of record NZ_CP065231.1, on the reverse strand, counting down.
TAGTTTTGCCATCGCTAAGCTCATTTTTTCCATATTTACGCTGTATAAGCCATCTGCATTTTTAGAAAATGCACCTTCTTCGGCAAAAAAGTTAAAACGGATCATGTTTGCTTTACCATGTGCACTTGATGCACCAAAACGCACTGAGCGGAATATACCAGCCATAAAGGTGATGTAGTAATCTTCTAGCGTACCGTCAGTGATTTCACCTTTTTTAAGTAACTGCTCAACCATGTAAAGACCAAGGATATCTGCTTTACCTTCTTCAAGCGCGCTGGCATGCTCTTGCAGTGATTGACGCACAGTCCCTTTGTTGGTGATGGTGTTTTTAATTCCTAAGCCATGTGCGACTTCGTGGAACATGGTGTTTGCAAAAAACGCATCAAAGGTGATGTGTTTACGCTGCTCAGGCACAATTAATTGTTCTGAAATTGGCACTAAGATTTTGTCGAATTTAGCGCGCATCGCGTTTTTAAGCTGTAAACGGCGGGTGCCTTTTTCAAGCTGTACTTGCTCATCATTAGGCAAGTTAATAGCAATTGTTTTGCTGCCGGCATTTGAGTGGCCCGCATAGTAAACAACATCATATGCATTAAGGTCAGCGTCTGAACCCGGTACTTCTTGCTTGTACTTATCGTCTACGGGTAAGCCTTTTTGTAGCTCTGGTAAGAAAGCTGCAAACTTAGCTAAACGCTCACTCCACGCAAGGTCTTTAATTAACACGTAAGACTCGTAAGCGGCACGGTAACCAAAGAGTTGATCTTCGTAGGTTTCGATTGGACCAATAACAACATCAATTGGGTTGTTTTTCATGTCCATCCATGCGAAGTCAGAGGGTTGGAAGTTATCACTAACAAGTGCATCAGCACGCATGCTTAAGTAGTTTGCAAATTCTTTGTCATCGGCGAGTTTACTTGCTTCACGGAGTAAGTTTGCCGCTTTTTCTAGTTCCTGTGCGTATTCTACTGAGTAAGCCACGCTGTATAGTTTGCCATTTTCATCACGTTTAATAACTGAATAAAGGCCTGTTTTATCTTCAACTGTTGCGTTGTTTAATTCTTCTTTAGTGATATCGCTTGGGTAAAACTCTGCGCCAAGTGGTTTTTCTTCATAGCCAGATAAGAACACCTGATCGCCGTTTAAACGGTCCCATGGGCCGTAGTTGATATCTGCAAATTTTTGCACTTTTTCGTCATTAATTTTTGCCAAAAATGCTTCTTTGTTTTCACCAAATGCTTGACGCCAAAATAATGCATCCATGATTTTTGATGCGTCAATAAGTTTGCCAACCATTTGCTTTTGGTTATCGCTTAAGTGGCTCAAGTCTGAGGTTAATGTAAAGTCTGTATAGATATCTAAGCGGTTTCTGTCTGCATTGATTAGTTGCGGATTATTTTCTTCAGTATTTTGAGTCGTTTGCTCTGCAGCAGGCTTTGTTTGAGAAGGGGTCGCTTGTTGGTCAGAACATGCACCTAGAAAAACTGCACCAGATAAGATAAGTGCGTGGCTAATTTTATTTAATGTCATTTTTTTGCCCGTTAAAAAGAGAGAGTCGTTGCTTTGAGAATAAATGTGTAAGCATTAAAGCAAACCTAACATATAAATGGCAAGTTTACTGCGCAGTATGTGATTTTAAGCAATTAAATCGGTGTCTTAAAATATAAAAGTAGATTATTACTGTGAATTTCTTAACTTTAGCGCTAACTTAGACAATACTAAAACAATAATTAATCTAACAATGTCAGTCATTAGTTTGGTTTTATAAAAGCAAGCTAATTCAAGAGGATGGCAAAGATATGTCAACAGAAAATGCACTACTGACCATTTTGGTCGACCGAATTAATAATGACACCCTAGTGTTGCCTACTTTACCTGAAGTGGCTGTAAAAGTCAGACAAGCTGCAGACAATCCTAATGTCAATTTGATGCAAATGGCCGATGTGATTTCACACGACCCCGCGCTTTCTGCCCGCATGATTAAGGTGGCGAACAGTGCCTTTATGGGGCGCTCGGTTAAGGTGACAAACCTACACCAAGCTGTAACGCGGATAGGTTTACGGCAAATTAAAAACATTGCAACGGCCATGGCAATGGAGCAACTGTTTGTATCGCACAATGAGTTGATTAAAGGCTACATGGACAAAGCGTGGCAAAAAACGCTGAAGGTGGCTTGCCACTCAATTACCTTAATGGATTTTTTCCTACGCGATAATAAGAAGACGTCATTAAATCGCGACACCATTACGCTAGCGGCTTTAGTGTATAACATTGGCGTGTTACCCATTTTAACGGAAGCCGAAAAACACCCCGAAGTATTTGCGAACCCCAGCTTTCTTGCGCATGCAATTCAAAAATTGGGAGGCAAAGTAGGGGGAGCGATTATGCGAGCGTGGGGCTTCACTGATGAATTTGTTGAAGTTGCTGAGAGCTGGGCAAACCCTAACTATCGTCCTGAGCATATTTGCTATGTTGACTTTATTCGCATAGGCGCGATCTTAGAGGGCATCCTGCAAGTATCAGATAAGTCTTCAGCATTACAGACCTATTTAGATAAAGGTGTTATTTCGTCACTTGATATGTTTAATTCAGATGAATATCACGACATGTTAAATGATGTAAAAGCGGTGTTTACTGAATAACGCATTAAAAAGCGCAGATTACGACTAATCTGCGCTTTTAGTGTCAACAAGCTGATTATAAATCGCTTGCATCTCCTAATCCTTGAGTTAGTTCTTCAAGTAATTGCTTAATTTCTTCAGATGCTAAAATGAAGTCTGCATCTAATTTTACGGCCATATCTTCTTTAGGGATATCGGCGTTTTCTTCTTTAAGTGTTTCTGAGTAGCTTAGTCGTTTTATTGACCCATCGTTTTGCAGCATGAACTTAACTCGCTCTTGCCAATCAAGTGCAAGCTTAGTCACGCGCTTGCCATTTTCTAGATGCGATTTCACTTCATCACACGATAAATCATGGCCTTTAAGTTTAACCTGTGCGCCACTATCGTCTGCTTCTTCAAGTTCTGCATCGTTGCCAATAGCGAACCCCTCAGGCGCATTAAATTGTGTTAGCCAATCGGTTAGAAACACATCCAGATCATAGTTTGCAAATGCGGGCACTACAGGTAACGACCCTAACGATTTACGTAACAAGGCAAGAAGTTCTTCGGCTTTGTTAAAACTACCACTGTTAACAACCACCCAGCCATTCTTTTGGTCAATAAATGCAAACTGTAAGCTCGACTTTTTGAATGCTTGAGGAAGTAGGGTATGCAGAATATTTTCTTTTAGTTCGTCTTTTTCTTTTTTCTTAACTGGGCGGTTTTCTTCCGCTTCAATCTGCTCTACTTTTTCAGCAACCAGTTCGTTAATAACCGCAGCGGGTAATACTTTTTCTTCACGTTTTGCGCACACTAAAATGCTATCTTGAGAAAAGTGCGATAGGGTTTGACCATGTTTACCAAAGGCTTTGGTCCAACCAAACGTTGATAACTCTTGACCACCACATGAGCGAAACAGGTCTTGTTCTAGGGCTTTATCGAAGTCTTCTTGGTTGTATGATACGTCTTGTTTAAAACGGTAACAGATAAGGTTACTAAACCACATATTTAGGCTAATCCTTTCATTAAATTTGCCCAATCATAGCAATAAAAAAGTGATGCCGAAATGAATGATTTCGGCATCAGGGGGTTTTGTTTATGTATTAAACATTGAAAGTGGCTTTGGCATGTTTTTAGGGAAACTAATGTGGTAATGCAACCCTTGTCCAGGCTCGCTTGTTACTTCTATATCGCCACTGAGCGTTTGTTTTACTAAGTTAAAAGTAATGTGTGTGCCTAAACCGCTGCCGCCTTGGTCGCGCTTGGTAGTAAAAAATGGGTCAAATAGCTTTTCTAACTGCTCTTGAGTTACACCATTACCGTTATCTTTAAAGTCGATGATAACCTCATCGTCTTCTTCTTTTATAACAATCTCTATGATGCCGCTTTCTATGCCTTCGAAACCGTGAATGAGTGAATTCATGATTAAGTTCGTGAAAATTTGACTAATTGCCCCCGCAGGTAAATTGAGTGTTAAGTCTTCAGGGCAATCTAGGTTTATATGGTGCGATGTTTTTTTAAGTTTAGGGTGTAACGAGCGGATCACCTCGCCTAAATACTCTTTAAAATTAATTGTACGCACCGCTTCACTGGCTTGGTCTACCGCGATTTGTTTGAAGCTGGCGACCAGCTCAGAAGCACGGTCTAAATTACTGGTTAATAAGCTGGTGCTTTGTTTTGCGTCGTTTATAAACTCTTCTAATGCTTTCGGCGAAAGGGTTTTGTCTTTATAGGCTGCTTCAATTTGATTCAGGCGCTCTTGTAAAAAAGAGGTCGCTGTAACACCAATACCAATCGGGGTGTTTACATCATGAGTAATACCGGCAACAAGCCCGCCTAATGCGGCCATTTTCTCTGAGCCTACTAACCGCTCTTGGGCCATGTTCAGTTCATCAAGGTAACGCTGTAGTTCAGTTTGCTTTGTTATGAGCTCTTGTTCGGTTTGTTTACGTAAATCGATTTCTTCAGTTAAGGTGAACTTTTGTTTTTCTAGCTCGTATTTTTGTTGCTGTAAGTCCATCATTGCTTGGCTCAAGTTTGATGTCTTACGAGCGACTTCCTGCTCTAATTGCAGGTTTTGTTGATCCAGTTTTTCGTTGCTTATCAGTAATTCTTTTTGTGTATGTTCAAGCTCTTCTCGGTACAGTACCACTTTATCAATCAGGCGATTAAATGACTCTTCCATCACTTTTAATTCGTTATGCTCACTGGTTTGAATGTCGATATGGCGACCTTCTAAATCATTGAGTTCAAGATCTTCTATTTGTTCTGTGAGCTGGGCTAAGGGTTCTGTTAACTGTTTTCTAAAGGCAATTAAGAATAGGATGATCAAAAATGTTGTTTTGATCATCGCATTACCGATTAAGAAATAAATCGAGATCATAATACGGCTAAATACGACGTCTCTGCTTGAAAATAGGGTGACATCACCCACTTGGGTGGCTCTGCCTGAAAACTCAAAAATCAGCGGGAAAGTGTAACCAAATAAACCTGACGGGGTGTCTTCAATAATCGCCTCTTCTTGCACTAGCTGCTGACTGTATAACTCATGTATGTCTAAAGAGCGCCCTAATTGTGATAACACTTCACCACTGTCATCTCGCACAATAATGCCTTCAATCATAGGGATCGCAAGTAACCCCTCAGCAGTGGTGATCGTTTGCTTAGTGTTCAGCTCCCAAATGGCGCGTGTGAGGCTGCGACTGAATGTTTTTTGCAACGTGGTTAATTCATCGCGAATGTAATCTTTGGTATTAACGTACTCAGCAATAACCTGCCCACACGTAACGACAAACGTTAATAAAAAATAAACCGAGAGCACACTGGTTAATAATTTTTTTGACAGGCTTTTTTGTAGCATGGATTATCCATAGCTCCTTGGTGAGATTTGTAATACATTCAGCTAAATCTAAAGTTAGCTAATAAATGATTAAAAATAAATAAATATATCCTTTTTTACGGGATCATTTACAGATTGTAACTAAATCATGAAAAAACTTGACCTTACTGCCTTTTAAAAAGTGTGATATAAAATTAGTCATCTTTAATTTATCCTCTATTAACGCTGTGTTTGCAACAGCGAAGATGTATATTTCATGAGTAATTCTAATTTTTCAGTGCTTGTCTGTGATGATTCAAACGTTGCCCGAAAACAGGTCGTACGCTGTTTAGGTGACTGCATCAGTGCCGACATTAAACAAGCCAGTAACGGCCGTGAGGCACTTGCTTTATTGCGGCAGCAAAACTTTGATTTGCTTTGCCTCGACTTAACCATGCCAGAAGTTGATGGTGTTGCTGTACTTGAAACGATTAAAGCCGAAAAAATAGAGTGTTTTGTGTTGGTTATTTCGGCGGATATTCAAACAGAAATGAAGCAACGAGTCGCAAAACTTGGTGCCATTGATTTTATTGATAAGCCGATAGAACTTGTCCGCTTAAAAACAACTTTGCATAAATTTGGTATTCATTAAGTCTTTATATAACCTAATTGCATAATTTATCTTTTTATTAAGGGTTGACAGACTGGCTGTTTTTAAGGCAGTCTAGGGGCTATGAAAACATTTAATCACGCAACGACCATTATTATTACAACCATCATCCTTACGGGATAGTGGCATAGGTCGGTGCAACAAAATTAAAGGCCTGTGTTCACTAGAACACAGGCCTTTTTTCGTTTATGGGATGAGGAAACATAAATAATGCGAGTATTAAAATTTGGCGGGTCGTCCTTGGCTGACTTCGCATGTTTGCAACAGGTAGCTCAGTTAGTCAAACAAGAACTTAAAGATGAAATGCTATTAGTGCTTTCTGCACCGGGCGGCATGACTGATTCACTCGTTGCGCTAGCGAGTGCAGCAGAGCAGGGGCGTGATTATAGTGAGTTATGGCATGCACTGGTTAATCGTTGTGAGCAGTTAAAGGCGGATGTAGAAGCAGAGTTTGGCGCAGTTGATAATTGGCCTAATTTAAATGACCTAAAAAATAAATTGGATGGTGTTGCATTATTAACGTGCTGCCCAGACCAAGTTAAAGCTTATGTTATTAGCTTTGGTGAGCGAGTGAGTGTAGCGCTCATGCAGCGTATGTTAAAAGAGAGTAATGCGCACTACCTTGAAGCAACTGACTGTATTGCTTCTGTTGGTGGATATATTGATGCAGAAGCAGACTTAGCCGCGAGTAAGTTGCGTTTTCGTGAAGCATTAAAAGCAGCACCAAGTACCATTTACATCATGCCTGGTTTTACTGCGGCTAATGAGCAAGGCGAGCTTACAACACTTGGCCGTAATGGCTCTGATTATTCAGCAGCAATTGCTGCAGCCTGCTTAGAAGCCGATGTTTGTCAAATTTGGACCGATGTTGACGGTGTTTACAATGCGGACCCGCGTTATATCAAAAAAGCCTCTAAAGTAGATTCGCTGTCTTATAAAGAAGCGATGGAACTTTCTTACTTTGGTGCCAAGGTGTTACACCCAAAAACAATTTTGCCATGTGCTAAAGCTGGCGTACCTTGCGAGATCAAAAATACTCATAACCCTCGCGCTGAAGGCTCTGTGATCAGTAACGATAGCGTATCATCAGAACCGGTTAAAGCGTTATCAAGCTTACAAAACCTTGCAATGCTAACGGTCTCAGGTCCCGGCATGAAAGGTAAAGTGGGTATGGCATCAAAGGTGTTTAATGCCCTTGCTCATGACAATGTATCGATTGTGTTAATTACACAATCGTCGTGTGAATTTAGTATCAGTTTTTGTGTTCACGAAAGTGATTTAGCGCTGGCTTTAGAAGCGTTGCAAACGGCTTTCGAACTTGAGTCGCAAGCTGGGCTTATTGAACCCGTTCAAGTACAACGTAATTTAGCGATTGTTACTCTAGTGGGCGACAATATGCGAGCGCACAAGGGTCTTGCAGCAAAATTCTTTGCTTCATTAGCGCAAGCGCAAGTCAACATTGTGGCGATTGCCCAAGATTCAACAGAGAGTGCTATTTCTGCGGTTATTGATGGTGAGCTGTGCAATGATGCTGTGAAAGTGTGCCACGAGAACTTTTTTACACATATTCCATCAATCGATATGTTCTTATTAGGCTGTGGTTTAGTTGGCCAAGAGCTTATCCAGCAACTTGAGCGCCAGCAAGCATGGCTTGAAAAGCGCAATATTAAGCTTAATTTGTACGGTGTTGCTAACTCAAAACAACTCTACCTCGACAGTGACGGTATTGCCTTTAGTGATTGGCAAGAAAAATTAGCGATATCGGAGCAAGGTTTTGACTTAAAACTCGTTGAGCAATTTGTGAAACAAAACCATTTAATCAACCCTGTTATTGTTGATTGTAGCTCAGCCGATAAACTCGCCGCGCAGTATGTTGATTTCTTAAATGCTGGTTTCCATGTTGTGGCTGCGAATAAAAAAGCAAATACCAGCTCATTTGCGTACTATCAAGATTTGATTTCTGCGACACAAAAGAATAACCGTAAGTTTTTATACGAAACCAACGTAGGGGCAGGTTTACCAGTCCTTGATAATTTAAAGTCATTATTTGGCGCGGGTGATGAACTTATTAAGTTCAGCGGCATATTATCAGGCTCGTTGTCGTACATGTTTGGTGCTTTGCAAGATGGCCTCTCGTTGAGCGAAGCAACTGTAAAGGCAAAAGAAAGTGGCTTCACTGAGCCAGACCCACGTGATGACTTATCGGGGACCGATGTTGCTAGAAAGCTGCTGATCATTGCGCGTGAGTCTGGACTTGAACTTGAGTTAAGCGATATTGAAGTTGAATCTGTATTACCAACAGGGTTTGCAGAGGGAGATTCGGTTGCTGAGTTTATGGAAAAGCTGCCCAGTCTTGATGCTGCTTTTAATGACCGTATCCAAAGTGCAGCAAGCGAAGGTAAAGTGCTGCGTTATGTTGGCATTATTGAAAATGGTCACTGCAAAGTAGGTATTGAAGCGGTTGATAGTAAGCATGCACTTTATGATATTCGTGATGGTGAAAATGCACTGGCGATTCTTAGCCAATATTATCAGCCTCGTCCGTTTGTTATCCGTGGCTATGGTGCGGGTGCAGAAGTGACTGCCGCAGGTGTATTTGCTGATATCTTAAAAACATTATCACGCTAGGAGAAGGTTATGATCCGTATTTACGCACCGGCTTCTATCGGTAACTTTGCGGTTGGATTTGATGCTTTAGGTGCCGCATTGGCACCTATTGATGGCAGCCTACTTGGTGATGTGGTTGAGGTATCTGCAGCTGAGCAAGACACATTTGTGTGCTCAGGAGAGTATGCAAGTAAGTTACCAGCTAACGCAGAAGAAAATCTTTCCTATCAGTGCCTTATTCATTTTAAAGCGCATGTTGCACCGGCCATGCCCACCGTGAAACTAGAGCTTAAAAAGAACTTACCAATCGGTTCTGGGCTTGGTTCAAGTGCATGCTCGGTGGTTGCCACATTTGCTGCGCTTGATCAGTTTGCTAAAACTGACTTATCGCAAGAGCAGTTGATTGAACTTATGGCTGATTTTGAGGCGATTGTGAGTGGTGGTCGTCATTACGATAACATCACGCCATGTTACCTAGGTGGTTTACAGTTAACAGGCGATCTTATTCCCAATAAATCCATTGCGTTACCGGTTGATGAGCGCTGGTATTACGTGGCAGCTTTTCCTGGCTTTTCTCTTAATACGGCAAAAGCTCGCTCGGTTTTACCCACGCAACTATCAATGCATGACAGTGTCGAGTTCGCACAAAGATTGTCTGCATTTAGTAGCTTGTTACTGACGGGGCGTTTTGATGATGCCTTATCAATTATGCGTGATGAAATTGCTGAGCCACACCGAGCGCCACTTATAAACGGGTTTAGCGAGGCGAAGCATGCTTTACCAGAACTTGGCGCTGAGATTGTGAGTATTTCGGGTGCTGGACCGACTCTTTTTACAGTGTGTAAAAGTCTAGAAGCCGCTAAGCAATGCGCAGCGTGGCTTAATGATAATTACATTAATGAACATGGTTTTTGCCATATTTGCCAGCTTGATCAGCTTGGCACACGACAGCTATAAAGAATTTAAGGAACTACAATGCAATTACATAATTTAAAAGATGCAACACAACAGGTGTCGTTTATTGAAGCTGTAAAAACGGGTTTGGGTCGTAACCAAGGCGTTTTCTTTCCAGATAGCTTGGCGCCTATTGCTGATATTGATGCTTTATTAGATTTGGACTTTGTTACTCGCAGTAGCAAAATCTTATCCCATTTGATTGGGGATGAATTACCCGCAGACACCGTTGCTGAGATGGTACAAAATGCGTTTAACTTTGATGTAAAACTTGTTGAAGTCGAAAAGGATATTTACTGTTTAGAGCTTTTTCACGGGCCAACATTAGCGTTTAAAGATTTTGGTGGGCGTTTCATGGCAGAGTGTCTTGCACAATTTAGCCAAGGAGAAAAAGTTACCATTCTAACCGCAACGTCGGGTGACACAGGTGCTGCGGTTGCGCATGCCTTTTACAACAAACCGAATATTGATGTGGTTATTCTATATCCGAAAGGCAAAATTTCGCTAGCACAGCAAAAACTATTCACTACGTTAGGCAACAACATTCATTGCTATGCGGTTGATGGCAGCTTTGATGATTGCCAAAGCATGGTAAAACAAGCGTTTCTCGATGATGAAGTAAAAGAAAAGCTAGGGTTAAACTCAGCGAATTCAATCAACATCAGCCGTTTAGTTGCACAGGTGTGTTACTACTTTGAAGCAATAGCACAATTGCCAAAAGCGCAACGTGCTAAAGCGCATATCTCTGTACCAAGTGGAAACTTTGGTAACGTGTGTGCTGCGATGATTGGCGCTGTACTAGGGATGCCAGTGGCAAAACTTAGTGCAACAACCAACCAAAACGATACGGTGCCTCGTTTCTTGCAAAATAAAGAGTGGGCTCCTAACGCAACGATTGAATCGTTATCGAACGCGATGGATGTGAGTAAACCAAACAATTGGCCGCGTGTTCAGCACATGTTAGATAATGCATGGTTTAGTTATGATGACTTTTATTCAAGCTGTGTCGATGAAGAGACAACCAAAGAGGTGATGAAAAAAATTCATCAAACAGGGTATGTTGCAGAGCCTCATACTGCGATTGCATACCAAGGCTTAAAAGAAAACATTGCACCGGGCAGTGCGGGTATCTTTTTAGCGACGGCACACCCCGCTAAATTTAAAGAAAGCGTGGAAGAAATACTCGAGATTGAGTTACCGATGCCAAAGCCTTTAGCAGATGCGTTAGCAAAGCAATGTCTTGCAGAAGATATTGTGTGTGATTACCAGCTTTTGCGTACTGAGCTGTTAAAAAAACTGGCGTAAAAAACCATAAAAAAGAGCGGCTAAGCCGCTCTTTTTTAATGCAATATTGAATGACTATGCCGGTTTAAAATCCGCATCACAAGAATCACCACAGCGGTAATACACAGTAACACGCCAATCACTGAAACAAGTTCATTTTGTGTCCATTGGATCAAGGTATATGCCGCAATAAAAACAATAAATGGTTTAAATTCATAGTAATAATAGAGCTTTCTTTGATTTACTCGTTGACTCGAATGATCTGTGCGTCTTGCATTTGAGCGCATTCGCCAAATATTTGCACCCAGTAAAAAGAGTACGATACCAATGACTGTAGGCACCACATTATTCGCTAATGTGATGCAACTGATGCCGAGGATAAAGTAGCCATAGGGGGCGGCTTCGTAAAGAGGTTTTGCTAACATGAGATTTTATACCATCCTTGATATTTATTAAGACTATTAGGGTAGTTTGAAAATAGTAAAAAGCAATGCCTGTGTGCTATTTTTTATGCAAATGACATTTTAAAAACCTATGTAATATTTTAAATTCATAAATTTTCGTTATGTATCAATAAAAAAATATCATTATTAAAACACTGTGAAATAAATTCAATCCCTGTTTAAATATGTTCATCTTTACACGATAGGCAAATGTGCGTTTTCAGCGTACAATATAGCCTTCAAAAAAACACCATACACGTTGCCTTAGGAGACCCCATGTTAGAACGTAGCATGAATATTTCGGATTTCGATCCAGAGTTATTTGCAGCCATCACTAAAGAGACGGCTCGTCAAGAAGAGCACATCGAACTGATCGCGTCTGAAAACTACTGTAGCCCACGCGTGCTAGAAGCACAGGGTTCTCAGCTTACAAACAAATATGCTGAAGGTTATCCAGGCAAACGTTACTATGGCGGTTGTGAGCACGTTGACGTTGTTGAACAATTAGCAATTGACCGTGCAAACGAGTTATTCGGCACAGACTACGCAAACGTACAACCGCACGCTGGTTCACAAGCTAATGCGGCTGTTTTCCAAGCGCTTCTTCAGCCACATGACACCGTACTAGGTATGAGCTTAGCTCATGGTGGCCACTTAACGCATGGTTCACACGTTAACTTTTCTGGTAAAACGTACAACGCAATTCAATATGGCCTAAATGAAGAAACGGGCGAAATTGATTACGCTCAAGTTGAAGCACTAGCACTAGAGCACAAACCAAAAATGATCATTGCGGGTTTCTCTGCATACTCAGGTATCGTTGATTGGGCTAAGTTCCGTGAAATCGCTGATAAAGTGGATGCGTACTTATTCGTAGATATGGCACACGTTGCAGGTCTTATTGCGGCTGGCGTATACCCAAGCCCAATCCCTCACGCGCATGTTGTTACAACAACAACTCATAAAACATTAGCGGGTCCTCGTGGCGGTCTAATTGTTTCTGCGTGTGGTGATGAAGAGATCTATAAAAAGCTTAACAGCGCCGTATTCCCGGGTGGCCAAGGTGGTCCTTTATGTCACATCATCGCTGCTAAAGCGGTTGCGTTTAAAGAAGCATTACAGCCTGAATTCAAAACATACCAAGCGCAAGTGGTTAAAAACGCACAAGCAATGGTTGAAGTGTTACAAGAGCGTGGCTATAAAGTTGTTTCTGGTAAAACAGACAACCACTTATTCCTTCTAGACCTAATTGATAAAGATATCACAGGTAAAGATGCTGACGCTGCCCTTGGTAATGCAAACATCACAGTAAACAAAAACTCAGTACCAAATGACCCACGTTCACCGTTTGTAACGTCGGGTCTTCGTATTGGTTCTCCGGCAATTACGCGCCGTGGTTTCAAAGAAGCTGAGTCTAAAGAACTTGCTGGCTGGATCTGTGACGTACTAGACAACATCAACGATGCATCAGTACAAGCAGAAGTAAAAGAGAAAGTTAAAGCAATCTGTAAAAAACTACCTGTTTACGCTTAATTGCTGGTTAAACCGTAATTAAGATAACAATAGTGTTGTTTTTTGCTATTATAAAGGCCGCTTACTAAGCGGTCTTTTTTTGTTTTTTATAAACGGAAGTTTAACCTTATGCATTGCCCTTTTTGCACAGCAAAAGATACTAAAGTAATCGATTCACGACTTGTTGGCGGTGGTCACCAAGTTAGACGCCGTCGCGAATGCAACGAATGTCACGAGCGTTTTACCACCTTTGAAGGTGCTGAACTTGTTATGCCAAGGGTGATAAAGCAAGACGGTAGTCGAGAACCTTTTAACGAAGACAAATTATTAAATGGTCTGCACCGCGCATTAGAAAAACGCCCAGTGAGTACAGAGCAAATCGAAGAAGTCGTCAACGTGATTAAATCACAGCTACGTGCCACCGGAGAGCGTGAAATCTCAAGCCATTTAATCGGCGAGTGTATTATGGAATCGCTCAAAAAGCTTGATAAAGTAGCTTATGTTAGGTTTGCCTCAGTATATCGCTCATTTGAAGATATTCGTGAGTTTGGCGAAGAAATTGCCCGTTTAGGTGATTAAGCATGTCGTTCACTGAACTTGATAGCATTTATATGGCACGCGCTATTGAGCTTGCCAAACAGGGCCGTTTTACCACGACGCCAAACCCTAATGTGGGTTGTGTACTTGTTAAAGACGGCCATATAGTTGGTGAGGGTTTTCATCAACTTGCCGGGCAGGGTCATGCCGAGGTGAATGCACTGGCCGTTGCTGGCGATAATGCCAAAGGGGCAACAGCCTATGTGACGCTTGAACCTTGCAGTCATTATGGTCGTACTCCGCCCTGTGCTGAAGGTCTAAAAGCGGCCGGTGTGAGTAAAGTGATTGCTGCAATGGTAGACCCAAATCCAGCAGTCAGTGGCCGTGGCTTACAAATATTGGCTGATGCAGGTATTGACGTTGCCTCTGGGTTACTTGAGCAACAGGCGCGCGATTTAAACAAAGGCTTTTTGAAGCGAATGGAAACAGGGTTGCCTTTTGTTACCTGTAAAATGGCCTGTAGTTTAGATGGAAAAACGGCACTTAATAACGGCCAAAGTAAATGGATCACGGGTCCGCAAGCACGCCAAGACGTTCAAGCATTTCGCGCACAAAGCTGCGCAATTTTGAGTGGTGCAGATACCGTTATCAGTGATAACGCCAAATTAAATGTGCGTACTGAAGAGCTGCCATTTGCAATGCCAACATCATTGCCGATACGTCAGCCAACACGTGTGATTATCGATTCGCAAAACAGACTCACCCCAGATCTCGCTTTATTTAGTATTGAGAGTCCGGTGATTATTTTCACAACACAGCTTGATAATCAGCAGCAATGGCCACATTTTGTAAAACACGAAGTGGTGGCAGCTAACAAAAATAAAGTTGATTTATCGGCCGTTTTAGCACGGTTAGCCGAATTACAATTTAATCATATTTGGCTTGAAGCAGGAGCAACCTTAGCGGGCGCTTTTGCACAGCAAGACCTAATTGACGAATACATTGTTTATATTGCCCCAAAGTTAATAGGTGATATGGGCAAAAGCTTACTAAACTTTGCAGAAGTAACAGCCATGGGTGATGTCACTCAATTAACGTTTACCGACACACAGATAATTGGCGACGATATCCGCTTAACAGCGTACAAAGCAAAGCAAGCCACACACACTGAAGATAAAGAGTAGCATTATGTTTACTGGAATAATTGAAGCAACAGGTAAAATTGTTGAATTAACACAAAAACAAGGTGATCTCGCTATTCGTATTCAAAGTAATGATTTGGATATGAAAGACGTAAAATTAGGCGACAGTATTGCAACAAATGGTGTGTGCTTAACAGTGGTTACTAAACATAGCGATGGCTTCAGTGCTGATTTATCAAATGAAACCATTAGCCTGACAGGGTTTGCGCACTATAAAAAAGGCCAAACCGTGAATCTAGAAAAGGCTATGCAGCCAATTTCTCGCCTTGGTGGGCATTTAGTGTCAGGCCATGTTGATGGCATCGCGACAGTTGAAAGCATTACCGCCAATGCCAGAGCAACAGAGTACTGGCTAAGTACCGACCATAATTTAATGAAATACATTCCGTATAAAGGGTCGGTATGTATAGATGGAATTAGTTTAACGGTGAATGAGGTCGAGCAAAATCGCTTCAAGCTGACCATTGTTCCACACACCGCTGAGCAAACGACGATTGCAGAATTTCAAGTGGGCACGCAGGTTAACTTAGAAGTTGATCAAATTGCTCGCTACTTAGAGCGCCTGATCAAAGGGGCTGAACAACCTTCCCGTTCAGACATATCTATGAGCTTGTTAGCGCAAGCTGGTTTTATTAAATAAGCGAAGATACGTCATTATTAATCATACTCTCATGGGCACATTATGAATTTACACAGCGCGCAAGAAATTATCGATGACATTAAAGCCGGTAAAATGGTTATTTTAATGGACGATGAAGATAGAGAAAATGAAGGCGATTTAATTATCGCAGCAGAGCACATAAGTGCAGATGCTATCAATTTTATGGCAACGCATGGTCGTGGTTTAATTTGTTTAACCATGACTCAAGAGCGTTGTCAGCAGTTAGAATTACCGTTAATGGTTAAAAATAACGGAGCGGCTTTCTCAACAAACTTTACAATGTCGATTGAAGCTGCAAAAGGCGTAACAACCGGTATTTCAGCTGCTGACCGTGCACGCACAGTGCAAGCGGCCATCGCGAAAGGAGCTGTGCCAAGTGATATCGTACAGCCGGGTCATATTTTCCCTATTATGGCACAACCTGGTGGCGTTCTTACCCGTGCGGGTCACACTGAAGCGGGCTGTGATTTAGCGCGCTTGGCTGGTCTTGAGCCTTCTTCTGTTATTGTTGAAATTCTCAATGCCGATGGCACCATGGCCCGTCGTCCCGACCTTGAAGTGTTTGCTAAAGAGCATGGTCTGAAGATTGGTACAATTGCTGATTTAATCGAGTACAGAAATCTAAACGAAACCACCATTGAACGTGTTGCAAAATGTAAGTTGCCAACCGATCACGGTGAATTCGATTTAGTAACGTATAAAGACACCATTGATGGTCAGCTCCACTATGCATTGCAAAAAGGCGACGTATCGAAAGATGACGCTACGTTAGTACGTGTTCACTTACAAAGTACGTTTAACGATATTTTACTGTCAGACCGCAGCGCAGATCGTAGCTGGAGTTTATCAGATGCAATGGCCTATATTGCTGAGCATAACGGCGTATTGGTTATCTTAGGTAAACAAGAATCAACCGAAGATCTTGAAGCAACGGTCAAAGCATTTGCAGCAGAAGATGCGGGTGAAAATGTCAGTCATCGTAAATTCCAAGGCACGTCACGCACAGTGGGTGTGGGGTCACAAATTTTAGCAGACCTTGGCATTGAGAAAATGCGCTTGATGAGTCGTCCGAAGAAGTATCATGCATTGTCTGGTTTCCACTTAGAAGTGGTTGATTACGTTGAGCCGCAGTCTTAATTAACGCACAGCTTAGTTAACAAAATTTACTAGCAAGCTAATTTTAAGGCCAAGGTATTCTTGGCCTATTGCATGTAAATTCAAGGCAGTAAGCGTTGAAAGTAACCGCTGGAGATAGATTTATTATCCAGAGTTCAGGTTAACTAGGCGACTTTTATATTTTTGTGGTATTATGCGCCGTAATTTTTGCGCAATCGCAACCGCTTAAACTTATTTTTTAGGGTTATTAAATGAAAATTATTGAAGGTAACAAATACGCACCGGGCAAAAAATTTGCCATTGTCATTTCACGCTTTAATGACTTTATTGGTAGCAGCCTTTTAGCAGGTGCTGTTGATGAGCTTAAGCGCACAGGTGGTGTATCTGACGACGACATTACTGTTGTTTACGTACCAGGTGCCGTTGAATTACCTTTAGCAGCGAAACGCGTTGCAGCAAAGAAAGAACATGATGCAATCATCGCCCTCGGTGTCGTGATCAGAGGTGGTACACCACACTTTGATTTAGTCGCTGGCGAATCAAACAAAGGTCTTGCACAAGTATCACTTGAGTACGATATCCCGGTTGCATTTGGCGTATTAACCACTGAAAGCATTGAACAAGCAATCGAACGCGCAGGCACCAAAATGGGCAATAAAGGCGGCGAAGCTGCTTTAGGCGCGCTCGAAATGGTTAATGTGTTAGACAAAATTTAAGTTTAAGGAATCTCTGTGAAACCAGCAGCAAGACGTAAAGCACGCATCTTAGCACTTCAGGCCGTATATTCTTGGCAGTTAAGTGCCAACCCAATTGCTGATATCGAACAGCAAATGTTAATTGAAAATGATGTGACTAAAATCGACGTCGAATATTTCAAAGACCTAGCACGTGGTGTTGTTGTTAACTGTAAGCAACTTGATCAGATTGTTGCACCACATTTAGCACGCCCTGCTGATGAGTTAGATATGGTCGAAAAAGCAATTTTACGTCTGTCTGCCTATGAGCTTAAGTTCCGTGAAGACGTACCCTATAAAGTAGCAATCAATGAAGGTATTGAGCTTGCGAAAATGTTTGGTGCTGAAGACAGTCATAAATTTGTCAACGGTGTACTTGATAAAGCAGTTAAAGAACTGCGTAAGTAAGTAACCCCGTAGAGGAGAGCCGGCTTGGGCCGGCTTTTTTGTGTATGAAGGAATTTGAATTAATCAATCGTTACTTTAAAGGTCGCGGTATTATCCGCCGTGATGTAAACCTTGGAATAGGTGACGATTGTGCGTTGGTCACCGTGCCTGAAAACTGTCAGTTAGCCGTGACAACTGATACCCTAGTTGCAGGAGTTCACTTTTTTGATGATATCTCTCCTCGTGCACTTGGACATCGAGCACTGGCCGTCAACTTAAGTGATTTAGCGGCGATGGGTGCAGAGCCTACGTGGATTTCGGTTGGTTTAACTTTGCCAGAAGCAAACGTTGAATGGCTTGAAGAGTTCACTGAAGGGATGCATGAAATTGCCGAATACTTTAATGTGCAAATTATAGGGGGAGACACCACGCAAGGGCCTCTCACCATTACTATTTGTGCAAAAGGTATCGTACCGCAAGGCAAAGCTCTGCGTCGCAGTGGTGCAAAAGTGGGTGATTGGATTTACGTGACAGGCCCCTTAGGTGATGCAGGTGTGGCGATTGAAGCGCGCAAGCAAGGTTTCAATATCGCACCAGAGCATTTATCGTATTTAAATAACCGCTTTGATTACCCCGCTCCTCGTGTTGCCGCAGGACAAGTATTGCGTGGTGCAGCATCTGCTGCAATCGATATCTCCGATGGCTTGTTGGCTGACTTAGGGCATATTTTAGCGCTTTCTCAAGTAAGCGCGGTTATAAATGTTGATAAAGTTCCGGTGTCTGACGCCGTGAATGCGTCAATTCCGCGTGCTGAGCAGTTTGATTATATTTTAAATTATGGTGACGATTACGAACTACTTTTCACTGTGCCAGAAAGTAATAAAAGCATGGTGGATATGAAGCTTCGTCAGTATGGCGTTGAAGCCAGTTGTATTGGACAAATCAAAAATGGCGTAGGCGAAATTGAACTTTTACTTGATGGTGAAAAATTTAACTATCAAGGTAAAGGATTTCAGCATTTTACGAAGGAGCCGGTTTGAGCAGTAACCGTTTATTCAATTTAAAACGTCCACATCAATTTTTTGGTTTGGGTTTCGGTTTAGGTTTAGCGCCTAAAGCGCCGGGTACATTTGGTACTTTTGCTGCGTTGCCACTAATTTTTACTACAATGTACTTTCCACTGTGGTTGCAAATTGTGTTTGCTGTGGTGATTAGTGTGTTTGGTATTTGGGCATGCGGTAAAACAGCTGATGACTTAGGGGTACATGATCATCCTGCCATTGTATGGGACGAAGTAGCTGGTTATTATATCACCATGATTGGTGCTGCTCTCAGTTGGCAGTCACTGTTAGTTGGTTTTTTATTGTTCCGTTTTTTTGATATCGCTAAACCAGGCCCAATACGTATTCTTGATAGACGTTTACATGGTGGTCTGGGCATCATGGCTGATGATATTCTAGCAGGTGTATTTTCATTGATTTGTGTTCAAGCTTTGTTTAAAAGTGGCCTTTTACCTTTTTAAGCAATGAATTAAGGTTTTCTTGGTGGCAAAGGTATGATGCGATTTCTAGTGGTTTGTTTGTTGATGTTTTGCAGCACGTCGGTGTTTGCATCTATCACTGAGTACGTTGTCAAACAATGGAATATCCAAAATGGCTTGCCATCACAATCATTAAAAAGCATTGCGCAAGACGAACAGGGTTATATGTGGCTAGGCACCCAGTTTGGTCTTAGTCGTTTTGACGGTAATACATTTACTAACTTTAATACACAAAATAGCGATTTTTTACCAAGCAATGGTATCAACAAGCTATTAGTTGATAGTGATGGTTTGCTGTGGGTTGGCACCAAAAATGGGTTAGTCACACTCGACCCCGAAACCATGATGTCGCAAACTTTCAATGTGAAAGGCCCCGTGCGGGACATTTTAGAAGACTCAAAGGGCAGTATTTGGATTGCTGCGAATGGTCTTTATTATGTCGCTCGTAACCAGGTAGCACTGCAACAGAACTCAGCGTTAAGTGTTCCGGTGTCTAACGCGACCGCAATCACGCAAATTGTTGGTTCTGTCAGTCAAATGGCGCTCTCTCCTGAAGGAATTTGGCTGGTAAATGAACGTCACTTACTGCGCTTAACCAATACCTCATCTGATTTTGCGAAACTGCGCTTAGAGTTAACCGCAAAAGTCTCACTTCCCGAGCGTTTAGCGCAAACGATTATCCATGATATGGCTTGGCTTGAAGGTAACTTGTATCTTGCTTCTGAGCTGGGTGCTTACTTTCTTGATTTAGACGATGAACTACGCCCATTTCCTTTGCCTAATGCGAGTAACTCGGCGGTGTATAAATTCATGAGTGACTCCGATGGGGCATTGTGGATCTCAACCTATGGGCGACTCTTGTTCCGTGATAACTCGGGTGACTGGCAATGGGTAGAGCCGAGCCAACTTGATCAAAGTATTTGGTTTGCAGATATCTTCCGCGATAACCAAAATAATATTTGGTTAGCAAGCTTTAGTGAAGGTTTATGGCTTGCACATGAAGGGCGTATTGAGCGCCACTCAGCAATTTCTAACATGACCGAGGCGGTAATGGCGATAAGCCAAGCCCCCGACGGCAAGCTGTGGGTTGCTAACCGAAGTGGTGTTGGCTATTTCGATTACAATAAAAACTTTGTTAACAAAATCCCTAGTAATCAATTTGGTCGTGCCGCCGTGCACGATTTGCAGTTTGATGGTGATCGCCTTTATATCGCAACAGGTCGTGGCGTTTTTTATTACGAGAACCAAAGTTTATATACGGTGCCCGGCCGTGCATTACGAGACAACCCAGTGTTTGCTATTAGTCGCTCCAATAAAGGAGGATTTTGGTTAGGGACTGGGCGCGGTATGTATCGTTTAAGTTACGGGGGGCTTACTCCATTTGCCTATAACGCGTTCCTTGGTAGTAAATTTATTACTTATGTACTTGATGAACAGAACTTTGGTCTTATCGGAACCAGTAAAGGAGCTTACTACTTTACCGACCGTGGTATTGAAAAAATAGGCGACCAAACAAGCTTAGAAAGTGCCTACGTCACCAGTATTTTAAACATTGAAGGGGTTGGCATTTTAATAGGCTCATTAAATGACGGCTTATTTTATCGCAGTACAAAAGGGCAGTGGCGGCAGCTTGATGCCACCGATGGTTTACCTTATGGCTCTATTTTTAGTCTAGTGTATGACAAGCAGTTGAAGCGTATTTGGGTTAGTACCATGAAAGGCGTATACCGTATGCCGGTTGAACAGTTTGGTACTGATATTGAAAGCTTGAAAGTGGAGCAGGTTATCTCATCGTTTGATCGTCAACTCGATGGTAAAGCGAGTCAATGTTGTGCGGGGCTTGGCCATGATGCGGTTGCAGATACAGGAAATTCAATTTGGTACCCAAGCTTGCAAGGTGTTGTTGAGATTCCGAAAAGTGTAGAGCTTTTTGGAGTGAAAGCATTAAAGCCACGCATTGAAAATATTGTTACTCCATTGCGCCATTTGAGCACCGCAACATTAGGTAACAAACCTGAGCTGCAAATAGATGAGCGTGACATAACGATTAAGTACACAGCGATTGATTATTATGCGCCTTCAAGTATTGAATTTCGTTATCGATTAAGCGGATTAGACAATGATTGGCGATACGCGAATACGCGACGTGAAGCTATTTATACTAACTTACCCCCAGGTTCTTTTTTATTTCAGCTTGAAGCAAAACGCCGGGGTGAAGATTGGAAAAAAGCACGCCGAACAGAGTATTCATTTATTGTACCGCGCCGCTTTGATGAGACTATTTACTTTAGGTTGCTGATCACCAGCAGCTTTATTCTATTGTTTTATCTTGTATTCTGGGTGTTTAGAGCGCAAGAGAAGCGTAAGCAATTGGCGCTGGAAAGTTTGGTTACTGAGCGTACCGTAGAGCTTCGTGAGGCTAACGATAAACTTAACCAAGTGAACTCGCAGCTTAAGTTAGTCAGCCACTCTGATGAGCTAACGGGGCTTCGTAGTCGTCGCTTCTTATTTGATCAATTACCGAAAGACATTGAACACTTTCAGCGAAATTCACAGTCATTGCAGGCACAAGGTAAATCGTTGGTACTGTTAATTATTAATTTTGATAATTTTAGCCGTATTAATGACGCGTATGGTCCGCTTGCAGGCGACAGCTGTTTACAACAAATGGCTACGTTGCTTAATAGCCGTACTCAAGGTTCCGACTACGTGGCTCGATGGAGCGGCGATGAGTTTTTACTCTTACTGCGCGATTTTAAACGCACCGCGATAGATGATTATGTTGCAGAATTATGTGAAGCAGTGGCGAGTAACTCATTTAGGTTACCAAATGGTGAGTCGACAACAATCACCGCATCAATCGGTTGGTCGTTTTATCCATTGCCTTTATTAGGCGGCCAAGTAATTGGCTGGGAAACGTCTGTCAATTTAGCTGATATTGCACTGCATCAAGTTAAAAAGCGCGGGGGTGATGGTGTGGCTAATATTACCTTTGATGAGCAGCTAGATGCATTTGAGTTTGAACAAACCAATAATGTTGATCAGCAACTCAGTGTTTTACAAGAGAATGGCCTAGCAGACATCAAAATTTGGATGCGCTAGATATGATTTTTTGATTTACTAATATATAGTGGTGATAACATTTTGTTGGAGTTGTATTTAAAAGGAATGAAATATGAAAACAATGAAAGTAATTTTAATTTCCCTTTTGTGTCTTTATTCGTTTAGTGGTGTAGCAGATATTCAATCTGAGGCTTTTTTTTGCAAGCAATGTACAAGTAAAGACATTGCTAGAACAATAGCAAAAAATGAGTACGTAAACCCTAAGAAGTGTTACCCAGAAGACCCTAACCGTCCAATGAACGATGCTAATATGATTTGTAGCTCTGTTCAGAAAAATGTGGTTTTAGTTAACCCTGACACGAAAGCTGTTTATAGTTTTTTATTAGGGCACAGTAACGTTGCTCCAATTTTTCCTACCCTAGCATTAGACATGACACTGAGCCAGAATCAAATTGAAGGCTACCAAGCTGTTGTTGATTACAATGCTGCGCTTAATTATGCAGTAAGCAATATTCAAAATTATAAAGCAATTAACTCTCAGTATTTAATGACTTTTAATGCAAAGGCTACGCGTACATCTTCATCGGCATCTTGCCCAGATAATTCAGCTTTATCCATCATAGTCGAGCCGAATAAAATAAATCAGCTCAAAGAGTTGATGAATTTATCTCTAATGTTTAACTTAGAAAGTTCTCCAAGCGCAGACGTCTTAGATCGTATTAACAATTCAGGGCGAGTCAGCTCCACTAGTGTTGGAGTTAACCTAATGGGTGTAAATTTCACCGTACAATACACTGATGAAACGAAAAAGCCTACCCTAATTTGGGAGTTTGAACAAAGCGAAAAAGAAAGTTCGTTCAAAGATGGTTTAGTTTTTGATTATGAAATCTACCTTCATGATTCTAATGGCGCGCCACGTGCCCGTTACACTATTATTGATGAAGCATCGAGAGTTGCAGGCATGACTCTTTCAGCTCTAAAAGGGCATGATGCAGGACCTTCAGTAATTGACAATGAATGTACTCTAGATAAGTTAGCAGAATTGAATGAAACAGGCATGTTCACTAATTCAAATGGAGATGTTTTAGGTTTTAATGGTTCAGATGGGGCTACAAATACTGTAATTAACGGTGCTGGAAGCGGTAGAACATGCACAATCTTTTTTCAGCAATATGGAACTGGTGACACTATAGTATTCCGTGTTCCTAGGTCAATGTGTAATTAAAAATGCCTTGTCTATTACTAGAGAAGGCATTGTGAGGCTAACCAGGGCGCTTGTTACCTAAGCCCCCTTTTTAGTTTTAATGGTTAAGCCAAGCCGGTAAAATAGCCACTGACTCTGGTGCCGTGAATGAGTAACTCACAGTCGCGGCAATATCACCACTTGGGCTATTTAAAATATTATCGAAGCGCATTACCAAACCATTCGACTTTTCAGCGACATATAAATGGTTGCCTGTATACATAATATCAACGGGGTTACCAAGCTGACTAGCTGGCCCTGCAATGTTGACGCTTACATTGGTTAAGCCGCTTGCTTTTGATGCGTTATTTAACACGTAAATTTTACCGTCGGTAGCATCGGCTGCACTGCCTACATCTGACACTATCAATGAATCACTTAGAGGATCATAATCAATACCATGAAGGTTAGTTGGCGCTGCAAACGCCGTACCGCCGGATGCTGGTGTGATCAAACGGTCTTCTCCAGTGATGGTTGTCATGCCTGCCATTAATTTGCTTTTCACTTCGTCAAATACTGCAACTGTGCCATTAGTCAGGGCAACAAATGCTTTGTCTGTTGCAGGGTCATAATCAACATCCCATGGGCGAGCACCGCCATTGGCTGTTAAAGTCATGAGTGGGCTAACATTGCCCGTTGCACAGCTCGAAAAGATTAAAATACCAGGGGTTGTGGCATTAAATTCAGCCACAAATACCATGCCATTATCAGAGGCCACATCGATACCTTTAGGTGAAATGATACCTGTATTTGTTCCAGTGATTAGCCTGTCTTGGCTGGTTGTAAATGTGTCGCCATCACGATGGGTTGCTACTTTGTTCGAGATAACGAGACCGCCTATTGATGTCGTTGCATTATCGTACGTGGCATAGCTTGTCCCTGATTTGTCGAAGGCGACACTTTCAATGGTTTGACTTGCATTATAGCTGGCAAGCTCTGCAGTCAAGGGGGCATTAATGCGGCTAATTTGACCGGTTGTAGCGCCTAGTACAGCTGGGTTGCTACTGACAGCAACGCCCAATAATGGCATGTTAATCATGACGCTGTCAGAGCTATCTTGCATACCATTGTGCATGACTGTAGGTGTGATTGATTCAGGCTTTGTGGTTGCTGTCACTAAGTTAGGAGCAATATCACCGCTGTCACCAGCGAAAATATTGCTAAACACGAGTACGGCATCATTTGATTTTTCGGCAACACGTAAATCACTGCCTGTCAGACTAATATCAACCGGATTGCCAAGCATAGACATTGGGCCTGCGATATGGCGGTCAACTGTGACCATGCCATCAGCCTGTGATGCATTTGAAATAACAAAGAGCGCACCGTCGGTTGCATCAGATGCACTTCCTACATCAGAGAGCACTAATTTATTAGTATGTGATTCAAGCGAGATGCCATGAAGGTTCACTGATATTTTGGCGCCGGTTTCATCGCTAGGGGTAATTGTCCGCGCGGGTGTAGCTGCAAAGCCGCCCATCACATAGTTATCATATACGGCCACATCACCATTAGTGAGTGCAACGTATAATCGGTCGTTAATTTCATCGTAGGTTAAATCCCACGGTTTTGCGTCTGTCACTGTGCTGGCCAGTGGTGCAACATCTCCTGCGGCTTCTTTACCGAACACCGTTACTTGCATACCATTAAAGTCAGCAGCAAAAATTAGCCCGTGCTTGTTCGAAATAGTGATGCCTTTGGGGTTGACTAAGGTGCTGTTTGTACCTGATATCATTCTATCAACGTCACTGTTATACATCCCGCCATCACCTCGGCTGAGAATCTGACACACTGTGCTGATTGCCCCATTGCCCGAATCGGCTGCTTGTACAAGGTTACCTAAACTGTCGAATACGACACCTTCATTTGCCCCAGTGTTAAAACTTGAAAGCTTAGCGGCATTTTGATTGATAACATTGACTGTCCCCGCATTTTCTTGGCCATTATTAGCGAGAATAAAGGTGGCAGCTGCAAAACCGGGTGCACCATCGTTACCATCCATACCGTCTGAACCATCAGTGCCATTTGTACCATCTTGACCGTCAACGCCATTGGCTCCGTCAGCACCATCTTGACCTGCAACACCCTGAGCACCCATCGCACCGTCTTTACCGTCGTCACCACTACATCCACTTACGCCGAGCAACACGGCTAGTGTTAATGCACAAAGTGTAAATTTTGTTAGTGTTGAATCTGTGTGAGTATGTAGTGCTGTTTCATCATTTTTAAACGCTTTCATTTGTTCATACCTTATTTAATAATCCATCAAAAAGTGAACAGACAACGTGTAGTGCTCAGAACCGCTTTCAAAAGCATAACCCTTGCTCACGAGTTAACCTCATTGAGTAAACGGGGAAGGGGGAAGATTGGATGCAGGAAAAAATAACTTTTTTAGTATTTGTTTTTATATTATTGATTTTAAAATTAAAAAAGGAGCATTATGCTCCTTTTTATTTGAACTGATTGTGTAAGTTAAGCAATAAAGGCTTTAATACTAGCTAAAATACCGTTTGCATCTAGGCCCATTTCGGCATGCATTTCTTCCTGCGTACCGTGCTTTATAAACTCATCAGGGATACCCAAATTCAAGATAGATGCATTGGCTTTAATGGTAGCAAGGTATTCATTAACTGCAGAACCTGCACCGCCAGCAATCGCGTTGTCCTCGAGAGTGACAATCACATCGTGCTCGCTTAGTAAGTCGCTAATTGCCTGTGTATCGAGTGGCTTAATAAAGCGCATATCAAGCAGAGTTGCATTTAATGCTTCTGCGGCAAGCTGTGCATTATCTAACAAGGTTCCAAATGATAATATGGCCACCTTGTTTCCTTGTTTTATTGTACGGGCTTTACCAAGTTCAATTGCATGCATCTGTGCTTGCACTTCACAATGGCCAGCGCTACCGCGCGGATAACGTACCGCAACCGGTTGATTACATTGATAGCCAGTATAAAGCATTTGGCGGCATTCATTGGTGTCACTCGGTGCCATGATGATCATGTTTGGTATACAGCGCATAAAGCTTAAATCGTAAGCACCTTGGTGTGTTTCACCGTCGGCGCCAACAATACCTGCACGGTCAATGGCAAATAAAACAGGGAGGTTTTGCAGTGCAACATCATGAATTAGTTGGTCATAGGCACGTTGTAAGAAACTAGAGTAAATAGCAACGACAGGCTTTAAGCCTTCGCACGCAAAACCTGCAGCGAGTGTCACGGCGTGTTGTTCTGCAATGGCAACATCGAAGTACTGTTTAGGAAACTCTTTTGAAAAGCGTACCATGCCCGAGCCTTCTCGCATTGCAGGGGTAATTGCCATGAGTTTGTCGTCTTGTTTTGCCATGTCACAAAGCCAATCACCAAACACATTCGAGAATGTGGCTGCGCCCGGTTTTGATTTAGGCAATTTTGACATGCTAGGGTCAAATTTCGGTACCCCATGGTAGCCAATAGGATCCGCTTCAGCAGGTTTATAACCTTTGCCTTTTTGCGTTTTTATATGCAGTAATTGCGGCCCTTTAAGGTTACGCATATTACGCAGGGTATCGACCAACATATTCACGTCGTGGCCATCTATTGGGCCGATATAGTTTAAACCTAACTCTTCAAAGAAAGTGCCTGGTATGACCATGCCTTTCAAGTGCTCTTCCATTCGGCTGGCAAGTTCTTTTACGGGGGGTAAACCCGAAAGTAGCTTTTTACTGCCTTCTCGGATATTGGTATAGAAACTACCTGATAAAATGCGAGCGAAGTGGTTGTTTAATGCGCCCACGTTTTCTGAAATCGACATTTCGTTATCATTTAAGATAATCAGCACATTTGGGTTTACATCACCCATGTGGTTCATCGCTTCAAATGCCATACCCGCAGTAATGGCACCATCACCAATTACGGCAACTGTTTTTCGATCTTTACCTTCTTTTTCTGCCGCAATTGCCATGCCTAGGGCTGCAGAAATAGAGGTGCTAGAGTGACCTACACTGAATGTATCGTATTTACTTTCTTCACGGAATGGGAAAGGGTGTAAGCCATCCTTTTGACGAATCGTATGCATTTGGTCACGACGACCCGTTAAGATTTTGTGTGGGTATGCTTGGTGACCCACATCCCATACTAAACGATCTTCAGGGGTGTTATAGACATAATGCAGCGCAACAGTTAACTCAACAGTGCCTAATCCTGATGCTAAATGACCACTACTTTGCGAAACTGAGTTCAAAAGGTATTCACGTAACTCTTTACTAAACGCAGGTAATTTGTCTTGCGCTAAATCACGCAGTTGTGCTGGTTCGTCAACCAAACTTAATAATGGATACTTGCTACTATCAAGTGTCATGTTTTTTATACATCCTTCGCTAACCAGAGTGCATTATAGCCCATAGCGGCTCTGATTTTTTAGTTATTTTGTCTTTCTTTTGTAGGCACTAATATTTACGTTCAACTATATAGCTGGCAAGGCTTGCCAACTCATTTGTGTCGTAATCTATTGCCTCAAGAGCCTGATGAGCTTGGGCAAGTAAATCTTGCGCTTTTTGTTTAGCACCTGCCATGCCTAATAAAGCAGGGTAGGTTGCTTTATTAGCCGCAATATCTGACCCTTGAGGCTTTCCTAATGTTTCAGTATCAGCTTCAACGTCTAGGATATCGTCTTGTACCTGAAAAGCCAGACCTATCGCTTGACCAAATAGATTTAGTTGCTGCAATGTATGCTGATCACAGTGAGTCGCGCACAAAGCTCCCAGTGTAATTGCACAATTTAAAAGCGCCCCGGTTTTCAGTTGGTGGATACGTTCCAATTGCTCAACACTGATCACTTGATCGGTAGAGACAATATCCAGTGCTTGTCCCCCAACCATACCTTCAATACCTGAGGCTTTGCTTAATGAGGCTATCATTTTAACCTGTTGTGTCGCTGGCACCGTAAATTGATGATTAGCAATTAAATCAAATGCAAGCGTTTGCAGTGCATCGCCGGCTAAAATTGCCTGTGCTTCGCCATAAACAATGTGGCAAGTTGGTCGGCCTCGGCGTAAATCATCATCGTCCATTGCTGGCAAATCATCGTGTACAAGTGAGTAACTATGGATACACTCAATGGCTGCTGCAAGTACATCTAAATCGGCTTTGTTTGCTCCCATCATACGACCGGTTGCGTAAACAAGGTACGGCCGTAAACGCTTCCCCCCATTTAAAACACCATAATGGGTTGCGTCTTTAATTGTTTGTTCGGTATTAAGTGGCTGATCAAAATAGCGATTTAACATGGCTTCAACATCGTGTTGAGCACGTTGTAGTTGTTCTTTTAATTGCACTGAATTAGTCCAGGTTTGAATCAAAGTTGCTCAGAGGAGCTTGGCTATCGTTGCCCATTAAAATGGCCACTTTTTGTTCTGCTTGCTGTAATTTACCTGATGAGGCATTTGCCAGTGCAATACCACGTTCAAACTGTTTAAGTGACTGTTCCAAAGACAGTTCACCTTGCTCCATTTGCACAACTATTTGAGATAATTCATCCAGCGCTTCTTCAAAGCTTAAGTTTTCTGGTTTCTTTGCCGCCATTGTGGCCTCGATAGCTATTAGAAAGTGAGGCCAATTTTAGGGGGAATGCTAAACTAGGTCAAAGAATGATGTGTTTTTTTACACATAAAGCGATTTCGATATGCTATTTTTACGCTTTTAGATACAGCTTAAACTTGTAGCTTAAAAATCTTACATTAAAATAAAATTAATTCATTTAATGATTTAAGTAATTCAATTGCTTGCCGATAAGCAGTTAATAATAAAAATTTGATGCCTGAGGGTGTCGTGTTATTTTCCTCTGGAGGGGTATGTGGATTTAGCAACCATAATAGGTATTCTTGGTGCCATAGGCTTAATTGCTATGTCGATGGTGTTAAGTAGTGACGGCCAAGTTGCAATGTTTTACAACACACCTTCGGTGGTCATTGTATTCGGTGGCTCGATTTTTATTGTGTTATCAAACTTCACCATGGGACAGTTTTTGGGGATAGGGAAGGTTGCAGCTAAAGCCTTCATGTTCAAAATTGAATCTCCAGAAGAGTTAATTGAAAAAGCAGTTGAACTAGCTGACTCTGCACGTAAAGGTGGCTTTCTCGCGCTGGAAGAGGCTGATATCCCCAATGCGTTCATGCGAAAAGGGGTTGATATGCTGGTTGATGGTCATGATGCCGATGTTGTGAGGGCTACGCTACAAAAAGATATTTCTTTGACATCTGCACGTCATGAACATGGTGCCACTTTATTTAAATCGCTTGCTGATATCGCCCCGGCAATGGGTATGATTGGTACGCTGATAGGGTTGGTTGCGATGTTATCAAACATGGATGACCCTAAAGCGATTGGTCCTGCTATGGCGGTGGCCTTACTTACCACCTTATACGGTGCATTTTTAGCGAATGTTATTGCTATTCCAATCCAGGTAAAGCTTGAGCTTCGTAAAGACGAAGAAGCACTAAACCAGCGCCTCATTTTGGATGCGGTTTTAGGCATACAAGATGGTCAAAACCCGAAAGTAATTGAAGGGATTTTGAAAAACTATTTAGCCGAATCTAAACGTAAAGTAGATACTGAGGAGTAGGCATGTCTGATCAAGAGTGCAAATGTCCGCCCCCTGGCCTGCCAGCTTGGATGGGCACGTTTGCTGACTTAATGTCGTTATTAATGTGCTTCTTTGTACTCTTACTTGCTTTCTCTGAAATGGATGTACTTAAGTTTAAGCAAATAGCAGGCTCGATGAAGTTTGCTTTTGGTGTGCAAAATAAGATTGAAGTAAAAGATATTCCCAAAGGAACCTCGGTGATTGCAATGGAGTTCACGCCAGGTAAACCTGAGCCCACGCCGATTGAAACGATTCAACAACAAACCGTTGAAATGACTCAGCAAATGTTAGAGTTTCAAGCGGGTGATGAAAGCTCTGCTGGTGGTCGCCAAGAGCAACGAGGTAACAAGCGCGGTGGTGAATCGCAAAGTACTGCGCAAGAGCAAGCGATGGAGCAGTCAATTTCAGCGGCTGATCAAGAGCAAACTAATGAGCTTGTGAAAAAAATTGCTCAGCAATTAGAGCAACAGATTATGGATGGGGCGATTGAGCTTGAGTCGCTTGGTCAGCAAATTATTATCCGTATTCGTGAAAATGGCTCGTTCCCATCGGGCAGCGCATTTTTACAGCCTAAATTTAAACCTATCATTCGTGATATAGCGACCTTACTTAAAGACGTACCTGGTGAAATTACGGTGTCTGGCCATACTGATGATTTTCAGGTTTCTAATGAGCTATACACCAATAACTGGGATTTATCTTCGAAAAGAGCGGTGGCGGTTGCCAGTGAAATGGAAAAAGCCTCAGGTTTCGATAAGTCGCGCATGGTGGTTGTCGGGCATGCTGAAACACGGCCGCTTGTTCCCAATGTGACCGATGAAGATCGCCGACGTAATCGACGTGTCGAGATCTCTATAATGCAGGGTAAAGCGCACGAGTCAGACCCTATTGATGTGAGACCATAAATCTATTACAGTAAAACTTCGTTAACAGATGTAATGGAGTATACAAATGAAAAAAATAGATAAGTACTGCTACATGCCAGGTAATGGTAGTGGTGATGATGATGATAAAACTGATTAAGGTAGGTAATTTTGCCTGATTGGTTTGGCTCCATCATATCAATATTAAATAATAGCTGGGTATTCATGTTGAGCCCAGCTATTTTCGTTTTCTATCTACAAAAAGACTGGTTTGCCTTTCGGTTTGCACTAATCACAGCCTGCTTCTTTTTATACGGCACGTTGATTCATGACCATTTACGTGGTTTTGATGATATTTATGTCTGGCGCTATGTAGTGTGGGCTTTCAATGATATTGCTTGGATGGCTGTAATTGCGTATTTAGGGATCAAAGATAAAGTTTATTTGTGGCAGAGTGTGTTGGGTCAACTTGTTGTTATTATGGCCCCTATTTTACAACTCTTTCGTTTAGTCGATCGTCACCTTTGGGACTTATCGTACAGCACATATATGTATAAGACGCTGCTGCCTCTCATTAATATTGCTACTGTTATTGTGTGTTATTTACCACTGATTTACTTACTAACACGGCGAGCAAAGCACGCTTAACTTATTCCTAAGTTAAAAACCCTATGCTAGACTACTGTTCATATAAACAGTATCTAGTGTTGCTTTATGAAACTTTACATTGCCGAAAAACCTTCTTTAGCACGCGCTATAGCAGATGCGCTGCCAAAACCTCAAAAAAAGCAGGATGGTTTTATTGAACTTGCCAATGGTGATTGTGTTTCATGGTGTATAGGTCATTTACTTGAGCAAGCTGAACCTGATGAGTACGATGAACGCTTTAAAAAATGGCGTTTTGAACATTTACCTATCGTGCCAGAGCAATGGCAACTAAAGCCAAAACCAAAAACGCGCAAACAACTTACCGTTTTAAAAAAGTTAATCAAACAGGCTACTCAGATTGTACACGCAGGCGATCCTGACCGCGAAGGGCAATTACTTGTCGATCAAGTGATCGATCAAGTTAAACTTAGCCAAGCAAAAAAACAGCAAATACAACGTTTACTAATCAGCGATTTAAACTTAAATGCAGTAAAAAAAGCACTCAATAATTTGCGGTCTAATCGCGAGTTTATTCCTTTAAGTGTCTCTGCTTTGGCTCGTTCACGCGCTGATTGGTTATTTGGCATGAATTTGACTCGTGCTTATACATTAGCCGGTCAAAAAGCTGGATTTGGTAATGTGTTATCTGTTGGCCGTGTGCAAACGCCTATTTTAGGTTTAGTCGTCAACCGTGATAATGAAATTGCTAATTTTACAGCCAAGCCTTTTTATGAAGTATTGGCCCATCTAAAAACCCAAAACCAGCAAACATTTACAGCTAAGTGGCAACCGAGTAAAGCGTGTGAGCCGTATCAAGATGACGAAGGTCGCGTGTTGCACCGAGGACTTGCAGAAAATGTTGTATCGCGAATAACTGACCAGCCTGCAACGGTATCAGAACTTGAGCAAAAGCAAAAAAAACAACAAGCACCTTTGCCCTATAACTTATCCGCTTTACAAATAGATGCAGCAAAAGCGTTTTCGATGCCAGCACAAAGTGTGCTCGATATCTGCCAAAATTTATACGAGCGCCATAAATTAATTACTTATCCTCGTTCAGATAATCGTTACTTACCAAAAGATCATCACCGTGAGGCTGCGGGCATTATTGCTGCAATTGCGCATAATGATGGACAACCTAATGAAGCATGCAATAAAGCCGATAGCAGTAAGCGAAGTAAATGTTTTAATGATAGCAAGGTCGCTGCGCATCATGCGATAGTGCCAACAGTTAAACAATTACGTACTGCAGCCTTAAATGCCGATGAGCAAAAGGTTTATAGACTTATTTGTCGCCAATATTTAGCTCAGTTTTATCCAGATTATATTTTTAATGAAACCAAAGTGAGTGTGATGATTGCGGGCGGGCTTTTTAAAACAACAGCTAAGCAAGATGTTAGTCTGGGCTTTAAAGCATTAATGGGTAAAACAGAATTAAAGGACGAACAAACACTTCCTCCATTAGAAAAAGGCCAGCAACTGCATTGTTACGAAGCTCAGCTCGTTGACAAAATGACGTCACCGCCCGCGCATTTCACAGACGCCACTCTATTAAGTGCTATGACGGGCATTAGTCGTTATGTAAAAGATTCAGAAATCAAAAAAATACTGAAAGAAACTGATGGACTTGGAACAGAGGCCACGCGAGCGGGCATTATTGAGTTACTCTTTAAACGACGTTTTCTAAAACGCCAAGGTAAAAGTATTATTGCTACAGAAACAGGGCAAGCGCTTATAAGTGCCTTACCTCTTGCGTTAGCGAGTCCTGATTTAACAGCGAAGTGGGAAGCTTCTTTGAGTAACATTGCTGAACAGCAAATGAGTTATCAGCAATTTTTAACACCGCTACTTGATGAATTGCAACAACTTGTAGAACAAGCCAAACACTGCGATAGCCAGGTATTTGCGCAACTACCAAAAACGCCACCTAAGCGGCGTTTTAAAAGAAAAGCAAAATCTAAGGCTAAGCCAGCTTAGCCTTAAAATAGTTATTGATTGAATAATGCGACAGCGGCGTTGCTCATCGCAGTTATTCCTGTGGGTAGGGCTTTTTTATAATCTGGCGCAAATTTACTGGAGTGCAGTGAAGGTAAAGTGCTACCCGATTTTATTGCATCATTGTACTGGTTAGGTTCGACACCCCCTAACCAAAATAGCGTGATAGGGACATGGTGCTCTGTACGGCCATACAAACCAAAATCTTCACCTGCCATTACTGCATCTGCATCAAGTACATTTTCTTCACCAAGTGCACTGGAAATCGCATTACGTACAACATTTGTTTGTGCGGGGTTATTATAAGTTGATGGAATAGACTCATCTTCATGAACGTATACCTCTGGGATTAAGCTTTCATCCAAACCAGCACTCAGTGCAATACCTTTACTAATTCGTTTAATCGCCGCAATTTGCTGCAAACGTACTTCGGGATTATAGCTGCGAAGTGTTAATTGCAGTTTTACTTCATCAGAAATGACATTATGTTTAGAACCACCATGAATAGAGCCAACAGTAATGACCGAGGGTTCTAATGGAGAAAGCTCGCGACTCGTTATTGTTTGTAATGCTAAAACAATGCGCGAAGCGATAACAACGGGGTCAATTGTTGTATGTGGGTAAGCACCATGGCCCCCTTTGCCTTTTACAGTGATATCTACAGAGTCAACACTGGCCATGGTATATTCATTTTTCATGCTCACTTTCCCCGCAGGGACGCTCGCACTAACATGCAGCGCAATGACATGATCTGGGGTCGGATATTGAGAGAAAAGTCCTTCTTTTAGCATGGCTTTTGCACCGCCACCAACTTCTTCAGCGGGCTGTGCTACCATCATTAGCGTGCCTTGCCATTGATCTTTGTGAGATATTAATTGCTCTGCGGTCCCAATAAAAGAGCTCATATGGATATCATGGCCACAACCATGCATCACACCAACAGTCGCACCGCTGTCATTTTTCACAGTGACTTTAGAAGCGTAAGGCTTTCCCGTTTGTTCAACAATAGGTAATCCGTCAGTATCTGTGCGGATCATGATAGTTGGGCCTTCACCATTTTTATAAAGGCCTACAACCCCGTAACCACCCACATTATCAGTCACAGTAAAACCAAGCTTTTTAAGTTCTTTTGCTAGTTTTTGACCTGTTTGCTTTTCGTGATAAGACAATTCGGGTGTTTGATGTAAATCTAAATAAAGCTTTTCGATATTTGGCATTGATTGCGTTAGATTTAAATCCAATGATGCGGCGTGAGCAAGTGGACTAAGGAGTACTAATGCAGCACATATGCGCGATAATTTCATAATGACCTCGACTGAGTGGGCTTGTAATTGTTATGTTCGTCACCATATAAAAACCTAAATGAATATATAGTGCAATCGATCACATGAACAATATGATAAATCTTACACCGCAGAATCTGCAGCAAGCATTGGGTGAAACATCTTCAGAAAAACTAGTGCTACTTAGTTTTTATTCTGCACAAAACCCAGAATGTCATCAGCAAGCTGCAATTTTAGAGAAAATAGCCAGCGAATATGGTGAGCATTTATTAGTAGCAACACTAGACTGTGATGTGGAGCAAGCGCTGGCGTCGCAATTGGCACAACAAATTGGCTTGCAAGCTTTGCCTACATTAGTATTGCTAAAAGATGCTGCTCCTGTTGATATGTTGCCAGGCGCACAGTCTGAGCAGCAAATTCGTGATGCACTTGCAAAGCATTTACCTGCACAACATGAGTTATTACTTGAACAAGCTAAACAAGCCTTAATTAATCAAGATCTAAACAATGCTTTTAATTATGCCAAGAAAGCGTATGAGCTAGACCCAAGTCATACGCGCGTAAAATTAGTGCTCGCGGATATTTGTATTCAAATTCATAAATTAGATGATGCGCAAGCTTTATTAGATTCAGTTGATGAAAGCGAGCGCGATGCTTATTTTACAAACATTAAAGCTAAATGTGAGCAGGCATTGGCAGCAACAGACTCACCAGAGATAAAAGCGTTACAAGTAAAAGTAGAAAAGTACCCGAACGATTTAGAAATAAAGCTGGAATTAAGTAATGCATTTAATGGAGCAGGGCGCAAAGAAGAAGCATTAGAGTTATTGTTTAATGTACTTAAGAAAGATCTAAACTTTGCAGATGCAAAACCAACATACCTAGAAATTATTGCTTCATTAC
>NZ_CP065231.1:337500-2667500 GCF_015767615.1 Pseudoalteromonas sp. A41-2 | reverse complement strand
GATGTCGGCTCATCACATCCTGGGGCTGAAGTCGGTCCCAAGGGTATGGCTGTTCGCCATTTAAAGTGGTACGCGAGCTGGGTTTAGAACGTCGTGAGACAGTTCGGTCCCTATCTGCCGTGGGCGTTTGAGAATTGAGAGGGGTTGCTCCTAGTACGAGAGGACCGGAGTGAACGAACCGCTGGTGTTCGGGTTGTCATGCCAATGGCATTGCCCGGTAGCTACGTTCGGAACTGATAAGCGCTGAAAGCATCTAAGCGCGAAGCAGGCCTCGAGATGAGTTCTCACTAGACTTTTAAAGTCTCTGAAGGGCCGTTGAAGACTACAACGTTGATAGGCAGGATGTGGAAGTGGTGTGAGCCATTAAGCTAACCTGTACTAATTACCCGTGAGGCTTAACCATACAACGCCAAACGCGTTTTATGACAGCGTAACAGACAGAAGTTAGTATACTAAAGTAGATTTTACGATTATCAGATTTCCAGATTTTAGTTAATTGCGAATGCGATTAACAACCAAATTTGCTTGGTGACAATAGCGTTTTGGACCCACCTGACTCCATGCCGAACTCAGTAGTGAAACGAAACAGCGCCGATGATAGTGTGGCATTTGCCATGTGAAAGTAGGACATCGCCAGGCTCCTAATTCAGTCGAAAGACTTTAAATTTAAAAATTAATAATAAGAAAATTGAAAAGAATTTTCTTGGTGACAATAGCGTTTTGGACCCACCTGACCCCATGCCGAACTCAGTAGTGAAACGAAACAGCGCCGATGATAGTGTGGCATTTGCCATGTGAAAGTAGGACATCGCCAGGATCCTAATTAAAGAAAGCCCGATTCGAAAGAATCGGGCTTTTTTGTGTTTAATGCTTTCTACTATATCGGATGTCAGAAAATAGATGTCTGATCACACAGATTGAAAGGTTCTCTTAAATTGCTTATTTCACCTCACGCTGAGATAATTAGGACGTAAAAGGCACTTTAGTGCTGAAAAGTCTCTGAATTGCCACTGTGGTGTATCTTTCAGATTAAGACATTGTTGAGTTTTTAGCGCTTGCTACTCTACTTTAAACTCCTTGCTTCCCTATCTTTGTTATGCGATAAAGCGCTTTATATTTGTAATACAATTAAGGTGTTTTGTGTCTCGTAAGAAAACAACAAAATCGAAAGGCTCATCAGGTTTAAACCGTAAGAATAGTGAAGCATTTATCAGCAAATTTTCAGCTCATCCAGATACACAAGTGTGCCCATCGGGTTTGATGTATAAAGTTGTAGAGGATGCGGCAGGTGACAAGCTTACAGAGTTTGATACTGTTGTTATTAATCAACGAATTATGCTCGCTGACGGTCATGTTATTGCCGATAGCTATAAAGCGGGTATGCCGGAGGTGTTTGCTTTATCGGAAGCGATTGAAGGCCTAAGAGAGGGGCTTTTGTTGATGAATATAGGATCTCGCTATGAATTTGTGATCCCTCCTGCGCTTGCGTGGGGTAAAAAGGGGAATGGTGGTAAAATTGGTGCAAATGCAGTGCTGCATTTTGATGTTCGCTTAATTCGTTTAGCCTAACTCGACACTGAGCTAGAAACGCGTTACCGTCTTGTATGGCTGATTAAGGATATTTATGGACGCATTTACTTCACGGGTTTACTTACTACGTCATGGCGAAATTGCAACTCCGGGCATTCTTTGTGGGCACGTTGATGTTGCTTTGTCAGATGTAGGCTATGAACAGATGCGTCTAGCAAGCGCAAAATTATCTCGCTTCGATGCTATTTATAGCTCTCCGCTAAAACGTTGTTCAACGCATGCAGAATTCTTAGCTCGTCAGCATACAATCAATGTGCAATATAACAATGCATTGAAAGAGTTTAATTTTGGTGACTGGGATGGCCAAGATTACCAACAACTTTGGCAACAAAATGGTAAACCTCATGTCGGTGATTTTTGGCAACATCCGTGGCAGGTTAAAGTGCCAAATGGTGAATTAATGGCTGACTTTTACGCGCGAGTCGAAGCATGGTGGCAGGCATTTTTAGTTTCGCTTACAGAGTCCAAACATACGCAATCATTAGTGATTAGCCACGCCGGTGTAATTAAACAAATCCTCGCTATTATTTGTCATATGCCTAAACAAACGAATACTCACCTTAATGTTTTTCATTTACCTTATGCAGGGTTAATAACGTTAGATGTATATATAGATGAACAAGGGCAAGCGTGGCCTAAAATAGTTTTTTAGCCATCTAGAGTGATATTCATTGAATTATTTACTTAGCCCGCCATAATATACCGAACTACCTCAAAATTTAGATTTCGGCGTTTTACAGGGGCTTTATATCAAGGCGTTACTTTGCAGCACGTTTATAAGTAACAACTTAGAAAGTAAGTTTTTGAACAACGCTCTGCGGGTTGGTATAAAGCGATTAATTCCGCGTTATTGATTTTAGGAAGGGAATAACCATTCTGTGTAATCAATTTCTTGCCTATATTGCTTTAATTCCAACAGAAACTCGCATCATGAGGTCGTTTAGGTATATCTATATGCTATGGAATGGGGTGAGATTCTCCAGCTGTTCCCGCAACTGTAATCCATGATGAACATGGTCAGCCAGATACTTAGCAACAACAATTAGTCTTATTATGCTAATACAGTAGAGTGTTTATCGATTTGAGCGATTTAATATTCAAACTAATTAGTATCATTGAGCGGGTCAACTCACGTTATCTACTGATATAGGTCAGTGCTTTCTGGTGCGTTGATAAAACTCGCCAAGAGAGTGTAATTTGCAATTAAAAAGCCAAGGCACAACCCCTTTAATTTCAGTATCTGATTTAAGCTGGGGAATTGCTGATAAAACAATTCTTAAATCAATCAATTTGCAGTTAAATGCAGGTCAATTCATTGGTTTGCTGGGGCCTAATGGTGCCGGTAAATCAAGTTTATTGCGTTGCTTATATCGCTATTTAAAACCACAACAAGGTGCAGTCTTTTTAGCTGGCGATAATATTTGGCAAATCAGTGCTGATGAATTCGCTAAAAATGTTGCAGTGGTTTTACAAGAGTCTCCTTCGCAATTTAATTTATCTGTTTTCGATGTAGTTAGTTTAGGTCTCACCCCACATAAAACCCTGTTTAGTGCGACTAATGCCGATGATAAAAAGCGTATTTATCAAGCAATCGAGCAGGTTGGTTTAAGTCATCACACACAGCAAAGCTTTGATTCACTTTCGGGTGGAGAAAAACAGCGTGCACTTATAGCCCGCTCAATTGTTCAGCAACCAAAGTTATTGATTATGGATGAGCCAACCAGCCATCTTGACGTTAAGTATCAAATTCAAATTATGGAGCTTGCTAAGTCACTTGATGTCACTGTGCTCGCTTCATTTCATGATTTAAATCTAGCTGCTAGCGTATGTGATGAGTTACTTGTTATCGATGAAGGTCAATTAATTACGCAAGGCACACCAAAAGAGGTGCTTACAGAGCAGCTGTTAAGTGATGTTTTTGGTGTTTGTGCAAGAGTGTCTGCTCATCCTCAGTCAACCTCGTTTGATGAGTACGTGCCACATATTACCTACTATTACGGCTATAACAGACAGGAGCATCAAGATGACTGATAGGGTGCGTTTTAGTCTCTGTGTATGCGTTGCACTTGTCAGTTGCTTTTTAGCACTCAGTTTTGGTGCCGCGAGTACATCAATGAGTGATGTGCTGCATAGTTTAATCAGCCAGGGCAGTGATGAATTTATCCAGCGTATTATTTTGCAACTGCGCATGCCACGTATGATATTGGCGTTTTTAGCTGGAGCTGGGCTCGCGCTTGCTGGGCTTATATTACAAACCGTAACGCGAAACCCGTTGGCAGACCCTTACTTATTTGGTATTTCTTCAGGTGCCTCATTTGGTGTGGTTTGCTTTATATCGCTTACCGGTGTGAGTTTTGGCTTTAGTATGTCGATTGCTGCATTTTTGGGCAGCTTACTCTCTATGTTTTTGTTGATTGGCATTGCTGGGCGTCGCCATGTAGGGCAAGTTGAAGCGATGTTATTGGCGGGGGTCGCACTGTCATTTCTGTTTAGTGCTTTAACCAGTTTATTACTTTATTTTAGCGATCCTCAAGCGATTACAGCTATCTTATTTTGGACTATGGGAAGTTTTTCACGTGCTGAGTGGGGAACGCTCTGGATCCCGCTCACCGTAATCATTGCGTGTATGACGTTAATGATCGCTTTTCGTCGTCAGTTAAACGCTATGTTACTTGGTGATGAAAGCGCGGCAACACTGGGGATTCATGCTCAACGTTTTCGTATTTTAATGTTACTGCTTAGTTCGTTAATTACTGCTGTTTTGGTCGCTATGTGTGGGGGGGTTGGCTTTGTTGGGCTTATGATCCCGCATATTGTCCGCTACTTTACGTCGCAAGGCTCAAGCCACAACCTTTTAATGACGAGCCTTGTTGGTGGTACATTTATGGTATGGGTCGATGTGCTTTGTCGTACTTTACTGACTAATCAAGAATTGCCTGTGGGTGTGATCACTGCGGCTATAGGCAGTGTGTTCTTTTTATCTTTACTTTATTTTCGTAAACAGCGCAGGTAGCCCATGTTTAATATCGCACCTCTTAACTCGCAGTATGCATCTGTAATTCAACAAAAAATAGATCTTAAAACCAAACCCTTAGGAGCGCTTGGTCAATTAGAAGAGTGCGCAAAAAAGTTGACACTCATTTTAAGTCAATCTCTTAACTCAGAGCACGCTGTAGATGAATTTAAACCTGTTATTAACGCGCCGACACTCGTCGTTTTTGCAGGTGACCATGGTGTTGCTAGCCAAGGGGTTTCGATTGCGCCAAGCAGTGTTACTTCACAAATGATTGCTAATTTTGCGCATGGTGGAGCGGCAATTAATGTATTTTGTCGTCAACTTGGATGGCAGCTAGAGATCGTTGATGCAGGCACTTTGTCAGAACAGCATCATATTAGTGTTCATAATCAACGTTTAGGGCATATTACTGAGTCAATAAATACCTCAATGGCGATGTCGCCAGCGCAAGTTGAACAAGGCTTTAAGTTTGCTAAGCAGCGTATGAATGCAATAAAAAATACAGGGTGTAATACCGTAGCATTCGGTGAAATGGGGATCGGTAACACAACCAGTGCGGCAGCATTAATGGCTGCTCTATTATCATTACCTGCCGCTCAATGTGTGGGTAAGGGCACGGGCGTAGCGGATGAGGTGGTAGCTAAAAAAATTGCGGTTGTTGAACAAGCTGTTAATTTGCATCAGGCACATCTAAACGATCCATTAATGACATTAGCGGCGCTGGGTGGCTTTGAAATAGTTCAAATAACAGGTGCTATTTTAGCCGCGGCAGAATTAGGCATGGTGGTGGTTATTGATGGCTTTATTTGCAGTGCCGCAGCATTGGTTGCGACACGTATAAACGCGCATGCACGTGATTATATGATTTTTGCTCACGCCTCAGATGAGCAAGGACATAAAGCCATGCTGGCAGCGTTAGACGCATCGCCATTATTAAACCTTAACTTGCGCTTAGGAGAGGGCAGTGGTGCCGCCTTGGCGTTACCATTATTACAATCATCGCTTGCATTTTATAACGAAATGGCAAGTTTTGCAGATGCACATGTTGAGCAGGTTGTTTAAGCAATGAATACACACAACCCACCGCCTTCTCAAAAGCAGCTATTATTGCTAGCTGTTAGTTTTTTAACACGTATACCTGTGACGCTTAATTTTGAGGTATCAACGAAGGCATTGAACCAAGCCAGTCGCTATTTTGCTTTGGTAGGGGTTCTTCTTGCGGGGATTTTAAGTTTAAGTTATCTCGTGTTTAGTTACTTTTTTCCTGCTTCAATTTCCGTGGCACTTGTTATGGCCTTAGGGTTAATTTTGACGGGGGCATTTCATGAAGATGGGTTAGCAGATGTGTGGGATGGCTTTGGTGGTGGCTGGAAAGTTGAAGATAAGCTGACCATTATGAAAGACAGCCGTTTAGGAACTTACGGAGCGGCTGCACTTATTATTGTGCTGCTTATTAAGTTTCAAAGTTTAGTTGTGTTGTCTGAGTCACTAAATTTGCTACTTATTGCGTTGCTATTAGGGCAGAGTTTAAGCCGAATTGTCGCAACGAGTTTAATTGCTGACATGGATTATGTTAGTCACGATGCAACCAGCAAAGTAAAACCCGTTGCGATGTACTTAAGCACCGAAAGTTACCAAATACTGCTTGCGACTGGCGGGGCAGTGATACTTTTCGCATGGTTATTTTCAGTGCTCAGTATTTGGCACATCTTCACTGTAATCCTTGTACTTACTATAACGCGTTTTATATTAATTCACTGGTTCAAAAAACAGTTATCAGGTTATACCGGAGACTGCCTAGGTGCCGCACAACAAATTGCTGAGCTGGCTGTATATTTAACCTTAGTGAGCATGTTATGAAGCAACCACATACCTTGATTTTAGGTGGCGCACGCAGTGGTAAAAGCCGCTTTGCAGAGCAACTAGCTAGCAATTCAGGCAAATCGATTATTTATCTTGCGACAGCCAATGCGGGCGATAATGAAATGGCTGAACGCATTGCTCGTCATCAATTAGAGCGCGATAGTCGTTGGCAAGTTATCGAAGAGCCACTGCAATTGGCTAAAGTGCTCAAAGAGCATGGCAAAGCAGACCGCTGTATTTTGGTTGATTGCTTAACACTTTGGCTGAGTAATTGTTTATGTCAGCACGGTGAAGCATATTGGCTAGAGCAAAAAGCAGCACTACTTGATGTGCTTAAAGAGTTTCCCTGCGAGGTTATTTTTGTTAGCAATGAAGTAGGCCATGGTATTGTGCCATTGGGTGAATTGAGCCGCCAGTTTGTTGATCATTCGGGTTGGTTACACCAATCGCTTGCCAAGCAGGTTGCTCGGGTTGAGTTTATTATTGCTGGCCTTGCACAAACATTAAAGAGGGAGCAATGATGAAAACCCTTATGGTGCAAGGCACGACATCTGATGCAGGTAAAAGCACTTTAGTGGCGGCATTGTGTCGCATTTTTGCTAAACGCGGCATTAAGGTTGCGCCTTTTAAGCCGCAAAACATGGCACTTAATAGTGCTGTAACCGCCGATGGAGGCGAGATAGGGCGTGCACAAGCACTGCAAGCAGTGGCAGCCAATGTGCCCGCTGAGGTTGATTTTAACCCTATTTTACTAAAACCAAATAGCGATACGGGTGCACAAGTTATTGTGCATGGGAAAGCGCTTTCGAATATGGAAGCCGGCAGTTACCACGATTATAAAAAGGTCGCTATGGACGCTGTACTCACCTCTCAAAAGCGCTTAAGCGAACGGTTTGAGCTATTAGTTGTTGAAGGCGCAGGCAGTCCAGCAGAAATTAATCTCAGAGAAAATGATATTGCTAACATGGGTTATGCTGAGGCTGTCGATTGCCCAGTGATCATTATTGCCGATATTGATAAAGGCGGGGTTTTTGCTCACCTGGTTGGGACGTTAGCGTTGTTATCTGAATCAGAGCAAGCGCGCGTA
This sequence comes from Pseudoalteromonas sp. A41-2, assembly GCF_015767615.1. Lineage (NCBI taxonomy): Bacteria > Pseudomonadati > Pseudomonadota > Gammaproteobacteria > Alteromonadales > Pseudoalteromonadaceae > Pseudoalteromonas > Pseudoalteromonas sp. A41-2. Next base: position 2,659,944 of record NZ_CP065231.1, on the reverse strand, counting down.
AAAGGGTTTGTAATAAATCGTTTTCGTGGTGATATAGCACTGTTACAAAGTGGTTTAGATTGGCTTGAGCAATACACGAATAAACCTGTATTGGGGGTTTTGCCATACTTACATGATTTAGCCTTAGATGCCGAAGATGCCGTGGCTATTGCTAATAAAGTTGCTGAGCCACAGTTACACATTGCTGTTCTTCTTTTACCTCATATTAGTAATCACACTGATTTCGATGTCCTCAGACTGCAACCAGAAATAGACCTTCACTATGTCCGTCATACACAATCGATTCCTGATGTTGATCTAATTATTATTCCAGGTAGTAAGAATGTGTTAAGCGATTTAGCCTTTCTAAAAAATGAAGGGTGGGACAAACAAATACACCGCCATCTTCGTTATTCAGGCAAAGTGCTGGGGATTTGTGGTGGCCTACAAATGTTAGGGATGCGAATTGCCGATCCTCATTCTGTCGAGTCTACATTAGGGGAAGCAAAAGGGTTGGGAATCGCTAATTTTGAAACTCAGTTAGGCCAACAAAAAGTGCTGACACAAGTAACTGGAATATTGCATTTAAACAGCAGCGAACAGCAAGTTTGTGGCTATGAAATACATGCCGGAATAAGTGAGGGCCCAGCGCTTGAACAGCCTTTTATAACGTTTGAACAGCATCCGAATGACTTTACCCATGACGGCTTTATTAGCGATGATAACCAAGTAGCAGGTACTTACTTACATGGGCTTTTTGATACACCTGATGCAGTAAATCAGTTGGTCAGATGGCTAGAGCCTGAGACGAAATTGACACCTATCGATCTTAATCAACACCGCGAACAGCAGTTAAATAGACTCGCAGACGTAGTGGAAAAACATATGGATATTGAGCAAATTATCAATATTTATGACACCTTTAGTAAGGAAAAATAATGAGCGAAAACAACCAAGATAAGCACCAACAGCGCCAACAAAAAGTAAAACAAAAAGTAGACGAGCGCATCGCCGCGGCTCAAAAAGAGCAAGGTATTTTTCAGGTCATTACAGGTAACGGGAAAGGAAAATCAACCTCAGGCTTTGGTACTGTAGCGCGTGCTGTGGGTCATGGCATGAAAGCAGCTGTTTGTCAGTTTATTAAAGGCACTTGGGAGTGCGGTGAACGTAATTTACTCGAAAAAGCAGGCGTCGAATTTGTCATTATGAATACGGGTTTCACTTGGGAGACTCAAAATAAAGACTCTGACACAGCGGCAGCGCAAGTGACATGGCAAGAAGCAAAACGAATGCTAAAAGATGAGTCTATTAATTTAGTGATGCTCGATGAAATCACTTATATGATTACCTATGGCTACATTGATTTAGATGAAGTCATTGCTGCAATTAGTTCGCGACCTGCAATGCAATCAGTGATTATTACAGGGCGAGGCGCGCACCGAAAACTCACAGAACTTGCAGACACCGTGAGTGAAGTACGTAACGTGAAGCATGCATTTGATGCTGGCATAAAGGCACAAAAAGGGTTTGATTACTAATATGAAAGCACTGACCTTTAGTTGCTTATGGGCATTGATGTGGTTGGCTCAGTTTTCTTACGCACATGAAATTAAAGAGCCTCAGCGTATCGTTGCTTTGGCTCCGCATATAGTCGAAAACCTGTTTGCAATTGGTGCTGGAGATCGGATCGTTGGAACCGTAGATTATGCCGATTACCCTGCACAAGCCAATGAAATTGAACGAGTGGGAGGTTACTATGGCATCAATATGGAAAGGCTCTTATCGCTGAAACCTGATCTTGTTCTTGCATGGAAGACCGGTAATAAAGCTGAAGATCTTGCTTACATTGAGAAATTAGGTATTCCGGTTGCTTACAGTAACCCAGACCAAGTGGATAATGTGGCTGATGAGTTACGTAAATTAGGTGAGTTAACCCATTTAAAAACGCGAGCCGATAGAGTCGCCACTGAGTTTGAGGTAAAGCTTGCTGCCATCCGTGCTTCACAGCAGGATAAACCCCCAGTGAGTGTGTTTTATCAGTTATGGCCAGAGCCGATGATGACGGTGGGTGGTAACACATGGATTAATCAGTTACTAACGATTTGCCATGCTGACAATGTATTTGCAAACAGTGAAACCGATTATCCGCGTATCAGCATTGAAAATGTGCTGGTAAGTAAACCCGAGGTGATTATTATCCCCGATGAAAAATCGAAAAAGCCGCAACCTCAAATAGATTGGCGACAATGGCCTGAATTACCGGCCGTTCAGCATAACCAATTTATAAGTGTTAACGCTGATTTATTACATCGCTTTACAACCCGCATGCTTGATGGCTTGAGCGAGATGTGTGGTAAAATAGACATTTCAAGAAAGCAAATACAGGCTTCAAAATGACCAACTGGCAAGATTTTTTAAAGGCTGAATTAGCCAAGCCCTATATGCAAGACACGCTAACCTACGTTGCTGATAAACGCGCTGCGGGTGTTGTAGTATTCCCACCTGAAGAACAGGTTTTCTCAGCCTTTAACGCCACTCCTTTAAACGATGTGAAAGTGGTTATTTTAGGGCAAGACCCTTATCACGGTGAAGGGCAGGCACATGGATTATGCTTTTCAGTGCAACCTGAGGTTAAAAAACTGCCACCTTCACTTAAAAACATCTATAAAGAACTGGCCACAGATATCGACGGATTCGAAATACCTGAGCATGGTTACTTACAAAGCTGGGCAGAGCAGGGCGTGTTTTTATTGAATACAGTACTGACCGTTGAGCAGGGAAACGCGCATTCACATAAGCACTTGGGATGGGAGCAGTTTACAGACCAAGTTATCGCACTGATCAATCAGCAATGTGAGGGAGTTGTGTTTGTTTTGTGGGGGGCACATGCACAAAAAAAAGGTAAACACATCGATACATCGCGCCATCATGTGATCCAAGGCCCACATCCTTCACCTTTGTCTGCACATCGAGGTTTTTTTGGGTGTAAGCACTTTTCAACGATTAATCAGCGACTGAGCGAACAGCATAAAACACCGATTAATTGGCACCTTCCTAAAATTTAATGCAAACAAAAGGCCCTTGCGGGCCTTGGTTTAAAAGTCTAGCTCATCAATCGCTATACTGTCTGTAAAGTAGTCTAACTCCTGTAGTTCTTTACGTAATCTGTGCTTGTCTTTCAAAGCTTCGATTTCGCGCCATTTTCTCTTTTTATTTTTTGTAGAGGTCTTTTTTGTTGTACTAGGACCTTCTAATATTTCTAAAATATCGTCTAGGCTATCCATGAACTTCTCCTATTGATTATTTTGAACCTCGGAAATACCTATACCACAGGCTAGACAAAAATAGAATAAAAAAGTGACGATATTGTTACGGAAATGTGATTGCTAGATGAATAGAACAAAATTTTGTATGGTATATAAACAAAAACGCCACCGAGAGCGGTGGCGTTCATTTACAATGATTTTTACAGATTACATTGCTTTAAAGCGTGCTTCTAATTCAAGCTGCGCTTCGGCAAAAGAGCGAATGCCCTCAGCTAGTTTTTCTGTCGCCATGGCATCTTGATTATGTAACCAACGGAACTCACTTTCAGTCAGTGGTGCTGGTTTTGGTTCAACGGTAAAGTCGCTTTCAAGTAAGTACTCTTGTGCGTCTGTAAGCTCACCAAGCTCTTCAAGTAATGCAGGACTGATTGTTAATTTATCACAACCAGTAAGCGCGATGATTTCACCCGTGTTACGGAAGCTTGCACCCATCACGACTGTTTTATAGTCATGGCGTTTGTAGAATTCATAAATACTACGAACAGACTGTACACCAGGATCTTGCATTGGATCAGTCGGTTTTTCCATACCATTCGCTACATGCCAGTCAAGAATACGGCCAACAAACGGTGAAATTAGAAATACATTGGCGTCGGCACAGGCACGTGCTTGCGCTTCTGAGAATAACAGCGTTAAGTTACACTTAGTGCCTTCTTTTTCTAATTGCTCGGCAGCTTTGATGCCTTCCCACGTTGATGCAACTTTAATAAGAATTTTATCTTTGCTTACCCCTTCTTTTTCGTAAAGGCTAAGTAAAGTATGTGCTTTATCAATCGTCGCTTGTGTATCGAAAGATAAACGCGCATCGACTTCTGTCGAGATATAACCCGGTACAATTTCGCTAATTTCTTTACCAATTAATACGGCAAAATAATCGCAAGCAAGTTCAAGTTGCTTGGCTGCATCTTGCTCTGTTTCTTTTGCGTATTGCCATGCCTTGTCTAGATAAGGTTTATACGCTTCAATTTCACTGGCTTTTAAAAGTAAAGATGGGTTAGTTGTTGCATCTTCTGGTTGGTGCTTTTTGATAGCTTCAATATCACCTGTATCTGCAACAATAGATGAATGCTGTTTAAGCCTTTGTAGTGCTGAAGTCATTTGCTTTCCTCATTCCAAGCAAGTTAAAAGAAAATCCATTATAGCCACCTTAATGCTGCAACACTATGACAGTGTTTAATAGGTCAAATGTCCTTAACTAAGAAAACTAAGGCATTAGATGTGAAAATGCAGCGAATTAAGGCGGGGTGAAACAAAACGTGCATTTTGATTCATTTAATGTTGAAATTGACATCAAACAAATTACAAGTCAATAGCTATCTATGATCACAGTTATTTCACCTGCAAAAAATTTAGATTATGAAACACCAGCCACGACTGACAAATTCACTCAGCCTGAATTACTCGAGCACAGCGAAGAGTTAATGTCAGTTTGCCGTGATTTAACCCCTGCTCAAATTGGCAGTTTAATGAAAATCAGCGATAAACTAGCCGGTTTAAATGCAGCGCGATTCGCACAGTGGTCACAGCCGTTTACAACAGAAAACGCAAAACAAGCCGTCCTTGCATTTAATGGAGATGTGTATGGTGGTTTAGATGCACAGTCGTTAACACACTCTGACTTAGATTATGCACAGTCTCACTTACGAATTTTATCTGGCCTTTACGGTGTGCTTAAGCCGCTCGATTTAATGCAAGCTTACCGCCTAGAAATGGGCACTAAGCTTGAAAATCCACGCGGTAAAAACTTGTATGAGTTTTGGGGGAGTGTGATAGCCGAAAAACTCAATACAGTCTTAGCAGAGCAAGACAGTAAGTACTTAGTAAACCTTGCTTCAAATGAGTATTTTAAAGCAGTTGATAAAAAAGCCTTAAATGCACAAATTATTACACCTCATTTTAAAGATTGTAAAAACGGCCAGTATAAAGTGATCAGCTTTTACGCGAAAAAAGCCCGCGGCATGATGGCGCGTTACATTATAGAGAATAAAATTACTCAATTGAGTGATTTAAAAGATTTCACAGTAGCGGGTTATTACTTCAGTAGCGATGCAACCGCGAAAGAGCTCGAACCTGTTTTTCTGCGAGAAGAACAGCACTAGAAAAAGAGCCTACTTTAGTGTGTTAAAAGCCGTGCGATGCACGGCTTTTTTTATGGTTTTTATTTGTCTGATTAAACATGGCGTTCATTTTGCAAATTACCGAGTTAGTTAATATAAGATAACAAGGTATAAACATGCTAAAAATTCCATCCGTTAGTGAAGCTGAAAAGCTCATTGAAGAGAAGCTTGGTGGTTGGATTGATATTGTTATAAGTCATATTCCTAACTTCATCGTCGCAATCATAATAACCATTTTATTTTCGCTTTTAGCGCGAGTGTGTGGCTCAATGCTGCGTAAAATCTTACGTCGCTCTTTGGAATCAACGCAAATTGCTGATTTGATGTCGTCTATTGCAAAAGTGGTTATTCTTTGTGTAGGGCTGTTTGTTGCGCTCGATTTTTTAGGCCTCAGAGGCACCGTGACTTCATTACTCGCAGGTGCTGGTATTGTTGGTCTTGCTATCGGTTTTGCTTTTCAGGATATGACCGAAAACTTAATCGCAGGTATTGCCATGGGTATCCGTAAACCCTTTAAAGCAGGTGATGTCATTCGAACGGAAAGTGTATTTGGTACAGTGCGCGCGATTAACCTCAGAAACACCCTTATCGAGAATTTTTATGGACAACTAATTCTCGTACCTAATAAAATTTTATTTAGAAACATACTTAGTAATTACAGTACGTTAGGCATTCGACGTATTGAGGTGCCTGTGGGTATTTCGTATGCCGATGACCCAGAGCAAGCTGCAGAGGTTATCGTTAAAAAAATCAATGAATTTGATTTTGTGATCAAGCAAGAAGAGACCGCCGTGTACGCCGAAAGCTTTGGCGATAGCAGCGTTAATTTACTGGTGTGGTTTTGGATTAAATACCCCGGTGAAGCTGATTTTATGACTGTACGCCACAAGGCTGTTGTGGCTGTTAGAAACGCCTTAAGCGAAGCTGATATGACCATTCCATTCCCAATCCGCACGTTAGATTTTGGTATTAAAGGCGGCGAGAAATTAAACACCATGATCAGCGAAAAACAGCCCGATAAGGCCGCGGATGCAAAGCCAGCCGATATGTAAAATTTACTGACTCACCGGCGTGATTTACACAGGGAAGTGTACGTGAGCGGGTGGTTGTTTCCGTTTTATTCTCAGTCTAACCAAGCCAAACCGATTCTGCCCCAAAGTGAGTTAACGTAATTACTCTATAGGTTGGCTTTGAGCTATTAGATACAGTCTTATTCATCTAATGATATTGGCGCTACCCCATAATCTGATATTCCACTAATTTTTTGAGCGACAAGTGTATTTTCTTTTTCTGAATACCTTTAGTGTCAATAAAAATATTATAGTTGGCAATGCATTACGTTATTTGTTAAAAATAGATTCATTAATACATGCGCGTAACATCGGCACAAAGATGCGCGACGAGCGCACTATAAAATGTTATATACCTAGGGATAGACTGAGTTAAATGGATGCATTGAGCAAGCTTCAAGAAAAAAATAAAATCCACTCTAAGCATCAGCGTAGTACTAGCTGGAACACGGTTTGGATGTTTTGTCTATTGAGCCCTTTGCTATTTAGCTATGGCTACGAATTTTATTTTTCAGTTATACAAAATACTGAATTCGAGTCAATTCACCCAGCTATAGTTTCAGTCGGCTCGCTAGGCTTTGGTTTGCCGTTAGCAGCTATGGGCGATCTAATGCTTTTTAAGCGCGTCATAAAGTTGCTTTTGCTAATTGCTGCAGAATCATGGTTCATTTGGTTTTGGGTTGTTTCTGAATTATCTTGGTTAGCGTTTTTGCCACTCATTCCTGCTTTTGTTATGTTGCAAATTCAGTTACCCAAAATAAAGGCTGGTGAGTAAACGGTACATACAAGCTGTTTAAAATGGACGCTTTACTGCTTGGCTGGCGCTCATTCTTCGCTAATTATAGCCAAGCGTAAACCGACAATTAACAGGGCGTTTTGCTCTATAGAAATATTTATGTGAAATTCATCTAATAGCCGACGACCTAAAACGTTTCTGTCCAAATATGCGTTATACTCAACGTCTGCTCACACTCAATGATGGCCTTAAGACCGCTAATGGGACGTATGCGAAATTCGGCTGTGAGCGATAAGCGGAAGCTACCTTAATGATTTCCTATCGTGTTTCACAGAATAACAGTATCAAGGATTGTTACACACTCAATGAAAACGTTTTTTAAATATCTAGCAATATTACTTGTGCTTTTTATTGGCTTTAATTATGTCAAAGAATCATTTAGGGAATATGGAATCGTCAATGTATCGAACTCCAAGCTTTGCATTCCAAAATCCTACGAACTCATAGTCAATGTACCTTATCTTTGGTTTATTGATGATGAAGATCTAGATGAAAATGCCGCTGGTGGTCTTTATAAAATATCAGCACAAGAAGTAGCTGACTCAATTACTGGTTATACTTATAGTCATATAAATCAATACAACGTTGATTTAAAACATGAAATAACAGGGATCATTTGGGGGCTAAATCAAATAGGAAAACCAAATGGTGTCGCAGAAGCTGCATGGAATGTCCAAACAGAAAAAACTGAGCCAGCAGTAGATTTTAATGAAAGCTTAAATTTATATGAAATAGGCGACAGAAGATTTATTGATACGTGGTGGAGTTTAGCTAAAACCCCGCCTAATCCGCGTCTAGATGCAATGCCTGATGATTGGTTTATTGGAAGCTGTATTGGCAAGAAGCCTATGAACTTTAGATGCAAAAGAAGCTTCATATATAAAGAGTTTTACTTTACTTATGACGTTCAGGCGCACGACCTGCATTTAATACCTCAGATTGAAAGCTTCCTTCAAGTTAAGTTCGAAGAATGGGAATCATACTGTAAAGCATGAGTCAGTGAGCGACAGCTAATGGCACAGACTGTGTGAAAACTAATTTTTAATAAATTGTCTTGGGTATGTTCTTAGTTTGAAACCATTTAAGATGGTTGCGATCGATTTTTTCTCAGTATCGCAATTTTCTCCGCGCGAGCGAAACTGCTATGGCAACGCTACTCTAATTGCTTTACTTAGGCCGTTAACTCCCATAATTGTTATCATTCTTCTGAAGTTGTAAGCTAGGACATGAAGACTTATTTCTGTCCCCACGCTTTTTAAACCTCGTGTTAGTAAGTGGGTAGCTCCCATCCAGAGTTTAATTGTGCCAAAGGGGTGCTCAACAGTTTGCTTGCGATGAAGCATCAATTCAGGTTCATTCTTTAGCTTTTGAAGCATTTCTTCTGTCAGAATCTCATGCACCCACCGCCTTATTCGCCTAGGGTCTTTTTTAGAGTTAGTGCACTGACTTCTTATTTTACAATCTCGACAAGCAATGTGATTGAAGTAAACATCAAGGTATTTACCTTGCTCAAATACCTGCATTCGATTTTGAAGTTCATTACCAGCGGGGCATAAGTAAATATCTTTATTTGCATCGTATTTGAAGAGTGAGCGGTTAAATATCCCTTTCTTTTCAGAGGACGATGTATCCGTCTTGGGCATGATTGGCTCTGCACCCAAATCGATAGTATCTTTTATATCGGGCTGACTGAAGTAACCTTTATCTGCTAATACCCTTATATCTTCCTTGCGCAATGCTTTTTGTGCGAGTTTTGTCATTGACGCAAGCTGGCCTCTATCTGGCACGTTGGTCACCTCATGCGCCACTATAAGGTGGTGCTTGGTATCAACCGCACTTTGCACGTTATAACTCACAACTCTTGTAAAACCTTGAGTTTTCATTAAACGTGAATCAGGATCAGTAGTGGATATTTGCTTGTCAGGATGAGCTTCAACTTGTTCTTTAATCTCGTGTAGTTTTTTTAACTGGCTGCGAAAGTCAGCTAGCCTATCTTTTGTGGCTTTAATTTTTGTGACGTTAGCTTGCTCTTTATCGGCTTCATCAAGTAATTCAAGGTAACGTTCAATGTTCTTTTCGACTCGGTCGATGTGGAATTTAACTTTGCTTGGCGTAAAATTATTGCCTTTGTTGTTGCTAGCTTTAAACTTACTACCATCGATGGCAACAACTGGTTTCTCAAACATATTCAGACGACGGCAGACTTCAACAAACGTTTTGCACACATTTTTTATACCATCTCCGTTGTCTTTTCTAAAATCAGCAATCGTTTTAAAGTCGGGTGCCAACTTACCAAGTAGCCACATCAGTTCAATATTGCGTTGGCATTCGGTTTCTAATCGGCGGGATGATTGAATACGGTTGAGGTAACCATAAAGATACAGTTTTAATAATGTGGCTGGATGATACTTAGGGCGGCCTGTGGACTTTAAAGTTAATCCTTTAAACCCCAATTCAGCTAGATTTAGTTCCTCAATGAAAACATCAATCACTCTGACCGTATTATCTTCACTGACGTAATCTTCCAACGATTCTGGAAATAACGTTGATTGGTCACGACTTTCACCGCTTATAAACTTTGACATACTGCCTCAACCCTCAACTGAATCAATAGTCTAATTATATAAATATCAGTATATTAAGTGAACTAAATGTATAGATTAATAGATCATAAGCAGAACATACTTAGACCAAAAGGTGATCAGAGTTTTCACACAGTCTGGGCACAGAGCCGTCCTTCTGTTATGAAATGCTTTTGTCCAAAATTGGCTTGAACTACCATCTGCTGTTTACTCAAAAATGGTTGGTATTGGTTACTTATAAGTAACCGCGCCTCGCGCGAAATAAATTTACGCCTACGCTGAGCTATTCTTGACTTGGCGCTTAAAACTTAAGGCTTACAGCGAGGCTTACTTTGCTGGGTTTCGCTGCGCTCTTATCTTCACACAAAATCAACTGAGAGAGGGTGGCTTAAGCTCAACATCAAAAAAGCGCAATCAGTCAAACTGGTTGCGCTTTTTGCTTATTCGCTGTGTGAGCGATTAGTGTAAGATACGAGCTCTGATTGTACCTTCAACTGCACTTAGTTCTTTAAGTGCGACTTCTGAATGGTCTGTGTCTACATCAATTACTACGTAACCAATCGCTTCGTCAGTTTGTAAGTACTGTGCTGCGATATTGATACCGTGCTGTGCAAACGCTTGGTTAATTTGCGTTAACACGCCGGGTCTATTTTGGTGTACGTGCAATAAGCGACTGCGGTTAGCGAGTTCAGGCAGCGATACTTCAGGGAAGTTCACGGCTGTAATTGTTGACCCATTATCTGAGTACTTAGCAAGTTTACCCGCAACTTCAATACCTATGTTCTCTTGTGCTTCTTGCGTTGAGCCACCAATGTGTGGGGTCAAAATAACGTTATCAAAACCACGCAGAGGTGAAACAAATTCTTCGTCATTCGATTTTGGTTCAACAGGGAATACGTCGATGGCAGCACCGCTTAGCTTTTTCTCGCTCAGTGCTTCTGCAAGCGCATCAATATCAACCACTGTACCGCGTGAGGCATTGATTAAAATCGCGCCTTGCTTCATGACTTCAAGCTCAGCCATGCCAATTAGATTTTTAGTTTGCGGCGTTTCTGGTACGTGTAAGCTAATTACATCGGCACGTTGCAATAACTGGGTAAGGTTATGTACTTGTGTCGCATTACCAAGCGATAGTTTGTCTTCGATATCAAAGAACTCTACGTTCATACCGATGTTTTCAGCCATGATACCGAGTTGTGTACCAATGTGGCCGTAACCAACAATACCTAACGTTTTACCGCGGGCTTCAAATGAACCGTTGGCTGATTTTAACCAACCACCGCGATGAGCGAGGGCGTTACGCTGTGGAATACCACGAAGAAGTAATAAGATTTCACCAAGCACTAACTCTGCAACAGAGCGCGTGTTTGAGAATGGTGCGTTGAATACAGCAATACCACGCTCACGTGCAGCTTGCAGATCAACTTGATTTGTACCGATACAGAAGCAGCCTACTGCAACAAGCTTTTCAGCTGCTTCTAATACCGCTTGATTAATATGAGTACGAGAACGAAGGCCAACAAAGTGCACATCTTTAATGCGCTCAATGAGCTCGTCTTCAGGTAAGGACGTTTTCACGTAGTCAATGTTACTGTAACCATTACGCTTTAGCGTTTCTACAGCACTTTGGTGCACGCCTTCCAGCAAGAGAATTTTAATTTTGTCTTTTGCTAACGATACCTTACTCATATCCTCATTCCTATTTACTTGATTTTCGGCCCATTTTTGGTGCCGATAATAACTTTGTCTGCACCGCGATGGGCAAACAAGCCGTTTGTGACTACCCCAACAATCTGATTGATTGTTAGCTCTAATTCTTTGGCATTGCTGATATCAAGGTTATGCACATCTAAAATGATGTTGCCGTTGTCTGTCACTACACCTTGGCGGTACACTGGATCACCCCCAAGTTTTACGAGTTCACGAGCAACGTAGCTGCGAGCCATTGGGATTACTTCAACTGGCAGTGGGAATGCCCCTAATGTCTCAACTTCTTTTGATTCATCAACAATACATACAAATTGTTTTGCTACCGCAGAGACTATTTTCTCGCGTGTTAGCGCTGCGCCACCGCCTTTAATCATTTCGTTGTGTGGGTTGATTTCATCAGCGCCATCAACATAAACATCAAGGCTTTGCACATCATTAAGCTCAAATACTTCAATACCAAGTGCTTTTAACTTTTCAGTTGAAGCTTCTGAACTTGAAACAGCACCCACAAGGGTGTCTTTTACCGTGTCTAGTGCATCAATAAAATGATTTACTGTTGAACCTGTGCCAACACCAACAATGGTGTTTTCTTTTACAAATTCGAGTGCTGCCCAGGCAGCGGCTTTTTTTAATTCATCTTGCGTCATAATTATGTGCTCAGTTGGCTGTCAGAGAGATACTTATTTAAGTGTTCATAGTATACAGAGAGAAGTGCTACCATTGGTAGATTTTCTCTGGGGTGATGATGTGTTTTAGCGGAACATCCCAAGATTCTATTGGTAAAGAAGGCACATGCTGACATTGATGCGCCAGACCGATTAATATCGGCTTTTGCCAGTTCTCTTGGTAGTATCGTGCTAATGTTTTGTCATAAAACCCACCGCCCATACCTAAACGGTTACCTTGATCATCAAATGCCACGAGTGGCATTAATAAAATATCAAGCTTGTCTAAAGGACATATTTGACTGCAATTCAACTTGGGCTCCAAGATACCATAGCGATTTGCAGTCATGGGTGAATTTTCTTCATACCTTTGAAAGTACAAAGTAGTGCCATTAAACGGGTGGATTATAGGCAAGTAAAGGGGCGATTTTTTGTGCCATAATTCTTTAATTAACAATGAGGTATCTAGTTCTCCATCATTGCTAAAATAAATGCCTATACGGGGGTTTTGGGATGTATTTAATGATTTTAGGTGTTGAGTAAAATTCATTTTCAGCGCAATTGCTGCATTTTTTTGTTGCTCTTTGCTAAGAGAATTACGCTTTTTGCGAATAGATTGTCTTATTTCTGCTCGTATGTTGCTCATGTCAATATGTATATTAACTTTCTAAAAATGAGAATAGATCAGGAAACAGTTCCACAATACCCAGCGCAATTAACAACACAACCACCATGGCAATCAATGAATAGAGCAGGGTGTTTGAACGCTTTTTAACAGGTTCGCAAAATGCTTCTTCATCAAGCAAATCTTCTTCTTGCCAGTTATCAGTGCTGCTTAGTTCACTGCTGTTTTCAAGTTCAGGGAGCCGTTGCTCAAGGTCGTCTAGCTTTTCTTCTAAGCGAATGAGACTACTGGTTATGTAGTCAAGCGCATCAAAAATACGCTCATCACGTTGCTTTGCGTCAAGGCCAATACTCGCAGGCTGCTGACTAACTGGTTGTAATTTAGCTTTTATGCCAACACTGGCCAGTAGTTTAGCTTGCTTAAGTGCTTTTTCTTGATCGCTCGGAGCAAACAAAGGTTTGTGCTCAAAAAGCCCTGCAACTTTGTCTGTGCTGGTTTTTAATTTTGCGGCAAGTTGCTCAGTCGCTTGTGTTTGATCTATGCCTGATTCAAGCCCGGCAAACATCACACGAAATTTTTCTGCCATGCTGTGATTTCCAAATCTCTAGAGTGTATGGCTGAAAGTATAAACCTAAATAGATCAATGGATAAACAAAAGCCCGTAAAAACGGGCTTTTTTCTTTTTGGAATTTACTTTGCGTGATTAGTATTTGGCGGCTTTGCCTTCTGCTGGCAGCGATTTCAAAATAAATTCACGTAAGTCATTGTTTGATGATTTAAGGTCGGCATGACGTAAATACATCATGTGACCACTGCGGTAGCCTTTAAAGCTTAAGCGATCTTTCATTTTACCACTTGGATCTAACTGCCACATTGTGTATTTAGCGTCAAAGTAGTTTGTTGCACCATCATAGTAACCAGATTGGATCATGACATTCAGGTACGGGTTTTGTGCCATTGCTAAACGCAGGTTTTCGCCAGTGTTATTACCTGAGCGGTCCCAAGGGTGAACATTACCAAATAAGTTGTATTTGATATCAGTTTTGTAATTTAACTCTTCACGTAGGTAGTAGTTAATTGCGGGTGTGAATGAGTGTAACCATGACGTGAGCTCTGCCCAGTAGTCTGGTGATTCACCCGCATCGCGTTTATCGATACCTAAGTAGCGTGAATCTAAACGACCCACCGTTTGACCGCGGTCACGTAGCAGCTCTTTCCAGAAAAAATCAGTTGGAATATCAAGGTTGTTTTGCTCAACAAATTTCTCTGATAAGCCAGCGTATTTAGCTGCTTGCTTGATAATAGCGCGTTTTTCATCAGCCGCTAAAAAGCCCCCTTTAGCAATCGCTGGAAGGAACTTATTTACCGTGAAGTCTTCAACTTCTGGTAGTAGCTCATCTAAGTCTTTAGCTTGTAAATCAGCACTTAAAGCTTTGTGATACCACGCGGTTGCTGCAAAGTAAGGTAAGCGGTTAGCGGCTTCTACAGGGCCTTCGCGCTTAATGCCAATTTCAGTTGGTGAGACTAAAATAACGCCGTTGATATACATCCATTGACGGTTTTGTAATTCGTGAGCTAGGCCTGAAACACGGGTTGTACCATAGCTTTCACCAATTAAGAATTTGGGTGAGCGCCAGCGTTCATTGCGCGATACAAAGGTGTTTAACCACTCCGCTAAGTATTTTATGTCGGCATTAACACCAAAGAACATTTTTTGTTGATCAGATTTACTTGGCAGTTCGCCTTTTTCGTTCTCTAATACGCGAGAGTACCCTGTATTCACGGGATTGATGTAAACAATATCTGCAACATCTAAAATTGAATATGGGTTATCTTTAACGCCATAAGGTTGCACAGGGTAACCTTCGTCATCAATTTTTAATACGCGTGGTCCAGTATAAGCAAGGTGCATCCACACTGACGCAGAGCCCGGTCCACCATTAAACGAAAACACCAGCGGGCGCTTTGTACGATCGTCTACTTTATCGCGCTGATAATAGGTGTATTGTAACGTGGCGACGGCATTTCCTTGTTCATCCCAAACAGGCTGGGTCCCAGTGGTTGCAGTGTAAGAGAAGCGCTCACCGTTTATACGTGCTTTGTGTTCAGTCACGACATTGCTGTCTACGTCGATACGACGTTCGTTCTCAGCAAAACTAGGCGTACTAAAGGTCAATGTTAGGGCGGTCACAGACAAACCAATAAAACTAACGAGTTTCATGTTGATTCCTTATTATTCGAATTGCAGTCATTAGAAAGAAAAGCGCGCGCGATGACAAACTATTGAGACTAGTCACCAATATTAGTCGTTAAACAGAGAAATAATGAGAATGGCTGAGAAAATACCAAAAAGCGCGTTTTTTTATTAAAGATAGTTTGGTTAAATATTTAGCTAAATTGAAAAATAACGTATATTTAGCAAGTTTTATGATTTGTAATACATGCTTATAAAAGAGAAGTTGCGATGCAAAGAGTGTTAGTGGTTGAAGACAGTAAAGTAGTACAGCAGGTGTTACGTCACTTGGCTGCCCACTATTTAGATGTGGATGTCGACTTTGCGTGGTCTCTAAAAGAAGGCATTTCCTTAATTGCTAAGCATGAATATACCTTGGCGCTGGTCGATTTAACCTTGCCCGACGCGATGAATGGTGAGGTGGCTAAATACACACTATCAAAAAATATCCCAACAGTGGTTTTAACCTCAAAGATTGACGAATACATTCGCCAACAAATGTTAGAGCTGGGTGTGGTTGATTACGTTGTGAAAGATAATAGAGACTCTTATCACTACGCTATTAAACTCGTTGCGCAGTTACTGCGTAATCATGGTTGTAAGGCGTTGGTTGCTGATGACTCTGTACTTAGCCGCACGTTAATGAAACAAATGCTCGAAAAACAGTTGTTTGAAGTGAGTGATGCCCACGACGGTGAACAAGCATTGCAAATGCTCAAAGACGATCCTGAAATTAAATTGTTGCTCACAGATTATGCCATGCCAACAATGGACGGTTTTGAGCTTGTTAAAGCGGTACGTAACTTTAGAGGCCGTGATGATTTAGCCATTATTGGGTTATCGGGGGCGGGCAAACACGGCTTATCTGCACGCTTTATCAAATATGGTGCAAATGACTTCTTAACAAAACCTTTTATGAACGAAGAGTTCCATTGCCGTGTTATGCAAACTATGGAGCAGCTCGCTTTAATTGCCGACATAAAAGAAAGCGCATACCGAGATCACTTAACGGGTTTGTATAATCGTCGTTATTTTTATCAATATGCAGAAAAAGTACTGAAACATGTTGAGCAAGACAATGTGCTTGCCTTATTAGACATCGACTTTTTCAAAAATATTAATGATCAGTTTGGTCATGAGGCGGGCGACCAAGCATTAAAACAGGTCACTTCATTCTTAAAAACAAAATTTGATGACTTTACGATTGCACGTATTGGCGGCGAAGAATTTGCGGTTGTGCTGGACAATATGGGGCTTGAAAAAGCAGAGCTGAGGTTGAATACCTTTAGAGAGCAACTGGCCGAGCACGCGTTTTCTATCAATGGCGAGCCTTATTCATTAACCATGAGTATAGGGATTACGCCATTTTCTAAAGTATCACTGACTGGTGCTATGCGCTTAGCAGATAAAGCGTTATATCAGGCAAAACAGCAACGACGTAATTGTGTGGTTAGCTTACAGTCCAATTAAGTGCACCAGTGCTGGTAAATTGTTAAAAAAATGCACCATGAGGGTGCATTTTTTTTGTTTGAACGTCGTGGTTGTCTCTTAACTTATTGAAATTAATTAATAAAAAATAGTGGCACAAAGGTTGGATTACATAAACCAACAGGATAACAATAAGCGTCCGAAGGGGGCCACTATGAAAATGATTAGTGCAATAATAAAGCCATTCAAACTTGATGATGTACGTGAAGCGTTGGCTGATTTAGGCATTGAGGGGATGACAGTTGTCGACGTTAAAGGCTTTGGCCGTCAACGTGGTCATACTGAACTATATCGTGGAGCTGAATACCAAGTCGATTTTATTCCAAAGATCAAACTTGAAATTGCAACGCGTAGCGAAAATTGTCAACGCGTCGTTGATACCATCACAAAAATTGCTTCAACAGGCAAAATCGGTGACGGCAAAATTTTCGTTTACGACCTAGACCAAATTGTTCGTATCCGAACGGGCGAACTAGACGAAGAAGCAATTTAAGGGGGATTTATGGAAAACACGATAGTAGAGTTGAAGTTCTCGCTCGACACATTTTACTTTTTAATGTCGGGTGTATTAGTCATGTGGATGGCAGCTGGTTTTGCCATGTTAGAAGCAGGTTTAGTTCGTGCAAAAAATACAACAGAAATACTAACTAAAAACGTTGCACTGTTCTCTATTGCTTGCACTATGTTCTTACTGGTGGGTTACAACATTATGTATGTTGATAACGCAGAAGGAGGGTTTGTTCCTTCGTTTGGTGCTTTAATTGGCACGCAAGCGTCAGATGCTAATCACTCTTTAGAGTCTGATTTTTTCTTCCAAGTGGTATTTGTTGCAACGGCGATGTCTATTGTATCGGGTGCCGTAGCTGAGCGTATGAAGCTATGGGCATTCTTAATCTTCGCAGTTATTTTAACTGGTTTTATCTACCCAATTGAAGGTTATTGGACATGGGGTGCCGGGTTCTTATCAGAAATGGGCTTTGTTGATTTCGCAGGTTCGGCCATTGTACATGGTGCAGGCGCTGCAGCAGCATTAGCAGGGGTTCTTTTCTTAGGCGCTCGTAAAGGTAAATACGGTAAAAACGGTGAAATTTACCCAATTCCAGGTTCAAACCTACCACTGGCAACACTGGGTACATTAATTCTGTGGATGGGTTGGTTTGGTTTTAACGGTGGTTCACAACTGCTGATCTCTGATGCTGAAAACGCCACCGCTGTAGGTAAAATTTTCCTTAATACAAATGCTGCCGCTGCCTGTGGTGCAATTGCCGCATTGGTTGTCTGTAAAGTGTTATGGGGTAAAGCCGATTTAACAATGGTGCTAAATGGTGCATTAGCAGGTCTTGTAACGATTACAGCTGAGCCAGCGTCACCTTCTCCATTGCTAGCATGTTTACTTGGTTTATTAGGTGGCTCACTTGTGGTGTTTAGCATTGTTGCACTTGATAAAGCGAAAATTGATGACCCAGTTGGCGCTATCTCGGTTCATGGTGTGTGTGGTGCATTAGGTATCATGTTAGTGCCTTTATCAAACTCAGATGCAACCTTTGTTAATCAGTTAATTGGTTTAGTGTGTATCTTAGGTTTTGTGTTCATTACGTCATCAATCGTATGGGCAATTCTGAAAAATACCATGGGTATCCGTGTTACCGAAGAAGAAGAATTAAGCGGTATGGATCAACATGACTGTGGTATTGATGCTTACCCTGAGTTTGTATCAGTTCGCAGTAACTAATTTTAATGCGTGTGCCCAGCGCACACGCTAAATAATATCATTGTGTGTTCAAATCAAAGCTCTACTATTGGTAGAGCTTTTTTGCGTTAAAAATAAGTGTTTTCTTATAGGCGAGAGGTGGTTTTATTGACTATGCTGATAACACTTAACTAAAAAGGGAAAAACATGGATAACAAACTGTTACTAATCATTTTATCGTTATTTTTACCGCCTGTTGCGGTATTTTTGAAAGCGGGCGTAGGTAAAGATTTAATCATCAATATTATTTTGTGTTTTATCTTTTTCATCCCCGCTGTCATTCACTCACTTTGGTTGTGTACACGCTAACCGAGTTTAAGTGACTGTTAATTTTGCAGGTGTTAGTATTGCGCTGTTATGCAAAATATAACCCTGTAAAATTAACTGACCAATAGCGAACTCAATGGCTGATAAAAAAACTCCTGCAAAAAAGTCGTCAGGTAAAAAAACGACGGCAACGAAACGTTCAACTGCAAAGCGTTCAAACGCATCTCAACCGACAACTAAAGTACGTGTGCTTCGAAAAATGTGGTCAATTTTTTGGAAGCTTTCGTTGGCTGTGGTCATTACCATGGTACTTTATCTTATTTATTTAGATGCCAAAATTACCCGTCAGTTTGAAGGCAACAAATGGCAACTTCCCGCCCAAGTCTATGCGCGCGCAATGAGCTTTTACCCAGGACAGTTCTTGTCTCAACAAGAGGTTATTTGGGAGTTAAATCGTTTAAATTATTCGTCAGTAAATAAACTAAGTCGTACAGGTCAGTATGTAAAATCTGCTAACACCATTAAAGTATATCGCCGTGAATTTGAGTTTTACGATGGCCTTGAAGAGGCTCATGTTATTGAGCTGCGTTTTTCTGGGCAAAAGTTAGCAACCATTAAAGATAAATTCGGTCGTCGTTTAAACACCGCACGCCTAGAGCCGGTGCAAATTGCGCGCATTGGTAACGACTCAAAACAAGACCGTGAATTTGTCCCGCTAGATAAGTTTCCAGCGATGTTAAAAGACACGCTGCTGGTGGTCGAAGATCGTAATTTTTATCAACATCACGGTGTGTCTGTTTGGTCAATAATGCGCGCTTTATACAGTAATATTAAAGCGGGTAGAACCGTGCAGGGTGGCAGTACGCTGACTCAGCAATTAGCAAAAAATATATATTTAACGCGTGAGCGTTCATTAGTGCGTAAATTTAATGAAGCATTAATAGCACTGATTTTAGATTACCGTTACAGCAAAGATGAAATTCTCGAAGCGTATTTAAACGAAGTCTACTTAGGTCAGTCTTATAACCAAGGTGTACACGGTATGGGGCTTGCCGCTGATTTTTATTTTTCAAAGCCTGTCGATGAACTTGAGTACGACCAAATAGCGCTACTTGTTGCCATGGTAAAAGGCCCATCGTATTACAACCCTCGTCGTTACAGTGAACGCGCCATGGAAAGACGAGATTTAGTATTGCGCCTAATGGTAGAGAACAAACTCATTGATACACGTGAATATCGCGCCGCTTTAAAGCGTCCAATCGACATTGCACCTATGAAAGACAGCCTGCAAAAGTCGTATCCAGGTTATTTAGAACTGGTTAATCGTGAACTAAAACGATTACTGCCCGATCAACAAGTATTAGATGCGGGTGTGCGAGTTTTTACCTATTTTGACCTTCAAAAACAAACGGCGATGGAAGAGTCGATAGAAGCAAGTCTACCTTACTTAGAAAAACGCCCTAAAACAGAAGAACTTGAAGCAGCCATGATCTCTGTAAATGTTGAGAAAGGGGGAGTATCGGCACTCGTAGCAGGCCGAGATGTGCGTTACTTTGGCTTTAACCGTGTACTTGATACAAAACGTAATATTGGCTCGTTAGTGAAACCCGCCGTTTATTTAACGGCCTTTGAAAGCGGAAAATTTAATGTAGCAACTTTAGTGGATGATTCACCACTACAAGTAACAAATGAACAAGGAAAAGTGTGGCAGCCTGAAAACTTCGATAAGCAATTCCGAGGCCCAATGCCACTCTATAAAGCGTTTAGTAACAGTGTAAATATCCCAGCGGTCAATACGGGGTTAGATGTAGGTGTTGATAAAGTGGCTGATACACTGAAGCGCTTAGGCGTTGATGAACGTATCGAACAATACCCGTCACTGTTATTAGGGGCGTTAGAGCTTTCAAGTTTTGAAGTGGCTCAGCTTTACACAACGCTTGCGGCAGATGGGCAATATCGTGAGCTTACGTCTATTTCAGCGTTAACAGATTCGGTTGGTAAAGTACTTTATAAACATGATGTTGAATCGCAGAAGCGTTTTGATGATGCCTCTGTATACATGACAAAATATGCCATGAAGCGGGTAACAAAAGATGGCACTGCTAAACGTTTGAATGCCCACTTTCCATCTATTCAACTGGCTGGTAAAACGGGTACAAGTAACGATTTACGAGATAGCTGGTTTGCAGGCTTCGATCAAAATACAGTGACGGTGGCATGGATTGGTCGCGATGATAACAAGAGCACGGGGTTAACGGGCAGTGTTGGCGCACTTGAAGCGTATATTCGTTATCTTAAACCGCTCAATCCTGAAGCGATAGCTGACACGCGTCCAGCATCAGTTCGCTGGGCATTCATTAATGAAGAAACCGGACTACAAGCACCGCCAGGCTGCGGCAAAGTAGTGCAGTTACCAATTCGCGCCAGTGAATTTGAACCACGGCCGAACTGCCAGCGTTAAAAGTTTTTCATTGGTGGCAAAATGGATGCAGAGCAACTGCCAAGAGTAACTAATTACTGGAACTTGGCTTAAAATAGCTCTTTTAATTAAGCAAATTGGTATACAGCATTTTAAAGAGTACTTGCAGAGTTTTAAGAGTTTCGTATGAATGCTGTTTTACCTAAATTAGTTTTTAAAGACGAGTAATTTGAAGTAGAGAAAAGTTTAATAGAGTTAAATAGTTAAACTTAGATACGCTTATCACCAGCCTCTTTGTAAAAGTACTAGCTTAAAACTATATAGAGTAGTTAATTCATACTCATAATAGACAGGGAAAATCATATTTTTATTGAATACAGAGTCACTTAAAACATTAAAAATGAAATAAAAGCCTCATTGAGAGGCTTTTAGGTTATCTACTTATCTTGTTCAATTAACTGAGGTTAAAAGTCGTAAGAAGCAGATATTTGGACTCGACGAGGAGATTGATAACTTTGCGGTAGACCGAATGTTGCACTGTCATCACCAGCCGCTATTTCAGCGACTTCGTCGTAACGAGTTGCTGTAGCTGCATCAAATACATTGAAAATATCTAATGCGAAGCGCACTTTTTGGTCATTGAAATGCAAGTTGTACGTAAAGTTAAGATCTAATCGAGCTGTCCAGGGAGTTGTTCCCATGCTACCGCGAGGGTAGCGTTTATCACCTACATAATAGGTATCGCCATAATCATATAAGTCTGGGTTTGGTGTATAGCCCGCACCTAATGCTGTCCAAGGGCGACCGGAAGTAACATTTAAGTTTGCGCCTACTAAGAAGTCTTCAGTAACTGCGAATGCACCGTAAACTTTAATATTGTGACGACGGTCTGCAGGTAAGTTACCGTTAGCACCATCCATAAGGTAAGGGTAATCCCAATCTTGTGTTAAACCAGCATCATCTTGACCATTATCAGATTTAACAAAACCTTCAGTGTTACCGTAGTTATGTGACCAAGTGTATAGTGCTTTTAAAGACCAAACACTGTCCCAGCTTTTCTCAATAGATAGGTCAACGGCAGCGTATCGACGTTTAGCTTCAGGATAACCTAGCTCTTCGGCGGTGAAACTGTATTCTTCAGTTACTCCATCACCATCTAGGTCAAAGTTAAATGTTGCACCATTTCCTGGGTTAAATAAGAACCAATTTTCACCAAGTTTTTCACCATCTTCATCAGTGAAGATATATGAGCCATCATCAATTTGATTGCCAAGTGTGCGGTATGTCCCTTTGATGCTCCAAGACCAGTCATCATTTATAGCCGCTTGATAACCTACAATAATTTCATCATTGTACATTGGCTCAAGATCTTTATCTGCTAAGGTATTTGATGGTTTTGCAGTACCGTCACCCCCGTTTGAAATCGCAGGTTCACCTAACTGGTTACTTAGACCAACTGGAGTACCGTCAGCATTTAAACCTTCATATTCATACCAAGTTTGAATATAGGTTTCTGCGCCAGCTAAACGAATGTTCGTGTTTGCTGCAACAGGTAAATAATAACGTCCAGCAGTAATAAATAACTTACTGTCACCATCACCGTTGATATCCCAAGATGCACCTAATCTTGGTGCAATTTGGTTATCAATAGAAACAAACTCGTCACCATCAGCATTATAGTTTGTGAAGCTGTCATTACGAAGCCCTAAGGTAAGCGTTAAGTTTTCAGTAACGGCCCATTGATCTTCAAGATAAATAGCCCAGTTTTCAACTTCAAATTCACCGCCATTACTATAATTACGTACGCGGGTTGTCTTCATATCCTCAGTAAGAACATAACCATTTGGGAGACGAGCACCTTCTTCGTATGTTCTGTAGTAGTAGTAAATACCGCCTGAGTTGATTGTCGTTGCATTCGATGAATTGGTTTCTGAGTCATAACCAAATCTTAGCGTATGCTCATCATTTAAGTACCAATCAAAGTCGACGCGCAATTGCTCGCGCTTATCTTCGTTAGCACCAACAGTGAAGTTTACATAACAAGTAGTATCAACACCTAAGTCTGCATCATAGCCAGTAGGGCAGTCGTCAAAATCTGAATAATCAGTTTCTGAAAATTTAACTTCACCGTACATTGCAGACATGCTTAAGTCATCAGTCAAGTTACCTGTATAGCGTACTGCAAAACTTTCACCACCGCGCTTGTGATAAGCTGTACCGCCGTCTAAAGTGTAGTTACCAGTGCCATTAGGATCTTCGATTGTGCTTTCTGAGTATGTGCGTTCATCACTAAATCCCCAGAGCATTAATTGATGATCCTCATTAATGTTCCAGTCAATACGCGCTAGATAATAAGGGTCATCATCTTTCTCTTTTGTTAGAGAGGTTTGAGAAGCGTTACCGTACTCTGTTTCATTATCACGGAATGTATAAATACCATAGAAGAAAAGTGTATCTTCAATCAAGGCACCTGATGCATAAATATTTGTTTCAAATGAGTTTGCATAGTCGTCTTGGTTGTTAACAAATAAGTCACCGATACAGTGGCCATCAGCATCCTCACAACGCTCATTTTGTAAGTAAACCGAATTTGGTGCTTGTTCTCTTAATGAATCAGGCGAATAAATTGATTCAACACCAAAGTGAAAGTCATTAGTACCTGATTTTGTAACTGCAGAGATTAAGCCACCCGTTGTTCGACCAAATTCAGAAGAATAGCCGCCAGTTTTTATCTGAAAACTATCGTACGCTGAGAATGGGATGGTTGCACCGCCTAAGCCATTACGAAAGTTAGTCATGTTCAAGCCATTTACGTAATAAGCATTTTCGGCGACAGATGAGCCACCAAATGATGCTTGATCACCAAAGCGACTATCACCTTCAGTTGCACCTGGCGCTAGTAAAGCAACCGATGTTAATGAGCGAGCAACTGGTAATAATTCAAGTTCTTCTGAGCTAATGTTTAATGATGATTCAGTAACAGAAACATCAACGGCACGAACTGCACCACCTACAACGGCGATACGCTCAATATTACCTTCGACTAATGGAATTTCGAGAAGGGCTGTTTTACCTACACCGATGATTACATCATTTATCTGTGCTTTTTCAAACCCAGCTTGTGACACCACTACATCATATTTACCAACAGGTACTTGGTTAAGGTTAAACTGGCCATTTGCATCTGCAGTAAGTGTTTTTTCATAACCTTTGCTTTTATCACTAATAGTAATTGTTGCGCCAGCTAAAGAAACACCTGATTGAGTTGTAATATTACCTTTTATTGCCCCATTAACATTATCAGCCATAGCAGGCATAGCTGCACTTAAGGTCATCGCAACGGCTGCAGCCGTGAACGAACGCTTAAATGTTTTTGAAAAGTTGTTTTTCATTGAGATTTCCCTGTGAAAATTTAATTGTAAATTGTTGTTATTTGTTAATAACTTTCACGCCTTGTATTTGTTTATTTGTGTTTTTCACTTTAAATAAAAGGGTGAAACAAATTGGTAACATGGCGGGAACATACAGATCAATCTTTTATATTATAAATACGATAAATCAACAAAAAAACGCCTTGGAACGATCTAATTTTTATTTATGATGTTTATTTATACATAAAATAAACATGTGTAACTATATGTAATTGCTTTAATTTTTTCTTAATTATACTTTAAGTTATTTTAAAGTAAGGTTTTAGGTTCAAGTTTGCGAGTAGATTCTTTTATAAAGGTAACAATCGGGAAGAAGAAGGTTTTTATGTATAAAATATGTTTTATTTGTAATTTATAATGTGTTTTTATCTGATTTTTTTGTATTACTTATCTGATTATTAAGCGGATCATGATGTGACAAAAGAGATGAAGTTACTATTAGGATTAAGACCACCTTAAATAAGGTGGTCTGTTCAGATATTATAATTTAGCGAAAGCTCGCTCTGCTGCTGCAATGGTGTCTGCAATTTCTTTTTCAGAATGCTCTGCACATACAAAGCCTGCCTCAAATGCAGAAGGTGCTAGGTATACGCCTTCATCAAGCATTAAGTGGAAGAACTTTTTAAAGCGCTCTAAATCACACTCTGTTGCTTGTTGGTAGCTGGTTACTTTCTCTTTATCAGTAAAGAAGAAACCATACATGCCGCCAGCATAATTGGTTGTTAGGGGAATGCCTGCTTTTTTCGCTGCTGCTTCAAAGCCGTCACATAACGCTTTGCTCTTAGCTTCAAGTTCATCATGTAAACCATC
This sequence comes from Pseudoalteromonas sp. A41-2, assembly GCF_015767615.1. Taxonomy (NCBI): domain Bacteria; kingdom Pseudomonadati; phylum Pseudomonadota; class Gammaproteobacteria; order Alteromonadales; family Pseudoalteromonadaceae; genus Pseudoalteromonas; species Pseudoalteromonas sp. A41-2. The sequence continues at coordinate 2,634,676 of NZ_CP065231.1, read as the reverse complement.
AACACTTAATAGCTCAAGCGATTTTAAGCCGGCAGCCATGGCTATTGGGTTACCTGATAAAGTACCTGCTTGGTAAACCGGACCAACGGGCGCGATATAATCCATGATTTCTTTTTTACCGCCAAAAGCACCCACTGGCATACCGCCACCAATAACTTTACCAAGACAAGTAAGGTCTGGTTTGATGTTGTAATATGCTTGTGCGCCCCCTAAAGCAACACGGAAACCTGTCATCACTTCATCAAAAATAAGCACTGACTTGTACTCATCACACACCTCACGTAGACCTTCTAAAAAGCCTGGTACTGGTGGGATACAGTTCATGTTGCCAGCAACTGGTTCAACGATGATACAGGCAATCTCGTCGGCGTATTTGGCAAAAATGGCTTTTACTTCGTCTAAGTTATTAAACGACACCGTTAATGTGTGTTTAGCAAAATCTTCTGGAATGCCCGGTGAGTTAGGCACGCCCATAGTCAGTGCACCTGAACCTGCTTTAACAAGCAGTGAATCAGCGTGACCGTGGTAACAGCCTTCAAACTTTAATATTTTGTCACGGCCAGTGAAGCCACGAGCAAGGCGAATCGCACTCATTGTTGCTTCAGTGCCTGAGCTCACCATACGTACTTTTTCGATTGATGGAACAAGCTCTTTTACTTTTTCGGCCATTAAAATTTCGGCTTCAGTGGGGGCACCATAGCTTAAGCCATTTTCAACTGCGTCGAGTACTGCCTGTTTAATCGCTGGGTGATTATGCCCCATGATCATTGGGCCCCAAGAACCGACATAGTCAATGTAGCGGTTACCATCGGCGTCGAACGTAAACGGACCTTCGGCTTTGGTGATAAAAAGAGGGGTGCCGCCTACGCCATTAAATGCACGAACGGGTGAGTTAACACCGCCTGGGATTGATTCTTGCGCGCGATTAAAAAGATCTTGGCTAATTGTCATGAATAGTCCTATTTGGTTGTCACGTTAAATGAGAGGTTTGCAAGGGCTCAAGCGAGCCCTAAACGTAGATTATTAGCTGTTACGTTTACGGCTAAACCACGGTACGTTGACTTCATATTGCTCAACTTTGTCAGCAACATCTAAGGTCAGAGCAAACAAGGCCATGCGAATTAATACGCCGTTTTGAACTTGGCGGAAAATTGCAAGGTTATCGTTGCTGTTTAAATCGTTATCAAGCTCGTTTGCTTCTAAACGGCTGTCACGTGGAAGTGGGTGCATCAGTACTGAATTTGGCTTACAGTGTGTGTTGTAAATTGCTTGGCTGATACGGAAACCACCACGGTATTTGTTTGCTTCTTCTTGCGAAGGAAAGCGTTCTTCTTGGATGCGGGTTTGATAAACAATATCTGCCGCAAGGTTGCCTTCCATTTTGTCAACCAGTTGAATTTTATGACCCGCATTATCAACAGCATCTAAAACATAGTCTGGCATTTGTAAGCCGTCAGGCGCGACCATTGAAAATTTAATGTCTTTATAGTGGCACAGTAATTTAGATAACGAGTGAACAGTACGGCCATATTTTAAATCACCAACAAGGGCAATGTGCATACCGTCTATTGGTTGATTAAAACGCCCCAGTTCACGTTCGATAGTTAATAAATCGAGTAGTGCTTGAGTGGGGTGTTCATTAGGACCGTCACCGCCGTTAATGACAGGTACATCACAGCCTGTTGCAAACTCGGCTACCGAGCCTGCATCTGGGTGACGCATTGCAACGGCATCAGCATAAGCTGAAATAACACGTGCTGTGTCGTACAGTGATTCACCTTTGGCTAACGCTGAGCTTTGCATGCCCGTAGTTTCACGCACTAAACCACCGAGTAGATTAAAGGCGGTGCCAAAGCTGACACGTGTTCGCGTGCTTGGCTCGAAGAATAAATTAGCTAATATAGCGCCTTCTAACACATTGGTGCGCTTTTGCTTTTTAGCATAGGGCTCCATTTTCTTAGCAACTGCAAAAATACGTTCAATACAATCGCGATCAAGTTGATTGACCGACAGGATATTTTCACCTTGGAAACTTAACATGGGGCTTGTTCCTAATCACATTTATAAAGGCGCTGACACTCTGTATGGGAGGTCGCATAAATTTGCGCCGTACTATAGCAAATTTTTAGCGTACACAGCAGCAAATTATAAGCTAGGTTTAATAATTGCTAATGCGACAATCGCCAATAGAATCAGCACCGGAATTTCATTAAAAATGCGATAAAAACGATCGCTACGTGTGTTGCGATCATGCTTAAAATCAGCCAATAACTTAAAACAGTAGGCATGGTAGATATATAAGATAATAACGAGCACTAACTTATAGTGCAGCCACATGCTGTATTTGAACCATTCACGGCCATATTCAACAATTGTCAGTACCCCAAAAACCAGTGTTAATACCGCAAAAGGGGTAACGAATAACAGTAAGCGTCGCTCCATTACTTTTAACATTGAGTTACAGGCTTTTTCTTCGCTCATGGCGTGGTAAACAAATAATCGTGGTAAGTAGAAAATACCAGCGAACCAAGCAATCATAAAAAATACATGAAACGTTTTGTAAATTAATAGCGCACTCATTTATTGATCCATTTTAATTGTTATAACAGGCTATTGCGTATGGTCAGAATATGTCTAATTTGGTCCCAACGCAAAAGCCCCATAATTTGCTGATTATCAAGTAAGTTATATATATACACCGCACCGCTTCGTTTATCTTTAAGCAAGTCAAAGGCATCCGCGAGTGTGGCTTGGCTACTTAAACCTGCGAGACTGACATATTTAATATTACTGTTTTGATCTGACATCAAGCTCAAGTCATATTCTGCTAGGCGATAGCCATTTTCGTCATCGTGAACAATTAATGGTGTTTGACTGTCAATGGCATCGAGAGATGCTTTTATTTGTTCTTTATCATCGCTGTATAGCAGTTTGAAATGCTCATCCATTTCTTCCATCACACCCACTTTTTGCAACGCCTCGGTTGCTGGCGAAATTTGATATTCAAGTCCTTGGAAATCCAGTTGTTGCATAAAGATAGAGCGGTTACCAAAGAATTGCAGCGCGGTAACATACGCTGTTGAGATAACGAGCATGGCAGGCACAATAATCTCAGGACTTGAAGTTAGCTCCATCACGGTTGTAAGTGCGGCAAGCGGCGCATGTAAGGTGGCCGCAAGTAAGCCTGCCATTCCAAGCATGCTGTAAGTACCTGCAATATCAACCCCTGGGCTAATAAACTGCGCAAAAAATGCCATTAACGTGCCCATAAGTACGCCTAATCCAATCACGGGGCCAATAATACCGCCGGGTATCCCCAAGCCAATAGCAAATAAAGTTGCTAATAGCTTGGCAATTAAAATGGTCGTCAAAAACTGCACATCATCGGGTGATTCAATGGCAATGGTAATTGCACTCATACCAGAGCCCATCGCATGCGGCACCATGTAGGCAATTAAACCTGCAATTAACCCTGCAAGTAATAAACGTGGAAACATGCTTAATGGTTTAAAAGTGCGAATGATCAACATTAAGTTTTGATTAAACGCATACGCAACTGCTCCCAGCGCCATACCAAATAAGATTAAAAATGGGTAATGCCAGCCACTGAGTGGGTTCATGGTAATAAGCGCCAGTTCAGATGCATCACCAAACACAAATTGGGTGGCGAGTGCGCCTGTCACCGCGGCAAGCATAATTGGTACAAATATGTGTACTTTGTATTCCCTAAGTACGACTTCCATTACAAAGATTACTGCAGCAAGTGGGGTATTGAATGAGGCTGCGATACCTGCTGCAACACCGCAGCCAGTCAGGGTTCTCATGGCATTGTGGGGTAAATGCAATTTATCGGCAAGCAAACTTGCACCCGTTGCTCCCATGTGGACAGAAGGACCTTCACGACCCACCGAAAAACCACTAATTAACGCCAACGCTCCACCAACAAATTGGTTAACGGTGTTGTACAGTGGCATTTGGCCATAATGCTTTTTGATTCGGTGAATTACAAAGGGGATCCCTAAACGGTAGTGTTTAAAACCCGTTAATGCGGCAAATAAAGCAATTAATAAGGCGGCGCCGACAGGGAGTAATACACGTTCAAGTGTGGGAAGAGTCGTAAAGTCGTCAGGTTTTTCTAAAAATAAGCTTTGGAAAAACATGATCGTGAGGCGAAATAATATGATCAACACTGCCGCAATTAGTCCCGCACTTACACCAAGTAAGCACAATTGCACAGATGTTTTAGGCTTTGCTAATCGACGCCTTAGCCTTTCAAGCCACATGCATTCTTCCTCACAGCACTTTTGAGCCTGAAGTTTAGCAAATCAAACTCGCTAAGTCGTTGGGATTTTATAAATTTATCTAGTTTTTGGGTAAATTTGGCTGTTCTATGTTGTCTTTGTCTAGTTGCCTTTTTAATTCGGGTAGCCGTGCTTTAATTGCTTTTGAGAGTTCAGGTATCAGCGCTGCGTGTTTTTTATTTATCACGGTATTGACTGCTAACTGACGTAATACGATTACGTGAAATTCTTTTTTTAAAGAGGCAAGTTCATTTTCAAGTGCGGGATACAGAATATAATTTATTCGTTTTTTTCTTAATAAATCAAGGCTGTGATTGAGCGCTTCGTTGTGCGTAATACGCGCTTGAATATCAAACTCACTTAAAAGCTCAGTATTGCCAGTGGTGCTGATAATATTCTTGCTAGGATCGTACAATATTTCTCGACTGCAAGGTAACGCTTGTCGGCATAATAATACAATGTTTATCACGCTGAGACTTGGCTCTACTACAACGACATTTTCAAACTCTTTAATAATACTTTTAGCTCTGACAACGTCTGCATCAATGATCCCCGCGTTTAGCAACAAAAGCCCTCTTCGTGCTGGGGTTGCTTGTATTTGGGTTTTAATGCCAATGTCATCATATATTTGACTAATGAACTCATTAAACGGTGAGATACTCGGTATGTCTATATAGGTTAATAGCAGCTTTTTTGGTTTTGTGTAGACCATCGTTTCGAGGTTATTGATGTTAAATAACGATTGTAAACGCGTGGCTTTTTCGCGGTTTTCAGGCGCATTACGAATGCCTATCACTAAAGGGGAATCGACAAACTGGCTAACAATATGGGGTTTAGACACATTTTGCTGCGTGGCAAAGTAGTTGAATACTTCAGGGGCTGCAATGGCAAAGTTTATTTGGTTTGTCTGAAGTAAGTGAAAAAGCTCTTCATCATTTGCGGCGCGAATAATACTGCTTTCGTAAGCTTGGATGACTTTTTCAACTTCATCAGGGTAAATATAAGCACCAACGATACCCACTTTACTTTTACTAAATAGTTGCTCAATGCTTTCAAAGTGTTGCACGCTACTTTGGCTGGTCATCACAGCAAGTTGTGAAGTTAAAATGGGGGATGAAGCAATAAACCCTGCTTGTATCTCAGAAAGCCACGCGGGATAGTAACCTAGATACCCCGGTTGCTCTGCTTTTTTTAGTGCATCTTGCCACGGTAAATATTCCACGCTTAGCGCTATCCCTTCTGCGGCAAGTGAGTCTCTTAATAAGGCGATTGCATCTCCGCCATTGGCCATTTTACTGCTCGCATAAGGTGGCCATTCTAACGAGATTATTTTCCATGTTTGTTGCTCATTAGCGCTCGTGAAAGCAGCATGAAATATGCAAAGCAGAAATAGAGTGACGGATAAATAGGGTGCGCGCATGGAAAATATTTTTTATTAATCGTTTAATAAGTATACGCAAAAAAACATGTTGCAGACATTTTATCTTTTTAATTATTCATTTGTACTGGGGTATGCTTTCATGGCTACTGCGTTTTTGTTTATACATGCGCTCATCGGCTTTATGAAGTAGTTCATCAAGTGATTTAGCATCATCAGGATAGATGGCATAGCCAACGCTCGTGGCAATATTTAAATAGCCAACTTCAGAGGCGATAGGAGCCGAAATAGCATTGATAAACCGCGTAAGTGCCCGTTTCACTTGGCTAAGGTTTTCGATATCGGTTATGACAACAACAAACTCATCGCCACCAATACGCGCGACACAATCTGTTTTACGAGCCGTATCTTGTAATCGTTTGGCTACTTCAACAAGAACAAAGTCACCCATTAAATGGCCGTGGGTATCATTAATAGGTTTAAACTTATCTAAGTCAAAGTATAAACATCCCACCTTTGCCCCGGTGCGTTCACTGCGATCAAATTCGTGTTTTATGAACTTACTGAGAGCATTTCGATTAGCAAGGCCTGTTAAATGATCTGTTTGTGCTAACTGCCTTATTTTCTTCTCTGCCATGACCCGTTTAGTAATGTCAAAGTTAACCCCAATCATACGGTTGCCATAAATACGTCCATCGGCATTTAGGTAACGAGTTTGCCCAGAGGGTAATACTATTTGAAATTCAGCATGAAACTCTTCGTTGTTTAATAGAGCAAGCTTGAGTTTATTGGTAACTCGCTCATATTCATCAGGGTGCAGAGTATTAGCCCATGTTGCGTAATCGCCTTTAAACTGTGACTTGGGTATTTCGAACAGGGTATGCATCCAGTCATCCCAAATTAATTCGTTGGTTTCAAAGTTCCACTCCCAAATACCAATGTGCGCTGCATCGGCAGCCATCGACATGCGTTGATGCAAGTTTTCAAGTTCTGTTTTGGCTTGTTTTAGCTCTGTAACGTCTTCTGATACATCGAGTAAATATCGTGCTTTTCCATTACTGTCTTTAATAGCCAGTTTACGAGTACGTAAGTAATGTGTTTTACCGTCAACCGTTACTGGCTTTTCATCTAATGTGATTATTCCGTCTTTATTAAGCACGTCTCGGTCTGTTTGGGCAAAGTTTGCAGCTTCGTCATTACTAAAAATATCAAAATCATTCAGACCTATTAATTGCTCTTTACGTCTGCCAAGCAGTTCTTCGCCAGCTTTATTTACATGGCTAAAACTTAAATGCTCAGCTTCTTTTACAAACAGCATGATGGGCAAGTTATCAAAAATGGTTTGTGTGAATGCTTCCTGATTTTGGATGTCACTTAAATCTTTAATCGTGGCGACATAAGGGCCTTTTTCTTGTTTGCCTATCGAGCTGATTGTGAGTGTGATGGGAAACAACTGTTTATTTGCTCTTTGTCCTTTTAACAGTCGACTTTTACTTTTTTTTGCGTTTGGTATGTTAAGTTGAGAGCCGTTAAATATATCGCTGAGTTCAGCTGATTTTTCAGGGATAAGAAGGTGAATATGTTTACCAATTAAATCATCGGACCGGTAGCCAAATACAGGTAACACGGCTGGATTCGCAAATTCTATAATTCCCGTGCTATTAAAGCTTATAACGACATCTTGAACAGTGTTAAGCACGGCTTTGAGTTTGGCGGATAATAAACTTCGGGCTCTTAATTCAACAATCCCCAGCACAAGAAGGCTCAGCGCCAATAAAACAGTCATCACAAGTTGTGCAAGGGTGGAGTTGTCGTGTGTGTTTATATATACGGTGTGCTCTGTTTCAAATACAGACATCGAAATCATACCAATATAATGCATGCCCGATATAGCACTGCCCATTATAATTGCGCCAAGCAGATTAATGCGGGTGTGATGAATGCCTCGAGATTGTCTCAAATCGTTAATTTTTAACGCAATACCCGAAAGAACAATGGCAACCAAAATAGACAAAGAGAATAACCAAGGCTCATAAGCCATATGAGCTGGCATCATCATGGCCATCATGCCAACAAAATGCATACAGCCGATCCCAGCCCCCATTAAAATACTTCTGAATATGAGTCTTCGACCGTGGCTAAGTGCCGGTGACAATACAATGTAGCTTGCAAATACACTGGGTAGTACCGAGAGTAAAGTAATGGTGGTGTTGTATTCAATGGCAATGGGGAGGGTATAAGCCAGCATACCAACAAAGTGCATGCCCCAAATGCCAATCCCTAAAAAGCAGGAAGCCAGTATTGTCCATATTAAGCTTTCGTTTTTTAAGTGTGAGCTTTTAATGCGACTAGATAGTAAAAAAGACACATACGATGCGAACACCGCAGTAAGTATCGAGGCAAAAACCAATAAACCATCATAGCTTGCGGGGATAACCGGTGCGCTATCTATATTGGCATTAATAAAATGGAGCCTTAAATGATCTATCACTATGATGATCCCTCATCGTTAAATTTTGCTTAATTCAAAAGTAGTACAAATAAACATTAGCTCAATGCTAATGGGTTGGCCAATTCGGTCTCGTAAAATATGATGACTTTGTGGCGATACTTGATTAAAACACTCGGGTATTAGATAATCGTCATATCATAGGTTTTGAGGGTTTTGGTATGTCGGATGAGTTGCCAATAAAGTTCAGCGATGCAGCAGCTGTTCGTGTTAAACAGTTAATCGAAGAAGAAGAGAATCCAGATCTAAAATTACGTGTTTATGTAACAGGTGGTGGTTGTTCAGGTTTCCAATATGGTTTTACTTTTGATGAAAAAGCCAACCCTGGCGATTTAGAAATTGTAAAAAACGGGGTGACCTTAGTTGTTGATCCAATGAGTATTCAATACCTTGTCGATGGCACAGTGGATTACACTGAAGGCCTTGAAGGAGCACGCTTTTTTGTCAACAACCCCAACGCAACAACAACCTGCGGTTGCGGCGCTAGCTTCAGCGTTTAAAAAATAATTTGAAAAAAGCCACTTGATGTGGCTTTTTTATTGCTTACACTTCCTAATTATCCCAGCCTAACTATACTTACGCATCATTAGAAGGAATTTTGCGTTGCTAAATCTAAGAACAGCACTCGAAAAGAAACCTTATATTTTAGCTATTTTTATTGTACTTGTGATTGTACTTTGGATGCTTTCTGGCATGACTGAGTCACCGGAAGTCGATGATGAAAATAATCACCAAGTTACAAATTCAGACCGAATTGCCAAAGTACAGGTGGTGCGGTTAACCGCACAAAATATAAATAAAAACCTTACTTTTTATGGTAAATCAGAGCCAGATAAAACCGCCAATATTAGTGCCAGACAAGCAGGCCAAGTAACTGAAATTTTGGTTGAAGAGGGGCAGTTTGTAAAACAAAATGAGATTATCTTACGGCTTGATAAATCAGATTTAAAAGCTCAAATAACCTCGGCCAAAGCGCTGGTTGCTCAATATGAAACTGAATATGAAGGCGCATTAAAACTGAATCAGCAAGGGCTGCAAAATAAAGTACAAACGATGCGTGCTCAAGCATTATTGCAACAAGCTAAAGCGGCGCTTGCGAGTTTAGAGCTGATGTATCAGCGCACAGATATTCGAGCGGCATTTGATGGTGTGATCAACAAACGCTTAGTACAAATCGGTGATTATGTTGGCATTGGTGACCCAATTCTGCAATTGGTTGACCTAGACCCTCTGATAGTGAGAGCCGATGCGACACAAAAAGAAATTCAAGGTTTACAGGTTGGTCAAGCCACGTTTGCCCATGTTCTTAATGATAAAACCTACCCAGGAAAAATTCGTTACATCGCCTCCGTCGCAGATGAAAGCACAAATACATTCAGAGTGGAGGCTGCATTTGCGAACCCAGGTATGCACTACAAAGCCGGGTTTTCGACACAATTAAATATCGAGTTACCCGCAGAACCTGCCATGCTTTTAAGCCCTGCTTTTATGGCATTGGATGAGCAAGGCAATATCGGGGTAAAAATAGTCAATGATGATAATAGGGTAGAATTTAAATCGGTAAATTTAGCAAAAACTACCGAAGAAGGTGTGTGGTTGTGGGGCCTAGGTGAGCAAGCAAATGTGATAACTTTAGGGCAGGGCTTTGTCAGAGCAGGAGATAAAGTTGAGCCTGTATTTGCTGAGGTAGCGAGCAAGTAAGTATGAAAAACTTAATTGAGGCGTCGTTAACTCATACCCGCACGGTATTATCTATTTTTATTCTATTGTTGATATCGGGATGGGTGACTTATCAAACCATTCCTAAAGAAGCCAATCCAGATGTCACCATTCCTTTTATATATGTTTCGATTATTCATGATGGCATTTCGCCAGAAGATGCCGAGCGCCTGCTTGTAAGGCCTATGGAGATAGAGCTTCGCTCAATCGAAGGGGTTAAAGAGATGACAGCCGTGGCAAGCGAAGGCCATGCTTCGGTCACACTTGAGTTTCTTGCCGGTATGGACCCTAAAGAAGCGTTGGCAGATGTACGCGATAAAGTGAGTTTGGCAAAAGCGAAGTTACCCTCTGAATCAGAAGAGCCAGAAGTACATGAAATACTGATGGAAGATCAGCAACCAACCATTACTTTAACGTTGTCAGGTAATTCGCCAGAGCGAGGGTTACTCACATTAGCGCGAAACCTTAAAGATGAGCTTGAAAGTATTTCTAGTGTCCTTGAGGTCGATGTCGGTGGTGACCGAGAAGACATGGTTGAAATTGAAGTTGACCCATTAGCCATGATTTCATATGGGCTAGAACCAAGCGATATCATTCAACTGCTGTCGAATAATAACCGTTTGGTCGCAGCAGGAACCCTCGATACAGGCAAAGGTCGTTTTGCGGTAAAAATACCGTCGGTTTTCGAAACGATTCAAGATGTAATGGAGCAACCTGTCAAAGTCGTGGGTGACCGCGTTGTGCGCTTTATGGATGTCGCAAAAATTCGCAGAGCCTATAAAGATCCAACCTCAATAGCGCGGATTAATGGTCAACAGGCTGTTTCGTTAGAAGTTAAAAAGCGTGCAGGTGAAAATATTATTGATACCGTTGAGCAGGTTAAACATGTGGTTAATGAAGCTCAAAAGCGTTGGCCTGAGCATGTTCGTGTGGACTACACCGGTGATATGTCGAAAGACGTTAAAATGATGCTGTCAGATTTGCAAAACAACGTGCTTTCGGCCGTTTTGCTGGTGGTGATTGTTATTGTGGCTGTACTAGGTGCTCGTACCGCTTTTTTAGTTGGCATTGCTATCCCCGGTTCATTCCTCACCGGGATTTTGGTTATCTCCATGTTTGGCTTAACGGTAAATATTGTGGTGCTATTTGCACTTATTATGGCCGTGGGGATGCTGGTTGATGGTGCGATTGTGGTTAGTGAGTTTGCTGATCGGGAAATGAGTGAAGGAAAACCTCGCAAAATAGCCTACCGTCATGCAGCCGAGCGAATGGCTTGGCCTATTATCGCGTCAACAGCCACAACCTTAGCTGCATTTGCGCCATTGATTTTCTGGCCGGGAATGATGGGCGAGTTTATGAAATACTTACCAATTACATTAATTGCTACGTTATCGGCATCACTGTTAATGGCCCTTGTATTTGTTCCTACTATTGGCGGCTTAATTGGTAAAACGAGGCCATTATCTGCACAGCAAAAACTTGACTTGGCACTGGCTGAATCGGGCGATTTAACGCAAATAAAAGGGTTGCTTGGGCGTTATATCCGAATGCTTGACTTTGCTACGCAGCGACCGTGGTGGAGCTTAACTGCTGCGATTATATTCTCTGTTTTGGTGTTTTTTACTTTTGCCGTATCAAAATTAGGGGTTGAGTTTTTCCCCGATGTTGAACCTAATGGCGTCAATATTAAGGTGCGTTCGTACAGCGATTTATCTATTTATGAAAAAGATGTGATCATGAAAGAGATAGAATCAAGGATCTTAGAAGTCCCAGGTATAAAAACCTTGTATGCAAGGACTGGGGGCAAAGATCAGGTGGGGACGTTCAGAATGAATCTTAAAGAGTGGGATGAACGACCGCCAGCCGAGAATATTATTAGCCAAGTAACGGAAATAACAGCCGGTTTCGCAGGTGTTGAAATTGAACTACGCAAGGATGAAAACGGGCCCGGTGGCGGCAAAGCACTGAGTATTGAGCTAAGTTCAAAGTTTGTAGACGTATTAAATAGCGAGGCAAAAAGAGTACGGCAAGCGATTGAAGATGACGGGGCGTTTCGTAATGTAGACGATACAGCGTCTAAGCCGGGGATTGAGTGGCAGCTTAAGCTCAATCGCTCAGATGCAGCGCGTTTTGGTGCCGATGCAAGTATGTTAGGTGCGAATGTGCAGCTTATTACAAATGGTTTGAAGCTCGGCGAGTACCGACCAGATGATGTCGATGATGAAATTGATATTCGAGTTCGTTTTCCTCACGATAAACGAGATTTAGGCCGCTTAGAAACGTTACGTGTTAAAACCATACACGGACAAGTGCCGATTAGTCATTTTGTTGAGCGCCAAGCCGCTCCTAAAGTTGATACAATTCGCCGTGTTGATTCACAGCGTGTAGTTACCGTTAATGCCGACATGAAGCCAGGTGAGCAGCTTGCCAAAGCGCTGCCACGCTTACAGGCGCAATTAGAAGAGCAAGGTCTCGACCCGCGAGTAAAAATTAAAGTGCGGGGTGAAACTGAAGATCAAGATGAGTCAGAGCTTTTTCTTGAGCAAGCATTTGTAGTTGCTTTGTTCGTGATGGGGATTATTTTAGTTACTCAGTTCAATAGTTTCTATCAGGCATTTTTAATTTTAAGTGCCGTGTTATTCTCAACTGTTGGTGTATTTCTAGGTTTAATTGTACTTCAACAGCCCTTTGGTATTGTTATGTCGGGTATTGGCGTAATTTCACTGGCAGGGATTGTCGTTAATAATAATATTGTGCTGATTGACACTTATAACGTGTTGCGTCAGCAGGGCTTGGCTGCAAAAGATGCAATCCTCAGAACAGGGGCACAGCGTTTACGGCCCGTACTGCTTACTACCGTTACGACAATTCTTGGCTTAATGCCGATGGTGCTACAGGTCAACATTGACTTATTTAATCGCCAAATCGACTTTGGGGCACCTTCTACGCAGTGGTGGGTGCAATTAGCAACGGCCGTAGCGGGCGGGTTAACATTTGCAACAGTTTTAACGCTGGTGTTAACACCCTGCTTGCTTATGCTACGAGATCGCGCGCGCTAGTTAATAGAAAGTGACCCTAGTGTTGGGTCACTTTAATCATTAGTAAGAAAAAGCCTAAAACCACTCCAGATATGATCAAAATATAGACGAACCCTTTTTTGCCTTGCTTAATTGGTACACGATTTTGTTTTAAAAAAAGGTACCACGCTACACAGAGTACAATTGGCAACAAAAATAATATACGAAACATTTCCTAGCCTTTTTCAGTATTTACATACACTTTAAGCATAAGTATGCAATTTTTAAAGTTATATTTTCAATTTTACAAGGTTCCAATTGAACGATTTTTTGGTACAGTTAGGCAACTAATAATAGAGCTTGTGCTTTAATTTTAGCTTAAACTTAGGCTTGTTAACAAAAACGGTCTATACCTAAAAAGTGGACATTTGTATAATTAACCGTTCACAGAAAAAGTTATTAGTATATAATGTATCCAAGAGTGAGACGGGCAAAATTTCGCTCTAAATTTATTAACTTGAATCATCTAGTAGGAGATGTATTTTATGATGGGTAAAACAGTTTCTTCTGAAGAAAACTCAAAATTAACAAAGTGGTTAAAAACTAAACGCCATGAGAAAGGCCATACAATGCGCAGCCTAGCACAGGTTTTAGGTACGCCGCATTCGTTCATTGGTAAAATTGAAAACCAAGAACGTCGTTTAGATGTAATCGAATTTATGCGCTATTGTGATGCGCTAGAAGTGGACCCATACGAAGGTCTTAACTTACTTAAAGAAGCTTAATTATTCATTACACGCAGGCAGCCCTTAGCGTGCGTGGTAATGAAAATAGTGCATGGATGCACTATTTAAGACCCCTCTAAATACAGGTTACATTTAATCACATACGTTCTTATTTTGTTAATTGCTCTTATGATAGTTGCTTTCTAATGCATAAAGTTTGTGGCGTATTAAGAATAAAAATACCAGCGACGGAATAACCATAACGGCAGTAAGCACAAAAAACAGTGCCCAATTCCCTGATAACCAGTCATCAATCACCACACCACTGTAGCTTGAGAGTAGAGTTCGGCCTAAATTTCCTAATGAGGCAAGCAAGGCGTAGTGCGTTGCACTGAAGGCTCGGTCACAGAGCATTGATATAAACGCCACCATGGCAACGAGTGACCAAGCTTGTGTAAAGCCATCAACAATAATAGCAAACGCGTATAGGCTTAATTTAGGGCCTGCCACGGCAATCCACGCAAAGGCTAGGTTAGAAGCAGCCATTGCAATACCACTGATAAATAAGCCTTTTACAATGCCGTAGCGCTGATTGAATAGACTACCCACGAAAGTAAAAGCGATGGTAAGAAAAGCGGTACCCACTTTTGAGAAGGTAGCGATGTCGCTATTGCTAAAACCAATCTCTTTGTAAAACACGATAGACATGCGCCCTAAAAATGCTTCCCCTATTTTAAATAAGAAGATAAACGCTAGTAGCGCGAGCGCGGTTTTTACCCCGTTGCGTGCAAAGAAGGTTCTAAATGGATCAAAAACGGTTACCGCTAACCATGCAAGTACTTTGGCAAATCGCGTTTGCTGTCCCCCAGCGAGTTTTTGCTGGTAGGTGTGCTCAAGTTCAGCTTGGACAACTTCACGGTTTGATTCAGGCTCTTTTGCCCAAAACACACTGCTCATTAATAGCAGCATGACAACGGATAAGAAAAAATAAACTTGGGGCCAGTCAATGGATGGAATATCTGCCATATAAAAGGGCAGGGCACCTAACAGTGCGTAGCCACTCCACCAACCTGATGTCGCCATAGCGGCGGCTGCGGTCGCTTTATGGCTTTCATTTTCGCTTAACGTATCAATACGAAACGCATCAATGGCTATATCTTGAGTGGCAGAGGCAATGGCGATAACTAAACACAGTGCAGCAGCAAACCAAAGGTTCGCTTTGATATCTAGTCCTGCCAGTGAAAAGGTGCCTATAAAAATCACTGACTGACAAAGCAAAATCCAGCTGCGACGCTGGCCAAGCCATTTAAATAATACTGGCAACTTTACGCGGTCGACCAACGGAGACCATAAAAAGTTAATACTGTATGCACCAAACACAATGCCAAATAAGCCAATCATGCTGCGGCTTAACCCTTCATCTTTCAGCCATGCTGACATCACCGAGCCAATCAGTACCCAAGGAAAGCCACTGCTAATGCCGAAGATAAAAATATTGATCAGACGTTTGTCTTTGAAGTACGAAAAGTACTCTGAGATTGAAAGGGTTTTTGTCATAGTGTTGCCGTGTTTGTGGGGGCGCCAAGCCCCCTAATTATTATTGATTAGCTTCGAGTACTTTTACATTTAAAATAACGACAGGGGTTTTAGGCACAAAGCTGTAACCTATTTTTTCATTGAATGCAGTTTCAACACGCATGATTTTGTCTAAGGTCTCATAACCATCCATAACCATACCAAACACAGCAAATCCCCAATCACGGCCCGGATTCAAGTGATCGTTGTCATCCATGTTAAAGAAGAATTGACGTGTACCTGAGTGCGGTTTACGGTCTTGATAGGCCATGGCGATACTGTACATGTCATTTTTTAGACCGTTACCGCTCTCGTTGAAGATAGGGTCGTTCTCGTGCAGACCGTCGTAGTCTTTATCGTAACCCCCCCCTTGAATTACAAAGTCGCGTTCATTATCTTCATCACGTTCAACGCGATGAAACACGCTTCCTTGATAGCTGCCGTCGGCCACATAAGTTAAGAAGTTATTGACCGTTATAGGGGCGCGAGAGCGATCCATTTCAACAACAATACTTCCCAACGTGGTCACTATTTCGACCCGTGGAAACATGTTGTCTTTTTGAATAAATTTACCTTCAGTTGCCGCGAATGAACTGTGAGCAAATAATAAAATAAAACTAAGTAATAAAATGCGCTTCATAGTTAACCTTCTAAATAGGCGATTAATTCTGGGTCAGATACAATGCGGGTAATTAATTGTTCAGTCAACTTATTCAGCTGACTCTCAATTTTGGCTCGGTCATGGCTTAGAGGGCCTTCAAGGTTCGCATTGCCATGGTAGACTTTACTGAAGCTACTGTCGTTTCTGATAACTCGCACACCAAACTCGATGCTTGCGGCGCTGGTGTGAGTCATCATTTTTTCAGTGACCACTGCTTGTAATTTATGGATATCAATTTCGAAACGCGTGGTGGCAAGATTAGAAATACTGACACCATTGCGGCTCAACGCGCTATCAAGTGCACTTTTAACAGAATCGGTAATCCCCGGACTTGCAAGCGTTTTGGTTTTATCTGATTCGATAATTTTTAACGTCACATTGTCACCACGTAAATCAATGACACTGGTGCTCACATTACTATTAATTTGAGTGATTTTACCGCTTTGATATACGGGGTTTAAAATTAACTGATTTGGTTGATTGCTGCACGCAGCCAGCAAAAGCACCGCACATAAAGGAAGTATTTTTCTCATTTATATTGCTCCATTAATTATTTTTAATCGCACTAAGCACGACAAACTTTTTATTAGAACCTAATAACTTACAGTTGCCGAACATACGCTTTAATTTTTCATGATAGTCTAAATGACGATTACCAATTATTCTTAACTCGCCGCCAGGTTTAAGCGTCTGTTTAGCTTGTTTAAACATCTGCCAAGCAATGTGGTCTGTGACAGCTTGCGCCTGATGAAAAGGTGGGTTGCATAACACCAGGTCAACACTATTCGCTGCAAAATCGGTTAAGCAGTCGTTTTGCACAAACTCACAGTGTGCTAATTGTTCGGGTAAATTAGTTTCAACATTGAGTCGTGCTGACTCAACCGCCATATACGATTCATCAACAAACGTAAGCTGTGCTTTAGGGCAACGTTTTAAAGCCATTAAACCCACCACACCATTGCCACAACCTAAATCGATGATACTGCGCGCTTTACTGGTTTGTGGTAAATAGTTAAAGAAAAAGCGGGCGCCGATATCTAATGAATCGCGCGAGAAAACATTTGCGTGATTTTGAATTTCAAATTCGCTGCCCTCCAGTGGCCAGCTAACCGGAAATGCAGCGTGTTTATCTAATCCACTTGTTTTACTTATGACTAAGCGTGATTTTTTTACGGCTAAGCTGGTTGTTGTTTCACCGATAAACTGGCTAAACGCTTTTATTGTCGAGTTATGAATCTCTTTAGTTTTTCCCGCGGCTATTACATCAATACCAGCAGGTAATGCTGCACTAATCGCTGCTAATTGATGTTGCAAATAGCCTAAATTTCGTGGCACTTTTAAGATCACTAAATCAACGTGGTTTGGTAAACTCTCAAGTGAGTTTAAGCGCGTTAACGAATCCGCTTTTAACTCATTGGCGTTTAAATTATAAAGGGTGGCCTGATGGGCAATATACGAATCATTAACTGAATAAACGGTTAACTGGTTAAATGCACATGCCAATGCCCCAAAGCTGTCATTGAGAATAAGGACAGAATTTGCGTGTGAATGGTGTTCATGTACATAATCAATTAGGTACTCATCAGCAGAGTCCCAGGCCTGGAGGCTACGATTTTTTTGATCTAAAGGAAAACGTTCAAGGGTATAGGTGCTATCACCGAGCTGTGCTTGGGTGGTCATCATGTTTTTACGATAAGTATTTAAGTATAGGTAAATTCTAACATGCAACAGCCAAACGCCAACCCTAATCATCTACCAAATGGCTTTTCTTATCAGGCCCAAGCTCTTAGTGCCCAAAAAAGTCTCGACTTATTTTATTACTTAGAGCAAAACCTACATTGGCAACAGCCCGAAATTACGGTGTATGGCAAACGTCATGTTATCCCACGCTTGCAGTGTTTTATTGCTGATGAAAACGTTAATTACGCTTACTCAGGATCAAAATTGATTGTTGAACCTTGGCCTGATGTGCTGGATGCCATGCGAAAACGTTTAACGGCGCAGTTACAGATACCTTTTAATGCTTTATTGGTTAATTTGTATCGAGATGGCCACGACTGTATGGGGTGGCACAGTGATGATGAACCCGAACTTGGCAAGCAACCGACGATTGCGTCTATTTCGCTGGGGGCTGAGCGTGTGTTCAAAATAAAACATAAACACACCAATGAGCAACAGAGTATCGTGCTACAAAGTGGCAGTTGCTTAGTAATGAATGGCACAAGCCAACGGGATTATCTGCATAGTTTACCTAAGCAGCAAAAGCTTAAGCACCCTCGAATTAACCTGACCTTTAGATCAATAATGTAAAATCATTGGAAAAATGAACCATCCCCTTGATATAGTAACGCTCAATTATTTTGCTAAAAGGTTTATGACAGATGTCAATGCAACAACAAATTGAGCAAAAGCTCGCCGCGGGTATTCAGTGCAAGCACCTGAATGTTGTTAATGAAAGTCATATGCATAGTCGCGGCACTGATTCACATTTTAAAGTGATTGTAGTGAGTGAAGAGTTCGCAGGTAAGCGCTTACTAGCCCGTCATCGTCAAATAAATGAGTTACTAAAAGATGAGCTTGCTAATCATATTCATGCTTTAGCGATACACACGTTTACGCCTGATGAATTTGCACAACATCAAGGGCAAGCGCCTGAATCACCTGCGTGTATGGGCGGTTCTAAGTTTGATTAATTGGATGGTGTGATCAGTTATATATTTTATATGACTGATCAGACCTGTATTTTTACTATTAGCCTTTAAACTAGCGCTAATTTTTATTGTGATAGATATAGGATGATCAATGGTCATTAAGCCTAAAATTCGTGGATTTATCTGCACTAACGCGCATCCAGTAGGGTGTGCTGAGCACGTACAAGAACAAATTAATTATGTGAAAGCGCAAGGACCACTAAGCAATGCACCTAAAAATGTATTAGTCATTGGTGCGTCAACAGGTTACGGCCTAGCATCACGTATTACGGCTGCATTTGGTGGCGGCGCAAACACCTTAGGTATCTTCTTTGAAAAAGAAGGGGCAGAACGTAAAACAGGGTCTGCTGGCTGGTACAACACCGCTGCATTTCAAGCCGCTGCGGAAGAAG
The DNA here is from genome assembly GCF_015767615.1 of Pseudoalteromonas sp. A41-2. NCBI lineage: Bacteria > Pseudomonadati > Pseudomonadota > Gammaproteobacteria > Alteromonadales > Pseudoalteromonadaceae > Pseudoalteromonas > Pseudoalteromonas sp. A41-2. Next base: position 2,615,688 of record NZ_CP065231.1, on the reverse strand, counting down.
CTGGTCTGTGGTCTAAAAACATCAATGGCGATGCGTTTTCAAATGAAATCAAGCAAAAAGCAATTGAGACTATCAAAGCAGACTTAGGTAAAGTTGATTTAGTTATCTACAGCTTAGCGTCACCACGTCGTACAGACCCAAATACGGGTGAGACATATTCGTCTACATTAAAGCCAATCGGTTCAGATATCACGACTAAAAACTTAAATACGTCTAAGCGTGTGATTGATGAAGTAACGGTTGAAGCGGCAAGCCAAGAAGACATCGACAATACAATTAAAGTAATGGGCGGTGAAGATTGGGAAATGTGGATTGATGCATTAAAAGAAGCCGATGTACTTGCTGATAACTTCAAAACAACAGCGTATACCTATATTGGTAAAGAGTTAACGTGGCCAATTTACGGTCATGCGACAATTGGTAAAGCAAAAGAAGACCTTGACCGTGCAACGCAAGCGATTAAAGAGTCAACAAAAGACTTAAATGGCGAAGCGTATGTGTCTTCTTTAAATGCTGTGGTAACGCAGGCAAGCTCGGCAATTCCAATTATGCCACTTTATATCTCTGCATTATTTAAAGTAATGAAAGCAGACGGTACGTACGAAGGCACCATTGAGCAAATTCATGCGCTATTTACTGAAAACCTTTACGGCGACACGCCTCGTTTTGATGAAGGTGGTCATTTATTCCAAAACTACAAAGAGTTGGAAGACGATGTGCAAGCACGTATACAACATGTTTGGGATACCGTTGATACAGAAACGATTGACGAATTAACCGATTACGTGGGTTACCATAATGAGTTTTTACGTTTATTCGGTTTTGGTATCGACAGCGTTGATTACGAGCAAGATGTGAATCCTGTTGTTGAAATTTCTCAGTTGATCGATTAATCGATAAAAAACGTTAAATTTATAAAAGTCGCTTTTTTAAGCGACTTTTTTGTTTTTTCTCTAAAATAAAACGGCATCAATAGCACTTTGGTCTATATTGAATTTTATTCAAATGGATTTTGTAGTCTAAATAATCACATCAGTCGTATAAATTTAATATTTGCTCTCGCATAGTCACCCTGATTGATGTTAAAATTCGGGCAATATATGTGAGGAGTTTACTGCGTTGCTTGTTTGGGGTGTTAAACAAGCTGTTCTTAGATACTAAGATACTAAGAATTTGACTTGAGCATATCAAAGAGCGACGTAGTTGGTACGATTTTTCAGTTTCTTTCCGTTAATGTAATGCAAGTGCGTATGATCAACATAAAAAAAGGTCTGGATTTACCGATAGAGGGCGCACCTCAGCAAGTTATTCATGATGGCTCTGCCGTCAAACGTGTAGCTGTGCTAGGTGAAGAATATATTGGTATGCGTCCAACCATGCATGTCCGCGTGGATGACCAAGTCAAAAAAGGCCAGGTACTTTTTGAAGACAAAAAGAACCCAGGCGTATTATTTACTGCACCAGCTTCTGGGGTAGTTAAAGAAATTAATCGTGGTGCTAAACGTGTGCTGCAATCTGTTGTTATTGAAGTTAATGGCAGTGAGCAAATCACCTTTGACTCTTTCAAGGCCGACGAGCTTTCGAGCTTAGACCGTGAAAAAGTGAAAGAAGTACTTGTTCAGTCAGGCCAATGGACAGCACTTCGTGCTCGCCCATTCAGCAGAATAGCTGCGTTGGATGCAAATCCTAGCTCTATTTTTGTAACGGCTATCGACACTAACCCGTTAGCTGCAGATCCTGCAGTTATTATTGCTGAGAATTCTGCAGCATTTGAAGCGGGTTTAGCGGTGGTATCTCGTTTAACTGACGGCAAAGTATTTGTTTGTAAACACGCTGGTAGCCAAGTGCCTAGTTCATCAATCCCTCAAGTAGAAGTACATGAGTTTGGTGGCAAACACCCGGCAGGCCTAGTGGGTACACACATTCATCACTTAGACCCAGTTTCTGCTAGCAAGCAGGTTTGGCACTTAGGTTACCAAGACGTTATTGCCTTTGGTAATTTATTCCTAACAGGTGAAATATTCACAGATCGTGTTGTTTCGCTTGCAGGTCCTCGTGTTAAAAACCCACGCTTAGTGAAAACTCAGTTAGGTGCTTCTTTAGATGATTTAGTCGCTGGTGAATTAGAAGACGGTGATAACCGTGTTATTTCTGGTTCTGTTTTATCAGGTTCTATTTCACAAGGTCCACATGCGTTCTTAGGTCGTTACCATGTTCAAGTATCTGTATTACTTGAAGGTCGCGAAAAAGAATTGTTTGGTTGGATTGCGCCAGGTTCTGACAAGTTCTCAGTAACACGTACCTTCTTATCTCACCTAACGCCAAGCCGTCTATTCAACATGACGACTTCGACAGGTGGTTCTAAGCGTGCCATGGTTCCAATTGGTAGCTATGAGCGTGTTATGCCTTTAGACATCTTACCTACATTATTGCTACGTGACTTAATCGCACGTGACCTTGATAGTGCTATAACGTTAGGTGCTCTAGAGCTTGATGAAGAAGATTTAGCGTTATGTACCTTCGTTTGTCCAGGTAAATACGAGTACGGTTCAATCCTACGCGATTGCTTGACTACGATCGAGAAGGAAGGCTAGAGAGATGGGTTTAAAGAAATTTCTAGAAGATATTGAGCCGCATTTTGAACCGGGTGGTAAACACGAAAAATGGTATGCGCTTTACGAAGCTGCAGCGACTATTTTTTACACGCCTGGTTACGTAAATAAAGGCAAAACACACGTTCGCGATAACATCGACCTAAAACGTATGATGATTTTAGTGTGGATGGCGACGTTCCCTGCTATGTTCTTTGGTATGTTCAACATCGGTCATCAGGCCGCAGGTGCGCTTGCACAAGGTTTTGAACTAGCAAACTCGTGGCAAGTTGGTCTGTTCCAATTGTTTGGCGGTGAATTATCTGCTGAATCAGGTTGGGGCGCGAAAATGTTTTACGGTGCCTGCTTCTTCCTACCAATCTACGCGACAACATTTATTGTCGGTGGTTTCTGGGAAGTATTATTTGCTTCAGTGCGTAAGCACGAAGTAAATGAAGGTTTCTTCGTAACGTCTGTATTATTTGCACTAATCCTGCCTGCAACGATTCCTTTATGGCAAGTTGCGCTAGGTATTACGTTTGGTGTTGTAATCGCTAAAGAGATCTTTGGTGGTACAGGTCGTAACTTCCTAAACCCTGCGCTTGCTGGTCGTGCGTTCTTATTCTTCGCATACCCTGCACAAATTTCAGGTGACACAGTATGGACAGCAGTAGATTCATTCTCTGGTGCAACTATGCTAGGTCAGGCAGTTGTTGGCTCACTTGATTACAGCAACATGGAACTATGGTGGAATGCATTCTACGGTTTCATTCAAGGTTCTGTTGGTGAAACATCAACACTTGCACTATTAATCGGTGGTTTATTCCTGATTTATGTGCGTATCGCGTCATGGCGTATCGTGTTAGGTGTTTTCCTAGGTATGGTTGCAACGTCATTCTTACTAAACACGGTTGGTTCTGAAACGAACGCTGTATTTGCTATGCCTTGGCACTGGCACTTAGTATTGGGTGGTTTTGCATTTGGTATGTTCTTCATGGCAACAGACCCAGTATCTGCATCATTCACAGACAAAGGTAAGTTCGCTTACGGTGCGTTAATCGGCTTTATGGTTGTAATGATCCGTGTTGTTAACCCGGCATTCCCAGAAGGTATGATGCTAGCAATCTTATTTGCTAACTTATTTGCGCCATTATTCGATCACTTTGTAGTGCAAGCTAATATCAAGCGGAGGTTGGCACGTAATGTCTAGTAATAACGAATCAATCGGCAAAACGCTAACCGTTGTTGTTGCACTATGTTTAGTGTGTGCAATCATCGTATCGTTTGCTTCAGTTCAGCTTCGTCCTTTACAGCAAGCTAACAAAACACAAGATATTCAGCGTAATATCTTAGCGGCTGCAGACATTGAAGTTTCGGGTACTGTTTCAGATACCTTCAACTCAAAAATTGAAGCACGCGTAGTAGATATGAGCACAGGTGAGTTTGTTGAAGGTGTTGATCCTAACTCATTTGATTTCGAGAAATCTAAATTCGACCAAGCGCGTAGCTTTGCGTTGAAAGCAGAAGGAATTAAAGACATCGCGGGTATCCAGCGTATGACGAAAAATTCACCTGTTTATATCTCGAAAAAAGCAGATGGTTCTACAGATGCAATCATTCTTCCTATCCAAGGTTACGGCCTTTGGGGTGTAATGTATGGCTTCTTAGCGCTTGAGAGCGATGGTGAAACTGTTAAGAACATCAATTTCTTCAAGCACAATGAAACGCCTGGTCTTGGTGGTGAGATTCAAAACCCACAATGGACTGCTAAATGGCAAGGTAAAGAGTTACCAATCAATATCATGAAGAGCGGTGCGAGCAATGAACATCAAATCGATGGTCTTTCAGGTGCAACGTTAACGTCAAACGGTGTTGATCATACAGTTGACTTCTGGACTGGCGAGCATGGCTTTGGTCCATTCCTTGCGAAAGTACGTGAAGGAGCGTTGAAATAATGGCTGATACTAAAGAAATGAAGTCGGTCCTATTTGGCCCGGTATTCGCAAATAACCCAATCGCACTTCAAGTACTTGGTATTTGTTCTGCGCTAGCGGTTACATCAAGCTTAAAAAATGCACTAATCATGTCAATCGCATTGACACTTGTAACTGCGTTTTCTAGCTTCTTTATCTCATGTATTCGTAACCAGATCCCATCATCTGTACGTATCATCGTGCAAATGACGATCATTGCGTCACTGGTAATCGTTGTTGACCAAGTTTTACAGGCATTCTCTTACGCAACTGCAAAAGAGCTATCTGTATTCGTTGGTCTAATCATTACTAACTGTATCGTAATGGGTCGTGCGGAAGCATACGCAATGAAATCACCACCACTGATGTCTTTCTTAGACGGTATCGGTAATGGTTTAGGCTACTCAGTCGTGCTATTGACGGTTGGTTTCATCCGTGAGTTATTCGGTAAAGGTTCACTATTCGGTGTTGATATTATCCCACTTGTACAAAATGGTGGCTGGTATCAACCAATGGGTCTATTGATTTTACCACCGAGTGCATTCTTCATTATTGGTTTATTCATTTGGGTACTTCGTACCGTTAAGAAAGACCAAGTAGAAGCAAAAGCGTAAGGGGCGAGCAGTGGAACATTATATTAGTTTATTTGTAAAAGCGGTTTTCATTGAAAACTTAGCTTTAGCCTTCTTCCTAGGTATGTGTACTTTCCTTGCAGTATCAAAGAAAGTAACTACATCAATCGGCCTAGGTGTGGCAGTTATCGTGGTATTGGGTATTTCAGTACCAGTAAATAACTTGGTTTACCACGCTGTTCTTGCACCGGGTGCATTAGAGTGGCTTGGCTACCCAGAAGCAGACCTTAGCTTCTTACGTTTCTTGACATTTATCGGTGTTATTGCAGCACTTGTACAAATTCTTGAAATGGCATTAGATAAGTTCTTCCCTGCACTATACAACGCGTTAGGTATCTTCTTACCTTTGATCACAGTTAACTGTGCAATCTTCGGTGCGGTATCTTTCATGGTTGAGCGTAACTATAACTTCGGCGAGTCTGTTGTTTATGGTATCGGTTCAGGTGTGGGCTGGGCACTAGCAATTACATTACTTGCTGGTATCCGTGAAAAAATGAAGTACTCAGACGTTCCTGATGGCTTACGTGGTTTAGGTATTACTTTCATCACTGTTGGTCTTATGGGTCTTGGCTTTATGTCATTCTCTGGTATTTCACTTTAAGGTAGCGAGGATAAATCATGAATGAGATTTTCTTAGGTGTTGGTGTTTTCATCGCTATCGTTGTACTACTAGTTTTAGTCATCATTGGTGCTAAATCTAAGTTAGTTGCAAGCGGCGATATCATCATCGGTATTAATGGCGACCCAGAAAAAGCTATTAAAACATCTGCAGGTAGCAAGCTATTAGGCGCGCTGTCTGATTCAGGTATTTTCGTATCATCTGCATGTGGTGGCGGTGGCTCATGTGGCCAGTGTCGTGTACACATTAAAGAAGGTGGCGGCGATATCTTACCAACAGAACTTGATCACATCTCTAAAGGTGAAGCCCGTGAAGGCTGCCGTTTAGCGTGTCAGGTTAATGTTAAAAACGACATGGAAATTGAACTTGAAGAGTCAATTTTCGGTGTTAAGAAGTGGGATTGTGAAGTTATCTCAAACGATAACAAAGCAACGTTTATCAAGGAACTTAAGTTACAAATTCCTGATGGCGAATCAGTTCCGTTCCGTGCCGGTGGTTATATTCAAATCGAAGCCCCTGCGCACCACGTTAAATACGCTGACTTCGATATTCCTGAAGAATATCGTGGCGACTGGAACCACTTTGGTTTCTTCGATCTGGAGTCTAAAGTAGACGACGAAACAATTCGTGCTTACTCAATGGCTAACTACCCAGAAGAAGAAGGCATTATTATGCTTAACGTGCGTATCGCTACGCCGCCGCCAAGAGACCTAAGCCTTCCATGTGGTAAAATGTCGTCGTACATTTGGTCACTTAAAGCAGGCGATAAGGTTACTATTTCTGGTCCATTCGGTGAATTCTTCGCGAAAGACACTGATGCAGAAATGGTATTCGTAGGTGGTGGTGCAGGTATGGCACCAATGCGTTCACATATCTTTGACCAACTTAAGCGCTTAAAATCTAAGCGTAAGATGAGTTTCTGGTATGGTGCGCGTTCTAAGCGTGAAATGTTCTATGTTGAAGATTTCGACGGCTTAGCAGCAGAAAATGATAACTTTGTATGGCATACAGCACTGTCTGATCCACAACCAGAAGATAACTGGGAAGGTTACACAGGCTTCATCCATAACGTACTTTATGAAAACTACTTGAAAGATCATGAAGCGCCAGAAGATTGTGAGTTCTACATGTGTGGTCCTCCAATGATGAATGCAGCTGTTATCAACATGCTTAAAGACTTAGGTGTAGAAGACGAAAACATCTTATTAGATGACTTCGGTGGCTAACACCCATACACAAAACAATTAGTTTTGGTTAGAATACAAGCCTCGTAGCACACCGTGTTACGAGGCTTTTTTATTTCTATACCACTGTCGATTGGTATCCAAAAGGTGAGTTGCTATGAATAAAGTGTTTTATCGCCAAGGCTTTGTGGCCTTTTTCCTACTAACTGTTACTTTACTCATGGCTGGTTGCAGCCAAGCAGATAAAGCCCAAGAGCTCTATCTTGAAGGTAAGACCATGGGAACGACATACCACATTAAAGTATTTGCTGAACCTTCTAAGCTAGAAGGGATTGATTTGCACCCTGAAATTAAGCAAGTGCTGAAAGAGGTTAATCAATCTATGTCGACGTATATTCCAGACTCAGAAATTAATCAATTTAATCGTTTGCCTGCAGGGCAGGTTATGCCGATCAGTGATGATTTTCGTCAGGTCGTTGCGGAGTCTATTCGTTTGGGTGAATCTACAAAAACCCTTGATGTGACGATGGGTCCACTAATTGATTTATGGGGCTTTGGTCCAGATAAGAAACCGACTAAACGCCCAAGCGATGAAGCGCTGGCTGATATGGTCGCGAAAATTGGTGTTGATAAGCTTCAGTTAAGCGATGCTGGTCTTCTGAAGACGGTGGATGGCTTAGAATTGTCATTTTCAGCAACAGCAAAAGGCTACGGTATTGATAAGGTTGCGCAAGTAATTGAAAGCCATGGCTTAGAAAATTATATGGTCGAAATTGGCGGCGAGCTTCGTGTGTCAGGTATCAAGCCAGATAATATCACCTGGAAAATCGCTATCGAACAACCCGACGCTGAGCCGGGTGTGCGCAAAGTACATAAAGTGATTGAGCCGGGCACGAATGGCATTGCAACGTCGGGTGATTATCGCATTTTCTACGAGATGGATGGGGTAACCTATAGCCACTTAATCGACCCTGTGACGGGGATGCCAAGCCGCCATGATTTGGTGTCTGTTACCGTATTGCACCCTTCGGCAATGACGGCTGATGGTTTAGCAACAGCACTGACGGTAATGGGAATGGAGCGGGCACAAAAATACGCTGAACAACATGACCTGCCAGTGTATTTAATTGCTAAGTCAGACAATGGCTTGGTCACTTATTCTAGCCCTGCCTTTAAACCATATTTGTAGCAGAGCAAGAAGCAGTTTATAATACGTGCAGCCCAGTCGACTGGGCTTGATTTAATTGCTGACGATAGGGGCAAAGCAATGTCACTTTTTCTTCTTACTTTTGGTCTACTTATTTTAATTGTGGCAGCGATGGCTGTGGGCATGATTGTGCAAAAGAAATCAATGGCCAGTAGCTGCGGTGGCTTAGGTGCCGTGGGTATCGATAAAGCCTGTGACTGTGATGATCCATGTGACAAGCGTAAAAAGCGCATGGCAAAAGAACAAGCGTGGAAAGAGAATCAAATTCTGTAACCACACAAAAAAGCGCCTAAAGGGCGCTTTTTTAATGCACGCGTTAATGCCCGCGCTTTTTTATTCTCGAATAGGCACCTAGTTCAACCCAATTAATTTAGCACCCAAGACGGCATATTGATTTGCATGGTTTGCTGTTAGCAAAAAGGCTGCAGGAGCATGAAGTGTTGGAATCGAGGTGAACACTCTTGGACACGTATATATAGGCCATTGTGAGTTATTCGTGAGTTTATGCACCTGACCTGAGAAACAGCTATAGCCTTCTTTTAATAACGCCTTATAAGTGCTGTCAGTCAATGTGATTGGTTTAGTAATAATGTAGCTGTTGCCTATATTAAAGCTCAATTTGCTGGCATCTAATGTCTGGTAACCTTGGCGAATACTACTTATATCGCCGAGTTCTTTGATGGTAGGCAATCTACCCTTATCATTTATGGCAATATCAATCTGGTAGTCACCCATCTCACTGTTTACCATCACATCATCAATGAGTAGGTCGACCCAATTATCTTTCGCATTAAATGGGATTGCATGATACTGCGCTACAGTGGCTTTTTTCCAATCACCCGTTACTAAAGAATCAATCGCCTTTTTATAAAGAACACGGTTAACTTTTCGCGCTACTTGACGGTTTGGATCCTGAGGGTAAGCACCCGATTCAATTAAAATAGTGCGAATCCCTTTTTCAGAAAACGTATCACCAAAACTGCGGTATGAGTAGCTGTCGTTGTATTTGCCTAAGTGGCCGGGGATCATGTTTTCTACCGTGGCTGCTAAATGGGCCGTAAACTGCATCGCTTCTGCACGCGTGGTATTAATTTCACGAGCTTCATTATAAGCCGGTGCGAGCACAGAGATGGTTGCTTGTTTGCCTTTTTTGCCAGCCCCATAATAGGCATTTTGATCGTGTAAGTTAAAGCCAAAATCAGGCTTAAATTGCGTTGCAGCCGCCATTAAAATTTGCCCTTCTTGGGTGCGCAGAGCTTTCGCATCACGATTAAGATCGATCCCTTGTGCATTGTGGCGCGTTTGAATGGCGGCACCGTCAGGGTTAACCATAGGAATAATGCGCAGTGTAAGCTTTGTTTGCCACTCTTTTAACCATGCCGCGTTTTCAGGCGCTGTGATAAAGGTTAAAAAATCCATTAGTGCTGCTGTTGCGGTGTTTTCGTCGCCATGCATTTGGCTCCACATCATTACTTTAATAGCGCCAGAGCCAATATCAAGTGCATTTATTGGTTGCCCTTGGTATGAGCTACCTAGCTGTTGCAAAGTAATTGCAGGGTGCATAGCAGCTTTTTTTAGTTGGGGTTCTATATCGCTGTAATAAATTGCTGGCTTATCGAATCCATGAACTCTGGTGTCTTCAATGCTGTTTGCAAATGCATGAGAACTGCTAAGTAATAAGGCGGTGGTAAGTGCATACTGGTACATATATAACTCTATTATTCTTAATTGTGTTTTAATGAAGAATATTATATTTTATCTCTCTTGGCTAATCCTTGTTCAGTAACACAATACAAGTAGATACTGAGTAGGTATGTGTTTAAACGCCATTTTTATGCAATTTTCTTTTTAGGCATTGCTTTTTGCTATATTAAATACTCTAGCTTTTTCAGATGCTTAGCTTCATATTTTGGGGTTGTTTACATTTATTTATCATTTGAATAAACAATGCTTAACGCAGTGCTGTTAAATTCTACTTGTACCGTACGTTGACTTTGTTATACTCCACATCGAAATTTCAGTAATTACTGAAACTTTATTGATGAAGATCAAGTTGCCGCGCTTAATTATAGGGTAGAGCGTCTACCTTTATTGCGGCCAAAGTTATAAAAAGGCATGTGTTTTGCGAGTAATTAATCCGTCACAAGGTGTTAAACAATCTAGTTTCGCTAGATTGCAATTAGCTGCGCGTGCGTTTTTTGCTGGCAAAGAACTGTTGTCTGTTTTAGCCTTGCTGATCATTAATTCAGCCATGCTAATTAACGGTGCGGTAGAAGATGCACATGAGTTAAGAAGTTTATTAAGCGAAGGTGCTTTGTATGAAACACCGTTACTTAATGTATTGAGCTTTTTAGCTTACCCCGTGGTGTCTTGCCAATTATTAATTGGCTTATGCTGGTTGGTCTTCCATTTCTTTCCTGCGCGTCGTGCAGGTGTCATTTTACGTAAAGCGGCCTTCGCTGCACGTGAAACGATAAAGTCTTTAGTAGTACACAGCGCACATGGCTGTCGTGCTCCTCCTCGTGTAAGTGGTTGTCTGTAAATAAGCTTTGTTGCTTAAGTTCAGCCATTTTAGTCGTTTTCTAAGTTGTCTTTACTAAGCACCTAGTGGGCTTTCTACGTCCAAATTTCAGTCAGCTGACCTAACTATTCCCTCTCTTAACGTGGCGATAAATTGTGCTCGTTATGTGGCTAGGGATATCTGTGGCCGTTCGTTGCTACAGAAAAGCGTCGTGTACTTATCGACAAGTGTTAACTTTTAGGTTGTAGGATATTCCTTTGTCAATTCGTAACCTTTGTAATATTGCTCTAGCGTCTTTAGTGCTGGCTTTGACTGGCTGTGAAGGCGGGGTACTTGATCCAAAAGGTCAAATTGGGGCCGACGAAAAGTATTTAATCATCGTAGCAACGGTATTAATGCTGATTGTTGTAATCCCAGTGATTGCCATGACAATTTATTTTGCATGGAAATACCGTGATGGACGAGACCAAGAAATTTATGCTCCTAAGTGGGCTCACTCTAACAAGATTGAAGCGGTGGTGTGGGCTATTCCTATTATCATCGTGGTTATTTTAGGTGTGATCACCTGGCAGTCAACGCAAGAGCTTGACCCTTATAAACCGCTAGAAGGTAAAGGTGAGCATCTCACTGTTGAAGTGGTGTCTTTAAATTGGAAATGGTTATTTATCTACCCTGAGCAAGGCATTGCGACAGTCAACGAGTTGGTGTTTCCCGCTAACGTGCCTGTTCAATACAAGATTACCTCAGAAAGCACCATGAACTCGTTTTTCATACCTCAGCTTGGTAGCCAAATTTATTCAATGGCAGGCATGGAAACCAAACTGCATCTAATAGCTGATGAACCGGGTACTTTTAAAGGTTTCTCTGCTAACTACAGTGGGGCAGGTTTCACAGGCATGAAGTTTAATGCCATCGCCACGCCAACCCAAGCAGACTTTGATGCATGGGTAAATAAGGTGAAAAATTCAGGGTCTGCACTTACTAAAAAGACCTATGTTGAACTAGCTAAGCCAAGTGAATACGACCCAGTTAAATACTATGCCAGTGTCGACAAAGATATGTTTCATTCAATTGTAATGAAGTATATGCAAGCGCATGGCTCACACGGTGCAATGCAACACGCAATGCCTGAGCACTCTGCTCATAAAGGGCACGGCGAGGACGAGGAATAATCATGTCGTTGTTAGGTAAATTAACATTAGACGCAATCCCGTTTCATGAACCAATTATCATGGTTACCATGACGGTGGTTGCTGTCTTAGGCTTGCTAGTTGCAGGCTTAGTAACAAAATATAAAAAATGGGGCGTGCTTTGGCACGACTGGATCACGTCAATTGATCATAAGCGCTTAGGGGTTATGTACATCATTCTTGCGCTTATTATGTTATTCCGCGGCTTTGCTGATGCCATTATGATGCGATTACAATTAGCAATGGCTACGGGCGGTGCAAGTGGTTACTTACCACCTGAACATTACGACCAAATTTTTACGGCGCATGGGGTGATCATGATCATCTTTATGGCGATGCCGTTCATGATTGGTCTAATGAACATTATTTTGCCACTGCAAATTGGTGCACGTGATGTTGCTTTCCCATTCTTAAATAATTTAAGTTTTTGGCTAACTGCTGGCGGTGCGATATTAATAAATATTTCACTGTTTTTCGGTGAGTTTGCAAAAACAGGCTGGGTTGCCTATCCACCATTATCCGAGTTGTCGTTTAGTCCGGGCGTGGGGGTCGATTATTATATCTGGGCCTTGCAAATATCCGGCTTAGGTACCTTGCTAACGTCGGTTAACTTCTTAGTGACAGTTTTCAAGATGCGTGCACCCGGCATGACCTTAATGAAAATGCCTATTTTTACGTGGGCATGTACGTGGGCAAATATCTTAATTGCAGCCTCGTTCCCAATTTTGACTGCTGTGCTTGCAATGCTGACACTTGACCGTTATCTCGATTTCCACTTTTTCACCAATGAATTAGGTGGTAACGCGATGATGTACATCAACTTATTCTGGGCGTGGGGTCACCCTGAAGTTTACATTCTCATTTTACCTGCGTTTGGTATTTTCTCAGAGGTTATCTCTACTTTTGCTGGTAAACGTTTGTTTGGTTACAAGTCGATGGTTTATGCAAGTGGTGCGATTTCTATTTTAGGTTTCATCGTATGGCTTCACCACTTCTTCACTATGGGGTCAAGTGCGAACGTTAATGCCTTCTTTGGTGTCATGACCATGGTGATTGCAGTGCCGACGGGTGTAAAACTCTTTAATTGGTTATTCACTATGTACCGTGGTCGTTTACGAATCACAGTGCCCGTACTTTGGACTCTGGGTTTCATGGTGACATTCACCATTGGTGGTATGACAGGTGTATTACTTGCAATCCCTGGTGCTGACTATGTATTACACAACAGCTTATTTTTAATTGCTCACTTTCATAACACCATTATTGGTGGTGCAGTGTTCGGTTACTTAGCAGGTTTCGCATTTTGGTTCCCTAAAGCAATGGGATTCAAACTTGACGAGCGCTGGGGCAGAAGATCTTTCTGGTGCTGGTTAATTGGTTTCTTTGTGGCATTCATGCCGTTATACGTGCTTGGTTTCTTAGGTATGACTCGTCGTTTAAACCACACAAATAACCCAGATTGGAACATGTGGTTATACATTGCAGCAGGCGGTGCGGTGATTATCATGTTCGGTATCTTGTTCCAAGTAGTACAACTTGTTGTGAGTTTTAAAAACCGCGAGCAATTAGATGATACAACAGGCGATCCATGGAATGGTCATACGCTTGAATGGGCGTCTGCATCACCTCCGCAGTACTACAACTTTGCAAAAATTCCCCATGTTGATGACATTGATGCATGGACTGACATGAAAGAAAAAGGCTTAGCTTACAAACAAGAAGCATCTTATAGCCCAATTCACATGCCAAAAAATACGCCAGCGGGTGTATTGATGAGCGGTGCATTAACAACGTTTTGTTTTGCCATGATTTGGCATATATGGTGGCTTGCAGCCTTTGGTTTACTGGGTGCTATCGCGATATTTATTAAACGTTGTTATACAACTGATGTTGATTATTACGTGCAACCAGATGAAATTGTTGAACTTGAAACGGCGCACAATACCGCCGCGACTAAAGGGGTGAATGCATGAGTACTATCACTGCAGATTTAAACACCTTAAGTAATGCTCAAGGTCATGTTGAAGCACATGATAGTGAGCATCACGACACAGGTGGCAACACGGTATTCGGTTTTTGGCTTTACTTAATGACCGACTGCTTATTATTTGCTTCTTTCTTTGCAACTTATGCCGTGCTGTTTATGAACACAGCCGGCGGCGTGTCAGGCAAAGACATTTTTGAACTTGATTTTGTCGCGGTTGAAACCGCGGCACTCCTACTAAGTAGTATTACATTTGGCTTTGCGATGATTTCTGCACATTCGCAGAAAAAGGCAGCAACATTGACCTGGTTACTTGTCACTTTTGCTTTTGGTGCTGTGTTTATTGGTATGGAAGTGTATGAGTTTCATCACCTAATTGCGCACGGTAATGGCCCGCAACACAGTGCCTTTTTAACGTCGTTTTTCTCTTTAGTCGGTTTACATGGTCTGCATGTAACAGCGGGTTTAATTTGGATGACAATCATGATGATCGAAGTTGTTCGTCGTGGTTTAAACCCGCAAACAGTGACACGCTTAAGTTGTTTAAGTTTGTTCTGGCACTTTTTAGATGTGGTGTGGATCTGTGTGTTTACCGTTGTTTATTTAATGGGAGCAATGTAATGAGTCACAGTGAATCGCATGTCATTAATAACTTAGAAGTACACGCACACGACACACAATCACATGGCAGTATGAAAGACTATTTTATTGGCTTTGTGTTGTCAGTGATTTTAACGGCTATTCCATTTTGGGCTGTGATGAGTGGGTCGTTTTCAAAACCAGCCACCGTCTGGTGCATTGTGATGATGGCGGTTGTGCAAATTTGGGTGCATTTAAAGTACTTCTTGCATTTAAGCTTTAAAACTGAAGACGGCAAAGCCAGCTCATTGTCATTTATCTTCAGCGCCATAATTATCGTGATGGTGGTTGGTTTGTCGGTGTGGATCATCTACGAATCGAACGCCATGATGATGTATTAAATAACAATTATTTTTATGTAATTGATATAAAGATTTACGAAAGGAGCTGGTTAGTTTGAGATTGTGTCTCCAGTTCTTACAGTCTGTTATTAGCTAGTTTCTTTCGTAATTTTGCGTTTGTGCAGAATATTAGAGGAGTCGAGGAAGTGTTTCGACGTTATTTAAATGTCACTAAACCTGGCATTATCATGGGCAATTTAATCTCTGTTGCGGGGGGATTCTTGCTAGCCTCTCGTGGCGATGTTGACCCATGGTTAATGGTCGCAACTTTGCTTGGGTTATCTTTAGTTGTGGCATCTGGATGCGCTATCAATAATGTGATTGATCGTGATATTGATGTTGCAATGGCGCGCACTCGCAAACGCGTCACAGTCACTGGCGAAATGTCAGCAAAGGCCGCTATGGCACATGGCATCGTGCTGGGTGTTTTTGGTTTCACATTATTAGCCGTTTATACCAACGTGGTGGCACTCTTATTTGCTACGTTTGGTTACGTCATTTACGTCGGTGTATACAGCTTATATATGAAACGTCGTTCTGTGTATGGCACCTTTGTCGGTAGTTTATCGGGCGCAGTTCCACCTGTGGTGGGCTATTGTGCGGTAACGGGACAGTTTGATGCCGGTGCTGTGATTTTATTGGTAATGTTTAGTTTATGGCAAATGCCTCATTCATATGCAATTGCAATCTTTCGTTATAACGACTACCAAGCGGCCAGAATTCCCGTGTTACCCGTAGCGCAAGGGATCGAAAAGGCAAAGCATCACATTGTTTTATATATCGCCGTGTATGCGTTGGTTGTGATGTTATTAACCATTAGTGGTTATACAGGTTTAGCTTTCATGGCTGTAGCTTGTACAACGAGTTTTTGGTGGTTGCTTATGGCGCTCAGAGGTTATCGTCGCAATATTGATGTAAGCGGTTGGGCGCGCCAAGTGTTTGCTTTTTCGATAGTAAATATTACGGTTTTGAGCATAGCGATGGCTTTAGATTACCACTCAGTAGCTCCTCAGCTACTGGTTTTAACTTAGAAAAAAGTTGCTAACATATCCCAATGTTACAGTAGCAAAGGCCCGGTTTTTTCTCCACCGGGCCTTTTTTCGTTAGTTAAAAAACGAGTTAGACCAATTTTTTAACTAATCCCTCACTATCATTCCGAGTAATTACAAGTGGTATCACTAAAACTGAGCAGCTTGCTCTACCACTATGCCGTGACGAGCGGCTAAGCGGCGATGATCTTTATCATAGCCACCACCAATGACCGTTGCGACAGGCACATTATGTTCAAGGCAGCGTTTAAGTACTAAATGGTCGCGTTGTTCAATGCCTTGCCAGCTTATATCAAGTTTTCCTAAGCCATCTTGCTGCCATACATCAACACCTGCATCGTAAAGTACTAAATCTGGATTAAGGGTTTTTAGTAAGTAACTTAGCGTATCATCAACGATGCCAATGTACTCTTTATCGCTAACACCCGGGTTTAAGCCAATATCGAGATCGCTGGCTGATTTGCGAAATGGAAAGTTTTTCTCACAATGAATCGAGCACGTATACGCATAGGGTTGATGGGTGAGCATGGCTGCAGTGCCATCGCCTTGGTGAACATCTAAGTCAAAAATCAGCACATTGGTCACTTCGCCACTCTTTATCAGTGTTTCACTGGTGAACGCTAAATCGTTTACCATGCAATAACCCGAACCAAAATCATAATGGGCATGATGAGTGCCGCCGGCTAAGTGGCAGGCAAGCCCATGTTTTAAAGCGAGGCGTGCGGTTTGTAAGGTGCCAAGTGGGGCTGTGAATGTTCGTGCCATCAATTGTTCAGACCAAGGTAAACCAATTCGGCGCATGGCTTTTTCATCCAAGCGGTTATGCCACAGGTCATTAATATAGTCATCGCAATGCACCAGCTCCAGTGGTGCGGGGCTGCCTAATATCGGCTGTACTAAATTATCACTGATCAGGCCAAGGCTTTGAACATGGTCATATAAATAAGCAAATTTACTCATTACAAAGCGATGGTTAGGATCGAAGCTAAAGGAATAATTAGGGTGATATACCAAGGGTAAGTGGGGGTTTAAGTACATAACTCATTTAATAACGGGATTTGCTACAGCATAGCGAATTTATTCGCCGTTGTTTACTCTGGCACGTGAATTAAGTGTGCTAACTCACGATGTAATAGGCCTTCATCGCCTAAATTCAGCTCAATCAGGCGCTTCAAATGACTGATACTGTCGATATCAATATGTTCGCAAATAAGTCCAGCATGCTGCTGTTCTACATGGCACAACTCGACTTGCATTTTAATCTCTACAGTTGAGTCGGGTAGGGTAAACGATAAAACGGCTTTACTGTGGATAGGAACTAAAAATGAATCGCTTTTGGTTATAAGCGCACCATGCAAGGATAAATCAAGCAGTTGACATTGATACTTATACTCATCAATACAAAGCGTTGCAGGGCAAGAAAATAATACCCGAGAAAACTGTCTACGCTCATTCATGGTGTGATCCCCAAGTCATTGTCGTTTCATTAACTTAATTCGCTAAAATCAGTATAGTTCAATATGCAAGGTGTGAGTGAAACGATAGCTGGTAAACGTTATCGGCCACAAAAAAGCCCCAAGAAGGGGCTTTCGAATAAGACGGTAAATTAACCAATCTTTTTATATTTAATACGCTTAGGTTGTGCGGCTTCTGCGCCTAAGGTTTTCTTCAACCACTCTTCGTATTCTGTGTAGTTACCATCGAAGAAGTTAATTTGGCCTTCGTCACGGTAATCAAGAATATGCGTAGCGATACGGTCAAGGAACCAACGGTCATGCGAGATACACATTACACAGCCTGGGAACTCTAGAATCGCGTTCTCAAGTGCACGAAGTGTTTCAACATCAAGATCGTTAGTCGGCTCATCCAGTAGTAATACGTTACCACCCGCTTTTAATAGCTTTGCAAGGTGTAAACGGTTGCGCTCACCGCCTGATAAGTCTTTAACGAATTTTTGTTGGTCGTTACCTTTGAAGTTAAAGCGACCAACATAGGCGCGGCTTTGGAATTCAAAGTTACCAATTTTTAATACGTCTTGACCGTTAGAGATCTCTTGGAAAACGGTGTTGCTTTCATCCATGTCGCCACGGAACTGATCAACGGTAGCAAGCTCAACAGTTTCACCCACAAGGATTTCACCACTGTCTGGCTTTTCTTCACCGCTTAACATTTTGAATAAGGTTGATTTACCCGCACCATTGGCACCGATAATACCTACGATTGCACCTTTTGGCATCGCAAAGTTTAAGTCGTCGATTAAAACACGATCGCCAAAGCTTTTCTTAAGACCTTTTACTTCAATAACTTGGTCGCCTAAGCGTGGACCCGGTGGAATGAATAGCTCATTCGTTTCGTTACGTTTTTGGTAATCGTTCTGTTGTAGCTCAGAGAACTGTGCCATACGCGCTTTAGACTTAGCTTGACGGCCTTTCGGGTTTGAACGAACCCATTCAAGTTCTTGTGCAATTGACTTTTGACGAGCTTTTTCAGATTTTTGTTCTTGTTGTAAACGTAAATCTTTTTGCTCAAGCCATGATGAGTAGTTACCTTCCCACGGAATACCTTCACCACGGTCAAGTTCTAAAATCCACCCAGCAACGTTATCTAAGAAGTAACGGTCGTGGGTTACAGCGACCACAGTACCTTCGTAGTCGTGTAAGAAACGCTCTAACCATGCCACAGACTCTGCGTCTAAGTGGTTGGTTGGTTCGTCAAGAATCAGCATATCTGGTTTTTCAAGCAGTAAACGACAGATGGCAACACGGCGACGCTCACCACCCGAAAGGTGTTCAATTTTAGCATCCCACGGTGGTAAACGAAGAGCATCTGCTGCGCGCTCTAATACGTTATCGATATTGTGACCGTCGTGTGCTTGGATAATTGCTTCAAGCTCGCCTTGCTCTTTTGCAAGTGCATCAAAGTCAGCATCTTCCATAGCATACTCGTTGTATACTTCATCAAGACGGTTTAGCGCATTTTTAACTTCGCTTACGGCTTCTTCAACGGTTTCGCGTACTGTTTTGTTTTCGTCTAAAACAGGCTCTTGCGGTAAGTAACCTATTTTTGTGCCAGGTTGTGGACGAGCTTCACCTTCAAAGTCTTGGTCAACACCTGCCATAATACGAAGTAACGTCGATTTACCTGCGCCATTTAGACCAAGCACACCAATTTTTGCGCCCGGGAAAAAGTGTAAAGAGATATCTTTTAAGATAGTGCGCTTAGGCGGCACAACTTTAGAAACTCGACTCATCGAGAATATAAACTTATCTGGTAACACCATGAAAAGAGCCTTCAATTTATAAGAAAAATTAACAGCCACTATTGTATACCCAAACCACCTCAAAATACAGAATTCAGCGTTTATCAGGGGCTTAATATCATGGTACTGCTTTGCAAAAATAGCGCATGCATTTAAGGAGCATAAATGCAGAGTAAGCGCCTTATAAGCATTGCACAAAGGCTTAAAAGTCATTTTTACAATGGTGTTGGCTTAAACACAATAACAAGCCACTTTTTGAGATGCTTGCTCTTTCATCGTGATTAAACACAACAGTCATTCGCAGAGGCACTGCTTTTGGCAATTTAAGGGCCTGCGCATCAACGAAACTGGCTTCCTAAGAGATTGCTTTAGCACAAATAAAAAAATCATTTGGACATCTAAACATCTAGAGGTTGAAATTTCTAACTATCCGTTCATAATTAGCAGTCTAATAAGTATGCTCGGAGCCCACTATGCCCATTACAGTCAAAGATGAATTGCCCGCAATTGTAAAATTACGTCAAGAGAACGTATTTGTAATGCCTAAAAGTCGTGCGAAAACGCAAGAAATTCGTCCAATGCGTTTGGCCATCTTAAACTTAATGCCGAATAAAGTGGAAACCGAAGTGCAGTTTATTCGGTTGTTGGCTAATTCACCGTTGCAAGTGAATGTTGAGCTGCTGCGTTTAGACACCCACCGAAGTAGCAGTACCTCAGAGCAACACCTCGATACGTTTTATCGTTACTTTTCTGAAGTAAAAGACAATAACTACGATGCCATGATCATCACAGGCGCGCCGCTTGCACATTTAGAGTATGACGACGTTGCTTACTGGGATGAGCTAAAAGTGATTTTAGACTGGGCTGAGCACCACGTTACGTCAACATTATTTTCATGTTGGGCGGCTCACGCAGGGCTTTATCATCACTATGGTTTAAAACGAGAGTTAATGCCTAATAAGCTCAGTGGCGTGTTTACGCACAAAAGTTATTTTGAGCATGCCGCGTTAACGCGTGGTTTTGATGATACCTTTTTAGTTCCGCACTCGCGCTATGGCCACATTGATATTGAAAAAATTAACAGCTGTGATGATTTAGTAGTATTAGCAGGGTCTGAGCGTGTTGGGGCGTATTTAATTAAGAATAAATCAGGCAGCCAAGTATATATAACGGGCCATCCTGAGTATGATGCGCATACATTAAAAGGGGAATATTTACGCGACTGCGAAAAGTCAGACGACGCGCCAAAACCAGAAAACTATTTCCCTGACGATAACCCAGATAACGAACCGTCGAAAACATGGCAAAGTCACGCCTTTTTATTGTTTTCGAATTGGTTAAACTACTACGTGTACCAAACAACACCGTATGATATTAACCTAGTTAGCCAAGACGTAAGGACTAACAACTATGCCGAGTAATGCAGTGAATAAACGCGAACAATTAACCGAGGCGCTCAAGCAGCGAATTTTGATCCTCGATGGCGCGATGGGCACCATGATCCAAGAACATAAATTAGAAGAACAAGACTATCGCGGTGAGCGTTTTAAAGACTGGCATGTCCTTATAAAAGGCAATAATGATTTATTAAGCCTTACTCAGCCAAAGATTATTGCTGATATTCACCGCGCATACCTTAATGCAGGTGCCGACATTATCGAAACCAATACGTTTAATGCCACCACTATTTCGATGGAAGATTACGACATGGCGAATTTAAGCCGTGAGATCAACCTAGAATCAGCCAAGCTTGCTCGCAGTGTCTGCGATGAATTTGAAGCAAAAGATCCAAGTAAACCTCGTTATGTGGCGGGGGTATTAGGGCCAACGTCAAAAACTTGTTCTATTTCGCCTGATGTCAATGACCCCGGTTATCGTAACATTAGCTTTGATAAGTTAGTGACAGCATACGTTGAATCAACCTTGGCACTGATGGAAGGGGGAGTTGATTTAATCTTAATCGAGACCATATTCGATACCTTAAATGCAAAAGCGGCCTCGTTCGCAGTAGAAGAAGCCTTTGAGCAAGCAGGGCGCACGTTGCCTGTCATGATCTCAGGCACCATTACTGATGCCTCAGGGCGAACTTTATCGGGGCAAACGACCGAAGCTTTTTATAATTCGATTCGTCATATTAAGCCGTTATCTATTGGTCTTAACTGCGCACTGGGTCCGGATTTATTACGCCAATATGTCGAAGAGTTATCACGCGTTTGTGAAACTTTTACCTCGGTTCACCCTAATGCAGGTTTACCCAATGAGTTTGGTGAGTACGATTTAGAAGCACCTGAAATGGCTGAAGAAATAATCGATTGGGGCAAGTCAGGCTTTATTAATATTGTTGGTGGTTGCTGTGGTACAACCCCTGCACACATTAAAGCCTTTGCCAAAGGCCTTGCAGGAGTTAAGCCTCGTCCATTGCCTGAGCTTGAAGTGCGTATGCGCTTATCGGGCCTTGAAGCGTGTAACTTAAACTAAGGTAGCCGAAATGACACAACAAATAGCAGTATTTACTAACGTCGGCGAACGTACCAATGTGACCGGTTCAGCCATGTTCAAGCGATTGATCATGGAAGAAGATTACGAAACCGCTCTTAATGTTGCCCGTGAACAAGTCGAAAATGGTGCACAGATCATTGATATCAACATGGATGAAGCCATGTTGGATTCAAAAGCCGCGATGGTGAAGTTTCTGAACTTGATTGCCTCTGAGCCAGATATTTCTAAAGTACCGATCATGATCGACTCATCAAAATGGGAAGTTATTGAAGCCGGCTTAAAATGTATTCAAGGCAAGGCGATTGTAAACTCAATTTCACTGAAAGAAGGTGAAGAGCCCTTTATTCGTCAGGCAAAGTTAATTAAACGTTTTGGTGCTGCCGCAGTCGTCATGGCGTTTGACACCGACGGACAAGCAGAAACCGCGGATCGTAAATTTGAAATTTGTGAGCGGAGTTACCGTATTCTTGTGGACGAGATTGGTTTTCCACCAGAAGACATTATCTTCGATCCGAATATATTTGCAGTAGCAACCGGGATTGAAGAGCACGACAACTATGCTGTTGAATTTATTGAAGGTACGCGCCGAATAAAGCAAAACCTACCGTACTGTAAAGTGTCGGGCGGGGTGTCAAACGTGTCGTTCTCGTTTCGTGGTAACAACCCCGTACGTGAAGCGATCCACTCAGTATTTTTATACCATGCCATTAAAGCGGGCATGGATATGGGGATTGTGAATGCAGGCCAGTTGGCTGTGTATGATGATATTCCGGCTGAGCTTAGAAAAGCCGTTGAAGACGTTATACTGAATACCGACTCCGGTGCGGGTGAGCGCCTTGTAGAGCTGGCTCCAAAATACTCAGGGATGGCGCAAGCTGAGCGAGTTGAAGATTTAGAGTGGCGTACATGGCCCGTTGAAAAGCGCCTAGAACATGCGCTTGTAAAAGGCATTACTGAGTATATCGACGAAGACACTGAAGAGTGCCGAGCTGCAGCTGATAAGCCTATTCATGTGATTGAAGGCCCGCTGATGGATGGCATGAATGTGGTGGGTGATTTATTTGGTGCAGGTAAAATGTTCTTACCGCAGGTGGTTAAATCGGCGCGCGTAATGAAACGCGCAGTGGCTTACCTAGACCCCTTTATCGAAGCAGAAAAAGAAGAAGGTGCCACGAACGGAAAAGTGGTTATGGCGACCGTTAAAGGCGATGTACACGACATTGGTAAAAACATTGTTGGCGTAGTACTGCAATGTAATAACTACGACGTGATCGATTTAGGTGTGATGGTGCCTGCGGAAAAAATTCTACAAACCGCGATTGACGAAAAAGCCGATATCATCGGTTTATCAGGCCTTATTACGCCCTCATTAGATGAAATGGTGCATGTTGCTAAAGAAATGACCCGTCGTGGTTTCGACTTACCCTTATTAATTGGGGGTGCAACTACCTCGAAAGCCCATACCGCAGTGAAAATTGAGCCACAGTACGATAAAGGTGTGGTGTATGTAAATAATGCCAGTCGTGCCGTTGGTGTGGTCTCTAGCCTATTGTCTAAAGAGTTAAAACCTGCGTTTTTAGAAAAAACCAAAGCGGAGTACGAAAAAGTACGTGAACAGCAATCGCGTAAAAAACCACGCTCGAAGCCTGTCACCATTCAACGTGCTCGCGATAATGCCGCACAACTTGACTGGGATAACTACACCCCACCCGTGCCTAAAAAGCTCGGAGTGACAGAGTTTAAAAATGTGTCGATTGCCACGTTAAGACAGTACATCGATTGGACACCGTATTTCATGACATGGTCAATCGCAGGGAAGTATCCGCGTATTCTTAACGATGAAATTGTGGGTGAGCAAGCGCAAAGCTTATTTGCTGATGCCAATGCGATGCTTGACGATTTAGAACAGTCAGGTGCGCTACAACCACTGGGCGTGATAGGTTTATTCCCGGCAAACCGAGTGGGTGATGACATTGAAATTTACACCGATGAAACGCGTACAGACGTGTTAACAACCTCGTGCCATCTGCGCCAGCAAACAGAAAAAACCGATTTTGCGAATTATTGTTTAGCGGATTACATCGCACCTAAAGGAACCCCCGACTACTTTGGTGCCTTTGCCGTAACCGGAGGGCTTGAAGAAGACGACCTTGCTGATGCCTTCGATGCGAAACAAGATGACTATAACAAAATTATGGTTAAAGCCGTTGCAGACCGTTTAGCAGAGGCTTTTGCGGAGTATTTGCATGAGCAGGTACGTAAAGAGTATTGGGGCTATGCAAGCGATGAAAACTTATCGAATGATGAGCTTATTCGCGAAAATTACCAAGGTATTCGTCCTGCACCGGGTTACCCTGCGTGCCCTGAGCACACAGAGAAAAAGAAAATCTGGCAGCTACTCGATACTGAAAATCGCATAGGTATGAAGTTGACGAGCTCTTACGCAATGTGGCCGGGAGCGGCGGTGTCTGGTTGGTATTTTTCTCACCCGGATTCTAAATACTATGCCGTGGCGCAGATTCAAAAAGATCAGGTTGAAGACTACGCTAAGCGCACCAACATGACGCTTGAAGAAGCAGAGCGCTGGTTATCGCCTAATTTAGGCTATGAGCCAGAGTAAAAAGCAATAACGTGCTATTCAAAAGCACCGTAAGTACTTAACTTACGGTGCTTTTTTGTTTTTATTTAAGGTAAATTGCATTTCTACCTCCGTTAAAACGCGCTTTAAAATCATACTTTCTTCCTTTTAATCAGCATTTAGCATGTGAAATGAGGCCAATATCCTTCAAATTTAAATATTTGTGTTAAAGTTATTAGTGTAAAGCAAGGAAATTAGGGTAAAGGTGTGATTGATTCAAGCAGCGCAAGTGACAAAGATAAAGCGCTATTTTTACGCGTATTTGCATTTATTGGTGCCATTACTTCTTTTGTAATGTCGGTTACAAGCTACCAAGATGGCTACATAACGCTCAGTTTTTTACTGGTTATTGGCGGCTTTGTTTTTGTATCGCCCTTTGTCCTTAAAAATCGCGACCGAACTATTGCTGTGTTAATGCTTTATGCCTTGTACTCGATGATGTGCTTTTTGATTGTGTCGGGTGGTAATAATGGAACTGGGCCTTTGTGGTTATTTATTGTATCGCCTGTTACCTTTTTTATACGAGGTTTAAAACGCGGCGCATTTGACTTAATCATACTGGCTATTGTGATTTCAGTGCTGTTTTACTTCACCGATAAGCTTGGGTATTACAGCTATCCGAATCATTATTTTACGACCCGTGTCATGCTGTGTTTTTCGATTCTTTGTATTCTTGGTGGTTTCTACGAGTATTACCGTAATAAGTACAGTCGAGAGCTTATTGAGCAACTAAAAATAAATCAAAAATTAGCCCGTATTGATGCCATGACCGATTTGTTTAATCGCCGTTATGCTACGGAATGCTTGCAAGATGCGCGTTTTAACGAAGGGGCTGTCTTTTTGTTGATTGATGTAGATAACTTTAAACAAGTGAATGACACCTATGGTCATCAAATTGGTGATGATGTGCTCACTTTCATTGCTTCAATTCTCAAAAGTGTGAGTGGCGAAGAAGACATTGTTGCTCGCTGGGGCGGAGAAGAGTTCCTTATTGTGACCCCGCAAGGACATGAGCGTAGAGCAAGACAATTAGCTGAAAACATTCACCAGCAATTGGCGCAACATGCATTTCAACAAGGGGTTCATAATTTTAAAGTGACGCTGAGCATAGGGCTTCATCAGCGGGCTTCTAACGAGAGCATTGATCACTGTTTAAGTGTGGCAGATAAGTGTTTATACCTTGCTAAATCACACGGTAAAAACCAAACCGTTGCTGAGCTAGATAGTGAAACACATTCACCTGCTTAGGTAATAAAAAACCGCCAAAATGAAGTGACCCCCAATAGTTGGACATTCCAATTACTGGGGGTCTTTTTATGTGCAAAATTAGTGACTATTTTCAAAGTCACTAACTTCGCTCTCAGCTTCTTCTTTCGATTTGCCGTATTTTTGTTGGATTTTACCAACAAGCTCTTTACGGCTACCTTCAATTTTATCTAAATCGCCATCGGTAAGTTCACCCCATTTACGTTGTGCTTTACCTTTTAACTCTTTCCAATTGCCTTCTAAACGATCGCTGTTCATCATAATCTCCTTACTTTGTTAAACATTCACTTTAATAAAAGCAACCGTTATGCCATTCATGGTTTATATATAACCAACTGAATTACATCGTTTTTATTATTATGATTAGACATAGAGTGTTACACGCCTGCAATTTGTACTGGGTTTTAAGGAAAACCTTGTAATTCTTTCATTCAATGAGAGGCTGTTCATCGTTTTTTGATACAATGGGCAAAAAGAAAGTAAGAGATGCCAGACGTGCTGCCAGTTGAAGATATTTATCAATCCCTGCTAACAACAATAAAAAATAACCCTATGGCCTTATTACAAGCACCACCGGGCGCAGGTAAATCAACATGGCTGCCACTCACATTAATGCGTGAAGGGCACTTTAAACACATTGTCATGTTAGAGCCAAGACGTCTGGCTGCACGTAATATTGCCCAGTATTTGGCGAGCCAACAAAACGAAAAAGTCGGTGAAAGTGTCGGTTTGCGTATTCGAGGGGAGTCAAAAGTGAGCCCCGCCACTCGGCTTGAGATTGTCACCGAAGGTATGCTGACCCGTATGCTGCAAAACGATCCTGAGCTAAGTGGCGTTGATTTACTTATTTTTGATGAGTTTCATGAGCGTTCAATTGCTGCAGATACCGCGCTTGCCTTTGCCCTTGAAACGCAAGCGGCATTGAGAGACGACTTAACAATATTACTGATGTCGGCCACCTTAGACGGTGAGCGGTACAGTGAGTTTTTTGACTGCCCAATAATATCCTCTGAAGGGCGAAGTTACCCGATTGATGAAGTGTATATTCCACTCAAAGACGAAAGCCGATGGCTCGATGATATACCCGCAATTATTAAACAAGCGCTCAATGAGCAAGCTGGCAGCGCATTAGTTTTTTTACCCGGACAGCGCGAAATATTACGGGTGCAGCAAGCACTAAGCGACCTTGCAGATCAGTGCGAGGTGTTTACTTTATTTGGTGAACAAAACAAAGCAGAACAACAAGCTGCAATCGCCCCTACAACGAAAGGGAAGCGTAAAGTTGTGTTGACCACCAATGTAGCTGAAACCAGTTTAACCATCGAAGGTATACGTATTGTAATTGACAGTGGTAAGCGCCGTGCAGCCAGCTTTAATTTAAAAACCGGTGTTACAGAGCTTATAACGCAAAATATTTCGCGCTCATCGGCGGTGCAGCGAGCCGGTCGCGCAGGGCGTATTGAACCGGGCGTGGTGTATCGCTTAGGGAGTAAGCAAACCTTTGAGCGTCGCAATAATCACGACGCACCAGACATTCTCACCAGTGATATTAGCCAGTTATTACTTGAGGCAAAGCAATGGGGCGCTTCACTTGAAGAGCTAAGCCTGCTTGATGTACCAAGCAAGCAACAAATTAAGCAAGCAACAGCGCTGTTGAAAATGCTGGAAGCCATAGATGAAAATGACAAGCTGACACCGCTTGGCAGTCAAATGCTCAGCTTTGGTGCCGATATTCGGTTGTCACATATGCTGATTAAAGCACAAAAATTACAAGTAACGATGCCAGGTATATATGAGCTAGCGGCGTATTTAATCGCCTTACTCGAAAGCCGCATAACGATGCCTGCCGACCTTAATTTGGCGCTGCATAGCCAGCATACAAAGCCGCACCCCGTGTTTAAACAGCAATTAAACTATTGGTTATCACGTTTGCAATTAAAAGCAGCCTTTGAGCTTAAAACGCAATACCTTGCCTTGCTGGTGGCGTTTGCATTTCCTGACCGATTGGCGAAAAAACGCGGTAATGGTTACTTACTTACCAATGGCGCAGGTGCTGATTTAAGTGAAGAGTTTTGGCATAACGATGACTACATTGCCATTGCCAGCATGGGCGGCCATAAAGGGAGTCGCGTATTTGCTGGCGTGGCGTTTGTGCCCAGTGAACTTGAAGATGAACTCGGCCATTTATTCACATCGCAGACGCGATGTGAATACGACGAAAAAACAGGACGTTTCATCCATCAAGATGAAGTAAAACTAGGGGCTATCACAGTATCAAGTCAGCCAAGTAAACAGCCGCTTGATAAAGCTCAGCGCACTCAAGCGTGGTTAAACTTATTTAGCAAGCATGGTTTTCAGTTATTTAATGAGCAAACTGACAATGAACAGTTACTCACTCGTATGAGTTTGGCAAGCACGCTGTTGCCAGAGTCATTCCCGACCATTAATCGAGATGAACTACGTGCACATAGCCAATGGTTAGCGCCTTACCTGAGTGATATTAAAAATCTTGAGCAGTTAAAAAAGTTTAATTACGGCGAAGCACTAAAAAATTGTTTTGATTGGCAACAACAAAGTGCATTAAATGAGTTACTGCCATTGCGTTTAACTGTGCCAAGTGGCTCTAATGTAAGAATTACCTACCAGCTCGATGGCCCTGCAAAGCTGAGTGTGCGTATGCAAGAAGTGTATGGCATGACCAGCACACCTTTGCTTGCACAAGGTAAGTTACCGTTATTAATGGAGCTTTTATCACCTGCAAAACGGCCTCTGCAGCTTACTCAAGATTTAGCGAATTTTTGGCAAACCAGTTACCGCGACGTACAAAAAGAGATGAAAGGGCGTTACCCAAAACACTTTTGGCCAGACAACCCAGCCACGAGCCAAGCAACAAATAAAGTAAAAAGTAAAATGTAAAGTAAATAGCAAGCCAAGCGAGTAGCCGGGCTTTATAGTGACCCATCTAATTAAGTTTGCCACGGTCATAACCCGTTACAATTTCCTGCACTGTATAGGTTTCGTTTTTACTGTCTCTTTAGTAGTCTGATAAGGTCAATATCAAAAGAGAATGCCAGTGTCTACGCCTATAACCCTTGCTCAATACGTTAAAAAACGCACCGGTGTGCCGCTGGGGCATAAAGACTCGATGCGTAATATGCTGAGTCGTTCGTTAGGTGCAAGTTCGTTTTATTTATTTTGGCGTTATTGGAATCCCATTTGGAGCTACTACTTATCGCGCTACGTAATGAAACCCAGTAATGAGGTGCTGCCAGTTTGGTGTGCTGTACTGGTAACCTTTGCCGTTAGCGGCGCTTTACATGATTTAGCGGTGAGTATAGTAAAGTTAAAACCGGTGTTCTTTTTTACTCCCTGGTTTAGTGTCATGGCTGTGGTGGTGCTTATTACTCAATTTAGTCAATTACAGTTTAGCTTTGCCCCCTGGTGGGTAAGGGCGCTCGCCAACATCAGTTTTATCGTGCTGAGCTATTGGTTGACGAGCTTACTGTTTTAAATGCTTTAAATATAATGTGGTTATTTTAATACTCAGCCGCAGTGTCTTTAACTAAGTAATTGCTAATTACAGTCTTTGTCGTTATTTTAGGTTTAAGATTAATAGAATAACGAACAAGGAATAACAATGAAGCATCTTTATTTTTTAGCTATTTGCCTGCTTAGCGCATTTAGCAGCCAAGCAAAGCAAGCTAACCCGGAGCTCGCAGCGCTGGCACAGCAATACTTTAATACCATGGTCGCAACGCAAGCGCCTAACGCCACTAAAAAAGAATTAGAGGCCTTTTTAGCTTTATTAACAGACGATGTAGCAAACCAACATTTACCTTATCAAACTGATGATTCAAGAGAGCCAGATGGTAAAGCGATGATGCGCAAAGGGATGACTTTTTACCTTGGTGCACACACTGAATATCAAGCCAACTTACTAGATACCTTCATTTTTAATGACTCAGCCATTGCGTTGCGTTACACCCATCACGCAAAAGGTATCCACCCGCAAAATCAGCAAGCCATTGAGTACACGCAAACCATCATGGATGTACTCGAAATAGAAAATGGCAAGGTAGCCGTTATTCGAAAATACCATGAATGATCTTAGCTGTACTTTTAACGTATCGTGAGCGCTTGAATAAGCGCTTTTTTAATAAAAACAACCCGCAAAAAATAACCTCCGCTTCCTACTTATTTGCCTAAATTCATACTTTTTAGACTTTATTTTGCATAAATTTAAAACTTTTTTATATCTCGAATAATAAACTGAATAACAGAGGCTTAGCTAAACTTTAGTGGGTCGGTTTTCGGGTGTTTACAATTTGTCAACCTTGAATTGGCAAATTGATTACCTTACCATTTATTTTAATTGAACGTTCAATCAATAAAAAATTATGCCGAAAGTTGGAATGGAACCTGTTCGCCGTCAGCAGTTAATTGACGCCACAATTGAGTCGGTTGCAGAGCTTGGTTTGCAAGGCACCACCATAAATAGCATTAGTAAAAAGGCCGGCTTATCGTCGGGCATTATCAGTCATTATTTTGGTGGTAAGCAGGGCTTGATTGAAGCCACTGTGCGTTATTTATTGTCGAGCTTAAAGAGTGCTTTATTGAATCGAGTAACGCAACAAACCAGCCCTGAGCAACGACTGATGTTTATCGTTGAAGCAAACTTTTCGCGTACTCAGCAGCAAAGCAATAACACCAAAACCTGGTTGAGCTTTTGGGCGCATTCAATGCACGACGCTCAATTGCATCGCTTACAAAACGTTAATAGTAAACGTTTGTTTAGTAATTTATTGAGCTCATTCAAACAGTTAATGAGCGATAGCGATGCTAATTTAGCTGCTGAGTTAAGTGCAGCCATGATCGATGGTTTATGGTTAAGAGCCGTATTAAGTAAGTCAGACCAAGATCAATTTGAACATTGTGAGCAATTAGTAAAAGACTACATTCGTTCACTAATAAAACAGTTTGGAGCCTAAAATGACCACACCTGTTTACGAAAATTTTATAAATGGCCACTTTTTGAAGAATCAAAGTGGCGATACCTTTGCGGTAAAGAACCCAGCGACAGACGAGGTGATTTATCACGTTGAAGTGGCCGATGAGTTTATTCAAAACGCCGCTATTGAAAGTGCGAAGCTAGGCTTTGCTGCTTGGTCTGCAATGACCCCGATTGAGCGTAGTCGCATTTTATTAAAAGCGGTGTCTATTTTGCGTGAACGTAATGATGAACTAGCAAAAGTTGAAGTGCTTGATACGGGCAAACCATGGCAAGAAGCTGAGTGTGTTGATGTAGAAACTGGCGCAGACGTGATTGAGTATTTTGCTGGTCTTGCGCCTGCTCAAGTAGGTCAGCAGCAAATGGTCGGTAATGACTTTTATTACACGCGTAAAGAACCTTTAGGTATTTGTGCGGGCATTGGCGCATGGAACTACCCACTGCAAATTGCGTGTTGGAAATCAGGCCCCGCACTCGCTGCAGGTAATGCGGTGATTTTTAAACCATCAGAAGAAACCCCACTGGGTGCCATTAAACTTGCTGAAATATTTATCGAAGCAGGTGTACCAGCAGGTGTATTCAATGTTGTACAAGGGGCTGGTGAAGTAGGTCAATGGCTAACAGCAAACCCAGACATCGAAAAAGTGTCGTTTACGGGTGAAGTAGGCACAGGTAAAAAAGTGATGGCAAGTGCTGCGGGTTCACTAAAAGACGTGACCATGGAGCTTGGCGGTAAGTCACCGCTGTTAGTGTTTGATGATGCCGATGTTTCACAAGCGGTAAGTGCCGCAATGCTAGGTAACTTTTATACTCAAGGCGAAGTTTGTACTAACTGTACACGAATTTATGTGCACAAAAATGTGTATCAGCAGTTTATTGATGAGCTGAAAACACGCACTGAGCAAAATATTATTGCTGGCGACCCAATGGATCCTGAGGTGAATTTAGGGGCGCTGATCTCTAAAAAACACCAAGAGTTGGTGCTTAGCTATATCGATAAAGGTATTTCAGAAGGGGCGACGTTATTAACCGGTGGTAAGGCTTTATCACCTGCCTCAGCACCGAACGGCTATTTTGTAGAACCGACCATTTTCGTTGATTGTAAAGACGACATGACCATTGTTAAAGAAGAAATCTTTGGTCCGGTAATGAGCGTATTAGTCTTTGATGACGAAGACGATGTGATTCGCCGTGCGAACGATACTCACCTCGGTTTAGCTGCGGGCGTGTTTACGAAAGATATCCAACGTGCCCACCGTGTTATTCACCAATTACAAGCGGGTATTTGTTGGATTAATAGCTATGGTAACTCACCAGCAGAAATGCCTGTAGGCGGTTATAAGCAATCGGGAATTGGTCGCGAAAACGGCATTGAAACACTTGATCACTACACCCAAACAAAATCGATTTACGTGGGTATGAGCAATATAGAGAGTCCATTTTAATGAGTACACAGAACTATGATTACATCATAGTCGGTGCAGGCTCAGCAGGCTGCGTGTTGGCTAACCGACTATCAGCAGACCCTTCAAACAAGGTGTTATTACTTGAAACGGGTGGTAGCGATAAAAGCATCTTTATTAAGATGCCTACAGCGCTGTCAATTCCAATGAATACTGATAAATATGCATGGCAGTTTCACACTGAGCCAGAGCCTTATTTAGATAACCGCCAAATGCACTGTCCTCGCGGGAAAGTACTAGGTGGTTCGTCATCTATTAACGGCATGGTGTATGTCCGAGGCCATGCAAAAGATTTTGATGAGTGGCAGCAGCATGGCGCTGAAGGTTGGGATTACCAAGCCTGTTTGCCTTACTTTAAACGCGCTGAATCGTTTTATTTAGGGGGAGATAGTTACCGTGGTGATAACGGCCCATTAGGGGTTAATAACGGTAATGAAATGGCGAACCCTTTATACAAAGCGTTTATCAAAGCGGGCCAACAAGCAGGGTATGCTCACACCGATGATTATAACGGTGCACAGCAAGAAGGTTTTGGGCCAATGCACATGACTGTGAAAAATGGTGTGCGCAGTTCGGCAAGTCGTGAGTATTTAGACCCCGTTAAGTCACGTAAAAACTTAACCGTGGTAACCGGCGCATTAGCTGAAAAAGTATTGCTTGAAGGTAAAAAAGCAACCGGTGTTGAATTTTCTTTATCGGGTACTAAACAGCAAGCGTTTGCCACAAAAGACGTTATTTTAAGTGCCGGTCCAATTGGCTCGCCGCATATTCTTCAGTTGTCTGGCATTGGCGATAAAGAGGCACTCGCTAAAGCGGGTGTAGAGGTTAAACACCACTTACCAGGTGTGGGCAAAAACTTACAAGATCATTTGGAGTTTTACTTTCAATATAAGTGTAAGCAGCCAATTACTTTAAATGGCAAGTTAGGGCTTATTTCGAAAGGACTCATTGGTGCGCGTTGGTTATTAAACCGCTCAGGTTTAGGGGCGACGAACCACTTTGAATCGTGTGCGTTTATTCGCTCAAAACCCGGTGTCGAATGGCCAGATATTCAATATCACTTTTTACCAGCAGCGATTCGCTACGATGGTAAAAGTGCCTTTGATGGGCATGGCTTCCAAGTGCATGTTGGTCATAACAAACCTAAAAGCCGTGGTGAGGTGACGATTAAGTCGGCTGATCCTAGGGTTGCACCTAAAATACAATTTAATTATTTACAACACAAAGATGACATTGAAGGCTTTAGAGCTTGTGTTCGATTAACCCGTGAAATCATTGAACAAAACGCTTTTGATGCGTATCGCGATGATGAAATTCAACCGGGTAAAAATGTGCAAAGCGACGAAGAAATCGATGCATTTGTCCGTCAAGCGGTCGAAAGTGCTTATCATCCTTCGTGTTCGTGCAAGATGGGTGAAGACGAGATGGCAGTCGTTAACTCGCAAACTCAAGTACACGGCATTGAAGGTTTAAGGGTTGTAGATTCGTCTATCTTCCCAACCGTTCCAAACGGAAATTTAAATGCGCCTACCATTATGGTGGCAGAAAAAGCGGCAGATCTAATTTTAGGTAAGCCTTTATTAACGGCATCAAGCGCAGATGTTGCTATGGAAAAACAATGGCAATCAACGCAGCGTAGTTCGGAGATTTAATAAGGCCACCCGCAGTGTCGGCTGTGGGGCTTGCAGTGGCGCGCATCATAAGTTGTTTGTGATGCGTTAATGCGAGGGAAAAAAATGGGAGAAACAATGAAGTATTATTACTTATTTTGGGGGGGTAACTATGACCTTATGGCTTAGTGCTGGCATCATTTTTACCCTATTAGCAATTGCGGTTATTTTATTTAAATGGGGTACTGTAAGGTGTGTAGGTGTCACACCGGTGAGAACATTTACGTTCATAGCAATTTTATTTACATCAGGCCTAGACGTTGGCTTGATTATGTTTCCACTGACAGAGTTTGCAGGTTATGCAGACATAAAAGCAAGCCCAGAGTATGCGTTTGCCAATCCATTAGCCATTGAGTTTGGTTTTTGGGGCTTCTTGATCTGGGGATTTTATTTCCTTACGTGCTTTTATTTCTGTGTAATAGAACCCAAAGTGAAGTTTTTTGAAATCGCTTGGGTAAAACTAATTAATAACATCGTTATTATTGGTACATGCGCATTTACTGCATTTTTACTACTGTCGAACTTACCGTGGTATTTACCTTCATTAGGTGATGGTGAGTCAATTATTCCGACTTTCTACTTACTGGTGTTTGCAGCAATCTGTTTTGCGGTGTACTCAAGTACTGACATTAAATATGTCCGCTTTTTAAGTATTTCTACAACGTGGTTATTTATCGCATTAATTGCGTTTATGTGGGTCGGTGCATTTGTTGGCTCAGAAGCGCAAACATCTGCGTTTGTCGATAACTTAACCCTCATAGGTGGCTATTTTGGCAACATCGATGAGTTTGTATTACCTCTGAACGATTACCATGCTTTTTATCTATTTTGGTGGTTTGCGTGGAGCATAATGATTGGTCAATTTACGTCGCGTTTTGTGGGCGGGTTAAAAACTTATCACGTGCTGGCAGCCATGTTAATTTTTCCGTCTATTCCTATTGCTATTTGGTTTAGTGTTTTATACCAGTACCACGAAGCGGGTATTGCCACTGCGGGCCTTAAAAACATAGCGATGGTATTTGTTGGTGTGGTGTTTGTGATTAACTCACTCGATTCTTTGATCCGTTTATACACAGATAATCTAAACTTAACGGTGAAGCGATTAGGCAAACTTAATTATATTGCCTTAAATGTGGTTGCGCTTTCATTACTGACTCTGCTGTTTAAGTTCGACTTTTTACAGATCCAATGGGTTGGTGCGTTAGTTATCGCGTTATTTTTCGGCTGCGCCGTGTTTATTGGCTATAGCAAATATAAAACCGTGAAAAACATCGAAGGCTCGCCAAAAGACAACAAATTAGATTTTACAAAAATAGAAACAGTTAGCTAAGGGAAACCAACATGACAACAAGACAAACAGTATTAGCAACAGCGTTGCCATTGGCACTACTTTCGACATCAGCGATGGCTGACTTATCTACCACCGTTACACTTGCATCTGACTATACCTTCAACGGTGTTAGTCAAACGATGAACGACCCTGCCATTCAGGGCAGCCTAGATTATGCCTTTGCAGATTCAGGCATGTATGTCGGTACGTGGGCCTCAAATGTTGATTTTGGTGAAGGCACCGACATTGAATGGGATGCTTACTTAGGTCATTTTGTTGAGCTCAATGAGGCCCTCAGTGTTGATTATGGTATTGCATATTACTCGTACCACGGTGAAGATTATTCTAGCGATGGTAACTACTTTGAAACCTACGCTAAATTTGGTTATACCAACAGCTTAGGTTTCACAGAGTTGAACTTTTGGTATGCATGGGATTATTTTGGTACCGATGCAGGCCATGTGATTTCTATGATTGCCCACACGGTTGAAATTGCGCCGAATCATGCGATACGCGCAAGCTTTGATATTTCTAACTCGTTAGATGGTAATAAATTTGCGTGGGATGGCAACGATAAATCTTATAACCATTATCGTTTGGCGTACCAAACTAGTTTTGCAGGTTTTGACTTTGAGCTTGCAGGTGAAAACACCAGTCTAGACTGGGATACTGCCGATGAGCGTATCGTCGCGTCTATTTCGCGCAGTTTTGATCTGTAAAAAGAAACCCTCTATTTATCAAAACGGCTAACCTAGGTTAGCCGTTTTTTAATGCTGAAAATTAAAACTCTATGCCTTCGTGTTGCATGGCCAAGTCATCAAGCTCGGCTAAGGTATAATCAAACCCTGAGTTATCCGCTTCATAGCGAATCTTCACGCCAAAACCGCCTTGGCATAGGCTGGCTTTAACATTAGCCACAGACCAGTGTCTGAGTTTATTTAAAAAGCGGTTAGCGGTTTGTTGAGAGTCAAAGCGATAACGAACCTCTGATTCCATGTACTTATTAGCCTTTAAATTTTTTCGAGAGTGTATGTAATTGCTCCGCTTAAATCAATTGCTCGTTAAAAAATGCGAGTGTGCGTTGCCAAGAAAGCTCTGCCTGCTTTTCATCATAGCGTGATGTTGAATCGTTATGAAAACCATGGTTTGCCTTCTCGTACATATGCATCGTGTAGGGGACTTGGTGAGCTTTTAAATCAGCCTCATAATCTGGCCAAGTCTCATTCACACGTGTATCGAATTCAGCTAAATGTACCAATAACGGTGCTTTGATGTTTTTTCTAAGCTCTTTAACCGCGGGAGTACCATAGTAAGGCACGCCTGCATTAATTAACGTGCTATCGACGGCGGCTAAGTAATTCACCATATAACCCCCAAAGCAAAAGCCCACAGCGCCAAGTTTGCCATTGCTGTTTGGGTGTTGTTTTAAGTACTCTGCTGCGGCGACAAAGTCTTGCTGAATTTTTTCTTTATCCATTGAACGCTGCATTGCGCGGCCTTCATCATCGTTACCAGGGTAGCCACCTAACGGGTGCAACGCATCTGGGGCAAACGCAATAAATCCTGCTTTGGCAAGGCGGCGAGCGACATCTTTAATATAAGGATTAAGCCCACGATTTTCGTGAATAACGAGTACAATAGGGCGCTTAGAGGTTAAATTTGTCGGTTCGACTAAATAGCCTTTACCCTCGCCATGCCCTTTAAAGGAGTCGAAGGTTTTATAGCTGGCTTTTATGTCTGGGTCGTTAAAGGATACTTGCTCTGCTAAGGCGTAATTAGGCAGTAGAGCACTACTTAATACTGCCATCGAATAACCAAGAGCAACAAGACCACCGAGTTTTTTCATAAAAGTACGACGGTCTATCAAGCCATGGGCATATTCGTCGTACCAATCGAAGGCTTCTTGGGGAATGTGGTTGTGGCGTTGCTCAGTCATAGTTATATCCTTTAAAAATGAATTCAGTTTATAACTTTAGACTAATTATCAGTGATTAAAAGCCTGTTCTTTTGTTTGCTTTATGACATCGATAAAACGGCGCTGCCAAATAGCGTTGAATGCTTTATTGAACAAGTATAAGAATATTAAAGGCATTAATAGCAGCTTTAAAATAAGCAACGACAAAATATTTAAAAAGTCGATAAACAAGTCTTCAACGGTGGCCACCATATTACTAATGCCCGAGGTGACGGTGTCGATAATTTTACTCACTTGTGATGATGAATCGTGGTTAAGCGACGCATTCAGGGTATCAAGTTGCTCGTTTAAGGCGTCTTTTTCTTGATTAAGCGCCATTTGTTGTTCAAGCACAGCATTAAACTTGCCGGTGAGTTGCTGCTTTTGATCGAGTAATGGTTTTGCTTTGGCTAGTTCTTTAAAAGTGATTACCTCAGATAAACTGCGAGTGGCTTGAATCGCTTCTATTTTTTTGTCGAGTTCAGCCATTTGTAGTTTGAGCTCGGTCGCTTGCTGGTGGTTTTTAATTTGTTGATCATTAAGTAACGATAGCTTGTCGAAAAGGGTCTGTTTTTGACTGTCTACTTCGGCTTTTAGCTTTGCTGACAGTGCCGACGTTGTGCTGGCATTATTATTTACGGTAGCCACTTTTTCGCTGACTTGTTCACTTTGTTGGTTTATTTGCTCGTCTAAAAATACTTGGCTTACCAACCCCGTCGTTAGCACCACCGCAGGAACTAAAAAGCGAATAAGGATCAGGCTCGCCATTAATTTATGGCGAAGCGTTGGGTAAAAATCACGCCACTCACAAATAAGGTATGCAATTACTGATACTGTAAAAACACTGCTAAATATGACGCCGGATGAAATCGTGTATAAAATTCGCTGTAAAAATAGTGAGCCAATGGCAAGACGCATCGCATCCGACATGTACTCCGCTAAATCGTTGACGGGGTCAAGTAGCTGAGCTGGTTGAATACTGGCTATACCAATACCGACTTCGGCGGATTGTAATAAAGAAATTGCTGCATTGACGGTACGTGAAGACGCATACACAAGAGTCGATTGCAGCAGGGCGCTGTCAATAAAGCTCATAATATACTGTTGAAACTGTTCTAACCAACACAGTAGTAACAGTACTATGAGGCTTAAATACTTGATAATATGTTGTTTACTTAGCATAACGCCCTCTGAAATTTGTACGCTTACCTACGCTACACTAATCATAGGCGTTGAAGCAATGAACTCAGATTGAATTATTTTAGTGGTTAACGGTCTATGAATGACGATTAACTGCGGTGAGGAACTATGAAAGAACCTGTATCTATTGGGCAATGCCGTATTGAAGACTTAGATCCCGTTCAAGATCTC
Organism: Pseudoalteromonas sp. A41-2; assembly: GCF_015767615.1. NCBI lineage: Bacteria > Pseudomonadati > Pseudomonadota > Gammaproteobacteria > Alteromonadales > Pseudoalteromonadaceae > Pseudoalteromonas > Pseudoalteromonas sp. A41-2. Next base: position 2,577,300 of record NZ_CP065231.1, on the reverse strand, counting down.
GGGCGATTGGTGTCGTATTTGCGCTCTAATTTAGTGACTCACCTAGACTGTGCTCTAAAAAGTAAAGAACTGACTTCGGCACAATACATTGTGGTGGTACTGCTTGCTCGAGGAAAAGTAACAACGTTGGCTGAACTGTGCGAGCACATGGTGTATGACCGTGGTGCCATGAGTCGCCTATTAAGCCGTTTAGAAGATAAAGGGTTAGTAGCTAAACAGCAGTCAATAGAAGATCGCCGTTCAACCATTTTATGCCTTACAGAAAAGGGCAAACAGCTTTATCCTGAGATACTGCCCACCGTTAATGATATTTACCGTGAGGCACTAGCGGGCTTTTCTGAGGATGAGAAAAACCAACTTGCCAGCTTACTCTTTAGAGCGATTCATAATTTAAAAGCATAAATTTCTCTAAGCGGTACATTGTCGCTGCCGTGTCGTTTTGATAATATAGTTGCCTAGGCATTTAATTTAATAAATACTGGGTTGTTATGTTTGAATCATCGTTACTCGCTCAGCTTCAAGCTCAGTTTCCATCACATCAATTTAGTCGTGAAGGCTTGTCTGTATTGCACACAGGGCGCTTTGCCAATGCAATTGTGTATCGTTATAAAGACGCACAACACGATTTAATCATTAAAGATTTTCAGCATAGCCCGTGGTGGGTTAGAAAAACCATTGCTCCACTGTTTATAAATCAAGAGTACAAGGGATTGTCACGGCTTAAAGGTGTTGACGGTGTGGTAGACCACTTTTGTCGTTTATCGCCTATTGCCATTGCCTATGATTTTATTGAAGGTACACCACTAAGGGAGCTTGCATTGCAACAGCAGCAATTACCGCGCGACTTTTTTAAAGAGTTTGAGCGTTTAGTCGCAAAAATGCATCGCCACGGTGTGGTGCACTTAGACCTGCGTAATCTGGGTAATGTGATTTGTTCACAAGATGGTAAGCCTTATATCATTGATTTTCAGTCGGCAATTCGGTTTGCTCGTTTTCCGCGTTGGTTGCAGCGCTTTATGCGAGGGGCTGATATGAGTGGGGTTTATAAAGCATGGCAAAAACTAGCAAACGACTCATTACCGCAAGCAAAAGCGGCGTATTTGCATGACTTTAATCATGTTCGTAAACGCTGGATTTTTAAAGGATACCCGCTACAGCGAGCATATGTGTGGGGCAGTGGCGTTGTCACACAAATTTTAAACTCTGACTTTATTCGCAGTATTTTTGAAAGGTTCTAAAAAGCGCGTTTGCACGCGCTTCATGAAAGAAAACTAGTATTTAGGCCACCCATTCGCATCCCAATTAAGTGTGCTAATAAGCAGCTTTGGTCTGCCATTGTCACCCGCATCATATGCATGGCGCACAATCACATCGGTATTAAGGATATCTTGTCCACCTGGACCGACCCACTGGCTGTTACCTGCATCAAGGATACTACCGCCCCCTGATAGCATGTTGTTGCCATTTTTATCAAGGTAAGGGCCACGGATATCAGTTGAACGACCGTATGCAATTCGATAGGTACTGTTAGTGCCTTCACAACACTTACCCATAGAAACGAATAAGTAGTAGTAACCTTGGCGATAGATAATAGTAGGGGCTTCAATACCACCAGAGCGACTCGCTAATGAGTAAATTTCGCCAAAGGGTTTCATGGTCATTGGGTTAATGCGCGTAAGCTTGATCCCTGAATTCCATGAGCCAAATGTAAGCCAAGGCGCACCATCTTTAGCCACGATTAAATCGGGATCAATCGCGTTGTAATTATTGCTATTTGTGGTGTTGATCACTAAGCCATCATCACGCCAATTGCCTGCGGCCACGCTACTGGCTGATGCTAAACCGATGGCACTGACTCGTGAACCAAATGTCGAAATAGCGTAGTATAACCAGCTGCGATTATTGTAACGTTTTAATTCAGGCGCCCACACATCTATTCCATCATGATCAGGTACATAGTTGCCCCACCAAGCAAGTCCGTTTGGAAAAACAGGTAAAGCATCATTCCAATCTACGCCATCACTTGAGTATTTGCCGTAAATACCGGGACCTGTTTGAAAAATCCACCATGTGCCATTTTCGTAACCAATCGTCGGATCATGGGTCACTAAACTGCCTGTTAATGGCCAGTGATTGGCTGCACCATTGGTGGTCGATGGGTCAAAAGGAGTGGATTCTACATTGGCGAGTTTAGTAAGCTGCCATTGCTGAGCATCACTGCCGTTGTAACTCCACTGACTAATATTCGCGCCATCATTCCCATTAAATTCATATAAGTCGAGTGCTTTACCGCTGTGATCATTGATAAAGCTATAATAGCCACTGCCTTCTTCATTGATTTGCCAGTGCTGACTGGCAATGTTTGCATACTCATATTGTACAACGTTGCCTCCATCGTCAGTCGAGAAATCAAATACTTCGAGAGCTTTACCACTGTTCAAGTTAATGACCGAATAATTACTGCCGCCAATGTTGGTAATTAGCCAGCGCTGTGTATCGTGGTTCGTATTCCCCCATTGACTCACGTTTGCGCCATCATTGGTTTGGGCGTTAGCAACTTCGACAAGTTTTTCACTGTATTTCGATTTAATCGTATAAACGCCGTTATCAATGGCATAGGCACTCGGTAACAGCAAACTGGCGGCTAATCCGATAACGCCGACTGTATTTTTAGAAAGTATCATTGTGTCTCCAAATCATTGTTTTTGAGCTTTCCTTGGTGTGTTCTGATCCTTGGATTAGTTTGAAGAAATCAAACTATTTATAATACTTTATTATATTATTATTTTTGTAAAGGTTTTGGTGAAGTAAATTAACAAATAATTTACTTGGTGGCGGTTAGAGAGAGAAGTTATAAAAAAGCCACTCAGTGAGTGGCTTTAAAAATTATTGACTAATAAACTGATTAGGAATGTCCCATTGCAGGGTGTGTAATTGACCCTGCCATGTCTGAATTGTGACCCACAATTTGTCATCGGCCGAAATAGCTTTCGGGGCTATTGCATGTGCGTGTTGACCATGTGCCGTTCCATGCATAAGGCCTTCTTCATCTTTTGCAAATTCAGTGAGTGGCAGCGGCGCTTCACCTATATTTAAATAGGCTTGACGTATATTGCTAATATCACCTTGATTAAAGGCGATAAAGAAATCTTTTACATACTCGTTATGATGCGAATAGGGGGCATCTTCATTAAGTGGCATTGGTGCAATTTTAAACTCACCAGCTTGTTGCTCTTGCCAAAGAGCAGGGAATTGTGGGTTGAGCGATTGGTAAATAAACCACACCGGTAAGGCGAGCACAATTGCATGTAACAGGTACTTTTTACGTTGCCACCACGTTGCGTTTAAACGTGCCATTAGTTTGCCTCCTGAATGTTATTAACGGGCGCAGCTTGGCGTGCTTTTTCAGGTTTATTTTTTACCAATTTAGAGGTGTACATCATAAACCCTGTGACCGACATACCACTTAAAATTAAGCCAAAGATAAACCAGATAACTTTGGTCCAAAGGCCACCAATATTACCGTAATGAAGGGGGTCGGTAATGTGCGATAGAGTTTGTAATCCTGTCATTGTTTCTGGACTTTTGCTGGCTGCTATCTCACCGGTCCATGGATTAACAGAGGTTGAGTACGCATAGTTATCATAAAAAATCGTATCACCACTGCCCATAATGTTGAACATACCGCGATTATGCTCAGGTAGCATCACATAGCTCGGTTTAAAGTCGGGATACTTTGCTTTTGTAGCTGCTAATGCGGCTTTTAAATCAGTTGGTGGTGTTTGTTTTGTGGCGGGCAATGTCGACACCGCCACTAACGGGGCGTGCTCTTCAATATCAATTTCGTTGTGCCACATAAAGGCTTGTACAAAATACCATAAGCCAGTCAACGCCATGATTGCCATAAACCAAATTGACCATACTCCGCTGAGTGTATGTAAGTCCTTGAGGAAGGTTTTACGGCCTTGATTAAAGCGCAATTTTGGTTGCGTGAATGCACGCCAGAAATTCTTATAAATTACTAAGCCAGTGATTAGAGCACCCAGAATAACAAATGCCATTGCGCTTACTAAGTAATAACCAATGCTGTAGCCTTCTTGCCAAGGGAAAAATAACCAACCATGCAGGGTACGCATAAACTCAATAAACGAAATGGTGCTGTTTACAGCTTGCACTTCGCCAGTGTATTGATTGACGTAAGCAACAGCATAAGGTTTGTCTGTGTCGGTAAAAATGACTGCGTTTACAAGGTAAGGCTCATAAGTAAGTACACTCATAACATCGGCACTTGGGTAAGCACTTTCTACGCTTTCAATAACCTGATCAACAGGCATCGCCGGTAAATTGTTTGGGTTAGTTGCGCGTGCTTCGCTGTTGGTTAACCACGTCAGTTCATGGCTTATTACTGAAATTGTGCCCGTAACACAGATAAAGCAGAATAACACCCAGATAGGCAGCGAAAACCAACCGTGTAGCTGGAACCAAAGACGTTTACTCATGAAAAATAGCCCGACATTTAATTGATGATAGTAATTGTTATCATTCAAATTGTACTACAAAGCTTTAATGAAACACAATCTCTGTCGTTGCGAGGTAAAAAAGGTGCTATTCAGCACCTTTCTCATGTGTATGATTAAGTGTAACGATCCGCTGTGGGAAGGGAATGTCGATATCTGCACCCTGAATAGCGCTGAATACTTTGCGGTTAACCGAGAGCTTGGTTTCAATAATTTTGGTCGTCGGCACCCAATAACGATAACTTAATGTCACGCCGCTGTCTGCAAAGCGCTCAATACCGACTTGTGAATGAGGCTCGTCGGCAACTAATTCGTGCTCTTTTAATACTGTTTCGATGAGTTCAATTGCTAAGTCTGCGTTGGCATCGTAGGCAATATCAATTTCACCTTTTACCAGTGAATAACTAAACGAATTATGTAAAATTTCACCAACAATGTGTTTGTTTGGGATAGTGATTTCGACTTTTTCTTCGTTAATCAAAATAGTATACCCAAGTTCAATAGTTTTAACTTGTCCGCTAACGCCCTTTACTTCAATCGTGTCGCCAACAACAAAAGGGCGCGTGGCAATGATTGCAAGACCAGCCCCATAATTTGACAGCATACCTTGCAGTGCTAAACCAGCCCCTAACGATGCAGCACCGATTGCTGCAACAAATGGTGTAACACTGATGCCTATTTTACCCAGTGCGATAACCAAAAACATAATAATAAGCAGTACTTTAACAACGTTACTGACAAAGTTAGTTAAGGTTATGTCAATGTTGTGCCGTTGCATTAATCCAGCAATCATTTTTGATACTTTTTGTGCGACCCATAAACCAAAGAACAGGATTAAGATGGCACCAAAAATTTGCATGCTGTAGGTAACGAGGTATTCGGTAATCAAGTGGTAGTATTTTTCAACTTGTTGTAATTCAGAATCGATCATGTGTTTTCCTAACAAGGTTACTGCTTGCCCTGACTATACCAGAGCATGTTGTAAAACAGGATAGAGTAAGGGCACTATTATAGCGCTTAAAAGCGCACTCAGTGCCATTGCGACCGATGCAAATGCGCCGGCTTTTGCCTCTTCAGTAATAAGTGAGGCGGTGCCAATAGCATGACACGCGGTGCCGATGGCAACACCTTTAGCTTGTGCATTACGGATGTTTAATAGCGAAAAAATTAAATTGCCAAAAATCCCACCCAGTACACCAATAAAAATAACCATTGCAGCAGCAAGAGAAGGAATACCGCCCAGTGCATCCGTGACAATTAACGTGATGGGCGTTGTAACAGAAAGGCTGGCAAGCGATGCACTAAGCTCAGCGGGGGCAGCAAAAAAATAGCAAATGAGTGAGGCAACAACTGTGGCGTTAATCACCCCTAAGCTACAGCTAATCACGATGAGTAATAGGTTTCTTCTTACGTGCACAAACTGCTGATACAGCGGCAAAGCGAGGGCGACTATCGCCGGTTCTAATAACCAGCTGAGTATTTTGCTGTGCTCAGCAAACGGCGCATAAGGTAAGTCGAGTGTTACAAGTAACGCGGCAATAATCAAAATAGCCCAGCAAACAGGGTTGCTAAGTGCTTTTGAAACACCGTGAGTTGTTTTGTTGTTGAGGACTCTTAGTAACAAAAAAAGGCAAATAATGACTGGAACGCTTAACCACCATAAATTAGTCGTCATTTTCACGCCCCTTAAAATAGGCGATAACGCCACCAATGAGCAATACGCTGCTCAAAGGCACAATAATAAATACAGTGAGCAGAAGCGACCAATGTTGACCAATTAAACCAAGGTGCTCAACGATGCCAACGCCCGCTGGAATAAAAAATAATGGCATGTAATTTAACAGAGGGCTGGCTGTCGGTTTTAGCTGATGCTCTTTAACAACCCCCGTTAATAGCAGTAAAAGTAACATGACCATAGCGAGCAATGGCGCAGGAAAAGAGCTGTTAAGTAACAGGCTTAAATACTTAGCGACCGCTAAGCACGCAAGAATAATGGCACTACTGAACAGGTATTTCATGATAGATGGAAAATGGCTTGTGAAAGTTCAACTACATCATACCCTTGTCAGTAGTACTATGCGACTTTAGCTTACCATGACTTGGCGTTGTTAAACTCAATATCATCTGCTCCTTTTGCTTTAGCAATGGCTTTTTTGGTATTTGGGTTCATTAATAAGCGAATTTGGCTCCAGGTTTCTTTTGCTAAGATTTTACGTTGCTGCGAGCGATAGCTCTGTTGAGTAAGCCGCTTAATTGCTGCCAATGTATCTGGTGAACGCGCCATGAGGGTTTCGAGCATTGCCGCGGTGTGTTTATCAACATCATCTGTAAGCTGGGTAACAAGCCCATAGTCTTTAGCGTCCTCAGCAGATACGGGACCGGCATGACTTGCCAGCCAGAGTGCTTGGTCACGTTTCATTAATCCTGCAAGCACCACATTTGCTCCCATATCGGGGCATAACCCCCAGCGTGCTTCCATAATGGCCAGTTTGGCGTGTTTATCTACAATTCGGTAATCGGCACCGAGTGCTATTTGCATTCCTCCGCCAAAGCAATGCCCCGAAATTTTTGCGATTACAGGAATACTTAAATCTTGCCAGCCTAAGACCACTTTTTGCGCAAGGTTCTGATTGCCCGGCAGCCACTTAAAAAGCAGTTTCATGATGTTACTGGGCTTTTTCATAACGGCTGCGACATCGAGCCCAGAACAAAAATGTTCACCTTCACCACTAATCACCACAGCGCGTAAGCGAGGGTCACGTTTAATTTTTTTGATGACGCGTGACAGCTCGACAAACATATCAAAACTAAGCGCATTTTGCTTTTCTGGACGAGCAAGGTAAACCCAAGCGACGTGTTGTTTTATTTCTAGCTTTATCATGGCAACTCCTCTGACCTGTGTGTTAGAGCTTACGAGCTAATGACAAGTATGTAAAGAAATGCTGATGTGTCGCAAAGAAACGTTAATTTTTTCAAAAAACGGTAACTCTGTCATATGCTTGATTACAAATTGATGTATATTTTTAAAACAAAGAAGCAGGTTTTCAACTAGCTCAATTTTGCTATCGGTAAGATACTGGCTCAAACTTTCGCAAAATACCACGACACGACTAGACTTAGCGTTAAGTCGCGCTACAAGGAGTATACATATGCTGATGCGCAAAACAGCTCGCATAAAGAATCAATCATCATCTTTTATAACAACCGCCTTATTTACCGTGGCTTTTAGCTCGGCTTTAGTAGGCTGTTCCGATGATAAATCAACGAAACAGGCTACGCCGCCACCGGCGGTATCTGTTTTTAATGTTGTTACCCAAGAAGTCGGAGATTATCGAGAGTTTGTCGCCCGCACTGAAGCGTTTCAAGAAGTTAAAATTAGAGCCCGTGTTGAGGGGGAGCTCATTGAGCGTCACTTTGACGAAGGATCTGCGGTTGAAAAAGATCAGTTATTATTGCGCATAGACCCGTCTGAATACCGCTCCACGGTGGCCGAGGTTGAAGCCGATCTTAAAAGTAAAAAGGCTGCTGCAAGTGCTGCTCAAAGAGACTTAAAACGGGGTCGAGATGTTGCCTCTCAAGGGTTTATTTCGCAGTCCGATTTAGACAAGTTATTAACTAACTTTGAACAAGCGACAGCCGCGGTGAAAGCGGCCGAAGCTGAGCTTGAAAAGGCAAAGTTGAATTTAAGCTACACTGAAATTCGAGCCCCATTCGCGGGTCGTATAGGTAAAGTGAACTACGATGTGGGCAACATTATTGGGCCCTCATCGAATGAACTGGCAGAGCTGACTGATGTAGACCCCATTTATGTGAGCTTTCAAGTTGAAGAGGCTGACTACATAAGCTACCGACAGCAACATCAAACCCCAGATCGCGACCCACGTGATGTACCTATTGATTTAAGTTTACGATTACCAAATAACTCCGTTTTTCCAGGCAAGGGAGTCCTTGATTTTGCGGATACTAAAATAAATCGAAACACGGGGACCGTTGAATTAAGGGCTTCGTTCGACAACCCCGACGGCATGGTTATGCCTGGCTTGTTTGTTACATTAATAGTCGAGAGCACCAACAAAAAAGAATTAGCCTTGATTCCACAAGTTGCAGTACAAGAAAATCAACAAGGTAAGTTTGTACTTGTTGTTAATGATGAAAACACAGTATCGATGCGCGTTGTGAAACTTGGTCGTCGTATTAACGCGATGTGGGTGGTTGAATCAGGCCTTGAAGCAGGCGAAAAGGTGATTATTGAAGGCTTACAAAAAGTCCGCCAAGGTGCAGAAGTCAAAGCCGTTGAAAAAAATGTTGATGCAACAACGGGCACTATTACTAGCAAAGCCAACTCTTAGGGGGCAGAGATGATTAGTAAAACGTTTATATCTCGCCCTAAATTTGCGCTGGTAATATCGATAGTCATTACGATTGCGGGTTTAATCTCAATGACATTATTGCCGGTGAATATGTACCCGCAGATCACGCCACCGCAAGTACAAATTTCGACAAGTTACCCCGGAGCCAGTGCTCAAATAGTGGAAGAGTCGGTGATCAGGCCCATTGAAGAGCAAGTCAATGGGGTTGAAGACATGATGTACATAGAATCGACTTCGACAAATAACGGCACGGCAAATATTACTGTTTATTTTAAGGTTGGTACTGACACAGACATAGCACAAGTGAACGTGCAAAACCGTGTTGCGCTCGCTGAAGCGGGATTACCTGAGGAAGTAAAGCGTCAAGGGGTATCGGTTAAGAAAAAGTCGAGCTCTATGTTGTTAGGGATTAACCTTTACTCGAGTAAAGATAATATCGACGCTATTTTTCTAAGTAACTATGCAACAAACTATTTAACGGAGCCACTTGGTCGTATAAATGGGGTTGCCTCTGCGGAGGTGATGGGTGAGCAAACCTATTCGATGCGTTTATGGCTTCGCCCAGATCGAATGGCATCATTAGGCTTAACGGTGGCCGATGTTCGAAGCGCATTGCAAGAGCAAAATACCATTGTTGCAGCAGGTAAGTTAGGCGCGGCTCCTACGGGGCCCAGTCAGCAATTTGAATATTCGATTCAAGCAAAAGGGCGCTTAAAAACCCCAGAGGAATTTGGCCAAACCATTATTCGTTCGAGTAAAGACGGTAACTTTGTTCGTTTACATGATATTGCCCGTATCGAAATGGGGGCGGCAAGCTACAGCACCTCCGCTAAATTGAATCAGCAAGATACAGCATTTATCGTTATTTATCAGTTAACAGAAGCCAATGCCACGCAGGTTGCAGAGGATGTTAAAGCCCGTATGGCTGAGCTGGCAAAGCAGTTACCCGATGGCATCGAGTATTCTATTCCTTACGATACAACCGAATTCATTAACCGTTCTATTGAAGAAGTCGTGGTAACCCTTTTACAAGCGGTTGGTTTGGTTATTTTAGTGGTATTTTTGTTTTTACAAAATTGGCGCGCAACCCTGATTCCCACCGTTGCTATTCCGGTGTCTTTAGTGGGGACGTTTGCTTTTATGATGATGATGGATTACTCCATTAACTTAATCACTTTATTTGGTTTAGTACTGGCAATCGGTATTGTGGTGGATGATGCGATTATCGTTATAGAAAATGTTGAGCGTATTTTAAAAGAAGAGAAACTACCAATAAAAGAAGCCGTTACTAAAGCAATGGAACAAGTGTCTGGGCCTATTGTTGCAACCACACTGGTGTTGCTAGCGGTGTTTGTACCGGTTGGATTTATGCCTGGCATTACCGGAGAGTTATATAAACAGTTCTCGGTGACAATTTCATTTGCAGTGCTAATTTCTTCGGTGAATGCATTAACCTTGAGTCCGGCGCTTTGTACGCTATTACTCAATGAAAAAGCGATGAAACCGATTAAGTGGCTAGCCCCATTTGAAAATATTATTACGCGCTCGACCAGTGGCTACAGTAAAGTCGTTAACTTTATTCTAAAGCGTAGCGCACGAATGGCGCTGTTTGCGGTTATCATTTTTGCGGCCGCGGGATGGTTAGTTAAAGCTGTCCCCACCGGATTCGTGCCAGCCGAAGACCAAGGTTTTCTATTTGTTGATGTGCAACTGCCAGATGCTGCGGCAAGTAACCGCACCAAAGAAGTCATGCATAAATTGGGTGATATTATTAAAAATGAACCCGCAGCAACTGATTTTATCGCCGTTTCAGGTTTTTCATTATTAGGCGGTGCAGGTTCAAATAATGCCTTGGGTATTGTGGTACTAAAAGATTGGGAAGAGCGCACAGACGCTAATTTAGGTCTGCGAGCGGTGTTAGGTCGTTTGATGGGGCAGTTTTGGGCGATGCCAGACGCACAGATAATGGCATTTAACCCGCCATCAATACCGGGGCTTGGCACCAGTGCCGGTTTTGAATTTAGACTGCAAGACAGTGAAGGGCGTGAACCCGCTGCGCTTTCTCAGGTGCTTAACGGCTTAGTATACGAGGCTAATCAACGGCCTGAACTGTCAAATGTGTACAGTACATTCAGAGCAAATGTTCCGCAGTACTTTTTAGAAATTGACCGTAATAAAGCCAAAGCACAAGGTGTGGCGTTGAGTGATATCTTCTTAACGCTGCAAGCACAGCTAGGTTCTTTGTACGTTAATGACTTTAATCAATTTAGCCGAACGTATCGGGTCATAATGCAAGCCGAAAGTCAGTATCGTCAAAACCCCGCAGACTTACAGTACTATTACGTGCGTAACGACGAAGGGGTAATGGTTCCTTTAACAACACTGGCCAAACTTGAACCGATTCTTGGCCCGACAAGTTTAACGCACTTTAATTTGTACCGAAGTGCCAGTATCAGTGGCCAGCCAGCGCAAGGGTATTCAAGTGGGGATGCGATTGCTGTTATGCAAGAATTGGCCGCTAAGCTACCCTCTGGGTACGTGTATGAGTGGGCAGGGCAATCTAAGCAAGAAATTGAAGCGGGCAACGTCGCGCCAATTTTATTTGGTTTAGCGGTCGTATTTGTTTATTTGTTCTTAGTTGCGCAGTACGAAAGCTGGACGATTCCATTTTCAGTTATTGCAGCTGTTCCTTTAGCTTTGTTTGGTGCCATGCTTGCACTGTACGTGATTGGGATGGAAAACAATATTTATGCGCAAGTTGGTTTAGTGTTGCTGATAGGTCTGTCGACGAAAACGGCCATATTAATTGTTGAATTTGCGATGGAAGAGCGTGCCGCCGGAAAAGGCATCGTTGAGGCAGCACTCAACGCAGCAAAATTGCGTTTTAGAGCGGTATTAATGACGGCCTTGTCATTTGTGCTTGGCGTATTACCGCTTGTGTTTGCGAGTGGGGCAGGGGCAGGCAGCCGAATATCATTAGGTGTGACTGTGCTCTTTGGTATGCTAGCGGCCACTATTTTTGGCACGTTGCTTGTTCCGCTATTTTATACATTAGTGCAAGCTATGCGTGAAAAAGTGAAAGGCCAAAGGGTCGAAAACTAAAAAAGAGACACTAACGATAAAAAAGTCAGGGTAACCTGGCTTTTTTTTTGGCAAAACAGAAAAGAGGTTTGTTATCATACCTAAAATAACGCAGTTTGCATGTGCAGAGGGTTTAAGGAATGGCTGGTCCACGCTTATATAGTGAAGAAGAAGTAACACATCAGGCGTATGATATCTTTTTAGAGTTAGCACCCGATAACTTAAGCGAACAAGATATTAATGATTTTAACGAGCACAGAGAAGAGTTAGGTTTTATCGAAGAAAGTGAGCCTGACGATCAATGGCAAGATTTTGTTGCATTAGAAATTGAACCTGAGCTGTTTGTACAAGTCTTAGTAGGGCTTGAGTTTGATAACCAAGATATTTTATTTGCCAAGATTTTAATTAGCCGAGATAAAGATGCACCGTTTTGCCACATTCTCTGGAAAGATAGCGAATAACTCTCCAGCCGATGTTTGACTCTACTTTTTGTTGTCTTAGTACAATTAAACGTGTTTTTTTAGCCGCCTTACTGCTTAGCAGTTGGCAGGCTATTGCTGTTGATCCATTTGAAGATTTTCATGAATACGGGCAGTTGTCAGAAGAAGAAATCCATAAAATCCATAAAGGCGAAATGCTGTATGGTGATATGGAGTTCGGTTTTATGGTAAGTAGAGGCAATACCAATTCAACGAGTTTCAAGTTCAAAGGTAACCTTTATCAAGACTTTGAAAAGTGGCGTAATCAATTCAAAATAGACACGCTTTACAAACGCGATCGCAATGAAGAAACCGGCGATGAAGAAGTATCAGCAGATCGTATTTTTGTCTCGGGGCAAGGAAACTATAAGCTGAACGTGAAAAATGAGTCTTTTTTCATTTACGGAGATTACGAAGAAGATAAATTTAGTGGTCTTGAGTTTAAGAGTACGGTTGCAACAGGGTATGGCAATCGTATTTATCAAGGCAGTAAAAATAAAGTCGATATAGACGTTGGACCGGGCCTTTATCGTTCAGTTGCCGATCAAGAAATTGCAACGGAAGAAGACGAAACAAAAACCGGTTATCTGCTTCGTTTAGCGTTGCAATGGGAGCGCACCGTTTCTGAGCGCACACGCTTTAATCAAGATGTGAGTTACGAGCAATCTTTGTCAGGTCTTAACTCGCGATTAAAGTCAGAAACATCATTGATCAGTAAGATTATGGGCGATGTGTCACTTAAATTTACCTATATGTATCGCTACAACTCAAAACCAGAGGAAGACAAGCTTAAGTATGACTCAGAGCTAAGTGCGACCTTTGTTTATAGCTTCTAATTAGAGAATTCTTTATGTATCAACATAAGCAATACGCAGTGTTTATTTTTGTTGTTTTGGGCTGGATAGGTGGTTTTCTTGCCTTGGCGTGGAACTTAATCGGCGCAGATGTGCCATTAATGGGGTTTTGCGCTATTTTAGTGTTAGTGGCTTTTTTATTTCATAGCTTAACTATTAAAGTAACCGATAAAACAGTGAGCTGGGCATTTGGGCCGGGTGTATTTGGTAAAACGGTGAGCTTTGACGACATTGAATCAGTCAGAGCGGTCAGTAATTCATTTCGCCATGGAATTGGTTTACGAATAACTCACGATGGCTGGGTTTACAGTGTATCAGGGTTTAAAGCTGTAGAATTAGCAATGAAAGATGGCACTCACTATCGTTTAGGCACCAACGACCAAGAAGGCTTGCTAGCGGCATTGCAGGCACACATAACTGAACCTGAATCTAAGCCAGAGCCGGAACATAAACCAGAACCAGAGCAAGTGGATGATTAATTAAGCGAATTGGTATAAAAAAAGCGCCTCAGGCGCTTTTTTATACTGCGAGTTTAGTGGCTGTGACCACAACCGCCTTCACCGTGCACATGACCATGTGCTAACTCTTCTTCTGTTGCATCACGTACTTCAAGTACTTCAACATCAAAGTGTAAAGTAATCCCTGATAATGGGTGATTACCATCAACAATCACTTCTTCATCTTGGATATCGATGATCATCACTGATTGATCGCCTGCATCGGTTGTTGCACGAAACTGCATACCCACTTCAATGTCCATCCCTTCAAACATTGACTTAGGTACAGCTTGCATTAAGTCGTCGTGACGCTCGCCATAGCCTTGGTCTGGTTCAACGGTAACACTGAAAGTATCGCCAGCTTCTTTACCTAGTAGTGCGTTTTCTAGGCCTGGGATCAAGTAACCTGTGCCAACGATAAACACCAGTGGTTCACCATCAAACGAGTTGTCGATGGTGTTTTTGTTATTATCCAATACTGAATAATGCATTTTTACCACTTTGTTTTCTGCTGCGATCATAGTCATTCCTATTTATTCATCTTCGAGAGAGTAAGGCAGAGCTTGAATCGATAGCTCAACCTGAGGGAGGTGTTTAGCACGTAATAATTGGCCTGTTTCATTGTCATTCGGTAACACAACGAGTCCCATTAAAGTGCGCGTTTCTTGATTATAACTTTGACTGATAAGCTTGCCAGCGCGACGCCAGTTTTCACCCATTTGTGTTTCGAGTTCAAGCTCATCGAGTAAACCATCTGCTTCACCCGCAACGATATACATGGCGCGCTTGTTTTTGCCAAGATACTTCATACGGGCAACGGTTTCTTGGCCTGTGTAACAGCCTTTTCTAAAGCTGATACCACCAATCGCGTGTAGGTTAACCATTTGTGGCACATATTCGCCAATGGCCTCACTGTTAAGTGAAGGCTCACCCGCGGCAATCGCTGCTTGTTGCCATTGGGCATCGTTATCGAGTGCAATAACGTTTTCGGGTAAACTAAAGTCACTATTGACCATGAGTAACACGCGGTTTTCTGCAAGCTTAAGGGCTTTACCGTCGGCAAAATCGACAGCCGTTTGCTCATCATTAAATTGAATATTAAGTGCCTCTAGCACCTCTGAGAGGTCATCACCCATCAAACCAATTAATGGCTTTTCACAGGGGTCTATTTCAACAGCAGAAAAGACCGCATATTTTTTTAACTCAACCAGAGACTGCTCAACTTCGGCTTTAGAACCAACAAGGTAGTAACTGTCTTGGTAGGTAAACAAGCGAAAAACGCCCCAAAGCTTACCTTTGGCATTACAGTGGCCCGCCCACAAGAACGTATCATTAGTGAGCTTATTGATATCCTGTGTAATTTGTCCGTGAAGGTAAGACAACTTATCTTTACCTGTTAGGCTGATAAGCGTATGAGATAATGGACTTGCGTAAACAGTCGACATAAAAACCTTCTTTACGATATAAATGAGTGCTAATGATAACTTAGTTAGGGTGGCAATTTAAATAGCTGTTTATTCGATAGCAATTTGTTAAACTGCTGACAAATAAGTACGAGGTTTAAAATGACTGAAATTCACAGTAAAGAACGTATTCGTTGGGCATGCCGTCGTGGCATGTTAGAACTTGATGTTTTATTTATGCCATTCGTTGAAGAAGCGTTTGACTCGTTAAGCAAAGAGCAACATGCCACATTTCAACGCTTACTAGAATGCGATGATCCAGACTTGTTTGCATGGTTCATGGGTCACGAAACGTGTAAAGATCCCGAGCTTAATAGCATGGTCTCATTAATTTTAGACCGAGTTCGTGTATAGATTTAGCGTTAAACAGAACACACCAGACCACAAACCCTTTGTGGTCTTTTTTTGCTTTGTAGCCATCATACTTAGCTTTGCGTATCAGCAACTCTTTTCTCAATGTCTTGTTTTCGTCTCAAGCTTTATTATTGGGGTGATTAGCTATAAAAAAGTAACGCAATTACAGCCAGCACATGGCGCTATTATTTTAGAACAGTCACAGCTTCGTTTTTTAAATAATCGTGTGCAAATGCAAGGTGCGATAAGCCCCAAGAGTAAGATCTTTTCGAATTTTGTGGTTATAAAACTAGCGGGATTTTATAAATCACACTGGCTGATTATAACGGCAGCCAGTGTTGATGAGGTAAGCTTTTCACGCTTAAAACGGGCAATTATTGCTGTGCAGCAACCGACTTCGGTGTAAGTACCGTAGGCGTTGGGTTTTCATTTTGCGCTGGGTAATCAATGGTGTAATGCAAGCCTCGGCTTTCTTTACGTTCCAGCGCACTGCGGATAATCAGTTCAGCGACTTGCACTAAGTTACGTAGCTCTAATAAGTTGTTAGAAACTCTAAAGTTAGCGTAGTAGTCGTGAATTTCCTGTTGCAGTAATTCAACACGATGCAATGCACGTTCTAAACGTTTAGTTGAACGCACGATGCCAACGTAATCCCACATAAATAACCGTAGTTCATGCCAGTTATGCGTGATAACAATTTCTTCGTCAGAGTTCGTAACGCGGCTTTCATCCCACAGCGGTAGTGTTTCAAGTGCAGGACTTGCATCAATTTTACTCAGAATATCCTGTGCTGCTGCGTGGGCAAAAACAATGCATTCGAGCAATGAGTTGCTTGCCATTCGGTTTGCACCATGCAGACCTGTATAAGCAACTTCACCAACCGCATACAAGTTATCTAAATCAGTACGTCCATTAAAGTCAGTCATGACACCCCCACAGGTATAATGGGCTGCAGGGACGACAGGAATAGCTTCTTTGGTGATATCTAAACCAACACTTAAGCATTTTGCGTAAATTGTCGGGAAATGCTCAATAATAAAATCTTTATCTTTGTGGCTAATATCTAAATAAACACAATTAGCGCCTAAGCGTTTCATTTCAAAATCAATCGCGCGTGCAACAATATCGCGGGGAGCCAGTTCTTCACGTTCATCAAAGTCTTTCATAAAGCGTGTGCCATCGGGGCGTTTTAAGTACGCACCTTCACCACGCATTGCTTCGGTAATTAAAAAGTTTTGCAGCTCAGGGTGGTACAAGCTCGTAGGGTGGAATTGGTTAAATTCCATATTGGCAACACGGCAGCCCGCTCGCCATGCCATGGCAATACCATCGCCACTCGATACATCGGGGTTAGAGGTATATAAATACACTTTACTCGCACCGCCTGTCGCCAGCGCAACAAACTTGGCTGCAATTGTTTCTACTTTTTTGTCTTCACAATTCCACACATACAGACCGTGGATGTGTTTACCTTTTCGACCTAAGCTTTTATCACCAATTAAATCAATGGCATTGTAGTTTTCTAATAAAGTGATATTTGGGTGGGCTTGCACTTGGCTGATAAGCGTAGTTTGAACGGCGCGACCTGTCGCATCGGCAGCATGCAAAATGCGGCGATGACTGTGACCACCTTCGCGCGTTAAATGAAAACGTTCTTTACCTTTTGAATCAAACTCCATATCAAAAGGCACACCTTGCTCAATTAACCATTTTAAACATTTTTTGGCATTACTGGCAGTGTAGTGCACAGCGTCGCGGTCACATAAACCACCGCCAGCATCGAGCGTATCTTGAACATGTGACTCAATACTGTCATTTTTTTTATCAAAAACCGCGGCAATACCACCTTGTGCATATAAAGTAGAGCCTTCAGTTAATGCGCCTTTGCTAAGCACGGTGACGTTACAGTGATTAGCAAGTGATAAAGCAAGCGAGAGGCCAGCGGCGCCGCTGCCGATAATAGCGACATCAGTAATGTGATGTTTATTTTGGTTCATGTCTGTGGTCTTTGCAGTTACAATGCTCTGGAAATAGTGCTAAAAGTATGAGCAAAAAAAATTGTATATGATATACGTATATGTACCATATTTGCCGTAACACTATTAGTCATTTTAATACGTTATACCAATATTATTAGGTTTATCGTCACTTAAACAGCGAATTTTTAACTGTTTAGCATTGTGAATCAAACTGACTATGAATAGAGATAACCGTTGAATTATCAGCAGTTACTAGGATTGTCGAGTAATAAGATTGGTATAACTCACATTATTTGCGTGCTATTTTATAAAAAAATTATTTTAAACTGAACTTTTATATTCATGGTGCAGTCATAGTTTGTGTAAACAATGGCGAGTATATGAATAGCAAGCAAGAATCAAACAGAGGAGTACCGGCTCGAATGAGCGAGCAGGATTTGGATTTAGCGCTAGTAAAAAGGGTCCAGCAAGGAGATAAAAACGCCTTCAACCTATTAGTTAGAAAATATCAGAATAAAATTGCAGGTTTGATCTCACGTTATGTTTCAAACCAAGGTGATGTTGCTGATGTCGCACAAGAAGCCTTTATTAAAGCTTATCGTGCTTTGCCTAACTTTAGAGGTGATAGCGCCTTTTATACTTGGTTGTACCGTATCGCCGTAAATTGTGCTAAAAATTACTTAGTTGCTCAGGGGCGTAAGCCGCCAGCTAACGATGTTGATGCCGAAGAAGCAGAATTTTATGACAGTGCAGACGCAATGCGTTCAAACGCATCGCCAGAAAACCTGTTATTAAGTGACGAAGTACGTGCTGTAATTTTTAATACGATTGATAGTTTGCCTGAAGATCTTAAAACTGCGATTACCCTTCGTGAAATCGAAGGTATGAGCTATGAAGAAATAGCCGTGGTTATGGATTGCCCCGTGGGGACGGTACGTTCGCGTATTTTCCGTGCCCGTGAAGCGATTGACAATAAATTAAATCCATTAATAGGTGAGTCTTAGTATGACAAAAGCAGACGTTAACAAGTTGGATAATGAGCAGTTATCCGCATTACTTGACGGCGAGCAGCAGTTAACTGATGAAGCGATTACAAACGACGATGTAACAACATTTGGTCGTTATGCAATGATCGGTGACGTAATGCGTGCTGAGGCAAATAACAGCGCCTTCAATTTTGACATTGCTGATGCAGTGGCAGATGCACTCGAACATGAACCTGTGTACGCAGATTTCGCGAATAAAACAACGGCACCAAAAAGCGAAGAAATCGTGGCGGCAACAGGCACCGACAATGTCGTTGCATTTAATTGGCGTCGACCCTTTGCCCAAGTAGCGATTGCTGCAAGTGTGGCTATGTTTGCGATTGTTGGTGTACAAACACTGCCGCAAAACAGCGAATCACCGCAGAGCGAAATTCCTTTATTACAAACAACACCACTAACCGGTGTGGCATCACCTGTCAGTTACTCATCTGAGCAACCTGCACTTGAAAATGCCCAACAAGGTTTACGCGAATTACAACAGCAACGTATTGGTGCGCTTGTACTTGAACACCAACGTCAAGCACGTGTTGCATATTCGCTTGAAAAGTCACAAACTGCGGCTAACGCAGATGAGGAAAAAAACTAATTAAATGAAAGTGTTTACTTTTATTTTGTCGCTGGTGTTAATAGCTCCCGCTTTTGCCAGCGACGAAAACCCCGCCAAAGCATTATTACTCGATATGGCTGAAGCCGTTCATACCCGCAATTTCGACGCATCGTTTGTCGTCGTTAAAGGCCAAGCAATGGAACCTTATCGCTGGCTGCATGCCAAGCAAGGTAATGTAGAGCTTGAACATTTAAGTTTACTGAATGGCGCAGGGCTTGAAATGGCTCGCGTAAACGATCAAGTGACTTATTTTGAGCCCCATTCAGAGCCATATTCTGTGCAAACTGATTCAATTGCAGGGCCTATTCCTGAAGTACTTTTTAAAGATATAGAGCGTTTAAGTGCGCAGTACGATTTTGTACTAGGCGGAAAAGGTCGTATAGCAGGGCGCTCAGCGCAGCTTGTGCGTATTGAGTCAAAAGATGAGTACAAATTCAATTATTGGATATGGTTAGATTTAGAATCATCACTGTTATTGAAATCAGCGTATGTGAACCACAAAGGTGAAATGCTTGAGCAATTACAGTTGACCCACATTAGTGTAACAGAGCAACCTGCACAGATGCTGTTAGAAATGCAAAATCGTGATTTTCCTCCTCCGCTTCCGGTCAGTGAAATTGATAACGAAAGCACAGGCAGTGCGGTTAATAATTGGAAAATTGGCTGGTTGCCAGCAGGCTTTAAATTATTAAAGTCAGACCGTCACAAGTTAGATTTAAATAACGAACTAACCGATTACTACTTGTACTCTGATGGTTTTGTTGAGGTTTCTGTGTTCGTACAAAGACCACTGCCTGGTAAACGACCCAGTGGGGCGCTGTCATCGGGTGCGACAACCGTGTATGTTCACAATGGTGGTAGCTTTGACGTGTCGGTTGTTGGTAATATCCCCGCTATGACAGCCAAAGCCATTGCAGAGTCGGTAGCGCGACCTCTTTAAATAATGATAGAACAAACACTCACTGTCGTGTCGGTAAAAGGCACGACAGCCGATTTAGAAGCCGAGCAAAAACAAGCCTGCGCAGGATGCAATGGCCGTTGTGGCTCGCAAATCTTTGCCAAGTTATTTGGTACTGCCAAAAAAACATTCCCATACACTTTCGACAGTGAGCTAAAAGTCGGACAAAAAGTCACCTTAGCACTAGACGATAGCCACCTTGTAAAACACGCAATGGCCGTGTACATGTTGCCGTTATTATTTAGTTTAGGGTTTGCTTTGGCTGCTTTTTCAGTGTTTTCGCTTGCTGAAGGCTGGCAAATTTTAGCTGCTGTATTAGGGGGCTTAACTGGCTATGCGATAGCTAAATCAAGGGTTAAGAGCCTAAAACATGATATTAAAGTAATAAAAATTCACCCAATTACTATTCCTTTCACTCAAATAGATGGTGATTAAAGCCAATTAAATGTAAAATTGCCGCTTTATACACTTAGTCCATTTTATATAGAAGTTTAGAATCCAGTTTATGAAGCATATCCGTAATTTTTCGATCATCGCCCATATCGACCATGGTAAATCGACTCTCTCTGACCGTCTTATCCAAGTTTGTGGTGGTTTAACAGACCGTGAAATGCAGCAGCAGGTGTTAGACTCAATGGACATCGAGCGTGAGCGTGGTATTACCATCAAAGCGCAAAGTGTAACACTTAATTATACAGCCAAAGATGGCGAGACCTACCAATTAAACTTTATCGACACACCAGGACACGTTGACTTCACTTACGAAGTATCACGTTCGCTTGCTGCCTGTGAAGGTGCGCTTTTAGTTGTTGATGCTGGTCAAGGTGTAGAAGCGCAAACACTTGCTAACTGCTACACAGCAATTGAAATGGATTTAGAAGTTATTCCAGTACTGAATAAAATCGACTTACCGCAAGCGGACCCACTTCGTGTTGCAGAAGAAATCGAAGACATTATTGGTATTGATGCGCTTGAAGCCGTGCGTTGTAGTGCAAAAACAGGCGTGGGTATTGAAGACGTACTCGAAGTTATTGTTAAAGATATTCCGCCACCAGTTGGCGACAAAGATAAGCCATTACAAGCGCTTATTATTGATTCATGGTTTGACCCATACCAAGGCGTTGTGTCACTTGTGCGTATTAAACACGGTGAATTACGCGCGGGCGATAAAATTAAGATCATGTCGAACGAACAAGTTCATATTGCAGATAAAGTGGGTATTTTTACTCCAAAACAAACTAACACAGGTTTATTAAAAACCGGTGAAGTAGGCTTTGTTATTGCTGGTATTAAAGAGATTCATGGTGCACCTGTTGGCGATACAATTACGTTACAGCGCAACTCTGCACCAGAGCGTCTACCGGGTTTCCAACGCATTAAACCACAGGTTTACGCGGGTATGTTCCCAATTTCATCGGATGATTATGAATCATTCCGTGATGCGCTAGATAAACTTAGCTTGAACGATGCATCGTTATTCTTCGAACCAGAAAACTCAACTGCACTTGGTTTTGGTTTCCGTTGTGGCTTCTTAGGTATGCTACACATGGAGATTATTCAAGAGCGTCTTGAGCGTGAATACGACATTGATCTTATTACTACGGCACCTACGGTAATCTACGAAGTAGAAACCAAAGAGGGCGTTAAACAGATTGATAATCCATCTGATCTTCCGCCGGTAAACAACATTCTTGAAATCCGTGAGCCAATTGTTGAAGCTAACATATTAGTTCCGCAAGAGTTTTTAGGTAACGTTATTACGCTTTGTGTTGAAAAGCGTGGTGTACAAACTAAAATGAACTATCACGGCAAGCAAGTTGCGGTAACGTATGAATTACCGATGGCTGAAGTGGTTATGGATTTCTTTGATAAGTTAAAATCAACAAGCCGCGGTTTTGCTTCGCTTGATTATAACTTTAAGCATTTCCAAGCATCAGACATGGTACGTGTTGACGTACTTATTAATGGTGAACGTGTAGATGCATTAGCTATTATTGTACACCGTGATATTGCACAATCGCGTGGTCGTCAGTTAGCTGAAGCGCTTAGAGAGCTAATTCCGCGTCAACAATTTGATATTGCAATTCAAGCGGCAATTGGTCAGCATGTTATAGCGCGTACAACGGTTAAACAATTACGTAAAAACGTAATTGCAAAATGTTACGGTGGTGACGTGAGCCGTAAGAAAAAGCTTCTTCAGAAGCAAAAAGAAGGTAAAAAGCGAATGAAGCAACTAGGTAACGTTGAAGTACCGCAAGATGCATTCTTAGCTATCCTCAAAGTTGGTAAATAATTAGAAGTAAATAAAGGAATTAATGCATGGCGGGTTACTTTTCGATTTTTTTAGTGTTGTTAACACTAGGCTCAGGCTTAATTTGGTTAATTGACCACTTTATGTTTGCGCCTAAACGTCAACAGCGTATCGCCCTTGCTCAAAACGCGGCGGGTGGTGAATTAGACGAAGAAACCGCTGCATTAATTGCACCAGAGCCAAGTATTACTGAAACGGCTAAATCAATCTTTCCGATGATTGCGGCTATTACTATTTTCCGTTCATTTATTTTTGAACCGTTTCAAATTCCATCAGGCTCAATGATGCCAACATTACTTGTTGGTGACTTTATTTTGGTACAAAAGTACTCATACGGCATTAAAGACCCAATTTGGCGCACCCAACTAGTGGATGTGGATGAGCCAGAACGCGGTGATATTGTGGTATTTAAATACCCATTAGATGAGCGTATTGATTACATTAAACGTGCCATTGGTTTACCTGGCGATAAAATTGTTTATCGCAATAAACACCTTTATATTCAGCCAAAATGTGAAGAAGGTGTCGAACAGCAAGGTGATTTGCTGTGTAATGAATACAATAAAATAGATATGGAAATTCTCAATAGTGACGAGTTCAAGCAAGGGTCAATGAATTTAGTGCGTTTAGAAGAAAACCTAAGCCCATTGAATCACAACATTTTGATTAACCCAGAGGCGCTTGAAATGAAAGGCCGTTATTATCAACAACCGGGTACACGCTCTGACGAGTGGGTTGTTCCTGCCGATCATTATTTTATGATGGGTGATAACCGTGATAACAGCCAAGACAGTCGCTTTTGGGGCTTTGTGCCAAAAGAAAACTTGGTAGGTAAAGCCGTCTTTATATGGATGAGTTTTGAATTTGAAAATGGCCCAGATGACTTTTTACCAGGCTGGGTTCCAACTGGTGTTCGTTTTGAACGCCTAGGTAATATTCAGTAACGATGAAAAAAAACGTAACAGAGTTATACAACAAAATAGGTTATACATTTACTGATCAAGCTTTGCTTGAACAGGCAATGACGCACCGCAGCCACAAAGGTCAACATAACGAGCGTTTAGAGTTTTTAGGCGATTCGATTTTGAGCTTCGTGATTGCGAATGCGCTTTATACTAAATTTCCAAAAGCACGTGAAGGCGACTTAAGCCGCATGCGCTCAACCTTAGTACGTGGTCAAACACTGGCTGAGTTTGGCCTTGAATTTGGTCTGGGCGATTACTTACGCTTAGGGCCTGGCGAGCTGAAAAGTGGTGGCTTCCGTCGTGAATCGACTCTTGCCGATGCAGTAGAAGCCATTATTGGTGCCGTGTTCCTAGACTCAAGCATTGAACAATGTGGTGAGTTAATCTTAAATTGGTATGAATCACGCCTTGATGCAATTTCTCCTGGCTTAAACCAAAAAGATCCAAAAACATTACTTCAAGAGTACTTACAAGCGCGCAAATTATCGTTACCGGGCTACACTGTCATTGATACAAAAGGCCAAGCGCACAATCAAACATTCACGGTTGAATGTATTGTTGAAGGGATGGATAGCATTATCTCAGTAGGGAGCTCGCGTCGTAAAGCCGAGCAAAAAGCTGCTGAAAAAGCCTTAAAGATACTTAAAAATGAATCTTGATGATTTAATTAGCAAAGAACCTGCAGAGCTTGATACGCACTGTGGGATGGTGGCCATTGTTGGTCGTCCAAATGTGGGTAAATCGACCTTACTTAACTACATTGTTGAGCAAAAGGTGAGTATTACCTCGCGCAAACCACAGACCACGCGTCACCGTATTATGGGTATTCATACTGAAGGTAAATACCAAGCAGTCTACGTTGATACACCGGGTCTACATGTTGAAGAAAAGCGTGCCATTAACCGTTTAATGAACCGTGCTGCATCCAGTTCGATTGGTGATGTAGAGCTGATTATTTTTGTGGTTGAAGGCACTCACTGGAATGAAGATGACGAGATGGTACTGAATAAAGTCCGTCAAAGTGGTCGTCCAGTGTTATTGGTTATGAATAAAATTGACCAAGTAAAAGACCGCGACTTAGTGCTTCCGCACATGCAGTTTTTAGGCAATAAATTTGATTTTGTTGGCATTATTCCTGTCTCAGCAAAACAGGGTAAAAACATTGAGCTTATAAAAGCAGAAGTAACCAAGCGTCTTCCGCTGTGTGAGTTTTACTTCCCTGAAGATTATGTGACAGACCGTTCGATGCGTTTTTTGTCGGCAGAGGTTATCCGTGAAAAGCTAATGCGTTTTATGGGTGATGAATTACCGTATTCTGTTACCGTTGAAATAGAGCAGTTTAAATGGCTCGATAACGGCGTGTGGCAAATTAATGGCCTGATCTTAGTTGAGCGTGAAACGCAAAAACGCATGGTTATTGGCAATAAAGGCGAAAAGCTAAAAGTTATTGGCCGTGAAGCACGTAAAGACCTTGAAGAGATGCTTGATAACAAAGTATTTTTAGAACTTTGGGTTAAAGTGAAGTCTGGCTGGGCTGATGATGAGCGTGCGCTACGCAGCTTAGGCTATGGTGAAGATTAAGCTTAGCTTGAGACGCCATGGATAGCGATTTCTACACAGCATACTTGTTGCACCGACGTCCATTTAGTGACTCACAAGTAATGCTTGATATGCTGGTAGAAGGCGTGGGTCAGCTTAGAATGCTGGCCCGAATTAGTGGTCGCCAGGCCACTAAACATAAAGCACAACTGCAACCTTTCCAATCACTGCTGGTACAATACAGCGGTAAATCAGATTTAAAATACATTAATCGTTTTGAACCCCATGGCACGCAAACCATGCTCACGGGGAATGAGTTGTATTGTGGATTTTATTTAAACGAATTAACCAATCGTATCGTACCTATCAATGAACCCATGGAAAGTGTTTACCATTTGTATAAACAGCACTTGAGTGATTTATCGGGTACTCAACACTTGCAAGCAGTGTTACGTTCGTATGAATTTCAGTTACTCGAATTGCTCGGTTATGGGGTTGATTTTAGTGTCGACGCGCACGGTGATGAGATCATTGGCAGTGCCAGTTACCAGTACTTTGCTGAATATGGCTTTTTGCTGCATGACGACCCGCACAGTGGTTTTTCAGGTGCGCAATTAAATGCCATTGCTGCCCATGACTTCAGCGCGCCTGATGTGTTATATATGGCAAAGCAGTTAAGTCGTTACTTACTCAAGCCTTTACTCGGTAAAAAGCCATTAAAAAGTCGTGAGTTATTTATTAAGTAGGCTGAATAGCAGCCGTTAATCGTTGTTTTAAACAGGTAAAAAAATGAAAGATATTCTTCTTGGTGTAAACGTTGATCATATTGCCACTTTACGCCAAGCGCGTGGCACAAGTTACCCAGATCCTGCTCATGCAGCCAGTGTTGCAGAGCATGCCGGTGCAGATGGTATCACCATTCATTTGCGTGAAGACCGTCGTCATATTCAAGACCGTGACGTGTATGTAATGGCTAAAACCATTCAAACGCGTATGAATCTTGAGGTTGCCGTGACTGATGAAATGATTGATATTGCGCTTGAAGTAAAACCCGCTTATGTGTGTTTAGTGCCTGAAAAACGCGAAGAGCTAACAACAGAAGGCGGCCTAGACGTAGTGGGTAACTTTGAAAAAGTAAAAGCGGCGACTGAAAAATTAACGGCAGCGGGTATTAAAGTATCGTTATTCATTGATGCTGATAACGCGCAACTTGATGCTGCTAAAGCCTGTAACGCACCGTATGTAGAAATTCATACTGGCGCGTATGCAGATGCAGAAAACGACGAAGAGCTACATACAGAGCTTGAGCGTATTCGCAGCGGTGTACAATACGCCCACGGTCTTGGTTTAATTGTAAATGCTGGTCATGGCCTGCACTACCACAACGTAAAACCAATTGCTGCAATGCCAGAAATTTACGAGTTAAACATTGGTCATGCGATTATTGCGCGTGCCGCGATTGATGGTCTAGACAAAGCAGTACGTGATATGAAACGCCTGATGATTGAGGCGCGTTTGTAAGTATAAGCTTCAAGCACTTTTAAGCAAGTATTGAATTGAGAGCGCGGTGGATGTTGTATCCAGCGCGCTTTTTATTTCATCAAATACGCAATAAATTGTGCAAGCAATGATGATAACAAAGGTGAAATACAGAGTAGAGTGACTATGTACTGATGCTTTTTCTTAAAGCTTTTTAAAACACCATCATTAATGGCCGACAATTCGCCTTGTTTAATTGAATGAAACACAATTGAGTTGGGTGTTGCTCTCATTAAGCGGGCTTTACTTTCGTATGTTTGCCACTGCTCAGCGTAATTGATTTTTACGTAGTTATTAGCTTCTTTACTTAGTTTTTTATAGCGAAGGAAAAACCACGTGAGTGAAATAGCGCTAAAGAGAATAAGTAAGATAAAATACAAAGCAGGCTCCCTTTAATACTTCACAATTCGTGTACCCGTAGAATAAATAATATCGCGACTAGGGCATGAATAATTAGGTTTTAGTGTTCTACAAGATTGCTCGGGTGTGTCAAAACAAAAATCAAAACGAGTTTGGGTTTTCACCGCTTTATCAGTAATATTTTGCGGCAGCTCATTCCAGTGCCAATGCGTGATTACTTCTTTTGCTGCATCGGCAAATACAGGGTGAGTAGAGGCAACTACCTGAATATCTTTAATCTCATTGTGTGGCGTAATAACATACTCAATGGTCGCGCACCCTTCTGTTGCTTGGATAACTGCTTTTTTTGGGTATCTGGCAGGAAAGCGCTCAAGTTGCTGCCATTTTGGTGTTTTCAATTCATCATAGCTAACTGATAAATCCGCATACTCTAGTGTCATCGGTTTATCTGCAGTTGAAGCACAGCCAAAGGCAAGTAAACTGCCCGCTAAAATTAAATAACTTTTCATTTATATATTCCTTTATATCGTTTTATTGAGCGGCTTTTATCGTTGCTGCTCTACCATGCCTGCATCACTTAACAAATTATTCAGCTCGTCAATAAGCTCAAATAATTCAGGTTCAATATAATTTAAATCACAATCGCCTTTTAGTGACGTTTCAAGGGTTTCGGCAAGCGATTTTAGCTTTGGTACGCCGGTGTAACAACATGCGCCATGGAACTTATGCACGATGCTAAGTACATGCTCGCAATCTTCATTTTCTATTGCTTCATTGAGTAGACGCAAGGTCTCAGGCACGCTGAGTAACAGCATATTGAGCATTTCAAGAGCGAGTTCTTCTTTGCCGCCTGCGCGCTGTAGCGCAAGCTGCCAATCTAGGCGTGTGCTCTCAAATGGAGGTTCAGATTGAACGGCAACTGTTTTGCTTCGCTCTCGGTTAATAGGGGATTGTGGGCTATGATCACTAATGATCTGCTTTAGCATATCTTCGTCAATCGGTTTGGTTAAATAACCTTTAAAGCCATCTTTTAGCAGCTGCTCTTTTTCACCAGCCAACGCATGCGCTGTTACCGCAATAATTGGGGTGTCTTCATTAAGTGATGACTCACGAATAAGCTTACACGCTGTAATGCCATCCATAATAGGCATTTGAATATCCATAAATATTAAGTCGTATTTATGGCTTTTACTTAAGCTATAGGCTTGTGAACCATTATGGGCGGTATCAATGAGCTCAATTTGTTCATCTAATAGTGTACAAATAAGTTTTAGATTTGCGTCATTATCATCAACAACCAGCACTTTTAATGGCAGTAGTTTTTCATCGCCTTGCTCAATATTGTGTACCGGATGGTCAAGGCGATACGGGGCTGCTAATACTTCACATAATTTACGATGATTAAGTGGTTTACTTAAACAGGCATCAGCACCACTACCCACAAAGGCTTCACGCATATTATGCGACACCGTATTGAGCATAATGTATAAATAGTCAGTGACAGGTCTTACCGCTTTAACGTAGCCTTTAAGCTGCTGCATATCATCGATTGTTGCGGTGTGACCGATAATACAAATATCGTAACTAAAGTCTTTGTTTATCTCGTTTAAGAAACTTTCTTCATCGGTACAGGCGGTAACTTGTGTTTGCCACTCATTCAACAATGACAAGGTTGCTTGGTGCGTATGTTCGTGCGGTTCTAAGTATAGAATGCGTTTATTAATCAGTGATTGAGTTGGTAAGTCACTAGTGATTGAATTAGACGGCGTTCTAAACACCGCATTAAACGTAAAGCAGGTGCCATTACCGGGGGCTGAGTTTAAGGTAATGCGGCCGTTCATGGCTTCAACAATATGCTTGGTAATAATTAACCCTAAGCCTGTGCCGCCAAATTTGCGGGTAATACTTGAATCGGCTTGGCCAAATGGTGTGAATAAAGCATCTTGCTTATCCATAGGAATACCCACACCGGTATCGGTTACCGACACCAAAATAGAGGCTCGCTCTTCATCAAGCAAACGATAACCGACATCGACTTTAATAGACCCTTTTTCGGTGAACTTTATCGCATTACTGAGTAAGTTAATTAAAATTTGCTTAAAGCGAGTCGGGTCGCCAGTTAAGTTATCGGGCACTTGCGGGTGAATAAATATAGATAGCTCGAGTTGTTTTTCGTGGGCGCTAGGAGCAAGCAATGTTAATACTTCATTGATGGTATCGCGCAGTTGAAACTGCATCGATTCGAGTTCCATCGCACCGGCTTCTAATTTCGAGAAATCTAAAATATCGCTGATAATGGTCATTAAGCTGTTAGCAGACAACTCAATCGTATCGAGGTAATCCTTTTGGTGTTTATTCAGAGGCGTTTTATATAGCTGACGCGTAAAGCCAATAACCCCATTTAAAGGAGTACGTAATTCGTGACTCATTTTCGCTAAGAAATCTGATTTAACACGGTTGGCATCTTGAGCATCTTTTTTTGCAATACTCAGCTGAATATTTTGTGTTTCGTACTGTTCGAGTGTTTCTCGGTAATCTGCAGTGGCTTGGTCAATGTGCTTTTGCATTTCATCGCGTTGCATCACCATGGTGTCTGAAATCGTATTAAGTCCTTCACGAAGGAGCTCAAATTCGCCAAACATTTTTTGATCAAGGCCTGTATCGACTTTACCCTCATTAAGTTTATCTGTAGCAAGTACTAACTTATTAAGAGGTTGAATAAACATACGCGATAATCTAAACGCCAGCACGGTTGCTAAAACAAGCGCCAGTAAAATAACTACACCACTCACTAATAACGCACGTTGTTGACCAATGATGGCTTGCTGCTTATTGAGCATGATCACCACAGTGCCTAAAGAAGCCTGATAACTATGGTGATTCCATATCATGTCTTGGCGGCTATGATTAATAATAGCCGTTGAAAAGGTTAAATAATGTTCTGAGCTTTGCATATGAACACCGTCTAATATCGGTTTGTTCGTGTTCATCAGCTCTCTAAATTCACTTTGGTATTTACTGAAAATAACCAGCTCGTTATTTTCATCAAAAATAGCAATAGATTGAATAGCAGGCGAGTGTTTGTTGTGAGTATGACTAACTAAACGAGTTAACAGCGCTTTATTTCGTTTAAGTAAAGGTTGCTCTACAGCAATAGCAAGCGGCTCAATGATGGTCTCGCCTTGTTGATACAAAATTTCATCGAGCTCAATGTAACGATTTATTGTAAAATAACCGCCCAGCAACAAGCCTATGATCACAGTCGGTATAAGTGTGAGGGTTAAGACTGAGTCACGTAAGCCAAATTTAGTCATAAAAGATGTTGTTATCATTATTATCGTAGTTTAAGAGTATATACTTACTCCCGCTTTATCAATAATTAAGGTGTTGCCCGATGGCACAGATTTTCAAAGCTAAAAAGAAATCCGTCTCACAAAAAATGCTCACACTCACCGTTTCGGCCATGGATCACCAAGGACGAGGTGTTGCAAAGCAAGGCAGTAAAGTGTGCTTTGTGAACGGTGCGCTGCCCGGCGAGGAAGTTAAAGCACAGCTCATTGACGATAAGGCACGTTTTGCCAGTGCTGATTGCAAAAAAGTATTGCGCGCGTCAGCGCATCGAGTAACGCCTTTTTGTCAGCATTATCAAGTATGTGGTGGTTGTCAGTTACAACACCTCGATGCATCGCAGCAATTAGTTGAAAAGCAAGCAGCTGTGAGCCAGCTATTCAGTAAATTTGCCAAAGCAGAGAATTTAAATTGGCAAGCGCCGCTTGTTAGTGAAGCGCGTCATTACAGACGGTCGGCACGTGTTGCCGTAATGCATGATAAAGCCGCGAAAAAAATGCGCGTTGGTTATCGTGCTCAAGGGTCAAAGCAGCTCGTGAGTATTGAGCGTTGTGATGTGCTTTCAACTAAATTTAGCGCGTTATTTACGGTCTTTGATGAACTGATAAATAACCACGCAGGGCTAACCTGTATTAGTCACTTACAACTGTGCGAGGCAGACAATGCCGCTTATGTTGTCATTCGCCATACAAAACCAATTAGCAATACGCTTAAAACGGTTGTTGAGAAAGCCTGTGATGAGTATCAATGGTGCCTAGTATGGCAATCACACAGCGGTGAGATTGATCACACTCATCATCCAATGCCGTACTACACTATACCAGAGTACGACTTAACCTTTGAGTTTGGCTTAGAGAACTTTGTGCAAGTAAATCCGCATGTTAATCAAGCCATGTTACATCAAGCAAAAGAGTGGCTTGATTTACAGGGTCATGAACAGGTATTGGATTTATTTTGTGGTATTGGTAATTTTTCATTATTGATTGCAAAGTATGCAAAACACGTTATTGGTGTCGAAGGAGTGGATTCTGCGGTTGCATTAGCGAAACAAAATGCGCAAACTAACTCATTATCGAATACCGATTTTTATTGCTTTGATTTAACTCAATCAATGCAATCAGCTGCGTGGTTCAGCAAAGACATTGATGTATTGGTGCTTGACCCGTCACGAACTGGCGCTATGGCTATTTTAGAGCAGTTACCACTTACTCAGTTTAAAACGATTTTATATGTCTCTTGTGATCCTGTTACTTTAGCCCGTGACAGTGCAATTATTTTACAAGCAGGCTTCAGCATTGAAAAAATTGGGCTTATGAATATGTTCCCGCATACAGGGCATATTGAAACGATGGCGTTATTTCACAGGAGGTAAAGCGCACTATGGTAGCCACTAGACAGTCACATCAGCTTACTAAGCCGAGTGATTTTACCAGCCGTATAGAGCTGTTAGCGCTAACAGAAGATAAATCTACCTTATTAGAACAGGCGCATCAATTGTGCCTGCATTGCGATGATGTTAAACGCCAGAATATGGCCATTGAAATGGTGGAGATTTTAGCTGAGCTAAATTTAGATGCTGATTCATTGGCAACCGCCTTTTTAACGCCGTATTTTTTAGCTGAAAAAATTTCTATCGACACAGTAACAGATAAGCTTGGTAACCACGTTGCCTTGCTGCTTACTGGTGTGAGCCAAATGGCAACCATCAGCACCTTAGCACATCAAGGTAAAGGCACCGTTCAAATTGATAATATTCGCCGTATGCTTTTGGCAATGGTTGAAGATGTGCGTGCGGTGGTTATTAAACTGGCTGAACAAGTGTGTTACCTACGCGAAGTGAAAAATGGCAGTGAAGAAGAGCGCGTAATAGCAGCAAAAGAAACGCGCGATATTTTTGCGCCACTCGCCAATCGTTTAGGGATAGGTCAGCTTAAGTGGGAGCTAGAAGACTTATCTTTTCGTTATTTGCACCCAGACACCTACAAAAATATTGCCAAGCAATTAGACGATAAACGGCTTGCCCGCGAAGCCTACATGGAAAATATGGTGGCACTGGTTAAAGCACGCCTCCAAGAAGCGGGCATTGCTGGCGAGGTGTATGGTCGCCCGAAACATATTTTCAGCATTTATAAAAAAATGGCGCAGAAGAACTACGAGTTCGATC
Organism: Pseudoalteromonas sp. A41-2; assembly: GCF_015767615.1. Lineage (NCBI taxonomy): Bacteria > Pseudomonadati > Pseudomonadota > Gammaproteobacteria > Alteromonadales > Pseudoalteromonadaceae > Pseudoalteromonas > Pseudoalteromonas sp. A41-2. The sequence goes on along the minus strand of NZ_CP065231.1, from coordinate 2,544,869 downwards.
AATTATTTGATATTCGTGCCATGCGTATTGTGGTTGAGCGTTTGCAAGATTGCTACGCGGCCTTGGGGATTGTTCACACAAACTGGCGTCATTTAAATAAAGAGTTTGATGACTACATTGCAACGCCAAAACAAAATGGTTATCAATCGATTCATACCGTGGTGTTTGGTCCTGAAGGTAAAACTGTCGAAATTCAAATTCGTACCAGCGAGATGCACCAAGATGCCGAGCTCGGTGTCGCGGCTCACTGGATGTACAAAGAAGGCGCATTACCGGGGCGTGGCTCAGGTTATGAGCAAAAAATTAGCTGGTTGCGTAAGTTACTGCAATGGCAAGAAGAAGTTGTTGATGGCAGCGACTTAGCCGAAGAGCTTAAAAATCAGGTGGTGGAAGACCGTGTTTACGTGTTTACCCCGAAAGGCGATATTTTTGATTTACCACTCGGTGCGACGCCGCTCGATTTTGCCTACTACATCCACTCTAATGTAGGGCACCGGTGTATTGGCGCAAAAGTATTTGGCAAAATTGTGCCTTTTACGTACCAACTAAGTACGGGCGATCAGGTTGAGATTTTAACGCAAAAGCAAGCGAACCCGAGCCGAGATTGGTTAAATCCGTCGTTAGGCTATATTAAATCGTCGCGAGCACGTTCGAAAATTCATCATTGGTTTAAGCAGCTCGACCGCGATAAAAACTTAAGTGCCGGTAAAGAAATTCTAGAAACAGAACTACACAAGCTCGATCTTACAACCAAAGATCTTACCCCCGCGATAGAGCGCTTTAACTTGCGGGGTCTTGAAGATTTAATGGTTGCTGTTGGCGCAGGTGATGTGCGTCTTAATCAGTTGCTTAACTTTATTAGCGACCGTGATGACGACGAGCCACAAATCAGGTTTAAAAAACCAAAAAGTGTCAACGGTGATAAAAATGGCATTGTAGTTGATGGCGTCGGCAGTTTATTGAGCCACGTGGCTAAATGTTGTCGCCCTGTTCCCGGCGATGAAATTATTGGGTATATCACGCAAGGGCGGGGGATTGCCGTTCACCGTGAAGACTGTGATTCATTTGAAAAACTGCGAGAAAAGCACCCAGAGCGTGTGATCTCAGTAAGTTGGTCAGACGATGTAAATGGCTCTTACACGCTAACCATTAAAGTAGAGGCAACCGATAGATCAGGGCTTATTCGTGATATTAGCTCTGTACTTGCCAATGAAAAAGTAAATGTGCTGAACATGAACGTCAACACAGTCGAAGACAAGCAATTAGCACTTTTCTCAATGCAGGTAGAAGTTCACGACTTATCAAGCACAAACCGCTTGTTGTCTAAACTTCACCAAATTGAAGGGGTCCATGAAGCAAAACGTGGGCATGCGTAATGACAGATAAACACAGTATTGATGACTCATTAGCGATCATGGAAAAACTACGGGACCCAGATACTGGGTGCCCGTGGGATTTAAAACAAAATTTTAAATCGATAGTGCCTCATACCATTGAAGAGGCTTACGAAGTTGCTGACTGCATTGAAAAGGGCGAGTTGAGTGAGCTTAAAAGTGAACTGGGTGACTTACTCTTTCAGGTTGTGTTTTACGCGCAGCTTGCAAAAGAGCAGGGGCTATTTGATTTTAATGACGTTGTCAGCACATTAAACGAAAAACTAGTGCGCAGGCACCCTCATGTGTTCGCTGAAAAAACAACACTCACAGAGGCTGAATTATCACAGCAGTGGCAAGCAATAAAAGCACAAGAGCGGGCGCAAAAAGCACCCACACAGCAACTGAGTTTATGGCAAGACATTCCCGATGCGATGCCAGGGCTTACTAAGGCGAAAAAGATTCAGCAGCGGGTGGCAAGTCTTGGCTTCGATTGGCCAAGCTATCAGGGGGCACTTGATAAAGTGGCCGAAGAAGTCGGGGAAGTGAAAGAAGCGCTTGCGCATGATCCGTACTCAGAACACAGCGCAGAAGAGCTGGGCGATTTGTTATTTGCAACGGTCAATGTGGCCCGTCATATTAAGCGCGACCCTGAGCAATTATTACGCAGTGCTAACGCTAAGTTTATGGCACGCTTTGAAAAAGTGGCCGCTTATTTAAGTGAGCGCGGGCAATGTTTAGAGACCGCCAGTTTAGAAGAGATGGACAGCGCGTGGGAAGCCATTAAAAAGCACCCACAATGACACAGCATAGGGACAGGAATGCCGCGCTCGTTTTTTGTGCACTTATTTGCTAATTTTATCTGGATTGATAGCAGTGCCTTTGCTATAATATCGCCCCGTCTTGATTCTATATTATTCCTTTTAATTCCTGATATTCTAGGGTTCGCATGAGTACAAAATTTATCTTCGTTACTGGCGGGGTTGTTTCTTCGTTGGGTAAAGGTATTGCAGCAGCGTCGTTAGCCGCAATTTTAGAAGCACGTGGTTTAAACGTGACTATTTTAAAGCTGGATCCTTACATCAACGTTGACCCAGGCACTATGAGCCCAATTCAGCACGGTGAAGTATATGTTACTGAAGACGGTGCAGAAACTGACCTTGATTTAGGTCACTATGAGCGTTTCATCCGTACTAAGATGAGTAGCCGCAACAACTTCACACAAGGCCGTGTTTATGAAGATGTTTTACGACGTGAGCGTCGCGGTGAATACCTTGGTGCAACAATTCAGGTTATTCCACATATCACAAACGACATTAAGCAACGTGTATACGACGGTGCCGAAGGTCGCGATGTAGCCATCGTTGAAATTGGTGGTACAGTGGGTGACATTGAGTCACAACCGTTCTTAGAAGCAATTCGTCAGCTTGGCACAGAAATCGGCCGTGAGCGCGCATTGTTTATTCACCTAACGCTAGTGCCATTCTTAGGCCCTGCAGGTGAAGTTAAAACGAAACCAACACAACATTCAGTAAAAGAATTACGTTCGATTGGTATCCAACCAGATATCTTAATTTGTCGTTCTGATCGTAAATTACCTAATAACGAGCGCGCGAAAATCGCACTTTTCACTAACGTGGAAGAAAAAGCCGTTATTTCATTACCAGACGTAGAAAGCATCTACAAGATCCCTGCGTTACTTAAGTCACAAGAACTTGATAACTTTGTGTGTCGTCGTTTTTACCTTGAGTGCCCAGAAGCAGATTTATCTGAGTGGGAGCAAGTATTATATCAAGAGTCTAACCCAACGGGTGAAGTGACAATTGGTATGGTAGGTAAGTACATTGAACTACCAGACGCTTACAAGTCAGTAAACGAAGCATTAAAGCATGCGGGTCTTAAAAACCGTTTAACAGTGAACATCGAATACGTTGATTCACAAGACTTAGAAAGCAAAGGCACTGAGATGCTTTCTCACCTTGACGCTATTTTAGTACCAGGTGGTTTTGGTGGTCGTGGTGTTGAAGGTAAGATTTTAGCGGCTAAATACGCACGTGAAAACAAAGTACCTTACCTAGGCATTTGTTTAGGTATGCAAGTGGCACTTATTGAGTATGCGCGTAACGTTGCAGGCCTTGCAGATGCAAACTCAACGGAATTCAATGCAAAATCAGCACACCCAGTGGTTGGCTTAATCACCGAGTGGCAAGATGCCGACGGTAACGTTGAAGTACGTGATGAGCAGTCTGACCTTGGTGGCACAATGCGTTTAGGCGCACAAAAATGTCACTTAACGCCAGGCTCTAAAGTAAGTGAAGTATACGGTAGTGACGAAATTGTTGAACGTCACCGTCATCGCTACGAAGTAAATAACCACTACGTAGAACAGCTTGAAAAAGCAGGTTTAAGTTTCACTGGTTTATCTGAAGATAAGAAACTAGTCGAAATTATCGAAAATAAAGATCACCCTTGGTTTATTGCCGCGCAATTCCACCCGGAATTCACGTCAACACCACGTGATGGTCATCCGCTATTTGAAGGGTTTGTTGCAGCTGCACACACTCACCAAAAAGCGTCATCGTAATTTAAATAGGCCGTGCTATATGCACGGCTTATTTGTTTTAAAAAGCCAACGAATTAACAAAGTTGGCATAAACTCACCATTTTCGGGAAAAGAGGAATCAAGATGTCAGAAATCGTAAAAGTGATTGGTCGCGAAATCATGGACTCGCGTGGTAACCCAACTGTTGAAGCTGATGTACATTTAGCTGATGGTTCATGGGGCCGTGCTGCAGCACCTTCTGGTGCATCAACAGGTACTCGCGAAGCGCTTGAATTACGTGATGGTGATAAAGCACGTTACTTAGGTAAAGGTGTTTTAAAAGCGGTAGGTTATATCAATAACGAAATCGCAGCGGCTCTTAAAGGCCAAAGCGCACTTGATCAACAAGCTGTTGACCAAGTAATGCTAGATTTAGACGGCACTGAAAATAAAGAAAAATTAGGTGCTAACGCAATCTTAGCGGTATCTTTAGCAACAGCGAAAGCAGCTGCAAACTCTAAAGGTGTTGAGCTTTATGAGCACATCGCTGACTTAAATGGTACGCCGGGCGTTTACTCTATGCCATTACCAATGATGAACATCATCAACGGTGGTGAGCACGCAGATAACTCTGTTGATATCCAAGAGTTCATGATCCAGCCAGTTGGCGCTGCAAACTTCCGTGAAGCACTGCGCATGGGCGCAGAAGTATTCCACAGTCTTGCAAAAGTACTTAAAGCAGACGGTCACTCTACATCAGTAGGTGATGAAGGTGGTTTTGCACCAAACCTTGAATCAAATGAAGCGGCACTTGCTGCAATTAAAGTGGCTGTTGCAAATGCAGGTTACGAGCTAGGTAAAGACATTACTTTAGCGCTAGACTGTGCTGCATCTGAGTTCTACGACAAAGAAGCAAACATCTACGACCTGAAAGGCGAAGGTAAAAAATTCACGTCAGAAGAATTTAACTATTTCCTTAAAGACCTAACAGAGCAGTACCCAATTGTTTCAATTGAAGACGGCCTAGATGAGTCTGATTGGGACGGTTTCGCACACCAAACAAAACTAATTGGCGATAAAGTTCAATTAGTAGGTGACGACCTTTTCGTAACAAACACGAAAATCTTAAAGCGTGGTATTGATAACGGTATTGCTAACTCAATCCTAATCAAGTTCAACCAAATCGGTTCATTAACTGAAACGCTTGCTGCGATTAAAATGGCAAAAGATGCTGGTTTCACTGCTGTTATCTCTCACCGTTCAGGTGAAACAGAAGATGCAACAATTGCAGATCTTGCTGTTGGTACAGCGGCTGGTCAAATTAAAACAGGTTCATTAAGCCGTTCTGACCGTGTTGCTAAATACAACCAACTTCTTCGTATTGAAGAAGCGTTAGGTGAAAAAGCACCTTTCAATGGTCTTAAAGAAGTGAAAGGTCAATAATAAACACACCGTTTATTTAGACTGATAAAACCTCCTGCGGGAGGTTTTTTTATGTGTGAAAAGTTATGCTTGAAAAAAGCAAAATAAAAAGCCGCGTGACTTTCATCACGCGGCTTTCTTATTAATACGCTTGGGTATTAAAAAGAGTAGCTGTAACCTACTTGAAGGGTACGTGGCTTACCAGGTTGAATACCTCCGTTTGCACGGTTTGCAACGTAGGTCTTGTCAAACAGGTTGTCGACCGTTAGGTATACTTTTTGTTTGTCGTCGATAAGGTATTTAGCGGCTAAATCCCACACTACACGGCTGTCAATTGCGTTACGACCTGAAGTTGATAAGTCAGCGTGTGCATCAGACACATAACGCATTTGCGTATCAAACACAAAGCTTGAGAACTCGGCACCAAACGAAAGCGCTAGCTGGTTTTCTGGCACATATGGCATAGCATCACCACTTTTAACGCTGCCCCAAAGATCTGATTCAAAGTCATTTTCAAACTCAGAGTTTGTGTAAGTATACGTTAAACGCACAGGGAATGAGGCTGTATCTGTTGCAAACACTTTACCGGCGCTCACTTCAAAACCAGACACCGACACTTCACCGTAGTTGTACTGGTCGCCAATATTATTGTCGTTACAGCCTACAGCAGCAGTACAGTTACCGTGCATGTTCGTGTAGTCAGAGTTAAAGTAAATCACTTCACCATTAAAGCCTGCATAGTCGTAACGACCCCCAAGCTCAATGTTAACACTCTCTTCTTCTTCTTGAACCGCATTACCTGGTGCTGCTGGCGCATACCCTTTTTGAATACCGGCAAGTAGCGTTAAGCTATCGCTAACAGTGTATGTTGCGCCCAGTGACGGCACTAAAATTTCAGTGTCGTTGCTGATATTTTTAGTTAAACCGTTTGCACGTGTTGGATCTGATTTTGCCCATTCTTCACGTTTAATCGTGATATCTTCATAACGCAGACCCGCGCTAATTACTAATGCGTCTAATGACCACTCATCTTGAATGAATAGCGTTGTTGCTTCAGCGCTATCTACACGGTTGCTATCTGAACCTGGTACGCCTTTTTCAGTTAGCGTCATTGAAAGGTCTTGATTAAGCGTGTATTTGTCTTGCCATTGGAAGCGATCCATTTCGTCTTCGTGGTAACGCGCACCCACTGTAATGTAGTGGTTACCCGCAGGAATATGGAACTCTGTTTGTAAACCTTTCGCTTGGTAGTCACGGTTATTTGCTTTAACAGCAACCCCTTCGATACCTTCGCTGGTTGGGTTTGCTTCAAATTCGCTGTACTGTTCAAGGTAGCTTGAGCTTACTTTGCTCGCTTTATACCAGTTACGGTGGAAGTCATTTAAGTAAGCAGTTGCAAGTAACTCGTAACCTTTACCAAAGCGATATGCATAGTTAACTTGGTATGCATTGTGTTGTGTGTTCATTTCATCATTTTGCGAGGCTGCATAACGACGATATGGGTTTTCTTGGTAGTCTGCATCGGTTAAGCCCATGTAAGTTTCATCAGAGCGCTCGTCTGAGTATTTAACTTTCATTTCAAGGCTGTGAGCTTCGTTATCACCAAAATCAAAACCAAACTTTAATAAGAAGTCGTTCTTTTCAAAACCAGAGTTATCGCTACCAACCGGTAATTCTTTAAAGCCATCTGCGCCGTAAGTGAATACTTCAACTAAGCCTGCTGCATTGTTTTTCTTTTTACCGAAGTATGCGTGGCCTTTGTAAAAACCATCGCTACCTAGTTCAGCGTTTAATAAACCTTTAGAACCTTCGGTCGGTAAGCTGCGTGATACTAAGTTTAAAACACCGCCCGTTGTACGTGGACCATATTTAACCGATGCAGCACCTTTAAGTACTTCGATAGACTCCATGCGGCCCATAGTAGGGAAGTAGTAAGCCGATGGTGCAGAGTAAGGAGCAGGAGCAACAAGAACGCCGTCTTCCATTACAGAGATTTTATCGTTACGGCCAGTACCTGTACCACGCATACCAATGTTAGGGCGTAGACCATAGCCATCTTCTTCTTGAACGTATACACCGGGTACCGCACTTAAAACACGTGAGATGTCGGTGTATTCAAACTTTTCAAGATCTTGCTCGCTGATGAAAGTAGCAGAACCCGGAATATCGTTAATAGCAGATGCAGAGCCAATGACAGTAATTTGCTCGAAGTTCTTTTCTTCTTTAGTTACATCTTTAGCAAAAGCATTAGCGCTAAGTGATAACGCTATGGCAGTAGAAAGAGTTGAAACAATAAACGTAGGTTTCATTGTGCGTCCTGTGTATGTTTAGATTTTTTTAACCGGCGCAATTTAAACATGTAAAGTAATACGAATCAATCCTATTTGTAATAAAATTGATATAAAGCATAAGTTCATGAATTAGAATGAAAATAATAAATACAGTAGTATTGTAGTATTATTTATGTGCGAGACCTCGTTAAGTAATACTTAACGATGTGCTAATTGGGTGAGTATGATGCAAAGGTAATATGTGTTGCTGCATAACACGCTAACCCCTTGCAGGTTATAAGTTTAAACCTGCACGGCGAAAACCGTGCCCACAAGTAGGGTATTGCAGGGGGGATTAGGTGTCGGCGTGCAATTTATTTTGCGAGAAACGACTCAATACGAAACATAGAAGGCGTTTTAATGCCGAAAAAAGACTTTAAAGGTGAAATAAAACAACACTCATCGAAATACTCAATCAATGAATTAATCGCCACTCGCTTACGTTAGACGCAGCGCAATAAACTCGGCAAGTTTATCAACCGCATTGCCCGGTTCATCAGCCCGCTTAATTAAACTAATCCCTATTTGGCCTAATTCAGGCAGATCCTTGGTGTGTAGTTGATAGTTTAGCTCATTCGGTACGGTGCTTTTTGCTAAAACAGTAATGCCTAACCCTTCTTTTAATGCCGCAGTAAGGCCTGTTAAATCGGCATTACTGTACGCAATACGGTATTTAATCCCTGCGTGCTGCAATGCATCAATCGCGCGGCGACGATAAATACAGCCCTCGGGAGCGGTAACAAGGGTAACTACATCGTTTTGTGCTAGGTTTAAATCGCCTACCCACACCAGTTGATCTTGCATAAAAATAGGGAACTTGGCCGACTCGAGTTCTTCGTTTAGAGCAAGCACCAGATCAAACTGATCTTGGCGCGATACCGACAATAAATGTTTACTTAAGCGCGAGCGAACCTCTAGCGATACATCAGGGTAGAGCGCCACAAAGTCGCCAATAATAGAAGGCAAGATACGCGCAGCAAATTCGCTGGGAATACCTAAGCGCACTTTACCGGTTACGTTTTCGCTGGTGAACTGCTGCAAAATGGCATCGTTTTGTTGCAACATTTGTTTTGCCAAAGGCAGCAATAACTCACCGTATTGATTGAGTACTTGGCGTTGCCCCTGCTTTTTAAATAGCTTGTGGCCAAGCATATCTTCAAGCCGTTTTATTTGCAGACTAACCGCCGGTTGCGACAGCCCTAATAGCTCGCCAGCTTTGGCAAAACCACCTACTTCAACAACCGCAACGAGGGTGCGTAAACTATCGGTAGAAATATTTTTCATTTAAAAATTCTATTTATAGGGCTGCATATATAAGTATTATTTATCAATTGATAAATAATTACAATTTGTTGTTGCAAGCACGGGGCAATATACTTCAAGCATTAAAGATTGATAGGTGTCATATATGACTTTTACGCCAATAATGTTTGCTCGTCACAGCCAAGCTAATACGCCAGCAAACAACGTGCTACAAGCAAATAGCGATACTGCCATTATGGATTTTAGTGGCACTGAAGCAATCCCATTTTTAACGACTATTTTAGGTCTTGATATTAATAAGCTAACCGCCAGCGGTTTAGGCTTACGCAGCTCATTAGACGATGACCTAACAAGCAGCTACGCTTATGCGTTGTATTACTTTAACGAAACCGCTTTTCGTTTTGTACTCGCCAAAGACGCCAGCGTGCAGCTACAGTCGCTAATAAACGAGCAACAACTGCGTTACGATATTGATTATGTTATGCGTAACGACTTAAGCGCGTTAACCTTAAGTGGTGAGCAAGCGTTTGATGCCTTGGTAGATAACTTTAAGCTAACACCAGGCCTGCGTTTATCTGACATGCGCAGCTGTTATGGTGCACAAAGCGGTGAGGTATTTATTACCGCGATTGATAACCAAGATCAGCAGCAGTTTCAACTGGTAGCGCGCCAAGCAGAGCTTGATAAATGGCAAGCGCACTTACAGCAGCTCGGGTTTGATTTAACCTTAGCGGATGTTGCTTAAAGTATAAATTTTAAAAACAGCTACACACTTGGGTGTTTAGCTGTTTTTTGTAGTTACAAATCGCAATTTGGGTGTGACAACTGTGCAACTAATGTATAATCGCCGCCCATGTTATTCCCCCTCATTAAATTGAGGCCACGCCCACTCAGTGGGTTAATTTAAAAGTGAAGGAATATTATGACTTCTAAAACAGTTTTACATGCTAAGCACCTTGAAGCTGGCGCAAAAATGGTTGATTTTCACGGCTGGGAAATGCCAATCAACTACGGCTCACAAATCGAAGAGCATAATGCGGTTCGCACAGATGCAGGTATGTTTGACGTATCGCACATGACAATTGTTGATGTGCAAGGCGAACAAGCACAAGCGTTCTTACGTAAGCTAGTAGCAAACGACGTTGCTAAGTTAACGGTACCGGGTAAAGCACTTTACACAGGTATGCTTAACGAAGAAGGCGGCGTAATCGACGACCTTATCATCTACTTTTTCTCAGAAACTGACTATCGTTTAGTTGTTAACTCAGCAACCCGTGAAAAAGATTTAGCGCATTTAGCTAAAGTTTCGGCTGATTTCGCCGTAACGGTTACTGAGCGTCCTGAATTTGCAATGATTGCCGTTCAAGGCCCTAATGCACGTGCTAAAACGGCCACTGTACTTACTGCAGAGCAACAAGCTGCTGTTGAAGGTATGAAGCCGTTTTTTGGTGTGCAAGCTGGTGATTTATTTATTGCAACAACAGGCTATACTGGCGAAGATGGTTATGAGATCGTAGTACCTAATGATCAAGCTGCTGATTTGTGGCAACAACTTCTAGATGCAGGCGTAGCGCCAGCGGGTCTAGGAGCACGTGACACACTTCGTCTAGAAGCAGGTATGAACCTTTACGGCCTAGATATGGACGAAAGCGTATCACCACTTGCTGCTAACATGGCGTGGACGATTGCGTGGGAGCCAGAAGATCGTAAGTTTATCGGTCGTGAAGTATTAGAACAGCAACGCGCTGACAAAAGCACAGACAAACTAGTTGGTTTAGTGCTTGAAGAAAAAGGCGTATTGCGTAGCGGTTTAAAAGTCATCGTTGAAGGTGGTGAAGGGGTGATTACCTCTGGTACATTCTCACCAACACTTGGTCACAGTGTCGCTCTTGCACGCGTTCCGCGTTCAACTGGCGAAACAGCTCAAGTAGAGATGCGTAAAAAACTGGTTAACGTTAAGGTTGTTAAACCTTGCTTTGTACGTAACGGTAAATCAGTTATCTAAGTAATATAAAAAATTTGGTGTTATCACCCAATATAAACCAAAGGAACAAAAAAATGAGCAATATCCCAAGCGAATTAAAATATGCTACTTCACACGAGTGGGTTCGCGACGAAGGTGACGGTACGTTTACTGTAGGTATCACTGAGCACGCACAAGAACTTCTTGGCGACATGGTATTCGTAGAATTACCAGAAGTTGGTGATGAAGTTGACGCGGGTGAAGACTGCGCAGTAGCAGAGTCTGTTAAAGCAGCATCTGACATCTACGCACCAATCAGCGGTGAAATCGTTGCAATCAACGAAGATCTTGAAGATTCGCCTGAAACAGTAAATAACGACCCGTACATCGACGGTTGGTTATTCCGTATCAAAGCATCTGACACATCAGAGCTTGATAACCTGTTAGACGCTGAAGGCTACGCTAACACGATCGACGAAGACTAATTAATTAGTCACGCCGACTAAAAGCCCCGTCTAGATCCCCAGCTAATTAAATGCGTAGCTTGGGTTTCACAGGGGCTTTTATGATTTTATAGCTTACCTTTCCATACGCTGTAAGTTATTGAATCACCCTGTTTTTAAGTTATTGCCAGTTACCCATTGGCAGTAACCACTTTTTTTTGGATCATAGGAATCTGGACAAATGTCAAACGCCAAATCTCTTGAACAATTAGAGCAGAAGCAAGATTTTATTCGCCGTCACATTGGGCCAAGCCCAGCGCAAGTAAGCGACATGCTGAGCGCTCTTGGAGTATCGAGTGTTGAAGAGCTGATCGGTCAAACGGTACCTGCAAGCATTCGCTTAGAGCAAGGTTTATCAATTGGTGAAAGCCGCACTGAAGTTGAAACACTAAGCTACTTAAAATCTGTAGCAAGCAAAAATAAAGTGTTCAAATCTTACATTGGTCAAGGCTACCACCCAACTCACGTACCTCACGTAATTTTACGTAACGTACTAGAGAACCCAGGCTGGTACACGGCGTATACACCATACCAACCAGAGATTGCACAAGGTCGTTTAGAATCATTATTAAACTTCCAGACTATGACCCTAGACCTAACTGGTCTTGACCTTGCAAGCGCATCGTTACTTGACGAATCTACAGCTGCGGCTGAAGCAATGGGCCTTGCAAAGCGTGTTGCTAAATCAAAATCAAATGCATTCTTCATCGCTGATGACGTACACACACAAACAATCGACGTTGTTGCGACACGTGCAGAGCAGTTCGGTTTTGACGTTATCGTAGGTAAAGCGGCAGAAGCGCTAGACCACGACATTTTTGGTGCGTTATTCCAATACCCATCAACAACGGGTGAAATTACAGACGTAACCGATTTAATCGCTGGTGTTCAAAGCAAAAAAGCAATTGCCTGTGTTGCCGCAGACATCATGAGCTTATTACTACTTAAAGCACCGGGTAAACTTGGCGCAGACGTAGTACTTGGTTCAGCACAGCGTTTTGGTGTACCTATGGGTTACGGTGGTCCACACGCTGCATTCTTTGCAACACGCGACAAGTACAAGCGTTCATTACCGGGTCGTATTATCGGTGTATCTAAAGACCGTTTAGGTAACGACGCACTACGTATGGCAATGCAAACACGTGAACAACACATTCGTCGTGAAAAAGCCAACTCAAACATTTGTACAGCGCAAGTATTACTCGCGAACATGGCTGCGTTCTACGCGGTTTACCATGGTCCAGAAGGCCTTAAAACAATCGCTCAGCGTATTCACCGTTTTGCTGATATTTTAGCGACTGGCTTAAAAGCGAAAGGCGTAAACCTTAAGCACGACACATGGTTCGACACCATTACCGTTGTTGCAGACAACAAAGACGACGTTGTTGCACGCGCAGTAGCAAATGGCGTTAACTTTGCGTCAAACCGTGCGGGTGAATACTCAATTTCTGTATCAGAAACAACAACGCGTGCAGACGTAGCAGAGCTATTCGACATCATTTTAGGTGACGACCACGGCCTAAGCGTTGACGCACTTGCGAACGAAATCGAAGTAAACGGCAGCAACTCAATTCCTGCAAGCCTTGTACGCGATGACGAAATTCTAACGCACCCTAACTTCAACTCGTACCACAGCGAGACTGAAATGTTGCGTTATATCAAGCGTCTAGAAAACAAAGATTTAGCGCTTAACCACTCAATGATCTCATTAGGTTCATGTACCATGAAACTTAATGCGACAGCAGAGATGATCCCAATCACTTGGCCTGAGTTTGCAAACCTACACCCATTCTGCCCACTTGATCAGGCAGCGGGTTACCAAATCATGATGACTGAGTTACATGATTGGTTAGTAAACATCACAGGTTACGATGCCGTTTCACTGCAACCTAACTCAGGTGCACAAGGTGAATACGCAGGCTTAATCGCTATTCGTAAATACCACGAGTCACGCGGTGAAGGTCACCGTAACGTATGTTTGATCCCAAGTTCAGCGCACGGTACAAACCCAGCGTCTGCACAAATGGCAAGCATGAAAATCGTGGTTGTTGACTGTGATAAAAACGGTAACGTTGATATGGCAGACCTTAAAGCGAAAGCCGAAGAGGTATCTGAAAACCTATCGTGTATCATGATCACATACCCATCTACACACGGCGTTTACGAAGAAACAATTCGTGAAATCTGTGACATCGTGCATCAGCACGGCGGTCAAGTGTACATGGACGGCGCAAACATGAACGCGCAAGTAGGTGTTACAAGCCCAGGTTCAATCGGTTCTGACGTATCGCACCTTAACCTACACAAAACATTCTGTATTCCACACGGTGGTGGTGGTCCAGGTGTTGGCCCAATCGGTGTTAAATCTCACCTAGCGCCATTTATGCCTAACCACAGCGTAATTAACGTTGCTGGCACAAACATTGGTAACGGCGCGGTTTCTGCAGCACCTTACGGCTCAGCAGCAATTTTACCAATCTCGTGGGCATACATTGCCATGATGGGCTCTGAAGGCTTAAAACAAGCAACAGAAATGGCTATCGTGAACGCTAACTACTTATCTGAGAAGCTAAGCGAGCACTACCCAATTTTATACCGTGGCCGTAACAACCGCGTTGCGCACGAGTGTATTGTTGACTTACGCCCACTTAAAGAGCAAACAGGCGTGACAGAAATGGACGTAGCTAAACGTCTTCAAGACTACGGCTTCCATTCACCAACTATGTCATTCCCAGTAGCTGGCACACTGATGATTGAGCCAACTGAGTCTGAGTCTAAAGTTGAAATTGACCGTTTCATCGAAGCCATGGTGTCAATCAAGTCAGAAATCGACCGTATCGCATCTGGCGAATGGTCAATTGAAAACAACCCGCTAGTGTTTGCACCGCACACACAAGCAGACGTACTAGGCAATGAGTGGGACCGTGCATACGACCGTTTCTACGCAGCATTCCCAGTACCAAGCGTAGCAAAAGACAAATTCTGGCCTACAGTAACGCGTATCGATGACGTATACGGCGACCGTAACCTAGTTTGTTCATGCCCAGCGGTTGAGACATACCGTGACTAAGGTTTGATTAAATTCAAATGCCAAAAAGCCGTTGCAGCAATGCAACGGCTTTTTTGTTGGAGAAAGTTAGCGAGTTGCGAGGTGAAAGTTACGAGGAACGAGTTTCGAGATGTGAGTTGTAGGAGGCGTTTTAACGCCGAAAAAGAGTTATTAGATATCAGTCGTCAGAAGTCAGATTAAGAATACAAGTTAGCGAGGGGAAAGCGTAAAGAAGCTAGTTTGTGCCTACACATAGCTAAGGCTAAACACGCTACCGTAGGCGTGAAATTTATTTCGCGCGAAGTTTTTTGATCGCAGAGAATTATGGTAAGTCGAGTAAAGTCAAAAAGAAAGACCTGACCCCAAACATTCTTTTGACCCCAAACATTCTTTTGCGAACTCGTAAATTTCGTTGTTGTTCTTATTGAAGTGGTCAAGCAATATTGGCCACTTCAGTTCTACGTGCCTAGCTACGTTGAGCTCTAACTTAATTCATGCCCATTTACTTGTGAATTAGAAAGTAAATGGGCAAATAATCTTTTATAGTTAACATGACTAACTACCTGCCTTTGCTCAGCTTGCAACTGCATAGATAAAAAATTGTAATAATCTATATTGTTAGCTAGTTCTTCCGCAAGCATTAATGGAGTTCTATAGTTAAATTCTTTTTCATCTAGTAAATGCGGGAAGTTATTCATAAGTAACTCAGCTATTTTTATTTCCCCCATTCTTACAGCAGTATGAAACGCTGTGGCACCTTCAATGGAAGTAATACGCTCATTAATTTTGTATTTGATTAGTAATTCCACACATTCCAATGTACGGCTTGCGCAGGCTGAGTGTAGCGCGGTTCTGCCTTTAATATCTTGTAAGTTAGGGTTCGCTCCTGCCTTTAATAATGCTTCAGCTGTCTCATAATCTTTGTTATGTACAGCTATCATTAGTGGTGTTTGCTGCTTGAAGTCAGAAAGGTCAACAATTTGGGGCCATTCAAGAATGACCTCCCTTAACCTTGAAAGTTGATTGTGGCATATAGACTTCATTTCATTAATTGACTCTGAGTAATATGGTGAGCCATTCAATACTGAACTTTTTGCTAACATATTATATGAAATTTTGAGTAATAATAAGATAATGCTATCGGATTGCGGTGTCTTTAGTTGCTTGTTTTTTAAGTTATTGTGTTTATTAAGCACATGTTTAATTGATTCATTTTTTTGTATGCAAGGCATAAAGTCCTTTATGAATGCCTCATACTCTTTTTGAAATTCAGAATATAGAGGCTCATAAGCAGGGTACTCTCTGTATAAGCTAGTCCAAAAGTACTCGTGAAGTTGACGGGATACATCGAAGATATTTGTAGAACTAAAGTCTCCTTCATGCTCCCAACCACCAAAAAACATAATATCTCTAAAGTAAGTTTCATGATTGGTAGGTATGAGTTTTTGATTAGAAATGGCTAATGCAAAAGCATCACGAGCTAACTTTCCACGTAAAGACCCAAAGCTTCGACCCTTACACTCTTCGATAGCCTTTTTTAGTAGCTTTTCAGCTTCCTTTAGCTTGTTTTGACCTATGCAATGATAAGCGTTCAATTTAAGCATTAATGGCAACCAATAATGATGTTCTGGGTTACTCCAAGCTAGCTTTAAAAGTTCTTCTACTTGCCTTTCTGTTTTTCTATCAAACTTATCTTGGTTTAATAACCAGTTTAGTTCGAGTATTGCACTTTTAATTTTGTCATCATTTGATTTTTCTAACTCTTTCAATCTTGCAAAAACTAGTTGAGTGACCTTGGGGTTAGGGTAGTCACCTTTAGCTAACTCGTAGACTAATTTAAAATCATTAATGCATTTTAATAGCTTAAATGGGGCTTTATTCTGCTTTAGCTTTGTGCCGTAACTTTCAATGTTTTCATTTAAGGTTTGAGTGTACTGAATATAATTAATAAAGTTTTTGCTAATTTTTTCCACACTTTCTTTGTTAATAGGAAATATATCATCAAGAAAAGTTTCTCTTTCAGCTTCTGAAAATATATCAGTTAAGCGAGGCGCAACCATATCAACAGTATTAAATTTTTCTGTAGCTACACAAAGTAATAGATCGAATCTTAGGAAGGCAGGGAGGCTTTCGGTAAATAGTTTATTTTCATGTTGTTCACGAAGTTTTCTATCTCTAGTTAACTCACTGATTTTTGAACACGCTAGATGAGCTTGCATTGTATGGTTATATGTAGCCTCATAAATCCTCACTAGTTGCATTACTTTATTCTGTTCTAAGTCGGTACAAAATTTTTCAGTATTAGGAGTTAAAAACTTTACTAATTGCTCATATCCGTCTTGGATGGCTCTTGCAACAATAAGCCGTTGCCGAATTGTCTTTGTACTAGGTTGCTGGTAACGCTCGACTATTTTATTAACAAATTCTACTTTCTGTTTCTGGCTACAATTACCACTTAATATCGTCACTAAGTCTTGATAACTAATGTTGATTTCATGTTGTAAAGTGTGAGCAGTATGGCCTTTATTATTTATGAAGATTAAAGACTGTTCAAATGCGCAACTATTCTCGCTTGGCTGAAAACAACCTTTAAACTTAATTAATACATCATCTGGGAACGTTGTTTTAATGCTCGATATTTCAGGCGTAACTTTACCCGATTGCCAGTTATATAAGTTTTTCAAAATAGTGCCCGACTCTTCATAAATGCGAAGTTCAGACTCTAAATTATTTGCAATATTACTTTTGGGTTCCTCAATTAGGTCTAGTAACCAGCTCAAAACTTGTTGAAGAGGTAGCTCTATTTGTGCAGATTGTTTCTCGGGGTTTAAAAATGGTAAATACCAGAATCGACCTCCAGGCATGCCTGCATCAATTTTAGATTCAATCTGCCAGAATACAGTATGTCTTGCTAAAGCAGGGATAAGAACTCTGGCTAAATACTGCCAAATGATTTTCTGGGCGGATGCTTTAAAAGTGAACACATTTGTTTCAATTGCTTTATGAATATAGTAATCATGTTCAATATTAGCTACTAGATCATCTCGTTCAGCTTTATCCAGTTCTAATGCATCAAAAATACCATCTAATACTTTTTTCCATGTGTCGAACATATTATCAATGTTCATTTCAGTATTTTTGAATTTGGTTTTTGATTTTGAAGTCAGCTTTTTTGAAGCCCCTACAGCATTTGATATTTTAATTAATACTGATTCGAACGTTGGAAAAGCAGCCATTGTAATTCCTTTTAAATGGACGTGATTTAAATAAATTTATTAAATTCTTTAGGGGGGGACATCTCTTTTCATTTTTTAAATTATCGATAATTTTGATACTAGCAGCCTTTAACAGAGGAGCTAAAAAATGAAAAATGATACTACCAATAAACCTTACATAAATGAACTAGTAATTAATTGGCACATTACAGAGGCGTGCAATTACAACTGCGCATATTGTTTTGCAAAGTGGGGGAAACCAAATGAGCTGCATCGGTCACTTGAGGAAATTGAAAAGCTGCTTGATAACTTAGCTTTATATTTTATTAATGGCCAATCACGGTTAAAGAGTGAACTTGGTTACGAAACTGTTCGCCTTAATTTAGCCGGTGGAGAACCGATGATGCTTGGCAGTACATTTTTTATCATACTGATGCTGGCGAAACAAAAGGGCTTTAAGACCTCAATTATTACTAATGGGCATTACCTAGTAAATAGCCGATTAGATTTTCCTAAAAATCTGCTGGATATGGTTGGTATTAGCTTTGATAGCCAAGATTTGATCACACGAAAAAAAATCGGTCGAGTTGACCGTAAAGGCAATTCGCTCAGCTTTGAGGATTTAAAAGTCGCGTTAGAGGGTTTAATTGAAACTCAAAAAGGCATCAAAACCAAGATCAATACTGTTGTTAATAGCTTAAATTATGAGGAGGACTTTTCATCACTGATTGGCGAGTTAAAACCTTATAAATGGAAAGTCTTACAAGTGATGCCATATGGTGCCGATGACTTACTGATCTCGAATGACAAGTTTAACCAGTTTGTTGAACGTCATAGTGGCTTAGGACTCCCAATATTTGCTGAGTCAAATTCAACGATGACCGAGTCATATTTGATGATCGATCCATTAGGCCGTTTTTATCAAAACTCTGTAAATGCTTGTGGTTACAAGTACAGTGACAGCATTAATCAGTGTGGTGTAGAACGTGCGCTTTCACAGATAGCCTTTAACCCAAAAACATTTTTTTCAAGATATTGTCAAATTGATATCGATGTTCTCGAGTCTTAGGAGGCTAATATGAAAAGTGAAACCTGTTTTGGCAAAGTCTCTGGTAAACCATTAACACAATATTATGACGAAGTAGAGGCGCAAGGGGCCGCTGATTACTCCAAAGAGCATTATGGTAATGATTTGATTCCGTACCAATGTGTTAAATGCGATTTATGGCACTTATCACCTAAGAGCAGACAAACTCCAAGCCAAAAATGTAATCGTTGCACTGGGGGCTATGGTGTTGAGAAAGAATCATATCGCTCTAAAATTGAGGCTCGTAAAAGAGCCAACATTATCTACGACGAACAAGGAATAAGCTTGCGAGTCTATAAGTGTAAATATGGTAATGATTGGCATTTGACCAAGAGTTGGCTTTAAAATGACCAATAAAGTGAAGCTTAGAATATGTACCTAGTTGTAAGAAGCTATTCACAAACTTAATTGTATGTAACCAATTAAATTCAAATGCCAAAAAGCCGTTGCAGCAATGCAACGGCTTTTTTGTTGGAGAAAGTTAGCGAGTTGCGAGGGGAAAGTTACGAGGAACGAGTTTCGAGATGTGAGTTGTAGGAGGCGTTTTAACGCCGAAAAAAGAGTTATTAGATATCAGTCGTCAGAAGTCAGATTAAGAATACAAGTTAGCGAGGGAGCAAGGGGAAAGCGTAAAGAAGCTAGTTTGTGCCTACACATCGCCAAGGCTAAACCGCTACCGTAGGCGTGAAATTTATTTCGCGAGTAAATTAGAGTAAAGTCAAAAAGCAAGACCTGACCCCATTTCTTTCCCCAGAGTAAAGCGCAACACAGCTGGCTATTCAGTATTTTGTTTTAAGTTATAAAAACGATTAAATATCAAAATACTAGGTAGACAAATGAGGATAGATGTCTAACATCAATTTAAAGTGAAGATAGGGAAGTTCTAAAACACACTGTTTTTATGCGGTAGTGAATAAACCGACCTTCAATGAACATGAGTTAGCTTTATAAAATATGCTGCGTAAAATGCCATAACTCGAATGGCGAGCTACTGTGACTAGGGAGTGTAAGTATGGGAATCTTTGAGCGCTATTTATCTGTATGGGTCGCGATATCTATTGCCGCTGGGGTTGCGTTAGGCATTGTTTATCCGCCTTTGTTTGAAGCGATTGCAAAGCTCGAAGTTGCGCACGTCAACGTGGTAGTTGCTGTTTTTATTTGGGTGATGATTTACCCAATGATGGTGCAGGTCGATTTTTCAACCATTAAAGAGGTCGGTAAAAACCCGCAAGGCCTAGTATTAACCTTAGTGATTAATTGGCTTATTAAGCCGTTCTCTATGGCTGCATTAGGGTGGCTATTTTTCGAAGGATTGTTTGCCGACTTTGTTTCACCAGAAACGGCTCAAGAATATATTGCGGGTATGATTTTACTGGGAGTAGCCCCTTGTACGGCGATGGTGTTTGTGTGGTCGCAATTAACAAAGGGCGATGCTAATTACACCTTAGTGCAAGTGTCGGTAAACGATATCATCATGATTTTTGCTTTTGCTCCTATTGCTGGTTTATTGCTCGGTGTGACAGATATTTATGTACCGTGGGGCACCTTGTTTATATCTGTCGTGTTGTACGTATTATTGCCTTTAATCGCGGGTGTACTTACACGAAAAAGTATTAATCGTTCTGGGCGAGACGAAGCGTCTATTGCTGGCTTGTTGGATAAGTTAAAGCCGTTTTCTGTTATTGGTTTGTTGGCAACCGTGGTTCTTTTATTTGGTTTTCAGGCGAATACAATTATTGAGCAACCATTAAATATTGTATTAATTGCCATTCCATTAATTCTTCAAACCTACGGCATTTTCATTATTGCTTACTTTATTGCGGTAAAACTTAAGCTTAAACACAACATTGCAGCGCCTGCTTGTTTAATTGGCACCTCAAATTTCTTTGAGTTGGCGGTAGCCGTAGCAATTTCTCTTTTTGGCTTACATTCTGGTGCGGCATTAGCAACGGTGGTTGGCGTGCTTGTTGAAGTACCCGTTATGCTTTCGCTTGTAGCTATTGTGAATAAAACTAAACATTGGTTTACCGAATAATGGCGGGCACCTCAACTAGAGTCTGGGTTTAGTTTAAACGCGAAACTTATTTTGCGCGGAGGAGCTTTCTATATGATTATCAGGTCCTTCTTTTTGCCAAACCCCTTTACCAATCTATAACCTACACTATGCACCGTAGGCGTGAAATTTATTTCGCGCGATGTCTACTTTATCGGGGTCAGATCATTCATCTGACTTCTAACGACTGATATCTAATATCTCCTTTTTTGTTCGGCGTTAAAACGCCTCCTACCCTCGAATCTCGTTCCTTGCAACTCGCCCCTAAAACCAGTTAGTTTGTTTTCGATCATTGCGCTATAAGGTACTCAAATCTATACTTTTTTGTATCGATGTTGATTAATAATATCAGTACGTTATAAGCGAATGGAAAATCTTACTATAGCCATGGCTGGGCTTACCGCCATTATTCTTTTTATTTTTGGTCTCGAGAACTTTTCTCGGGAGATCGAGAATATATCTGGCGAGCACTTTCGTAAGTCGTTAAGTCGCGCAACGAATATTCCCATTTTAGGGGTGTTAATTGGTGCGGTGGTGACGGCTTTTATTCAATCGAGCTCTGCAACTTCGGTGATCACTATTAGCCTGGTAAATGCCGGGGTGTTAACGTTTAAAAACAGTGTTGGTATTATCTTCGGTTCGAACGTGGGCACCACCATCACGGCTCAGCTGGTGGCTTTTAAGCTAACTGTGTTTGCCCCTGTGATCATTATTATTGGCTTTTTTCTATCGCTGACTCGTAACCGTTTTTCAATATTTGGAAAGGCTATTTTCTATTTCGGCTTTGTGTTTTTTAGCCTTAATCTGATTTCTTCGTCACTTGCGCCGCTGCAAAATAACCCCGCATTAATTGAAATTTTAACGCAGCCGCAAAATCCGCTTATCGCGATTTTAGTGGGCTGTGTATTTACTGCTATGGTGCAGTCGAGCTCGGTAACAACGGGGTTGGCAATCGTATTTACACAACAAGGTATTTTGGGGCTTGAGAATGCCGTGCCACTTATTATGGGCGCGAACATTGGCACCACGGCTACAGCCATGATTGCGGTGTTTGGCATGGATATCGCCGCGAAAAAAGCCGCGCTTAGTCACTTTTTGTTTAATGTGGGTGGGGTGCTGTTGTTTCTGCCTTTCATTTTACTGTTTGGTAATAAGTTAAGTGAAATCACCATGGAGCCAGCAATTGCGTTGGCGAATATTCATTTTATTTTTAATGTGGTTGCCAGCTTGGTTTTTATTCTTTTTCTTAATCCTTTTACGCGATTTGTGGATTTTCTGCTTGGCGAAGGCAAAATGGATTTTGAACGTCTTGAGTTACCTACCTACCAAGAAGATGAAGAGTTTCAGCACGTTGTTGATAAACTGGAGTCGGGGAACCAACAACTGCTTAACTTTTTGAAAGAGAATTACAACCAAGTCACGCTTAGCCTAGAAACAAACTTTAAGGGTATTCAAGACACCGCGCAAAAGCGCTTGGAATATGCCAGTTTTGTTGAAAAGGAATACATTACTTATTTCACGACTATTGTTAGTAAAATCAATGATGAAGAGCAGTCACGAGAATTAATGCTGCAAATTAATCGCTTTGATTATTTGTTTCAAATTCACGACTCCATCATCGATCTGTTTGAAAGCAAACGCATTATGAATGAGCAATTTATTGAGCTAAAAAGCGATATATTGATTTTGATCCGCGAACTTTCGAGCGATACGCTTACCCTGTTTACCCATACGAGTGAGCACCTTGAACAACCTAAAAATGATGAAATAGAAAAAGCAGCGAAGTCACTGCAATTGCACCTTAATCAAGCGCAGCGAAAGTTGTTAATGCTGCTTGCCGATACCAATAGAAAAGACGCTGGCGCGCTGACAAATTTTGTGACTTACTCGCAACGACTTAAAGATAAACTATTGAACTTACATAAAATGTATTCACATAAAAATGCCGAATTATAGTGTAAACATGACTCAAGCTGTGTTGAGTGAATTGATAAATGACATATGTTTGGGTATGTATTAACTGCTTTAGGTGTTTTGATTAGTAAGCTGACAGTGCGGGTATTCAAGCGTACGGAGCACATATTCTGTACGCTTGAATCTGGCTTTATTGAATTAAGCTTACTTGTTTTACATAGGTGTCGGTTTGCAAACCAAAATGCCCTAAAACATAAGTGTAAGTGGCGTTTTCATTCCATAAACGGCTGCTGTGTATACCGTACACATAACATGTGCCCGTTGAGCATACGATTTGATCAGAGTAACTCTTTATAGAATACACTTTGTCGCCCAATGCCTCGCCATAAATACTGTTGAGTAAGGGGCTACCCACCGACAAACCATAGTAACCACATGTACTATTCCACACGTTGTACGGGTAAACGCCGCAGCTTAATAAGCCGCGAGCTGCACCGGCTACACCAACGAAGGTATCAACATATGCTGCCATGCCTAATTTATAAATTTGTTGTGCGGCCAGTGTGACCCCCATTGAATGGCCAATAATATCAATCTGACCTGTGCATGATTGGTTAATAGCCGTAAGAATGGCGTTGCGTACTGGTGTTTCTTCACTGCCATTTTGATCATTGCAACTAGCGCAAGATTTTGAGCCCCAATCTGGGGTGAAAATTTCACTACTAGCATACCCTTTTCGTTTTAATTCATTGATGGTGTTGTTCCAGCTAGAGGGGGATGCAGTGTTGCCATGCACCAGTACCACATTATCTCGACATGCTGCAAAAGCAGTTGTACACATACCCAAGCAGAGGGTAAATAAAGTGAGTAGGCGTTTCATTGAGTGTTCTCCTGTTTAACAATTATTTTACAACGTATGAAATTTAAACAGGGCTGGATATAGTACTTTCGTGCAGCAGCACTATTTCATAATATGCAATGCATGATTTTTTATTTTGCTAACCGCTAACCGCTAACCTCTAACCTCTAACCTCTAACCTCTAACCTCTAACCTCTAACCTCTAACCTCTAACCTCTAACCTCTAACCTCTAACCTCTAACCTCTAACCTCTAACCTCTAACCTCTAACCTCTAACCTCCCTCCCAAAACCTAATAATTTGTACTTAAAAACAACACTAAAGTTAAATAATTGTAAATATTTTCTTGCAATCGTACCTGTTTAGTCTATTTTCTGATCGGAGGTCACTCCTCCAACCTGATAGATATAATTACAATCAACAGGAACACACATGAAAATAAAAACACTCTCACTAGTGCCGGCATTAGTACTGGCCGCGGGTATGAGCCACAGCGCGTTTGCGGCGCAAGGGGTTGCATTTGTTCATGGCACAGGCCAGCAAACAGATGCATATAACGACTATTGGACAGGCAGTTTTGTTAATACGGTACGCCAAGGTTTACCAAACACCAGTAACTACACGGTGATCAATTGTGACTTTGAGCAGTATATGTGGGCCGATGGAGCCGCGGGCTGTTTAGCTGGGCAGCTAACCACATTTATAAATAATAAAAATATTACTGACTTAACACTGATCACTCATTCTAACGGCGGCAATGTGGTGCGTTGGATTTTATCGAACCCGACATGGGACAGCCGTTTTCCAAATATTATAAATAAAGTAACGCGCACTATTGCACTGGCTCCATCAAGTGGTGGTACGCCGTTGGCTGATGCGGTTGTTGCGGGCAACTCGTTTGAGCAAAGCTTAGGCTGGTTACTGGGCTATGGCAACGATGCAGTAAAACAACAACAAGTATCGTGGATGGCATCGTATAACGCTCAGTGGTTGTACGGCACACCAAACCGCCCAAGTTTACCATCTCGTTTTGAAACGGTTGTCGGCAGTGATGTTGATTCGGCTGTGTGGGATAGCGATAGTTATTGCGGCGGATACCAAAATCAAGTGGCACTTGAAGTGACACAAAATTGGTTAGACAGCTGTTCAGATGGTTTTTTAAATTGCAGCTCTCAGTCGCTAGCGGGGGTGGTGTGGTTTACAGATAAATCACGCACGAAAGGCAGTGAGCCTTTAAGCCACCAGCAAAGTCGTCGCAATTGTTTTGGCTTGCCAGACATGATTAAAAATCGAATTTAGGAGCCAGACAATGATCAATAATTTAAGCAAAATATGTGCTGCAATACTGCTTGTGAGCTCTGCGGCAAATGCAAATGAGCAAACCGTTTATCAATTTCCTGAGGTTCAATCGGCGTCTGTAGCGCAGTTACAAATGCTTGAAAAAGACAGCGTAGAGTATTGGCAACGCGTGTCAGGCAAAGAGCTAAAGCGCGGTGTACCGGTGTTTGTGAACCAAGCGGAACATTTTATTCGTATCGCCCCTAAAGCGCGTTTTGAGAGCGGTGAAGTGTTTAAACCTCGCGGCTTGCAGCTCGATAAGTTTTCAGTGAGTGATGCCAATGCGCAACAGCTGCCAATGCACGCTATTGCGGCGCGTGAGCAAATGCAAAATGCCGGTTTTACTGATGGCAGTGTTGGCCTTAAGCTTGGCCAAGTTAACGCTAAGGCAATGTTAAAAACAAGCCAAGCGCTTAACGACAACGACACCTACTTAGTACATGTTATTGAAAAAGGCTCGCGTAACGCCTTACATGCCAAAACGCAATTTAAAGTAAACGACCAGCAGCAGCGCGTAGGCATGCAGTTGAGTATGGGGCAAAAGCGCGTTAAAGATAACGAGGTGCAACTTAGCTTATACAGCCCTGAAGGCGAGCAACTTGATGTACGCTATGAAAATGGTGAGGCAGTTTTCACATACCCGCTTGAAACCCTCGGTGCAGCAAATGGCTATTATGAGCTTGAGGCGAATGTCGAAACAAAAGTAAATGGGCAAACTGTAAAACGCTCTATAAAAATGCCGTTTGTGAACAGTTCGCAAACCATTACTATGGATAAGGCTAAAGTTACGGCACTTGGCAACAACCAGTACCAAGCATGGGTGCCTGTGCAAGTTACTGACTCTGGACGTTACGCTATTCGTGCCACTTTAACCGGTAAAGGCGATAAGGGCGAACGCGTAAAACTAGCAACAGTAGAAGTGGCTAAGCAAATAGACAATTATGATCAATTTTTGATGCCATTTTCTGTTTCAAAAGCTGCTAAAGCCCCGTTTGAGCTGGTGGATATTGAACTTACCGACCAAACGCGAATGTTAAAGTTTGCACAGGGGCAATAAACACAACTAACCAATTTGTAAGCCGGTGCATAAACCGGCTTTTTTGTGCCTTAAGGCTGAGCTATAAAGCAAATGACCCCCCTAAGTAAGTTGATTACACCTCTTAATCACTAAAGCCATTTCAGCTGTATCAAAGTGTTTTAAGTTATTTGAAGCCGTGAAATTTATTTCGCACTAAAGGGCTAAATATCTGTTTAATAATGCGCCTTTTATGTTTAAGATAAAATTTGGACATAAAAATGTGGGACTGACAATTTTACTAAGGAAAGGGAATGCCAGGTATTTATTTAGCAGTATTGGCCAATATTGGCTTTATAGCTTTCATTGTTTTGCTCTTAACGTTACTTAAAAAAGTGACCATTAGCCCTCGTTGGTTATGCATATCATTAGTCATTTTTATCTGTTATTGCTTCGCCTTATTTAATGGTAAAGCGATTATTCCACTCGACGTATTGTTCTCAGATCTTAGGTGGAATTGGTCAGGAAAAATAACCGCCATTATCCTATGGGGGTGTGTATTACTTGCTTTAATTCGCTTTAAAAAAGACTTTAAAATTAAAGAGGCTGGTTTTACCTTTAAGCAAAATGAAGGCTCTATTGAACCTGCGTTTATGATGATGGGTTTGTTTATCATTTTGCAGGTAGTTATCACCCTGATTTTAGGAAGCGATCCTAACTATGATCTTGAAACATTACTGTATCAAGCTGTCATCCCCGGATTTGATGAAGAGCCTATGTTTAGAGGGGTATTATTGTTTTGTTTTTCTTTAGCAGTCATATCAACGCGTTTTAACTTGCTGGGTGCGCCAATAAATGTTGCTGGTTTACTGTTGGTTTTACTATTTGGTTTAGCGCATGGGGTCATGTATAGCGAGGGAGAATGGTTTTTTTCTACCTTTAGAATCGCATTAACGAGCACCTATGGTTTTATTTTACTGTGGTTAAGAGAGCGTACAGGCAGCCTTGTATTTCCTATTTTGGCGCATAATTCGGTGAACTTAGTTGGGCAGTTAGTGTAGCCGCAACGAGATTACTGTGTTTATAGGCGCTGGGCGCGTTACTTTAACCATTCACGGTTAAGCCCCTTTTAGGGTTAACCGTGATTTAGGATGCTTTTTGTAGCCGTGAAATTTATTTAGCGCCAAAGAGTCTTAATCCGCATTTTGTGACTTTAGCGTTTAGCCTTCACCCTAGATTCTACAGCCAGTTATCTTTTAAACTGTCACAAACACATTATCTTAGAGAATACGTTGAATTACTTGGCTCATCTATATTTAGCAAAACCAACGGCTGATTCGCATTTTGGCAATCTGCTGGGAGATTTTGGTGGGCGTAGGCATTTGGCGCAGTTACCTAAGCCCGTTAAGTTTGGCCTTGAAAATCACTACCTCGTTGATAAATTTACTGATACGCATCCACTCGTTAAAGAGGCCAAACAGTACTTTTCACCTGCACGTAAACGCTTTGCCAGTGTTGCAATTGATGTGGCGTTTGATCATTTTTTAATTCAACATTGGTCGCGTTTTAATAGCCAACCATTGCATGACTTTAAACACATGAGTTATTCGCTTTTAAATGCGCGACGCACCATGATGCCTTTGCGTATGCAGCATGTTGTAAAAAGCATGACTGAAAACGACTGGTTTAAGGAATACGAAACTCTCGATGGAGTAGGTCTTGCGCTCGATAACATTGCACGACGCATTCGCTTTGCTAATAACTTTGCGGGTGCAGCTGAAGACATTGCCCGTCATTACCATGATTTAGACGCCGTGTTTTTAGCTTTCTTCCCTGAATTGGTTGAACATGTGAAACAGCAGGCGATTGAAAAGCTGTAAGCAACTATAAATACCGAATTACAACCCCCACGACGAAAGCCAGTTATGCCAAGATTACAATGGCCTGCTGCTTAATCGTCGCTTTAAAATTGCGATGTGCGCAAGGTTTTTAAAAATTCACTCGTTAGTCCTCACAGCCCCCCTTAATTTAGTCATTCAATACTTTTGTAATATTTATATGGAAGGGGGTGGCGCTTTTTATTATGTTTAGTTATCATCTATCTAAATGATAATGGTTGTTGTTTTCATACTCATAAGCGTGCCTTTACCTGTAAGTTTACCTTCACTCAACGCAGTATCTTATGGGTTCTATTGACACTATTTGAGTGAGAACTTAACCGATTAAGCTGTATTTATACCCAAGAGATAGAATGACTATAATTAACCGATACCACTTGTCAGCCCTTACAATTGCTATTAGCACTCTTTTAACTCCTACTGTTTATGCAACAACAGCGTCACCGAATATAGAGAAAATATCTGTATCGGGCGTTAGGCAAGCGTTCCGTGGGGATATTCCTCTGAACGAGCAACCACAAAGTGTTGAATTTATTTCTACTGAAAGTCTTGATGATGCGGGTGTTAACACGCTCACCGATATCTTTGATTTAACCCCAAGTATTGCTGAGCAAAATGATTTTGGCGGTTTATGGGAAAGCTTTGCTATTCGTGGATTAGTCGGTGATGAGAGTATTCCGTCAGGCTTTTTAATTAATGGTTATTCATCTGGGAGAAGCTTCAGCGGTACGCGTGATACGAGCAATATTGATTACGTAGAAGTAATGAAAGGACCGGGGTCTGCGCTTTATGGTCGTTCTGAGCCTGGCGGTACAATTAATATTATTACTAAAAAGCCACAGTTTGCACAGCAGGGTTATGTAAAAGTAACGGGGGGAAGCTGGCAAAATTACCGTGCAGAAGCCGACTATACTAACGCGATTTCAGAGCACGTTGCTTTTAGAATAAATGGGGCTGTCGAAGATGGTGAAAGTTTCCGAGACTACCATGAGTCAAGTAAAAGAGTGGTTACTCCTTCAATATTATGGTTAATTTCAGACACATCAAAGTTAAATTATGAACTTGAGTATGTCGATCAAAGCACAACCTTTGACCGCGGTATTGTTGCCATTGATGGAAAAATTGATTCATTACCCATTGAGACTTTTTTAGGTGAACCCAGTGACAAGCCAACAGAGGTCGATGCTATTTCTCATCAACTTACTTTTGAACACCAAATTGGACAATGGTCTCTTTTGAATGGCTTTAGTTACAGTGATTCGAAATTTTTAAGTGAATCAAGTGATGCCGAACTGGCACCCAGTAGACAAGTTTATTTTAAAGATGGCGAAACATTAAGTCGGCAGCATAATCAGCGCGACTTTCAAACAGCGTATCTTTCTGCGCGAACAGAGCTTAGCGGGAGTGTTGAGCTCGCTGGTTTTACACACCATTTATTAATTGGCGCAGATGCCAGCAAGTTCGACTTTGATAAACTGTGGTATCGATACCGTCCTACACTGGAAGATACCCGTTATGCCATTAACATGTACAACCCTGTGTATGGAAAAACAGCGCCAGAAGGGTCACTTTTATATAACAGCACTGAAGTACAGCATAGCTATGGGGTTTATATTCAAGATCAAATAGATGTCAGTGAGCAATGGAAAGTACAAGTAGGTGGTCGTTTTGATTGGTTTGATCAGCAAATAGATAATCATATTAATCTAAAGCAGTCTAAAAGTGATCAAAGTACATTTAGCCCGCGTGTAGGTTTAGTGTATGCCCACTCAGACAACCTGCAGTACTACACGAGTTATTCTGAAGGCTTCAGACCCAACAGTGGTTACGATAGTAACGGCGATGCATTTGAGCCTGAAGAAACCGCTTCTTTCGAGGCCGGTATCAAGTTTAATACCGATAGTGTCAGTGGTAGTTTTACAGTATTTAGTGCTGAAAAAAGCAACATGTTAACAACAGACTTGCAAGCAGGTGTATCAACGGCGTTAGGTGAAGTGACAAGTGATGGCATTGAGCTTGATTTACATGGTGACATGACAGACAGTATGTCATTCGATTTTGCCTATACCTACACAGATGCCAAAACAGCAAATGACACTGTTAATCCTGATTGGTGGGTAAAACTGCCAAAGGGGAGTCCGTTACTTAATATTCCTAAACACAGTGCTAATGCTCAAATAAAAAGAGATTTAAACGACCTAGTCGATTTAAATGCAACGGTTGGACTCGCTGTACAATATGTTGGTGAAAGGCTAGGTGAAACCATTGATCCTACTTATTATTTACCTTCTTACACTTTAGTAAATATGTTTGCAAAATATCATGTGAACAATGATGTAAGCATACAATTTAATGTAAATAACTTATTGGATAAAAAATATTACGCCAACTCTTATTCTGCTATTTGGACTCAGCCAGGCGAGCCAATAAATTATAAATTAAGCTTAAAATATACCTTTTAACGAGGTTGGCGCTAAGCTAAGCCCTTTACGGCTAAAGTTACGCCTACGATTATTGCAACACGTTGCTATTTAATCGTAGGCGTGAATTTACTCTGCTTACAAGGACTAATAGGCTTGCCCCTTGTAACCGGTATTATATTTTAACGATTAATCATCAGGCCCTTTTAGGGTAAATACTAAGTGCCTGCGCATGTCTTTTAAAATCACGCCTTTTTTTAGCATTGCGCCACTTAGGCGCTTTTGCCACGTTAATAATTCTGGGGTTGCAGCATCGAGTGTTTGTTGGTTTTCGAACTGAAAACAAAGCAATAATGAGCCAGGAAATAAGTGATATTCAACATCAAACCAGCATTGCACCATACCTTCAAGCTCTGCGCGGCCTTGAATTTCAAGGGCATCGGCAACGTTTAATACAAGCGCTTGTTGTTTTTGTTGTACTTTAGAAAGCTTTTTCATTTAAAAACCAAAATTCAGTCGAAAAAGAGATTATACCTAAGCTTTAACGAGGCCAACAATATTTTGCAGGATTAATTCGTTTTCAGAATAAGTGCGACTAATGGTTTGTTACTTATTCAGCAAAGAAGTTACTATGCTATTTATGTCGTTTAAGGTGGGCGCAGAGTCGAGAGTCGGTCATGCTTGTATCATTTATGAGGTCGGTCGCTTATCGACAATTCTTTTCACTGTTTGTTAAAAATGATGTTATATTTGTTTTCTTACTTAAAAGTAATAAAATAATACAAATTAAATTTAACGATCAGGTTTCAAGATGACATTAAAAACAAATAGCCCGTTAGTCGAGCAGCGTGCCGACCCGTTTGTACATAAGCACAATGATGGTTTTTATTATTTTACTGGCTCTGTACCAACCTACGACCGTATTGAACTTAGAAAATCACAGACTCTTGAAGGGTTAAAAGACGCAGAAACGTTTGATATTTGGTTCAAGCACGACAGCGGCCCTATGAGCCGTCATATTTGGGCACCTGAAATCCATTATCTTGATGGTAAATGGTATATCTATTTTGCAGCCAGCCAAGAAGACGATATTTGGGCATTACGTCCTTATGTTCTTGAATGTAAAGGCCAAGATCCATTAAATGATGAATGGGTTGAGCTAGGTATGATGCAAGCAGCCGATGGCGACGATAAGTCATTTACCGATTTTTCATTAGATGCCACAATTTTTGAAAACAACGGCAAGCGTTATTTTTGTTGGGCAGAAAAAACGGGTGGTCAATTTGCTGCATCAAACTTGTATTTAGCGGAAATGGAATCGCCAATAAAACTAAAAACAACACAGTTTATGCTGACCACGCCTGACTATGATTGGGAGCGTGTTGATTTTTGGGTTAACGAAGGTCCTGCCGTACTTAAAAATAACGGTAAAATCTTCATTGCTTTTTCTGCAAGTGCAACAGGTGCATGCTACTGCATGGGTTACATGGAAGCCGATGAAAACAGCGATCTGTTAGACCGCAATTCATGGACAAAAACGCGTATGCCGGTGCTTGAGACAAGTGTTGAAAAGAGAATATTTGGTCCGGGTCATAACTGTTTTACGGTGGCCGAAGACGATAAAACACCTCTGTGTATTTACCATGCTCGTGATTACGAACACGCAGTGGGTGAACCAAGTGTTGTGCCAAAAACCGACACGCGTCCGCTTGAAGAGATTGTTAAAGATCCACTCTATGATCCAAATCGACATGCGCGTGTTATGGAAGTTAACTATGACGAAAATGGCAGACCGTTATTTGCGTTGTATTAATGAGCATTACGCTAAATTCAAAGCCACCTAATTAGGTGGCTTTGTTGTATTTATATTAAGCAACGATAGCGGGATACCAGCTTGCAAGGACTACGCCGAATAAACCGGTCAAAAATATCGCAGATATCAGTAACATTAAGCAGGCACAAGTGAGTGTTATTAATGTATGTGAGGTTTTTTTAGCTGCATATCTCACTAACTCGGCAATTAAAATAGGGAACACGTAGGAGCATAAACTAATAAAGATGACCGTCGGTCCGGTGAAAGTGGCGGTATCTATTCCCAGTGAACCAAATACGATAAACCATGCAAAAATCATCAGCCTAAAAAATAACACGCCATTAGCAGCAAGGTATAAACGAATAGCCCATATTTGATGAGCATGGATATTACGCGCTCTAGCCGTTTTTACTGCAAATATGCTCGATACAATGACCAATAAGCCTCCAAACATGGTGAGCGCATGCATCAGTGTATTACCAACAGTTCCCCTTACTATAATTAAGTACAATCCTGCGAGTGAAATACAACATGCCAATATAACAAACACATAGCCATTATAGCGGTGAAATGTTTTATATTTTGCTCTTAATGTGGGGATTAATTGCAAGCTCCCGCCGATGATCATAATAACAGCCAGTAAAACATGAGCAGCGTACATGACGTTACCGGTCATATCATTTGCTATGTACGCTGTATTATTCAGGCGAGTCCACTGTGATAAACCATGAATAATACCTGTTACTGCATAACCGAGGATCAGGTAAGTCACAAAGCAGACTTGTGCAAGGAGTAAGCAAATAAACCAGAGCTTTTTACTTGTTTCGAGTAGGTTAATAGGTGTGTGTGTTGTTGTATGGGGAGCCATGTCTCTTTCCATTTCACTTTTATAAGGCCTCAAATATAAAGGGCTGCAGCTTAATTTCTTCTCAAATTCGAAATTTGAGCAATGAAATCGTGTTAATTTTTGCCTGTGTGTTGAATTAATTAGACACATTCACTAACAAAGTCTTTTTGCTAAGATGAAAGTTAGTTTGTAAGATACGTGTAACGCTCGATAATTGAATAAGCACACTCTTTATAAAGGCATAAACGGCTATGCAAAATAATTCCTCCAATTACTTCCTTGTGATTGTTTGTATGGTGCTCATGCTGGTTAATGCATTAAAAAGCGATAAGCAGCTTATTCATTATTTATTTGCAATATTTTGCGGCTCGCTGTGTATGGTGGGGGTGCAAAAGCTCAGCGCTCCTACGATTGGCGTCTATCACTATTTAATTGGATTATTTACGTGTGCAACGTGTAATGTTTCTTGGCTAGTATCACGAACATTATTTCGTAAAAGTAAGCCTATATCAGGTGTTCATATTGCAGTTGCAGTGTCTATTGCAGGGCTGATTATGTTCAACCAAACGTGGCATTACTTAGTCAGTATCGACGCTTTACCTTTCCCCGATAGCCAGCAAATGTGGCGTTTAAAGCAAGGCATGAATGAAATAACAGTTTTACTGTCATCCAGTATTCTTGTGCTGTCATTTTGGGAAGCATTGAGGGGCTATAAACAAAAAAATGAAAGCCAAAAATTACAGGCAATTATTTTTGCTAGTAGTTACGCTTTTGCGGTTTTTAATGCCAGCATTCTGCCTAAATTCCTGTTTAGTGAAGCCGATATCCAAGCATACGAGCCGTTTATCATTACTTCTTCTGCCTTATTAATTGTGTTAGCAATGCAGGTTGTCATGGTTTTACAAAGTAGAGATAAAACGCATTGCAGTAATCAAATTGAAAGCGAAACAAGCGATGAAGTGAATCGTGCTAAAGTTGATGAGCCATTTGAGCAAATGGATATATCACCAAAGCTCATTAAAGGGATAAACCAATTGATTAATGAGCAGCAATTATACCTACAAAGTAACTTAAAAATTTCAGATCTTGCGCAAGCCCTTTCAGTGCCAGAGTACAAAATAAGTCGCGCAATTCGACATTATTACAAAGTAGCTAACTTTAATTTATTTATAAATCAGTATCGGGTTAAGCATGCTCAGGCCTTATTACTAAAAGATGAAGTACGGCACTGGAGCATTTTGAGTATTGCATTGGAAAGTGGTTTTTCTTCTTTGGCTACGTTTAATCGTGTGTTCAAAAGCATCGTGGGCGTGATCCCAAACGAGTTTAGAAAACAAAATGATAAGGTGCAAAATTCAAGTTTACCTGAGCTTGCTGAGTAGATGAGTGAGTTTTTCCTCCTTTTATTTTTGTTGATTTTTTTGCAATTATTTAATGCAAACGTGTGTATTCATTAAAAAATACCCCCCAAGAGTTCACCCAAATGGCACTCATACAAGGCACTCATACAAGTTACTCATACAAGGTACTCATACAAGTTACTCATACAAGGTACTCATACAAGGTACTCATACAAGGTACTCATACAGGGCTTTTTAGTGCATTTAACGACGCCTTTTTCAGTGCATTTAACTACGTCTATTGCCGTGTATTAACAGCTTTTCGACGATTGTTTTTGTATGTTTAAGGCCAAAAAACTCCACGATTGATTACCTAGTTTCAATTGTTACGTTCCCTTTTTAAGGTCAAACCTTGATGGTTTGAACTCGTTTAATTTACTGATTTATTGCAACTTGATAAGCAAACACATGA
Organism: Pseudoalteromonas sp. A41-2; assembly: GCF_015767615.1. Taxonomy (NCBI): domain Bacteria; kingdom Pseudomonadati; phylum Pseudomonadota; class Gammaproteobacteria; order Alteromonadales; family Pseudoalteromonadaceae; genus Pseudoalteromonas; species Pseudoalteromonas sp. A41-2. The sequence goes on along the minus strand of NZ_CP065231.1, from coordinate 2,510,154 downwards.
AACAGCGTTATACTTTTTAATACTAATTTCGTTTTTTACAATTTGGCATACTATTTTATGGTGATAGGCACAAAACTCAGAAAGCAATTATTACTGGCTTTTACAGCAGCCTGCATCGCTATTCTTAGTGCGCAAACGATTATTCGGCATTTTTGGATATTGCCTACCTTTGAAACGATGGCTAAACAAAATGATCGGATAGACATCCAGCGAGTTGAATCTCAGCTTCAACAGCAAATAGATGCGTTATCGAAAATGGTATTCGATAGTGCAGCATGGGATAGCATGTACGATGCAGCCAAAAACCGCCGTACAGCGTGGTTCAACAATGATTATGTAATAGCGGATGCACTTGAGCGTTTAGACGTTAATGGCTGGTATCTTTACGACACCAACGCGACGATCATTGGCGGAGGAAGCTTTGATAATAATTATCAACCTTACTCACCAGACATACTCGAAGTACCCCAGCACCTTTTAGACAATGATTTAATTATTTTACCTGAAGAGATCATCGCAGATTCAAAAGCCATGACCTCTAAAATTCACTTTTTAAAAATTAATGAGTTACCTGCAGTGACGGTTGCTTATAACGTGACTAAATCAGATGGAACAGGTTCTCCTGTTGGTACGCTATTATTGTGGAGCTTTATTGATAAAGAATTTATTGAAAACCTCACCCCTGGCTTAGCTGACGATATTACGTATTACCAAGGTGAAAAAGCACAGGCTTTAAATGCGTACATCACGTCGTTTTTTGGCCATGAAAATACCGTTAATACGCCGATAGAGCATGACAAAAAGCTTTATATAGGAGTGCAAGATAAACACGCTAACTTGCTATTTGTTTTGTCTATTCCAATGCGTGAACGCACCTATGATAGAAGTTTATTTGACAGTTCTTTGATCACGGGGCTGCTTATATCGGGCTCGGTATTTATGTTGTTTTATTTATATATTAATCAGCAGTTACTGCGGCCATTGTCAGAAATGTTTGTGTCGGTGAGCAGTGCGCTTAATCATAAAGATTTCACTGTGCGCGCAGAATATAAAGGCGACAATGAGCTTCATCAGTTAGGTCGGGGGATGAATGAGCTATTTATGCTAATTGAAACTCAGCGAGCAGAAATTATAGAGCGACACGAAAAGTTAAGGCATATAAGCAACACCGATGCGATGACAAGCTTGGCAAATCGTCGTGCGCTGGATACTCACTTAGAAACGCTTGCGAATGACCCTGAGAATATAAACGAAAACGTGTCGTTGATCGTTGCTGATATCGATCACTTTAAACTTTATAATGATTATTACGGCCATGACCAAGGTGATAAAGCGCTTTGTAAAGTGGCTCAAGTTCTAAAAGCATTTACAAAACGAGGAACTGACTTTGTTGCACGTTATGGCGGCGAAGAGTTTGTTATTGTGCTTAGTAACACTGATGCGCAAGCAGCACTCGCTGTCGCTGAAACACTTCGTAAAGCAATAGAGTCTGCTGCCATTGTGCATGAGGGGCGAAAGGACGTTAAATGTGTAACATTATCGATTGGCATTGCTAGTAAACCTGTATCACAGCAGTTTGACTCAAATACACTGTTTAAGCAGGCTGATGAAGCGCTATACCAGGCAAAAGCCCAAGGCCGAAATTGTTGTGTGTTAAGTCGCTAATTTTATAATATTTATTGCTGTAATATAATTATAAAAACACCCAAGTTTGCGCTAATCAGCATTGGTACACTCATTTATTCAGAAACTCTCAGGTGACTGCTCATCACAATTTTTGGGATACAGCAGCAGGGCGAAACCCTAAAATAGATGGCTATAATTCACGCGTTCATATGTTTAATAATTACTGGAAAAACATTACTTATTTTGCAATAAGTGCGAGTGATGGCGCCGAAGTACTTGTTGAGAACAATTATTTTGAAAACTCAGCAAAGCCTCATTGGAATCAAGGTTCTGGATATTTTAGTGCCTCAGGAAACATTTACACAGGACGTTCAGCAACAGATCAATATCGTGATAGTGGTGCAACGGTCTTTAGTGATGTGCAGCTTTACCCATATCGATTAGACAGTGCAAATACTTTGGGTAGCCAAGTAGATGGAGGAACGGGCCCTCAATAGATTAAGAGCCCGTTTTATTGCTCAGCGAATGTTTTTAACATGCGTTGAGCAAGTTTATTACAGTGCGACTAAGCTCTGTTCAAGCATGGCTTTTATTTGTGCAACGATTTTGGCTTCTGTTTCGGGCTCAAATTGTGCAATACGTGGCGTATGAATATGACCCGTTGGAATGTCTGAATTAAGCTCATCGCGTAGGCGAATACTCCGGTACGAAATTTCGTTTGATAGGTAGCCACCACCGCCACCTTTAACCGCAATTGCACCTTCAAGCTCTTTCAGTGATTGTGGTTCAAATGCTTTTTCAAGAGTGACCACTTTATGATTGTCGTTGATTGTGAATGGGCCTTTCGCTTTTTGCATATGCTCTACAGGTAGGCTGAAAGTCACAAATTCATTACCCGGCAATGGGCGGTCGTGAAGGCGTGATATTTTTGGTGCAGTTGCAGTACCGCCATACACTATATTCGCATTGTCTGGCGCAGTGACGCTACGGCGTTTACCCGGAAAGCGTTCAAGATCAAAATCTTTACTGCCCATGCTGATCGTAGCAATCATATCAACATTATTCAGCGCATAATACGGCGCAAGTAATGATTCAATAATACCTTGATCAAAGTCTTCATAGCGTACCGGCACCATTACCGTGTTTATTTCGGCACTAATACCTTGATAGCTAATTACTTGACCATCTAACAAAAGCGCTGCCACACCCGATGGGTTACTTTGGTTAATGTTTTTATCAAGTAAAAAGGGATCAAAGCCGGTAATTAAGATCTTTTTGTCGGTTTTTTTGCTGTAATCAAGATCGGTGCGACCACGGCTGCCATTTTCAAGCATGATTAATAATGCGGTTTGTTCGCTGTCTGTGATGGCAAACTGTGGTTTGCTGGTACGCATCACTTTGCTTGAAAGGAGGCGTGCCCAATATAGTTCGCGGTCATCAAAGCTATTTGTTTTGCTGATACGTGCTTTTGCATTGCGCCAAAGTTGTTTTGAATAATCATCGATAAGATCACTTGCTTGCTGGTAGCTCGACACCGCCTGCCAGTCTTTTTCAAATTGCGCGACCTCTTTTGAAAAAGCAGCTAACACTGTTGGCATGGCTTTTGTCGCTTTTTCGATACGAACCTCTTCAACAGTTAGCTCTGCTGCAAACGCAGTAAATGATGAGGCAATAAGGCTGGTAGCAAGTAAAACGTTTTTCATAGTTATCCTGTTAAGTTACAGCAAGTTTTTAGACTAAGTTAACTATCCTATGGATAAAAGCCCAGCGCAAATAAAATCGTTCAGTGTCGCTATTGCCTACATTCAGACAAAAAAGCGTGTGTGCCACTATCTTAGGATCAGTTTTGTTTGTTTACTCTGTGAGTCTGAAAGCAGCCTTCGGTACTTAGCAGGTGTAATGTGCATAATTGCTTTGAACTCTTTAATAAAATGCGGCTGATCGGTAAAGCCATACGCTTGCGCTATCTCGGCAAAACTCATAGAAGGCTGATCTTTTATGGCTTGTTTGGCCATTTTTACGCGATAAATGCGTTCAAAATACTTAGGTGTTACTCCGCACTGGTTTTTAACTTGTCGTTCAAGTTGTCTTTGACTGAGTGGTGCTCGCTGATAGGCGGTTTCGAGTGGGGTTAAATTAATTAGGTTACGAATTAAGTGCTTAGAGTGCTCAGTTCCGCGATTAATCACTTTGGGTAGGGTTAAGTACTCGCTTAAAAGAGCCACAAAAGCACTAAGGCTTGCGTCTTTTTTAAGGCCTGTTGCTATTGTATTGAGTGACTCAACGTTAACTAAAGAATGTGTTGTGGCGTGCAGCTGCGGCAGTACTGTGGGATTAAAACGTATGCCGCAAAATCGTGCCTCTTTTGAAAAACTCAATTTTGATGCATGTGTCGATGTTTGCTGAAAAGCATAGGGTGGGGCGACTGGCTGATCATCAAGAAAAAGCTCACCAGCCACAGGAAAAATAACCCCAGTTGCCCCATCGCACGCGAGCCATTGTTCACCCTCTGAATGCGCCGAAGCACACCAGATAGCTTGAATAATTTCGGCTATGTCACCTTGTGGCGTCATTAGCTCAAGTGTTAAATGATTATTCATTAAACTCGACATCAGGTTTAAATGTTTTCACTATACGATTCCAGCTATTAATTGCATTAATGGCAACCGTTAATGCAACAAGCCCTTGCGCTGAAAATGCGTCAGTCAGTGTTTGATAGAAAGTATCATCAATTGGTTGTGCTTGTGTCAATTTTTCGCACAGTTTTAACGCAAGGCGCTCATGCTCAGTATAAAGCGGCATGTCTTGCCAAGCACTTAAACCAATAATGCGATTAGGTAATTCGCCATACTCGCGTGCTTGTTTAGTATGCATTGCAATACAAAAAGCACATTGATTAAGCTGCGATACCCTCAGTTTTATTAGCTCCCATATTGTTAAGCCGAAAGTCGCTTCGGCAGCATTTTTAATTAATGATTCTTGGTTAATAAGGTGCTTTATAAGCACGGGGCATGAAGAAAGATAATTAGCACGTTTCATAACGGTTCCTTAAATAACAATTTAGGGCCAGTTTAGAAAACGCATAGATTTAAATATTGCAAAAAAACGACATGTTTGAATGTTATTTGTCTACAGTCATTCGCACCCGATTTTTAATCCTGTTATGCTAGCTTTATTAGCAATCACTGAGTGTTTAAGATGATTAATGATAATGATGTAATCGAAACATTAGATGAATTAGAGACATTTTTACGTCTTGTCGAAAATGGTGGCTTAGGCCTTGAAAATGTAGCAGGGGTCGCCTTGGCTACAAATAACAGTGATGGTCGCCCATTTGTCGCTGTTCTTGATGATAATCATCAACTATTACTGGGTCGGTATGTTAGTCATGACGTATACGAGAATGGTAAAGATATGGTGCGATATGGCGTGAAAAAACCGCATTAAAAACGGGTTTTGTACCTATAATGTTGTGCTTTTATGCCTGTAGTATAATAATATGTTCTTATCGAGCGCTAAATTAATTAAAAAAAGGGAAGTATATGAAGTTTTTAAGTGTTGCTCTTTTAGCCGTGTTAATGACCGGTTGTGCGAGTTCAAGTGATGAACAAGCAAGTAATGATGGTTTAATTTGTAAAATGGAAAAGCCAACGGGTAGCAATATACCTAAGCGTGTTTGTCGTACTCCAGAACAAATTGCAGCAATGGAAAAAGAAGGCCGAGATGGCATTCGTGATATTCAACGAAATAGCACAAATACAGTGAGACTATAATCGCTGAATAGATTGTTTCTGAATCGAATTTATAAGGGCCACGTGTAAATACGTGGCCCTTTTTTGTTATAGTGCGGTGCGTATACCGAGGGCAATACTGCGACCTGGCTGCGGGGCTAAATATCGTAAATAGCTTTGATGTGGGCGTATTTCTTGGTTTGTTAGGTTGTCTATAGTTATAAACAGCTCATTATCAAATCCCAAAAGTGAATTTGCGTAACGCATGTTCATGCCCATACTGTAGTAGCTTGGTGATGCGTGTTCAAACTTTGCAAGCTGCTCTTGCGCTTTGCTGTGTTGGTAATCAATCGTGGTTTTTATATTTTCAAATTGCCAATGAATTGCTGCGCCATAGCTGTCGGCAGGCGTGCGAGGAATGCTATCTCCTTCGAGTCGACGGCGAAAATACTCTGCCTCTTGGGCTTCATCAGGGTTAAAAAAAGCCTCTGGTGTAAATGGGTCATAGCTTCCGTCAAATTGATATACCGGTGTGTTTTTTGTTTCGTCAGCATACGCAGTAAAGGTGAAATCGCCTAAATTTTGCGTGTTGAGTGTATAGTTGAGCTCAACTTCGAAGCCTTTATTTAAGGTATCTGCTTGACGCCATTCTTTAACATACACACCTCCTCTGTATACTCCTGTGCTGCCTAGGTAAATATAATTATCGTAGTTATTTTTGTACCAACTCGCAGTCAGGCTTAGGTTGTCGAAGTGAAAACCTGTGCCAATTTCGTGCGCTTTATTCACTTCTTTTTCGAGGCTTGAATTACCTTGCTCTTCAATTAACAGTGCATAATGTGGGTTACTTGCATACAGTTCATTGATACCGGGGGCGCGCTCGGCATGGGTCGTACTTGCATCGACATACCAAAACGAAGAAATATCCCAATTTGCAGACAATGAATGATTAAACAGCTCAAACTCATTATCTTTTATGGCTGCTCCTTGACCTCGTCCGGGCTGATAGTGGTCGTTAATAGTTGGCGTGTAATTGACTTTTTCGTAGCGTGCTCCAATTTGCAACGAAACAGGCCCAATTGCTGCATCTTGCAGTATGTATGCACCTTGGCGTTTAGCGTTAATGTCGGGTAGGTAATTGTTTTTGCCACTGCCTTGTTTTTCACTTCTATCGACAACGAGTCCGAATGTACCAGCGAATTGTTCTGTAAATTGATAATTTAACGTTGGACTAAGTTGCCAGTTTTTTAAAACGAATGTGTTCACGCTGCTCTCGTCGAGATTTTCGTCGTCTAGCTGTTTTGAGTACACCGCTTTTATATTGAACTCATTTAAGTATGGATTAGCTGAAAAATGTTTTTGGTAAAGTGCATCAATACGATATTGAGATGAGTAAATACGAATATTTCCCGACTGTTCAGTCTGTTGTGCATCGTGTGAATGCACTGCTGGACGGGCTATGTGAACAAACCCCGGTATTGCCCTATTTGCGGAGTTGTAATTCACAGACATACCAAATAACTGCTCATCGTCAAATCGCTGACTGCCACCAAAAGTTAAGTTTGTTTGGTAATAACTTGAATTGACTACTTTATTTTTAGAGTTAGCGAGTTGATGAGTAATTATTTGCTGCTCAATAGGGGTGACATCAACAAACTGAGTGCCATCATGCTCCCATGTTGGTCTTGCCAAAGAAACTTGGCATTGGCTTACCTGTTGGCTATTTAAAACCAACGAGTCCCAATTTGAGCAGTCTGCTGCTTTGCTAGTATGAGGAACTTTATAATCACTCTGCTCGCGATAAAGAAGGTTAACGTTATACGCAAAGTCGTGTTCTTGACCGCTTGCGGTGCCAAGCACAGAGGACGGGGCATTGTAGCCCGTTTGAATTTCAAGTTTGTCTTCTTTTTCAATACCTTGTTGTAAGGGAATACGGCCATCATTTATATCAACAATCCCAGCCATGGCTTCACCACTAAAAGGAATTGTTGCACGAGCGCCTTTAAGTACCGTGATCGATTCTGCAAAAAAAGGCTCAATAGGTATGAGTTGATCGTCGCTCACCGCTGACATATCACGAATAGGCATGCCATTACTGGTGATCAGTACTCGTTGGCCTCCTTGCCCACGAATTTGTGGCCGACTTGCCGAAGAGCCGAAAAAACTGGCACTAACACTGGGTATTTGTGAAAGCGTATCACCCAATGTTGTTGCTTTTTGTTGCTCTAAAAGATCACCAGACAATACAGACTTACCTACAGCAACCTGGTTTATGGGGGAATAGTCTTTTATGTCGCTTTTTATCTCTATGTGTTCGATTTCATTTGCGTGCATAGATGAAGAGATACCTAAGCATAAAAGGGAGATTTTAAATTTCATTACTTTCTCTTTGTTATGTTACATCATAACAATTGTATTCTGTATCTAAATACGGTTCAAACAATTACGTTCATTATTAACTTAATTTTTAAGTGGGCTTAAGTAGGGGCGGTTAGAGTGCTCCACTTACTAGGGAGCACTGCGACGCTGAAAAACCTTGCTAAGAAACTGTTGATGGATATTTTCTACGAGCTTTTTTCAAGGCACGATTGATTCGCCAATGCTTCTAAGTAAAGCACAGAGAATCAGATAAATGGTACAAAACACACCACGTCGCTATTAATTTAAGTCGACTTTTGCTTGCTTAAAATATCATCATTACTATAAATTAAAGTGCCGATTAGTTTTACTATAAGTTGTCTTAAAATAAGGATAATCATATGACAGATAATTACACACCACCTGAAGCAAGCCTTGAAATTCCCACAGAGAATAACTCAGGACAAGGTAAGGTGGGCGAGTTACCAGAAGGCGTAAAGGGGTTTAGTTGGGGAGCGTTCTTTTTAAGCTGGATTTGGGCAATTGGCAACAGTACGTGGATAGGCCTATTAGCTTTAGTTCCTTATATTGGTTTTATTGTGTCTATTTACTTGGGCTTTAAAGGCCGAGAGATGGCGTGGCAAAACAAACGATGGGACAGTGTTGAGCATTTCCAACGTGTGCAAAAACAATGGTCATTTTGGGGTGTACTGATTGTTGGTGGCTTATTTATACTGGGTATCGTGGCAGCTATTTTACTTCCTGCGATGCAATCAAGTAGCTATTAAGCTTTATACTGACAAGTTTTGTTAATGCCAGCTTTTACTGGCTCAATATACCATTAGGATATTCGCTTTTTATAAAATAACACAGTGAACGGCGTCGATAATATTGAAGACTTTGTCAGTGCAAATAAAAATGAAGTAGAACAAATGCAACAGCTCGGTGCATAGCAATACTGCCATTATAAAGTTTAAAGCCCCTTTGTTGGGGCTTTTTTTTAGCCTTAACAAATTGAGCATTGTTCATTATGACGAACAACTATAGTATTTCAGTAATTTGATTAATTAGGGCAGGGCGTATGTTACGATTTTTTTCTATTAACCAAGGTGTGATCACCGAAACTGAGCCAGCCCCCGATACACCTTTAGCAACCGCTATTAAAAATGCGCATTGGATAGACACCATTAATCCAAGTGAAGAAGAGCGCCAAGCACTTGCAAGCACATTAAATATTACGCTTCCTGCGGCGGATGATGTAGACGAAATTGAAGCATCATCGCGGTGTTTTATCGACCACGAAGGCTTGCATGTGCATGCATTGTTTATGTCGCCTAACGAAGGGCGTTTTAATACGGTGACGGTCGCATGTTTACTGCAAGATAACTGCTTACTAACGATTCGCGATGATGAATTAGCCGATTTTCGTTTATTGCGTTTACGTGCTCGCAAAGGGCAAGTTGCGTGCGATAACCCAAAGCAATTACTCGTGACTTTATTCGATCAAAAGGTCGAAAACCATGCAGATATGCTTGAAGATATGCATCATCAACTCGAAAAACTCAGTGCGTATGTGCTCGAAGAGGATGACTCAGATCTTGAGGAAGCAGTGAGCCGAATTTCTCGCCTTGAGGACAACAACGGTAAAGTACGTTTATGTTTAATGGATACGCGTCGCAACATTTCTTTTTTACTGCGTAATTTGGGAGCGCCCAGCGAAGACCGCGAGTCTCTGCGCGAAATTGTCCTCGATATCGATACCTTGATGTCTCACTGCACCTTTTTGTTTGATAAGGTGAACTTTTTAATGGATTCGACTCAGGGCTTTATTAATATCGAGCAAAACCAAATAATTAAGACTTTCTCAATCGCCTCAGTGGTGTTTTTACCTCCCACCGTGGTTGCCAGTATTTATGGTATGAACTTTAACTCTATGCCTGAGCTTAACTGGGCATGGGGATACCCGTTCGCGATTGGCGTGATGTTGTTGTCGGGTTTTGCCCCTTATTTATTTTTTAAACACAAAGGCTGGTTATAACGTTGTTTTAAAAAATAAAAAAGCCCAGCAGATGCTGGGCAAGGGGTCTTCGGATAGAAGGGAGGGTTTAACTTTTCAGTTCGCCCGTTGACGATTCGATGTGCGCACGAACAAACCACTGAAATTGCTCTAAGTCTGCTAATTGACCTGTGATCATATCTTCAGAAACTGGGTCAAGCTCGGCTAACTTTTCAATGGCTTGGCGGTGATCTTTATTCACCCCGTTATACACTTTATCAAGGGCTGACAAGTGGTCGGTTACGAGCCCTTTGCCAATTGAATAATCTTTCCAATTACGACGGTCGACAATCGATTGCGGTGTGCCTACGGGCACGCCACCCATAGTTGCAATACGCTCTGCGATAGTGTCGGTCATTTCTTGTACGGCACTTACTTGTGGATCAAGCATTTCGTGCACACCAATAAAGTTAGGGCCGACTACATTCCAATGAATGTGTTTTAAAGTGAGGTGTAAATCGATTAAAGCGACCATACGTTGGTCTAAAATAGCAATCGTGTCAGCGGCTGATTGGTTATTAACACCGGGTGCTGTGAATTCTGCGACTTTCGATGATGTGTTACTCATTACTCCTCCGAGTTTCTTTAAAAAGTTGTTCCATGATGCTTTCTGTAATGACCAGAAAGCGAAGTTATTTAAAGAGGAGCAAGCGTTGTACCAAAATTAATGATGTTTATAAGTTGTTGTTTTTATTTGTTTGTTTTTTATTTTGATGTGTGCCGTGAGGTATGTGGGTTTAGCTTATTATGAAAACTCTGCACACTGAATGTAAAAAATTCAGTGTGCAGTGGAAGAAATAATTACTCGTTTATATATCAAGATAACAATGCAGCTGCTAAACGAACAAAGTCAGACGAGGTTAAAATACCTACTAGGTTATTGTCTTCGTCGACAACGGGCATACAACCATGACGATTCTCGACAAAGAATTTAGCCACCTCATGCAGTGGCTGCTTTGCAGAAATACTGGTGAAATCGGTTGCCATGATATCGGCTACTTTGGTTTGCTTTTCTTTTCGCTCGAGTGCGCTGGCGCTAAAGTTGGCCATAATGTTCATTACTTGGGCAATCATTATTTTCTGCGTGAGCATGCCTACTAAGCCACCGTGCTCGTTAATAACGGGAATGTGGCGGATGTTTTTTTCTTTCATTAAATTGTGGGCATCATGCAAGGTGTTGTGCGCACTAATCGCAAATGGGTCTGGAGTCATTAAGTCGGCGACGAGGTGTGTCATGGTTTATTCCCTACAAAGTAATTAATAAGGTATAAGTTTAGCTTTAATTGGGCTGAATACACTTTGTTCAGATCAAAGTTTTATTGATTGATGAAATTTTTTAGATCAGCAGTGACAGCCTGCCATTGTTACTTTCATTGCTTTTTAAATATAACTAAAAGTACTTTTTAACACGGCTGTATATTTGCTACTTTCTTAGAGCTTAAAAGGAGAAAGTTATGGCAATAAATAAATTATGGCGGCATCTCACTGAGCCTTGGCAGCGCGCAGCAGGTGCGTGGTTTGCTTTTTTTCTGTTATTCAATGCCTATTGCTTTTTTTGGCGTCACTATATTGGTGGCGGTCATTACCAATTTTTTGATTCACAATTATTTTGGTTAAAAGAGTGGGGAAGCTTATGTGTGCTTAGCATAGGGGTTGTTGCATTTTTTAATTTAAAAGCGCGCGTTAAAAGTAGAATTTACTTTTATCCTACGATGTTATTGATGAGCATCTCATTGATCATTAGCTTACGTATTTTAATAGATTTTGATTTTTATGGTTATGCGCTCGCAGCCTCGGTTACTCAGCTTTTTCCAAAATACTTCATTGCGAGCACTCTAGTATTAATACTGTGGCATGTTTTCACTGTACAAGCAGAGTCAACACCTGCGACGGTCCTACCTGAACACTCTGAGCATCTTGAAAAGACTGATTATATTGAAGTGAACCATAAAGGGGTCGCTAAAAAGCTGCCGTTAGCGTCAGTGGTTTTTATAAAGTCAGCAGGTAATTACTTAGAGATACAGACCGTTGAGAATCGTTACTTAAAGCGAGATACCATTAAACACCTATATTCTGAACTACCGCCTGACACATTTTGCCAAGTACACCGTAGTTATATTGTTAATGTTGCCCAGATTGCTGATTTTAATCTAGCGCTCAATAAGCGAAAATTGACGATGGCTGCAGGTTTTAGTGTGCCAGTGAGTAAGTCGTTTAAAGCCCGTGTATCTGATTTGCTCAGTGTCGAAGATTCATTCATCACAAAATAGGTGATTTCGTCACAGTTCTATATAAATCATAAGGTTAATCATTATTCTTGAACACATGAAAATCATTGTTTAAGGATTAATTAAATGAAAAACACCAAGCAAACTACGCATAAGTTCTTGCACTGGTTGAGTGCGCTATTGGTTTTGACTGTGATTGTAATGGGTTACTACATGACCTGGGTTACCGATTTCAGCTTATACCACTGGCATAAGTCGATAGCGGTTATGATTGCGATGCTATGGGTAGCCAGAATTATCTATCGAATACGAAATCCGTTTCAATCAGCTGTGCAAAATCACCTTACCAAATGGTTGCATGTTTATCATTGGGGGCTGTTAACTTTATTAGCTATCATGCTTGTTTCTGGCGCATTTTATAGTGGGTTTGGCGGCTTTGGTATTGGCTTGTTTTCGTGGCAACTCATTGCTAGTAACTACAATGAGGCAGGCGAGGCGGTTGCCTCTATTGCTTGGTTAAGTGAGGCAGGATGGCAAGTTCACATTTTGTGTGGTTATTTATTATCAGCCGCGCTGTCGTTACATATCTTAGCGGCACTTAAGCATCACTTTATTGATAAAGATATGACTTTAAAAGCCATGCTTTAAAGGTTTATTTCAACCCGGTTTCTGCCCTTATTTTTAGCCGAGTAGAGCGCTTTATCTGCTCGGTTAATTAGGTTATCGAATGTGTCATCTTGTTGCCAACGGGTTAGTCCAAAACTGGCAGTGAGTGTGATGTTATTTTCATGAAAAACAATTTCGCTGGTTTCAACAATAGTCCGAAGCGTCTCTAGCTTTTGTTGGGCTGCATTTTCGCTGGGCTCAAAACTCAAAATGAGGAATTCCTCTCCGCCCAAACGACAACATAAGTCTTGTTTGGCTAAATGGTGATTTAACAGTTCAGAGAATACTTCAAGTACGAGATCTCCCCCTTCATGGCCATAACTATCATTGATACGTTTAAAGTAGTCTATATCTACCACACTGGCATACAGTTTTGAGTTGTGTTTTGAGGTTAATAAACGCTGTTGTTCAAGTATAAACTGTAACCCTCGGCGGTTGTATAAATTGGTGAGGGGATCTTTTAAAGAAAGGTCTAAGTAACGTTTTTTCTCGTCGATAAGTAACGTTGTTATGAGGCCTAGTCCTATCATCACAAACACAGTGGCATGCCCAACAACCGTTAGCGAATAAAGCACCGCAACAGTTAGGTTCCCAGAGACTACAATGGCTAATTGGCTTATTGCGATGATCAATAAAATACACAGGGCAGTGGCGAGTACCCCATTGCCTATATTACTTTTTAGTATGGCGCGTTTGAAACTGACATAAATAAGAACGGGCAGAGTTATAAATGTATAACTTAGCTGCGCGATAGCTAATTGGTTTATGGTTTTCATAAAAAATATAAACACGGCGCATACGAGACTAAAGGCTATTACTTGCAGGTTGAAGCGAGACTTTTCGTCGTAATTAAAAATAGCTAACTGAAGCAACATAATAGAGAGCACGTACATGGCGACACCTGAGCGAAAGTCAGGTGTGAGCTCAAAAATATTCTGTATCCATAACCACGAAAAGCCCGCCATTCCTAAATAGAAATACAGGTTAAATAGTGAGATTGATCGACTGTTAAACCCACTGGTCATTAATTTTGTGGCAATAACCGAGCAGGTAATAACGGTGATCATTAAGAAAATATAGAACCCGTGATAAAAATAGTTCTCGATGCTACCAGTCATGAGTCACACTGAAATGCGCTGTATTAGTAAAGAGTAGCACAGAAAGTCTCCCTGCGAGAAAGAGGTATATCCCTTATTATTCAGGGTGATGAATATGTGAATAAGCATCTATTGCATCAATACTGGGTTTGATCCCCTTTCCCAAAACAATGATTAACTGTGTTGTAATTTCACGCTTTGCAATGTGGGGTGGCGACTCACTAGGGTAAGGTGAAGCTTGCCTTGAACAGGTAAGTAAACCACAGCGTGTTGTATAAGTTGCAGTTTGTCTGTGCGAGTTAAGCGCAGAATTGCTGTGCGATATGTGTGTATCTTGCGTGGTGACAACGAACCAGTCGTAACCTTGTTTTAGAGTTAGTTTGGCGGCGTGATGCAAACTAGCATCAAGCACGCCTTGCTTTGATAGCCTATTACTTTTATAGCGAAGCACAAATTGGTTTTCTGCGAGCGGCTTAATTGTCAGTCCAACACGATTATCAATGTCATTATGTTGATTTGTGCTGCTGCAGCCACTGAGAATAAGGGTTATTAATAGTGTGATTAAAAACTTCATGGTTATTTTACCTATTGCCACTTATTCTCGCGTGCTTGCTGTTCTAGAGTGCGGTCGAGCGGCTGTCCCTTAATTGTATTATCGATAAAGGTGTCGAGCGCTGACGTGTTACTCGCGAGGCTATATGTTTGTCGATCATAGGGCTTTTGCTCAGTAGAGACTTTAAGTTGCCAAGTACCGTGTTCTTTACAGGCAATATGAGACTGCTGTGTTTGTTGTTGGTAAAGGGTGTACTGTCGACAAAAGTCCCCCGTCGAATTAATAAAACTTAATTGTGCTGTAAGTGAGCGTGCACTATCTATATTTGTTTTGTCACCGCTTAGTTGCTGCTCTAATGCATTTGCTATGGGCTGTTCAATATTTAATTGCTTTTGTTGCGTTAAACTGGCAACGCCCACAGTAAATAGCACAGCAATACCTGCTGCGACAGCGAGTTGCTTACGGCTGGCTTGTTTTATTTTTTGCCACTTCGACAGTGAAACAACCGTGTCGTTTGTTTGCTTGCCAAGGGTTTTTTCTAGCGATTTAGACAGTGGCATTGCATCAATTTGCTCAGCATGTTGCTTCACTAATAAATCAACTTCGCTTAATTCGGCAAGGCGCATGGCAAGGTCTTCATTTTGCGCTATGGCGCTGCGAACTCGCTCCATTTCTTGCGCTGATAATTCATTGTCTAAAAAGGCACTGAGAGTTTGGTCGTCAATCATTAGGCGTTTTCCTTAGTGAAGTCAGGCTTTATTAATTGATACAAGGCACTTCGAGCTCGCGATAACTTACTCATAACGGTTCCAACAGGAATATCTAGCGTGTGTGCAACGTCTTTATAAGCCATGCCTTGTACTGCAACTAACGAGATGATTGCACGCTGCTCATCGGGCAGGGTAGTTAAAGCGTGGTTGACGCGTTTAAGAGTTTGCGAGGTCGCCAGGTGTTGCTGCCCATCATCGCATGTGGGTTCTTGTAAATCGGTATTTTGAACCGTTTTTAACCTTACTTTTTGCGAGCGATATTCATCAATCCATACATTACGGCATACTTTAAACGCCCACTTTAGTGGCTCAATATCGTCAGGAATTCCTTTTACCAACAGCTTTTCGATGGTAATTTGCACAACGTCATCTGCATCAGCTTGGTTGCCAGTTAGCGAAAATGCAAAACGCCTAAGTGCAGGTAATAAACTGGTTAGTGTATTAGTCATGTTTTCCCTTATTTGTTAGGGCGTGTGGCCTTATAAATTAAGTGACTCATGAATGATTCAGCCTACACGCACTACTATAACGAGTAGAAACTGTTTTTATTCCCTAAATATGCAATTTATTTTTATTTCAAACGTTATACCTTTAACCTTAGTCAAAAGAGAAGTGACTGTAACATGAAAATAAAAGATGTTGCCTTTGGCACGTTATTGCTCATGTCGAGTAATTTATATGCCGCGGTTATAAAACCGATCAGCCCTATTATAGAGCAGATAGACCCAGCTATTGAACGTATTGAAGATAGGCTCGATATTCCACGTCGCGCATTGCCTAGCATTGATTCTATTCAACAACTTGCGACTGATATAAGCGCATTACCCAGCCGGTTGGCCATTTTGAATACGGTAGGAAAACCAGCATTCATAGAAATCGAAACAGAGCAGGGTTTTAGAGCCGTCGAACGGCAATGGATTTTGTTAGCCAATGAGCAGCATAGAGCGAAGCTAGAGCACATTGGTGCACAGATAGTCAGTCGTCAATCATACGATGCTTTGGGAATGGTTTTATTACGATTTGTGGTGCCTGAACAGTTTGATTCAAAAGCTCAATTACAACGTCTTTTGTCGATAGATGATGCGGCCTTATTAGGACGCAATCACATTTATCAAGCGCAGCAAGGTCCTTTGCAAGGTGTTAACACACATAAAAACCGGCCCGTTTGCGACTTGCCTGTGCGGGTAGGCATGATCGACAGCGCACTTAACTTGGCGCACCCTGGTTTTGTGGGGAGCACCATTGAGACTCGGTCATTTCTGCCCAATTCCGTGGCATCACCTGACTTACATGGCACTGCGGTCGCCGGTGTTATGATTGGTAAAACGGCCAAGTTATCGCCATTATTAAACCAAGCAACGTTATACAGCGCGGCGGTTTTTTATCGTCAATCAGACTTGTCACAGGGTGCCACATTGGCTGCTATTGTTGATGCCTTAAATTGGCTGGTGGCTGCGCAAGTTCCAGTGATTAACCTGAGTTTTACTGGGCCAGATAATGCTATTTTAGCGGCAGCAATTAAGGCGACAATTGCGCAGCAAGTGACTCTTGTTGCAGCAGCCGGTAATGATGGCCCCGCTGCATTGCCGCTTTATCCCGCGGCGTATGAAAATGTTATTGCAGTGAGTGCGGTTGATAAAAATGGGCAAATATACCGTTGGTCAAATAAAGGTGACTACATTGATTTTGCAGCCTTAGGTGTCAACGTATTAACACTAAACTCGGGCGGTGGTGTAGGGGTTGAATCAGGGACTTCAATGGCGGCGCCGCAGGTGACTGCGGCTGCGGCATGTTTGGCGGCGAACCCCGATTACACACCCCATTCTATCTATAATAAGTTAGTTGAGCGTGCAGTCGATAAAGGAAAACCCGGAAAAGATAGCGTGTTTGGGCATGGCTCAATCACTTATTAAGGCTTAAAATTCAGCACGCAAAGAAATGGATGCAATGCTTTGTGTGTATGTATTTGCCTCTAATTGAGATTGATAATCCCCATACTCAGCCTCGGTAATTAAACTTAACGAATCAAGCAGCGATAGTTGCCAATGCGCGGTTAAGACATGGCGGCTTTCATCACGTGATGGAGTTGGCTCAGTGAGCATATCGTTTGGATTCTCTTGATAGTCTTTATCTTGATATCGCCAACCAATGCTCGCTTTATTTGTGTTGCCGAAAGCGGTGAACGTGTGTGAAACGCGCGTGTTTAAAGTCCAGCCAGAAAAGTCATATTGTTGCTCAGTTGCCTCTTCTTTGTCGAGACTCGCACCCAGTAGCAACATGGTATTACCTTGATTTATAAAATAAAAAAGACTGGTGTCAAGGCCAAGGCTTTGTGCATCACGAGCAGGTTGAGTGGTAAATTGTTTTTCACCCGCTTTCAATGCTGCTCTTAAATATGTGGTGTTATTGACAAAGTGACCTATGTAAAGACTTCCTTGGTCGAGCGTTAAAAATGTTTTGTTTGCCACTTGGGCTGTTGCACCATCATAACGAAAGCCAATGTCAGTGTGTGTTAGCTTATAATTTGTGTCTAACCCGTATTGATGGAGCGATAAGTCGTATTGATCCAAGGTATGGTAATTGGTGTTTTCATAACGATAACTGGGTGTGAACTTGAGTGCATCGGTTGCTTTAAATTCTGCACTTAGACCCGCAGACAGCAAGGTGCCAGTGTCACTTTGCGATGAAATGACATCGAGCTCTTTTATTGCTAAATCTGAGTTGCTCGTTAAACCAATCTGAGCATGTGTATTAAACGTTGCATCGGCTGCGGTTGCATGAATGCTTAACGTCATTGCACTCATTACAGCAAGTGTTGTTAGTGTACGCATAGCGACCTCCTTAAAAGTGCGCCGGGTAATAACCCGGCACAACACGACTTTAAAGGCCTAAATTAAGGCTATTTTGGATACTGTTAACCACTTCTGTTGTTGTGGTCGCGGTGACTTGGTCAGCAACTTGTTGGCTGACACTATTACTCACAGTAGAAGTTACCGTTTGCTCAACACTACTTTGCACAGAGTCGATAGCGGCTTGTTGCACATTCCCTGACAGGCTTGATTGTAGGTTGTTGCTAATGGCAGATACTTGGTTCACATCAAGCAGTGGGAGCTCGGTTATGTTCGCTTGAGTTAATGAACTTGTTTGCTGATCTAGCTGGTTTTGCAAGGTCAGTGCAGTAGGGTTAATTGCATTACTTGTGGTCATTGCATTAACCATCGATACGCTGTTATCAATAGTTGCACCTGCTTGGTTTGATATCGCTGTTACACTCACTGAGTTGGCAGACTCATTAATGCTATTAAGTGAGCTTGCGGTAGTTGCAGTAGGCGTTTGTTCAGCATTTTGAGCCGTGTTTGTTGTGTTTGTTTCAGTACTGGTTTGTGCACTGTTGCTCGTAGTCGTGTTTGTTTCTGTGGCTGAGTTTTGAGTTGTCGCAGAGCCTGAAACTTGGCTATTTTGCATCAATGATGTCGTGCTTGTTTGGCTTGCATTAGCCGGTGCAAGAGATGTTTGCATATTACTTGAAGCTTGTTGGTCGGTTGATACCGATAATTGCACATCTGCTGCGTAGCTCGCCGTTGTTAAACCTGCTGAAGTTACTACACACATTGCGATTAAAGTTTGTTTAATGTGAGTCATTGTCTCGTCCTCTTTTTTACGAATTGACATAGAGGTAACGAACAGACGAGATATTTATTCCCAATTTTTTTATAAGCAGGTGTGAAAGTAAGGCAAGCTGGGCAACTTGCCTTATGGTAGAGCATGGAGCTCTGTGTTAGCTAAAAGAGCTAGATAAGGAAAAACGTAAGCCTTACCTGTTGTGCAAGCAGCCGATGGCTGCTTACAATTATGCAAAAATATGCATAATTAGGTGTCTAGAATCGTATACTTGCACCAACAAAGTAACGGGTGCCAAATTCATCTACGCTGTGCACAATGTTGCCTGCTTTTGGTTGGCGTAAGACGAGGGCTTCGTTCAATAAGTTAGCTGCCTCAAGGGTGATATCTAGATAATCAGTCGCATGCCAAACAATCGATGCATCTAATTGATCATACGGGTCGTTCATGCTGTCTAAACTACTTCCGTTATACTGGCGAACCCAGTCATCGCGGTAGTTATAGGCTAGTCGTGCACTGAAAATTTCATTTTCATAGTAACCAGATAGGTTAAATGAGTTTTGTGATACTTCTTCAATAGGAACTTCTTCGCCCGCTGAATTTGTGCGGCTGCTGTCTGTATAGGTGTAGTTTGCTTGAATACCAAAGCCATTATCAAAGTCTTGTTGGTATTGTAATTCAAGGCCTCGTACATCGGCTGTACCAACGTTTCTTGAACGTGTTACAAGACATTCAGGACCGCAACCAGGGTAATTTTCTTTAACGGTGGTTTGCTCAATGTAGTCGCTAATGTTCTTAATAAAGAATGTAGCACCGATAATAGATGATGGGCTGAAATACCACTCTATACCCATGTCATATTGATCTGACTTATAGGGGTCAAGCTCGGGGCTGCCGACATTGGCTGTTTGAAAGCTTTCTGAGATGATATCTGCCACTTTCATATCGTCATAATCAGGGCGTGAAATTGCAGAACCTGCGGCGAAACGAAAAATCATCTCTTCAGATAAATCAACAGCTAAGTTAAAGCTTGGTAAGTAGTTACTGTAACTTTTGTTGATTTTATCTGGCTCGCCATTAATGCTGCCGGTTGAGAGAATATCAGTGTCGACATAGCGTAAGCCGATGTTACCTCTAAAGCCTTCACCCGAAAAATTACTTTTCACGTAGGCAGCAGTGATATCTTCTTCAATCGAAAAAGCATCTTTTACGGTGATTTCAGAAGGCTTATTTTTGTGTGCGTAATCCCATATTGCGGTGCTTGCAACAGGGAATGCTGACAAACTGCCTGCACGACCTTCAGCACTGTGTAAGCCTGATACAAAGCCACCATTGAAATCGGCGAGGGTTAAGTTATCTGCTTGAGCTGCCGCGACATCTAAATCTTGGAAATCACCTTGTGATGAAAAAACTTGCTCTTGCACTTTCAAGCCTGCTTGTATCGATGTAAACAAGCCTGACTCGAGCTGGAAAGTAAAATCAGCTTGGGCGTAATCAATCGTATTATCGCGTTTGTAGTTAATATATGTGAACTCTTGAAATAGCGCAAAGTTACTGTGATCGCTCATATAATCAGGGTTTGTTGGAATTAACTCCAAAGGTCCTGCAACGTCAAAACTAAAGCTTGAGTTTGCAGTGTCGGTAATATCACCCCACCACGTACTTGACTGTAAAGTACGGCCTTCGGCATTAGAGCGACCAACTATAAAGTCTGCTGACCATGTGTCTGCATTGTAATTAACCGAAAAATTCAGTGCATCGGTTTGCATTTTGGGTGTTCGTAATACGGTATTATTGAAAAGGGGAGCAAGCCCAGGACCCGACGCAAGTGATGTTGCAGCTGTGACAATACCTTGATCATTGACAACTACAGAGTCACCTTGCATTTGCCCAAAGCCGACAATCGCAAATTGTGCTGAGTTTACATGGCTATTTTCAAGTTCAAATAAGTTGTAGTTCAAATCCATGCTTAAGGCGTCGCTAGGTGCGTATTGTAGCGTGATTTGTGAGCTGCTTCGCTCTCTGTCTTCATCAAATAAAATGGATGACATTGCACCATATGATTGGCGCTCTACACCATTTGTATCGACAAATGTGGTGTTACCAGCGGGACCAAAGTTTGATAGCGTTTCGCGGTATACTTTTGACTCTTCATTAGAGTAGGCAACTAAAACACCAAAGTTTTCATCGTCGTTTTTCCAACTTACAAGGCCTGAGTAAGCGGGTGACCATGTTTTAGCATTGGCGTGATAGCTGTTTTCAACAGAAGCGTAAACGGTGCCACTTTCTAAGTTAAGTGGTTTTCTTGTTCTGAGGTTAACTGTGCCTCCCATTGCGCCTTCGTTGATATCGGCCTCGGCTGATTTGTATAAATCCATTCCAGAAATTTGTTCTGCTGCCAGCATTTCAAAATTAAAACTTCGATTCATTCCACCTAAATCAAACCAACCGACACTGGCAACGTTTTGGCCATTCAGTAATACCATGCTTTGTTCTGGTGCTGTGCCACGTACGGTTACACCCGCTACTTCGCCAAATGTACGTACGACAGTCACACCAGGAATACGTTGCATGGCATCACCGATATTTTTGTCTGGGAATTTGCCAATATCTTCAGCTGAAATAGAATCAACAACAGAATCTGCAAAGCGCTTAGTGTTTAATGCTTCGGTCAGGCTGCGACGAATACCACGAACTTCAATGGTCTCCATTTCCTTGTTTTCTTGTGCCTGTGATTCACTTTGCTGAGCATAAGTTGGCAGCGATACGCTTGATAGCGCTGTCATTATGCATAGCGATAAATAATGGGTTTTTAAAGCAGCGGTTGTTTTCATTAGGTTATCCTTTTTTGTTATCGTTATAATTAATAAAATTGATTTACTAATTATTTATTAAATCATTTTGACTAATTGTTAAGTTTAATTTGGTTGTTTTATGAACGCTCTATAACAGCTTTGCTATAACTTCTGCACTAATCGCTCTGCTTGAGTAGGCGCAAATATACGTTTTTAACTGCGGGTGGTTTTCGAGTTCGTAGTCAGAGCGCATGGCAATAACGATAAGCTGATCGGGCCATTTATCGATTGCCTTTTTGAGTATTTTTTGTTGCTCAGAAACATCAAATGACTCACCGGGCAAAGGGTAATCTTCGGTTACTAGCACAAGGGGGCTGTTGAGTTCGAAGTCGTCGCTGTTCAGAGCCGCTAACAGTTGCTGATAGCTAAGCAGTGTGTGGGGCGTATTGCGTTGTTGCAGCGTACTTACAATGACATGTTGAGCCGATAAAGGATCATTGGGGCCTATGCCTCTATCGTTAGTTATTTTTTCGTAACCTTTCGGGTTTGCAGCAAATGCTAAGATAAATGGACGAGTGTTGAGTGGCCAAAGTCCTTGTTCATTTCTCAATACTTTTATGGCTTTCTCTGCTGCAAGTTTTGCAATGTCAGAGGCTTTATTAAGCAGACTGTTCGTTGGCGTCGGCGAATCTGCAAAGTGCCTATATTTGAACACGAGTACCTGTTGAAGCCGGTCATTAATGACTTTTTCATCCAGAACGTTATTTTTTACAGCGTCGATAACCCCTAGAATAGTCGCCGCTTGAATTTCTTTGTAGGGGGTTGTGCTGTTTTCGTAATGCTCCTCACTTAACATGACAATATGGGCACCTGCTTCAAGCGCTTTAATAGCGGCTTCGGCAGGCTCATAATTATGCCTCATTGACCACATATTCATGCTGTCGGTAATAATTAGCCCTTTAAAACCTAATTGTTTTTGTAAAATGTCCTGCAATATGATCTTCGATAGAGTTGCGGGGTTTTTAGGGTCTATTTGCGGATAGCAAATGTGGCTTGTCATAATAAGCCCTACGCCTTGCTCAATAGCGGCTTTAAACGGAACTAAATCTTGTTGCATGAGTGCGGTAAAAGATTTATCTACAATGGGGAGGGTTTGATGTGAATCACTCTGTGTATCACCATGACCAGGAAAATGTTTTGCACAACACAGGTTTCCCGACTTATTTGCTCCCTCGACTGCAGCACTGACATGATGGGCAACTCCAACCGTTTCTTCACCAAAAGCACGTAAGCCAATAATCGGGTTATTAGGGTTTGCGTTGACATCAGCACAAGGCGAAAGCAGGGTGTTGTAACCAATTTTCTGCATTTGCTCACCATAAACTTGGTACATGTCTGCGGTAAGTGCGCGATCATTTGCTTGGCCCAGCGCCAGATTACCGGGACCTAAATCGGTATGGTGTGTGAGTATTCCCCAAGCGCCTTCTTGATCTACTGCGAGTAATAAAGGGACATCACATGCTCTTAAAGCGGCTTCCTGTTGTAGCATAGTCGCCAAATTCGTTGCCTCTTTAGGATTGGCAGCGTTGTCATCTGTGATATAAAAACCACCCACATGGTAGTATTTGACTAATGCTTTTGCGTATTCGTAATCATTACCTGCAAAAGCGAGTAAGAACAGTTGACCCACTTTTTCGGCTAAGGGCAAGGTGTCGATTAATTGGGCTACTTTTTTTTCTATGCTCATGATTATACTTCCTTATGCTGCTGTTTTAGCGCCTGTGATGAGGCTAACTAAGTCTTCTTTGCTTACCTCGGATACAGCAACATCGGCAACCGATCTACCTTGGTAAAGTACAACCGCTCTGTCGCATGTTTCTACGACATGCTGCATATTATGGCTGATCAATAATACGGCAACGCCTTGAGAGCTGATAAGGTTGATTAGCTCATTGACTTGGGCGCTTTGCTCAACACCTAAAGCGGCTGTTGGTTCGTCCATAATAACGATATCAGCTCCCCAGTTTACAGCGCGGGCAATGGCCACAGCTTGGCGCTGTCCGCCCGATAAACGGTAAATCTGTTCTTCAAAACTAGGAATACGGCTGTTAAGTCGGTTTAATGCTTTTTTGGCTTTTTTCTCCATGGCTTTTTTATCAAGCCAGCCTAGTCGACGAAGAATAGGGTTTTTGTGTTTTATTTCACGGTTCAGAAATAAATTTTCTGTAATGTTGAACTCTGGCACCATGGCGAGGTCTTGAAAAACTGTTTCGATCCCAACATTGCGTGCATCTAAAGGGGAGTCAATATTGACCACTTGACCATTCACGATTATTTCGCCTTCGTCTGGGCTATGAATGCCTGAAACACAGCGAACTAAGGTTGATTTCCCAGCGCCATTGTCGCCGAGTAAGCCAACAACTTCGCCTTTGTTAATGGTAAAGTTAACCCCTTGAAGTGCGTGAACACCGCCAAAACTTTTTTGTATATTTCGGACTTCTAAGGCCACTTGGTCGAGTGCTGTTCTAACCATTTTTTAACTCCTTGACGCCAATAGCAACGGCAATCACTAAAATTACACCGCGCGCAATCATTTGTTCATTGGTGGAAAAACCAGAAAGGATTAACCCGTTATTGATCATACCCATTAACCACGAGCCTAAAATTGCGCCAATAATGCAAGCGCGACCACCAAAAAGACTGGTTCCACCAATGGCAACAGCCGCAATCACAGTTAATAAGTCTGCTTCGCCGAGTGTGTAGCGTGCACCATGTAAACGACCGGCATACAACAAGCCTGCAAGCGCCGCTGCTAAAGAAGAAATAACCAATGCATAAAGTCTAATGCGTGTCACTTTAATGCCCATGGCGAGGGCTGCTTTTGGACTGCCTCCCACGGCGAGTAAATGACGGCCAAAAGAAAGCTTTGTTAGAACAATGTAGGCAATTGCTGCTACCACAACAGTCCAAATAAGTAAGGAAGGCACACCAAAAAGCTCGCCCGCTCCAAATAAAGCAGTGAAAGTTTGGTCGATAATTGGCACAGATTCTAAATTAGTAATTTGTCGTGCAACGCCTGTAATTACGCCCATTGTACCTAAGGTGATAAGCAATGAAGACACTTGCAAGCGCTCGATTAGTAAGCCGTTAATAAGGCCCACAATGAGTCCCACGCTCAAGGCGCCAACAACAGCAAGAGGAATGCCTACATGCTGTAGCAAAATCGCGCCGACTAACGCCGAAAGTGCAACAACGGCACCAATTGACAAGTCAATATGCCCAACGGCTAATGCAAACGTAAGTCCAATAGCCATAATAGTGACGGGCGCTGTTTGTCTTACGATATTCATGAAATTGGTGAGGCTAAAGAAGCCACTGTCATGGAGCGTAATGGTAAATAGCAGCATCACGGTCAGAAAAATATAGTAAATAAAGAACTCTCGCTTCAACGCGAGACCCTTTATTTGGTTTAGTGTTAGTTGATTTATGCTCATGTCGTTCCTTATTGTTTTAATGCTAAATCAAGTAATTTAGGCAGCGGTGCTTTAAATGCTTTTTGCCAAATAGGGGCAATATTTTCGTGGGTCACTGAGTCGAAAGGGACCAGTGTAAATTCAGGTGCTTGAATACCTATTTCAGCCCCAGCTGCAATGCGAGCCATGGTTTTACCAATGTCGTAGGGTCTGTCTGAAATGGTGCCGTATACATTGCCATTCATCGCCATATCAAGCAGGTTATTTACCCCTAAATCATGGGTAATAACTTTTATATCTTTACGGCCAATCGAGCGTAGCGTTTCAATAACGCCTTCTGCTGCAGCATCCCATGATACATAAAGAGTATCTATTTCAGGGTGTTGTAAGAGCATTGCTGCAGCGATATTGCTTGTTTCATGTTCTTTTACGAAGCCTTTTTCGCTGATCACTTTAATATTGCTGTAGCGCGCTAAGGCCTTTCGAAAAGCCTGATCGCGATTATTGGTAATAAAATAGTTAGCGTCATGGAAAATAAGCCCTACTTTGCCCGCATTATTTGATGCTTGCGCGACTAATTCTGCGGCTGCTTCTCCCATACCAAACATGTCATCAGTCACAATACCGACATAGTCTTGGTTATGTTTAAATCCTGGAATCGGGTTACTTAATAAAACCAGTCTGGCGCCGACGGCAAGTATTTTTTGATAGCTTAATTTAGTGCTTATGCCATCAATGCTCAGAGATAAAACGAGGTCGGGTTCTAGAGTTGAAATATTCTCTAAATCAGCCACTTGTTTTGCAGGGTCGTATTGCGCATCGGTTTGTGCAATCACTTTGATACCAAGCTTTTTAAACTCATCTTCTGCTCCGCGGCTAACGGCATTGATCCACGGGCTTGCGCCATGCCAAGCGAGTGCTGCGGTAAGGTGTTTATTTTTTATAGTCTTTATTTGTTCTGAAGAGAGCGCTATGTCGCTGGCATTCGCTGCTTTTGACCAGTCTATTGTTTGGCTATCTTGTGCCGATAAAGCAAAGCTGTAAAAGCATAACGAGCATAATACGTGTAAAAAGTAGCGGTTTGCTGATTTGAGTATGCTTTGCTTGCTGTTTTTTTTAGTCGATGACATGTTAAACAATCCTGTTTAATGCACGTACTTTGACTTAATTATCATAGCCTACTGTAACTAATTGTAATTTATAGGTAAGCTTGTTTTGTAATGTGAAATTAAAGTAAAAGTAACGTTTCTAAGTTGTTTTATTTATAATCATATTTATGCATGAGTATAAATATGTCAAATGTTTTTACTAATTAATTTTTGTTCGGTTTCCTGTTACGATAGCTTAAACTGCGTAAGACGTTGTAAACGAAGAAAGATGTAAAAAAGGTGGGCTTACAGTGAAAGGATCTAACGCAAAGCAAAATAAAGCGATAAATTTGCGTCTTGTACTCTCGCAAATTGTTACTCAAGGCCCTGTTTCGCGTGTGGAAATTGCGCGAAATACTCAGCTTACAAAGCAAACAATCACCAATATGGTTGAAGAGCTGCTAGCGGCAAAACTAGTAGAAGAAGTTGGGATTAAAAAAGCAGAAGGTGCAGGAAAACCGTCTAAAATGCTCGTGTTAAATAAGAAAGCAGCCTATAGCATTGCGATAAGAGTGTTGAATAACGAACTAGAAGTGGGACTTTTCTACTTAAATGGTGAGCAAATAAACCGACTGCATACCTTGGTTGAACCTGATGCACTGTTAGATAAAGCGGCGTATTTAGTCGACACGCTAGTGCAAATCGATAATATTGATAAGTCATTAATTTTAGGCGTTGGGTTATCACTCGAAGTCAGTGATGATACGGCGATTAATCGTTTTACATTTAACAAGCAATGGCAGCAACGTTTAGCCAATAAGTTGCAATTACCCGTGGCGCTTGAAACCTCAGCTTCGGCGTGTGCTGCTTTTCAAATGTTATTTGGAGAGGCACAGCAACTTCACAACTTTATTTTTGTACACTTAGGCTCAAGAGTTGAATCAGCGGTGGTGTATGATAGGCAAATTTTGCTTGGTCAAAATGGCCTAACAGGCGCGTTAGGTGATATTTTTGTAACACCAGAAACAGATGAAAGCACAGCCGAATTAGGACGGTTAAACGACTTTGCATCGATAACATCCTTAAAAGCGATGCTTAATTTAAATGATTTAACGCAAGAAGAAGTCATTACCCAATCAGCTGTAAGTAAACATTTAGATAGGTGGGTAGACCAAGCCGCCGAGCCTCTGCGCATTGCTATTCATACGCTTGAGTCTCTTTTGAATACGCAAACAATCATCATTGGTGGTGATGTCAGTGATATTTTATTAGAGAAACTAATTAAGCAATTACGGCCTTTTATACCTTCTATCTCTCAATATGGTGACAGAGAGGTTGTTAGGTTAATTAAAACCCCTGATGTTGCCAACATCACCATTAAGGGGCTAGCCACTTTACCACTTCATGCCGCATTGAGTCGTAAGAATATGCAAACGCTTTACATGCCACTTGAGCTTCAATGCTCCCAAATTCAACACTTAGTGTATGCTTCGGAAAGCTAAAATAATAATTAAAATAGTTAGTTAGGTTTAAAAATGAGAATAATAGCAAGCTTTTTTGCCATCATTATGTTGGCTTCATCACTTGTTGGCTGTGTAGCAACATACAACCCGATCCCTAAAAACTACCAAGGCAACACGGCTAAACTTGATGATACTTACAAGGTGGGGAGCACGAGTTCTGGGCAGTTTTTTTATTTAAGCAAAGTTGATGGAAAGCAGGTTAATAATTCTATTCGGGCTACGCATCAGGCATCATATGGGCAAGGAATGCTACTTACTCCGGTTGGATTTAGCCGTGAAGTACCGACAGAGCCAATGACATTAACTTTAGTTGCACAAGTACACCATGCCGCCCCCATCAATTATATGTTCAATGCGGGAAGCAATTTTATCGTGTCTGGTGATGTGTCTTTTACACCCGAAGCTAATCAACATTATGTTGTCAAAGGGTATTTAAGCCCCGATTTTTCATCTGTATGGATTGAAAATATGTCAGGAAAGCAAGTTTCAGATGCCATTGTACTTGAAGGTGACCCTGACGAAAGTAAAACAAAAATTGCGATGTTATCTGATGGGGAAGTCAAATTACCAGAGCCTGAAAAAAATCAAGCTGCACCTAAAAAGTCAATCTTAATTACCAATCAACCATTTGATAACCCATTATTTTTTCTAGAGAGAGGGTTGAGTGTCGATGCTGTAGTTACAAAGTTAGGAAAGCCTGATCATATCCGTGTAATTGAAAAAGGCTTTTTTAATAATAGCCCCGAAATACAGTTATATCATTATAAAGATATTGGGGCTGTTGAAATGGTTAAGTCACAGACAGACCAGCAGTTTTACTCTAGACGTACTCATAACGTAAGTAGTCAAGAGCATTATCAGTTTATTGATGTGGTTAACCAAGCCGATGGAATAGATACGCAACGTATTGGTCGGAAATATGACAGGATAGGTGTCTATGATGAGCAATATTTAGATGCTTTAGCCAGTAAACTATGGCTCAATAAGCAAACTACAGATGGTAATATGCTCGATGGTATCGCTTACTATTGTAAAATTTTTGCCAATGCTCAAACTGCACGATATCAATCACTGCTTAAAAGCATTATTGACAATAAAGATGTGCCATCTAAGTTACGTCGCCATTGTAAAAACGCTAAAAAAGAAATTGAAAAGTTAAAACTTACACAAGTAGAACAGTTTCAATTTCTGTAATCTTGGTCTCATTTTTAAATAAGGCCCGTTACTAAAGCAAACTAAACAAGACCGACACGACTAAAAGTAGTGCCATTAAGTAGTTAAATAGTTTTAAACGAGTGGGGCTTGAAAGCCAGTGTTGTAGTTTTTCGCCTACTAAGGTCCACGAGCTCACGCAAGGTAAATTAATTAAACCAAATACGGCACTGACGATTAATACCGCTGATACGTTTTTGTTTGGAGCGTATAAGCTTATCGCACTAAGCGCCATTGCCCATGCTTTAGGGTTCACCCATTGGAAAAGGGCCGCTTGAATAAAAGTAAAAGGCTTACCTTTATTTTGTGTGTGTTGTTGTCCGTTGCTGGTGGCTATTTTATAAGCGAGATATAACAAATAAACAACACAAAACACTTTTAGAATGAGGTAGCTTAGCGGAAATAAGTCAAACAGCTGCATAATGCCGAGGCCAACTAAAAAGAGCATCAACATAAAGCCTAACGTTACCCCAAACATATGCGGTGTGGTCCTTTTAAAACCAAAATTGGCACCTGAGCTCATCAACATTAAGTTATTGGGCCCAGGGGTAATTGACGAAACGAGGGCGAATAACGCCAGTGCTGTCATCATCTCAAAACTCATCATAGTCTCTCCCTGTTTGTTAAGTTGCAATTATAAATTGAAATTCGCGCAATTATCGCGCTTAATGTTGTTTTTGGTAGTTTGAAATCACAATTTAAAATGAAGAAAGATAGAATTAACGACAGAAT
The DNA here is from genome assembly GCF_015767615.1 of Pseudoalteromonas sp. A41-2. Taxonomy (NCBI): domain Bacteria; kingdom Pseudomonadati; phylum Pseudomonadota; class Gammaproteobacteria; order Alteromonadales; family Pseudoalteromonadaceae; genus Pseudoalteromonas; species Pseudoalteromonas sp. A41-2. The sequence goes on along the minus strand of NZ_CP065231.1, from coordinate 2,480,625 downwards.
ATTGCATGAGTTAAGGCGTGATGGCCGTTTAGCAAATACTGAGCTGGCAGATAAAGTGGGGTTGTCGCCATCGGCATGCCTAAGAAGGGTTCAAGAACTTGAGCGGCTCGGGGTAATTTCGGGGTACCGCGCAGTGATTAATCATCACGCTGTTGGTTTAGGTTTTATCGCTTATGTAGGCGTGGGTTTAAACGACCACTCAACAAGCTCGCAGCTCGCATTTGAGCAAGCACTCGCGTTTATTGATGAAGTTAAAGAGTGTCATAACGTGACCGGTGCGTTTGAATATTTACTGCGGGTAGAAACGGCAGATTTAAAATCATATAAAGCATTTCATGCTGATGTGCTCGGTTCAATTCCTCAGGTAAGAACCATTACGTCACATGTGGTGATGGGGTCTCCTAAAGATGAGCGAGCATAATAGGAGAGATTAAAAGAGTGATAAATGACTCTTAAGCATTTTAATAATCATGTTAATCACTCTATGAATACAGCAGACTGCTCATACGTTTAATCAATACGTTGAGAATGTACCTGTTAAATAAGGTTACTTATAAAGTCCAGAAATCCCCTGTTTTGTTAGGCATTGTTTAGCCGGTACAGCATGGCGTTGCTTTCTAAACTCATTTTTTTTCAACGTGTTAAATGTAAAGTTGCTGTTTTTATAGAGGCGGTTTTTATGAGAGGGCTTTTGTCTCTAGATAAAAATAACAAGTTATTTTTAAGTTATGGAAAAATATATTCAATTTTATATCTTTACGCTATAGAACAAATAATAGTCAATTCGAGGATTATATTCTAAGTTTGGCTATTGAACTTGCCTTAATTGTTGGTTTATTATCCACCCCCTAATTCTAATTAAGGGATAATAATAAGAATGGATCTCCACACATTGCTCGTTTGTACGGCACTGGTTAGCTTTATAATGATGTTAACAATGGCTGCTTTGTACATTGCGAGTCGTAACGAAAGTTATTTAATTGATTGGCTGGTGTGTGGTGCATTATTTTTCGCTTCCAATTTATCGGGTATTCTCGCGACTAATGTCGATTTTCCTTCGTTTTTCCATCCTGCTTTTGCGAATGCTTGCTATTTAGCTGGGCATGCAGCGCTTTTCAGTGGCGTATCTAAATGCTTATATAATCGTTCGATGTGGGGGGTTGTGCTGATCGTTTTTGTTGGCATTTTTGTTATGCATTTTGTGCCAGCAATGAATGAGTCAATTGAACTGCGTATTGTTGTTTTGTATCCGATGATTGCTGCACTTGATATTTCGGCGATGCTAGCACTTTGGAAGCACCGAAAAGAAGAGGCGGGCAAAGCGTATTACTTGCTCATTATTTTGTTGTTTATTTTCTCGGCGCAACAGTTATTTAGAGGCTATTTGTTACTGACAGGTATTGAAAATACGCCATGGATTGAAAAGCATCAACTTTTAAACATAGGTAGTTTAGCGGTTATCGCTTTTTACTTTTTACTGACGATAGCATTTTCTGTTGTGGTGACTTGGCGAAAAGAACTCGCGTTAAGAGAGTATTCTTTAACGGATCATTTAACAGGATGGTATAACCGTAAAGCGCTTGAGGTATTTGCTAATAAAGAGCTAAAGCGATGTATACGCAATGACGCCCAGTTAGCCTTTATAGTGTTTGATATTGACCACTTTAAATCAGTGAACGATCAGTTTGGACATATACTTGGCGATAAAGCTATCGCACATGTAACCGCAATTGCTAAACAGCAACTCAGGGAATATGACCAATATTTTCGCTTAGGAGGCGAAGAGTTTGCTGTGTTAGTGAGCCACATAAGCGGCCAAGACGTTGAGTTATTGGCACAGCGTATTCGAAAATCAGTTGCAAAAACACCGCTTATTTTAGACGATGAAACTGTGTATCTGACAGTAAGTGTCGGAGTTGCAATGTTGAACCCACAAGAAACAAGTTGGCAAACAGTACTAAAACGTGCAGATGATGCGTTGTATCGTTCAAAGCATCAAGGTCGTAATCAAGTAACGAGTTGTGGCGACTTAGCAAAAATATAAGCATCTCGAAAATAATTGCTTATTCCGAGTTTGAAACACTCCACTAGAGAGAACATTAACTTTTCACAATACTGTGATGATGACTTTTAAGCGCATTCATAAAATGGCTAGTCTGGCTATGTGAATGGTTAGTTTTGCCGTTTGGAATATCACCGTTATTTAATTTTATTGTGCCTAATCAACAACTCGTAGTGATTAAAGCGTCGTTATTAGGTGCTTTATGACATTTTCGTGAAGATTGTGATACTGTAACTTTTTATGATTTCTTTGCTTTATAATGCTCTTTTTATTTGTATGATAAAGCTGGTTTCAGCTTGGAGTTAGCATGGTTTCACGTCGAGAATTTTTGGTAGGGGCGGGTACGTTAGCCTTTTTAGGGTTATCAAAAAGTGCCATTGGCAAAGTGTCGCTTAATGATTTGCAAACAACGATCAAAGGGTTTGGTCCTTTATTGCCTGACCCTGATGCGCTATTAGATTTACCCGCAGGTTTTAGTTATCAGATTATTTCGAGCTTAGGTGAGAAAATGTCAGATGGCTTCACTGTTCCCGACAAAGCCGATGGTATGGGCTGTCTTGCCCTTGGCAATGACCGTGTTGCTTTGGTGCGTAACCACGAATTAAAACCAACAGATTTAACTAAAGCCGAAGCCAGTATCGCACAGCATAAAACACCATTCGCCTTCGATACTAACCGCGAAGGTGTCGCACTTCCTGGTGGCACCAGCCACATTATTTATAATTTAAAAACCCATCAAAAAGAGCAAGAGTATCTTTCGTTAGTGGGCACTATTCGTAACTGTTCTGGTGGTATTACGCCTTGGGGCTCGTGGCTGACTTGTGAAGAAACAACCGACACCAAAGCCGATGGATTCAATCAAGATCATGGTTATATTTTTGAGGTGCCTGCCAATAGTAAAGGCCTCATTAAACCTGAGCCATTGAAAGCCATGGGACGCTTTAATCATGAAGCGGCCGCTGTCGACCCTCGCACTGGTATTGTGTATTTAACCGAAGATAAGGGTGACAGCGTTTTTTACCGTTTCATTCCTAACGAATATGGCAAGCTGCACAAAGGCGGCCAATTACAAGCAATGGTCGTTAAAGGGAAACCACAGTTCGATAGCCGTAACTGGCATAGTAAGACCATGCCACTGCATCAAGAGTTGGATGTTGAGTGGATTGACTTAGATAACCCAGAAAGCCCGAAAGATGACTTACGCTTACGTGGCTTTAAGCAAGGCGCTGCTTTATTTGCGCGAGGTGAAGGCATTCACTGGGGTGATAAAGAGCTTTATTTTTGTTGTACTAATGGCGGTAAAAAGCAACTTGGTCAGGTAATGAAATACCAGCCATCAGAATTTGAAGGCACTAATAAAGAAGCTGAGCAACCTGGCAAGATATCGTTGTTTGTTGAGAGTACCAGCAAAACACTCTATAACTTTGGCGATAACTTAACAGTGTCACCAAATGGCCATTTAATTGTTTGTGAAGATCAATACACCGATGTGGTTGATAATCACTTACGTGGTGTGACTCCTGAAGGACAGGTTTATAATTTTGCGCGTTTGGTTGCGCAAACAGAACTTGCTGGAGCCTGTTTTTCGCCCGATGGCAGTACCTTGTTTGTAAATGTTTACTCACCAGCAAAAACACTCGCCATAACAGGTCCTTGGCATCAGTTTAGTGGTTGATTAAATCGCTGCTCATAACGTTTTTCATTCGTAATGAGTATGCGTTATTTAACGGAGCTTTTTTGATGCTCTACGGGCATGCTTTGCTATCCATTTAGTCATCTTTTTCATTAAAGCGGGTGGAAAATCATGCCCCATGCCGGGCACCACTTTTAATTTACTGCGTTTGATTATAAGTGCGGTATTAATGCCAGCTTCAAGAGGGATGACAGGGTCGGCACTGCCGTGAATAATCAAGGTCGGGGCTTTAATTTTTTTCAATAGTTTTTCGCGATAAGGGGTTGCTGCAATGGCTGCTAGTTGGCGTTTGAAACCCTGTTGATTATGAGCGGCACGCTTACTATAACGGTTTGCGTTTTCATACAAAGCGCATTCATCTTGCGGGTAAGCAGGGCTGCCAATTAATTGATTAAGGCGTACGTTGTATTTTATTTCGGCTTCTTTAGTTCGGTTTCGTGGCTGTATCTTAGCTAGTTTTATGAGTAAATTAATGTTCGAACCTGAAAACGACCAAGGTGAACTACTCGACATAATGGTGGTTAAACTGAGTACGCGCTTTTTGTACTTTGCAGCAGCTATTTGTGCAATCATGCCCCCCATTGATGCCCCCACTAAATGCGCTTGTTTGATAGAAAGTGCATTCATCAACTCTTTTACATCACGGGCCATGTCATCTAATGAGTAGGGGAGGTGGGTGCGTAGCGGTAAACGGCGGCTCAGCCAATGTTTAATAAGGCTTGGTTTGCCTAATTCATCGAGCGATGATGACAGCCCTGCATCGCGATTATCAAAGCGAATTACTCTAAACCCTTTTTCTACTAAACCACTATACAAGGCCTCTGGCCACACGGTAAATTGTGCGCCTAAGCCAATAATTAATATGATCACAGGTGCATCAAGGTCACCTTTATCTTGGTAACTAATAGATATACCGCTGGCTGTGAGAATATTTTCCATTCTTTAACTAACAGGCTTACGCAGGTTAATGAAGTATAAATGGCATTGTTGGCAGTTTAGTGACAGTCGGATGACCTGCTCGAAGTAGGCAGCACAACAGTGAGTGCTGCCTATATTCAGGGAGAAAAATATTAGAAGTAAGCGGTAACGCCAATCCAGAAATTACGGCTTTTATCTTTTACGTTGTAGTCATCAGTGAAAGTGACTTCACTCACTACGCCACGACCTGTTAGGTACTCGTACTCACCATCCCCATTTAAGTCGGTATAGCTCGTACTATAAGAGGTGAAATCTTCGTCGAGTAGGTTGTTTACGCGGGCATTAATTTGCACGTACTCATTAACATAGAACTGTGCACCTAGATTAAGTAGGTTATAGTTTTTGTAATACAGCGCTTTATCGTGCACGTTATCCCAGCCACGGTAACGATCTGAGCGATACACACCTTGTAAATAAAGGTTGATTGAGTCGGTGGCTTCCCAGTTTAGCGTTAAGTTGGCCATGTGCTCAGCACTGTTAGTTAATGGTTTGCCTTGTTCTGGTCCGCTCTTTTGTTCGCTGTCAGTCCATGTGTAGTTACCATTGATTGACACCGTGTTGGTTAGTGTATATTGGCCTGCAATTTCAACACCTTGTAGATCAACTTCATCAATATTAATTTTTTGGCTGTAGCTGTCATAGCCCAGTTGATCGTATTGGCCTAAGTTAACACACGGGCGCACACCATTGGTTTGCTCACAGCTTAAAATGGTGTCGCCGCGGGCTATTTTATCTTCGAACTTGGTGTTGTAATAAGTGACATTGATGTTGTGATCACCTTCAAGTGATGTCCAATAAAGCGCGATTTCTGAGTTAACACTGGTTTCTGGTTCTAAGTCTGGGTTACCAGCAAATGGGCTGGTGCCTTGACCACCAAAACCAGTAATACCGTCGTATAGGTCGGTTGTTTGTGGGGTTTTATAACCTGTGCTAACACCGCCTTTTAAAGTCCAAGTGTCGGATAAGTTGTACACAGCGTACACGCGGGGTGATACTTGGCTGCCAAATACATCATGGTCGTCGTAACGGGCACCCAAAGTGAAAGTAAAGTTATCGGTTGCCATCCAGTTATCTTCGGCAAACACCGAGTACATGTTTTGTTCTTGAACTTGACCGGCTTGGTCACTTTCAAGACCAAATACACCATCTTTTAACTCACCATCAATTAACTGACCACCAATCGCTAAATTGTGGCTGCCAAAACCGCCAGTGATTGGAATATCAAAGCGTAAATCATACGTGTACTGACTGCTTTCGAGTGGGCGAGCTGGGCGGGGTAAGAATGTTTCTTCGGCTAAATCTTTACGTGCTTGCTCATCCATACCTTCATATTCGCCAGTGCCATCGTACATAGCTTGCAGCTCTATACGCTCACTAACACTTAGAGGCAAAGTGCGGCCGTTATTTTGCGTATCAACATACGATACCGACGCTTTAATAGTGGCCCATTCAAGCTCACCATCATAACTAAATGACCACCACTCACGGTCAAACTCTTGATCGGCGGCATAACCTGCACGTGGATTAACCTGACCGCGGCTGTCTTGCCAAATAGATTCAATATTATCTTTAGTGCCTAAAGGGTAAGTAATAGTGCCTGATTCAATATCGTAGCTTGGCGTGTTGTCATACACTTGGCTTGAGTTGTCATAATCAAACCGTAAATGATGAGAATCAAAAGGTGTGTAAGTTAAAGTAAAGCCGTATTGTTCGTTGGTATTATCAACAGTACGACCACCACTACCAAAGCCAAGTGAGCGAGTATGCACGACACCATTAGGATCGACCGCAGGTTCAAATGTTGGCGAGGAGGCTTGTTGCTCATAAATACTGCCGCGCACACCTAAGCTTAAAACATCTTTGATAAGCGGACCCATCACGCTAAAGTCGGTGGTTATGTCATCACCAAAGTCGTCGTTTTGCTGTAATGAACGGCTAAATGACACTGCACCGCTCCAGTTATCAGTGTGCTTTTTAGTGATGATATTAATAACACCACCAAGTGCGTCTGCTCCATAAAGTGTCGATGCAGGGCCGCGAATAACCTCAACACGTTCAATAGCGTCAACCGGCGGCACGTGATTAAAGGCGTTACCACCAAAGTTATTAGGGTATATATCACCGTGGTTGTTTTGACGTTTACCATCGATCAATAGCAGGGTGTATTCACCTGTTAAACCACGCATACTCACACTGCCTTGGCCTGTTTTGTCGCGGGTTGTACCAATGTCGATGCCTTCTAAATACTGCACTGCATCGAGCACCGAAGTAAAGGCGTGAGATTTAATATCTTCATTTGTGATAATTGAAATACTTGCAGGTGCTTCAGTTACTTTTTGCTCAAAACCAGTGGCGGTAATAACTAAATGTTCCATGTCTTGCTTAGGCTTTGCATCATCTGCTATTGCTGAAAATTGTGCGGTAATTGCCAGAGTTAATAAGCTAAGTCTTATTGATTTCATTGTTGATCCCAATTTTTTTTGTTAGTCCATATAAGATGGCGGTTATAGTATATAAAACACAAATAAGATCAAGAATAATTCGCATTTGAGTGCTTGTTTTAAAGCCAGCTTTCCACGGCGCTTATTTAAAAAGGGCTGATAGCGGGTAATTAGCTATCATTACTTTTATTGCAGAAAAGTAATGGCAGAAAAGTAATTGAAAATATGAAGTGGGGGAGTAAGCTTACGAAACGCTGTTTAAACGTTTAAATTTTAATGAGTTATAAATTCCTTTATAAATTCCTTTATAAATTGTTTTATAAAAACATGAGATGCCAAAGCCTGCCAAAAACATACTGAACTCGGCATGTACTTGCGCTTACACGAACAACCGATAGCCATATTTGCACGGTAATGCTTTTAGCCGCTTTGTTTTAAGTGGCTTAAATTATAAGTTCAAATGGTCAGGTATTATTGCTGATTATAGCGATGACTCAACGCGCGTAGTCGATGTCTTTGAAGGCATCATAAACCGCTAAATGCAATGTGTCGCCGTGCTCATGTTCGGAGAAAAACTGGAATTTCACTTGGCTTTTGTCTTTAAGTGAATGAGCAAGTTGTTTGTATAATTCTTTCGCAACTCGCTCCATTACATGGCCTTCTTTGCCAACTGCAATGTACACCGATTTAGGAGGATGATTTGGTTTAAATTGGCTTTTTAATAACGCCTCATCGTCCCACCACAAGCTTGGGCTTATGATTAGGTAATGATCGAATAACGCACTGTGATTATACAATATTTCAGTTGCAAGCAAGCCCCCTAAAGATTGACCTATTAGGGTCTCTGTGCCGTTAGTACGGTACTCTTTGGCGATTAATGGTTTTAATTCATGTTGTAAAAAATGGATAAATTGTTCAGCTCCCCCATGGCTTGGAAGTTCTTGCTGGTCAAAGTGGTTGTTACTTTTTGTGGTGAAGTCGTGCTTTCTATCAATATTACTTATCCCGACAACAATGGTGTCGGGGATCATTTTGATCCATGAAAAATTCGCAAATTGCACCAGGCCCGCTATATGAATAAAGTCTTCATTTTTAGAACCATCTAATAAGTAAATGACCGGGTAATGTTTGTCTGTATTTTTTTCATAGTTTTGCGGCAAATACACATTTATAGAGCGAACTTGATGCAACACTTCAGAGTTAAAGCTTAGGGTTGTGGCAAAGTCAAAAGGGGTGGCGTTTATAGCAATGTCAGCTTTTGTGGGATAGCTGGTTATTAAAAAGAATAAAGTGATACATATAACGCTAATAGATTTCATGGTTTTCCAAATTCAAATTGCTCGTTTATTCCTTCATTAATACTAGCCCTAGTAAGGTTATTTTAATACATGACGCACACTCAGAAAATTCAGAACTTACTTGAGTCGGCTATTTTTTGAAAATGTTTTGATAGCGTTGTCAATTTACGTCTTTCGTGCGAGTTAATAGTGTGGCTCATCCGCTTATAATGTTAAAAAAATGTATACATCGAATATAAGATTAATGAGCAAACCTTTTTCTTCATACCAGCATGCGCTTTTAAGCACAGCAATACTCGCTTTAGTAACGGCGTGTGGCGGTGGTTCAGAGCCACAAGAAACGCCCGTTACACCTCCGGTCACTGAAACACCGCAAAATCAAGCACCTCAAATCAGTGGGCAGTCACAAACGTTAAAGGTCGGCGATACGCTAAACTTTAACCCACAAGTGTCTGATCCAGATAATGATCCACTCACAATTTCGGTGAGCAACTTACCTAATTGGGTCAATTTTGATAAAGCAACGGGGGCGATAAGCGGTATACCTGAGCAGGCAGGCGTGTTCTCAAACATAGAGTTTAATGTATCGGATGGGCAGTTATCAGCACAGCTGTTGATTGATATTACGGTGGAGAAAGCGCGGGAAGAAAACACATCGCCAACGCTTACTTCAACGCCAGCTAATGCGAATGAAGGCCAAGCCTACGCTTATCAGCTCACATTTAGCGACGCACAAAACGATACGATTATAGTGAGTGACGTTGCACAGCCTGATTGGTTAATTTTTGATAATAACACTCAGCGCTTTTCGGGAACGCCTGCATTTACTGACCGTGGCGAGCAGCTCATTCGTTTTCGTTATTCAGATGGCGAAGTATCGCAGCTTGCTGAGCAAATATTTACTGTGACCCCTCGCGCTAATTCATTGCCTAGCATCAGACCACTCGCTGCAGAGGCGCGTGCAGAAAACGCATTTAGTTTAACGCTTACCCATAATGACACTGACAATGATGAGGTAAGCCTAACGGTGGCAGGTTTACCGGCATGGCTTAGCTTTAATGCGCAAACAAATACCTTATCGGGCACGCCTAGCGATGAGGATGTAGGTGAACTTCGGTTCACTATCACAGCCAGTGACTCACGTGAACACGCGAACTATGAATTTGTGTTAAACATAGTGCAAAGTTATGTGGCACAAGCTCTTGCATCGGGAAACGCCCTTGATGTGCCAAACAGTGATTTATTACTTGATGCGGCACTGAATGAAATTGACACTCACAAAGCGCGCTTTCAAACGATTAAAAATCGTTTATTTGGTTTAGACACACAGTCACCCTTGGATGCACTAAGCTGGTATCCAACATGGGATGCAACGCTGTTAAGGGCCACTTATCCATTTAATGAGCCCGTACTGTTAACCAATAATAGTTGGCAAGAAGGTTATGAAGCAAAAGTAAGAAACCTCGCCGTGGTGGGTAGCAGTGATGCACAGCGCGGCCGCTACCTCGTATTCGGCAGTAACCCGTATCGCAACACGATTAATGAGCAAATGCTCAGCTTTTTGAAAAACAGCCATAGCTGGCTTGCAGGCAGAGAAGTAACTGAAGAGCAGCCTCTTAACCTTGTAATGGCACAGCTTGATCAGAGCTATTATTTTCAAGACCGCATTCTCACTAGAGAATGGTTCGATACGCATTACAAGGACCGAGTTCGGTATAACGAGAAAGCCAGCTGTGATAACGATGCCTTAGCGGGATGTTTAACTGATGACACCGATATATTAATTATCTCTCAGCATGAACGCGAAGGATTAAATATTGATAATGTGGTTGCAGCAGTAAAGCAGGCGCTAGCGAATGATATTGCCGTGATTTATGTTCAGCGCGATGGTAGTCAAACAGCGTTAGGTAACGCCTTGTTTGAGTTATTCCATGTCAGTGTTGCTGGTGATAACTATTGGCACCGATTAGAACTCGCAGAATGGAACCCAAGTGTAATCAGCAACAGCCTACCGAGTGATGTGCTCGCCATTAAAGCCCTATTGAACCGCTTTAAAACAGGTGAATTCACTGTAGATTTAAGCACCTGTGATAACCGTAGTTGTCCGAGTGATAGTCAGTACCAGCAACAATTCAGCGATGCAGCCACTAAAGTGAACTCATTATTTAGAGGCTTTGACCAAGCAAAAACCGATATTTTTGCAGAGCAAGGCTATCGCTTTTATCAATTATTAGCGCTGCTTGGCGATCATTATCGCCAAGATGTGCGTTTTCCGATGGATAAGCTTAGTACTGATAATAATGCCTTTTTTCGCTCGTTATTTGCTGATCATGCGGTATTAAATGTGCGTAAAGTGAACCCAACCCAAAGTGATATGGGAAATTTTAGCCGCAGTGACTTTAGCCATGTAACGCCAAAAAGCGTGACAGTAAACATGCAAAGTAAAGCGCATTTTCGCTCAACAGGTGTGTATGCGCTGCCCGGGCAAACATTCACGATAAAGCGCACCGACAACCAAGCCGTTAACACCAAGGTGTTTGTAAATACCTTACGTGATGGCGCAACGCACTATATGAGCAGTAATGGTTATAATCGTCCCGCTAAATTGCAGTCGGTGCATGTGCCAGTGACAAGCAATGAAACCGTGTACTTTACCTCACCCTATGGTGGGCCAATTCAAATTGCGTTCGATCAAAATGATTTAGACGTCAGCTTTGAATTTAACAATGTTGGTGAGCATCCGTATTGGCGAAGCAGCAGCGATGATACACGTTTTGCTGAGCTACTTGAAAAAGGCGACTACGATTGGGCCGAAGTAGCAACAGGCGGTTTTGAAGTACACTCAAAGCTTGAGAAAATGCGTATTTCGATCAACGAAGGTTACTGGCCAATTGCCTCTGACTTTGCCTATGCCGTGGAGCGTTATACTCATAACTACCCGCATGTATTAGCGGGTTTTAAAGGCCCTGGTATTGATGTAGTTACCGAAATTCATGACTTTGCCAGCGCACGCAACCTTGAAATACAGACCATTGATATTGTTAAGCACATGAATGCCGACCAACCCACATGCGGCTGGGGCTGCTCGGGTAACCCGTATGACGCGGGGTGGAATTTTAATCCGACTGGGCATGGCGATATTCATGAGTTAGGCCATGGTCTTGAAAAAGACCGATTCCGTATCGAAGGCTTTGGTGGTCACTCCAATACCAATTTTTACTCTTACTACAGTAAGTCTAAATTTGAAGATGAAACGGGATTCTCGGCGTCGTGTCAAAACTTGCCATTTGAAGGTTTATTTAATCACTTACAGGCCAGTCAGCAAACGGCTAATCCCTATGCTTATATGCAAGAGTTGGCGATGTCAGAGTGGTCACAAAGCCATGCAATTTACTTACAAATTATGATGGCGGCACAGGCATACAATACGCTTGAAAACGGCTGGCATCTGTATCCGCGTTTACACATTATTGAACGGGCTTTTAATCTAGCTGATAACAGTGATGCTAATTGGCAGGCACAAAAAGATGGGCTTGGTTTTTCGAACTACAGTCTGTCGGAGGCACAGAGCATAGGTAACAATGATTGGCTATTAATAGCGTTGTCAGAAGTAACAGAGCTCGATTTGAGCGACTACTTCAGTATGTGGGGCATGACAACCTCAGATAAAGCACGGCAGCAAGTGAAATCCAAAGGCTACACGGTGTTGGGTGATGTTTATTTTGCTTCTTCTGCGACAGGCTATTGCACAACGCTTAATCATCCTATACTTGCCGTTGACGGGGAGCAAAGCTGGCCTGAATAACCAATAAACCTTGCTAAAAAACGCCTGCGGTCATGAATGTTCGTGGGCGTTTTTGTACATAAGCTAGTGATTTTGTGAACAACTGCTACCTTTAGAGAAGACACGTTCCAACACGAGGTTCAATATGGCTATATCTGCAATACCTAAAGGTTACCATGCGGTAACGCCTTATTTGATTATTGAAGGTGCCACGAAGGCAATAGAGTTCTATAAGCAAGCGTTTGCTGCTGAACTGGTGATGCAAATGCCTTTACCAGACGGTGGCGTGGCACATGCCGAAATTAAAATTGCCGATTCCCACATCATGCTTTCAGATATGTGCCCCGATGTGCAGTTTAAGTCTCCACATCAGCTTGGTGGTACACCTGTGAGTATTATGCTGTATGTTGAAGACGTTGATGCCGTATTTGCCAACGCGTTGTCGCTGGGTGCAAAAGAGCTGCGCCCAGTTCACGATCAATTTTATGGCGACAGAGCTGGGACCTTAGAAGACCCTTTTGGTCATATTTGGACCATAGGCACACACAAAGAAGACCTCAGTGAGCAAGAGTTGATGCAGCGTATGAGCGAGTTGATGAGTAAAGAGCAGGATGCTTAAAAAGTTGTTTCAACCGACATTCCTATTTGCCATGAATCAACCTCTTGGTAACTGCCAAGTGGCGTACTAAAGTCAATATGTATAACGTTGTCGTTACTTGAGCGCGATGAATATAGGCGAATACCCACACCCGCACTGGTTAACATTGAATCTGATATATTCGCAGTTTCAGTGCTGCCAAATGCTTGGCCTACATCAACAAAGCCAACAAAGCCTACATCTACAAACTGATACAGATTGATATTTGGGTACATTCTTAGCTCAGCGGTTGCTTGTACGCTTGAAGTGCCATGTTGGTAACTTTCAGGGAAGCCACGCATGCCTTCTTCACCGCCTACAGCCAGCGGTTTATCTGCAAACTCATGGTTTTGCCAATGACCATTTAAATGCGCATAAAAGGCAAATGAATCTGACCAGCGATAGTTCATTTGCGCTTTTGAGTAAATAGCTAAGCGGTCATCAAGCTCTGTACCAATATTGCCTTTGACCCCTGTGGCAAACCGATACAAGGCATTATTGTTAAACCACGCTTTGGTGAGGTTAGTATCAAATAAAAAGCCTTGCCCCAAATTAACCGTATCGATGGCAAACTTTGAGTTTAACTCCCAGCCTAGGTTAACGTCTTCATTGTGGTTTATTAGGTCAATATCGTGCAACACAGCGTAATTGTCTTCTAACCAATGCAATCCTAGCCAAGGTGCAGCAATGCTGTAATCGTTGAGACCTGCAAGTAAAGGTTTTGTTTGAAAAGGGCGGTAGCTGACATCTTGGTAGTCAATCCCTGCAAGCCAGTGGAAGGTTTGCTGACTGTCTTGCGATAAAATACCACCATAGGCAAACTGGGCGATTAATTCATCAGTAAAAAACTCTGAACGAGTTATACCATTTTGATAGATATAACTTTTTTGCTTTTGAGATTGTGCAAAGTAGCGCATTAGTGCGTCACTGCTGCGTTGATAAAAAGGCTGATGATAATCCACTAAAAAGACTTGCCCGTCATCGTAATCATCAGCTTGTAAAGTGAGGGTCGCATGAGGCTGCCAAGGTACTGGCATTTGCAGTACTGAATGGAAGCCCGAACGTTCGTGATCAGATTTATACTTTAATGATGCGCGAATACCGTATCCTAAAAAGTTTTCTTCTTTAAAGCCCAAGCTGTATTTATTGTTGCCACTACTTCGCCCAAAATTAACGGTTGGTAATAAACTCCAGGTATCCCAGGTATCTATTTGTACAACTTTAGGCTCATCCACAAGGCAATCTTTTGTATAGCTAACTTTGGCATCTCTTAAGTATTTTTTATTGCGCAGAATACGCTCTGCTTCTTGTAACTGACGCTCACTTACTTGCTCACCTTCTTTAAAGGTAATTTGCTCACTGATAACTTTGTTTTTGGTATCTATGTGTAACCAGTTAATAAAGCGGTGTAGGGCGGTCGTTTCAGGATCGTTTGGATCAAAAATAGTATGTGTATCAATGTTGAGTTTATCAACAGTGATGTCTTTGTCTTCGCTTAACTCAGCAGTGGGTTTGCTTTTTACCTCACAGACGACATCTAAGCTTAAAGGCTCGTTTGCATAAGCTGTCCCTGTAGCAGTGCATGTGAATAATAAAACAGGTGTTATTTTATACATTTGGAACTATGCCTACTTAATACTTAGCGATGAGGTTGTCATGCTACATCAACCTAAGTCGTTAAAAACGCTTCATTTTGAAAGCATAAAAGAACTAACTTAAGAAAAACTTAACTAAAACTGAAACTTAGTTGAAGATTGTAAGAGCTTGATAACTTTTGATTTAGATAATGCGTTAGCGTGAAATTAATCGGTAAAAGGCTGGCTTGCGTATGATTTATTAAGATTTCTAATAGAGTAAACAATGAAAAAGCGTGTTTTATATTGGCTGCAAAATGACTTAAGAATTAGTGATAACGTCATACTATCTGAACTTGAACACTTTAATGGTGAACTTGACCTTGTTTATGTGATTGAGCCTAGGTGGTTTAAACAAAGCAATTATCAACAACGGCCTGTTGGTAAGCATCGATATCGTTTTTTAATACAGAGCCTACAGGCTTTTTCTAACGCTGTGGAGGCGCTTGGGCAAACCTTACATGTGGTCACAGGTGAGCCCGAAGTGGTTATTCACGAGCGTATAAAAAAGCACGGTATTTCAACGCTTGTCTGTACAGAGCAAGTGGGCTATTACGAGCAAAAACAGCTTAAAAAAATAACTGAGTTATGCCCAGAACTTGACATTAAAACCTACCAGCAAGACACTTTATTTACAGCACCTGATTTACCGTTCTCAGTTGCCGATTTACCAAAAAATTTCACGGCTTTTCGTAAAAAAGTTGAAGCAGAACCTGCGGCTATTGCTGCACCGCGTGATGCGGTTTCGCGTTTGCCACACCCAGTGCAGCTTTGCCCAGCTCAACCAATCCCAGATGCAGTGACAGAGCCTGAAAGTGTGTCTGGTGGCTTGTTTGCTGCTCAACAACATTGCCAGCACTATTTTTCATCGCCCGCACCGGCCTGCTACAAAGAAACACGTAATGAATTAGACGGCTTCAGTAACACGACTAAGTTTAGTTTGTGGCTTGCGGGTGGGTCTATTAGTGCAAAACAAGTGTATGCTGAGGTTGAACATTATGAGCATATAAATGGTGCGAATGAGTCAACGTATTGGATTAAATTTGAATTACTCTGGCGTGAGTATTTTAAGTGGCATGCAAAGCATGTTGGCAGACAGCTATTTCGCTTTAAAGGCCAGAAAAAAACGGCGCCGCTAACAACATTTAATAGTCAACGTTTTGCATCTTGGTGCCAAGGAACCACACCTTTTCCACTGGTAAATGCAATAATGCATGAGCTCAATGAGACGGGCTATATTTCGAATCGTTCGCGGCAAATTGCAGCCAGTTGTTTGGTCAATGAGTTTGCGGTTGACTGGCGTTTTGGAGCGGCTTACTTTGAGCAACAGCTCATTGACTATGATGTCGCTGCGAACTGGGGTAACTGGCAATATATTGCAGGAGTTGGCGTGGATCCGCGAGGTGGGCGTCATTTCCACATTAATAAGCAAACGGCATTATATGACCCAACAGGGTGTTATATTCGCAAATGGCAGGGTGATAAAACAGTGAGTCGTGTTGTTGATATATACGATGCTGCAGATTGGCCCTTAAATGAGTAATTTTAATTTAAATCAAAAATCTAAATGTCATTTTTAGTCTTTTTTTATTTTGTTATCTAAAATAGAAATAAAGGCTTACTTTTTCACCGTGATCCAACTCAAAAGGTTAACTATGGCATTTAGTAAAGGATACGAGGGGATCCAGTCGAAGCTCGGAATAGACATCGCCCAGCTTATACTTGATAGTAGCGATGCGGGGATATGGCTATGGAATATAAAAACAGGTGAAACCATTTTTAATGAAAAATGGGCGGCAATTATTGGTTATAGTTTAGCTGACTTACAGCCGGTATCTATTGATACGTGGCTTGCGCATGCACACCCTGATGATCTCGAAAAATCGCATCGACACCTTCAAGCCCATTTTAGTGGCGAAACTGAGCGCTATATATGCGAAGTCAGAATGAAGCACAAAAAAGGGCACTGGATTAAAGTACTCGACAAAGGCCAAGTGCAAACATGGGATGAAGAGGGGGATCCTGAATGGATGTTTGGCGTTCACATAGATATAACCAATCAGTGGCGAAAAGAGTGCGAAATAGAGTCTTTACATAACAAACTGCAAAAATTTACTGATAACTTACCGGGCCTTGTTTTTCAGTACGTAATAGATAAAAAAGGTCACGGTTCATTTCCTTTCACAACGTCAAAAGTAATAGAAATTTATGGCTGTACGTCAGACCAATTGAAAGAGTCTGATGCTTTTGCCATGCAGGTAATACACCCTGATGATCTGCCTCGTGTGCTGACAAGTATTGAGCGTTCGCGAGTTGAATTATGTGACTGGCATCAAATCTATCGGGTAAATCACCCAAAAAAAGGGCTCATATGGGTTGAAGGTAAATCGTCGCCTATTGCGCGCCATGATGGTTGTTTTGAGTGGAATGGTTACTTAGAAGATGTCAGTGAAGAAGTGACGAGTAATGAAAAAATAAAATTGTTAACCGCCGTCTTTTCAACCACCAGTCGAGGAATTTTAATTACAACCCCAGAGCCACGCATTGTCGATGTTAACCCCGCATTTGAACAAATAACCGGATACAGTAAATCTGAAGTGGTAGGCCAAAGTCCAGCAATACTTTCAGCTAAAAAACAAGGAAAAGAAGTGTACCAACAAATGTGGGCAACACTACTGAGTAAAGGTCGCTGGCAGGGGGAGGTGTGGAACAAGCGTAAATCGGGCGAAATTTTCCCAGAGCTGCTTTCTATCGATGCTTTATATGATGAAAAAGGATGTGTAAGTCATTACATAGGTGCCTTTGATGATATTTCGCTGGCAGTTGAAAAACGTCAATTATTAACTGAGCTGGTTAATCAAGACCCGCTTACTAAGTTACTTAATCGGCGAGGGTTAGATATTCAGTTACGTGCAATCACGCAAAGTACAACGGCAAATAACCCTAAGTTTGCGTTAATTTACCTTGATCTTGATAATTTTAAATTGGTTAACGACACCTTTGGGCATGAACAAGGCGATAGTTTATTGCTTACGATTAGCCAGCAGATAGCGTTACAGCTACGTGAGCAAGATATTCTTGCACGCATAGGAGGTGATGAATTTGTGATTGTACTACCTAGTTTAGCAAAGCCTGAAGTATGCGAAGAAATTGCATTGCGTTGTCAAAAAGCGGTGGAAGTAATTGCAAAAAACTATGCCACTGCCCAGCCTGTCAGCGCAAGTTTTGGTATTGCGCTGTATCCGCATCATGGCAAAAATGTGAAAGAGTTGCTTACCATGGCTGATAAGCAAATGTATAAGATGAAATCGATACCAAAATCGTTACCATTCGGTTGATATTTCAACACTGGGCAGTTTATTGAGTAGCGGCAATAGCGCCCGTTCTTTGCGCAAGTCATTACGTTCATCTTCTAAACTTTTACGCTCATGGTAGAGGTTTTTACGCTGTTGATTATCGAGCTGATTACTGTTTAGTTCAGCACGAATAGTATGTAGCCGACGATCAATTTCTTCTATACGATCATCGATATCAATAAGTCGTTGCTGTACTTGGTAACGGTCGTTACCTTCTTGCCATGCTTTACGAAACGCAGTGCTGTTACACACGCCGTTATAAGGCATGCCTTGCATGGCCAACGTAAAGCCGTTTTCGGGTTCACAATACACATTGAGGCCTTGATCATAACCCGATTTATATTCGCTTATGTCTGCACGCACGCCAAACTCACTGCATTGTGCTAACGCATTTACGCCATCTTGGTATTGGGTGCCATTAACACCATGTTGATAGCCAATGCCATACCAATTTGCTTGCAAACATTCATCTTTACTCAGTGATGTACAACCCGTTAAAACAACCAAAGGCAAAAGAGGGTAAAGCCATTTTTTCATGTGTTTAAGGCTCATAAAAATACGAAATAAGTTCAATAAGTTTAGCGTGTTATTCGTTTTTTGGGTACGTTTAGTTTTATTTTAAAGCAGCTTATTGCCGGTAGGGTAAATAATACATAGCGTGGCTTTTAATAGAGTATAAAGGCCTTATTAAAAGGCCTTTGGTAACATTACAAAAGCATTTAGCGATTGTTTAGTTGTTGGTTGATCTCGTCAAAAATAGAGGCGTCATCAATCGTAGATGGAATGTTTAATTCTTCCCCATCGACTAATTGACGAAGGTTTTTTCTAAGAATTTTCCCTGAACGTGTTTTAGGTAATCGTTCAACATGTAGAATATTTTTCAAACAGGCGATTGCGCCAATTTGATGCCTAACAGCGTGGATTAACTCTTTTTCAACCTCTTTGCTATCACCGAGGTAATCATCTTTTAGAACGATCATCGCCATTGGCAATTGCCCTTTTAGTGAATCACTTACACCAAAAACGGCACATTCAGCAACGGCAGGGTGAGCCGCGACAATTTCTTCCATTTCCCCCGTGGATAGGCGATGACCCGCAACATTAATGACATCATCGGTTCGGCCCATAATGAATAAATAGCCATCGTCATCAATATAACCCCCATCACCAGAGAGGTAATAACCAGGGTACTCACTCAAGTAACCCGCTTTAAAGCGCGCGTCATTTTGCCAGATAGTGGGTAAACAACCCGGAGGTAAAGGCAGTTTTATTACAACCGCGCCGTTTTCATTTGGTGCGCAACGCTCACCATTCATATCTAAAATTTGCACATCGAAGCCCGGTGTGGGCACCGTTGAACTGCCAGGTTTTGTGCCTAGCTGCTCAATGCCAATTGGATTACAAGCAATGGCCCAGCCTGTTTCTGTTTGCCACCAATGATCTAGCACCGGTAATCCCGTGTGCTCTTTAAGCCACTCATACGTCGGAGGGTCAAGGCGTTCACCGGCTAAAAATAAGCGTTCTAACGAGGAGGTATCGTATTTTTTAAAGCCTTCGGCTGTCGGATCTTCTTTTTTGATAGCCCTAAATGCGGTAGGTGCACTGAATAACGCGGTTACCTTGTGCTCTTCTACCACACGCCAAAATGCGCTGGCATCGGGCGTTCTAATGGGTTTGCCTTCATATAAAACGGTGGTACAGCGATAAATAAGAGGTGCATAGACGATGTATGAATGACCGACTACCCACCCGATATCGGAAGCCGCCCAAAAGACCTCGCCCGGCTTCATGCCATAAACCGTCTCCATGCTGTAATGCATTGCAACTGCATGCCCCCCGTTTTCTCTCACCACGCCTTTTGGCGTGCCTGTGGTACCTGAGGTATAAAGGATATAAAGCGGGTCATCCCCATTTACTGCGACAGGCTCTATAGGATCGGCTGCATCGCTGGCCGATTGCCAGTCAATATCGCGACCTGCTTGCATATCGGCTTTTGCTTGTTCACGCTGGTAAATAATGCAGTGTTCAACATGATGCTTTGCGGTTTCAAGGGCTTCATCAAGCAGTGGCTTATATTCAATGACATGATTGATTTCGACCCCACATGATGCGCTAAGCACAAGTTTAGGCTTTGCATCATCGATACGCACGGCAAGTTCGTGGGGTGCAAAACCACCAAAAACCACCGAGTGAATAGCCCCTAGTCGTGCACACGCTAACATGCCAATAACCGCTTCGGGGATCATCGGCATATAAATAACCACGCGATCACCCTTACCAACGCCCAATGAATGCATTAGGCCTGCAAATGTTGCAACGCGACTTTGCAATTCTGAGTAGCTGATTTTTTGTTTTGTGTTTGTAACGGGTGAGTCGTAAATTAATGCTGTTTGTTCGCCGAAACCGGCATCTACATGCTGATCAAGTGCTAAATAACAGGTATTAAGCGTGCCATCGGCAAACCAATGATAAAAATTGTTTTCATCGTTTTGATACGGTGCGCTGGGGGCTTTAAACCACGCAATACGTTTACTTTGCTCAAGCCAAAACTGACCGGGATCGCGCTGAAACTGTTGATATTGTTGTTGATATTCGCCCGACATAAAGAGGCTCCTATACTTTATTTGTGAGAGATTTATATCCGCTCCCCTTGAAGATGCAATGTTAAGTGCTATCACGTGGGAGCGTGGATATTTAAAATGTAGGCGCTTTTTTGGTTAAATAATATGCGACCTTGGTCTGCACTTAATCAAGGCCTGAGAGGCGATAATAGGGTTGTTAGCAGTGTTTTAATCTTAATAATTTTTTAATTAATAAGGTTAAAGTGTTGGTGTGAATGCGTGTAAGAATAAGCGTGCTTGTTGCAGCATAAAGTGAAAAACTAATGTGGTTTTTTACTGCGTGGAGCACCCAGCAATATACCAATATGGCACAGACACACGGCGAGAAATGCACTGATCCCCAAAGCCCCACCATAGCCATTTAAAAGTGGCACAAGATACTCAAAAAGAAGAGAAAAAAGTAAGGCTGCAATGGTAATGGTAAAAATACCAAAGCGTTTAGGGGCACTCATGCCAATAAAAGTGCCGCCAAAAAACGCCACACTGTATAAATCAGCGTGAGGGGTGATATAAACCATCACACAGTAAGCAATAATTGTTAACGAGGCCGAGGCGCGGATGCCGTCAAAGCGATTTTGTTGTGCAAGAAGATAGGTGCCAAATGCGGCAAATATTGACAGTAAAGTAATCGAGAGGTTCATAAAAACGCACTTTTCGTAAACATGTAAAGAGCCACACTGGCAAATGCGACACTGCCTAAGCGACCACCAAAACCAGCAAAAAGATTCATTGTCATGACATATAAGCTCGCACCAAAAAATGAAATTAAACCCAGTTCCCAGTAATTATTAATTAAACTTGATGAGCACATACCTGCAAAGCTGCCCGCATAAATAGCTGCATAGGGGTGAGATTTATACACGCGTGAAAAAGGAATAAAGGTGCCAATTAACCCAGTCCCAGCTGCGGCCACTACAATGGGAACAGTGAATTTATCGTGCAAAATGAAGCTTAAAAAGCAGCCACAAAAGAAACAAATATACTTAACTAAAAAAAAGCTGAAGTGATATGAAATGCGCTGAGTGCACAGTTTAGACATGTGGGGTTGTAAAGCGGACTTAAGCGATTTCATACTTACTTTTAGGTAGTTATAAAGGCGCTAATTTTCACATTTTATACTCATAAAGTACAATACGATAAGGCACTGATTTACGCTCAGCGCCTTATTTTTTATATCGTATTGTTACTACTTATTCGTGTTTATGTGTATTTTTGGTGCCCCGAGTATGGTGGCCATAAAGAGAGACAATTAAAAAGCACAGAAGAGGAATAATAAATGAGCTGGCCGTATCCAATGTATCAATTAATGTTGCTTGGAGTAACGGTAAAAATGCGCCCCCTAGAATCGCCATTACTAATCCTGCAGCGCCAATTTTTGCATCATCGCCGAGTCCCTCGAGTGCCGTGCCATAAATAGTCGGAAACATAAGCGATAAGCAGCCAGAAATACTCACAAGTGCCACCACTCCCAGTAAATTAACTTGAGTGATAACCAAAACACACAGTGCAGCTGCGACTAAAGCCATAATCCGCAGTAATTTAGCGCCACTCAAAAAACGCATGAGCCACGTCATAATAAACCTAGAAATTAAAAAGACGAGCATCGAATACTGTAGCACTTGACCCCCAGTGACTTCATTTGTTGTGAGTGCCTCCATGGTGTAACCAATAGTGTAGGTCCAGACACATGTTTGCGCTCCAACGTTAAAAAACTGCGCAACAACACCAAAACGATAATGCTTATTTTGATATAAGGTTTTAAAAGCGCTTGTTAAATTACGTGATGGAGTGTGGGTGTGCGTTATTGTTTTAGGAGATTTACTAAAAAAGATACACAGCCATAATAAGATTAAACAGCCCGCCATCCCCACGTAAGGCACCATCACTGCACTGAGCTCACTGCTCACAATCGCCTTTAATTGGCTTTCACTCATGAGTGCTCGGTGTGCGTTATCGGCCTGATTTAAACTGGGTAAAATTAACGTGGCGGCCAGAAATACACCGATATTGGTGCCCACTGGGTTGAATGCTTGCGCCAAATTTAGGCGGCGAGTGGCCGATTTTTCGCACCCTAGCTGCATTACATAAGGATTTGCAGAGGTTTCTAAAATAGATAATCCGCCAGCCAGAATAAATAAAGCAAGTAAAAAGTGGCTGTATAGCATTGTTTGGCTCGCCGGATAAAACAACAACGCGCCACATGCGGCCATGGCTAAACCAACCAGCAGACCTGTTTTGTAATTAAAACGACGATTAATTAGAGCCGCAGGCAACGCTAAGCAAAAATAAGCGCCATAGTAACTAAATTGCACCAATGCTGATTGCAGCGCACTCATCGAAAACGTTTTACTGAAAACCTTTACTAAAGGATCGGTCATGTTTGCTGCTGTACCCCATGCAGCGAAACAGGTGGCGAGCAAGATAAATGGCCATAGCATTTGGCGCGATACAATAGCTGATTGTGTTGGCATAGATCACCAGATTGTTGTGTTCATATTGTTGTGGCCGATAGTATTCACGACTCCAGATAATAAATCAACATAGTTGATTTATTATTTTAACTAGCGGATAGTATGGCAAAAAGGTCTAATAGGTGGGTCTTTAACCGTATTAAGAAGGATGCTATGAAGCGTAGTTTATTGCCGACAAGGCGAAGTAATAATGAACGAGCTATTTTGAGCTTGATTAGGCAATGTGAAACGCTGCCCAAAGCACAAATAGCGAAAGCGCTCTCGTTATCTGCACAAGCTGCTACGGTGAATATTAATAAGTTGGAAGAAGATAAATTATTGCTTCGTGATGCCCCTGTAAAAGGGCGAGTAGGGCAGCCAAGTGTACCTTTTCGGCTGAATCCCGATGGCGCTTTTAGCTTTGGTTTAAAGATTGGACGCCGACGTTTTGATTTGATTGTAATTGATTTACAAAGCACGCAAAGAGCCAGTGTATCCGTTGAGGTCAATGTGCCTAACATTGACGAACTCAAGGCTTTTTTGAAAACCAATATCCCACAGCTATTGCGAGAGTTAGGCTGTGACTTAAGCACGCGAGTATGTGGTTTAGGAGTGGCAATGCCTTTTGATATTTGGCATTGGCATGCTGAGAATCCTGAGCAACAAGCGCAATTACTTGAATGGCAACATTTCGATTTAAAAACGTATCTAGAAACTGAATTTGAGCTACCCGTTTACATCAGTAATGACAATAATGCGGCGTGCTGCGCAGAGCTTAGCCTAGGTAATCGTCAAAATTACAGTGATTTTTTATATGTTTATTTGGGTGCGTTTTTAGGTGGCGCGGTCGTGATTAACCGCCAGCTTCTTGAGGGTAAAAGTGGCAACGCGGGCGCAATCGGTTCAATGTTAAATGCTCAGCATGAACAGTTGCTTACGTTATGCTCGTTGCTAGAATTACAAAAACAGTTTGACGCTGCACAGTTAAATTTATCGGTGTATCAGCTTACAGATAGTCAATTTAAAGAACATTATGCCCTGATACTACCTTGGCTTAAAAAGGCGGCTGAGGCGATAAGTGTGGCAATGCATCACAGTTTAAGTTTATTAGATATGCAGGCTGTTGTTATCGACTCACCGTTACCAAAAGACGCATTGGATGTTGTAAGGCAATTAACACTTGAAGCATTTGCACGCTTAGACAGCAGAGGGCTGCGTCTGTGTGACGTTAGTGTTGGGGTCTGTGGTGAAAAAGCGCAGTCAATAGGCAGTGCTCAACTTGCGCTTAGTCATCATTATTTTTGAGCAGCAATGAGTCACCCCATTACTGCTCAAAATGATTATTTCTTATATTGATTAAACCACGCGAGCGTGTATTCAATTTTAGAAATCATGCGTGATGGACGACCCGCAATACCATGCGGTGAACCCGGAACACGTATTAGCACAGTATCGACCTTGCGTAGTTTTAAAGCTTGATAGAATTGCTCCGATTCAGAAATCGGTGTACGGCGGTCTTCTTCGCCAGTCATGATCAGTGAAGGTGTTGTCACATTTCCCACTAAAGACAGAGGCGAGCGTTGCCAATAGTGTTCAACATTATCCCACGGCATTCCTGGGAATTGGTTACGAATTTGACCAATGTAGCTGTCGGCTGTTAGCGTTTTACTTAACCAGTTGATAACCGGTTTTGTGATAGCAGCCGCATTAAAGCGATTTGTTAAACCCACCGCATACGCCGTTGCAATGCCGCCTGCTGAACCACCAGCAATGAACAAGTTGTCTTTATCAATAAAGCCTTTTTCAATCATGGCATCCACGGCGGTATTATGATCGGCAAAGTCTTCTTTTGAGCTGTATTTACCATCAAGAAGTAAGGCAAAGTCTTTACCGTAACTAGTTGAACCACGGTAATTTACATACACAACCACATAACCTTCAGCAGCATAGCGTTGCAGTTCGGCTGTAAAACTTGGGCCATAGGCTAAATGAGGACCACCGTGAATTTCAACCATCAGTGGGTACTGTTTGCTTTCGTCAAAGTCGGGCGGTGTGATGTACCAGCCTTGAATTGCTTGACCATCAAATTGTGATTTCACATTCAGTTCGTGCACTTTGCCCAGTTTTTTGTGGCCTAAAACGTCTTCGTTTAACGAGGTTAACGTTTTGTTTTTGCCTTTGTACAAGTAACCTAAATCAGCAGGGCGGTATTCACTGCCGGTCGTGTAGGCAATGGCACCATTGCGTGCCATGCTAAAGCTACCACTGACATATGGGCGACCTATTGAGGTGCCTGAGACCGTGTCGGTTAAATCGGTGACTTTACCGCGGCTTGATACTTTAGCAAGCTTGCGCTTACCGAAGTCATCATACTGAATAACAAAATCGCCATCACCAAACCATTTGAAGTCGGCCACTGAACGATCCAGCTTTTCTGTTAGGTGTTTTACTGACTTATCATCTAAGTCAAGCACCGACAGTGTCGAGTTTATGTAAGGCACGGGTGCGTTATCGCGGGCAATAAAGGCCAGCTCGTCTGCATCTTTAGCGTAATGAGGGTTACTTTCACGACCCGGAAGGTCTGTTAATTGCGTAAGTTCACCCGTTTTTACATTTATTTCGTATAAATCTGATTCAGTGGTGCGGTACTCCCACTCGTCATGGCGGTCTGAAGAAAAGACGACTTTGGTATTGGTTGGATCCCATGCTAATGGACCGCGGTGTTGGTAATTGCCCGACGTTAATTGGCGGGGTGTGCCACCCGAAACAGGAATCACAAATACATGGCGATAAGCGGGTTCTAAGAAACCGGCACCGTCGGCTTGGTAACGCGCTTTTTCAATTACTTTGACCGGTTTTGACCAATCGGCACCTTTCGGTTTTTTTGGTAACTTAACCGATTTCGCAAACGCCGATTTACCTTCAGGAATGCTCATTGTAAAAGCAATGTGCTCAGCGTCATGTGACCACGTTAAGTCGCCTACTGATTTTGGTAATTGCGTTAACAGTGCTTGTTTGTCTTGTGCTAACCAGTAAACGTGTAATTGGTTTGAGCCACTTTTATTACTGGTGAACGCAATTTTTTGGCTGTCTGGCGACCACGTTGGCTGACTGTAATTGTGCTCATCAGAAAAAAGTGGAGTGTGTTGCCCTGATTTTAAATCGTAAAGCCAAAAGCTGCGTTTGTTACCATCTTTCATGATGTCGTAGCCACTTCGCACATAAACGATTTTTTTACCGTCAGGGCTTATTTGCGGGTCGCCCGCGTATTCAAGTTGGAAAATATCCTCAGAAACAAATTTGTCGTTCGCGTAAACCTGCGCTGTTGTTGCAGCACACAGCAAACTGGCCCCAATAATGATGTGTTTTTTTAATTGCATGTTAGCGTCTTTTTTTAGCCGTAAAATTTCATCCTAAAAGCTGACCATAAATCACGCAAGGACAATGAGATAAAGCAGCACTAACTGAAGTTGAAAAACGCATCCCAGCGTTTATCTAAGCGTTGTTTTGCTGTTTTTAAATCAACGGCAAGGTATTGACCCTTGTTTTCACTGACCAATTCAAGATTGACTAGTTTATTAATTGCATCGTCTATTTCAAAATCAACAGTGCAGTGGTGATTGTTGCTAAACCAAGTTTCAATGGTGTCATCGAGTTGCTTGGCAGTCATGGCTGCGTTTGCGTGCAGTAAAAAGGTATAGGCTAGGAGTGCTTCTTTTACGTCTTCTT
Source organism: Pseudoalteromonas sp. A41-2 (assembly GCF_015767615.1). Taxonomy (NCBI): domain Bacteria; kingdom Pseudomonadati; phylum Pseudomonadota; class Gammaproteobacteria; order Alteromonadales; family Pseudoalteromonadaceae; genus Pseudoalteromonas; species Pseudoalteromonas sp. A41-2. Next base: position 2,453,942 of record NZ_CP065231.1, on the reverse strand, counting down.
CTTCGGCCGCATCGACCAAGGTATGAAACACGCCTGCATTATTATCGAGGTTTTTAAAGTACAGGTTATCGGCTAAGGCTTTCATAAAGCGAATTTTACGGTTTTTAAATTTACTCCACTCTTTAAAGATAAAACTGCCGAACACCCCCATACCAATGGCAAAGGTGATAAAGTGCTGTTGGCTCATATGCACTTCTTCACTGCGCCAGCCACCCCAAAATGCAAGCATGGCAATTAACAGTAAAATTGATGCGCCAAGCTTAGTAACAAGCACCACGGCTCCCCCGATAAGGGCTGATGAGCCAATAATGAGTTTATCAATGGGGCGCATTTTTACTTCGCTGTTTGGAAACAGCATTTCTAAATCGGCTTTGGGGACGTTTTGAAACAATTTGACGATTGTTGAACTAGGCTCAAAACCCACTGGCATGCGGCCTTTATCGATAAAGTATTGTTGGTCTTTAAAGCGGATAAAAACCGCAACCCGATCGTAATTAGTAAACGATATGTGCTTTTTTTTCAGCCCCCACCAGGTGCGTAACGTTTCGGTTTTTTGTGATTCGCCTCTGCGATAAAACACCACTTCAGCGAAGTCATCAAACTCGACTTCTAAACGCACTTTAAACAAAGACTCTTCGGTTAATGCCTCTTGTAAGTCTTGAGTCGTGATGGTTTCAAAATTAGCGGCATTGAGCACTGTGGCAAAGTGCTTAGCAAATTCGTTTTGGTACTTTCTGCGCGCCTCTTCATTAATCGACGTGAGTGAGCGAGTGTCTGAGTTAGGATCAAATGGCGCATAGCTATTTTTTAATGACTCAAGCAAGCCGTGATACTGATAATGAATAACACTTTGCAATAAGCTGCAAAACTCTAGAAATGAGGCACGGTGTTGCGCATCTAAATAATCATTGCATAGGGTGATAATGTCGTGCTTTCGAAAGGGAATAAAACGTGCGTTAGTCATTACATTGGGTATGAGTCGTTAGTGATGGCACAGATAATAAGAAAATATCGGCTTGAATGCGACACCTTATATCCTATGGTACTAATTTGGGTAATTTTATTACCCCTTATGTCTTGTTTTTAGATTAATTACTCCAGCCCAAATGCTGGTTTTTAGGTGAACAGAGTGTAATTTTCTGTACATCTATTTACCCTTTGATACTGTTTGTTCACTTGCTGTAAATTGTAGTTATGCCTATGAATGAGACGATGATTCCTCTTGAGGGGAGTGCTAATTCTGCTCCTGCCCCGATACTTTTGAAGCAATTATTTATTAGCTTCTTTATTGTAACTCTGTTGTGTATTGTGGTGGGTTATTTATCAATTTTTAATCGTCTAGAAGTCAATATTTATATAAATGGCGTACTCTCTGATGTGATTAATTTATTGATCCTAATTTTTATCTTTTCATTTGTACAAACGTCGGCGGTTGCTAAGTTAAGTTACTTATTTTTGAGCAGTGGGATCTATTTATGGAGTATTGGCTTAACCTTCGACTTTCTTGATGAGCTGGTTTATCAACCGGTATGGATTGGTATTTATATCGAAGACATGTTTAGAACAATTGGCATGTTAGTCACCAGCTTTGGGTTGTTTTTGGCTTTGTCAGACTTAGCAAAAGCGCACAAAAACTTAGCTGAAGAGCTTAAAACAGATGTACTCACCAAAGCCTATAACCGCCGCTATTTTTACCATTTTGTACAGTTAAACCAAACCAAAACACACAGCTTAGTTATTATCGATATTGATCACTTTAAAGCAATTAATGATGAACACGGTCATGATGTGGGCGATCAAGTCTTGATCGACTTTGTTTATCAGTGCCGACAACAGCTTGATCCGAGTATTTTATTTGCCCGCATAGGGGGAGAAGAGTTTGCGCTTTATATTCCCACAGATGATCTCAATGTGGTGCAAACGATATGTGAGCAGTTATTAGGTTTAGCAAATAATGTGATGATTTCACCCGGTAAAACGCTCAGTGTCAGTGCGGGATCAGCGATAAAAAAGAGCAACCGAAACCTTTAGCAGCACCATGAAACGAGCCGATCAGGCGTTGTATCAAGCTAAAAATCAAGGACGTAGCCGCTATATCCACGCACCGTAAGCGACGGTTAATCATTTTTGCTGTAACCTTAAAAGCAACACGATTGTTAAGGATAAATGATGGGTATAGCAAAAAAAGCTTAAGCAAAAAACACGGCAGTTTGTTGATTCTAAACATATGCTGAGATCAATCACGATCGCCTCGTTTTTAGAATCGACTATTGTGCCCATACCTCTTGAAGCGGTGCTTGTGCCACTTATGCAAGCGCGCCGCGAAAAGTTGTGGTTAATTGCGCTGATGGCGACAGTCGGGTGTATTATCGGTGCTGTATTTGGCTATGCGTTAGGGTATTACTTATTTGATGTAGTTGGGGATTGGGTTATCAATACCTTTTCAAACCCTGAGCAATTCGAGCAAGTAAAACAAAAGATGCAAGGGCAAGGATTTTGGTTTGTGTTGAGTCTTGGCATTATCCCCATTCCGTTTCAAATTGCGATGTTAGCCGCGGGGGCAACAAAGTTTTCGTTGGTGCTGTTTTTACTTGCGACCGTGATAGCACGCTCTATTCGATATTTTGGTTTAGCGCTTGTGGTGTATTACGCAGGTAATCATGCTGAACGCATTATTCAAAAGCATAAAACCAAAGCATTGGTAGGGCTGTCGATTTTAGTGTTACTACTTTGGTGGTTAAGTACGCTGATTTAATTTATTTCGTGCCTATAAATTTAGTTATTCTGTCTATACTTAGCGGGTAATGGACGCTAATTATAGACAGGATATATCATGAATACCTTTGTGGCTGCGTTGCCCATTTTTTTACTCATATGGATGATGGTTAAGCGCAGTCCCGTGCCTTCTTATGTTGCACTCCCTGTGTCGGCATTGGCTGGTGTGCTGCTTCAGTTACTTTATTTTCAAGCCGATCCTCGTTTACTCCTCGCCAACTCCTTTATGGGCATGTTGTCGGTACTGACTCCTATTTCAATTATCGCCGGGGCAATTTTACTTAATCGAATGTTAGCGGTGTCGGGTGGTGAAACCACGATTAAGCATTGGTTAGAGTCGATTAGCGGTAATCACGTTGCGCAGTTAATGATTATAGGGTGGGCGTTTGCATTTATGCTCGAAGGCGCGTCGGGGTTTGGCACCCCCGCGGCAATTGCGGCACCTATTTTAGTCGGGCTTGGCTTTTCGCCTTTTAAAGTGATTGTGTTTACGCTTATTTTAAACTCGATTCCTGTGTCGTTTGGGGCTGTGGGAACGCCAACGTGGTTTGGTTTTTCGGCACTTTCGTTAAACGAGCAACAGGTGTTGGCTATCTCTCAGTGGACAGCGCTGTGTCATGTGGTTGCCGCTTTGGTGATACCCATGATTGCGCTGTGTTTAGTATTGCCTTTTCACACGGTGCGCAAAAACAGCGTTTTTGTTTATTTAAGTGTGCTGTCATGTGTTTTACCTTATTGGTTGTTTGCGCAGTGGAATTACGAGTTTCCATCACTCATTGGCGGAGCAGTGGGGTTATTGGTGACTATATTTTTGGCAAAAAAGGGCATTGGACTGGTTAAGTCACAACAGCCCCCCGTCTCTAATAAGCCAATAGATGGCAAGGCGTTATTCTTGGCTTTTTTTCCGCTTGTGTTATTGATTTTGGTGCTTGTGCTGACGCGTATTCATCAGTTAGGTATTAAAGCACTTTTAAATGATGAAACCGTTTGGTTGAGTATTCATTTAGGATTTGCCCAATTTGAGCTCAGTAAAGCACTGATAATATCGTTGCATGAGCTGTTCGGTACAGCCGTTAGTTGGTCATATAAAACCTTGTTTGTGCCAGCACTGATCCCGTTTGTGTTGGTGGTATTGGTGAGTGTTCCGCTGCTTAAGATGAATAAAAAGCAGGTGTCGCACATGGTTCATGACACCTTAAGCCGAATTGCATTGCCTTGTGTGGCATTAATTGGCGCGTTAGTGATGGTGAATGTGTTAATGCAAGGAGGGCATAAGGCGCCGATATTTTATATCGCCAATACGTTTGCTAATTTAACCGGTGAGCATTGGGTGTTATTTGCATCATACCTTGGTGCGCTAGGTACGTTTTTTTCGGGGTCTGCGACAGTGTCTAATCTTACTTTTGGGGGGATTCAATATGGTATTGCCCAACAGGTTGGGTTATCAGAAACCTTAGTGCTGGCTCTTCAATCGACAGGAGCGGCAATGGGCAACATGATTTGTATCAGCAACATTATTGCTGTGGCCAGTATTGTTGGGGTGAACAATCAAGAAGGCCCCGTGCTTAAAAAAACCTTTTTCCCAATGCTGATTTATGGGGCGCTGGTGGGCTGTTTTAGTTACCTGTTTTATCGCTAAGGTAATGCCACAGGTCGCCTTACTTAATAAAAAAGGTGTTGAGATAAGCCCAACACCTTAGCGGAGTCACTTTAGCGGTTATTTCAGCGCTTTTTTCACTTCACGCCAGTCAATAATCTTAAAGTTTTGCGGTGCTTGTGGCATGCGGTTATAGCCATCTTGCACAATTAACACTCCTTCAGGATAGCCCGGCAGAGGGGTTGCTGTGACCGTTAATCCGTCGGTTTCTGAAACGCCGTCAATGGCACGTTCAAGGTTATTACTAATTGCGAATTTACCAGCAAATTCAAGGCGTGGCACGTTGCCGTCGATGATTTTATACAGCACATAGCTGTTATCTCCTTGACTAGACACGACTAAATAACGCGTATCTGTGGCGTGATAAATTTCCATGCCTTCTATGTCATCAACCAACATGTCGTTGATTGTTTGTAACATCACGGGCTGTGTGCCTGCTGTTGGTTCAGCGCCAATAAACCAAATACCTTCGTCTTCTTCACCTAAAAAGAGTTCCCCGGTTTTATCATCCGCGCTGCAACCCTCTGGTTGGCTCGGTACATTAAATTCTCGCACCAGCTTGGCATTAACTGAGGTGGCGTTACCGGTTAATTTGTACTGTTGAAATAGCCCCGATTTATCATTCATGAACACGTAGTTACCCGTGGATGATGAATACATACACATACCGTAAATCTCAGTCAGTGTGGTTGGCAATTCGGCTAAGTGTTGCACCTTGTTTTGTGTATCAACGGTATACACACTGATACTGTTATGAGTGCGGTTACTGCCGGTGATCCACGTATGGGCTGGGTTATCAATGCTATTATTCTGGCGTACATCAACGTTATTTAAACGGCCCGTTTCTAATGCTTGAAGCTCGTTCCCTGCAAGGTTATACACCATTAAACCGCGGCGTTTATCAGTGCCAAGAATTAAGCTGTGCGCTTTATCATGTGTGTTGATCCATATTGCAGGATCGTCAGCGGCGTCTCCAAAAGCTCGCACAGCATCTGTTTGCGCTTGTGCGGTAATGTAAGTGACCGCCTGTTTGGTAGGTTTTACCTGTTCTTGATACGGCGTGTTGATGAAGCCTTTTACATAATGCCCCGATTCATCATCGTAAAAAACAATATCAGCTTTGGTGTTGTTAAAGTGGACCGCTGCTGATTCGAGTGCTAAGTCACCTGCAAATTGCCAGCTGCTGAAGCGTTTATCTTTGCTCTCATAGCGATGTAGCGTGTTATCTTCAGTGGTTGTAAACCACAGGCTGCCATCGCTTGTCGTGCTTAAGCCGCCAATCTCAGGAACCAAGTTGCCAAATGGGGCCATAAGTGCGACAGGCGTTTTATCTGCACGCGACTCGGCATCGGCATTAATTCGCCAAATACCCACCTCTCCCTCACTTAAGTAAAGGGTTTTATTGTGATCGTCGACCGCACAGCCAGATGTGTCACTTATTCCTGCAAATTCACGTAATTCAAGGTTTAAAGGGTGATTGTTTTTGACATCATAAACCAAGGTTTCGCGAATAAGGCCGCGCGCATCACTCACAAACGCCGACACCGCGTGTGTGGTTGAGTTTGAAAATAAACACACCGCTTCGGGTTTCGCTTTTGGTGGCGTAATTCTGCTTAACGTTTTTAATTGCCATTGGGCATCTTTTTGAAGTTTAAATATAACGGCTTGGTCTGTTTCATTGTCAATACTTGCGACAAGGTAGTGGCCGTTATCAAGCGCCTTCACCGACAAGGTTTCAAAGTTACCGCTTTGTAAAGTATGGCTGTTGCCCATTTCATCAATGAGTTGTAACCCTTGGCTTTCTGAGCTTATTAACCATGTGTTATTGGTGAGTGCTGCTGCTTGTGAACCTTGTACATTTTCAGTGGGTCCAAATGCGCGAACCTGATTAGCACTGTCGACAGGGGCGTTTGTTTGGCTACAAGCCGCCACTGTACTGAGCAAAATAGCACTGGCGATAAGGTTAAATGATTGTGTGATATTCATGTGATTTCCCAAGATAAAACAAGGCAGCAATGAGCTGCCTTAAAACGGTCTATTAAAATTAAAATGCGTAACGCAGCATTAATTGAATAACAGGCCCTGCTTCTTCAGACTCCAGCTCATACTCGTCAAAGTCACGGTTGACTTGATCATCAAGCGTATCGAATTTGTTGAACGTTTCGTCTTTGCTTGCATCGAGCAAATTTGAGCCGACTAATCGTAGGGTGATGTCTTGCCAGCGTTTTTCTACGAATACCTCAAGGTCGGCTCCGTAGTGTGTTGTTACTTCTTCACCCACTATGCGGCCATACGCATCGCCTTGTTTACGGTATGTGGCACCAAATGAAGCGCCCAGATCTGGTAAGTCTTGAATAAAGCCAACGTTAAATACGTAGTCAGATTGGTCATTAAACTTACGTGAACCAAAATTGTCATTAACGTCAGAGTCAAGCCATGAATAGTTAAAGAAAATCCCTGTATTTGGCATACTTAAGGCTGTTAAAGGTGTTGATAAATCAAGCTCAATCCCTTTTACATTACCATCACCGGTGTTGCGCGGTTGCAAAATATAGGTGCCTTCGCCTTCAGAACCTTGTTGGCTGGTATTGGCAACTTCAATTAAGTCACTTACATCACGGTAGAACACGTTAACACCCACTACACCGCTTTTACCTAACCGGTATTCGTAGCCAAGATCCATCCCCCACGATGATTCGGGTTGTAGGTCTGGATTACCTAAAAAGTCGTTATCACCCAGCTCTTTTTCAAGCAGAGCAGGGGTAATGTAGTCAAAATCTGGGCGACGTAAGCTACGAGCCACAGAGGCGCTAACACGGCCGTTTTCAGAAACGTTGTAGCGTAAGTGGGCCGATGGTAAGAAAAAATCGTAATCATTCTTCGCCGTCACATCATTGACATTATCCGTGATGGTTGAGTCGGTTGTTTCGTAGCGTACCCCCATTTCCCACGAGAAATCTTGGTCTTCGTGTTTGATGAGTGCGAATACATCTAGACGGTCTTCTTTAAGCTTATTTACACCCCCCGCGGCGGCTTCAAATTCATTGTTAAAGCCGGCAAGTGACAGTGGGTTTTGACTAAATTGATCCCAACTTGCAAAACTTTGCTCATTTTCATCTTCTGCTTGATAAACCGCTGTATCACGCTCTTTACCTTGCACAAATGCACCAAACTGAATGGTTTTATTTTCACCAGCAAATAGGCTATGTTGCCATTGCAGTGACCACTCTTTATCGTCGATATCAACGGTTTCTTCCTCTTCTTCGAACACCATTGGGAGTTCTGAGGTATCAATTTCGACCTCTTGCTCGTAGACCGACTCTTCGAAGCGGGCATAACCTACTTTAAATTTACTGGTGCCACCAAATAGCGGTAACTCGTACCCAGAGTTAATGTTGTAGTTAGTTTGATCAATGAAAGACACATTGGCGTTATCGGTTTCGAGGTTTCCGCCTTCTGCAATTGCGTTACTTGTTGCTGTTGGGTCATCGTATTCAAATGAGCGTTCATCTTCAGTCCGGTCGGTATCAACCCAAATGGCACTGATATCAAACTTGCTGCCATTATCAAAGGCAATTTCGTAACTGGCATTCAGTGACGTGTCGTCGCCATCGCGAATATCAGATTGATCTTCGCGGTTATCAAATTCTTCAGTTTTGTAATTTTCGTTGTTTTCAGGGCTGTCGCCATACCGCAAGCTAGATTTTTGTTTTGGGTTATAGCGTCCTTGTAAGTTTGCGCCAAGTAACAAACGCCCACCGGCAAATTCAGTACCGTACACACCTGCAAAGCTTTCTTTTAATTCGCCGTCGTCGTAACGCAGGCCGCCAGCACGAATATAACCACCGTCTAAGCTGTAGCCATCACGCAGAACAATATTAAGGGTTCCTGCAATTGCATCGGCAGAACGATTAGCACTTGAAGCGCGAATGATTTCTACACGCTCGATCAGTTCAGCAGGAATGCGGTCAACAAAGAATGAGCGATCAGCGCCTGCCCCTGGTACTTCTTCACCATTAATAAGTACTTTAGTGTAAGCCGGGCTCAAGCCACGCATACGGGCGCCATCTGACTCTAATACGTCAGATAAAAATGTCACACTAGGAACACGTTTTAAAGCATCACCAGCGGTAAGTGGCTCAAAACGTTGAAAGTACTCTTGTGAGTATTCAAGGGTTGGGGCCAGCTCTTGTGAACGGTTGCGATAACCTATTTCACCATACACAACGAGCTCTTCTGATACTTTTACTTTCTTTTCATTGTTGGTGTCTGACTCTTGTGCAAAGGCACCGAATTGACATAAGGCGAGGGCGCTTACAAGTGCCTTCGTTTTAAACTGTTTCATGGATTTGCTCCTACTTGTCCTTGGTTTGGTGAGCAAAGTACCCAGCTTAAATGACGCAAATGTGACAGAAAACCACTGGCAGCCTTTAAAAACAAGCTATTAGAGGCGTTTATAAAGCGTTTTGAGCTGTAATCACCCCGCTTAATCAAGGTAAATACAGCGATTAAAGTCATCAAAAAGGGGGGAGTGTCGTTTTGCTGTCACATCATTGAGCTAATATGACCCTGCTGCTAAAAATGCGAACGGGTTAGCATGGCAGCATGATTCATAGTTAGGTGTCTTTCATGCGATTTAATCCTTTTATTCATCACCGGTTTTTAACAAATGCGGTTATAGCGCTATTTGTGAGCGCTTTTATCCTCAGTGCATATGACGGAGAGCGAAAAGCGCTGGCCGACATATCATGGCTGGATATTGTCGGCGAGGGCGGCATTGTGATGATGACGCTAACATGGATATTTGCACTGCTCATTTCGAGACCCCCCGGAAAAGTCACCTGCTTTTTAGTGTTAGGGCTTGGTCTTTTTATGTTTTCGGCCTCGCTGGACTTATTTGATGAATGGTTACATCAGCCAACAAATACATGGCTAAGTCTGATTGAGTCTTTACCTGCCCCCATTGGTATGGTTTTCACAAGCCTAGGTTTGTATCAATGGCACCAAGAGCAGTTTGTGCTTAATCGTCAGTTAAAGCGCCGTGAAGCAATGCACCGTGAGCATGAATTAGTGTGCTCAATTACTGGGCTTTATAAAGCCGATTACTTACAAACGGTGTTAAAAGAGCAGTTGAATGAGTCGCAGCCGTTGCAACTTGCGGCCATTGATATTCGTGGATTTGCCGATTTTAATGCCGAGTTTGGTTTTATCGAAGGTGACAGGTTACTGCGAGAAGTCAGTGAGCTTATGATAATGAATTGTCGTCTTACTGATGTGGTATGTCGCTATGCGGGTGATTGTTTTATGGTGCTAATGCCAAACACCACCGCGTTACAAGGCAAAGAGCTGGTGGCACAAATATCTTCGGCACTGAGTCACTGCGCATTTAAGGTTGAGGGCGAAAAACACGCGAAGTTTCAGCATGCAACCGTTGCGTTAGTGGGCAGTGAGCAAGGAGATACAGCACACTGTTTGAGCGCGCGTTTACACGCCGCATTACAACAACAAAAACAACACAGAGTCAGCCATTGTGAAGCAGTATCTTAATCAAGATGATAAGTATCTAACCGCGCAAGGTCTGATTACGACTCTGGTAGAGCTTGCTCTAAGTCGCGGTATTGGTTTACATAAATTACTCAGAGGCACAGGGGTATTTGAGCAAGACTTAATGAGTGTACAGCATCAGTTTAGTCTCTCTCAGCAATTGCGTTTATTGATGCAGTTTAAGCTGTTAATGAAATCGGCCGACAGTGGCTTTTTGTTAGGTAGTCAACTTGCTAATGACACCTCGGTTGTGGCCCAAGGTGTTTTGCAAAGTTTGAGCATTGGTCAAGCTCTTAAGCAACTAAACGCCTTGCGTATGCAACTTGCACCGCTGTTATTTAGCCACAGTTATGTGCATAACGAGCAGTATTATATTGAGTTGCAAAATGCTGTGGGTCTTGATGATGAAATGAGCCAATATGTGCTCGAAATTTACAGTGCTGCATTTTATCAAACGCTTAAAAAAGTGGCTGGCGAGCGGGTGCCTTGTCAGTTTGATTTCGCTTATAAACGGGCAAGGCACAGCCAAGAGTATGAGCAACATTTAGGGCTAAACGTTGCGTTTGAACAGCCCATTACTCGCTGGGTATTAAGCAAACAAGCATTAAGGCTTACAAACCCTACCTTTAGTAGTTTTCGCTTTTCACAAGTTAACTCTCAATTGGCAACATTAAACACAGCAAACAGCACCTTTGTTGAAGCGGTGAGCAGAGTCATTTATCAAAACCCAGCGCTTAATTTAGAACAAGTCGCAAGCCAGTTTGCAATGAGCTCAGCGACGTTTAAGCGAAAGTTAAAAGCTCACGGTGTACGTTTTTCAGCGTTGTATGAAGAACAAAGTAAACGCAAAGCCATATACTTACTGGCTATGCGTGAACAATGTAATGAGCAGGTCGCAATGCGCTTATCGTTTTATGATATTGCTAATTTCAGGCGCGCGTTTAAGCGCTGGACTGGGCTTACCCCAAGTCAGTTGAAGGTATAAGCCGGTATTTCGTTATAAAGATTAATAAGGTATACAGCGAAAAGTTAATGCACATGACTGAGATGATACAAGGAAAAATAAATCAATGATGGGGCAGTTATTTTAATAAAGCTGCGTTAGACTGTTGTTATTGATGTATTTAACCGAGCTCTTAGATGATTGAGTATCCTGTTGATCAACTTCCACAACTCATTGATGAGTTGCTTCAGTGTGACACCACAACGCGAAAAAATAAGTTACTTGCCGACGCCAAAGAAAAACTGTCGACAGAACATCTCTCGCTGCTGTTTGAAGCATTACCCAAAGAACAACGATTAGAAATTTGGCAACTGCTTGACGAAGACACACAGCATGAAATCTTCATTAATTTGGGGGGAGACAGCTGTCGGTGGTTATTACAAAGTTTAGACGAAGCGCAAGGGTTTAAGTTACTTGATGAAGTGAGCGTAGAAGAGCTACTCGAACTTGAAGAAATTATTCCAGAGCGTTTTGTTGATTATGCGCGTCGCCAGCTTGATGAAGTACAAACAAAGCGTTACGAACTTGCTCAGCAGTATAACCCTGAGCAACTCGGTCACTGGTTAGACTTTGATGCGTTAAAAGTGTCAGAAAAGCAGACGGTGGCGGGCGCTCGTAAAATTTTACAAAAAGGCTTGCCGCAATACACCGAAGTAATTTATTTGGTAAGTCGTAAAGGCACGTTGATTGGTGAAGTGCCTGTAAATGCCTTATTTAAAGCCAATGATGCCGATACCTTATTAGAGCATGCAAACCTAGATACATCAGCATTACATGCTGATGATGACTTATATGAAGCGGCAGAGGTGGTGATCCACAGTGAAAAAATGGCGATGCCAGTGGTGAATGCCGACAATAAGTTATTAGGGCGTCTAGCGGTGTCATCGGCCTATGAATTACGCCAAGAAGTGACCGACGAAGCCGCTGCGAAAGCGGGTGGTCTACGTGAAGACGAAGACCTGTTCTCAAGTGTCACCAAATCAGCGAAAAACCGCGGTATTTGGTTAGGCATTAACTTAGCGACTGCATTTTTAGCATCTTGGTTTATTGGTTTGTTTGGTGCCACTATTGAGCAAGTCGTGGCACTTGCGGTATTGATGCCAGTGGTTGCGTCGATGGGAGGCATTGCAGGTAGCCAAACATTGACCGTGATTGTGCGCGGTTTAGCGCTTGGACAGGTTACCGACTCTAACCGCAGAGCTTTATTGCAAAAGGAGCTTAGGGTAGGGGCATTAAATGGCTGTGTATGGGCATTGGTGATTGGTGTACTCACTTATTTTTGGTTTAACGACGGGATGTTAAGTGTGACTATCACTATTGCTATTTTACTTAATTTAGTGGCTGCCTCGCTGTCTGGCGTTGTGATCCCGTCTATTCTAGATAAGCTTAAAATTGATCCTGCATTGTCTGGTTCTGTAATTTTAACCACGGTGACAGATATTGTTGGTTTTGTGACCTTTCTCGGGTTAGGAAGCCTGTTGCTACTATAAATCACAGTGAAGCCAATAGTTCTTCATACTTATTGGCTTCTATTTAACGGTATCAGTGGATACGTTGTTTACTTGTCTTGTGTAAAACTAAAAATCGAGACTAATAATTTTTGTATATAAAACGGATACTTAGGGTTAGAGCAGTCTACAATAATACGCAATTTAGCCAATTGGTATAATAAACACGCGATTGCAGGTTAAAATTATCAAACACGTCAAAAAGAACTGTCATAAAGTATTACTTTTTGTTATTTTTTTGGTTGTGTTCTCACTGAGATGTTAGTGAATGAAGAAAACGTTAACCTTATTGTTAGGCTTCGGCTGTTTTTATGCGGCCGCGTCTGAAAATTTTAGCGATCACGAGGTATATTGCGCTCAGCAGTCGCAGGTAAGCTGCTTAGACTTCATTGATCAGCAATTAGCCAGTGCGCAGCTTTATTCTGATAAATGGTATGAGATAAAGTCATACCAATTTGATTATTATTACGACAAACTGGCTTATCAAACGTTAAAAGACAGTACCGAACCTTTTATTGAAAAATCCGACTTACCCATCGTATTTCAAGTTCAAGTGTATTTTTACTATGCTAAATCAATGCACTATTTAGGTGACTATGAAACAGGTCGTAAATACGCAACGAAAGCCTTTGATAAACTGCAAGCCATTTATGACTCGTTTGGTAACCCTATGCGTATGGTCGAATTGGCTAACTTACAGCATGTGTTTGGCAACAAAGAAACTGCTTTGCATATTCTTGATAGAGCTGAGCGTCGTTTTGGTAAAAGTAAAGATCCTATTTTTCATTTTGAGCTGGCGTCAAACAAAGCAAATGTGTTCCATTCGTTAGGCGATATTGAGCGCGCTTTGGTTAGTCGGGTTTCTGCGGTTGAATGGATTTTGAAAACTGACCATAGCCGAAAAATATCAGTGGCAATGGGGAATCTAGCCCGCACTCATCAATTATTGTCACAATACGATAAAGCAAATCACTTTTATGTCGAGTCGCTAAACTACATGGACGCGAAGTCAGACCGACTTGTAATAGCAATCTATAAACTTCGTTTGGCACAAATTCACTGGCAAGCGGGTAACCGAGCTCAAGCTGCACATTGGTTTAAGCAAGTGCATAAAGAAGACATTCGCCCATCTCATGCCAAACTTTATACACAGCTCAAAACGCAGCTTTAGGCTTTATATAGTGTAAAAACACCCCGGTTTTTCAGTTTCATCCGGCGCTAAAATTTGCAAATGGGTCGTCTCACCTTGCTCCATCATTGGTTTCATAGCCTCATCAAATAACGTGGCAGCTTTTTCCATGTGCTTAGCTTGTTCATCTAACGCTTTGAAGTCGGCATCATGCGAGGCGATTAATTCATCAAGCTGTTTAGTTAGTTTATCTTGTTCTTTTAACAGACTTTTATTTATTCTAAGGTGGTTTTCATCTTCGACCACAGCTTTTTTTGTAATCGCTTCTATTTGCTGTGAATAGGCCGTGACTTGCTCTTCCATGTCGCTTAGTGGCAACTCCAGTGATTCAAGCTTTTCTTGTTCACGTTTTAATTGTTGATAGGCGGCAATTTGCTCGTTGTTTAACGTGCCTTCATGAACTTTTTTACAGTCTTTAAACGTGATAACACGGTAGTTGTTATCGTCAATAGTCGTGCTTGCGCTTGAAAGGCCAATACAGGCTGTGGTGGCTGCGGCTAATAGAGCTGATGTCGTAATGCGTACTAAATTCATGATGCTGTCCTAATGGGTTAAGTTATTAAGTTAGTCGCAGCAGGTCTGAAAAAAGTTGGTTACAAGCGAGATATTTTTACTCGCGGGCTTTACTTACAAAGTAGGACGCGGTGCCAGCCTAAGCCAGCACCGCTTATTTTTAGAAGCTATAGGTGATGTTTCCGTAGATAAAACGGCCATCTAAGCTATAAGGTGTGAATGCACTGTAGGTGAAAATTTGATTAAAGTCGCTGTAGCCTATATTGCTTACAGTATCTTGTGGATACTGATCAAATAAGTTGTTTGCGCCAACAGCAAATTTCCACTGTTCAGATGGGCGGTACGCGACTTCTAAGTCCGTGATCCATTTTGCATCAATGACTTCATCACCTTCTGGTGTGCTTGATGTATCCACAACTTCACCATAACGCGTAGCACGTAATGTTGTTTGAAAGTTTTCAAAGTCCCAGGTTGCCGACAAGTTCCACTTATCTGCTGGCGTGCCATCTTCAAAGCGGGTGATTTCACGGCGTGCAAAGTACTCGTAGCTGTCACCAAGCGCTTCCAGCTCAGCGGGGTTTTCTTTAACATGAGTCACTTCAGTATCATTAAAGTTAACAGCCGCACTTAAGCGTAAATCGCCGTAGCTTTCTAAGCCTAATGAATAGGTTGCAACAATATCAACACCTTGCGTACGTGAATCAATGGCATTGGTAAAGTAGCGAACACTTTGAGTATTAACTTCGCCTGCTTCGGCTAAAATAGCTTCTACTTCTGGGCCGCTTAAGTTTTCAGACAAGACGATACGGTCATCAATGTCAATGCGATACGCATCAAGTGTTAAACTAAAACCGCCTTGCGTAAAGATAAAGCCTGCAGTCATGTTGACTGATTCTTCTGCATCAAGGTCACGAGCACCCAATGCTTTTGCGGCAGGTTCATCAACAGGGAACAAACCAACTTCACTTGGAATACCATTTTCAAACACTGTGCTTACCGATTTATAAGACGTTTGTGCAAGTGATGGTGCTCTAAATCCTGTGCTGATTGCACCGCGTAGCGACAGTGATTCATTAATGCTGTAACGCGAAGCCAGTTTCGATGTAAAGGTACTGCCAAAGTCACTGTAATCTTCAAAGCGACCCGCAAGAACCACATTCCAGTCGGTTGTTAGGTACGTATCAAACTCAGCAAATACCGCGACATTATGGCGGCTCTTGTCGGTGGCACTTTCAGGTGAAAAGCCCGCTAAAACTTGTGCGCCACCCGCCGCAACAGGGTTGCCTTCTTCATCAAGTACAGTGATGTAAGAGGCTTTTTCACCTGCTTTAATTTGGTAGTTTTCGTGGCGATACTCTGCACCAATTGTCACAAATACATCGTCGGGTAAACCTAAATCAAGGGTATTGCTGGCATCCATGTTAACGAGGTATTGCTCGTAGACAAGCGCACCGTTATCAAACTCAGTTGGGCTATTTACACCCATTGAGGTGTTCAAGCTATTGCTTACCCCTAACGCAAAGTCATTACGACCATAATTGCTGCTTATATCCCATGCCCAGTCATTGGTTTCGCCGTTAAGGCCAATAGCAAATGAGTAGTCATCTACGTCGGTATCAATTTCTGGTAAGAAACCGTCTGGGTAAACCTCAGTTAAGTTACGAGAGTCTTTGGCACGACGGTAAAAACCCGCTGAGTTACCTTTACGGTTTGAGTAACTGGCAAATGAGTAAAGTGATAGCGAGTTATCAAACTCGTAACCTAGGTTATAAAACACAGCAATATCTTCGATATCAGCTTTACCAAAACGGTGGTTGTAGCGGTCAAAGTCGAATTCACGTGGGTCTAGGTTACCGTTTGCATCGCGGCTATATTGCTCACGCTGGTCAATACCTGAGCGGTTGGTTGGCTCGTTATTACGTGATTCAATTGAAATATTAATAAAGCCATTATCTGCAAATGAAAAACCCGCATTAGCGCTTGCGGTGCGTGAAATACCATCGTTTAATTTACGGTCAGCGCCTTTTGCAAAGCTTAAGTTGCCTTCGCTGTCTGTGCCTGTGCTTAATAACTCTGGCGAGCCTGCCATTTGCGTGTCGTACTCACCATAGGTGTAGCTTACACTACCGCCTTCATCGGCATCTTTTAGTACAATGTTAATTACACCAGCAATGGCATCGGAGCCATACTGTGCCGCTGCGCCATCACGCAGTACTTCTACGCGCTTAATCGCAGAGGTAGGAATATTATTTAAATCAACTGCCGTTGAACCACGACCCACTGTGCCACCTAAATTTAATAGTGCACCCGCATGACGGCGTTTACCGTTGACTAATACCAGTGTGTGATCAGGTGCAAGGCCACGTAATACAGCAGGTTTTGCGTGGTCTGTACCATCAGCAAGGGTCGCACTTGGGTAGTTGAAGCTTGGTAATTGAGAGGCCAGTACTTGGCTAATTTCAAGCTGACCTGTGCTTGCTAAGTCGCGGCTTGTTAATAAATCAACCGGTACTGTACTTTCAGACAGGCTACGTAAACTACGACGTGTGCCCGTCACTGAAATAACTTCAATGTCTTTTGCTGTATTTTCAGCAGGTTGCTCAGCAGCGATTGCAGTCACTGATGCAGCAAGCGTACTTGCAATTGCAAGTTGCAAAGGTAATTTGTTGAATAATGCCATTGTTGATTCCCATCTGACTTATCTATTTTAGCGCAGTGTAAAATGCAAAGTGGGAACAAACAAATAATATTAAAGTATAGTATATGCGTAACCAATACGACTTGTTAACTAGGTTTTTAGTTTGTTAATTAAGTGTTTATAGGCTCGTGCTAATTTTATTTCTGCCTTCTGTCTTTGCACGATATAACGCGGTGTCGGCTGCACAAATTAGCGCTTCTGATGTGCGATATTGATTATTATATTCACATGCAATACCTTGGCTTACACTTATTCTAAAGTCGCTCGGTAAACCAATGTCGGTAAATAGCGTATTATTTATTTTAATTTGAATATGTTTAGCGATGGCCTCTGCGGTGTCTTTTTGGCAGCGAGGTAATATAATGGCGAATTCTTCGCCACCATAACGCGCAGCTAAACAATCGCGAGAAGGCAATGATTCGGCAATTATACTCGCGACTTTTTGTAAGCATTTATCGCCTTTAACATGACCGAATCGGTCATTAAATAATTTAAAATAATCAATGTCGATTAATATAGTACTAATCGCTTGATTAGTTTGTACGCTTTCTTGCCAATGTTTTTTTAATGACTCTTCTAATGTAAGGCGGTTTGCAAGACCGGTTAAATGGTCAGTGGTGGCTTGTTTAACTAAGCGATTATATTGCTCTTTGTGTGATGATAAATCATGTAATACACAAATAAATAAGTTTTCTGCAATAGCTATATTTTTTGGCAAGCTTGAAATACATAAATCCGCTTCAAGGGTTTTACTATCGGCACGGTTAATTTTAACTTCGTTTGGCCCAAGGCTAATGGGCGAGTCTTTATGATCTAACCAACTGAGTAGGGTATACATGTATTTGTCACGGTCGGTGTCGTGTAGGTAATGTAACAGGTTTTGACCGATTAACGCTTCTTGGTTATCACCTAAAAGTTGTGCCGCCATCGGGTTTGCAAATTCAAATGTGCCTTGACCATTAATGATAAACACTCCCTCAGGAATGTTCTGAAACATTTGTACAATTAGTGCAAGTTGCTCTGAATTGATAGACTGCGACAGTGTATTTTTCGCTTCTGATTTAGCAGTGTTTGGTTGTTCATTTTTGTTAGTAGACACGTTCGTTTCCTTTTTGCCGATGCAAACGATTTTGGTGTCTATAAAGTTACTTAAAAAAGTGCAAATTAACCTTCCGGTAATCTTCTGGTTTTAAGTTATTGTTTATAAGTAGTAAAAGGCTCCTTGATGGAGCCTTATGTGGGTGTTGTTTAGTTTTCCTTTTCATTGTTTACTTGCGGATCGGCACTTTCATAACTTATGCCATTGCACTCTACAGTGAAAACCATACATGCTTTACCGCTATTCTCATCAGAATCTGAAATCTGAATCGTTTGGCCATTATCAGTAACAGAGTGGTTAAAGTCTTGCGCACATTCGCCCTCAATATTTGAAAAGTTAGCACCTGTAAATACAAATCCTGCTGCACTCGTTGTTTCATCTAATGTATAGATACCTAGGCTGTTTCTTTGGTTAACAGTACCGCCACCAGAAACTTGCTGACCGTCTTGGAAGTATGTAAATACAGCTTCATTTTCAGTGTTAAGTGAAACATTCACTGTAAAATTGTAAGTTTGATTTTCGCTCATGTTTTTCCCTTTAATTTTTATAGTTCAAAGTTAGTGATACCTAACTCAATCAGTTTGTTTTTTAGTGTATTGATTTCACTTTCTTTATTTAAGCAAGTATATGCTTGAATTAGGGGGTAGGTCATTTTAATGCTTTTACTACCATTATTGTTTTCTTCGATTGTATTAATAGTTTCTTGGCATGCTTGTTGTTTTGATATTTTGTCTTTAGCGAGCTTTGCTTTAATTAAATTAGCTTTTATTAGTGCAGAGTTGTTTTCTATTTTGCTAGTGTCAGATATTCTCTCAATAAAATCTGAGTTGCTTTCTAGTTTTAATAGTAGCTCTTCAGCTTCATTTAAAAGGTTTCGATTTATTAAATAATGAATCACACCTATTTGAACGTTTATTAAAGTCGTATCTGAAAATCCCTGTTCATCAATGTAACTTAAAACTTCTGGTACTCTGTCACTTGTTTTACTTTTATCTAATAGCATTAATTGATATGCAAGCGTTCTATAAAAAGTGCGTTGAAACTTTTGATTTTTTGGATCTTGGATCCTAGCTCTATTAATCGCATTAGTTGCTTTTTCTGCTTTTAAAAATGCCGCTCTCTTATTTGGGAAGTAGCTCAATAAAAAGCTTTGTTGCATATAAGTGTTTGCTAAATAATTATGTAAGCTTGCATCATTCGGTGACGTTTCAAGCATGTTGACTAGTTCTTGAGTGGCTTGTTCAAGCAGTTCGAGAGCTGCGTTTAAATTACCTAGCCTTTCTTCTGTGGTTGCAATCCAACTAATGGTGTCTGTTTTATCGCGTAATAAATTTTTGTTATTAGGTTTTAGCTCAAGGGCTTGGTTTTTAAGTTTTAAAGACTCAGTAAAGCTCTGCTTTGCGAGTGCGTAATTAAACTGCTTTAAATACAGTGAACCCAGTGAATTGTGTGAGTAAGATAGCTCCATAATCGAATTAAAGTCATTAGGGGCAAGCTGATACATTTTTTCGCTGTAAGCCAAGTAACGTTTAAACATTGGTTCAGTAGCTAGGTAATTACTTTGCTCATAAGTTAAGTTACCAAGCCAAAAAGCATTAGCCCCTGCAAGCATTAAAACATCAAGGTTGTTGGGTTGAATTTTTAGTAAAGATTCTAGGCGCGTTCGCGCATTTTCAAAGGCGGTGAAGGCTTCGTCGGTTTTGCCGCGCGAATAGGCGACTTCGCCCATGGCCTCTAAGGTTTGAGCGTATTGAAAGCGGTTATTAAACTGAGCTTGTTTATCGCTAAAGTCAAACAACGAGGCAGCTTCTTCGTCTTGATTGGAAAAATACTCAAGAGCCTTATTGCTAATACCATCCAGTAAATCCATACGATTAACGCTTCTGAGTTTGTCGGCAAATTCACCGACCATAAAACCCAATAAACTCTCAGCTTCTTGGCGTTTTTGTTTTGCTACTTGCTCTGCATGGTAGCTGCGCACGCTCATAAATGTGGCAATAAAGGTTAAGCAAACAAGTGCAGCCACCGTTATTTGTAACACGCGTTTTTTACGTTTCGCTTTATTGCTAGAAGCTTTAATTAACGCTTGTTCGTCGCTTGATAAGCTAAACATAGGGTTTTTAACTAGGCTGTGTGCTTCTTGCAGCGGTTTGCCTTGGGCTAATAAAAAGTCGCTGTGTTTTTGTTCAAGCAGCCAACGCTCGGTAGCTAGTTGCACGCGGCTCTTTATTGCTAAGCTTTGTTGGTGTTCTTGCACCCAATCGATAGCGCGTTGCCAATGGCGCAGCAACGCTTCGTGGGCAAGGCTAAAACAGGCTTGCTCATTTTTAAGGTGCGATACAAACAAACGGCTGTCGACCATGGCCTTAACAAGCTTGGTTGCAGCAGGGCTGGTTAATTCGCTCCAACGTGCTGCGC
Organism: Pseudoalteromonas sp. A41-2; assembly: GCF_015767615.1. Classification (NCBI taxonomy): domain Bacteria; kingdom Pseudomonadati; phylum Pseudomonadota; class Gammaproteobacteria; order Alteromonadales; family Pseudoalteromonadaceae; genus Pseudoalteromonas; species Pseudoalteromonas sp. A41-2. The sequence goes on along the minus strand of NZ_CP065231.1, from coordinate 2,433,538 downwards.
GGCTGGTGAGTGTTTCGCCATCTGGGTTTAGCGTGATCAGCTTTGAAAGGACTGCGGCAAGTTCAGTTTGTTGTTCTTTGGGTAATTGGCAAAATACCTGTTCGGCTTTTTGACCGATGGCTCCTTCGATGGTGCCTAGGGCTTGGTATTCAGTAAACAGCAGTTCGTTGTCTGGGCTGCGCTGCAAGTAAAGCTGCTGCAAGGTGTATTGCAGCATTGGCAATGCATCTGGGTTATTGGCAGTATCGTTACAAAGTTGTTCATCAAGCGGTGTGTGATGCTCTGGGTGATGTTGCCAACTTAAGCCTGCTGCCAGTGCTGGCAAACGGATCATTTGCTTAAGCTCAGAGCGCGTTGGCGCTAATAAGTCAAAGTGTGCGCCATTGGCTTTACCTGCCATTAAACTTGGTTGACTCACCACTTGTGGGTAAAAATCATTACGACAAGCGCTAAAAATGGTTATACAGTCACTGGTTGCTAAGCGCTCAATAAGTGCTAAAAGCTGGTTGCGCTCGTCGTCGCTAAACACCGGTGATGACAATAGCACTTCGAGCCTGTCGATAAATAAAAATAAATAGGGCGTAGTGTGCTCTGTATTTAGCGTTGCAAGGGCTGCTTTACAACGGGTAATAACCTGTTCTGGATCTGTTAATAACAATTCAGCCAGTGTATCGGCGCTTATATCGCGAAGTACAGGTGCGTCGTTTATTTCTAAATCGAGCAAGGTTGAGGCTAAATCAAGGAGTAAACGCTCTTTACTCACATCGGCAAAGTCGAGTTGGCAGTAACTGTGTACTCTAATGCCATCGTAGCCATTACTCGACATTAAAGCGGGCAATACACCTGCGTTAACTAACGACGATTTACCTGAACCACTGGCCCCCAATATTAAGCAAAACGCGCGACCAAACTCTATTTGAGCTGACACTCGCTGTAACAAGGTGGCAATTTGTTTGTTACGGCCAAAAAACACATCGGCTTGCTCAGGTGCAAACGCACTTAAGCCAACAAAAGGTGAGTCACCTTGCCAACTGGTTTGGCTGGCTTTTTGTTCTTCGTTGAGCACAAAGTTGATTTCGGCAATAACGCGGTAACCGCGTTTACGAATGGTCTCGATGTACTGCGGATCACTGGCTTTATCGTCAAATGCTTTGCGTAGCTGCGTGATCACTTTATGTAGCGGGTTATCGCCAAGCGCTACATTTGGCCAACAGTGATTGATAATTTCATCGCTGGTTAACAGTTCACCTTGTTTTTCGCATAGCAGCAATAATACATCCATTGCTTTTGGTTCGATGTGTTTTACTTGCTCGCCACGTCGTATTGAATTTGTGCTGGGGGTAACTTGCCACTCACCAACGAAAAACAGCGCCGTACTCATAGTATTATCTTCTTTTTATTAAAATTAATCGACTGGACCGATTTTGTTCATGCCACGCACACTCTTGATTAATACTATATTATGAGATTCACGGCAAGTGCGTTGCCTTTTTTGAAACAAAAAAATCAACATATCGAGTGTATATACGTTTTTATAAAGTGTATTTAACGTAAGGACGAAGAGATATTTCGGGATGAATAAAAAGAGAGTAGCAAGTTGAAGGAGGCGTTTTAACACCGAATGGTAAGCCATTCTTGATTAAACGCCATTCCTTCTACGCGATATGAAATCGCGGCTACAAATTTGACTAACTGGTTAACTTTCAACGCGTAATTTTTTCATTTGTATTGCGCTTAATGACCACATCATAAAGCCGCCTAAAAAGAGGGCTGCCGAGACATAACCCGTTTGACTGGGCAATGCACCTTGGGCAATGGCCATACCACCAAGCCAAGGGCCAATGGCATTGGCTGTATTAAATGCGCATTGTACGAGTGCACCTATCATGGCATGGCCTTGTGGTGATACATCCATTAATAGTGATTGAATAACAGTACCCAAACCAACACTAAAACCAATAAAGAAAATCACCGTATAAAGTAGCCAAATATTGTGGCTGGCACTGACATAACTTGCTGCAAATACGACGGCACCTATAAGTGCTGCCCCTGTGGTTTTTAGTGGTGAATGGTCGGCTGCCTTTCCTAACACATAGTTGCCTAAGGTGCAGCCAATACCAAACATGATCATAGCGATTGATATCGTGTAAGCGGGCGTATGAGTCACAATTAAAATAGTGTCGGCAATGTAAGTGTAAACACAAAATACGCCGCCAAAACCAATAATAATGATGCCTAAAATAGTCCATACTAGCTTGTTTTTCAGCACACTTAATTCATCTAGAATTGAAGTGGGTGATGAGTTCTTAACGTTTGGTACGTATTTTACAATTAGCACTAAAGCAACAAGAGCAAGCACTGCGGTGCCAGCTAAACAATAGCGCCAACTAAAGTTCTGTCCCACTAACGTCACCATTGGTACACCCACGATGGTCGCCACGGTTAAGCCCATAAATACTTTTGACATAAAGCTGGCACGTTTGTCGGCAGGGGCAATGTCGGCGGCCAGTAAAATAGCGGCGGCAAAATAGGCTCCATGGGGCAAGCCACTTAAAAAGCGAAATAAAATCAATTGATCAAGAGAATGTGAAAAAGCACTTAAGCCATTGAATAAAAACATCATAGTAACAAACATAAGTAGGGCATTACGTTTTCGCATATTGGCTGTGGTGATCATAAAAAGTGGCGCACCCACCACCACACCAATAGCATAGGCGCTAATGGCATACCCACTTTGTGCCGGAGTTGATGAAAATGTTTCGCTAATAAGTGGCAGCATTGGCATCATTGAAAACTCAGAGAGGCCAAGAATAAATGTTCCTAAGGCTAATACGATTAAGATTGTAAAGGTGCTTTCGCGGCCTTGAGTTTTGGTGACGTTAGTCATGTAACTCCTTTAAAACATGTTTTAAGAGAAATAGAAAATGCCAGAACCATGTTGCGTTCTGATGATAAGAGGTGCTATGCGCTATTGTAATACAAATAAAATAGAGTAAACCAGCACTTTTTGGAACGTTCTATATTAGTTTGCTATAACGAATAAAGTTGAACTTCTTAAGGCTGAGCATTTCAAAATAAATACAAATATAAATCCCAACTATACTGTGTATATAGACTTGGCTTTGGAGGGAGTGGCAATGGAAAAGATATTCGCCTGTATTGATGGTTCAACTATCACCAGTGCAGTGACAGAGGCTGCTATTTGGATAGCCAAACGTACTTCGCACCCCATACGTTTTTTACATGCGCTAGAGCCTCCTTTGCAACAGGGTAGTGATGACCTAACGGCGATTATTGGCTTAGGTTCGCAAACATCATTACTTGAACAGCTTGCCAAACTTGAACAAGAGCGCAATAAAGTCGCTGCTCAACATGGCCACTTACTGTTAGAGGAAGCTGTAAAGAAAGCTGAGCATGCAGGGCTGACCGCTGTTGAAAAACAACAGCTTTCAATGAGTTTAGTCGATGCGTTACTGACACACGAAGACAGTGCCAGAGTAATGATTATTGGCCGCGCAGGAAAAGGACACGGTGATAATTTTAAGATGCTAGGGTCGCATATCGAAACCTTAATTCGTCAAGTTCATACTCCTGTGGCAATTGTGCCGCCGCAGTTTCATGCCCCCACTAATTTTATGCTGGCTTACGATGGCAGTGACAGTACTGACCAAGCAATAAGCCAAATTATTAAAGGGGGGATTTTAAAAGGCTTAGGTTGTCATTTAGTCATGGTCGATAAGCATGATGGTCATTGCCAAGATAAGCTGGACATCGCATCGGCACGCTTAGCAGAGCATGGGTTTAATGTGAGAGCACGCATGCTCGATGGCGATGTATATGAGGCGTTATGGCGTTATAAAAGCGACCATGCCGTTGATCTTATGGTGATGGGGGCATTTGGTCACTCTAAATGGCGACAATTCTTTTTGGGCAGCACCACATTAAAAATGCTTGAAGATAGCCGTATTCCGTTGGTGGTATTACGCTAGTATTTTACGTATTTTTTGTATTCTGTAAGTTTTGACTGCGCAGCGGGTGCGACAATATGTCACGTGTTCAGCCAAATTAATGCGTTTTATAATCGGTTTATAAATTAACTTTTTGTTTTATAGACTTATGAACACGCATTTAACTCCCCCTCGTTTTTTAGTTACTAAAGTTGCTGCATTGATTTGCGCTATTTTAAGTGTCTCTGCTGTTGCTGATGATTCGATTGAAGTGATCGAAGTGCAAGGTCATGCCCAAAATAGTCATCAATTGCTTGGCTCTGCCGATTCACTGTTATCTGATTTAGGCGTTGATTTTTCAGCGGCGGGTGGTGTATCAAGCTTACCTGTATTAAATGGCATGATGGGAGACAGGGTTAAAGTATTAGTGGATGGTGCGGATGTCACTGCGGCGTGCGCTAATCAAATGAACCCACCCTTGTCCTATGTCTCTGCTAATCAAGTAACATCGTACAGTGTTGTTGCGGGGGTATCACCGGTTAGCAGCGGGGGCGATAATATTGCCGGGGTTATTCGTGTGAATACTATTGCGCCCGAGTTTAGCGATTCGGAACAGCTCACTTGGCGCTCAGGTTATACCACCGCACAATATAAAAGCGTTAGCGACAGCCAAGCCTATGGGCTAGGTATGGGTATTGCGAGCAACAATGTAAGCGTGTCTTATCAAGGCAGCTTTGAAGAGGCTAACAGTTATAACGATGGTCATGGGGAGCGTGTACTCGACACGTTATATCGTGTGCAAAATCATGCATTAACAGGTGCTATTCGTGATGATAAACAGCAGGTTATAGTAAAATTTAGTCATCAAAAAATTCCCTATCAGGGTTTTCCAAATCAATACATGGATATGACCGATAACACCAGCTATGGCTTAGTTGCTCAGTATAAACGAGAGCTTGAAAATGGTGATTTGCAGGTGCAAGTGAATGCGCATGATGTAAAACACAAAATGGGTTTTTTTAGTACAGAGAAACCCGGCATGATGCCTATGAATACCGACGCACAAGACTACAGTTATCAGTTGCACTGGCGTTTAGACTTATCTGCAGAATCGTCACTTTTGTTTGGGCACGAATATTACAGTTATCGTATCGATGATTGGTGGCCTGCTGTTGAAGGGTCAATGATGATGGGGCCGAACGAATACGTAAATATTAATGATGGTAAACGTAATCGTCTGGGTGCATTCGCAGAGTATGAAAGTCAAGTTAATCAAGCATGGTGGCTGTCGGCAGGCATGCGTATTGAACAGGTAACAACAAATACAGGCGACGTACAAGCCTATAACAAAGGGGCTATGGGCGGTGTGGGTCATATGAACTCAATGATGGACATGTCAAAAACCGATGCACAGGCTGCGATGGAATTTAATCAGCGGGATCGCAAACGTGACGATACTTTAGTTGATATTAGTCTGCTTGCACGCTACCAAATAAGTCGCAATGATGAGCTGCAATTTGGTTTTGCCCGTAAAAACCGAGCCCCTAATTTATATGAGCGTTACAGCTGGGGTGTTGGCACTATGGCAAGTACCATGATTGGCTGGTTTGGTGATGGTAATGGCTACATTGGTAATCCTGATTTAAAAGCCGAAACCGCTCATACGCTAAGCGCTAGCTACACTAAGCTGGCAAAAGATGATAGCTGGCAAATAACGGCGAATGCCTGGTACACGCAGGTAAATGACTATATTGATGCTGAAGTGACGCAAAGCTTTAACCGCACTGATAGTGCTCATACCAAGCGACATATTCTTACTTTTACTAATTTAGATGCGACGTTGTATGGGCTAAAATTAGCAGGCCTTATTGAGCTGTATAATTCGAAGCAAGCAGGTAAATGGCAGTTAAAAGGAGCGTTTACCAGCAATTATGGCGAGCGCGATGACAGCCACGAAGATTTATATCAAATTATGCCATGGCACACAGAACTAAGCATTGAACACGCGTATAAAGGCTGGGAAAGCACCTTGAGTTGGCAATGGGTTGACAGTAAAGACAAGGTGGATGAGCGCCGATTAGAAAATCAAACCGATAGCTATAATTTATTAGCTATCTCAAGTAAAAAAACATGGCAAAATTTAACCTTTAAGTTAGCAATTACCAACTTACTTGATGCGTATTATCAGCAGCCTCTTGGCGGAGTGAACATTGCTAACTACAAGCACGATATGCACACTGGCTTTGAGCAGTTAGCAGGACAAGGTCGCTCCTATAATGCCAGTATCAGTTATCGGTTTTAGGGAAGGGGTTTTGTATTTGTAGGCGCGATGTCAAATCGCGCCTACAACCTGCTTACACGCTTCGTGTCACTTAATCGGCAAATAAATATCAGTTTGCAAATCACATTCATCCACCTCATGAATTAAATTGAGGTAATGAAAGAAACACGGAAAATCACGCACTTCTTCACCACTTTGTGGTAGCCACTCGCGGTATAAATAATACACTGTATCGCTAATCGTATCGTGTGAACCATTATGGCGCACTACGGCACAGCGTCCCGCTGGGATCTCGCCATTTCTGACTCCTTGTGGGTTATCAGGAATTGGCTTTGTAATGCTGCCGGCAAAGTCAAAACGAAAGGCATGATCTTCAGTTGTTGCAGGGTCACTGTATGGAATACCATAGGTGTTGCTGGTTTTAACCGGTGATAATCCTGAGCTTTTTCGCCAATCAATAAAATGTGCGGCGGTATTCATAAGGGTATTTGCAGCACCTTGATGGGTTAATAAAGCGACGGGCTGGGCTTTTAAGTCGACAATGTTTACATTCATAAAACAGTCCTTTTTATCAGGTAAAGAAAATTCAAACTGAGAGTGCCAGTTAGGCCAGTTTGGTTTGCTTCTGAATTCACTAGGAGACTGTGTAAAAGTGCGTTTAAAGGCGCGGCTAAATGCCTCTGGGCTATCAAACTGTGCTTCGAGTGCAATATCAATCACTTTGACTTGATGCTCAAATGCTAGTCGAAATGATGCACGTTTTAAGCGAGCAAGTTGCGTGTACTTAGTCACACTGACTCCCACTGAAGCGGCAAATAAACGGTGAAAATGATATTTTGAACAACAGGCTACATCACTCAAGGTGTCGAGTGATAAAGAGTCATTGAGATGCTGACTAATATAATCACAAACATGCTCAATACGTTGTTGTTGCTTCGTTTTCATGATGACTCGTTAATGCTTATTCAGAAGTGTGTTAAGTGTGTCATGACCCTTAAATGGTTACCTGATTGAAATTGCGCATTTTGAGTTTAATTGATATTGAGTAAATAGGTAGCGTGCTAGCAGGTGTTGCTTTAGGGCAAAATAAAGACGCGCTAAAGCACGACCTAAAAATAGCGGGGATGAGATGTGCCCCAGGTTTATGCTAAAAAATTATGTGATGTAAAATCGCGGCTACATCTCATTTTCTTGTTGCGCTAGTTTTTCACGCTCAGCTTTTGAAACATACGCAGGCTTACTGCTTTTGTGTAATTTAGCATTGGCGCGTTTGTCTTTTTGTTTCAGTTTAGTGAAGATCTTTTTTCTACGGTTCATGGTACTTTGTAAGTTATGGGATAGGCCAGTCAGTATTGTACAGAGCAATTGCTCAGAAGCCGAGCAGTTTTCGTCGCACAAGAGATATCATGTCGCGATTATAACCGTTACAATCAAGGTCTACTTGCGAAAACCTTCTAAAACTCTGGAACTTATCTTGAAACATTCATTACTTGCTGCATTCTTATTTAGTGCCTTTTCTGGTCAGGCTGCCATCGCTGAACAAAGTGAACAACTGGCTAACTATGCGGTCGAGCGCTATCAACAAGCACAAATTCATACCCTCGAAAATCTAGTTTCGTATCCAACGGTCAATAAAGAGGGCCTAGCTACGCCCGATAATCCAGACTTTATTGGCTTTAAATCATTTTTAAAAATGAAAGCGGCGCAGTTTGGTTTTGATTATCAAGATTTAGGCTACACGGTATTAATAGGCATGGGCAACCAAGCTGAGAAAGTAACGATTGTTACGCACGGGGATGTTCAACCTGCTGATGCCAGTAAATGGCAACAAAGCCCGTTTAAAATGGATAAAACCTCTGAACCTGGAAAGCTGATTGCCCGTGGTACTGAGGATGATAAGGGCGCAATTGCCACAGCACTCCATGCAATGAAAGCCATTAAAGATAAAGGGGTTACTCTAAATAACCGTATTGAACTGATGGTATACCTTGCTGAAGAGTCGGATTGGGCGCCACTTAAAGAGTTTATGAAAACCTACCAGCAACCTAAGTATGCGGTGACGATTGATGCGTCGTATCCGGTCGTAGTGGCAGAAAAAGGCTGGAGTTTAATTGCGCCAACATTTTCAGCCACTTCAGCGCAAACAGGCTTATATGTCACTGATTTAAAAGGCGGTGCTTTTGTAAGTCAAATACCAGAAGATGCCAGTGTGTTAGTGCATAATGCGGATGCCGCGACTGTGGCAAAATTACACGATAACGTTGGTAAACTTAAAAACGTGAAAGTGGCGATAAAAGAACAAGAAGAAGGTTTATTGGTGCAAGTAAAAGGGACCTCAGCTCACTCGTCTGAGCCGGAGTCGGGCGAAAATGCCATAGCGCATCTTGCTGAAATATTTAAAGGACTAGACCTTGAAAACAACAGCGACGGTCAAGCAATCGAGTTTATTAACCAGTTAATTGGCCTTGACTTATATGGCGCTCAGTTTGGTGAAATTGCTTATCAACATGATTTTATGGGGCCTATGACTGTGTCGCCAACATTGTTATCACGTGATGGGAATGAAATTAAGCTGTCGGTTAATATGCGTCGCCCTGTCGGAAAGCAAGAAGACGTATTAAAGCAGCAAATTAATAATGCGCTGACTGCGTGGCAAACACGTAATAACGTGACATTAAAAGACACTGATATTGTTATTGGCACGCCTATGCTGTTAGACAGCGCACCGCATGCACAAGCTTTATTGGATATTTTTAAGCACTTTACGGGTGATGAAGACGCGGGGTTTGTGTCGATTGGCGGGGGCACAAATGCAAAGCTGTTTGATAATGCTGTATCGTTTGGGCCATCAATGCCAGGTAAAAAATACACGGGTCACTCAGAACATGAGTTTATTACTGAACAGCAATTAGCGCTGAATTTAAAAATGTACACCGCGATGATGATAAAGCTCGGAAATATGTAATCATTTGCAAACGTAAAAACGCCACTTCAATGAAGTGGCGTTTTTGTTTAGTTAATTTAATTTTTGGCTAAGGGAAATTTCTGCATTCATGAGTTTTGATATAGGGCAACCTTGTTTAGTTTGCTGGCACAGCTCGTTAAACGTCTCTTCAGAGATATCAGCTATTTTTGCTGTTACCTCAAGAGCGATGTGGCTGACCTCAAAACCATCATCGACTTCATCAAGACTGACGGTGGCTTTGGTTGTAATGTCATCGGCAGTATACCCTGCTTCTGTTAATGCCAGCGACAGTGCCATACTGAAGCAACCACTGTGTGCTGCTGCAACTAATTCTTCGGGGTTCGTACCAGCCTTGCCCTCAAAGCGGGTATTAAACCCATACGGTTGTTTATCTAAAGCACCGCTTTGGGTACTAATACTTCCTTTACCTGATTTAATGTCGCCAGACCAGCTTGAATGTGCGGTTTTTTTAATCGTCATAGTCATCTCCTTTGTAATTATTTCGGCGAGTGTGAAATGCTTTCATGGTTTTCGCCAAAAAAAGTGTCACTTACACGATACGTTGCAACTTAAAGGCCAAGGTGACTGTGCACAAGCCGTTTGCTATGAACAAGTTAGTATGGCGTTAGCTGATTGGTAAGACGTTATTTTGCTGTTTGCGTTCAACTTAAGTTGGGGCAATTAACACCACATAAAAATAACGTCGATTTATTTTGTAAATTTAGAGGACCTGATAGGGCGATGTTAACTGGCGGTTTTGGAATGACAAAATAGCCTTATTTTTTACTATTCCGTTTTCAATATTGATGGCACGTCGAATTGTTTCATCTTTTTGCCATTGCGCTCTTCCCGCTAACACGCTGGGTAGATAAACAATTAACGCAGCAGAGATTGAACGTGTTGCACTTTCCCATAAATAGCTAGGCGTGTGGTCAACAGCGTAATAATCAATGGTTTTATAACGAAACATTGGTTCGGCAAATGACGTGGGTTTAGCAAAAAAGAACCCCATATCTTCATCGCAACTTACATCTATAATTAAGCTATTCGGTTTAAGGCAGTCAGCCTCTGACTCAATCACAAAATGCACTGGGTTCGCTGTTTCTTGAAAAGTGCCATTAACAATAATATCGGCTTCACTAATGAGGTCGATTAAGGGTCTGTGTGTTCCGTCGTGTTCTACGACCATCATCCGGGCTTCTCCCTCAGAGCCTTGACGTACTTTAACGTAATGACAGTTTAAAACCTCTTCACGAACTTCATGATCAGGGCGTTGAATACAAATTGTAATGTCTCTAAAACCATGAGCTTGTAACGCATAAATTGCCCCACGACTAACAGCACCAAAACTAAAAATAACGGTTTTGCGTTGATTTCCGTAATGACCGTCAACCCCTTTTAATTGCAATGCATGGATAACGGCGCAGTAACCAGCCATTTCGTTGTTTTTATAAAAAGTGTGACGACCCGCATGCCCATTTGGTGACCAAACAAACATATCTTCAAAGGCTATTAAGGTTAATTTTCTATCTAAAGCTGCTTGGGTAATATCGCGTTGTTGAACACAGTGAGCATACCCCCACAGAGTCCCGCCTTCTTTTAATTCGTTTAAATCGGCAATAACGGGTTTAGCGATAATCACTGTACCAAGGTCTTTTAAAAGTGCGCTGCGAGAGGCGATACCGCCTGTAAGCGCTGCGATTTCATCATCTGTTATATTAAAGTCTTTTCCGTAGCCTTGTTCAAAAATAAGCTGCTTTCTGTGTTCTTCAGGAATCCGTTTTAAGTGCTCTGGGTGAATAGGGTAACGTCGTTCATCTGTTTTGCGTGAAGTGCCAATGACGCCGATCTTTAATTTATTCATGCTACAACCTTGATTATATGTTCATTAACGCATGTGTTAATAAACTCGAAAAGGACTCACAGGCAAGCGAAAGCCTACGCTGTAAAGTGATGCATAGTAAAAGGTGTTAATAAGTGCTGAATGTTAAGCAGTGATAAATCAGGATTTTAACGTGCTATGAGTAACACGTTGGTTGTGCTGTAGTGTGCGCACACCGTGAGTATAACAGGATAACTGTTTGCTTTGTGAGCTTTAAGCCTCCTTTTAAATTGTTTTATTCCGCTTTGTTTTTAGTGTATTTACAACGTTCTGAGCAGTATTTAACGTGTTGCCAGTCTCGTTGCCATTTTTTACGCCATGCAAAAGGGCGCTGGCATACAGGGCATATTTTTGTCGGTAAGTTCACTTTTTTATGTGCCATTGTGTTGCCTTTGTAAACTGAGGATGTGCTTTTTGAGTACCGCTCTGGCACCATGTTTTACATCATCACGCTCTCTAAACGCCCACAACCTTTCGCGGGCTTCCTTTGCTGCTTGCGTTAAATCAACCATGGGCTCAGGGTAATCTTCACCCAATTTAAAATTATTAAATAACGCTTCCATTGGTGGCTGTTGCCATGGCTGGTGGATATATTCGATGGGTAAATTACTAAGCTCTGGGCACCATGTTTTAATAAATATGCCGTCTGCGTCTTTATCTTCAGATTGTTTTATGGGGTTGTACAGTCGAATCGTATTAGTGCCAGTGACAGAGGCTTGCATTTGTATTTGAGGATAGTGAATCCCGGGCTCAAAATCTAAAAAGTAGCGCGACAATATAAGACTGACACAATGCCAGTGAATATTTAAATGATGGGTCATAAAGCTGACTAACATCGCCCGCATTCTAAAGTTAATATAGCCTGTAGCTGCAAGACATCGCATACAGGCGTCAATAAGCGGGATGCCTGTGTTGCCGTGTTCAAACCGTGATAGGTGCTCGCTAACCTTGTCGTCATTTCGATAGGGGTAGTGTTGATACGCAGGATTTTGCGGTGCGAACTCCATGCTGCATTGAGTTTCAAACTTTTGCATAAAATGACAGTGCCAATGCAATCGTGATTCGAATGCATGCAGCGAACGGCGCCAACTCGAAGGGCGTTTGGGTAAGTAGTATCTGAGAGTTTGATACACTTGACGAAGGCTTAAGTTTCCCCATGCTAAATAGGGTGAAAGACGTGAGCACGACTCTTTGCTTTTTGATGGGCTCGAAATACCTTGTTGATAGCTCTGAGCTCTTGTCTCTATAAAGCTTTTTAATACGGCTCTGGCTGCGTGGGGTCCTCCGTGCTGAAACTGCTCATCATTTGTTTGATACTGTTTTACATGCTCGCAAGCACTGTAGCCCGAAGGTAAAATAGCATTAAAAGAATGCCAGTTAGGCGTGATTAAAGGTTGCTGCATCACGGTTTGCCAATGCTGCTGCCAATCAAATTGTGCTGGTCGTGCCCTTACGACTGCGCCTAAGGGCGTTTCATGCCAAACAATAGCTTTTTCTTTGAGCCATTTATGCACTGCTTTATCACGTTCAAAGGTATTGAGTAAGCCAATTTCTTGATGACTGTATATGGCCTTAATATCAAATTCATTAGATAAAGATTCAAGCAAGGAGATCATGTCTTGATTGTAAATTGCAATTTCGGCTTGTTGTTTTTTTAGCTGTGCATTGAGATCACATAATGACTGATAAACAAATCGCCAGTGACGGTGGCTATAATGAGGATCATCTAACAAAATTGGCTCAAAATTATAGATAAGCAAACAGGGTAAAGGTGAATCGGCGGCCTGTGCGAGTGGTGCATGATCAGAAAGCCGTAAATCACGTTTAAACCATACTATATTGATTTTTTGTTTCCCTGCAGTGGGCATAGCTTGATAGTTAATTGCTTGAACACGTGATTGATACGTATGAGAACGCAGATATGATTATTCAAGGAGAGAAATAGTTGATTATGGCGATGTGTACGATTGAATGGCTTTTACTAAAAGTAAAAGCGGCCACTGTCATCGTGGCTGCTCCATTTTTTACAGGTTATCTGTAAATGAACTAATTTGTTGCTCTGCAGCTTGCAAGCTTTGCTCTGCTCCCGGCATTGCTAAGCCTTCGGCATAGATAAAGTTAATATCTGAGATACCCACAAAACCAAGTACATCTTTTAAGTATTTAGTTTGTGTATCCATGTCGGTGCCTTGATATATACCGCCACGAGCAGCGAGTACAACGACTTTTTTGTTTTCAAGCAAACCGACAGCGCCTTGCTCTGTGTATTTAAACGTAATACCAGCGCGTGCGATACGGTCAATCCATGCTTTGAATGTTGATGGAATACCAAAGTTATACATAGGCATACCAATAACAATTAATTCGTTATCAGTAAGTTCTGCAATTAACTCGTCAGAGATAGCCGCCAGTGCTTTTTGCTCGTCGCTACGTTCGTTAGCGTCAGTCATCCATGCTGCCATTTCTGTTTGCGTTAAGTGAGCAATAGCATCGTTGCTTAAATCGCGAGTGGTGACAGCAATTTGTTGTTTGCTTGATAGTTGCTCAACAAATAGCTGGCTAAGTTTAGTCGAATTACCTTGTTCACCATTTAAAGATGAATTTAACACAAGTACTTTTTTCATCATGTCACCTAAGAAACTGAATTGATGTAACGATTATAATGAGGGTATGAATGAAATAATAATGGTAAAAATTGAGTGATACGTTCGCTTTAATAGAACGGTTGCAACGCTGCTATAATTTCTGTTCGCATTTTTTAAATGCTTAATGTTATGCTCATTTAACAATTTTAAAAAAGGACTTTTATATGAAATACTTAATGCTAAGTATTTTTGTAGTACTGTGCTTGACTGCTCGCGCAGAAGAAAAGCCGTCACTGTCTGTTGAATCATTTGCTTCATTAAGAGCTACCAGCCAGGTTAAATTGTCACCAAGTGGCACGCACTTATCCTTTATTCGTAATATAAAAGGTGAGCTGGTGTTAATGGTGTATAACCGCAAAACACAAGAAGCTGTTCCCATTATTCGCGCTGATAATCATACGATTTTCTTTGATTGGTATACGTGGGCAAACGATGAGGTATTACTTCTCGGTGCACGCTATATACAACGTCAAATTGGCGGCCCTAAATATTCATCTACTCGCCTTTATGCGTACAATATTAATGATAAAGGCAAAGCAAAGCTTGCCATTAAGCCTAACTATGGACGTGATGAACGCCAACCCCAGTTTGCTGATCAAGTTATAAGTTTTTTACCTGACAAAAAAGATAAAATCTTGATTCAAGGCGACTTTGAAATAGCAAATACACCAGGAGTCTATGAGCTCGATCTTAACACGCTGAGAAAGAAAAGAGTTCAACGCGAGCGCAGCAAAGTGACCGATTGGATAGCTGACCGTCAAGGTAATGTGCGTATTGCTCGAAAAATGGATGAAGATGAATTTGAATATTTCCTGTATGACGAAGGTTCATTAGACCGCCGCTCATTATTCAAATTTAAAGCATTTAGCCAAGAGAGTGTGACAATATTAGGCTTTGATAAAGACCCCAATATTATCTATTTTAAAGCGCTTCAAAATGGCTATGACGCATTATTTAAAATGGATTTAACCACGAAAAAGCAAGAGCTCGTTTTTAGTGATGATAATTACGACTTTGATGGAGGGATTTTTTACTCTCCTCTGACGGGCGAAGTTGCAGGGTTTACTCATTCAAATATTGAAGAAGGGATCCGTTATTGGGATGACGATTTAAATAAGCTGTATACATCACTGCGTGCGGTATTACCGGCTGATAAGTTTGATATTGATATAATCGATACCAGTGAAAACCAGCGCCAATATGTACTTTACCTGACAGGTGATGGAAGCACGGGAACATATATGCTTGGTAACCGTGACACCAATGAACTCACCGTGTTCGCCAGCGCGTACCCAGACATTGATGACCGTGTTTATTCAGGGAAAGAAAAAATTAGTTATAAGGCACGTGATGGTTTAACGATTGAAGGGTACTTAACCTTGCCCGTGGGCTATAAAGAAGGGGATACGTTACCAACAATTATATTCCCTCATGGGGGACCTATGGCGCATGACTACTCAGGTTTTGATTATTGGACTGCTTTACTTGCATACAATGGGTATGCCGTTTTACAACCGAATTTTAGAGGCTCAAGTGGGTATGGCCATGAATTTGAAATGGCAGCAGTGCAAGGGTTTGGTAAAAAAATGCAAGATGATTTGCAAGATGCCGCTCTTTGGTTAGTTTCACAAGGTATCGCTAATAAAGATAAAATTTGCATCGGCGGTGCAAGTTATGGTGGTTACGCCGCGTTGATGGCTGTTGTTAAGCATCCTGAAACATTTACATGTGCCGCGAGTTTTGCGGGTGTCACCGATTTAGAACGCATTGTGAGTAAAGCGCGTTACTTTACAAATAAAGAAATTGTGCGTAAGCAATTTGGTACCGACGACGATGAGTTGGCAAAATACTCACCGGTTAATTTTGCAAAGCAAATTAACCGTCCAGTTTTGCTCGTGCATGGTTCAGACGATAACGTTGTGCCTGTTTATCATAGCCGTGAAATGGAAGATGAGCTGAGCGATGAAGGAAAAAATGTCACGTATATTGAACTCGAAGAGGGAGATCATTATCTGTCACATCAGCCTTATCGTATTACAACATTAAAAGCGTTTTTAGATTTCTTTGATGAACATTTAAAAAGCGACTAAAAAAGGCGACTTAGGTCGCCTTTTTATTAATAAGCTAATTCTGCATCAATATTTCTGACTAAGTTTGAAACCCAGTTAATGTATTGGCGGTGAATTTTATCGCCATCATAATCTAAGTTGATCGAGTCTTTGTAATCAATTGAGTACTCAGTGGCGTTGTAGTTAATATCAACACGCAGCTGGTGCTTTCTAATATCAAGCTTTCCTAATATTTTACCGTCTTCGCTCGCGCGACATGTCCAGCCAAGTTTCATACATGCTTTGAGAATATTTGTTTTAACGCTGTCAGCAGTGTGTGTTTTATTGGCGGTTTGTGGGACAGGGTTACTGTCGAAGTTACGAATAGGTACACTTGTACTGCACGCTGATAAAACAAGTGTAGCCGCAAGTACTAAGCAGAGCTTTTTCATGATAAATCCTTTTTATGTAATAAAAACGGCATGATTATGCGTTTTTTTTGAGGCGGGGTCTAGGCATCAGGTAAAAACCAAGCACTGATAGCACCAGCAATACCCAGCACACTGTAAAATAGAATCAGCTCTGCGGTGCTTAAATATGCATTTAATAAGCCAACACTCCCAAGTACCAATAATATAAGACCGATCACCGTATTGCTCACCGATACATAATCGGTTCGTTTGTTGCCTTCAGCCATATCTACCAAGTACGTTTTACGACCAAGACGAACTCCCTGATGAGCAACAGTGAGCAAAAAATAACATAACGGGAGAAGCCAAAACTCACGGAGGGTTGCAGGGCTAAAGTGTGCGATTAAATAAACGGCTAAGCCATTGAGAGTGACTAACATGGCTGCAAAAATTAAAACGCGTCGACTTGATAGGTCACTCAACCTACCCCAAATGGGTGCTGACACGAGACTCGCAAGCCCAGAAAGGGCCATAAAAGTAGCAAGCAAAGAAAAATCAAAAGCCTGTTCGCTGGCTAAAACAATATAAAAAGGAGCGCTAAGTGCAGAGCAAAGCAATAAAGCACGCGTAACAATGAAGTGGGCAAATTGTTTATCTTCGTACAGTAGCTTTAGTTTCTTAAACGCATGCAATAAACCATTTTTAGCTCCTTCAGTCGCTCCTTCATATTCTTTGATGCGACTGTAGCTCAGGGCAGCAAATATCCACATGAGGGCTGCCAGCATCAACGCAACATAAACACCATTTTCGTAGCCTAACGTTTGTAAATACCATAAGCCTAAACCAAACGTAAGTGTCGCAAAGCCTGCAAAACTGGCGGCAAGACCACTAATGTTGCCACGTTGCTGTTTGGGAATCACTTTTCCAAGTACATCTTTAGCGGCGATAGAGTTAAAGCCCCGAGCAAGGCTAAACACAACTAAAAGAGTGAGAATGGCATACCCGGCACTGCTTCCTGTTAGGGTTAATGCGGTAATGAGCATTGCTACAATGCATAATGCTTGCACAATGGCGCCGACAACCCACACCCACTTGCGTACTTTAAGTTGGCGGATAACGTTGGCAATAGCAAGTTGCGGCAACATTGAGCCAGACTCTCTAATAGGAACCAGCCACGCAATGAAGCTGCTGGGCACATTAATGCTGTGTAATAACCAAGGCAAGGTTACTTTTGGGTTGAGCAGAGCATCGGCAAATTTACTAAATAGTTGACTCACTAAAAGGGTAATAAAGTTGCCTGGCACAACCTTACACGCGGCCTCATCAATGGCCTTGCAGGCGCGCGCGTCTTCGGTATTGCTGAGTCTTTGATAGATGTCTTCTTTACTGAGCTTTTTCATCTTTGAATCGGATAGAGGAATTTATGTAGCAAAGGGCTGCATAGCAGCCCCACTGTTAAAAATCGTTCTTACTGTGGCGTTCTAAAAGTTGCTCAGCTTCATCACCCCACGTACGATTTACACGGCGACCTCGTTTAACTGCAGGGCGACGTTCAATTTGTTTTGCCCAGCGTAATACATGGCTGTATGACTCAACATCTAAAAACTCAGCAGCATCGTATAAATAACCCAGTACCAAACTGCCGTACCATGGCCAAATAGCAATATCGGCAATGGAGTATTCGCTACCAGCCATGTAATCATGATCACTTAAGTGACGATTTAATACATCTAACTGGCGCTTTACTTCCATGGTGAAACGGTCAATAGGGTATTGCATTTTAAACGGTGCATAACTGTAAAAATGGCCAAAACCACCGCCTAAGTAGGGTGCTGAACCCATTTGCCAAAATAACCAATTACGGCACTCTGTTTTACTGGTATGGTCGCTGGGAATAAGCGCATCAAACTTTTCTGCTAAATACTGTAAAATAGCGCCCGATTCAAATACGCGGGTAACTGGCGTGGTGCTATGATCCATTAAGGCTGGAATTTTTGAATTCGGGTTGACACTAACAAAGCCAGAAGAGAATTGATCGCCATCCGCTATTTTAATTAAGAACGCATCATAATCAGCGTCGTCGATACCAAGCTCTAATAGCTCTTCGAGCATAATTGTCACTTTTTGACCGTTTGGTGTCGCAAGTGAGTACAGCTGCAAAGCATGCTTACCAACAGGTAAGTCTTGTTCATGGGTTGCACCCGCTACAGGACGGTTTGTTTTAGCCCATTCTCCCCCATTTTCAGCGTCCCATTGCCACACTTTAGGTGGCGTATAACTGTCGGTATTACTCATTGAAACTCCCTAAATTGTGCTTTAATGAATGTTGTTACGAGATTACCATCCTAGTTGATCAACCTAGTCAAGGGAAGTAGAGTTAGAAAATAGCATTATTACTGAGTGTAATAAGTACCTAAGTAATTAAATTGAAAGTAATTTAATACCGAAGTCGACGACTGTTAAGGAGCATGAGATGAAAAAACACGGTTTGGCCATTGGTTTAGAGCGCATAGGTAGTACCTTTTACCTAACTTTTAAAGTCGTTGGTAAGCTTACCCACGCTGATTACGAAACGCTCACCCCTTTAGTGGATAATGCACTTAAAGCAGTGCCTCGCGCAAAAATTAGAGCATATGTAGATATTACAGAACTGGAAGGGTGGGAATTACAAGCGGCTTGGGATGACTTTAAATTAGGGCTGAAACACAACAAGGAATTTTGTCGTGTTGCGGTACTGGGTAATAAAAAGTGGCAAAAAGTAGCCAGCAAAGTGGGTAATTGGTTCACAACGGGTGAAGTGAAGTATTTTGAAGATGCAATAATTGCAACCGAATGGTTGCACGAAAAGGTAATCAGTGACAGCAACTAATCAATTAAAGGTAGCGACATTTAATTTATACAATTATTTAGCGCCCCCCGATGCGTTTTATGATTTTCAGCGTATTTATAGTGCTGAACAATGGGCTAAGAAGCAGCGTTGGTTGGCTGATTATCTTCACAATCAGCAACCGGATATTATTGGCTTTCAAGAAGTGTTTAGTATTGATGCATTAAAACAGCAAGTGAACGATGCAGGCTATGCGCACTTTGCGGTGGTTGATGAGCCGAGCGTTATCGATGAGTTTATATATCGAGACCCGGTTGTTGCAATTGCTTCTCGCTATAAAATTATGGCTTTAACTGAGGTTGAACCCGACCCTCACTATGCACAGCAAATGGGGCTTGTCGGGGAGTTTTGTTACAGTCGTCGGATTATTCGCGCCACGATAGATGTGCCACATATTGGTTATGTAGATTGTTATGTTGTGCATTTTAAATCAAAGCGTAGCCTGCTTAATAGCGTTGAAGATAACAGCAAAACCGAGGAGCAAAATCTGCTTTTGCAGCTAAAAGACCAAGTAGCAGGGCGCTGGGCGTCAAGCATACAAAGGGGCAGTGAAGCGGCGTTATTATTAATTGAAATTATCAATCGCAGATCACAGACAGACAATCCTGTTATTGTGATGGGAGATTTTAATAATGAACTGCATGATGGCGTGCTGAACCATTTAATTACTGACTCATTGCGATTCACCGCTAGTCGACATAGCAAGGCGTTTACCGCCAAGTATGCGCTGCAAGATAGTTGGCAACTTTATCAACGCCATGTTGTAACGGACAATGAGAGAGAGGCAACCCATTACTTTGGTAGCAGTAGTTCGGTGTTTGATTACATTTTGCTTTCTAGAGAATTTGATGCAGGCTTTCAAGGTAGCTTCTACGAAGTCATTGACTATCACACCTATGATCAGCACTTAATCAATCCACAATTTGCCTATGACGACCAAAGCACCGACCATGGTGTGGTAATGGTTACATTAGCATTAAGGAGTTAAATTCATAACTCCTCAAAATTATCGAAGATGCTGTTTGTCTCGCTTTGCAAAGAGATAACCGATAAATGCACCGCTAATAGCGCCGAACAAGTGGCTTTCGAACGAGATATGAATACGCTGCGGGAATACACCCCAAATTAAGCCACTATAAAGTATGACGACAGCAATACTGATGAGAATCGCTTTGAATGAGCGATGCATAATACCATAGCAAATTAAGTAGCCCCACAAGCCATAAATTACGCCACTTAAGCCCACATGTATATTGCTGCGGCCAAATATCCACACTAACAATCCTCCAAGCAATGCAGTACTGACAAATACCAGCCAAAAGCGTTTTACACTGTATTGACATACTAACCATGCGAGAATCGCAAAGGGCACTAAATTACTAAAAAGGTGTGCCCAGCCACCGTGTAAAAAGGGGGCAAAAAATATGCCTGAAAGGCCCGATAGTTGGCGAGGCAAGATACCTAAGTCATTAAGGTTTATACCGGGCAGTGTATTGATAATTTGTAGTACAAGACACAGTAGCATTATGCCCAGAATAGCGAACCGTTTACTGCTGATAGGGGGAAGTTTAGTAGCTGATTTTTCAGTCATGGTTGAAGGCTCTTAAATCAATTCGACTGAATCAGTATAACGTATTAAGAGTGAAGGTAAACACCTTGTTTTGCAAGGTGTTTACTGGTTGTTATCTCGCGTTTTTAGCCAAGTTTAGTAAGTAGTTTTTTAGCTGCAAGTTCTGAGCTTGCTGGGTTTTGACCGGTGATCAATAACCCATCTTCGATAGCCAGCACGCCCCAGTCATCGGTTTTTTGGTACTGACCACCTTGTTTAATGAGTTCATCTTCAACAAGAAGTGGTACAACATTCGTTAGTTGTACAGCCTCTTCTTCAGAGTTACTGAACCCCGTCACTTTTTTGTCAAACACTACCGACTTACCCTCGGCATTTTTGGCATTTAATAAGACGGCACTGGCATGGCATACCGCACCAACAGGCTTATTAGAGTTTAAAAACTGTTCAATTAAACGAATAGAGTCTTGGTTATCAACTAAATCCCACAGCGGACCATGGCCGCCTGGGTAAAATACAGCGTCGAATTCATCGGCATTCATTTCGCTCAACGGTTTGCTGTTTGCCATTAAGGTTTTTGCGGCGCTGTCTTCTTCAAAACGTTTAGTTGCCTCTGTTGCAGCATCAGGAGCGGCACTATTTGGGTCTACAGGCGGTTGCCCCCCTTTCACTGATGCTAATGTAACGTCAACGCCTGCATCAATAAAGGCATAATAAGGGGCTGCAAATTCTTCTACCCAAAACCCTGTTTTATGACCCGTGTTACCTAATTCATCGTGTGAAGTAAGTACCATTAAGATTTTCTTCGCTGACATAATTAATCCTCGTTAATTGTTTAATGAATAGCGTTGATATCACTATAGGGGTTAAAGCTAAGTTTAACAACGCAGATAAAATTGACTTCATTGGTTTAATTATTGATACAATCGAGCGAGGTTTTAGGAGAATGCCATGAATGTATCGTTTGAACAGTTAAAAAGTATGGTGGTATTTGCACATATTGTGCAGCAGGGGAGTTTAACGAAGGCAGCCGAGCAACTGGGTCTTTCGCGCGCTGTGGTGAGTTATCATTTAAAGAAACTAGAGCAGCAATTACAGCTTACCTTATTAAACCGCTCAACGCGTACTATGACCTTAACAGAAGCGGGTAAAGTCTATTATGAGCGTTGTCACGCAATTGCTGAACATGCCCAAGCGGCTAATTTGCATCTAGAAAACTTAAAAAATGAACCTGTCGGGGTGATAAAACTCAGTTGCCCAGTGAATGCTGGTTTGCAGCTTATTGTGCCTGCGCTTGCACAATTTAAACGCTTGTATCCAAAAATCGATATAGATCTGCAACTAAGCGATGACGTTGTCGACATTATTAAAGAGGGGATAGATTTAGCGATCCGAGGTATTGCGCTTGCTGATTCAAGTTTACAAGCAACTAAACTGGCAACAATGAAAACGTGTATATGTGGCTCTGTTGATTATTTTGCCAAGCACCCAGTGCCCGAAAGCGTAGATGATTTAGCGAACCATACTTGGGTTGTTTATCAGCGAAGTAGCGCCACGCTGAGCCTAGAAAAAGATAAGCGTCGCTTTGATGTTCCCCTTAAAGGCGGGATTAGCACTAATAATGCCGCAGCGCGCACGGCATTTGTTGAAGCGGGGCATGGTCTTGCAAAAATCCCTGTTTATGACGCGTGGCCAAAAGTAAAAGCCGGGCTTTTACGTACCGTGCTTAATGAGTATAAATCGGCTGATATTGAATTGTATGGTGTCTTCCCGCCGGGGGCTGCGGGAAGCAAAAAATTGCGAGTATTGCTTGATTACTTAAAGGATTATTTTGCTAATCAAGTTGCCACGATGGGTATTTAAGCAAACAGGGTTAACGCAAAGTACGATTAAACAATGCAACAGCTTGTTGGTACATAGTTAAAGCGAGAGCTGGGTCGTAACGATCTCCCTTATCGCGCATAAATGCATGTTGTGCGTTAACTTCTTGCCACTGGTAATTAATTCCGGTAGCAACGGCTTGTTGGTAAATTTTAAGGCGGCCTTCTTTTGGTACATGTGGGTCTTGTTTGCCCCAAATAAAGTGAATTTCTCCTTGTATATCTGCCATGCGCTCAAACGAGTTATTGCCTGATTGTGCGGGCAATGTGTCACTGTGTATGTCTGTTGCATATAAACAAAATGCGGCTTTGATACTTGGGTTTAATGCGGCACGATAAGCAAGGTGACCACCAATACATACACCCATCGCTCCCACACAGCCTGTGCAATACGCTTGCGCGCGGGCAAATGCGATAAGGGCTGTGGTATCAGAGTCGTGGCTTTCAAGTGGTTTAGCCCATTTGTCGGCATTGCCTTTATCTTTGCCTTCATCATCGTAGGCAAGCACCGTGCCGTGTGGGTTTAACTCATGAAAAACCTCAGGCACTAACACGATAAAACCATGGCCTGCGAGCATAGCGGCAGAGCGTGCAATGGGGGCTGTTTCTTGAAAAATTTCAGAGTAGAAAATAATACATGGGAATTGGCCTTCGACAGCTGGGCGGTAAATGCTGGTTCGCATCAGACCTGTTGGGGTATCTATGTCGTGGCTATGGTGTTGAATAATCATGTTAATCCTCTAAAAACGGTTTAAGCAATAATACCTCAGCCCCACCTTTTGGACGAGTAAAAGCCCTTGAAATTTATTGATGCTCAGTTAATTCTCTGAGGCAGGGTACTGCATACAGCTTGCGTAATAGGTAAGAGTAGCAGGCCAATCAGAGAAAATAGCCATCACTCCCACTTGCTTAGCAAGGACGTCTATCACAGTCATCATTTGCCCATCTTGTTTAATCACAGGGGCAATCGACTGGTAATAATATCCACCGCCATTATTTAATGGGCCTGAGCGCTCTAAACTCCAAGTAATGATGTTCAGTCCGGCTTGTTTAGCTTTAATAGCATACAGCGAGGGCACGATTTTACCTGACTGTTCAAGACTTAATAGCATCCACATTGGCGGTGCAATAATGCGTACTCCATCGTCATACAGAGCCTGCATTGATGGCTGCCAAGTTGTTTCATCCATAGCATTAAAGTGTGCTTGCTCATCTCGGCCATCAAGGTAAATACTGTTGTTTGCAAATTCAGGGTGATTGTTTAGCCAATACTTCACATCGTTAAGATTAAATGATTGCGGATAAACATCTTGGCTATTCACGCCTAAGGCCTGATATTCATCAAGCATTTTTTGCGCGTAATCTTGCTGGCTAAAACCATCAAAGGGCATGCTAACTGCTGGGCTTTTTAGCTCAGGGGTCATTTTCACACCCAGTTCTTTAAACAGCGCAATACTTTGCTGGTGGGTCATTACAGTACCACTGTTTGCATATAAATCAGTGCGCCAGTTTGGCGTCCCTTGCAAATACTCTGCAACCGTTTTGGCATTTGGATTGGCGCCATCCATTTTTGCTTTTAACGTTAAAAACTCAGCTTGGGTGATATCGCTAGTGCAGCATTTAGCCTGAGCCGGTTGGCCGTCTTTGGCCGGGGTAAAAGGTTGGCTGCATTTTGCAGCGAGTTCTGGAATAGCTAAAATGTTGGTAGTGGTGTGTAAATCACATTGTGAATGACGACACACGAGTTGCTTATCTTTGGTAAAGGCAACGTCACATTCAAGTACGCCAGCCCCCATTCTTGCTGCGGCTAAATATGACTCTTTACTATGCTCAGGAAACTGCATGGGGGCACCGCGATGACCAATGACAAAATCAGTTTTGTAAAAAGGGCCATTACCGCATGCCGCAAGTTGCTGCTTTAACGGCCCATCAGGCATATTGTCGATTAAATAGTAAGGCCTAGCGCCAACTTGCACTGCCTGCTCCTCTGGCAGACTCTTACAACCTTGAATAATGAACACTAAACAACATAAAACCAGTGCGCGCATAACAGCATCCCTCTAATCGAATAGAGTTTAGCTTATCAATACTACGTGGCAGTTTTATTAAGTTTCTGATTTATAATAAGTGCTAATAAGATAATCGCCGCGCCAATGGCAAGCTTGGTGATATCGGCATCACGATTCCAAATAACAATGTTAACTATTATCCCTGCTGGGATCAGTAAGTTATTCATCACCGCAAGCGCGCCAACATTCACAATAGTTGCGCCTTTATTCCATGCAAAGTAGCCAAGCCCAGAGGCAATCGTGCCTAGGTAAATGAGTACGCTCCATTGTGTCGTTGTGGTGGGCAGCTTGCTGGTATCGCCAAACAAACCGTAACAAATCAGTGCAACAATTAGGGCACCAATAAAGAACCAAGCAAATACCCGAGAGTGCGGTAGCTGCTCATCTTGCATCAAACGTTTGTAGGTTACTTGCCCGGTAGCAAAGCAAATATTGGCAGCCTGAACCATTAACATACCAATGAGGTAGTTCTCATCAACGCCTTCGTAACGTATGGCGACGGCTCCCAAAATAGCCAGCATTGCGGCGAATAAAAATTTGGCATTAAAACGTTTTTCAAGCAAATCGTTTAATAAGGTGATGTAAAGTGGCGTCATTACCGTGAATAGTAGTACCTCTGGCACACTGAGGTACAAAAACGAATGGTAATAAAAACTGTACATGACACCAAGCTGTACCGCGCCTATTGCCATGAGCTTTAGTGCTAAGGCTTTAGGGGTTTTTCGCCATTGTAAAAAGGGTAAAAACACGCACGTTGCTAAGCCTATTCGCATTAACACACTAAACCACGCATCTACTTGCCCTGCTAAATACACGCCAATAAGACTAAATGAAAAGGCCCACAGAAGGGTAACAGCGAATAAGTAAGTCATGTTGTTTTAGTTTTGTTATAAAAGAGGCAGTGTATATGAGATAACAAAGAATTAAAATTGCCCATGATAATAATACGCAGCCATGGGCAATGGGGGGGGGTTAGGGTTGATTTGCTACGAACGCTTTTGCTTGCTGTTTTAATCTATCTAAAGCATTACGGTCGTAAAATGTATTATGACTGATCACACCGCTAAGCGTTTTGGTGTTTCGAATATCTGTTAGGGGATTTTGTGAAAGCAAAATGATGTCGGCCACTTTACCTTTTGTAAGTGCCCCATACTGTTTCTGTTTATTTAAAAATTTAGGTCCCGCAAGAGTTGCAGCTTGCAGTGTTTGCAGTGGTGTTAGGCCATATTCAGTAAAAATACTCAGTTCTTGGTGTAAAGAAAGCCCCGGATAAATATACGAATTTAAAAAGCCTGCATCGGTGCCTGCAATAATGCTTACACCCGCTTGTTGTGCCAGTGGTAACAATTGTGCCGTTTTTGTGAAGCGAGCTTTTCGCTGAATGATTTGTTCAGGGGTATCTTTATTAGCTCTGTCTACACGCCATTGGTAGGTCGCTTTTAAGCCCTTGCCAATGTAATTTAAAAAAGCGTCTTGCTGATGATTATCTTCATCGAGATAGGCGGTGATCTTGCCACCAATTAAAGTAGGCACAACCGCTGTGTCGTTGCTAGCGAGTACCGTAAACTTTTCTCTGGCTGTAGATTCATCAAATTGAGCGGTAATAATAGGCAGCGCGGTGCGATAGGTGAGTTCTTTAGAGGCTACTTTGGCTGAAATATCCGCTTCGTTTTTAGCCGCTGCTTTGAGCATGTAAGTCATATGCTCGATGGCATCAAGACCTGCCTTGGAGACATCAGTCACAGACAACGAAAACGGGATATGACCAGAAATTTGATAACCCCGTTTTTTAACCTCTTTTACTGCCTTTAGATAAAGCTCAGGCGTTAATGCACTGTCGGTAATTTTGATAAAGTCGACATTCATGGTGTCTAGCAAATCCATTGCTGCGTGCATTTCTTCAGTCGTCTCAACTTCTAAGTCGCCGGGCCAAATAGAGCCTTTTCCTTCAAGTTTGGGGCCTGATGTAAAAATAGTTGGGCCGACTAACTGACCTTGTTTGACTTGTTCACGCCAACTGAGAACTGACTCACTCAGATCAGCCGCAGCATCACGCACCGTTGTCACGCCGTGGGCTAAATAAAGGGGGAGTAATTGTTTGTTTTCTTCTATGAGCTTTTCACCACCGCCAAAATGGACATGCATATCCCAAAGACCCGGCATGACATACTGACCTTTTGCATCTATAAACGTTGAACTTTGATATTGGGCACTCAGTGGCTGGTTACTGCGTTGTATGATAATGCCATCACGAATAGCCAGTGATTGGTTTGCTGCGATTTCTCCAGTGTGCATATCAATGATCTGAGCGTTATCGATAACAATGTCGGCGTGCTCATCTGGGATTGATGAACATGCAGCTAAAGCTGAGCAAAGTCCTAAAAGTAAAGCGTTTTTCATGTGTGAACTTATGTTTTTCTTTGAGATTAGCAAAAACGAGTTAACTGACAATTGCTTTGAGGTGAATAGGAGTAAAGGCGGGGTGAAAAATCAATTAATACTTAAAAAGTATGAGGGGCGCCCCTCATACTCTAAACAACATTGTGGTTATTCAACTAAGCCACGACGCTTTAATAACGCGTCGGTTGTTGGCTTTTGACCACGAAATTCAATGTAGCTTTGCATTAAGTCGCGGCTATTACCTTTAGATAAAATCTCTTTACGGAAGTGATCACCGTTTTCGCGAGTTAAGCCGCCTTTTTCAGTCATATGAGTGAATGCATCTGCAGCGAATACTTCAGTCCAAAGATAAGCGTAGTAACCTGCTGAGTAACCACCGGCAAAAGTGTGGCTGAAGTAGCAAGATTTATAGCGCGGCGGCACGGGGTAGTACGCAATACCATGTTTGTCTAACGCATCATGTTCAAACTTTTGTACGTCTGTGATATCGGCATCAACACCGAATGAGTGCCATTCCATATCAAGGAGTGCCGCAGCTAAATACTCAGTTGTATCGAAGCCTTGGTTGAACTTTTGTGACTCAAGTACTTTTGCAAGTAACTCTTTTGGAATTGGCTCACCTGTTTTGTAGTGCTTGGCATAGTTCGCAAGTACTGTCGGCTCAACATTCCAGTCTTCGTTTGCTTGTGATGGGAATTCGACAAAGTCACGAGACGTTTTTGTCCCCGCCAAACTTGGGTATTTTACGTCAGAGAATAAACCATGAGCAGCGTGACCAAACTCATGAAATAAAGTTGTCACCTCAGAGAAGGTCATCAGTGTTGGTTGGCCTTCTGCAGGTTTGGGGATATTTTGCGCGTTGTAGATGACAGGCTTGGTGCCTTTTAAACCACTTTGGCCTACATAGGCACTCATCCATGCACCTCCTCGTTTGCCTTCACGTGCATATGGATCCATGTAAAATAGGCCAATGGCACTGCCATCTTCATTGAATACTTCGAACACCATGACGTCTTCGTGATATACAGGCAAATCTTTACGCTCTTTAAAGGTGATACCATAGAGTTTATTCATGGCAAAGAACAAGCCATCGTGGATCACTGATTGCATTTCAAAGTAAGGCTTAACTAAAGCTGGGTCTAAGTCGTACTTTTCTTGACGTACTTTTTCTGCATAAAATGCCCAATCCCAAGGTTGTAGAGCAAACGTTTCACCTGATTTATTGATTACCTGTTGAATTTGCTCCGCTTCCGCTTCGGCTTTAGCAACTGCCTTTGGTGCTAAGTCATCTAAAATACCGTATACATTTTCTGGCGTTTTCGCCATTCGCATCGTCAATACATAAGAAGCCCAATCTTTGAAACCAAGTAATGCCGCTTTTTCAGCGCGCAATTTGGTTTCCTTGAGAATAATAGGGCCGTTTGTTGCTTGCGCACGATTTGCAGATGTAGTCCAAATTTTCTCACGCAGTTTACGATTTTCAAGGCTTTGTAAAATAGGTTGGCGAGTGGTGTTCACCAGTGTGATCATATAACCTTCTTTACCCGCTTTGTCAGCCGCGGCTGCAAGGCTTGCAATTTCACCGTCAGATAAACCAGCAAGTTCGCTTTTATCTGTGACTAAAATTACATCTTCTTTGAACGATTTTAAGAGATTTTGTGAAAACTCGGTTGAAAGTTTTGCAAGTTCAGCGTTGATTTCACGCATTCTTACTTTGTCTGCTTCGTTTAGTTTAGCGCCCGCGTTGATAAATTTTTTAAAATAAAAATCGACTAAATGTTTGTCTTCAGCACTGAGGTTTTCTGCATTGTCATAGATAGCTTGCACACGATTGAAGAGCGCTTGGTTTAGATAAATATCGTCAGTATGAGCAGATAAAATTGGCGCCATTTTAGCGTCAATGCGTTGGTACTCGCTGTCAGAAATTAATCCAGATAAGTTAAAAAAGGCATCGGATGCGCGATCTAATAGCTCACCTGATAACTCCATTGCAACGAGTGTATTTTCAAATGTTGCAGGCTCTGGGTTATTGGCAATCTTTAAGATTTCAGCTTTTTGCTCGGCAATACCTGCTTCAAATGCAGGTTCGTAGTCGTTTGTTGATATTTTATCAAACTCAGGAGCCATATATTGCAAAGGGCTCGGCTTGAAAAATATAGACTCAGTATTCTTTTTTTGTGTTTCAACAATAGGTTGACTTTGTGTGTTAGCTTGCTCTGGACTACAAGCTGATAATAAAAATACACTAGCAACGGTGGTGGCTATTAGGGTCTTACGCATGATGGCTCCAATAAAGTGGATAAATTTTCTATAATCTATCAAATTTTTGATGCCAAATAATAATATTTATCTTTTATTTTTCGTATTTTAGAAATAATTAGTCGATTTGGTGTGGGTGGCGCTAAAAAAGCCATCAATTAGTGTGATGGCTCGCTAGATAAAAAGTGGTATACGCTGTCCCATATTGATGGATGCTTTAAAGCGTGCCATAAGTTAGTTGTAACCCAAGACAAACTTTTTCTCTGAACCAAAATTTTCTGGCATGGCGTTGCCGAACTCTTTGTTAATTAATGCTAATGAGTGTTCTTGTTCGGCAAGTAAGTTCAAAATGCGGTTACGATACTCTAGACTTGATTCAAAAAGGTTTAAGTCAACGAGTGGCTGTAATGTTGCAAGTTTTTGTGTAAGTGTCATTTGTGACATTGTGCTCTCCTCATGCTATTAAAAGCTTTCACTATGTATATAGCACTTATGGTCTAAAAGAGTTAATAAATAGCGCTTTTTGCGCATAAAGATCTTAGAATTTACTAAGATTTCATCTATTATGCCGTGTTAAACTTAGTGACAACTGAATCAAACACGACTTTTTACTAGGAATGTTCATTTATGACCCTTGCTGATTTGCAATCTGCATTATCGTTTGTTTTGTTTACATATAACGATGTACAAATCACTGTGCTAAAAGTTATTCAAGTACCTTTGGTGCTGTTTTTAATGTGGTTTGTGGTCACATGGATAGGTCGATTAATTAAAAAAGCACTGTTGGCAAAAAACCTAGGGCCAGACACAGTTCATTTATTCACGCGTATTTACCTTGTTGTTACCATCGCAGTGCTTGTGTTTACTTCACTTGAGGTACTGAATATTCCGTTAACGGCATTTGCATTTGTCTCTGGTGCGATAGCCATTGGCGTCGGTTTTGGTGCACAAAATATCATTAACAACTTTATTAGTGGCTGGATACTCATGTGGGAACGCCCGATTAGAATCGGTGACTTCTTAGAAGTGGGTGATGCAAAAGGCGTGGTTGAGACAATTAATACACGTTCAACTCGTA
Organism: Pseudoalteromonas sp. A41-2; assembly: GCF_015767615.1. Taxonomy (NCBI): domain Bacteria; kingdom Pseudomonadati; phylum Pseudomonadota; class Gammaproteobacteria; order Alteromonadales; family Pseudoalteromonadaceae; genus Pseudoalteromonas; species Pseudoalteromonas sp. A41-2. The sequence goes on along the minus strand of NZ_CP065231.1, from coordinate 2,403,220 downwards.
TTCGTCGCAATGATGGCGTGCATATGTTGGTACCAAATAGTCAATTGCTCGAAAACACAGTCACTAACTGGACGTTGATTGACCGTAATGCGCGTTCATCGGTAAACGTGGGTGTTGCATATGGCTCTGATGTGGTGTTAGTTGAAAGGCTGATTAAGCAAGTGCTAGATGAGCATCCTGCTATTTTAAAAAAACCAGCCTCGTCAGTATTGTTCGATGATTTTGCTGACAGTTCACTCACGTTTAGTGCAATATTTTGGGTGTGTGCTGAGTCTGAAGCACCGCTTCGTCAGGTACGCAGTGAATTACGCTTTAGCATTTATAAAATTTTTGCTGAGCATAATGTAACGATAGCTTTCCCACAGCGCGATATTCATATTGATGGGCAGATAGCCTTGAAAAGAACACATTCAAAATAACAATAAGAAAAGCGGCATTTGCCGCTTTTTTTACGTTGCCTCATGCAGTTTTTTAAGTTTAAACGACAGAAGCACCATGATGAGTCCAAACACAATTGCATAGCTTGCAACGAGCCATAGTAATGTAATGATGCCGGCACCCGGATTAAACATAAGGTAGCCACCAAAAACAATTGAGATAACCCCACTGCCAATCAAAAGCCATTCATTGCTTATTTCTTTACGTAGCTTACTTGCAATGACAATTTCAATGACACCAATAGCGATAGCCCAAGCTGCAATAAAATAAAGCATTAGAATCGCAGTGACATTAGGGGCAAATAAGGTCACTAAAGCTGCTGCAATAGAAATTAGACCGCCTATGAGGAGCATCCACCATAGCGGGTTATCTTTTTTAGAAGCAAACGCTAACCAGGCTCTAATCGAGCCATCAACAAAAAAGTATGCAGCAAAAATAAACATCAATACGGCGAGGGATGCTTCAGGCGCAAGCCAGCCGCATAAACCAAAAATAATAGCGATAACACCGTGAATGAATAAGGAGGACCAATGTGGAACCAGCGAATTTGAAATGTGCATGATAATTTTCCTTTGCTTAAGTCTCTCTATAACTAACATTTCAGATACAGCTTGCAAAGAAATTTAATTATTTTTTGTACAGTTAATGAAAGCATGCTCTAATTTAAAAAGATAAATTTTTCTATGGTTTAAAGTTTTTCGGACAAGGAAAGAAGTGTGAAGAGTATAGCTAAGAAGTTTACGCTAGAGCTAGTTGGGTTATTACTGTGTTGCATGGTACTGTTTTCGCAGCCTGTGACTGCAACGACAACTCCCGAAGTGACCGTTAAGTCGCTTATCGATAAAGACAATAAAGAAGAGCACACCGAAACAAAACCCGAGAACCAAACCCAACAAGCCGTTACCTCACAACCTGATTCTAAGTTAGTTGAACCGACTGATGAATTACCGTTCGATGCCTTTTCTCGGATGACCCCGCGAAGTTCAATGCAAGGTTATTTAAAAGCAACCCGTGCTCGTGACTTTGAACGTGCCAGTTTTTATCTCGATTATCGTAACCTGCCGAAAGATGTTGAAGCTATTGGTAAGGCACAACTTGCCGAAAACTTATCTGTGGTCCTCGACCGAACCTTATGGGTTGATGTTGATAGCTTAAGTAATAAGCCAAAAGGAAAGCAAAAAGAAAGTGTGCCGAGTTATCGTGACTTAGTGGGTGAGATCACTACATCACAGGGCAAGGTGCAAATTTTATTGCAAATCGTGCCAGATGAAAAAACAGGCAACCGTATTTGGAAAATTTCAAATGCAACGGTAAGTCAAATTCCCTTACTGACGAAAGAGTATGGATATAATCGAGTGGGTGAATGGTTATATAAGCGCTTGCCTGATGTCGAATTTTTAGGGGTAATGCTCTGGCAGTGGATTTATTTTGCATTCACATTTTTGTTATTTTTAGTGGTTGCAGTCATTTTAACGCGCATAGTGACCTTTGTGCTTGCGCATTTAAAGGTCCCAGTCGAAAAAGATGTAGTACGGTTTATTAACGGGCCTGTTTGTTTATTACTGGCCGTATTAATGTCGCGATCGTTAAGTGATCAATCTAATGTGACCATTGCCGTACTGGCTCTATTTCATGGCGCAACGGTGTTATTAATAGCTTGGGCATGGGTATGCTTAAGAGCGGTTGATATCGCCAAGCATAGGCTAAGTAATCGCTTCATTATGCAAGATAAACCACAGGGAGTGTTCTTATTACGTCCTGTAAGCAATGTACTTAAAACCAGCATCGTCATTATTGTGCTGTTTATGTGGTTTGAGAATTTGGGGTTTAATGCGACGACGTTATTGGCTGGTTTAGGGATAGGTGGCTTAGCAATTGCGCTTGCAGCACAAAAAACGGTCGAAAATATTATAGGCGCAATCACCTTATATATCTCTGCACCGGTCAAAATTGGTAGCTTATGTAAATTTGGCAGCCACCTTGGAACAATTGAAGAGATAGGGCTTAGAGCCACGCGTATTCGTACATTAGACCGCTCTGTTATCTATGTGGCCAATGCTAAATTTGTTGATATGCAACTGGAAAATATTTCTGAGCGAGAGCGTATTTCGTATCGGCCAAAGCTGATGCTTAGTGCAAACACACCCAAGCAGAACTTAGAAAGCTTCATGCAGGCAGTGAGAGAGTTATTAGAGAAACATCAACACATAGCGTTTGAGCCATGTCGGGTACGCTTTAAAGGCTTTACACCTTGGGCTTTGCAAGTTGATGTACTAAGCTACGTAGAGACTGTTGATTTTGCATTTTATATGGAAGTAATTGAGGAGTTGAACTTGGCTATTTTGGGGTTGTTGAACGAGCATCATTGTGAGCTTGCTAACCCAGAATTTGCGCGAGTAACCGATTAGTGGACAATGAACGCTTAAATGACAGTCATTATCATTTGCGCATAATGTATACACATTCTTGCATTTAATTGAACAGGACATATGTCCGCTAAAATAAAAAATATTTGCATAAAATCCTCTAAATGTGTCGATGTTGTCGCTAACTGTTGTAAAAAACTTGTTTATTTATCATTTTTAATGCAGTAAAAGCGTTATGAAGTGTTATAATCGTCAGCGTTCGTTCAGCCTCTTTACCTCGTTTTGCACTCTCGATTAAGAGGTCCGCGCAGCTTATTACAAGGCGCGAAAAATTGGCCGAACCCGTCAAATGAATTGACGCAACATCATCACCGTTGAATAAGAGTGCATTAAAAAGGTTAAAACCCGACATGAAAGCAATGAAAAGATCTACGTTAGCAACCCTAATTAATGCAACGTTGTTCTCTGCAGTAGCAGGTACTTCATTTTCTTCTATTGCAGAAGAAGCCACTGCTGAAAAAACCAACCAATTAGAAGTCATTCAAATCACCGCGCGTAAGCGTGTAGAGAACGCACAGGAAGTACCTGTTGCAGCATCAGCTTTACAAGGCGATGGGCTTGAGGCTGCAAGTTCTGCAGGTATGGATATTCGCTTTTTAAATGCAAAAATTCCTAGTTTAACCGTTGAGTCTTCTTTTGGTCGTTCTTTCCCGCGCTTTTATGTTCGTGGTTTGGGTAATTCTGATTTTGATTTAAACTCATCTCAGCCAGTTTCTTTAGTGGTTGATGAGATTGTTCAGGAAAGTCCTATTCTTAAAGGTTTCCCTGTATTTGATACTGGTCGCGTTGAGGTACTACGTGGCCCGCAAGGTACTTTATTCGGTCGTAATACACCAGCAGGTCTAGTTAAAATTGATTCCGCTCGCCCGACACAAGACTTTGAAGGTTACTCAGCATTATCATATGGCTCATTCAACTCACTTGATTTTGAAGGTGCTGTAAGTGGTGGTTTAACAGATAACTTGTCAGCACGTGTATCAGTATTGCGTCAAGAGCGTGATGATTACATTGATAACCGTTTAGAAGGTAATGAGATCAATGATGCTACGGGTGGTTATCAAGAAACAGCCGCTCGCATTCAATTTTTATACGAAAAAGATGACTTGTCAGCGTTATTTAATTACCACACGCGTAACTTAAATGGTAAACCAATTGTCTTTCATGCAAATGCAATTGAAACTGGCACTAACGATCCTCGCCCGGGATTTGACCCAGAAGCTATTTACCAAGACTCTGTTCAATTTGCTACTCAAAATGTTGACACGCAAGGTGCAAGCTTAAAAGTTGAGTATGACTTTAATGAGCATACATTAACTTCAATCACTGGGTGGGAAAGTGCTGAAATTTTCTCTCGCGCTGATGTAGATGGTGGTTTTGGTTGTGGTAATAACTTTATTCCAGGTTGTCCTACAGACACTATGGGGCCTGGCTTTATCTTCTTAGCGTCTGAAACGGCTGACGCATTACCAGATCATAACCAATATACTCAAGAATTACGCCTATCAAGTAACTTTGATGGTGATTTTAACTATCAAGTGGGTGCTTTTTATTATAATGAAGAGCAAGTTATTGAAACTTTTGGTTACGACGGCTTAGGTGCAAATTTCTTAACAGGGTATGTTCGTCAGGATCAAGAAACAACCGCTTGGGCAGTATTTGCATCAAGTGAATACCAATTAACTGATAAATTAGAGATCACGGCTGGCTTGCGTTATTCAGATGATGAACGTGATTTTACAGCTTCACGTTTTGCTAGTCCTGAATCGACCACCGCTAATTTAACAAAGTCTGTATCTCCTTCAGATAGTCACGTTTCTTGGGATCTCGCTGCAGCCTATAAGTATTCAGATGATATTAACTTTTTTGTACGTGCTGCAAATGGTTTCCGTGCTCCTAGTGTTCAGGGTCGTATTCTGTTTAGCGATGATGTAACCGTTGCTGACTCTGAAACTATTAACTCAATTGAGGCTGGAATTAAATCAGACGTGCTTGATGGTAGTGGTCGCATCAATGCAACGGTATTCTATTACCAAATGGATGATCAACAATTGACTGCGGTTGGTGGTGATTCTGGCAATACAGCACGCTTATTAAACGCTGATAAAACGGTTGGTTACGGTTTTGAAGTAGATACTCAATGGGTATTATCTGACAACTTTGACGCAACGTTTAACATCAGTTACAACAATACTGAATTGCAAGATGACAATCTATATTTAGCTGGTTGTTTCGCATGTACAATTACGGATCCTTTAACAGCTCAAGGTTATAGTCTTGATGGAAATAGTTTACCGCATGCACCAGAGTGGATCGCTAATTTTATCTTGAGATATACCCAAGAGCTAGGTGATGGTGAGTTTTATGCTTATACAGACTGGTCTTATCGTAGTGAAATAGATTTCTTCTTGTATGACTCTGTTGAGTTCACTGGTGAAGCACTCCTAGAAGGTGGTGTACGTACTGGTTACAAGTGGTTCTCAGGTGACTACGAGTATGAGGTAGCAGCATTTGCACGTAATATTACTGATGAGCAAGTATTTATTGGCGGTGTTGATTTTAGTAACAACTCTGGCATCGTAAATGAACCACGCTTTATTGGTGCAGAGTTTAAGGTTAACTTCTTCTAAGCTTAAACGTTACGTTTTTAAAACCCGCTTTATAGCGGGTTTTTTCGTTTATAAACCTTCTTGTTACTGATAAAGTACGGGTTATAACTTAATTTATAAGAGAACTATCATGGCTGGATTTTGGAATTACCGTGTCATTTTTTGTGAAGCGACTAAAGATGAGGCTGCACAATATCAAATTCACGAAGTTGAATATAATCTCAATGGCAAAGTGACCAATTGGTCTGAAACCGGTGCCGCACCGTTTGGTCATACTGTTGAAGAACTAGAAGCCGATGCAGACCGTTTAAAAACCGCTTTTTCAAAACCTATATTGAAAGTGGTAAGAAAGCAGCGTGGCTATGAGTTGGTTGATGTTGAAACGGGTGAAGAGGCTTTTGCAGAGCCACCTGCGGGTTTAACTGAGTAACATATTATATTTATCGAAGGTGCCAAATGGCACCTTTTATCTTTTAGACTGTAAAAGGAATGAGGATGACTTTAAAAGCAGTATTGTTTGATATGGATGGCACACTTGTCGACTCTGAAAGTGTGCATTTTAATATCTGGAATGACATTTTAGCGCCGTTTGGCGTTCACTATGATGAAGCCACTTTTTGCCAGCGGTTTTCGGGCAGGCCAACCCTTGAGGCAGCGAAAGAAGTGGTTGAAAACTATCAATTAACTATTTCGCCTCAAGCGCTTACAGACGCGAAATACACTGCATTTGGTCATTTTGTGAGTGCAAACTTACCGGCTTTAATGCCACACGCAAAAGACGTGCTTGAGCAAGTTAAAAAAAGTGGTTTAAAAATGGCCTTAGTAACAGGAAGTGCTAAAGATGAAGCGTATCCGATTTTAAAGGGATATGGCATATTTGATTGGTTTGATTGTATTGTCACGAAAGACGATGTCAAAAACCCTAAACCTGCAGGTGAACCCTATCAACTCGCCCTTAAAAGCCTGAATATTAATGCCGATGAGGCTATCGCTGTTGAAGATACATTTACCGGTGTTACAGCAGCAAATAACGCTAATGTTAGTGTGTTTGCAGTGCCTAATCACTTTACCGTTGAACACGATTTTTCAAAAGCAGCAGCGGTCATGGCAAATCTTCAAGAAGTTTTCAAATGGGTACAAACTAAACTATAGTAAAGGAAAACGTGACTACTCGATTATGGTCACGTTGTTATTAATTACTGCAAGGAAGCAATTATGATTACCTTTATTAAAAAACACCTGTCCGTGTTTTTACTCGTTATCAGTTTTTCATCCACCGCAGCAGTCACCCCAGATGTTCTCCTTGCTAATGTTTATGATGCAGACAAGGTAAATATTAATGATTACTTAGTGAGCGAAAAGTATGACGGTATAAGAGCCATTTGGACAGGAAATAAACTTGTCACTCGTAATGGTCACCTCATCCATGCACCCGTTTGGTTTACAGCCCCATTGCCTGATGTTTGGCTCGATGGTGAGTTGTGGACGAAACGCCAAGATTTTGCCAACCTTAGCGGGATTGTTCGCACACATCAACCGAACGATAGCGAGTGGCACACAGTAAGTTATCAGGTATTTGATATGCCTGATGCTACGTTGCCATTTAGTCAGCGGTATCAGAATTACGCAGGCTTAGTAACGCAAATTAACGCAGAGCATATCAGAGCAGTCAAACAAAGACGGTTTACCGATAACCATCAGCTAAGCTTATTTATGGATGAGCTTGTTGCGAAGGGCGCTGAAGGCGTAATGTTGCACCTTGCTTTAGCTACACATAAAGCGGGTCGCAGTGATGCTTTGTTAAAGCTTAAGCCTTATCTTGATGCAGAAGCGGTCGTGATTGCTCACTTTCCTGGCAAAGGTAAGTATAAAAATATGTTAGGTGCACTTAAGGTGCGCAATGCCGAGGGTGTTGAATTTAAAATAGGTTCGGGGTTTTCTGATAAGCAACGGCAATTTCCTCCTGCGATAGGTAGCACCATTACTTATAAATATCATGGATTTACTAAAAATGGTTTGCCACGTTTCGCGAGCTTTTTACATGAGCGAGTACCGCTGTAACGTTTAAGCATTCAAAAATGGCCGCGACTATGGTAAATTTCGCGGCCTTTTTGTTGATGTATAGGTGATAGAATGTTTGCAGGCTTTGATTACGGAAGCTCTAATTGTGCAATAGGTGTGATGAATAATGAGCAGCAAGTATCATTGGTGCCGCTTGAGCAGGGCAAACACTATTTACCATCAACGTTATATACCCACCATAGTGCACTTGTTGTTGATTTTGTTGCGAAACATTTGACAGGGAGCGATCAAGAAGCTGAATTTAGGGCACAGCGCCAAGCGCTACTCAATACCATACCCCGTGTGAAGTCTGATTTAGATATTCAAACAGGCGATGAAACCTTATTTATTGGTCGTGAAGCGATTAGCGAGTATGTTCAATTTCCAGAAGAAGGTTATTTCGTTAAATCACCCAAGTCATTTTTTGGCGCAGTCGGCTTAAAGCAAGGTCAAATTAACTTTTTTGAAGACATAGCCACAGCGATGATCTTAAAAATTAAGCAACGTGCAGAGCAGTCTTTACAGCAAAACTTAACTGAAACAGTGATTGGTCGGCCTGTAAACTTTCAGTCAGTGGGCGGAGAAGAGTCAAACCAACAGGCACTGGGAATTTTAGAACGAGCAGCAAAACGTGCGGGTTTTAAAGAGGTATCATTTTTATATGAGCCACTGGCTGCGGGGATTGATTATGAAACGTCGCTACAGGCTGATAAAAAAGTACTGGTAGTTGATATTGGTGGGGGCACCAGTGATTGCTCATTTGTGCAGATGGGTCCAGGCTTTCGTCAAAATCAATGTCGCGACAATGACTTTTTAGCACACAGTGGTAAACGAGTAGGGGGCAATGACTTAGACATCGCCCTGAGCTTTCATGGCTTAATGCCATTATTAGGCTTAGGCACTGAGTTTAAGTCGGGCTTACCTTTACCAAATCAGCCATTTTGGCAAGCGTGCAAAATTAATGATGTGAACCTGCAAAGCCAATTTTATAGTGACGCTCATCATCGAGAACTTGTTACGCAATTGCGCGAAGTGCAGCAACCTGATTTATTTAAGCGCTTAATTCATTTACAGCAAAATAAGCAAGGTCACCAGTTGGTCCAGCAAGGTGAGGCTGCAAAAATAGCACTTTCATCAACAGACACATTCAATACTGATTTAAGCTTTTTAGATTCAGAGTTGAGTCAATGTTTAACGCTCAATGATTTAGCTTTAGCGGTAGAAGATTCAATAAACCAAATTGTGGCACTGGCTAAACAGGCAATACAAGAGGCCGGCACTTCACCCGACGTAATTTATTTAACGGGAGGCAGTGCCCAGTCGCCATTAATTAAAGCAGCGTTAAAAACACATCTGGGAAATATTGATATGCTCAATGGTGACCATTTTGGCAGCGTAACAGCCGGATTAACTAAATGGGCACATACGCTTTATCGCTAAATGTGCTCATTTATAAAAATTACAATGCTACTTGGCGCGTAGCTAAGTACTTCTCGTAATCAGGTAGCGTACGATTAAGCTCACTTTCCATCATTGGTGAGCTTAAGAGCATATCTGCACTGACTTCATTACACGCTACAGGTATGTTCCACACTGCAGCTAAACGCAGTAACGCCTTTACATCGGGGTCGTGAGGTTGAGAAGCCAGTGGATCCCAGAAAAATACCAGCATATGCACTTCGTGTTCAGCGATTTTAGCCCCTAGTTGCTGATCTCCACCCATTGGGCCACTTAACAGCTTAATAACCTCAAGACCTGTTGTACGCTCTATTAAATGGCCTGTTGTGCCTGTGCCATATAAAGTGTGTTTACTTAATATCGCTTTGTGTTTTTCACACCATGCTTTCAGTGCTGCTTTTTTACCATCATGGGCAACAAGGGCAATATTTTTTTTGGCGGGTAAGGCTTGTTGTTTTTGTTCCATAAGTGCTCTTATATTAGAAGGTTAATTGCCAGTGCAATAAAGACCAGTCCTGTGATTCTATCAATCCAAAGTTGGGTTTGCGGGTGATCACGAAAGTAACTGGCTATCTTATCGCCGAAATAAATATACGTGCAGTCGATAGGAAAAGCAAAAAGAGGATAGAGTAATCCAAAAAATGCTAACTGAAATGTGGTTGACGATAAGCTCGGGTCGACAAACTGCGGTATAAAAGCAATAAAAAACAACGCAACTTTTGGGTTAAGCACTTCGGTCATCATGGCTTGAAACATGACATTCTGCTTTTTACTGGTGCTTACATGGGGCTTATCTTCGCATTGTGGATTAGGCTGGCTAACCGTTGCTTTTAACGTCGTTAATCCTAAATAACACAGGTAGGCAGCACCTAAATATTGAACCGTGGTATAAGCAACTGTAGAGGCTTTTAAAATAGCGGTTAAACCTATAACAGCAAAAAAGGTATGCACAACCCCGCCTAACGCAAAACCAAATGCGCTTTGCAAGCCTGCCGCTCTTCCATTTGCAAAGGTTTGTGCCATTAAAAAAGCGTTAGAAGGACCGGGGGCAATAGCGATTAAAAAACTGGCGCCTAAAAACGACAGTAAAAACTCAGGATTGATCATTGGCACAGGTGAATAAAGCTAGGTGCTTGATGTTAACAAGTTTTCAAGAAAAGAAAAAGCGGGCAATGTTGCCCGCTCATCGAGGTTGGGGAAAGTATTAGAACGCGACTGTGCTATTGTTTGAGCAAACAGTTGTGCTTTGTGCTTCACATACTTGATAAGTGTAAGAACCGCCGCCTTTCGCTGTAATTGTGTCTGTGTAACTGTTGTTATTTGCTACAGACGTTACTTTGCTGCCGTTACGGTAAATATCTACATTACTGGTTGCTGCGCCATTCCAGCTAAGATCAACATACGCAACACCTTTTGATTTATAACCTGATGTTGATAAGCTAATTTCATCACCACCCGGTGTCGTACCGCCACCGTTATTACCACCCGCACAGCCATTAGCTGTTAGGTAGGCATCAGCCGCAGCCGCTTTAACAATACCGTGGCCGAAGTAAACGTCGTGACCCGCAGCGCCTTGGTCTTCGGCTGTTGCTTTAAGTGCAGCACGGATTTCAGTACCAGTACATTGTGGATGATTTGACCAAACCAGCGCTGCCACACCTGAAACTGCAGGGGTTGCCATTGAAGTGCCGCTCATGTAGCCGTAATCGCTAGTACCAATGTTAATGCTAATGTTCGTGCTTGCAAGTAAAGCTGCACGGTCTTCAAGTGCTGCGCCTACGGCTGGAATGCTTGTGTTGTTTGTATCGCCTAACGTACCGTATAACATACCCGCTTCGTTATTGATGATAACTGCACCAATACCGCCAGAGTTTTCACAGTTTGCCACTTTGTCGTAGAACGAAATGACACCACGGTCAATCATACATACTTTGCCTGATGCCGCTGTATCAACGCTTTCTGCTGTACCCATATAATAAGCTGTACCCGCAGCATTTCCTGAGTTTTCCATTGCAGACGTAGCATAGCCGGTATTATCCGCGGTTAAGCTTGCAGCCGTTGCCATGCCAGCAGGGTATGTAGATAAGGTATCAACACCACCCGCAGTGACTTCTACACAGATTGTTTCGTCAGTCGTTACATTTTTACCACGGCCCGACGTACAGCTTGGGAATTGTGAGAAATCAGCAATTTGATTGTTTGCATCGTTTGCACCTACCATCATTACTGATGGGTAACCAGCAGGGTATGAACGAACACTGTTTCCATCATTACCCGCTGCTGCTACAACAAGGCCGCCAGCGTTTGTGAAGTTTGCGAATGCATTTGATTCTGTGCTGTTTGAGCCACCACCGCCAAGGCTCATACTGATAATATTAGCGCCTGCTTGAGAACATAAATCAGCTGCATGAGCTAGATCAGACGAGTAACCCCATCCCTCAGCGTTAAATACTTTGATGATGTGCATAGCAACACCCGGAGCCATACCAACAACACCTAGGTTGTTGTCAGCAGCACCAATAGTGCCTGCTACGTGAGTACCGTGAGGACCGCCGTTGTCAAACCAGTTGCCTGTGCCACTATCGTTATCACCTGTGATATTACCCCACACAAAATCAGGGTTTGATGCATCAAGGCCTGAGTCAATGACACACACTTTCATACCGGCATTGGCATCAAATGTTACTTGATCAGCTTGTGACTGATAAACTGCATAGGGAGTTAACTGTTGCTGCATTGCATTGCCAGCATCATCATTGTATACCGCCATGGGTACACGTTTATGATCTTCTTCAATGAGTTTAATATGTGGGTTATTAAGTAAGCCTTTAACGCTTGCTAAATCGTGACCAGTAAATTGTGCTGCAATAAAGCCATTACCATCAACTTTGATATCACCACCCAGTTTTTTAGCAAGGGCTTTCACCACGCCTTTTTTATTGTTGTCTACTTGGATGATATAACGGTCGTTTGCTGCGTGTGCAGTTCCTGCTGCGCACAGACCACTGATGATTAACGCTAAAGCTAATTTATTCTTTTTCATATTTCGTATCCCAAACGTGTTATTGAGTTAACTAAATGTTAACTTTATTAAACAATAATTTAATAAAACCGTGGGTACAAGTAAAATTATCCATAAAAACGGAACAAAAAATTCTAGAAACAGGTCTTTTATAATCTAATGTTATATTGAGAAGTCTAAACGGGTAAATAGAATATAACTATTCTCATTTACCCGTATTTGGTAACGAATGTGAACTAAACTCTATGACAAGTGTTTGTGTTTTAAGAGTAAATAAGCAAAAGGTATAAGCATTAAGAAGTGCACACCAATTAAAACGGGCGTAACTAAGTTTAAATACTGTGTTATAAACACCAGTAAACTTGCGCCACTCATTTGCATTAAACCAATAAGTGCAGATGCAGTCCCCGCTTGTTTTGGGTATAAGCTTAACGCTCTACCGGCTGATGACCCTAAAGTTAATGCAAAGCCAAATGCAGCTATAAACATGGGGAACATGAGGGCAATAGCGCTACGCTGCTGGCTTAAAATGAGCATTAAACCGCCAGAGAGCACTAATAACATAAGGCCAATTTTTAATGCGCGTTTAGGTTGTCGCTTTATATACAGAGGCATTATGAAACTAGCTAGAATGCTAAGCACGGCGTTACAGGTAAACCAAAAAGTAAAATCGCTGACGCTACCGCCTAATTCAGTAATAAGCCAGCCGGGTGCTAAGGTCACAAACACCAAAATTGCTGACATAGTCACTAAACAAATTAAGCTATGAAATAAAAACAGAGGGGTGCTGATTATGGGAATAAAGCGCCGTAAATCAAGAATGTGACCGCTGTATACACTGTCGGCAGGGCGTGTTTCTTTATAAAGTATTAGCGTAATAAGTAAGCCTGCGAGGGCAAAGGCAGCCATAAATAAAAAGTTCATACGCCAGCCAAATTGCACCGTTAACCACGCACCTAAAATAGGGGCGAGGGCAGGGATAAAACACACGATACCATTGAGGTAAGTAATTATCTGACCGCTGCGCTCACTGCCAAATCTGTCTCTAACTATGGCAAATGCTACGACAAAGGTTGCACAGGCGCCCAAGCCTTGCAGTGCTCTTGCAAACATAAGGCTGGTAAAGTCAGGAGATAGGTAAGCGCCATACGCAGCCAAACCATATAAAGTTACTCCTGCAATGGCGACAGGTTTACGGCCAAACTTATCTGCTAAAGGACCTGCAATTAACTGCCCAAGTCCTACGGTCAGCATAAAAATTGCGACGGTTTGTTGTACTTGTTTCTCCGATGCATGAAACTGGTCTGCAATAGTTGGAAAAGCCGGTAAATAAATATCAATAGCTAACGGGCTAAAGATAACCAGAAGGCCTAAGATGAATAGTAAACTGGGGTTTTTGTGCTGGCGTGACTGCATTCGCTCTCCTTAAAACGGTATTTTATGTGCCCCTTAAAGAAAAGAAAAGCGTTGATGCGGGTTATTGTGTGATACATACGTTGTCATTCGTTTGCGCGAGTAATGGTTACTTTAAATTTTCATTTCGCTATCTGGTCTGATGTGTTAGTTTTTATTTCTAATAAAAAAATTGGATAGATGTCGTGAGCTCACAATCGAATCTGTTAAAAATTTGGTCGAAGTGCCAGTCTTTGCCAAAAGGAAAATGGCTTTTTAGTAAAGCCGTGTGTTTTAAAGCGCCTTACTTTGCTTCAATAAAGCCTGTCGTCAATGAATTGAAATTGGGCTATTGCAGTGCAACGGTTAAAAATCGCCGTGCGATACATAATCATATTGGTACGATACATGCCATTGCTCAGTGTAATATTGCTGAATTATGTGCAGGGCTAATGGTTGATGCCACCGTACCTGCTAAAACGCACCGTTGGATCCCAAAAAGTATGACGGTTAATTATTTAGCAAAAGTGGATAGTGATATGCGCGCAGTGGCTGAGATAGATTTCCCTAGGCAATGGCTAGATAAAGAAGATTTAGTTGTACCCGTTAAGGTGTATAACAGCCGCGATGAATTGGTATTCACCGCAGACATTACAATGTATATAACGGCTAAAAAGCGTTAAGACTTGTCAGCGGCTTGTTTATTAACAAATGACAAGTCGTTGTCATCATCGACTAGCAGCGAGGATGTACTTTCTTCGCCTGCTTCAGGTTTAATAGGGGCAACGTTGTCTTCTTCGTGTCGATGTTTTAGGCTGCCTTCTATCATTGCGCCTGCTTCAATGCTTAAAGTGTCGTGAAAGACATCACCATGCACTTCGGCACTACTTTCAATCATCACTTTGTTTGCAATCAACGAACCAATAATTTTACCTTTAACGACCACGCTATCAGCTTCGATCATGCCTTCAATCATACCGGTTAGGCCAATCACTAAATGCTTTACACGCAAATCACCTTCAATGCGACCATCAAGTTGAACTTCACCTTGGCTCGTGAGTGAGCCCGTCAAACGCATATCTTCTGCAATGATAGAGGGAGTGTGGTTGGTTCTTTTTAAAGATGAGCTACTGCTGGTTGCTGCTTTTTTTTTCTTACCGAACACGAGAAAGCGCCTTTGTTATTTTAACTGGATTGACATGTTTACCATTCACTAAAACTTCGTAATGTAGGTGCATGCTGGTGCTTCGACCAGTGCTACCCATTAAACCAATTACATCGTCTTTAGTGACTGTTTGGCCTTTTTTCACCTTAATTTTATTTAAGTGACCAAAGCGTGTTACGAAGCCATTTTTATGTTGTAGCTCGATAAAATTACCATAGCCGCCATTGCGACCTGCGCGAAGTACGGTGCCATCAGCAGGCGCAAAAATTTCTGTTTTGTGCCAACCTGCCAGGTCTACTCCTTTGTGAAAAGCGCGACGGCCATTCATTGGATCTTTACGTAAACCGTAACTGCTTGAAATATAGTAATCGGCTGCAGGCAGTGTTTGCGGTAGTTCACTTAATAAATTTTCTAAATTGTTTAATGCCAAGAGTTTGTCTGCAATGGCCAAAAATTGACTGGGTATTTTAGACTCATCAAATAAGTCTAACGGACCCCCTTGTGCAGTGTCGGTATCTTCAGCTACAGAACTGCGAGCAAGTGCGCTGTCTAATCCTGCCCCTTCAAGCATTGCGATAATCTCTTCGTGGCGTTGCTTAATTTGCTGATCTAAAAAATTGAAGGTGTAGTCATAGCTCTTATTAAGGCGTGTAATGCGCATTGAGGCGCTTTCGTATTGTTTTGCCTGTGCAGGTAGTTGCTCGTCTTCTAATGGGGCATGAAACTCGTCTGCGTTCTCTTGAATCGGCAGTAGGATAGGTTCAGCCTCATTATTTAATGCTGGTTTGTTCATTGACTCAGGTAAAGACTCAATCATGCTTTGCAGTAAAGCTTGTTTTTGCTCTAACACCGCCAATTGTTCAAGTTGTTTTGTGTAAATGGCTTGCTGTTGTTGGTATTGCTTTTGCCATTCTTGTTGTTTGCTAAGCTGGGTTTGCTCTATTTGAGACATTTTGTCAGCTTGCGAAATGATTTGTAATGTTGACACGCTCAACCAAACAAGAGCGGTTAAAACGACGAGTAAAGTCGTTAATTGTACCCAAGGTGCTAATATAAGGTGTTTTACTTCGCCGTTTTGACGGATCAGCAGCTGTCGAGCTGGAAAAAACGTGCGATAAAAAGACTTAAGTTTAACTAACATGGCGTACATAAATCGGCTAATAACCGAGCTAAGATAGCAATCTGAACTAAAAAAGCTAGCAAAAAATTGTAACTCAGTTAAAAAAAGTACAAAAAAAAGGGCAAAAAATGCCCTTAGTTTATGAAAATAGATAAGTATTTCTATTTAGCGGGTAATACGGTGCCTTCAACTCTGCCGAAGCCAATACGTGCAAAACCTTCTTTTTCACACCAGCCACGCATAATAACGTTGTCACCATCTTCTAAGAAAGTACGTTGTTCACCGTTCTCAAGTGTGATTTTTTCTTTACCACCACGTGAAAGCTCTAATAAAGAACCCGCTTCTTCGTGCTCTGGGCCAGATTGCGTACCCGAACCTAGCATGTCACCAGGTTGGAAGTTACAGCCGTTTACCGTGTGGTGTGTGACCATTTGTGCCACTGTCCAGTATGAGTGCTTGAAGCTTGATTTAGAAACTAGCGTTGGAGCGTGACCTTCTTTACGCATTTTTTCAGTTTCAATTTGCACATCCATCTTAATATCGAACGCGCCAAATTCACGGTTGTGCGTCGATTCTAAGTAGTCCATTGGTTGCGGATCATTTTCATCGCGCGTCCACTGTGTTCTATACGGTGCAAGTGCTTCTGTTGTTACAATCCATGGTGAGACAGTTGATGCAAAGTTTTTCGCAAGGAATGGACCTAAAGGTTGGTATTCCCATGCTTGCAAGTCACGTGCTGACCAGTCATTGAATACACAGAAACCAAATACATGGTTTTCAGCGTTTTCGATGGCAATTGCATCGCCCAGCTCGTTACCTTTACCTAAGTAAATACCGAGCTCTAATTCGTAATCTAGGCGTTTACACGGGCCAAATGAAGGTACTTCAGCGTCAGGTGCTTTTGTTTGACCATTTGGACGGTGGAATGTTTGACCTGATACATCAATCGATGAAGAACGACCATGATAGCCAATGGGTACCCATTTATAGTTAGGCAGTAAAGGATTATCAGGACGGAATAAGCTGCCGACAGCCGTTGCATGGTAGATAGAGGTATAAAAGTCTGTGTAATCACCAATGCGACATGGCAGTGCAAATTCTATATCAGCCTGTGCAATGAGGGCGTCAGTAAGCTGAGCTTGCTCTTTGGCGCCTTCGCGAAGTGCGTTTGATAATGCAAGACGCAGTGCAGACCAGTATTGCTGACCTAAACCCATAAACTCATTAAGCGTTGCTTTGCTAGCCGCTGCAACAGCAACCTGTGCATCACCTGAGAAGATACCAAGTTCATTCACTTTCGCTAAATCAATTACTTGATCGCCAATAGCAACGGCACCACGAAACGCTTCGTCTGAGTTTTTACGACGAACTTCTGCGAATGGTAAGTTTTGAATCGGGAAGTCACAGTTCGCTTCGTTTGCTGAACTCACCCAGCTTTTTAAATTAATATCATGGGTTTCGTTAATTAGGCTCATACTCTTTCCTTATTAGTTCGCGCTGATGTGTTAGATAGTGATATGGAGGCAATCTGCGCAATTTAAACAGTTACGTTGAAAACAGAAATCAAAACGACAAAAAGCAGCGTGTTAAACACGCTGCTTTTTTGGTTACGTGTGGTTTAGATTACACCACGACGCTCTTGATCACGTTCAATAGACTCAAACAATGCTTGGAAATTACCTTCACCAAAACCACCGTCGTCTACACGTTGGATCATCTCAATAAAGATAGGACCAAAAAGGTTCTTCGAGAAGATTTGTAACAAGTAGCAGTTTTCGCTCTGGCTATCGACAAGAATTTGGTGCTCACGGATTTTTTCTTTGTCTTCTTTAACCCAAGGTACACGGTCAAAAATGGTGTCGTAGTACTCAGGGATGATATCTAGCGTTGCAATTGTTGATTGGTCTAGCTTATCAAGTGAACCTACTAGGTCATTCGTTAGGAATGCTAAGTGTTGTACACCCGGACCATTGTACTCATTTAGGTACTCATCGATTTGGTTGTTGTTGTTATCTTTACCTTCGTTGATTGGAATAGAGAAGGTTCCGCACGGTGATTTAAGTGCATAAGATAATAACGCTGTTTTTTGACCTTTAATGTCGAAATAGCGAACTTCAGTAAAACCAAATACATTTTTATAGAAGTTAGCCCATGTTTCCATGGTGCCTTTGTAGACGTTATTTGTTAAATGGTCGATACGAAGGAAGCCCTTGTCTTCAACAACGTTTTGCTCTTCTAAGTCTTCGAAATCAGACTCATAGATTGAACCTTTGTCACCAAATTGTTCGATGAAGTAGATTAAGCTGTCACCAATACCGTAAATTGCAGGGTAAGGTAAGTCTTTGTGTGCTGAATCAGTGGCAGGTTTTGCGCCACGTTCAACCGCTACTTCAAATGCTTTTTGAGCATTCTCTACACGCCAACCCATTGAACAGATTGCTGGGCCGTGGCTTTTAGCAAATTCGGCCGAGAAACCTTCACGCTCATTGTTTAGTAAGAAATGAATGTCGTGCTGGTTATAGTAAACAATGTCTTTACCTTTGAATTTTTTGAGTTTCGAGAAACCAAAATCAGTAAATACTTTGTCCATGTAATCTGCATCAGGTGTTGCGTATTCAGTGAATTCAATGCCCACTAAACCTAACGGATTATTTACTTCGCTCATTGTCATTACTCCCGCAATTATAAGCACTGCGCTAAAAAAGTTATTGTTGTGTAATGAGCGGATGATTAACCAGAAAACCGATAAGGGGAAGATCTGAGGCTTATTTAGCGACGGTGTGTTTTGTAAATTAAATGGGACAATGATTTTAATTTCAACAATCACCCTAGGCTTAAGCAAATAGAAGGCTTAATAGGACGCATGATGCACACTGTTTTTTTGTTATTAAGCTTTTGAATTTAAATGCTTTAAATGCTTTTTTAAAAGGAGTTAAAAAGGCCAATATTGGCCTTTTTATTTAGCTTGTGTGTATTAATTAGTTTACACTTTGGCGTTGTTTGTTAAAAAACTTACTGCGTTGTTGTAACCACGGATTATTCATTATGTGTGGTGCCGTTTGGTAATGACGTTCAACAACGTTATTTAAGATGCGTGTTGAGCGGACATAATTCAATTGTTGTTTTGCTGCGCCTAAGGTGGCTATTTCATTGTCTGTCATGGCTCGGCCTGCAAACAGCAGCGCATTTAAATACCCAGGCTCCGTTTCATAGTCATTATCGGTCAGCAGTAAGGTTGCTTTATCAATCGCCCAGCGCTGGTTTATTTCGCCTTCGTCTTTCACACCGATAAGCTTACCATCTAGGTAAATTTTTAGTGCTCCGTTAGTCGGCGCTGCATAGAATACAAAAGCAAGGCGATGCCACTCACCAGCGTTTAGGTTACCAAAGTAACCACTCTTAGTTGTAGCAATACCTATCGCGTTAGCTTTATTCGTATATAAGTCGGCATCGCTTATATTGGTGATATCGGTTTGTAACAGAGCGCGCCATTGTTGACTGCTTTGTTCAGGCCACAGTAAATCCATGACGAGTGTGTAATCGGCAATCAATCCGTCATTGGTAAAGTCGCCATTGGCAGCACTATTTGCTGTTAGTAGTAAGCCTTGACTTGGACTGTGCCGAGAAAACGCTAATACCCCTGATATACCGTCTTTTAAATCAGCAATTTGTAATGCGCTGGTCGTCGAAAATTGGCTGTTTTCTTCTCCCCAATTACGTTGTTCTGGGTCGAAGAAGTTAAGAGTTGCGGGACCTAAGTCACTTTTAAACCCTTGGCTTGGATCATTAAAATTCCAGACAGTGACTACATCCTCATTTTCGCAGGCACTCAGTGTATTCTCTGTGTCTAAATATAAACACTGGCTGGTACGAAAACGGGCATAGTTATCCAGTATCCACCAACTTTCGGCCAATAAATTTGCCTCTAATGCTGGCACAGTCGGGAAGAATAAGGTGCTATTGAGGGCAGGGCCTTTAAAAAGTGCCACTTGATACTGTGCAGCATCGTCAATACTCGCGGGGGCTAAGTAAACCCACTCAGGTTGGCTTTGTACCATGGCTTTAAGCTCAGCGCCTGTGACATTGACTTGGTAAATTGCATTGAAGCCTGATGTATTTGAGGGTTGGCGCTCAACTTTAAACGCAGCATGAAAATCTTCTTGTGTGAGTGTGCCGGGCAACCAGCGATCTTGTACTTGGCTTGCATCAAAAAGGGCTGCATCAATAGCTGCAAATTGTTGTTTTGTTGCTTTCGCTGTGAGCAGGGCTACTTCCTCAGCGCTTGGGTAGTTTTCAGACACGGCAATTTCGGTATTGGCGTCGGGGGCATAGCGGCCCATAATTTCGTCTATTGCTGTTTTTGTGTTTGTGCTAACTGTCATTATGTCGCTGGTCGACACCGTATTGTAATCAACATCGGTGATACTTTTATCTTTAAGGTCGAAGGTTAAGGTTAAATCGGTTAGACCTTGGGCAAAAAAGTTTGGCTGAATTACAAGACTGCCGTTTTCGAGAGTTTGATAATTTTCGCCGCCATGGGTGTGCCCACCGAGCACTAAGTCAATGCCAGATACAGTGGTAGCAATACGCGTATCAGTGCCTTCCCCAAGGTGGCTTACCATCACCATGTAGTCTACGTCTTGTCGATATTGATTAACGATTTGCTCTGCCACTTCTTGCCATTGCCAGTTCATTTTGAAGTTAGCAATAAAATCTGGAATTGGATCATCTTCAATCGGATTATCAAGCTCATTCCATGGCACTGAAGTCATGCCAAAAAAACCAATACGCAGACAGCCTACCTTTACCACTGAAAAATCAACCGCTGCAAATTCAATGTCGGCATTACCGTCGTATTCCGTGTTGCTGGCAAGCACAATGGCATTGTCGTCATCGGCAAAATCAAGTAATTGCTCAGGACCCCAGGCGTAATCGTGATTACCAATAACCCTCACATCAAATGCCATTGCTTTAATGGCTTCAACCGTAGCTAAGCCTTGCGATGTTTGTTCAGCAACCGTGCCTTTTTCATAGTCATCCCCACCATTCGTAAAGAGGGTGTTTGGGTTCGCTTGCTTTGCATTGTCGTAATAACTGCGGATACGACTAAAAAGCTGCTCTTTAAACCCAAAGCGAGCATGTAAGTCAGCTACATGGATAAAGCGGACGGTTTGTGATGTTGCATTCTCATCACATTGTTCACCAATCGTTTTACTGACCGCAGGCACACTGCGCGACTTTAAAGCAAATGTGCCAAACTCAGTGATTTGACTGACTGCAAAGTCATCGTCATTTTTTATTGTCGTAAGGGGCTGCCATTGCTCATTTTTTAAAATTACGATGCTAAAAACAACATCAGTTTGTTGCTCTGGTAGCTTAATCGCTAAGGTTAGTGGGTCTGAAAAAACCACATTATTCGGTCTGAATGTATAGCGCGCAGAGACAATGCCTTGGTCAGTATCGGTAGGTGTCGCAGCTGTTGATGTATACGTGAAGGTTGTGTCTGTTGTGACGGTATTCTTTGGGGCTGTGAGAATGACTTTGCCATTATCAAACTGCTCAGTTAAGCCATTATCGGCAGAAATAATTAACCCGGTTTGAGTCGGGGGGACTGCTGTTTCTTTTGTTGTTTTGTCACCCCCGCAGGCTGCGAGTAATGAAATAGTTAAAAAAACTGACAGTTGAATTAAAAAGCGCAATGTAACGTCCTTGCCGATATACCGATTAACGTTGGATTATTGTATCAGTATTGAGGACGGGGAAGTAGCCTTTAGAAAGAAAATCCCCACAGCAGGCGCTGTGGGGAAACGTATTATTGCTTTTCAGCAGTCACTTCTAGCTCTTCTGCAAGAATGTGTTCTTGTGTGTGAGGCGCATGCTGACCTTCAGCACCGTGCATCCACTTAACAAGTTTATCGCTTAATAAGTACATGATGACAGCAGAGATGATTGCTGTCGCACCTAAACCAATAAAGATACCCATTGCATTTTCAACAGCCGCTTCGCCTTCACCTAGGAAAGAACCTACGAAACCAGCAATCTTGTTTGCAACAGCTGTACACAGGAACCAAATACCCATAAGCATTGACGCTAAACGCAGTGGTGCTAGTTTACTTACCATTGATAAACCAATTGGTGATAAACATAGCTCACCTAATGTATGGAATAAGTAAAATAACACGAGCCACATCATGCTGATTTGCAGGTTATCGCCTTGACCTTGCGTCATTAGTGCCAAAATCATGGTGATAAAGCCAAGTGCTAAGAAGATAAGTGCAATAGCAAACTTAACAGGTGAGTTAGGCTCACGCTTATCAAGTTTTAACCAAATAATGGCAACGAGCGGTGCAAATACAATGATGAAAATAGAGTTTAACGATTGGAACCAAGATGCAGGTACTTCAAAGTCAAATAGCATACGGTTAGTGTAGTCGTTGGCAAATAGGTTCATAAGACCACCTGCTTGCTCAAACCCCATCCAGAAGATGATACTGAATACACTCATTGTGAAGATAACTTTAATACGGTCAGTTTCCACTTTAGTCAGTGGCTCTTTCGTGTTTGATTCTGATTGTGCTTGTGAAAGCTTAGCAGAAGGAACCACACCGATATCGCCTAGGTATTTGTTGCTCAGTGCAAGTTGCATTAGTACAGAGATCACCATACCGATACCTGCCACTACAAAGCCCCATTGCCAGCCCATTGATGCAGCAGCATAGCCAGCGATAAGTGGGCCAAGCGCACCCCCTAAGTTGATACCCATATAGAAAATAGTGAACGCGCCATCACGACGTTGATCACCTTCTTTATATAGATCACCTACCATTGTTGAGATGTTTGGCTTAAATAAACCATTACCTAAACACAGTAGTGTTAAACCAAGATAGAAAACGTTTTCTTCTTGGCCTGCTAAATAGCTGTGAGGAATACCCATGGTAAAATGGCCAGCAGCCATTAATAAACCACCGAGGATAATTGCTTTACGCTGACCTAGCACGTTATCAGCTAACCAACCACCAAGTAATGGCGTAATATAAACAGCCATAGTGAAGGTACCATAAAGGCTCAATGCATCAGCATTTGACCAACCAAAACCACCTTCTTGAACAAGTGCAACTAAGTACAGCACTAAAATGGCACGCATGCCGTAATAACCAAATCGTTCCCACATTTCTGTGCCGAACAACAGGAATAACCCCTTAGGATGCCCTAAAAAGTCACCTGCTTTAGGTAATGAACTCATATTTACTTCCTAACTTTAAGTTTTTGTTGAGGCCTTATTATTTTTGCATTGGTCGTTCTGTGTATTTTATTGTTGAACGGGCGGCCATGTGTGTGATGCAGCTAAGATAATGGTTTGTTGTTCAAGTTATGAACTTGAGGGTAAGAGACACACCCTTATCCTAGCTACATGCGCGCTACAGTATACATAGACCTTCAGTTCAGGGGAAGGGTTATAGGCCAGTGTTTAGTAGCTTTGGTAAGGTACAACAGGCTTTCCAGGGAAGGTCAGTTCACTATAAACCGGCTTAAAGTAGTACCTAAAATAGAACTGTGCATAGTTTGGTTCGTAAAAATCTGCACGATCTAAATTTAAATATCCGCCAAAAAACCAATGGGGTGTAAAACGGTATTCAAAACTGGCTCCTAAGTTATAAGAAAGCCCATTACTTTTATCATCTTCAAAAATAGGCGTCACTCCGGTTACGTCTGTTTGCGCGTGTGCTTGAGCCTGCAAAAGAGCATCGTTCGGGAAAAATTCAATTTCGTCAGTCGTTGTTGTTGACCACGATACACCCGCACGAAGACGATAAATAAAATTGTGACCAATTCGGTGATCATAAACCACGGGAAAAGAAGCCCCTAAGTAGTTTTGCGGGCTGTAATAGCCACCATGACCCCACGTTTCTTCACTTAAATTATATTTATAAGACCAGTGTAATAGGTTAATGCCCAAGCTTAACTCTTGATCCCGCTGTCGGATGGCTCGGTAGTAACTGCCCCCCATAAGACTGTAACTTTGATTGTCTTTAACGTTTTTACCTTTGAGCAATTGATAGTTTGTGCTGCCCCAAAATCCCCAGTCGAGTCCTAGATCGTGAGAAAGGCTGAGCTGAAGTTGTGTAGCGCGTACGCCACCCCACACTTGGTTAGTGAATACATCTTCTAGACCCGCATACGATAAAACTGAGCTGGTGACAGGGCGTTTATTCACTGTAACACCATAGCCAAAATCACCAATATCGCCGTTGTAATCAATGCCCCAAACAATGTCCTCAACTAAAAAGCCCAGTGGGGTCGTGCCAATATCAAAGCGCCACTGTTCGTTTTGCCACGCAAGGCCAATATCGATACCTTGTTGCTTCGGCTTAATGCTGGTCAATGGGCAATCGAAAATACACAACGCACCTTGTCCGTAGCGGCTACCCGCGAAGGTTTCATCAAAACGTGTTTCTTGACTTGAAATCGTCATCGGATCGAGCTTTACAATACCGGTGCCACCAAAAAGCGGGAAACCAGCCTCTATGGGAGTGGCGCCTGCCCCTAATGATGACTCATTTTGAGTACTGGTTTGGCTGCTAAGGTTGATGGCCGCAGTAATATACGCCTGCTCATTGCGCTCAATACGCTGCAACTGGCGTTTCGCATTATTGACGTACCAAGGTGCATCGTCGTTCAGCGCGTAAAGCGCATAATTTTGTTCATCACTGAGAGTGGTCTGGTTGTGTGTTTGCGGGGCGATTGCAGTACGATACCAATTCTCTGCACGGGTAGTTTGTTCAAGCGAATCGGCAACGGATGCCGCTTGATAATAAAGCTCGGCATTATTGTTTGACTTGGCGAGTAATTGTTGAGCGAGCTTGAGGGCTTTTGACTGGTTTTCAACATTACCGAGGGCAGCCATTAGCTGTTGTTGGCGGTATGCCTCTTGTGCATTAACAGCATGGACCTGTTCTGCAATGATGTGATCCGCTAAAAGGTGCTCACCTTGCTCTCGACTTAATTTAGCAACTGCCAATGCGGTATCAATCGAAACACTGAATCCGGCCGCAGTGTGTTGTTGGTATCGGTTGATTGCAGCGTTGCCTTCACTTTGTTCAATATACGCAGTGATAAGGGCTTCAGCTAATTGGGGATTATTATTGTGTTGCTGATCGAGTGAGCTCAGTTTTGCAATACGACGTTGTCCTTGCTCAAAGGTGTTAATGTAGTTAATTTGCAAAGCTAACCACTGCGCTTGCTCGGCCTCAGTTGCCTTAGTGGGTAATTGGTAATGCGCAAGCCATGTGTCGGTGTCTGCTTGATTAGCGCTTTCGATAAGCCAGCCACCATAGAGCATATGCCAGTAAGGGTTGAGACTTGGATCGCGCGTAAGCGCCTTCTTTAACTGTCGAATAGCATAGTTATTTTCATTAATTTGTCGCCACTGAGTTGCCAGCTCTGCCTGCATAAGCGGGGTGAGTGGTTGCGCTTCTAATTCCGTGAGTTTATAAATAATTGTAGCTTTATTCGTTGCCGTATTATTTGTCGCGAGTTTTTCAAGTTTGGCATTAATACTCAGTTGCTCAGTTAATACATTAATTTGCTCAGTGCGTGCGTTATTTGGAATATAATCAAGGGTTGCTAATGCCCCCTCGTAGTCATTCAATGAGCGTAAAAACAAAGCATGGCTGTAGCGAAGCTCAGCATCAAGAGGGAATTGCCATAAGGTTTTTTTGTAAAGAGCTTTGGCATGATCAACCAACCCCTGTTGTTGGTATAAGTTTGCTAGATCATAGTACAACCAACTTTGGCGCGGGCTTTGTTTTATGGCGACTAATAAGCGTTGTACTGCTCCATCGAGGTCTCCTTTGGCGGTTAATTCATCGGCTTGTTCACGTAATTGCTGAGTTTGTAAAAGTGTATAATCTTGGGCTATAAGCGCTTGCTGCTGAGTGCTTAAGCCATTATAAAACTGATGGCTTCTCGTATAATTACCATCTGACGCACTGAGGCGAAGCATTGCGCTTAGGGTCGACTCTGCCAGAGGATCGTTTTTTAATACTTGCTTATACAAATTCATAGCCGTTTGATATTGACCACTTTGTTCAGCAAGTTGTGCGCGGTAAAACAGCACGGTGTCTGGGTCTTCATCGAGAGTGTCGGCTAAATTTAGCTTAAGTTCAGCACGTTTAAAGTGTGATGCACTGAGTGCCGATTTTGCCTCATCGATGTACTGCCAAAATCGTGCTGTGTTTGCTAAGCCTTTTAATACGGTAATACGATTTACATCTGTGCTGAATTGTTGTGCTTTTTTAAAAAAGTTGTAAGCCTGCTCATTATTGCCTTGCCGAAGATTAAGCAAACCCAAACTATTATAGATTTCTGGGTCTGTTGGACGCCCTGATAACGCAGAATTAAAATACCTCTGTGCTTTTGAAAAATCTTTCTTTTCAAGTGCTTGGTTGCCTCTAACCCACGCTTTGTAGGCAGGATCTGCAAGCTTTCTTTGCTCTGCTTGGTATTTTTTTTCAAAATCACTAAATTGTAACTGCCCCTTACTGCTTTTTGGGTACGCTTCAAAATAACGTGCATAGGCACGCATGGTTTGTTGGGTAAGCGGCATGTCTTCGAGTGCTGAAAGCCAAGCAAATTCGGCTTCTACACCATATTGATTACTGTGTGCGTAGTGACTTAGCAGGTCAATCGCGTGTGCATTTTCAGGATTTTTCTTAATAAGATGACGGGCATAAGCCAACTCAAAACGGCCGCTATTTGGGTAGCGTTTCATTAAAGAACGATACCCCCTTAGGGCGTGTTGATATTGGCTGCTGTCTTGGGCTAGCCAATTAATATGCTCAAGCTCGAACTCGATATTCGGATAAGTCGATTTAAATAACGTATTGTAAATTTTAACTGCTGCAGCATATTGACCCGCACGCGCACGCAGGCGAGCCTGTTGAATCGTGGCTTTATCTTCGTTATTTACTCTGGCCAAAAGCGCAAGGCTGTCAACACAGGGGTGGGGCTGTTGAGCAATACCTGCAAGCAAGTTGTTGGCTTGCTCTGTTTCTTTCAGCGCATACAGCACGCGTATCTCTGCACACTGCACTTGCGTGTCTTTAGGCGCGATACTCAACAGCTTATCTAAACTATTGGTCATAAGTTCAGTGTCTAGCTCTATCTCACCGAGTTGCACTTGGCTTATTAACCAATCAATAGATTGGGTATCAAGGCTGTTTTGTGTCGAAGAGGCGATTGCACTCGGACTTGCTATAATTGCAGCAAGTAACCATTTTATTGGCATTTAGCACTCCAGTTCGTAATGAGTTCGCCATTTTTATTAATGCTGAAGCGTTTGCTTAATGCGCTCGTGCCAAATAAATACAACACACTGTCATAGTAGCGGCTACTAATAAAACCGGTGTCCATCATCATTTGCTGTTGTAATGCGGTGATTGATTGCGATGCATTCTCTGCCGCTAAAAATGGCAACAGTGCAGCCCCAAAGCCAATAGGTCCCGTACCTGATACTTTCCCCGTGACAGCCTGTGTTTCTAGGGGCACTTTGCCTGAAGAAACAATGTGCTCAACCATGGGGGTTAATTGTTTCATTAATGCTGATTTGTAAGGCGCATCTTCAGCCATCAAACTGGCCCATAAATAAACCCGTATTGCATTATAACTTCCCAGAGCAGGTGCGTGTTTATCATGAAAAAAGCCTTGCTCTGCATTGTAATTAACCCAGTCAGGGCTAAACCCTTTAGCGGCTGTGCTAATAAGCATATTGGCAGAGTTGTCATGCAATTGCTGCCAAGGAGAGTGCGGATAAAGTTCAGCAAATTGCTTAAGGATAAACAGTGGGGCATAGCTTGGATTAAGCTTCCAAGTGTTTCCGTCCTTAAAGCCATTAGGTCCAGGCAGTAATGTAATCCCCAGTTTAGGAAGCTGTGCGGTTTCTTCACGAATAATACGTTCTGCAAGCACACTGCTTAGCACTGCATAGCGCCTGTCTTGCCATAGTTTGGCTGCTTGAGAGAGAGTGTATGCTATCCATAAATCAGAGTCAGAGGCTGGGTTTGAATCTAAAATTTTACCTTCACCTTCCTTTATACCCCATTTCCATGCAGGCAGGCGCGTACTTAAATCGCCTTCAGAAAGATTAACTTCCGTCCACTCTAATAATGTATCAAAGCTGGCTTGATCGTTGGCAACTAAGGCGAAGAAAAGTGAATATGATTGACCCTCCGATGTCGTTATATCATATTCGCTGCCTAAATCGATAACACGTCCTTTAGGCGAAATAAAATGCGTTTTAAACGTATTCCACTGTGGCCACGCTGCACAGGTTAATTGTGCAAAAGCGGGTGTTGAAAATGCTAAAACGAATAGCAAAGAAGCAAGAGTTTTCATTATGCTTTATCTCCTTCAGATAAACGTTTCTTTGTTAACAACATTAATAGTCGCCATAACATAAATGAAATGAGCAGTAGGGTAAGAATTGATAAAATAGCCAACAACAAAGGTTGGTCTGAAAAATGGAACCAAATTAGCGTGTGGATTGGCACGTGGCCAACAAAATACTGGTCATCGGTTTTTATGGTTTTAATGCCTTGGTTATTAATAATTGCAGAGCTACCCATTATTTGTGATGTTTTCGCGTTATCTAATAGTGCATCTGTAAGCAATGAGTAAGCATTGTCGTTAGTGGCAATTAAAGACACTACTGAGCGGTCAGAATCAAAAGGCGATTGGAAACCAGATATAATGGCTAAACGGCCCAAACTCCGTATATTGACTTT
The DNA here is from genome assembly GCF_015767615.1 of Pseudoalteromonas sp. A41-2. Classification (NCBI taxonomy): domain Bacteria; kingdom Pseudomonadati; phylum Pseudomonadota; class Gammaproteobacteria; order Alteromonadales; family Pseudoalteromonadaceae; genus Pseudoalteromonas; species Pseudoalteromonas sp. A41-2. The sequence continues at coordinate 2,374,750 of NZ_CP065231.1, read as the reverse complement.
AATTTTTTCGGCATCGGTACTGTCATAAGCACCATTATAAATAGCTTGATCGACAATACGTTGATTATTATCAATCAATACACTGAGAGAGCTGTTTTCGGCGACCGAGCTTAAAAATGAATCTGGTTTACCAATAATGACAATATCTTTGTCAGCAAAATCTAGCTGACTACTTGGAAATTGAATACTCAAACGATGAGCAGGATAACCGGTAATCGCCCCTAAATGGCCTGTAAAATTCAGCAGTAAGCTAATCGCATTTGTAGAGCTATTAGCCTCCATCACTAAAGTGCTTTGATGTAAATCGGCATATTTCGTAAAGGGGAAACCGCCACTCGCAAATGCTCGTAAATTGGGTAAAGCAATATAGTGATGGAAGTTACTCACATCAATTGTAGAGCTGCCATCGATAGCACCAAATTCGCCACCGGCAGGAATCGCACTGCATTCGCCTGTTTTTACAACGGCAAAGTTAAAGTCATAAGTGAGTTGATTGTTAGTGGTTAAATCAAGCCCTGTTAGCTCAAAATCTTGGCGTGATTGGCTCGGGTTTATGTCTGATAATAGCGGCAGTAAGGTTTGCGTAGTAATGGTTTTACCATGGTCGTTCTCAAGAATAAAACCATCTACAAATTTGCCATTTATAAGCATATTTAAGCGCGACAACATGCCATGCTCAACAGGGGTATTGCGGTAGTTTAGCGTAATGGGAATGCCATTTTCGCGCCATGTAAATAAGTCGGGCGCAAAGCGTAAGTCTAAACGGACAGGTTGTCCACGAAAGCCTTGTGATTGTAATTGGGTCGGGTATTCGATAAATTCATCAAAACTCACAGCACGGTCTGAACGAACCCACAGCGGCGCATCGTAAGCTTTTCTTAAAGGCAGGCTGGCAATTGCGTCAACGGTGGCGCTTCGACCTGTCATGACTTTATAGCCAAACACTAATCCAACAACTGCCTCTTTTAATTGCTCTGTGTTTTTGCCTAACACTAATAAAACTTTTGCATAGCGATGTGTCGGGCTGCTGATGATTTCGATTGTTGGCTTATCGACATCGGGATAATTTAGTAAAAAGTCAGGCTTATTATCATTGGTTGCAAACACCACACTATGCTCAGTGGGCGTACTATTGATATGGACAGGAAACTGCGCTTTACGCCATTTCGCTTGCGCACCAAAAAAACTTGATAGTGCAGCGGCAGCTTCCAGTGTTGGCTCATCGGGTTGCGAAGAAAAAATAAATGGCAATGTCAGCTTGGTGTAATCACGCGAGTCAAAAAACGGCGCCGGGAAATACTCAAGTAAACTTTCAAGTGCAAGTGATTGTCTCTCAATGCTGATATGACTACTTTTGCCAATTTCTGCCCAAATTGTTTTACTGTAATCGTCTTGGCACACTAAATCGTAGTAACCGATGAGTTCAAAACGCACTTGGTTAAAATCTTTAATTAGCTTGGGATTAAGCGCAACACTGTGCTCGGCTACACTGCCGAGTACCGTATTTTTATCGTCAATAGGTAATACAGTGACTAAGTTTTCATTGAAAAATATTTTTAGATGCGAGACTCGGCCTATTAAAGAAGGTGAGTAAGTATATGAAAAGTTGAGCGTTAACTTTTTCCCGAGCCTGTCTAAACGGTTGGTAAACTCAACACGTGTATTACTACTCACGCCATCGAGTTTAAACTTACTAAGCCCTAATTGTTCAAAACTGAGCGTTAAACTCTCGACAGGGGCACTTTCAGGGTAACCATCATCAAAAATAGATTTATCAGGGAGTGGCTCTGCGCTCATAGCCCAGCCAGATAAACTGAGAGTGCCAACTGCTAATAACAAGGTTAATAGTGATTTCATCATGATGGTTTAAACGCTTTTGTTGGTTTTTTAGGTAATAACGAGGCCACAAAATATAAGACCTGCGATACAAATACAATGACGGGTCTTAATTCATTTGGAGCGTGGAAAATCAAGTTCTTAAAGCCTCGAAGGCTGGTGTAAAATACATTTGAAAAACTGTATGACGGTTTATCGTGTTTAAAGTTTTCTTGCCAATCAAGCCAGGCATCTGCACGAGAGAAGGTGCATTGAATAAACGCTTTTTGTTTTTCTAAATCTAGATCACGAAGCGTTAAGCCCAATTGTTTGTCGCGTGTGTTGCAAATGTAGGTGGCAAATGAATACTGCTTAAAGCCTCGGCTCATTAGTAGTTCAACTTTATCGTTTACACGGCACAGGTGGCTATGTTCTGTTTCAAGCCCGACGCCGTTATCAGAGTAATCGGTGATTTTGACCTTTATCGTGTGTCCGTTGGCTAATCTAATTGCAGCAGGGAAGTTAGCTTTAATTCGGTGTGAGCTACGTACTTGTTTTGCTTCAGCTGCAACGGCAACCGCAGCACCCAGAATTATAACGTTGTAGCTTGCCCATAACATACTGATAATTAACACACCTATCTGTGATGTATCACCAAAAAAGAGTCTGAATACGCCATAAGTCATGCCGATAACATTGATAAGTAAAAGGATGATGTAAGGCCTTGAAATAGTCCAGTCGTAATGATCGGTGTCGTTTAATCCCCCTTTTTCAGTCACATTAAACTTTCCTTTATTAGGGTTAATTAACGCAACTGTGGTGGGTTTTAAAATATACCACGCAAGAACAGACTCATAGACCTCCCCCCAAAAAGAGTAACGATACTTACCTTGAATACGAGAGTTAGTAATTTTTACCTGCAATAATGTTGGCACTATATATAAGAAAATAGCCACAAAAGGCGCATAGATAATTTGTGCATTGAAGTAAATTAGTGCAAGCGGGGCCGTTAAAAAGACAATGCGAGGGATACCAGATAAAAAGTGTAACATTGCATTGAGATAACAGAGTCGTTGAGCAATATTCAGGCCTTTACCAAACAACGGGTTATCTAAGCGGAAAATTTGCGCCATCCCTCGTGCCCAGCGAATTCTTTGACCCACATGTGCCGATAAACTGTCAGTAGCCAACCCTGCAGCTTGTGGAATATTGATATAGGTGGTTTTGTAGCCTGCACGCTGCATTCTTAATGCAGTGTGAGCATCTTCGGTGACGGTTTCAACGGCAAAACCGCCTATTTCTTCAAGCGCACTTCGCCTGAGTACAGCACACGAACCACAGAAAAATGTAGCGTCCCACATGTCATTTCCGTCTTGAATTAAGCCATAAAACAGCATGTTTTCATTCGGGATTTTTCGATGGTTTTTTAAATTTCGTTCAAATGGATCCGCAGAGAAAAAGTGATGTGGAGTCTGCACTAGACACACTTTGCTGTCGTTAAGAAATTGCCCCATAGTCATTTGTAAGAAAGAGCGGGCAGGGATGTGATCGCAGTCAAAAATAGCGATATATTCGCCCTGTGTCACTTTCATAGCCTGATTCATATTACCCGCTTTAGCGTGATTATTGTCTGAGCGAGTTAGGTAGCCAACCCCAATTTGTCTTGCAAATTCAGCGAATTCAGGACGCTTACCATCATCTAAAATGTAGATGTTTAACTTATCAGCAGGCCAGTCGATGCTTTGGGCAGCAATAGTGGTAGGTTTAACGACACTTAATGGCTCATTGTAAGTCGGAATATAAATGTCGACGGTTGGCCACGTTGACGTGTCTTCATTAAGTGGTAAAGGCTTACGTTTTAGTGGGTTAATGGTTTGAAAAAAGCCTAAAATAAGCACCAGCCACGCATAGCTTTCAGCTAATAATAAGCCAATACCTAACGCTAATGCGACGGGGTCATCCCAGTTAAGCGTGTCGGTGTAGCGCCACCATAAATAACGTGTTGATGTTGTGACTGCCAGCGTGATCATGGTGATGGTGGCCATCTGTCCTTCAACGCGCCTTAGCGAGTAGGCAACGATAAGCAGTAAACTAATGAACACCGCTTGTGCTTCGATACTGAAAGGCACCGTGACAAAAACTGCCACAGCAAAAATGAGTATGGTGAAAAACGCGATTTTCAGTATGCGATTGTTCCAAATTTCAGCTTTACTAATACGCTGGTAAGATTCTGCTGATGGGTTTGTTTTAGCAAACAGCCAAAGTCGCTTAAATGCACGCACTAATTTTTTGTCGACAAGGCGCAGTATTCTGAGTGAATGCTTTATTTTTCGCCATGTTTTACGCTGCTCATAGCTTATCTGTGCCTGTGATGTTGTTGTGGTGTTGAACAAGGCTAAATAAATACTTTGCAATAAAATGCGTACACAGTTACTGGGTGTGACAACGGGGCGCGTTACATGCGGATAAAAGTACTTTAACTTTTGTTTTATTTGGTTTTTTCTGTTTTTGTCCAGTTTTATAAACAAGGATAAAAATAACACCAAAAAAGGCAGAATAAATGCCCCAAGTAGGCTTATTTTATGCTGATTAAAGTAGCCATGAAATTTAAAAAACACAAAACGAGTTATCTTCTTTGTAAATAAGAAGCCTAAGCAGGTTTTGATGATACGTTCAGGTAATTTCATTGCTGTTGGCTTATGATTCATTATTGTTTGCACGACTAACGAGCCAACCGGCTAAGGTTTCAAAGTCATCGTTGGCAACACTGTATGGAGCACAATTAATCGCCACATTACGAAATGCGGTTGCTTCCATGATAGCTTCGTCTTTGTTGATGTATAAAGGCGCAAAAAGAGGTAATTCAGATTGCCATAGCTGTAATAAGTCAGACTCTAATTCAGACGCTGAATTAAAACGATTAGTCAAGAAGTAGTGCTGCCACGATGAACCAGACTGCTTTAAAAAATTCAGTTGCTTATACATCAAACTATGGCATATGGCGTCACAATTGATGACTTCAAGAAAAATATCTTCAGAGTCAAGCGGGTATTCAAGTGCATTAATATGTGCAGGGCAATCAAATAAGAACCACGCGTCATCGCTGTCATGAAGTTGCTGGCAATGATTTATTATATCTTTAAAGCTGCTTTTTGTGTTTGAGCCACTTCCGTACGGTAAGAACGTGACGCCGTCATTATCTTGATGGAACTGCTCACTGGCAGATGCAAAATCGGCGTAATCACTCCATCCTAGTAAATGGTCCCATGCAAGCCCTAGGTGTAAGCCTATGTCGCTTTTAGGATCGAGATCTATTACATAGACTGTTTCATGTGATTTTCTTAAAGCACACGCAAGGTTTGCCACTACCGATGTGGTTCCAGTACCTCCTTTTATCCCTTTCACGAAAATCTTTTTCATTCTTTAGTATGTGCTTTTGTTAAATAATTTATCTTGTTGTGTATCTTTAATAGATAAAGCGATATCTTTAATTAAAGGATATTTATCGATCGTTTGACGGTTTTTTTCAACGTCGACTATTTCAATATAACCTTGATTTTTTCCGCCAAATTGGCGTAATAAATTGTCAATGTCATTTTTTGTTAAAACAGTTGATTTTTTAAATGCAAAGTCATTCATCTAATAGACCTATAACGGCAAAAACTGAATTTAATTTGTCTACGATACATGGACATAAGCCGCATTATATATAGAATAGCGCTTAAAACTAGCGCTAAAGTATCTTTTAAAAGGATTTTCTGGTGCCCCATTTACAAATTACAGGATTACAAAACGCTTACTCAGCGCTCAAGCGCTGTGCAAATTATGCACTGTTGGCATCTTTAGACAATCAGTTATTAGAGTTAGTAAGACACCTATTAGCTAGTAATAAAGACCCTGTTTTCCTGCTCTCTGAGCACGTTGAGGTGTTTTTTGAGAGTGAAAATAACACGCTATTATTTAGCCTTTTTGAGCAAGGTTTGCTGCATCCTTTTCATTTACATCACGATGCAAATTTAGCAAAAAACTTACATTTCTCTCGCGGCGTGATTCAGGAATTAAAACAATATAAAGAGCTTCGAAATAGTACACTGATTTTACACTTGGATTCAGAGCTGCTAGTACCTCTTACTGAAGCGCAATTAACTAAAAAGCTCGGGTTTTACCGTGATTTATCTATTGCTAAAAACGTAACAGTTATATTCTTGATTTCGGGCTCGCGTATTAGTGATGTAAGGCGCCAGTTTCTGGCTTTAAATACGCTTTTTGATGGCCAAATTTTTATTACTCAAGAAGCCTCAATTCGTACCTTAGAATATGACTATTGGAGCCATAAAGATGGCGTAATTGCGGGTCATTCTATAAATTGTGAGCTTTTGCAGGGGCAATTGAGCGTTTTTGATGCTCATTTAGAAGAGTCGAATGAGCAAACATCATCGCAACAAGGATTAGATGAAGATGAGGTATGGCTTGTTAAACATGCGTTGCCGCAAGGGACGAAGTTACCGCTGTCTTATAAAATAGTCGAAGATAATAATGCACTGTATAAACTAGGCCTTACAAAAAAAGCTGCTACATTAGTGTTTTCGGTAACGCGCTACACTGATTTGTCTGCATTGGCTGGTGAGTGCTTTTCGCTTCGCAAACAATGTGGTCGAAAGTTAAAGCTAGTCATTCAAAATGTAGATGGCATTATTCGCCATCAAGATGAGTGCCTCTTTTTAACGTTAGGCGTGAACCTTATTTTATACAGTTTCTCTGAGCCTTCGCGGTTACAATCACAAATTCAATCAATCCAAGGATTCCAGTTTTCAAGACCACTTCCTAACTCAATTGATGAGGTATTGAAATACAGTGAAAACGTACTGACTAAAGGGTATCTGCCGATAAATAAATTTGTTGAACAAGTTGCTAAGCATAGTGACTCAGCTGCAAATTTAGGTGTTAGCGGGGTGCTTGTTATGTTACAACTTTTACCCCGTATAGATGCAATACACCCGCTGCATTTGTTTCATGTAAAACGTGAAGGGGATATTTTTAGCTTTGCTGACGATTATATTTACCTGTATTTACATGCGTGTCGTGAGCATGACGTAGAAAGTGCGATTAAGCATTTATTTAAGCTTGAAATTAGCGACTTTTTTATGTCGAAAAATGTGATTGCAGATCATTTCTACATTCAGCAAGAATGCCGTCATCTGCAGCGCAGGTATACCAATGTTGACGTGCCTGATTACACCGAGCAATTAAAAGAAAATGTCAGTTATGTTTTTGATGCTAAAACAGCTGATATTTCTTCATTGAATAAGGAGACTCCTGAATTTAAAAAGGTGATTAGGCCTATCTCTAAACCCGTAAAAGTAACTTTAAAAGGTGAGCAAATATGAGTTTAAATCAGTTCTTTATTACTTTTATTATCGCTTTATTATTGGGGGTTTTGATTAGTAATACAGGTAAAATCTTGTTTAAAAAAATAGTAAGCATTTACCGTACATTGACTTTTAGGCATGTGTTATTAACGCCCTATACTCCCAAAAAACAGAAAAAGGATTCTCAGTGAGGCTTTCAGGATTAGGTGTTTGGAACTTATACTTTTTAGTAAAGTTTTTTCTTTATAGTCGTGGTGATATTTCATTTGATCTCGTCGCAAATTTAGCGTTTTTTGCTTTTTTAGCCGTGTCATTTCAAATCAAATGGTTAACGTATTTAAAACAGAGTATCAGTGTCGTAGTTGGGGCTGCACTTTTGTATCACGATTCGTGGCTCCCCCCCATTTCACGTTTAACTAAACAAGCTGAAAATGTACAAGACTTCAGCTTTGCTTACTTTGCGGAGATTGCGACGCGAGTGATCAGTGTTGATATATTACTGGGGCTGTTTGTTTTAGTCGTGGTGTATTGGTATTCAGTAAAATGGATACGCTACACCAGTATTTCAGTGGTCGGGTTTATTTACGTTTATTGGCTGAGTGCGACGACAGTAACAGATACACTCTCAACCCCTGTGGTTGTGAATAATCAATCAACGAAAAAACAGGTACCTGTCGCAGTGTCGAGTTCGTCACCACAAAAAACGTTTGATCAACAACTCGATGATTTTTATCAGCAACAAACTCAACTAAAAAGCCAATTTCCGACTAATTTCAATGGACAACCCTTTGACGTGGTTGTGCTTAATATTTGCTCTTTGGCCACTGCGGACCTGGACGCCATTGGTGTGAGACCGCGTGATTTATTTGATAACTTTGATATTTTGTTTAGTAATTTTAATTCAGCAACCTCATACAGTGGTCCTGCAGCAATAAGGTTACTGCGTGCGAGTTGTGGGCAAACTCCTCAAGACCAATTGTTTAAACCTGTAGCTAAAGAGTGTCAATTATTTAGTAACTTATCGCAGCTAGGTTACAACACGAGCGTGGCATTAAATCATGATGGTCATTTTGATGACTTTATTGGCTTGATCAAACAATACGGTGGCGTGTCAGTGCCTAATTTGGATTTTAGTCAATTTCAAGCTGCGCAATATGGTTTCGATGGAAAGCCTATTTATTCAGATGCCGCTATCTTAAGTAATTGGTTGGAGAGCCATAAAAATACCAAGCAGCCACGTGCGCTTTATTACAACACGATTAGCTTGCATGATGGTAATCAGCTAGCGGGCCGCTCTCGCATGAATAGCCTAAAGAGTTATCCAATTCGCCAGCAGCATTTATTTAGTGATATTGATGACTTTATTAGTCAGCTTGAAAGAGAAGGGCGCAATGTACTGTTAATGGTTGTGCCTGAACATGGCGCAGCATTAGAGGGTGATAAACTACAATTTGCAGGTCTTCGTGAAATCCCAAGCCCGTCAATTGTGTCTGTACCCACTGCCGTGAAGTTTATTGGTCCTGATGTTAAACACAGCGGTTTGAATGATGTACAACAGACGATGAGCTATTTTTCGTTGTCTGAACTTATCAATAACACCATGAAACTGGATGTATTTGCGGGTACGGTGCCTGTTAAGCGTGTGCTTGATAATTTACCAAGTGCTCCGGTAGTCGCTGAAAACCAAGATACCGTTATGATGTACATTAAAGGACAGCCTTATATCCAATTAGATGGCCAAGAGTGGACCAAGTACCCAAGCAATTGAGTTTTTTGCACACGTTTGTCCAAAAATCTTTACAATAGACTACCCAGAAATGGGGAGTTAGCGTATTATTCTCATACTATAGGTTCCCGTTCTTTGAGGATGTAATGCGTTTAGATATTCACTGTGCCGACCGAATTGGTATCGCACAAGAAATTCTCAATATTTTGGTAAGTTACCAGGTCGATTTAAAAGGTATCGAAGTTGATTCGGTTAATTGCCGAATGTATGTGAGTTTTCCACCGATAGAGTTTGAGCAGTTTCAAAAAATTATGCCATCAATTCGTTTAATTGATGGCGTAAAAGATGTGCGAACAACTGCATTCTTACCTTCTGAGCGAGAACATAATGAGCTAAATACACTGCTGAGAGCCTTGCCCGACGGCGTTATTTCTATAGACGCAAAAGGATGGGTGCGTTTATGTAATGATGCAGCATGCCGTGATTTACAGTTATCAGAAAAAGAAGTCATTGGCGCTAATATAAATAATTTATTGAAAGGCTTTAACTTCACCCGCTGGCTTGAGGGTAAAGAAGTATTAGGACAAACCACGCGTGTTGAAGTGGCAGGTGAAGACTTTATTGCCGATATTCTGCCTATTTCAGTTCCCCAAGGCGTTGAAGGGGATGTGCTTGCAGGTGCTGTTATTAATATTAAATCGCAAAGCCGTCTTGGTCAGCAGGTCAGTGCTTTTCGTCGTTATGGGCAAGAAAGTTTTGCCACTATTCATAACTTTAGTACTGCTATGCGTCGTGTTGTCAGAGAAGCACGGAAAATGGCGCAACTCGAAGCACCTATTTTAATAACCGGTGAAACAGGTACGGGTAAAGAGCTTTTAGCGCGTGCTTGCCACTATGCGTCTAATCGTTCTGTAAAACCTTTTATTGCTTTATCGTGCGCCTCGTTACCAGATGATGTTGCTGAATCTGAACTGTTTGGCTATGCAGGTTACGAGGAAAATGCAGCCCCAAAACGAGGCGTGTTAGAGCAGGCTGATGGCGGCACCGTATTCTTAGATGAAGTGGGTGAAATGTCGACTCAGTTGCAGACTAAGTTATTACGCTTTTTGCAGGATGGAACTTTTAGAAAAGTAGGCGATGAAAACGAAGTTAAAGTGAATGTTCGTATTATTGCGGCGACTCAAAAAGATTTGCCAGCCATGGTTCAAGAAGGCACCTTCAGAGAAGATCTTTACTATCGTATCAACGTTTTGACTCTTGAAATAGCGCCACTTCGTGATAGAAAAGCGGATGTGGGTCCACTTGCTGAGCATTTTATTCAAAAATACGCTCAGCAAAACGGTCATTCGGTGCCTGTTTTATCGGAAGAATGTTTACGGTTTTTACAGGATTATCCGTGGCCGGGTAATGTGCGACAATTAGAAAACGCGATTTATCGCGCTGTTTCATTGTTAGATGATAATGAGCTTAGAATTGAGCATTTACAATTACCAACATTTACACATGATTTAGGCTATTTGGAGTCAGACTTTGAGGGCACACTTGACCAAGCCGTAAAACGCTTTGAAGCCACGTTACTTCGTAAGTTGTATCCGGCGTATCCAAGTTCTCGTCAGCTAGCGAAGCGTTTAGGGTTAAGCCATACCGCGGTGGCTAATAAGCTTAGAGATTACGGCATTAATCGTAAAACGGTGAAAGTGTAATTACCCTATGGGCACTATTGTTTAGTGCCCATGTCTTTTGTGACGCCATCAATGGCGATGTTTTTTATACCCTCGTTATCAAATTTAATAACAATACTGATATTGTTGCGCGCAAAAAAGTAGTCTCGGTTATCTAGGCTTATCACATAATCGCCCTTGACTGCTTCAGAAAACTGACGTTTTTCTAATGCCAGAGTGTGCTCGCCAATTTGCCAACGAAACCCTTCGAAGAACCCATTATTAAATTCCTGTACCCATATTTGTTGCTCATCTTTACTTAATGTAATGGCGACAGAGTAAGACTCAGGCAACGACATATCATAGGTTTTATTACCAATGGTGAATTTCTCTGTGTCTTGTTGCCAGCCAAAACCAAACTTAAAGGGTTTCTCAACCCCGGTAGGGTAACTTAAAGTCCCTTCGCCCGGGTAATTAAAATCAGCAAAGGCAGATTGAGTATATAAGCTTGCAGTCAACAAGGCCGCTAAATTAATAAATTTCATTAGATTATTCTTTTTTTATACTAATATATGCACAGATTAGAGCAGAATATTCGCCATAGCAATATGCTGTGATACACTTTGCTCATTAACAACTGGTTAGACCTTTATCGTGAACCTCTATTTCCGACTCATTTTATTGTTTTTTAAAATTAAACGTAATCGTGATTACCAAGACTTACTTGATACGATTGATATTGAATTTAAAGCATTACCCACTGATTGTGATATAAATTTTCATCTGACTAACTCTCGGTATTTAGGCATCATGGATTTAGCGCGTACTTGGATGACTGAGCGGGTTGGATTGTTGCAGCATATTATGAAGCGTCGTTGGTTTCCAATCGTTAACGCAACGGCAATCACCTACATTCGAGACATTAAACCGATGCAAAAATACACAGTAAGCACGCGTTTAGTCGGATGGGATCATAAGTATTTTTATATTGAGCAAAAGTTTCATTCAGAGCGTGGCTTACATGCCATTGCTTATGTACGCGGTGTATTCAAGCGTAAGAAAGGAGTGGTTAGTGTTGAAGAAATGCTTGAAGTTGCTGGGTTTAAAGGTGTTGCGCCTATTTTACCGGCAGAGATAATGCATTGGAAAGAAATGCTTGAGCAAAAAAAGATCACTAATCAATGATGTTAATACGCTGCCAAAACACTCACTATTAGCACGTATAAGTATAATGCTCAAAGTAAAAAAAATGCCAGCGATTTGCTGGCATTTTTGAGGCTTTGAACACAATTTATTTCGCTGTACACACCGTGTGGCTAACAAACGTTAAGTCGTTTTATAACGAATACTGTCTCTGCAATGATCTATTCTGAACAGGTATCATCTTACTGCTTTAGAGTAAGTGTATTCAAACGAGGAACGGTCCTGTTTATATGCGAAATACCCTAATAATTAGGTAACTTATTGACGATAAAACAGTTGTTTTATCTTTGGGAAAATTCTGATTTTTCAATTACTTTGGAGGTTTAAAATGCTAAACCTCCTTTAGTATGATTTTTATTTTACTTTGTCATTATTTAGTTAATCTTGTTCTGACTTGTTCGCAAACCACCCCGCTTTTTGATTTCGATTTAACTTACCCAATACTTTTATGGCTTTTTCTAATGTGATGCGTTGATCAGCAATGTCTTGGTAAATTTGATTTGCGCGCTTTTTACGTTTAACAGCAGCCCCAGCATCTAAAAAAGATTCAACGACTTGGTTAAAGTAACGTGTAAAAGCATGTTGATGTTGTTGTGTGTGTTGTTGCTTGTTATCTGTTTTATCTAGTTTGTTGAATAGACTTGTGATCTCAGCTTGGCAAAACTCATTTTGCGCCAATGCACTTTTCTTTAAAAGCGCTAGTTTTTCTTGAAGATAATCAATATCTAAACGATTGAAAGACACAATCATATTTAAATTAGACAGTGTACTTCTAAACTCTTTGGCCGTGCATTGCTCATCAAAAAGGTGTTCTACCGAGTGTGAAATCTTTTGCCACTGTTGCCATGCATAAACATAATTGAGGCCGACACCTTTAATATTTTGCATCCCAACAATGACTTGATGAGTATTTGCTAATGCTAAGTCAGAGATTGTGTCGGTGAGTGCATCCGCAGATAAACTACTATCATCAAGCAAGGTCACTTTTGATTTTGCAATACTGAGTAGTTGCTGCTTGATTTCTTCACTGTGCTTAGATATGTCTTGTTTTAAAGAGTCTAAGGTTGTTCGGGCTTGATAATGTTTTAGGTTTAATAGGATTGTCGAAATTTCCTTTTTACTCGCATCCGTGAGTACTTCGCTGATATCGGTTTTATTTACAGAAGTGCGGTGCGCTAACAAGAGTAATTTCTCAGCAATATCTTCATCATAGGCGATAACTAAACGTGCCTTTAGTTGACAAGATGACATTAAATTAAGCTGAGTGAGTAAAATCTCAAGGGCCTTGGTGTCATTATTGCTGATAATTTTATCGATGCGCTCTGTGAGTGCTTGCAGGTAATAACTATAAAAGCCATCGACGTTAGTACCAATGACAACGATGCGGTCAAATCGCAAATCATGGCTTAAAATGCCGGCAAACACCTTGGAGCGTGCCACACGATCATTACGGTTATTGATTAAGGCGATCACTTGCGTATCTGCTTTATTATTTAAATCATAAAGGCTCAATCGCTGCCAATTTTCTAGTGTTGCTAGGCGCTCATTGGCTGACATGCTATTAACAAACGACTGAGATATTGCGCCTATGCGTGCCTGTGGATAGTGTTGCAATACGCCGATATCAGGAATAATGCGTGCAGAGGTTTCTTTAAACACATAGTCTTTACTAAGGCCGATGTGTTGCGCCATTTTACACACAAGGGCAATATTAGCGGGGTGTTCTTGATATGGGTATAAAGCACGAATATCGTCAGTAACTTGCATACCATCTGCCCAATGCACTTGAATTAAACTGGCATTTTTTCGTTTGGCATTGAGTTCTAAAATCGGCGCCATATTTTGTTCACTGGTAAAAACAAGGCTATTCTCACCAATGAAATGACTTGTTTCGTTTGCAACATCAATGCCTGTGGGGCCTAATATATCTTCATGATCTGGGTATGCATTGGTTATTGTTGAAAAGTTATCTTGCATCCAGTTTCTCAGAATACGGACATAACGAGGTGTTAACCCCATGCATTCCCACAAAAACACATCGGCCTTAACATTTTTTGCAAAATGAAGCACATCACCTTGCTCCCAAATACTGGCTTTATCGAATGGTCTGAACAAGGGGATTTCGAATTGCTCACCACTGGCTCTTGCATAAATTAATGTGGCTTCACAGCCTGTTGTTTTACTGATTAGCTTTAAACTCAAGCTACTAAACAGTGCTGCTTTTAATCGCTCTGTACCTGATTTTCCGCGAGTACCCCAACCACCAATAGATACAGGAATTTGCGCTCTGTCGGCGCGAATTTGGCGGCTCACTTTTATGTGGCGTGTCCAAAAGTAACCTATGAAAGCCAGCACGAAAAATACCAGCTGACCAATACTGTTTTGATAAATTGAATAGGCATATTCTTTAAAGCTCACCCAAATATTAAACATAAAAGGGGTAACGGCGAGTTTTTTATACAGAGTCGCAATACTTGATTCTACCGGGAAGTCGCTATCGAGTACCGCACCATATTGTTGGAAATCAAATGTAAATCCTTTCGCTCTTAAAGCATTTAAAAAATTATTTTGCTCTATGTCTGAGCCGTTTCGTAAATTATTAAGTTCTTCAAAGTTAAATGAAATCCAGCAGTATGCTTGAAGGCGTTTAAATACTGTTTTGGGTGGTGTTACGACTAATATGCCGTCAGGGGTATAGGTTTTCGCTGGGGATTTTAAGTTATCTTGCGATAAAGTACTTAAAAGAAAGTCGAGCAATGGCAAATGAGGACGCGAACTAAATTGTAGGTCATCAAATCGCGGTTCGCCGGGGACATCTGTTTGGCTAATTTCTGCGACAGTGCAGCTAGGAACATGCATGTATGCACTGGGTTTTCTTGCTAAATGGTTATAGCTTTGGCGCTTACCTGTACTGGGGGTTTTTAAATTCATGCCAAAAGCGCCAAAAGCGGAAGCCGCGTTGATAACCTTGATTTATGTGCCAACCTTGTTTCTTTTGACTCACATTGTAGGCTTCATATTTTTGCGCCTGTTGACTTAAAAGCCGGCCTAGTAGTGCCTCGTCAATGTTTTGGTTATTGATTGACGAATGGGTGTTTAAGTTTGCCTCGAGTTGAGCAACGTGTTGTTGGTGCATAAAACTGACAAGTTGTTCACGGACACGGCTAATAATCCGCTTTATGGCAAGGTTTTGTTGTGCTTCAAGGTGTTTATTTAAGGTGTCGATGAAGCGCTTGAAAATCGTATTGGCTTGTTGCTCCTCACACTCAACCTGTAAATTAAACATAATACGTGGTGCAAGTTCGAGCAATAAACGTTGCTCTGCAAAATGTTGAGCTTGCATCAGTTGCTGTTGCCAAATAATCAAGCTGTGTTGCCCATCGCTAAATCGGGTTGCGGTTAATTGTTTAATTAATGTGAGCCTGATTGCGAGGTGGGTTTCTTTTTCTAAACGCTCGGTTATTAGTGCAAGTGCGAATGAGCACGGCAAAATAAAACATTGTTCTATCACACTTTGACGCACGCGCGGGTAGGGGTGAGCTGCCAGCAACTGTAACAGGTTTTGATTTGCCTCATTGAGCGTTTGTTGTTTACTGATGATGGCTGAAAAAGCGCTTAATAAAAATAATTGCTGGCGGTCAGCTTTACCCGTCTTTGGGACCTCTAAGTCAATGTGCGAACGCATGAAATAACGGGTAAAGGTGGGGCGAAGGTTGATCAATATTTCTAATATATCCACTTTGGCTGCATGTGGTGTGGTTGATTTCTCAAGTGAGAGTAACAGCATTTCAACCAGATCCGCGCTAAATTCCGGATCGTCCACATGCTCGCTTAATAAAGTAACTTGGTTTGCCAAGGCTCTAAAAAGAGAGTTTTTTATTGCATCATTATCAGTGTGTTCGAGTAAATCTAAAAAAAAGCTTTCTAAATTTACGGTTTGCCATGACTGCTCTATTTCATGTAAATGAAGGCATAAATAACGGTGCGTTAAGTCGCCCAGTTTACCAATTAAAAACTTTAATGATTGCTCAAGTTCAGACACTTTATCTTGATAACGGTTGATCATGGCCCCTTCATCAAACCAACGTGTGAAGGCTTCTTGATCTTGTTGTAACTGTTGTTTATCAGCCCCTAACGTGGCCGCATAATCCAGTATATGGAACTGTCTTTCTGCTTTGAGTTCGGCATGACTTAGCTTTTCTATAAAACGGCTGTGATCTGCATCTAACTTTGTAAGTTGATGTTGTAGGGTATCTATTTTATGAGTTAAAAAGGCAATTGCTTGCAGTAATAGCCAGTCATCTTCGTCGTGTCCGTCTGGTTGGTTCTTGATCAATTCCCATTGACTTAGCTCGTTGACTAATTGACGGTATTTTTGCCTGTAGAGATCTAACCAAAAGCTTGCGATATCTGCAAAAAGTAAGGTTTCTAAGCGTTTTTTAAGTTCTTTACTGCTCATAATCTCTTCGCTCTAGCAAATGGTTAAGTTGAAGTGTCGGAAAAATAATTTCATCATGGGCATAGGGAGCAAAGCCAGTATGCTGATTATTGCCCGATGAAAATTCCAGACTGATATTATGGTTATTCCATCCCCAGTCTTGCTGCCAACTGATTTTTAGCCAACCCTGTGAGAAGGAGCCTATATCAATTTGCTTTTGCCAAGCTACCCGACTGATGTACTGCCACGTGGCTGTTGCACGATGATCATCGGCAAAACGGTAGTAGCTATCAAGACCAACTTGCAAAATGTGACCATGGTAATATTGGTTCCAACTGCTGTTAAACCGCAAATAATCAAGACTTAGCCAATCATCATTTGAGCCAGATGCAACACCAAAGTTGAGGTAGTTATCTACCCAAGGTTGGTAGCGATATTGGTAAGAACCTTGCCAGCCAGAAGCATGATTTTCACGATAAAAATTAAAAATATTAGAGTTTAGTTTCTCGTCATTGAGGTAGTCGTTTAAGTCTGCGCTACTGATGTGAATAAAGGGGGCAACAGACCATTGATGCCGATGCACTGTATCTTGGCGCCATACTTGTCCAATACTAATAGCGCCATTTAACGCGTATTGGCTATCTGAGTTATCACGACTAAGCTGCCATCGACTTGTGATCTGTGAATCGATAAACCAATGGCTCGTGTCATCAAGCCAAGAGTGGTAACCATTTAAGGCAATGAAGTCATGCTGCTTTTCGTCAAACGCATAATAGCCTTCTAATTGATACCAATGTTGTTGATCATTAAAGCGAAGCCTCACACCTATGTCGGTTTCTTGTTGTGCAGGAATGTCTTCTGCACTTTGAAATATATGTTGTCGATCAAAGCGAATAAAGCCTTGTAGGTTGGTCTCATCGCTATGCAAAGTGGCTTGCTTATTCACTATTTTAGGTGCTGATGGTGCCTGATAAGTGATTAGTTCTGGCAGCGGCGTATTGATGTCAGAAAAACTCGTAATCTTGTTGTTTCTTTCACTTAAATGCCAACGATAGAGGCGTACATACTTTAATTGATCCGTGCGCACTTCAATTTTACCTGCTGGATGGAAAAAACGACGCTCGCTACGTTTGTTTTCATTCATCTCTTCTAGTTTTACTAATGTATCGGCAGGTAAGTTAGCAATAAGTGGCGTATCAGCTGATACAGTATAAAACGCTAAATTTGTTGGTAGCGGCAACGCTCTCCATTGCCCCGCAATATATTGCTCTGCTTCAATAGCAAGCTGTTGCGACAAGTATGGGTTGAGCCAACGTACGGCAATTGTATTGTTGTTTAACTCTCGCTTATTAAAAGTGAATGGAATGCTTTGCTGCTCAGAAACAGACCACACCTTTTGTTGATTTGCTAACTGAAAAGAGATATTTGCTCTATTTGCACGCGCTAATTCTGCGCTAGAAAAGTTAAATTTAAAGCGAATTTGTGTGCCTTCAGTCTTCGTTAAATCAACGTATAAAGTATGAAAAGGACGTAATAAGATCCCTTGCTCTGGTGCGGATTGAGTCGTGTGTTGAGCAAACCTGTCGGCAAAACTACGTTGTTCAGTCTCTTGCATATTAAACAGACGTGTACCAGCGAAATCGAGCATGCTTTCAATGGGCTGCCACTGACCAAAGCGTTCAATTCTATTTTGTAAGAAAACCGAATGGGCAGAGGGGGGAAGCGTGTCGATTCGTTGCAGCAGTTGTGTGTACTGATTATTGCTGAGACGTTTTTCAGATAGTAGATACAACCCATTGATAAGGAGTTTGTTTGGCGTTGTATCGTACGCATGAATAAGCGAGCTAATATCATCGCTAGTTGCTTGAGTGGTGGCATCAGAATAATAATCAAAAAGTGCAAATAACTGCTTTGGAATAACACTTATATCAAGGTAAGCAGCTTGATTGGTGGTCACAGTGAGCGTTTCACCGGCTTGCAAGCTAATAACCAAATTAGCGGCAATAGAGACTGCTTGCTGATTACTGACGAATTGGGATGTGGCCGCTATATCACTAAAAATGGGCATTAACTTATGCTGATACTGACTATCAGCTTTTAACCACGCGGTATGATATTCACCACTTTGATCGGCTTTAGTCCGCGCCTTTATGCTTAAATGCATTGCGTGGTTAGCGGTAAATACCCAAGGTATATCGTTATTAACGAGGGTGCTTTGTTGCTTTCCTTCTGGGTTAATAAACGCGTATTGCGAGCCAATAAAGCGCTGGTAAAGTGCCTCTTCAGGTTTTTCAAGTTCCGTTAAACTCTGATAATTGAGCGCACTAAAACTGTGTTCAACCTGTGTTTGCGCCTGGGTGTGATGTGCAAGCCATACTGCTAAACGGTTCTTTTGCTGTTTTACTGCGAGGTTTATAAGTTGAGCTTCACATTGCTCTATTGTCCTCACGTTCCCCGCACATAATGCAAAAAGTTTATGCTCGATTTGTTCTGCTTGATAGGCACGAACAAGGGCTTGTGCGGCATAGTGTTTTAACTGAGCGTGCTGCGCGCTTTTATACAAGCCTTCAAGGTAACTGTTGGCAAGGTGAAACTGATGTTGTTCACGCAGTATGGCTACTCTTAGCTGCCATGCTTGAATTGCAATATCAGGGTCTGGGCTTGTGCTCAACGGTTTTAACAAAGCCAGTGCTTCTAGAGGCGCTGATGTAGCAATATGTTGTGCTTTTGTGAGTGACGCTTGCCAGTCTATATCGGGGTTATTTTGCAAAGCCGGTGTATAGGGTTCGATTGAAGCCACATAGTCGTCATGTTGTTTGTTTAAATAACGACTCAATAAATTAGCGATAATAGGGCTTGTTTCACTGAGGTCTCCCTGTTGCTGATACAGTAATTCGTCACTCGGTAAGGAGGCGAGTGTTCTCGCATACAGGGCAAAATCGATAGGCTTCGAGGTGTTGGTTAGCCTTTTAATCGTTACCGATGAGGTTGAAATAGGCACCGAAATCATAAGTGTTTGATAATGTTCGGTCGCTTTTAGGTTTATAAGCCAATTACGCTCACCCGCGGTTAACTGAAATTGGGTGTCTTGTTGTGTTTTTGCAATAAGGGTTAACCACGGCGTTGCACGTTGTTGAATGCTTAAATCGAACTCAATGGGTTGGTGTCCAAGGTAGGTTAATTCGCGCACTTGTTGATTAATACGTGGGTAAAACCGCTCATCAACGAGGCGTTGCTCCACTAATTCGCTAATGGTTTTGCTATGCATTTGTAGTGATGAATGCTCTGTGCTGCCTGTGAGTTTTGATTGCACTGTCATCATCGATAATAAGTTGTAATGACGTTTTATAGAAAGCGGGTTGTTTTGTGTGTACACATCATCGCTAAACACACTAAAAGAGTGTGTGTTATAAACCGATTCAATCGCTTCATTTGCGGTTGTTAGCCAATAGGGGAGTAACAGTTTTTCTTGTTCTTTTTCGGCTGCGCGGTCATCATAAATAGCGCGGTGGCTTTGCTCTATTTTAATATACGCATTGGTGTGACTTTTAAGAGTTAAATACTGCCCAGCCGCAATGGCAAGGTAGTCACTGTTTACAAGTCCAACATCGTATTCGCTAAATTCAAATGCTTGGCTATTTATGGTATTTACTCTGGCAACCAGTTCGTTATCAATAGATGCGTACACCACACCATTAGGATCGGGCTGCTGCATATTTTGACGTACAGAGATCGTTAGTTTTTTTGCGGCAGGAAAAAACAGCTTCACTTCTTCATTTTTTTTGAGCGCATAATACCGTTCATTTCCTTGGGCTGAGCTTAGTTGTATGGAAGGAGCGGCTATTTTTATGGCGCGCCTAAAGCTGTCTCTTGCGCCTTGGTAATGGCCTATCATGGCAGTAAATTCAGCACGCTCGTCGAGATGATTTTGTATGGCAATAATGCGGTTATGCCCAGTGGCTGGCAGCTGACAGCGTTTGGTATTACAAAGTAAGTCGCTGTGAACGCGTAAGCGTTGTTGTAAATACTGCGTGTTCCCTGCACTTAGAATAAACTGATTTAAAAGTGCGGGGGCTATTTCAAGCCAATGACCTTCTGGTAGCCACAAATAACGGTGCTGTTTGGCATCAAAAGTTAGGTGCTGCGTTGTCGCCAAAGGCGATAAGTGTGGTGATGTGTTTAACCAAGTAGGGGGCATCAGCACGGCGTGTTTTGGCTGTGAGGCTTTGGCTGGCTGACATAGCAGCAGCGTTATACTAACGAGAGCAATTACGAAGTAAGGCATTGTTTAAACAGCTTTAATAAGTGGTTATCAGTAATTAATTTTTCGCGAATTTCGCGGCTTAATTCAATATGGATAAATTGACTATTGCTTGGCGCAAGGGTTGTGAGTATATTTTTTGTTCCTCCAAGCTCATAAATATCTCGGCCATAGAGCATCACAGTAACGTTTAGTTTTTCATTTAGGCAGTCGGTGATATTACGTGTAAATAACGATGCATTTTCACGACCTTGACTGACAATAATGTCGGCTTTTCTGCCTTGATTAGTTTTACGTTTTTCTTTGGCGAATCCATGTAATTGGAAAATGGTAAAAGACTCAACGGTATCCGCATAAGCTAAAATAAATGCATTTGCAGCACTTTCTTTATATTTACCAAAGTCAATCAGCACGCCATTTGCGTCGCGACTTGTGCGGTGCTTGGTATTGGTAAGGAGTACCTGGCAGTCATTAAATAGGGAGCGTGCAATATCTAAAGTATGCAGGTCATAGAAGCGGTGTGGGGCATACGCAATACAGGCATATCCGGTTTCTTTAAAATGTATTTCACCGCCAGAATCTAATGATTCCTTTGCGTATAACCCCCCATCCTTTAACGTGAAATGGGAAGGGACGGCCTCGCTATTTTTTAACCACTGTTGAAAGTCGGTATGAAGTTCAGAGATGTTTGATTCAGCTTGGCATGCCGAGACCAATAACCCCATGATAATGATGATAAACTTAATATTCATTGTTCCACCACCTTACTTTTTGCTCCCCCAGCGGGTACTCCTGAAGTATCGATAACCAGACTGTCTCAGATGCGCTAATTGTCAGTGAGTGCAGTTTATTTATGTCACTTGATACCGTATGCGTGACGCTAGGGTAGCTATTTAATTGGCTATTTTTTGGATGAATTAGAAACGCGTTAAGTAATTCTGAGCTATGCAATTGAACACGCTGTTTAGCGATACTGTACTCGCTGGTTAATCCTGATTTGTAATTAGCTTTTTCAAGAATGTTAAACTCAATAGGCTGTGCACTGCGCGAACGAAACAGCTTAAAGACCACACTCATTGGTTGTTCTTGCGCATCAAAGTTGAGTGTTAAAGGCGTATTTTTATTGAGTTGATAGAGGCGTTGTTTAATCCACGGTCTCTCACCATGCCAGTTTTGATAGGTTGCCGTTGCTTTATTTTGTAATTGTTTTAACTCAGTCGCTGACACATCTGATGCATTACGTTCTTGAGCACGGGTATTAGACAACCTAAAAATCAGTTTGTTATCACCCGTATCAGAATAACTGGCTGGGGTCTTAGGTGTGTAAAGTCCAAAGTTAAAAATTTGTGCCGGTTGTTTAGGTATAAAGTAACGGTCAGGGCTAAGTGCGAGGGCCACATTTGAAATAGGCAGTAGAGTGTAAAGCTCTCTTGGCTGATAAAAGGTCGTCATTGGCTCAACTTCAGCAGGGGGCGTAAAGGTTCGAATATTGGCAAAACGTGCCTGCTGTGTTAATTCAAAGTGATTATTCGCGCGTAGTTCGTACCACGCTGCAATATCATAAAATTGATCAATCGGCGTTGTGATATTTTGATGAGCAACTACACGCTGATAATGAAATTGTGCGTAACGAGCGCGCAACAGGACATAAGCGTCTTTATTCGCGTTTATTTGTACTCGATACGCATTAGCTGGCGTGCGCAAATAATACGAGGTGAGTAAACCAACACGCTGTCTTTGCGTTGTATCGTCTATAAGGCGATCGTAGTGTGAGACGTCGCCTTTATGCGCTAAAGAGAAGCGTTCGATTTCTGTGTGTGTTTGATCAAATAATACGACTTCTAACTGGCTTGTTTCTAAAGCGCGTACATCTAGCTTTAAGTCACTTTTGGGGTCAATATCAAACTCGACATTGCCTTGCTCATTTATTAAATAACTGCCAGCATAACTTGTTAAAATTGGGGTGTCTGAGAGAGTTTGCCATTGAGTAAGTATCGCTTCATCACTACAAATACTCACTAATCCAGCTGCAATGAGCTGTGTTTGATAGCGGTTTTCAATATCGGTAGGAGCAAAGCTGACAGGCGTCGGCGCCGAGAATTGCAGTTTGTCATACCACATTAAATGTGGCAGTTTTGCGCCTTCTTTGACGGTGAAAATAAGGCTGTCGGGTTCATCTAAGCGAACGCTGGCGCATAAACCCTCTTCGGTAAAGTAAGCACCTAAATCGTGCTGCTCAGCACTAAAGTCATAGGTCAACACGTTATAGGGGAGGCTTTCGTAGAGAATATCAGATTTAAAGTCGATATCTGGAATACCTTGCGGGGCGATTTTCTGCCACCAATAAGCCATCGCATTACTGATTTCGTTACTGGTTAAGGCATTTTCACCTAACGTTAAATAGTTTGTTGCCCGTTGACGGCGATCTAATGGTCTTTTAAGCCATGTGTTCAGAGGATCAATACTTTGTTCAGGGGTTTTAGCATGCACACGAACGACCACTCCTTGAAGATTAGCCTGTTCGGGGATCATAGTCAGCTCTAAGCTGGTTGCATGTGGGTAATGAGCTATGGGTAAGTAAAAAGATTGTCCCGAGGCAACACTCAAGGATTGTTTGTTTTCAATAATTTGCTTAACTTTTTGGCCGTCTAAGTCGGTGTACAGCTTAGACGCATGATGATAAACATCGTCTAAAATCACACGCTCTTGTTGGTCATACAGAACATACTTAATAGCGTAGTTAACCGGTTGATCAAAAGAAATCGAGTTATCAAATACGGCATTAGAAAGAATGCGCAACGAGTGGGTCCGCTGATTCGAAAAATTGAATCGCAGCGGCTTATCGCTACTCAACCATTGCACATTAGAGCGTGTTTCTTCGCCTGTGCTGGCACCAATAGGCTCAGCTGAATCGAGCCAAACAAAAAAGTGTCGACCAAAGAACAGTAGGGTGAATACCACACTGACAATAACCAGTAGCGCAAGCAAGCGTTTAATTAAATACACTGTCGCCTCCGCTCATCATAAGATTAAACCCATCTAGGTCAAATAGCTGATTTTTAGTGGGGTAATATATGGCTGTGATTTTGCTGTTGTGTTTGAACATCAAAGCATATTTATTGACATGCTCTAACTCAATTGTGTGCAGTGAACATTTATTCATTTCGTTGCATAATCGTGCCAAAGACGTGAGACGTTGGTTCGCGGCGTAGCTATCAATAATGCTCTTCATATTTTGCTTATCAAGGTCGCTTAACGCTTGCCAGTTCGACGGTGACAAAGTGGCGAGATTGATCACTGTTAGTGTTGGGGTGTTCGAAATAGCCAGTAAACGCTGTAACAAACTGCTTTGGCTTACTGAAAATTGCGTTTTGAAATCAGACGCTAACCACAAGGTTGCCAGCTCGCTATTCGCATTAAATTGTTGATAGCCCGCTTGAGGAGAGCTACCAATTTCAAGCCCTCTGGTTGCTGTTTGTCCTTCAACAACTTGATACTTAATCCCCAAAGCCGTTAACTGATTACTCAGTTGATTCATCAGTGGTGTGGCAAGCTCATTAATCTGTGTCGTCGAGAACGCGATAGCATTCGGGCGCACCCAAGAAGGCGCGCTGTGGCTTCTTATCTGAATATTTAAACTGGGTGTCATTTCATTAAAGCGTAAGTAGCTTTGATGAACGATATTAAATAACGACTCTACATTATCGACGGCTAATACATTCGCTTTTGGATGTGCATACGGATGAGCACCCGCAATTGCTAAGTAAGCTGCATTGGTTCGGCTGAACAACTCGCTGGTAACAGCCAATGTATTACTTTCAAATAAAGGGCGGGGAACACTGAGAGTGATAGACTCATGTTCACTTAACTTAAAGATATATAAGCCCTGACCTTGCTGATACGCTTGGTTTTTGTCCTGAGGGCTCAATAGTAAATAGCGGCCGCTCATTGTCTGGACGTGTTGTAATTGGTAGTTAAGTAACTCAGCAGTGCCATTAATTTGTTTTAACTGATTTAGGTTATTCTCATTGAGAGGATTATTTCCTATCTGTGCAATTAATTTATACAGTGGTTTGAGTATTTCGAACTCCCAAAGGGCCACCTGGTTTTTAGACAGCGGTTGATATTTAAAACTGCCTTTTTCACTGATATGCACAGAAAAATCATCAATGATTTGGTTAATGTCTCGTTCTAATTTATTAAACTGAAGTGTGCTGTAGCGTTTATTATCGCGATAAGCATTGGCTAATATACTCGCGTAGTTGTCGCTATCTAAAAACACCTCAAGCAAGGAGCCCGAAAATTGTGAGGTGGGTAGACTATTTACTGTTGCGCTACCAAAGAACGTTTCTTCAGACCCCATAAATTGGTGAATTTCTCGTTGGCTTATTGATGCAGGAAGTTGATTATAAATCCAATATTGGCTCTGTGATTTTGCTGGAGAATCAGTTAAAGAGACTTTAGTAAAGTGGTTAGACTCACGTACCTGCAATACTTCATCAGCGTTAAGTGCTGTAATAAATGCTTGATAGAAAGGACTTTGTTGATTCTCTTGTGCTAACGTTTGTTGTGGTGTCTTTGCGGTACCATAAACCAGCGCTTTGCTTTTGAGGTGCTGAAATATAAGCCCTGCTGAATCACTTGCTAAACTTTCGGTGATAGGAAATGGTACGGTGATCAATAAAGGCGCTGATTGCGGATTTTTATTTAATACGAAAAGACCGCGCTGCTGATCTTCAAACGTGTCTATTATATAAATATAGTCTTCATCACTTTCAAGTCTGAATCCTATCGGGTTAAACAGCGCGTTAAGACTGGCTATCGATTGATTATCTTTAATCGCCTGATTAACTTGGTAAACCCCATATTTAAAATCAGTGACAGCTTGATTTGCTTTATAGCTACTCACGGTGACTTTGTTTGACTGTGCGGTATATAAATAACTTTTGTAACGGCTGATTTGCTGGTCAAGGGTGAATACGTGGTGACTTTGAATGTCTGAAGTCTCAGTGTGTTTTGACAGCATTGACGGAACAAGCATCACAATAAAACCAACCAAAATGGCAAATGCCCCCCCAACGACTGAAGTTTGAAACGTTGCCCTGATCACCAGCCCTAATGCGTTTTTTTGGTAAATTTTGAGTGCAAGTAAGGTGGCAAGCATATAACCAAATGCAAACGTATCGGTGACCTTTATAGCGGGGAAATACCACACCACAATGTAGTTGAGAATAAGTTTATACACGAAGCCAATAGTGAAGAAGAATAGCAGTAATCGAGCGCCTTCAATATTGGCGTGCTTAAGGCGAGTAAAGTGAATTAACGAGCCGCCTAACACTAAAATGACCGCTGTTTCAGCGAAAGAGGTCAACAGTTTACTGGGTTGAGTTAACTGAAGTGCTAATAAGGCGGGTAGCATTATTCCGTTAAATTCCCAGCCGTATTTTATGTTTGCTCTTGAGGCAATAAAGGCCGTGATCACTAAAATAATATAGGCCTTGGGAGCGGCAATAATGGATGCCGCAACGGCTTCGTACATAATACCTAAATTAGCAATACTGAAATTAGTAAACGGCATCAGTACGAAGCGAACGAGCACAAAGGTGATCACAAGTTGAATAAAGGTGACTTTTAGACCGTATTTGAAGCCGCCATTCCACATTACATTCGCTGTTAAAGCAATAATCACAAGACCCAAAGAGTACAGTTGTGACGCGTAGTCTAGGGTAATATCCCACTGACTTAATTGATTGGCAACGGGAGGCCACACTAACGTGTCCATACAAACACGTACTAAAATACTCAGCAATATAATGGCAAAAAACCGGTCACGACCAAACATCTCGCCATAACCACATTTTTCCATTATGTAATGGGCGCTAAATCGCATTAAGCCATAAACAACGATTGCTTCAATAATGATAACGACGGCAGATGTGGGACTGATGATGAGCAAAGGCACGATATAACCTGGCACCACAAGCCCCGTTAATGGGAAACCAAAACGTAAGTTCAATAGACAAACAACGGCCGTACCCACCCACACGGTGGTAATAACTGACTGTCCAAGGCCACTGCCTGCAGGAAAGAGAGCTAAGACAAAGTCCATTATTGCTCACTCAGGGTTTCATCAAAACCGTCGTCGAGTTGTGGCTCATTCTCAAAGGTATCGAGAAATTCAAATAAAATACCCGATACTTGAAATGGTTCACCCGAAGCGGTTTGCGATCCATCGGTATGAATCGCTTTTATATTTAAAACATAATGTTGATTATTAAGGACTGCCGGTAAATGAATATCCGCCTTATTTAATGTGACATAGCGCAATTTACCTTTGGCTACTTCGCTATCAAGGGCGCAGCTATGACATAACAAATCTAAGGCTGTCATTTCAAAAATGGTAAGCTGATGTTGTTTAGCAAAGTGTTCTAACGCTGCATTTGTTTGTACGACTTGACCGAACAGGTTAAAGAGAACTGTTGCGCAGCGTGTATGATTAAACACCAACTCTAAGGTTGTTAACTTTTGCTCCATGTCATTGAGCGAACGTTTAACTTGCTGATCGATTGGTTCATGTAGTTTGAACGAGACAAGTCTATTGAGTAAGTTCTGATTCTTCGCCTGAGTTGTTTTATAAATATGATAATGAAAGAGCAGTTCAGCGACTTGTGCTGCAAATTTGTTCACATTTTTCTCAAAGGCGTGTCGATCAAAAGTCTCATTTGGAATAACCGATAAAGCCCAAAAACCCCGAACATCACCCGCGTATACGAGGGGGACCATAAACTCTATTTCAGTGTTGAGCACATTTTTAAAAAAAGGTCGGCTAATCTTTACAATACCCAGTGCTTTTAATGCGTCACTGTACGGGGATCGTTTGTAGTCACGGCGCATTTCTTGGATATTGTCGAGTTCGCAATTGATCGCTCTTATTTCAACAATGCGATGATCATCTTCTTTTCTCGCCAAAAAAATTGATTTTTCGAGATCTAATTGCTGGCTTATTAGTTGAATTATTGGATCCCATGGAGAGGCTTGCTCAATAAAGGTTTGCGGAAAAAAACGGCCCATCATTTTCTGTTGGATATTATTTACAACCCCCGTTAGCGCTTTATCTTCAGATAGTTTTCGTACAATCAAAGCCGAAAAAAGGGTCGAAAAGATAACAATAATGTATTGGCCAACAGGGATATAAACAGCAGCAAACACGATACCAAGGTAACTGACCACGACCCAGAAAAGGCAACTTGCCAAGGCAATGACAAATGAGTAAATAACAGCCAGTTTTTGAAAGCTAAACAGCAGGCTAATTACCAGAGCAAGTTCAATGAGGGCGCTATAACTAGGTTTAAGCTCTATCACCGTGGTTGTTTTTTCGATACTGTCTGCGGCATAGGCCATAAGCAGGAGAGGATCGTTCAATCCCGTTAACTTAGGAGCATGAATATTTACATTAAACGCAGAACTTGTTTGGCCAACAATAATGACTTTATTCTTTAATTGTTCACTCATAACATCAGAGCTTAAAACCCGCTCAGCACTGAATTTAGGGAGAGCACTGACCGCTAATTTAAAATCAATTAGCCGAGGTTGCTGACCTTCATAGCCAAAAACAGTTTGCCAGATGCTATTACACAGAGACTCTTTATCATTGGCTGGGATTCGCATGTGGTAACTTGACCACATTTCAACACGTGGTACACAGTATTCGCTTTGCGTTATAGGATAATAAACACGGTTGGTAATTGAAGGTGTTATATTTTGGTTTGATAAAACGATAACGGCCTTGGGGTTATATTCAGTTATTTTTTCAATAAGTTCTGAATGGTTTTTAGCCAAGTTCTTACTTGTTATAAGTACGATATTGGTGTGCTGTGTTTCACCAAACGATGCTAACTTTTGATAGAAATAAGCATTGCTAGCTTGAAAAAGATTCAAAACATTATTTATCACCACTAAAGCAAACAAGCCAAGCGTAAGCCAAAAAATATGGTGATTCTTTAATAACAATAATCGTTGAGCGACAGCCACGCTTCTTCCTTAATCAAGTGAAGTAAAAGTGAGTGTTAAGCTTGCTGTATCATTTACAGAGACTTTTAAAAAGTCATATCCGTGCATTTTATCTGTGTTCCACTGACTGTTTTGCAGTGCAACACTTTTTTGCCATGAAATCATCGCAATATCATCAAAGCGAGTCATGGCCTCTCCCTTATTAGGAGCATAGTGCCTAAATTGTAGTTTTACACCCCGAGGTGGTTGTTTTTTTTGATCTAATGTAAATTCATCAGATGGTAATGTGAAATCGTGACTAAAGGATTGCCATGCTCTGTCACCACCTTCACTAATTAAGACCTGATGTTGTGAAAAAGCCAGATCATCTACCTCTGTGGTATAGGTGAGTAAGCTTTCTAGCTTGCCGCCGTTTTCAGATTGAATGTAGCCAAATAAAGAAAACTGCTTGCTAAGCATTGGTTGAAAATTTTCATCAGTTAGTTTCATCACACTCATTGTGTGTCTGAAGGGAATGATTGAGGGGGTATTATCAAACTCATCGCGTGTTGAGCATAAAGCTTGAATGCCATTGTGCGGGTTTTCAGTGCACGGTAAAACGCTATTACTGCTATGATCCCAGCGGCTAATTTCAAATGCATCGCTGTCGTTATCCCAATCTTCAAAGTCCCCAAAAATCATTAAATCTCGCCCAAAAGTAAGCTCATTTAAAGTGCCATTGGTGACTTCTATTGCCGATAGATAGGCGGCAGAAGAGGGAGCATACTCACGTAAATCAAGGATAGGAGTCTGTGAATTTACTTCAACGCTGACCTTGTGATTGCGTTTGGTTGCGTGTGCTTTTTTAAAGTACACCTCAGCATAATTATCGCGGGGGATAAGCGTAATATTATCGTCTGAAAATTCGGCTAGGCGCCTTAATAAATAGTGACTTAAAAAGCCCGTTGTAAAACGTGGTTTGTAATCTTCAATAAAAATAGGGTAGGCAAATGCACGCTGAACGGTTTGAGTTTGTGAGTCTAGTTCGACCATCACCGTTACCCCTAATAATGTATCGAGGCGAGCTTGATCAAACACGAGGTTACCTAACCCTAAAATGGCAGGCACATTATTATATACTGCAAAACCTTGTGCTACATGAGGATGGTGTGCAATGAGTAAGTCGGTATTTTGCGTTGATAAATCAACTAAGTGACTTGAAATAAAGCGCGAAGGAGAATAGGTGTATTCCTCACCACCATGTATTTGCGCAATAACAAAATTACTTGGGTGTATTTTTTCAAGCGTTTCTTGCACGTACTCTGCATTTGTTAAATCTGCGGCACCGCCTTTCATTGCATCGGTGACGTAAGTAAGTTCGTGTTCTTTTCCGGTAACTGTTGTAGCGGCAAAGAGTACTAAGTTGAATGTGTCGAGCTGAGCTGTAATAGGGCTGAATGCAGCAAATTCATCAAGACCTGCACCACTATACAGCAGCCCTGTGTTTGATATTTCAAGTAGTGTGTCTTCTAAACCTGTTTGTAAATAATCGTAGATATGATTATTACCAAGTCCCACGTAATCAATCCCAATTTCTGTTAAGCCTTGTAACGAATCAGGTAACGAAAAAAAGCTAAATTCTTTGGTCGGATGAACGACAGCAGGGTTACTGGTAATCGGTGACTCTAAATTGACTGAAGCAAAATCTGCGTATTTAAACAGGGAAGCAATATCTTTAGTAATTGCGATGCTATCAGCTGCGGCTGTCGCTGGACGAATGAGTGCGTCACTCACATTGGGGATTGTGGTGCCCATTGTTGCGAGACTCGGGTCTAAGTAACGACGTCCAAACATTGAATCACCCCCAAATACCAGGCTTTTACTCGTTGCAGGTTTGGCATGGAGTTTGATTTGTGTGGTTGTCGAGTTTGGGTGATTTACAAGAATACCTACTTTGGTAAAGTAACCATTCTGTTGAATTGTAATGGCATGATTACCGTAACCCAGCTTATCAATGAATACCTGACCATCATTGTCAGTCGTATATTGTTGCTCTGCAATAGTCAGAGGAATGTTACTTAAGGGAGTTAAGTCGTCATTAACTATAGTCAGCGAGACACTAGCATGGCCTGTTAAAAGTGATTCATGTGCGTCGATCACATCTTGCTTTTGTTGTTGAGGTTTATCTTCATTTGGATCTTTTACTTTGCATGCCGCTAAACCAAGACAAACAAATAAAAGCAAAAAACTCACAACTACTTTAAACAAATGATCCTCGTTTTTACTTTATTTACATTTCTTTAGGGCAATATTTACTGCGGACGCATTCTATCGACGTTAACAGATTGGAACAACCAAACATTGACTCTGAAAATTCAGATATTGTCCTCATAAATGCAACATGCCATCTACTTTTATAACCAAAACTGTAATTTTAGTGCTTTGTTTGTGCACCGAGTGTTAAGTGTAGTTTAGATTTAATACTTCGCAGATTTTTACTTTTAATTTTATACAACTAGCGCTGTGAAGAAAGGAATAAAAAGACAATAAAAAAGGCCTTTGCGGCCTTTTTGTGCGTATGGGCTTTTACAAAATGAAAGTTAGAATTTGTATTTAACACCAAGCATAGTAACAACTGGATCGATTTCTACCGTTGATGTGAGTGCTTTTGCGCCATCTGCATACACGGTTGCATCAGTATCGATATCGATTAATGCAACCATACCGTGTAGACCCCAGTTTTCATTCATCATGTAGTTGAAACCAGCTTGTGCTGCAAAACCAAATGAATCATCTAATTTTACTTCTACATCGTTTGTACCCAGCGTTGCTTTTAACGCTGCTGAAGGCTGCTCATCAAAGAACGTTGTATAGTTGATACCGACACCCACAAATGGACGGAATTTGTAAGTTGAATCTAAAAAGTGATATTGCGCGATCAACGACGGTGGTAATTGTTTAATGTCAGCAATCTTGTTGCCTGCTAAGCCACCCGTGCCTTGAACATCATGACTAAATGGGGTTGCTGCAACTAACTCAAGTACCCAATTATCATTAAATGCGTAATCGATAGTGATACCCACTTGTGTATTGTCATCACCACGTAAACCTAAAGTAGGTGCTTCGTTGATTTTTGAACTGTCGTTATCAGGGTTAACATTAATCGCACCGACGTTGACGCTTAAGTTAGCGTTTGCAACAGGAGAGAGTGCTAATAATGAAGTCAGTAATGCAATGCTTAATTTAGTTTTCATGCTGTTCTCCACGAACTACTTGTCTTGTTTGGTTGAGGCTATTATTACCGAGTCGACACAGCTAAAACCTGTTCTAGATCAAAGTTTCAAAAATGTTTGAACGAAGTGAAGCTTTTTTTTGATTTAGATTAAGTTTTTAACCAAGAACAGAAAAAAAGTAATTGACTTTTATCGGTTTTTTGAACCTCTATAGCCGCTCTTTTTTATTGTTTATTTGTATTTAGTACATCTTAATCATTACTAAAAAAGGGCCTGCAATTGTGCCCTTCCTTGGCAGAGAGGGGCATTATTCATCATGGTTTTCGCAACAGTAACGTGCTGTGCAAAGTAGGCTTATTAATGAATGCAAATGACGATAATGCATGGCGAACAGTCATTACTTTCACTTTCACATTGCGGTAATAAAAGCGCGCTGTAATACCCTTACTTATCTCAGTGGCTAGGGTTATTATGAACTGCGTACTAAATTCACACGTTGAGCAACATTTATCTGCCTATGATGAGGTGGTTGATGTTTTACAAACCTTAATTCGATTTAAATCTGTCACACCCGCACAAGCAGGAGCGATTGATTGGTTAGCAAAAAAATTAACCACGGTTGGTTTTGAGTGTGATGTGTTTAGCGATAATCAAGTAACGAATCTAATCGCTAAAGTCTCATTTGGTGATGGACCTGTAGTGGCTTTCTCAGGGCATATTGATGTTGTTCCTGCTGCACAGGGGGATTGGAAAGTTGATGCGTTTTCGGGTGACATTGTTGATGGCGCTGTGTATGGACGCGGCGCCGCAGATATGAAAGGCGGTGTAGCTGCCATGTTATGTGCAACACAGGCGCTGCTGCAACAACGCAAAAACGTGCGAGGAACCTTTTATTGGTTGATCACCTCAGATGAAGAAGGCGAAGCCGAGTATGGTTCTCTTTTAATTGCACAGAAACTGGCTCAACAAGGCGTCATACTGGATGGGTGCCTCGTGGGTGAGCCAACCAGTCATTTGCATGTTGGTGATACGATTAAAAATGGTCGCCGCGGAGCGCTTTCTGCACGTTTATTTATAAAAGGGAAAGCGGGGCATGTTGCTTATCCTGAGAACACCGTGAATGCGGCACATATTAGCGCAGAGGTCGTAAAGCGACTCATCGCCATTAACTGGTTTAAAGATGAACCAAGCTCAGAAACGACATTACAAGTAACCGGTATTAATATTGCCAATGTGGTCGATAATCTTGTGCCTGCACAGTGTGAATTAACGTTTAATGTACGTTACAGCCATGGCTATAAAAGTACCGATATAAAAAATGAAATTCAGGCTGCCTTGGCTGACTTTTCGCAGCACCTACAGGTGCAGTGGGAGCGCCCATGTGAGTCTTATTACACCCCCCATAAATCAGGCGGCTGTTTGCTCAAACAGGTTGAGCAGGCGATACATCAAGTAACAGGCACATTTCCAGTCTTAAGCACTCACGGTGGTACATCAGATGGCCGTTTTTTTGCGAGTGAGCATACGCAAGTAATTGAATGTGGTGTGCGAAACCACACTATTCATCAGGTGAATGAACATGTTCCTGTGGCCGACTTACAACTCATTGAAAAAATTTACAGCGAGCTGTTGGTTAATATCTTTAGCAATGTTAACACCTAAAAAGCTTAGATAATCGGCCGATTGGCCGATATCCACTGTGTGTTTTAGCGAGACTCGCCCAAATAGCGTTTAGCTTTACTGGCCTTTACTTTATTAAGATCAACCAGTACAAGACCATCGATACAATTATTAAACTCAGGATCGATACTAAAGCTGAGAAATTGTACGCCGCCGGGTTCGCATAATTCGGTATATTGTTTAAACAAAGTGGGGACTTGAGCGCCAATATTAGCCAGAATATGCTTCAGCTCTACAAAATCCTCTTTAATATCATTTCCTGAAAATAACTGAGTACATTGTTCACGCTGTTGTTCAGTATGACGAAATTCATTGTTGGGTATCGCTAATGTTTGCTGCGCACCGTAATAATGCTGATAGTAATGAACGAGTAAAGATTTTGCTTGTTCAGGTAAGGCATTTGATACACTAACAGCACCAAATAAATAGCGATATTGCGGGTACCTATTTACAAATGCACCAATACCAAACCATAAGTAATCGAGGCTTTTTCTGCCCCAATATTTGGGCTGTACAAAACTGCGACCCAGCTCAATACCTTGTGCGAAATATGGCGCCATTTCGTCGCTGTAACTAAATAAGCTATCGGTATACAGTCCCTTTTGGCCATGTTTTTCTATAATATCTTTTGCACACGCAAGACGATATGCACCAACTAGTTCCAGTTGTTTTGCATCCCACAGTACGAGGTGCTGATAATCCATATCGTATTTATCAATATCACGTCGCTTACCACTGCCTTCACCGACAGCACGAAAGGCTATTTCGCGTAAACGACCGAGTTCACGAAAAATCGGAGAGCTACCGCTATATTGATAAAGATAAATTTTCATTCCGTCTGATGTTTCACCGAGCAGTTCGCACTGTTCAATGGCTTTCTTTAAATCCTTAGTGGCCTCTGGGCTTGCGATTGGCGTTTGTGTTTTTAAAGGTAATGGCTTTTTAGTGATCAGGCGATAAAGCTGCTTTCTGATTAATTGCGCAATTTCTTTATCTTTTAAATTCTCAATTAAATATGACTCAGGCGGTATTGATGCACCAATTTCAAACTCTAACGATTTTTGTCGTTGTTTAAACATTTCTTTGACCAATAACAAGCTTGCTAATGGTTTGTAGATCATCGAAGTGCCATAAAATAGTGGGCTGTTTTTGGCTTTAATATAAATTGGCAAGATCGGCGCGTTGGCTTTTTTTGCCATGCGTAAAAAGCCGCTGTTCCACTTACAATCTTTGATACCTGTAGGGCTTAGTCGTGACACTTCACCAGCCGGAAATATTAACAATGCGCCTTCTGATTTTAAATGCTGTTGAATATTGGCCAGCTCTTTCTTTTTACTTGTCCCCGATAAGTTGTCGACGGGTAATAACAATGAGTGCATTGGCGTGATTGACATCAGCATGCGGTTAGCAACGACTTTAAGGTCGGGTCTAATGCTGGATAGCACTTTGATTAATGCTAATGCATCGAGCGAGCCAATTGGGTGGTTCGCAACAATAACAACATGGCCCTCACTGGGGATGTGTTCCATTTGTTTTGGTTTGTAACGTGTATCAAAGTCAAGTTCATCGAGTACTTGCTCAACAAACTCGAGTCCCTGTAAGTGAGGGTAGGCATCGCCAAAGGCAACAAACTCTTGTTCATGTAATAAATAGCCTAACCCCTTTTTTACCAACCCTTTTACTTTTGGTGAATTTTCTAACTGTGGTAAATTTGCTTCTATTACTTTATCAACACTGATCATACACACCTCAATCTTAAACGCATCTAGCGATATAAGTAGGGTAAAAGCTCGCTGTGACAGTTAAGTTGCAGTTGTGTGACTTTTTAAAGAGCGCTAACGATAAGCGGAGAACAAAATGATTTTACTTGTGGCAATCACTGGCCGAGATTGCAGTCAATTAATTGAACGATTACGTACTTTATTACCCGAAGTGGAAGTACAGTTGTGGTCAGAATGTACAGATTATAGCGCCGTTGAATTTGTATTGGCGTGGAATGCGCCTGCAGACTTATGGGCGAAACTCCCTAATTTAAAAGCTGTGTCGTCGTTTGGTGCAGGCGTAGACAGCATTGACTTAACGGCGATTGCACCCTCTGTTCCTGTGGTACGTATTGTCGACGAGGCCCTTGCCAGCGATATGGCTGAATATGTGTTGACCCATGTATTAGCGCAAAAATTAAGATTGAAAGAATATTTTTTAAAACAATCACAAGGAGCATGGAAACCCAAACGAGCCTATGCACATCAGCATGTGGGTATTTTAGGCTATGGTGAGCTTGGAAAGGCATGTGCCAAACGTTTAGTGGCGAATGGTTTTACGGTAAGTGCATGGTCAAATAGCGAAAAACAAGAACAACAGGTTACTTGTTACCATACAGAAAATGGCTTGAATACAATGCTAAAACAGGTTGACTACTTGGTGTGTTTGTTGCCTCTTAATCAACATACTACAGGCATTATTGATGCTGCATTATTAAGTAAGCTGCAAAATCATGCGGTGCTCATTAATGTCGCCCGTGGTAAGCATGTCGTTGACGCCGATTTGCTGGCGGCTTTAGATAACAATTCCTTACGTGGCGCAACGCTTGATGTGTTCGCTGAAGAGCCTTTACCTGAAGGGCACCCATTTTGGTCTCATGATAAAATTACACTCACTCCTCATTGTGCTGCTTTATCGGATATAAACACGGTAACTGAACAAATTGCAGGTAATGTAAAAAGATTACTAAATGGGGAATGGCTAGTAAATCTGGTTGATAGAACAAAAGGTTATTGACATCTAATAAATTATTTTATTAAACAGCTTGTTAACATCTGTAACTTTGCTATGCTGTTGGTGGACAATAAACCAACAACAATAATAATAAGAGGTGTTATGAAATCTAATCAAGGTGGGGCAAAACTTAGCTTAGTGGTGGTGTCTGTAATCGTATTAGGTATATCTGCATGGTTTAATCAAGCCAATGCTGCAGGTGTTGACGTACCAGAAATTGTACAAAGTCAATCATAACGTTTTAAGAGGTGCTTCGCAAAGTGAGCGTTGCACCTGATTACATCTAAATTATGTTATTAACTTCTCTTAGAATGGCGCTCTCTATTCTCGTGCTTTTTCTCATCTGACTTTTTGATCATTACATAGGTAGCACCGTTGCCACCATGCTGCTTAAGTGCGCTGTGAAACGCAAGTACAGCGGGTATTTCTTGTAGCCACTTATTGGTGTAGCTTTTTAAGATACCCGGTTTTGATTTATTTTTAATACCAATTCCATGGCGAATTAACACCACGCGAATATTGCGCAGGTGGCAATCATTAATAAAATTGAATAAGGTGCTACGGGCATGTTGGAGTGCCTGTCCATGCAAATCTAGGGTTGCATCAAGCTGATATTTCGCTAAGCGAAGATTTTTATAAACTTGGGCTTGAACGCCATCTTTCTTGAACGCTAAAACTGCGTGTGGATCAAGTAATTCAACGAACTCACTGCGAAGGTAGTTTTCATCGATTGCGAGATCAGACTCAGCGGCTTTACGTTTTTCTTGTTGTGACAGAGAAGGGCCTTGCTTGGTGGTATCGAGTTTTACAGTATCGTGCTTGAGAGGCTTTACATCTTCCATAGAAGAGAGAAATAAGTCGAAGTCGTTTAATGACATAAGGCACCTCTAAAATATCTTTATACGGAATATATGGTATCTCAGTTCAGTCATATTGTAAGTAAAAAAAAGCCCAAACATAGCGATGTTTGGGCGTAAAGGATGATAGAAGCGTTAAAGTGTTCTATCAAATAATCTTGGGAGAAGATTAACCTTGATTAATATTCAATTGGCCAAAAGTGTAGACCTTGAATAAATAAAATGTGTTGATCAACACTAAGCTCATATTTGAGATCACACTTGATGACATCAGATCTAAACTAAACGATAAAAATAATAAACTACACGCGCTAATAGCAGCAAAACGCAATAAGGTTAACTGATTAATAAAAAAAGCACCTAATCCTAGTGCAAGTAACGTAAAGTTTAAAAGCCAATCTAGCTCGTTTAGCATGGTCGTATCTAATAGTGTCTGTGTTGAAAAAGGAGCGCCATTATGGTGATCTTTTACACAGCTTTCAACCAAGTAATTTTTTATTTTCAGATTAGATTTTTTAATCCATTATTAGCTTTTTCATTGCCGCAAAAAAACCGCTTTGCTCTGTTACACGGTATTTTTGGCAGCTCGCAGGGTCGCGTTTATCTTGGCATAAGTAAATCACATTACGGCTAAGGTCTGCACGGGGTATAAGGGTTGAGTCAAAGAGGTTTGCCCCGAAGCCAAAAACACCTGGCCAATACACGCTTTGAGATACCATCCCTAGTTTTTCATAGGTAATGAGAACGGGCTTGGGCGTAATTAGCATAATTAATACAACAGCGGCAATTGCATACCAACGGCTTGCACTTTTTTTAACCGGTTCGGAGGCGCCAGCCTGCTGCACCGTTTGGGGGGGGACACGTTGCGGGTTTGCAGGTCGTCGTTTTGTTGTCGATGTTGGTTTTTTTCGTGCTGGTGTTTTACCTAACAGCGATTGTTTTTTTATTTTATTAGACATAAAGCTTATCTGGCCTTTTATACATAGCTCTCTATAATGAGATTATAACGAAGTTTTTGATATAATAATCAAATTCAGATCATATAACACTGATTGTCTTATTGCGTCACAGAGTTACATTCAATTAGTGTGAACCTTTATTGCTTAAGAGGAATAGTATGGATACGCAGCTTTCAATTCTTATTGTTGACGATGTGGGAACAGTCCGTAGCTTTTTAAATCAAACGCTCATGCACTTGGGGATTGATGACGTGCGTGAGGCTTCAACGGCTGCGCAGTGTTTAAGTGAATGTAAAGAGAAAGAGTTTAATATCATTTTTTTAGATATTGAATTGCCAGATGGCGATGGTAAAGAAATTATTTCTCATATTAACGACATTTCACCAGAGGCGAATGTGGTGATGGTGTCAGCCCATTCAACAGTTGAAAATGTGAAAGATGCAATTGATAAAGGCGCTAAAGGGTTTGTTGTTAAGCCGTTTACACCGAAGAAAATTGCGGCAATGTTGAAAAAGTTCTACCCAGAGCTGGAAATTGTGTAACGTCAAATTTCAGGTAAAAAAAAACCGGCAAAAGCCGGTTTTTTTATATCTTTCAAAAACAAATTATAGCGCTTTGATTTTAGCTGCTAAACGGCTCTTATGACGAGCTGCTTTGTTTTTGTGGATTAGACCTTTAGTTGCGTAACGGTCTAGGATAGGTGTTGCAACAGCAAATGCTGCTTGTGCAGCTTCTTTGTCGCCCGCTTCAATTGCAGCAACTACTTTTTTGAAGTAAGTGCGCATCATTGAACGACGGCTTGCGTTATGTTGACGATTTTTTTCGCTCGTGATAGCGCGTTTTTTTGCAGACTTGATGTTAGCCAAGGTTTGCTCCTAACAATCTTAAAATAAGCTTAATTTAAAGGCCGTGGAATATGCCTGTTTTTATCATGAATGTCAATGAATTTTTGACAGCTCAAGAAAAACTGCTCCTTATAACGAACATCAATTTGCCGCTTTAGCAGTTAATATCGCCATTGTAACAAAGCGTCGTGTCCGAGCCTAGTGCTTTAGAGATATTTTAGGCATAATCGCCCATCTTAAAGGTTTTTTGATAATAGGTTTAAGGTGGCAAAAGGATTATTTCGTTCCGGGATGATTGTCAGTGCGATGACGATGATTTCGCGTATTTTAGGGTTAGTTCGCGATGCGGTTGTTGCTAACTTGCTGGGTGCAAGTGCGGCAGCTGATGTGTTTTTATTTGCTAATAGAATCCCTAACTTTTTACGACGTCTATTTGCCGAAGGCGCATTTGCACAGGCATTTGTGCCCGTATTGTCTGAAATAAAAGAGCAGCAAGGTGACGACAAGGTTAGACTCTTTGTCGCGCAGGCTGCGGGCACTTTGGGCACAATTTTGCTGCTCGTCACTTTATTTGGTGTGATAGCCTCGCCAGTGATTGCCGCTTTATTTGGTACTGGCTGGTTTATTGATTGGTGGCAAGGGGGAGAGGATGCCGCTAAGTTCGAATTAGCGAGTGCGTTATTAAAGCTCACGTTTCCGTACTTGTTTTTTGTGAGTCTTGTTGCTCTTAGTGGCGCAGTAATGAATGTGTATAACCGCTTTGCCGTGGCCGCATTTACCCCTGTATTATTGAATATTTCAATTATTGCCTGTGCTATTTTTCTGCATGATAAATTTGCAGTAGGTGCTTATGCATTAGCAATTGGGGTGTTCATTGGTGGCTTGGTGCAACTGATTTTTCAGCTGCCATTTTTGTATCGAGCGGGCATGTTGAGCCGACCTAAGTGGGGGTGGCAAGACGAAAATGTCGTGAAAGTACGAAAGTTGATGTTACCGGCCTTGTTTGGTGTATCGATTAGTCAAATTAATTTATTGCTCGATACCATGATTGCCTCAATGCTTATGACAGGCTCTATTGCGTGGCTTTACTATTCAGACAGATTGATAGAGTTCCCTCTTGGGTTATTCGGTATTGGTATTGCAACAGTGATTTTACCGGCACTGTCTAAACTACATAGTACGAAAAGCACGCTTGATTTTCAGCATACGCTTGATTGGGGGGTGCGATTTGTTATTTTCTTAGGTTTACCAGCCATGTTTGGTTTAATGGTGATAAGCCCGGTGATCATCACGGTGCTTTTTGACCATGGTGCGTTTCAAGACGGTGAAATTGATCACGTTCAAGCGGTTAGTTATGGCGTGATGGCGTACTCGGTAGGGTTAGTCAGTTTTATGTTAATCAAGGTGTTAGCGCCTGGTTTTTACTCGCGACAAGACACTAAAACCCCCGTGAAAATAGGCATAAAAACCTTGGTTCTAAACATGGTATTTAACATCATGTTAGCGCCTTTTATTGGTTATTTAGGGTTAGCTTTAGCCACGTCTATGTCGGCCAGCTGTAACGCGTTTTTACTTTATCGGCAGTTACGCAAAGAAGGGGTTTATCAGTTTTCTTCAATGAGCGTCGGTTTTACATTTAAGTGTTTGTTTTCGAGTATTTTGATGGCGACTGCGGTATGGTATGCAGGTCAGCACTTTGCATGGCGAAGCTGGCACTTTAGTGAACAAGTTATGTTGTTGGCAGGGCTGCTTGTGCTGGCTGTATTGGTATACTTTGTTGTGCTCTTTATTTTAGGAATACGACTAAATACGATAAAAAGTGTTGCAACTACTGAATCCAACTAAAAAAAAGATTATAATCGGCGCTTCAAGCCCGATGAACATGTTTTGGGCGTGCTGACAAAGGCAAATAGGTGGCATGGAGTTAATTAGAGGTATTCATAATATTCGCGCACAACACTATGGTTGCGTGTTAACGATTGGGAACTTTGATGGTGTGCATTTAGGCCATGCTGAAGTGATTAAAGGCTTGCTACTTGATGCGCAAAAACATCAGTTACCCAGCACTGTTATGTTATTTGAGCCTCAGCCACAAGAGTTTTTTGCTAAAGATAACGCACCCGCTCGATTGACACGTTTGCGTGATAAGCTTCGATTGTTAGCAGAGCTGGGTGTTGAACGCGTAATTTGTATTAGTTTTAATCAGCAGTTTGCTAACATGGAAGCAGAGCAGTTTGTTAACGAAGTCTTGGTTGATAAGCTCGGCGTGAAAGCGCTCACTGTCGGTGATGATTTTTGTTTTGGAAAACGTCGCAGTGGTGACTTTGCGTTGCTAAAAAATATGGGTGCAGCGCTGAATATAGATGTTAAAAGTACGGCCAGCTTTCGTCGTCTTAATGACAGAGTAAGTAGCACACTAATCCGCCATGCGCTAGCAGCAGGGCAATTAGAAGAGGCTAAAACGATGCTGGGTCATGGGTATGCGATTTCTGGACGTGTTATTCACGGTTGGGCAAAAGGCCGTGAGCTTGGTTTTAGAACGGCAAATATTGCCTTGAAACGTCAAGTATGCCCAGTAAATGGCGTATTTGCGGTGAAAGCGACCGTTGGCAATGAACAGCTGTTTGGGGTTGCAAATATTGGCAACAAACCCACATTTAACGGGACACGCGCATTATTAGAAGTTCACCTTTTTAACTTTGCGCAGGACATTTACGGACAATTTATGCATGTGGAGCTTGTAAAAAAGCTTCGCGATGAGAAAAAATTCGAGACATTAACACAACTGACGGCGCAGATTGCAGATGATGTAACCGCCGCTAAGCAGTGTTTTGGTTTAAATTAGGTAGCCGATACGGAAAGTAGGATTAATGAGCGACTACAAACATACTTTGAATTTACCGGAAACAGCGTTTCCAATGCGCGGCAATTTGGCACAACGTGAACCAACTATGCTTAAAACATGGTATGAAGACGATCTATATGGTCAAATTCGCAGCGCTAAAAAAGGTAAAAAAACCTTCATTTTGCATGACGGCCCTCCGTATGCAAACGGTGACATCCATTTAGGCCACTCTGTAAACAAAATTCTTAAAGACATTATTGTTAAGTCAAAAACCTTGTCTGACTTTGATGCACCTTATGTGCCTGGTTGGGACTGCCATGGTCTACCTATTGAATTAATGGTTGAAAAGAAAGTTGGCAAGCCTGGTGTTAAAGTGTCAGCGGCTGAGTTTCGTGAAAAATGTCGCGAATATGCTAAAAAGCAAGTTGAAGGTCAAAAAACAGACTTTAAACGCTTAGGGGTATTTGGTGATTGGGACAAGCCTTACCTGACCATGAACTTTGACTTTGAAGCGAATGCAATCCGTGTATTAGGCCGTATTATTAAAAATGGTCATTTACACAAAGGTGCTAAACCGGTTCATTGGTGTACAGATTGTGGTTCAGCACTTGCTGAAGCAGAAGTTGAGTACCAAGACAAACAATCACCTGCTATCGACGTACGCTTTGAGTTTGCAGATCAAGATGCCGTTATTAACGCATTTGAACTTGCCGATGGTCATCAAGGTACAGGCGCTGTAAGCACTGTTATCTGGACAACTACACCGTGGACACTTCCTGCCAACCGCGCAGTGGCTGTTCATGAGAAGCTTGAGTATGCATTAGTTCAAGTTGATGACGAGGGCGCGCAACAGCGTTTGATCTTAGGCTCTGAACTCGTTAAAGATGCGATGGATCGTTACGGTTTCAATCATTACCATGTACTGGGTTATGTTAAAGGTGCTGCCTTAGAAAACTTACACGTTGCTCACCCTTTTTATGACTTTACAGTGCCTGTGATTGTTGCTGATCACGTAACGACAGATTCGGGTACGGGGGTTGTTCACACTGCACCTGGTCATGGTCAAGAAGATTTCGCGGCTGGTCTTGCATATGGTTTAGAAGTAGCAAACCCGGTGGGTGCAAATGGTGTTTATTTACCTGATACGCCACTGTTTGCAGGTCAACATGTATTTAAAGCCAACGCGAGTGTTATTGATGTATTAACAGAAAATAACGCGCTGTTGCATCATCATGCACTCAATCATAGTTACCCACATTGCTGGCGTCATAAAACGCCAATCATCTTCCGTGCGACACCACAATGGTTTGTAAGCATGGATCAAGCGAACCTTCGTCAAGATTCATTGAGTGAAATCAAAAAGACAGAGTGGTTACCTGAGTGGGGTGAAAGCCGCATTGCGAACATGGTTGAAGGCCGACCTGATTGGTGTATTTCACGTCAGCGTACATGGGGTGTACCTATTGCGTTGTTTGTTGATAAAGACACAGGGGCGTTACACCCGAATACGCAAGCATTAATCGAAGAAGCGGCTAAGCTAGTTGAAAAATCAGGTATTCAAGCGTGGTAC
Source organism: Pseudoalteromonas sp. A41-2 (assembly GCF_015767615.1). Classification (NCBI taxonomy): domain Bacteria; kingdom Pseudomonadati; phylum Pseudomonadota; class Gammaproteobacteria; order Alteromonadales; family Pseudoalteromonadaceae; genus Pseudoalteromonas; species Pseudoalteromonas sp. A41-2. Next base: position 2,331,524 of record NZ_CP065231.1, on the reverse strand, counting down.
GATTTAGACCCCGCAACATTACTTGGTGATGACGCTGATCAGTACATGAAAGTACAAGATACCTTAGATGTTTGGTTTGATTCAGGTGTGACTCACGCGTGTGTTGTTGATGCACGTGAAGACTTGACGGGCCCAGCAGATCTTTACCTTGAAGGGTCTGACCAACATCGTGGTTGGTTTATGTCGTCAATGATGACATCGGTTGCAATTAATGGCCATGCACCTTACAAGCAAGTGTTAACGCACGGCTTCACCGTTGATGAAAACGGCCGTAAGATGTCTAAGTCACTGGGTAATGTTATTTCACCGCAAAATGTGATGAACAAGCTGGGTGCTGATATTCTTCGCTTATGGGTTGCATCAACTGACTTTACCGCAGAGATGACGGTTTCGGATGAAATCTTCAAGCGCTCGGCAGATCGTTACCGTCGTATCCGTAACACGAGCCGTTACTTACTTGCTAACTTAAATGGTTTTGATCCAAAAACAGATCACGTTGCTATCGACGATATGGTTGAACTAGACCGCTGGATTGTTGGTCGTGCTGCCGAGTTACAAGATGAAATTTTAGCTGCTTACGACAAGTACCAAATGTTACTTGTAACGCAAAAATTAATGAATTTCTGTACGGGTGAGCTTGGTTCATTCTATTTAGATGTAATCAAAGACCGTCAATACACAGCGAAAAGCGATAGCCATGCACGCCGCTCATGTCAAACAGCGCTTTATCACATTGCAGAAGCAATGACGCGTTGGATGGCACCAATCTTAAGCTTCACTGCACAAGAGATTTGGGAAGCATTACCGGGCGAACGTGATAAATTTGTATTCACATCAGTGTGGTACGATGGGCTTAAAGCCTCTACGCAAGGTAAGTTCAGTAACGATGATTGGCTCACAATTCTGAATGTACGTGATGAAGTGAACCGCGTATTAGAAGCGGCGCGTAAAGAAGACATCATTGGTGCGACTTTACAAGCAAATGTCAGTATTTATGCAACTGAAGCGTTAAGTTCAAAACTTGCCGCATTAGGTGATGAATTACGCTTTGTATTATTAACTTCTGGTGTCACTGTTGAAACGGTTACTGAACAACCACAAGGTAGCCAAGCAACTGAAATTGATGGCTTGTTCATCAACGTTACAGCAACAACGGCAGAAAAATGTGAACGTTGTTGGCATTACTGTGATGATGTAGGTGCTGAGCCTGCTCATCCTGAAATATGTGGCCGTTGTGTTAGCAATGTTGATGGCGACGGTGAACAACGTCAGTTCGCATAGGAGTTGTTTGTGAGCAAACTAGCCGGAAAAAGTGGCTTAGTATGGTTATGGCTGAGTCTACTACTTTTAGTAGTAGACCATGCGACAAAAACACTTGTTGTAAATACTATGACCTACAAAGAATCTATTGAAATTTTGCCATTCTTTAATTTTACCTATGTGCATAACTATGGTGCTGCCTTCAGCTTTTTAAGTGATGCTGGTGGTTGGCAACGCTGGTTTTTAAGCTTAATTGCTGTGGTTATTAGTGTGCTTTTAACATGGTGGTTAAAACGTTTACCTGCCAGCAATAAGGTGTTGTGCTCTGCGTATGCACTTGTACTCGCGGGTGCGATTGGTAATTTATACGATCGTATTGTTTATGGTTATGTCATAGACTTTTTGCATGTGTATTATGAAAATTGGCACTTCCCAGCATTCAATATTGCCGACAGTGCAATTTGTATCGGTGCAGCATTACTTTTATATGATGCCTTTACAGGCGAAAGTCCTAAGGAGCAAAAAGCATGAGCCAAGCAGTAATTGGTGAAAAGTCTGAAGTGATCTTCCATTTCTCAATTAAATTAGAAGATGGCTCAGCAGCTGATTCGACGAAGGTGCACAATAAGCCGGCAAAATTAAGAATGGGCGATGGTAGTCTAACCGCCAACTTTGAAAAGTGTTTGTTAGGCCTAGCCGCAGGCGAGAGTAAGTCATTTGAACTTGAACCTGAAGATGCCTTTGGGCAACCAAACCCAGATAATATTTACTATGTAGACCGCAGTAAGTTTGGCGCTGACACTCCAGCTGAGGTGGGGAACATTATTGCCTTCACTCAACCTGATGGCACTGAATTACCAGGACTTGTCCGTGAGGTACAAGGTGAGTCTGTAACGATTGATTTCAATCATCCACTTGCTGGCCAGCGTTTAACCTTTGAAGTCGATATTTTAGAGGTAACAGGGTAATGGATATTTTATTAGCTAACCCACGTGGTTTTTGTGCAGGTGTTGACCGCGCAATCAGTATCGTTGAGCGAGCACTAGATATCTTTGAAAAGCCTATTTATGTGCGACACGAAGTGGTGCATAACCGCTATGTAGTAGACGGTCTTAAAAACCGCGGTGCTGTATTCGTTGAAGAACTTGATCAAGTTCCTGATGACAGCATTGTTATTTTTAGTGCTCACGGTGTATCTCAAGCGGTACGCAGTGAGGCTAAGCGTCGTGAATTAAAAGTTTTCGATGCAACCTGTCCGCTAGTTACCAAAGTACATATGGAAGTAACGCGCGCGAGCCGTAAAGGCATCGAGTGCATTTTAATAGGTCATCATGGTCACCCTGAAGTAGAAGGCACCATGGGGCAATATAATAACGAAGCAGGGGGGATCTACTTAGTAGAAACACCGGAAGATGTTGCAAATCTGACGGTTAAAAATCCTGACAATTTATTTTATTGCAGTCAAACAACCTTGTCGGTTGATGACACTGCCGATGTTATTGATGCTTTACGTACAAAGTTTCCTGCAATTGATGGTCCGCGTAAAGATGATATATGTTATGCGACACAAAACCGTCAAGATGCGGTGCGTGACTTAGCAGATAAAGTTGATGTGTTACTGGTTGTGGGAGCTAAGAATAGCTCAAACTCAAATCGTTTACGTGAACTTGCAGATAAAATGGGCACTAAAGCGTATTTAATTGATGATGCAAGTAACGTTGAAGCTGATTGGTTTAACAACGTCAATGCCGTAGGGGTTACTGCGGGCGCATCTGCACCAGAAGTGTTAGTGCAGCAAGTAATTACTCGTCTAAAAGAATTGGGTGGAAACCAAGTTGTTGAAAACCCTGGCGAAGAAGGGAATATAGTATTTGCCGTTCCTGTTGAGCTACGCTAATCTAAACGAGTAGTTAACAACAGATACTAGGAGAGCCCATGAGCACACAGCCAAATCAAAACGGCTTGTTGATTGCGGCTCTTTTTCAATCCCGAGGTGTGCTTGCTACACTCGTGGTAAGTCAAGTTATTGCTATTTTACTAGCGTTTGCCCCTGCAACCGAAGGCGATGTATGGCTTCGTCTTGCCATTTTCAGTTTCTTTTTGCACTTAATCTTTCTGACAAGTGTTGCCGCACTGTATATTTTTAGAAAATACTTGGCACGCTGTTCTAATAATTTCCAACTACTTATCCTGACTATTTCATTATTGCTATCAACGTGTTTTTACAGTGTGGCTGTATTATCTCTCTTTGCAGATATTTATTATATTGAATCAGCAGGCTATTTTATCGCGAGTAATGTACTCATAATCTTTTTAGTGGCGGCATTATTTAGTCAATTTGTTGTTATACAAAACCAAAAAGAGCTACAAACCAAAGCATTAGCGCATGCTGAGTTAGATGCGTTACAAGCACGTATTCGTCCACACTTTTTATTCAATAGCTTGAACACAGCTGCCGAGCTAACGCATTATGATGCCGAAGCCGCCGAGCAAGCTATTTTGGCTTTAGCTGCGTTATCACAAGCTGCAATGAAAAGCGGTAAAGCGATTTCTTTGCAAGACGAGCTGATATTATGTGAGCAATATATTGCACTTGAGCGTTGGCGTTATGGCGAGCGATTAACGGTTAATTGGCAGATGCCAGCGTGCGTCCCAGACGTTGAAATTCCGTGTCTAACGATACAGCCTATTATTGAGAACGCGGTGTATTATGGCCTTGAACCGGCTTCTGAGGGCACAAAAATTACCATAGAGATGCATATAACCGATAAAAGCTATACGTTTATTATTATTAATCCTGTGGTTGAAAATGCAGAGCAGCGCCGCGCTGGCAATGGCATGGCACTTGAAAACATTCGCCAAAGGTTGGCGCTGTTTTATCACTATCGCGCCAAGCTAACCACCACACATCGCGATAGTGAGTTTAGAGCTAAACTCGTTATTCCAAGGCAGGAAATTACATGAGCAATGTTTTGATTGTTGACGATGAACCGCTCGCTCGGGCACGTGTTAGGCGTTTATTAACCATGCATCCTAACTACCATGTTGTTGGCGATGCAGACAATGGTGAGCAGGCGGTAAAGCTGTGTAAAGAGTTGCAACCAGATATCGTGTTATTAGATATTAATATGCCAAAATTAAGCGGCTTAGAGGTCGCAAAGGCATTAAAGCTGCTTGCTATACCTCCGGCTGTGGTGTTTTTAACGGCCCATTCTGAACATGCTCTAGAAGCATTTGAGTTAGCGGTAGATGGCTATTTAGTAAAACCTGTAACCGAGCAAGCACTTACAAAAACCTTACTGCAACTTAGCAAACTAAATCGTACACAAGTTAATAGGCCTGTTCATTCACATATCACTTATCAGTTAGCGGGTGCTATGCGCCGAGTCAATATCGACGATGTGGTGTGCTGTGTTGCAGAGCAAAAATATACGCGACTCATTTTTGTTGGCGGTGAAGCTATTATCGAGCATAGCTTGAAACAGCTTGAAAGTACGTACTCACAACAATTATTGCGTATTCATCGTAATACCTTGGTTAATAAGCTGCATATACAGAGCCTTCATTGCTCTGTGTCAAGTGGTCATCATTTAAGAGTGCGACATTATGATGAACCTCTCACCATTAGCCGCCGAGCACTTAAAACCGTAAAACAAGCGATGGGTGAATAGTTTTATCACACAGTTTTACGGTGCCAATTTTCGATGCTTTTTAGTCGGTATGTACGGACCGCTTATCAATTAATTTGACCGTTCATCTAAACCCTCATTGCTATTTATTATTGTCCTTTTATGCTTATTGTATGGAAATCTATGAGCTGATTTTAATATGACACGGCATTCACATGTTCAAGGCTTTACCTTAGTTGAAGTACTTATTGCTTTTGTGATTTTAAGCTTTGGGTTGTTAGGCGCTGTAGCGCTGCAGGCAAAAGCTAAGCAAGCTAGTTTTGATTCAATGCAGCGTGCTGCAGCGGTGGCGTTAGGGAACGATATTATTCAACGGATGCGAGCAAACGATTCCACAGGATTTGCAGCCCTCTATAATGGCACTTTCACAAGTGACACTGCGTTAAATACCAATTTACAATGCTACAACGCAGCGTGTAATGCTCAGCAACTTGCAGCCCTTGATAAACAGCAATGGGTGCGGGCTATCCAAGCGCGTGAAAATACCGGGGCGCTAGATGATGCAACGGTGTGTATCAAGAGCACGCCTGTCGCAGCGGGTAATGCAAGTGAATTTAATATTAACGTGGTGATCAGTTGGCAAGGTCGACAAGCAATTAAAGCAAATGCAGGTACGTCGGCAATTGAATGCGGTGCAGCCAATGATAAGCGTCGTTTAATTGTACTTGAAAGCTATATTTACTTAAGGTCTTGATATGAGAAAGCATGCAGGATTTACGTTAGTTGAAATGATGGTTGCGCTATTTATAGGCGGACTTGTTTTAGGTGGCGTTATGTTCACCTATATTAGTATGAAAGTGACCACGCGTGACACCATGACAATTGGTGAGTTACAAGAAACAGGCCGATTAGCGATTAATATTATGCAACGTGATATTGAGCAAATAGGCTTTTGGGGAACGTTTTATGAAGACTCGTTTTCGCCAGCAAATACAGAGTCAACCGCTAATCCTACTCCCGATTGTTCTCAGGGGCTTAACAATGGCAGTTTCCCGGTTAAAACAGCTACGAGTAACTTTCGCTCGGTGTATGCAGTGTTAACCGCGACTGGTGATGCATTAGGCTGCATAAAAAACGCTAAAAAAAATACAGATGTTCTGCAGTTAAAGTTTCTTGAAGGTTTGCAAATTCGACCTGATGATACAGGTGCTGGCAGTTATTACTTTGTTGCCGAACAAGAAAGAGCTCAGTTTGTACAAGGGCCAATTGATGGTGCCTCACTTAATGTTAACGCGACTGTGTGGCGTTATCGTCATCACGTTTATTATATCTCAGAGCAAAATTACACAATAAATGACCAACCTGTCACTGTGCCCGTTTTAATGCGCAGACGTTTAAAACCAGGCTCAGGCATGGTTACAGAAACGATAATGGAAGGTGTTGAGGACATGCATTTTGTATTTGGTCTCGATACAACCAATAATAGTCGTGTTGATACGTATAAAAGTATTAACCAAATGACGAATACTGATTGGGAAAACCGTCATGGCATCTTAACTGTGCAAGTTTTCCTATTAGTCAGAGCGCTTACCCCAGATGGCGATTTAAATATTCAAAATCAAACGTATACCTTGGGTGAAGATCAAAGTAGTAGAGAGCTAACTTTTACTGATAATTACCGTCGAGCATTGTTTACCACGACTATTCGCTTAAATAATGTGGGAGCTAATTTATGGCGTATATAACGTTAGCAAAAAGACAACAAGGCGTTGTGTTAATTGTTGCTCTTATTATGGTTGTCGCGGTTACAGGCATTGCAGTTACTCTCATGAGTAGCAGTAGTATTGACATTAAAATCACCAATGCAGCACAAGAACGTGAAGCTGCAGAAAATGAGTTAATTGGCACGGTACAGCGCGTAATAGCCAACCAAGCTGCTGCAGGGGCAAATAGTGCCTTTTTTAAAAGAGCATCAGCAATACCTGGCGGAGTTCATGATTTTGGGAATATTGGCGATGCATCAAGTTCGATGGTTAATTTAAATAACGGCCCGAGTGATATTCCTTGTCCACGCAAGTTTAATTTTACAGCGGGTGTGTCATGCAACATGTTGCAAATAGATACGTCAATTACCTATGGCTCTAAAAGTAATCACACACTCACAATCACAACGGGTGTTGCTCAAGAGATGGTAGGCCGTAATTCAGGCCGTTAACGGAGACTCATGATGAAAATGAAAACGTTAGTGCGCAGTATACTGACTGGTTTTGTAACCTGTATGGTTACTGCAGTGTATGCTGAAGACATTGAGCTATACGTTAACTACAATGTTAGCAAAAATGAAAAACCGCGTGTTTTACTTATTTTTGACACCTCTGGAAGTATGGCATTTTCCTCTACAACAGGTGATGATTGTGGGCAAGATCGTAATGGCTGGATTGTCTGTAGTGATAGCCGTTTGGCTGCAGCAAAAAATGCAATGAATCAATTAATTGATACAAATCCGGATATTGACTTTGGGTTAATGCGTTACAGAGAAGTAAGTGGTGGTTATGTATTAAAAGGGATTGGTAGCCCTGCATCTGAAATTAAAAATTCTATTTCGAACTTACCTGCCAACGGAGGCACGCCACTGGCTGAAACACTCTGGGAAGCTTACTTATATATAACAGGCAAAGACTTGTTATACGCACAAAATGTAAATGGTAGAGACACTAGCATTGAATCAGCAATAAATAATCCGATAAAAAAGCAGGAGTGTAGATGGACTTGGTCAGGATATCGTTGTAAAGATGTCTGGATAGATAATTTTACTTATTCATATATCTCTCCCTTTGCTGATAGCGTCGCAGAAGCCAAACGATGTGATAACTCCGTTAATATCATTTACATGACTGATGGAGACCCCTCTACAGATAATGACAATGACAGTGATACAGATATTAGTAATCAACACAACTCATTATTTGGTAATGCTTTGGGGAGAAATGATTATATTTACAATAATTATCTTCACCAATTAGCCAAGGTGATACATGGTACAAAAGATATAAAAGTAGATTTATATCCTGCCACACCTGATATTCATGAAACAGGGCGTCTTTACACCATTGGTTTTGGCTCTGGTATGAGTGCTGAGGGCCAAAATTTATTGAAAGCAGCCTCAGAAACCTACGGTGGAGGCAAACATTTAGTGGCAGGCACTCCTGAAGAGTTGGTAAAAGCGTTGAATCAGGCTGTTTCGGCTATAAGAAAAGTGAATGATACTTTCACATCACCGTCCATTGCCAGTAATAATGTAGACCAAACACGTAGTCGTGATGGTATTTATTACGCGATGTTTTTTCCTAAAGAAGGCGCTCGTTGGCGAGGAAACCTCAAAAAGTTAAAAGTATCGGGTGATGAAATTGTTGATTTAAACGGTAAACCAGCACTTAATGAAGATGGCCTGATTGACGATGAGGCAAAAACGTTTTGGTTGCCTGTAAATGAAAGTGCAGATGGGAATAGCGTAGAACAAGGTGGGGCTAATTTGATGCTCTCTAACCTTTCATCGCGGACCATTTATACCGATGCCGGGAGCGCTGGATTAGTTGATTTTACTAAATCTGCAGTTTCCTCGGCACTAGGTGGCGACTTAGCGGCAGCGTTAAAGTTTAATTTAACTACAGCAACAAGTGTCAATTCGTTGACTCTTGGGCTCTTATCGACCGAGTTAGATAAAACGATTAAGTGGAGCCGAGGAATAGATGTGGATGATGAAGACGGTGATGGCAGTACCAGTGATCAACGACAAGATATTTTTGGTGATCCTCTGCACTCAAAACCTGTGACAATTGATTACGGTAATGATGATGTGCGCATTTTAATTGGCACCAATGCAGGTTACCTACACTTTTTTCAAGATAAAAATGATGTATTAAAAGAAAGCTGGGCTTTTATACCCAGTAGCTTATACAAAATTATTAAACCATTACGAGAGAATCAAGAAAAATCAAAGGTCTATGGTGTTGATGGACCTATTTCTGTGTTCTTTGATGATAAAAATGGTGATGGAGTTGTAAATGGCACTGATCGTGTTTGGGCGTTTTTTGGCTTAAGACGTGGCGGCAATAATTATTATGGACTGGATATTACAAACCCAGATTCACCTCGACTCATGTGGGGGGGACCGATTATTGGTGGAACGGGAGACTTTAAAGAACTTGCGCAATCATGGTCTAAACCTACGGTGACATACATTAACTTAAAAGGGTATGAAAATCGACCACTGCTTGTTTTTGGTGCAGGGTACGACACCAATAAAGACAATGTTCTGCGTACTGAAGACACAAAAGGGCGCGGTATTTATATTGTTGATGCACAGAGCGGCAAAAAAGTGTGGGCTTTAACGTCGAGTGAAAATGGCTTTGCAGGTAAACACAGTATTGCTTCTGATATTAGTGTTTTGGATTCTGATTATGACGGTTACACTGATCGATTATATGCATCCGACACAGGCGGTGATGTATGGCGTATTGATATGCCTTCAAATAGCCCAACGAGCACAGAAAGTCCTTGGACACACTTTAAACTTGCGAGTTTAGGCAGTGCACTTGCATCTCAAGATCGTCGTTTCTTTTATAAACCGATGGTTGCGAGAACAATGTTTAGTAAGGTCTCTGAAGCACAGACGTAAATGGTAAGTCGGTTAAAACACGTATTGATACCCCCTTTGATGCAGTATTACTAGGTAGTGGGAATCGCTCTAAACCAACGGGCACCACAACGAGTGATCAATTGTTTATGATCCGCGATATCAATACAGTGACGCGCTCATTCCAAAGCGATGAGATTCCAGCGGCGATCACCCAGGCTAATTTAATGAATATGGATGCTGACCCGTTTGGTAATGCACTTGATAGTGTAGATAAATTTACCGATTTAGAAGTTGAATTAGGTCAATACCATGGTTGGTATTATACCCTTCCAATGGCTGGTGAAAAATCACTGGCAGCAAGTACGGTTATTGGAGGAGTCGCTTATTTCACCAGTTACGCACCCGCTTCTTCAACAGAAACAGCGAATCAGTGTTCATTAACGGGAGGCTCAGGGGGATTATATGCGTTCCACTTACACTACGGTACAAAAGTGTATGATAGTCTAAAATTTACGACCTCAAATGATGTACCTGATACACCTCAGCTTTATTTCGGTGTTGGTGATAGCTGTGTTGATAGTAATAACAATGGTTTTTGTGATGGAAGCCCGGATGCTGATAACCCAGATGAGATTAAGGATACAGACGAAAAAGTCAAAGAGATGAGTCAGTTCTTAACCATAGGACCAGGTCTTAAAGGCGAGCAAAACCCCTTTAAAGTGAAAGAAATACAAGGTCCGGGTTTAACGGTTAAAGATGGAAAAATACAACTGGTTAATGATGCAACTCCGATTGGTTTTGGTTTTAAAACACAGCAAACCTATATTTATAAGCGAGAAGTAAATGACAAGAGTAACTAATAAAGTAAAAGGGTTTACCTTAATCGAACTGATGATTACCGTGGCAATTTTAGGCATTATAGCCAGTATTGCGTTACCAAGTTACTTTGAGCATGTTAAACGCACTGCCAGAACAGAAGCCATTACTGCATTACTTGATGCTGCCAATAAGCAAGAGCAGTTCTTTGTCGATAACAGGCAGTATACAACAACTTTGGCTAACTTAGGGGTCAGTGCTACAACTGAGAATAATTTTTATAAAATTTCAGTTGTTGTCGATAACAGTGCCGGTACATTCGCGTTTACTGCCACACCTGCAGCAGGACCCGTTTTGCAAGATGGTGAATGTGCAACATTAACTATTTCAGATACAGGATTAAAAACCTCAACGGGCTCTGCGAGTGCGAGCACCTGCTGGGGTAAGTAATCCCTCATTGAATAATTGAAATATCAGGATTGGCATTTGTTGGTGTCTTTTAGCCGAGTACGCCCAATAGAGCTTATTGAAATAGCAAGCCCTTTAAGGCTTGCTATTTTGTATTCAGGGCAGTACACAAAGGTGCCATTATTAAATCCCACAGGCATGCCATCTGAACGAAATGTGATTGAATGGCGGGGGTAAGTTAGCATATCAAGTTTATCGACTGCTTCAAGTTCCCAAATAATAGTATCACCTTCATCAAGCACTCCAATATCGCCCCTGTCGACAAATACGGTGAGTGCTTTGTGCCAATGCTCTCGATTGCATTGATTTTCTTGTAGCCCACAAAAAGTAACGTATGTGCTGTGGGTTTTTGCGTTATGGCGGCTTACGCTTAATGCGCGTTTAACTAAGTGAGTGCGGTTTTCTAGGCGACTTTTAGCTAGATAAGGCTTATATTCAAACAGCGCAATATTCATAAGTATTGCGACTATTGATAGCACCACTAAGCTTTCAATGAGTGTTGCACCATTTCTATGGTGCAACGTGTTTAAGGTCTCCATCCGTGAAGACTCCAAATTGTGACAGTTTAATTAACTATAGCTGGACCTAAAATGGTGTCAAATTATGGGGCTTAATCACAGGTATTTGTTGTATCACCTAGGTATAAAGCAGTGCCAGATTTAAATACCTGCAATGCTTTGTTGTTATCATTTGCGCCAGAAGGACAAAAAGTAAAGGTACCTGGATCAGAGGTGATCATACCGCTAGTATCAAAGATAAGTGCGTTATTGCCACTGAAACTCAGTTTACTCGTTTTAGGGATTTCTTGGAGGACTCTCAAAGTGGTATCGCCATTAGCAGGGTTATAACTGCCATTCTGATCTGAATCAAAAAATACAAAGACCGTGCCTTGGTCCCAATCATTAGAGCAATTCATTTCTGTATTACTCTCAATATTAGCTGTTGCTCCACTACAGACTACAACAATTGCATCGCTACTGGTGGCTTTTGCCCGTGCAAAGCTAATACTGCGCTTTAATTCTTGTAAGTAGCTTTCGGCGCGGTCATTTTCTAGCAAATCAGAGCTATCCCACAGTGCTATGGCAGCCACAATGCCCACGATTGCAATGGTGACCATCAGTTCGAGGAGTGTAAAGCCCTTTTGTAATGATTTCATTGTTGTCTCTACTTTTAATACTTTATTTAATAATATCATGATTGTTGATTTTATCACCGTATTTCATAGCTTTGTTTGCTATAGAGAGCCGTATTGTCTAAAATCGAGGCAATCAAGAAATAATAAGTAGCCTTAAAATGAAAAAAATCGAAGCAATTATTAAACCATTCAAGCTTGATGATGTTCGAGAAGCATTATCAGAGGTAGGCATCACCGGGATGACGGTTAGTGAAGTTAAAGGTTTTGGCCGTCAAAAGGGGCACACAGAACTTTATCGCGGTGCTGAATACATGGTTGATTTTTTACCCAAGGTAAAACTAGATATTGTACTAAGTGATGAAGACGTAGATAGAGCCATTGATGTGATTGTTAAAACGTCACAAACGGGCAAAATTGGTGATGGTAAAATATTTGTCACAGATGTTGAGCGTGTTGTGCGTATTCGTACCGCAGAAGAAGATGAAGACGCAATTTAACGAAATAGCAGTCACACACACTGTAAAAAAGGCGCCAAATTTGGCGCCTTTTTAATGCTTATTCAGCGCTTAGGTTATTTACGCTTATTTGCTTCGCGCGTTTCTTTAGCATGCGCACTTAGCCCAGGTAAACCTAGCTTCTCGTAGCTTTTCTCCATGATCTCTAATGCTTGATCTAGATAACTGCTTTGCGAGTAGTGTTCAACGACATATTTACCTCGGTTTGCAGCGGCAAGATAAGCTTCACGCTCGTAATAGTACTCTGCTACTTTTAGTTCATAACGCGCCATTTTGTTAAGTAACCATACTAAACGTTTTTTCGCTTCTGGCGCATAAACGCTATTTGGGAAACGTTTCAGTAAGGTTGATAAATCGGTAAATGCAACCCGAGTGCGATTTGCATCTCTATCCGCACGGTCTACACCAAAGTATTCTTGGAATGCGTTTTTGTCTGCTTTGATATTAACCAAGCCACGCATGTAGTACATGTAATCTAAATCTTTGTGATTTGGGTTTAAACGAATGAAACGGTCAATTGTTGCGAGAGCTTGTTCAGTATTGCCTGCTTGATAATGTGCATACACGAGATCCATTTGTACTTGTTTTGATAGTGGACCAAATGGATAGCGTGAATCAATAGCGCTTAATAACTCAATAGCTCGTGCATAAAGGCCCGAATCTAACGTTTGTTTCGCATCTTCATATAAAGCTTGTGCAGATTTATTCGGAACGCGTTGAATATCTTCTTGATCAGGAGCAGATGAACAGGCTCCTAGGCCAAGTAATGAAACTGAAAAAACAATGGCGAACGCACGTTTCCCTATTTTATTTATCATTTTATTTATTACCTTCGATGTCTTCGGCTAGGCCAAGTGAGGAAAACCGAGTAAACTATACATACAATGCTAATTAAAGCGATTCTAACCCAGTCGAGCAAAGCTTGCACTGGTAAATTGGGTAAAGTTACTAATGTCAGAGCAAATTTCTCTCCAAGCCGAGGTTCCAATTGACCTTGGCGGTAAACGTCTAGACCAAGTATTGGCGCAATTGTTCCCTGATTATTCTCGTTCACGTATAAAAACGTGGATTTTGGATGATAAAATCACCGTGAATGGTGAAATATTAAACACCCCGCGTGAAAAATTACTCGGTGGTGAACTGGTCAGTGTTGAAACAACCATTGAAGCACCGCGCGAGTACGAGGCACAAAATATCAAATTAAACATCGTTTATGAAGACGATGATATATTAGTAATCAATAAACCGATGGGATTAGTGGTACACCCAGGGGCTGGTAATCCAGACGGTACAGTATTGAATGCCTTGCTTCATCATTACCCCGATATAATTAACGTGCCGCGTGCAGGTATCGTGCACCGTCTTGATAAAGACACCACAGGTTTAATGGTGGTAGCAAAAACAATTCCTGCGCAAACGCACTTAGTGTCTGCACTGCAAAAGCGTGAAAACTTCACACGTGAATATGAAGCAATTTGTAATGGCACTATGACGGCAGGCGGTATGATTGAAAAGCCAATTGGCCGCCATGCAACAAAACGTACTCACATGGCTGTTCATGAAATGGGCAAACCTGCGGTGACTCATTACCGTGTTGCTGAAAAGTTTCGTGCACACACACGCTTACGTTTACGCCTAGAAACTGGCCGTACTCACCAAATTCGTGTGCACATGGCGTATTTAAACCATCCACTGGTTGGTGATCAGTTATATGGCGGGCGCCCACGTCCACCGAAAGGCGCAACGCCAGAGCTATTTCAAATGCTGAGAGACTTTAAACGTCAGGCATTGCATGCGGTTAAATTGTCAATTGCGCACCCTATTACAGGTGAGTTAATGACATGGCAGGCACCTATTCCAGACGATATGGCCGCTATGACAGAAGCATTGCGAGCTGATACGAAAGCCAATCCAAATATTGAGTATTAAACACTATGATTACGCCAACATGGACTGCCCCTGACACTATTGGAGCCCTCAGTACAACTCGTGAAAACGGGGTATCTAAGGCGCCGTTTAATAGCTTTAATGTAGGGTTTCATGTTGGTGATGATGAGCAAGCTGTGCAGACAAATCGCACTGCTTTAACGAGGCAATTGCCAAGCCCTGCTGTGTGGTTAAATCAAGTACATAGTGCGGATGTGGTGGTGGTTGATGAACGCGTTGATATTCATTCAGTAAGTAGCGCAGATGCACTTTATACTCGCCTAAAGCAGCAACCGCTTGCCATCATGACGGCCGATTGTTTACCCGTGCTATTGTGTTCAACGTCAGGGGATGAAGTTGCTGCGGTTCATGGTGGGTGGCGCGGATTAGCGAAGGGAATTCTTGCCAACACACTGAGTAAGTTTAAGGCTGAGCCTGCTGACATCATTGCCTGGTTTGGTCCTGCTATCGGGGCTTTGCAGTTTGAAGTCGGGCAGGATGTTAAAGATTGTTTTTGCGATCAAAACCAGATTCATCAGCATGCGTTTACTGCCCAAGGTGAAAAATACTTAGCGGATATTTATTTACTTGCCAAGCAGCAACTCAGTCAGCTTGGTGTTGTGGGTATTTATGGCGCAGAGTATTGCACCTACTCACAGCCATCATTATTTTTTTCGTATCGACGAGATGGTCAAACAGGGCGAATGGCAAGCTTGATCTGGCGCAAATAATCGCACTTTTTAGTGATTAAATTTTCATCTCTTACTTGAACAAACTACATATCATACCCATTAATTAAGCAATTAGTTTTTTTAATAGGTAAACCTTCATGCGTTTAGATAGATTTACAAGTAAATTTCAATCTGCGCTTTCAGATGCGCAGTCATTAGCACTTGGGCGCGATCATCAATTTATTGAACCCGTGCACTTAATGTATTCATTACTTCAGCAAAGTGGCTCTAGTGTTCGTGCACTCCTTGCGCAAGCTGGCGTGAGTGCAGACGAGTTAAATACAAAATTATCACAAGAAATCGAAAAGCTTTTTAAAGTAGAAGGCGTTGGTGGCGACGTACAGCTATCGAATAATATGGTTTCGTTAATTAACTTATGTGATAAATATGCTCAAAAGCGTAAAGATAAATATATATCGAGTGAACTTTTTGTACTTGCTGCGTGCGATGATAAAGGCCCGCTAGGAGATATATTTAAAGCGCTCAATATTACTTCAACAAAAATTGAAGCGGCCATAGAGGCTATTCGTGGCGGTCAAAAAGTGGATGACCCGAATGCGGAAGAAACCCGTCAGGCATTAAAAAAATTCACCATCGACCTTACTGAGCGTGCCGAGCAAGGTAAGCTTGATCCTGTGATTGGCCGCGATGACGAAATACGCCGTACCATTCAGGTTTTACAACGTCGTACGAAGAACAACCCCGTGTTAATTGGTGAGCCAGGCGTGGGTAAAACAGCCATTGCTGAAGGCTTAGCACAACGTATTATTAATGGTGAGGTACCCGAAGGGCTCAAGAGCAAACGCGTGTTGTCGCTTGATTTAGGGGCATTAGTTGCGGGTGCTAAGTACCGTGGTGAGTTTGAAGAGCGTTTAAAATCAGTTTTAAATGAATTAGCCAAAGAAGAGGGCCAAGTAATCCTCTTTATTGATGAAATTCATACCATGGTTGGTGCAGGTAAAACGGATGGTGCGATGGATGCAGGAAACATGTTAAAACCCGCTCTTGCACGTGGTGAGCTTCACTGTGTGGGAGCCACAACGCTTGACGAGTATCGCCAATACATTGAAAAAGATGCAGCACTTGAACGTCGCTTTCAAAAGGTATTCGTAGCAGAGCCATCGGTAGAAGACACCATCGCGATTCTTCGTGGTTTAAAAGAGCGTTACGAGCTACATCACTCTGTTGATATTACCGATCCGGCAATTGTTGCAGCGGCGCAGCTATCGCACCGTTACATTAGCGATCGTCAGTTACCCGATAAAGCGATTGATTTGATTGATGAAGCGGGCTCGTCAATTCGTTTACAAATTGACTCTAAACCAGAGTCACTTGATAAACTTGAGCGTCGTATTATTCAGTTAAAACTCGAAGATAATGCACTTGCCAAAGAAAAAGATGAAGCAAGTCAAAAGCGTCGTACTGAAATGCAAGAGCTAATAGCTGAACTTGAAGTGCAGTATCGTGAGCTTGATGAAGTATGGAATGCCGAAAAAGCTTCTTTGCAAGGCACACAAGTGATTAAAGCGGAGCTTGAACAAGCTCGTTTAGACTTAGAAGTCGCGCGCCGAGCAAGTGATTTACAACGGATGTCTGAATTACAGTATGGCCGTATTCCTGAACTTGAACGCAAGTTAGATCTTGCATCGCAAGCAGAAATGCAAGAAATGAGCTTACTTAAAAACCAAGTTGGTGAAGATGAAATTGCAGAAATTTTATCGCGCTGGACAGGTATACCCGTCTCTAAAATGCTGCAAGGCGAGCGAGAAAAACTACTGCAAATGGAAGATCAACTTCATCACAAAGTCATTGGCCAAGATGAAGCCGTGGTTGCTGTAGCGAATGCGATTCGTCGGTCACGTGCAGGGCTTGCTGATCCAAATCGCCCAATAGGTTCTTTTTTATTCTTAGGCCCAACAGGGGTAGGTAAAACAGAGCTTACTAAAGCGCTTGCAAGTTTTATGTTTGACACTGAAGATGCCATGGTGCGCATTGATATGTCTGAGTTTATGGAGAAACACTCAGTAGCACGCTTAGTGGGAGCACCGCCGGGTTACGTTGGATATGAAGAAGGTGGCTATTTAACAGAAGCTGTTCGTCGTCGTCCATACTCTGTTATTTTACTTGATGAAGTAGAAAAAGCGCACCCCGACGTGTTCAATATACTTTTACAAGTGCTTGATGATGGCCGTTTAACTGATGGACAAGGTCGTACCGTTGATTTTAAAAATACGGTGATCATTATGACCTCAAACTTAGGATCAGACATCATCCAAGAGCAAGCTGGTTCGAACGACTATGCAACGCTAAAAGAGAAAGTGATGGGAGTGTTGGTAAGCCAATTTAGACCCGAGTTTATAAACCGGATTGATGAAACGGTGGTATTCCATCCACTTGCGAATGATCATATTAAAGAAATTGCCGATATTCAGTTAGGTAAACTGCGTGAACGCTTAACCGAAAAAGGCTATCTTCTTGAGGTAACTGATGCTGCCCTTGACCGTATAGCACAAAGTGGTTTTGATCCTGTCTATGGTGCACGACCGTTAAAACGTGCAATTCAACACACCATAGAAAACCCGCTAGCGCAGCGCTTGCTTGGAGGTGAATACCTACCTGGCGCTATTATCCATATTGATGCAGATGAAAACGGGTTGGTTTTTTCAACCCGTTAATATCGGCAAATAAAGAAGCCGCATCAAATGATGCGGCTTTTGTGTTTGATTAAACAATTTAAATAAATCGCTTATTTAAGAAACACTAAACTTTAAACGTTAATAGCATATCGTTTACTTTGCGCGACCCCTCAACGAGTCCTGCGGCATCTTTAGCTACGTTATAGCTGAGCTTTAAGTTCTCTTCGCTGTGTCCTTTAATACTTTCAACGTTTTCACGTATATCTGCACTGACAACTTGTTGCTCTTCGGCTGCGGTAGAGATTTCGGTCGCCAAACCAGAAATTTCATTTATCTGTGCGAATATACTCGCAAGCTCAGCTTGAGTATGTGTGGTTGTTTCAACACAACTATCAGCTTGTTGTTTAGTTGACTGCATTACTTTAGACCAACTAAATAATGTATCTTGAATTTCTTTAATTGAACTATGAATTTGCGCAGTGGCATTCTGTGTTCGTGAAGAAAGTGCACGCACTTCATCGGCAACGACAGCAAAACCTCGACCATGATCACCTGCACGGGCAGCTTCAATTGCGGCGTTTAAGGCAAGTAAGTTTGTTTGCTCAGCTATACCTTCAATTTCAGTCATCACTTGGCCGATTTTATCGGCTTCACTGGCTAATGAATTAGCGGTTGTTGCTGCTTGTTCAACTTGGTTAGCAAGGTCTGATACCATCGCGCTATTGTCTTCAATATGCAGTTTGATATCTGTACAGCTTTGGTATGTATCATTTACTTTTTCAGCTGTATGGTGCGTATTTGCTGATATTTCACCAATGGTTGCGCTCATTTGTGTCATTGCAGTCGCAATATCACCTAAACGCTGACCTTGTGCCGCTATACCCTGCTCAGTAAGCGATGACTGCGTATCTAAGTTTGTAGCGATATTCTTAAAGGAGTAGGTCGAGTCTTTAACGCGACCCAGCACTGTTCGTAATTTTGCAAATAGCATCTGCTGGTTATATTGCGCAATACTAAATGGGTGTGCACCGCAATACACATAGCGTGACACAGAATCAAACTCTGCACGCTGTGATTTAAGTGCTGAAGGAGTCACTATTAACTCATCATAATTAAGCGCAGCAAGCAGTAAAATAATGGCAAGTGTCGCTAATACAGCCATCAACGATGTGGTTAAACCAAGTGCAATAACCCCCGCAAGAATAATAATCAAAGACACTATTTGTCTTAGTGACACATTTTCGCGAAACGAGGCGATTGATTTGCCATCATTAATCTTTTGATACAAAGCCGTAGCGCGTGTTTTCAAGTGTTCAGAGGGTTTTGTACGCACTGATTGATAGCCGACTAATTGTCCATGTTCGTAAATGGGTGTGACAAAGGCATCAACCCAATAATAACGTCCATCTTTACAGCGGTTTTTTACCATGCCTCGCCAAGAGTGGCCTTGTTTAAGCTTTTCCCACATTTCTTTAAATGCGGCTTTAGGCATATCAGGGTGGCGCACTATGTTATGGTTTTTACCTAATAGCTCATCTTCGGTATAGCCCGCTATGTTACAAAATTCTGTGTTTACGTAGGTAATTACCCCACGTAAATCGGTTGTCGAGACAAGCTCCTGTTGTTCAGAGTATGTCACTTCTTGATTAATGATTTCTTGCCCACGACGCATATGAGTCCTTGAAATATACTTTGTTACGGTGTGCGGATTATAATCTCAGAAAAATGTAAGGGAAGAGGGGACAAGCTGATTACTGCTAAAGTTTTAGAAATTTTATTCATCCCTTGATCTAAAACAATAACTTGTCTGATAAATTATGCTTAAACTAACCCTTTTGTATTGCATGAAATGAATGTCAAAAATAATCGGTCTTCCTGATGGGGGTGATGAAGCAATTTAGCATCAATGAAGTGCCCTCAAACCAATTGTATAATAGTATTCACAATGGCAAGATGAGCTATGAGTGACGGAGCATAAAATCAAACAACTATTTACTCTTGAGTATTTATTTTTTGCCCCCATACACTTAGGATTAAAGCCACGCGGCTCGAGGAAGCATTTTTGATAAAACATAATTTAAATAAAACGCTAGAAGCGTTAAAAGCACATTTTCCACACGCAATAAATGGGATTAAACGTGGCATCGAGCGAGAAGCATTAAGGATTAAACCAAATGGTGTTATCTCAAAACAGGGTCATCCACAAGGAGTGGGAAGCGCTTTAACCAATGACCATATCACCACTGATTTTTCTGAGTCTTTATTAGAATTCATTACGCCTGTTAGCACATCGGCTGAGCAAACATTAGCGCAGCTTAAAGATTTGCAAAAGTTTACCTTGTCACAGATGGATGATGAGCTGCTATGGCCTATCAGCATGCCATGCTTTATTGATAATCAAGATGACATTGTGCTGGCTCAGTTTGGTGACTCAAACATAGGGCGCATGAAAACGTTGTACCGAGAAGGGTTAAAGAATCGGTATGGCAGCATGATGCAAGCTATTGCTGGTGTGCATTTTAATATCTCTTTTCCTGATGAGTTATGGCAGAGCTTGCACGCGTTGAGTGCCAGTGAGCAACCACTTAGCACCTTTATTTCAGATGGTTATCTGGGGCTTATTCGAAACTTTAAGCGTGAGCTTTGGTTAATAAGTTACTTATTTGGTGCGTCACCTGCATTATGTAGCTCATTTTTACAAGGGCGAGAAACTGATCTGCCATTTAAAAAGTTGGGCAAAGGCACATTGTACCTTGAGGTTGGCACCGCACTGCGATTAGGTAATTTAGGTTACACAAACAGCGCTCAATCATCGTTGCGAGTGATGTATAACTCGCTTGAGGAATACGTAGCAGGTTTGAAAGCTGCCATTCATACGCCTTCTGATATTTACGGTCATATTGACGACTATACCCGTGCTGAACCAAAGCAGCTTAATAAAAATATCTTACAGATAGAAAATGAGTTTTACTCGCCAATTCGACCAAAACGTAATGCTACATCAGGCGAAACACCGACAGATGCCCTATTACGAGGGGGCATTGAGTACATAGAAGTGCGTGCACTTGATGTAAATCCATTCAGTGAAACAGGGATCGATTTACAGCAAATCCGTTTCCTCGATGTCTTTTTAACGTATTGTCTTTTAAGCGAATCTCCAACAATGGATTGGCAAGAGCAACAGTTAAGCACACAGAACCTTGATGCGGTAGTTAATGAAGGGCGTAACCCTGAATTACAATTAACAAAACAAGGTGAAGCAGTTAGCTTGGTTGATTGGGCATCGACTATTTTTGAGAGTCTAATCCCTGTTGCGCGTTATATGGACAGTGCGTATGGCGTAAGTTACTACAGCGAAACAATTCATGAGCTGTCGAGCTGGGTAACTGAGTCAAGTAAAACGTTTTCAGGGCGTTATGTTGCAACACTTGCAAAAGAAAACCAAGATAACGGCCAGTTTGCTTTAGCACTTGCACAGCAATATAAAGAAAATCATTTAGCCGCGGATTATCAGTATTACGATCCGGCTTTTTTAAGGGAACAAGCCGTCAATTCGATTGCAAAAGAGCGTGAAGTAAAAGCAGCAGATACGCTATCTTTTACGGCCTTTTTAAATGATTACTTTGCTAAAGCTTAGCGGCTTTTAGGCATAAAAAAACGCAGCCTAGGTTGGCTGCGTCAAAGATTCTTCAGGGATGAAACAATGCTATACTGCTGCATTCATAAAGTCAGACTGACTCAATAAGAAAAAGTTCAGCGAGATATTAAAAAAAATGAAAAAAAATTTAATTATTTTATCGCTGGTCGCTTCTATGGCGGGTTGTGCCACGGCTCCACCAGAGCAACCGCATGATATTTGTAAGATTTTCGAAGAAAAACCTGATTGGTATTATGATGCACGTGATGCACAAGAAAAGTGGGGCTCGCCAAAACATGTGCTGATGAGCATGATGTATCAAGAAAGTTCATTCCGTCATGATGCCGCTCCACCGATGGAATACTTTTTATGGATCATTCCTATCGGCCGAGCAAGCTCTGCCTATGGTTACTCGCAAGCAAAAACACCTACGTGGTCAGACTATATTCGTGAAACCGGCAACAGTGGCGCTGACAGAGATGACTTTGATGATGCCATCGATTTTATGGCTTGGTTTGTTTATAAAACACATAAAGTGAATGGTGTATCAAAGTGGGATGCTTACGCACAATACCTAAATTACCACGAAGGGTGGGGCGGGTATAAGCGCGGTACCTACAAAAGCAAAAAGTGGTTAATGAGTGTAGCTAATAAAGTAAAACACCGTGCGAGCCGGTATGGTGCTCAGCTTAAACAGTGTGAAGATGAGCTTGATAAAAACTGGTTTGAGCGCTTATTTGGTTAAACAGGTACAAAGATAAAAAAGCCCGTAACTACGGGCTTTTTTATTGCATTCAATTGCACTATAACATTAAATTGCACTATAACATTAAAGAGTACCCACTCTGTTACTGTTAGGTACACTTGTGCATGTGATTACTTGCCAGGAAATTGGTGAATATGCACATCGCGCTGCGGGAATGGGATAGTGATATCTGCTGCATCGAAAGCAATTTTCACTTTTTCATAGAGGCCAAAATACACAGGCCAATAGTTATCAGAATCAACCCATGCCCAAACGAGCATACCAATGTGGCTGTCACCATGTTGACTAACATGCACAACAGGTTTCTTCGCTTCTTGGTCTTTAAGCACTAATTCGTAGTCATTAAGGACATTCAGAAGTACTTCACGGGCTTTATGAACGTCATCGCCATAGCTAATACCAAATTCAATGTCGACACGGCGAGTGGCTTCCGCAAACTTATTCTTCACGCAGCCGTTTGACAGGGCCCCATTCGGGATGATTATTTTTTCATTATCGTAGGTAAGCAAAATAGTGACGAAAATCTGAATTTCAACGACTTTCCCCATGTAACCTTGTGCTTCAATAACATCGCCCACTTTAAAAGGTTTAAAGAATAAGATCAGCACACCACCTGCAAAATTAGCCAGACTGCCTTGCAATGCCATACCCACAGCTAAACCTGCAGCACCGAGCATTGCGATGAATGAGGTGGTTTCTATGCCAATCATTGAGGCGACAGAAATAAGTAATAGTATCTTCAGAATGACAGAAATAAACGACACTAGAAAGTGTGTCAGGCCTGCTTCAAACTTTACTTTATACATTGATTTTTCGGTCATCTTGGCAATTCTGCCAATTAGCCACCAACCAATAACAAGCACCAAAATCGCTAAAATAAACTTTGGTCCATACGTCATGAGTAGCTCAATTGCTTGGTTATATACTTTTTCGATCGATATTTCGTCCATTTTTGCTCCATGTAACGAGACGTTAAAATATGCAAGCCATAGTAGACGAATTAGCAGCTTAATGTGTGTTTATAGGTATGAAATAGGAAACTTCGGGGTAGAATTATGAAATAAGCTATAAAAAAAGGAGTAGCAAGCTACTCCTTATCTGTTATTCAGTTCGTTTACTGGGAATAACTTTCACCAGTTTTACCATATTCTCTTTCACTTCCAATACTTCTATTGGGTAGCCTGCTATTCGTAGGCTTAAATTCGAATCTGGGATATCTTCAAGGTATTCAACAATTAAGCCACTCAAGGTTTTAGGGCCATCGATAGGTAATTCCCACCCCATCTCTTTATTTAGATCACGGATGTTTGCACCACCATCAACAAGCACTGTGCCATCATCTTGAGTTGTCACTTCTTCACTTGGAGTACGTGTTTGCGTTGTGGTGAAATCACCTACCACTTCTTCAAGAATGTCTTCAAGAGTTACAAGGCCTTGAATATCACCGTATTCATCAACCACTAAACCAATTCGTTCTTTTGATTGTTGGAATTTCAAAAGCTGTGTGTTCAGCGAGGTACCTTCAGGGATAAAGTAAATCTCGCGGACCGCACGCAGTAATGATGGTTTATCAAACTGCTCTTTCGTCAATAGACGAAGTGCATCACGTGAGTGAATAAAACCAACCGCATCATCAATTTGATCGCGATAAAGTAATACGCGAGTATGCTGTGCATGTGTTAGTTGGCGACTGATTAGTTTCCAATCGTCATTAATATCAATGGCGACAATTTCGTTGCGTGGGATCATGATGTCTTCGACGGTCACTTGCTCTAAATCTAAGATAGACGTCAGCATGCTTTGGTGACGTGCAGGCAATAAGGCACCCGATTCATTAACCACGGTTTTTAATTCTTCTTTACTTAAGCTGTGCTCCTCGATTTGCGCGGTCGTAATACCAAATAAACGTAACATACCATTGGTCAGCCAGTTTACCATTACAACGAACGGGAAGAGTATTTTAAGCAAGCCTTTAAGCACGATAGAGCTAGGAAACGCGACTTTTTCAGGGTAAAGAGCCGCGAGCGTTTTTGGTGTAACTTCAGCAAAAATTAACACCACTAAAGTCAGAGCACCTGTCGCAATAGCCAAGCCAACGTCACCGTATAAGCGAATACCAATAATCGTCGCAACCTGTGCTGCAGCGATATTAACTAGGTTGTTACCAATCAAGATCAGACCAATAAGTCTGTCTGGGCGACTTAAGAGTTTACTGACGCGTTTCGCTGCGCGATGGTTTTCTTTCGCAAGATGGCGTAAACGAATACGGTTAATTGACATAATTCCGGTTTCAGAACCCGAAAAATAAGCAGAAATAAGTATCAATAATCCCAATACGATAAACAGGGTACTAGTCGATATGTCGTCCAACGATGGATCCTTTTTTTATAAACCAATGCATATTAAGCTAGAGAGAGCTTGCTGAGTCAAGTTAAAACTTATTTAGTATCACTTCTTGAATGAAACGGCTGCCAAAATAAGCAAGTGATAGGATAAATGCAGCTATCATGATCGAAAATACCACGGGTTTTCCTCGCCAACCTTGGCGTAAGTGACCAAGCGTAACAACCGTGAAAATAAGCCACGCAATCAATGATAAAACCGTTTTATGGATAAACTCACTGGCAAACATACCGTCTAAGAATATAAAACCAGACAGAAGTGCGAAGGTGAGTAAAATAGTGCCTAAAGTTAATAGTTGGTAGAGCTGACGCTCGACCACCATTAGCGGGGGTAAATGGCTGTGCACAATGGCTAAATCTTTACGCTTTAAGCGCTTATCAATAAAGTAAAATTGTATAGCGTATAAAGTCGCGATAATAAGTACGCAATAAGCTAGCAAAGATAGCGAGATATGTGTCACTAAGCCTAGTTCTACATCAATGGTATGAATAATCACATGATGCGGTATAAATAGGCTAGCAAGCGTTAAAATAGCTGCAAAGCCATAAACAACAGGCAATAGCAACGTTGCAGGAAACTTAAGCGACACCGCCGTGACAGACACCACAATGACCCAGCAGGTTAAAAGTGCCACATTAACAATGCTTAAATCTTGGCCGTCTGCTCGAAAAACAGAATTCACCAGTAATAACATATGTGCAAGGATTGCTACGGTGCTTAAAATCACCGTGAGCTTTTGGCTTGGGCCTTGTTTGTGAAAAAGGCGTGAAAGCACATGCGACGTTGCTAACACATAAAACAAACTAGCAATAATAGTTAAACTAATAATCATCGTGTTTTGGCCACTTAATTTATATCAATAAATCCTTGTCTCATTGATGCCATTGTATTTTATAGCAAGGCAAAAGCATAGAGTTTGTAAAAAGAAACTCAAACAGCGCACTTGAACACTGTATTGTCGACCACCATTTACGGTATACTGCTAGGAATTGAAATTTAATATTGCCTGTATTGCAACTTAAATTGTGTTTTTTGCGCGCTTTACAGGTGAAACACGTTTTATCGGAACCTTTACATGTTTGAGAATCTCCAAGAACGCTTAGGTAAAACCTTAAAAAATATCAGTGGCCGCGGACGCTTAACTGAAGACAATATTAAAGATACATTACGTGAAGTCCGCATGGCATTTTTGGAAGCGGATGTTGCGTTACCCGTTGTTCGTGATTTTGTTAAGCAAGTTAAAGAACGCGCAGTTGGCGTTGAAGTAACTAAAAGCTTAAGTCCAGGCCAAGTGTTCATTAAAATCGTTCGTGAAGAGCTTGAAAAAGCCATGGGCGAAGCTAATGAAGAGCTAAGCCTGAATGCGCAGCCGCCAGCAGTTGTGATGATGGCGGGTTTACAAGGTGCCGGTAAAACGACCAGTGTGGGTAAACTTGCTAAGTTCTTAAAAGAACGCAAAAAGAAATCTGTGCTTGTGGTGAGTGCTGACGTATATCGTCCTGCGGCAATCAAACAGCTTGAAACTCTAGCTACTGAAGTAGGGGTTGAGTTTTTCCCAAGTGATATTTCGCAAAAGCCTGTTGATATTGCCAGTAATGCGATTGCCCACGCGAAGAAAAAGTTTATTGACGTTGTTTTAGTTGATACAGCGGGCCGTTTGCACGTTGACAGCGACATGATGGATGAAATCAAGGCACTACACAGTGCGATTAATCCTATTGAGACCTTATTTGTTGTTGACGCAATGACAGGTCAAGATGCTGCAAATACAGCAAAAGCGTTTGATGAAGCATTACCACTCAGTGGTGTGATTCTAACGAAAACTGATGGTGATGCCCGTGGTGGTGCTGCTTTATCTATTCGCCATATCACCGGTAAGCCGATTAAGTTCATGGGTGTGGGTGAGCGCACCGATGCTCTTGAACCATTCCATCCTGACCGTATAGCGTCGCGTATTCTAGGCATGGGTGATGTACTTTCATTGATCGAAGAAGTCGAAATGAAAGTCGACAAGGAGAAAGCCGCTAAAGTTGCTGAAAAAGTATTTAAAGGCGATGGCTTTACACTTGATGATTTTGCTGAGCAGCTGCGCCAAATGAAAAACATGGGCGGTATGATGTCGATGCTTGATAAATTGCCAGGTATGCAAAATTTACCCGATGCAGTAAAAGGGCAAATGGGTGATAAAACATTTGTGCAAATGGAGGCGATTATTAACTCAATGACGCCAAAAGAACGCGCCCGCCCTGAAATCATTAAAGGCTCACGTAAAAAACGTATTGCAGCGGGTTCTGGTACTCAAGTACAAGAAATCAATAAATTGCTTAAGCAATTTACGCAGATGCAAAAGATGATGAAGAAAATGAAAGGTAAAGGCGGCATGATGAAAATGATGCGCGGCATGAAAGGGATGTTACCACCAGGTATGATGGGTGGCGGACCTAAGTTTTAATTTTCAAAAAGTCCGTTTCGTGTAAAAAAGGAGCAAATAGCTCCTTTTTTAATGGATAAATTATGCCGAACTTAGGCGCAAATGTAAGATTTAACGCACAGATCAGTGTTTAATCAACTAAACTTACATTTTGCATCACTTCTTACTTGCAATGTTGCAAAAAACTCGTACAATTCCCCAGCTCCCCGTACTGGGGAGTAAATCTTATTAATGAAAACAGTCAATCTATTTAGAGGACGGTATGGTAACTATTCGTTTGCAACGTGGTGGCGCTAAAAAACGCCCTTTCTATCAAATTGTGGTTGCGGATAGCCGTTTCTCGCGTGACGGTCGCTTCATCGAGAAAGTAGGTTTCTTTAACCCAATCGCTTCTGGTCAGGAAGAAAAAGTACGTTTAGATTTATCTCGTGTTGAACACTGGGTAGGTCAAGGCGCATCTCTTTCAGATCGCGTAGCTAAATTAGTTAAAGACGCTCGTAAAGCGGCTTAATAGGCGTAAGTGTAACCATGAGTCAAGAGAACACCTCGATAATTGTTGTAGGAAAGCTCGGCGCCCCCTATGGTATAAAGGGCTGGCTTAAGGTGCATTCATTTACTGATGATCCCGAAGGGATCTTCGATTTCAGCCCATGGTTGATAGGGCAACAAGGTAAATGGCAGACCTTAGAGGTGGTCGACTGGCGTCGCCACAACAAAGGCTTTATCGCTAAAGTTGCGCAAGTAAACGATCGAGACCAAGCAATGGCTTTCACCAATGTTGAAATCTCTGTTGACGCGGCGCAACTACCAGAATTACCGCAAGGTGAATTCTATTGGCGAGATCTCATTGGCATGTCTGTTGTAACCGATAAAGGTTACGACTTAGGCACGGTTGATGACCTAATGGAGACAGGTTCAAATGATGTTTTGGTTGTGAAAGCAAACAAAAAAGATGCATTTGGCCAAGCCGAGCGTTTAATTCCTTTTTTAACAGATTCTGTTATTAAAGAAGTTAAACACGAAGCAAGAGAAATTACCGTAGACTGGGACCCAGGGTTTTAATGTCACAAACGAGTTCGTTATGGGTAGGGGTGATAAGCCTTTTCCCGGACATGTTTGATGCTATTACCACTCAAGGGGTAACAGGTCGCGCAGTTAAAAATGGTTTAATTGACTTTAACTGCTGGAATCCACGTGACTACGCTACTGATAAGCATAGAACCGTGGATGATCGTCCTTATGGGGGCGGTCCCGGCATGTTGATGATGGTTGAACCATTGAAACAAGCCATCCTTGACGCTAAAAAAGCGGCAGGCGATGGTGCAAAAGTAATTTATATGTCCCCGCAAGGGCGCAAATTAGATCAGCAAGGTGCGGCTGAATTAGCCAACTCCGATAAACTGATTTTGATTGCCGGTCGCTATGAAGGTATAGATGAGCGAATCATAGAGTCATATGTTGACGAAGAATGGTCAATAGGTGATTTTATTCTGAGTGGTGGTGAACTACCCGCTATGACATTAATTGACGCTGTTGCGCGATTAGTGCCTGGTGTACTAGGTCACAATCAGTCAGCAGAGCAAGATTCATTTTCGGATGGATTGCTTGATTGTCCTCACTATACACGGCCAGAAACATTGGATGATAAACAGGTGCCTGCTGTATTGCTCAGCGGAAACCACCAAGAAATTGCTAAATGGCGCTTAAAGCAGTCATTAGGTAGAACTTGGTTACGTCGTCCTGACTTGTTGCATAACCTAGCTCTGACTGAGGAGCAAGCGGCACTTCTTGCAGAATTCGAGCAAGAGTACCAACAAGCTTGTGGCTAGAAGACAGTTACACCTAGGAAAGTGAGAAATATAATGGCAAAAGTAAACCAAAATATTATTAAAGCGCTTGAAGAAGAGCAGCTTAAAACAGACGTACCAGCATTCGGCGCTGGTGATACAGTAGTTGTACAGGTACGTGTAAAAGAAGGTAACAAAGAGCGTCTACAGGCCTTTGAAGGTGTTGTAATCGCTAAGCGTAATCGTGGTCTTCACTCAGCTTTCACAGTTCGTAAAATCTCGAGCGGTGAAGGTGTTGAGCGTGTATTCCAAACGCACAGCCCTCTTATCGACAGCGTAACAGTTAAGCGTCGCGGTGCAGTTCGCCGTGCGAAGCTTTACTATCTACGTGAGCGTTCTGGTAAATCTGCACGTATTAGAGAAAAACTTAACTAATACGCGCTGTTTATCAACGCAAAAAAAAACGGGTTGCAGCCTTCGGGTTGCAACCCGTTTTGGTTTTAAGGGAACAATTTTTCTATTGTATTAATTCGCTTAATTAAGAGAGCAGTTTTGAAGCGATAAAACGTCATTGATAACAAGGCAAAAATGTCGTTATTTAGTCATTCTCGGCAATAGCTCCTGCATTGCTCTACCTTCTGCATCCATGCAGTTGTAAATCAGACATTTTTAACGCAGGTAGCGACAGGTTTAATCCCTCAAAATGATGAAGCATTATTGTGGATTGAAATTAGCTGGCTTCTTCTTATTTTACTTTTCACACCTCTTTCAATAATTCCCGTACAGCAATATTTGAACTGGCGTATTTCCCCCGTGTGATTAGCCCCAAGGACTTTGTACTTTGCTGCTTATGCTGGTACTATATTTCGTATTAAAAGGTTTACTTTTTTGTATATTTTAGTTTACGTTTTGGGTTTGAGGTGTGGTAACAGTGGATAAGCTAGCAGAATTAAGAGCAGGGATCGATGAATGTGACGCGCAATTAGTCGCGTTATTAGCAAAGCGTAATGGTATTACAGAGCAAATAGGGGCTATTAAGCAGCAAACAGGGGCGCCATTACATGCGCCTGACCGTGAAGCCGATTTGCTGGCAGCTCGTCGCCAAGAGGCAATGAGTCAAGGCGTTAACCCTGAGCTTGTTGAAGATATCCTGCGTCGTATGATGCGAGAAGCGTATCAAAATCAGCAAGGGAGCTTGGCCTGTTCTGCTCCTCAGCTATCTCCGATTGTCATTGTGGGTGGTCAAGGGGCTATGGGGCAATTATTTGCCCAACAATTTATTCGTTCTGGGTATGAAGTCCGTATTTTAGATAAACAACAGCAGGCTGATAGTGAAGCTATTTTAGCAGGCGCAAAGTTGGTGTTAGTGAGTGTGCCAATCAATGCGTTAGAACAGGTAGTAGCAGCATTACCAACGCTTGATGATGAGTGTTTATTGGTTGATATAACCTCGGTGAAGCAAAAGCCATTAAAAGCATTAATGGCAGCTCATTCAGGCCCTGTTGTTGGCTTACACCCAATGTTTGGCCCCGATATATCTCATTGGGTAAAGCAGACTGTTGTGGTATGTGAAGGGCGTAATCATGAAGTTGCGCAAGGATTATTGGCACAATTACAAGTGTGGGGCTGTCAGGTAGTGGAAATGGATGCTAAAAAGCATGATGAAGCAATGCAAATTATCCAGGTCATGCGCCACTTAACGACTTTTGTTTATGGTCAGTTTTTAGCAAAACAAAGTCATACACTCGCAGAACTGAGAAGTTGTTCATCACCCATTTATCAGCTAGAACTCATGATGGTTGGTCGTTTATTTGCGCAATCGCCAGAGCTTTACTCTGATATTATGCTTGCGCAATTTGATGATGTCGAAGCCTTATTGGCTAACTACCAAGATACGTTTGCGCAAACATTAGAAAAATTAAAAGCGGGTGATAAAGCCGCTCTTATAGATGCCTTTGCAGAAGCTAAAGCGTATTTTTCAGATGCAACGGCACATTTCTTGACACAAAGTCGTAGCTTATTGAATAAAGCGAATGATGCTAAAGTGCTTGATTAACACTGTCGCTTAAGTAAAAGCGAGCACATTGTTTGCTGCTCGCTATACACTGTTTATTAGTGACCGCCTAATGAGCCAGGTAATCCAACCGAATGGTGTTGAATAAGTCCCCATTGATAGAGTAATTCAGTCATATCAGACAAACTAAATAACGTCATACTTAAACCTACTACAGTCAATACGATTGTATAGGGCAGTGCCATAAAGACCATTCGTCCGTAAGAAAGCCTGAGCACGGGGGCGAGTGTCGAGGTGAGTAAAAATAAAAATGCAGCTTGACCATTTGGTGTCGCCACACTAGGCAAGTTAGTCCCTGTATTAATTGCAACGGCTAACAAATCAAATTGATCACGACTGATTTGCCCCGCCTCTAACGCGGCAGCGACTTCATTAATATAAACTGTACCAACAAATACATTATCGCTCACCATAGAAAGCAATCCATTCGCAATAAAGAACATCACCAATTGTAACTGTCCTTCAAATGTCAGCACCCAACTGATAACCGGCGTAAACAAATGTTGGTCGATTATTACTGCAACAATTGAAAAGAATACACACAGCAGAGCGGTAAAGGGGAGTGCTTCTTCAAATGCTTTTCCTAACTGGTGCTCTTCAATGATCCCTGCACTGGCAGTGGCAAAAATAATCACCGATAAACCAATTAACCCGACGGTTGCTAAGTGTAAAGCAAGTCCAATGATGAGCCACACCGCTATTACTGCTTGAATAGCCAAATTGACTTTGTCACGCGTTGTTCGTTTTTTCTCAAGCTTTTTAGCATGCTCAGATAATATGGTGTGAATAGGAACTGGCAATTTAGCACCGTAACCAAATGTCTTCGTTTTTTCGAGTAGAATAGTTGTCGCTACACCTGCAATCATTACAGGCAAGGTGATAGGGAGCATGCGAAAGAAAAACTCTCCGAAAAACCAGCCAGCACGTTCTGCAATAATTAAATTTTGCGGTTCACCAACCATGGTGCATACGCCCCCTAATGCAGTGCCTATTGAAGCATGCATCAACAAATTGCGTAAAAATGCCCGAAATTCTTCCAATTCTTGACGATTGACAGGACGCACTTGATTATCGTCGTTTATATCATGTTCACTGCTGGAGTCTTTCCCCGATGCAACTTTGTGGTAAATGCTGTAAAAACCCATTGCAACGGCAATAACAACCGCCATGACAGTCAGGGCATCAAGAAATGCAGATAAGAATGCAGCAGCAAGTGTAAAAGACAGCGACAGCACTGTTTTACTGCGAACTGAGACAACTAACTTAGTGAAAATATACAGTAACAGATCTTTCATAAAGTAAATGCCCGCAACCATAAAGATCAACAGTAAGATGACATCCACATTTTGAACTATTTCATGTTCAACCTGACCCGCTGAAGTCATTCCAATAAACATCGCTTCTATCGCCAGAAGTCCACCGGGTTGAAGCGGGTAGCATTTTAATGCCATAGCAAGGGTAAAAATAAACTCTAGTACCAGCACCCAGCCAGCAATATAAGGGTTTAATTGAAATAAAATCGGATTTAACAATAAAAAAGCAAGAATGGTGTATTTATACCATTGTGGCGAATTCCCTAAAAAGTTTTTAAAGATTGCCGGCAGAACTCGTTGCTGCATTGCAGTACCTTATTAGATGGGATGATAACGCTAATAAGTTAATTCACTTAGCGTTAACAGTAAATATGCTGTTAGTGTAATTTTAGTATAGCTAAAGTACGATAACGATTGTTAATTATTAACTTAAGTGTGGTTTATTAATACTAGGCTAATTATTTCGTTATTATCTTTAGATTTTTATGTACACTGGATGGACTTTACTTGTTAGTTACAGAGCATCTGGTACAATCAGTGGGTTGATCGCTTTGTGCGATAGAAGTATGTGCTAACTCAAGTGGAAATTGAATGAGAATTTTTAAAGCGAAAAGTCCAGCAGGTTTTGCTGAAGAATACATTGTTGAATCTATTTGGAATGGTGACTTTCCGCCTGGCTCAATTCTTCCAGCAGAACGAGAGTTGTCAGAGTTAATAGGTGTTACACGTACCACTTTGCGCGAAGTACTACAGCGTTTGGCGCGTGATGGCTGGTTAACTATTCAACATGGTAAACCAACTCGCGTTAATAATTTCTGGGAAACCTCAGGTCTTAACATTCTAGAGACGTTAGCACGACTAGATGAAGACAAAATGCCAGAGCTTACTGATCAACTTCTATCGGCTCGCACTAACATTAGTGCCATCTACACTCGTGCTGCAATAAAATTAGCACCTGAACGCGTGATCGAAATTTTATCGCAAAGTGAGCAGCTTGAAGACAGCGCGCAAGCATTTGCAGACTACGATTACAAAGTGCATCAT
Source organism: Pseudoalteromonas sp. A41-2 (assembly GCF_015767615.1). Lineage (NCBI taxonomy): Bacteria > Pseudomonadati > Pseudomonadota > Gammaproteobacteria > Alteromonadales > Pseudoalteromonadaceae > Pseudoalteromonas > Pseudoalteromonas sp. A41-2. The sequence goes on along the minus strand of NZ_CP065231.1, from coordinate 2,298,314 downwards.
GAACTTGCTGTCGCAGGTAACAACAGAATCTATGTACTTATCTTAAATGGCTTTAAAGGTTTTTACTCAAAAATCGGTTGCCATTACTTCTCTGATTCGCGTACACGTGAGCTTGCTCGCCAATTTTATAAAGATTTAACCTCGCTTGCTGAGCGTCATGAACACGACGGGGCTATTTCGCTTATGCGTAAATACGGCCATCAAACGGGTGAAATCTGGCAGCAGATCCGTGGTGATATGCCAGAAGATATTATGGACTAACAGCCCTTAGTTATGCGCCTTTTTATATTTGAGAACCCAGCCTTAAGCTGGGTTTTTTGTATTTATTTAACAATAAGGTGGGTTCATAATCACCCTGCATCATAAGGTAATTCGATAGGCAAAGCGCATATCTTTTTTATATCAATTTTTCCGATTGCATATATCGTTTTTTTCGATTGTTCATTTGCCTGTAACCTCTTTAAACTATCTTGCTAAATATCGATACTTACTCTTGGTTTTTGTTTTTTCGGAACCATATATATGTGAGTATTGCGTAGGCAATTGGAAATAAACTCAAATATTTGGAGATAAAAATGGGTGTATTAGTTGGCCGTCAGGCACCAGACTTTACTGCAGCAGCTGTTCTTGGTAACGGTGAAATCGTTGAAAACTTCAACCTAAAAGACACTATCAAAGGTAAAAAAGCAGTTATCTTCTTTTACCCGTTAGACTTCACTTTCGTATGTCCTTCAGAGTTAATCGCTTTCGACAAGCGTTTTGAAGAGTTCCAAAAGCGTGGCGTTGAAGTAATCGGTGTTTCTATCGATTCACAATTCTCACACAACGCATGGCGTAACACTGCTGTTGCTGACGGCGGTATTGGTCAAGTTAAATATGCACTAGTTGCAGACGTTAAGCACGAAATTTGTCAAGCGTACGACGTTGAGCACCCAGAAGCAGGTGTTGCTTTCCGTGGTTCTTTCCTAATCGACGAAGAAGGTACAGTACGTCACCAAGTAGTTAACGATTTACCATTAGGCCGTAACATTGATGAAATGCTTCGCATGGTTGACGCACTAGCGTTCCACAGCGAGCACGGTGAAGTATGTCCAGCAGGTTGGACTGAAGGTAAAAAAGGTATGGATGCAAGCCCTGAAGGTGTTGCTAAATTTCTTTCTGAAAACGAAGGCGACCTATAATTTAGGCCTTTGTTGAAAGTATTTAAAAAACCCGCCAATTGGCGGGTTTTGTTTTATCTGGTATGCGTTTAGTTAAAGCGCATTGTTAGCTTAGTATAGAAATAACGTCCACGAGGGTTATGCACGCTTGATACATAGCCATATAAGTCGCTATCACCATCACCAATTGCAAATGGAGGATCTTCGTCAAATACGTTATTAACGCCCACAGAGAGTTTTAATTTTTCTGAGAAGTTATACGCAGTTTGTAAATCAACCAGTGTTTGAGAGTCAACCATGCGTGATGTGTTGCTATCAAAGTCTAGGTTACCGTCAAAGTCGATATCAGGGGTATCTTCAAACTCACCGATGTAACTCACATTCACATTCGTATTAAAGTCACCCATTTCCCAGTTAGTGCTGAATATCCAACGATTTTCTGGGTAACGATATTCACCCGTATAATCACGGCCATCTTTCTTAAATTCATTTTGGTATGCCCATTCAAGATTGAATTTTAAGAACCCGTAGTCATTCATTGCATGCGTGTAATTAGCAGAGACATCAACACCAGATACTTCTTGTGAGGATACATTTTCGAAAGTGCTATGTACTTTTTGAATAACCCCTAAGCTTAGGCCGCCTTGAGGCGCAAGTCGTACACACACTGTGCTATTTTGATCATTACAATTTTGATCGTAAATAGGGCCGAATTCTTGCTCATCAATTTTATTGTCTTGCGTTATGCTCCACACATCAATACCGAAACCAAATTCAGCTGTGGGTGCCCAAATAAAGCCAACGTTCCAAGATTCAGATTCTTCAGCTTCTAGGTTTGGATTACCTGCAAACTGAATGTTGTAATCAAGTGCATTACAATCAAGCCCTGTCGCTTGGCATCGGTAAGTATCTACAAAGAACTGACTTTCTTCTGAGGGACCTAAACCAATTTGCGCTAATGAAGGTGCTCTGAAACCTTGTGCCCAAGAACCACGAACAGTGATTGAATCGGTTGGTGCCCAACGTACAGCTACTTTTGGATTGGTTGTTGAGCCAAAGTCACTGTAATCATCATAGCGACCCGCTAATTGTAACTCTAGGTTATCTGCAAGCGGGATTGAAAACTCAATATACGCAGCATACTGGTCACGCTCAGCTGCTGCTGACACTGACTCGGTACCAAAAATTAAACCACGTTGAAATTGATCATCAGGAATATCACTTACATCTTCCTCACGGTATTCAATACCGGCGGCCATCATAACGACATCATCACCAAAGCTAAATGCTTCACCACTGATATTGGCATCGAATGAGGTCATATGCGACTCACCACGGCGCACCAGACTTGTTGTAATTCTGTCGATAACCGCAGGGTCGTTATAGGTGCCACCAAATGGATTGTAATTACCCGCATCAATTTCTTGCTGAAGAAAGTCGGTACGCACCCAGCCCTGGCTTCTACTGCCTGTTTGCATTGATTTACTGCGGCCTTTTTGAACGGCTGTCTCCCAGCTCCAATCATTAATTTCACCTTTTAAGCCAGCCACAAAACGCAGTGTATCTGATTCGATATCCCATTGGCGAGGACCTGCATCAACGGTACGATACCGACCAATTTCAATATCTTGACCAAAAGGATTGTTTGGGTGACTTGCTGGTACCGTGAGTCCTGCGTCTTCATCAAGAGGAGTGGGAGCACCCGCTGCCTGTGAGGAGTTATGCTGTACTGCCATTTCCATAAATGCAGTGATGCCATTATCAAAGTTATATTCAAACTGTGAAATAGCGCCAACACGTTCAGACGCCGGTGTTATATAGCCATAGGGGCCATAGTCAAATAAACAGCTACCACTGGCGGTTGCATTTTCTGCAGGGCAAGATGGGTCAATTGTTTTTTCGCCATCGACGTAAAAGTAGCCTGGAAAACCACGCGAAGAGCGGAAATCCATACCACCATATGGTTCTTGGTTAGCGGTGCCTAGGCGTCCCATTTCATCTGACGATAATGCCGTATTATTAAAATAATCAATAATAACAGACGCACTACTTTTTTCTGTGCTTGTTCCCCATACTAAACTCGCTGTTTTTTCTTCATAATTAGGTCCGTCAGTACCACCATAACCTAAGTTGACCTCTAGACCATTAATGTCTTTTTTAAGAATAATATTAACTACACCAGCAACCGCGTCAGAGCCATAAATAGCAGATGCACCGTCTTTTAAAATATCGATACGCTCGATTGCAGAAACAGGAATAGAGTTAATATCAACAAATGAGTTGGTAATACTTTCTGCGAAAGCACTAATAGCAACACGGCGTCCATTGATAAGTACTAAGGTTGCATCCGAACCTAAGCCACGTAAGCTCACGGCAGCAGCGCCATTTGCTGTTGAATCTTGGTTATTCCCACGGGTTGAAAATGTGCCATTACCGGCAACTGGCATACGCTCTAAAAGCTGTTGTAGGTTGTCATAACCCATATTATCAATATCTGCGCGACTGATTGATTGGATAGGTGAGGGTCCCTCAATATCTGAGCGTTTAATACGTGAACCGGTTACTTCGATGCGCTCAACTTTTTCAGCGCTTTCTGATGATTCGGCAGCAACTGAGGTGAAAGTTGTGCCCGCTAATGCGGCAATGGTAAAAACAGTAAGAGGTCGTCGAATAAAGTGATGAGTTTTCTTCATAAATTTCAATCCTTGTTTAATTGTGAGATTTTTGTGAAATAATCACAGTAAAGATTGATACCATGTAAATGGTTGGTTTTGAAATACTACAAAAGAATGAGGTTGACACGTGGAAACGTTTCAAAATGTTAAAAGTGAGGTAGAGTAAGGGGGTCAGAGCCTAACAGAAAGTTAGGCTCAAGCAGGGATTTTATGCTTTATGTTTCATCAGGCGTTCTTTTTCACGCGCCCAATCTTTGTTTTTCCCATCTTCACGTTTATCGTGCATCTTTTTACCTTTAGCGAGGTGGAACTCCAACTTCACCCAGCATTTTTTCCAGTACATGGCAGTGGCGATCAGTGAATAACCATCACGCTCTGTTGCACCGATAAGACGATCGATTTCACGTTTGTTCAAAAGTAATTTGCGATACCTAAGCGGATCACAAATTACATGTGTTGAAGCACTGTTGAGAGGCTGAATTTGACTGCCAAGTAAAAATGCTTCGCCGTTTTTAATGTGAATATAAGTCTCAGAGATGTTTACTTTACCAGCTCGGATACTTTTTACTTCCCAGCCCTGTAGTTCAACCCCTGCTTCAAACTTATCGTGTAAAAAATACTCATGACGCGCTTTTTTGTTAAGCGCGATAGTATTGCTTGTCGATTTAGATGATTTTTTCTTAGCCATAGTGGTTCATATTATACGTAAAAACAGCGTTTTTACATCGCTTTTTTAAGGCTTTATACAAATAATCCCGTTACTAAAATTTGGGGAAATAGCCAAAGCTTGCTAAAATTCGCCGACACAGTTGGGAGTGAATATGCCACAAATAGAAAAAAGTGCGCTGGTAATGTACAGCAGTAAAGAAATGTTTGATTTAGTGAACGATGTTGATGCGTACCCTGAGTTTTTACCACATTGTTCAGACGCTAAAATTATTGCACAACAACCCAGCGGTATGACGGCCAGTTTAGAAATATCGAAAGCGGGTTTAAAAAAGTGGTTTACCACAGAAAATACCTTTATTGATGAGCAAACCGTTGCTTTACGTTTAGTTGATGGTCCTTTTAAAAGCTTGCAAGGGAAATGGCATTTTTTACCTTTAGACGATAAAGCGTGTAAAGTGCAATTACACTTAGAGTTTGAATTTGCGAGTAAACTAATTGAGCTTGCTTTTGGTAAGGTGTTTAACGAAGTGGCAAAGAATATGGTGAATGCTTTTACCCAACGTGCGAAAACGGTGTATGGAGTCCGCTCATGATAAGTGTTGAAGTTGTATTTGCGTTACCTACAACCGCGACAAGTTTACTTGTCGAAGTACCAGAGGGAACCACTGTTGAGCAAGCTGTTATTAAATCGGGCATTATCGAAAAGTGCCCCGAAATAGATGCAAATAACCTCACATTAGGTGTGTGGAATCGCACTTGCAAGTTAACACAAGAGGTTAAGCAAGGGGATAGAATTGAAATTTATCGCCCATTAATTGCAGACCCCAAAGATGCACGCAGACGTCGTGCAGAGAAAGCCAAAGAAGAAGGTAGAGCTAATAAAGTTACCGGTGGGCGCCCACTGAATAAAGCATAGTAACCTATTGAAAGTGAATCACTTACTGCACGTTCTAAGCGGTGGTTTTATCTATTTAGCATACAAAAAAGGGTCGCTTTTGCTACCCTTTGTTTTTATATTTACTCTTGTTCAAGTGGGGTATTGAACTCACTTGGTTGCTCATAATCACCTGATATTGACACGAGCTTATTATCTTCAAAATTAACCGTTAACGATTTGCGTTGTTCATTGCTACGGCCTAGATTAAAAACATAAAGATAATGCCAAGTATTCTTGTCGAATGAATCTTCTGCAACCGGTTTACCAAGTACGTAAACCACTTGCTCACGAGTCATATTAACGCGAAGCTTATCAACGTCAGATTGTTCTAAAAAGTTACCCTGAGGAATGTTGATGCGATAAACCCAACTAGAACACCCAGCGGTAGCACTTAAAGTAAGGGTAAGTACTAACCAAAAAGAAAAAGTTTTAAACGACTGCATTATTTGTTTGAATCCTTATTTTTTATACACTGCATGATACCGATTAGTCACAGAAGGTAAAACCCTTTTCAATAATTGTTTTACTGAAACATGATTAATGCTCACGAGGCACAGATTTGACCACCGACACGACAAAAAGTTTACCTGAATCAATAAAAAAGCGCGACAGTTCTCAATCACACTGGCATTTGTATATTGTGCAGACTCGTTTTGGCCACTGGTATACAGGGATCAGCACCGATGTTGAAAAACGTTTTGCAGCTCACCAAGCTGACAAAGGGGCAAAAAATTTAAAAGGAAAAGGACCTTTAACCTTAATTTATCAGCAACCGGTTGGCTCTCGCAGCGAGGCTAGTAAGCTTGAGATTCAGGTTAAAAAGTTAAACAAAGCGCAAAAAAGGCAGTTTGTTATCACAGCCAAGTTACCTGGTTAGGGCACTAACAAACTCTGCAATTTTGCTCACTGCGTGTTCAAATAACCTAAAGTCAATGTGCTCTAGGGTATCACTCGGTTGATGATGGTGTTTATCGTGTCCCATGCCAAAATAAATATAAGGGACACCTGCTTTTGCAAACGAATAGTGATCGCTGGCTCTTCGCCAATCAACGTTAAGATCAAATAATCGATTAAGTCGGGCAGATGAACTGGTTGCAAAAAATGTAATGTTTTCATCAGAAAGTCCAGTAATTACTGTTTTATACTGCGCTATTGATTGGCCGTCTAAAAAGGCATAAATGCGAGGTTTTCGCTTGTTAACCACGAGCATATCCAGATTAATATTTAATGCGATATCTGCGCTGTTTAATTGTGACACTAAATAGTCACTGCCATGTAAGCCATTTTCTTCTGCATCGGTGGCAACGAACATTAATTGGTTCTGATGGGGCTTATCGGCGAAATACGCTGCTAAATAGAGTAAAGCAGCAACACCGCTGGCATTATCGTTTGCGCCAGGATAGAGCTTAGTCCCGCGTTGCCCTAAATGGTCATAATGTGCAGTAAAGATAATCTTTTTACATTGAGTGCAAGCGGATGGTTTAGTTGCAATGATATTGCGGGCAGTGGCTTTTTGATAAAAAGTTGCGGGGTATTGAAATGTTTGTTCTTGAACTTCATAGCCTAATGAGGTTAAGCGGCTTGCAATGTAATCAGCGGCACGCTTTGCGCCGATTGTATTGGTTTTCCGACCATAAAATTGCGTTGAAGTAAGCGTTGTGACATCTTGTTTTAAATGAGAGTCAGCTGGCAAACGCAGCATCACAGTAAAATAAGCTACTGGTAATCAGTAAGCTTTGCAGTATGCGAACGCAGTGCCTGTAGTTTACTTTCATAACGCTGTTTATCATGATCAAAATCTGCTTTTATTGTTCGCCATGGTCAGGTATTTTTTGGCTAGTTTCAAGTCACCTAGCTGAAAATATATACGTGCAAGGCCAAAGTCACTGTCATGTAAGTTACTATCTAAAGTGCGTGCTTTTTTAAAATGCGCTATCGCATCTTCATAGCGCCCAGTTGCGTAGGCATCATTGCCAAGCGAAATATGATAATACGGATTAGTTTGACGCTTTTTATCTAGCTGTGTGAGGATGGCATCACCCTGTTGTTCACGATTCGTCAAATTGTAAAGCAGTGCTAGGTTGCCCAAAGCCGTGTTGTTATCAGCATCTAAGGTTATGGCATATTGGTAGGCTACTTCTGCCTCTGGGTAGAGGTTTGTTAGCCTTAAGAGCACACCTAAGTTCCCCCAAGCTCCTGAATAAGCGCTATCTGTATTGATAGCAGCTTTGTAATAACTGTATGCACGACCATAGTCATGGCTAAGCATGGCCGAAACCCCTTTGTTGTTATAAAACATGGCGGTGATACGTGCTTTATTAATATGACTGGTTTTAAATGCTGCCTGACGGCTATTTGGATCAAAATCAATCACTAATGAACGCGAACCAGGATAAATAATCGTGCGGTTTATGGCGTGTTTGTCGTGTTCTCTTACCTTTAAATTTATGTGTCCTGTCAGTAAGCTAAAGCCATTATTTCGTGCCCAATACTCTGGAATGTGAACCTTTTGAAATTGCCCTTCAAGACCAAGATACTCGGCTAAGCTGTACGCTAATATTGATAAAGAGAGGCAGTTGGCATTTAAATCAGCATAGGCTTGATTCGCGGTTAGTGTCGCGCCTGATTGATAAGACAATGAGGCATCACCATTTTCTAATAAAAAGTGCAGTAAGCGTTTAGTTGTCTCGAGTGAGCGAGTGTCTTCAGGAAAAGCACTGTCTAACTGACGTTTAATACGCGGAGTTAGCGCAAAAATTTCTTCCTGACTTTCGACTTTTGAAAGCCTAAATTCATCAAGCTCAGTGAGTGCTAATGGCGCAGGGGCCAACTGCTTAGGTGTATTATTACATGCTGATAAAAAGCAAAGACTTGATAATAGAGCAATCGTAGGCGCGTTCATAAAGCCCCCTTTAATTAACAGCCTAGGGAATCACATGTCTGTAAGTATAGGCTGTAATTAAAAAAGGGTCAGTGTTTACTGTTACAAAAGGTGTCAGCGTTTATCAAAGGTCGCAACAAGATCGTCTAGCGTTTGCGCACTGCTTGCTAAATCCTTTATTGCTTGCTCAGTGTCAATCTGCTCATGCATCACGGTATCGCTGATATCGCTAATTTGCTCAATATTGCGTCCGACATCAGCAACGACATTGCTTTGCTCCTCTGTGGCCGTCGCAATTAATGTTGCCATATCATTAATCTCATTAGCTGCATTGGTGATCGTGTTAAGCAACTCAACAGAGCTTTGCATGGCATTAACACTCAATTGAGCGCGTGATTTAGAATGATTTATATGTTCGACAACAAGATCGGATGTGCTTGTTAATTCACTGATCATCGTTTGGATTTCATTCGTCGATTGTGAGGTTCTGCTGGCAAGTGCGCGTACTTCATCTGCAACAACAGCAAAACCACGACCATGCTCACCAGCGCGAGCAGATTCAATCGCGGCGTTAAGCGCTAAAAGGTTTGTTTGCTCAGAAATACCACGAATAGCATCAACAATGCTGGCAATTGCCTGCGTTTTGTTTGCAAGTTCGTTAACTTGTTCCGTAATGTTGTCGATGTCGGTTGCTAATTCAATTATTGCTTCTTTACTTTGGGTCACCTGCGTATGACTTTGTTCGGTACTGTGTTTACTGGTTTCTGTCAGTTTTGCGGTATTCGTGGCGCTGGAGGCAATTTCTTGTACCGTCGCGCCCATTTGATTAATTGCGGCAGCAACTGAAATTGTCTGTTCTTTTTGATTATCAAGTGCTTCAGAGTTCTTTTGGGCCTGCTTAAATACATGGGCCGCGCTTTGTCTTATTTCGCGACTTTCTTGCGCTACTTGCATGATGGCCGTTTCAATTTTTGAAATGAATTGGTTAAAGCCCGTGCTTAAGTTAGCCAGTTCAGGCTGCTCAGATTCTGGCAAACGGTATGCTAAGTTTGCATCACCAGAGCCTAAACGCATGAACAGCTCTGCCATTTTTGATAGGGGGGATGACAGTGTTTTTGCTAATAAGAAACCTGCGAAGCTGGCAACTAGCGCAATGACAATTGCAAAGCTGATTATCTGCCATTGTAACACTTGAATACTGGCAAATACCTCATTTTTGGGCACTTGAGCAATGACAAATAAATCGGTATTTTTAATTGGGCTGGCAGCAAGCAGTGTTGCTTCGCCATTCAGGTCGAGTTCGTGTAAATTAAAATCTTGATTGGTTAGTAAAGAGTCTGTAATACCTGGCTGGTACACCGAATCTAGTTTTGCCTTAGCCACTTTACTGGCATCTTTATGTAATTGAATTAAGCCATTTTTATCTGCTATGAACACAAACCCAGTTTCTTCAATCTTAAACCTTTGTAGCATGGCTTGCATGTCATCAATGCTTTTTGCCAATCCTGCAAGACCAATACCATTGGTTTGCTGGTGGTTAACAAACATTTTTACATCAGTGGGCGACTCTTGATAAATACTGATAGAAAAAGGCACTGATGATTGCGTGAAGTCAAAAAACCAACTGTCTTGCTCTTTCGTAAGCACACGTAAAAAACCATCTTGATTCCAATATTGTGCAGTTTCACGATTGGCCCATGATGCCGTGGCTAAATCATACTGTTTAACAAGGCGGTTGAGCTCTTTGAGCAGCGTATTATCGTTATTATTTCCTGAGCGAGCCCATTCTAAAACGAACTCGTTGCTAGAAAGCTGTTCTGCAGCGCTGATCATTTGGTTTATATCGTGGGTGATATAGTTATCAATTGCTTGCAATTTACTTGGCAGTTCAGATTCAATCATACGGTGTTCGATGATTTTTTTTGCACTGTAAAGGGCTGTTGCACCGATAAGTGCTGCAACGATAAGAGCAATAGAACTGCCTAGTAGAGTTATTTTTTTGGTAATGGTAAGTTGATTTAACGCCATGAAAGTGTCTTAGTTTACAACAAATAAGAGAGTAATTTTAGCATACACTTTGCAGATGACGAATAAATGTAGGGACAAAAAAAAAGCCCAAAGCATATGCAATTGGGCTTTGTTTCTAACAAGCGAAACTTACTTTCCAGGGTTAAACAATTTTCTTCATTGCTGACATGTAACCGCGTAGTTTACTGCCTACCACTTCCACAGGGTGCTCTCGAAGTGCTTTATTCACAGCGATCAACGTTTGGTTATCAACCTGATTGCTGGTGCTATCAAGGCCTTTACCAATGACATCAGTATCCATGTTTTGCATAAAGTCTTTTAGCAGTGGTAAACACGCATGGTTGTATAAGTAACAGCCATATTCTGCGGTATCGGAAATAGTTCTGTTCATTTCAAAAAGTTTTTTACGCGCAATCGTATTAGCAATTAGTGGCGTTTCGTGCAGTGATTCATAGTAAGCCGATTCAGCAATGATGCCCGCTGCTGTCATGGTTTCAAATGCCAGTTCAACGCCAGCTTTTACCATTGCAACCATTAGAATACCTTGGTCGAAGAAGGTTTGTTCATTGATCTCTTCATCAGTATTTTGTTGCTTTTCGAATGCTGTTTCTGCTGTTTCTGCGCGCCATGCGAGTAATTTTGCATCATCTTCAGCCCAATCAGCCATCATGCCACGAGAAAACTCGCCGCTGATAATATCGTCCATGTGCTTATTATAAAGAGGGCGCATGATTGTTTTTAGCTGCTCGCTTAACTCAAATGCCTTTACTTTCGCAGGGTTCGATAAGCGGTCTAACATGTTTGTTACACCACCATATTTTAGTGCTTCGGTGATTACTTCCCAGCCGTATTGAATCAATTTAGAGGCATAACTAGGATCAATCCCTTTTTCAACCATTTTGTCAAAACACAGTAATGAGCCGGTTTGTAACATGCCGCATAAAATAGTTTGCTCACCCATCAGGTCTGACTTAACTTCAGCAATAAATGATGATTTTAGTACACCTGCGCGGTGGCCACCGGTGCCAGCCGCGTATGCTTTTGCTTGTGCTAAGCCATGTCCTTGCGGATCATTTTCAGGGTGAACAGCGATAAGCGTAGGGACACCAAAGCCGCGTTTGTACTCTTCGCGTACTTCAGAGCCTGGGCATTTAGGCGCAACCATAATGACCGTTAAATCTTCGCGAATTTGCATACCTTCTTCAACAATGTTGAAACCATGTGAATAGGCAAGGGTCGCGCCTTGTTTCATAAGTGGCATGATGGCATTCACAACGGATGTATGCTGCTTATCAGGTGTTAAGTTTAATACTACATCGGCAGTTGGGATAAGTTCTTCGTATGTACCAACAGTAAAACCGTTTTCAGATGCATTTAAGAATGATTGACGACGCTCAGCAATAGCCGACTCGCGCAACGTATATGAAACATCTAAACCTGAATCACGTAAATTTAAACCTTGGTTAAGACCTTGTGCGCCACAACCGACAATAACGAGTTTTTTCCCTTTTAAAGCGTCTACGCCATCAGTAAATTCTGATGGATCCATAAATTCACATTGCGCTAATTGCGCTAACTGCTCACGTAAAGGAAGAGTGTTGAAATAATTCGCCATTGTTAGTGTCCTATTAATACTAGTTTGTTAGAAAACAAAGAGTCGTTCTTTGTATGGGTTAACAGTATGCAATTTTAAACCTTGCGTAAAATGATATATTTGCATTAAAGTATTTCATAAAATGAAATGGTGAGATTATGGATCACAAGCATCTGCATTACTTTTTAGCATTGGCGAAAACATTACACTTTGCGAGGGCCAGTGAGCTGTGTCATATCAGTGCTCCGACACTGAGCCGAAACATTAAGCAGCTTGAGGAGGAGGTTGGCGTCGTCTTGTTCAATCGAGATAATCGCACGGTTAAATTAACTCGAGAGGGTGAGTCTTTTATTGAATATGCTAACGCAACGTTAGCGAATTGGCACCGTTTCAAAGCGAATGTACAAGAGCCACAGCAGCATATATACGGTAATGTGAGTATTTATTGTTCGGTCACCGCCTCGTATAGTTTTTTACATCAGATATTAGAACAGCTACGGATGCAGCATCCCTATATTGAAATAACTTTAAATACGGGTGATCCAGCACTGGCTATTAATCGGGTTTTAGATGGTCATGAAGCCATGGCCATTGCAGCAAAACCTGCTAAGTTACCTGGGCAAATAGCATTCACCAGTATTGGTTACTCGCCTTTGGTACTCATTGCTCCTAAAATTGTGTGCCCTATTAGTGAGCAGCTTAAAGATGAAAATAATATTGCCTGGTCAAACCTTGAGTTTATCGTGGCAGAGCAGGGGTTATCTCGACAACGTTTAGAGCAGTGGTGGCGTAAGAAAAGCATTCATGGTCGAATTTATGCGCAAGTAGCGGGGCATGAAGCCATGGTATCAATGGTGAGTTTGGGTTTAGGGGTGGCAATGGTGCCGAAGATCGTGCTCGACAACAGTCCGCTAAAAGATAAAGTTCAAATTATTAGTGATGCTGAACAAACTATTCCCGGTTTTGATATTGGTTTAGCGGTACTCAATAAAGAGCGGCATGACCCGGCACTGAATGCGATTTGGAGTATTGCGCAATCGTTAACTCAACAGGCAATCTAATACTTTTATGCTCGCTTATTTGGTTGGGTGTATGAGTTTGATTTGGTTCTTTTGGTTGTTCTGTTTTTGTATAGGTATATTATTTTTTTATAGTTATTTAGTATGGTTTTTTAAAAGTTTAACTCGTGGTTTGTACTGGTTTATGTCTGTTAAATTGCTTTTTTATTGATTTTTTTCAATGTGTTGCTACCGTAATTTAAAATAATAAAAATTCATGGCAACGACACATGGTATTGTCTGCTCAAGCCGCTCATTCTTTAGGTTATTCTAGCCACTGTTTAAAGCTAGCCATTCCATTAATGGTGAAATATAAAATTCCCATAACGCCGCTTAATTATGCAATTTGGTATTGCTATGTTAGTGACAAGAACCATGATTTAAATAAAGAGCTGGATGGCTTTATTAGCAGATTTAATGGCTGTAGTTATGAGCAAGCTAACTACTTATTTAACAAGTACCTTTCAGCCAATGACCTATCCTTATTTTATCAGCTTTCGAATAGTTTTGATGATGTTGTAGGGCAAGTCCAACATGATTTAACTGCAGCGCTTAATCAATCAACGCAGTTTAATCAGGTATTATATGCATGCAGGGGGAAGTTACACGATGCTGATATTAGTAAAGAAAGAGGCTTCGATGATGTACTTCACTGTGTTGAGCGTTTAACTAACGAATCAGCCGCATTACAAAATCGCACGCAAGATTTTCAAAATCAACTAGCCCTAGCATATGCAAAAATTATAACGCTAAAACAAGAGCTGATTGATTCAAAAAGAAAGGCTGAAAAAGATACGCTCACTGGGCTTTTTAATCGCGGCAAATTTGATGAAGATATTACCGTTTTTTGTCAGCGTGATGATTTAGCCGAAATCGCTGTGCTAGTGATGGTCGATATTGACCACTTTAAAGTATTTAACGACACTTTTGGTCACCAAAAAGGTGATCAAGTCTTACGTGCTGTTGCGGTAAAATTACTGAAGTATGTCGCAAGTGTTGGTCAAGTTTATCGTTATGGGGGAGAAGAGTTCTGTTTCACTGCGCAGTTTACCAGCATCAGTGATATGACTAACTTTACTCAACAGCTGCGTTTAGCCATCACAAAATTACACATTAAAGATCCTGCTTCCACGACTGTACTGGGTTATGTTACCGCAAGCTTTGGTGTTGCAATTAAATCAACAAATAGTCAACCAAATCAACTCATTAAAAAAGCTGATAAGGCACTTTATCTCGCTAAAAAGCACGGTCGTAATCGCATAGAAATTATTGAAGAGTAACAAAGTGACAGACTTACTGCGTATAAATGTATCAAATTTGTGAATAGTTGTAACTTGCTAAGGACAGTTTATTCACAACTTGGTAGTATGGTGTCATTGCATAATTCTCTTTGGTCGTAACAATAATAATGAAGTCTCAGACGATCAGGATGTGCGTAATCGTTTTTTCTGTGCTGCTTTTGCTTTCAAGTAAAGTCTATGCCGATGAATCAACACGCACTGAACGTGAAAGCCGTGTGGCTAGTCAAGAAATCGATATTAATCGCTGGCACGTAAGTGTTAATGCGGGTATTGGTGTCATGACGAACCCGCTACATGGTGGTAAAAATTTACCCTTAGTAGTGCTACCTGAAATAGCCTATTACAGCGAAAAGTGGTTTTTTGATAATGGCCGCCTCGGTTATTCTTTTCATGAAAGTGCTTCACACGTTGTTAATTTTGTGACCGAGTTTAATCCTGAAACTCGCTTTTTTATTGATTTTCATCCAAGTAATGTGTTTGCACTGCAAACATCAAATAGCTTCATGGTTGAATCAACGACCAGTGACGAACTCGTTGAGAAAAGGGCGACAATTGACGATGTACGTAAACGTCGTTGGGCACTTGATGCGGGCGTGAGCTACCACTACGTACGCGATAACCATATTTTCTCTTTACAAGCTTTAGCTGATGTATCTGGGGTCTACCAAGGAATGCGAAGTGCATTACAATGGCAAGCACATTATCAAGTCGATGACCTTGAAATAATGCCGAGCATGGGCATTTGGTACAAATCAGCCAAACTAAATGATTATTTTTATGGTTTATCTGCCGAAGAGTCTTCAAATGGGGTAATTGGTGTTGGCAGTAGCTGGCAACCTTATGCTAAAATCGACGCCCGTTGGCCTCTGAGTGAGACTAACTCTCTTCGTTTTCATTTAGCATATTACGACTACTCAGCCGTGGATGACAGTCCGCTTTTTGAACACACGTATTCAATGACTGCTTTTATAGGATTCAATCATATTTTTTAATATGAAGTATTTTGTTTTAAGTCTGTGTGTGTTTGTTGCTGTTATTTGGGGGTTCCCGAGTCACGCACAAGCGACTCACTTAGCTATCTCACCCAAAGTGTGTGTTGTATTACAGCAGCATGATTTTTGCGATCTTCAGTTAAAAATAAGTTGGCAAGTGGCGCAGCCTGAAGATGTGTGTTTGTACCAAAATAATCAGCAGATTCAATGCTGGAAGAACACTCGAAAAGCGCAGTTACATCATAAAGCGCGTGTTCAGGTTGAAACAATATACTCCTTAATCAATCCGCACACGGGGAGTAAAATTGCAACAGCTAAAGTTGAAGTGCAAAGCACTGAAGCAAAAACAACGAGACGCAGATTACGCTCACCGTGGAGCTTATTTTAATTCAGGAGCAACCAATGGCAAAGATTTTACTTGTTGAAGATGATCTCGGTTTACAACAGTTAACACGGGACTATCTTCAGCATAACGGGTTGGATGTTGCGGTCCTTGAACGCGGCGATGAAGTGTTTGATTACCTTGAAAACAACCCGGTAGATTTAATGATTCTAGACGTTATGTTACCCGGTAAAGATGGCTTTAGTGTATGCCGTCAGGTACGCGATAAATATAGCCTACCGATTTTAATGCTGACAGCAAAAGGTGAAGACTTTGACCAAGTTATTGGTCTTGAGCTTGGTGCTGATGACTACGTCATTAAGCCGGCTGAGCCGCGTGTTTTACTTGCACGAATTAATGCATTACTTCGCCGTGGCCAAGCAACAAACAAAACCCCTGAAGAAATTACCTTTGGCGATTTAAGCATTGATAAAACCAGTCGCATTGTTACACTCAAAGGTAATGAAATTACACTTACGTCTCATGAATTTGAATTGCTTTGGTTATTAGCGTCAAATGCAGGTGAGGTGCTAAGTCGTGAGCATGTTCATCAACATATGATTGGTCGTCAATACGATGGTTTAGACCGTACAGTTGACGTACGTGTATCACGGATCCGTAAAAAGCTGGGTGATAACAGTGATAAGCCTTATCGTATTAAAACGGTGTGGGGACAAGGTTATTTGTTCGTATCTGATGCATGGGAAATGTAAGTATTAATGGGGAAACTGTTTGCAAGCTTATACCTTTATATAATAGTTTCTTTGTTTCTGGTTAGTGGGGTCATTGAGCAACTTTGGCCCTATGAAGATACTCAACAACACATCGCCCTCGACCAAGAGTTTGGGAAATCTCTCTGGCTCTTAAGTCAAACAGAAGAGGGGCTAGAAAAATTACAGCAAGCGTTTAATAGCGAACGCATTAACCGTAATGATGTCGCTCTACCTGAAGAATTAAACGCCAAGTTAAACGTTGATAAACACCTTTATCTTTTTAACCACCAGCAAGAAGTCATTTGGTACATAGCACTGAATGATAAGCAGTTGTTGCATGTGGGTCCTTTTTCAGTGTCCAATCCAAGTTTTAGCTCGGTTTGGCCTTACTTTCTATTATTAACCGTGATTGGTGTGCCTGTAGGCTTATGGAGTTTCTTACTGTGGCGCGACTTCAATAAGCTGACACTTGCTTGTGAGGCGGTCGGTGGCGCACAAGATTTTGAACTTCATGATGCGTCTAAATCATTTTTCTTACCAATCACCGATACCTTAAGCGCGATGCAAGAACGCATCCAATATTTGCTTGCAGCCCAACAAGAGCTTACTTCATCAGTTTCTCACGAGTTTAGAACGCCTTTAGCACGGTTAAAATTTGCGGTTGCTATGCTTGAAGAGCAAATAGAAAATGAAAAGTCATTCGATTACATCGATAACATGCAAGCAGACATTGCTGAGCTTGAAGCCTTAGTGTCAGAAATGCTTGAATATGCCCGCCTTGATTCCCATCAGCCAAGTTTAACGCGTCGCCCTTGTGATTTAACGGCATTGATTAATAGTGTTGTGAATAAACTAGAGTTTGCCACTGACATTGATGTGCAATTGAATGCGCCGGCAGAGCTCTACTACGAATGTGATGAGCACTTTATGGCACGCTGCATTCAAAATTTACTGGGGAATGCTCAAAAGTACGCAGCCCATAAAATTCAAGTGAGTTTGCAAGAATTTCCTGATTATATACAGCTCAATGTTGAAGATGATGGCCCCGGTATTGCCCCAAGTGAGTGGCAGAGTGTATTTAAGCCATTTACACGTTTAGATAAGAGTCGAGATAAAAAAACCGGTGGATTTGGTTTAGGTCTTGCTATCGTGGCAAAAATTGTAAGCTGGCATCAAGGGCAATCAGAACTGGGGAATTCTGAGCTGGGTGGGGCAAAATTTATTATTCGCCTCTATAAGCTAGACTATACCACTGTGCATTAATACGTCATCATTTTGAGTGACTAAACCTAACGCTTGACGTCAGTTGTGTTAAAAACTTCTGGTTGGCGACTGCATGTGTAGGAAGTCGAACAGTGCAGGAGCAATTGCCAAGGCACCTCAATTACAAAATATTACCTTCGTTATTACACGGTTTTTTACGTCAGCATAACTCTCTTCGTTAAGCTAACGTGTAGTCACTCATTAGCAGACATAAAAAAAGCGCCTTAGGCGCTTTTTCTGTGGTTAAAACCAAAAATAAACAAGTAGCAAAGTAATAGACTACGTTCAAAAGTAAAAGTTCACGAAAATTGAAATTATTTTTCATCTAATAATGGCATCAGCATTTTCTCTAAACCATTGAGTTTTACTTCGTACATCATTGCTAGTTGCGCGCCAAGTTGTGTGTCTGGAAATCCTTGCTGTTTAAACCATACAAGATAGGGTTCAGGTAGCAATAAGAGGGGGCGACCAGCGTACTTTCCAAACGGCATTTTTGTATTTATCGCGAGCTTTAATTGGGCTGTATCCATTACTGTCTCAATTGGACTTATATTTATTATGAATGATACGGCAAATAGGAAAGAGAAAATAGGCTGTGACGGGCAAGAAACAGCCTATTTAGTGAGGGAGGTAGGCCCTCGGAATGACTACTGCAAAATAATACTGAATGCTAATGTAGTTGTTGGCGACTCTTTTTCGAAAACCCAAGCTGCTTGAGCCTCGTTACGATAGTCGGGTCGTCAATTCGCTCAGGTGTTTCACTGTCACGAAGAAAATGATCACGCGGAACTTGATAAACATCGAGCATCTTGTTGAATAGCACAGTTCTAATATCCATCGCTGTCATGCCATTTTGTTGTAACTCATCAAGCTGCTGTTGAATATCTACAAGTTTCCCGGAATGTGCATCATCCGTGTTTGCTAAAGATTCTCTGGTAAACTTATTTTTCATTTAAACAACCTTAAACAGTCTAACAGTAGTGCATAAATCATGAAGTACGCAAGCAGACTGATAAACTTTTTTTGTGTTAAAAATAGATACTTAGCGTAGTATCTAAGCCCAGTTTACTCCTTTTTTGACAATGATTGCTAATTTGCATGTAAAGCTTTGTAAATAAGAATGACCTAGGGTGGGTACGTCAGGTATGGGGTTAATTTCTATGTCTAAGCAAGTATATGAATATAATGAAAATAATTCTCAGTACCATAATTAGGTGCTGAGAATTATTTTTTACATCAAGAAAAAAGTTTTTGTTTTACATGTTCAGCAAAGCCACTACCGGCTTCTAAATAGAAGTTATAGGTTGAATCTACGCCCATATCTTCTAGTTCTTTTTGCTGATCTGGGTAGTTCGCAATAGCAGTAACTTGGCCTTGATAACCCGAGGCACGTAACTGTTCAAGGGCAAAAATATTCTGCATATGTTTTGGCATTGCGAGCATAACCATGCCCACATGAGAATGATTTACGCGTTGCCAAAAATCAGGGTCAGTCGCATCTGCTATGAGTACCCGTCGGCCACGCTTAATATGTTTTTCTACCACATCGGGCTTAATATCAATACCTGCAACGAGATTAGGGTGTGTTTGACTAATCGTTTCGTACGCACCAGTGCCAATACGACCCATGCCAAAAATAACAATTTTTGTGTCATTTAGGTTTACTGGTAACTCTTCGGCAAGTCGCGTATCGCTTTCAAATTTGAGCAGCCAGTTTTCTAGTTTGACATAAATTTCGTTTGAACGTTTGTTTAAAGGAGACGCCAATATAAAGGTAACAGATACGGCAATAGCCATTACAGCGAGCCATTCACTGGTGATCATATTGCTACTTGCTGCAACAGCACACACAATTAACCCAAACTCACTGTAGTTAGAGAGGCTAAAAGCACTTAACAGTGAGGTACGCGCGCGTAGTTTAAAGAGATTAGTCAGTACATAATAAAGCGCCACTTTGATAGGTAATACAAATACAATCACCATGGCAACTAACACGGCATGAGTCGTTAGTTCTGCATTTAAGCCAATATTTAAGAAAAACCCTACAAGAAGAATATCTTTCAAATTAAGTAGTGATTTTGATAACTCACCGGCTTTCTTGTGCGACGCAAACATCATACCGATGATAAGCGCGCCTAAATCACCTTTAAGGCCTGCAAATTCAAATGCTTGATATCCAAGTACGAGTGCAAAGAAAAAACCAAATAAAGGCAATAGTTCACCGTGTTTTGAACGGTTGAGCACCCAAAACATAAGGGGGCGTAAAACAGGTAAGCCTATTAATAGTGCCAGTGCCCACATATTAGGTGCTTTGCCCGTACTAATGGCTAAGAAAATAACCGCGAAGATATCTTGCATCACTAAGATACCGATAGCGATTTTACCGTGTAGGCTTGCCATTTCTCCGCGCTCTTCAAGTACTTTAACTGCAAATACAGTACTTGAGAAACTAAATGCAAAGCCAACGAGTAAGGCACTTTGCCACGTGAGCTGATCAAAAAGGGGCAGTGCAAGCGCACCCAGCAATAGCATAAAAGCACTGAATAACGTGCTACTAAGCACAATGTGAATTGAGGCTGGTGCCCACACTTGGGGTTTTATTAAGTTAGAGACTTTCAGTTTTAGGCCGATGCTAAACAGAAGAAGTGTTACACCTAAGCTTGCGAGAGTATTGAGTAGTTCTGTTGTTTTGTAGCCATATAAGTTGAGGGCGAAGCCCGCCAACAAAAAACCAATAAGGGGAGGAAGCTTTAGCTGATAAACAGCAAAGCCACATACAAACGCGGTAGCAAAGTATATAAGTTCCATAATTCTTCTTTTGACTTCATTTGTTATGAGTGTAGCGAAATATTCTATATTGGAAAACACTAACGAATATAAAGAGTTTAAAAAATAAACACTTTTGCGTTATTTATTGATTAATGCGCCAAAAGTAACATTTTTTCGCTGACATTAGCTTTTAATTGTGGTTAAGATGCAGTAACGAAGGAATTTAAGCCAATTTGTTATAGAACCTGGCTTAAGGAGAAAAGATGTTTAAGAAAATCCTTGCATCAGTTGGTATTGGTGCAGCAAAAGTAGACACTGTACTAGAGACAGAACATTTACAACCCGGCCAAAAATTTAACGCTGTCATTGTGATTAAAGGCGGGGATGTTGAACAGGAAATCGCGGGCTTAGACTTAGCGTTAATGACGCGCGTGAAGGTACAAAGTGATGATGGAGATTACTTCACCAATCACATTATAGAAAAGTGGCGTATTAACGAGATTGGTACAATTGCCGCGGGTGAAGAAAAGCACATTCCTTTCGAGGCGCGTTTACATTCTGAAACGCCAATGACAGAGATCAACGCAGGGTATAATCAGTCGCATGTTTGGATTGAAACAGGCTTAGATATTGATATGGCACTTGACCCAACAGACCGTGATTCGCTCCATGTGTATCCGAATGATGCGGTAAGCACCTTAATGCAAGCAATGGACAAGCTTGGTTTTAATTTGGTGAAGGCTGATGTCGAAAAAGGGTACTTGCGAGCGCCTACCTTTCAATCACATTCAGGTTGCTATCAAGAACTAGAATACAGACCGAATAGCCGCAGTTTATTTGGATTACAAGAAATCGAATTGTCTTTTGTGCCTGAAGCCCATAAAACACATGTGTTGATTGAACTTGACCGTGCCTTTAGAGGCGATGGATATGTTGATTTAACCATTGAACATGATCATGTGAATTTATCGCAATTGTGTGATCAGCTTGAGCGATTGTTCGCATAATACGCTAAGCTAAAAACCTAGAAACCCAGCTTTGGCTGGGTTTTTTGTTATTAAAGGGAGAGTTATGTTTTCAATTAAGACTTATGGTGCGTTAAGCAAAGATGAGTATTGAGTATACTTCGTGCCAGAGTGGATGTATTTGTGGTAGAGCAAACCTGTCCATACCCTGAAATAGATGATATTGATAACCATCAAGAAACGTTGCACTTGTGTTTATTTAAGGACAATAGGCTTGCGGCTTATGCTCGTTGTTACCCAAAAAATACTGAATTGAGTGCATTTGGGCGGGGTGTTAGTGACTGCTGATTTTCGCGGTCAAGGTCTGGCAAAACAGTTAGTGCAAACGGCCATTGATACTTGCCAGCAACATTGGCCTGAGCGAGCTATTACAATTGGCGCGCAATGCTATTTAGTCGATTTTTACCAACAGTTAGGTTTTAAGTGTGTGGGTGAAGATTACCTTGAAGATGGAATACCACACCAAGATATGTGTTTGCAGTAGCCACAGGGCTACTGCAAAATTTGTTAACTTAACAGTGAGTTTGCAAACACGAGTGCGATGGCAATGGGGCATACAAACTTGATATACCAAGGCCATACTTTCCAAAAAAAGCTATTGCCGGCTTCTGGGCAGCCCTGTTGAATCTCTTTTAGTAACGCACTGCGATGCCAAATCCAGCCAACAAAAATACAGCACATTAAGCCAAGCAGTGGTTGCGCTATTTTTGTGGTCAGTGTGATCACAAAGCCAAATAATGAGCCAAGGTTAAACACAATAGTAAAACTGACGAGCGCAATTAACCCGCCTATTAACCACGTTGCTTGCAGACGTTTCAGTGCAAAACGTTCAACAGCGTATGATACCGGCGCCTCAAGCATCGAGATTGACGATGTTAATGCCGCAATACTCATTAGTGCAAAAAAGGCGAAGCCGACAAAAATACCCACATAGCCCATGCTCGTGAATAGGGCCGGTAACACTTGGAATACCAATGTATCTTCAGAAAGCAGGGTGCCCTCAGCTGAGAAAATTTGCACACCTTGCGCTTGCGCAACATACATGGCTGGAATAATTAATAAACCCGCGACAAACGCAATAAATACATCAATCAACGTGACATAGGCGCCAAGTGAAACGAGGTTTTCTTTTTTACTTATATACGAGCCGTAAATGATCATTACGCTGGTGCCTAAAGACAGTGAAAAGAAGGCTTGTCCTAGCGCGTTGACTAACAACTCAGGGTTCAAAATAGACGAAAAATCAGGCACTAAATAAGCTTTAAGACCTTCAACAGCACCTTCTTGTGTCATTACGTAAATGATCAACATAAACAGAATACCCAGTAACGCAGGCATTAAGCGCTTTGACCATTTTTCAATCCCGTTTTCGACACCTTTTGAAATAATAGCAATCGTTAAAATAATAAACGCGGCGGTAAAAATGATGTTTCTTGAGAGTGACTGCTCACTTAGCCAGGTCTGGGCTTGCACTTGCCCTGTTAATTGAGCAATGGGTTCAAGTGTTGCGCTTAACATCCATCCGGCAACAATGGCATAAAAACTGAGGATTAAGCCTGCACAGATAATGCCCCCAAACCCAACTAAAAACGCAAACTTCTTTTGCCACGCTTGATTGGTTACCTTACGCAAAGCGCTAACCGCATTTGCTTGACCATGACGTCCTATGACAAGCTCTGCCATTAACGCCGGATAGGCTAAACAAAATGCTAAAATTAAATAAGCAACTAAAAATGCGGCACCGCCATTACTTGCTGTTTGAGTGGGAAAACCCCAAATGTTTCCTAGGCCAACCGCAGAGCCTGCAGCTGCCATAATAAATCCAAAGCGAGAGCTGAACTCCCCGCGTGATGCGCTCATATTATTTTTACTTCTCTATTTGTGACGGCGCTGACAATCTACTTGAATTAACGCTAAATAAAAAGGGTTAATGACGGGCAATTTTGCTCTATGTCTTACCGTGTGTCGTGTCAGCGTAGATTTCAATCTATTGGGCGTAACAATACGAAAGAATTAACACAATTGAAACATTTTTAGGGGCTTTTATTCTGAATTGAAAGTGTAAAGCAAGCGCCACCGAGCTTTTTGCTCTTAGATACACTGATGGTTCCGTGGTGCCAATCTGCGACTTTGGCTGCGATTGCAAGGCCAAGCCCGTAACTTTCTCCATCACGGTTACGGTGAGTTTGTTCTTGGAAAAAGGGACTAAATACTTTATGCCAGTTTTGCTCATTGACCCCTGGTCCGTCATCTTCTACGTTTATCACCACGAGCTCTGGTGAGCAGTGCGCTGTAATGAGGATGTCTGAGTGTGCGAAATCGCATGCATTACTTAATAAATTTACAATTGCGCGAGCTAACCAATGAAGATCAGCGCAAATATATCCTGTCTTAATATCATGCTCTAAACGTAAAGCGCGTTGCTCTAACTTTGGCTCTACTTGATGGATTACAGTCAGTAAATAACTGTGTAAATCTGATTCATTAAAAGTTAACTGGTTCGCTTTTTGTTCTAACGTTGCAAATGCGAGATAACTTTTTAGCATAGACTCCATTTGATCAAGGTCTTGTTCCATGCGTGCTAAATACTCAAGACGTTTTTCTTCATTTGGACAGTCTTGTGCGGCTTCTAAACCAAATCGTAAACAGGCAATAGGCGTGCGGATATCATGAGACAAGCTCGACGCCATTAATTTATTTTCGTCTAATAGCTTCTCAATTTGGCTCGCCATTCGGTTAAATGTCAGCTCAACATCTCGTATATACGTGAAATGAGACACATGAATACGGCTGCTTAAGTCTCCTTTAGCAAATCGTTTTGCCGCTTCATTTAATACTGTTAAGCGTTTTGCGAGAGGGGTAATAATAAAGCCCATAAAAACACACAAACCAGCATAAAATAAAAGCGTAAGTAACACGTCGTTGCCTTGGTCGTGTATAGGGTCTTTACCAAGGCGCATTTTTAGATGATGTGCTCCAAGAGAGGCTTCACTGTGCAGTAAATAGTAACCTTGTTGATCTTCAAGAATTAAGCCGTTAGGTTGGGTTATTTGCTGCAGTAATGAATGAGGCAGTGCGAGAGATTGGGTGGGTCTATATTCAAGTTGCACATTAAAGTCGCTGTTTAACTGTTTTATTGCCCGTTCACGCTCGGTCGGGGCCATAGCAGCCAGTTGTTTAGCAAAGCCTTTAATCATTTGTGTTTGGTTATAAAACTCATCCTGTGGCGTATGAGTTTGCTGACTAAAGGCGTCAATTAGCCAGCCCAATACAATAATTGAGATAAGTGCGCTGCCAAGAAGAGAAATATAAAACTTTTTCACAGGTTTAAATCTATTGCCAAGCCGTGGCGACCAGTAGATAACCTCGTCCCCAAATTGTTTTTATTTTTTCGGGATGTTGAGGGTCATCACTGAATTTTTTCCGCAATGATGAAATAAGCACATCAACGCTACGGTCCAAACCGTCGTATTCTCGCCCTTTTGTTGCTTTAAAAACGGCGTCTCTTGAAACAACTTGGCCTGCATTACTCGCAAGGTAGTGCAGTAATAAATATTCGGCACTTGATATATGAACTTCTTCATCATTAAAGTAAACCGTGCGAGAATCGGTATGAATCGCTAACTTGCCTACTGTAATAATACTCGATTCAGTGGCTGAGTCTTGTTTGTCAGACTGAGAACGAAGAGCCGCTTTAATACGGGCGAGTAATGCTCGAGGACGCACTGGTTTCATCATGTAATCACTGGCACCCACTTCTAGACCAATAACCTCATCCATTTCATCATCTCGGGCGGTCAGCATAATAATGGGGGCATGATAAAACTGCCTTAAGTCGCGACAAACGCTGATGCCATCTTGCCCTGGTAGCATAATATCCAGTAATACGAGGTCGGGCGGTGAGGTGCGAACTTGTTCAACAACGAGATCGCCACGCTGGCAAAGTGTGGTATTGTAACCTTGCTCTGTTAAGTATTCGGCTACCCAATTCGCCAAAGAAATATCATCTTCAACGAGTAAAATTGTTCCGTAATGCTCCATTATCTACTCCTAATAGTTATACCAATCCGCAAAAATACTTAATCATTTTGAGTGATCAAACCAGTCGCTACCTGCGTTAAAAATTTCTGATTTAGAACAACTAAATAACTAAATTTTTGCCTTGTTATCAACGCGGTTTTATTGCCTCAAAATAGACCACTTAATTAAGCAGAATGGTATTAGAACAGTCGCCAACGACGTTTTTTCTGACGGTTTTTATATACCCACTGTAACTGTATTTCAGTAGAGGCGACAATTTTTCCATTATCACTATTAATCAACTCAAATCCGACCGTTTCTGTAGAGTCAAACTCATACCTAAACAGCCCTTTGTGCTGCATAAGCCAGCATTGAATAATATGTTTGCTGTCGGAATTACGTAAACAGTAGTTTCCTATTTGCTGCTGTCGCCAAGAAACCTCAACATCAGCGTAACAATTTCGTCCTTCACGCAGTGCCACACAGGTATCAGGTATTGCAACAAGAGTATTGCTATCGGCTGTCTGTTCTTGTGCATTGACGGGTGCAATGGGTAAGGCGAACAAAAAGTAGTATTTAAAAAACATAGCGCAGGCCTACCTTGGCTTTATGCTGATACTCTTGCGATATAATAGGGCTTTGATGAATGTCATTTGAAAACCAAGTTGATAACCAACCCGTTAAAAAGACCCAGTGCTGATTAAGCGGGTATTCCGCATGAAACTCAAAAATGAGACTGTATGATGTATCTGGGATATACAGAGGTCTGTCAGCGCGTGATTCGGGCTGCGAAATCCCAAAATAGTAATTGGTAAAGTCACTTGAGTAGGCACTCAAGCCAACACCTGAACGAAATTCCCAGTTTCGCCATGGAATGATCTGACTAAAAAATGAATTCATTACCCAGCCATTATGAGTGCCAGATACATCGTGTAAATATTCAAAAGAAATGTGTGAATTTTCAAAGCGGCGGGACAGGCGAAGACCAACATCAAAATCATAATTACGGCGTTTTATTCCCTCAAGTTCCGCGATAACATCGTCGCCGTAAAACGTTAAACCTGTTTCGTCAAACCCTGATTGAACATTCGTCCCGACAATATCAAGACCCCACTCAAATTTATCTATAATGCTGTAGCCAAGAGAAAGGCCACCACTTAATTGGCTTTGGTCGTAATCGAGGTAAAATTTCTCGTAAGAGACAGCAAGATGGATATCGGGCTCAAATCCATCATTATAGGAGTCCATGCCAACAAGGTATGAATCTTCAGCATAATACCCTGCACCAATTCCCCAATCCCAGGCAAAACCTTGGCTTGGTTCGAGTGTATTGTCGGCGTAATAACGATTACTTGCTTGGCTCGACGTGCTAAAAATGCATAAGTAGATAAATAAAAGGGCGCTGCAGGCTCGCAAGTTTGTCATCCTTGTTACTAATAAAAATAAGCTCGTACTAGGATATAGTATATTGTTAATGAGTTCCCGAAATCTGTAAAAAAATGTAGGGGTGTAATCAGGTGTGTTAAAAAGTGTGGCTTAAATTAAACGCTGCTTTCCTTGAGGGTAGTAGGTAAGAAAAGCAGCCACATTAACAGTGTGAGCGTTTATAGATGACTCACTGGACTTTAATTTTGTCGATTAAAATACTGGTGAGGTAGTATTGCATCATCGGTGTCAGCGCGCTTATCTCTGTACGATTACACGGGCCTTGTTCTTTCGTTAGAGCTGTCATACGTGAAATAGTTTGATAAGCAGGTATCTCAATGTTTTTGTTAATGCGCTCAAGACGAGCTTGCTCAGTGTTTTGCTCATGAATGAAACTGGCAACTTCGAGTTCATTTTTAATCATTTGCTGCTGTTCAAAGCTGTAAATAAGTGGCTCGCGGTGAAAGCTTGCGCTATCGATAGACGATTTTGCAAACCAAACTACATCACCGGTTTTTTTATGTGTTAAACGCATACTCACTTGTCCAAGCATTGTTGCACACTGCTTAGTTGGGAACTGAACCGCGATATCATCGAATAAAGGAAATGGTTTTTGTGGTTTTACGAGTGTGTACTCAGTGTCAGCAACCAACTCTAAATCTAATTGATGGATTGAGAGCGTGTAATCCGCTTGACCTTCATCAACAACCTTTAATTGTTTTGCCACTAACGATTCAGAAATTTGTGAATAAAGCGTATCTGTCACGCTCGTTTTGTCGGCAACAATCGTCACTGTTTGATTTTTACTGACAGTATGAGCCGGTAACTGCACAGACTTAACTTTAGGTGCTGCATGGTCTGTTTCATACTTTATTTGATAACGTTGGCTTTGTAGCAATGGCTTTTCTGGCATTACTAACAACGGAGCTGGTTCTGGTCTTAGGGCACAACCGGCTGAAATTAAAGTAAAAAGCAAAACGACAAGTAAGCGCATAAAAATAAGTCTACCCATGAAAAAAGTTAAGATTGTGCGCATTGTACGTTAGTCGAAGCAAAAGTTCATGATATTATGTTATGAGAAACTTCCGAAACAGATTAAAAAAATAAATAATGAAGTACTCAGCACCTATTATCATTTGTCTATTTTCATTTCTTTTACTGCTTTCTTTTAGCAGTCAGGCTGCAGGTAGCGGTTCACAATGGCAGACATTTTTAGACGATTACAATACGTACTTATCTCGAAAATTAAGAAGTAAAGGTATTCCAGGTGGAGCGCTTTCAATTGTCAAAGTCGGAGAAGATGATTTTGTGCGGGGGATAGGCCGCACAAAAATAGACAATGGCCGAAAGGTTGATAAACACACGCGTTTTCGTTTGGCATCCGTATCAAAAACTTTTGCAGGGTCATTAACCTCAAAACTTGCTGCGCAGGGGGAGTTTAATATCGATGATCCTCTGAGTAAGTTTATTCCTGAGTTTTCCAATACCGTTTATAAAGATGATTTAAAAATTTACCATATTTTAAGTCATTCAAGCGGCTTAGTGCCGAATGCGTATGATAATCTGATTGAATCGCGAATGAGTTACCCTGATATCGTCGAGCAACTGCTGAGCGTGCAACCAATATGTAAGCCGGGTGAATGTTACGGTTATCAAAATGTGATGTTTAGCTTAATTGACTCGGTGATTTTAAAGTCGACTCAAATGGACTACACGCATTGGATTTCTGAATATATCTTTGCCCCCCTTAAAATGGTCGATGCGAGTGTGGGTTATGATGGCATGGTCCGCGACGATAATTTTGCTCACCCTCATGTTCGTGGCCGAAAACGGTGGTATACATCTCGGTTAAAGAAAAATTACTACAAGGTTGCAGCTGCCGCAGGGGTTAATGCCAGCGCAAACGATATGGCTATTTGGCTTAACGCGCAGCTAGGTCAATACCCCGAAGTATTGCCTTTAGATGCACTAATCAAACAAACCCGACCGTATACACACACCAAAAAAGAGACGCGTCGAAGAGTGTGGCGCAGTCATGTTAAAGATGCATATTACGGGCTTGGATGGCGGGTATACAACTATGATGATGAAGTACTTTATTATCATAGTGGCTGGGTGCAAGGTTACCGAAGTGATTTAGTGGTGTTTCCTTATTTAAATATTGGTTTTAGCTTAGTACTCAATGCCGAGACAGGATTGATCAACGAATTAACCACCGAATTTATAAATCGGACGCTTAAGTTCGTTAGAGAAGATAAAACGCTTAAGTAATAAAATTTAGTTACAAAAAAGCCAGCTCTGCGCTGGCTTTTAGTTTATTGCATGACTTTGTTGCAATATTAGCCGCGAGGAAGCTGAATTTTTTTCTCTTCGCTTTGGCGATAAAGCACAATTGTATGACCAATTGTTTGTAATTTTTCTGCGCCGGTCTCGCGAACAATTGCATCAAAAATCAATGCTTTAGTCTCACGCTCGTCGGTAGGTACTTTTACTTTGATAAGCTCGTGAATATTAAGTGCGCTTTCGATTTCAACTAAAACGCCTTCTGTTAAACCGTTTGCACCAAGTAATACAACTGGTTTTAAACTGTGTGCTTGACCTTTTAAAAACTGCTTTTGTTTGTTCGATAATTTCATGATGTTACAAATTTTGCTGAATATGGCTTGAATTAAGGGTATTCTAACGCCATCTAGAGAATATTACTAATTAGTTACGTATTAATTTTATGGCAAACAAAAAACATTCAGCCAGTTCTAAGCGTTGGTTGAAGGAACATTTCGACGATCCTTATGTTCACGAAGCGCAAAAGAAAGGTTGGCGTTCTCGTGCGGTATTCAAATTAGACGAAATTCAAAATAAAGATAAATTAATTAAACCGGCTATGACAGTGGTTGACTTAGGGGCCGCACCTGGTAGCTGGTCTCAGTATTTAGCCGAAAAAGTAGGTGATAAAGGGCAGGTTATTGCCTGTGATATCTTACCGATGGATTCTTTAGCCGGTGTTGATTTTTTGCAAGGTGACTTCCGTGAAGAAGCTGTGCTTGATGCACTATTAACACGTATTGACGGTAAAAATGTTGATGTCGTTTTTTCTGATATGGCACCGAATATGAGTGGCAATACATCAGTTGATCAAGCTGGTAGTATGTATCTTGTCGAACTTGCGCTCGACATGTGTCATCAAGTTTTGAAGAAAAATGGCGCTTTTTGTGTCAAAGTATTCCAAGGAGAAGGATTTGATCAATACTTACAGGACGTACGTAATAGCTTTAAGGCGGTAAAAATTAGAAAGCCCGATGCTTCGCGTGCCCGTTCTCGGGAAGTTTATATAGTGGCGACAGGCTACAAACTGTAGTACAGTTGTGCTGCGTTAAGTTGAATTTAAATTAATTGGATACAAGAGGTTAACCCCTTGAGCGATATGGCGAAAAATCTAATACTCTGGCTGGTCATTGCAGTTGTGCTAATGTCAGTGTTTCAGAGCTTTAATGGTGGTGATCAAGCAGATCGCCAAACAAGTTATACTCAATTTGTTAGTGACGCACGTAGCGGCGCTATTCAAGAGGTCTCTATTGAAAGCACAACTGGCACCATTACAGGTACCAAAACAAATGGTGAGCGCTTTCAAACTATCATGCCAATGTATGATAAAGACATTTTGAATGATTTATTGAAAAGCAATGTAAATGTTAAAGGTGTTAAGCCTGAAGAGCAGTCTTTCCTCGCCAGCATTTTAATCTCTTGGTTCCCAATGTTACTGCTTATTGGTGTGTGGATTTTCTTCATGCGTCAAATGCAAGGCGGTGGCGGCAAAGGGGCGATGTCTTTCGGTAAGAGCAAAGCCCGCCTAATGAGCGAAGATCAAGTTAAAACTACGTTTGCTGATGTTGCCGGGTGTGATGAAGCGAAAGAAGATGTCACAGAGTTAGTGGACTTCTTACGTGACCCATCAAAATTCCAAAAGCTGGGTGGTAGTATCCCTAAAGGCGTACTTATGGTAGGTCCTCCGGGTACGGGTAAAACTCTTTTAGCGAAAGCGGTTGCCGGTGAAGCAAAAGTACCATTTTTTACAATTTCAGGTTCTGATTTCGTAGAAATGTTTGTTGGTGTGGGTGCATCACGTGTCCGTGACATGTTCGAACAAGCGAAAAAAGCAGCCCCGTGTATCATCTTTATCGACGAAATTGATGCGGTAGGCCGTAAACGTGGTGCAGGCATGGGGGGCGGTCACGATGAACGTGAGCAAACTCTAAACCAAATGCTAGTAGAAATGGACGGCTTTGAAGGTAATGAAGGTATTATCGTTATTGCAGCGACAAACCGCCCAGATGTACTTGACCCAGCGTTATTACGACCGGGTCGTTTTGACCGCCAAGTTGTGGTTGGTTTACCTGATATTCGTGGTCGTGAGCAAATCTTGAAAGTGCATATGCGTAAAGTGCCATTAGGCGATAACGTAGAGGCCGCTGTAATTGCACGAGGTACACCTGGTTTCTCAGGTGCTGACCTTGCAAACTTGGTAAATGAAGCGGCGCTATATGCAGCGCGTGGCAACAAGCGTGTTGTTAGCATGGCTGAGTTTGATGCAGCAAAAGATAAAATCATGATGGGCGCAGAGCGTAAGACCATGGTGATGAGCGAGCAAGAAAAAGAGATGACCGCTTATCATGAAGCAGGTCACGCGATTGTGGGCCGTATGGTGCCAGAACACGACCCTGTTTATAAGGTGTCTATTATTCCACGTGGTCGTGCACTAGGTGTTACGATGTACTTGCCTGAACAAGACCGTGTGAGTCACTCTAAAGAGTTACTAGAGTCAATGATTTCTAGTCTTTACGGTGGTCGTATTGCAGAAGCACTGATTTATGGTGAAGACAAAGTAACCACAGGGGCAAGTAACGATATTGAGCGCGCGACAGACATCGCACGTAAAATGGTTACTCAATGGGGCTTAAGCGAAAAGTTAGGTCCACTGCTGTATGCTGAAGATCAAAACGAGATGTACATGGGTGGCGGTGGAAGCCGTGCCATGAGCATGTCAGATGAAACTGCAAAAGTTATCGATAGCGAAATTCGTTTGTTCTCAGATCGCAATTACCAACGTGCTGAGCAAATCTTAAAAGACAATATTGATATCTTACATGCGATGAAAGATGCATTAATGAAGTACGAAACAATTGATGCGGGTCAGATTGACGATTTAATGGCTCGTCAGCCAGTGCGCGAACCGCGTGACATGCATGACCGTCGTCCAGATGATAAAAAACCAGCGGCCAAGGCTGAACCTGTTGCTGAAGAGTCAAAATCGGATGATTCAGTAAAAAAGGATGAAACAAACCTTGATGACAAAGCTGAATAATCGTTAAAATACGTTTAGCAAAAGCCCCGCTTGCCGGGGCTTTTTTGTAGCGACATAAAAAATCGTTTAGGTGCAGCACCTAAACATTCGCCATGGAAGCAGTATAGGTGATAGATGACCACTGTTAGTTTACCTCGAGGCCGCACTTTACACCTCGATAGCCCTGTTGTGATGGGGATCTTAAATGTCACTCCTGACTCTTTTTCAGACGGCGGCAATTATTGCCAACTAGACAGCGCTGTCAAACAAGCTCATACACTCTTAGAACAAGGCGCAAAAATCATTGATATTGGCGGTGAATCGACACGCCCTGGTGCCCCTGACGTTTCATTGGAAGATGAGCTTGACCGTGTTATCCCTCTGGTTAAAGCGCTCAGAAAAACAAGCGACTGTATAATTTCAATTGATACCAGCAAAAGTGAGGTCATGCGTCAGGCTATTTTAGCGGGTGCAGATATCATTAATGATGTTAGGGCATTACAAGAGCCCGGTGCTATTGAAGTATTATCTGCATACCCTGACGTTGCAATTTGCTTGATGCATATGCAAGGACAACCTCGCACGATGCAAAGTAATCCACAGTATGAGGATTTATTTGCAGATATTAATGACTTTTTTTCCGAGCGTATCGAAGCATGTGAGCAAGCGGGGATTCAGCAACAACGTATTATTTTAGATCCCGGTTTCGGTTTTGGGAAAACGCTCGCGCATAACTACGAAATTCTTGATAGGTTTGACGAGTTTAATCAATTCAATTTACCGGTCCTTGCGGGTTTATCACGCAAATCCATGATTGGTAATTTATTAAATAAAAGCACGGATGAGCGTTTAGCTGGCAGTTTAGCAGGTGCTTTAATTGCTGCCCAAAATGGGGCAAAAATCATTCGTGTGCATGACGTTTCAGAAACTTTAGATGTGTTGACCGTATGGCAAGCATGTAAGAAAGGAATTATAAATGAGTAAAACAAGAAAATATTTTGGCACGGATGGCGTTCGTGGCATGGTGGGCGAATACCCTATTACTCCAGAGTTTGCATTAAAACTTGGTTGGGCAGCTGGACGCGTATTATCAAAAATTGGTACCAAGAAGGTTATTATTGGTAAAGACACGCGTATCTCTGGGTATATGTTAGAAACTTCACTGGAAGCAGGTCTTATTGCTGCAGGCATTGATGTTGTCCTACTTGGCCCTATGCCGACCCCAGCGGTTGCTTATTTAACGCAAACTTTCCGTGCTGAAGCTGGCATCGTTATTAGTGCATCACATAACCCTTATCATGATAATGGGATTAAATTTTTCTCTAGTCGTGGTTTGAAGCTAGCGGATGAAGTTGAGCTTGAAATTGAAGCCATGATGGAAGAGCCAATGACTTGCGTAGCTTCAGATAAATTAGGTAAAGCACGTCGTTTAGAAACGGCTGATGGCCGTTATATTGAGTTTTGTAAAAGCCAATTCCCTCAAGGTTTATCATTAGAGGGTCTAAAAATCGTATTAGATTGTGCTAATGGCGCAACTTATCATATAGCCCCGTCTGTTATGCGTGAGCTTGGTGCAGAAGTCATTTGTCATGCGTGTGAACCAAATGGTGTCAACATTAACCTTGAATGCGGTGCAACTCACGTTGAAACACTCAAGCGCAAAGTACTTGAGCATGATGCCGATGTTGGTATTGCGTACGACGGTGATGGTGACCGTGTGATGATGGTTGACCACAACGGACGTGTCTTCGATGGTGATGACATTGTTTATATTATTGCATGCCAAGCCGCAAACGACGATATGTTGGGTGGGGGTGTTGTTGGCACTGTTATGTCGAACATGGGGCTTGAAAATGCATTAAAAGCGCGTGGTATTGATTTTGCTCGCAGTAAAGTTGGCGATCGTTATGTCATGGAGCTTTTGCAAGAGAAAGGATGGAAAATCGGAGGCGAAAGCTCAGGCCATGTATTGAATCTTGATTTAATTAGTACTGGTGACGGTATTATTTCGAGTTTGCAGGTGTTAGCTGCCATGGTTGCACAGAATAAAACACTGCAAGACTTAGGTGCTGGCTTTACAAAATACCCGATGAAAATGATCAATGTTCGTTACCCTCAAGGTACGGATCCAACGCAAGCACAAGCTGTTATCGATATTGTGGCACAAATCGAAGAAAAATTAGGTGATACAGGGCGTGTTCTACTTCGCAAATCGGGGACAGAACCTGTTGTTCGCGTAATGGTAGAGGCTGATCAAGAGAAAACAGTACTAGACAGCGCACAAAAAATTGCTGAAATTGTCGAATCTGTGAGCAAACAAACCGAGGGATAACAATAACCTCTTGTAACTTTGGGCAAGTCGAGTTAGTATCTTGCCCGCTTTCTAATGTGGAGTGGAAATATGGCAACACGTAAGCCAATGGTAGCAGGCAATTGGAAAATGAACGGTTCGTTAGAACTTGTTGAACAATTAGCAAACGCTATCAAAAATGTTCAGTCTGATGAACTTGATATTGTGGTGTTTCCACCATTCCCGTTGATAAGTTCGCTGCAACAACAAAATGTTGTTGTCGGTTCGCAAACGGTCTCAGAAAACCAAGCGGGTGCGTTTACGGGTGAAGTAGATGCTCAGCTGATTAAAGACTTAGGCGCAACGTATACCTTAGTAGGGCATTCAGAGCGTCGCAGTATTTATGGTGAATCTGATGCGGTAGTTGCGGATAAATTTGCTCGCGCTCAACACGTTGGTTTAACACCTATCTTATGTGTTGGCGAAAGCGAAGAACAACGTGAAGCGAATGAAACCGAATTAGTGGTTGCAGCACAAATTGATGCTGTAATTAACAAATTAGGTGTAGCAGCACTGAAGAATTCTGTGGTAGCATACGAGCCCGTTTGGGCCATTGGCACAGGTAAGACTGCTTCTCCTGAGCAAGCGCAAGCTGTACATAAATTTATCCGTGAGAAAATTGCTTCTGCGGATAGTGATTTAGCTGAACAGCTAACCATCTTATATGGTGGTAGCGTGAATGAAAAAAATAGCGAATTATTATTTGCACAACCAGATATAGATGGCGGCCTAATAGGCGGCGCAAGTCTAAAAGCAGAATCATTTACTGCTATTTGTGAAAGTGCAAAAGGGACCGTATAAGATGTACGAAATTTTATTAGTAGTTTATTTAATTGTTGCTTTAGCGCTTGTTGGTATGGTTTTAATCCAGCAAGGTAAAGGCGCTGATATGGGTTCATCATTTGGAGCAGGTGCGTCTGCTACAGTGTTTGGCTCATCAGGTGCAGGCAACTTCATGACAAAAACAACAACAATTCTTGCAACGATTTTCTTCGTGTTAAGTATTGTTTTAGGTAACCTGACTGCCGGTCAAATTAAAAAGACGGACGAGTGGGAAAACCTAGAGGCTGCGCCAGCTGTTGAAACTGTTACTCCAGCACAAACTGATGTGCCAGTGACAGAAGAGAAAAGCTCTGACGTACCAAATTAATTAGCGTTGCTAATTATTGTTAAGCGATTTATCTCCTCAGTAAATCAAACAGCTTAACATCATACAGAATTGTATGCGGATGTGGTGGAATTGGTAGACACGCCATCTTGAGGGGGTGGTGGCTTCGGCCGTGGGGGTTCAAGTCCCCCCATCCGCACCAAATTTAAAAAGCCGTGACCTAAAAGTCACGGCTTTTTTCGTTTCGGTATGTTTTTGCACTTTTTTGGTGCTGTTCGCCCTCTGTTAATACTCTACCTCATTGATTTGTAAGATATATATAACTTGGTTCTCTCCTTGCTTGTTATCTTGTGTGTGTTCACCAGAGGATGCCATTATGGCAAGAATGAGTTATTTAAGCGCAATAGAACGATATGAAGAATACCAAGGGCTGATTCAAAATTTATTGCTTTCAATTCTGGCAAGTGTGCATACAGCGCTTGCTCAAAAAAAAGATGTTCAACCCCTCATTAAGCAGTATCCCTTTTTAGAGTTGCAGTATTGTTTAGATGAGCAGGGGATTCAGCTAGGTAATAATGTGTGCTTTAAACCCCAGTATAAGAAAGACTTAGCTAATAGAGGGGCAGGGCAAGATTTAAGCGCTCGACCCTACTTTACAGCGATATCAAACTCGACAGAGGCACATTTCACCTCACCCTATGTATCAACGGCCACGAGGCATTTATGTATTTCGGTTATAAAGTCTGTTCAATTCAAAGAAGGCGCTCCGTGTTACGTCGTTATTGATGTGTGCCTCACCGAACTTATCGAGTTCATCATGGGGGATACGAAACGAGCGAATATGACGGCTTACTTTAAAGTAGGGTATGGGCTTATTGTCGCTTGCTTATTTTGCTTGGTATTTTATTTATTATTTAAAGTATTCGAGGGCATGTTTTCTTTGGTTACGAGCGAGCAGGCACATTCAGATCCTCTAAAGCCCTTTACTATTATTATCTTTGTTACCTTAGCCCTTGCTATTTTCGACCTAGGAAAAACGATTTTAGAAGAAGAGATTTTAATGCACAAAGATATCTTTCGTCACAGTTCAACACGTCGCACTATTACCCGTTTTATCTCAACCATTCTTATTGCAGTGTCAATAGAGGCGTTACTTACGATGTTTAAAGCCGCTTTGGGTCAAACAGAATATGTGATGCCTGCGGTATTGATGATGTTTGCGGTGGTGGGTTTGTTAATCGCATTGGCTATTTATGTCTATTTAGGTGCGAAAGCCGAAGGCATATTAACCCAAGTTCAGCGTGCCAAAATTAATACCTCTTTACAATAATTAGACGGCGAAAAACACATAACTTAAAGCAATACCGTCACAGGGCGCATGAGCCCTATGACGGTCGTTTTTATAACGAACCACCTACACCAATGCTTGGGTTAACATAAACAGGGCCCACTTTAAATGGGGCGTTTACATTAAGGCTTGCATAAGGTGAACATGCATTTAATAGAATAGCTGCTGCGACTACTGTGATGACTTTAATTAAACGCTTTTTCATTTTATTTCCTCTTGAATGACCAGACCTGCACCCGCTGGGTCTCTAATAATAGCAACACTTCCTTTGCGAACGGTTTCATTTGGTGCCATTAATATAACCCCGCCTGCAGCCGTTACTTTAAGTAATGTTGCATCAACATCGGCGACTTTAATGTAGTTAACCCATGTGTTACCGATTTCAGCATCGGGCTTTTTAACAAAGCCAATGGCAGGTTTATCCTCGACAGCGAGGTAGCTGTAATTGAGCTGTTGCAGTGATTTTTCCTTAGAAGAGTAATTGCCGAGGCGTTGGTAAAAAGCTTTGCTTTGTATTGGGTCATCACTCCATACTTCTTGCCAAATCCACCCATTGTCATGTGTGCTCACTGTGGGGTCGCCGTTCACAGTATTAATTAATGAAAATACAGCGCCTTGAGGGTCTTCTAATACGGCAATTGTGCCTCGCCCTTTGATTTCAGTGCTTTTTACTAATACTTTACCGCCTGCAGCAAGTGTTTTATTCGTGGCATCAGTTATATCTTGGCTACTGATAAGGCTTAACCAGAGGCTTGCATTTTGTGTGTTATCTAACTGTGCCATGCCTGCAATTAATTTACCGTCGAGTTTGGCGAAAGTGTAGCTGTCATTTACCTGTTCAAATTGCCAGCCGAACACCTTGCCATAAAAAGCTTTAGACTCCGCTAAATTTGGCGTAATCAAGTCATGCCACACCACATGGCCCGTGTTTTTTGTACCAGAGTCACTAATAGCGGGGAGTTCATTGGAGGT
Organism: Pseudoalteromonas sp. A41-2; assembly: GCF_015767615.1. Classification (NCBI taxonomy): domain Bacteria; kingdom Pseudomonadati; phylum Pseudomonadota; class Gammaproteobacteria; order Alteromonadales; family Pseudoalteromonadaceae; genus Pseudoalteromonas; species Pseudoalteromonas sp. A41-2. Next base: position 2,260,306 of record NZ_CP065231.1, on the reverse strand, counting down.
AAGTTGGCAGCCCGTGAGGGACACCGTCGATACAGCAACAATAATCGCAGCGCGTAATGGGGATAGTAATTTCAAAGTATGCTCCTTGCAAAATAGGGTCAAGTAACAGCATAGACTATTTTTTGTTTATTATTCAATCAAAAGCAGTGCACTTTAATATTTTCTAAAGGAACTATGATAATGCGCATAGCGTGGTGATTATTTAGACGGAAAGTGGGTTACTCTTTGAATTTCTGCAATTATTTTTCTTTAAAAATTGGGTTTGTGTGAAAAAGTTATCCAATTTTTCATACATATTATGCATTTAGTTTATAAAAAATAATAAAATATAAAATAATTATACGTATTTTCACAAAATTGACATATAATGTCCCTCCAGAGGAAAGATGCTTATACCTAAGCGTCTTTTTTTATGCCTGCGATTTACAGGTAAAAATACACACACGGTATCCTTTGGAGTTTTAATTGAAATTACGTCATTTCTCACAATTAAGTGTGGCTGTTGTAGCTGCCTTATCTTCATCAGCTTTCGCTGAGCAAGAAAAAACCACCGCGAAACAAGATGCATTCGAAAAAATAGAAGTCACAGCTCGCAAACGCACAGAAAGTATTTTTGAGTCGCCAACAGCGGTTACTTCAATCGGTGAAAACCTGATTGATAAAGCCAATATGAGCAACTTAGAAGATATTGGTAAATACGTGCCTAATTTAAATATTACCCGTTATGGTGTGGGTAATGCAGCGCATGCCTCTGTGTTTATTCGCGGTATTGGTTTACAAGATCACGTGATCACCACAGATCCTGGCGTAGGCGTATACTTAGATGGTGTCTACCTTGGGCGTCAAATGGGCTCAAACTTATCACTCCCGAATGTAGAGCGTGTTGAGGTGTTGCGAGGCCCACAAGGTACTTTATATGGCCGTAATACACTTGGTGGTGCAGTTAACATTATTACTAAACAACCTGGTGACGAAGGGATTGTAACCACAACGGCTAAAGTTGGAAGTCGCAATCGTTTAGCGGGTGATGTTTATTTTAATAACAGCCTTACAGACACTGTCAGCATGTCGGCCAGTGTGTCGTACAAACAACGTGATGGAGTCGGTGAGGCAATTAACCTTGTTAATCCAGCAAACGAAATTGGTGAAGAGCAAGAGCTAAGTGGTCGTATGGCGTTGAAATGGCAAGCTAACAGCGACTTATTTTTTGTTTTCTCTGTTGATGGCGTCGACAATGAATCAGGTCAATCACCTTACACAATCGAGTTAACGGCACCGTTGGACGCTAATGATCCATTTAATGGTGATTTTCCACTTTTAACTGAAGACATGCTACCAAGTAATCCAGATGATTTAGCAACGACTGTCGCAGGAATCGAATCAACGGCTTACTCAGGCTGGGGGACATCATTATCAGCACATTGGGACATTAATAATACTTACACGACTAAATTTATCACCAGTTACCGCAGCTCAGAATATGAAGGCGGCCTTGATGATGATGCCGTGGCACTTAATTTATCTGAATTCCCAGAAGAGGGGGGGGCCGATCAGTATTCTTTCGAAATCCACTTAAACGGTAGCTACGATAATATGGATTTTGTGTCTGGTTTGTATTTCTTTAATGAAGATGGATTTACAAGCTCAGGGCCTTTTGTATTTAGCCCATTCAACACGCCAGACGGATTATTGAATGATGGTACAACGGCTTCATTTGGTAATTATGGTTATTTTGATATTAACCAAGAAACAAATTCATACGCAGCGTATATCAACGCAAGTTACGATTTAAGTGACGACTTAACAGTAGGCGGTGGTCTTCGTTATTCAAAAGACAAAAAAGAAGCCGATGCACAATTTCCAAGCTTTGCAACGCGTAAATACGTAAGTGCTGACTTTGATGCGGTAACATGGGACGTAAACGCGTCTTACCAGCTCAGCAATAACATGAACCTGTATGGGCAAATTCAAAAAGGCTATCAAACAGGTGGCTTTCCGCCACGTCCATTTGGTGGTCCTGATCAATTTGTCTCATTTGATGAAACAAAAGCGATTAACTATGAGCTAGGCTTTAAAGGTCAAGTGCATGAAGATATTTCTATGATGCTTGCTGTTTTTGTCACAGATTATACCGATTTAGCACTGCCATTCTCTGATCCAACAGCCGGGGGGGGGTTTGTAACGATTGTTGAAAATGCTGGCGAGTCAAAAGCACAAGGTATCGAGCTTGAAACAACGATAGCATTTACGGATGACTTTACACTGCGTAGTGCGATTGGCTACTTAGATTCAGAGATCACCGAGGTTGACGAAGGAGTGCAAGGCATTGGTAAAGGTGACTCACCTGCATTAACTCCGCGCTGGACTGTTATGCTTGCCCCATCGTACTTTGTTGACTTAAGCAACGGTGGTACGGTGGCGATTAACGCAAACTATTCGTACCGCAGTGACATGCAAGGCCAATCAGTTTACAACCAAAGTGAACATATTGAATCGCGTGAACTTGTTGGGTTTAACATTTCTTATTTAAACCCTAATGGCGACTTTGAAGTGACGCTATACGGTGAAAACGTATTGAATGAAGTTTACGATGTTGGTCGTTTACAGCAGTCAGGTTTTGTTGGTGTTATGCGCAGTAATGACCGCAGTGAATTTGGCTTAAAGTTCAAAAAAGAATTTGAGCTTTAATCGCAAGGTGAATGAAAAAGGGTAAGCATGGCTTACCCTTTTATTTTTTACAGTTTAATTCTTTTCTTGTTCAAGCTTTTCGCGGGCTGCTTTTAATTCTTCAGCCAACTCTTTTGCTTTTTGCTTGGTTTTTTCAGAAAGTTCACCAGCGGCTTCTTTACTCTCGATCCATGCATCTATGGCAATTTCTTTACCGTTGTCATACATGCTTAAACCCATTTCTTTGCTTTCTGCTAGCAGTGCTTGTAATGAGTCATCGTTAAACTCACTGGTTGCCTCTTTTACATCTTTCCATGCATCATTGACAGCTTGCTTAACTTCTTCTTTCGCTTCGGCTGCGTCTTTTTTTGCTTCATCAGCATCTTCACACCCCGTTAGGGCAATACATCCTAGTAAAACTAAACTTGCTAATTTTTTCATATTTTTCTCTAATGGTTAATTAACACCATAAGCAGTATAAGCATTTAAAAATGAATATAGCTAGAACAACACGGCTAAGTTTTCGTTTAATGGACGAAAATGATGCAGAATTATTATATGAGCTTGATAACGATCCTCAGGTAATGAAATATTTAACCCGTGGCAAAGTATCAACAATGCAAACAATTAAAAACACTTTTATTCCCCGTTTAAATGCTTTTCGCAATGAACAAAAGGGCTGGGGGCTCTGGCAGGTAAGCGTTACCGACAACAACATGTTTATTGGCTGGGTGTTAGTGAGGCCAATGGGATTTTTTGATAAGCCAGATTATAGCGACCTTGAAATTGGTTGGCGTTTTAAACGTGTTAGTTGGGGGCAGGGTTATGCATCTGAAGCCGCTTTGAGTGTTGCATTGGCGGTTAGTCAACACCCCGAAGTTAAAACACTCTCAGCAACAGCCCTAAAAGACAACCTTGCATCGATTAGTGTAATGAAAAAGCTAGGGCTAAAATTTATAAAAGAATACCAGCACCAAGATGAACACGGAGAATTACCAGCGGTGCTTTATTCATGTCCGAAAGCAGAATTAACCTCACTTAAGCGTAACTAATTGACCTTAGTAGTTTGGCATGTATAAATGAGTGTAAAAACGTCAAAAGGAATTAGTATGCGAACTTTAAAAAAATACACGGTCAGTGTCTCGCTTCTCGTTGTATTATTTTTTCATCCGCCATTATTAGCCAAACAAGCGGCTGTGGCGATGCCAGACAGTTACAGTAGCGATACTGCACGGGCAATTTTAGAGCAAGGCGGGAATGCCATTGATGCAGCCATAGCAGCCCAATTTGTGTTGGCTGTCACGTTACCTGAGGCCGGTAATATTGGGGGCGGCGGTTTTATGCTGATTCAAAAAGACGGCAAAGGTGACTTTATAGATTACCGTGAAACTGCCCCCGCAGCAGCTCATCGCGATATGTATCTCGATGAAAAAGGGAATGTGATAGACAACATGTCAGTGTATGGTATTCACGCAAGTGGTGTGCCGGGCAGTGTTGCCGGAATGTGGCTAGCACACCAAAAGCATGGCAGCTTAGAGTGGAAAACCCTCGTAGATCCTGCGGTAAAGTTGGCAGAAGACGGTTTTATTGTGCACCCGAAACTTGCTTCAAGTATCCAAAAATATATTTCGCGAATGCAGAAAAAGTCGATAAAAGTTAACTTTGCTGATTATTTTTCTGATGCTAAAGCTAATAAAACCTTTAAGCAACCAGAGCTTGCGGCAACGCTTAAGCGCATTCGTGATAATGGCAAGGCGGGGTTTTATGAAGGCGAGACAGCTAAAATAATTGCCACGTTTATGAAACAGCATGGCGGTATCATTTCAGAGCAAGACCTTAAAGACTATCAGGCCAAATCGCGTATGCCTATTAAAGGTCATTGGCGTGGTTTTGAAGTGCTTACTTCACCGCCACCCAGTTCAGGGGGCATTGCTATTTTACAATGGCTAAAAATGTATGATCTTGCTAAACCAACAGGCCCTTTAGAGCATAACTCGACCCGCTATGTGCACATTCTTGCAGAAGTCGGCAAACGAGTCTTTGCTGATAGAGCAGAGTATTTAGGCGATCCTGATTTTTACGATGTACCAAAAACAGCCTTACTCGCGGATGATTATCTCGCTAAACGTGCAACGGGTATTCGTGATGATGTAATTTCGACAACTGAAAACATCAAACCAGGTTTACATGAAAGTGAGCAAACAACACATTTCTCAATTATTGATCAGTGGGGTAATGCGGTCGCAAACACAACAACAATCAACTTAAGCTTTGGCAGCGGTGTGGTTGTTTCTGGAGCAGGCTTTATTCTTAATGATGAAATGGATGACTTTAGTGCTAAACCAGGTGTTATGAATGTTTTCGGTGCATTAGGCGGTGAGGCCAACGAAATTCAACCACACAAACGGATGTTAAGCTCAATGACACCCACCATTTTATTACAAGACAATAAAGTGAAAATGGTAACCGGTTCACCGGGCGGCACCACCATTATTAGTTCAGTGTATGAATCAATCTTAAATGCGGTAGAGTTTAATATGTCTGCTGAGCAAGTCGTAAATAGCCCGCGATTTCATCATCAACTGTGGCCTAAAAACGTGATAAGACACCATAAAGGGCTTGAGCCAAAGGTTATTAAAGCGCTTGAAAAAATGGGCTACAAACTTGATGAGCGTCACTTTGGTGATATGCATGTGATCATCAATAAAGATGGCAAGCTCGATGCCGCATCTGAAGAATCTGGTCGTGGTAAAGCGATGGTATTTGATACCCTTAATTCGTCTAATTAAGTGAGCAATTTTTAACGCAGGTAGCGACCCGTTTAATCCCTCAAAATAATGAAAAAAGGCACCAAAGGTGCCTTTTTTCAGTGTGTGATTTTTATTAACCAATAGCAGGGATTACACCAGCCATCTGTAAACCTTGGGCGCTAATGATTAGCACACCAAATAAAGCCGCCAGTACTAAACCAACATTACCCCCTTTTACTTGGTAACCTGTTTCAGGTTGGCTTCGGCGTTGTTTGTAAACCATGGCGACAGGCAAAAATACGGCCAGAATAACCAAAGCAATCGCAGCGTAGCCAAGGGCCATAATAAAACCTTGTGGGTAAAATAATGCAAAACCAAGGGGCGGTACAAAGGTAATTAATGCCGTTTTAATACGGTCTTTGCTGCCATCACCTTTTTTAAAGGCATCGGCAAAAAAATCAAATAAACCCAAGCTCACACCTAAAAATGACGTGGCGAGTGCTAAATCTGCGAAAACATTGACCGCAGTCGCAACATGAGGGTTATGTGCAATACTTGCTACACTGCTAACAAAGCCAGATAAACCTTGGCTTTGCATTAAGTCATTTTGGCTCATTATGCCTTGGCTCAACAGTTGCCAAAAAATGTAAATGACGAGTGGTAATGCGGCACCTGCCACCATGACTTTTCGTAAAGTCTTAATGTCGAGACCCACATATTTAACAATCGATGGAATGGAGCCATGAAAGCCAAAAGATGTAAATACCACCGGAATAGCTGAAAGAATTAAACCTTGTTCAATAGGCATTTCGAGTAGGTGCTGGCCATGCACATACGGTGTGAGCATATAAAATAAGCTTGCCAGTACGCACACTTTAATTGTGAAAAGCACTCTATTAAGCTTATCAACCTTACTTGTGCCCAGTGTTACTACGGTACCAATGACCACGGCTAAAATAACGGAGCCAACTTGGGGGGCCAGCGAGAGTGACAAGCCATTATTTAGCTTTTCTTGCAACTGTGCACCACCGCCTGCTATGTATGCGGCGCATAGGGCATAGAACAAGAACATAACTGAAAAGTTAGCCACCCATTGCCCTCGCTTGCCCAACCAAGATTTAGCCAAGGTGTTGAGTGTCGCGTCTCTGTCTGCATATTGATGAAGCTCTAACATTAATAGAGCCGTGTAAGTCATTAAAAACCAAATTAATAAAATGAGTGACAGCGCGGTGGTGAACCCAAGCCCCGCAGAGGCGATGGGCAATGCCAGCATCCCTGCTCCTATGGTGGTGCCAGCAACAATTAACATGCTACCTATTGTTTTATTTTTAAGCACTTTTTGACCCTTAAACTTCGTGAGAGGCATGCAAGATATAACTTGTTTAATAAAACTTAAATAGTTTTGTTATAAATCAAAGAAACTTATTGTAACTTATGATTTACAAGCACGGTTAGGCGCGTAAATATTAGGCTTAATTTTATTCTACATTGTCGTAATTTTGAGTTGACAAAATAATCATATAGGCAGATTCTTAACGCTCTTCTACTTACTTTTTTATGATGATGATGCAGCTAAATAAACGACCAAATAATCGCAGTATGCGTCTGGCAACGCCAGCCGTGTGGTCAGTTATGTGCTGCGGTTAATTAAGTAAGTTTTACTAACCGCGTTCAAAGCGGTTGGCCATTCTTTGTTTTTTTCCTCCGCTTTTTTCGCCTTATTAAAGGAATAAGCTTGTGCCAGTTAAAGCCTCATATTTTTTAATGGTGGTGATTTGGTCTACAACCCCTCTAGGTATTGTTTGGAGTAGTGAAACCGTTGCGCCCACATTGGCAGTCTTGTTAAGAATGCTGGTGGGTCTTGTGCTTGCTGCATTGGTGGTTGCTATCGCTAATATCCGTGTGCCTTGGCATCGTCGCGCCTTATTCTTATATGCATACTCGAGTATCGGCATATTTGGGGGCATGCTACTGAGCTATATGGCCGCCAAAACAGTGCCTTCTGGCTTAATATCGTTAATGTTTGGTTTGGCACCTATTTTATCGGGATTACTGGCGCAGAAAATTTTAAATGAGCCAAAATTCAGCACACTAAAACTCGCTTCACTTGGGTGTGCACTAATCGGTCTTTTTTTAGTAAGCCAGCGTCATATTCAAGGTGGGGTAGAGCAGCTAAGTGGGTTGCTGTATGTATTTATGGCGGTGTGTTTTTTCAGCCTAAGCGGGGTGATGATCAAACGTGTTCGAATCGCTATTCACCCAATGGCGACGACATTCGGTGCTTTAGTCTTTGTAACGCCTTTATTTTTTATAACCTGGTTATTGGTTGATGGTCAACTCAATAGCGAGCTTTGGAGCGTAAAGTCGCTTTACTCGATTGTGTACTTAGGAGTGTTTGGATCGTTAATCGGTGCATTGGCGTATTTTCATGTTTTGCAAAAACTGAATGCCAGCACGGTAGCCCTGACCACCTTAATTACACCAAGTTTTGCTATTGCAATTGGCGGAATATTTAATAATGAGCCGATTGATCAAGCACTGATTGTTGGCGCAACTGTCATTATGATTAGCTTGGCGTTTTTTCAATTTGGTGACAAGTGGCTTAAGCGCTTTAAACGCGTTAAGCCAATTAAAATGAATTAGCAGTGTAGTCGCCGTATAACGGCGACTACATTTTTGCAATTTGAATAACCAAGCGACGGTTTGTATTTCGCCCTAAAATATTGTCATTAGTGGCAACATGGCGTTTTTCACCAAACCCTTCGGTATCCACTTTATTTTCATCGATGCCTAAGCTCACAATATACTCTTTGATTGCTTTAGCCCGCTTTTTAGAAAGCTCAAGGTTATTCCAACGACCACCGTAGCTATCGGTATAAGATGAAATTGAAATAGCAGAAATACTGGTGTCATATTTGAGGTATTCGGCTATTTTATCTAAGCGTTTTTGAGATGATTTTGTCAGCTTACTGGAGTTAGGTTCATAGTTCATTACCGTGAATGAGATATCTTCAAAGCTGTAAGGCAGCATGGCATCTCGGCATTGTAAAAAAGCCCAATAGGCTTGTTTAAAATTAACACTCGACAAGCCTACGGCAATTTTATCGGCACGGTTTTGCCAATCTTGGTAATAAAAAGTAGGCTGATAGCCTTTTTCGAGCTCTGTCAGCATTTCCCAAGCCGTTTTATTGCCTAGCTCACCGTCAAATTTACGTAATAATTTCATATTCGCAATATCGCGTGCTGGTAGGCCTGCACGCCAACTGGGCGGCACAGCTTTTAAACCAGCAATACTGTAATTTTCTGGACGTACAACCATGTCGAGATTAAAGTTGACGTCTTTATTCTTGCTGGCAGAAGTGCTAAAAATGGCTTCGCCATAAAAAGGAACTTCATGATTTAATTGGCATTCTAAGCGCGATGTTTTAACCATTTGCCAATTTGAAGTATCTGCGGTAGCAGTGTATTCGCGCATGGCACTGCTTGCATGCGTGGCTGCAAACGTTGTTAAAAGGCCGAGGCTTAAAGAAAGTAATGAAAGCTTCATCACAGTAAATCTCCAACAAATCATCAATGCCAAATAATTGGCAAGTTTTATAGCAAGCAGTCCAAAACTGCCTGACAGCGTGTTAGCTCATTAAGTTAAAGCAATTATTGTGCCTAAAAAGCCTGTAAGAATCTGTGATTTAATCGCTTTTGCTCTAGCAGAGCAGCTGTGGTTTTTGACATAATAGCCAGCTTACACTGGCAAACCAAGAAGACTATGGAAAATACTGAACAAACTCTTTTCGCAAAACGCTTTCGTGGCTTTTTCCCCGTGGTTATTGATGTTGAAACGGCAGGGTTTAATAAAGACACTGATGCGTTACTTGAAATCGCTGCTTCTGTTTTAAAAATGGATGACGATGGAGTGTTAAGCATTGACCATACGGTGCATTTTCATGTTGAGCCATTTGAAGGCGCGAATATAGAGCAGGCCGCGATTGATTTTAATGGCATAGACCCATTTTCGGCGTTACGCGGTGCGGTGCCTGAAGAAGAGGCCATTAAAGAAATCTGTAAAGCCGTACGTAAAGCACAAAAAGCGGCAGGTTGTCAGCGCTCAGTGGTGGTTGCGCATAATGCGGCTTTTGATCATGGCTTTTTAAATGCGGCGATAGAGCGTTGTAAAATTAAACGCACACCGTTTCATCCGTTCGTGAGTTTTGATACGACCTCTCTAGCGGGGCTTGCGTTGGGGCAAACTGTATTAGCGAAAGCCTGTCGTGCAGCGGGTATTGAGTTTGATAATAAACAAGCCCACTCAGCGCTCTATGATACAGAGCGCACAGCAGAATTATTCTGTCTAATTGTTAATCGTTGGCAACAACTAGGCGGATGGCCATTGCCAGAGCAAGCTGAAGAGAGTGAAAAGCTAGACTCAGCCGCTAAAACGACTGAGTAATTTTCCCTTCGAAGTATCGCACTAAGTGGGGAGGGTAAATACGTGAAAAATGTTTACTCTCTTGTGCTATTTTCAGCTCAACGCCCGGATGCATTAACTCATTCACTTTTAAGCGACTGGTTGCCAACAAACGCGCAATCTTTTGCTTAACAAGGTATTTCTTTTTCTTAGTGCTTGCGGTTTTAATTTTTATTTGTTGTTCACTGGCTGTTATTTTATTGATGTAATGCGCACGTTGAGCTGCATTGGTTATTTTATTCGCTTTTTTTCGAGCTTGTTGTAAGGCGGCTGCTTTACTGGCAAGCAGCTTTTCAAAGTCATTGATTTGTTGTTGCTTTTGTCTTAAATCATGCCAGTACTGCGCTATAAAGACACGGGTTTTAGTGCCTGATGGCGCACCTAGCTCACCGGTTTCGATACGCATTGCATCTAAAATATTCCCGCCAATAATTTTGCCGCGAGGGTTATTCGCTTTACCGACACGAATTAGACGACGTGCACTTAAATCACAGTGCAGAGCTTGACGCTCTATAAACAGATCTTGCTCACTTTTAATATGGCAAAACTGTGCATACCCAACCGAAATAGTGCGTGTTGCGCTTATATTGCATGTAAAGTGATCTTCATTTTCACGGTGCCGGCCAATGGCCCCGAGCATAATAGTGACTTCGCTTTTACTTTCGATTGTTGCTGATTCAACAAATCCCAGTACTGTAATATCACCTGTAGCTTTAACGCACATACCATCTTTAACATCGCCACTAATGATAACACTGCCATCAAACTCAACATGGCCTGTACTGATATCAACATGATGAAAGCACAACACATCGTCTACGCGCATGCCGCGGGGCAGTGCAACGGGCACTCCTTTGGTGTCGGCAATGAGTAAATTACTGTTCATCGGATCAAGGCGGGTCCCTTCAAAGGGCTCTAGGGGGTAATCTTTACCTGCTTGCGCGGGTAAAGTATCGCCAAATACAGTAAAGCCATTTTCACCCGCAGTTGCAGGAATACGTTGCATAAGTGGCGCACCGGGCTTAACCGTGATAATCGCGCCCAAGTTTCGCATATCAACTTTGCCACCCGATGTGGCTTGTGGGCTAAGAACGCGATCTTGTGCTGTTGAACATAATCGGACAAACCGTGCATCGTTCCCATCTTTTGGGTTACGGCCATGCGCAACAATAGCACTGTAGTGCGCACCAGCAGGTTGTTTAAACTGCTGACCTAAAAAAGTATCAAGCGCAGAGTGACTTATGCCGCTCTTAACTCCCGCAGCAGATAGCGCTGCTTGTGCATCATCCATACTCACAACTTTGCCACCACGTGCTGTTGTCAGGCTCGCTTCTGCAATCATATTTTTTTCATCAACGGTGATTTCAATATGTGCATCAACGGCTTTTGCAACAACCAATGATTGATTTTGATATTGACTGCTAGGTGTAAAAAGTTTGCCAATATTGGCATCAACAAGTTCACAGTCTGCGTAAGACGATTGCTCAATTAACTCAATGAGTTGTGAACTCGTTATGGGAAAGCCAGCATCGCGCGGATGCTCACACAAGGATACATATCCACTTTGCTCATCGAACAAAAACATCGACATCAAGTAAGTCCTGTAAAAGAGGCCTGTTATTATTATTTTTTCGTTGCTACAGGATTGTTTTAAGAAGAGGTAACAACGTCTCCCATTTCAGCACAACTTTTGTATGATGTTAAGAACTTGTATGCTTAATATGTGAAAATTCGTATAAAAACTGACTTTTCCTGTTTGGTTTTTCAGCACTCAAAGGGGTTATGCCAAAATAACCTGATTAATGCCTTGAGTATAAAGGGTTTACTCAGTTATACTTCACATACACTCTGAATGAGATACCAAATTCAGGGGCTGATTAGGATTCGACGGAATTCAAGACGCCCGAGGTGCATGTCGAGGTGCGGTTGGCCTCGTAAAAAAGCCGCAATTTAAAGTAATCGCAAACGACGATAACTACTCTCTAGCAGCTTAGGCTGGCTAGCGCTCCTTCCATGTATTCTTGTGGACTGGATTTTGGAGTGTCACCCTTACACATGATCGCGACGGAAACCCTGGCCGGGGTTGAAGCGTTAAAACTAAGCGGCCTCGCCTTTGCAGATCGTGTTCGTCCGAGCTGTAAAGGTTAACTAAAAGACGATACTAAGCATGTAGTACCAAAGGTCGAGGCTTTTCGGACGGGGGTTCAAATCCCCCCAGCTCCACCAAACATAAAAGGCCGCTCTCAGAGCGGCCTTTTTTATTGCCTAAAATACACCCCTAATTCATTGATTATAAAGGGTTATTCACGTTAAATCACACAACTAACTGAACGGCATCGATGATGGGTTTGTTTTCAACATCAATCGTTTCGATGATGTGTTTATGAAGGCGCTTTTTATGTTCGGCAAATATAGGGCGTTTTTTATCGAACTGGCTGGCAAATTCGAATGCGGTATTAAACAAGCTTTCGCTGTCGGGGCAGGCTTGTTCGATGACGTGGTCTGCAACAAGCTCGCTTGCTGTAACCCGGCGTCCTGTCAATTTCATTTCGTTAAAGCGGTAATAAGGCATCGATTTTTTTACAAATTCAATCATGCCTGGTAAAAACGGAATCGATAAATCAACTTCAGGAAAACAGAAAAAGCCGCGGTTACTTTGCATAAATCTAAAATCGCAGGCGCACGCTAAAATAGCCCCATTACCAAATGCATGGCCATTAATAGCGGCAATAACTGGCATTGGGTAAAGTAACAAACGCTTAAATACGGCATCCATAGCGTGCATAAAACCACTTACTTCTTCATATTTTTGTGCTTTTAAAGCGGGCATTAGCCAGTCGGTGTCTATACCTAAACTCCACGATTTTTCATCACTTGAGGTAATAATCAGTGCTTTGTGTTCTGAGTTCGCTTCAATGTCATTAAGGCAATTTAAAAATGCTTCTGCAAACGTGGGATTATGGCGGTTTTCACCTGCGGTCATTGTGAGAATAGCAACACTGCCTTGTGTGCTTACGTTTATGGGGGTCATGGTGTGCCTTTATCGTTTTCTTTTGTTATAGATATAGTTATATACCATCAGTTGCACAAAATAAACCTCTAGTCCGACCAGTTTGAGTGCTGAGGAGGTTCTCCGCTTTTAGTCGAAATGCAGTTTCAAACAGTCGCTAATACTATCTTGCCATGGTAATTTTAGTCTAAACACTCTATTTAAAGCGCGATAATGGAACTGGTAAGTTGGGATTTCTTTAGTGGGGGGTTGTTAAGCCCGATCAGCACAATTATCTTAATTATATTGGCAGGTTTTACCTCGATGGTGTCTGCTGCATTTGGTGCTGGTGGCGGATTAATGTTGTTAGTCATTATGGCGTCAATGATGCCTATGAGTGTGGTGATCCCTGTGCACGGCTTAGTGCAGCTGGGCTCTAACGCGAACCGCTTTTTATATACTTTTAAGCATATCGATGGCGCTATGTTTTTATATTTCTCGTTGGGAGGAATCTTTGGTGCACTGGTAGCGTCAACTATCGTCACCGCTATTCCGCTTGAGTTAATGAAAATAGTGGTGGCAGCTTTTGTGCTCTATTTGCTTTGGGGTGTGACACCTAAGATCAGAGAAACATCAACGCTTTGGCGCATTTTAGCAGGGCTTTGGACCTCGTTTATTTCGATGTTTGTGGGTGCCAGTGGGCCGCTGGTTGGTAGTTGTTTGTATGTAAATAACTACAATAAGCTGCAATTTACCGCGACATTTTCGAGTTGTATGACGCTGCAGCATACTTTAAAGGCTATTTTGTATGGTGCTGTCGGGTTTGCATTTTGGCAGTGGTTGCCGCTTGTAATGTCGATGATTATGAGTGGTGCAATAGGCACTTGGCTGGGTTTGAAGCTATTGCACCGTATCTCATCAGATAAATTTAAACAGATTTTTCGCTTAGTACTGACGTTACTTTCCCTGCAACTTGCGTGGCAGGGAATCTATTTTGTGTTTGCTTAGTTACCTGCTAATAGCTCGTCGAGTGGTTTGTCACCATTAAATAACTCGAATAGTTGCGATTTATCAGGTTTATGACTGGCGATATAAACCAGTGCATCAGCAACATCTTCTCGGTTTATCACGGCATCTTGGCGTGTTGCAGGACGATTTATGGTGAATAATCCAGACGCCGATTCGTTAAGGAGTGTGCCTGGTCTTACTATGCTGTAATGTAAGCCACTGTGTAGTAGATGCTCATCGGCCATGTGCTTAGTCACTAAATAAGGTTTGATGCTGCTTTCAATGCCATCGGGATCATCAGCGCCAATGGAGCTTACCATGATAAAGTGCTCAACCTGTGCATCAACTGCATAGTTAATTGCTTTTACCGCAGCCCATAAATCAATGAGCAAGGTTTTATCGGCACCGGTTGCACCACCAGAGCCGGCACTAAAAATAACTTGCTGTACCCCTGTAAGTGCGCGACTAAAATCATTTTCTAGATCCTGCTCAACAATGCTCAGGTTTGGGTGCTCAATATCAGTCAATTTGCTTTTATCACGTACTAATGCCACGACTTCATGCTCTTGAGCGAGCATTTTTTGGGTGGTCATTTTACCTATTTGTCCGCTTGCACCTATGATTAGGGTTTTCATACCAAACTCCTTCCAGTTGCGTTAACTTTTACGTGTAACTTACTACTTTGGGGTGTGATCTTAATTTTAAAGGGACAAATTAAACTAATTTGTAATCGGCTTGAAAAAGAAGGGGCCTTTTTAGCCCCCTGTCTTTTTAGATTTTATTACGAATTAGGTCGCGAATAATAAAGCGAGCAGGGTGAATTGCTTGGCTAACACGTTCGCTAAAAGGTCTGGGTTCATTGTTTAAGCAGGCGACCAAGTGTTCGGCACACAGTGGCGCACTGCACAGACCTCTTGCCCCAAACCCTGTAAGCACATGCAAGCCTTGTTGAGGTTTTGCTAAGGGCTGATATTGGTAACGTTTTCCGAGTCTTAAATTCGCAAAGGCATTGACATAATCGTCTTGCTCCGCCCACTCGCCAGCCATTGGTAGGTGATCAATAAAGCTGCATCTTACTGCTGCTTTGGCTGCGGTAATTTCGCCTAATGATGTGGCAAAGTCACTGTCTTTATAGAAGCTAAGCAGTTGTTCTCGGTTTGTTTGGTTGTCTTGCTCTTTCACTTCGCGGCTTTTTGAGTTTTTCTCAAATGTTGCCCCCATGCAGTGATGCTCTTGAAACTCAGGGGTAAAATATCCTTTATGACACAGCACCGTTTTTAATTGTTTGGATTGCTCACTTGCCTCAACATGCGATACCTGACCACGCACACCCACAACGGGCAATGCCTGGGTTTGTTTAAATTGGTCGCTATGCTCGCCCGCACATATTATTACATCGCTAAATGGACCAAATTGCTGTGTTTTTGTATGTAACACCCAACCTGATTCTGTTTTTTCAAGTTGTTCAATATGGCAGTTAAAATGGGTTTTAATTGGATTGAGTGAGTATGCCTTATTAAAGAGGGCGGTCACTAAGGCAGGCGGGTTTACCCAGCCACCTTGTTCAAAGAATACGCCAGAGTAGCCTGTGTTTACTCCCGCAATATCATCGCCTTCAGTCGCACTGACATTGCGCATTAATTCAGTTGGCCAAAGCGCTTTGTCGGCTAAATTTTGGTGTTTATCGGCCAAGCCCTGTTTTACTGCGTGTTGCAATACACCACACCATTGGTGAGGGTAGTCGAAGCCGAGTAATTGTTGATATAGGCGTTTTGCGTATAAAAAGCTATGCGCAAACATTTCGCTGTGCGGTGAGTTCTTGGCTTGCAGGTGCGGGGTAAACAGCGCCCTGAACATTGTGTGAGGCCCCCATAGCAAGTGCGTCATCTTGGCAAAAAAGTGTCGTTGTAATGCCCCTTTTTGCTAAAGAGTACATCACACTACTACTGGCGATGCCGCCACCGATAACAGCAACGTTATTTAATGTACTTGCATGATGAGAAAAATACGCAGGGCCAGATTGCTGCTCTGTGGGTGTTGTTAAGGTGCCAATCAGCATTTCACGTTTTTTGCCGTAGCCTTTGGCTTTGGCCATAGCGAAACCGGCTTCAATTAAACCGCGTCTAACAAATCCTGCAGCTGTGAACGTAGCTAGGGTGGCATGTTCGCGTGAAATTGCACGCATCTTATTAAACACACTTTGCTGCCACATATCGGGGTTTTTACTCGGCGCGAAACCGTCTAAGTACCATACATCAACAACGCCTTCACTTGGATAACTCATGGCATCAATGCTGTCTTGTACGTCACCAAAATAAAGGTCGAGTACGACTCGCCCGTCGGCAAATTCTAATCTGTGGCAGCCAGCAAGGTTAATGGGGTATTGAGCAATTAACTGGGCACTAAATGTGTGTAAGCTAGGCCACGCTTTTAGTGCATGGGCAAGGTCATCACGTTTAATTGGAAATTTTTCGAATGAGATAAAATGCAAGCGGCTAACCGAGCTATTGTCACTTTTATTTACACTAAGGTCGTGTTGATTTTGAACTTCTTGCTTGTCATGCTGCCTATCAAGGTGAGCAGCAAATTGCTGCCAGGTATTTAAAAAGTTAAGCCCTGTACCAAAACCCGTCTCGGCAATAACAAAATGCGCGCGGTCATGATTTTGTAATCGTTGCGAGATATTGTTTTGTTGATAAAACACATAATGCGATTCAGCTAAGCCATCGTCATTGGAGAAGTAAACATCGTCAAACTGATCGGCGACGGGTGTACCAAGGTGATTAAAATGTATATTTGCGTTTTTGATCATGGTTTAACTAAATAACTACAACTTTTTTTCATTATTTTACGTGTTTTCTTTGAAATAGTCTGGCGTTATTTATAAGCTACACATTCAGAGTACATGTGTACGCTAGAAAGCTGACCACTTAACGTGTATTTTCAGCGTAAAATAGAACACAATTTAGTATAGAGCTAAGGTAATTACCCATGAGAAGAGCCGTTATTACGGGCATCGGTGTTGTTTCAAGCATCGGTAACAACAAAGAAGAAGTATTAGAATCATTAAAACAAGGCCGTAGTGGTATCGCGTTCAACCAAGAGTTTGCTGATTACAACCTACGTAGCAACGTTTCAGGCAAAATCGATATTGATGTTAAAGAATTTGTTGATCGTAAAGCGATGCGTTTTATGGGCGATGCAGCAGCATATGCTTATATTTCAATGGCACAAGCAATTGAAGATGCAGGCCTTAATGAAGAGCAAGTTTCAAACGAACGCACTGGTTTATTAGTGGGTTCGGGTGGTGGTTCATCTAAATGGCAAGTTGAAGCGGCTGACATTCTGCGTGAAAAAGGCGTGAAGCGTGTAGGTCCATACATGGTACCGCGCACGATGGC
The DNA here is from genome assembly GCF_015767615.1 of Pseudoalteromonas sp. A41-2. NCBI lineage: Bacteria > Pseudomonadati > Pseudomonadota > Gammaproteobacteria > Alteromonadales > Pseudoalteromonadaceae > Pseudoalteromonas > Pseudoalteromonas sp. A41-2. The sequence goes on along the minus strand of NZ_CP065231.1, from coordinate 2,243,029 downwards.
GAGCACCACGTCGGCATGTCTTGCAACACCATTCAAAATTAAAGGTGTTAACTACTCAATTAGTTCTGCTTGTGCAACATCTGCACACTGTATTGGTCATGCGGTTGAGCAAATTCAACTTGGCAAGCAAGATGTGATCTTTGCGGGTGGTGGTGAAGAGCTTCACTGGACACTGGCGATGGAATTCGATGCAATGGGCGCATTGTCGACTAAATATAACGAAACTCCTGAGAAAGCATCGCGCACTTACGATGCAAACCGTGACGGTTTTGTTATCTCTGGTGGTGGCGGTATCGTTGTCGTTGAAGAGCTTGAGCATGCACTTGCTCGTGGCGCACACATCTACGCTGAAATCACAGGGTATGGTGCAACTTCTGACGGTTACGACATGGTAGCACCATCAGGTGAAGGTGCGGTACGTTGTATGAAGCAAGCAATGCAAGGCCTTGAAGGCGGGATTGATTACTTAAATACGCACGGTACTTCAACCCCAGTTGGTGATGTTAAAGAGCTTGGCGCAATTCAAGAAGTGTTTGGCGGTAACTCACCGATGATCAGTGCAACAAAAGCAATGACGGGTCACGCATTAGGTGCGGCAGGCGTTCACGAGGCTATTTTCTCGTTGTTAATGCTAGAGCACAACTTTGTTGCACCTTCTATCAATATTGATGAGTTAGATGAGCAAGCAGAAGGTCTAAACATTGTTACTGAGCGTAAAGACGTTGAACTGAATACAGTAATGTCTAACAGCTTTGGTTTCGGTGGCACAAACGCCACACTAGTAATGAGCAAATATAAAGGTTAAACCTCTCCAGTATTTGCCAAAGCCGAGCGTTTGCTCGGCTTTTTCGTTTCTAACTCCGCACTGTATTCTTTGCCTTTTATATTTATTAAGCGTGAGTCTGTATGAGCAGTTACGCTATCCGTATAGCTATATTTTCGTTACAATAGCGCCACTTTTCTGCTTCTCGGACACACAGATGAAAATTCTTGCAGATCAAAATATGCCATTGGTTGAGCAGTACTTTGCCGATTTTGGTGATGTTGAGCGATTTGATGGCCGTAACTTACAACCTGAGCAGTTGGCTGGGGTTGATATACTATTAACTCGATCAGTGACAAATGTTGATAACGCGTTATTAACTCAGGCAGATAAGTTGAAGTTTGTTGGTACGGCAACCATAGGTGTTGACCACATTGATACTGAACTACTGGCAGAGCGCAATATTGCATTTAGCAGTGCGCCGGGCTGTAATGCCGTTGCTGTAGCAGAATATGTTATTAGTAGTTTATATGCTTTATGCCAAGAAAATGCTGAGTCACTGCAAGGTAAAACCATTGGTATTGTTGGGGTAGGCAGCATTGGTAGTTGTCTGCGCGATAAGTTAAACCTACTGGGTATGAACGTATTGCTCTGCGATCCTCCTAAGCATGAGACGGGTGAATTGGTAGAACATACTGATTTTGATACCCTTCTTGACACTGCCGATATAATTACGTTTCACGTGCCGTTGGTGAAGCAGGGGCCGCATAAAACGTTGCATATGTTAAACAAACAACGTTTAGCGAAGCTTAAAGATGGCACGACGCTTATTAATGCAAGCCGTGGTGATGTTATCGATAATCAGGCTTTGCTAGAGTTATTTGAGCAAGGAGCGAAACTTGATTGCGTGCTTGATGTTTGGGAAAACGAGCCAAATATACTTACTCCGCTGCTTAATTATGTGCGTTTTGCGAGTGTGCACATTGCAGGCCATACCCTTGAAGGAAAAGCCCGTGGTACTCAAATGTTGTACCAAAAAGTGTGCGAACTTGAGGGTGTTGCAGCGCTGAAGTCGCTGGAAGATTTTTTACCTGAACCAATTAGCCATGCTGTCTCGCTCGGTGAAACCTTTACGTTAGATGACATAGGCCGCTTAGTACACCTTATTTACGATGTTCGTCGTGATGATGGCATCTTGCGTAGTAAGTTAAATCAAGAAGGGTTTGATAGCCTACGGAAAAATTACCCGCCACGACGTGAATTTAATACACTGTCGGTGGCTGCAAACAGTGCCTGTGAAGCCGCTTTAGCTGCACTGGGATTTAGAATTAACGAATAAAGTCAGTACTTTATTCATATGAGGAAAACACATGTCGCAAAAATTTAATGTTGCTGTCTTAGGCGCCACAGGTTTAGTGGGTCGTCAAATTATCGAAACTTTAGAAGATCGTAAATTTCCGGTTGGCGAGTTGTTCTTGCTTGCGAGTAGCCGCAGTGCGGGTGAGGAAATACAATTCCGTGGTGAATCGATTGAAGTACTCGACGTAGAAGGATTTGACTTTAGCCAGGCACACATAGGTTTATTTTCAGCTGGGGGAAATGTTTCTGAAAAGTACGCTCCCATTGCTGCAGACGCAGGGTGTGTGGTGATTGATAATACCTCGCATTTTCGCAATGACTTCGATGTACCATTAGTGATACCTGAAGTGAATGCATCGAGCTTAGCGGATTTTAGAAACCGCAATATCATTGCAAATCCTAACTGCTCAACTATTCAAATGTTGGTCGCGTTAAAGCCTATTTACGATGCATACGGTATTGACCGTATTAATGTATCGACTTATCAGGCTGTGTCGGGTGCGGGCAAAGAGGCCGTTGATGAACTTGCTAAGCAAACCGCTAACCTAATGAATGCGCGTCCAATGGATAATGCTGTTTTTTCTAAGCAGATTGCCTTTAATGTCATCCCACAAATCGATACTTTTGAAGACAACGGTTATACCCGTGAAGAAATGAAAATGGTGAACGAGACACAAAAAATCTTAGGTGACACGAGTGTCGTGGTAAACCCAACGTGTGTTCGTGTTCCGGTTTTCTTTGGTCACAGTGAAGCGATTAATATTGAGACACGTATGCCAGTTGATCTTGAGCATGTAAAACAGTTACTGAATGATGCACCCGGTGTAGAACTGATTGATGACTTGGGTGATTACCCAACAGCGGTATCTGATGCAAGTGGTAATGACACTGTGTATGTTGGTCGTTTACGTGCAGACATTTCTCATCCACACGGCTTAAACATGTGGGTAGTGAGTGACAACACGCGTAAAGGGGCTGCAACGAACAGTGTGCAAATCGCTGAAGAGCTAATTGCAAACTACCTTTAAATCTGATGATTTTGACTGAGTCATTCAGTAAAGAGAGCGGCTAATTGCCGCTTTTTTTATGTTTTCAGTGCCAAATTATTGCCGCATACGCTGTAAAAGCGTATAAACTTAACATAACAATAAAAAAGTCTCTCAGCCGCTAATATTTAAGCTATTTACTATCAACGTGTTGCAATAGATATTGCTCACCAACTGGTTTATAGTTTGCAGCTGGAATAGAGCTTGCAAGAAAGCATAATTAAGAATCAATTCTGCAAGAATTACTTGATGTTTAAGCAACCAACGTTGCTGCGTTAACATTTAAAACATAAAGGATCAGCATGCGCGGTTTAGCAACACTCTTCATATTAGCGTCTGCCTTGGTGGTAACACCGACTTACTCTGATGAAGGCTCCACTCTTAAAGGCCCTAAAGGCGTCGATTATGGTGCGCAGGGGCGATCAATTGGTCCGATAAAACCGACTGATACTCTGTGGCGTATTGCCGCTAAAATTCGACCTGATAACTCTGTAAGCATTTATCAGGTTATGCAAGCATTGTACGACAAAAACCCGTCATCGTTTTTAGATCAAAACCTGAATCACATGCGTGATGGCGCGTATCTTAAAATTCCGACTATTGCAGAAATGCGTGCTGTTAACCCGACCCTAGCGAAAGCCCGATCTGAGCAAGACGATGAGCTGTGGGAGAAAAAGAAAAATGGCACATTAACAGTCGCCGAAATAAACGAATCGCAAAAAAAGGTGACGCAAGCTCGTAAAGTCGATTTAGACGAAGCAAAGCAAGAGCTTAAACAAGAAATAAACACAATCAAAACTGAGCAAGGCACGCAGCTTGTTGAATTGCAAAAGCAATTTAAAACATCGGTCGATAATGTTGAAGAAATTCTTGCCGAAAATAATAAGTTAAAACAACAGCTAACAGGTATTTCGAAAGAGCTAGAAACGGTTCGTGACCAACTCGGACAAGACAGTGAAATTCAAAAGCAACTTAAAGAGTTAATTGCCAAACAGAATGAGATTATAGAGCAGCAAAAAGCAAAAAAGATTGAAGAGGACAGTGGGCTTAACGTGTCGTCAATTTTAAGCAACCCATTTGTTCTCGGTGCTTTAATGTTCATTCCTGCGTTACTTATTATTGCGGCTGTTGTGTTGTTTTTGAAAAAAAGAAATAACAACGCGCCAGAAGCCAGCGATGACGATGAGTTTCTACCACAAAGCCCAACTTACACTGAAAATGATGAGTTAGACCCTCTAGTCGATAATGATCCGCTTATTCCTGACCCCGTTGAAGATAACGATGATCTGAGTGTTCGCTTAGATGATGACTTAGACCAAGATATGCTGCCAGATGATGACATTATCTTTGATGACAGTATTGATGATAGTTTTGACGACGATGACAGTGTTTTAAATCAAGATGAACTCGAAGGGCTTTTAAGTGACGATATTGTGTTTAATGATGAGTCAGAAGGCAGTGAAGATGATGATTTAGACGCATTTTTACAGCAAGATTTTGATCAATCTGATGACGACAGCTTAGGCGATGAAATTGATTTAGAAGGTGAGCAATCACAAGTCGACTCTTCAGGCGATATTTTAAGTGCGGATGATATTGATGATCTATTCGCTAGCGACAACACCGATGATTCGCAAGACAGCAACAAAAACGATGATATGGCGGCATTAAGTGAAGAGCTTGCCGAAGACGATTTTGATATTGACAGCCTAATTGACGAGCAAAACAATACTACCAGCTCAGAGCAAAATGAAGATGTTAATTTAGATGACATTGACGACTTACTCGATGAAGCGGACGAGACCCCTGTAGGCACTATTGATGCTGAATTAATCGATGAAGATGACTTTGATATCGATAGCTTAATTGATGACGTGCAAACGGATGAACAGCCAGCACACTCATCGAACACACTGGAAGATGAATCGGTCGATGCTGACGATATTGATGCTTTATTAGATGAAGCGAGTGATGATGATGCGCTAGATGTTGATGACATTGACTCACTACTTGATGACGTTGCAATGGATGAAGCTGCAACCGAACAAGCACTCAGTGAAGAGCCTGAAGTTGAAGAGCAGCCTCAAGTTGACGAGCTAGTTGATGAAGATGCATTGGTTGGTGAAGATGAACTAGACGATGCACTCGATGTTGACGACATTGACTCATTACTTGATGACGTTGCAATGGATGAAGCCGCAATAGAACAAACTCTCAGTGAAGAGCCTAAAGAGGATGACCAGCCTCAAGTTGACGAGCTAGTTGATGAAAACGCGCTAGTTGACGAAGATGAACTAGACGATGCACTCGCTGTTGACGACATTGACTCACTCCTTGATGACGTTGCAATGGATGAAGCTGCAACAGATGAAGCCTCAACTGATGAAGTTACGACTGAACAAACACTCAGTGAAGAGCCTGAAGTTGATGACCAGCCTCAAGCTGACGAACAGGTTGATGAAGATGCGTTGGTTGATGAAAACGCGCTAGTTGACGAAGATGAACTAGACGATGCGCTAGATGTTGATGACATTGACTCACTCCTTGATGACGTTGCAATGGATGAAGCTGCAACAGATGAAGCCTCAGCTGATGAAGCTGCAACCGAACAAGCACTCAGTGAAGAGCCTGAAGAGGATGACCAGCCTCAAGTTGACGAGCTAGTTGATGAAGATGCGTTGGTTGATGAAAATGAGCCTGTTGACGAAGACGTGCTAGACGATGCACTTGATGTTGACGACATTGACTCACTACTTGATGACGTTGCAATGGATGAAGCTGCAATTGAAGACGCACAGAGTGAAGAGCCATTAGTTGATGAAGAACCTGAGTTCGATGAACAGGTTGATGAAAATGAGCTTGATGACGCGCTTGATATTGACGACATTGATTCATTACTTGATGAAGTCGAAACCGATCAAGATGAAGCCGATGAAGAGACAGGCGTCGATACACTTGATGATGAAGATGAGTTAGATGATTCGCTGATTACTGAAGACGATGATCTCGATGATATTGATGAACTCATTCAAGAAGCAAATGAGCTTAAGCAAGAGACAGAAGCGCAAATCTCTGACCTATCGAACGAAGAAGACAGCAACGCGCAGCATAACGAAAATCTACAAGACTCATTAGCTGATCTTGCTGATGCTGATCAAGCTATTGATGATATGAATGTGGAATCAGTGGCATCTGAATTAGTTGATAGCACAGAAGAAGTAGACATTGATGAAGCTCTGCATCAGGAATTTAATGAAGACAGTGATGAGCTGTTAGACGAAGATGACCGCTTAGATGAATATGATGATCCGGCATTAAAAAGTGTTGATGAACTGCTCAACGAAATCGGTGAAGACGAAGACTATGTTGCCCCACCAGATTGGTCTATTGATGAACCCGAGCAGGACTTTGAAGAGGTCGAAATTGATTTAGGTGACGACCCGCTTGCCGAGGACGAGTTAACCGATGAATTTGATTTAGACATTGAAGACGAACCTTTAACGCAAGATACGGTGACACCAAGCCAAGAACTGGAGGAATACCCAGAACTTGAGTTAGATGAAGCAGGTTTTGAGTTAGATGATAATGACACAGAGCTCAAAAACGAAGATACGATAAAGCCGAGCCAAGCAGAGCAAGATCTAGCTAACTCACTCGCAGGTGGCAATGAACTTGACCAGCTTGAAGATGATTTTGATGATGATCTTTTGCTCGATAATGAATTCACTGAAGCTGATGCATTTGAGCCTGAAAGCGACTCTGCTGAACTTGAAAATAAAGTAACAGTAGATGACCCGCTACCAGAGCTTGATGATTTACAAGAGTTTGAGTTAGAAGAGGCTGAACTAGAAAGTGTTGCAGATAATGCGCAAACACTGGCTGATATTGAATCTACGCTTGCGGATAGTGACGGTATCGGTGAGCTTTCAGATGATGAAATCGATGATGATTTTATGGCAGATCTGACGCAAACAGATTTTGATGCATTGCTTAATGAGCTCGCCGAACCGGATGAAACAGACATAACGGATGCCAGTGAGTTCGACGTTGATTTCAATGCACTGTTAAATGAAGACCTGCAAGTTGAAGCCGCAGACGAAAGTGACTTTTCAACTGATATTGAACCCTCAGATGAACAAGCCTCTAAGCAAACAGACGATGAGTTTGTTGATATAGATTCATTGCTTGAACAGAGTGATGATGAAGCGCTTGATTTTGAACCATATGACGATGTTGATATGGATGTGGGTCTTAGCGATTTTAATGACTTGCTTGCAGGTGATAACCCTACAGATGTTGATGCTGAAAGTGGGGGTTACTCTGCCAAGCTTGATTTAGCGCGAGCGTATATCGAAATAGATGATTTTGATTCTGCGTTAGAGGCAATTGAAGATGTGATTGCCAATGGCCCAGAAGAAGTGCAAGAAGAGGCGCTATCTTTAAAAGCTAAAATTAAGTCATAAAGTATCAAAGTAAATAAACCGAGCTTAGTCGCTCGGTTTTTTTGTATTTAATATAGGGTATTACCTATCTTGTAAACGACGAGCCTTGAAATCAGACTCGGCTTTCCATTTTGGCCAATCACCGTTATTAGCAAGCTTGGCTGCAATATCAACAATCAGTTCAATGTCTTGTTTCACACCGCCCATTGACCATTGCGGCGAATAGTCGTCAGCTTCTTTATGGTATTTATGAGCAATATAGTCGGGGTCTGTATCGCCTAAGCTCATAAATAACAAGCTTGGCACGCCTTGTTTAGCCAATGAAAAATGATCTGAGCGGAAGAACAAGCCATTCTGTGGTCTTGGATCCATCTTTACGTGACGTCCTTGTGACTGTGCTGCCTCAGCTAGGTAGTCTTCCATTTCAGACATGCCTTTGCCGTATTGTAAAATGTAGTCAACGCCATCAAGTACGTTCATACCATCGATATTAAGCAGTGCCACCATTTGTTTGGTGGGGGCAATTTCGCCGGTAGCGAATTGCTCTGAACCAATTAGCCCCGTTTCTTCTGCGGTGAAATTTGCGAAGATTATTGAGCGTTTGAATGGCTTTTTCTTATGCATTTCACTCAAAATGCGGGCAATTTCAATAGTGGCTGCGGTGCCTGAAGCGTTATCGACAGCACCATTATAAATCTTCAGCCCCTCTTCGGTTTGCTTCGTACCAAAATGATCCCAGTGAGCGCCAATAACGATGTATTCATCAGGTGTTTCACTGCCTTTAAGTGTTGCTACAACATTATGCGATTGTGCTTGGGAGATATCACTTTTCAATGTCAGCTCCGCTTTCACTTTTAAATCAAGCGGCTTAAAATCAGCTTTTAATGCGTTGGCTTTTTCGGTTTGATAATCAAAGCCTGCTTGAGCAAAAATTTCATTTGCGGCCTGCTCATCAATCCATCCCATGACAGGAATGTCTGATGCATTATTGTCTTGGTCGATAAGTGTGTATTTACTGCCTGTGTTCGAGCTTTCAACAACTCCCCAAGGGTAAGCGGCTGGTGCTGTTTCGTGCACGATAAATACGGCTTTTGCACCTTGGCGTGCACCTTCTTCGTATTTGTAAGTCCAACGACCATAATAGGTCATGGCATTGCCTGTAAATAGCGTGTCGTCTTGAGTCGCAAATCCTGGGTCATTGACAAGTACAATAACTGTTTTGTCTTTTACATCAATGTCAGCAAAGTCATCCCAGTTATACTCTGGGGCATTAATACCATAGCCAACAAACACCACGTCAGAGCCAGCAATGTTGATCTCTGGATTAATTTGTTGCGTGCGTGCGGTAAAATCACTGCCAGCATTAAAGCTTAACTCGCCAACCTTTAGCGTCATATTCTGATCAGGCGTGAGTTTTGCCATTGTCACTGGCTGTAAAAAATTGCCATTAAAACTGCCCGTTAAGCCTAGCTTTTTGTATTCGTCAGCTAAGTAGTTAATGGTCAGAGTTTCGCCTTCTGTGAGTGGACCACGGCCTAAAAACTCATCAGAGGCAAGCGTTTTAATGTGTGAACGTACTTTGTCAATGTTGACGGTTTCAAGCGTGGATGTGCTTAGTTTATCAGTGCTTGCTTCATCAGCGCTTGGGGTTGGTTGCTCAGAGCAACCGAATAAACCTACGGCAAGCGCTAAACTTGCGTATTTAAGGTAAGTTGTCATAGTTTTTCTGGTTGATTGTACAGAGTTTCACTATATGGGACGAGAAGAGGGCTGTCCAGAAAGACGCTACAAACAACTGATTATGCAGGATGAATAGATAATCATTCAATTTTCAGCCATGAAAAATTACCACCAGGTTTTGTTTATCGCAGGATCGTGAATACTGAATACCTCGCCAACTAGTGGGGTGCTTAGCGAGACATGATCTTGTACAGCCTTTTTAGTCACGCGGTTGAGTGGTTCATACCAGGCGTGAAATGCTAAATCGAATGTGCCATTATGCACTGGGACCATGATATTTCCGTGTAAATCTAAATGCGCTTGAACAGATTGCTCTGGTGTCATGTGAATATTCGACCACTCTTGGTCGTAAGCCCCAGTTTCAATAAAGGTAATATCAAATGGCCCATAGCGTTTGCCAATTTCTTTAAAGCCCGCGAAATAACCAGAGTCACCACTAAAATAAAAGCGTTTGTCTTTTACTTTTATAGCCCATGAGCCCCACAGTGTTTTGTTTCTATCCGTTAAGCCTCTGCCTGAAAAGTGCTGTGTGGGTGTAAAAACGATTTGGCTGTTTGTAGTCGTATGGTCTTGCCACCAATCAAAGCTAAGCACTTTTTGCTTTTTTACCCCCCATTTTATGAGATCATTTTCTACACCGAGCGGAACATAAAAAGAGTCGGTTTTGTCGGCCAGTTGCTTGATAGCTGCTTTATCTAAATGATCATAATGGTTGTGCGAGATAAAAACCTTCGCAATGTGAGGTAACTGTTTAATGCGTATTGGCGTAGGTTGAAAACGCTTTGGTCCCATAAACGAAAATGGCGAAGCTCGCTCGGAAAATACAGGATCAAACAGCCAAAATTCACCATACACTTTAGCTAAAATTGATGAGTGGCCCAGTTTCACAAAATGGACGCTGTCATTCGATAAAGACGCAAGCTGCTGTGTTGATAAAGCATACATAGGCAGTTCGTGTTTGGGTTCTGCATCAATTTTCTTTTCTGTCATGAAACGTATGAAGATTCCCAGCGTTTTTCTAAAACCAGGCTGCTCAACCTTTGCATTATTATAGAAGGTGCCATCTACTAATTGAGCTGAGTGACTGTCATCACTTACGCCTTCAGCGGCAATTTGATTATTCATAATTAACACGCCGACCATGAAGCATACTGTGGCGATTACGAGCCATCTTAGAAATTTCATATCGTTACCATAAGTAAACTGAGTGGTGTAGTTTTTCATTGTTTGCTTTAAAAGTAAACTATCTAGTGCATTTTTTATTTTTGCGTTACACTATTGATGTCATGGGGGAAGTACATGAAATTATCACAAAGAAAACGACTCGATATTTTGAATGCAGCTGAAACGTTGTTTTTTCAACAAGGTTTTGAACAGACGAGTATGGATCAGGTTGCAAGCTTAGCGGGCGCTTCTAAACGCACTGTTTATAATCATTTTGAAAATAAAGGTGTGCTGTTTCAGGCTATTCTGGTGTTTATGTTTGAAAAAGTGCGTCAAGAAAAAGCCGTTATTTTTGATAAGCAACACCCGATTGCAGAGCAGTTAACACAAATTGCTGTGCAAGAGGTGGCTTTGCTTACCTCGGAAGAGTTTTTAAAAATAGCGAAAGTGGCTTTTATGCAAATGCTACAACAGCCCGATTTAGCTAAGTCGCTCGCCAACAACAGTATGGGTTGCATGCAAGATTTAGTGGCTTTTTTAGAGGCGGCCAGTGACGCGCATGTGTTACATATTGACGATGCTGAATTTGCGGCTAAACAGTTTGTGTATCAATTAAAATCGCTGATCTTTTATCCTCTTTTGTATGGATTTGAGCGCCAAAATGGCGACACAGAAGAGAAAGTGATTAGCGAAACCGTGAAAATGTTTTTAGCGCGTTATCAACGATAGTATTTCTGATGAAAACGGCAATTGTAGTATTAGGCGCTCCAAATGAACCTGACGGCAGATTATCTGTTATTGCGAAAGCACGCTGTGATAAAGCCTACGCCGTTTTTCGCGATCATCAACATGCAAGTCTATTGTGTACAGGTGGCTTTGGCAGCTTTAATAAAAGTGCGTATCCGCATGGCGAATTAACCAAGCGGTATTTAGTTAAACAAGGTATTCCAGTATCTCGCTTTTTGGCGCATGCCCCAAGCCGTTTTACCTTTGAAGATGCGACACTTGCACAGCCTATTTTAGACCGTGCAGAGATTAAAAAAGTACTATTAGTCAGCTCTGAGTTTCATATTGAACGTGTTCATTATGTTTTTCGACACATTATGCCTTTGATGGAATTTGAGTGTGTGCCTGCAGTCACGCCTTTACCAGCTGAGGAGCTTGCTTTGTTACGTGCTCATGAACAGCAGGCAATGTTAAGAGAAGAGCAAAATATTTTAAGCTACAAAAAAGCCGCGCTATAAAATTTTATAGCGCGGCTTTTAAATGTTTAATAAGAAGTGTTATTTAACTTCTTTACCTGCTGCCTGTTGATCAGCATGGTAGCTTGAGCGAACAAACGGGCCACATGCAGCATGTGTGAAGCCAATTTCGTCAGCATAAGCTTTTAAGCCATCAAACTCGGCTGGTGGCACGTAGCGTTTAACCGGTAAGTGGTGCTTTGAAGGCTGTAAGTATTGGCCTACCGTGAGCATATCTACGTTATGTTCACGTAAATCGCGTAATACTTCTTCAATCTCACTGATTTCTTCGCCTAGACCGACCATTAGGCCAGACTTTGTTTTCACTTCTGGGTGCGCTTCTTTAAAGCGACGAAGTAGCTCTAATGACCATTTATAATCAGCCCCCGGACGCGCTAGTTTGTATAATCGTGGTGCCGTTTCTAAGTTGTGGTTGAACACATCTGGCGGCGTTTCAATTAAGATATCAAGCGCTCTGTCCATACGGCCACGAAAATCAGGTACTAGAATTTCAATGGTGATATTTGGGTTATGCTTACGAATTTCACGAATACAGTCAGCAAAGTGTTGTGCACCGCCATCACGTAGGTCATCACGGTCAACAGACGTAATAACAACATAGCTTAACTTCATATCTTTAATCGTTAGAGCTAGTTTTTCTGGTTCTGCTGCATCAGGCTTTAATGGACGCCCATGCGCAACATCACAAAACGGGCAGCGACGCGTACAAATTGCACCAAGAATCATAAAGGTTGCTGTACCGTGATTAAAGCATTCTGATAGGTTAGGGCACGATGCTTCTTCACACACAGAGTGTAAGCCGTGTTTACGCATGGCACTTTTAATACCATCAATACGCTCTGTTGATTTTGGTAAACGAATTTTAAGCCATTCTGGCTTACGTAACATTTCGTTTTTTTCTGTTGGTAAAACTTTCACTGGGATCAGCGCCATTTTCTCAGCATCACGCAGTTTTACGCCTGGTTCCATTTTGACTGGTTTATTCATTCGTTTTCAAACCCTTCAGTGTGCTTAACCACAGTAGCATTAAGCTTTTTAATCATGTGTTTAATAAGCCCTGAACCTGCTTGCTCTAGGTTCTGTGGGCCATTGAGATCGGTTGTCTGCACCATGTTCATACCAGCATAACCGCATGGATTGATACGTAAAAATGGGCTTAGGTCCATATTTACATTCAGTGCTAAACCATGGAAAGAGCAGCCGCGACGAACGCGTAAGCCTAACGATGCAACTTTACTGTCGTTAACATAAACGCCAGGTGCATCCGCCTTTGCATAGGCTTCAATATCATAATCTTTAAGTGTATCGATAATACACTCTTCCAACCAAGTGACGAGTTCACGAACGCCAATATTTAAACGGCGAAGGTTAAACAGCACGTACATCATTTGTTGACCCGGTCCGTGATAGGTCACTTGACCACCTCGGTCTACTTGAATCACTTCAATATCACCGGTGTTTAAAAGGTGCTCTGCCTTACCTGCCTGACCCTGTGTAAAAACAGGTTCGTGTTCCACAAGCCAAATTTCATCAGCTGTGTGCTCATCGCGGGTATCGGTAAATGATTGCATTTTTTGCCAAATTGGCATGTAACGCTGTCGCCCTAATTGGCGAACGATTAATTCTCTCTCGCTCACGACTTACTCCGTAATCAGTCTATAGCATATGACGTACGTCATCGATGTTGCTGATCACGTTATAGATTTCTTCGATGTGCTCTTTGCTTGTTACCGTAGCAACAAGTGTGACTGACTCATAATTCCCTTTACTGCTTGGTTTGATCTTAGGTGCGTAATCGCCCGGTGCAATGGGTTGCAGCTTTTCTAGGATCTGATCTGTCAGATTTACATTAGCTAAGCCCATGATTTTAAATGTGAATGGGCAAGGGAAATCTAAATACTCGTCAAACTTAGTATCTTTTACAGGTTGAACCACGACGGTGACTCCTCAAACAATGGTCTGCTTAATAGACGTTTTCTTTGCCATTTCTTGGCGTTAAGCAAACTGGATTACGACGCACTCGACCCAGCGCGACTGATATGGGGCGCATTCTATCATTTTTCAGGCAAAAAAAAACGCCTTGCAGTGCAAGGCGTTTATAATCTTTTTTACGGGTTTACATTATTTGTAAACGTAAGTAATCGTAAATTTTGCTAAAGAAGCTACCTTCTTCCACTTCTTCTAAGGTAACAAGTGGATATTGCGCAATTTCTTCACCTTCAAGCTGTAAGAAAAGTGTGCCTACTTTAGTGCCTTTCGCCAGTGGGGCTTCTAAGGTTTTATCCAGCTCAAAGTTCGCTTTTAAGTTTTTACGTTGACCGCGTGGGATAGTAATGGGTGTATCTTCTAAAATACCTAACGATACGTTTTCTTTATTACCCATCCAAATACGTTGCTCTGCAAAACTGTCACCTGCTTTATAGGGTGTGATTGTTTCGAAGAAACGGAAACCGTAGTTAAGTAGTTTTTTACTTTCTACCTTACGTGCACGCTCGCTTTCAGTTCCCATTACAACTGCAATTAAACGCATATCATCTTTGGTTGCTGAGGTAACTAAGCTATAACCCGCTTCTGAGGTATGGCCTGTTTTAATTCCGTCTACGTTTAAGCTCTCATCCCATAACAATGAGTTACGGTTGTATTGTTTAATGCCGTTATAAGTGAATGATTTTTTAGCATAAACTTCATATTCATCAGGTACGTCACGGATAAGTGCAGCGCCTAATGTTGCCATATCACGTGGCGTGGTAAAGTGCTCGTTGGTATCTAAACCATGGCTATTAACAAAGTGACTGTTGCTCATACCTAGTTTTTCAGCATGGGCATTCATTAAATCAGCGAATGCACTTTCGCTGCCTGCAATGTGCTCTGCCATTGCTACGCACGCATCATTTCCTGATTGGATTATGATACCGTGGTTAAGATCATCAACACTGATTTGTTTACCCACTTCGATAAACATTTTTGATGACTCTGGAAAGTTCTTTGCCCATGCTTTTTCGCTCACTGTTACCATATCGGTCGGTGAGATATTACCTGCTTTAATTTCTGTACCAATGACATAACTGGTCATCATTTTGGTCAGACTTGCTGGTGCTAGTTTTGTATCAGCTTCGCCTTCGGCAATTACTTTTCCTGTGGTGAAATCAACCAAAAAGTAACCTTTAGCATTAACTTGAGGTGGGGCGGGGATGATTTGGGCTGTTGCAGAAAATACGCTAGCAGTGCAAACAAGGCCACAAACGCCACTTAAGATTTTATATTTTATAGATTTCATCGTACTCATTAATGGTTGAAGTTAAACATGTCGCGTTAACCTATTCTAAAGGTCTTACTCACTGTAAAGCAAGAACGCGTTCTGAAATTGGTTTTGTTTTAATTTATCTAAAACGGATTGTGCTTCTGCAGCATCTTTAATTGGCCCTAGACGCAGACGATAGATCCCGTCTTTTTCAACAATGTTTGTTGGCACATGGTATTGCTGGCGAAGTTGAAACGCGAGCGCTTCGACATTAGAAAGAGTACTTCCCGCTGCAACCTGTATGTAACTTAAACGAGGGGCAGAATTTGCAAGTGTAATGGCTTCAACCTTAACACGGGCTGTACCTTGACGATAGTAGCCAAGCTTATATGCTGCAGAATAAGATAAATCGATCAGTCTATCGTCATGAAAAGGGCCGCGATCATTAACACGCACAATCACTGATTTGCCATTATCTAAATTCGTGACGCGAGCAAAACTTGGCAGCGGCAGTGTTTTGTGAGCTGCAGTCATGGCAAACATATCGTATATTTCGCCGTTCGAAGTGTGGTAGTTGTGAAATTTTCGACCATACCAAGAAGCGATGCCTTCTTCTGAGTAGCCCGTTTCATCTAGCATGGGCGTGTAGCGCTTTCCTCTCACCTCGTAGGGGCGGCTTGCACTGGCGCTTTTGATAACAGCAGTGACCACAGCATCTTGCATTTCAAGTTCTGTCGGTGTTCGCAGTGGCGCTGCATCATGCTGCATTGCATAGCGTCCTTGTTGTGACGACGGTGAGCTACATGCGCTGAGGACAACACAGATAAGCGCGATTAAAAGGGCATTTATTAAGTGGGTCATTATTTTAACAGCATCCTTTTATCGGTGGCGATAGACATAATAATGCCAAATCCAGCCATCAGGGTCACCATAGAAGTCCCCCCGTAACTAATTAAGGGTAAGGGGACACCAACGACAGGTAATAGGCCAGAAACCATTCCTATATTCACAAACACATAGACAAAGAAAGTCAGGGTTAAGGCTCCAGCGAGTAGTTTACCAAATGCGTCTTGTGCATTTACGGCAATGTACAAGCCACGACCAATAATAAATAAATACATGCACAGCAGTAAGCAAACACCAAATAGACCAAATTCTTCACTGAGTACCGAAAAGATAAAGTCAGTATGGCGTTCGGGTAAAAACTCAAGTTGCGATTGGGTCCCTTGCAACCAGCCTTTACCTTCAATTCCCCCGGAACCAATGGCTATTTTTGATTGAATAATGTGATAACCCGAGCCTAAAGGGTCACTTTCAGGGTCTAAAAAGGTGAGTACTCGCTGACGTTGATAGTCATGCATTCCGTAATGCCAAAATGGCCATGCAGCGAGTGCAACAACGGCTGAGAAAAAGCCAATTAAGCGCCAGCTTAAGCCTGATAAAAACAACACAAATATACCTGAACTGGCAATTAAGATTGACGTTCCTAGGTCTGGTTGTTCTTTAATTAAAATGGTCGGCACCATCACAATTACAAAACCAATGATTAAATGAATCGCGCGTGGTGGCAGGTGATTACGGCCAATGTACCAGGCAACCATCATTGGCACGGCTATCTTCATTAATTCGGAAGGCTGGAAACGCGTGATACCTAAATTAAGCCAACGTTGCGCTCCTTTGGAGCTGACACCAAAGAATAACACGCCAACGAGCATTAATAAGCCCAAGCAATACAGAGGAATGACCATGCTTTTTAAGGTATTCGGTGAAAACTGCGCCAGAATAAACATGCCCAGTACAGCACCAAACATACGTGTAGCATGGCGGATCATCATCGCAGAATCTTGACCACTGGCACTGTATACAATAGCAAGGCTTGCAACCATCATGAGCATGAGCGCAATCAGCAAAGGTACATCAAGATGAAGGCGCTGCCAAATCGAGCGTTTTTTATTTAATGGGATCATGGCGCATCACTTTGAGCAAGTTTTATAGGGTTAGCAGAAAAGTAGTAATCCATTAATTGGCGCGCAATTGGCGCACCAACAGTACTTCCCCCACCGGTATTTTCGACGACCACCGACACCACAATTTGTGGGTCATTATAAGGGGCAAAGCCAACATATATTGCGTTATCTCGTTGGCGTTCTTTGAGTGATTCTGCATCATATCGCTCGCCTTGAGCAATACTGACTACCTGCGCCGTTCCGGTTTTACCGGCTGGGTCATAAGTTGCACCTTTAAACGCTTTGTGTGCTGTACCGGTTACTTTATGCACTGTGTTGTGCATTGCATCGAGGGCTATTTGCCAATGATGTGGGTTTTTAAGTTGTACAGGGGGCTTTTCATCATTATTGATTTGCGTTACTTCGTTTTCTTTTTTGGCTACTTGCACAAGGTGAGGTGGATGATCAATGCCTTTATTCACCAAAATGTTAGTTGCATTGGCTATTTGCATCGGGGTCGCGGTCCAATAACCTTGTCCGATACCCACCGAGATTGTATCGCCTCGCCACCATGATTCTCTGAAACGGGCTTCTTTCCATTCTTTAGATGGCATAATTGCCGTTGTTTCTTCATGAATATCAATACCAGAGAGCTCGCCAAAGCCAAATTGAGTCATAAAGTCACTGATTTTAGTGATGCCTAGTCGGTAGGCAACATCGTAAAAGTAGGTATCACATGACTCCTCAATCGCTTTGTAAACATCGACATGACCATGGCCCCAACGTCTCCAGTCACGCCATTTGTGTTCAACATTCGGAATTTGGAAAAAGCCCGGATCCCACATCTGTGTTTGTTCTGTTACCAAACCTTCTTCGAGGGCTAAAATGGCCATATGGGGCTTAACCGTCGATGCTGGAGCATAGCGACCCTGCGTAGTACGGTTAATAAGTGGGCGGTCTGGATTTAATAATTCTTTGTAGTTTTTACTGCTAATGCCATGCACAAATAAGTTTGGGTCATAACTTGGGTTTGAATACATTGCCAGCACGCCCCCGTCTTTTGCATCAAGCACGACCACTGCGCCACGCATGTCTTTTAAGGCATGCTGGGCTATTTGTTGCAAGCCAATGTCCAAGGTTAACACTAAGTCGTGGCCCGGCTCTGGCGGAGTCAGACTGAGAGTACGGATAACGCGACCACGGTTGTTTACTTCAACGCGTTGTGAGCCAACAACACCGTGTAGTAACTCTTCATAGTATTTTTCGATACCAAGCTTACCAATGTCATGAGTGGCGCGGTAATTCGTTGCTTGGTCTTCGGCTTCAAGTTTAGTGAGTTCTTTTTTGTTTAGCTTGGCAACATAACCTAAGGCATGAGTGAGTGTATCGCCATACGGGTAATAGCGGGCTAAACGCGCTTCAATACTGAACCCTGGAAATTTATGTTGGTTTACTGAAAACGTGGCTACTTCGGTTTCGTTTAACCGTGCTTTAAGCACTTGGCTTTTAAAGCGGCGATTATGTTTTATATCGTCTAAAAAGTCGGCTTTTTGTTGTTCGCTTATCGTAATTAGTTGCTCAACAGCAGCCAATGCTTTGTCAAGATCATCAACTTCTTCAGGAATGACTTCAAGGTTGTAAACGGGCTTGTTCTCGGCAAGTAACACCCCATTTCTGTCGTAAATCAGGCCTCTATTAGGCGCAATTGGTATTACTTTTATGCGGTTGTCGTTTGAACGTGTTTGATAGTCTTGGTGATCAATAACCTGAATGTTATATAAATTTGATAACAAGACACCAATAAGCAGGGTAACAAACACAAAACCCACAAATGCTCGACGGGCAAATAAATTTGCTTCAGCCGAGTGGTCTCGAATGGTGGGTCTGTGTTTTCGCATGGGCTTTACTACTCGCGATGATAAGGGTGGTTGTTATTTAAGCTCCAGCCACGATAAAGGCTTTCAGCAACAATAATACGCACCAACGGATGCGGTAGCGTTAGGTTCGATAAAGACCATTTTTGCTCTGAGGCTGCGATACACTCAGGTGCAAGCCCTTCAGGACCGCCAATCAGTAGGCTGACATCTCGGCCATCAAGCTGCCATTTTTCCATACTTTTAGCGAGCTGATGCGTATCCATCGGCTTACCGGTTACTTCAAGTGTAACAATGCGGTTTCCTTTGGGGATAGCCGCCAATGTCTTTTCACCTTCAAGTTGTAAAATACGTTTGATATCCGCATTTTTACCACGCTTTCCTGCTGGGATTTCAATGAGTTCTAACGGCATATCACGCGGAAACCGGCGTTGATATTCCGTAAACCCTGTTTCTACCCATGCTGGCATTTTCGTGCCAACGGCAATCAATTGTATCTTCAAAATGCTTTACCTATGTCCTTGCTAAGGGTTAGCCCCAAAGTTTTTCTAGATCATAGAAGTCGCGAGTTTGGTCTTGCATTACATGCACAACCACATCACCCAGGTCTACCAGTACCCATTCACCTTCATTTTGGCCTTCGTAGCCGAGTGGCTCTTCACCAGCATGGCGTGCTTCTTTTGCGACATGATCAGCAATAGACTGAACGTGGCGTTTAGAATTACCTGAACACACCACCATGTAGTCAGTAATGTCAGATTTTCCACGAACATCAAGTTGTACCACGTCACGGGCTTTCATATCGTCGACTTTATCAAGGGCAAATGCGAGTAGTTGTTTAGAATCCAAAGTGTTTTCTCAAAAGTAAATAATCGTAATGTGTTATTTTATCACGCAGATAGTATTTATTCATCTGTTTGGTAAAGATGATGCTGCGCAATGTATTGACTGACGCTAGCGGGTAAAAGTTCCGCGGCCTGTTCATTTAAATATAATTGTTTTCGAATCTGACTCGATGCAGCATCAACTTGTAAGCCATTTAAAAAGAATAACTTGCCAGCAGGTGATTGTTTTAGTTGCGCGAGTTTGTCAGTCAACGCATCGGCTTTGTAAGCGGCCAGTTCACCCTCAACATGGCATATTTGGCCAGGGCGCTGATACACCACAATATGGCACAGTGTGACTATTTCTTGCCATTGATACCATTTATCTAAGTTATTAAACGAATCCATGCCGATTAAAAACAGAATAGGGGCGCTCGGGTGTTCGCTGCGAAGCTCTTTTAAGCTCAGTAATGAATACGATGCACCGCTGCGGTTAAGCTCTCTGTAGTCGATAGCAAATTGCGGGTTAGACGCTATCGCAAGCTTGAGCATATTAATCCGATGCTCGTCGCTTATCCCCGGTTTTGCTTTATGAGCGGGGATAGCGCAAGGCATAAAATAGAGGGCATTCAATTGGCACTGTTTAACACACTGTTCAGCCATATTTAAATGACCTAAGTGAATGGGATCAAACGTGCCACCGAAAATAGCAATCATCAGTTACGACTCTCAGTCAGAATGTGGATGACAAGGTAAGGGGATTGATAACGGCTGACAAAACACTAAACAAATATGAGTCAACGCTTGATAAGGGGCAATTAAGTTACCTTGTTTGTAAGCGGCATCAAATTGAGCGAGTTGTTTAATTATTTGCTCAAGTACTTTGCTGTTTAAACGATTCAGCGCGTGTTGGATTGTCGCTTGTTGATTCTTCCAAATATTAAACTGCTTGTATAAGTCAGTCATATTGGCGCCCGTTAGTCTGGCATGCTGCATAGCAAGTAGGTTGCTGGCTTCTTTATTAATAGCCCAAAAAATACTCATGGCTTCGGTATTATCCGCAGCGAGTTTGGTCATGACTTTGACTGCTTGCTCAGCGTGACCTTTGAGTAATGCATCGCTCAAATCGAAAATATCAAACTTTGATTGATTGAGCAGCCCTTGCATAACGGCTTGTTGGTCAACTAAGTCACTGCCATAAAGCAGTGAGAGCTTTTCAAGCTCTTGATGACACGCAAGTAGGTTGCCTTCAGTTGCTTCTATGAGGCTTTGCTTAGCATTGTTATGCAGGTTTAAATTTAAACGATAACATTGCTCATCTAACCAGCGGGTTAGGTGATTGCCTGTTAGCGGATAACAAGGCACAAAGATGCCTTGTTTATCGAGTGCTTTAAACCAAGCGCTACGCTGGATATCTTGGCTGGCTTTGGCGCCTTTTAACACTAAAATAGTGTCATCATTGACCAGCTCAGTAAGCTGTTTAAATATTTGACTGCCCGTGGTGCCCGGTTTTTGCTCGTTTAAATCAAATTCAATCAGGGTGCGTGCACTGAACAGTGACATACTTTGATATTGAGCAATAATCTCTTGCCAATCAAAGCCCTGCATCAATGTGAATTTGATGACTTCGTCAAAACCGTGCTGTTTAGCTGCTTGACGTATCTGTGATACGCATTCCGCTATTTGGTAGGGCTCCTCACCAAACACCATGTAGAAAGGGGCGAGGCCTTTTTTTAGTTGGCTGGTGAGTTGATTCGCATAACAACGCATTACAGTTGCGATAACTCTCTAACAATACGGCGGCTTGCTTGCTTTCTGATTTCACTCAGCAGCAGCTCAAGTTCTTTGGCTTTTGCAAGTGCGTTATCAGGATCGTCTTGGTAGTTACGATACAGCTCAAAACGTTGGTTAACCGCTTCTTGGCCCGGGCGTTTAAGGGTGTAACTGACACTATAAGCAAGCTCATATTCTGCGACCTGACCGTTATCAAATAACGACAATATTTGTCGCTCTAAGCGGTCTTTGTGAATAGTGAGTTCAGGCGTTGAACTGTCGCCGTGGTCAAATTCTACTTTACTGGCTATTAGCTCTTTTTCGACTAACTCGAACAGGGTTGATTTTTCGTCATCACCAACCAGCGAGATCACCTTTAAGTCATCCGGTAAGTTAGAGGCTTTCTTTAAATGAAAGCCACAGCTTGTTACCAGTAAACAGACTAGCACTAAAGCTAGTCTGTTTTTCAGTGCATGAAGCGCTGCCATCTTAGTTAGCAACCACATTCAGAAGCTTGCCTGGTACGTAAATTACTTTACGGATTGTCACGCCGTCTGTGAATTTAGTCACATTATCTTCGGCGAAGGCGAGGGCTTCAACTTGCTCTTTAGTGGCATCTGCTGGCACTGTTAACTTAGCACGAAGCTTGCCGTTAACTTGTACGATGATTAGCTTTTCATCTTCAACAAGTGCCGACTCATCCACGGTTGGCCAAGAAGCATCTAAGATGTCACCTTCTTTGCCAAGGTCTTGCCATAGTTGATGACACATGTGCGGCGTAATAGGTGCAAGCATGATAAGCAATGCTTCAAGCGCTTCGTTTGCTATCGCGACATCTTGTTTATCAGCAAGTGGCGCTTTTAATAACTTGTTTGAAAGTTCCATAATGGCAGCAATTGCTGTGTTGAACGTTTGACGGCGCTCAACATCATCGGTCACTTTTGCAATGGCTTTATGAAGCTCACGACGAAGTACTTTTTGATCGTTGCTTAAAGCTGCTTTATCAAGTGCTTGATAACCTACGGTTTCAACATCGACTGCGTATTTCCAAACACGTTTTAAGAAACGCATTGCGCCTTCTACACCTGAATCAGACCATTCAAGAGTTTGCTCTGGAGGTGCTGTGAACATCATGAATAAACGCACCGTATCGGCACCGTATTCGGCAATAACTTGTTGTGGGTCGATACCGTTGTTTTTCGATTTCGACATTTTACTCATGCCTGCAGAGAATACCGGCTCACCATCTACTTTATGCCATGCTTTTGTCACACGACCTTTTTCGTCAGTTTCAGTTTGTACGTCGGTTGGTGATATCCACACATCACCGCCTTTCTCATCTTTACGATAGAACGTTTCTGCTAATACCATGCCTTGGCACAGTAAACGCTCGAATGGCTCGTCAGAGTTAACTAAGCCAAAATCACGTAATAGTTTGTGGAAAAAGCGAGAGTAAAGTAAGTGTAAAATCGCATGCTCAATACCACCGATGTATTGGTTTACAGGTAACCAGTAGTTTGCAGCGCCAGGCTCAATCATTCCTTCGTCAAAACGAGGGCTACAGTAACGTGCGTAGTACCACGATGATTCCATAAAGGTATCGAATGTATCAGTTTCGTGAAATGCAGGTACGCCATTTACGGTTGTTTTAGCCCATTCAGGATCCGCTTTGATTGGCGATGTAACACCATTCATAACCACATCTTCAGGTAAGCGTACTGGTAACATGTCTTCAGTAGCGGCAATCTCTTGGCCATTTTCGTCGCTTAACATAGGGATTGGAGAACCCCAATAACGCTGACGGCTCACGCCCCAATCACGTAAACGGAAGTTTACTTTACGCTCACCAACGCCCAGTGCTTCTAACTTGTCTGCTACCGCATTAAATGCTGCATCAAACTCTAGACCATCAAACTCACCTGAGTTTACTAATACGCCTTTTTCTGTGAAAGCTTGATTTGCAAGGTCAACCGTATCTTCGCTGCCAGCTGCAGGTGCAATAACTTGCGTAATTTCTAGGCCGTAAGTACTTGCAAACTCGTAGTCACGTTGGTCATGTGCAGGCACCGCCATTACCGCACCTGAACCGTAGTCCATGAGTACAAAGTTAGCGACCCAAATAGGGACTTGCTTGCCTGTTAATGGATGGATTGCGTAAAAGCCTGTTGCAATGCCTTTTTTGTCCATGGTTGCCATGTCGGCTTCAGCGACTTTGGTGTTTTTACACTCATCAACAAACATCGCAACAGCATCGCTATTTTTAGCCGCTTCTTGTGCAATTGGGTGACCGGCTGCAACAGCAACGTAAGTCACACCCATAAAGGTATCTGGGCGTGTTGTGTAAACACGGAATGTGTCATCGTTGTCGGCACGTTTGAATTCAATTTCTAAGCCTTCAGAACGACCAATCCAATTGCGTTGCATGGTTTTAACTTGCTCAGGCCAGTGATCAAGTTTATCTAAATCATCTAAAAGCTCTTGAGCATAATCAGTGATTTTGATGAACCATTGTGGAATTTCTTTTTGCTCAACAATCGCACCTGAACGCCAGCCACGACCATCGATTACTTGCTCGTTGGCAAGCACTGTTTGGTCAACTGGATCCCAGTTTACTGTTGACATCTTTTTGTATACTAAGCCTTTTTCATACAGCTTAGTGAAGAACCATTGTTCCCATTTGTAGTACTCTGGGTGGCACGTCGCGATTTCGCGATCCCAGTCATAACCAAAGCCTAATTGCTTTAATTGGTTACGCATGTAGTCAATGTTTTCGTATGTCCATTTAGCCGGTGCCGTATTATTTTTAATTGCGGCATTTTCAGCTGGAAGACCAAACGCATCCCAACCCATAGGTTGCATTACGTTTTTACCTTGCAAGCGTTGGAAACGTGATACTACGTCACCAATAGTGTAGTTACGAACGTGACCCATATGCAGTCGGCCGCTTGGGTATGGGAACATTGATAAGCAGTAATACTTTTCTTTGCTCTCATCTTCAGTGACTTTAAATACTTGGTTTTCATCCCAGTAGGCTTGTACTTTTGACTCTATGTCTTGCGGGTTATATTGCTCTTGCATCTACGATTCCAGACTTCTTGCAAATTGATAAAAAATTGTCGCTAAGGATAACCCAAAATACAGGCTAATCACAGCGGCAAATAAGGGCTTTTCCGAAATTATCACTTTCAGGGCAGGTTAACCTATACTCAACTATAGTAAGTATTGATTTTTCATCACTTTTGAAGGAGTAAACGATGGCAGATTATAAAACATGGCTCAGCGATTTAAGTGCATGGCTTAAAGATGTAAAAGACCACGAGTTGAAGGAGGCAATGGAGAAGTTTGTTGAATCTGAGCAGGCACTTAAAGATCTAGGAAAAGAAAAACTTGAGCTGTATCGCGACTACCTTAAACGCGATATTGATCACATCAAAGAAAACGATAAACATTATGACTCCTTAGCGTGGCTTGAACTAAAAGAGTCGCTTTGGTACGAGTTATCGCACATCGAAGACAAAACCCAGTTAGAATGGCAGGCCCTAAATCAAGATTTTAAGCACAATGGTGTCTATCATCAGGGAGAATGGATAGCCATGGGCACATTAGTATGTAAAAATTGCCAACATAGTTACGATGTTTACCATGCTACTCAAATTACCCCTTGTACTGAATGCGGTGGTATTTACTTTAGCCGTAAGGCATTACAACCTTAATCTGTAACGCAAGCAAAAGCTGGGCGTTACCCATAATGCCCAGCTAATCCTGGGAAATAAGAAGTTAGAATGACAAAAAAACTAATCCCATTGCCAGTCTCTACCTTAGCGCCAGAAATTGCCGCCAGTCATGTTGCTACCTGCATGAATAATCCATACCCAGAGGCTTTAACGTTTATTGGCCAACAACGTGCTCAAAGTGCGCTCGATTTTTCATTAGGTATGGAGCTACCTGGTTACAATGTTTATGTTATGGGTGAGGCTGCACTGGGTCGTTTTACCTTAGTGAAAGACAAGTTAACAGCCCATTCAAAAGGCCGCCCAACGCCTAATGAGTGGCTGTATGTCAATAATTACGACGACCACCGCGAGCCTATCGCGCTGTTTATGCAAGCTGGGCAAAGCAAGCAGCTTGCAGATGATATTGATTCATTTATTGATGAAGTGCTTGATACATTCCCTGCTGCATTCGATAACCCAGGTTATCAGCGTAAGAAGAAATCAATAGACCGTGAATTCACCGATACTTACGATGCAGCTATAACCGCAGTAGAAATTGCCGCGCTTGAGCAAAGTGTAGCGCTTATCGAAGAAAATGGCGTGGTGGGTTTTGCACCATTGGTTAATGGTAAGCAATTAAGCGACAGTGAGTTTGCGGCACTCGAAGAGCCATTGCGTATTGAATTTTATGACGTGATTGAAAAGCTCGAAGATGCGTTAATCGAAGCGCTGATTGAGTTACCGCGTTGGAAACGTGAATCATCTGAAAAACTGCGTAATCTTAAAAAATCAACGGCTGAGTTAGCGACCAAGCCACTTATTAAAGCGCTTGAGCACAAATATGCAACGCATATTGGCGTGCTGCGTTATTTAAAAGACATACGTGAAGAAATCATTGATGCGGTGCTGGAGTGGCTCGACGATGATGACAACGACGAAAACAAAGAAGACTTTGACCGCAAGGGCATGCTAACCGACTTTTTCGCACCCAATATTTTAGTCGAATTTAAAGAAGGGGATGCAGCGCCTGTTGTTTACGAGCCTAACCCAACGTTTGGCAATATTTTTGGCAAAATTGAATACGCGACATCGCAGGGCTCGCTCATAACCAGTTATCGCTCAATTCAGCCGGGTGCACTGCACCGTGCTAATGGCGGCTACTTGATTATGGACGCTGAAAAAGTAATGGCGAATCCACAAGTGTGGGATGGCCTAAAACTGTCTTTAAAAACGCATCAAATTAAGAACGACTTACCGTATCAAGACAGTTCAGTGGGGAGCAGTTTTACTTTACGTCCGCAGCTTATTCCGCTGGATGTAAAAATTGTGCTGCTGGGTTCACGTGATTTGTATTACACCATTGGTGAGTACGATGAAGAGTTTGCTGAGCTGTTTCGTGTGCTTGCTGACTTTGATTATTACTTACCAAGCAGCGATAAGTTGCAGTACCAGTTTATTACCAAAGTGACTGAATACTGTGAGAAAACCTTAAATTGCACTGCAAACGAAGCGGCAATGGCACGTTTACTCAAGTTTAGTTATCGCCAAGCTGAGCATCAAAATAAGCTGTCTGCACGTTTTGCAGATGTCCTTGAGTTGGTAGCCGAAGCCAGTTTTTATGCCAAGCAAGATGGACATACACTGATTGATGCGCACCACATTGATGAAGCCATTCTTGGTAAACAGTACCGTACTGGGCAAATTTCAGAAACCATGCTTAGCGATATTAAAGAGGGGCAGATCCTCATTGCTACCGAAGGTCAGGCTGTGGGTAAAGTAAACGGCTTAACGGTGCTGCATATCGGTGATACATCGTTTGGTACGCCTGCACGTATTACTGCCACGGTTTATGCCGGTGCCGATGGGGTCATTGACGTTGAGCGTGAGGCCGAGCTGGGTAAAGCAATTCACTCAAAAGGGGTGATGCTACTAACCGGCTACTTAGGTAACAAATATGCGCAGCAATTTAGTTTAACGCTCAGTGCTAATATCGCGATTGAACAGAGTTACGGTTATATCGACGGTGATAGTGCGTCACTGGCCGAGCTCTGTGCGCTTATCTCGGCAATAACCAACTTACCTATTAGCCAGTCAATTGCGCTTACAGGCTCAATTAACCAACATGGTGACGTGCAATCTATTGGTGGTGTTAACGAGAAAATCGAAGGCTTCTTTAAACTCTGTAAAATGCGTGGCTTAACGGGCGAGCAAGGCGTGATCATTCCTAAGTCAAACCAAGTAAACCTGGTGCTTGATGATGAAGTGCTCGACGCCGTTGAAAAAGGCCGCTTTAATATTTATGCCGTTGAAACAGTAGACCAGGCGTTAAGTCTATTAATGGACAAAGACGCGGGTGAAATGACGGAGCAGGGCTATCAAGACGGCTCTATTAATGCCTTGGCATTAGCCCGACTTGCAAACATTGCCGATATTGTTAATGGCGATAATGATGATGAAAAGGAAGCGGAATGATTAACTTAATTCTTTTATTGGTCATAGGTGTATTTTGTTTTTTGATTTTTAAAAATAGCAAAAAAGCGAAATTACAAGCACTTGAAAATGAAACTTTGGCCGCTGATTTTTTAGCGACAAATGGTAAAGCTGATGATGTCCATGAAACAACATCTGGGCTGCAATACAAAATTGAGCACAGCGCGGGTAATGAAGCTAAGCCACATACTAGCAGTAAGGTGAAAGTGCATTACCATGGTACGCTCATGGATGGCAGTGTATTTGACAGTTCAGTCGTACGCAATTCGCCAATTAGCTTTGGTTTAAACCAAGTGATTGCCGGCTGGACTGAAGGCTTACAGCTAATGAGCGAAGGCGATAAGTTCACCTTTTATATCCCGCCACAGCTTGCCTATGGGCGTAAACGTGTTGGTAGCATTCCGGCAGGCTCGTTACTAATATTTGAGGTTGAACTTCTTAAGATTGAATCGTAAGCGCCAGCCAAACGACAAAAAAGAAAGGGCTTCATAAATGGAGCCCTTTTTTTGATTTAATTCCGCGGGATTAATGAGGCTATACCCATTAGGTATAGCCTCAAAATAGCACTCCAATTAAACGCAGTCGTATTCTTTACGCGTTTGCTTTGGTTTTTCTTATTAACACTATGACAGTTAGTAATAAAACAGCCAGCCATACCGGCCAATTACCTAAACGACTGTATAGCGTGTCACCTTGAATTAAGGTGATATTCGCTTCAAGCACATCGGCTTTAAACTGTGGCATGCTCAATTGCGATTTTGCGATAGGGTCGTACACAGCGCTAATACCGGTATTCGTTACGCGAATAAGCGGGCGCTGAAGCTCAAGAGCGCGCATACGGGCTATTTGCATATGCTGATGCGGGCCATGAGAATCTCCAAACCAGGCATCATTACTAACAGTAAACAAAATATCAGAATCACTTCTATAGTTTCCACGCACTAAATCGGCAAAGGCAATTTCGTAGCAAATAGCAGGCAAAATATTTAAACCATTGGCGCGCAAGTTATCTTGTACTTCATCACCACGGGTGAACGATGACATTGGTAAGTCAAATAGGGGAGCAATAGGGCGCAGTAAATCTTGAAATGGCACAAACTCACCAATGGGTAACAATTGATGCTTTTGATAGCGGTTATGCCCTAAATACTGATAGTGACCTTCATTGTCACTGGGCTCTTTTTTACCAAGTACAATGAGGGTGTTAAAAATATTGCGGGTGTCGTACTGGTAATCAACAATGCCAGTGATAAGTGCGGTGTTATTAAATGTTGCGGCACTATCAAGGCCAGATAAATATTGCGTCGCAAGGGCTTCTAGCTCAGGCACGGCGGCTTCAGGCCAAACGATCAAATCAGCATTCCAATGCAGGCGTGTCATGTCTTGGTATTTGCTCATGGTATTCCAAAACTCAGACGGCTCAAACCGTAA
Source organism: Pseudoalteromonas sp. A41-2 (assembly GCF_015767615.1). Taxonomy (NCBI): domain Bacteria; kingdom Pseudomonadati; phylum Pseudomonadota; class Gammaproteobacteria; order Alteromonadales; family Pseudoalteromonadaceae; genus Pseudoalteromonas; species Pseudoalteromonas sp. A41-2. The sequence goes on along the minus strand of NZ_CP065231.1, from coordinate 2,213,961 downwards.
ATGTTGCTTGATGTTACCTTGTACCAGCACGGTTTTAATCGTTTTATCTTGGTATTTAACTGGGCTGTTACCTGCAATAAAATATAAGCCAATGAGCACGGCGACAGAGACTATCAAAGGTTTAATGTCTTTACTTATTAAGCGATATAGCGCAAAGGCGATTAATACACATATCAGCGTGATACCAAACTCACCAATCACAGGGGCTAAAAAGTTTAGTGGGCTGTCTGTTTGTGTATAGCCAAAACTAAGCCATGGAAACCCAGTCAGTAGCGTGCCACGCAGATACTCAGTGACCGCAATACTTGCCAGTAATAAGCACACAAAACTATAAGGCCCTGAAGCCAGTCGAGTACTAAGCCAAGCAGCTAAAGCTGGATAAAGTGCAAGGTAGGCGCATAAAACAACCATTAAACCAAGAGAGGCAATTAATGGCATTCCACCAAAGGTGGCTATTGAAACATGCACCCAGCTGATACCGGCACCAAACCACCCTAAACCAAAGATGAAGCCATATTTTGCGCTGCGCTTTGCTGCGTTTTTACCGTTTGCAAGAGGGTTGATGCAATAAAGCAGTGCACCAAGAGAAAGAAAGGCAATGTGCCACAGATTAAAGGGGGCGTAACTTAAGGTTAAAAAGAGGCCCGCAATAAGTGCGAGCCAGGCTTTTTTATCTTTTGCAAGAACGCAGAGGTTAGTTAGCAGTTTCTTCACTGTCGTTATCATCAGCCTTAGGAATGGTGACTTGCAATTGTAAGATGCGACGATTGTCAGAATTGGTGACTTTAAATTGTAAGCCTTCAATGTCTATCGTCTCACCACGGCTTGGCATATGACCAAACGCATGTAAAACCGTACCACCAATTGTATCGGCGTCAGAGGTGCTGTAACCCGTTTTAAAATATTCGTTAAAGTCATCAACAGGTGTTAGAGCTTGAACTGCGTAAACATGTTTCGCAACTTGTCGAATATCTTGTTGTTCCTCTTCTTCATCGTGTTCGTCTTCTATTTCACCCACAATGATTTCGAGAATATCTTCGATGGTTACTAATCCTGACACACCCCCGTATTCATCAATAACGATGGCCATGTGATAACGTTGTTGACGAAACTCATTTAACAGCGTATCAACTCGTTTGCTTTCAGGAACCACCATAGCAGGACGTAAATAGTCACGTAGTGATGGCAATAGTTCATCTTTATTTAGAATTAAAGGCAATAAATCCTTTGCGAGTAATATACCTTCGATGTGATCTTTATCTTCACAAACCACGGGGAAACGAGAATGTGTAGAGTCAACCATCATCGGGAGTAGCTCTTCTAATGGTGCGTCAATTTCAAGCGTCACCATTTGAGAACGTGGTATCATGATGTCTCGAACTTTTAGTTCTGACACACCTAATACCCCTTCAATCATTTCTTTTGTTTCAGGGTCGATAAGGTCGCGTTCTTGCGCATCGGCAATTACTTCTACCAGCTCTTCTCTATTCTGGGGTTCCCCTTGTAACATCTGGGCTATGCGGCCCAGCCACGTTTTACCAGAAGAACCCTGGCTAGTTTGCGAGTTGTCGTCGCTCATTGCGTCTAATTGCTCCGTAAATTTAAATATCGTCTCGATATGGGTCAGCAATGTTCAGATCGGCAAGTAATTGCTTCTCTATGCTTTCCATTTCGAGTGCATCTTCGTCCTTTATATGGTCAAATCCAAGTAAATGCAAGCATCCATGGATCACCATATGGGCAAAATGGTCGTGAAAGGTTTTTTCTTGCTCAATTGACTCAGCTAAAACGATAGCTGGACATATGATTAAATCACCCACTAAAGGTAACTCAATACCAGGGGGAGCTTCAAATGGAAACGATAAGACATTAGTCGGTTTATCTTTACCACGGTAGTCATTATTGAGTTGTTGGCTTTGTGCCTCATCACTGATCACAATTGTCAGTTCAGCATCTTCACGGTAGTGACTGAGGGCTTTATCAGCCCACAGTTGAAATTGTTCAAAGCTTGGTAAGTTGTCAAACTCACACGCTATTTGTAAATCTAATTCGGTCACGAGTTTGCTTCTTGTTGGTTTGCTTGCGCTTCTTTTGCGCGTTGTTTTTCAGCCCGTTTTAAACGTTCAGCTTCATCGTTGCGCTCATAGGCTTCAACAATACGCGCCACAACAGGGTGGCGTACCACATCATGTGATTGGAAAAAGTTAAAGCTAATTTCATCGACACCGTTAAGTACCTCAATCGCATGGCGAAGGCCTGAGCGCGCACCACGCGGTAAATCTACTTGGGTGATATCGCCTGTAATAACGGCCTTAGAATTAAAACCAATACGGGTTAAGAACATTTTCATTTGCTCTGCGGTGGTATTTTGGCTTTCATCTAGGATGATAAATGCGTCATTCAATGTACGGCCACGCATGTACGCTAATGGTGCTACTTCGATAATATTTTTTTCGATCAGTTTTTCAACGCGCTCGAAGCCGAGCATTTCAAATAATGCATCATAAAGAGGGCGTAAATAAGGGTCGATTTTTTGGCTCAAGTCGCCAGGTAAGAAACCCAGTTTTTCACCTGCTTCAACGGCAGGGCGAGTAAGCAGAATACGGCGAATTTCTTGACGCTCAAGTGCATCAACAGCAGCAGCAACGGCAAGGTAGGTTTTACCTGTGCCTGCAGGGCCAATACCAAAGGTAATATCGTGATGCAGAATATTAGCCACATACACGCCTTGGTTATCGTTACGCGGTTTAATAACGCCACGGCGAGTTTTTATCACCATGTCTTTACCATAAACGCCCGGGTTGTCATCTTGATCAAGGGCGTTTGATTCGCTAATCGCTAAGTGCACAGCGTCGGGTTCAATTTCGCCAATTTCACCACGAACTGGTTGAGTATCAACATAAAGGTTTTTTAAGATTTCGACACTGGCTGCTGCACAGTGAAGTTTACCAGTGACTCTAAAAAAATTATCGCGATGGGCAATTTCAACACCTAGTCGGCGTTCAATTTGTTTGATGTTTTCGTCAAACGGACCACATAAAGATGAAAGGCGTTTGTTGTCGGCGGGTTCTAAATAAATCTCTAAAGTTTTTAATTGATTACTCAAAATTGCTTCCTATTGATGGGTGCTGGCAAGGGCCAGCACCAAAATTCACCCTAAGGGACGAAAGTTGCAACGCCAATTTCGTTAGGGGCTTGTGCAGCGTCTGCTTCGGCTGCTTTACTAAGAATAGACGATGGCGCAATATCACGGCGCAGGTTCATTTCTGATTCTGTACGAATTAATTCACCGCGTAAAGAGTTTGGCAACGCTTCAGTAATACGTACATCAACGAATTGACCGATCACTGAATGTGGGCCTTCAAAGTTAACCACACGGTTGTTTTCAGTACGGCCACGTAACTCCATAGGGTTCTTCTTAGAAGGACCTTCAACTAAGATTCGCTGTTCAGTGCCAAACATTTGGCGACTGATTTGCTGTGCCATTTGCGTAATACGGTTTTGTAAAAGGTATAAACGCTCTTTTTTCTCTTGCTCTGATACGTCGTCCGGTAAATCAGCTGCTGGTGTACCAGGGCGTGCACTGTAGATAAAGCTGAAGCTCATATCAAAACCAATATCATTGATAAGGTTCATTGTTGCTTCAAAGTCTGCTTTGCTTTCGCCAGGGAAACCAATGATAAAATCAGAAGACATACTTAAGTTAGGGCGAATTTTACGTAATTTACGAATCGTTGATTTGTACTCTAGAGCTGTATGACCACGTTTCATTAAATTAAGAATACGGTCAGAGCCACTTTGCACTGGTAAATGTAAGTGGTCGACAAGCTCTGGTACATCGGCATATGCATCGATGATGTCAGGAGTAAACTCTACTGGGTGCGAAGTGGTGTAACGAATGCGGTCAATACCATCAATCGCGGCAACATAACGCAGTAGGTCAGAGAAGTAACAAATTTCGCCATCATGCGTTTCACCGCGGTAAGCGTTTACGTTTTGACCTAGTAAGTTTACTTCACGTACGCCTTGCTCAGCGAGCTGGGCGACTTCGAGTAGTACGTCATCAAGTGGACGGCTTACTTCTTCACCGCGCGTGTATGGCACAACACAGAAAGTACAGTATTTAGAACAGCCTTCCATAATCGATACGAACGCACTTGGGCCTTCTGCTTTTGGCTCAGGTAAACGGTCGAACTTTTCGATTTCAGGGAATGATACGTCAACAACAGATGTACTGTCGCCACTTTGCACTTGCTTAATCATCTCTGGTAAACGGTGTAACGTTTGCGGGCCAAAAATTACATCGACAAACGGCGCACGTTGACGAATTGAGTCACCTTCTTGTGACGCTACACAGCCACCTACACCAATGATAAGGTCAGGTTTATCGTCTTTTAATAGCTTCCAACGGCCTAGCTGGTGGAATACTTTTTCTTGCGCCTTTTCACGAATTGAACAGGTGTTGAGTAAGATCACATCTGCATCTTCAGCTTCATCAGTTAACTGATAGCCGTTAGTCGCATCCAGTAGATCCGCCATTTTCTGAGAGTCGTACTCGTTCATCTGACAACCCCAGGTTTTAATATGCAGCTTTTTACTCATTGAAATATAGCCTCGTTTTCAATTCGGTAGTGACACAAAAATGTGTTAGAAACAGGATTAAGCGGCGTTAATGCCGACTTAAAGGACGCGTATTTTAGCTGGATACCCGCACAGATCCAAGTATAGTTTTTATCTTTGTGGTGTGAAATCAAACAAGTCACTGTTTTAAAATTCTTAACGCGTAAATGCACTGACACAGTTTAGTGAATTACGTTACAATTTATGCCGTATTCAAATAGCCAAATGAGCGACTATTAAATGAAGAAAAATAAGGTAATTGTTGTTGGTGGTGGCATGGTAGGTGCTGCCACAGCTGTTAAACTGGCACAGCAGGGCAGGGACGTCACTATTATTGAAAAGCACCTTATCGATGCTGATGACATTCTCAGTTCAGATAAGGTGGATATTCGCATTTCGGCTATTAATCGTTTTTCAGAAAACTTACTTGATGAGCTGGGGGCAATGCCGTTATTGCGCCAAAATCGTATCGCTCCATACCAACAGCTTGAGGCGTATCAGCAACAAGGTGAAAACTTATTGTTTGATTGCCATGATATTGGTGAAACACATCTGGGTCATTTAATCGAAAATAGCCTAATTCAAGCGAGTCTTTGGCAGCAATTTTCTCAATATGGCATCGAGGTCATTGAGCAGACAACACCGGTTACAGAGATAAGCCAAGAGAGTGATTCAATCACGCTTCATTACGGTGACACCCAATATACGGCTGATTTAGTGGTTGCTGCAGATGGCGGACAATCACAATTACGTAGCAAAGCTGGCTTAGGTGTAACAGGGTGGCAATATGGTCAACACTGTATGGGTGTGTTAATTAAACTGGATACGCCGCAACAAGTTAAAACGTGGCAACAATTTACACCAACGGGCCCAGTAGCGTTTTTGCCTATGCAAGCCCCGTATGCAAATTTAATTTGTTACCACAACGCGTCGGTTTTAAACCGTTGGAATAAACTCCCCACAGAACAACTAAAAGCCCAACTCATTGCGCATTTTCCTGAGTTGCCGGGTGAATTTGAGTTACTTGAGCATGCTGTTTTTCCATTGGCTCGTCAGCACGCAAATGATTATTCGCAAGGGCGTTTAGTATTAGTGGGCGACTCAGCACACACTATTAATCCCTTGGCAGGCCAAGGGGTTAATTTAGGTTTTCAAGATGTGGTTGCACTGGCTGAGGTTCTTGCTGGCCACGATGATGTTGGTCAGCATGCGGTATTAAAGCAGTATGAGAAGAAACGTCGTCGCGCTAATTTACTTATGATGAGTATGATGGATGCCTGTTACTTCGGATTCTCAAATGAACTACAGCCACTCAGTTGGGCACGTAGTAAGTTTTTAAAACTAGCGAACAATATTGGCCCGGCTAAGAACTGGGTATTAAAATATGCCATTAGTGGGACACTCAGTTAAACAAAATAATACACATAAACGATAAAGAAACGGGTTAATGAAAATTAGCCTGTTTTTTTGCGCTAAATAAAAATGAATTAAATTTTGGAGAAATTAGAAATTAGAAATTAGAAATTAGAAATTAGAAATTAGAAATTAGAAATTAGAAATTAGAAATTAGAAATTAGAAATTAGAAATTAGAAATTAGAAATTAGAAATTAGAAATTAGAAATTAGAAATTAGAAATTAGAAATTAGAAATTAGAAATTAGAAATTAGAAATTAGAAATTAGAAATTAGAAAGGAAGTTGGCTGGGATACCAGGATTTGAACCTGGGAATGGCAGGATCAAAACCTGCTGCCTTACCGCTTGGCGATATCCCAACGCTAAACTTGAAGAGTTTTAGTTCTACTTAAGAACATGGTGCGGAAGGAGAGACTTGAACTCTCACAACCGAAGTTACTGGAACCTAAATCCAGCGCGTCTACCAATTCCGCCACTCCCGCATCATTAAGTTGTATTTTTATACTCTATACAGAGTTTTTCTTATTCACTCTCTTGGTAGAGAAAGTGGCTGGGATACCAGGATTTGAACCTGGGAATGGCAGGATCAAAACCTGCTGCCTTACCGCTTGGCGATATCCCAACAAAGAAAAAGTTGATAGTTTTGGTTCTTATCAAGAACATGGTGCGGAAGGAGAGACTTGAACTCTCACAACCGAAGTTACTGGAACCTAAATCCAGCGCGTCTACCAATTCCGCCACTCCCGCATCATTAAGTTGCATTTTTATACTCTATACAGAGTTTTTCTTATTCACTCTCTTGGTAGAGAAAGTGGCTGGGATACCAGGATTTGAACCTGGGAATGGCAGGATCAAAACCTGCTGCCTTACCGCTTGGCGATATCCCAACAAAGAAAAAGTTGATAGTTTTGGTTCTTATCAAGAACATGGTGCGGAAGGAGAGACTTGAACTCTCACAACCGAAGTTACTGGAACCTAAATCCAGCGCGTCTACCAATTCCGCCACTCCCGCATTTTGTGTTTAAAAACACTGGTAGTTATTTTTAACTCTTCATTGAGTGCAGTTTAAACTCCTGCAGAGCCATTCTAAAAGAAGAATGGTGGCTAAGACGGGATTTGAACCTGTGACCCCATCATTATGAGTGATGTGCTCTAACCAACTGAGCTACTTAGCCATTGTGGCTGGGATACCAGGATTTGAACCTGGGAATGGCAGGATCAAAACCTGCTGCCTTACCGCTTGGCGATATCCCAACAAAAATTTGATAATTTTAGTTCTTATCAGAACATGGTGCGGAAGGAGAGACTTGAACTCTCACAACCGAAGTTACTGGAACCTAAATCCAGCGCGTCTACCAATTCCGCCACTCCCGCATTTTGTGTTTAAAAAACACTGGTAGTTATTTTTAACTCTTCATTGAGCAACAAAAGAATGGTGGCTAAGACGGGATTTGAACCTGTGACCCCATCATTATGAGTGATGTGCTCTAACCAACTGAGCTACTTAGCCATCTTTTTTGTTAGCACTTCATCGCTGAGTGCGGGGCGTATTATGCTGATATGACCTAAATCCGTCAACACCTTTTTTGCAAAAAAACGCTTAACAGGGTTTGTTTGCATTAAAATTAAGCTAAGCGGCTAAATTTTATTTAAATTGCTGTTTTTTTGACAGACAAAGACAACACTAAAAGTATATTACGTATTGTTGCTAATAAAAGCCCACTTTTAATCTGTTTGATTTTCATACAAAAATTAAGTGTGTAAATTTAAAAACTATTTTGTTGAGAGTTTTTATAACACATAAACGTATTTACAGTGATAGGAGTAGAATACTATACACAGAGCAAATAGATAAAATGGCTCTGTTTACAGCGCTAAAAATAGCCTGCGCGTCGTGGTGTCAATTCAGAAAACAAAAAAGGCTCGTGATAACGAGCCTTTTAAATAGAGTGTGCTACACAACTTATACGTTAAATAAGAAGTTCATAACATCACCGTCTTTCACGATGTACTCTTTACCTTCTTGACGCATTTTACCTGCTTCTTTCGCACCGCTTTCACCTTTGAACTCAATATAATCATCAAAAGCGATAGTTTGTGCACGGATAAAGCCACGTTCGAAATCAGTATGAATTTTACCTGCCGCTTGTGGTGCTGTTGCGCCGACAGGAATTGTCCATGCACGTACTTCTTTTACGCCTGCTGTGAAGTAGGTTTGTAATTTAAGTAATTCGTACCCGCCACGGATCACTAAGTTAAGGCCCGGCTCTTCAAGACCTAAGTCAGCCATAAACTCAAGCTTGTCTTCTTCTTCAAGCTCAGATAGCTCTGATTCGATAGCCGCACAGACAGGAATAACAACCGCATCTTCTGCAGCTGCGATTTCACGCACTTTGTCTAGGTATGGATTATTTTCAAAACCATCTTCTGCCACGTTTGCGATGTACATTGTTGGTTTAATTGTTAAGAAGTTTAAAGGCTTAATAGCTGCTTTTTCTTCTTTTGTTAGTTCTAAAGAACGTAACGTTAAACCTTCATCAAGGTGTGCTTTTACTTTTTCGAGAACAGCGTTTTGTTCTTTTGCATCTTTATCGCCACCTTTGGCTTTTTTCGCATTACGGAAACTTGCTTTATCAGCGCTGTCCATATCAGCCAGTACTAATTCGGTGTTAATGACATCAATATCGTCAGCAGGGTCGATAGTGCCGGCAACGTGAACGATGTTTTCGTCTTCAAAACAGCGCACTACATGACCGATTGCATCAGTTTCACGAATATTCGCAAGGAACTGGTTACCTAAACCTTCACCTTTTGAAGCGCCTTTTACAAGGCCTGCAATATCAACGAATTCCATCGTTGTTGGTAAAATGCGTTGCGGATTTACGATTTCGGCTAATGCATTTAAGCGTGCATCAGGCACCGGTACCACACCTGTGTTCGGCTCGATGGTACAGAAAGGGAAGTTAGCGGCTTCAATTCCCGCTTTAGTTAGTGCATTAAATAATGTTGATTTACCAACGTTTGGCAAGCCAACGATGCCACATTTAAAACCCATAGTAAGATACCTTGTGTAATTTCATTAAAACGGATTAAGGTTTAAATGAATGTAGTCTGTTTTGTGCTTTTAACACACCATCTTTTGCAAGAATTTCCATACAACGAACTGCCTCATCAATAGCGGCATCCATTTTTTCTTGATCTTCTTTAGCGGCTTTACCAAGTACCCAGCCTGTCACCATTTCTCGGTGACCCGGATGACCAATACCGATACGAAGGCGCATGAAATCTTTTTGGTTTGCCATTTTCGCAATAATATCTTTTAAACCATTGTGACCACCGTGGCCGCCACCTTTTTTTAGTTTAGCAATGCCGGGATCAAGATCCATTTCGTCGTGCGCTACGAGAATGTTCTCAACAGGGATTTTAAAGAAATTAGCGAGACTACTCACCGCCTTACCACTTAAATTCATGTAAGTAGTTGGGATCAGTAATTTAAATTCTTGGCCTTGAATGATCACTTTGCCAGTGAGGCCGTGATATTTAGGATCGTGTTTGAGTGTGCAGTTATAGCGTGCTGCGAGTTCTTCAATGAACCAAGCACCTGCATTATGGCGTGTATTTGCGTATTCGGGGCCTGGATTAGCCAGGCCCACAAGCATTTGAATAGAATTCAAGGTGTGTACACCTTAAAAATTATTCTGCAGCGTCTTCTGAAGCTTCTTCAGCAGGAGCAGCTTTGTTAGCTTTTACAGTAACAATTGACTGATCGTGGTCTGCACCTTTAGCTAGCTCAACAGATGAAACACCTGCAGGTAGTTTAAGGTCTGAAAGGTGGATTGAATCACCTGCAACTAAATCAGCAACGTTAACTTCAACGAACTCAGGAAGTGACTTAGGAAGACACGTGATTTCGATTTCAGTTAATTGGTGAACAACAGTGTTACCTGCTTTAGTTACTTTCTCTTCACCGATGAAGTGTACTGGCACTTTAGTGTGAAGTTTGTGAGAAGCATCTACACGTTGGAAGTCTAAGTGAGTGATCTTAGGCTTGAACGGGTGACGTTGAATATCTTTAAGGATAGCTTCAACTGACTCACCGCCAATGTTTAAAGTAAGGATGTGCGTGTAGAAACCTTCGTCTTCTTGCGCTTTAATCATATCTTTGTGTGCAAGAACGATTGATGCAGCTTCTTTGTCAGCACCGTAAAGGATTGCAGGAACTTTATCTTCACGGCGTAGGCGGCGGCTCGCACCAGTACCTGTTTCTGTACGTAATTCTGCATTGTATGTATAAGTTGACATAATGTCTCCAAAAATTAAAAGTCTTAGGGCCTTTGCGACCAAGGTCCCCAGCCAAAAGGCGCGCTATCATACCACCACTTTGAGGGAAAATAAATAACGACCACAAAAAAAGCACCTAGACGGTGCTTTTTGGCTATCACTGCGTGTTTATTAGTGTTCAAACATCGCTGAGATAGATTCTTCGTTGCTGATACGACGAATTGTTTCAGCAAGCATATCTGCAAGCGTAAGCACTTTGATTTTATCCAGTGCTTTAAGCTCATCAGACAGTGGAATTGAGTCAGTAACAATCACTTCGTCGATGACCGATTCACGGATGTTTTCAGCTGCGTTGCCAGAAAGTACAGGGTGAGTTGCGTATGCAAATACACGCTTAGCACCATGTTCTTTAAGTGCAGCTGCCGCTTTACACAGTGTCCCGCCTGTGTCGATCATGTCATCTACGATGATACAGTCGCGACCTTCAACGTCACCAATAATGTGCATTACTTGTGAAACGTTAGCTTGTGGACGACGCTTGTCGATGATAGCAAGGTCTGTATCGTTTAATAGCTTCGCGATTGCGCGAGCACGAACAACACCACCGATATCGGGTGAAACAACAACAACGTCATCGAAGTCGCGTTCTTTCATGTCTTCTAATAGCACTGGGCTACCGAATACATTATCAACCGGCACATCGAAGAAACCTTGAATTTGTTCAGCGTGTAAATCAACCGTTAGAACACGGTCAACACCTACACTTGATAGGAAATCTGCAACGACTTTAGCTGTGATTGGCACACGAGCAGAACGTACGCGACGATCTTGACGTGAGTAACCAAAGTATGGGATTACTGCAGTAATACGTCCAGCAGACGCACGACGTAGGGCATCAACCATAACGATAAGTTCCATTAGGTTATCGTTAGTAGGGTTACAGGTTGATTGAACGATGAAAACGTCAGAGCCACGAACATTTTCATTAATTTGAACACTGATCTCACCGTCACTAAAACGGCCAACAACAGCATCGCCTAATTCAATATACAAACGTTTTGCAACTTTTTGAGCTAGCTCAGGTGTTGCGTTACCAGCGAAGAGCTTCATGTCAGGCACGGTAGGGTTCCTCAGGCACTGAATTTTGGGACTAACAGGCTTTGGTAGGCACCAAAGCAGGTTAACTTTTACATTTACTTGTACGTTACTTCATTTCAAAGTGAGCATTTAATGCTGTATGAGCAGGAGAAAGTGTAGCACTAGTTGCTACAAAACCTGTCCACTTTTCTGGCAACTGAGCTAAAACTTGTTCTGCCTCGGCCTGAGTTGAAAACTCAGCAAAGCAGCAAGCGCCCGTGCCAGTCATCTTTGACGGAGCGTATTTTAGCAACCACTGGAGGGCTTTTTCAACCTCGGGGCAGAGCTTTTTGACCAAAGGCTCGCAATCATTGCGTAAATTTTCTGTTTGCCAATCAGCTTTTAGCTTGGCTGTGTCGCGTTTTAAATCAGGGTGAGTAAAGATTTCTGCCGTACTCACATGCTCGCCAGGATGCACAACACAGAACCAACCTGGGGTTAATTCAACATTATGTAATTGCTCGCCAATGCCATGCGCAATTGCGGTATGACCATTAATAAACACGGGCACATCAGCGCCAAGTGTGACTCCTAGCTGTGCTAATTCAGCCAATGACAGATTACAGTTCCATAATCTATTGAGTGCCAGTAAGGTGGTTGCCGCATCTGATGAGCCACCACCAACACCGCCGCCCATAGGCAAGCGTTTAACTAAATGAATGTTTACACCTTGCTGGCACTGACAATGTTGTTGCAATAAAAATGCGGCTTTATATATGAGGTTGTCGTGAGTAGGAATGCCTTGTGTGTCACCCGTGACGGTAATTTTACGGTCATCAGTGAGTGAAAACGTTAAATCGTCACCAAAATTTAAAAACGTGAACAGGGTTTCGAGTTCGTGATAGCCATCCTCACGACGACCATTAATATGTAAAAACAGATTTAGTTTTGCGGGTGCTATTAAGGTGAGCGGAGCGTGCGAAGTTTCTGTCATGATTAATTAAACTGCCAATCATTAAGTTGAATTTTAATACGAATTTGCGGGTTTTTAAGGCTCAGCTTTGTTGGAAGCCAATAGCCATCTTGTTTTATATAGTGAGAATAGGTGATTTGCCATTGCTGGCCGTTTTCAGCGTGCCAAATTAGACTTGTTAAGCGATTGAGTTCGTCAAATTGGGTGTGTTCGTTGTTAGCGGTCCCTTTGAGCCATGTCGCCGCGTTATCGAGCGGAATAGTGAAACCCGTCAGCCGGTAAAGTAATAAGGAGGCATCGCGGTCTGTGTAAACATCACCGTCGTATTCAATTTCAGCGCCATATGTATTTTGTTTTAACGACAAAATACGGGTACCGATAAAACTGGTTAAGATCATGTTGCTGTGTAACTCGTCGTGTTGCCAATTGACGTTAGCTGATTGACGTTGCTCTGAACTAATAAAGGCAATTTTTCCTTGTACTTGCCACTTGGCATGGTGATCAAGGCGGGTTTTCCAATCAGGGTAAACGTAGTCAATCGTTGATGTTTTTTGGGCGCAACCACTGATAAATAAAAAAAACATGAATAAAATCAAATATTGTTTAATCAAATGTCGTTCCTTACTTTCCATATTCCGCTGATTTTTGGTAAAATTAATGCCTTTACAGCTGGGCTTAGCAATATTTGGTACATATGACCATCGTAGCACTTGGTATAAATCACAAAACCGCATCCGTAGAATTACGCGAAAAAGTCGCGTTTTCGCCTGAGCAAATGTCTGAGGCGTTACAACAATTAAGTGGCCATGCGCATTTTAATGAAGCGGTTATTGTTTCGACCTGCAACCGAACCGAAATCTATTGTAGCCTTGCTGAGCGTAATTCCCAAACACTGTTGCACTGGTTAGCCAGTTTCCATGGTTTGGATGAACAAGAACTGAGCAGTAACACCTATTATCATGAGGGCGAGCAGGCTATTAATCATTTAATGCGTGTGTCGTGCGGCCTTGATTCCTTGGTATTGGGTGAGCCACAAATTTTGGGGCAAATAAAGCAAGCCTACCATAATGCAAAAACGCATGATGCCATTGGTGTGACATTTGACCGCTTGTTTCAAAAAACGTTCTCGGTAGCAAAGCAAGTTCGCACAGAGACAGACATTGGTGCCAGTGCGGTATCCGTGGCTTATGCTGCTGTTAATTTAGCCAAGCATATTTATGGTAAGTTAGATAAAACCAACGTATTGCTGATTGGGGCAGGTGAGACCATTGAACTGGTGGCTAAACATTTATACCAAAATGATCCGCAAAAAATCACGGTGGCAAACCGCACCATCGAGCGTGCAAAAAGTTTAGCTGTCGAAGTTGACGCTGATGTTATCGCTTTGGCGCAACTACCTGAGCGTCTCCACGGTGCCGATATTGTTATTAGTTCTACCGCGAGTACTTTGCCAATTATTGGTAAAGGGGTGGTTGAGCAGGCTTTAAAAAAACGTCGTCACAAGCCCATGCTGTTTATTGATATTGCTGTCCCTCGGGATATTGAGAGCCAAGTAGGCGAATTAGATGCGGCCTATTTGTATTCAGTAGATGACTTACAAGCGATAGTGAGCGAGAATATCGCCGCGCGCGAACAAGCGGCGCAGCAAGCGCAAATAATTATTGATGCGCGCACCAATGAATTTGTCATGTGGCTGCGCTCTCTCGATTCGGTCGATATTATTCGTCTGTATCGAAATGATGTACAAGATATTAAATCAGAACTTGTCGAAAAAGCACTTGGCCAGCTGCAAGCAGGCAAAGACGCAGAAAAAGTGATACTCGAGTTGGCAAACAAACTGACCAACCGCTTGATGCACGCACCTACCCGTGCTATTCAAGATGCGGCTAAAAATGGTGAAGCCGCTGAGTTAAGTCAATTAAAGAAAATGTTAGGTATTGATCAGGAATAGCCGTTAAATGAAAGAGTCTGTTTATAGAAAGTTAGAAACCTTAGTCGAGCGTTATGAGGAAGTGCAAGCGCTGCTAAGCGACCCCTCTGTGATCAGCGATCAAAATCGCTTTCGTGCCTTATCTAAAGAATATTCAGAATTAGAAGAAATTGTTAAAGCGTTTTTAGCGTACCAGCAAGCACAAGATGATGTCGCTGCAGCAGAAGAAATGCTAAAAGACTCTGATCCTGAGATGCGCGAAATGGCGCAAGAAGAATATAAAGAAGCAAAAGCACAAATTATTGCATTAGAAGATGAAATTCAGATCTTAATGCTACCAAAAGATCCGAAAGACAATAACAACGTCTTTTTAGAAGTGCGCGCAGGCACGGGGGGCGATGAAGCCGCTATTTTTGCGGGCGATTTATTCCGCATGTACAGCCGCTACGCAGAAACTAAAAAGTGGAAAGTCGAAATAGTGAGCACCAACGAAGGTGAGCACGGTGGCTATAAAGAAGTCATCGCACATATTTCGGGTGAAGGCGTGTACGGCCAGCTTAAGTTTGAATCAGGGGCGCACCGTGTTCAACGTGTACCAGAAACTGAGTCGCAAGGCCGTGTTCATACCTCGGCGTGTACCGTTGCGGTTATGGCAGAAGTGCCTGAGGCAGACGCTATCGAAATTAACCCTGCAGATATTAAAGTCGATACATTCCGTGCGTCGGGTGCCGGTGGTCAGCACGTAAATAAAACTGACTCAGCAATTCGTATTACCCACCTTCCAACGGGTGTGGTCGTTGAATGTCAGGATGAGCGTTCACAACATAAAAACCGTGCGAAAGCGATGTCGGTACTTGGTGCACGTTTACAACAAGCTGAAGATGAAAAACGCCAAGCGGCTGAAGCATCAGAGCGTCGTAATCTAGTGGGCAGTGGTGACCGTTCAGAGCGTATTCGTACTTATAATTACCCGCAAGGTCGTATTACTGATCACCGTATTAATTTAACACTGTATCGTTTAAATGAAGTTGTTGCAGGTGATTTAGGCTGTGTTATCGAGCCCCTAATGCAAGAACACCAAGCTGATTTACTTGCTGCGATGGGCGATGAATAATCGTGCCACAAAGCATAGAACAAGCACTGATTGCTGCGACGGCGTTATTAACGCCTAGCAGCGACAGCGCGAAACTAGACGCGCAAGCCCTTCTACTTTCTATTCTCGACAAACCCCGTAGTTACTTATTTAGTTGGCCTGAAAAACACCTAACGGAACAGCAAGAAGCTGAGTTTAATCGTGCATGCCAGCGTCGCTTGCAAGGTGAACCTGTCGCGCATATCACCGGCATTAGAGAATTCTGGAGTTTGCCACTAAAGGTGAATGCTACTACTTTGATACCTCGTCCTGATACGGAAACGCTGGTTGAGTATGCGCTGGGGCTTGAATTACCCCATGCTGCAAACGTGCTCGATTTAGGAACCGGGACGGGGGCAATTGCACTTGCACTCGCCAGTGAAATGCCTAATTGGCAAGTATTAGGGGTTGATAGAGTACCCGAAGCCGTTGCGCTTGCTAACGAGAATCAACAACGACTTAATATTAACAACGCCACTTTTGCTTTAAGTAATTGGTTTAGCGCTGTAAACCATAAAAAGTTTGATCTGATTGTTAGTAACCCACCGTACATTGAATACGATGATGAACATTTGAGCCAAGGTGACGTGCGTTTTGAGCCCTTGTCAGCCTTGGTGGCTGATGATGATGGCATGGCTGATATTAAGCAAATAATTACAATGGCACGTGACTATTTAGCAACAAATGGCTATCTTTTAATTGAACATGGCTACCAACAAAGTGTTAAAGTTCAAGAATTTTTTGCACAAATGTCGTATAGCCATATACTTACAGTTAAAGATCTTGGCGGTAATGACCGTGTAACGTTAGCACAATGGCCTAAATAAAATAACAGAACAATGTGCGCATATAGCCTTTGAGGGTCCCAAACAATGGATGATTTTTTGTTTTCGGATGAAGCACTTGATGATGTATCAGAAGTGGTTCAGGGTAGTTGGAAAGTCATCGTCGTTGATGACGAACCAGAAGTACATGCCGTAACAAAGCTTGCGCTCAGTGACTTTGAATTCCAAGACAAACGTCTTGAATTTATTAGTGCTTACTCAGGTGAAGAGGCAAAGCAATTAATAGAGCAGCACCCAGATGCAGCCATCGTGTTACTCGATGTAGTAATGGAAACCGATGATGCTGGCCTGCGGGTTGCAAAATATATTCGTGAAACTGCAAAGAACAATCATATTCGTATTATTCTTCGTACGGGCCAACCCGGTCAGGCACCGGAAAGACAAGTAATCGTTAATTATGATATTAACGATTACAAATCTAAGACAGAGCTGACAGCACAAAAGCTCTTTACAGTGGTGATGTCGAGTTTGCGTTCGTATCGCGATATCTTATCTATAGAGCAATCACGCCAAGGCCTTGAAAAAATTATAAAAGCATCGCGTGATATTTTTTCTACTCATTCATTAGAGCACTTTATTGAAGGGGTGATGCAACAACTCACCTCATTGCTCGGTACAGTAGAGCAAGCCGTGTATGCTACGAGTCTGGTGGCAAGTAACCCGCTCGATAACCAGAAAAAGCTCGTTGTATTCTCAGGCAAAGGTGAGTTTGAACGCAGCGAAGGCAAAGCGATTGAAGAGGTGCTCAATGAAGAGCAGCTACAAGCTTGTCAGGAAGCGCTAAGAGAAAAAACCATCGTTTACCGTGAAAACTACCTATTTGCGTATTGCAGCAGTGAATACAATCATAATTCTATGCTGTTTATTTCGGGTATTCCAAAGCACTTATCCGATACACAGCGCCACCTCATCGAGATATTTTCACAAAACGTGCAACTTGCTTATGAAAACGTTCAGCTTCAGGCTGAAATAGAAGCAACTCAACAAGAACTGGTGTTTAGATTAAGTGAAGCGCTTGAACAACGCTCTACCGAAACAGGAAACCATGTAAAACGTGTGTCGCACATTTGCTACGAATTGGCTGTGGGCTATGGATTACCAAAGCGCGAAGCTGAATTAATTCGACATGCAGCTCCTCTTCATGATGTTGGAAAGGTTGGGATACCCGACGCTATTCTCAATAAACCAGGGCCACTCAGCGATGAAGAGTGGGCAATCATGAAACAGCATGCAGAAAAGGGGCACCGAATATTAAAAGACTCGTCACGTGATATTGTTAACACAGGGGCTGTTATTGCGTTATCTCACCATGAGCGTTGGGATGGCACAGGCTATCCTGCAGGCTTAAAAGGGGACGATATCCCGATTGCTGGGCGCATTGTTGCACTGGCCGACGTGTTTGATGCACTACGACACAAGCGTTGTTACAAAGAGCCTTGGTCTCTTGAAGATGTTGTAAAAGAGATAAACGCTCAGCAAGGAAAACAGTTTGATCCAAAGTTAATAGATGTGTTTAATCAACGCATTAAAGAAATAGAAGACGTACTTGTACGCTACCCAGATTAATGACAATTAGAATTGAGGCATATGGATTATTTAGCAGTTAAACACACTCACATGTTACTCGCTGTGTTGAGTATCATTTTATTTTACGTTCGCTCTTTTTCGCGATTAAAAACAGCCACATTAGCAAAGAATAAAATCGTTTTTATTGGCAGTCATAGTATCGACACGTTGTTGTTGGTTTCTGCTGTTGCATTGATTGTAATGGCTGGGTTTAACCCGCTAGAGCAGTCGTGGTTGCTTGAAAAAATTATTTTAGTGATTGCCTATATCGCTTTAGGAATTGTTGCAGCCAGACAAAGCTCACAATCGGCACGTGTCATTTTACTTGTTGTGACAACCTTCATTTTACTTGCGATTGGTTATCTCGCCTCTGCAAAGAACGCTTTTATCCTGTAAACATTGAAACGCGGTATATCGACTGTTAACTGTTATACCGCTGCTCGCTTTCTCTTTTCAAGATTGGCAACTGACGCTAAAAGTAGGTAAACTAGCCTCTCGTTTTCGAAAGAGATGTTGCAGTATAAATGACCACCCCTTGGTTTGAAGATCACAATGAATCCTATCAAGATGAGGCCTTTGACGCATTTTCTTCAAACGTGCTTTATCGTTGTATCGATGCTGAATTAACGTGGGACACACAGGTAGATTTAACTGCTTGTTATGACACATTAAATGAGTTTGAAGATACCGTATCAGCACTTTGTACTGAATTTAAAGAGTCACACGAGCGTCTAGATAAACTTCTTGATACCTTTTATCAGCAATGGTTGTTCAGTGCCTCAAGCCTAAAAGTGCCTGAGTACACGTTAAACAGCTTTAGCTACACCATTACGATGCGTAGTGGTACACAAACCACACTGGCGATATTACTTTGTCACTTATTACAGCACGCTGAATTTGATGCCACAGTGACTTTAAGTCAAGGTGAAGTTCATATTCATGTCGCAATAAGCGAAGAAGAGGGCTATTTAATTGAGCCAAGTACGGGTCAGCAAAGTTGGTATATTACCCCCGAAAATGCCTGTGAAGAGAATGGTGATGAACAAGAACCACTTGAGCTAATTTTTGAAGAAGAGCTTTATAAGCTGTATTTAGCACAGCAAAAGTGGTCGTTTATCAGCGAGAGCAAGTTTGGTCATGCCCTTCATTGCGTTGACATGTTAATGGAACTACTCGGTGATGACCCCTATGAACGCCGTGACCGAGGGTACCTGCTTAATCAATTAGATTGCCCTAAAATGGCCCGTGACGATTTGCAGTATTTTATTAATGAATGCCCAGACGATCCGGCCATAGAGATCATTCAGCATCAAATTGCTGAAATCGAAGATAACAATAATACACACCACTAAATTAAAGGAACATTTATGACTGACGCCCACAGTGCGCTTATTACCAATGACGCAGTCGTACTTGGTTTGCTTGCCGTTATTTTGGGGTTTATCTTTAAAACCTCACACAGTAATAATGCGGCATGCCGAAAATTTTATAAATATGTACCCGCACTCCTGCTGTGCTACTTTTTACCCTCGTTATTAAATACTTTTGGGATTGTTGATGGTCACTCGTCGAATGTTTATTTTGTAGCATCTCGCTACTTATTACCGGCTTGTTTAATTCTGTTAACCATTAGCATTGATTTAAAAGCCATTTTAAACCTTGGTCCGAAAGCGTTAATCATGTTCTTAACCGGTACCATGGGGATTGTGATTGGGGGTCCGTTAGCGATTTTAGTGATGAGCGCGGTCTATCCTGAAGCCGTTGGTGGTCATGGCCCCGATGCGGTTTGGCGCGGTATGACAACTATCGCAGGTAGCTGGATAGGCGGGGGCGCTAATCAGGCCTCAATGAAAGAAATGTTTGAAGTTGGTGGGGATATTTTCTCGGCAATGGTAACGGTTGATGTCATTGTGGCTAACTTATGGATGGCTGTACTGTTACTGATGGCTGCTAATCACAAAGCAATTGATGCCAAAACGGGGGCAGACACCCGTGCAATTGAAGAGCTTAAAGAGCGTGTTGAAGCCTATCATGCTGAACATGCACGTATGCCAACACTTAATGATTACATGACCATTATTGCGATTGCCTTTGGTATAACGGGCTTGGCGCATTTTTGTGCGGACTTTTTAGGGCCGTATTTTGGCGCTAACTTCCCATGGGCACAAGAATATAGTTTAAACAGTAAGTTCTTTTGGCTAATTGTAATTTCGACGACAATCGGGATTAGTTTATCGTTTACTAAAGTACGTCATATCGAAGCATTTGGTGCATCAAAAGTGGCTTCAAGCTTCTTATATATTTTGGTGGCATCAATTGGTCTTCACATGAATATTACGGCTATTTTTGATTCGCCAATGTACTTTGTTTTGGGTGTGATCTGGATGTTGACACACGCAAGCTTAATGCTGATTGTAGCGAAATTAATTAAAGCGCCTTTATTTTATATGGCTGTTGGGTCTCAAGCGAATGTAGGCGGGGCAGCATCAGCGCCCGTAGTTGCCTCAGCGTTTCATCCATCACTTGCCCCTGTTGGTGTTTTACTGGCAGTTTTAGGCTATGGTGTCGGAACCTATATGGCATATATTTGTGGATTAATGCTGCAAGCTGTTGCACCTTAAGGAATAAAAAATGAACAACCAGTTAATTAAAATCAACGAGATTGAATTAGCGAACGACAAACCCTTTGTGTTGTTTGGTGGTATGAACGTGCTTGAGTCTCGCGACCTAGCAATGCGCATTGCTGAGCACTACGTCGAAGTAACCTCGAAGCTAAATATCCCGTATGTTTTTAAAGCGTCATTTGATAAAGCAAATCGCTCATCAATTAACTCTTATCGTGGCCCGGGGATGGAAGAAGGGTTAAGAATCTTCGAAGAAATTAAAACAACGTTTAACGTGCCACTCATCACCGACGTGCATGAGCCACATCAAGCTGCGCCAGTGGCAGAGGTAGTTGATGTTATTCAATTACCTGCTTTCTTAGCACGCCAAACTGATTTAGTTGTCGCGATGGCGAAAACAGGCGCAATTATTAACGTGAAAAAACCACAGTTTTTAGCACCGCACGAAATGCGTCATATCATTAAGAAATTTAATGAAGCAGGCAACAATAATGTGGCGCTGTGTGAACGTGGTACAAGTTTTGGTTACAATAACCTTGTTGTTGATATGCTTGGTATGGATGACATGAAGCCAATGGCTCCGGTTATTTTTGATGCAACGCATGCGTTACAACGCCCGGGTGGCCGTGCTGATTCGGCTGATGGTCGTCGTGCGCAAGCGGCAGAGCTTGCTCGCAGTGGTATGGCATTAGGTATTGCGGGTCTGTTTATTGAGGCGCATCCTAACCCTAACGAAGCAAAATGTGATGGCCCTTGCGCCCTTGCATTAAGTAAGCTTGAAGGGTATTTAACACAAATGAAAGCGGTTGATGATTTAATTAAAAGCTTTGCACCGTTAGACACCAGCGCAAGCGATTTATAGAATACTCAGTATTAATGAGTATTTAATGACGAAAAAGGCGACCAAGGTCGCCTTTTTTTATTTGTATCGCTATAATCGACGCATAAGAAAAACTAATTCTAAGCTTGGTGTTTATGTCTCGTCGTGTCCCTCCCTTAAATGCACTAAAAGCGTTCGAAGCTGCAGCGCGTCACTTGAGTTTTACCAAAGCAGCTGAAGAGCTGTATGTGACACAAGCCGCGGTCAGCCACCAAATTAAAACGCTGGAAGAGCATTTAGGCCTTAAATTATTTCTTCGTAAAAATCGTTCGCTATTATTAACGGAAGAAGGGCAAGGGTACTTTCTCGATATTAAAGAGATATTTACTCAGCTGATTGATGCCACTGAAAAGTTACTAGCACGCGGGGCAAAAGGGTCTTTAACGGTTAGTTTAACGCCCAGTTTTGCTATTCAATGGTTGGTGCCAAGGCTTAGTTTATTTAATGAGTTACACCCTGAAATCGATGTGCGAATAAAAGCACAAGACCAAGACGAAAATTCATTGTCTGATGATGTAGACATTGCCATTTACTATGGTCGTGGTCATTGGAGTGGCGTACAAACTTACAAGTTACACACAGAATACCTTGTGCCGTTATGCAGTCCCATGCTGCTAACAGGGCCTAAGCCTTTAAATCAGCCGAGTGATTTGGCTAACCATACTCTGTTGCATGACACAACGCGTAAAAATTGGAAAACGTGGATGAAAACAGCCGGAGTGCGTAATGTCCAAGTAAACCAAGGTCCTATTTTTAGTCACTCATCAATGGTGCTCCAAGCGGCAGTGCATGGTCAAGGCGTGGCAATTGGGAATAGTGTCTTAGCAAAACCCGATATTGATGCCGGGCGTTTAGTGATTCCGTTTAATCACTCATTAGAAAGTAAAAATGCCTATTATTTAGTGATACGCGAATCGCAAACAGAACTGGGAAAAATAGTTTCTTTCAAAGACTGGATGCTGAGCTTAGTTGAACAAGAACAAGAGTATTAACATGTTACAGTGGTTTAAAAGTGCAACGGGTGATGCTCGTGCACAGTTTATATTTGCTCATGGCGCAGGGGCGGGAAGTGACTCAGCGTTCATGCAAAATATGGCAACGTTAATTAGCCAGCATCAGATTGATGTGGCGTTATTTGACTTTCAGTATATGCAAATCGCAAAACAGACCAATAAACGCAGGCCCCCAGATCGTGCCCCTAAGCTGCTGGCTTATTTTGCTGAAGTGTTAGCGCATCGTCAGCCAGATTTACCTGTATTTATTGGCGGAAAGTCGATGGGCGGTAGAATGGCTTCTATGCTTTGCACACAAGAGGACGCTATAGAGATTGCTGGTGTTGTTGCGTTTGGCTACCCGTTTCACCCTCCCGGAAAACCCGACAAGCTTCGTATCGATCACTTCATCGATATGCCATGCCCCTTTTTAGTACTTCAAGGTGAACGCGATACTTTTGGTAATCAGCAAGAATTAGCCGAGCTTGAAATGAATAATCCGCCAGAAATTAGCTGGCTAAAAGACGGTGATCATTCATTAAAACCGCGTAAGAAAAGTGGTTTAACTGAAGACGATAACTTACAACACGCTGCGAACCTTGCGGCCCAATTTATACTTAAGTTGATTGATGGAGATTCACAATGATCAAATTTTATTTAATCGCGGGGAGTCTGTTTTGCATGCTGTCGGTTGTGCTAGGCGCGTTTGCTGCGCATGGTTTAAAAAGCCGCGTATCCGACTATGCATTAGGTATTTTTAAAACAGCTGCAGAATATCAAATGGTGCACGGTTTGGGCTTAATCGCCATCGCGATTTTAATTAAGTGGGGAATGAACTTAAGTTGGGCTGGTGGCTTTTTTATCGCCGGTATTTTGTTA
Organism: Pseudoalteromonas sp. A41-2; assembly: GCF_015767615.1. Classification (NCBI taxonomy): domain Bacteria; kingdom Pseudomonadati; phylum Pseudomonadota; class Gammaproteobacteria; order Alteromonadales; family Pseudoalteromonadaceae; genus Pseudoalteromonas; species Pseudoalteromonas sp. A41-2. Next base: position 2,190,748 of record NZ_CP065231.1, on the reverse strand, counting down.
TTTAGTGGCAGCCTATATTTACTCGCATTAACAGGTGCGAAATGGCTTGGTCCAATCACACCCCTAGGCGGTGTGTGCTTTATTATTGGTTGGACTATTTTATTAGTTCAAGCCGCACGGTATAAATTTTAAGGGTTATCTATGTCGAGTGTTGTTATTTATTGTCGCAGTGGTTTTGAAAGCGACGCTGCCGCTGAAATCACTTTTCAGGCTGCGGAACAAGGGTTTGCGGGCTATGTAAAAACGAAGCCGAACACTGGAATTGTCGTCTATGAATGTTTTGATCCGAGCCATGGCGATGAAATCATAAAAAAAATAGATTTCAAAAACATGGTCTTTGCCCGCCAATGGTTTACCGGTACTTTAGTCGATAACATGCCGCTTGAAGACAGGGTCAGTGCGATTGTGAATGCAACCGTTGATTTTCCATCCTGTGGGGACTTACGAGTTGAAACCCCAGATACCAATGAAGGTAAAGAGTTGTCTAAATTTTGTAAAAAGATTTCGACACCGCTAAAAAAAGCCCTCGAAAAACGCGCGACGGTTACGCGTGAACTTGCTGATAAAAAGCCTGTGCTGCATGTACTCTTTTTAAGTAATGACACTGCGTATGTAGGGTATTCGTATACTTTTAATAACTCGCCATTTTTTATGGGTATCCCACGCCTGCGTATGCCAAATGACGCACCAAGCCGTTCAACTCTTAAACTTGATGAAGCGTTTAATGTGTTTATTCCGCCTCATGAAGCCGAAGACCGTTTGCAGCCAGGAATGCGAGGCGTTGATTTAGGGGCGTGTCCGGGTGGTTGGACATACCAATTGGTTCGTCGTGGTATGTTTGTTAGTGCCATAGATAACGGCCCAATGAACGATGTTCTAATGGAAACTGGACAAGTAAAACATTTCCGTGTTGATGGCTTTAAATACCGTCCTGAAAAGCGAAATATTCATTGGTTAGTATGTGATATGGTGGAAAAGCCAGCAAAAGTTACTAATCTTATGATTGATTGGGCCGTGAATGCATACGCAAAAGAGCTTATTTTTAATCTTAAACTGCCAATGAAAAAACGCTTCGACAGTGTTTATGAATGTTTAAAGATGATTAAGGAAGAGCTTGAAAAATACGGTGTTAGTTATGAGCTTCAGGCAAAACATTTATACCATGACCGTGAAGAGGTTACGGTTCATTTAAATGTCACAAAGGTGCCGCAAAGCCTATACAGTTAAATAGAGGATAGCAAAATGGGGAATAGAATAGTAACGGTTTGGTTGTGTATTTTATTCCCTATTTTCTTAACCGCGTGTGGGGGCGGAGGCGGCAGCGATGAGCCTGCATCTGCCAGCAACCAAGCGCCACAAGTCACGGTGTCGGGCAACAGCCAAGTCAATGAACTTTCTACACTGACGGTTGCGGCATCAGCAAGTGATTCAGATGGCTCTATTAGCCGCTTTACATGGCAGCAAACAAGCGGTCCTACAGTCAGTATAACCAGCAGTAATGAGCAACTCGCTGTTGCTATTCCCGCCGTAAACGAAAATACCCCCATCAGTTTTTCAGTCACCGTGACTGATAATCAAGGTGCGACAGCCAGCGCCTCGTATACAGCGACCATTGTTAATGTTAACCAAGCACCGAGTATCGTTGTACAGGGCCCACAAACCTCTCCCTCTAGCAATATAATAACACTCAGTGCAAATGCCACCGATGTTGACGGAGAAGTCCTGAGTTATAACTGGCGTCAAACAGCTGGGCCAAGTGTGGTATTTAGTAATGGCAGTAGTGAAATCAGTTTTACGACCCCTTCAGTGAGCAGTAATACAGAATTGGCATTTACTGTGCGCGTGACAGATAACTTTGGTGAGCAAACAAGCACAGATTTTAGTGTTGTGGTCAGTGCCAATATTGCTCCTTCAGTATCAATTTCTGGGCAGCAAACAATCCGAGAAGGGGTGGAGGGCACATTAAGTGCGGTTGCCGTTGATAGCGATGGCAGCATTACAAATTACAGTTGGAGCCAAGTATCAGGCCCTACAACTTCATTTACTGCCAGTGGGAGCGAATTGATGTTTACAGCCCCTGAAGTCGATGCAGATAGCCGTGTGCGTTTTCAAGTCACGGTTACAGATAACGACGGGGCTACACGCTTGGCCGAATATGATGTCGTGATTGAAAATTTTGTAAATTTAGCCCCTGTGATTACGGCTGACCCTATTGCCAATATTACCGAGCTCACTGAGGCGTCAATCAGTGTTATTGTGACCGACACTGATGGCACAGTCAGTGAAATTGCGTGGCAGCAACAAAGTGGACCCACACTAAACTTTGTTCAAAATGGCCAAGCAATTAGTTTTACTGCCCCCGAAGTGTCTGTGAATAGTGAGGTCGTATTGTTAGTCACGGCAACCGATGACATGGGGGCGATATCATCGTTAACGCTGACGTTTACGATTGTACATGTTAACAAAGCGCCCACTATTGACGCTATTGCCTTTACTACGGAGTTTAATCAACCGAGGGATTTCACGGTTAACGTAAGTGACGCTGACGATGATGAGTTATCGGTTACTTTTGCCAGTGACATTGGGGGAGCAACCATCACTACGCTCAATGCGACACGTTTTAATTACCAATATCAGCCAGCAGAAAATAGTATTGCTCAAGCCCCCTTCAAAGTGACCGTATCAGATGGTGTTGACAGTAACGAGGCGACAGTCAGCGTTACAATCACAGACACAACAGCAGCCACTGTCGTGAATGTGAGCCCACAGGATAACAGTCAGGCAGTGAGTGCAAACGCGCGTATCTCATTTTCGTTATCTGACGTGATGAAGACCACAAGCTTATCGTTTAATGAAAATGAAGGGGTGTGTACTGGCTCAGTGCAATTATCAGCAGATAACTTTAACAGTTGTTTAGCGCTTAGCTCACTGGTCTTATCAGGCCCAGAAGCGAATACCAGTGAATACTTTAACGGTGCTGAATTTACGGCTGCTTTGAGTGAGTCAACACAATATCAATTAAGGCTGACCAGTGACTTAGTTAATTTTGCCGATACGCCCGTGTCTGCGCAGATTATTACAACATTTACGACGGGCAGCGAAGATTTAAAAATCACCGAGGTGGTGGCGATTCGATTTACGAACGACACCCCATGGTTTGAACTTTACAATGGCACTAACAGTGATGTGAATTTGGTTGATTACAGCGTCAGGGTTAAGAGTCGTGATAGCGCGGATAATAGCGTTGCGGCTTCTACGATTTTTACTCTACCTAATCAAATTCTTGCTGCCGGTGAGTATGTGATTATTCACAGCCGCTTTGGGGATTCATTATTTTATGATGCTGCTGATCAGAATAAATACATTGCCTTTATTGGAGACATTGGTTCCACCGTTCGCCCTTATTGGTTTTTGAATGGGTTTATTGAATTACTGACGAGCGATCAAGCTCAAACTATTGACTTTGTTCGCTTTGGAAATGATACAACGGAACCGACATCGGTGGGTCAATGGCAAACGGGAGCGGCACCCACAATCTTGAACTTTACGGGCTCAAGTATCAAGCGTGACCAGAGCAGCACAGATACGAATAGTGCCACCGACTGGACATACAGCACCTTTACCACTCCTGGGGGGGTCAATGATATCACGTGTTCGTTAGATGAAGACGAAGACGGTATTCCTGATTGCTCAGAGCAACCAGGCTCAACATTTGCTGGATTACCACTTTATGATTGGGGAGCCAGAGCAAATCAAAAAGATATCTTTATTGAAGTAGATTACATGGACAGCAGTGATGCAGGCATTACACCTCACAGGACGGCGCTTGAAAAAGTGGCATCGTCATTCGCTGCAGAAAACATCGTGGTGCATTTTGATGTGGGTGATTTGTTTCACCAAGCTGAGGGGGTATCACCTGCTGATCATGATTTAGGTGGCGGTGACCGTGTTATCTTTAGGCAATATACACCGTACAGCTTTAACCAAGGCGTTGAGAGTTTATTTCATTATAAAATGGCTAATTTCGATATGCGTCGTAAACCGATTTTTCATTACATGTTAATGGCGAATAGCCGCAATGTTGATGGCAGTGCAGGGTCATCTGGCGTTGCCGAAATTAACGGTAACGATTTAATGATAAGCCTTGGTAACTGGGGCTTGTCGTTGGACAATCAAATCTCAACCAATTTAGCCTATAACTACCAGGCTGCGACAATCATGCATGAACTGGGTCATAATTTAGGGCTTGATCATGGCGGTAATAATGCCGTGAACTATAAGCCGAACCATCTAAGTATTATGAATTATCTTTATCAATTACGCGGTTTAGCGACAATAGGAAATAATGAAGGTGACCGTTATTATTCAAGTCGTTATAGAAACAACCCAAATTGTGGTGTGCAAACAGCCGACCTTATCAATGGCCCACAAGGGTCGCCTGATAACTTTGTGATGTCGTTTTCTCATGGTTTGGGAAATGCACTCGACGAAGCAAATATTAATGAAGCAAATGGCTTGGGCTACCCAGGTTCCACTGCGATAGACTATAACTGTAATTTAGATCTTACTGAAACCTTAAGCCAAGACACCAATGGTGATAGTAACATTGCAACGTTGAGTGATGTCGATGAGTGGAGTCTTATTGAGCTGCGCTTTTATACCTTTTTCTCGGGTAACCGTTTAGGAATTAATACTGTTCAAAATGATCAATCAGAAGTGTCTCAAGTGCCTGTTCAACACATCATTGAAGAGCAAGCTCCTTCACGTTATTTATTAGAAGAGATCAAAGCAGTAAGAACATCACAAGGTGAAAACCCATGAAGTCCTTCGTTTATATAAGTGTGATGTTCGCGCTCTGTGGCTGCAAGCCTGCTGCAGATTCTGCATGGCAAATGTCATCAAGACTTAGCTTTGATGGTTACCCGATTAATTGGCAAGCAGAATCAATAAAAGGGTGTGAACAATGTGAGTTTAAAAAAGAGCGTCTGTTGGAGCCCGATGGTGTCAGTGATGTTATTACTGTTTTTCAGCAAGGGCAGTGGCGTGCAGAACACCGACAATCTCATCAAGCTCGTATTGTCTTTGAAAATGGCGCGCATTTTTTACTTGTTAAAACACGGGAAGATGGCTTATTAGAATTAGAAAACAAGCACGCTGAACTTAAAATAATTACCAAGCTTGCACAACCGTTCACAGTCAATATCGGCGAAAATACGTATGATGCGGTTATTAGTAAATTTGAAGAACCGCGTTCTGATTTAGGTCTTTCAGACCCTTTACCGGTGAAACTCGATTACACGGTACTAAAAAGCCAATAGAGTCACTATTGGCTTAATGGCTTTTAAGATTTAACGGCGGTATTTACTGCGGTAATTATCAACCCATAAACGGGTGCCTCCGCAGACTGCAACAGGCATCACAATTAAATTAACAAAGGGGATTGCTGTAAGCACCATAACGGCAAGGCCAAAACCATAAGAGAGAGTTTGTTTTTCTTTTAAATCATCTTTCATATCATTAAAGCTGACTTTGTGATTGTCAAATGCGTAATCCTCATATTGAACGGCATACATCCAACACGTAAACAACACCCATAAGAGCTGACCAATAACAGGTAGAATCCATAGCAAGATAAAAAAGCCAATTGCTCTTGGTAAGTAATAGCAGAGTTTTGTCCATTCACGCCCAAGCATGCGTGGCACATCTTTCATGGTATCAAGTAGCCCATCATCATTGACTTTTTGACCCGTCAAAAATAGCTCGACTTTTTCACTCAGCAAGCCATTAAAGGGGGCAGCAATAAAATTGGTGATGACGGTGAACAACATACTGTAGCTAAATAAAATCACTAATACGGCAATAGGCCACATTAACCATTCAAGCCAGCTAAGCCACTCTGGTAACAGCGAGTTTAAATAGGCAAAGCCATCGGTAAGCCAGCCGTATAAAAAGAACAGTGAGCTGCCAAAAAGTACGATGTTGATTAATAAAGGAATAAGTACAAAACGTTTTAACCCTTTTTGGCTAATTAATTTAAAGCCAGAAAAGAAGTATTCCATACCTTGAGTAAACTGCACGCGATAACCTCTCATTATTACTTCGTGTTTGCAGTATATGATTTTCACTGTATTTGAACAGCCTTTTTCCGTAACAAAGTGTTTTTTCAGTTACATAGCAAGGAACTACACGGTAGTATGGTAGTCATACGTACCGATAAGAACGAATAATGAAAACAGCACTAGAGGATCAGACGATGATCCGATATTATTGTTAACAGAATTAACAAAAATGACATATTCAAGATGGGAGTTTTATGCAGTTAGTCGATTTAAATCCACATGATCCTGAAGTAGTACACGTGTTTTCTGATATAGACCGACTTATAAACTCTTTATATCCAGTTGCAACCGCACAATCATTAAGCGTCGAAGAATTAGCAGAACCTAACGTGTATGCAATTGGCTTAAAAAACGAGGATGGTATTGTTGCCTGCGGTGCTATTGTGATGCAAGAAGGGAATCCGCCTTATGGCGAAATTCGCCGTTTGTATGTAAAACCAAGCTATCGAGGTAAAGGGTTATCACGTCGTATTATGCAAATTTTACTGCATCATGCGGGAGAGCAACAAATTCCCCTTATTCGCTTGGAAACAGGCCCTAAGCAAACAGAATCAATTAGTTTGTATGAGAACTTGGGGTTTCATCGTTGTGGGCCGTTTGGTAATTACACTGAAAACCCACAAAGTTTATTTATGGAATTAGGGCTTAATCAATAACGAGTTAACCTAATCACATTATTTATGGGGTTATTGTTATAGTTAAATTATGTGCGCGTCTGTTTGGCTTTTTGTCGCTTATTGTACTCAGTGCATGTGGCGATACTAAACAGTCAGACACGGTGCGTGTATCCCCCGAGCAACGTAATAAACACAGCCCTTCTGACCTTGTTGTTGGCAGTAATACCTTTTATTTCAATTCATGCCATTCGGTAACTGGTGTTTTTAATGACAAGGGTGAAATTACCTCGCGAATTATATTGAAAATACCGCCTCGCTTTTTGAGTACTTGCTCCAGTTCAACTGAAAACCCGCGCCAATTAGAGTTTGATGGCACCTACCTGATTGTTAAACTCTGTCGTGTTGCCTTTGGTGCCGGAGGATGTGGGGTTGAAAAATACAGAAGTAAAGACTTTGAACATTGGCAAGAGTATATCGGTATCACGTGGCGTAATGGTGAGCAATATGAAGCGTGGCGACAGTTAGGGTCTTCCTCTGCAAAGGCTGACGAAATTATTCACGTTAAGCGCTGAGAACGCCACGCACTAAACACGTTATTAAATACGCTGATTCTTCAGCCAATGTAATCTACAACTTAATCAGTTTCTCACATCAAAAATCACTCGTTACGAGTAAAAATACTTGTTGGACTTAAGTCACTATTTTTCTTTTAATGCGCGGCAATACCCTTGCCGATTTTGGCACCATTAAATAAAAGAGAAAGATAGATGAAAGAGACAACATCACTAGAACAAGCTCGCACGAGCTACAATGTTCGTCATTGGAGCCAAGGATTCTTTGGTATAAATGATCAAGGTGATGTGTATGTTGCGCCAAAGGCCCATGCCCCAGAGCAAACCATTGCACTTATCGATATAGCACAGCAACTACAAGACAAAGGTTTAAGTTTGCCGGCGCTTGTGCGTTTTCCTCAAATTTTACATCACCGTGTACACAGCCTGTGTCAGGCATTCAATACGGCGATTGAAAACTATGGTTATCCGAGAGATTACCTGCTTGTTTACCCAATTAAAGTGAATCAACAACGCGAAGTGGTTGAGGAAATTGTGGCAAGCCAAGCCGATGTTGAGAAAAAACAATTAGGTTTAGAAGCGGGCAGTAAACCCGAACTACTGACCGTTTTAGCGATGGCAGAAAAAACCAGTGCAGTGATTGTATGTAATGGCTACAAAGATCAAGAGTATATTCGTCTGGCACTTATCGGCGAAAAGCTGGGTCATAAGGTTTACATCGTACTGGAAAAGCTATCTGAATTAGACATGGTGCTCAGCCAAGCAAAAGAGCTAAACGTGAAGCCTCGTATTGGTATTCGTGTTCGTTTAGCGTCACAAGGTAAAGGCAAGTGGCAAGCGAGTGGCGGCGAAAAATCAAAGTTTGGTTTATCGGCATCGCAAGTACTGAGCGTGGTAAATCGCTTAAAAGCGTCTGAACAATTAGATTTAATTCAGCTTGTGCATTTTCACTTAGGGTCGCAAATGGCCAATATTCGTGACGTACGTTTAGGCGTGAGCGAAGCGGCACGCTTTTACTGTGAGTTGCGCAAGTTAGGTGCGCAAATAGAGTGCTTAGATGTGGGTGGTGGCTTAGCAGTTGATTACGATGGCACACGCAGTCAATCACATAACTCGATGAACTACAGTCTTAGCGAATATGCGAATAACATTGTTTACACCATTGGTGATACCTGTAAGCAGTATGAGCAACCAATGCCGCGTATTATTTCTGAATCTGGCCGTGCGCTGACTGCGCATCATGCGGTATTGATTTCGAATGTGATTGGTACTGAAAGCTACGAGCCTGAAGATATTCTTGCGCCTGCGGCCGATGCACCTCTTTTATTAAACAATATGTGGACATCGTGGCAACAGCTAAGTGGTGATAACGACGACCGTGCGTTGATTGAAATCTACCATGATAGTCAAAGTGATTTAGCCGAAGCGCATAATCAGTTTGCACTGGGTTTACTTGATTTAACAGAGCGTGCATGGGCGGAACAAGTTAACCTTCGTGTCTGTTATGAACTTAACAAACACATGGATAATAAAAACCGCTTTCATCGTCCAATTATCGATGAATTGAACGCGCGTTTAGCAGACAAGTTTTTTGTGAACTTTTCATTGTTTCAATCTCTACCCGATGCATGGGGTATTGACCAAGTGTTCCCTGTTTTGCCATTGAGTGGTTTAACAGAAGCACCACAAAAACGTGCTGTACTACTTGATATTACGTGCGATTCAGATGGTGCCATGGAGCACTATGTGGATGGCCAAGGCATTGAAAGTACGCTACCTGTGCCTGCATATAGCGAAGAAAAACCATATTTAATGGGCTTTTTCTTAGTGGGTGCTTATCAAGAAATTTTAGGCGATATGCACAATTTATTTGGTGACACACACAGCGCAATTGTGAAAATGGATGAGCAAGGTCAGGCTGAGATCACTGAAATTAACGAAGGTGATTCGGTGGCTGACATGATGCGTTATGTGCATTTAGATGTAGAGAGCTTCCAGCAGTCTTATGCTCAGCTGGTGGCTACAAAACTGCCAGAAACTGAACAGCAAAGCGTGTTAGACGAGCTGCAAGCTGGCTTAAACGGTTACACTTATTTAGAAGAGTTATAAGCAATGTCGACATTGTTTGACCATACAGATCATTCGTTATATTCAAACGGCATGACGTTTTTACGCCAGCCAATGGTGCAAAACATCACTGCAATTGATGCGGATGTCGTGGTATTAGGTTTACCTTTTGACTTAGCAACATCGGGGCGTCCAGGTGCACGACTAGGTCCAGACGCTATACGCCGCGCCTCTGTACACCTTGCATGGGAAGAAACCAAATACCCTTGGACATTCCCATTGTTTGAGCGCTTAAAGTTAGCGGATGCAGGGGATTTTACCTACCCCGTAGGCGACCCTGAGTATTTCACTGCGCAGCTTGAATTAGCGGCTGAGCAAATTTTACGTCAAGGTAAAACGTTACTAGGTTTAGGTGGCGACCATTTTGTGACGTTGCCATTGCTGCGCGCACATGCCAAACAGCATGGTAAAATGGCTTTGGTGCATTTTGATGCGCACACAGACACTTACAGTAATGGTTCACGCTATGACCACGGTACTATGTTTTATCATGCGCCGATGGAAGGGCTGATTGACGTTGACCACAGCATTCAAATTGGTATTCGCACTGATTTTGATCAGAGCAAACATGAATTTGCGGTCATTGATGCTATGGCAGCAAATGACCTGTCGGCAGATGTGATTGCAGAGCAAATTAAAGCGCGAGTAGGGGACTTACCTGTTTACCTGACTTTTGATATTGATTGCCTTGACCCCGCATTTGCACCGGGGACTGGTACACCAGTATGTGGCGGTTTAACCAGTGATAAAGTGTTAAAAATATTAAGAGCGCTTAAAGGCATTAATATGGTGGGTATGGACGTGGTTGAGGTTTCACCCTCGTATGATCAAAGTGAGCTTACAGCCATTGCGGCGGCCACGATTGCTAATGAATTACTGCATTTGTGGGCCTTAAAACACAAATACTAAATGTGAGATGCAAAGAGCGCCCTTAGGCGCTCTTTTTTATTGGCAGTAAGTTTAAACTTAGGCGCTGCGAACATCGACCCTTAATTTTAACCTTTGGCCTGGTTGAATGTATTTTTGCCCAGCCAACGAGTTCCACTTTATAATATCATCCACAGAGACATTAAACTTAGCAGCGATACGTGCTAATGAATCGCCACGGCGAACTTTATAGGTAATGGTGCGCTCGGTCGTTTTAGTCGCTGCAAGCTGTGTTTTTTCATCTTTATACACCGTTAGTGTTTGACCAACACGTAACACTGCATTTTTCTTAAGATTATTCCACTTAGCAAGTTCAGCAATTGTGACATCGTTTTCGCGGCTTATGTCCCACAACGTGTCACCACTGGCTACTTTATGGCTCAGTTTTTTTCGCGTTGCTTTATTTGCAGCCATGCGAACAGAGTCTGGCAGGTGTTGGCTGTTAATTTCGCCATCACTTAAAGGCACTAATAATTGTTGCCCAACACGTATTGTGTTTGATGACAATTTATTGAGTGTTTTAATCGCTCCCGCACTGGTTGAAAACTTTTTCGCAATAACCGATAAGCTATCGCCGCGCGCCACAACATACTGTTGCCAGCGTAAACGATCTTTTTGCTCTGTTTTTGCCAATTTCTCAGAGAAGGTGTCTATTTTATCTGATGGTAATAATAAGAAATGCGGCCCATTCGGATCGGTTGCCCAGCGGTTAAAACCGGGGTTCAAACGGTATAACTCCGTTAAGCTAATACCTGCCATATCTGCAGCGAGGGCTAAATCAATTTGACTTCCTACGTTAACGACATCGATAACTTGTGCATTAATAATCGGTTGCCACTTAATACCAAATTCATCGCTACGTTTAACAAGATCAGAAAGTGCGAGCAGCTTTGGTACGTAAGAGGTGGTTTCTTTGGGTAAATCTAACGACCAGAAATCGGTCGGTAAATGCTTCTTACGGTTCTTTTTAATCGCTCTTAGTAAACGACCTTCACCTGAATTATAGGCTGCAATTGCATTTAACCAGTCACCTTCTAAGGTCTTGTGCAAATAGGATAAGTAATCTAAAGCAGCCCGCGTTGATTGCACGATGTCGCGACGACCGTCATACCACCAGTTTTGTTTTAAATCGAAACGCTCGCCTGTTTGTGGCATAAATTGCCATATGCCTGATGCACTGCGATGTGAATAACCAAAGGGATCAAATGCACTCTCAACAATTGGCAGCAGTGCAATTTCGATAGGCATTTCACGTTTTTCGACTTCTTCAACAATAAAGTAAAGATAAGGCTCGGCACGTTTGGCGATACGATCTAGGTATGCTTGATGGCGTGCATAATAGTTACGCTCGGCGACAACAGGGCGATTTTGCGGTACATCAATAGACAGCTGGTAGCGAATACGCTCCCATACATCATCAAATACTGGGGGGGGCTCATCAGTATCAGCTAATTGCTGATACTGTGCGTTGAGCATCAATGCATCATTGATGTCACTGGGGCTTGCACCTGCAAGCTGTTGCTCAACACGGTTGTCATTATCTGACCCAGCAGTGTCAGTTGCTGTTAATTGACAGCCACTCAAAACCAGCGCAAGCGTTAAAACTAAAGGAGACTTATACATATATACCCATACATCAGGTAAAAAAACTCGGCGAATATTACCTGCTCAGAGAACATATTGCCACTTTATGACCAATTTATGTCAGCTTATTTTTACAACGTACTGATCTAAAAATACAAAATTGTAACCAAGATAATACACGTTTTAAAAATTATCTTTCCACGCCCTGAGACTAGCAAAACGTTGCCAAGGTTCATTTAAGTTAAAATTAACTTTTAGCGTGTCGGGTAACTGGTCAGTTATGTGGGGCAAATGACTGCGTAAAAATGGATTTAGCTGTTTTTCAGTGGCGATGGTGGTGGGCAGACTGATGTCATCATTCGCTCTTAATGCGTCTATTTTATCACTGTACGTCAATAATGCTTCATTTGTTGGCTCAACCGCCTTAGCGAACGCTAAGTTGGCTTGCGTATATTCGTGGGTACAGTAGATTTTACAGTCATTAGGCAGCGATTTAAGTTTACATAACGAATGCCACATTTGTTCTGCACTGCCTTCAAATAAGCGGCCACAACCAGCACTAAAGAGTGTATCGCCCGTAAAGCTCAATTCATCATTAACATAACAAATGTGATCCAAAGTGTGGCCAGGTGTAGCAAGCACTGTAAATGTGCGATCATAAACCGTGACTTTGTCTGCTTCTGAAAGCGGATGATTAATTCCTTTAAACGGACTGTGTCTTGGCCCGTAAACGGGAATGTCACGGTTGGTTTTGAGCAATGGCTCAACACCATCAGTGTGATCATAATGGTGGTGTGTAATTAAGATACCTGCCAAGGTGAGGTTATGCTCATCAAGATACCGATTGACAGGGTCTGCTTGGCCTGGATCAACGACCCAAGCGCTTTGTTGGTCATTATTTACAATGCACCAGATATAATTATCAGAAAAGGCTTTAATTGCTTTAACTTGCACCATGTTTAATTGCTCTATAAAGTGACAGTTAAGATACAGTATAACGAGCTCAGAAAATGAAACCAGCCCTTAGTTTTCAAGAAGGTCCTAAGCCGTACTCGTGGCAGCAGTTCCCTCATGGGGACTATTTGCGTGCTGAAATTGAAAGAAAGTTAACACCTTGGTTGCCACGCATGTTTGGTTACCACATGCTTAAATTAGGTAATTTAAGTGGCGAGCTTGCTACGAGTGAGAGCCCCATTAAGCATCAGGTTTGTGTTGCTGAGCCGGGCTTATTTACCGGTGTTATTGCCGATGTTGATGAACTGCCTTTTTATGAGCACAGTGTCGATGCGTGTATTTTATCTCATTGCTTAGAGTACCATTCTGACCCGCATCATATATTGCGAGAAGCACACCGTACGCTGATCCCAGGTGGATACATTGTAATAAGCGGTTTTAATCCATTTAGTTTATGTGGCTTGGCTCAATTGTTGCCGTTTAGCCGTCAAAAGCTGCCTTGGACGGGGCGCTTTTTTACCCCTTCACGCGTCAAAGACTGGCTGAATTTATTAGGGTTCGAAATTATTTCTGATGAGCGATTTATCCATTCGTCGCTTGCACGAGGTAATCGATTATCGCGATTTGCGGCATGGCGTCGCTTTGGTAAACATTACTTAAAGCCCATGGGCAGTGTCTATTTACTCGTGGCACGCAAGCGAGTAGCACCACTGACGCCAATTAAACCTAAATGGCACGCAAGACCTCAATTTTCACCTGTAAAAGGCGCAGGTCTTCGCCAAACATCAAAGCAGCACTGTGAGCGGGATAGCTAAATAGTGCTGTTTGTCATCGCTTTTAAGCGGGTACTGGCCAGCGCGAATATTTAATTGAATCGACGGATGCAACAATTTTGGCACTGCTAACGTTGCATCTCGGCTTTCACGTATTGCAATAAAACTCTGTTTATCACCTTTTAAATGCTCGTTTTGCTCTCGCTGTTCTTTAACCGTTGTTTTATACGCGAGTGCTCGGCCGTCGGGTTGATAGTCGTGACACATCCAAAGCAGGGTATCATCCGGCAGTGATAAAATACGTTGTAAAGAATCATATAGCTCAGCCGCACTGCCGCCTGGAAAATCACAACGTGCTGTGCCGCTGTCTGGCATAAAGAAAGTGTCGCCAACAAATACATTGCCATTTATGTGATAACACACGCTATCAGGGGTGTGACCGGGGGTGGCAATCACATCGACTGTAAATTCCCCTAACTGAAACTGTGCTTTATCAGCGAATAGTTGCTCAAAGGGTTCGCCATTACATGGCATATCAATATTATAAAGCTTACTGAAATGTGCTTGTACGTGAACAATACCTTCACCGGTGCCCAGTTTACATGGGTGAGCGTGTTGCAGTTGCTGTTTAATATAGCTTGATGCGGTAATGTGATCTGCATGAGCATGTGTTTCGAGCAACCACTGTAATGAAAGTTTATGCTGCTTTATGTAGGCGATAATTTCATTGGCAGTGCTAAAACTTAATTCACCACTTGGCATATCAAAATCAGCTGGTGCATCAATAAGTAGGCAGTGTTTGCTGTGTTCACACCATACTAGATAGCACAAAGTTGCGCTTTGTTGATGAAAAAAAGAATGAATGCGCAGAGCCATAATGAGTCCTTAATTATTGTTATAGCTAAATCCTATAACATATAACAAAAACTTTAAATGCTCTGCGTTAATTTTTAACTTGCTTCGTCGTAACCGGTGTCTTCAAGTAGGGCATTGCCACCTGCTGCTTCACGGGCAAGGTCATCAACGAGTTCATTGTATTTATTCCCGCTGTGACCTTTTACCCAACGCCACTCAATGGTGTGTCGTTGGCAAGCTGCATCAAGGCGTTTCCACAAGTCGACATTTTTGACGGGTTTTTTGGCTGCGGTTTTCCAGCCTCGTTTTTTCCAGTTTTCAACCCATGACTCAATACCTTGTTTGACATATTGGCTGTCGGTGGTAAGGATAATATGGCAGGGGCGGGTTAATGTTTCGAGTGCAACAATGGCTGCGAGCATTTCCATCCGATTATTTGTAGTAAGGGTATATCCTTGGCTTAATTGCTTCTCATGACCGTTATACCGCATTACTGCGCCATAACCTCCTGGCCCCGGATTACCTAAACATGACCCATCGGTGTAAATCTCTACGGTTTTTTGCACTGTTTTACCTTGATATTATGTACAATAAAGTGATTATAGAAAGATACCAGAGTCAGGCTTAAGACGATATGGCACATAGACAAATAGTTTTAGATACAGAAACCACGGGTATTGACCCAAAGCAAGGCCATCGGATTATTGAAATCGGGTGTGTAGAGCTTGTAAATCGCCGCCTTACTGGCAACAATTTTCACGTGTATATTAATCCACAGCGTGACATTGAAGAAGAAGCCATCGATGTTCACGGTATTACTAATGAGTTTTTACGTGATAAACCGTTGTATCACCAAATAGCGCATGAATTTCTTGAGTACATAAAAGGCGCAGAACTTGTCATCCACAACGCGGCGTTCGATATCGGCCATATGGATAATGAGTTTGCGCTGTTGAATCAGGGCTATCCGAATACTGAAGATGTCTGTCAAGTTCTTGATACCTTGAAGATGGCGCGTGATTTGCATCCTGGTCAAAAGAATAACCTTGATGCGTTATGTCGTCGTTATGATATTGATAACTCAAAGCGAACCTTACACGGCGCATTACTGGATTCCGAGATTTTAGCCGACGTTTACCTCGCCATGACAGGTGGGCAAGTTAAGCTAAATTTAAATCAGAATAAAGATGAAGGTTCAGAGCAACAAATGGGTGGTATTCGACGCGTGAGCGCTGATAGAGCGCCACTGGTTGTATTAAAGGCCACAGAGCAAGAGCATGCCGCTCATGAAGAGCGTTTAGACTTGGTCGCAAAAGGCGGTCAATGCTTATGGCGTGCAGAATAAGGTAATAAAATGAGAAAACAGCTTCTAGCAGGATTAGTGTGTGTATTGCCCTTGATGGGACTTGCCACTGAGCAAGATAAAATAACCCCGTTACAGCGTGACGGGATTCAAAATGAAATTCCTCTACTAGATAACCGTTTTCGCATTGATCACAAAGTTGATAAAATTACGTTATTATTTTTCCGTAAACGCGGTGCACCCGCCGTGGTGCTTGTACGCCCAGATGGCAGCAAGTACTACGCGACTGACTCGGTGAAGAACGCCAATTTAGACTGGCATGATGAACTAAGCTACGATTTGATCACCATCACAGACCCGATGCCTGGCCCTTGGCAAGTCGTTGGCAGTATTTTGCCAGACAGTCGAGTAATGGTATTAGGCGAAATTGAATTACGTGTAGACCCTCTCCCTCCCATGTTGTTTCGTGGCGAAACCATTAAATTAACAGGCCGAGTACTCAATGATGGTAAGCCAATTGAGGTGGGGCAATTTCGAGATGTCATAAGTCTACATGTTAATTTTGTAAGTACCAATAACAGTGACTTCGCTAATTTTGGAGCGGGCACACAAAGTGTTACCGATTTTAAAGATGATGGTCGTGGATTTGATGAGCGCCCCCTTGATGGTGTGTTTACCGGGGAGTTTAAATTAGTCTTCCCAGCAGGGGAGTGGCAACCAGAGTTATATATAGAAACACCTATATTAAAACGCACTGTAGTACAAAAGCCGATTGTTGTTCATGAGCCTCCTTTTAGCTATGACATGGCATTAGCAAAGCAAGATACCGATGAGCATACCTTAACGATTACTTTAAACCCTGAAATCGTCAAACCAGAAACAGTGCTTATTCAAGGTAAAATCTATTACCCCAATAATGAAGAGCAAATGTTTTCAATTGATGCTGATAAATCTCAAACCAGAGAATTAGCAATCAAAAATTATGATTGGGGTCGATACAGTGTCGAGCTATCGGTGTTTGGTAGCAATATAAATGACCGTGAATTTATGGCGACGCTGCCGACGTATAAATTTGAAATTGAACGACCCATTGAGGTTGTACCTGAAATTGTTCGTCCAGAAGTCGATTTAGCAGCGCAAGCTGAGCAGCAAAGAATCCTAGAAGAAGAAAAAAAAGCATCCACTGTGCTAATGGTGACACTTATTGTTGTTGGAAATTTAATCGTTCTTCTATTAGGGTGGTTAGCCATTCGTATTTTTGTGCAAAAGAAACCACTTAAATTCAAATTATCGTTACCGTTTTTAAAGAAAAAAAGCTCATCTGAAAATGTTGAGCAAGCAACGAATGAAAATGAAGTTGGCAAAAATGGTTCAAAAAATGACAAATCAGGTGAAATTTTAAACCTTTCGATGTCAGATGACTAAAAAACCTGTAAAAATACAAAAAAGCCCTTGACGAACCAGAGGGTGATTCGTATTATTCACGCCGCTGTCAGGGGAGACTCAGTCAGCAACGAAATTGTGGAGTGGTAGTTCAGTTGGTTAGAATACCGGCCTGTCACGCCGGGGGTCGCGGGTTCGAGTCCCGTCCACTCCGCCAATTTTCGACAATTTGTAAGTACGCGCTGGAGTGGTAGTTCAGTTGGTTAGAATACCGGCCTGTCACGCCGGGGGTCGCGGGTTCGAGTCCCGTCCACTCCGCCAATACTTACACAACTAATGGTTGTAAAACATTTTCCTTTGCGGAGTGGTAGTTCAGTTGGTTAGAATACCGGCCTGTCACGCCGGGGGTCGCGGGTTCGAGTCCCGTCCACTCCGCCAATAGGAAAAAATAAATAGCATCAGATACTGCGGAGTGGTAGTTCAGTTGGTTAGAATACCGGCCTGTCACGCCGGGGGTCGCGGGTTCGAGTCCCGTCCACTCCGCCACTATTTAACAGCTATTTAATTACAAAATTTGTATCGCGGAGTGGTAGTTCAGTTGGTTAGAATACCGGCCTGTCACGCCGGGGGTCGCGGGTTCGAGTCCCGTCCACTCCGCCAACAAATTAAGTAATAACAATGATATCTCTGCGGAGTGGTAGTTCAGTTGGTTAGAATACCGGCCTGTCACGCCGGGGGTCGCGGGTTCGAGTCCCGTCCACTCCGCCACTTGATATCATGAACAAATTTAGTGCATTACCCCATGCACATACCACTGCGGAGTGGTAGTTCAGTTGGTTAGAATACCGGCCTGTCACGCCGGGGGTCGCGGGTTCGAGTCCCGTCCACTCCGCCATTTGTTTTCCTCAAACAAATGATTGATTTTAAAAAACACCCCTTTATTCTGATAATCTCGTATCTCGTATCTCGTATCTCGTATCTCGTATCTCGTATCTCGTATCTCGTATCTCGTATCTCGTATCTCGTATCTCGTATCTCGTATCTCGTATCTCGTATCTTTCCAATTAACTTGCTAATATTCTTCACTATTCATATTTATTCAGCTTCTTATTTCTGCATGAATAGCAAAGAATGACCGCTCCACAATAGAAAAGGACATGCGTTATGAGTACATTCGGTTCACAACTAAAACACTATCGTAGTGAGCTTAAACTAAGTCAACCAGAATTTGCTGAGCAAGTAGGGATAGAGCAAAGCTACTTATCAAAACTTGAGAACGATAAGTCAGTGCCTTCTAATGACACATTTCGCTCTATATTAGCCGCACTCAATTTAACCATTTGTGATTTTATGCAGCCATTAAAACACTCAGTAGATAAAGCTCGGCTGATTAATGTGCCTGATATTGAAGCTTGGTATAAGCAACAAACTAACAAACAATTTATTAAACAGCGTTCACTGATTTATAGCGCCATACTGATAAGTGCTTTAGGTTGTGCGCTATTTTATTTAGGCCATCAAGAAAAGTTATTTAACACAGAATTTTATGAGTACAAATCATACGGTGTAGTGAAAGATAATGAGCCGGATGGTATTTTTTATGATTGGCGAACACTACTCGTAGATAAAAGCGGGGAAAATATAGATGCAAAACATCGCGAAATGACTAACAGACGTGATTTTAAATTTATTATTTCACCTGACTATAAAGGCACTTCGTTCGTCGAGTCAGGCGAACAGGGCAGGCGTTTATTTAGTGTAACTTCAAAAACACCTATTATTAAGTCGCATAAAGGCCATGTATGGCTTGAGTTTGTTGGTATTTTATTGGTTGTGATAGGCGCAGGGCTTATCACCTTTGAGAGCAAACTGACAAAACACTCGTAATTAGCAGTGAATCCTGACGCTTGTTAATTGGCGTCAGGGTTGTGTGGAATAAGGTGCGAAAATTGTTGCTGGTGGATTTGTTCATATAGCGTTGCTGCATAGCTTTGTGCGTCTTGCAGACGGCGAGTACTAATGTGCTTTCTTAAATCATTTAGGGCAGCGGTTGCAGGCTCGTAACCTTGGCTGCTGGCGAGACTCAACCAGACTGAACCATGGAAAACACTGTGCGGCACGCCTTGGCCTTTTATAAAAAACAGCCCCATGTAAAATTGTGCTCTATGATTACCTGCCATTGCAGCTAAACGCATCCACTTAGCGGCAAGTGGCGCTTGTTCGTTTTTAAGATAATACAACGCTTTGTTTAGTGTTTTTTCAACTGATTGCGTACTTTTTTGTGGCTCATCCCCTGTATCAGGCTGCGTTATAAAGGCAAGTACGTTGTCAAGTTGTTGCTCTAAATCTAAGCCTACTGGCGATTTATCAGACATAGTTTAGTTATTTTCTTGAAATAAAAGACCTTATTAGTTTAGAACATTGCAAGGTAAATTGTCCTCTAATTATGAGAAAATATGATAAAATTAGCCAATTAATCTTAACTTAAAGTTCAACATGTTCGAAAGACTTTTCAAAATACGTGAAAACAACACGTCAGTCCGCCGTGAAACCATTGCGGGTATCACAACATTTATCACTATGGTTTATATTGTTTTCGTTAATCCAGCCATGCTAGCAGAAGCAGGTATGGACCAAGGTGCTGCGTTTGTAGCAACCTGTATTGCGGCGGCGATTGGGTGCTTTATTATGGGGTTGTGGGCAAATTACCCATTAGCGTTGGCTCCAGGCATGGGCTTAAATGCATTTTTCACCTATGGTGTCGTACTTGGTATGGGTTACAGTTGGCAAGCAGCGCTTGGTGCGGTGTTTATGTCGGGATGTATTTTTTTATGCTTGAGCTTATTTAAAGTCAGAGAATGGATTATCGACGCGATTCCCTTGGTTTTAAAGCGTGCTATCGCAACGGGTATTGGCGCTTTTTTAGCGCTAATCGCATTAAAAAATGCAGGGATAATCGTCGCAAGTCCTGCCACACTGGTGCAATTAGGTGATATTACTGCGCCTGGCCCTTTATTGGCTATCTTAAGCTTCTTTGTGATTGCTGCGCTATTGTATCGTGATATGAAAAGTGGGGTGCTGATCAGTATCTTGTTAGTGACGGGCATCGCATTAGGTTTAGATCTTGTTGAATACAAAGGCATTGTTTCTATGCCACCTTCAATTGCGCCTACGTTTATGCAATTAGATTTTGCAGCCGCACTAGAAATTTCGATGTTGACGGTTATTTTTGCGTTTCTCTTTGTAGATCTATTTGATACGTCAGGCACGCTTGTCGCTGTAACACAAAAAGCGGGCCTTGCTGATGAACAAGGCAAAATGCCACGTTTAGGCCGAGCGCTGAGTGCGGACAGTACTGCCACGATTGCAGGCTCTATGCTGGGAACGTCGACAACCACATCATACATTGAGTCAGTGGCCGGTGTATCTGTAGGTGGGCGTACAGGTTTAACGGCGGTAGTCGTCGGAATTTGCTTTTTGCTTATGATGTTCTTTGCACCGCTTGCCAGTATGATCCCAGCCTACGCAACAGCGGGCGCGATATTGTACGTGGCCGTCTTAATGATGCAAAATTTAAAGCTGGTTAATTGGGATGACATGACAGATGCAATTCCTGTAAGCGTAGTGCTATTAATGACCCCGCTAACGTTTTCAATTGCGCATGGTATTGCACTAGGTTTTATTGCGTATACTGCGGTTAAATTAGTGTGTGGTAAAAAAGATGAAATCAGTGTGAGTGTATGGGTACTAACTGCACTATTTATTATTAAATTCGCGTTTTTATCGTAATGAATGCAGACCAAAGAAAAAGTGGATTACCACTTTTTCTTTGGGGCAAATAACACATCTAAATCGTCTTGCTCTTGCTCTGCTTTTTTCTTTCTTGATGTTGCGTTCGACGCCTTTAGCTCCGTGCTGATAGCTTCTAAGTAATTTTCGATTTCCTGCTTTTTAGTGTTTATGTAGTCATCGCTATAGCTTACAGAAGCAAGTGTGGCTAACGCTTTTTCAAAGTACTGACGTGCTGAGCCAACCATGTTTGCTGCACGCGCTGAAATACCGCGCTTAATTTGGCTTTCAACATTGATTCTTAATTGCAACTTTTCTAAACGCTTATCCTCGGCCACAAATACCTGACTATCTACTTTGCCTTTACCATGTTCAGAGCGCAGTAATGCACGTAACTTTTTGATACTTTGGATCAGCGAAATTAATTGTTTGTCATTATCGGGTAATACAAGTGCATCAGAATTATTAGAGTCAATTGGCAAGGTCAAGCGCTGCTTAGCTTCGTTTAAGCGACTTTTTAGTTCTTTTGAGTTAGGTGATAGCTGCACCATGCTCACTAATGCATCATAAACACGGCGCTGAATAATACGTAAAATATTTTCAGACATTGGAATGTTTGTACTATTGAGCAGTACTTCTTCTGCTTCTTCGATGATTTTTTTCTGTTTTGTTAGTTCTTTGCGACGCTCTGACTCTTGTTTTTCTTTATGTTGTTGCACCGCGCTTACCCACAGTGCAATGACAATCAAGGCAACAATGAGCATAATGATGATAGAAACAATCATAGCTAAATCTCAGTTTTCACTATCTAATTTTTTTATCTTACATTAAAAATATTACATCTGGATAGTTTTGCGCATACTTATGTGCAATAAACTATCAATCAACCATTCTTTTTTATTAGGGTCGTGTTAAGCAAGCATGTTTATTGAGTATTTTATGAATAAACATCGCTACCGAGTCACAGTTGAATGTGGTAGCCTTAGAAAGAATCGCGATAAAAGTAAAAAATGACAGTGCGATGAAATATCACTTGGCATTGCGCTTAGCAGCCTTTATAAATAAAGAATAACAACGTTTACAATGCAGCCATGAAACTACAACAACTCAGATATATAGTCGAAGTCCAAAATCATAAACTCAATGTCTCTGCGACAGCTGAAAGTTTATTTACATCTCAACCAGGGATCTCAAAACAAGTTCGTATGCTAGAAGACGAATTGGGTGTTCAGATCTTTGGCCGTAGTGGTAAGCATTTGACACATGTAACCAGTGCTGGCAATGAAATCATTAATATTTCACGAGAAATCTTGTCGAAAGTTGAAGGTATCAAAGCCGTCGCAAATGAACATACTTTGCCAGATCAAGGTAAATTGAACATTGCAACCACGCACACACAAGCCCGTTATGCGCTGCCAAATGTCATTCAGGGGTTCATGAAAAAATACCCCGCGGTGTCACTGCATATGCATCAAGGCACGCCGCAGCAAATTTCTGATGCGGCAGCACGTGGTGATGCTGACTTCGCTATCGCGACCGAAGCATTACACTTATATTCTGACCTTGTCATGCTGCCTTGTTATCACTGGAATCGCAGTATTGTGGTTGCAAAAACACACCCGTTGGCGAAAAAAGCAGATAACCTGACTGTTGCCGATGTCGCGAAGTATCCGTTAATTACCTATGTGTTTGGCTTCACAGGTCGCTCTGAACTTGATAAAGCCTTTAGTGCACATGGGCTCGAACCGCATATTGTGTTTACAGCCACGGATGCCGATGTTATTAAAACCTATGTGCGTCTTGGCCTTGGGGTTGGCGTGGTAGCGTCGATGGCAATTGATCAAGTGACAGACAACGATTTAGTGTGTATTGACGCAAGTCATTTATTTGAAGCGAGTACCACTAAGATTGGCTTTAGAAAAGGCAGCTTTTTGCGTAGTTACATGTACGACTTCATTGAGCGCTTTGCCCCTCATTTAACAAAAGAATTGGTTGAACGCGCCAGTTTACTGCGTAATCAAGAAGACGTAGATAAGCTGTTTGAAAATATTGAATTGCCAATCAAGTAGTGAAGTTATTAAATTAAAAGCCGCTTCATAAAAGCGGCTTTTTTGATAATGGGCATGTGTCATACCATATATGGTATTAATTAACACTCAATGATATTAACCGCTAAACCGCCGCGTGCGGTTTCTTTGTATTTAGTTTTCATATCATTACCTGTGTCGAGCATGGTTTTGATGACTTTATCGAGCGTTACTTTTTGTTCACCAGAACCGCGCATAGCTAAACGAGAGGCGTTAATCGCTTTAATCGCCCCCATAGCATTGCGTTCAATACACGGAACTTGTACAAGACCGCCTACGGGGTCACAAGTTAAACCTAGGTTGTGCTCCATGCCAATTTCAGCGGCATTTTCTACTTGTACTACGTTACCACCCATTATTTCGGTCAGGGCGCCGGCAGCCATAGAGCAAGCAACCCCGACTTCACCTTGACAGCCAACCTCTGCGCCAGAAATTGACGCATTCTTTTTATATAAAATACCAATTGCAGCCGCTGTTAATAAATAACGTGTCGCAATATCACGGTCTACTTCTTTGATGAAGGTGTTGTAATACATTAGAACCGCAGGAAGAATACCGGCAGCACCATTTGTTGGCGCAGTGACCACACGGCCACCCGCTGCGTTTTCTTCGTTTACTGCAAGCGCAAATAAATCAACCCAGTCCATAGCACGCAGCGGATCATTGTTTACTTCAATGTTTAGTTTAAGGTGTAAGCTGGGGGCACGACGTTTAACTTTTAAGCCTCCAGGGAGGATACCTTCGGTACGCATACCACGCTCTATACAGGCTTTCATTACTTGCCAGATATTAAAAAGGGTGTCTTTTATCTCATTTTCGCTGCGCAACGTTTTCTCATTATGCATCATTAATGTCGATACACTAAAACCTGATTCGCGACATAACTCTAGCAATTCTTTGGCTGTATTAAAGGGGTAGGGTGCTGGATTTTCTTCACGAACATCAAGGGCTTTTTGTTTTTCATTTTCAAACTCTTCATCTGTAACAATAAAGCCACCACCAATAGAGTAGTACACTTTACTAAAGAGCTTTTCGCCATTTTGACTTGCTATGATTTCCATCGCATTTGAATGCTTAGGCAAGGTTTTTCTACGATGAAAAACAATCGCACCTTGTTTAGGGAATTTCGCTTTGTGGCTCTGATTTAAGTAGATAACTTGTTCTTTTTCGATTTTAGCTAATATGTCATCAACTAAGTCAGCATCGATTGTTTCAGGGTCGTAACCTGCTAAGCCTAAAATAACGGCTTTGCCAGAACCGTGGCCGATACCTGTTTGGCCAAGCGAGCCAAATAGCTCAACTTTTACATCGGTTACCTGAGACAATAAGTTCTTTTCTTCTAGCTCATTTACAAATAAACGTGAAGCGCGCATTGGACCAACAGTGTGAGATGATGATGGGCCAATACCAATACTAAACATATCGAATGCACTGATCATAATTTGCTACTCATTTTTTATTAAATACGGCGTATTTTCTGCCTTTGAACGGTGTCACATAATAACGTGTATGTGAGCGTGTGTAACCCTAAAAGCATGAAAATTAAACTGGTAGGGCGAGTTGTTTTATAAAGTTATTAATAATACTGGCTGTTGCTCCCCATAGAAGACCATGCGGTGTCATTAAGCCTTTTAAAACGAATGTTTTACCGTTTCGTTGAAAGCTTAGCGGTTGCCAGTTTCTGTGATCGCTTAAATGTGAAATAGGCAGTAAAAAGCTCACTTCGACTTCGCTGGGATCTGCCTGCCAACCGGTTCCTGCAGCAAGGCTGCATACATAGGGGGCAATCGTAAACCCTGTTAATGTTGAGTACTGATGAAGTTGCCCATGCACTGTAACATTATGTGCAGCAATATTAAGCTCCTCATGAAGTTCCCGCAGTGCCGTGTGCATTAATGACTCATCCTGCATCTCGAACTTACCACCCGGTAAACAGATCTCCCCTGGATGGTGAAGTAAATGACGAGGACGCTTACACAATATTAAATGTGCGTCGTTTTCAACATCGATGAGCGGTAACATCACCGCACTGGCACGCTTATCCGCATTAATGTGAATTTGCTGTGCAGGCTCAGTGGCCATACTTAAGCTGAAGCGGGTGATTAATTGCTGGCTATTCAAGGTTATTACTTTAGTAAAGGCAATATTTTATTTACTTTATCGTATGTTTCTTGGTACTCCAAGTCGACCTGTGAATCTGCGACAATACCGCCTCCGGCCCAGCAGTATATCGTGCCCTGATGGCACACTAAGGTACGTATGGTGATACTCGTGTCCATATTACCGCAGGCACTTAAGTAACCAATTGAACCACAGTATACGCTTCGGCGATGTGGCTCGAGCTCTTCTATTATTTCCATGGCACGAATTTTAGGTGCGCCTGTGATAGAGCCCCCAGGAAATGCAGCGTGTATTTGATCTACAGCATCTTTACCGTGCGCTAATTCGGCTCGAACAGTGCTGACTAAGTGGTGCACCGCTGGGAAGCTTTCAATGGCAAATAAGGCGGGAACAGTAACCGAGCCCGGTTTTGCCACTTTGCCTAAGTCGTTACGTAATAAATCAACAATCATGACATTTTCGGCACGGTCTTTTTCTGACTGTTGTAGGCGCAGTGCTTGTGCCTCATCATCGGCGTGTTTGGCTAAACGTGGTAGTGTGCCTTTAATTGGCTTGGTTTCAATTTTTCCTTGGTTTATGGCAATAAAACGCTCTGGAGAAATCGATAAAATGGCGCCGTCTGGGTGGTTTATATAACTCGAAAAAGGTGCTTTGTTGGCGTCTCTTAAGGTGCGATATGCATGCCATGTTGAGCCTGAAAACTCAGCGCTAAAACGCTGTGCTAGATTAATTTGATAACAGTCGCCACTTTTTAAGTAGGCTTGAATTTGTTCAAACTTTTCAGTGTAGCTGGCTTTTGTCATGTTCGACTGCCAATCACTATTGAGAGTGAACGGTACAGAATCTGTGGGTGTTTGAGATAAAAAGTGTTGATATTGAGCTAAACGATTATGGTGTCGCTGAGCAACATAAAACCAGCTTTGCTGCTGTTTATCGAAAATCAGTGCATCAGGATATAAACCCAGTGCCATTTGTGGCATCGCAATATCATTGTCGGCATGCGATGGCATGGTTTCTATTACACGACCAAAATCGTATCCAAAGTAGCCCAGCCAGCCCCCCGTAAAAGGAAGCCCGTTTGGATTGGCTGTATTATCAAAATCATTAAGTGCTGATTTCATTAGCGTGAAGCAATCACGGGATTGCGCTTCGCCATTTAAAAAGCATTGGTTGTTGCTAACTTCTAATGTGTTTAGTGGTTCAATGGCAATGATATCAAAACGACTGTTTACATGATTACTATTTGCTGAATCAAGTAAGACGGCATAGGGCAAATGAGCAAAATGAGTAAAGAGTGAGATACAATCATCGGTTAAATCTAATTTTATGCACAAATTTTCATCGTTTATCATTTACATTGCCTTGAATAACTAGCCCGAAACGGGCGAGGAGGTTATCATAAGTTAAATTTGATTGGCAGCGTTATGATTTCCTTTATAGTGATGCCATGACTAACCCGTAGAGTAAATCTTCGTCACCGGTTTACTCAGGATCACGTACTAAGCGACGTGATAAAAACTTAAGGAACCCGTAATGAGTACAATTCGTCAGCAAGACTTCATTGATAGCATTGAAGATGCATTGCAATACATTTCTTTTTATCACCCTCTCGATTTCGTCCAAGCCTTAGAAAAAGCGTACAATAAAGAGCAAAGTAAAGCGGCAAAAGACGCTATTGCGCAAATCTTAATTAACTCGCGCATGTCTGCTGAAGGTAAACGTCCACTGTGTCAAGATACCGGTATTATTACCTGTTTCGTTAAAGTGGGTATGGATGTTAAGTGGGATAAAACAGACATGACTGTTCAGCAAATGGTTGATGAAGGTACACGTCGCGCTTACTTAAACCCAGATAACCCATTACGCGCATCAATCGTTGCAGACCCTGCTGGTACGCGTAAAAACACCAAAGATAATACACCTTCTGTGGTTCATATCGACTTAGTGCCAGGTGGCGAAGTTGAAGTGATGGTTGCAGCTAAAGGTGGCGGCTCAGAAAACAAAACAAAAATGGTCATGCTGAACCCATCGGATGATGTTGCGGCGTGGGTTGAAAAAACACTCCCAACAATGGGGGCTGGTTGGTGTCCGCCGGGTATGCTAGGTATAGGCATTGGTGGTACCGCTGAAAAAGCAGCCGTGCTTGCTAAAGAATCTTTAATGGATCCGGTTGATATTCACGAGCTAATTGAACGCGGCGCTGAGACAACAGAAGAAAAAATGCGTATTGATATTTTTGAGCGCGCGAATAAGTTGGGCATTGGTGCTCAAGGTCTAGGCGGTTTAACAACCGTTGTTGATGTAAAAATTAAAACGGCACCGACGCACGCGGCATCTAAGCCTGTAGTAATGATCCCGAACTGTGCGGCAACGCGTCACGTTCACTTTACCTTAGATGGCTCAGGTCCAGCAGAGCTTAAAGCTCCTAAACTTGAAGATTGGCCAGAAGTGACGTTCGAAGTTGGCGAGGGCACACGCCGTGTTGACTTAAACACGCTAACTAAAGAAGACACACAAGAGTGGAAGATGGGTGAAACTGTGCTTCTCTCTGGCACTATTTTAACAGGCCGTGATGCGGCGCACAAACGCCTACAAGATATGATCCAATCAGGTGAAGGTTTACCTGAAGGTGTTGATTTCGATAATAAATTTATCTATTACGTCGGTCCTGTTGATGCGGTTCGTGATGAAGCTGTAGGCCCAGCAGGCCCAACAACGGCAACGCGTATGGATAAGTTCACTGACATGATGTTAGAAAACACGGGCATCATTGGTATGATTGGTAAAGCTGAGCGTGGTCCTGCAACGGTTGAATCAATTAAAAACAATAAGTCTGTGTACTTAATGGCGGTAGGCGGTGCTGCTTACTTAGTATCTAAAGCTATTAAGAAAGCGCGTGTAGTGGCGTTTGAAGATTTAGGTATGGAAGCAATCTACGAGTTTGAAGTTGAAGACATGCCTGTGACTGTTGCTGTTGACAGCGAAGGTGCCAATGCGCACACGCAAGGCCCAGCAATTTGGAAAGCCAAAATCGAAGAGCTTGATGGTAAATTAAAATAATCGTCATTAAATCGTTTATATGAAACGGCGCCCAAGCGCCGTTTTTTTCAGCTCTGACCAGTCTCTTTCTCATCCACACTTTTGACTTAAAGTGTGTGTTTTCAGGCTTTTGCTACTGAATTACTTTGTCACTTTTTCTTTACGCTATACTTGACCTTTACGTTCACGTAAAAAAGATTTAGTAGATTTACTTTTGTTTTGAATTAATCATGCTTTATGTGGATTTATGTAGGTATATATTTCCTGTTTTAACGTGTTTTTTGCGTTGTTATTTCAATCGCGTAACTTAGCTTAGTTTTATCATCTCATATAGTGGCATGGGAGCAAACGAAGTGATAAAGTCTCGGCAATTTCAGCGCTCACACCCCAAAAAGGGTAAGAAAATTTCGGAGTATTTAACTGTGGCTGTATTTAATAAAGTCGACTTTGATAACCACGAGCAAGTGGTGTTTTGTTCAGATAAAGAATCAGGCCTTAAGGCTATTATCGCGGTTCACAATACCAAGTTAGGTCCAGCTGTAGGTGGCTGTAGAATGTGGGACTATGCGACTGACGAAGACGCAGTAACCGATGCCCTTCGTTTATCGAAAGGTATGACATACAAAAATGCGGTTGCACGTTTACCATTCGGTGGTGGTAAGTCTGTTATTATCGGTAATGCAAAAGAAATTAAATCAGAGCAGCTTTTCCGTGCGTTTGGCCGTCAGCTAGAGCGTTTAAGTGGTAGTTATTATTCAGCAGAAGACGTAAACATCACGTGCGATGACGTTGCAATCATGAATAAAGAAACTAACTATGTGCTGGGTCTTGAAGGTAAAAGTGGTAATCCATCACCTTTCACTGCTTACGGTACATTTTTAGGTATTAAAGCCGCGTTACAGCATCAACGTGGTCATCAAGATTTATCGGGTATAAAGGTTGCTGTGCAAGGTTTAGGTGCCGTTGCATATGGTCTTTGTAAACACCTTCATGAAGCAGGCGCAACATTGTTTGTTACTGATATTAACGAACAAGCTGTATCACGTGTTGTTAATGACTTTAATGCGACAGCAGTGGGTATCGATGAAATTTATGACCTAGATGTTGATGTCTATGCACCTTGTGCGTTAGGTGCAACAGTAAACGACATGACAATTCCACGTTTAAAAGCAACGATTATTGCTGGTTGTGCTAACAATCAACTCGCAGAGTCTCGCCACGGTGAAATCATTCGTGAAAAAGGCATTCTTTACGCGCCAGACTATGTAATTAATGCTGGTGGTATCATTAATGTGTATTACGAAACAGCACCAGAAGGCTACAGTGCAGAGGCGTCAACGAAGCACGTTGAAGGTATTTTTGATACGCTAACAGAAATTTTTGCTCGCTCAGAGAAAGAGCAAAAATCAACGCATTTAATTGCTGATGAGCTTGCATTAGAAATCATCGAAAACGGCTTATAATTTAATTAATTTGCTGTTTAAAAAGGTGCGCATGGCGCGCCTTTTTTTGTGCCCAAATAGGCTTCAATACCCATTTGCAATATTATTCCAAATAAACCGCTTAATTAAGCTTACAGCTATAACATATTACGCCAAATACCTTTATAGGCGACAACATGCAAACAGCCCTAAAAAGCCAATAGACTATCGCGGATTTTAATCGCAATTACATGACTTAATGAATGTATCTGGCTACACTGTTTTTTTATTTCACAGGGCCACCCAATGCATTCTCTTCCAAATGACTGTCACGTAATTGATCTTGAGTCATGGCCTCGTAAGCAACATTTTGCTTTTTTCAAAGAATTTAGTCTCCCTTACTTTAATGTTTGTGTGTCGCTCGACATGGCTGCACTTTATGAGCAGTGTAAGTCAGCGCCGTATTCATTTTTTCATAGCTATATTTTTCTGACTTTAGAGGCTTGCCACGATTATGCGCCCATGCGCCAGCGTATTATAGATTCGTGTCCTATTCAGCTATCAACTGTACGTGCTAGTGTGGTTGAGTTAGCTGATGATGATACATTGCGTTTCAGTTACTTTGAAAAACATGATTCTATTCAACGCTTTTCTGAGCATGCATTGCAGGTAGCAAAAGAAAGTAAAGGGCAACCTTTCTTCTCAGAAGCGTTTGCAGCGACAGAAGGGCAACCCGATCTCATTCATATTTCTGTTTTACCTTGGCTAAATTTCACGGGGTTTTCACATGCCGTTAGTGAGGGGCACGGGTTAGGTATTCCTAAATTGGTGTTTGGTCAATACGATAAGCGAACCGGCAAGATCCCGCTATCCATTGATGTCCATCACGCTTTAATGGATGGTTTACATGTCGCTCGGTTTGTTCAAATCTTGCAAGAAAAAATTAATGATTACTGTAATTGATTGTTGCTAAATGTGATTAAAGTGAGTAAGAATTGCAACTAATGTAGTAGTAATGGAAGTGTTGGTTGACGATATGAGCACCACACAGCATCACTGAAAAGAACAATAATTAAAGGTTAAGCTTTATGGCGCGGGTAGTTAGTCTCATTTTACTGTGTGTATGTTTTAGCGCTTTTGCAGAATCAACTCGCCTTTCATTGAGTGACTATTTTACTGAGACATGGAATACACGCTCAGGTTTACCTCACAATAGTATTAACAGTGTTGCACAAACGAAAGATGGCTATATCTGGATAGCAACGTGGGAAGGGTTGGCGCGTTTTAATGGTCGAGAGTTTAAACTTTTTACACGAACCGAGATCCCAGGATTGCCTGATTCAGGTTTAAGAAGTCTGATAGCCATGGATAATGGCGATTTATACATTGTTGGAGCACGAGGCGGGATTGCCGTGCGCTCACAGGGCCAGTGGCGGTCGCTTCCAAGTTCATCGACCATGATTAATCATGCATTGATCTCAGAACAAGGCGAAATTTGGCTCGCTCTTGAGGGACAAGGTATTGTGTATCGTGCATCAGAAAAAGCAACAGAACACACATTGGTTGATAAACTGAGTGCATACAGACTAATAAAAGACAAACAGAATGTCATTTGGGCTGCAACCAGTGATGGCTTATACAAAATTGAAGGTAAAAAGGTCAGTAAAGTTGGTCAAGAAGCCGGTTTACCTGATGTCTCTGCTTTTACGCTGTTATTGACTCAGTCGGGTATCTTAATTGTCGGCACAGAAAAAGGGGCATGGCAAAAGCAACACGATAAATTTGTCTCTGTTGATGCAACGCTCAATCATGAATCCATATCGAGTTTGCTCGAAGATACCCAAGGAGACATTTGGTTCGGTACAATCAACAAAGGTGTTTTTAGATTGAGGCAATCAGGCCTTGAAAATCTCGATGCCGATGATGGCTTGCCGAATAACCGTATTCTGTCATTACTGCAGGACCGTGAAAAAAGCATTTGGGTTGGTACTAATGCAGGGCTATTCAGGCTGCGTGAAGCCCCGTTTACGAATTGGAGCCAAAGCCGTGGTCTTGCTTCAGATTATGTTCGCACCGTATTGTCTCATTCTGATGGTAGTTTGTGGGTAGGCAGTAGCAATGGTTTAAACCGAATTATAAATGGGGAAATAACCACCTTAAACCAAGCATATGAACGTGATCCCCTGTCAGTGCTAAGTTTAACTGAAGACAAAAATGGGGATGTATGGCTTGGCACGTACACTGGTGGCCTCATGAAAGTGGTGAATAACAAAATTTACCCAGTTAAGAATCGCACTAATGGGCTTCTTAATAATGAGGTACGGGCGGTATTATTCGATAGCTCACATAATTTATGGATCGGCACTGCCAGCGGCCTTACAAAGCTCACAGACGACGGACAAATTCATTCTTACACTACTGAAGAAGGCTTAGTAGGCAATTTTATTATGGCACTTGCTGAAGATAATCAAGGCCGGCTATGGGTTGGTACGGGTGTTGGAGTGTCTATTTTTGATCCCGCATTAAACACATTTTCTAACATAGAATTTCCTGAAAAATTTAGCACTGAATATGCGTTTGGTTTTTATCTTGATGGCGAAAAAATGTGGCTCGCAACGGATCGAGGCCTCATACGTTACGATTTGAAGACCGATGTTATGCATTTGTTTGGACGTGAACAGGGCTTACCCGTTGATAAATTATTTCAGGTTATTGAGCAAGGTGACTCGTTGTGGTTAACCAGTAATCGCGGTGTTATTCAGCTCAATAAAACCCAGCTTACTGAATTTTTAGATAACCCCACGGGTGCGGAGTCAGTTGTTGTTTCTATGCAGTTGTATGATGAAGGCGATGGCATGCTGAGCGCGCAAGCAAATGGCGGTTCTAACCCAGCAGCAGTGACGCATTCTGATGGTCAACTCTGGGTTGCAACGGCAAAAGGGGTTGCGATTGTAAAGCCTGAGCGATTAAAAGAAGCGAGTAAACGCCGTTTGTCAACGGTCATAGAAAGCTTTGAAGTTGATGGTAAGCCCGTTGCATTGCCCGCTAAAAGTGATGTACTAAGTTTACCAGCGGGTATTTCAAGGGTGTCATTTAATTATGCAGGCTTAAGTTTTATTATGCCGCAGCGTCTAAATTATCAAACTCACTTAAGTGGCTACAACGAAGAATGGGTTGATAGAGGCCGCTTAGCTATTACTGAGTATACAAACTTACCTCCGGGAGAATATACATTTAAGGTCCGTGCGGGCTATCCAAATAGTGAATGGCAAAACAATGAACAAACGTTACGATTCAGAATTGCGCCATATTTTTGGCAAAAGTCCAGCTTTAAATTAGTGCTTATTTTGGGCTTATTTTTAATAGCCTATGCAATATATAAATACCGTTTATATCATTATAAACGCATTGAAATAGAGCTGACGGAGAAGGTCGAGCAACAAATGCACGATTTAAAGAACCAAGCAGATGCATTCGCGCATCTCGCTAATCATGACCAATTAACTCAGCTACCCAATAGACGAGCATTCGATAGTTGGCTATTCGAGAACTTTAGTCAGTTCCAACATAATAAGCAAAGCTTAAGTGTTGCGATTATGGACATTGACCACTTTAAATTAATTAATGACAATTTTTCACATTTGATTGGTGATCAAGTGATTTGTGAAATTGCCCGTTTGTTACGTATCAACTTTCCCGATGAAGGTTATGCTGCGCGTTGGGGAGGCGAAGAGTTCACTTTACTATTTCCTCATAAAGGTGCTGATGAAGCCGCGCGTTTATGTGAAATTATTCGCTTAGAAATCGCGGATTATAATTTTTCTGAACTTGCGAAAGAACTGTCTGTCACTGTAAGTTTCGGTGTTGCAGATAATGCAAATGTTACCGACTATGATCGGCTACTTTCTCATGCCGATACCGCGCTCTACCACGCTAAAAATAATGGCAGGAACAAAGTGGTAATTTACAATAAAGAAACATCAATTTTGTAGATTGGTCACAAATGGCTTTTTTATTCATTTTAAGTTCATTATAATAGTAGACCCCATAAGGGAAACAAAAATAATTAAATGGAGTTTTTATGTTTAAAAAACATACTATTGCACTCGCAATTTCTGCGAGTTTTTTATTATCTGGTTGTTTAGAAGTTGAAGACAATAATAACGATGAACTAATCAGTGCAATTGAAGAACAAAATAAGGCCACTCAAGAAGCTGAAACAGCGACTTTAACAGGAACGGTTAAAAATTACGTCACTGACAGTTTAGCGGCTAACGCACAAATTCAAATTAAAATTGGCAATACTTGGTCTGAGGCAGTTTCGCTGAGTGATGGCATGTTTGAATTGAAAAATATTCCAAAACATTCTGATTACGTGTTACTTGTGACAAGTACTGATGGTTCGTTTCAACAGCGTGCATTTTATGGTAACTCAGGTGCTGGAGTCAGCCAGCTAGGCTCACTTTTAGTTACTACAACAGAGACCATTCAATTCACGGCATTGCTTGATGGTGAAAATACACCTATTAAAGACCTTCAGTTTACTTATACTACATCATTAGGCCTGACAGATAGCACGTGGCAATCTCGCAATGAGCACTTTTTCAGTGCGACCTATAACGAGCAAACTAATCTTTATTCAATTGAGAAACCCGTTGGTTTGGGAAATTCAATTGCTCTTCATATCGATATGGATGTTGATAACGATGCTATTAATGATTATGAGCTTGTACAAAATTATTACAATCAAAGTTCTGTCTCATTTAGCACATTGAATGATGATGCAACCATTTTGTTTAAAGATACAGATGCGACAAAAGAGTATCAATTACGTGTTAAAGTCATCGATGAAACTGGTCAAGTCTTTTCAAATATTGAATTAGTGGCATCAAGCAATGATTTTGAGTCTAATCCTTTGACCTTTGATGCGACAGAAAATGAGTATGTTTATGACTTTAAAGGCAGCTCATCACTTACTGTAAGAATGTCGGCTTTTACAGATGTAAATGGTCAGAATTATTTATCTGATTCATTTTCTGTTAGAGAAGAAAATGGTGAGTTGGTGGTCGGCAATATCTATAACCAAGGTAATTTCCAAGTCGAAGACGGTGTTGTGTCGGTGATTTTTAAGGCCAATAAAGGCACACAAACGACGCAAGTAGATTTGCTTAGCCAAACTGTTAATGCGTTGAATAATGGTTATTACTTGTTCTTCTCAAAACCAATAGAGCTTACACAAGATAGTTTTTCATTGGTGAGAAGCAATTCACTTACAGTGATCCGTGGTAATGAATCAACAACAGATTCAGTCCCTGCTGGCAGTACATTTTTTATTAGAAAGGATGTAGACATTACAACGACTTCATCATTGTCATTAAATGATACCTTTGTGGAAGTATTGCCTGAGCAAGCGCTTAGTGTTGGTCGTTATAAGTACCGTTTAAATTCAGTAATTGATAAAGAAACTGCTTTAACTGCTAATTATTCATTTGAAAATGAATTTACGGTTGCTGATAAAGCTGCGTTTTCAATCGAAGATGTTAAATTCGATAATAATAATGGTTTGAAAGCTGGCCAATTGATTCACGCTACTAACTCAGCGGGTGAGAGTGCAGCATCATCGAGTCGTGGTAATAACGTGAGATTGTATTTACCAACGTCTATTGCATCACTTGCCGAACTTGATATTACCTTAACGGGTTATACAAACAATGGCACTATGAATCCTGTTTACGAAGAGCTTACAATTGTCTCTGGTGAGTATATTTATAATGATAGTTTAAGAAACCTAGTTTCAATTGCATTAAATGAAACGGCCTATGGTGATTCGGGCAATGCAATTAAATATACTTCTTTACCAGATGGCTTAATGTATATGCATGGACTACCGTGGGATGTAACATACCTTGATGATAACGCGTCTGGTAACGTTAATACGATTACCTTCGACTATGAGTATCGAGTCAAAGGCAGTAAAGAAGTGGTAACTGGTTCGGCAACGGTTCCTGTCCTGTAACTTTTTACTGCAACTTAAATAAAAATGTGTGCAGACAATTGATCTTTTTTTGTTTGCACACATTAAAGTAACAAGATTATATTTTAGGCGATGATAATGCTTAACCTTGTTTTGTTACTTTTTTTGCTCATTTTTATTGTCGGTTACTGGCGCTGGGATGATATTCGAAATCATTTTTGGCATAAAAAGTACCTGACCTATTCCCTTACTTCAGAGCAGAAGTCATTGCTGTTGAAGTACATGCCTATTTATCAAAAAATGACGGACGCTGATCGTGAAAAATTAGAGCGTCATATTGTTTGGTTCTTAAATGAAAAGCGATTTATTGGGTGTGATGGCCTGCAGTTAAATGATGCAATGAAACTCATTGTTGCTGCAGATGCATGTGTTTTAGTGCTCAATAAGCCTTGGCCTTTATATCGTAATGTGAAAGACATTTTATTATATCCAAGTGCCTATTATGCACCACAAACATCACGCGATGGTGCAGGTCTTGTTAGTTATCATAATACCGTGAGACAAGGTGAGTCATGGCCTGGTGGCACCTTGGTCTTAAGCTGGCACGATGTGCTAGAAGGAAGCCGACTCCCTAGTGATGGCCACAATTTGGTATTCCATGAATTTGCTCATCAACTAGACCAAGAAACAGGAAAAACGACAGGCACGCCATTGCTTGCTAGTAATGCTGACTATCAACAATGGGCCAAAGTATTCAGTCGTGCTTTTAATCAGCTTAAAACACACATTGCTTACGGTATGCCCCATGTTATTCATAGTTATGGGGCGACCAATGAAGCCGAGTTTTTTGCCGTGATCACCGAAACTTTCCTTGAAAAGCCTGCTGCACTTAGGCAATTCGATCCTGAAATTTATCATTTATTGGTAGGCTATTATGAATTTGATCCCATTGCGTGGCATTAGTCGCCAATTTACGACTGTTTAACACGTAATGCTGGAATCTTGCTATGCTATTTGATGCAATCAATATGTGTGCAAATAACAAAACAATAACAAGTGAGAATTCCATGAAGAAAATGCTTCATACGGCTTTGGCTGTTTCGATTTCACTCGCCTTTACAGGGCAAGTAATAGCAACCGAGCAGTCAGGTGATGAAAAGTGGCGAGTTGATGCGCCAGCAGGTCAGTTTTTAGATGCCAAAATCAGTGTTGAACAAGGCACGTGGATGAATGTTGATATTAGTCCTGATGGTGAAACCTTGGTGTTTGATCTGTTGGGTGATATTTACACTATGCCAATCTCGGGCGGTACGGCAAAACAATTAACAAGTGATATTGCGTGGCAGATGCAACCGCGCTTTAGCCCTGATGGTAAATACATTGCGTTTACATCCGATCAAGGTGGTGGTGATAACATTTGGATTATGGATGTCAACGGTGAAAACCAAAAGGCCGTCACTGACGAAACGTTTCGTTTATTAAATAGCCCTGCATGGAGCCCCGATGGCGACTATTTAGTTGCGCGTAAGCACTTTACAGCAAGCCGCTCACTCGGTGCGGGTGAAGTTTGGCTATACCACAAAGCCGGTGGTAAGGGAGTGCAGTTAACGGCACGTGAAAACGATCAAAAAGATTTAGGTGAACCGATGTTTTCACCTGACGGTCGTTATGTGTATTTTTCACATGATGCTACACCAGGTAAAACATTCCATTACTCAAAAGATTCAGTTGCGGGTATCTACAAAATTAAACGCTATGACCGTGAAACCGGTGAAATTGAAACTATTATTGATGGAATGGGGGGCGCTATTCGTCCAACCCCCTCACCAGATGGTAAAAAGCTGGCTTATATCAAGCGTGATGATTTTCAAACAAGCTTATATTTATATGACCTTCACACTGGTGAGCATACAAAGTTATATGGTGAGCTTGAGCGAGATATGCAAGAAACATGGGCAATACACGGTGTTTACCCGACCATTGCTTGGACGCCAGATAATGCGCAATTAGTGTTTTGGGCTGGTGGCACAATTCATAAATTAGATGTTGATGATAAATCAGTATCACGTATCCCATTTAAGGTAGAAACCAATAAACAAATTCAAAAAGCAGTGCGGTTTACACACAATATCGATAGCGATAATTTTGCGGTAAAAATGCTGCGCAATGTGCAAATTTCACCAGACGGTGAAACAGCCATTTTTGAAGCTTTGGGTCATATTTATAAGCGTGATCTTGAGTCAGGTAAAGTGAAACGCTTAACTAAACAAGACGATCATTTTGAGTTATTTCCACAGTTTTCCCGCGATGGTAAAAAAGTAGTTTATACAACGTGGGATGACAATGAACAAGGCTCTGTGCGTGTCGTTTCTTCAAGAGGCGGACGAGGTAATAAGTTAACAGAAGAACCAGGTAAATATGTAGAACCTACCTTTAGCCCAGATGGTAAAACGGTTGTTTATCGTAAAGCATCGGGTGGCAGTATCCTCAATCCAACCTGGTCATTAGAGCCGGGCATTTATTCTGTTAGTGCCAAGGGCGGTGAATCCTCACTGATCACTAAGTCAGGTTACCAGCCGCAATTTGGCGCAATGAATGACCGTATTTATGTAATGAGCCCATGGCCTAAACCTACGCTTAGTGTGGTTGAGCTTGAGTCAAAAGAAGTACGTAAGCTGTATGAGTCTGAGCATGCAACGGAGTTCAGAGTGTCGCCAGATGGTAAATATTTGGCATTTGCTGAGCGTTTTAAAGTGTTTGTAACCCCTTTTGTTGAACGCGGTAAAACCATTAATATTGGCCCGAAAGATAGTCAATTCCCAATTGAACAATTATCAGTTCGTGCGGGCGAGAATATTAGCTGGAGTGGAACCAGTGATAAACTGTATTGGAGTCTTGGTCCTGAGCTTTATCATGCAAGTTTAGCGGGTTTATTTGACATAAATAAAAACGCAGGCACAGATTTTAAAGTGAAAAGTGGTGACAACATTGGCTTTACCAAAACAATGGCTGAGCCAAAGGGGATGTTTGCACTAACGGGCGCACGCATCATTACCATGAATGGTGAGCAAGTTATTGAAAATGGTGTGATTGTAACTGATGGAAAACACATTCAAGCAGTCGGAAGCAAAGACTCTGTAACTATTCCTAAAGGTGCAGAAGTTATTGATGTGACCGGCAAGACGATTATGCCAGGCATTGTTGATGCCCATGCTCATGGTGCGCAAGCCAGTGATGAAATAATCCCGCAACAAAACTGGAAAAACCTTGCTGGTTTATCGCTGGGTGTTACGACAATTCATGATCCATCGAACGACACCACCGAAATTTTTGCTGCGAGTGAAATGCAAAAAGCAGGCATGATAGTGGCACCACGCATTTTCTCTACCGGTACAATACTGTATGGTGCCAATATGCCG
Organism: Pseudoalteromonas sp. A41-2; assembly: GCF_015767615.1. Lineage (NCBI taxonomy): Bacteria > Pseudomonadati > Pseudomonadota > Gammaproteobacteria > Alteromonadales > Pseudoalteromonadaceae > Pseudoalteromonas > Pseudoalteromonas sp. A41-2. Next base: position 2,151,684 of record NZ_CP065231.1, on the reverse strand, counting down.
GGCTATACATCGCATATTGACTCGCTTGACGATGCTAAATTCCACCTTGAACGCTTGAAAAAAGTGGGGGCATTTAGTGTTAAGTCATACAACCAGCCTCGCCGTGAACAGCGTCAGCAAGTAATTGAAGCTGGGCGTGAACTTGAAATGATGGTTGTGCCAGAAGGGGGCTCATTATTGCAGCATAACTTGACCATGGTCGTTGATGGTCATACCGGTATTGAGCACTCAATTCCTGTTGCGAACATTTATGATGATATTCGCCAACTATGGTCGCAAAGTGATGTAGGTTATACACCTACGTTAGGTGTTGCTTATGGCGGTATTTGGGGTGAAAACTACTGGTATGATAAAACGGATGTGTGGAACCACCCACGCCTAAGTAAATTTGTGCCTAAAAACCAACTTTTACCACGCTCAATGCGTCGAGTAAAAGCACCCGATCATCATTACAACCACTTTAACAACGCACGCGTTGCTAAAGAGCTACAAGACTTAGGAGTATTGGTTAATTTGGGCGCTCATGGTCAACGTGAAGGCTTAGCTGCGCATTGGGAAATCTGGATGTTTGCTCAAGGCGGTATGACGCCGCTAGAAGCAATTCGTGCGGCGACACTCGATCCTGCTAAATACATCGGCTTAGATAAAAATATTGGTTCATTAGAGCCGGGTAAGTTAGCGGATCTTATCGTTATTGATGGTAACCCGTTGACGAATATTCGTGATACCGACAAAATCGACTATACCATGGTGAATGGTCGTTTATTTGACGCGGCAACGATGAATGAAGTCGGCGGAAAACAACGTGATAAATTATATTTTGAAAAGATATAAATAGCGTAAAGTGAAAAGCGGCCATTGAGCCGCTTTTTTATGGTTTTTAATTTAGCAGGCGAGGGAATTGCTTCATACCAGACACTTTTGCTTGGCAAATCATTCCCTCAGTGAGTGTCATTAAATAGTGGCAAAGAGAATCAATTTTCTCGGCTTTTACGTCTTTACATTCTGACAAACGCTGTTTGATGAGTGAAGAAACAGCGGCTTTATGTGCTTTACATGCAAGGTTGACTGGGCTTTGCGGCGCTGAGTATTCTGCCGCTGCGTTAATGAACATACAGCCATTAAAGTTTCCAAGCTCTGCAACCTTAGAATGAAACCAATCTTCGAAGCTTGTAAATAAACGTTCTTGAAAATCGTGTAATGTCGTTTGTTGGTTGGTGGCGTTCTCAAGCCATGTTATGAATGTAGTATGCCGTTCGTTTAGGCACGCTAAAATTAATTCATCTTTACCTGCAAAATGATGGTACATCGTTTTTTTAGCTACATTTGCTGCACTAATAATTTCATTAATCCCCACGCTGTGAATGCCTTTATCGTAAAACAATTCGAGTGCAGTCAATGTAATGTGTGTTCTTTTATCCATGCTTGCTCCTAGATAGAAATTCTAGCTTGACATAAGTAGACCGAGTTGTCTACTATTTGCAGGTAGACAACTCGGTCTACATTGAGCAATGGAGATATGATGGACAAAACAATTAACAAAGCGGTTATTGCAGGTGGATTTGCAGCGCTGGCTATTTTTGTACTTGCTTACTTACAGCAACGAGGGGATTTTGGCATATGGTTAATGGCTCCATTTGGAGCGACTGCCGTTTTAGTCTTTGGTGTACCTACAAGTCCACTTGCGCGGGCCAGAAATGTGATTGGTGGTCACCTTATAACGGCGTTTATAGGAGTCGTATTTGTAAATTTTGTTGGTGTCAGTCCTTTTGAGATTGCTATTGCCAGTGGGTTGGCTATTTCATTAATGATGCTAACACGCACAGTGCATCCTGCCGCTGGGGCAAATCCTATTTTAATAATGCAATCGTTGCAAAGCTGGGATTTTTTAGTAATGCCCGTATTAACAGGTACCGTATTTATTGTGCTTTGTGGTTTTGTTTCACAATACTTGATAAATATCTCGGTAACTGGGCATAAAAAAACCGCTAATTAGTAGCGGTTTTTTCCCAATGTGTAATTAGTTACACAACACCACGAGGTAAACGACAATCGTGGTCTTTTTCAGCTAGGTTAACAATCCACAGCTCTTCAGCTTTGAAACCATCATCATTCGCTTTCACTACGGTGAATGGTGACTTTTTAACTGACTTAGCAGGCGCAGCGATTTTAGTTTTGGTTTTTTTTGCCGGTGCTTTTGGTGCTTCTTCTGCTTTAGGCTCAGCTGTTTTACCAGAAGTGAGCTCTTCAGTCAGCGCTGCAACATCAGCAAGGCGCAAATTTTTGCCACCGTCGATGCTATACCAACCAGGTTTTGTTGTGATTTCAGGTTTTTTACCATTCGCTGCTTCATAAGCTGCTTCGAAGGCATTTAACACTTCTGTTTTGTCTAGTTTGCTCATCAGAGACCCTATACGTTGTAAACACAGATTAAGAATATATATTTATACCTATTTTCAGCTTACTTTTCAATTTTTTGCGATTTTCCTTCCATTTTTGACTTATAAACGCCAAAATTTGCACAAATTTAAGGGGTAGAGGACGATTTCTATATGCAACGTAAACAATTTACTCAGTTATTAAACGACATTCTAAAACCCGACTCAATCGCAGATTTTTGCCCGAATGGGCTTCAGGTTGAAGGTGCAAACGAGGTAAAAAAAATAGTGACAGGGGTCACGGCAAGCCAAGCATTGATTGATGCGGCTATTGAGCACGGCGCGGATACTATTTTGGTTCACCATGGATATTTTTGGAAAGGTGAGTCTCAGCCAATCACAGGTATGAAAAAACGGCGTGTAGCGGCGTTACTTGCTCATGATATCAACTTATTTGCTTATCATCTGCCATTAGATGTTCATCCTGTCATTGGCAACAATGCGCAACTTGCACACTTATTAGATATTGAGCTTAGCGCGGGCCTTGAAGCGGGACCAAACAGCGTCGCAGTAAAAGGATTTTTAAAAACACCTTTAACGGGCAAAGAGTTTGCAGACAAAATTAGCACAGTGCTACACCGTGAACCTTTAACGAGCTTAGTGCGCGATGACAAGATTGAAACCATTGCTTGGTGTACAGGGGGCGGGCAAGGTTATATTGACTTAGCTGCTGCTCAAGGTATTGATGCCTATTTGACAGGTGAAGCATCTGAGCAAACTATTCATAGCTCGCGAGAGCAAGGAATTGATTTTTTCGCTGCAGGTCACCATGCTACTGAGCGATACGGAATAAAAGCGCTTGGCGAGCTTTTAGTTGAGCAGCATGGTTTTGATGTTACTTTTATAGATATTGATAACCCTGTTTAATCTAACAGGGTTAAGTGATTACAACGCCTCTGGATCAATCCAGCGGCGTAATTTAATCCACAGACTGCCTACTTTTTCGTGGCTCACTCGTGTAACTGCAACGAGTACATCGGCACTGGGGATAAATTGTTTGTACATGGGAAATTGGCTGTAATCTTTATAATCTGTTGCTGCGGGTATTACCTCGATTCCTTGCGCGTTGAAGAGATCTTTTGCACGCGGCATATGGCTGGCAGATGTGACTAAAGCGCTCTTTTTGTCGACCAAATATATCGCCAGTCTTTTCGCTTCTTCTGCGGTGTCCATCGCAAGCGGGTTTTGCTTGATCCTTGATGCTGCGATACCTAATGTCTTGGCTGTTTCAAACATCAATTGGCTGTTTGTGGTATTGGCAAAGCCACCACCAGAGACAAATAAAATAGCATCCGGGTATTGATGCGCAAGTTTTACACCCTCTAATAAGCGGCTTATAGCACAATCGCCCAGTTGGTTATTAGCAACAAGTTGTGGATGCGGCATGATGGTACAACCTAAAACAACAATGTTATCAATCTGGGAGTGTTGGCGTTTATTAAATTGCCATTGTGGGTTATTACTTGAAGCAATCAGCGTTTGACCAACATAAGGGGTGCTTACAATTAGTAGGCTTAATACACTGATAACCCCTAAATAGAGCGCTTTTCGTCGTTGTGTTATCGCTAGAAATACCATTAGTAATGTTATTATGCCAAGCAACGGGAGTGGCATTAACAATGAGCCAATTATCTTCTTAATTTCAAACATAGTAAATACAAGTGATTGTAAGATATAACGATGTTAGATAGTTTATCTGTGTTTAGCGACCATTATTTAGTTTGCACGTATTCAAAAAATGACGATATACAGGATTATCTTTCATATTTTTTTTCATTGCTAAGTACATAGGACGTGTAAGACCTAGAGCACCTAATGGAATTGATTTTATCAAGCCTTGGCTTTCATAAGGTGTAACTAACCAGTCAGGTAGCGCAGCAACCCCCATTCCAGCACTAACAAGCTGAAAAATTAATAAGCCTTGGTCAACGGTTTTAAGTGTGCCGTCAAAGCGTGCATTTTGTATAAAATGCTTAAAAATGTCCTGACGTTCACGTGGAATAGGGTATGAAATGATTGTTTCGTTTTTCAGATCCAGGGCGGTCACATAGGCTTTTTTTGCAAGCTCATGATCAGGTGCCACGATTAATTTTAATTTAAAGTCGAATAGATGTGCATATTCGAGCTGATCTGGTTCACGAATATCTGATGTAAGCACAAGATCGAGTTCGTCATTCATTAAATCAGGAATAGCATCGTAGCTAAAACCGCGTTCATAATCGACTTTAATGTCTGGCCAAAAATTATTAAATTCTTTAATTGTCGGCAACAGCCAATGGAAACAGGCGTGACACTCAACACTTAATCTCAAGTTTGATATTGGTTGATTAAGACTCTCTTTTAATCGACATTTTGTGGCTTCTACCCGAGGAAGCACCTCGTTGGCTAATTCAAGTAAGAGCATGCCCTGCGGTGTGAAACGAACCGGTTGTGTTTTCCGTTCGAATAACTGGCAGTCGAGTTTATTTTCGAGATCTTTAATCTGATGTGATAACGCTGATTGCGTTAAGAAGAGTTCTCGGGCTGTATTAACTAAAGAACCGGTCTCTTTAAGTGTCGCAATTGTTTTAAGGTGCTTTATATCAATCATCTTTAAAAAATCTCATGAAAAATGTGAGTCAAACTCAGATTACAAACATACTACGCTTTCGTTTATATTTTTTCAACGTCTAGACGTCTAAAATAGCGTTGTTTTTTACTGCATGTTTACAATAACCTTTCTAAACAATAAATGACAGCGTTGTCAGTTTGTTTTTTTACACTTGCTGCGATATTTCCATGAATTTACCTCAAGTTTATAAGTGGCGAATTTAGCAGTCATAGGAAAAGCGACAAAAAAAGAGAAAACTCAATAAAGGTATCCCCAGTGCCGCCAGTGCCAAATTTAGCTTTTGAAGCCTAAAAATGTGAACTGGGTATAAGGTGAACTCAGGTATAAAGGTAAACTTAAGGTATAGAGTGAGAAAGGTTAATGTGCTGTGTAGAGGGGAGTGGCATGTATATATTGCTCAATAGAGGGCTCTGTGTTCAGTGTTAGCAAGTTATATAAACACCGATATAAAAAAGGTATACGTTGAGTCATCCCGTTGCTAGCAAGGCTTTTAATTTAGTGGCAATAAATGTGAGGTAAGAAAACCGCGTCGGTAGCAAGCACATTGTGTTATGTAGCTGTGTTATTTGTGTTTGGTAATCGCCTTTACATTGCTGTAACTCCTGCATCCATGGAGGCGTTAATCAGACATCCTTAACGCTGTGTATGTCAGGTTTAATGCCTGAAAATGATTGCGTATGGTTGCTAAAGGTTATTACAGCAAGCTTATCAATAAACAAATCCGTCTTTTTACAGTAAGGTCGTTTTTTTCATGGCTTATAAAGGCGAGTATGCTTTTTATAAGCCATGTAAAATAACGTTTTTAGCATCCTTTGCCGGCATTGGCCTTGCTTTTAAAAAGCCTTGACCAAATTTACACGGTGTTTGTTTTAAGATGGCTAGCTGTTGCTCAGTTTCAATTCCTTCTGCAACCACATCAAGCTGTAGTGATTGTGCTAAAGATAATATGGCATCTATTAATGGGTTATGTGATTTTGTAATATGATCAATAAAGCTCTTATCAATTTTTAAGATATGAATCGGTAATTGGTGTAAATAGCCTAGGGCAGAGTAACCTGTCCCAAAGTCATCTAAGCAAAGTTTTACTTCAAGGGGCGCTAACCCTTTTATTATTTTAGTTGCGAGTTCTAAATTACCTATTAGCCCTGATTCTGTAATTTCTAGACAGAGTGACCCTAACGGAAGTTTATACTTTTTATATAAAGCATGCATTTGGGCTACAAAATCAAGACTCGCAAAGTGTCTAGACGAGACATTAACAGTGACTCTGGTAAAGGGAAGTCCGTGTTGATACCAATGTGAAATTTGCTGAGCTGCTAAGTCGAGTAAATGCAGGTCTAAGTTGATGATTTGCCCTGTATCTTCTGCAACGGGGATAAAATCATTCGGTGCTACAAACCCTTTGGTTGGATGGTGCCAGCGTACCAGTGCTTCAAAGCCAATGACCTGTGCCTCTTGAATTGTAAAAATTGGTTGATAATACAGTTCAAATTCATTGTGTTCGATGCCATGCTGTAAATCATTTTCGATATCGGCATGGGTTTTTAGCTTTTTACGCATTGTGTTATTAAAAAACTTTACGTGTCCACGCCCTGAAGATTTAGCTTCGTACATGGCTGCATCAGCATGTTGCAATAATTTGTAAGCTTTGTCGTTTTCACTCTCACAAAATGCAACGCCAATACTGGTAGAAGCCTGTAATAAGTGGCCGTCAATATTGAGGGGATCAGCTAGTGCAGTTTGAATTCGCTCTAGGGCATCATTTATTTGCTGCTTATCGGTTATATTCTCCATAAAAATCGCAAATTCGTCTCCCCCTAAACGGGCAAAAGTATCTGTGTTACGAATGGTGCCTTGAATTAACTCACAAATTCTCACTAAAAAATGGTCACCCACTTCATGACCTAATGAGTCATTAATACTTTTAAACCGATCAAAATCTAAGTACAACAACGCATGTTGGGTCTCTTTATTCGCACGTGCTAAACGCAATATGCCGTGTTTTATGCGTTCAATTAATAATGAACGGTTTGCTAACCCTGTTAGTTCATCATGTAATGCACGGTGCTCTAATTCTTGACGTGATAATTGACGGTCAATAGCCATGCTAATTTGGCGACTTACATAGGTAAGAAGCGCGCGATCATGCTCACTGTAGTGATAACGATCACTGTAGCTTTGCACCGCAATGACCCCGCTAATTCTGTCATTTACTTTAAAGGGAACACCTAACCATGATTCTGCTTGGCGACCCACCATTTTAAAATGGCCTGCATCAATATGTTGCTGGAATTCTTCCTTATTGAATAATAGAGATTGCTCTGTTGTGAGCAGATAATAGGAAGCCGTGTCTTTTAATAGATCCTTAGAGATTTTTTTGTGTGCGTTAGAGCGCACTCCTTCTTCGATAATATAAACGATATCGAGCACATCACATTTTTTGTCATAAAGCCCGATGAAAAAGTTATCAGCCCTGAGTAGCGTGGTAATAATGGCATGAAGTGACTCAAAAAAGCTGTCGAGTTCGCTAGATTGATAGGTAAGATTGGCTATCTGTAGCATACAATTTTCAAGTTTTTGCGCATCGTTTAACTGATTAACAGTTTGCTTTAAGTTTTTAACGGTTCTGACTTGGTCGATTTTTGCACTGAGTAAATGGGCAACCGTTGATAAAATCTCAAGGTGAGCATCATTATAGTAATGTTTTTGCGGATGCTCGCAGTCAATGACCCCTAAGATTTTTTCTTTATAAACCAGCGGCACACATAATTCAGACAGGGCGGGGCGCGCATCTGCGATATAACGTTTTTCGTGTCTTACATCGCCTATCATTAAAGGTTTGCCAGTGGATGCAACATACCCGGTTATACCCTGATCAAAACTAATTTCTGTGCGGTCAATGTAATAAGAGTTATCACCGCTATTTGTTTTACCCATCGAAGCAACTTCTTTGAGGGTACGTGCTTCATCATCTGCTAAGTAAATGACACACTCAATGAACCCGAGTCTGTTTACAACATGTGATGTGACGTACTCAAGTAGCTCTTCTATGGTGTCTAACTGCATCAACGATGATGAAAACTGATTAATGATATGCAACTGATCTGTTTTGACTTCAAGTGCACTCGCGGTATCTAAATGTTTAGGCATAATAAAGAAAAATGAGCCAAATAATCTGTTAATTAATTACGTTAACCTACTATCAATATATCCACAAAGTTATTTTCAAAAAAAACTGAAACTGGTGTAAACTACGCACCTGAATATAAACGAAAGTAAGTCAATTAGTGATTTAACCTCGTTTAAGCTATCCCTCTAACTCTTAGCCGTGGAAACCAGCAATGTCAGATTTAAATACGATTCAAACCCTCACCATTACACGACCAGACGATTGGCATATTCATTTACGCGACGGTGATCAATTGGTCGATACTGTCCGTGATGCAAGCCGCTACATGGGTCGTGCGATTATTATGCCTAATCTTGTTCCACCGGCTACCTGTACCGATAGTGCATTGGCGTATTATGAGCGTATTAAAGCGGCTGGCCCACAGGGTGATTTTGAACCACTAATGGTGCTTTATCTCACTGATAAAACGAGCCCAGAAGAGATAAAAAAAGCAAAAGCAACAGGAAAAATTGTTGCTGCAAAGCTTTACCCTGCAGGTGCGACAACAAACTCTGACTCGGGTGTTACATCAATTAAGAATATTTACCCAGTTCTAGAAGCGATGCAAGACGTCGGTATGTTATTACTTGTTCATGGTGAAGTGACAGATTCATCGATAGATATATTTGACCGTGAAAAAGTGTTTTTAGAAACCATTCTTGCCGATGTTGTGAATGATTTCCCAAGCTTGAAAATTGTCCTTGAGCATATCACCACAAAAGATGCGGTAGAGTTTGTTAATAGCGCACCAGATAATGTTGCTGCAACAATTACAGCTCATCACCTTTTATACAATCGTAACCATATGTTGGCAGGCGGCATTCGTCCACATTATTACTGTTTACCTATACTGAAGCGCAATATCCATCAGCAAGCGCTGATTGCGGCGGCGACAAGTGGCAGTAAAAAGTTTTTCTTGGGAACCGACTCTGCACCGCATTATAAAGATAAGAAAGAGGCTGCTTGCGGTTGTGCGGGTGCTTATACCGCACATGCAGCGATTGAACTCTATGCAGAAGCGTTTGAGGAAGCGGGGGCTTTAGATAAGCTAGAAGGCTTTGCGAGTCATTATGGCCCTGACTTTTACGGTTTGCCGCGCAATTGCGATACCATCACGTTAGTGAAAGAAAGTTGGACAGTGCCTGCTACTTATAAATTAGGCGATTCGCAGGTAGTGCCTATTAAGGCCGAAGCGCAAATGGACTGGCAAGTAAAGTAAGATAAAATAAAGAAATAAAAGCCCATCAAAGTTGATGGGCTTTTTTCATTGTAATTTAATTGTTTAGAAATACGCCTGTCATATTTTTAAAACTGAAGGTTGACCTTAAAATAATTTTCGATTAATAGAGCTAAAAGACATTTATTGTGTTAGTCTTAAGTTGCTTTGAGTTTTTGCGTATTGAATTTACGGATAATGTGCGGCTTGTACGGTTACCGGTTGGTTATTAGTTCTTCCTGTACTTTACCCCAAGTTTATTGGGCATTCACTCAGGGAGGATAGAGCCATTATGGCTGAATTTTAATAATTGACTTACAGGAAAATTTGGTATGTCAAACACGGTTACTGGTAAAGTTAAGTTCTTCAACGAAGCTAAAGGCTTTGGTTTTATTGAACAAGAAAATGGTCCTGACGTATTCGTACATTTCAGTGCTATCACAGGTACAGGCTTCCGCACTCTTAGCGAAGGCCAACAAGTATCTTTCGGCATCAAACAAGGTCAAAAAGGCCCTGAAGCTGAGAACGTAGAAGTAGCATAATTTTTTATGTGAAACTTAGTACATTTTGGTGAAACAGTTTCTGTTTCACCAAAATTCATTCTTAATAAACACACTTCCTCTGCATAATTTAATCAATTACTTCTCATGTACCGAAATTATATTCCTCCAAAGGCATTAATTTAGGTTTTTTATATCAGCCATTCGGCTATAAGTTAAATAACTATTCCTTAAAAGCTACTCTCCATAACTAAAGTATTATATGCTTTGCGCAGGATCTATTTAATGTGACATTGATAGTTGTGTAATTTGGTAGTTTTTATCACTCAAGTTACGATTTCAAACTGGCGATAATAAGTTTGAAGATATTTTCAACAATCTGAAAATTTCCCGCTAAACTTAGTACAACTCGAACGTAGAAAAAATACTGAGTAATTCATACTTGTTTGATAAAATATAATGAAGGTTTGCTAATTGATGAGCATAGGAAACAATATTCTGCTGGTAGACGATCACCCGATGGTGGCAACAGCAATTAAAATGGTGCTAGCGAAGTCAACTCTCGTAAACGAAGTTCAAGCTGTTGCAAGTCAAAAGGAGGCGCTGCAGTTTTTAAAGAATAATAATGTTGCGCTAGCGATTCTAGATATTGAACTAGAAGACTCCGACGGCTTTAGTTTATACAAGCGAGCTGTCAGTGGCGGTTTTACTGGGAAAGTGTTGTTTTTGTCAGCTAAGCAAGACAAACACATTATTCGTACCGCTGCTAAATTAGGTGCACAAGGCTTCGTTAATAAAGCAGAAAGTTTAGAAGACATTTCGTCAGCTGTTGAAATGATTTTGCGAGGTTACACGTTTTTTCCACAAGACCACTTAGTGGCCTGTGAAAAAGACATTGATGAGCTGCTTACTGAGCGTGAACTTGCGGTAATGAATTATTTATTGCAAGGGCTATCCAATAAAGATATCGGTGAGAAGCTATTTATTAGCAATAAAACAGTGAGCACCTATAAAGCAAAGATTTTTGAAAAGCTTGAGGTAGACTCAATAATATCGTTGGCAAAGCTTGTAAAAGATCGCGCGGTATTCTAACCAATTTCTTGATGACACATAACACGCTCACTGTATTCATCCTTCCAGTCGGAAGGGTGAATTGCCTGCTTATTGAACATTAATCTCTTTTTAATGCATAAAAATTCTTCAAAACCGTTTTGTTCGAAAAAAAAGAGATTTTTTTTTTCACTTATCTTTACCTATTTAAACTTTTATTAAATGTTACATTTATGTTTAAGTTTGAATCTAATCTGAACGGAATGATTGCCAATCAAGGGTTATAGAACCTTAACGCGAACACCTCTGTTATATTTTTGTTAATTCATTGTTTTGGCTATTTTCATAGCAACGACGAGTGGCCAAATTTTTCCGATGAAACCCGAACATCAAGTTGACAGACTCTAATGCATTTAGCATTATTGGAGGGTTGATATCTATTAAAAGATATCAGGGTTGTCCTCTTCGGAGGATAATTAAATTATAAAAGTAACATTACTTAATTGGTTGGGAACTATGTCTGTTAAAATCAGAAAGAGTCTTGTAGCATCTGCGTTGGTTGGCGCTTTTGCATTTGCAAGCAGCAATGTGATTGCAGATCCTTTGAAAGATGTGCAAGATGCAGGTCAACAAATTCAAAAGGCTGCTGTTAAGTCTCAAACTAAAATTGACAATGTATATGGTCAAACTCAAGAGCTAATCGCTGAGTACCGTAGCGTTGTTGATGAAACTGAGCTAATGAAGGTTTATAACGATCACGTAGCACGTTTGGTCGCTGACCAAAACGCTTCTATCGAATCGTTTGACCGTCAAATCGCAACAATCGATAACACGAAACAAAACGTTGTGCCTTTGATGTATCGCATGATCGATACGCTTGAGCAATTCATCAAAGCGGACGTTCCGTTTAATCTTGAAAACCGTCTAGCACGTGTTGAAAGACTTCGTGACATCATGGCGTCAGCATCAGTTACTACATCTGAAAAATTCCGCCAAGTTCTTGAAGCTTACACTGTTGAAACTGCGTACAGCTCAGCTGTAACTGCTGCTCAAGGTACTCTTGAGATCGATGGTAAGAGCATCAACGTTGACTTCGGTCGTTTAGGTCGTATTACTTACGTAGCTCAGTCTTTTGACCTTAAGCATGCGTGGGTATGGGATAACAACACTAAACAGTGGAAAGAATTAGGTGAAGAATACCTAAAACCTGTTAAAGAAGTTATTCGTATGGCGCGTAAACAAGCGACATTAGAACTTGTTAAACTACCAATCTTTGGCGCGGAGTAATCAATAATGAAGAAACTATTTAAAGGTTTTGCTGTTGCAGCAGTACTATCTGTTTCTGCAGGTACCGCGCTTAATGCACATGCAAACACTGATGCTTTAGACAAAATTCTTGAGCAAGTTAAGCAAGAACGTATCTCTGAAGGTAAATTAAATAAGCAACGTGAACAAGAGTTCCTTTCAGCTCGCGCTGACAAGCAAGCGTTACTTAACAAAGCGAAAAGTGACCTAGCTGCTGAAAAAGCGCGTGGTGACCGTTTAGCTAAAGAATATGCTCAAAACGAAAATACTTTAGCTGAGAAAGAGCAAGCTCTTTTAAATGCACAAGGTACGTTAGGTGAGATGTTCGGTGTTGTACGTCGTGCAGCAGCTGATGCAATCGGTTCAATCGAAGCATCACTTGTTTCTGCTGAAAAGCCAGGACGTGCTGAAGTACTTCGCTCATTAGCTGCAGCGAAAGAGCTTCCAACAGTTCGCGAATTAGAAGAGCTTTGGATTTCACTTCAAACTGAAATGACTGAGTCTGCAAAAGTTTCAACATTTGAAACTGAAGTTGCTGGTCTTGACGGTTCATCTTCTGTGAAAAAAGTAACGCGTATCGGTAACTTTAACTTAGTAACTGATGATGGTTATTTAATTTACTCTCCAGAAACGAAAGCAATCCAACCTCTAGGTAAGCAACCTGATAGCTACATCCTAGCGGGTATTAGCGATTTAGAAAATACATCTGCTGACAACTATGCTGGCGTATACATCGACCCGACTCGTGGCGCGATCTTACGTATCAATACGCAGAAGAAATCGTTAATGGAATACTATGAGCAAGGTGCTGAAGTTGGTTATATCATCACAGTATTATTACTTGTTGGTCTACTAATCTTCGTAGTACGTTTCGTTGATCTTGCGCTTACTAGCACTAAGATTAAGAGCCAGCTTAAAAACCTTTCTACTCCGAATACAAACAACCCACTGGGTCGTATTCTTAAGGTTTATGCTGACAACAAGAATCAAGACGTTGAAAACCTTGAGCTTAAACTTGACGAAGCTATCCTACGTGAAACGCCTCGCATCGAAGCTGGTATCAACATCATCAAGATCTTGGCAGCAATCGCACCATTACTTGGTCTACTAGGTACGGTAATCGGTATGATTCTTACGTTCCAAACAATCACATTGTTCGGTACGGGCGATCCGAAGATCATGGCTGGTAATATCTCTCTAGCACTTGTAACTACAGCGTTAGGTCTAATTGCAGCTCTACCACTTATCCTACTTCACTCAATTGTTGCTGGTCGTAGTAAGTCGGTTTTACATGTCCTTGATGAGCAAAGCGCTGGTATCATCGCAGCTCACGCGGAGAAGGAGAAAGCCTAATGCTAGTCCTGATGGAGATCTGGGAATCTATCAGGGATTTTGTTGGCACAGGCGGCCAGGTTTTATACGTGGTCGCGATAGCACTCTTTCTTATGTGGGTTTTAATGATTGAGCGCTATTGGTTCCTACTAGCTGAGTTTCCTCGTATGACGAAGGATATTGTAGCTCAGTGGGATGCCCGCCAAGACACTACGTCTTGGTACGCACACAGAATCCGTGAAGCATGGATTTCTGAAGCGTCTGAAAAATTAGATCAGCGTATGTTGTTGATTAAGACATTGGTAGCTATTTGTCCTTTAATCGGTTTATTAGGTACTGTAACGGGTATGATCGCGGTTTTCGAAACCATGGCTACTCAAGGTACTGGTAACGCACGTTTAATGGCATCAGGTATTTCAATGGCAACAATCCCAACAATGGCTGGAATGGTTGCGGCACTATCTGGAGTGTTCTTCAGCTCACGCCTTGAAGCGAGAGCAAGAATGGCGAAAGCTAAACTTGTAGATAGCATGCCTCATCACTAGAGAGAGAATTAAATATGGCACGTAAACAACGTTTTCGTGAAGAAGAAGAAGCAGCGGTTGACATGACGCCAATGCTTGACATCGTATTTATCATGCTTATTTTCTTTATCGTAACTACATCGTTCGTTAAAGAGGCTGGTATCGAAGTCAATAAACCTAAGGCAGCCCAAGCTACGAAGCAAAAAAATGCAAATATTTTTGTTGCTATTCGTGCTGACGGTGCGATCTGGATTGATAAACAACAAGTAGACGTTGAACGTGTTTCAGCTAAACTTGAAAGTTTATTAGCAGAACAACCTACTGAAGTTGTAATTTTGCAAGCTGATAAAGAAGCAAAACACGGCGTAGTAGTTAAAGTTATGGACCAGATCAAAGCGACGGGTGATAACCTTAAAATTTCAATAGCTGGAGATCAGTAATGATTCGTTTTCTGTTTTCACTGATTGCAGGTGGGGCAGTTACTTTCGGCTTGTTCTACTTCATGGCGTACCTCATCTCCGGTGGAGCTGATCGTGCGACTGAACAAAAAGAACAGATTGTAGTCGAAATTATGACGAATCCGCCTGAATCTAAGGTGCAGGAGAGGAAGCGTGTTCCGCCTCCGCCTCCGCCACCGCCAAAGCAGCCGCCTAAGCCGCAGCCGCCTCAGCCGGAAAACAGCAACCCTAACACTGGTGGTTTGTCATTTAATATGCCAAGCATCGATGTGGGTGGCACAGCTGGAGGCCTAAGTGGTCCAGGTGCATTTGGACGTGATGGTGATGCGACACCTATCGTTCGTATTGAACCAAAATACCCTACGCAAGCAGCGCGTGACGGTAAAGAAGGTTGGGTTCAACTTTCATTTACTATCAATGAAGTAGGTGGTGTAGAAGATGTTGAAGTGATCGACGCTGATCCAAAACGTATCTTTGACCGCGAAGCTAAACGTGCACTTCGTAAGTGGAAATACCGTCCGAAAATCATCGATGGTAAACCACAAAAACAATTTGGTCTTCAAGTACAACTAGACTTTAAACTTAACCAAGGCAACTAAGGAGGCGAGTAATGAGAAATTTATCTAAAGTAACAGCACTTGCGCTTCTTATGACTCTTTCAGGTGTGGTTTTCACTGCACCTGCTTTAGCAGCGCCAGATTACGCGAAGATTGAAGCGCGTAAAAAAGCAAAAACTAAAGTAATGGGTGAGCGCGTTGGTAAGAAAGTTATTAAAGCATTCGACCTGTACAATGAAGAGAAGCTTGATGAAGCGATTGCATTACTTAAAGAAATTGATCCATCGGATGAGTTTGATAAGGCAACTGTTGATCGCTACCTAGGTCAAATGTACGCTCAAAAAGAGCAGTACAAACTGGCTATTAAGCATGTCGCAGCGGCGGTGAAACCTGATGTATTAAACTTTGCTGACCAATCGCAAGGCTTAAAACTGTTAGGTGACATGTACGCGGGTACTGAGCAATACGCAAAAGCAAAAGATGCGTATTACGCTTGGATGGACTTCACAGGTGAAGAAGACGACAAAGTTTACACTCGTATTGCGCAAGCAAACTATGAGTTAAAACAGTTTAACGACGTTCTTCCAGCTGCAAACAAAGCAATCAAATTGGCGGAGGAGCCTTCTAAAGCTTCTTACCAATTAAAGCTAGCTGCCTATTTTGAACTTAAACAGTACAAAAACATGGTAGAAGTAGCGGAAGAGATTGTTCGTGTTTGGCCTGAAGACAAAAAAGCCTGGGTTGGTTTAGGTAAATACTACCTTCAAACTGAAGACTTCAAGAAAGGTCTAGCGACCATGGAAGTTGCCTATAAAAATGGCTATTTTGAAAACGAAGTTGAATACAAAGTACTTTCTAACTTTTACTCGTTAAACGAAATTCCTTACAAAGCAGCTATTGTGCTTGAAAAGGCAATTAACGAAGAAAAAGTGGTTCGTAACAAGCAAAATATCAGTGCAGTGGCATCTAACTATCACCGCTCAAAAGATATTGAGAAAGCAGCTAAGTACTATGAAGAAGCGGCTAAATTTGATGACGATGCAGAGCTTTATCGCAAAGCAGGTTCATTACTTTTACAATCGCAAAATTATGGTGCAGCCGTTGTTCGTTTGAACAAGGCATTAGAGTTAGGTTCTGATAAAACGGGATCTATCTATACAGACTTAGCTGAAGCTTATTACTACCAAGAAAAGTATAAGCAAGCGTATGCTGCTATTACAAAAGCAATGGATGATCCGCGCACGCGCAAATTTGCGAAGAGCTGGTCGACCTACATCAAAGATAAAGCCGCTCGCAACGGTGTAAAAATCTAATTGATGTTGTTTTAAAATAAAAAGCCCCTCTGGGGCTTTTTTTATGGAATTTTATTATGATAAGACAGATCGTTTTGTTGTTATTAGTCAGTGTCATGTTATCTGCTTGCAGTGAGCAAAGTGATCGCTTTAGCACGTATACCGAAGGACAACAGCAAATTGGCAATATAAATAATCTTTTATCAACCCAGCTAGACAATGGTGGCAAAACATATTGGCCATTTTCTGAAGCGTACTTACAGGCTCGTCATCTTGCTTATCAAGGCTTAGCAAATGTTGAGTTGAGTTATTCACAGCAAGCGCAGTTAAATTATTTAATTATTGCGCAGCGATATCCAGAACGATTTTTTGTATGGCCCGTACAGCGTGATGTGATAAGTAATGCTATAAAGCAAGATGATTACACACCGGAAGCGCTCGGCAAGTGGATAGAGCGAGTAGAAACAAAACTCATAGAGGCTGAGCAAAGTAATTTAAGGCTTAATAAGCTTGAGCTAAAGTTGTTACGCAGTATGGTGGTATCTCACCTCGATAATAATAATGAAAATGTCGTGATGGCACTAACGAAGCTTAATCAATATTTAGCGCAATACAAGCCTCGAACAAAACTGGGGTTAGTTGGGCTTGCGAATGGTAAGGATTGGTATCAAAGTAAACTTAATTATTTTGCCAATACAACAAAGCCACCCTTGTCTTGGTTAAGTGAGATTCAGCACTTACTAAAAGAAAAGCCCACAGTCAATTTGTCATTACCTGTTTTTTCATCACATAACAAGCCACTCGTGTTGCAGTATTTGGAGGACGGCGATTTACATGCTGGGCTTGACTGGCAATTAGATTTCATTGATGCCAAACGAAGTAAACGTCAATTGAATCAAGATGAACAATACTTTTGGTCTGTAATGATGGAAACCGATTTAGGGATTCATTATCACACTTGGAATGAGCAACAAGCACGTGTAAATTTAATGAAGCGTTTAAGTGTTAATCAGCAGCAGGCTGATTGGCTAATCGAAGATATTGTACTTTATCCTGCAATGAGCTTTATTTTTGCGCGTTAACTAGGTTATCTATTCAACACTGCGCTTTAAGGAGCGCAGTGTCGGCAGCGTTGGCTTGCAGGGTCTGCAATTAAACGCTCATTATCAATTTTTTCCTCACAGTCACAGCAATAACCATATTGACCAATATCAATTTGGCACAGTGCTGCTTCGAGTTTTTCTAACCGAGATATCAATATTTGAAATTCGGGTCCGAGATTATTCGCTGTCATTTCTAACCAAACAGAAGGCGGGTTATCCTTAAGTTGCGAGAGTAGTAGCTGATGGTGACCTTGATTAGAACTAGCCAACATATCAAGTAAACGTTGTCTAACCTGCGCCAGTTCCGCAGATAGCTTTGTTTGGATTTCAGTATTGTTCATCGCGTTTGTTCCAAGTGGGCAATACTTTAATTATCCAACAAAAGCGATCCATTAGTTATGATTTGCATCAAAACTAGGCGCTTTGGCATACTTTCTTAGTACATTTGCAACGTCATCTTTCGCTTTTAAACGTCTAATTTCATCAAAAAGTGTATGTGCTTGTGGGTATTGGCGTTTCAGATAACCAAGCCACTGCTTGGTGCGAGAAGCAAAATATTTTTCACACTTACTCTCGTCTTGGTGCATTGATGAGTGAATAATGTGGTAAATAACATGTTCCCATTGCAGTGGAGTATATGTTTCATTGTTTACATGCGCTTTAATTTGCATTGCAAGATCTGGCATTGCCAAGGCGCCTCTGCCAAGCATTAAGTTTTGACATTGACTACGAATCTGGCACAGCATTGCGTCTTCGACTTGCCATATTTCACCATTAGCCACTACAGCAATATCTTTATTTTTAATTAATGGCGGGATTTTTTCCCAGTATGCAGGAGGGTTGTAGCCATCACGTTTTGTTCTTGCATGGATAGCGAGGCTAGATGCACCCGCGCTGACTACCGCATCAACGATTTCTTGGCTATTACTATCATCATCAAAACCCAGTCTAATTTTAGCGCTTACTTGATGTTTGCTATCTACAGCATCGCGAACCGTTTTAATGATGTCGTACATATGCTCCGGATCTTTCAATAGTACTGCGCCGCCTTTACTTTTATTGACCGTTTTTGCGGGGCAACCAAAATTTAGGTCAATACCGTGTGAACCTAAGCTAATCGCCTTTACAGCATTTTCAGCTAATGCATCTGCAACCTGACCAAGTAGCTGAATTCTCACTGGTGTTCCAGCACGGGTGTAGCCATCTGTTTTTAATTCAGGGCAGTAGCGATGAAATACACGTTCTGGAAGTGTTGCATCAACAACACGCACAAATTCAGTCACGCATAAATCAAACCCACCTATGTCAGTAAGAAGCTGTCTCATTTTAAAATCGACAACGCCTTCCATTGGTGCTAAAACTAGTTGCATAATACCATTAAACTTAATGAAAAATTGGACGCGTATTTTACCTGCAATTAGCAACTTGATAAATCGTAATTTGCTTTGTAGGGCGATTTACTAAAATAATTGCATAAATATGAAATTAATTTTTAATCGTCGGGTCTTGTCTAATATACCTTATAAAAAAGAGAGTCATCGTATGAACACAGTTAAGAAAAACTCAATTGCATTAACATTAGGCGCCGTTGTTGTGGGTGCATCAAGCTTTGTAGCCACAGATGTAAATGCAAACCCATTTGAGTTCCAACAAATGCAAGCGGGTTACCAGCTTGATGCTGCTGAAGGCAAATGTGGCGAAGGTAAATGCGGTGCCGAGAAAAAGGCAGAAAAAGAAGGCAAATGCGGCGAAGGTAAATGCGGTGCCGAGAAAAAGGCTGAAAAAGAAGGTAAGTGCGGCGAAGGTAAATGCGGCGCTGACAAAAAAGCAGCCAAAGAAGGTAAGTGTGGCGAAGGTAAGTGCGGCGCTGACAAAATGGCATCTAAAAAAACAGCCAAAGAAGGCAAGTGTGGCGAAGGTAAATGTGGCGCTGACAAAATGGCATCTAAAAAAGCAGCCAAAGAAGGCAAGTGCGGTGAAGGAAAATGCGGCGCTGACAAAATGACATCTAAAAAAGCAGCCAAAGAAGGCAAGTGTGGCGAAGGTAAATGTGGCGCTGACAAAAAGGAATCTAAAAAAGCTGCTAAAGAAGGTAAATGTGGTGAAGGTAAGTGTGGTTCAAACCACTAAGCTTTTACTTAGCGAGTAAAAGGGCCATTTAGGCCCTTTTTAGTAGGAGATGATATGTCATTTGAATCGACCTTGGATTTTGGCCAAATTGGTTTAGGACTTCGACGTGAAATGCTTGATGATATGCTCGCAGGTGTCCCAAAGCCAATTGATTTCTTAGAAGTGGCACCAGAAAACTGGTTGAAGCTAGGCGGTCGTTTTGCTAAACAGTTTAAGCAACTTACAGAGCAACATGCATTTATTTGTCATGGTTTATCGTTATCAATCGGCTCACCTGCAGCGCTGGATGTCGAGTTTGTAAAATCATTAAAAGCCTTTTTTAAAGAGCATAACATACGCTTGTTTAGTGAACATTTAAGCTATTGTTCGGGAGAGGGTCATATGTATGATTTAATGCCAATTCCTTTTACTGAAGAAGCTATTAAACATGTTGTTTCACGTATTAAACAGGTTAAAGATATTTTAGAGCAGACTATCGCTATCGAAAATGTGTCGTACTATGCGGCTCCAGGCCAAGAAATGACGGAGCTTGAATTCACAAAAGCGATACTTGAAGAAGCCGATTGCCAACTTTTACTCGATGTTAATAATATCTATGTAAACTCAATAAATCATGGCTACGATGCAACGCATTTTTTAATGGGCTTGCCTAGCCATCGAATAGCGTATGGACATGTTGCGGGGCATTATACTGAAGCTGAGGATTTATTAGTCGACACGCATGGCTCACCCGTTATAGACCCTGTTTGGCAGCTGCTAGAAAAGGCGTATGATGTGCACGGTGTGTTTCCAACACTGCTTGAGCGTGACTTTAATATACCGCCAATGAATGAGCTTCTTGCTGAGCTGGCAATTATTAATAACTTACAACGAGCAGCTTTAAAAACAAATCAACCAACGGTGAAACAAAGTGCCTAGTCATTTTATTGAAGTCCAACAGCAATTTATGGCGCATATCCGTGATCCTGCTCACAACGCAAAACCAGCTGATGTTGAAGAGCGACGAATGGCGATTTATCGTGACTTATTTTTCAATAATGTTGATGGTTTTGTAAGTTCAGCATTTCCTGTTTTAAAAAGTTTGTATAAAGAAGATGATTGGCAACAAAGAGTGCGGCAGTTTTTTAGTAAACATGATTGCAGTTCCCCGTTTTTTTTAGACATTGCAGGAGAGTTTTTACAGTTTCTTGCTGGCAGCTACACAAAGCAAAAAAACGATCCGCCATTTATGCTCGAATTAGCCCATTATGAATGGGTTGAACTCGATGTATCGGTGTCACATCAAGGTAGTCATGAAATAAATTTAGAAGCTAACCAAGTTGCGCGTGCAGGTTTATATTTAACCAGTTTGGCTCGTAATTTAAGTTATCTTTACCCAGTACATACAATCAGTCAGGATCATCAACCTACAGTGCCTGCCAGCGAACCCTATTATTTTGTTGTGTATCGCGATAACAACGATGAGGTACAATTTCTCTCAACAAATGCAATGACCGCTTTATTGTTAAGTATTATCGAATCACAACCCGGTATTGATTTAGCTGAGGTATGTCAGCAGGTTGCAAAACATGCTCCACAATTTACATTAGAACAGCTGTATCAAGGAGCATTAAGTACACTGAGTTCAATGGCTGAACGAGGCGTCATTGTCACTCAGCGAGCACCTTAAAAAACAGCATAAACGCTTTATTGATGTAAGCACTTCGACTATTATGTGCGCTTTGTTTTATCGTGCTTAATAGAAAGGTAGTAATTATGTCGAATGATAAAGACTTTAAAGATCCGTTCAACGCAACGTATTTTATTGCGTTCCTAGCAGTGTTTGCTGGTATTGGTTGCCTTAACGCTATCCTAGGCTGGATCACCGCTTTATCTTAATATGCGTATGCAAATTTAAGACATCAGGCTGCATTATGCAGCCTTTTTTGTGCTTATTTCAAAACTTGCTACCGACTTTTAAATAAGGCGATGTTATACTCGCAAGCTTTGTTATATTAACTATTGAGCAGTATAAATTATGACTCAAGCAACTTCAGCGCTCATTAAACAGAGCATTGCAACTATCGCTGATTACCCTAAGCCAGGTATTATGTTTCGTGACGTAACAACCTTAATGGCAAACGCAGACGCTTTTAAAGCAACAATTGATAGCTTTATTTCTGCGTACAAAGATCAAGGATTTACTAAAATCATTGGTACAGAATCACGTGGCTTTATTTTTGGTGCACCCCTATCTTATGCGCTGGGTATTCCGTTTATTCCTGTGCGTAAACCAGGCAAGCTTCCGCGTGAAGTCATTTCGCAAAATTACCAATTAGAGTATGGTGAAGATACACTTGAACTTCATACTGATGCTATCGTTGCAGGTGATAAAGTGTTATTAGTAGATGACCTACTCGCGACAGGCGGCACAATTGAAGCAACGGCTAAACTTGTTGCTAAATTAGGTGGTCATGCAACTGATGCTGCTTTCGTTGTTTCATTACCAGAGCTTGGTGGAGAGCAGCGTGTTGCACAAATGGGCATTAAAATTCTAAAGTTGGTTGAATTCGAAGGCGAATAATTAATGAGTTATCAGGTTCTAGCAAGGAAATGGCGACCACAAACCTTTCACGAGTTAGTGGGACAGTCTCATGTTAAGCAAGCGTTAGTGAATGCATTAACACAAAACAGACTTCATCATGCTTATCTCTTTACTGGAACCCGTGGGGTGGGTAAAACAACCATCGCACGTATATTTGCTAAAAGTCTAAACTGCGATAAAGGAATTTCTGCAGAACCTTGTGGTCAATGCTCAAGCTGTACCGACATTGAAGCGGGTCGCTATATTGATTTATTAGAAATCGATGCTGCATCGCGTACCAAGGTAGAAGACACCCGTGAAATCCTTGATAACGTGCAATATGCACCAACGCGAGGTCGTTATAAGGTTTACCTTATCGATGAAGTTCACATGCTTTCAAAGCACAGTTTCAATGCGCTACTTAAAACATTGGAAGAGCCGCCAGAGCATGTGAAATTTTTATTAGCCACGACCGATCCACAAAAACTGCCAGTGACAATTCTATCGCGCTGTTTACAGTTTAATTTAAACGCGTTATCACAATCAGAAATTCATGATCAACTTGCTCATGTTCTTAATCAAGAACAATTAAGCTTTGATGATAAATCGTTGTCTATCCTTGCTAAAGCCGCCGATGGCAGTATGCGAGACGCCTTAAGCTTAACCGATCAGGCTATTGCTCAGACAAACGGTAATATTAATCATCAAGCTGTTCAAACCATGCTTGGTTTGATGGATACACATTACAGTCAAACCATGTTAGCAGCCGTTTTATGCCAAGATGGTGATGCACTTCTGGCCGAAGTGAAAGCGGTTGTCAGTCGAAACCCAAATTTTGTCGCCTTATTGGATGATTTAATTGCACTTACTCACCTTATTCAGCTTGTGCAATTAGTCCCCAGTGCCGCTGCACTTGATGAGACTAACCGAGACTTTATTGAGCAGGTTGCACAAACAACCGATGCTCAACAAATGCAAGTGTATTACCAGTTGCTGTTAAATGGTAAAAAAGATTTGCAATGGGCACCGGATGCAAAACTAGGGTTTGAAATGATCATGTTGCGTTTGTTGGCATTCCAACCGACACAATTTGCGCAAAGCCAAACACCGACAAATAGTCAACAGCAGGTGAAACCAAGTGGTGCAGGTGCACTACGTGATATCTTAAAAAAATCATCAGCTCAGCGTGAACAAGCAGCATCCGAGCAAACGTCTACGGCAGTAAACCAAGCACCTTTGCAGCCACAGCCAATAAAAGCCGAGCCTACGGTTACACAAGCGGCAGCACCACAGATTGACCTAAAACCTGAACAAAAAGTCGATAATACAGCTGAGCAGTCACAACAACCTAGTCAATCTTTTGATACGTCAGGGAGTTCTGATAAACAGTCAGCGGCTTCTTTGTATCAACAAAATAGTACCGATACGCCTGATATGCCAGCGACAGAATACTATGATGATTACGATGCTCAAATGGACTCATCGCTTGCAGCGCAATATGATGATGTGATGAGTAGCGCTTATGATCAGGGTTTTATTGCTAACGAGCCAGATGTGCAACCACTGCCGCAGGCAGAGCAAACAGCGCCTGTGCAATTACAACAGCAGCAAAGCTTGGCTCAATCGGCAATTGCACGTATTTTAAAAGATCGTAATATTTCTGGTGCAGGGCGTTTAAGCGGTGCTGCAAGTCAAACTGACATAAAGCCAGAGCCCGCGGAATCGACAGTACATGAGCCAACGCAACATGGTTCAGCATCAACGAATTTTCAACCTCAGCAGCAAACAGTGGCTGCTGATGTAAAAAAGCCAAGCCCCCAGCCGACGGGGGAGAGCAGTCATAAAGTAAAAAAAGTCGACTTTAAAGCAAAGCATCAAACCATAACAGAAAATTTAGCCCCTGAGTTGCTTGAGCAGATTAATCCACAAAAAGCACCGGAGCCTGTAGCAGAAGAGCCTAGTATTCCTGTTCCTGATGATTTTGAAAGCCCGATCAGCAGTATTAAATTTGCACACGAACAAGATGAATGGGCTTATTTAATAAAACGTATGGGACTAGGTGGGCGTATGCGTCAATTTGCGCTACATTCTATTTTCACAAAGAATGATCGTCAGCTTCATATTGAAGTCGACTCTTCACAACGTCACCTCGACAGCGCCGTACTAAGACAAAAGCTCAACGCAGCGTTAAGCGAGATTTATGGCCATAATGTAGAGCTCAATATCGACTTTGCAGATGGGGTGATAGATTCGCCTTATTTGATTCAGCAAAAGATTGATGCAGGCCGTCATCAACAAGCAATAGATGTAATAAATAGCGATGAGAACATTGTGCAATTTCAACAATTATTTAGCGCAATAATCGACGAAAACAGTATTCAGGCATTGTAATTACACACAATAGCCCTTATCTTCATGCCAATTAAAGTAGTTTAGAAAGAGAGACAGTTATGTTTAAAGGTGGAATGGGTAACATGATGAAGCAAGCGCAGCAAATGCAAGAGCGCATGCAAAAAGCCCAAGAAGAAATCGCAAACCTAGAAGTTGTAGGTGAAGCAGGTGCAGGCCTAGTTAAAGTAACGATGCTAGGTAACCACAATGTACGTCGTGTAGAGCTTGACGAAAGCCTAATGGAAGACGACAAAGATATGATCGAAGATTTACTTGCAGCAGCATGTAATGACGCTGTACGCCGTGTTGCCGAAGAAACACAAGAGCGCATGAGCAAAGTAACTGGCGGTATGCAATTACCACCAGGTATGAAAATGCCATTCTAAGTGAACATTTATGCAACTATCGCCTAGTTTAACACAGTTAATTGAAGCACTGCGCTGCCAACCGGGTATTGGCCCGAAGTCAGCACAGCGTATTGCTTTTCATTTACTTGAACGCGACCGCCAAGGGGGTAAACAACTTGGCCACGCACTCACAAAAGCAATGGATGAAGTAGGGCACTGTCAGTCTTGTCGTACCTTCACAGAGCAGCCTGTGTGCGATATTTGTTCAAGTGTTAAACGCCAAGATAGTGGTTTATTGTGTGTGGTTGAATCGCCAACCGATGTACTTGCTATTGAACAAACCGGACAATATCAAGGGCTTTACTTCGTTTTAATGGGTCACTTGTCACCAATTGATGGCATAGGCCCCAAAGAAATCGGCCTTGATATCCTAGAAAGTAAACTGCAAAACGGCGGCATTAATGAGGTGATCCTCGCAACCAACCCAAGTGTTGAAGGTGAAACCACAGCCCATTATATTGCAGAGCTTTGTCACAAATACCAAGTGAATGCTTCACGCATTGCTCACGGTGTGCCAGTTGGTGGTGAGCTTGACTTGCTTGATGGCATGACCCTAATGCATGCCTTTAGCGGGCGACGCGCAGTAAATCAAAACTAATACCCAAAACGGTATCAAAAGCCTGCTTAATGCAGGCTTTTTTGTGTTTTATCTCCAATTTACCTGCAAATTTAATTTTTTGCCTTGAAGTTCCTAAAGCCTGCCCCATATATGAGTCATAGTGCAGATAAGACACTTTGTTAATTGGAGATTTACACAATGACTGCAGCACAAAAAGAAACATTAGGCTTTCAAACAGAAGTCAAACAACTATTAAACCTGATGATTCATTCTCTTTATTCTAATAAAGAGATTTTCCTACGTGAACTCGTATCAAACGCGTCAGATGCGGCAGATAAATTACGTTTCCTTGCGCTTTCAAATGGCGATTTATATGAAAACGATGCCGACTTAAAAGTACGTATCAGTGCCGATAAAGATGCAAACACAGTGACTATTACTGATAACGGTATCGGTATGAGCCGTGAAGATGTAATTAACTCATTAGGTACGATTGCAAAATCAGGCACGGCAGAGTTTTTTCAAAACTTAACGGGTGACCAAAGCAAAGATTCACAATTAATTGGTCAATTCGGTGTAGGCTTTTACTCAGCATTTATCGTTGCGGATAAAGTAACGGTACGCACCCGTAAAGCCGGTGAGAGCCAAGGTATTGAATGGCAATCAGCTGGTGAAGGCGAATACACGCTACAAGAAATTGATAAGCCAACCCGTGGTACTGAAATTATTCTTCATTTACGTGAAGACGAAAAAGAATTTGCTGATGAATATCGCTTACGCAGTATCGTTACTAAATACTCTGACCATATTTCAATTCCTGTTGAAATGTACAAAGCAGAAGTACCAGAATCTGAAGGTCCTGATGGCGAGAAAATCCCAGCAC
Organism: Pseudoalteromonas sp. A41-2; assembly: GCF_015767615.1. NCBI lineage: Bacteria > Pseudomonadati > Pseudomonadota > Gammaproteobacteria > Alteromonadales > Pseudoalteromonadaceae > Pseudoalteromonas > Pseudoalteromonas sp. A41-2. Next base: position 2,125,196 of record NZ_CP065231.1, on the reverse strand, counting down.
AACCAGGCGAATGGGAAGGTATTAACCGCGCAACGGCACTGTGGACTCGCGACAAGTCAGAAGTAACAGACGAAGAATACAAAGAATTCTATAAACATATTGGTCATGATTGGGAAGAGCCATTAAGCTGGGCGCATAACAAGGTTGAAGGTAAAACTGAATACACAAGCTTGTTATACATCCCGAAAAAAGCACCATTCGATTTATGGAATCGTGACCGTCAAACAGGTTTAAAACTGTATGTGCAACGCGTTTTCATTATGGATGATGCTGAGCAATTTATGCCAAGCTACCTGCGTTTTGTGAAAGGTCTACTTGATTCAAATGACTTACCACTTAACGTATCGCGTGAAATCTTACAAGATAACAAAGTGACACAAGCAATCCGTAAAGGGTGTACATCGCGTGTCCTTAAAATGCTTGAGCGCATGGCTAAAAACCGTGAAGAAGATTATCAAACGTTCTGGAACGAGTTTGGTCAAGTGTTAAAAGAAGGCCCAGCAGAAGACATGGCAAACAAAGAAGTTATTGCTAAGTTGCTGCGTTTCTCTTCAACACACACAGACGAAAGCACACAAAATGTATCGCTTGATCAATACATTGAGCGTATGAAGCCAGAACAAGATAAGATCTACTACGTGGTTGCTGATTCATTTGCTGCGGCAAAAAATTCACCGCACCTAGAAATCTTCCGTAAGAAAGGCATTGAAGTATTGCTACTAAGTGACCGTGTTGATGAGTGGATGATGAGCTACCTAACAGAGTTCAACGAAAAATCATTCCAGTCAATCACTCGTGGTGACTTAGACCTTGGCAACATGGATGATGAAGAAACCAAAAAAGCGCAAGAAGAGTCAGAAAAAGAAGTGGCAGGCTTAGTTGAACGTATTAAGACAGCCCTGGGTGATAGTGTTAAAGATGTACGCTTTACGCACCGTTTAACCGACTCGCCTGCCTGTGTTGTTGCTGATGAGCATGACATGAGCTCGCAAATGCAAAAACTAATGGAATCAGTAGGTCAAACAGTGCCTGAGCAAAAGCCAATTTTTGAGCTTAATCCAGAGCACCAACTTGTGAAGCATTTAAATGTTGAACAAGATGAAGACAAGTTTACTCAGTGGTCACATGTCCTACTTGACCAAGCATTACTGGCTGAGCGCGGTACCTTAAAAGACCCTGCTGGCTTTGTAACTCGCTTGAATAAACTAATGCTAGATTTAAGCAAGTAAGCGTTTTTACAGTTTGAATTAGAAAAGGAAGCCCAGCTTCCTTTTTTATTGCCGCTAATATAGGCAATTGGTATAAGTTACTTGAGGTATAGCCTCAGTTGTGGAAGAATTCAGGCTCTAAAAACAAAACTCCACTGATCGACCATAATTAAAGATTAGTATCACACAGAGGACAATGATATGCGCATTATTCTTTTGGGCGCGCCGGGTGCAGGTAAAGGTACTCAAGCTCAGTTTTTGATGGACAAATACGGTATTCCACAAATTTCTACGGGCGATATGCTGCGTGCAGCAATCAAAGAAGGTACACCGCTTGGTCTTGAAGCTAAAAAAGTAATGGATGCAGGTCAATTAGTATCTGATGAAATCATTATTGGTCTTGTTAAAGAGCGTATTGCAAAGCCTGATTGTGAAAAAGGTTTCTTGCTAGATGGTTTCCCACGTACTATTCCTCAAGCTGATGCAATGAAAGAAAATGGCGTGGTTGTTGACCATGTTATTGAATTTGATGTTGCTGACGAAATCATCGTTGAGCGCATGGGCGGTCGTCGTGTACACCCAGGTTCTGGCCGTGTATATCATGTTGTTTACAATCCACCAAAAGTAGATGGTAAAGACGATATCACAGGTGAAGACCTTATTATTCGTGATGACGATACTGAAGAAACAGTACGTAAACGTTTAGGTATTTACCACGACCAAACTAAACCACTTGTTGACTATTACCAAGCTGAAGCAAAAGCGGGTAACACTCAGTACCACAAACTGGATGGTACACAAGCTGTTGAAGCAGTAAGCCAACAACTTGGTGAACTACTTGGTTAATCTTAGGATTAACTAAGCAAAAAAACCGCCTGTTGGCGGTTTTTTGTTTTTAGTATCGCTGAGGTTATAGCTTTTTCAGTGCATCAATTGCGCTGTCGTAATCGGGCTCTTTAGAGAGGTTATCGACAAGTTGTTTGTAAACGATTTTGTGTTCCTTATCTAAAACGAACACTGCACGGGTTAATAACCCCATATCCTTAATGATCAAACCATAGTTTTGACCAAAGTCACGCCAAACAGAGTCAGACAATGCCGTGACCTTATCGATATTTTCGGCTTTACAAAAGCGTTTTTGCGCAAAGGGTAAATCAGCACTTAATGTTAGCATTGCAATGCTGGGAAACTCAGAAGCTACTTTTTCATTAAAATGTTTTGTTTGAATACTGCAAACGCCCGTATCAAGGCTTGGCACAACACTTAATAATACGGCTTGCCCTTGATAGTCGTTGAGAGTGACAGGGGTGAAATTACCATCTACGACCTTGAAGTTAGGGGCTTGCTGACCTACTTTAACACCTTGTCCAAGTAATGTGACGGGTTTCGATTGTGCAGAAACTTTGCCAGCATCTAAACTATTTTCTACTAAATCATTGGCATAACTGAATGTACAAACTGCTCCAAGAGCAAACATAAGAGGGCGTAACAACATTACTTCATTCCTTCAAATTAACGCATTTAACATCAGTGTATTATACTGAACCAATAGCTCCAAGGTTTACCACAATTTAAAATTGTAAATAACCTGTAGTTTGATTAACATGTGTGCGTAGTCCGATTTTTGTTTATAAAAATAATAATAAAGTTAGTGCATTTTGTATTAGCTAGTTCAAAAGTGCGTATTTAGAGAGAATATATGTCAACATCGGTATTAGTTTGTGATGATTCAAAATTAGCGCGTAGACAATTAGCGCGCTCTTTACCTGATGATTGGGATATAAAAGTCGAATTTGCTGAAAACGGCATTCACTGTATTGAACAAATTAAGCGTTTACAGCCCGAAATTTTATTTCTTGATTTAAATATGCCCGAAATGGATGGTTATGAAGTGTTGCAAGCCATTCAAGATCAAGGCTTACATGTATTAACCGTTGTCGTCTCGGGCGATATCCAGCCAAATGCGCATCAACGCGTGCTTGAACTTGGCGCAATCGATTTTATTCAGAAACCCTGCTCAGCAGAAAAGCTCGCGAACATTATTGAACATCATGGTATTAAAGACAAAGCCATGCGGGAGCGCTTAGCAAATAAGCTAGGTGAGCAAGTCGACCCCGATGTACGTGACATATACCAAGAACTCACCAATGTTGCTATGGGCCAAGCAGGGGACTTATTAGCACGTTTATTGAATGTGTTTGTAAAGCTTCCAATTCCGAACGTAAATGTACTTGAAGTCAATGAGCTTGATATGGCCTTGCGGTCGATTGATGCCAATGCCTCAACGTCAGGTGTGTGCCAAGGCTTTATTGGCGGTGGCGTGTCGGGTGAAGCGTTATTGCTGTTAAATGATTCGAGTTTTAAAGAAATTGCTTCGTTAATGAATTACGAAGGAGAGCTTAACAATAAAGTTGAGCTTGAACTGTTAATGGATGTCAGTAACATCTTAATAGGCGCTATTTTGAGTGGGCTGTCAAAGCAACTTGATATGCGTTTTAGTCAAGGTCATCCGGTGGTGTTAGGTCAGCATTGTGATGTGTCTGATTTGGTTAAAGCCAATAAATCACGTTGGCAACGAACTCTCGCCATTGAGATCAGTTACGGCATTGAAAATCACAACATTAATTGTGATCTTATGTTGCTGTTTACTGAGGACTCATTAAAAACTTTAAAATATAAAGTAGCTTATTTATTAGAAGACTAAACTATGCCTGCAGCCGATTTTAATATGAATGAACTCCATTGGTTAATGGATATGTTTAATACCGTTGATGTAGGCCTTGTGGTGCTTGATAGAGACTATAAAGTCTGCATTTGGAATGGTTTTATGGAAAACCATTCGGGTTTATTGCCAAGCGCAGTAAAAGACAAAGACTTATTTGATCTCTTTCCATCAATTGATGAAAAATGGTTTCGTAGTAAGTCTGAATCTGTGTTTATTCTTAATAATCGCTCGTTCACGATTTGGGAGCAGCAACCCTATATTTTCCGTTTTAAAAATTACCGTCCAATTACCGGTAAAGCGGATCATATGTATCAAAATGCTACCTTTATTCCGCTCACCACAACGACCGGCGAAGTATCACATATCTGTATTATTATTTACGATGTGACCGATGAAGCGGTGAATAAAAAAGAACTTGAAGACGTTAATGCGAAGCTCGAACAAATGAGTCGCACTGATGCATTGACACAGCTAACTAATCGCGGATTCTGGGAGCAAAAACTACGTAAAGAATACATGCGTATTTCCAGAAGCGGTGGCTGCAGTACGTTATTAATGTTTGATATCGACCATTTTAAAACCGTTAACGATGAGCATGGGCATCGTGCTGGTGATGAAGCACTGCGTCATATTGCTGATTTATTGAGAAAAACATTACGTGAAACTGATTTAGCAGGCCGTTATGGTGGTGAAGAATTTGCCGTAACTTTGCTTGATACGGATCATGAAGGTGCAATGATCTTTGCAGAGCGTTTACGTGCTCTTATTGAAAATTCGTCAATTTATTTTGGTGATAAACAAATTAAACTCACGGTGAGTATTGGCTTTGCGTGCTCTGATGAGAAAAAGTTTGAGCGTTATGAAAAGTGGATTGAAGCAGCTGATCAAGCCTTATACCACTCTAAACAAAATGGCCGTAATAAAGTGACGGCTTATTCAGACTTATGACACCAATTGCAAAACAAGACTTAATCTTTTTGAGGCATTAAACCTGTCGCTACCTGCGTTAAAAATGTCTGATTTACGACTGCATGGATGTATGCGCAATTGCCGAGAACATCTAAATAACGACATTTTTGCCGTGTTATCAACGCGGTTTTATTGCCTCAAAATAGACCACCTAATTAAGCTAATTGATATTAAGTCTGGCTTTAGTTATCGAAAGGAGGGATCACTAAAATATCCGTTTTTAGTAATTTCATAACCTTTTCTGCTGTATTACCAATAAGATGCCCTTTAATTCCTGTATTACCCACCGTACCCATTATTACAAGGTCTGCACTGAGTTTTGCGGCGATACTGGGGATCACTTGCTCGACGATACCTGCCTTAATTTCTAGCTTTTCTTTGAGGTTATATGACTCAATCAGTGCGCGTTGGGCACTGGGGAGTTTTTCATAAGCATTAATAACTTGCTCATCAGAAAAAACTAACCCCAAATCGCGTAAAAAGGGCGATACATGCACGGTATAACAAGCAAAAAAATCACTTTCATAATCAGCGGCATACGCTAGACCCATTTTTATCATTGCTTCGTTAAGACGATATTTAGTGGCTTTCTCACTGCCTAAGTCGAGCGCAGCGAGCACATTAGTATTGTTTTTCCACTTGTTATCAGCAGCTAAATAAAGCGGTAGGGGACTGAAGCGTATAAGCTGCCAATCAAGCTCACTAAACTGTGTTTCTGCATCAATATGACGCGTTTTAATCACAAGCTCGTACGCTGACGTATCAAGCTCATTAGCAAGCCACTGCTCAGGACTTTCATGCCAAAGCGTTTGGAATGTGTAGCTACCTTGCTCTAAATGGCTGTCAATTAAAGGTGATAGTGTGTCACGAATTTTACCTAATTCTTTATCCTGAATAGCAAGTGCTTCTTCGGGTGGAATCGAAAATAAAATACTGTTGGTATCTTCATAGCTAAATGCGACGATATCAATATGCCTAACCCCCTTCGCTTTTTGTTTGGCGTGAAGTATCGAGGTTTTGGCATCGGCGATAGCGTCGATGATGACCAGTATTTTTTTATCCATGTGATCTACTCTGTTGTGTGTCGTGCATCACTTTTTGGGCATTCACCAAGTAGTGAAATTTCACCGGTTGAAGATTCTTGTTCCAGTTTTACCTTAAACCCCCATAACCTGTAAAGGTGTTTCAGCACTTCATCTTTTGAGCCAGCTAACGGAATGTTTTTATGCGGTACATAGCGTAAGGTTAGAGAACGATCTCCTCTAATATCAACATTATAGATTTGTATATTGGGTTCATGATTACTTAAGTTATATTGTGCAGATAACGTTTCACGTACTTGTTGATAGCCCACTTCGTCATGTATCGCGCCGACATTAAGGGTTGGCTCTTTTTCATGATCAATAATAGTAAATAGCTTGAAGTCACGGATAATTTTAGGTGATAAAAACTGGCTAATAAAGCTCTCATCTTTAAAGTTTTGCATGGCAAAATGCAGGGTTTCTAGCCAATCGGCTCCAGCATATTCAGGGAACCACTTTTTATCTTCATCAGTGGGATTTTCACAAATTCGGCGAATATCAACCATCATATTAAAGCCCAATGCATAGGGATTAATACCAGAATAATAATTGCTGTTATAAGGCGGCTGATAAACCACATTGGTATGGCTTTGTAAAAACTCGAGCATAAAGGCATCGGTGAGTTTTCCCTCATCATACAAGTGGTTTAAAATCGTATAATGCCAAAACGTTGCCCAACCTTCATTCATCACCTGCGTTTGCTTTTGGGGGTAAAAGTATTGTGAAATTTTTCGCACAATACGGATTACTTCACGTTGCCATGATTCAAGTAGCGGGGCATTTTTCTCTATAAAATACAGAATATTTTCTTGTGGTTCCTCAGGAAATCGACGCTCGTGTTTTTTCGACTCTTGTTGAGATGTTGGAATAGTTCGCCATAATTCATTCACCTGCGATTGCAGATAATCTTCGCGTTCTTGTTGACGCTTTTGCTCTTCATACAGCGAAATTCTTTGCGGGCGCTTATACCGGTCAACCCCATAGTTCATTAAGGCATGACAAGAGTCGATAAGGTTTTCTACCTCATTAATACCGTACTTCTCTTCACAGCGCGCAATATAATTTTTCGCAAATAATAAGTAGTCGATAATAGAACCTGCATCGGTCCAGGTTTTAAATAAGTAATTACCTTTAAAAAATGAGTTGTGGCCATAGCACGCGTGCGCCATCACGAGAGCCTGCATTGGCAAGGTGTTTTCTTCCATTAGGTAAGCAATGCAGGGGTCTGAATTTATAACAATTTCGTACGCTAACCCCATTTGCCCGCGTTTATAATTTTGCTCTGTTTGAATAAACTTTTTACCGTATGACCAATGACTATAACCGATAGGCATGCCTACGCTTGAGTAAGCATCCATCATTTGTTCAGCAGTGATCACTTCTATTTGATTCGGGTAAGTATCGAGCTTATAGATCTTTGCGACTCGCTCAATTTCACTTTGGTACTGTGCTAATAAATCAAACGTCCAATCCGGTCCGTCACTAATACGTTTATCGGCCATATTTTACCTCACTCGCAAGGCTATGCGGCGCCTTGCTGCTGACGATTCTTTTTAAATAATTCACGGAAAATAGGGTAAATGTCCTCTACACCACGAATATGTTGCATGGCAAAGTTGTCGTGTGTTTGTGCTATAGATTGATACTCACGCCATAAACTTTGATGCGCACGCGCCGTAATTTCTATGTACGCATAGTAACGTACTGCTTTGAGTAATTTATTGCGGAGTATTTCACCGCAATGAGGAGAGTCATCGGCCCAGTTATCACCATCAGATGCTTGTGCAGCATAAATATTCCACTCATCTGCATGGTAACGTTCAGCGATAATTTCATTCATTAATTTCAGCGCACTCGACACAATAGTGCCACCGGTTTCTTGTGAGTAAAAGAACTCCTGCTCATCAACTTCTTTCGCTTGTGTATGGTGGCGAATGTACACGACTTCGATATCTTTGTAGCTGCGAGTCAAAAACTGATACAGCAAAATATAAAACCGTTTTGCCATATCTTTTGTTGCTTGATCCATCGAACCTGACACATCCATAAGGCAAAACATCACGGCTTTACTCGTCGGGTGGGGACGTTTTTCGTAATTGCGAAAACGTAAGTCGTAATTATCAATAAACGGCACGGCTTTTATGCGACTTTCAAGCTCTTCAATTTGACGCTCAAGCAGGGCAATGGCAGCTTTGTCGGGCTCTTCCTCTGCTTTCAAAAGCGCTAATTGTCCTTGAAGTTCGCTCAGATGTCGTTTTTTGCCCGCTGTCATTGCAACACGGCGAGCGAGCGAGCCTTGTAATGAGCGCACTATATCAATATTACTGGGCATACCATCGCTACAAAAACCAGCGCGATGCGTTTTCATTTGCACGAGTTTATCAAGTTGATTTTGCTGTAAGTTTGGCAGCTCTAAATCTTCAAATAATAAATCTAAATACTCGTCTTTAGAGATAGAAAAAACAAACTCATCTTGGCCTTCGCCCGAATCACTTGCGTCACCTTCGCCACTGCCACCCCCTTGACCGCCTCCTTGCGGGCGTTTAATTTTATCGCCTGTTGAGAATTGGTCATTTCCTGGATGTATTTGCTCCCGATCGCCCCCACGTCCTTGATGAAATACAGGCTCACTAATATCGCGCTGTGGAATAGAAATACTCTCGCCACTGCTCGTATCGGTTACGCTGCGTTTATTAATGGCATCAGATACGGCTTCTTTAATCTGTTTTTTATAACGCCTGATGAAACGCTGACGGTTCAACGTACTTTTGTTTTTTCCATTCAGGCGTCGGTCTATAAAATGCGCCATAACAACCCCCTTGAAACAAACGTTTTTTACTGCGATTTTCTAACGCGTAAATACCATTCAGAAAGTAAACGTACTTGTTTTTGGGTATAGCCTTTTTCAACCATACGGTTGACAAAGTCTTCGTGTTTTTTCTGATCTTCGGCAGAAGTTTTCGCATTGAAAGAAATAACTGGAAGCAGATCTTCGGTGTTCGAGAACATTTTTTTCTCAATCACTGTGCGAAGTTTTTCGTAACTGGTCCAAAGCGGGTTTTTGCCTTGGTTGTGCGCACGTGCGCGCAGTACGAAATTGACAATCTCGTTACGGAAATCTTTCGGGTTCGAAATACCTGCTGGCTTTTCAATTTTTTCGAGCTCTGCATTTAATGCTGCTCGATCAAAAAGTTGGCCTGTATCTGGGTCGCGATATTCTTGATCTTGAATCCAAAAATCAGCATAGGTTACGTAGCGATCAAAAATATTTTGTCCGTATTCAGAATAAGACTCTAAATAGGCAGTTTGTAGTTCTTTGCCAATAAACTCGACATACTGCGGGATTAGATAGCCCTTTAAGTGACTTAGGTAGCGTTCTTCCACATCGGCTGAGAACTGTTCGCGCTCAATTTGCTGCTCTAAAACATAAAACAAGTGAACAGGGTTTGCTGCGACTTCTGTGGTATCAAAGTTGAACACTCGCGATAAAATTTTAAAGGCAAAACGTGTAGAGAGCCCAGTCATACCTTCGTCAACACCCGCATAATCACGGTATTCTTGGTATGACTTCGCTTTCGGGTCGGTGTCTTTTAAGCTTTCACCGTCGTAGACACGCATTTTTGAATAGATGCTTGAATTTTCTGGCTCCTTAATACGTGAAAGAGTGGTAAATTGTGCCAATGTTTTTAATGTGCCTGGTGCGCATGGCGCATCGTGAAGTTCACTGTTTTCAAGAAGTTTGTTGTAGATTTTCACTTCTTCAGAAACGCGTAAGCAGTAAGGTACCTTAACAATATAAACACGGTCCAAAAATGCTTCGTTGTTTTTGTTATTTTTAAATGTTTGCCACTCAGATTCATTCGAGTGAGCTAAAATCATGCCGTTGAAGGGAAGGGCACTAATACCTTCGGTGCCATTATAGTTACCTTCTTGGGTGGCCGTGAGTAGCGGGTGGAGTACCTTAATAGGTGCTTTAAACATTTCCACAAATTCCATCAACCCTTGGTTCGCTAAACAAAGTGCACCTGAATACGCGTAAGCATCAGGGTCATTTTGTGCAAAATGCTCAAGCTGACGAATATCGACTTTACCGACTAAAGCAGAAATATCTTGATTGTTTTCATCGCCCGGCTCTGTTTTGGCGATCGCAATTTGATTCAAAATAGAAGGGTAGCGTTTTACCACTCTAAATTGGCTTATATCACCATTGAACTCACTTAAGCGCTTGGCTGCCCACGGCGACATCACTGTTTTTAAATAGCGAGGCTTAATGCCGTATTCTTTCTCGAGTAGTTCAGCATCTTCGTTTGGATCAAACAAAGCGAGAGGGTGATCATTGACAGGGGACCCTTTTATTGAATAAATAGGCACTTGTTGCATCAGGTATTTTAGTTTTTCGGCAATAGATGATTTACCCCCGCCCACAGGGCCAAGTAAATACAATACCTGCTTACATTCTTCTAAACCTTGCGCAGCATGCTTTAAGTAAGAAACGATTTGTTCAATGGCGTCTTCCATACCATAAAAATCGTGAAATGCTGGGTAGCGCGCAACGACACGATTGGAGAATAATCGGCTGAGCCGCGCATCGGTCGATGTGTCAATAATTTCAGGCTCACCAATGGCCATTAACAGGCGCTCAGGTGCGCTTGCGTAAGCTGATTTGTCCTTCTTACAGATCTCGAGAAATTCCTCAATACTGTATTCTTCTTCTTGCGCTGCTTCGTATCGTGATTGGTAATGCTCAAAAATACTCATAGAGACCTCCGAAAACCCGCTAAAATGACGTGTAATTAGATTAAGAAAAAAGCAAAGGTTAATTAAAGCTTAGTCACGATTTTGAATTTTTGCGCAAGAAAATTAAGAATTTAATTGAAAAAAGATCATCTTGGTACGCATTTATTATGGCGCTTGGGCTGCGGCTGAACAGTGATATAAAAAAGGCAATAAAAAAGACGCCGGAGCGTCTTTTTTTAATTACTGCAAGTTAAACAGAATTAAGCGAAGTTAGCGTTCGCGAAATCCCAGTTAACAAGTGCCCAGAAACCTTTTAGGTAATCAGGACGAACATTACGGTAATCGATGTAGTAAGCGTGTTCCCACAGATCCACAGTTAGGATTGGTGTAACACCTTCATCAGTTAATGGTGTAGCAGCATTTGATGTGTTAACGATATCAAGTGTGCCGTCAGCTAGTTTAACTAACCAAGTCCAGCTTGAACCAAAGTTGTTTACAGCTTTGTCGTTTAACGCGTCTTTGAATGCTTCGAAAGAACCCCATTTAGCGTTGATAGCGTCTGCAATAGCGCCAGTTGGTTCGCCACCACCGTTTGGAGATAGGCTGTTCCAGTAGAATGTGTGGTTCCAGATTTGCGCAGCATTGTTAAATACACCACCTTCTGAAGAACAAACGATTTCTTCTAGAGATTTGTTTTCGAATTCAGTGCCTGGGATCAGACCGTTTAATTTTACAACGTATGTGTTGTGGTGTTTACCGTGGTGAAACTCTAGAGTCTCTTTTGAAATATGTGGCTCTAATGCATCGATTGCGTATGGTAGTGACGGTAGTTCAAATGCCATTTTTTATCTCCATCTTCTTGGTTGATAGTCCACTCAGTTATAGGTAATAGCGAGGTAAACAGCGTACTCACCTATACCAAATGGTATTATAGTGTTACTATAATTGTTGAGTATTTTACTCAAGTTTTAGCAAACAGCAATGCTATTGCTAAAGACTCTTTAAAATTGTGACTGTGATAGTCCATTTTAAGTTATATATCTGAGGCCACAGTGAATATTTTTCAAGGCCAGTGTAGTAAGTCAATGTCTTTTGAGGTTGTAAATGGAAACCATCGATAAAATTAAACAGCAAATTTCTGAAAACCCAATCCTTTTATACATGAAAGGATCACCAAAATTACCTAACTGTGGTTTTTCTTCTCAAGCATCACAAGCTTTAATGGCGTGTGGTGAACCGTTTGCTTACGTTGACATTCTTCTTAATCCAGATATTCGTGCAGAGTTACCTGCTTACGCTAATTGGCCAACATTCCCACAACTTTGGGTTGAAGGTGAATTAATTGGTGGCTGTGACATTATCATCGAAATGTTTCAACGTGGTGAATTACAACCATTAATCACAGAAACAGCTGCAAAGTACAAAGAACAAGACGCTGAGTAATCTTACTTAGTTTGCCGAGAAAGCCGCATAAGCGGCTTTTTTATTGCGCTAAAATCACATGCACACTTAAGCCACCTTGCTCGCGGTTGTGAAGGCTAATTTGCCCGTGATGTGCTTCAACTATTTCTCGGCACAACGCTAGCCCTAAACCACTGCCTGTCGATTTAGTGGAGTAAAAGGGGATCAGTGCATTCGCCATTACAGTTTCGCTCATGCCTTTGCCTCTGTCGCTCACAGTAATGTGGGTGCTGGCCATTTCTTGTTGAATACTCAGACTGATGTCTTCAGGTTTAGTACCCGATTCGTACGCATTTTTTAATAAATTAATCAGCAGTTGCTCAAGCTGAGTATGATCGGCTTGTGTGTTTACGTTATCGCCAAGAGTAATATTGACTTGCCATTGGCTTTTTAATTGCTCGACGATCGATGGCCAGTTAATCGCTGATAACTGTGGGGTGGGTAATTTGGCAAATTTACCATAGCCTTGAACAAATTCATTAAGGTGTTTGATACGGTCTTCAATGGTGGTGAATACGCGTTTTAAACGTGGCTCGTCGACTTCTTTTGTTAATAATTGTGCGCTGTGGAGCATTGATGACATTGGGCCCAGCGAATTATTGAGTTCGTGGCTGATGATACGGATTACTTTTTTCCATACTTCAACCTCTTGGCGGCTGAGTTCCCGTGTGAGCTGTTTGAACACATACAGTTGGTGGTATTGATTATTAAGTAATAAGCGGCCCGTTGCCATATGCCAAGTTTGTGATTCTTGTTCCGTTTTATCGAGGGTAAATAAGCCATCAATCCCTTTGTTGATAGCACGTGTCAGTTGTTCAGAGCAGGTACTAATCACATTTTCTAGTTTAAGTCCTTCGATAGCTGATTTTGCTTCAAACAAGCTACGAGCACTGTGATTACTGTAAACAATAAAACCTTGATCGTTAATAAGTAGCACCGCTTGCTCCGAGCTTTGCAGTACTTTGTCGAGCATTAATTCACGCTGGTATATCCATTGCTTTTCTTGGCGAAGTTGCTTTGCTGTTTGGTTATAAAGTCGGCATAAGTCACCCAGTTCATCTTTGCTATCATAGGCCAAAAGGGTGGCCAGTTCACCGTCTTTAAAGTTAAGCAATCCAGATTCAAGAGACGCAATACCGTCAGCTAAAGGGCGGCTTAACTGGTACGCCAAAAGGCCAGCTAGCAAGGCGCAACCAATGACCGCAAGCAAAGTATATAATCCAGGAAGAGCAGCAAAATAGCTTACCAGTAATAGAGGGACTACCGCTGCAACAACACACAATAGAATAATCTTATTTCTTAACATTAGTAATCTATCTTAAATTTATCGAGTCTGCGATACAGCGCTTGTCGGCTAAGACCAAAATGTCGCGCAACTTTAGCAATCACCCCTTGGTGTTCGCGCATTGCCAGTTCAATATCGTGCTTTGTCGGTTCACTTTTTATTGATGTGGCTTTAGTGGTATCGACGTTTAAGCCAAAGTCGGCAAGTTCAATAGTGCCAGTTGGTTTTAATACGGCAGCCCGTTTACACGCATTTTCAAGTTCACGTACATTACCCGGCCACGGATGGGCAAGCAGGGCTTTCTCGGTGCTTAGAGACACACTGCGATGTGGTAAAAAGTGTGCCACTAGGGCAAGAATATCATCGGGTCTGTCAGCTAGGCTAGGCAGGTTTAACTCAATAACATTGAGACGATAATATAAGTCCTCCCGAAAATGACCCGCTTTAATCGCGTGCGTTAAATCTTCGTTTGTTGCTGATATAACCCGCACATTTACTTTTCGAGTTTGCGTTGATCCTAAACGCTCAAATTCACCAGTTTGCAGAATACGTAATAATTTCATTTGACCGGACAACGGTAGGTTGCCTATTTCGTCTAAAAATAATGTGCCCCCATCGGCGGCTTCAAAACGGCCAATGCGTTGCTTGGTGATACCTGTGTACGCGCCAGCTTCAGCGCCAAACAATTCAGCTTCAATGAGTTCATTTGGCAATGCACCGGCGTTAACAGTGATAAAAGGATGGTCTGCAAGCAGAGAGTTGGCTTGGATTATCTGTGCTATGCGCTCTTTGCCACTGCCATTTGGGCCAGTGATAAGCACTGATATGTCTGACTTTGCCACCTGAATAGCAAGATTAACAATATGCTCCATCGCTGTGCTTTTATAAATAAGGCCGACAAGGTTGGCAGTTTTAATGGAATCTTCGCGTTCTTGCTGGTGGCGTGCGAAAGTTTCATTTTGTTGTTTCGCTTTACCAAGTTCGAGTAAATTATTGATACAAGTAAGCAGTTTTGTATCGTCCCACGGCTTTGGTAAATAGTCTGCGGCACCCGCCTTTACAAGTTCAACAGCTGTTGCAAGCTCGGTCCATGCGGTGATTAAGATAATAGGCAGTAATGGGTTTATATCGCGTAAGTCATAAAACAGCGCCTTGCCTTCTTCACCCGAGGTGGTGTCGGCGGTAAAGTTCATATCTTGAATAACTAATGAAATACGCTGGTACTGTACTGCTTGGATTGCTTCAAATGGGGTGCTTGCAGTAACCACGGTATAATTGTGGATCTCTAATAATAATGACAAGGCGTCTAATATCGCGGGGTTGTCATCAACAATAAGTATTTTTTCCATATTATTATTTTTTTGCTGTTTTCCTAAATATGTTAAGTAAGTCCGGTGCAAGAGCCAACTTAAGTGTGTACTTATAAATGCTACACTGTAAATCCAGTGTAGCATAGCTTGGGAGAACTAAATGGTGCGTGTTGCAATGCTGGGTGAAATGTTCGCAGCTCGTTTGGCTGGCGCAAGAACCGCAAGCAAACTCATAATAAACACAGCGCTTGCAGTGGCAATTACATAACGCACATCTAACTGAGCAATCGAGAAATGTTGCATCAGTAATTGGCCTAAATACATCGCTGCTATCATGCCTATTACTAAACCTACACTGCAAATCATGGCATTTTCGACTAAAAAGTAGCTAATAATGGCGGACTTTCTTGCTCCAAGAGCACGGCGAGTCCCAATTTGTTTCGTGCGTTTACTAATATTAAAGAGTGTAAGACCAAAGATACCCAGCGCAGTGACCAACACTAAAATTGTGATTAAAACAATTAACATACGCATCATAAGCGTGTCTTCAGCCATGTACTGCTCTTTGTCTTCATCAAGGCCGCGAATGCGCGAGATAACGCGTTTGTTGTAGTTTTTAAGCATGGCTTCTTCAACACGGTTCATTACAGACTGGCGTTGCCCAGGCTCTGTTCTTACGACAAAGCGTGCATTGCTACCTGCTTTAATGAACGGAATTAATGCCACATTATCTGGGCGACTATCTTTAAGCCATGGGCCTTTCATTACATCGACAATACCAATAATTTTTAAAGGAATATCACCAAAGTAAATAGATTGACCTAAGCCATTACCATCAGGGAAAAGCTCATCAGATAGACTTTTACTCACCACGATGACCTTCGAAAGCTCATCGTAATTCTCTGTTACGATCACTTCGTCTTCGCTGTAATTACGCCCAGCAATTAAGTTAACACCGTACGTGTTAATGCCGTGCTCGTCGATAAACATATATGAGCTACGTGCTGATTTACTCTCTTGTGGTGCCGGTTTTAAACTAAAGTCAGATGATGAACCACTGCCCGAAAGAGGTGTGGTACTAGAGTAAGCAGCATCAACCACCCCTGGAATTTGACGTAACATAGCTTCATCAAGCTCGTATTGTTGGCTTGGCGAGGTGTCTTGGCCGAACATCATCACATTAAAAATAAAAATGTCTTGTTCTGGGTAGCCTGTTTCTTGGCTTAAATAGCTAATTCTATCTTGAATAATAAACGCGGCGTTACTGACGATTGCTGTGGTAATGGCAATTTGAATTAGTAACAGAATAGCCCCAACCTTTGAGCGGCATAAGGCATGAAATATAGGTTTAATTTCTAACATAACACAGTTCCTTATTGGCTCTTAAGGTATATAGCAGGGTTGGTTTTACACACCAGCCACGCAGGGTAAAGACCTGCGATTACACAGGTGCTAATTGCTATTACAGGGGCGCTAAGTAACATGGTTAAATCCATGGTGGCTAAGCTTTGATAGTAGCTGTAGCTTTGGCGCACACCTAAAAGTCCCACTTGGGCTAAAATAACCCCGAAAATACCACCTAAAAATCCGAGCATGGCCACTTCGACAATGTGTTGAAAGAAAATTTGGCGTTTGCTTGCGCCTAAAGCTCTGCGTACGCCAACCTCTGGCGCACGGCGAAGAAATTTAGCCAGTAATAAGCCTAGAATATTTGCCAAACATACCGCTAAAAACATAAAGCTTAGGCCAACGAGAATTTCGTTATCTTCACTTACCACATTGTTGTATTCCACCCATTCGTTTACATCACGCAATTTCGCTTCAAGCTTTTCGCGGTTAAAGCGACCACGCTTTTGCTGTTCTTGCATATAAGCCATTAAGAAATCTTCATACGCTTGCTTTTCTGCGGGTGTTTTTAGTTCGACCCAAAATTGCAGCCAAACTAATTCAGAATTAAGCTTGTCGTTAAACGTATTGGTTTTTTCGTGCTTCCAACCGTTTGTATTGCCCCAGTTTTCAAGCTCACGTGCTTTTAATAAGCTAAAAGGCAGGTAGAGTTGTTCGGTTTTATTAAATGCGCCGTTATTTAAATCGTAATATTTGGTCGTAATATTCCAGTCATCCATAACCCCAACCACTTCATAGCTTGCATCATCAAGGAAGATAATTTTGCCAACAGAGTTTTCTCCCGCAAATAGTTTGTCGTTGAGCTTTTTACTGATAACGACTACGGGTGCAGCAGTTGCTTCTTGTTGCTGACTCCACACGCCACCGTATAAAAATGATAAGTTAAACATGTCGAAGAAGTCGGGGGTTGTTAAACGCGCCTGACCAATAAATGGTTTTACGGTATCGGAGTCTAAATAAACAGAAAACCCAGTGCGCACCATCGTGACGCGCTTACCACCGGCTTCTGCCTTATTTAAATTAACCGCGTCTTGATAGGTTAATTGCATTGGTAAATTATCTTTTGTCCACCAAGTTGAACCCTCGTCCATTATTTGCAATTGCACACTGTATAGTTGGCTACTCTTTTGCGGGATCGGATCGGCAGACATCATGTGATACACCGACAAGCTCGTCATCGTTACACCAATGCCAATGGCAATCGCTAATACCATTAAAAAACTCACTAAGGGCGTGCGCTTAAAGCTTCGCCAACTTAAATCTAGATAATGAAGGAACATGACTATACTCCTGCCGCTTTGAGGTTTTGCGTGCCTTGGTAAAGCGTGAAATCGGCAAGTTGACCGTCCACCACTTGGATATTACGCGGGGCTCTTCGGGCAAGTTCAGGGTCGTGAGTAACCATGACAATGGTGGCGCCATCACGATTAATTTGTTCGAGCAATTCCATTACTTGGCGCGCCATTAAGCTGTCTAGGTTACCCGTTGGTTCATCGGCAAGTAAAAAACGGGGTTCACCCGCAAGTGCTCTGGCAATAGCCACGCGTTGCTGTTGCCCACCTGAAAGTTGTTGCGGTAAATGCTTAGCACGTGACGCTAAACCTACTTGCTCTAAACATTGTTCAATACGACGTTTACGCTCAGCAGCTTTAATTCCTCGATATCGCAGAGGTACTTCAATATTTTCGTATAGATTTAAATCGGGTATCAGATTAAACCCCTGGAAGATGAAGCCTATTTTTTGGTTCCGTAAATCAGCACGCTGATTATCGTTAAGACCACCTACATCAATACCATCTAAAAGATACTGGCCTTCTGAAAACGGTTCTAGCATACCGGCAATATTTAAAAAGGTCGTTTTGCCTGAACCACTCGGGCCAGTAACAGCAATAAATTCACCTTCTTCTACATGGAGATTGAAATCACGTAATGCATGAGTTTGTACCATGTCTGTTTGATACACTTTGCTGATGTTGTTCATTGTAAGCATAATAATTATTCCTTGTTGCTGTTAGCGTAATACGAGAGTCGGTGCTTGTTTATAACGGTCGTAGTTAGAGATGATTAGCTTATCGCCTGGTTTTACCCCTTCTAACAGTTCAACGGCATTGATACTGCTAGCACCTGTTTTTATATCGATTAAATAGGCCATGTCGCCGTCTACTTTATAGGCGCGGGTACCGCCTTGTTGTAAAAACGCACCACGTTTAACTTGTAAAACATTGTCGCGGTTCTCCAAAAGAATGCGTGCGGTTAAACGTTGGTTTTGGCGAATGCCGGTAATTTCTTTATCGAAGCGAACACGTGTTGTGACTTCACGGTTATTCACCTCCGGCGAGATTGCTGATAATGTCCCCATGACTTGGCGGGCACCGAGAGTTAACTCTACTTGCATGCCAAGGCCTAGCTCATTGGCATAGCTTTCAGGTACTTGCAACTGTGCTTCAAAATTACTTAAGTCAACCAGTGTCATTAATGGTTGGCTTTGTGTAACCGCTTCTTTAGGTTGCACGAGTAAATTACCGACAATGCCACTGACGCTGGCTTTAATTGTTAACTCATTAACTTGGCGTAATAAGTCATCCACAATGAGTTGTTGACGAGCAAGGTCTCGCTCTGCAGCTTTTAGCTCGAATGCCAGTGTGTCTTTAGCAAGGCTGACTTCTTGTTCTGCATGCTTGAAGGAGAGTTTCGCGCGGGCTAAATCGTCTACGGCTTTTTCTAAATCGATCTGACTTATAAGGTGCTTCTCGATAGATAATTGCGCACGGCGGTTTTCTCTATCAGCGGCATTTAGCTCTACCTGTGCCAAATCAAGTGCTTTTGTTAAGCTTAATTTTTGTCTACGTGCTTCAAGTTGCTTTCGTTGTAATTCACCATCTAAACGCGCCAACACAGATTGTTGTTGTTTTAATTCATTGGTAAGCTCTGGGCTTTTAACCACAGCAATAATTTCGTTTACTTCAACACTGTCGCCAGCCTTTACGTTAAGATCGACAAAGCCGCGCTCGGGGCTGTAAACTTTAGGTGCATTAGCCGCGACAATTTTCCCGCTTGCTGCCACATCTCTAATTAAGGTTTGCTGAGTCACTTCACTTATTTGTAAGCTGGCTTTATCAACAGACACACTCCCATCGTTGCTCGCAAAGAGTGCTTGAAAGCCAAGGGCACTCACAATAAGAACACTCACAGTGAACAACAGTGGTTTTTTAATGTTTCTTTTTTTAGCCACGGTTATATCTTGGGCACTGGTATCTTTAATCATCATACTTCCTTACGATTCTCAAAAAATATAATCATGAAGCCAATGGCAATCATGGTAAGTGGTGATGTCATAAACAAACTCATAGTGAACATGTTTCGATCCTCTAATTCGATAATGACCTATCTATACCAATAGTGTGCCAATATTTAACTTACTGATTTTTAATGTTTTTATTTTTATTTGAGGTTTTTATTCTGTCCGCGGACAGAAAAAGTGTCCGTAGCGGACACTTTTTAAAGTGCATTGGTTGACGCAGAGGTAAACACCTAAAGGTAAGTAAGACTAAGGTCGGCTGCTAAAAAAGTGCTATTTGTAACTAAGCTTAATGTATTGGTAAATATTTAAGCAGCTAACAGCTGAGAGAGCGCAAAATAACTGCATTACTATGCATGATTTGAATATCTATGCAAAATGAATTGTCAGTTTACGTTAACGTAAACTATCCGTTTTCAGGATGGTTTTTTACAAACTGTTAAAATTGACACCAGTGTCATAAAAAAATAATGGTTAAATAGCGTCTAAATGTAAAAAAATAGCATAGACTTTAAAGTGCGTCCTCAAGTGAGAAATATTCATAAATATGAATATGTATTCAAAACTCTATTGACTCATGGTTTATTTGGCGATAGTTTTGTTCGTCTGCTAGCACTGTCACAAAAGACTGAACCGCTAGTCGTTGTAGCAAGGGGAGGGGTCTATGTTATACGACTCAAAATTAGAAAAAGATAATTGTGGCTTTGGCTTAATCGCCCAGGTCAATGGTCAGGCGAGTCATCGCTTGATTCGAACCGCAATCACAGGCCTAGATCGCATGGAACACCGTGGTGGTATTTCTGCTGATGGTAAAACAGGTGATGGCTGTGGTTTATTAATGCAAAAACCCGATAGTTTCTTTCGTGCAATTGCCAGTGAACACGATTGGCATTTAGGGAAGAACTACGCAGTCGGCATGGTGTTTTTAAATGCCGATCCCGTGCTTGCACAGACTGCTAAAGATGTTTTGAGTGAAGAGCTCGAAAAAGAAACCTTAAATATTCAAGGATGGCGAGTCGTTCCGACAGACGCATCTTGTTTAGGGCCAATTGCAAAAAAACAACTACCTGGCTTTGAACAAATTTTTGTCAGCGCACCTGAGGGCTGGCGTCCAAAAGATTTAGAGCGTCGTTTGTATGTTGCGCGTCGCCGTGCAGAAAAGCGTCTAGAAAATGATGAGCATTTCTATATTGCGAGCTTGTCTGGCTTGGTAACGGTTTACAAAGGCTTGATGATGCCTGTGGATTTACCGAACTTTTACCTCGATTTAGCTGACATGCGCATGACGAGTGCGATTTGTGTATTTCATCAGCGTTTTTCTACCAATACACAACCTCGTTGGCCATTGGCGCAGCCGTTCCGCTATTTAGCGCATAACGGCGAAATTAATACCATCCAAGGTAACCGCCAGTGGGCACGTGCCCGTGCTTATAAATTTGCATCTCCACTGATCCCTGATTTGCAATCAGCAGCCCCATTTGTCAACGAAAGTGGCTCTGATTCATCAAGCTTAGATAACATGCTTGAATTGTTCTTAGCGGGTGGTATGGATTTATTCCGTGCGATGCGTATGCTTGTTCCGCCTGCATGGCAGAAAAACCGAGCCATGGATGACGATTTACGTGCTTTCTACGACTTTAACTCTATGCATATGGAACCATGGGATGGCCCTGCTGGTATTGTTATGTCTGATGGTCGTTTTGCGGCCTGTAACCTTGATCGAAATGGCCTTCGTCCAGCGCGTTATGTCATTACGCAAGATGGATTTATTACGCTTGCTTCTGAGGTGGGTATTTGGGATTACGCGCCAGACGAAGTGGTTGAAAAAGGACGAGTTGGTCCGGGTGAATTATTAGTAATTGATACTCACCAAGGTAAAATTTGGCACTCTGACGAAATTGACCAAGATCTTAAATCACGTCACCCGTATAAAGCGTGGCTAGAAGCTAACGTTAAGCGTTTGACTCCGTTCGAAAAACTGGCTGAAAAAGATGCAGGTAATCGCTCGTTTGATGACGAAACACTGCTGAAATATCAAAAAATGTTTGGCTTTACTAACGAAGAACTCGACAGTGTTGTTCGTGTCATGGGCGAAAACGGTCAAGAAGCAACGGGCTCAATGGGTGATGACACCCCATTTGCCGTGCTGTCTGAAGGGCACCGTTCATTATTTGATTACTTCCGTCAAAAGTTTGCACAAGTAACCAATCCACCGATTGATCCTCTGCGTGAGAATCATGTTATGTCACTTGCCACGTGTATTGGTAGTGAGCAAAACGTGTTCAATGAAACCACGGGTCATGCGAAACGTCTGCAATTTGAAACACCGATTTTGATGTACGCAGACATGAAACAGCTGTTAAGTGCTGACCAAGCGCATTACAGCTACTGCAAAATCGATATTACTTACACAGCCGAAGAAGGCCTTGAAAAAGCGATCACACGTATTTGTGACGAAGCGCAAGAAAAAGCCGCATCAGGGTGTGTGATGTTAGTCTTGAGTGACCGTAACTTTAGTGAAACGCACCTACCCATTCCTGCTGCAATGGCGGTAGGATCAATTCAAAAACGATTAGTTGATAATAACTTACGTTGTGAATCAAACATCATTATTGAATCAGGTAGCGTGCGAGATGCTCATCAATTTGCTGTGTTATTAGGCTTTGGTGCGACGGCGATTTACCCTTATTTGGCCTATGAATCGCTGGTTGCAATGAGCGATAAAAAGATTATTAACAAGAGCTATTGTGAAGTCACGTTGGCGTATCGTAATGCGATCAACAAAGGCCTTTACAAAATCATGTCGAAAATGGGGATCAGTACAGTTGCCTCATATCGTTGCTCGATGCTGTTTGAAGCGGTTGGTTTGTCAGAAGCGGTTATTGAAACCTGTTTCAATGGTGTAGCAAGCCGTATTAAAGGTGCGTGTTTTACTGACTTTGATGATGATCAACGTAAGCTTCATAAGCTCGCATTTAGTAAGCGCAAGTTATTAAGCCATGGTGGTTTATTAAAGTATGTTCACGGTGGTGAATATCATGCTTACAACCCTGATGTGATCCAAACTCTGCAAAAAGCAGTGCGCTCGGGTGAGTACAGTGATTACGTTGCCTACGCTGATTTAGTTAATAACCGCCCAATCACAAATTTACGTGACATGTTGGCGCTTAAAATTCCTGATGCCGGAATCAGTATCGATGATGTTGAACCAGCAACAGAGCTGTATAAGCGTTTTGACTCGGCGGCAATGAGTATTGGTGCACTATCACCTGAAGCACATGAAGCATTGGCTATTGCCATGAACCGCTTAGGTGGGTGTTCTAACTCAGGTGAAGGGGGTGAAGATAAACTTCGCTATGGCACCGAGAAAAATTCACGTATTAAACAGGTCGCCTCAGGCCGATTTGGTGTAACACCGCATTATTTACGCAGTGCTGATGTGATTCAAATTAAAGTAGCACAAGGTGCAAAGCCCGGTGAAGGAGGTCAGTTACCGGGTGAAAAAGTAACGCCTTATATCGCTAAACTGCGTTACTCAGTACCGGGTGTAACGTTGATTTCACCGCCACCGCATCATGATATTTACTCTATTGAAGATTTAGCCCAGCTAATTTTTGATTTGAAACAAGTGAATCCTGAAGCTCTAATTTCAGTGAAATTAGTGTCTGAACCCGGTGTCGGTACGATTGCAACGGGTGTAGCAAAAGCCTATGCAGACCTCATTACGATTGCGGGTTATGACGGTGGTACAGGTGCAAGCCCGCTTACTTCTGTTAAATATGCAGGCAGTCCTTGGGAGTTGGGCCTAGCTGAGACACAACAAGCTTTGGTTGAAAATGGCTTACGCCACCGTATTAGATTACAAACGGATGGTGGTTTGAAAACCGGTCTCGATATTATTAAAGCCGCTATTTTAGGTGCTGAAAGCTTTGGCTTTGGTACGGGTCCTATGGTGGCACTGGGTTGTAAATACTTGCGTATATGTCATTTAAATAACTGTGCGACTGGTGTAGCAACGCAGGACGATACACTTCGTCAGAAGCACTACCATGGCTTACCAGAAATGGCGATGAACTACTTTAAGTTTATTGCACAAGAAGCGCGTCTAATCATGGCAAGCTTAGGGGTAACCCATTTAACCGATTTAATTGGTCGCTTAGATTTACTTGAGGCGATTGAAGGTAAAACGCCGAAGCAAAAGAAAATTGATTTATCGTCAGTTGTGGCTGTGCCGAACAACCCAACCGGTGAAACCTTGTATTGCAGTGCGCCAAACAGCTCGCACTATTTAGGTCAGCTTAATGAAACCTTGCTTGATAAAGCCAAGCAAGCAATTGATGAAAAATCGGGTATTTCATTAGTGAGCCGCGTGTGTAATACAGACCGCTCTGTGGGGGCGATGCTATCAGGATACATTGCATCTAAGCACGGTAACCAAGGTATGGCTGCCGATCCTGTATCTATAGAGTTACACGGCACTGCAGGTCAGTCGTTTGGTGTATGGAATGCTGGAGGCCTAGAAATGACGTTGGTGGGTGACGCTAACGATTATGTTGGTAAAGGCATGGCAGGGGGCAAACTTGTCATTCGCCCACCAATGGGATCATCATTTGAAAGCCACAAAGCAACCATTGCAGGTAATACGTGCTTGTACGGTGCTACTGGCGGCAAATTGTTTGCAGCAGGATGTGCGGGTGAGCGTTTTGCTGTTCGTAACTCAGGTGTGCAAGCGGTTGTAGAAGGTGTGGGCGATAACGGCTGTGAATACATGACAGGCGGTGTTGTGTGTGTCCTTGGCAAAGTCGGTATTAACTTTGGTGCGGGGATGACGGGCGGTTTTGCTTATATTCTTGATGAAAGCAATGACTTTGAAAAACGCATTAACCCTGAGCTTGTTGAAATTGTTACGCTGGAAGATTTAGCGTCTCATCAAGAGCATCTTCGTGGTCTTATTGCAGAGCATTTAGAGCTAACGGGGTCTAACCGCGCTGAGCAGATTTTAGCGAACTTTGATTTATACATTCCGATGTTTAAATTGGTGAAGCCAAAATCAAGTGATGTAAAAAGTTTACTCGGACACCGAGCACGCAGTAGTGCAGAGCTTCGTGTTCAGGCTCAGTAAGGGGGTAGTATGAGCGAAAATGTATACCAGTTTATCGATGTACAACGTGTTGACCCGCGTAAAAAACCGATTTCGGCACGTAAACAATCATTCGTGGAAATTTACGAGCCGTTTTCTGAGACGCAAGTAAATTCACAAGCGGACCGTTGCTTAGATTGTGGTAACCCGTATTGTGAGTGGAAATGCCCAGTACATAACTATATACCGCAATGGTTAAAGCTAATTCGTACAGGCCGTATATTAGAAGCGGCTGAGCTGTCACATCGTACAAATAGTTTACCTGAGGTGTGCGGTCGAGTGTGTCCACAAGACCGCTTATGCGAAGGCTCATGTACACTTGACGAAGAGTTTGGTGCTGTAACAATTGGTAATATTGAAAAATATATTACAGACACTGCTTTTAAAATGGGCTGGAAACCAGATATGTCTTATGTGGTTTGGTCTGATAAAAAAGTGGCGATTATTGGTGCAGGTCCAGCCGGGTTAGGTTGTGCTGATATTCTAGTGCGTAATGGTGTTAAACCGGTGGTATTTGACCGTCACCCTGAGATAGGGGGGTTACTTACTTTCGGTATTCCTTCATTTAAGCTTGAAAAAGAAGTGATGCAGAAGCGTCGTGAAATTTTCACTGAAATGGGGGTTGAGTTTAAACTAAACACGGAAGTCGGTGTTGATATTACCCTAGATGAAATTCTTGCTGAATATGATGCAGTCTTTTTAGGCGTAGGGACCTATCAAAGTATGCGCGCAGGATTTGAAAATGAAGATGCCGATGGCGTACATGATGCTTTACCGTTCTTAATTGGTAACACAAATCGTGTTATGGGCTACGCTGAAGACAAGCAAGCTTATATTGATATGGCCAACGAAAAAGTGGTTGTATTGGGCGGTGGTGACACCGCAATGGACTGCGTAAGAACGTCAATTCGCCAAGGTGCAAGCAAAGTAACATGTGCTTATCGCCGTGATGAAGAAAACATGCCAGGCTCTAAACGTGAAGTTAAAAATGCCCGCGAAGAAGGGGTTGAGTTTACTTTTAACGTGCAACCTAAAGGCATTGTAGTTGACGAGCAAGGTAAAGTTGCAGGCGTAAAAATGGTCAAAACGCAACTGGGTGAACCAGATGAAAATGGCCGCCGTCGTGCTGAAGAAGTGGCTGGTTCAGAGCATGTGATAGAAGCCACTAAAGTGTTAATGGCATTTGGTTTTAAACCGCACAAAATGGATTGGCTTGAACCATATGGCGTTGAAATTAACCATTGGGGTGGTATTAATGCACCTGAACAAGGTGAATTTACCCATCAGACAACGAACCCTAAAATCTTCGCTGGTGGCGATATTGTTCGCGGCTCAGATTTGGTGGTAACGGCTATTTTTGAAGGTCGCAATGCGGCAGAAGGAATTATGGATTACCTAGAGGTGTAATAGCTATCTGCAATACTCCCCGTTCATAATTTTGTATAGACATTAAAGCAAGCCTGCGGGCTTGCTTTTTTTGTGCCTGTAAAATATTGATTGCGTACGCAGGGGCTATTCCTAAAGCCTTATGAGGGTTTTCCCCTATATCGGTGAGTGTCACTCGCTGCGAGTATATGTTCTGTAGTTACAAAAAAGTAACAAACTAATCCAGGAGATAAACCAATGCGAACTAAACTTTCTAGTATACTCATCGGTCTTGGCATGGTTGGCAGCTTTGCCACCCAAGCACAAGCCTTACTAGGCCCAGAATTAGCAGAAAAATTATCAACAACAAGCCTAACTCAAAGCCTTACTGAACCAAGTATCAAAGTCATTATAAGCTTTAAAGATAAACAGCAGGTTTATAATGTAATGCAGTCACTCGGTGTACCGTACTTAGCCTTAAAAGAATTACCCATGGTAGGCGCTACGCTGACTCCTTCACTCGTCACACAGTTACAAAATAACCCTGCCATCGAAAGTATTTATTATGATGCGCCACTGCGCTATTACAACTATAACTCGGGTGAGATCACTGGCGGTCATTTTGTACATGATAACTATTTATTTACAGGCAAAGGTGGCGTTGTGGCTGTACTCGATTCAGGAGTCGATGCGACACATCCCGATTTAGCTTACGGTGATAAAACCATTCAAAATGTAAAACTAATAAACGATCTTGATTTATACGGTTTGACCGCCGATATAGAAGGGTTACCAAACACCGATACATCATCAGGACATGGCACCCATGTTGCTGGCACTGTTGCGGGCAGTGGCGCTGCATCTGCGAATGATCCTACACGTGCTAATTTGCATGATGGCATTGCCCCAGATGCAAAGATTGTCGGTATTTCTGCTGGTGAAGCCATTTCAATTTTACATTCTTTAAAAGGCTTTGATTATGCATTAGCCAACCAGCACAAATACGATATTGATGTTATTACAAATAGTTGGGGAGGGGGAGCAGGAAGTAACTTCGACCCTAATAACCCTGTGAACAAAGCATCATTTGAGGCATACAAACGCGGCATGATTGTCACTTTTGCTGCGGGTAACGATGGCGACGGTGATGATACCCTCAATGTGTATGCCGTCGCTCCTTGGGTTATTGACGTCGCAGCAGGCACGCCGAATAGAATGCTGGCTGATTTTTCTAGCCGTGGTGTGCCAGGTGATGCGATTAAAACACCCGACATTACAGCACCTGGCTCAAGCATATATTCGACGCGAGCACTCAATACCCCTTTGCCCGCTTTAGGACCGGTCATCGATTTAGATAACCCTGATTATTATGTTTACTATGCGACGATGAGTGGCACGTCGATGGCAACCCCTTTTGTTGCAGGTGCTGCGACTGTGCTGCTTGAAGCAAACCCGCATTTATCGCCTGATCAAATTGACGAAATTTTAAAAGCCAGTGCCGATGACATGTTTGATGAAACAGGGCGACAGTACTTACCGCACGAAGTAGGGGCGGGTCATATTAATGTGAAAAAAGCAGTTGAGCTTGCATTACAAACTGAAGGTAATATGCGCCAGTTTTTAGCTGGAGACACTGAATTTTCGAGTCAAGGTGCTTGGCAGCAAGCAGACAACACTGCTGATAAAGTCTACTTTGCCGGCAAGTGGTCAGAAACAACGGATAGCAGTGCTTATAACGGCACACTGGCAAAAGCAAAAGGGCCTGGAAATATTGCTTATGTTGGCTTTAAAGGTGAGCGTGCGAAAATACACTTTGCGGCAACTAACCGAGGAGAGGTCAGTATATTAGTTGATGGGGTCGAGTATGAATCGTTGAGCGTCAGTGGTGAAAAAGGCGAAGCCATTACCGTGGCAATTAACCAATTAGACGACTCAGCACATACACTTGAAGTGCGCACTATATCAGGACAAGTCGCATTAGATCGATTCGAATTTGACGGTATTGTCACCCAGCCCGGTGTGTCATTTACTACACAGTTAATGCCAAGTATTGAGGGTACAATGGGACCATCAGTAAGTTTAGATCTTGCAGGGCTTGGTGTTGACCCAGCCTATAGCATTATTGAGCATTTAGTTTCAGTACCTGATAATGTTGTGGGCGTGACTGCGGTCTTAAGTTGGCAACCATTTGCAGACCTTGATTTTTCAATAGCAAACAGTCAGGGAGAAGACCTCGCAAGCTCTGCGACACTTGATAACCCCGAAACAGCACAGTTATCGGTTACAGAAGCTGGAGACTATATTTTCAAAGTAAAAGGGTATACCAGCGTCGTGACTAATTATCGTATCGACTGGCAGATAGTCACTCAAGACTAATATAAGCAGCGGGTAAACATTACGCTTACCCGCTAATTTCTTTAACTACGTTACCAATATTAACTACGTTACCAATATTAACTACGTTACCAATATTAACTACGTTACTAATATTATAATTGCTTATTCTTATTAACTGACCCTGTTTAAAGCTATGTGTAATGATGGCTAAAAATCAGTAGGTTTTTTTAAATGAGAGAAAAAGCCCGACAAGTTAAAACAGACTACCAGCAGCCTGATAGCGTGTTTTTTACTTTATTGCTGTGTTGTTTTAATAAAAAGTAAGCAAGGCTTACCACGATAAAATGACAAATCATTACAACAACAGACCAAACAGAAATTGTCTCTGATTGCTGGCTCACTATTACAAACAGTATGAGCATCATAGCTGCAGAAGCATATAAATATGTTTGTAAACGTTGTTTAAACCTTAGGTGCTTCCATCGGCTCCATAGCACCAAAAGCAGCGCCACGATAGGAAACGCAAATAAAGTGCATTGTAGTAGAGCGAACATATAATTTTGTGACACGACAGGTGTATATGACACAGAGGCGTGCAGTAAAGGTGAGCTTAAGCTCAATAATAACCCGCTTGCTAACCCAAACTTACGTTGTTTATTCATTGTATAATCCGGTCAAAGGCTATGCACAATAGCCTTAATTACTTACTAAAACGTTAATGTCATTAAGTGCGAGAGTGGTTATGCATGCGCACTAATCAGCTCTTTCGCATTTGCTCTGGCCATTTTGCTAATATTATCGCCAGCGAGTAGACGGGCAATTTCATCTATTCGTCCATCTTTACTGAGCTTATTCATTTGTGTGTAGGTTTCACCATTTGCAATTTCTTTCGCAACAAAAAATTGCTGATGCCCAGAGCTAGCAACCTGTGGCAAGTGCGTAACACAAATAACTTGGGTTGACTTGCCAAGCTGGCGCAATAACTTGCCAACCGCGGAGGCCGTTGGGCCAGAAATACCCACATCGACTTCGTCGAATATGAGTGTTGGCGTTGTCACGCGCTGGGCGATAATGACTTGTATCGCTAAACTGATACGCGAAAGCTCGCCACCCGATGCAACTTTCGATAAAGCTTGCATTGGTTGCCCAGGGTTGGTCGATACCAAAAACGCCACGGTATCAAACCCCATTGCACTGGGGGCTTTATCACTCGTTTGTTGAATATCAATCGCAAACTGGCCATTTTCCATTGATAAGTTAGCCATGCTATCGCTGATCAATGTGTTGAGTGTTTCGGCATAACGCTGGCGGCTATCACTTAAAACCTGTGCAGCGTCTTTATATTCATCAAGGGCTGTATTTATCTCGGTTTCTAGTGATGCTAAGCGGTCACTATTGTAGCTAATTGAAGCAAGCTCTTGCGCAATTGATTGGTGAAATTCTACCAGCTCTTCCGGTTTTATATGGTGCTTGCGTGCTAAATCCATTGCCCCAGTTAAACGAGTTTCTACTTCGTCGAGGCGAGCAGGATCTAAATCTGTTATATCTACGTAGCTGCGAATTTCACGGCTTGCTTCTTCAACTTGAACAGCGGCTTCACTTAAAAGCGCTGCAATGCTAGATAGGCTATCATCGTAGCCGGCAAGTTCAGCAAATTGCTGTGCACTGTGTTGCAGCATTGAGCATGCACTTTGCTCATCACTTTCGTATAAGTGCTGAAGTTCACGTTGGCACGACTCTAAAATAGTTTGGCTGTGGCTTAACTTATGGTGCTCAGCTTCTATTTCTTCAAACTCACCGGGTTGTAAGGCAAACTCGTCTAATTCAGCAACTTGGTATTCAAGTAGCTGTTTTTGAGCCGCTTGTTGCGCTTGTTGTTGTTCTAAGTGGTTAAACTCTTTTACTAGCGCCTGATAGGCTTTAAAGCGTTCTTTAACATTGGAAAGCAGGTTTGTATGGCCAGCATATGCATCCAGTAAATGCAGCTGATGCTCGGCTTTTAATAAATGCTGATGCGCGTGTTGACCATGAATAGAAATGAGGTATTGCCCAAGCTCTTTAAGCTGCGCAGCAGTGACAGGGCTGCCATTAATATAGCTTTTACTCCGGCCATTTTTACAAATAACACGGCGCAGTAAGCATTCACCTTCTGCATTAGACAGTAAGTGATGTTCTAAAAACTGTTGAGCAAGGGGTAATTGGGTAATATCGAATTGCGCGCAGATTTCTGCACGCTCAGTTCCTGGACGAACAGCACCCGCATCGGCGCGTTCGCCTAAACACAACGATAGGGCATCAATAGCAATTGATTTCCCTGCACCTGTTTCACCTGTAATGGCTGTCATGCCATTGTGCCACTCAGTACTCAAGTTACTTACAATGGCAAAGTTTTTAATTTCTAACCCGATTAACATACTGTTTATCCATCCAGCTAATTAACTGTTAATTTATACAGTGTTTTCGGGTTTTGCAAATTAAATTTTTATGCTTTTGTTAATTCTGATATCTGTTTTTCGTGATTTAATTCATCAGGCATTGATGGACTCTGGCTTTGCGCAGGGTCATCATGTTGATTAATAGGTGGCGCGTATTTAATAACTTCAATTAATGAGGGTAATACTTCTTGATAAAACGCTTTATTGTATTCAATGCCATTATAAGGAAGTTGTGCCATAAAGTATTGTAATCTATCGGCAAGTTGGTCATGTTCATGCGGGCTTTGTGCTTTGTTTGCTTCCATGATTATGGTGCTGATAAACAACTCACTAATAAACTCTAAATGCGTTAGATTTTCTTCGTTGTGAGCTTGAACGACAAAGTAATTACTGGTGATTTGGTTCAAACGTGCAACATTTTTAGGGCGAATGAGCTTTGCTTCACTAAATTCGATTAATTTAATTTTGAAGTCGTTATTGATCTCTTTTACACGTTGATGAAAGCGTTTTTTTTCGGCTTCTATCGCTTTGCGACGGTTGCTTTCGATGATCCAATAGCAGCCTAGTAGAGTGATCAACAATAAAAGAGCAAGAAAAACTATATAGCTCATTTTTGCTTAGGTTCCTTAAATGTGTACTACGGTAAAGTGAATTATTTTGCGCTAATAGATTTCACTTGGCAATTATTTAAGAAGAAAATTGCTGTTTAAAATAAGCGGCTACCCCAGTTAAGTTTTTTTCGCAGTACATTGTAATAAGAATATTCTTTTGGATGAATTAAGCGTAACCGTTTGTCAGCTTTTTTGATAACCACTTCATCGCCTGGTAAAACGGCCAAAACAACGTGGCTGTCACAGCTCACTTGTAAGCTGTCGGTATTTTCTAAGCTGAGTTTAAGGCGTACCTCGTTATCGGCATCAACGACTAAAGGGCGACTCGAAAGAGTATGAGGAAACATGGGTACTAACGAAATAGCATTCAGTTCTGGTGTCAAAATAGGCCCGCCACCAGAGAGAGAATAGGCCGTTGACCCCGTCGGTGTAGATACGATTAAACCATCAGAGCGTTGTGAAAATACAAAATCATTATTTATGAAGGCTTCGAACTCAATCATGTGAGCGACTTTATCGGCATGGAGTACCGCTTCATTAACCGCTGAATTTGCGCTTTTAAGTTCAGCATGTCGGTATACTTCTACTTCTAGCAGGAAGCGTTTTTCTTCAATGAATTGACCGCTTAGAACCTGCTCTAAACTTGCTTCAAAACCTTCTGGGTTTAAGTCGGTTAAAAATCCGAGGTTACCACGGTTTACGCCAATCACTGCAACGTCAAAACGCGCTAAAACACGTGCAGCACCTAACATGTTGCCATCGCCACCGACAACGATGGCTAAATCAGCACGCTCGCCTAACTCAACGAGTTTAACGAGGTTGTTTGCAGGCACATCTTCTAATTGCCGACCCGTTCGTTGCTCAACGAGCACCTCAAAACCTAACGCTCGTAAAAAGGTGTGTAATCGCTGTAGCGTTGTGGCCGCGGCGCTGTGGTTAGGTTTACCAATTAAACCTATGGTTTTAAACGGTGAGTCCATGGTACGTGCACTTAACTATTTCATAGGGATAGATTACATTAAAAATTAATGCTTTGAAAATAACTTGAAATAAACTTGCAGTGCCCAAATATCTTAGGGCAAGAGTCAAGATGTAAGAATTATGAAATTAAACCCCCGCGATCAACAAATTTTTTCAGCCGTAATGAGCCTATATTGTAATGGCGAGGGCCAACCAGTGGCTTCAACGCGCATAGCAAAGCAAAAGGGCATGGCTGTGTGCTCTGCCACAGTGCGAAATGCAATGGCAAGGCTTGAAAAAGAAGGGTTGCTTTATTCGCCACATACCTCGGCAGGCCGCGTGCCAACAAATGCTGGGTTTGACTATTGGTTAACCGAATTTTTCTCTTTGCCCGAAATTGCGACGTATTGGCAACCTCAACAAGCACAACTTGTTGAGCTGGCCCACGGCTTGAGCCAACGTTATAAAGTATGTTGTTGTGTTGGTTTACCGCAAGTGAGTTCGCAATTGGTTTTTAGGGTTGAAGTACTTGACTTTGATGGCAGTGATTGGCTTATTTTACTGATTGATAGAGCAGGGCAAAGTCACAATATTTGTATTAGTAAACCTGAGGACGCCAGTGATTCGGTTCGCTATCAGTTTGCAACGTGGCTTAATACGGTGTTCAGTCAACAAACTCTGATGGAAGGTCTTTACCGTATGCAGGCAATGGCGAATACTGCACCGCGCAAC
This sequence comes from Pseudoalteromonas sp. A41-2, assembly GCF_015767615.1. NCBI lineage: Bacteria > Pseudomonadati > Pseudomonadota > Gammaproteobacteria > Alteromonadales > Pseudoalteromonadaceae > Pseudoalteromonas > Pseudoalteromonas sp. A41-2. Next base: position 2,092,134 of record NZ_CP065231.1, on the reverse strand, counting down.
TGCCATGACTCGTTGACCCAATGGACTCGCCAATTGAGCCAGAAACTGGGGTCTGATAACAGTATTGTGGTAGGTGAAAACTATTTATATAAGCAAGTAGACTGTCAAACGAGCTTAAATATAGGCGTCTCATTTCTAAATTTTGTTGAAGACAAGCTCGCATTTAGAAACGGTTTGTCGGTATTAAACACAGAACAACTTCCATTTACCGATTGTGATGAGTTAATGGTGATCAGCCTTCCTTACTTTAATAACCTCGAATATCAGAGTCGTTTTTGTGTTATTTGTCCAAAATCAGCACAAATTGAAGCAATCATCCAAGAATTTGAGTTAATCGGGTCATCAACCTCTTGAATCTTTTTATTCAATCCCCATAATTACCGCAGTTGTAAAGAATTGGAGCATTTAAGCTATGTCTGAGCAGACAAAATCACCAGAGCAAGAAGTTGAACTAAACGAAGAATTTGAACAAATGCAAGCGGATGTTGACGCAGCCGTTGAAGCAGCAGAGCAAGTTGAAGGCGAAGAACTAAGCCCTGAAGCTGAAATTGCACTACTTTATAGTGAACTAGAAGCTGCAAAGCAAACTATAAATGATCAAAAAGACAGTGTTGTACGTGCCGCAGCAGATGTTGAAAACATGCGTCGCCGTGCCGCACAAGATGTTGAAAAAGCTCACAAGTTTGCACTTGAGAAGTTTGCTAACGAATTATTACCCGTGATTGATAATTTAGAGCGTGCGATTGAGTTTTCTGACAAAGAAAATGAGCAGCTTAAGCCTGTACTTGAAGGTATCGAGATGACGGTAAAAAGCTTCAACGATGCCGTGTCTAAGTTTGGTGTAGAAATTGTTAACCCACAAGGTGAGCAGTTTAATCCAGAATTCCATCAAGCGATGTCAATTCAACCAAGCAATGATGTAGCACCTAATACGGTACTTGCAGTTATGCAAAAAGGGTACACGTTAAACGGTCGTTTACTGCGTCCTGCTATGGTAATGGTATCGAAAGAAGCTGAATAAACGCTTTTTAGAGAAAAATGCCTGTCATAGACAGGCATTTTTTTTGTCTAATTTTCGATGCCAAAGCTGCACAAGTAGTATAAGGATAAGCGCACTGAACATCATGGCTGAAAATGGCACCGCACTTTGTGGGTGAATAAACGCGAGGATAGGTCCTACGAGTGCGCCACTGCCAAAACGTAACGTACCAATTACCGCCGTTGCAGTCCCTGACTTTTCCTCGAATTGCATTAAAATCAATGAGTCGGCATTACTTGCCACAATCCCCAAACTCATCATTAAAGGCGCTATGCTTGCGACGATAAAATACAGCGACAAATGCATTAAACTAAACAGCAGTAATGCTGAACCCGATGCAAAGCCAATACCTAAGCCTAAAAACAGTAATTTGCGCGATCCTAAGCGTGGTACAAGTCGGGTATTCATAAAGTTACCGAACATTAAGGCAAGTACGTTAAAGGCAAATAAAATACCGAAGAGTTGTTCATCTACTTTAAAAAAGTCCAAATAAACGTAAGGCACAGACGTTAAAAAGCAGAAAAATGCGAACGAGGCAAACATAGAGCTAGCGATGTCGGCACGTGCACTTTGACGTGAAAAGACGGTTTTATAGCTGTTAAAAAATAACGCTAAACCACGTTGCTGACTTTTGAAAATAGGGATATCAATTAAGTAAAGTTGCACAAGTGCTAAAATTGCAAAGCTATAGGCAGCTAACACTAAAAATATAACCTGCCATGTCGAAATGCCCATAATTAAAGAGCCAAGCGTGGGGGCGATAAGGGGCGCTACCATCATGATCATCGATACATACGACATCCCCTTTGCCGTATTCTCACGGTAAATATGACGAATAATACCCGGTACAACCACGGTTGCCGCGGCACCAGTGAAAGCCTGTACTGCCCTAAGTGACCAAAAAAGCTCTATGTTATGGCAAAATGCCAGTGCTAACGAACTTAAACCAAACAGCGCTAAGCCTACTTTAGCCAGTAATCGTCTACCAAGCTCATCGGCAATAGGGCCAAAAAATAGCATACCCAGTGCATAGCCAGCTAAATAGATACTCAATGAAATTTGTACATTTGGCATGGTTGTTTGTAAGTCATTGGCAATGACCAACATCGCAGGTAGATACAAATCAATTGCCAGCGGAGTAATGGCGACAATACTTGCCAGTAACGGCAATAAAATGCGTTTATTTAATGTGTCGGGGGAAGGCATTGGAAACTCATTTATCAATCAATAGACCCCTATTGTAGCAGCGAGTCGTTCGTTGGTGAACTTAGTTTGCCTGCTAACTAAAAGATTTAACTGAAAAATCACATTTGCACGGTGGGAAATGTATTTTCATATAAAATTAATGAATGCTTTGCTATATTAGCAACAATTGCACTAATAGTATTTGTAAGGATTCACATGAAAAAGTTAATGATGGTCGTGTTAGCCACCGCTGTTTTAGCAGGGTGTAAAACGTCTCCAACGGGACGTACACAGATCGCGCTCTACTCAGATCAACAAATGAGTCAAATGGGCCAAGCAAGTTTTGCTGAAATGAAGAAAACACAGCCGATTAACTCCGACCCAAAAGTTAATGCGTATGTAAAATGCATCGCAGACGATGTGATTTCTGTTTTGCCGCGTGAATATGCTCAACAAGCATGGGAAGTGGTGGTGTTCGAAGAAGATTCCGCGAATGCGTTTGCATTACCAGGCGGCTACATTGGCGTACATACCGGATTATTAAAAGTCGCGGTTAACAGGGATCAACTAGCGACCGTGTTAGGCCATGAAGTTGCACACGTTATTGCTGAGCACTCGAATGAACGTGTATCGCAAAACTCCTTGATTCAAACAGGTTTACAAGTCGGTGGTGCTGCGCTTGATATGGGTAATGTGCAATATCGCGGTGAAATTATGCAAGCACTTGGACTCGGCGCACAATTTGGTGTGGTGTTACCTTTTAGCCGCTCACATGAATCTGAAGCTGATATTGTAGGTTTAGACTTAATGGCAAAGGCCGGCTTTAACCCAGAGCAGTCAGTGTCATTATGGCAAAACATGAGTGCAGCTGGCAGCAGCGGCACACCTGAATTCATGTCGACTCACCCAGCACCGGGTAATCGAATTAAAGAGCTACAAAAACACATGCCAACGGCTTTAAAAGCACAACAAGCGGCAAAAGCGCAGGGCAGAAACCCACAGTGTAAACTGTAAATTAGGACTATTTTCTTAGCTTTATACTTTAAACATAAGCCTAATCAATATATGGTTAGTCTTATGTTTTCAAAATAAGTACAGAGCATTTAGGGATGAAAAAAAAAGCTTTATCAGTAATTGTTTTAGCTACCGTTGTAACAACGTTAATATTTTATGTAACCAATACTGAAACTTCACACACGAACGAATCAAAAAAAACCGTCAATACAACAAATGACATTAGCTCATTAGATAAAAATACCGAAGCGACACCAGAAAAAAAAACCTACAAAAAACGCCCTTTTCCAAATGAAGTTCCAGACGAACAACTGTGCAGAGATTTAAATCTTAAGCAAAGCAATTTACACTATGATTTTTCAGATGAGATAGAACTTAAAGCACTGCACGCTTTCAAAAATGGTTATTCAGCAAAGCAGGTTGCGGATGCAATTTGGTTTGTTAGCAGTTGGTCACAAGCGCAAGATTGGTATGAAAGGGCTATGTTGCATGAATCCGTTTCTGAATTGATACCAGTTATAAAATCATTGCCGAATAATGAACGGTTTCTTAGTCAATATAATTTTGTTAATGGACCAAATTCATCGGCGACGGAAGTTTTGGATTATAAGGATTCATTAGACAGACTTTGGGCAGACTTACCACTTGAGGAGCTTAATCGGAAGATTACATCGACTAATATTTCATCGGTCGAAACTTTCAATGAAATTGAACGGGTTTTTTCAAACTTCCCATACGAAATACTTAATAGTGAATCTATTTCCCCTTTAAATTCCATTTTAGGTTTTTTAGTTGCTAAGAAACGCATTCCTACTGCCATAATGCTTTTACAGCGCTATCCTGGACTTGAGTTTTCAACGGCTAACTTTACTAACGAAGCAGCAACTCAACTCCTTATGATAATCGGTAATGAAGGTTATGAGATTGAAGACTCTGAAAGTTATCAGCAACTCTTTGATTTGTTGGGCTTGAGTGGAAAAGGTATTTACTATCAGGAGATTAATCATCCTTTGTTTAGTAATGTCGAGGTCAAAAATGCAGTAGAAAAGTTAAATCATGAAGGTATCGGTGTTAACTTAATCCCAGTAGAGGATTTAGAAAAGCCAGAACCTATTTTTGTATTGAATATTGATAAGAATGAATTAACTGATGACGAAAAACGTAGTTTAGATAAATGTAATTTAACAAGGGAGTGGCTTGAAGGACGTCAACTCAATTATTTGCAGCTTGATACATTCGAATCAACGCCTTTTATTGAATTAATTAAATCGTCACCTGAATTTTATTTTTGTAAAAATCAACAGCACCCAGATGATTTTCCCCTCATTAAAAGTCAGTTTACTGAAATGAGAAAACAGATCACTCAAACAATAGCGAATCAGAATACTTCACTAGAAAAACTTGATTTAACAACGTTAGATGTACCAGACACGATGTTACCAGAAGTTAAATCTATTTTAGGAATCATTCTTGCTCGCGATTATTTACAAGCGACATCACTCAATGAGCAAGAAATTATGATGAGATTGAGTAATGTTGGCTTAAAGCCGTCAAGCAAGCATATTGCAAGTTTTTCGGGATTGGCTAGTTTGAAAGGTTTCACAATGTGGCTTGAAACGCTTTCTTTCGACGAACCAAAGGACGCTAAAGCCCTTTTAAATGAGTTTGCCAGTAAAGGTGCATATAAAGCATTTTCTGATCTTAATAGTATGGTAGGGGCTGAGTTTGATTTAGAGACTGAGCTGGATCCATTTTATTTTTTTATAAAAAACTATTCTTCTATGACATTACACTTTGGTGATATTAATGCTTATGAACAGAAAGATAATGCGGCTTTCATAAACTATTTTAAGGTGAGTGGGGTAAAAATTAAGCCTCAGCATCGGCGAGCTATATTTAAACGTAAAATATCTGAGGAAGATGCTTATAAAGCACTAATTAGTCATTTCCCAGAGTTAAAGGTCGAAAATGTAGATGAGTTCTTCTCTTTAAGTTGCTTATGAGTACTTTTAAGTAAAAGTATTGCTATAAATTCTAAAACTGCGAAATAAATAACTATTTCGCAGTTTTATTGATAACGTTTAGAACGTCCACTCAACATGAAGTTGTGGGACTGATTCAGTGGTATCTGTGCCTAGTTTGTTATGCCAGTATTGCCACTCAAGGCCAAGTAACAGGGTATTCTCTTTCATGCTGATTGCATGACCTAAATCCCATGTAATAATAGGCTGTGCTAAAATCCATGCTTTAACGTCTTGACCGAATTCGTTTTCACGCTCTGCAATGTACTCAACATGGCCTGTCACATTAAATTTTTGTGAGCCAATAGTGAATGGGTAGCCCCATGCTACATCAATCATCCAGCTGTTTGTTTCAGTAGGAGCACCACCACGAGCAACACCTTCACTGTCATCAATGTAGGCTGTAAACAACGTTGATAAAAAGCTAAAACCCGGCGCTTGCCAGCTTAGTTTTACACCGGGTAAATATTTTAGAACCTTTGAGTCTCCAGCAGCGTTAAAGCCCGCAGTTAAACCTACGTCAGCAATCGCACCATATGAAAAATCGTTGCCTGAGATTTTTGACAGGCTAAAGGTTGAATACCATTCACCATAAAAGTCTTTATCTTGATATCCATCTTGTAAATCATCATCACTGTAGTCAATAAAAAAGAAGTTATCGCCATAGTCATAACCAGATGCATGCTGTAATGACACAACCGTTGTGTTTGATTTAGCCAAAGAAAACGGATTTTTGTGCTCACCGTTATTGATGTGTAATTGCGTTGAGCTCCAATTAGCCGCATAGCTCGAAGTACTCGCTGCACATAGCGCAGCAATAGAAAGGATCTTTTTCAAGTTCATATCTCAATATTGATGTAGTCATAACAATTCACTTGATTAAGCGAATTAGTATATAAAGGGGGATACAAAGTGAGGATTATAGCAGATACGTCCTTAAAATGACGTATCTGCTCAAAAATATTTAACTTAGGCTTTATTACGGCGTAAGCATATTACCGCAATCGCAGTAAACGCGAGAATAAAACAATAATATGACGATGTAGATACTTGCCAAGGGCTGATTTTAAACGTTGCACCTAACAATAAGGCTTGTGCGCCGTAGGGCAAAGAGCCTTGTGTTACACAGGCAAAAATATCTAATAAACTGGCTGAGCGCTTGCCAGTGATTTCACCGTCATCGGCCAGTTTTTTCGCAATAGGGCCTGCAACAATAATAGACACCGTATTATTAGCAATACATACGTTACTCGTCATTACGAGTGCTGCAATACCTAATTGATCAGCAACTTTACGATGCCATTTAGCAATAATTTTCGTGATTGCCTGAATTTTGTTAGCAATGTAATCAAGGCCACCGTTTATACGAATAAATTCTGACAGGCCGCCAATAAACATAGATAACAAGAAAATTTCCTGCATATCGGTAAAGCCTTTGTAGATATCTTTTACAAAGCTTGCGCCTTCATAACTGCCTGTAAAGCCCATTAGTGCTGCGAAAATAATCCCGCTAAACAGCACCACAAATACATTAAATCCCATCACCGCTAGCACTAAAATAAAGGCATACGGAAGCACGAGTAATATATCGTAATCCTGTGTTTCAACCGCTTCAGCTGCCGGTGTTAAAAAGAACAATAATGCAATGGTGAGTGCAGCAGCAGGCAGAGCAATCTTTAGATTCTCGCGAAATTTATCTTTCATTTCACAACCTTGTGTACGGGTAGCCGCAATTGTTGTGTCAGAAATGATTGATAGGTTATCGCCAAACATTGCACCCGATACAATTGTACCGGCCATCAATGCCGGATCGATACCCGTTTTTTGCGCTACGGCGTAGGCAATAGGGCCAATCGCGCCGATGGTGCCCATTGATGTGCCCATGGCAGTTGAAACCACGGCAGCGATTAAAAATAAGCCCGGGAGTAATAAAGCTGGGGGAATAAGAGATAAACCGGCATTCACGACGGCATCAACACCCCCGGTTGCGCCTGCGACTGCAGAAAACGCACCTGCAAGAAGGTAAATCAAGCACATAGTAATGATATTGCTATGACCTGCACCTTTTATAAACGTTTCAACACTGTGGTTAATCGTGTTTCTATTTAAAATAAAGGCCAACATAATGGCAGGTAAAATAGCGACCGGTGCCGGTAGTTGATAAAAGGCGTAATCAACACCTTGAGATTGTAAGTATAAGCCTGCGCCTAAAAATAAGCCGACAAACACCAAAAGCGGCAGCAAAGAAAGTTTTGCTTTTGTTTTATTAAATGATGGCTGCATCATATTCCTCGTTAGATAACCAAAAACACAGCCAAAAACTTCTTTTAGCTGTATTTAGTTGTTGTTTTATGAAAGTAAAAACAACAACAGCGCCCGCAAGCCAAAGACCAAATCGGCGCAAAGGAAGAAGTTTAAATGTATAGATGGCTAAATGCAAAGGCTATCTGTTATTATTGTTGTTATTTTATAAATCCAAAAAATTAGCGCTGTATTTTTTATAAGCTAACCTGACTATTACATGAGTTTTCGATAAAATCTAGCCAGCTAATAAGAATAGATAAGGTAAAAGTATGAACCGTATAGGTGTATTTGGTGCCAATGGCCGCATGGGGCTTGCACTATTAGAGGCTGTTACAAAAAATGAGCACTCTGTGTTAACGGGGGCGTATGTCCGTGAAAATTCACCGCTTATTAATTTAGCTGTTAATCAATTAAACAGTGCCGCTGATGCGGATGTGCAATTTAGCAAAGAAACTGATGTAAAAGAGACTGACGTACTTATTGATTTTACTTTACCCGCGGGGATGCGTAATCACCTCAAAACAGCGGTAGAAAAAAATATAGCCATGGTGATCGGCACGACAGGCTTAACCCACGACGACCTTGAAGCGTTAAACGATGCAGCAAAGTATATCCCGATTGGTTTTGCTCGTAACTATAGCGTAGGCGTTAATTTACTGCTTAACTTAGTGCAGACTGCAGCTGTGAAATTTGGCGATGACATGGACATAGAGATTTTTGAAGCGCACCATCGTCATAAAATTGATGCGCCCTCGGGCACAGCTTTAGCTATTGGTGAGGCTATTGCAGAGGCAAAAGGCTGGCAACATGATGACGTTGCACGTTTCGATAGAAGCCACGATGAACAAGCAAAATCGCAAAATGAAATCGGTTATTCGGTCATGCGAGGCGGAGATATAGTAGGTGAACACACCGCATATTTCGCAACTTCTGGCGAAAGACTAGAATTAACTCATAAAGCAAGTTCTAGAATGACCTTTGCCTTAGGTGCTGTAAGAGCTGCGGGCTGGTTGAAAAATAAGCCGGCTGGACTTTATGACATGCAAGATGTGCTTGACTTGAAGTAGTTTAGTTTCTTTTTTGGCAGTTTCAGTGAAAATTAAGTTAATAACGCTTATTTTTACTATTTTATTAATTATGATTAGATCTGAAAAGCAAATTACTGTAAAATAGCGCCAATTTGCCAAAAATTCATAAATGCGTGTTTCCAATCGCTTTAAACGGGCAGTAGAGCAAATGACTTTACTCCCGTTTTTTACTGTTAGGAGGTTAACTTGACTAAATCCGCTCTGTTAGTCCTAGAAGACGGCACAGTGTTTCGCGGTACTGCAATCGGCGCTGACGGCATGTCAGTCGGTGAAGTAGTATTCAATACGTCTATGACTGGTTATCAAGAAATTTTGACTGACCCTTCATACGCGGAACAAATCGTAACTTTGACGTACCCACATATCGGTAATACGGGTACTAACAGCGAAGACGAAGAAGCGGGTCAAATCTGGGCTAAAGGCCTAGTGATCCGTGATTTGCCACTGCTAGCAAGTAATTTCCGTAACGAGCAATCGTTAAGTGATTACTTAAAAGAACGCAATATCCTAGGTATTGCTGGCATCGACACTCGTAAATTAACACGTATCTTACGTGATAAAGGCGCTCAAAATGGTTGTATCATTGCAGGCGACGAGTTAGATGAGAATAAAGCGCTCGAAGCTGCGCAAGCCTTCCCAGGCTTAAAAGGCATGGATTTAGCAAAAGTTGTCTCAACCAAGGAAAATTTTGAGTGGCGTGAATCAAGCTGGACATTAGGTGATGGCTTTAAAACGCTAGAAGCAGCAGACGAGAAATTTCACGTTGTTGCTTATGACTTCGGTGTTAAACGTAATATCTTACGCATGTTAGTTGACCGCGGTTGTAAATTAACCATTGTGCCGGCACAAACATCTGCTGAAGACGTACTCGCACTTAACCCAGACGGTATTTTCTTATCGAACGGCCCTGGTGACCCTGAGCCTTGTACCTACGCAATTGACGCAATTAAGACCTTTTTAGAAACAGATACGCCAATTTTTGGTATTTGCTTAGGTCACCAATTACTTGCGCTTGCCTCTGGTGCAAAAACAGTAAAAATGAAGTTCGGTCATCACGGTGGTAACCACCCAGTTAAAGACCTTGACCGCAATGTGGTTATGATCACTGCGCAAAACCATGGTTTCGCAGCGGATGAAGCGACATTACCAGCGAATTTACGTGCAACTCACGTTTCATTATTCGATGGTACGCTACAAGGTATTCACCGTACTGATAAGCCTGCATTTAGCTTCCAAGGTCACCCTGAAGCAAGCCCAGGTCCTCACGATGCAGCACCTTTATTCGACCACTTCATCGACTTGATGCAAGCTCGTTCTAACTAATTTAACCGGAGTAACAATGCCAAAACGTACCGACATAAAAAGCATTCTTATCTTAGGCGCGGGCCCGATCGTTATCGGTCAAGCTTGTGAATTTGACTACTCTGGTGCACAAGCGTGTAAAGCACTACGAGAAGAAGGCTATCGAGTTATTCTTGTAAACTCGAACCCTGCAACTATCATGACTGACCCTGAAATGGCTGATGCGACGTACATCGAACCAATTCACTGGGAAGTGGTAGAAAAAATTATTGAAAAAGAAAAGCCAGATGCTGTACTCCCAACAATGGGTGGTCAAACAGCATTAAACTGTGCGCTTGACCTAGACAAGCACGGTGTGTTGGCTAAACACGGTGTTGAGCTAATCGGTGCAACTGCGGATGCCATCGATAAAGCAGAAAACCGTGAGCGTTTTGACGCTGCAATGAAAAATATTGGCCTTGAGTGTCCGCGTGCTGAAATCGCTCACTCAATGGACGAAGCACACGATGTACTTACTCGTATCGGCTTCCCATGTATTATCCGTCCATCATTCACCATGGGTGGTACTGGTGGTGGTGTTGCATACAACCAAGAAGAATTTGATGAAATTTGTGAGCGTGGTTTAGATTTATCACCAACAAATGAGCTTCTAATTGATGAATCATTAATCGGTTGGAAAGAGTACGAAATGGAAGTTGTTCGTGACAAAAACGACAACTGTATCATCGTATGTTCTATCGAAAACTTTGACCCAATGGGCGTTCACACGGGTGACTCAATCACCGTTGCACCAGCACAAACGTTGACGGATAAAGAATACCAAATCATGCGTAATGCATCGATGGCGGTACTTCGCGAAATCGGCGTCGAAACAGGTGGTTCAAACGTACAGTTTGGTGTGAATCCAGTTGATGGCCGTATGGTTATCATTGAAATGAACCCTCGTGTATCTCGTTCATCGGCTCTAGCGTCTAAAGCAACGGGTTTCCCAATTGCCAAAATCGCTGCGAAACTAGCGGTAGGTTATACGCTTGACGAGCTTCAAAATGATATCACGGGTGGTAAAACACCTGCTTCATTCGAGCCTTCAATCGATTACGTTGTGACTAAGATCCCACGTTTTAACTTCGAAAAATTCGCAGGTTCAAACGACCGTCTTACTACACAGATGAAATCTGTGGGTGAGGTTATGGCTATTGGTCGTAACCAACAAGAATCACTACACAAAGCATTACGTGGTCTTGAAGTGGGTGCAACAGGCTTTAACCCAATTGTTGCGCTTGATGACCCGAAAGCGAAAGAGAAAATCATTCGTGAATTGCGTGAGCCAGGTGCCGAGCGTATTTGGTATGTTGCTGATGCAATGCGTCATGGTATGAGCGTTGAAGATGTATTCGAATTGACTAAAATCGATCCATGGTACTTAGTACAAATCGAAGATATCTTAAAAGACGAAGAAACAATCAGCGAAGTAGGTATGGCTGGTTTAAATGCCGAGTTCTTACGCAAGCTTAAACGCAAAGGTTTTGCTGATGCACGTATCGCTGAAATTGCGGGTGTATCTGAAGCTGAAATTCGCAAAAAACGTCACCAATTAAATATCGTGCCAGTTTATAAACGCGTTGATACGTGTGCGGCAGAATTTAGTTCAGACACAGCTTACATGTACTCAACGTATGACGAAGAGTGTGAAGCGAACCCGTCTGACAAAGATAAAATCATGGTAATTGGTGGTGGTCCTAACCGAATTGGTCAAGGTATCGAATTCGATTACTGCTGTGTTCACGCGGCATTAGCGCTACGTGAAGACGGTTACGAAACAATCATGGTTAACTGTAACCCTGAAACTGTTTCTACAGACTACGACACATCTGACCGTCTATTCTTCGAGCCAATTACGCTTGAAGATGTGTTAGAAATCGTTCGTGTTGAAAAACCAAAAGGCGTAATCGTTCAGTACGGTGGTCAAACTCCACTTAAACTGGCTCGTGCACTTGAAGCGAATGGCGTGCCAGTTATTGGTACTTCACCTGATGCAATCGACCGTGCTGAAGACCGTGAGCGTTTCCAACAACTTGTTGAGCGTTTAAACCTTCTTCAACCTGAAAATGCAACAGTAACGTCTCTAGAAGAAGCGATTGTTAAATCAGCTGAAATCGGTTTCCCTCTGGTTGTACGTCCTTCATATGTACTTGGTGGTCGTGCGATGGAAATCGTTTACGATGAAGATGACTTACGTCGTTACATGACTGAAGCGGTATCTGCATCAAATGAAGCCCCAGTATTGCTTGACCGTTTCTTAGATAACGCAATCGAAGTTGACGTTGATGCTATCTGTGACGGTGAGCAAGTGATTATCGGTGGTATCATGGAGCATATCGAGCAAGCAGGTGTTCACTCAGGTGACTCAGCATGTTCATTACCTGCTCATTCATTAACTGCTGAAGTACAAGACGTAATGCGCAAGCAAGTGACAGACATGGCACTTGAGCTTGGCGTAGTGGGTCTTATGAATACACAGTTTGCAGTGAAAGACGGCCAAGTTTACTTAATCGAAGTAAACCCTCGTGCAGCGCGTACAGTACCGTTTGTATCAAAAGCAACGGGTGTAGCACTTGCTAAAGTAGCAGCGCGTTGTATGGCAGGTCAGTCATTGGCAAGCCAAGGTATCACCAAAGAAGTGATTCCACCTTACTACAGCGTTAAAGAAGTTGTATTACCGTTTGCTAAGTTCCAAGGTGTTGACCCAATGCGTGGCCCAGAAATGCGCTCAACGGGTGAGGTAATGGGTGTTGGTGAAACATTCGCCGAAGCGTTCGCTAAAGCACAATTAGGTGCAAGCAACACTTTACCACGCGGTGGTCGCGCGTTACTATCGGTACGCAACAGTGACAAACCACGTATTGTTGAACTTGCTAAAACTATGACTGAACTTGGTTTTGAGCTAGATGCAACAGGTGGTACTGCCAAAGCACTTGAAGACGCTGGTATTGCAGTTCGTCGCGTAAACAAAGTATTCGAAGGTCGTCCTCATATTCTTGATAGAATTAAAAATGGTGAATACAGCTACATTGTAAACACTACTGAAGGTCGCCAAGCGATTGAAGATTCGAAGGTGTTACGTCGTGGTGCGTTACAGCACAAGACTAACTACACAACGACACTGAACGCGGCATTTGCTAACTGTACTGCAAACCAAGCAGACGACCGTAGCAAAGTGACGTCAGTTCAGGAACTACACCAGCGAATGAACTAAGGAAATGTGCCAAGGGCGAGTGATTCGCCCTTGGGATTAAGTGAGAATAATATGCAATCAATTCCGATGACGGTTCGTGGTGCAGCATTACTGCGCGAAGAACTTAACGAATTAAAAACAGTTACCCGTCCAAAAATCATTGCTGATATTGCTGACGCACGTGAGCATGGTGATTTGAAAGAAAACGCGGAATATCATGCTGCTCGTGAGCAACAAGGTTTTTGTGAAGGTCGTATTCAAGAAATTGAAGCGAAGCTTTCAAATGTACAAATCATCGATATAACTAAGATGCCTAAGACAGGTAAAGTTATTTTTGGTACAACGGTGACTATCGTTAATGTTGAAACCGACGCTGAGGTTAAATACCAAATCGTGGGTGATGATGAAGCAGATATCAAAAATAACCTGATCTCTGTAAACTCGCCAATCGCGCGTGGTTTAATTGGTAAAGAGGTTGATGACGCCGTTACCATTAAAACACCTAATGGTGAAGTTGAATACGAAATCATTGAAGTTGAGTATATTTAATAGCTTAACCAAGCATTGATGAAGCCGCGGTTTTATACCGCGGTTTTTTTATGCCTGTTTACAGCCACCCAATTATTCGTTACGTTGGCGTTCTATTAACGATTATATAGAGGTGACAATGGCAAAAATTCACTACCCTAAAGCGCTTTCAAAAGGCGATAAAATAGCCATTTGCGCTTTTTCATCAGGGGTTGATCAAGCATATCACGCACGTTTAGATCTTGTGTTGGCGGGCTTAAAAGCAAAAGGCTTTCAAGTTATAGAAGGGGCATGCTTACGCGAAGCCCATAGTCCTGCAAAACAGCGTGCAGATGAATTAATGCAGTTTTTAACAGATGACTCAATTGCCGCTATCATGCCGCCATGGGGCGGCGATCTCACCATGGAAATTTTATCTTTACTTGATTTTAATGCGATAAGCCAAGCACAACCGAAGTGGTTAGTGGGATTTTCAGATATCAGTACATTTGCATGTGCTTTAACGACACGATGTGGTTGGGCAACACTGCACGCAGCAAATTTAATGCAAATTCACCCAGACGATCCTGATGAATACTTAGCAAATATTTTCAAAGCACTACAATTAGGTGAAAAAGGTCAATTAAATCAAGTGGCCTCACCTTATTACCAGCAGTCTGTTATAGATTATTCGCACCAGCCGCAGGCACAGTTTGATTTAACTGCACCGAGCCAATGGCGTTGTATAAACTACAAAGACACACGTAAAATTGAAGTGTCAGGGCGCTTGATAGGCGGCTGTTTAGATACGTTAGGTTTACTATTACCTTCTAATTACTACGCATTACATGAATTTAAAAAACAGTATGCACCTGAAGGACTTATTTTATATTTAGAAAATGCAGAGCTCAGCCCGATGGCACTTGCACGCTGTTTGTTATCGTTAAAATTGAATGATGTTTTTACCGATGTAAATGCCGTTGTGTTTGGTCGCAGCCCTGCAATAAATAACGACTGCTACTTTGATGAATACCAAGCAATTGAGCTCGCATTTAAAGGCAACTTATTTCCGGTTATTGTCGATGCAGACATTGGACATGTTGCGCCAAATTTAGCGCTTATTAATGGTGGTTTTGCAACGATTACTGCTGACTTAAGTGAAGGTATGGCGCGTAATGTGAAGGTCAATACAACGTTAAATTAAATATTACGCCTACGAGAGTAGGCGTAATAGAGGGCATGTAGCGCTTAAATCACTGAAATAATAGTATCTTTATCTAAACGCGATTTTGGTAATGCAGCATTATAATCTTGCTCAGGTTCGTGATAGCCAATTGCCAAAGCAACTTCACAGACATACCCATCTAGCTCATCAGCGAAAAGCTCACCGAGTAAATCTTTATCAACCCCTTCCATCGGAGTAGAGTCAATGCCTAAACGAGCCACGGCATGCATGGTATTGCCTAACGCAATATACGTTTGTGACTTAGTCCACTGTGCATTATTGCCTTGTTCATCGGTATTTAAATCAACAAAAGCAAAGGCACCAAAAGCGCTTTCTTTGTTTTCTGCTTTTGTACGGCCATTAGCAATGTCTGCCTCTATGACTTTTTCATAATCTTCACGTTTGTAGCGAGGGTTATAAGCAAATAATATAGTGTGTGAGGCGGCCTTTGCATGTAATTGATTAAACTGAAACTTGTTTGCAAAGCTGTCGTGTAAACGCTGTTTTGCTTGGTCTGATTCAATTACTACGAATTTCCATGGTTGCGAGTTAATCGATGAAGGAGTTAAGCGCAGTGCTTCTAAAATAACGGCCAAATCATCTTGGCTAATGCGTTTAGTTGCATCGTAGCGCTTGCTTGTATAACGGCGTTGTAAGTCTGAAATAATAGGGTGTGTCATGTAATTGCTCCCGCATGTTTAACAATATGTCTGAGTGTACGCCTTGCATACTTAGCGATAAAGCGCATAATTCAATAAACATTATCAAAAAATTTTAGTTAATATGTTGGTTGAAGATCTAAAATTAATCCTCAAGGTCGCTGAATTCCGCAGCATTACTACCGCTGCTGCAAAACTAGATATGCGCTCAGCAACAGCGAGTGCAGCAATAAAGCGTGTTGAGGCAGCTCTCGGTACTGAGTTATTTGTGCGAACAACGCGTCACTTGCGTTTATCAGCAGCTGGTGAGCGCTTTTTGCCTCAATGTCAGCAGGCAATTGCCATGCTTGAGCAAGCAACTCTTGCATTAAAAGGCGAGCATGATGAAATTGAAGGGGAGCTTAGAGTGGCGTTATCATCTGATCTGGGCCGTAATATGATTATTCCTTGGCTTGATGAATTATTAGATGAGTACCCCAAACTCAGTTTGAGACCGCATATCAGTGATAGTAATGTTGATTTTTACCGTGATTCAGTCGATTTTGCACTGCGCTATGGCTCGCCATCAGATTCCAATCTTTATGGTTTCAAAATTTGTAATGTGCCACGTATATTATGTGCAACCCCAGACTATTTAGCCAAGCATGGTATGCCTAAGCACCCAAATGATTTAAAACAACATCAGGGGCTTTTTTATCAACTGCAAGATATCATTAATAATGTCTGGGATTTTACTGACGGCACAGAACGTTTTAAGGTAAAAATGCAAGGTCGCCGTGCCTCGAATGATGGTGATTTAGTCAGACGATGGTGTGTTGCAGGGAAAGGCCTTGCAGTTAAATCATGCATTGATATCAGTGATGATTTGCTTAATGAACGTGTAATACCTGTTATGCAAGATTATCCGCATTTGTGTGCAGAGCTGTGGCTTATCTGTCCAAGTCGGCAATCAATTACACCTGCTGTTCGTTTAGTTCGGGATATATGCCGCGAAAAAACCAAAGCTATACTCAATCAACTGATTGAAAAGGGTATTTTAGATAAGCGGGTACTCGATAACTAATTATTTTAAGTATAGAATAATGAGGCTTTTTCATCTTTATGGCTAAGCAACATTCTCAGAGCAGGGTGAAATTCCCCTCAGGCTTTATACTTTAAATTAAAGTGAGCCCGCGAGCGCTTTAGTCATGCTAAAAGTAAAAAGAGGCCACGTGGCGTGGCTTCTTTTGTTATTGCAGTTTTTCAATCGCGTCGTGTGCACTGTTACTTTCTGGGTCTAGCGTGAGCGCTTTTTTGTAACTTGCTAATGCTTTTTGTTTATTACCGGCTGCTAAATATGCTTCACCTAAACTATCAAACGTATTTGCGGAATCTGGATAAGATTGATTGTTGAGTTCAAACACCGTGATTGCGGCGTCTAGCTCACCCATCTGCATTAATTCATAGCCAAAGTAGTTTAGCGACCTTTCTCTTGGCGTATTACCATCACTCACCATTTGCTGATAGGTTTTCTTTAGCCCTTCAATACCTTCACGTTTAAATACGTTATAAAGTTTGCTATCTACATGCTCTGTCGCTTTTTCGTAGGGTTTGTCATAGTAGATTGCAAGTAAGCCATTAGTCATGGGGGTGAGTGGCGCACCACCGGTATTATTTAAAATGATAACCAGTAATTTGTCTTCGATGATCCTACTTATAAATGCATTAAAACCATTGATGCCACCGCCATGTTGAATACGTGTCAGGGGTTTTCCATAGGTGCTTTTATCAAGGTTAGTTACTTCCCAACCAAGCGCATAATTTCTTTGCTCAGACACGTGATACATCTGCTTTTTATATTCTTTGTTCAATAACTTATCTGAGTAAAGGGCTTGATCCCATTTTAGTAAATCTCGTGCTGTTGAATACATAGACCCAGCAGCATACGGGATAGACATATCTAAGTAGTCTGTATTGCTGTAGCCAGTTAGGCCATTGTCGTAACCCGATACGCGAAATTTAATTATTTTATTGTGAGAATCATAGCCAGTGTCGTTCATTCCGAGTGGATCTAAAATATTCTTCTGTAATACGTCTTTGTATTTTTGACCCGTTACCTTTTCAATTACTGCACCTAAAATAAAGTAGCCTGAGTTGCTATAACGAAATTCAGTGCCGGGTTCGAACAATAGATCATCACTGCACAATAAGCGGATAAATTCATCAACGCTGTAGTTGTTTTTACTATATTCGTCGCGAAATGTTTTTAATTGAGTGTAATTACTAAGCCCAGAAGTATGGTTGAGTATTTGTCGAAGAGTAATTTTTGCTGCGATATCTTGCCTGTAATCAGGAAGGTACGTTGCCAGAGGTTCATCAAGTTTGAGCTTACCTTGTTGCGCAAGTTGTAAAATGAGCATGGCAGTAAATTGTTTTGTAATCGAACCTATTCTAAATTTACTTTTCTCGCTGTGCTCAATATCCCATTCAAAGTTTGCGTAGCCATAACTTTTTTCAAACAGTACTTTTCCATCTTTAGCGACTAGTACATTGCCATTGAACTGCTTGTAGTCATGAAAACCTTGAATAAAGTGAGCCATCTCAGTTTGCATATCTTGGCTGCGGGCAAGGCTTGTAAAAATAATTATTGAAATGATAAAGAGCAGTTTTATGTAATTTATAAATGTTTTCATTGCTGTCCTTGTTTTGTTTTGTGTTGGGTTACATTAATCGATGTAAAACCTCATTTCGCATGGCTTGATTGATAAGGCTTACCATTCTGACGTGATTTAAATTACTGTAATGCACCACTGAAACACTCTCATTTTGTAGCGCTTGCCAATAATATGCAGGACTTACTGTATCCCCATTACTCACATAGAGTATTGTTCTAGTTCTATAAGCTGGCTTTTTGTTAGTTAGTAGGGCGTTCAAATCGAGTTGAGATTTATCGATACCGCTGTCACTAATTACATTTTCTGCAGCGTTTTTAAAGTCATCATCTCTGACAAATAGGCTTAAGGTAGGTTGATAACTTTTAGCTACGGACATCAATGCTGAATCAAAGTTTACCATTGGCGCAATCATAATTTGTTGATTGATATTGGATATATTTTCAGCGAGTTGTATCGCTGCAATACTGCCCATAGAATAACTTAGAATATCGATTTGTTTATATTGGCTGTTACTTAAATAGTGTATTAATACATCAAGACTGTTTAAACCAAATTTAAATTCTTGGTACTGATTGCTTGCAGGCATAACGATGACATCTTTGCCCGTAAAGTGGCTGAGCCAACGCGCTTGAATGCTATATATCATACTATTTACACCGTGACCTGGGAAAAGAACAATCACTGAATCGTGGACCTTTTTTGTTCCATTTATTGAGGTTAAGGTTGTGTTAAAAGTTTCAATTACATCTTTAGAATTTAACTCAAAATAAAGCCTAAACTCTTGACCTTTCCCAAAATACTTTTTTAAATCATTGTTAGAAAAAGTTCTAAACGTTAAACAATGCTGTTTAGTTTTACATATTTTGGTGGGGAAACCTTTGTAAGCATCACTCAACATCTGATTGTCAGGGCCATCGAATGATATTTCCTGCACAGGTTTAGTCACTTGATAAGCAATAAAAGTCTGGCAACCACTGAGTAAGAAAATAAAAAAAGTACAGAGAATAAAACGCATAAGTCCCTTTATGATTATTATAGTATTTCCATTAATAACAGTAACTTATCAATCGAACGCCGATAATGCAATAATGATACATTTCGATTTCGGGACTATCAGTAATTTGTCAGTTACCACCTTGCGGTAAAGCCACGGTTGTCTATGTGTACAAAACCACCATGATGAGCCGCAGGTTTATAGCGGCCAATACCGCCAGTGTAGCGGCTTTGCTTTTGAAATTTTTCGAACAGTTTATAAAGTACATCGACATCGGCAATGGTGAGCTTGCCATCACCGTTTAAATCGTCCATGCGGCCATCGCCGTTTTCATCTATGTATAAATCAAAGGCATCACCATATTGATGACGACTGTGTCGTCCATTACCAATAGAGCGGTTGTAATGAGGCGTACGGTAGCCACTGATAAAGGCAAATTTAGTTACTTTAATTCCTTCACGTTGCACAAATTTAAGTAAATCTTCGAGCATCATTAACCCGTCGTTATTAACATAAAGGTATTTTGGGAAACCACTCACTTGTTTACAAATCACATTTCTAACTTGCACATGAGGTGTTAATTGGCGTGTTAAATCCTGCTCTGTTATTTCAATAAGCCCTGATGGGGCATTGTACTGTGGGTTGTTTTTGTATGGAGCAGGGTACGTGCCAATTTGGTAATTATTCAGTACTTTGTTTTTGGCGTTAAACGGCTTTTTTACAATAACCATTAAGGTGCGTTCAGCGTGTGAATTTGCCAGTACTAAAGAATAAAACCCTGCTTTTTCAGGAGCATAAACGGCGAGGCTTGCTGGGCCTAACCGTTCTGTTTTTACATCTGACACATCGGTAGCAGAAAAGTCAGCCGTGTTATCAAGGGTGAGCACTTCATTCGCATCCATTACAATACTGTGCAGCGAGTTGTTGAGCTCAAGTGCACTGATAGGCAGCGTTATGCATGCAAACAACGTACTGATAACCACTAGGCTAAATTTCATAGATACCTCTAGATTGAATCATTTGAAAGTGGCTTAGTGAGTTTTTTTAGTAACACAGGATCGCGATTATACACATCAGAGTAAAAATGCAGTCCATCATCTGTATTTGCAGCCACGGTCCAATACATTAAAAAGACATCAAGCGGGTTTGACAGGGTTACTTTTTGTGTCTCTTTAGCTGAGATAGCGTCATCAATTTTACTGCGAGACCAACCATCCGAGGTTCCTAATATTTTTTCAGCGAGTGTGAGTGGCTCATCAACCCGCACACAACCATGACTGAATGCACGTTGGTCTTGCTGGAATAAACTTTTTGCAGGAGTGTCGTGCAAATAAATTGAGTATTTATTTGGGAACATGAATTTGATTTGTCCCAGTGAATTATTTTCTGAAGGTTGCTGTACAAACCAATACGGGAAGTTTTTGCGGCTCGCATTAGCCCAGTCAATGCTCTTGCTATCTACGGGGTTACGGCGGCTATCTACTACCACAAAGTCCTTTTCATTTAGATAGTTGGGGTTATCTTTCATTTTCTTAATAATCCCTCCAGAAATACTCCGTGGTACTGTCCAAGTCGGGTTCATTACTATGTAACTCATTTGCCCTTTGAATATGGGGGTTTTTGTGTAGTTTTGGCCTACAACTACATTGGTTTTCCATTGAAGTTTGTTATCTTCGAACAGATAAAGCATATACCCCGCAATATTAACGATTAAAAAACGCTCGGTAATGGTGTTGTCTACCCAGCGAATGCGCTCTAAATTAACCAAGATATCATTAACATATTCACTGTAATCTCTATTGAGCAGCTTTATGGTTTCATTTCCTATCACACCATCGTCAGCAACTTGATGTAAATATTGGAATTTTTTAACAGCTTCAACAAGTTCATTGTCGTAACTGGTTTCATCTGAAATACCAGAAGAGTAGTAGTTTAAGCGTTGTAGTTTTTGTTTTAATAGTGGCACAGCGGGGTCTGATTGACCGGGTTTTAATACCTTATTTTGTAATGTGATATTTGCAAGCTCACCTTTGGTGTCAAGTTCGCGATAAAAAACCAATGCATCTTTCAAGGTTTTATAGTGGGGCAGAGTGGGTTTTAAATCATTAAGGCCTTTTTCGAGGCTTTTTGATTTTACATGTTTAAGCAGCGCTTTTGCAGCGGCATCTGGGGTGACATCAGACTGCTCGTAATTCCATGTGTCGGATAGTAGTTTAGGGTTCACTTTACCGCGAATCAGGTGTTTTGCGTAAGTCATGATGGCATCGGTCATCAGCACATCGAATTGTGCTTCGACGGCTTGCGTGCCGCGCTTGTCAATTTCTTTTGCCAATGCCATCAGCGTGTCAAAGTGGTAATCGTTAGGGAAAAGTCCTTCAAGCTCAGCTTGTGCAATTAAATTAAGCGCTTGTTTTGTGTACGCAAAATCAGACCAAACACGTTCAAAGTTATTTGCTTTGTAGGTGGCAACAGTCATTTCAGGGGAGTGGATTAGTTCGCTTTCTACAGAATGAGATTCGCCAATTAAAATAGGTTCAAGCTGTTGTTGTAAATATGGGTTTTCAGCCAGCGCAGGAATACAAAAAGATAAACAACTAACCAAGGCAGTGTAGCGAATAAATTTCATAGCTATGTCCTTATAACGTGTTTGTAAGAGTGACACTAATTAGCATTAATACTTAATTATTCAGAGGGGTAAAACCTGATGCTGACAGCGTTAAAAATTTCTGATTTTGAACAACGAAATTTTGCAGTGCTCGCGACGAGGGTTTTCGCCTAAAAATAACTCTTAGAATATGCAAATTAGTATTCTTTGAATTTGTTTCTTTTTTACACACTTAAGCTTAGCAAAGTTATGAAAATTTTAGGAACATATTTGTTTATTTTTTAACAAAAAACGCTTGGTAAGAAAGCTTACCAAGCGCTTGGTTGGGATAAGGAGAGGGCTTAGTTACTCGATGTCTGTAGTGGGGCATCAGGCGTTGCTTTTTTGCCTCTTAGTTTAGCAATTAAACGCTTGAAGTCTTCTAATGCTACGTACTGACATGGAATTAAAATTAATGTAATCACGGTCGCAAATAACACACCAAACGCCAGCGATACAGCCATTGGGATAACTATTTTGGCTTGTAAACTGGTTTCCATAATTATTGGCAATACACCTATAAATGTAGTGATCGACGTTAATAAAATGGCTCTAAAGCGGCGTGCCCCTGCTTGCATTACTGCCTCTTTAATTGCGACTCCTTCTGCTCGGGCTTTATTAACAAAATCGACCATTACGAGTGAATCATTCACAACTACACCTGCAACCGCAATAATGCCGAACACCGACAGGCTGCTCATGGTCATCCCTAAAATCATGTGACCAAACATGGCACCAATCACACCAAATGGAATAACCGACATGATAATAAATGGCTGAGAATATGAGCGAAGTGGAATCGCTAATAATGCAAAAATAATCATCATCGACAGAGCAAAATCACGTACTTGCTCAGCCACACTGTCCATTTCTTCTTGAATACGTCCTGCTACATTACTTTCTACACCTGGGTAGTTTTTAAGTAGGCTGGGTAAATACTCATCACGAATTTCTTTTGCGATTGCAAATGGTTCTGCTTGCTCGGTATTAACCGCAGCCCACACATTAACAGTACGCTTTGCATTTTCTCGGCGAATACGGTTAACCCCATCTACGATATTTACTTTAGCAACTTCTGCCAGCGGCACTTCAACACCCGTTGGCGTAATGATACGTGCATCGGTAATGTCGCTCACAGCATTGCGTGATTCTCGTGGATAGCGAATCATGACTTTGATCTCTTCACCTTCGCGAAGAATACGTTGTGCCTCTAATCCGTAGTAACTAAAACTCACTTGTGAAGCAACATCAGACAGTGTAAGACCTAAGCTATACGCAAGAGGTTTCAGTTCTAGCTGTACTTCATCGGTCGCCGATTGTAGTGAGTCATTAACGTCACCAACACCTTCCATGCTGTTAAGTTTCTCTTTAAGTTTTGCTGCGACTTCTTTTAGTTTGTTAATGTCTTTGCCTTCTAAGCGAAAACTTACATCGCCATCATCACGGCCGCCATTCATTATGCTGTCTTGAATGTTAAGTGTTTTTACACCAGGCAGTGGCGGCATTTGTTCACGCCATAACGCACTTAACTGAAATGTATCGATAGGGCGTAAGTCAGGCTCAACTAAAATAGCCATAATATTGGCATTGGTGCGACCTCGTAAGCTGACTGATAAGTCACGGATCATCGATTGACCATACTGCTCTTGCAGTTGCTTATCGACATTTAATATGACGTTTTCAATTGTTTTTGCTGTCTCAAGCGTTGCTTGCTCAGATGACGATAAGTTCATTTCGACTGAGATGCGCGGGAAGTCATGCGGAATTTTAGGGTTCGCAACAAACTTCACTAAACCACCTGCAAACATACCACCGCTCACAATAAGGACACAAATAAAGCCAACAATAACGGTATATCGATAGTGGATACAGTGACCAATAAATGGCGTGTAATAATTATCGACAAAGTTTTTCAAACCGTTATCCATACCTAAACGCAAACGATGTAAAGGGTTTTTAGGGTTGGCAGGCTTATTTTTCATTGCCGCTAGGTGAGCTGGTAAAATAAGTTTCGATTCAATCAAAGAGAAAATTAAACATAAAATAATTACCCCACCAATGGCTTTAGAGAACGCAGAACCAGGTCCCGACGCCAGTGTTTGCGGTAAGAATGCAGCAATGGTTGTTAGTACACCAAATGTAGCAGGAATGGCAACGCGTTTTACACCACGCACAACGTTATCAAGGCTATGGCCGTGTTTTTCAATTTCAGCACTGGCCGACTCACCGACCACAATGGCATCATCAACGACGATCCCCAGAACTAATATGAAGGCAAACAAGGATGCAAGGTTAACGGTGATATCTAAAAAGCCCATTGGCATCATTAAAAAAGCACCTAGGAAAGACACAGGCAACCCCATCATGACCCAAAATGCTAATCGCAATGGCAAGAATAGGGCGAGTACCACCATCACCAAAATACCCCCCCAAATCATATTATCGATCATCATATTTAGACGACCTTCAAGGTAGTAAGTTAAATCGACAATAGGTGATAATTTTACACCCTCTGGTAAGAGTGGGGCTTTATCAGCAAGGTACTGTTTAAGAACCGCTGCAACTTTGGTGATATCTTGATCTTTAGAGGCATTAACTTCAAACGTTAATGAGTTTTTGCCATTGTATTTTGAGTATTGCAGACCCTCTTCAAAGCCATCGTTCACGGTGGCTACATCGCCAAGTAGCACTTGTGCGCCATCGGGTAGGTGCAATAACGGGAGGTTTTCAAACTCTTTACCACGGTAAGCTTGGTTTTCAACACGCATTGAAATATAACCATTTTCAGAGCGAATTTGACCCGCCGACATATTTGCCGAAAAGCTACGCACGGCAGTCGCAATATCCCGGAACGTTAAACCATACTCGCGAAGTTTATCAGGGCTTATTTCAATGCCAATTTCATAATTTAGGCCACTGTGAAATTCAACTAAGTTGATTTGTGGTAACGCTTGAAGTTCATCTTTTATGTCGTTACCCAGCTCTTTTAATTGGTAATTGCTCATATCGCCATAAAGCGCCAAGATCATGACTTCTTGCTCGTACTTATCACGGCGAACAATAGGCCGTTCCATCTCTGCAGGAAAGGTATTAATTGAGTCAACTTGCATCTTGATTTCGTCAAGCACTTCTTGCGGATCGTATTGTTCTTCAATTTCGATCCAGGCTTGTGAAAACCCGCGGTTCGAATAGGTAATTAAGCGTTTAATACCTTCGAGTCCTTCAAGTGACTCTTCGACTTTTATTGTGATGCCTTCTTCGACTTCTTGTGGAGCAGCACCCGGATAAACAGCTTGAATGCTGATCCAGTTACTTTCAAACTGTGGGAACATCTGTTTACGAACAGACATAGCTGTTAGTAAACCGCCCACTAAAATAAAGATCATGAGGAGATTTGCTGCAACAGGGTTGCGAGCAAACCACGCGATTAAACCTTTTTCTCTTTGCGTGGTCATGGCTTAGTCCTCTTTTAACGCGAGTTGCGTGGTTGGCGCGCTTAACTCAGCGTTATCTAACTTTACTGCCATCCCCTCAGTGGGGTACTCAAGGGCTGAGGTAATGAGTTTTTCGCCATTCGCAAGGCCGTTATCCGCGATCACCATACCATTTTGTTCACGCACGATATGAAGGGTTTTAAATGTCAGTGTTTCGCCTTCTTGTAAAACGGCAATTTTGTTGTCTTTTACTAAGTGGTGTGGCACAACAATGGCATTATCTAAAGCGCGACCTTGAATAGTCGCGTTGATGTATGAGCCAAAACGTAATGGATTTTTTTGCTGGTAGGGCGTAGCAACTTGGGCAACTAAATAATTCATTCGACTGCGTTGGTCTACCACACCTTCAGTGCGAACAATGGAAGCTTGCCACGTGGTTTGTTTACCAGCAAACTCGGCGCTAATAGAAACGTTTGCACCAATACCTTGATTATCCAGATACTGTAAGTCTTTATCGGCAACGGGTAAGCGGATTTCAGCAAGTGAGGTAGAACTTAAACTGCCAAAGCTGTTACCCGGGTTAACAACACTGCCTAAACTAATTAAGCGTTCTTCGATAATGGCATCGTAAGGGGCTTTAATATAAGTACGTTCTAAGTTGCGTTTAGCACGCTTAACGCTTGCTTGCGCTGCACGGTAATTAGCAAGTTTTTCAGCGAGTTGTGGTTTACGTAGGTAAAGTTCAGAGGGAATAACTTGATGAGAGTCGCCTTTGATACGATCCCACTCAGCTTGCGCAACAGAAACTTGTGCACGTTCAATCTCCAGAGCAGAACTTGCTTGTGCAAGCCCAGCTTCGGCTTCGATAAGTGCTGCTTCGTAATCATTTGGGTCAATTCGTGCTAGAATGTCGCCTTGCTTAACAAATCCGCCTTGTACAAACTGATCAGAAAGCGATACAACTTGGCCGCTAACTTGCGCTACAAGCTCGGTGTGATTCTTTGGCTTAACAATGCCGTACGATTTTACATCGAGAGTAATCGTATCGAAGCTCAATGGTTTAATCGATACAAGCGGACGCGTATCTTGTTCTGGTTTTTCGACAGGGGCTTGCTTCATTGAGGCAAACGCAAAAGCCATTCCTAAGCCGCCGACTAAAACGGCAATAGGAAGAATGATTTGTTTTTTACTAGCCACGGGATATTCCCTCACGGTTGACGGTAATGATTAAATTTAAAATTTGTTAGGCTAAGCATACGCAATAAAGTGTTTACAAGGCGTTTGAAGATGTAACAAACCATTACACATATTACAAAGACGCGATAAAGGTTCTTAAAGAGGTACGTGATGACAGATAAAATGGCATGTAGATTAGGCTGTGGCGCCTGTTGTATTGCACCTAGTATTAGCTCACCCATTCCAGGGATGCCAAACGGCAAAGCGGCCGGAGAGCGCTGTATTCAGCTTGATGAGAATAATTTGTGTAAATTATTTGGTGATGCCTCAAGGCCAAAGGTGTGTAGCGACTTTTCTGCCACGATAGATGTGTGTGGCACGACTAACGAACAAGCATTGTATTTAATTACCGAACTTGAACAGATGACATAAATTTGGCTGTTGTTGCTGAAAAGCTTTAAACAATATTTATCATAAAACATTTAGCAAGCTGGTTCTATTTTAGTTACGATACACTGATTTTGTAATTAAGGAAGAATATGAGACACACATCCAATGAAGCGTGGTTATTTTTGTTGTTAGTTGTATTAGCTATCGTCATGCCATTCATTATCGGTTTAGTGGTGGTAAAAACTTACCGAAGATTTAAACCCATAGAACAGGCTGATACGGATTCTGTATCGATTATGAGTTCGATTGAAAGCAAAGATAGTTTTTTTAAAATATTATTTGTGGGTTTTTTAGTTAGCTCTCCGATATTTTATGGCTTATATCATTCATTTTTAGCCTAAGAATGTTATTGAAAATGCCAGTCTTATTGACTGGCATTTTTGGTTTGTGAACTACCAGCTATACGTAGCGCTTAGTGTATATTGCTCGCCACGTCCTGGAGTGCCGGGGACTTCTTCGAATGATTCATCCCATATGTTGTCTGCTGCTAAAGTAATAAACACATTTTCAAGCTGAGCCGGAGTGAATTTTAGCGTCAGTTGCGTAAAGAAGGCTTCATCGCTTGAGCGTCTCAGGCGATTGCTGTGCTGTTTACGCCATTCATTATCAATACGCAGTTCAAGTACGTCCATTGGTTGCCAAACTGCACCGAGTGTTACACGGTGATCTGGATAGTTTAGGGCGTAAAAACTCGCATCAATATCCGCTGCGCCATAATCTTCGGACTTTTCTAAATAGGTGTAGCTGGCAATAAGCTCGGTGGTGTCAAACGACTTATTAGCTAGGAACTCAACCCCTAAAGTATCAATATCAACAGGGTTGGCAAAACGCGCTGAGGTTGCATCAAAGCGGTAGGTCCAGTCAGTGAGGTTTTTATCTTTACGATAAAATATCGCTGAATCTAAGCGCCATGTTTGCTCTTCAATTAGCAAGCCTAACTCGAGGTTGTCGGTCGTTTCGCGCTCAAGGTTGTAGTTACTTCTGAATAAACCACCTGTTTCGCTGCCACCAATCGCTGTATAACCTGGTACTTGAGTTGCCTCTGCGTATGACGCATACCACGTGTGTTCACTGCCATTTTGATTGACAACTTTAAGGCTCGCATCAGCAATGAAGGAGGTATCTGAACGATCACGATTTGTGTTATCAAATGCTACACCCGCACGTACGGTAAGCTGTTTGTCAGTAGCAAGTGCTGTTGTGTATTCTGGCAATACGCTTAACTTCGTGTAATTGCGTGAAGTAAAGTTGTTTTCAAGAGAAGTAGACTCAATAGAATCTGCAATAAATTGCCCTGAGTAGTTAATTGCATATGCCGTGTTGAGTGCGTGGCGGCCTGATAACCCCAGTGATTTTACCGTTGTTTCGTGAAATGCTTCAAAAATAGCGGGGTTTTCACGTGATAATACATAGTGATCGTTATGTTTACGATAATAACCAGTCACTTCAAATGTATTGCTCGCACCGTACAAGTGTTTGTGGTTTAACATTACCAAAGTGGTTTCAAGATCTTCGGTTTCATTAAAATTAAACGGCGTGTATAAGTTGGGCCAACCAAAAAACTTTGCTTGTTTACCGAATATTAAATCAGTTTGTGAAGTGTCACTTGCCAGTTGAATGCGTGCCGATGCGCGTTCAAAATCATGGTCACCATTCTTAATAGAACCATCACTTTTTGAATGCGAATACTCACCTTCTAAGCCTAAGCGCCAATCAGGCATGCTCTCAAGCTTTTGGCTGTGCGCTGCATGAATACTCTGTAAGTTAAAGCCATTGCTACCAACCCCTAACGAAGCACTCCCCGTGCTTGTAATAGGTCGCCAGCCAAATGAAACGGTCCCTACAGAGCTATTCATGCCATATAGAGCGTTATCAGCACCGGTTAGAACCGCTGGGCCTGCTAGCATCTGCGGTGCAATAGGAATTTCAGCAAAGTAATGCCCTGACTGTGGATCAAATAAGGTGCTGCTGCCAACACGAAAGCCGGTATTTTCAAAAATACCACCCCGTATCGTCACATCGGCTTGTGCCTCAGCCATATTACGTGATTGTAAGTCGACACGTGGGTCGTATTCTAAATTTGAAACGGGCGCATCAAAGGTGCCAACAGGTTCTTTATTGGCTGTTGCTGATACTTCAACGGTGATTTGTTCAATGTTGTTTGCTTCTTCTGCAAACAGTGAGCAAGTGACGAATAATGCAGGAAGTGTGAAGTGTACCGCTCGTACCATCTAAAACTCTCTTATGATTACTGTGTTGAGAGCAGTGGGGTTAATTACCGTATAAACATGGCAAACCACTGCAAAATTGCGGCTATTGTATCTGAATCACTGAGTTATACCACTCCAACCAGCATTGATTTAGGCATAAAAAAACCGCGAATTAATCGCGGTCTTTTATCGAAACATGTAATTATTGCTTCACTGACTGTGGCGGAAAGTTACTTAAAATATTCGCGACAGTTTCTTTGATCACTTCAGTACGTTTTTCTGGTGACTGGTTCTTTTGTAAACGACCTTCTTTAGCTCCACGCCAAACAAGTTGGTTAGAAGCGCGGTCGACAACATCTAAAATTAATGTGCCTACTTCGTACTCACGCGTTGTCGTTTGCGTGTTGTAGCCCATGCCCCAATAATTCCAGCGTGCGCCATAACCAACATTAAACGTATCTACATCGATTTTAGTATCAACAGATGCATGGTAGTTAATAAGTACATCAGCTTGTGCAACGTCAACCAGTTGCATACCACTTTTTTCAAGTTCAGCATTTACCGCTTCGCGGACACGCTTTTCCATTAATGGACTGATTTGGTAGTTTGCAACATTCTTTGTTAGGCTCGCGTTAGGAACCCACGAGAAAGTTTTATAGTTGCTAAAGTCAGCTGATTTATCGTAATCCCAATCAGGGGTTTTAGCACAAGCCGCTAAAAATAAAACAGCCGTTGCGATTAATAAGTTCTTCATACTGTTTGCTCCTTGGCAAAAATTTCCACTACTTGATTGATAACATAACACAAAAATAATTCAACTGAATGATTATTTAGTTACTATGGCACATTTCAAAAAAAGTAATGTAATAGAATGTAAATATAGTCATCCTTGACTGAATCATTTATTAATTTATGTGATTAGGCGCTGTGTTCGACCTCAATCCAGTCTTTTTCATCGACCCAGTTTTGTGCCCCATCTTTTACTGTCCGAATAGGTACGATGTAGTCACAACTCACTTGTGGCTTAACAGATGCAAAAATTGGCACAAAGCCAAAACTCAATGCGGTTTCTATTATTGCTTTTTGGTTTTGTGGGTCGATATCCGCCGCTTCATCAATATAAATAGGGATACGGTATAAGTTTTGTTCTTGATCACTTAACAGGTAGCGAATAAACAGCATGCCACATAATAACTTAATTGTTATACGTGTGCCGTTAGAGCCCGCGGAGTCAATTTTTTCAAAGTGCTCTGTTTCACCTGCACGGTTTACTACCTCAAAGCGAATATCAAATAAATCGGTCAGTGTTAATCCCGCTTTATCTGAAGCGAGCTTAATTAAATGATCTTTTGCTTCGTTTACTGCCGACTCACTGTACGGCTCTTGGCTTAATAAATCGAGAGTATCACCTTGCTCAAACTGGTTTGAGGTACTGATAATGGTGTCGATGCTATCAACCAACATTTTTCGCGGGATCACATTGATCTTAAAGGCTTGTAAGTTTGAAATACGATGCTGACTAATGCCTTTGTTAAAGCTGTTCATTTCGCGGCGAAGGCGATCTAGGTCTTCACGCAGGCCTTTAATGGTGGCTGCTACTTCGGTAAGCGCAACTCGGCCTTGGCGCTCAACCGCATCGCGTTCGTTATCAATATTGTGAAACGCGCTTATTAGTTTTTCGTACTTAGTGAACTCATCGTTTTCGTTATCGAACTTTGTAATTCCTGCATTGTAAATATGCATGTAGGTATTGCGCACGTTGATATCAAAGTTTCTCAGCTCTTGGCAATCTTTATTAAAATGATGAATTAGATCACTTAAGTTATCAAAATCAATGCTGATTTCGATCATGTACGGCGTTACTTTGCCCGAGTAAAAATCGAGAGTATGGTCAATTCGCTCCGACTTAACTTGGCGTAAGCGTTCAGCTTGGCGGGCGAGTAGATCTTTTTTCGATTTGATAATTGAACGACGATCACTAATTGACCCACTGTTTTTTTGGATATCTTGCAGGTAGTCGTCCACTTGTTCGCGTTCAGCATTTAGCTGCTCTTTAAGCAGGGTTTGCGCATCAACAGATTGTTGCATGATTTCAAATTGCTCAAAGCGTTTTAACGCCTCTTCAGAGGCCATTAGCTCATCATAAAGCGCGTCTTTCTCTTTTTGCTTTTGGGCGACATTGGCAGCAACTTCGCGCTGTTGTTTAAACTCTTTTAATGAGTTTTCAAGTGCGGCTAATTGTGCGGTTAATTGCTCTTTGTTTTCGCCAGTTTGCATTTGCACTGGGCTAAGCTTTTTGAGCTTAATCGTTGCACCCGGTAGGGTAAGAATACCGCCTTTTACGTTGGCTGATAATTGCTCTAAAAATTCCCCAAAGGCATCTTCGTCAGTAATCTCGACATCCCCATTGCTGGTGGTTGCAAACGAGAGAATATCGGGATTGAGAATACGCGAGATTTCTTCAACCTCTTTTAAAGACAAGTCTTCACGCATACGAGTAAAGAGGTTGAACTCTAAGTTTTTCAGCTGCAGCTTTAAGCTTTTAATTTGCTTTTGTGTTTCGCTGATGCGGTAATCAAGCGTGTGTAAGCTTTGCCCTTGTGCGCTGTTTAATGAATGCGACAGCGACTCATAGTCCTGCTTAAGCTGGGTAAGGCTTACTTTTAAAGTGGCTTTATTAACCAGTTCAAACTCAGATTTTAATGCTCGGTAGTCTAAAAACCATTGCTCAATTTGCGTTTGTTTGCGCTCAATATCGCGAGACTGTTGAATGTATAACTGTTGCTTTTGTTCAAATTCGTGTTTTTCGTGCTCAATATCTTCAAGGGCAATATTGAGCTCTGCTAGCTGCTCTTGTTGATAGCTTTCAAAGTCAATTAAAGCTTGGTCAATCTTAGGTGCGTACGCAGCCAGTTTACCTTTTAATACGGTTTGATTTTCAAGCATAGATTCAAGGGCTGCAATAGGCTCTTGCATTGATTCAAGGGCTTTTAACTCGCGTTTGGCACGGTTTACTTTGTCGAATGAGCGACGCCATACTTCATAAAAGTCTACCCGAGAGTTTGACATATGACGCTCAAACACACGCAGCATAAAGCGTTTAACATCACTGGCACCGAGCTTGTGCAAGTTAAGAATACGGCGGAAGATTTCTTTGTAAATTGCCGAGTCTTGTACGTTATTCAGCGGGATCATTTTTAAATTGATATCGCCATCAAACGGCGTCGCACCACCAGTTAAAAGGGCGTTGAGCTCTTGTGCTTTAAGTTCAATAGGATTGAATCCTTGCTCTTTTAAATGATTAAACAGCTTAGTGAACTTAACAATAGTTTTGCCTTGGGTGTAATGGTCAAGGTTTAGTTTGCCCTGATAGCAAAAAAACTGATGTGCGAACCCTGCAATTTTACCCAAACCAGCAACCCCAATGACCACTGGGCCGTTTGGTAAGTCGGCTTCAAGTAATATATATGATTGGTCGGATGAAAAATAAAACTTTCGGGTTTCATCTAAATCGTGACCATCCCACTCGGTAAGGCGTAAATCATTAATTAGCGGAAACTGCAGGGCATTAATAACAGAGCTTTTACCGGTATTGTTAGGGGCACAAATCGAGCTACTTTTATCAAGCGGGATCACGCATTTTGCATAGCCAGCGGTATTTAATAGCGCAAGCTTACTGAGTCCGTATAGGCTTTGGCTTTGCATTATTCGTCATCTCCTAGGTAGGTTTCTTCGTTTACTTCCATTAATGCATCGATATAACGATAAATAGGGGCTTGTAGCATAAAGCCGTTTTCAACTTCGCGGGCAAGTCCTAAGCGCACCATACGTAGATACACATCTTTACGTAAATCTGAGCCAGAGAAAATTTCAAGTTGATCAAACAAATGTTTATTAATTTGCACAAGGGTTTGCATGAGCTCTAAGTCATTAACTTCGTCGAACAAAGCGCGCATCGGGTCTTTACCTGTGTTGGCATAGTGTTCAATCAAAATGTAAATAGTCAGTGCAATAGCGCGCGAGATCTTGCCCATATTAGGTGTGCTTTCATCGCTGCCAAAGTAGTAATAGCCACGGCTATCGTGTTGTAAATCATGACCGAGTGCATTGAATAGGGCGCGATAAGCATCAATGTGTTGATCAAGCTCTTGCCACATTAAGGTGTCTTGCTCGCTAATGTGATAGCCTGAGGTGAGCTTTTTATTAATCGCTTGTAGATGTGTTAAATCATCTAAATTAATATCTGTCATAGTTATTGCTCTGTTGCTTGTTTGTCATCAGCAGGCGATGAATTAAACGGGTAGAGTGAAAAGTGCTGCTGGGCAATCTTTATTTTTACTTTTTCTTGGCTTTGGCTGATTTCAAGGTCGCCATCGCTAATGAGTTTTTGATATAAAAACAGCATTTCGTCAGCGTCAAGGTCGGGGTAGCTTTCATCTAAGAAACTAAGCAGCGGTTGTGACTTTTTGGTGGCCTTTTTGAAGCGCTTTTTAAACTGTGATTTTACATCGTTGTAATCGGGGATATTAGGGCTTTGGTACGCCGGCACATCTTGATGCTCTGGTAGCTCGTATTCATCGTGCTCAAAGTCAACTAAACCTGCCATATAGGCGATAATATGGCGTTGTTGACCAAGTGAAAAGCGTTGTGAATCAGAAACAAAATTAGGTTGCACGGCGCTCAGCATGTTATCAACGCCATTTTTACGCACAAGCCCAAGTACTTTCGCTGCTTGGCGGGTGATCAAGTTATTACGGCGCAGCTCTTCACGCAGTGGCATTAGCATATCAGCACTTTTACGCAGGCTTTCGCGACCCACTAAATGCATTTCTAAAATACGCGTTCGAAGTTGCTCAAGCATGCGTTTGTCTTGGTATGACTTTCCGAGCCGATCAATTTGTTCAATCTGAAGGCTTATTTGCGTTTCAATGGTGTTAAAACAAGCATGGAAATCGCCGCGTATATCAACCATTTCAAGCATTGGCTCTATGTATTCGTCAAATGCTTCTATAACAGCTTGATAGCGTTTTTGTAGCGATTGTACTGCGTTATTAGCTTTAGCTTGTTCAACAATATTTAAAATAGCGTTTTCGTTATGGCTAAACAGTTTCATTATTTTGCGAACCCGATCATCCATAATTCGGCTAAAGCGACGCAGCTCGTCGTAATCTTCAATTTCTCCGGCTTTTGCTAAGCGGTTGCCCAAGCGTGCTAAGTCATCAACTAATACGTTGATCTCTTGTGCTAAACCCAAATGTTCTTCTTGCAATAAAAAGGTTGCAAAGTCAGCAATTGCGCGGTTGATTTCTAATTGCGAAGATTTTGCCAGTGGAATAATAATATCTTGATTCAATAAACGATTTGTTTCTTTATAAATGCGTTCATTTGACCAGCTTGGCTGTTTTTGTTTTATCGCATTTTGCACGTCTTTTAAGCTGAAATCAGCCATCTTAAAACGTTTAAATAAGAGTTCTAACACCCCCCAATGCTCTGTAAGGGTATTTAATAACTTTTTAGCTGGGATCATACGGCTCCAGTAAATCAAAATTTTGGTGTTAGCGTTTAGTAGTAATTTATGTAATTGAGAATAGTTTTATGACTTAGATGCTGCTAGAATCCGCGCCGAAACACTCGACTTACAATTTTTACATTTTTATAAAGGTTGTTCAAACACCATGGTAACCCCACTTATCCTAACCCTGATAGCGGTGGCATTTTTGCTTATCGTTATAGAGGATATTATCCATGTAAACAAGGCCAAAACGACGCTTTTTTTTGGCACTTTATGCTGGATTATCTTGTTTATCTCTCCAATTCATGGGCAAAGCCCAGAAACTATACAACATCAACTTGATCACAATATTTTAGAAATTGCTACTTTGTGGTTATTCCTAATGGCTGCTATGACCTTTGTTGCTTATTTAAACTCGAAAGGGTTTATTCAAAATATTGTTCACAAAATTATGCCAAATCAAATCAGCGAACGAAAGCTGATGTTTTTGATTGGTGGTTTTGCGTTTTTGTTTTCTTCTATTTCCGACAATATCACAGCAACATTAATTTCGCTTGCAGTAGTGATGTCGCTAAAGCTTGATCCTAAAAAATTAATAAAATACGCGACCCTCATTGTATTCAGTGTGAACTCTGGTGGGGTATCACTTATTACGGGTGATGTAACGACCTTAATGATTTTCCTTGATGAGAAAGTCACCATCGGTAACTTGTTATTGCTTATTGTGCCTTCACTTGCAAGTGTGGCGCTATTGGCTGTTATGCTATCTACGGGGATGTCAGGGAATGTCGTATTCGAAAAACAAGCGGCCCGCCGCATAGAAAAGACCGACATCACCATTGCGGTGATCTTTTTCTCGACGATTATCGCAACCCTAACACTCAGTGTGCTTTATAGTGTGCCACCACTATTAACTTTTTTATTTGGTTTGTCGTTAATGTTTTTAGTGGCGCAATTTTTAATGCGCAAGAAAGACGTTAACAAAAAAATTATTGATTATATTCGTGAAATTGAATACGACACGCTCTTATTCTTCGTGGGTGTATTGCTACTCGTAGGTGCGCTTAAAGAAGTGGGTATGCTGTCTAAATTTACGCACTTATATGAGCTTATGGCGCCTGAGTATGCAAACTACTTAATGGGCTTGTTGTCGGCTGCGGTTGATAACGTGCCGCTAACGGCTGCATTACTGAAAGCCGATATTGTCATGAGCCCTCAGCAATGGTTATCGTTTACCTATGCAACAGGTGTGGGAGGCTCAATGCTTATTATCGGCTCTGCAGCGGGTATTATCGCAATGAGTAAAGTAAAAGCATTAACGTTTATGAGTTATTTAAAAATGTCGCTGTATTTATTAATAGCTTATACAACGGGTTATTATGGCTCATACCTAGCGGGAAGTTTTATTTAATACTTGACAGCTAGACGTCTAAACGATAAGTTTCAAAGCCTGCTTTTTATAGCAGGCTTTGTTATTTTAACCAGGTGTTAACTTAACATTCAGAAGAGGTGCGATACTTAGGTATTTAATGTGAGGTGACGATTGCCAATGACCATTAAAGAGGGAAGTACTCGCCGAGGAAAGTAATCGGTCGTCGCGGTTATTTTTCGGTTTATGGGGCTGAATCCTCAAAACTGTCACCAAACTAGGTGGAGAGCTTCTGGCAGTGGACTACTCTTTTTTATCAAAGCACCCCTTGCCGAGTTCTTCTTGAATTAATGTGGATTGTTACCCACAAAAGGAGACGACATGAATACCCAATTAGCCGCCAACTCGAAATCAGATTATGTAGTTGCAAAATTTGGTGGCACCAGTGTAGCTAACTTTGACGCCATGAGTCGTTGTGCAGAAATTGTCTGTGCAGATAATCAAGTACGCGTTGTTGCAGTGAGTGCAAGTGCGGGCGTAACCAATCATTTAGTTGCACTGTGTAAAGATGATTTAAGCGCAGCACAGCGCGATGAACACATCACAGGTGTTATTGCTATTCAAGAAAATATTTTAGCCGAGCTGTCGCTGGATGCCGATTTAGCTCATGGCTTTGATGAAACCTTAAAAGCATTTCAAACGCTTGCAGCAGCAGGGGCTAAATCGGCCGCTGAGCAAGATGAACTGCTGAGCTTTGGTGAGCGCTTGTCATCTTATTTATTTACTCAAGTACTGCGTGGTCAGGGCTTAGATGCTGTGCGATTTGATGTGCGTAAAGTCTTAAAAACAGATAGTCAATTTGCAAAAGCTACCCCAAACATTGCTGCAACAGCCGCGGCAGCGCAAAAACATTTAGTGCCCTTATTAGCAGAACAAGTTGTGGTAACCCAAGGCTTTATTGGCAGTGATGAGCATAACCAAACAACCACGTTAGGCCGTGGTGGTTCTGACTACAGCGCGGCATTGCTTGCAGAAGCAATTAACGCTAAAAGTGTGCATATTTGGACTGATGTAGTGGGTATTTTCAGTACAGATCCGCGTTTATGTGTAAAAGCCACGCCTATTGCTCGACTAAGCTTTGACGAAGCCGCTGAAATGGCAACCTTTGGGGCAAAAGTATTGCACCCCGCGACTATTTTACCGGCAAGTCGCAGCCATATTAGCGTGTTTGTTGGCTCAAGCCGTGAACCGCAATTAGGGGGCACATGGATTGAAAAAGAAAAGTCAGAGCAGCCTGGTATTCGAGCAGTCACACAGCGTAAAAACCAAATTCTTTTAACGGTTAAAAGCCCAGAAATGCTTTTAGCCAGTGGTTTCTTAGCGCGTGTTTTCACTATTTTAAGTGAGTTTAATATCTCGGTTGATTTAGTAACAACCTCTGAAATCAGTGTGGCAATTACCTTAGATAACGCACCTAACGCATCACGCCCAGAGCTTGATCAAGCCTGTTTAGATAAACTCTCTGAGTTTTGTCATGTATCGGTTGAGAATAACTTAACGTTGGTAGCATTAATTGGTTCAGAAATTCAATTACGTCAGCAAGAAACTAACTTAATGCAGGTATTGAGTGATTTTAATATTCGCTTAATCTGCCATGGTGCAAGTAAACATAACCTGTGCTTTTTAGTTGAGCAGAGTGAGTCTGACCTTGTTGTTCAAGCTATTCATAGTCGTTTATTAGAAAGCCAAAACGCGGCGTAAGTCGTCAAATGTCATAAAAGAGCACTGCCAGTCAGTGCTTTTTTGTGCCACCACGCTAATATCAAAATCATTTACGGTTCGGCTTGATGCGGTCAAGCTATGTTTTTCAATTTCCTCAAACACATTTTGGCTCAAGAGCTTAGCGATAGGCTGTGCAGTTGCTTTGGCCAACGCTTCTTTGAGTGTCCAAATTCTAAAAAAACACCCAGCTTGCTCGTTTATATCGCTAAAGGCGCTAATTAGGTTGACTTCTTCTTGGTGATAAAAGTGTTTGGCAAGTTTTACAAAGGGGCGTGTTTTTGTGCAGTGTTCAATATCGAAACCAAATTTATGTTGCTCAGGGTTGAGTGCTGCGCCGATAAAACCACGCGAATGCGATAAACAGGCCCAAATGGGCTCACCCTCAGGCGTGTGTAGTTTAAGCTTGCTGTCTGCGTCATCAAATTGGCTTGAAATGTCGCAAAGAGGTGTGTTTTTAAATGCTGGAACGCTGAGCTTTAATAAATACTTAAGTGTTAACCGTGTGGCAATGTACTCTTGTTTTGCTGCTTGTACTTTGCGCTTTGCAAGTACGCTTTGCTCAAACTGGCTGAGTAATTTACTAACCGGCAGGGCACTAATATCGATATGTGAAGCATCCACAAGTACGATCTGTTTATCAGCTGAACTTACTGCTGAATCAATTTTTAAAGTGTTAGAAAAATAGTGACTGCTCATGGTTTGCGGCTTTCGCATATACTCAGAATTAGATTTGTTTATTTTTACAGCAAATGCACGGTTGCAGGCACACACAAACGCAAATTGTTTACGCAGTTGACTGTAATTATGGTTTAATGAGGAAAAATAATAACAGAAATGTAGATGTATGGCACAAGTTCGTGACGGCTTCCAAAGTCGTATTGGTTTTGTTCTCGCCGCTTCTGGTGCGGCAGTAGGTTTAGGTAATATTTGGGGTTTCCCAACGCAAGCGGCAAACCATGGCGGCGGTGCATTTTTACTTGTTTATTTTATTGTTATTTTCTTATTAGCGCTTCCAGCCTTGTACACCGAACTGTATTTAGGTCATCAAGCGCAAGCAAATCCTGTTAAAGCGTTATCAAGTGCATGGCAAGATACCTCGCCAAAAGTCGGTGCCGCAGCGGGTTACATAGGCCTATTTGGCGCCATTGTGATGCTAAGTTTTTATTCGATTGTTGCAGGTTGGATGCTTGCATATGCGCTTGAACCAATCGCTAGCTTTTTTGGTTTAGCTAAGCTCAGTGACTTTTTACACAGTGATTCAATGGCGCGCAATTTTGTGTTTACGCCACTCATGCTTATCTTAACAGCCAGTATTATTTTAAAAGGGGTTAAATCGGGTATCGAGACCTGGTCACGCCGCTTAATGCCACTATTGTTAGTGTTGCTGGTGGCTTTAATTGCTTATATTGCCACCCTTGATGGCGCAATGGATGGCTTTGCTGCTTATTTAGTGCCTGATTTTAGTCAAATTTTCGATGCAAACTTAATTATTGCCGCGATGGGACAAGCGTTCTTTTCATTGTCGTTAGGTGTGGGGTGTATGATGGTATATGGCTCATATTTAAAGCCAGACGCCAACTTACCAAAACTAACAGGCACGGTTGCATTGCTTGATACGGGTGTGGCATTTTTAGCAGGGTTATTAATTATTCCTGCCATTTTTGTTGCTCAGCACAACGGCGTTGAGGTATTCAGTAATGGTAAGCTAGTCGGTGAGGGGCAATTAATTTTTGCAATATTACCTGAGCTTTTTAGCACTATGGGGCAAGTAGGCCTACTGGTTGGCTTGTTGTTTTTTGTGTTGATGTCGATTGCATCGGTGACCTCAACTATTTCATCAACTGAAATCCCTGTTGCATTTTTAGTGGAAAATCACAGCATTGAGCGTAAACCAGCCACGTTATTTGTGACCTTAGTTGTGTTTGTTGCTTCATCTTTGATCATTCTTAACTTTGATTGGTTATTTGGCTTAGTGATTATGGTATTAACACAATACCAATTACCGCTGATGGGGCTGTTTTATTTCATTACTGTAGGTTGGTTATGGAAACGTGGTAACAAATTACACCAAGTGGCGAGTGGCCCACATTATTGGTTCGCTCAGTACATTCGTTTTGTGTGTCCGTTACTGATGACCGCAGTGTTCGTGAATGTGGCGCTGTTGAAATAAAACGATCAGCTTTAATTCGAGAGTCACTTGTTTAAAAGGCGTAGGGCGCAAACCTTACGCCTTATTGTTTAAGTGCATAGAGTTATTTTAAGAGCATAGAGTTATTTTAAGAGCATAGAATTATTTTAAGAGCATAGAATTATTTTAAGCGCATAGAGTTAAGCGCATTTAAATAACTTCATTAGT
This sequence comes from Pseudoalteromonas sp. A41-2, assembly GCF_015767615.1. Taxonomy (NCBI): domain Bacteria; kingdom Pseudomonadati; phylum Pseudomonadota; class Gammaproteobacteria; order Alteromonadales; family Pseudoalteromonadaceae; genus Pseudoalteromonas; species Pseudoalteromonas sp. A41-2. The sequence continues at coordinate 2,051,974 of NZ_CP065231.1, read as the reverse complement.
CAGTGGCAAGCCTTGGCTTAACTCATTAGCACTTTGCAGTGTCGTGCAAGCTATTTCGTTAAGGGCTTCTTGAGTGAAAAAACCTTGGTGACCTGTAACAAGTACGTTTGGGAAACTGACTAAGCGAGAAAAAATGTCATCCTGCATAATTTCTTCACGGTGATCTTTAAAGAACAGTTCTGATTCTTGTTCGTAAACATCAAGCCCCAGATAGCCAATTTTTTTTGATTTTAGCGCATTGATACAAGCTTTACTGTCTAGTAGCGCACCGCGTGAGGTGTTGATTAGCATGACACCTTCTTTCATTTTCTCAAATGCAGCTTCATTAATTAAGTGATGGGTATGCTCATTTAGTGGACAGTGCAAAGAAATGACATCACTTTGCGTGAGTAGGGTATCTAAGTCACATAACGTAAATGGCCCTGCTTTTACTTTAGGATCACACACTAAAACGTTAGCGCCAAAACCATTTAAAATATTTACCAGTGCTAAGCCAATTTTACCACAGCCAATAATGCCAATGGTTTTTTTAAATAGGTTAAAGCCGAGTAAGCCATTTAAATCAAAGTTGCCTTCGCGAACGCGATTAAATGCTTTATGTGTTTTGCGATTAAGTGTCAACATGAGCGCAATACAATGCTCTGCAACTGCTTCTGGGCTGTAAGCGGGTACGCGGCAAACTTTTATTCCATGCTCTTTGGCGGCTTCAAGGTCAACATTATTAAAGCCAGCACAGCGTAATAAAATGGCTTTAACACCATCGTTCGCTAAAGCAGAAATGACGTGTTTATCAACGGTATCGTTAACAAACACGCATACAGCATCAAAACCTTTGCTTAATGGTGCGGTTGTTATATTCAGTGATTGCTCAATGAAGCTCAGAGAAACAGACTCACTGTAATTAGTTGAGTTATTGTCAAAAAAGGGTTTCTCATATTTTTGCGCACTGAATAAGGCCAGCTTTATCATTTAAATTACTCTCTATCACCATTTTGAGGGTTTCTGGTTTGGTACGCGGGGCGTACCGTGCAATGAGTTGACCTTCTGAGTTTATAAGAAATTTGGTGAAATTCCATTTAATTGCGCGGTTTTGCGCAATTCCACGTGTATGGCATTTTAAATAATTAAATAACGGATGCGCCTCAGGCCCATTAACGAGCACTTTATTAAAAAGAGGAAAGCTTACATTAAAGTGTTGCTGGTAATACGCTAATAATTCTCCACCTTCGAGTGGCTCATTATGACCAAATTGGTTACAGGCAAAACCCAGCACAGTAAAATTATGGTCTTTATATGTGTTGTAGAGTTTTTCGAGACTTGCCATTTGCATCGAAAAATTACATTTACTGGCAATGTTAACAATAAGAGTGGTTTTGCCTTGTAGCGACGCAAGGCTAAAATTTTCACCAGACGCAAGCTGGGCATTAAAACGATATATACTATCCATGTTTTACCTGTGTGTTTTTAACTTACTTAAAATTAATGAACGCTTTTTCATTCGCTTTTTAGTTATTCGATTGAGATAATGAAATTGTTACTAATTTATCACTCAAATAGGTCAGTTTTATGTCAATGAAAGTCGCCTTCATCGGATTAGGTGTCATGGGTTACCCTATGGCGGGTCATCTTGCTAACGCAGGTCATCACGTGACTGTTTATAACCGCACAACAGCAAAAGCACAAAAGTGGGTATCAGAATATCAAGGTCACTACAGCGAAACGCCAAAAGAAGCGGCAAAAGACGCTGACATTGTGTTTATGTGTGTTGGTAACGACGATGATTTACGCTCAGTGGTGTACGGCGAAAATGGTGTACTGGCTAGCATGCAAGCCGGTAGCTATTTAGTTGACCATACAACGACCTCAGCAGAAGTCGCTCGTGAAGTGGGTGCTAAAGCTAAGCAACAAGGTATTGCGTTTTTAGATGCCCCGGTGTCTGGTGGTCAGGCTGGTGCAGAGAATGGTGTTCTCACTGTGATGGTGGGTGGCGCAGAGGCTGACTTTGGCGTTGTGCAACCTGTCATGGCTGCTTTTAGTCGTTTTAGCCAACTATTAGGTGAAGTAGGTTCAGGGCAGCTTTGCAAAATGGTGAACCAAATTTGTATTGCCGGGGTAGTACAGGGCTTAGCAGAAGGACTTCACTTTGCTAAACAAGCTGGTCTTGATGGTGAAAAAGTAATTGAAACAATTTCTAAAGGTGCCGCAGGTTCATGGCAAATGGAAAACCGCTACAAAACAATGTGGGCAGGTGAGTACGAATTTGGCTTTGCAGTCGATTGGATGCGTAAAGATTTAGGCATTGCTCTTGATGAGGCAAAAGCGAACGGCGCAACGTTGCCTATGACGGCAACAGTTGACCAGTATTATGCCGATGTACAAGCCTTAGGCGGCGGCCGATACGATACCTCTAGTTTATTAGCACGTATTGAGGCGTTGCATAAAAAGTAATGGGGTATTGGTCATAAATAGTGCCTAGCATTGCTAGGCACATGTGAACTCTTATAAAAACTATTTTAATAGCAGCTAACTTGCGAGACTAATCTTTGCTCATTTTCAGCTCTCGTAAAGGCAATTTTACAATGAGTGCCTATATTAAGTGAGCCCCCATAGACAATATCTACAAAAGGTTGTGTATTACTGGTACTTAGGTTTGCATTGAAGAGTGTTGAACCATCTGAGTTCTTAACTGTTTTCGTTAAATCTGCGACTAAGCTATATTTGCCATTTTTTATCTCTATTAGTGCAAAAGGTTCGCCGCGACTGTCTTTTACTAAGACGATATTTTGGTCTCCACTATCAAACAAGGATGCAAATACATCTTTGAAATCTATAGTTCCGCTTGCAAAGTTTTTGAAGTCTTCACTGAAACTTATTCCATTATTTTGCACACTTGGCTCTGAGGTATTGCGGTTATTTCTGGTTACAACTGTGGAAGTAAATGCGCTATGTAATGCACTTGATTCAAAAGCTTTTTTAAAGCGAGTGAAGGCACTGAAAGTATCAGAAACACTTGTTGGTGCTGAGCAAGCATTACAATTAATTATAAAGTCATGGTGGAACTGTTTAAATATAACTGCCCTAGATTTAATGACATTTGTAGAAAATGAGATTGAATCATTATTTTCAGAATAAAGTGTTGTATCAATCTTCTCGTAATCTACTCCCATCTCATTACACTGACCCATATAGCTAGCATCAGGTTTATATATACAAGCGCGTATGTAAGTTTCGAAATCCATTTTGGATTCAAAAGAGTAGGCATGGCTTATGCCAATGAATAAAATGACAAATAGGGTAAAATGCATACTTTTTTTCATAAATATTCCTTTATTTATATAATGTTAGAGCATTGCTTTTTGTATAAACGGTTTAATCTTATAAGGTGCCATTTTCACAAAAAGCATGGTAATTGATGGTTGTATTACATACTTTGTGCGTAGTTATACAGTGCTTTTAAAATGTGCAGATTTTTTTCATTATCGTCGTGCTCATGAGCTAAATTTTCGAGCGTAATCATAAAATCGTGTGCGCTAATAGAAGGACTGTCATCGCCGTGCATTAATTTATTTTGGCAATACATACGCCACTGTGCAAGTTCGTCTTGGCTTAAGGTGTGTGGCCAGTTGCGAGCACGGTATCTAAACAACAAGGTGTTAAACTTTTTGTCTTCAAAATCTAACTGCATTGTGGCCAGTTGCTCGGGGCTTGCATCGCGAATAATGGCAAATTTGGCTTTATCTGCATGGCTCGTAAAGCCATCATATAGTTGATAGTCAGGGTTATGTGTTTCACCGTAGTCACGTTGTTCGTTAAATACTTCGGTTACTTTGTCGCGAAGTTCAGTATTGGCTTTTAATATAGCAAGGTTTTGCAAACACTTTTCGCGGTCTATCCCCAGGCGTGCGGCATTTTCTGGTAATAGTGTTTTAGCGGGCGCAAGAATAGGGCACTTATTTAAGTGAACTAGCTTTAAGCCGACAGGGGCTTCGTTTTCGCCAAGGTCTGTGTGTTTGGTGTAAAGGCGTGTCCGTAACTCTTCAACCGATAAATCTAATAACACCTGCGGATCATCTGTTAAATTAAAGCAGATGATGGCGTTTTTGTTGACTGGATGAAAACTCATTGGCGCTATCCAGCTAGTACAGCCTTGGCTTGCCGGTATGCGTGATGAAGTATGTACCAGCGGTGTCATGTTGAACACATCAACTAAATCAGCCAGCGCTTTTTTAGAGCGTAAACCAAAAAAGAATTGATACAGCTTGGGTTGTTTTTCTCTTATAAGCTTTGCAAGCGCAATGGTTGCAGTAACATCACTTAACGCGTCGTGAGCTGCGGCATGTTCTATGCCGTTAGCAACAGTTAAATGCTCAAGTTTAAAGCTGGGTGTGCCATCATCTTTTAATGGCCACTCAATACCTTCTGGTCGCAACGCATAACAAGCACGAACAAGGTCAATAATATCCCAACGGCTATTATTGTTTTTATACTCTCGCTCGTAAGGGTCATAAAAATTACGATATAGACTGTAACGTGTTACTTCATCGTCAAAGCGAATACTGTTATAGCCAGCTACACAGGTGTTAGGCTGACTAAACTCGGCATGAATTTTTGCCATAAATTCGGCTTCAGGCAGTCCTTTTTGCATGGCTATTTGTGGTGTAATGCCGGTTATTAAACACGCCTCTGGGTGCGGTAAATAGTCCGCCGCGGGCTTACAATATTCAATGAGCGGCTCACCAATAATATTTAAATCAAGATCGGTACGTATGCCAGCAAATTGACTCGGGCGGTCTTTTTGCGGGCTGGCGCCAAAGGTCTCGTAGTCATGCCAGTAAATTGTTGGTTGCTGTTGTTCTTGATATGCCATGCATTAAACCTTGCTAAGCGTATGTGCGCTTACCATTAAATTTATTAGTTAACAGAATTATGGCATAGAGCCTTATTAGTTTATAGAGCAAAGCGTAAAGGTGTTAGGGAATGTCTATTTTACCAACAAGGGTAGAACAAAAAATAGCCTATTGATTGTTTTTTATGCTTATATAGAGATTAAGAGTGTTGTGTTACTAAAATAGCAATATAAGTGGCGCAGTACTTGCTAAGAAACAGCATCTTTAACAATGAAGGAACAAAAAAATGACTTTATCAGCCCTATTACTATCTACTTTAGCATTCGACGCAGCACCAGCAACAAGTTTTGATACTACAAAGCTTCAGGGTTCTGGTGGTATCGTTATTTTGGTTCCACCAAAAAAAGAAAACTTACAAGGTTCGGGTGGAATCGTTATATTAGTACCAAAAAAGAAAGAAAACTAAGCACTTATAAGAGAAAGCCAGCTCAAATGCTGGTTTTTTTCTATCTATAGGATTATGATTGTGCGCATCTTTAATAGGATGTGTCATGCAATATCTAGTTGATTTATACAATGAATTACTTGTGGCTACAGCAGTGCACGAAGTTTTTTCAATTCAAGTGATCATTGCGCTTTGTTATACAGTAGCTCTAATAAATTCTTTTTACCGAGCTTATAAACATAAAGAGCATTTTAGCGATTTCCTCTCAATTGCGGTAGTCTCATCAAAATACTTAATTACTTCACTCCTTATGGAAAAGGTTTTACTTTTCATATCTGATGGTGGCAGTGGGGAGTTTGCTCAAAATATTTACCTCGCGTTAGCGGCGATAAATGTTTTAAGTATGATTGTTTTGTATAAATTACATACAACGTTTAGTTATGTATTTGGTGAATTATTTTTTTGTATAATGAAATTAACTTTACTACTCGCATTAGCTCACATCATCTTATGGTTCAAACTTGTCGTACTGTTTATCCAAGCCGAGCACGCCTATATTCATTACATTTACAGTTTTGTCGTCCTTTATATTAGTATTGCCTTAGCCGTGGTGATGCTTTTCCCCAGTTTGCTTAAAACGAAGTTAAAATTTTTGGTGAGTCCAAGTTGGCCACACTAGAGATTGGGCGCGAATCAGATATTTCTTATATATCAGCCTCGTACTATCATTTATAATGCTTTTTCCTGATGTATTACGAACCAAGTTTGGGTGTATAGTAACATTTAGTTTACCGAGGGAACGTGATGCTTGAACTAATTTACAGTGCAATTGCCGTTTTAGCTATCTTGCTTATAGCGAGTACATGGCTAATTGCGCGTAAAAACATATTTGAAGATCAAATAAGAAGCAAATCGGTTGAAGTCGTTTGGTGTACCATTCAGGCTGAAAATGAAACCGATATAAATAAAGCGCTCAAATTATTTAATAAAGCCGAAGCTTTAAAAAGTGAAATTGCGGCTTTACTAGGCGAGTCGCCAAATGTAGCCAACTTTAAATTTGCCGAACCAATCGATTTTACTGATGATGCGTTAAAAGGTTTATCGCTGGGCGAATTGCAGCGCTACTATGATAAACAAAATAATATTGCCGATATCTATAATGAGTTGTACAAAGGCAAGAATTAAAAAAAGCCAAGTTATTTAACTTGGCTTTGTATTTTTAACTCGTTTTCAATCTGTTCTACATGAATTTCTGCCAGCTCACCCAGTGTTTCTTGATTGTGATTTTCACCCTTAATTAAGCCAGCCATAGACATTTTTTTGATACTTTTGATAATGCCGTTCTTAATCGCTTTTAATTGGTCATTACTTAATTGCACCGTGTGTTGATTTTGACCATTAAGTAAATAGTCAAAACTCACGTGTGTTGCTTTACTCGTTTTATCAATTAATGAATAAGGGATGGTGGCACTGAAAATACAGTGCTCACTAAATCCGCTTTGTAATGATAAATGGTGCTCAAGTTCTGCATTATTTTGCACATTGTATTCAGCACATAAGCGCTTAAAAATGTTACTCACATGCTGTTGCTCTGTGCTGAGAGATTGATCAAACATATAGCAAGTCCTTGCACATTTTTTCTTTATATTAAACGACTTTAGTCCAAATCGCATTCATAAAGTGATGTTTAAATTCACTTTTTTATGAGATTAGTAATGCCATATGATGATACAAACCTATACCGACTAATACATTAAACGGAAAGGTTATCCCAAGCGAGCTTAACATAGCTAAGCCAATATCTGCATCGGGGATTGCTGCTTTAATCGCTGCAGGTGCTGCAATGTAAGATGCGCTAGCAACTAAGCTTCCTAAAATTACGATTGAGCCAAGCTCAAGCTGCAATGCGGTGCCAACCCCAACACCAATCGCACCTAATAAGTTGGGTGTAATAAGTGCAAACAACGCTAAGCGCCAATGATGCCATGGAATAGGGCGTAATGTTTGTGCTGCCATAAGACCCATTTCAAGTAAAAATAAGGCTAATACAACTTTAAAGCTATTGGTTAGTAAGCTCGTAACTTGGCTGCCTTGTTGTGTACCATACATCATGCCGATAATAACGCCACCCACAAGCAGAATAACACTTTTGTTTGTTAAGGTTTCATGCCACAGCGCCTTGAGCGATAAGTTACCTGCAGAAGCTTTATTTCCTAGTCGGCGATAAAGCAATAAGCCAACAATAATGGCCGGCAGCTCAAGCATAACGAGATACAGGGTTACTTCGGCACCTACCACAAGTGAATTTGATTCGGCGTACGCCAAAGCAACAGCAAATGTACCTGCGCTCACCGAGCCATAATGTGCTGCAATACTTGCACTGTTTGCGACCGATAAATTAAGTAAGCGTTTGAGTACGGGGTAAAGTAGAAGAGGGATACACGCTCCGAGTAACAATACCGATCCCATTTCAGGTAATAATTGCCAATGTATATTTCCGTGTAGCACCATGCCACCTTTTAAGCCAATTGTTAGCATTAACAATAGGCTGAGAGTTTCATAAGTTGCTTGCGGAATTTTTAGATCAGATCGTAATAAACCTGCGGCTAATCCTAAAACAAAAAACATGACAACAATATCAGGCACTTTTTTCTCCTCTTAGTTAAAAGCGCCGCTATTCTAAATAAAAAAACACATAGTAAATAATTAAATGAATGCTACCATCATATAGGTTTTTATCTATGGGGTGGGTTGTGGACTTACGACATATTTCTTTTCGGCTATTAGAAGTGTTTATGTGTGTAGTTAAAACACGTTCAATTAGTGAAACGGCAAGGCAATTACATTTAACGCAGCCAACAGTATCGCAGCAAATAAAGCGACTGCAAGAAACTGTAAACGAGCCTCTCATTGTGGTTAACCAGCAGCGTATTCATATTACCGAAGCGGGATTTGCTTTATTTCAAACTTGTCAGCAAGTGTTTGGTCATTTTGACGATTATCAAGATTATTTGGTTGAATTGAGAGGCGGTGAGCGGGGACGTTGCAAAATAGCGATTGTAAATACAGCGCAATACATCCTGCCAAAACTATTAGGTCCATACAGTAATTTACATCCGCATGTAGAGCTTCCGTTAGAAATAGGAAACAGGGCCGAAGTATTGGCTCGGTTTGAAAGAGGTGAAGATGATATTTATGTATTTAGTCATCCACCGTCGCTTGAGCACGCGAAAGCAGGGCGTTTTTTACAAAACCCCTTAGTGTTTATCGCGCCGATGAATCACCCACTGGCTAAATCTTCACACGTAACACTGCATGATTTAATGACTGAGCGCTTTTTATTGCGTGAGCCTGGTTCGGCGACACGCATGTTATTCGAAAGTGAGTTACAAAGCCGTGGCTTTGTACTTAGTGACACCGTGCAAATGGCAAGTAATGAGGCTATTAGGGTTGCCGTCGGTTCTGGAATGGGATTAGGTGTTGTGTCTCGTCATGTTTTGCCAGCACACGATAAAAGCTTTTGTATGCTTAATGTTGTTGATGTTCAGCTGGCAAGTCATTGGTATTTTGTTGTTCGGACAGATCGGCATTTATCTCATGCTGCACGTAATTTTTTAAGATTTGCAGAACTTAATTTAGAACAGTGCTTAGACAAAGAATGGGTTACAAATGAGCTTCATACGCTAAACCACAGTTTAACCATGAAGACGTAGCTACATGTATATTTTGGTACATCACTGGTTTGCCATGATAGTTAGAAAACCTTTACTGCATAACAGTATACAGTAAAGGTTTATACAAATTTAACTTTACTTATCAATGTTTTACAGTTTCAAACTTTCCAGCGCAGGTTTTAGCTCAGGGTAATGAAAGCGATAGTTATGCGCGAGTAATTTATTCGGCATGACGAACTGACCATGGATAAGTAAGTCTGACATTTCACCCATCATCAGCTTAAGTAACCAACTAGGCATTCTGAGCATGGCGGGGCGCGAAAGTACCGTCCCTAATGTTTGGCTAAACTCATTATTGTCAACTGGGTTTGGAGCAGTGGCATTAATTGGCCCATGCAAGTCGTCGTGGGTCAGTACAAATAATATCAGCTGAATCATATCGTCAATATGGATCCAAGACATACCTTGGTGACCATGCCCTAAAGGCCCACCAAAACCAAACTTGAATGCAGGTAACATTTTACTCAGTGCGCCACCTTGTTTGGCAAGAACAACACCCGTTCTCAGCAAGCAAACACGGGTTTTGCTTGATTGCGCTTTGGTGGCTGCATGCTCCCAATCTCGACAGAGAACATGGCTGAATTCTGGGTATATATCATTAAATTCCTCATCTATATGTTTGTCGCCTTGACGACCATAAAAACCAATTGCGCTACCAGAAATAAAGGTATGAGGAGGCGTTTCACACCGGCTAATCGCTTTAGATATTTGCAATGTTAGGTTTATTCGACTGTCGAGCAAACGGCGTTTTTGTGACTCGCTCCAACGTTTGTTAACAATAGGCTCGCCAGCCAAATTTATCACTGCATCTATATCTTCAAAATCAACCTCATCCAACGACTTTACAGCATGCACTTGATGAGTCAGTAATACATTGGCTTGAATAGGATTTCGGCTCAGTACTGTGACTTTGTGATGGTTTAAAAGAAATGGGCACAAATGCTTTCCAATGAGGCCTGTTCCACCTGTTAATAAAATATGCATAGGGCACCTTAATTAAATGAGTGTATGTTTTTTATACATAGCGACTGAGCTTTTTGCAAATTTGTACGTAATAAGCATTGAATAAGTTCAGTTATCTCCCTCAATTCCTTGAAAAATTTTATATGTGTGTAACTGGCTTTGCTTGGCTTCGTACATTGCCTGATCAGCAAATTTTAATAATTGTGTATGGTCAGTTGTGTGATCGGGTGAGACAGCAATACCAATACTTAAAGTGACTTTTAAGTTATGCTGCTCTACCTCAAAGGGGCTGTTGAACTTATCGAGCAAGTGCTTGATCATCGCATCAATATAACTTAGTTTTCTGAGGTGGTGAGCCACAATAATAAATTCATCACCGCCATAACGATATACATCATCATCAGCACGCACAGCGCCAGTTATTCTTTTAGCAGTTTCAACAAGCACTTTATCACCAATGACATGACCGTATTGATCGTTCAATTGTTTAAACTGATTAATATCGATAAATATAACAGCCATCTTATTGTTCTTTGAGCTTGCACTAATGGCGAATTTTAATTGACGGTCAAGCTCTGTTCGGTTCAACACACCTGTAAGGTGGTCATGACTTACCAAAAAACTTAACTTGTTGGTGCGCCTGTAAATAATGTTGCTCATACGATGAAAACGTCGAAGTAAATAGCCAATTTCATTGGTGTCACATTTTTCAATACGATCAGGTATTTCGCCTTTTTCTAGCTTTTCGGTATTTTTAAGTAATCTCTTTAGCGGTTTAAACAGCTTATTGTTAATGTAAAAAGCACAAAAAATGGATAGGAAAATAAATAACGGAATTTGCACAGATACGACTTGCGTAATAAGTAACCGGTTATTCTGGAAATCTGCGTTTCGCTCAGCCAACCTTGTACGCTCAACATTTTGAAATTGTTTTATTAACGCCTCAATTTGCTCCATTAACGCTTTACCTTCGTTGGTGTAAACAATGCTTTTTGCCTCTTCGGCTGCATGAGGCGTATTTTGTTTTATTAAATTAATCGTTAAGTTCAGTTCGGCGAATTTTTTCTCAATCAATGCATCGAGTTGTGCAAGGTTTTGTTGCTGTTTTTTGTCATTCAGAGTCAGCTTATTGAGTATTAGGAATTGTTCTTTCGTTTTTTCTAAACCACGGTAGTAGGGATCAAGATAATTGAGGTTCTCTGTTAAAAGATAACCTCTTTGGCCCGTTTCAGCATTAATAATATGGTTATAGAGTCGTTCAGATTGATCAATAATCTCATGAGTACGATTAAGTACATCAAATTTTAAACGGCCTTCTCTGTCGAGAATAAAGACAATAAAAGTGTTTATCAAAACGACAATAAACAAAGTGCTCAATAATAATATTAATTGTGTTCTAAGAGACATTGAGAGGCCAGAGCTGAGAAATGAGTGATTTATAATAATAAAGTATTGTCGATACTTAGAAATTTTCCAATTTTCGCCTCAATTTAGTGGCTTAAAATGACGTAGTTTGAGTGATAAATGACGAAATCACTTTTTATCTTCACTACAAGTTAATTGATTTTTATAGCGTGTATTGTGTCGCGTTTAAAATTACATACATTGTTAAAGCTCAATACAAAGGGGATCTAAAGTTCTTTTACTTACGTATTTAAAACATGATACATAAAATACGTGACACGCTATGACTATTAAACAAAGTGCAGTGCCTACATCAAGGTTTTCAAGGGCTGCAAGCCTTGGTGCTTTAGTCTCGAAAGTGGCGGGAAATATGCTGTTTTCAAGCGCAAAAGCATGGGTCGCTGGCAAGGAAACCTCTCGTCAAGAACTATTATTACAGCCTAAGAATATTCAGCGTCTTACCGAGCAGCTTGCCCATTTACGTGGTGCAGCAATGAAATTAGGCCAACTGTTGTCGATGGACAGTGGTGAGTTACTTACGCCCGAATTGTCGGCTATTCTCGCTCGGTTACGTGCTGAGGCGACACCTATGCCACACAAACAGCTCGTACAGGTGATGCGCAACCATTGGGGGGATGCGTGGCTAGAGCACTTATCGCACTTTGAATTACGGCCGTTCGCTGCTGCGTCGATAGGGCAAGTGCATATTTCCTACACTGAAATGGGGAAAAAACTGGCGGTGAAAGTTCAATACCCAGGCATTGCAAAAGGGATCGCCAGTGATGTTGATAACCTTGCTTATCTACTCAAAATAAGTGGCTTGCTCCCAAAAAATGTGGATCTGCAACCCCTTATTGATGAAGCTAAACAGCAATTGATAAATGAAGCAGACTACGAATTTGAAGCACGATACCTAACACGTTATCGCGCTTGCTTAGCCGATGATGAAAACTACGTTATTCCAAAAGTGGTTGATGAGCTCAGCTCAAAGCAGATACTAGTCATGCATTTTGTTGAAGGGCAAGAGATAGAGGCACTTGTAGATGCACATCAAGCGTTAAGAAACAAAGCGGTAGAACAGTTACTGCGTTTATTTTTAAATGAGCTATTTACCTTTAAGCTGATACAAACAGACCCTAACTTTGCCAACTATCAGTATCAAATGGACCAGCAGCGTTTAGTGTTATTAGACTTTGGCGCAACACGTGAATTACCTCAACATATAAGCAATGGTTATTTGCAATTATTATCAGCAGCCGCCAAAAATGACAGGGCAGAAGTTGCAGCAGCAGCCAAGCGTATCGGGTATTTTGGGCAAGAACTAGCGCAAGAATACATTGATAACGTTGTCGATATTTTTCTACTCGCGTGTGAGCCACTTAGCTGTCAAGGCGAGTACGATTTCGCTAAAAGCGATTTACCAAAACGCATCAAAGAACTCGGTCTTGAAATGAGCACTGCATCGCAATACTGGCATGCACCACCAGTTGACGCACTATTCGTACACAGGAAGTTAGCAGGGTTGTTTTTAATCGCTGCAAAGTTAGGCGCAAAAGTAGATGTGAACCAAATATTCACTGAGTTTAAACTGCAACGCAATAAAGAAAGCGATTAGAGATACAGTGGGGGGAGGAAAATGGTCGGCATAGCAGGATTTGATTGGGAATGTTCTCAAGTGTTATATCTGTATTATCGCTTAGGTGGCCGAGGTTCTAAAGAAGATTAGCCCTAAGCAGATCTTCTTTTCTAACAGTGAGTGAAGGCAGAAAGCTTGCTAATTAATGTTTCGCGTGGAATAGATGTATTTCTCGAGTTAAAGGAAAAGCCAAAAGTAGAAGTAAGAAAATGAAGCACCGAGAGTTAAGGAGTTAGCGAGCGAATTTCTAGGGCGCTATATCAAAGTGAATCGTAAAGACCCTAATGCAGTACCGTATGTTTGAATAAAACGTACTAACAGCTATTAGGAGCGTTAAATTAAAAGACATTACCCGCCGAGAAATACTAATCAAAGTTTTAGACCCAATCACAGATAGGGGATCAGGCACTCAAGCCAATAAAACCCTTTCAATATTAAAGCAGATGTTTGATTTTGCTGTTGAGCATGACTTAATGCAGGGAAACCCAATCATCGACCGCAAGGCACTATGGGTGTTTTATTACAAGAGCATATGTGGGCAATTATTGTTTTGGTGCTTGCTTTAGTTGGGCAAAGTAATTTACAGTTTAATTAATTCAGATTCATATAAAGCAAGGATTAGCTTTTCACTTCTCTTTTGAAAGTTCCTTGTCAAAAAATAAACAGGCGATGTATGGCGATTAAACACGTAATTATTCATGTCGTAAAGCGTGACAAAGATGGTGAACGACTTTCAAAGCAACTCAGGAATAATGAGAATAGCACGGAAGGAATGACAGCACAGCTAACGGACGGATTGTTGGAGCTTTTTTCGAATGCTCATCTCAATATCGGCGAATTTGGTGTAGATGGTGATAATGAAGTTGAACCTGCCTTTGAACAGAAATTAAAAAAGTACTACGACGATGAATGTAAATGTTCTGACTTTGTTGCTATGACAAAAGAATTGGCGAACAAATATGAAAGCGTCATCGTAGGTGATCAACTACAGTCTGTTAAAGGTGGTTATTTGGTTTTTTATCAGTATGAAAGAAACGATGATGATTGGTTGGCTGTTGCTATTTTGAATAAGACTGAAGGAATCGATGTAGCAGCTAATCTGGAAGTTGTAGCCAGTGAAATCTTAGATTTGAAAAAGCTTCATTTAGGTGCCGCTATAAACCTTACTCAATGGAAAAGTGAATTAAGTACTAGATATGTTCGCTTCCGGACTGGCTTAGCAGCTGAGGTGAGAGATTATTTTGAGAAGTTTATCGGGTGTCAAAGAGATAAACTAGCAGCAACTGTTGAAACTAAAAAGTTAAAAAGTGCTATACAAGATTTCGCAAAAAATAATTGTGGTATGGACGATGATGTTGTGTCGCAAAAAGTTGCACAAGCACATGATCACATTAAAGAGCAACAAAAGCTCGGGAATCAAGTCCAATTAAGTCATGTATCAAATCATGTCTTTCCAGATCGTGCAGATGAATTCACTAGGCATGCGAGAGAAATACATGATTTGCCTGAAGAGCTTGCTATTGACGCAAAGGTACTGAAAGGCTACAAAAAACTTTCTGGTAGAGGAAAGGGTATAGCGATTAGCTTTGATAGAGATATGCTGAACACCACTGTAAAATATGATGATGGAGAGCTTACCTTTTCAGAAATTCCTGACTCTTTGCGTGCTGCGATTGAAGAAGAGCTAAAAGACGATTTTGGTCAAGACAACTAATGAAACTCAACATTCTAAAAGCATATGCTGTCGTTTTTGCTGCACTTGATGTAGAAGAACCTCAAGGTGATGAATTTAAAGGGTGGCTCCGTCTTACACCTGAGCTAAAAGGTTACTTGGAGTTGCTTGCTGATGAGGGATTAACTTCAGGTTCGTACGACTTTAATAAAGATGGGAAGTACGCTTCTAGCGCAAACCTCAGCCAGCTTAAGCCTGCACACTTTGAAGACAATATACGCTTTAACGTTGAACTGACCGCAAAACAAATCAAGGCAGATTATGCAGTTTGCTCTGAATGGAATGAACTTCTTGCTAATGAGCTACGTGTAAAATCACCAGTTAAATATATTTTTTTCACTAACACTAATACGTTATTGACACCAGATAGTGGAGACGATAAGTATGTTAATTATCTGAATGTGCACAAGGTATATGAGTTTGTAAAAGAGTTGGCTGAATCTACGGAAGGTGGAGATAGTACCATTTTCTACGAGCGTCCTTTGAATTTCGAGTTTGTTTTGAAGGAGTCTGATTTAACGCACTCGATTGACCTAGATGCCCTTAAGAAGCTGCTGAATAAAGATTTACACAAAGAAGCAATCACTTGTTTAATGTGCAGGGAGTTAGTTTCGTTTCTTAAAGATAATACGTTGAGGAAGCGATTTAGCTATTTGATACAACATATGGACTCTTTGGTGTCTAATGTGCTGTTAAGCTACCAAAGCTATGTAGAAAATTACACTTTTGATAAAGTGCGTAAGGAATATTTGGAAAAGCGTACTGAGTATGTAAGCAAAATTCATGGGGTCTTTGACAATATAGCGACTAAACTTTTATCCCTACCGGCGGGTATTTGGTTTGCAACTACTCAAATAAAGGAAATTGAAATAGGTGGCTTAGAAACGATGACATTCGCAAAAAATGTCTCTGTTATCGTTACAGTGTCAGTATTAGCGGTATTACTAATTTTTAATTTGTTCGGTCAATTTTCAACAATTAGTACTATGAGTAAGGAATATCGCGGTGTATTCGATGCATTAGCTAAAACTTACGAAGATGAGGCTTCGGAGATAGGAAAAGCCAGAAGCGATATTGAAAGCGCGCAGACCCAGGTTGAAATCAAACTATACATTGCTATTGTGGCAACACTTTCTCTTGTTGGATTAACAATTTGGATGTTTTGTAAAGCTTATAACTAATGTACTAATTAATACAGCCTCAATTAACTTCATTTTAAAGTATGCATCATTGATTTGGGCAGTTAGGCTTGGATATGTTGAAAGTATTCAATTAGTAGTCAAAAGTTTTTAGATGATTCTAATAGTGTTAAAGATTAGACTCTCATTTTATTGGATGTATAAATTATTGTTGCTAGTGAAAAGGAATAAATTGAATTACACGATGTTAATTACCTAATGTTACACATTTATAATGTGTAATGGTGATTTTCAATACTGGATTGAATTCCAATAGGATGAAAAAGCTTTTTACCTTTAGGGTATATAGCGTATATTTCTCCAATATCTATCATAAAATCAATGTCTTGCTCTCTATTTGATAAAATTCTTCCTAGGTATAAATTTGCTATATATAGGCCTGCGAGAGCTTCTAACACGTTAGCTAAATTAGCTTTATTAAAATGCTCTCTGCGTTCATGTTTTACGCTATTATAGTCAGACCACCATTTAGGAGACTTGTCTTCGTTAAATCCTTCCCATGGTGTAAATTGCAACTCGAATTCGAAAGACTGTACTTTTTCAGTTATCAGTCCCTGTAGATTTTCAGCAATAAACTGACAATAAACCTTGATATTCGCTTTTTTAGAGGGGTCAATACCACATATTTCTTTGAGTACTACTTCTACTTCAGCACAGATAGTAAGATAGAGTTTAGCTAGCTCAATGGAGTATGTTTTAAAGTTATCACTGGTGAAGTGAATGTAACGCGAGATAGCATATACATCTGATTCCAGAGAGAGATAATAACGCCAATGTAGATTTTGTTTCATTGATTCCATTCAACTTAGCTTTTAGGCTAATTGCTTCCTTTTTCGATGACTGGTTACTTGTCTCTTTAATGTAATACCTTTTGAGATTTTTTAATTGTATCAAGATAGAAGAGAACATTTTATAAAAAGTTAAAATAAAATTATAGGAAAGTGAAATTAATTAACTTATTGAATAGAGTGTAGAAAAATGGTCGGCATAGCAGGATTTGAACCTGCGACCCCTGACACCCCATGACAGTGCGCTACCAAGCTGCGCTATATGCCGACATTTGAGGCAATAGTACGTCTTTTTTTATAAAAATCAATACACCTGTGGTCTGATTGCTTGTTTATTGTTCACTTTAAGCAATAAAACAGAGACTAGGTCTTAATCTAGCCAATCATTGATCGTTTTATACATGAAATCACGTATTAATGGTTGGGCATCAGCGTTTGGGTGTAAATTGTCGTTTTGCATGAGCTCCGGGCGACCTGCTATGTCTAACATAAAGAATGGCATAAGTTCGCTGTCGGTTTCATTGGCAATACTTTCAAAGCTGTCGGTAAATAACTTAGTGTAGCGGGGGCCATAATTTGGTGGAATCTGAACTTCCATCACGGCAGTTTTGGCACCTGCTTGTTGGCTTTTGTTAATTAAATCACGTAAGTTAGCGTGTAAACGTTTGATTGGAAAACCACGTAAACCGTCATTTCCACCAAGCTCAATAAGTACATGAGTGGGTTCAAATTCGGCTAGCAGGGTATCGAGTCGTCTAAGTGCTCCGCCAGTTGTTTCACCGCTAATGCTTGCATTAACTAAGTTAACAGATTGGCTTTTTTCATCGTACTTATCTTGTAACAATTTAACCCAACCTTGCTCTTGTTTGAGGCCGTAAGCGGCGCTTAAACTGTCACCTAAAATTAAAATTGTGTTGTCAGCTGCTGCCGTAAGTGGTTTGATTACTAACAGTAAAACGAATATAAAACGTAGGATTGGATGCATCATATGTCAGCGCTTTCTCAATTAAACATCATTCAAGTTAATGGACTTACTAAAACAGTCACCACAGTGGAGGGTGACCTAACCATCCTCAGTGACATCAGCTTTAATGTCAAGTCGGGCGATTCTGTTGCCGTTGTTGGCACATCGGGCTCGGGTAAGTCTACGTTACTGAGTTTATTAGCAGGTCTTGACCAGTCAACCAGTGGCAGCATTCATTTAGACGGCGCTGCATTGCACGATTTAGATGAAGAAGCCCGCGCGGCATTACGCGCTGATAAAGTGGGGTTTGTGTTTCAGTCTTTTATGCTTGTGCAAAGTTTAACCGCGCTTGAAAACGTGATGCTACCGGCAGAGCTTGCAGGTAGTAAAAATGCAAAACAACAAGCCCTAGAGTTACTCGAAAAAGTGGGTCTTAGCCACCGTGTGGGGCATTATCCTTCGCAACTTTCTGGTGGTGAGCAACAGCGTGTTGCAATTTCGCGTGCATTCATTGGTACGCCTAAAATTTTGTTCGCGGATGAGCCCTCAGCAAACCTTGATAGCAAAAATGGTAGATTGATCGAATCTTTGCTTTTTGAACTGAATAAAGAACACGGTACCACGCTTATTTTAGTAACTCATGACGAACAGCTTGCTGAAAAATGCCAACAAATTTTACACATTGAAGCAGGTCAATTAGTAACAGTAAAAGAGAGCGAAGAGGTGCAAGCGAATGTGGGCTAAGTTAGCACTTAAACTGTTTACACGTGAGTTTAAACGGGGTGAATTAACGGTGATCAGTGCGGCTATTGCTTTGGCTGTGCTCACCGTATTAACGCTTTCTATGGTAACAGACCGAATTGGTCAAAGTATTGCGCAAAAAAGTAGTGCCTTTATCGCTGCGGATCGTGTGTTGGCCAGTAATCATCAGTTACCAACAGAGTATTTGCAAAAAGCGCAGGAACAGAGCTTACGCACTGCAAAAATTACGTATTTCGATACCATGCTATTTGCAGGTGACGAAATGCAACTTGGCTCAGTAAAGGCGGTTTCTGATAGTTATCCATTAAAAGGCGAACTTAAAGTAAAAACACGCTTAACTTCAGATGCTATTGTTACTGACGAAGTGCCAAAAACGGGTGAAGTATGGCTTAGTGAGTCAGTGTTTTACGCGCTTAATATTCAGGTTGGTAGTCAAGTTGAGCTGGGCGCTGCAACGTTTACAGCAAGTCGAGTGGTTGCCGAAGAACCCGATGCTCCTTTTAATGTTTTTTCCAGTAGTCAACGCATTTTAATTAATGAACGTGACATAGACGCGACACAGGTGATCCAGCCGGGGAGTCGCGTGTTTTATCGTCAATTGTATGCTGGTGAGCAAAGTGACTTAGACACCTTTTATGCTTGGCTTAAACCCCAAATGAAAGAAAATCAACAGTGGTATGGTGTTAAAGACAGGCAATCACCTATTGCGAACAGCTTAAATAGAGCGGAGAGCTTTTTATTACTGGCAGGTTTGTTAGGTATCATTTTAGCGGCAGTGGCAATTGCGGTATCGGCAAAACGCTACTGTGAAAGGCAATATGACCCAGTCGCAATGATGAAAACTCTTGGTGGCAGTAGGGCAACTATCCGTAAAATTTACTTATTACATTTAAGTTTAGTTTGCACAATGTCGGTCATTTTGGGGTTAGTTATTGGTTATTCTTTACAAATGATAGCCAGTGATTACCTTGCTCAGTCAATGGGCACAGAGCTGCCAAGCGCATCGGCAAAACCTTGGCTTATCGCAGTCAGTACAGGCGTGATTTGTGCCGTTATGTTCTCGATTAAGCCGCTGCTGGATTTATTTGATATTCCCCCATTGCGTGTACTTCGTCGCAACTTGGGTGACCGTTTATTAGTGAGCAAAATTCACCTTGCAATGTCGGCGCTAACGGTGTTTTTGTTAATGTGGTTGTTCAGTAATAACATTAAAATTACGGCCATTTTATTTACCTCAACAGCGTTTTTAATCGTGGTGCTATTTGGTCTATCGAAGCTTATTTTTGGTGGGGGTCGTAAGCTAGGCTTAAGTCCTGGTAATAGCTGGTCTTTAGCGATTGCTTCAATTCAAAAGCGAGCGAACGTAAATGCGGTGCAGCTTATAAGCTTTGCGCTTGCTATTAAATTACTGTTGTTTTTAATCGTACTTAAAAACGACATTATTTCAGATTGGCAGTCACAATTGCCAGCCGATGCGCCAAACTCATTTTTAGTGAATATAACAGAAGCTGAGCTTGAACCTATCACGTCGTTTTTAGCAGAGCGTGACATGCCTACGTCAGATTTTTACCCGATTGTTCGTGGTCGTGTTAATGCCGTTAATGGTGAGCTGGTGGCTCGCGAGGTATCATTAGAAGACAATGAGAAAAAAGATGAAGAAGCACGTTCAGGTATTGGCCGCGAGTTAAATCTTACGTGGCGCGCTGAGCTACCCAAGCAAAATGAGTTAATTGACGGTACATGGTTTACCGAGAACTCAGTGGCAGAGGCGTCATTAGAAGAGTCAATGTTAGCGCGTTTAGATGTAGAGTTGGGCGATACACTCACCTTTTTAATTGGCGCTCAGTCATTCGATGCCAAAATTACCAGTGTACGTAAAGTAAATTGGAACACCTTAAAACCGAATTTCTTTATTATTTTGAGCCCTGATGTGCTGCAAAGTTTCCCTGCGACGTATATTTCATCGGTGCGTGTAAATAAAGATCAAAAGCGAGAGTTTAGTGAGTTATTACGTCAATACCCAACGGTGAATGCGATTGATGTTGAAAGCTTTATTAAGCAAATACGCTCAACAATAGAGCAAGTATCGTTAGCGATTGGCTTTGTACTCGCGATTGTTGTTGCGTGTG
Source organism: Pseudoalteromonas sp. A41-2 (assembly GCF_015767615.1). Taxonomy (NCBI): domain Bacteria; kingdom Pseudomonadati; phylum Pseudomonadota; class Gammaproteobacteria; order Alteromonadales; family Pseudoalteromonadaceae; genus Pseudoalteromonas; species Pseudoalteromonas sp. A41-2. Next base: position 2,031,371 of record NZ_CP065231.1, on the reverse strand, counting down.
GTGCTTTAGTGCTTATTTCGCAAGTGCAAGCCAGCCTAGGTGAGCGTATGCAAGAAATTGTTATTTTGCGTACGCTAGGCGCTAAAGGGCGATTAATTAAAAACGCGACCTTGTATGAATTTTTATTATTAGGCTTTACGGCCGGTTTAGTCGCGGCTGTTGTCAGTGATGTTGCTTTGTTAATTGTACAAAAACAAATGTTCGAATTAGCAGGTAAGTTGCATCCACATATTTGGTTAATAGGCCCTGCAGCAGGTGGGTTATTTGTTGCGTGTTTAGGGTATTTAATGATAGCGCGCACTATGCGAAAAAATACTCAAGGTTTACTGCGGTCGCTAGGATAAAGACGATGTTTAAAAAATGCTCGCAATTGCGGGCATTTTTTATGAACTGTAATTAGTTACTGGTAATTTATACAGTGCTCTGGCATTATTAAATGCAGATGATGATTTTATAGATGGGTCAGTTAGTTGGCGATTATTTTAGGGATTGATCCTGGTTCACGATTAACAGGTTATGGGGTAATAGCCCACCAAGGTACTAAATTTACTTATTTAGGGAGTGGCTGTATAAAGCTTGCTGATCACGACTTTCCTATACGCTTAAAAATGATTTATCAAGGTGTTAGCCAGTTAATTGAACAGTTTTCGCCGGATAATTTTGCCATTGAAAAAGTGTTCATGGCACATAATCCTGACTCAGCACTCAAACTTGGTCAAGCCCGAGGGGCCGCCATAGTCGGTGCGTCAATGGCAGAGTTGCCCGTATTTGAGTACTCAGCCAGACAAATAAAACAGGCGGTCGTGGGGAATGGTGGTGCCGATAAATCGCAAGTACAGCATATGGTTAAAAATATTCTAAAACTGCCGGGAACCCCGCAAGCCGACGCTGCCGATGCGTTAGCAATTGCCATTTGCCATGCTCACTCAGAACAAAATTTAATTAAACTTGCGGGCAGCGCGAGCAAAACCGTAAGAGGACGATTAAGGAAGTAATATGATAGGTCGATTAAACGGGTTACTTGTTGAAAAGCAGCCACCAGAAATACTTATAGAGGTAAGTGGTGTCGGTTACGAAGTGCAAATGCCAATGACCTGTTTTTATGATTTACCCAATGTGGGTGAACAAGCGGTTATTTATACTCATTTTGTTGTTCGCGAAGACGCACAGTTATTATTTGGTTTTAATAATAAAACTGAACGTGCTTTATTTAGAGAGCTGTTAAAAGCAAATGGGGTAGGCCCTAAACTTGGCCTTGCCATTTTGTCGGGCATGTCGGCGCAGCAGTTTGTTAGTTGTGTTAACAATGAAGATGCGACAACCTTGGTTAAACTGCCTGGGGTGGGCAAAAAGACTGCAGAGCGCTTGGTACTTGAAATGAAAGACAGGCTAAAAAATTGGGGTAATGACTTATTCACACCATTTAGCGATAATGCCATTATTGAGCCTGCAAGTAATGATACGCTAGTAGCGAATAATGCTGCGGATGATGCTGTTTCAGCACTTGAATCTTTAGGCTATAAACTACCGCAAGCGCAAAAAGCGGTTAAAGCTGTAAATAAACCAGGTATGACAACAGAGGTTCTTATTAAAGAAGCTCTAAAGTCAATGTTGTGAGTACACCATGATTGAAGCAGATCGCTTAATTGATGCGAGTGAACAAAGTAATGAAGACAGTGTCGATCGTGCAATACGTCCAAAACTATTAAACGACTACACAGGCCAGCCGCATGTTAAGCAACAAATGGAAATTTTTATTGAAGCCGCTCGTCATCGTGGTGAAGCGTTAGACCATTTACTCATTTTTGGTCCGCCGGGTTTGGGTAAAACAACACTGGCTAATATTGTAGCGAATGAGCTTAATGTAAACATTAAAACGACTTCAGGGCCGGTTCTTGAAAAAGCGGGCGACTTAGCCGCGCTATTAACTAACCTTGAAGAAGGCGATGTACTGTTTATTGATGAAATTCACCGCTTAAGTCCACAAGTAGAAGAAATACTTTACCCCGCAATGGAAGATTATCAACTCGATATTATGATTGGTGAAGGTCCTGCGGCACGATCAATTAAGCTCGATTTACCGCCTTTCACATTAATAGGGGCTACAACGCGTGCTGGCTCGTTAACATCGCCATTACGAGATCGTTTTGGCATTGTGCAACGCTTAGAGTTTTATTCGGTTGAAGATTTATCAAAAATTGTTGCCCGCTCTGCTCGATATTTAGATTTAATCATGTGTGACGAAGGCGCCGTTGAAATTGCTAAACGCTCACGCGGTACACCACGAATAGCAAACAGACTTTTGCGCCGAGTACGAGATTACACGCAAGTTAAATCAGACGGTAAAGTAAATGCCGAAGTCGCTGAACAAGCACTTGATATGATCGATGTTGATAAAAGCGGTTTTGATTACATGGACCGAAAATACCTTCTTGCCATCATTGAAAAGTTTATGGGTGGCCCTGTTGGTCTCGATAACTTAGCGGCTGCCATTGGCGAAGAAAAAGAGACTATTGAAGATGTCATTGAGCCATTTTTAATTCAACAAGGATTTATTCAACGCACGCCCAGAGGGCGACTCGTTTCTGATATTGCCTACCTTCATTTTGGTCTTACCCCAGATAAATAACAAAACCCCGCTTAGCGGGGTTTTTAGTTTTTAGATATTAGAAAGTAGATACTAGAAAGTAGATATTAGAAGGTAGATATTAGAAGGTGGATCGAGCGGGGGTTACTGTAGCGATTAAATATAAAAAGCTTGCCTTAGGTTAATGTGGATTTATTTTGCACAAACCACAAACCACAAACCACAAACCACAAACCACAAACCACAAACCACAAACCACGATTGATGGTCTCATTTTAACATCTGTAATTCACATGCTGTTAAGTTATCTGTAGGTATTCTCATTGACGTTTGTGCAGGCAAAAAAAAGCCCGCATAAGCATGCGGGCAAACAACAAGTTGAAGGAAGTAATCCAGGGAACTACGGTTTTCTTAAAGAGGTTTTATCCTGTTTAAGTCAACCAAGTGCAATACGAAACTTCATATTGCAAAAAACGGAGCTTAATGAAAAAACTTTCAAAGGTTGCAGCTCGGTATGGGGAAATGATACGCAATGGTGGATTTTTCTTCAAACTAGAAAAATTTAATTTTCAGATAAAAAAAACTAATGTGAGTGATTTGTTGGTTTGTTTTCTTTTTGTTCACTTATTGAGTGTTTTTACTTTAAGTTTATGAATAAAATGATTTTTATAATATCAACAAACATTGTTCAGGATTAGTTTAAGTATTCTGTAGTAGATTTGCAAAACATGTTTTGGGTGTTTATGCGTAAAATATGAATAAACGCCGTGTTTTATGAGGTTTTGCTATATTTTTAGTTGCCTAATGGTGGTACTCATTTTTGCAGTGAAAACATAGCAAAAATAAGTTTTTAAAGGATTGTGAGCAAAAAATAGCTAAGCTGAGTGCTTTTCACCGTTATTTGCCGCTATTTCACAGCAAGAGCGTTGTCAGTTCATTATTGACTAGATACACTAGATGTAACTTTTGGCCAAGTTTGTGGTCAATAAATGCAAGTGTAAAAAATATAACAAATTATATAGAAATCTATTTTAGGAGTTTAACGTGGGATCAGGGCTTAACTTTTTAGATCTTATTCTAGAAGCCAGTGTACTTGTCCAATTAGTGATGTTGGCATTAGTGGGTATGTCGGTCATGTCATGGGCAATTATTTTTCAACGTAAAAAAGCGATTTCTGATGCATTAAATGGCGCAAAGCGTTTTGAGCAAAAGTTCTGGTCAGGTGTTGATCTTAGTAAATTATATAATGAAGTGTCTGCCCGCCCAGGCGGAGCTTCGGGCGTTGAAGCTCTTTTTGTTGCCGGTTTTAAAGAATTTGCACGCCACAAAAAAAATACGTTCCAAAGTGCCAGTATCGTTATGGAAGGCACGCATCGTTCAATGCGTGTTGCTTTGTCGCGTGAAGTTGAAAAATTAGAATCTAGTTTATCGTTTTTGGCGACCGTTGGTTCTATTAGTCCTTATATCGGCTTATTTGGTACTGTATGGGGTATCATGAATGCATTTATCGCACTAGGTGAAGTGAAACAAGCTACATTACAAATGGTTGCACCGGGCATTGCCGAAGCACTTATTGCAACTGCAATGGGCTTATTTGCGGCAATTCCAGCCGTTATTGCTTACAACCGTTTTGCAAATAAAGTAGAAAAGCTGGAAGGTAATTATATTAACTTCATGGAAGAGTTCGCCAATATTTTACACCGCCAAGCAGCTACGCAAATAGAGGCAAAAGCGAATGTATCAGCGTAAAAAACGTCGCCCAGTAGGGGAGATAAACGTAGTACCTTACATTGACGTTATGTTGGTACTACTTATTATATTTATGGCAACAGCCCCATTAATTACTCATGGGGTGAAAGTAGATTTGCCAAAAATGGAAGAATCTGATCTTGTCGATACAAAAGATACACCGCCTATCATTGCGTCAATTGACGCTGAAGGTAAGTATTATGTCAGTATCGGTACTGACCCAGAAGCACCGATGGAAGCATTAGACGTCGCTGCTGTGATTAAATTACAGTTGCAAAAAAATCCCGATACTCCGGTTATGATCAAAGGTTCAGGTCGTGTATCTTATCAAGAAGTATTGTTGTTAATGGATTTTCTTAAAAATGCAGGGGTGCCTTCAGTTGGCCTTATGACCGAATCGTTTGAGGGGAATAAAGGCTAGTTATGGGTGCATCAGTAATAAAATCAGTTCTTTTGCACTTGGCAATTGCAGGTTTATTAGTGGCGACAGCCAATTTTCATATGCCAGCACCAAAAGTAATGGAGGTGACTTTAAACCCTGCATTACCTGAGCCTGAAAAAGCGGTGTCAGCTGTCACGGTTGATCAGCAGAAGGTTGAGCAAAAGATTGCCGAGCTAAAAAAGCAAGAAGAAGCTAAAAAGCAAGCAGAAGCAAAACGTATTCGTGATTTAGAGCGTCGTGCTAATGACGCGCGTAAGCAACGTGAAGCTGAAGACCGCCGTCTGAAAAAATTAGAACAGCAGCGTCGTGCGAAAGAGAAAGAAAAAGCCGAAGCTGAAGCTCAAGCAAAGAAAGCGCGTGAAATTCAAGAGAAAGAACGTGCTAAAGCGCAGCAAGCTGAAAAGCAAAAGCAAGAAGCCGAAGCAGCAGCAAAAGCCGCGGCACAGAAGCGTAAAGCCGAAGAAGAAGCATTGAAAAAAGCGGAAGAAGAGCGCAAGCGCAAAGCTGCCGAAGCTGAAGCTGAACGTAAACGCAAAGAGGCTGAAGCAGAGCGTAAGCGTCAGCAGGCATTGCAAGAGCAAATGCTCCAAGAGCAACTGGCTGCAGAACAGGCTGCACGTGATAAAGTGCGTCAGCAGCAGGTTGTTGGCGAAGTTGAGAAATATAAAGCGTTAATTATGGCGCGTATTCAGCAAAACTTCTTAAAAGATGAGAAGATGAAAGGCAAAGAATGTCGCCTTAATATTCGCCTTGGCTTTAATGGTTTGGTGACCCAAGTTAAATCATTGGGTGGAGATACGTTAGTATGCGAAGCTGCGATGCGCGCAGTGCGTATGGCCGACACGCTACCTGTTTCACCAGATCGTGAAGTATTTGAGCAATTAAAAAATATTAATTTAACAATAGCGCCTCAATTTTAAAGGAATGATATGTTTAACCAGATAAAAACAGCATGTTTTATTGTATTACTGGGCTTTCATGGCATTGCCAGTGCTGCATTAGAAATCGTGATCACCGATGGTATCGATGGTGCGCGCCCAATTGCGGTTGTGCCTTTTAAATATCAAGGTGTGGGTCCTATCCCTGAAAAGTTAAGTTCAGTGATTGCTGCCGATTTAATGCGCAGCGGAAAATTTAAGCCGATCGACGTTAATACCATGCCTCAGCTTCCTGCTAAAGATTCAGATGTTGATTACGGCGCGTGGGTTAATAAAGGTGTCGAGGCTGTGTTAGTGGGTGAGGTAGAGCAACAACCTAATGGCCGTTACCGTGTTAAATATGAACTTATTGATGTGATTCGTGGCCAAATTACGGGCGGCGAAACACAATTAATGAGCAACGGTAAATTGGTTAAAAGCCAAGATCATATTTTAGATGCACGTGAAAGTGTTATTGGTGAAAATGGTTTTCGTCGATACGCACACCGTATCAGCGACGTGGTTTACGAAGCTCTTACGGGTGAAAAAGGCGCATTTTTAACAAAAATTGCCTATGTCATTGTGCGTGAAAATGACGCTAAACCTTATCAATTGGTGGTTGCTGATTATGATGGCTTTAATGAGCAAGTGTTGCTTCGCTCTAAAGAGCCGCTTATGTCACCAGCGTGGTCGCCAGATGGGACTAAGTTAGCGTATGTAACGTTTGAAAATCGCCAAAGCCAAATTTACATTCAAGACTTATATACAGGAAAACGCGAACTAATTACCAGTCACCCTGGTATTAATGGTGCGCCTCAGTTTTCTCCTGATGGTAAAAAACTACTTTTAGTGTTATCAAAAGACCGTAATGGCGCAACAGAAGTGTACTTATTAGACCTTGCAACACGCAAAGAAACTCGACTTACAAATCACCGTAGTATAGATACTGAACCATCATGGTTTCCAAATGGTCAAGATATCGTGTTTACCTCTGAAAGGGGTGGTAATGCTCAGATTTATAAGTTAAATTTGCAAACAGGTAGGTCAAAACGAATGACCTTTGATGGTGACATGAACTTAGCAGGTTCGGTTTCACCGGATGGAAAAGAATTAGTGATGGTGAACCGTACAAACGGTCAATACCATCTTGCTAAGAAAGAGCTAGCTACAGGTGCGTTCCAAGTATTAACGAGAACACGCCTAGATGAATCGCCGAGTATTGCACCCAATGGCTCGATGATTATCTACAGCACGCTTCATAATAATAAACAGGTGTTAGCGTTAGTTTCTATGGATGGTCGCTTTAAAGCACGCTTACCTGTGCTAGACGGACAAGTTAAGGCACCGGCTTGGTCGCCTTATTTACAGTAATTTTACTGGTTTACTCAATATAGGAATCAATTCAATGCAACTTAATAAAACTTTAAAAGGCCTGCTAATTGCTGTGCCAGTGATGACTTTAGCAGCATGTAGCTCTTCTTCAGGTGTTGACGAAGGTGCTGCAAACCAAACAAACCAAGGTGCGGTTGAGCAAGCAAACAACAATGATACAGTTGAAGTTGCAACGCTTACTCCAGAGCAACAAGCTGAAGAAGCACTTCGTGAAAAATACGAAGCGTTACGTCAAGAACAAATCATTTACTTTGGTTTTGATAACGCTAAAATCCAAAGCAAATACGCTGAGCTTCTACAAGCACACGCTGAGTTCTTAGTACAAAACCCTTCAGTTAAAGTACTAATCGAAGGTCACGCAGATGAGCGCGGTACGCCTGAATACAACATCGCATTAGGTGAGCACCGTGGTCAAGCAGTAGAAAAATATCTACAAAGCTTAGGTGTTTCTGCTAGCCAAATGTCGGTAGTGAGCTATGGTGAAGAGAAGCCAATGGTTAAATCTCGCACTGAAGAAGCGTTCGCTAAAAACCGTCGCGCAGTATTAGTTTACTAAGAAAGAGACATTATGAAGCCGAAAATTATTTTGGCAGCAATGATCTTAAGCGGGAGCACCCAGTTATGGGCTGCTCCCGCTCCTGTTTCAGAAGCTGCAAGCTCGCAATCGAGCATAGAGAAGCGTTTAATCGCATTAGAAAACATGATGAAGTCACGTAATTTATTGCAAGCTGAGCTTCAGCAGCAGTTGAATATATTACAAGACGAAGTGAGTCAGGTTCGTGGCATTACTGAAGAGCAAAGCTATAAGCTTGAAAAAGTACTTCAACGTCAACGTGAGCTTTATCAAGAAATTGAGAATCGCGTTAGTCAGGCCTATTCTCAGCCTGCGGCAGCAACTCAGCCAACGAACACTTACACAGATATAAATGCATCACAGACTATCAGCTCAGACTTATCTGAAAATGAAGCCTATGAGCGTGCTGTGGCGCTAATTATGAAAGATAAGCGTTATGAGCAAGCAATTCCTGAGTTCCAAACATTCTTAACGACTTATCCAAATTCAGTGTATGCGTCAAACGCGCATTATTGGTTAGGGCAGCTTTTAACAATTCAAAACGATCCCGCTGCTGCAACCAAACACTTTAAAGTGGTTGTGAATGAATTTCCGAATTCGAATAAACGCCCTGATGCTATGTTGAAGTTAGGCAACTTACTTGTTGATCAAGGTTTAGGTGAACAAGCCCTTAAAACCTTTAATGATTTAATTAATCAGTACCCAAGTACAACCGCTGCTAAATTAGCCACAGAACGTCTGTCGCAACTGTAGATTTGACCTGATTAGACTGCTTTTTGACTTAAGCGGTCTAAAATTAGGCAACTAGACATAAAAACTTAAAAAAAGAGATATTTTCTGTTGCACTCAGCATTTAAATAAGTATTATAAGCGCCCGCAGCAGGCGATTGGTAACAACAGCCAAAATGCGGCTAAAAGAGCGGGTCATTAGCTCAGTTGGTAGAGCAGTGGACTTTTAATCCATTGGTCGATGGTTCAAGTCCATCATGACCCACCATTATTTTTAATGGTATACTTTTAGATATCGGCGGATTTACGCAGCTTTAATAACGTAACAGAGCGGGTCATTAGCTCAGTTGGTAGAGCAGTGGACTTTTAATCCATTGGTCGATGGTTCAAGTCCATCATGACCCACCATTCTTTGAATGGTACAGTTACATATCGGCGGATTTACGCAGCTTTTAATAAGCAGCAGAGCGGGTCATTAGCTCAGTTGGTAGAGCAGTGGACTTTTAATCCATTGGTCGATGGTTCAAGTCCATCATGACCCACCATTCTTTTTGAATGGTACTGTTAATATCGGCGGATTTACGCAGCTTTTAATAAGCAATAGAGCGGGTCATTAGCTCAGTTGGTAGAGCAGTGGACTTTTAATCCATTGGTCGATGGTTCAAGTCCATCATGACCCACCATTCTTTTTAGAATGGTAATCTAAAATCGACGGATTTACGTATAGCTTTTAGTAAGCAATAGAGCGGGTCATTAGCTCAGTTGGTAGAGCAGTGGACTTTTAATCCATTGGTCGATGGTTCAAGTCCATCATGACCCACCATTCTTTTGAATGGTTATTTATATCGGCGGATTTACGCATCACATATCAAGAGCGGGTCATTAGCTCAGTTGGTAGAGCAGTGGACTTTTAATCCATTGGTCGATGGTTCAAGTCCATCATGACCCACCATTCTTTTTGAATGGTCATGTATATCGGCGGATTTACGCATCACATATCAGAGCGGGTCATTAGCTCAGTTGGTAGAGCAGTGGACTTTTAATCCATTGGTCGATGGTTCAAGTCCATCATGACCCACCACGCTTAATTTATCTTTTTTATCTAAGTTATCCCTTAATTATCTTTAACAGCACTCAGCAATACTGTTCTTTAGCGTTATATTCTCGTATAATTCGCGCCATGAATGCACTGTGGACTAAGTGGTCGAGAAATGAGTCTAGCTGAACAAATTATGCCTGAGGATTATATCTTTCCTCCAAAGCCAGCGCCGTTATCAAAAGATGAGCAAGCTGAGTACAAAGCACGTATTAAACAATTACTAATAGACAAGAATGCAGTTCTTGTTGCCCATTACTATACGGATCCTGAAATTCAAGCACTTGCTGAAGAAACAGGCGGCTGTGTGGCCGACTCGTTAGAGATGGCACGTTTTGGTGCTAAACACGATGCGGATATTATTGTTGTCGCCGGCGTGCGTTTTATGGGCGAAACAGCAAAAATCTTAACGCCAAACAAAACAGTCGTAATGCCAACTTTGGCTGCGACCTGTTCATTAGACGTAGGGTGCCCAATTGAAGAGTTTTCTGCGTTTTGTGATCAGCACCCAGATCGTAAAGTAGTGGTGTACGCTAACACCTCTACGGCGGTAAAAGCACGCGCCGATTGGATTGTTACCTCATCATGTGCGCTTGAAATCGTTGAGCACTTAGATGAGCAAGGCGAAAAAATCATTTGGGGTCCAGACAAGCACCTAGGTTCTTATATTCAAAAGAATACCGGTGCCGATATGATTATGTGGAATGGCGCGTGTATCGTTCATGACGAGTTTAAAACCAAAGCGTTAAAGGACATGAAAGCCCTACACCCAGATGCAGCGGTGTTAGTACACCCAGAGTCTCCTGCTGAGATTGTTGCCCTTGCTGATGCTGTTGGTTCAACAAGCCAACTAATTAAAGCTGCGCAAACCATGGACAACAAAAAGTTCATCGTGGCGACAGACCGCGGTATTTTTTATAAAATGCAGCAGTTATGCCCAGAGAAAGAATTCTTTGAAGCACCTACAGCCGGTGAAGGCGCAACATGTAAAAGCTGTGCACATTGCCCGTGGATGGCTATGAACGGCTTAAAAGCGATTGAAGAAGCCCTAACAGACCCACAAGGCAAAGAAGTGTTTGTTGATATGGACTTACGCGAAGGCGCGTTAAAATCGCTTAATCGCATGTTAGAGTTCTCTGCGACACTACAACGCTAAGAATTGTTGCGATAGAAATGAAAGGCAAGGTGTACATACCTTGCCTTTTTTGTTTGTTTACTAGCCACTTAAGTTCGCTATTTTAAAAACCCCTTGCGTATGTAGGGTTGTTTTCATACTATAACGCCGCGTTAATCAGTTAACGCTTTAGGTGACGTGTCCGAGTGGCTGAAGGAGCACGCCTGGAAAGTGTGTATACGGCAACGTATCGAGAGTTCGAATCTCTCCGTCACCGCCATTTCCTTTTTATATACTTGTCTATTTTTATCAAATTTTCTTTATAAAAAAATAAACCCCGCAATTGCGAGGTTTATAGCGTAATGCGAAATGCACTATTGAATGCTTATTTCATCCAATGTGATAGTCGCTTCACTTTCCGTTCTTATGGTGATGAATGAAGTGCTGGTTGCAACGAGTCCATCCACAGTATAAGTTTGGCCTGCTGTTAAGTCAGACAGCGGCACAGAATAAAACTTAGACGCAGTGCCATGAATTGAATTGCTACTACCCGAAGTATTGTTATCGACATAAATTTGAAAGTTTTTGGCTGTGTTTCCAGCTACCGCTGCAACTTTGAACGTTACTTGGTAGTTGTTTGATAAATCAAGCAAGCCTGTTGTTTCGGTGTCATTTCCTGTCGTACTGGTACTTGGGGTTGTGTTAGCAATGCTAATTCTAGCGCCAGTCATTGTTAACTGTCCGCCTGCGACGTCAACATTACCTGTTACACGGTAGAACAGCGCTTGTTCGTTACCCGCAGATCCTGAAATATCACGATAGCTGTTACTAAAAAACTCATCAGTATTAGCAGCAGAGAAGTTTTCAGTAAAGGGCAATCCAAGTGGTTCTTGAATAGGAGGCTCCGTTGGAGACTGAATATCAGGAATGTTTAAATCACTTTGATCCAGCTTACCAACACCTGCATGAGCAAGTACATGTGCTTTAACATCCATTACAGGCGTAAGCGTATATTCATAAGGTGCTTTATATGAGCTGGTTGGCGTCATGCCGTTTTCAGTCACTTCTGCTCGTACATCCCCATCTGCCGCATCACTCCATGTAATGCCTTCGCCTAGATAATTACCTGATGTGTCCCAATAACCAATCTGTGCTGAATAAAAAGAAACCACAGGGTTCTTGGTATTTTCAAAGTAATTATTCTCTATGTGTAGCTCAGCTCCCATGCGTGAATTAATTGCACTTGAAGTGATATTGTTATAGTAGTTATTGAAAATATGACCATTACCGAACCTAAATAAAGGGACCCGAGAGACAATATTTTCAAAGCGGTTGTGATGGAAGGTGATATGACGGTTTTTATTACTGCTGTCGTCATTGTCACTATGGCCATGTAATGAAGTTTTCCAACTATCATGTATATAGTTGTAAGAAATGGTAATGTTCTCAGCACCCGACTTAGAGTCAATTAAGCCATCATAATAGTCTTGATCCACGGAGAGCGAAGAATACAACTCATTATGGTCAATCCAAATGTTTGCTGTTGTTTCGTTTTCATCACCTTCAATTGAAATTCCGTCTTTACCACCAGTGAGTACTTCATGAATTTTTAAGTTTTGGATGATAATGTTGTTAGCGCGGCGAATAGCAATGCCAATCCCATTAAACTCACCTCTATCAGCCACACCGATAATTGAGACATTATTCATATCTTTAATTTCAATAGATTTATTATCACCGCCACTGTTAGCATCTGTGATTACACCATCAACATAGATAGTAATAGCGGATGCTGAAGACTTCGCTTGTGCTAGGGCTGCTTTTAATGAAGCCCCATTATCAACAGTAACAACAGTACCGCCTTCACCTCCGGTGATATTATAGTTATACCCTGCAAACCCTCGACTAGGATTGATTGGCGCAATGCTGACAGGCTCATCCGGTAGTTGAGGAATAGCAAGTGGTTTTGGACTCCATCCTTGACCGTCGTTATAATCTGCAAAAATGTTTTCGCGGTCTAGCAGCTCGCTGACTTCTGAATCTGAAAGAATATAGCCACCTTCGCGTTCAGATAAATCAAGTGGATTACCGTCTAAATCCATACTGCCATATTCGCGCCAACCACTGGTTGCTGTGGCAACGCTAGGGTTAGGAGCAGGTTGATTATTTACACCTTGAACAGCCCAGCCAATTTTAGCGATATGTGTATCAAACCTATTGTTTATTAAGGTTATATTATCAAAGTATGTATCGCTGCCTCCACTTCTTGCAATGTATGTTGAGTTATCTAAAACATCATTGCCAATGGGGCCAGGACCGTGTGTGAATCGACTATTCAAGAAAATAAAACCAGGGTCTGTTTCTACAGGTACACGCGCTTGTAAAACATAGCCACCCGCTGAGTCAGTTAAAGGATCACCGTCTTTTGAATCACCGATTGTACGGATCTCTGAACTCTCGAATAACGCCGTTGTTGGGTAACCCCAAATAAAATCAACATTCCCTGCAACAAGCGTGTTGTAGAACCATGAGTATCCTTTTAACAGGAGGGTATCTTGTTCACTTTTAAAGCGGGCATTGTTCGCAACTAGGCGGTACGGGCTATTGAAATAAATAGTTTCTGCTTGGTTTGAATCCACTTTATTACGAATATGCGTATTTTTAAGGGTGAGATTATTAAGGGTCAGCATGTCGACACCTTCTACTAAAAACACACTTCTACCTCCGTTAGGTGTTCCTGTGCTAATAGGTGCACTGCCACCCGTGCCGCCATTCATAGACTCGTAATTCTCATATTGAATAACGGTGTTTTCTTGGCTTTCACCTTGAATAGTGAGGTTGTTTTTATCGCGTAAAAATAACAGTTCGTTATAGATGCCGTCTTTTATGGAGACAGTGGTGTGCTCATCTTTGCCCAAGTACTGCATAGCAAAATTAAGTGCACCTTGCACAGTTCTAAAGTCTGCCGCACCTTCATCATCAACGAGCAGCTGATTACCTGCAGGCATGCTTACTTTAGTGACAAAGTCCCATTGACTGTTATCACCTAGGCCACTAAATTCTTGACCATTTAACATTGCACCAACCACGACATCATCACCAATTACAACACGGTATGTATGTCCATACTCAAGGGTATTATTGCGTGGTTTAATGGTGAGTGTGTTCCCATTTAGCTGCAGTGGATAGTAGTAAACAGAGCGAACTTTAGCTTGTCCAGCAAAACCAATGTGGTCAATGTTTTTACCAACGGTAAGGGTATCGACTAAACTGTTATCGCTGACTTTATAAATACGTACTTCACCTAAAGCGCCTAAACTTGGTTCATTATCAAATGTAAGGCTAAATTGCGTATCAATAAATTGATTGGCACTGTTTTTTTCAGGAAATAACTTTCCAGTTAAGTCGCCATAGTCAGTTGTTGGCATGACAAAACCTTCAGCCACACTCACCTCTATTGTTCGGGTTATGGTACTATCAGAACCAGAGACGAACGTAATCGTGGCATTACCGGCCGCCATTGGGGTGAGAGTAATTACACTCCCATTGATATCGACACTGACAATTTTGTCATCAGTTGAAGTCACTGTGAATTCATCAATTGTTACCCCATCATTTTTAATGGCGGTGACATTAATTGTTAATGGTTCAGCTGTCGTTGAGGTGTCCCAGTTAGGGTCCTTGTAATCCAGTGTGAGTTGAATGGGTTTGATAGTCGGATCGCCAACTTTTAAGTCATCCAATTCAAATGAACGGTTATTAGTAAATAAACCTATTAGCCCACGTGCGCTGTAATTTGTATCACTCACTGAGCCTAAGTTTTCACCATTTAAGTAAATGGTTAATTGATCATTGATTAATTCAAAACGGGTGGTGTACCAAACACCGTCTTCTGTGCCACCTTTTTCGCCGAGTAAAATAGGTGTACTTGCCTGAACAGGGCGTGCAATAGAGCCCTCGGTGCTGACAGCAACTTCTACTCGCGTGCTACTAGATGAGTTTTGCACATTTAAACCGCCACCATACCAGTTTCCTGTATCTTGATAACGGGCCATCATGTACAACTGTTTGTTTGCTGTTGTACTGTTTTGACGAGGACGAATTTTCGCTTCTACAAAATAATTACCTGTTTGTGGGATATTTTGCATTGCTTCGTCTGTGGCTAAAATAAGTTCACCGCCTGCGTTGCCTGCGGTGTATCGCATCATGTTATTCCCGTTGATATTTAAAATATCGAATTCACCCATGGCACCGTCTACGTTAGTAGGCGTTGCTAAAATTTTCCAGTTGCTCAAATCACCACTTTCAAAATCATCACAAAAATACAGTTCAGGTGCATCTGAACACTTAAAGATACTTGGGTCTTCAACGTACTCAATGCGTAAATTATTAATCACTACTTTACCGCCTGTCTCGGTACGCAATTGTAAAAAAGAGTTCTTGGTAGCGAGTTTTCCGGGTACGACTAAGGTTTCGCCAACAACTAAGTCATTGATTAACTTGTTGAAGAAACGAGATTCACCACCGTGCATCGATTTAGAGCTACTTGATGTATTGTTGTCGACATAGATTTGGAACTTGTTGTCACCTTCAGGATCGCTAGCACTGACAATATCCATGACGACTTGGTAAGGCCTTGATAAATCAAATACCCCCGTTGAGTTTGTATCATTTTCGCTGGTTTCCACGCCCGCAGTGGTATTACCCAAAGTGAATCGGCCCCCGTCCAGTTCTAAGCCGTTTTCCACGACGGTGACGGATCCTCCAGTTTTTGAAAACATCGGAACTTCATTACCTTGACTATCAACTATTTTTTGATAGTCGACAGAAAAAATATCACCAGTAACAGTCGTAAAATCGTTTGTGTAAGGCAGTTCAACAGTGGGGATCTCACCTGTTGCAGGTGGATCAATTGGCGGTTCAACAGGAGGCTCAACTTCTGGCACATCTGTCGCAACTGTTTCTATTTTTAGATTATCTATGACTAATAAAGCGGCTGAATCGGTTCTGATTTGAAAGTAAGAGTTTTTAATATCTGCGCTCAGGATACCGCGTGCATCTGGGTGCGTTAATTCAGTTCCTGTATTAACATCTTGCCCAGGTATATAAGTATAAGAGAAGCGTTGTCCGACAGGCAGGTTGGTTTCATCAATCGATTTTCCATAAAACTTTGATGCATCAGCATGCACAGAGTTACTTTGGCTTGTTGTATTGTTATCAACGTATAAAGAAAGAGAGCCTGCACCATTATGGCTAATAACGTCAAAGCTAATAGTGAAGCCTTCGCTTAAATTGTATATCCCCACACCCGTTGTATCGCTTGGCGATGATTCTTTACCAGGTAGGGTATTACCGATTGTGAAACGGTCACCTTCCAAAACAAGCTGACCCAATTCATTGATAATGGCACTGCCGCCAGATTTAAAATAAAGAGGCCCACTTCCTTGCTCATCAGAGAGACTTTTATAACTGGATGAGAAGAATGTATCAGTGTCGGTATCGAATTCTTCGTTTAACGCAAGACCGGTTTGTTCAGCAAGTTCACTAAGCTTTACCAACTCATTTTGGGCTTGCTGTTCATCAAATGCTAAAATATTGTCGTATGCATCATCGTTGTTATCACAGCTAAGTACTAATGTTGCAAGCTGTGCTGCATCATTTGTAGAGCACACACTAAAGGTATTATTGACAGTGTTGTGCGAGCGAGAAATTAAATAATGCTTAGTCGGTGTATCACCTTCACTGGTTGTTAATACTAAAACGCGATTACCAAACTGAAACTCATAGCTGCCAACAAGCGTTTCATTCCCATCGACAAGCTTAGTGAATGACCCCGTGCTTGCTCCTTCTTCACTGGGTGTAAACTGCCACATTTCAATACTCGCTTTTGCCCCTTTTACAACGGGGTTATAAATTGTTCCCGTGAAGTCGGCAGGAGTGAAGGCGAGAGGCTGTGTACTGTTATACTGCTCAAAAATAAAATCTACAAAATGCATAATGGCAGTATCAGCACTCACTAAGCTGGTATTTGCTCCCCCAGCGTTAGCAAGCCATTGATTTACCTTTTCGTCAAAATCGTCACTGGCAAAGAATTCTGCAGGTGTTTGTCCTTGGGCTAATTCCATTACGGCAGCCTGTGCTGCTGCGTCACTAATGGTAATACCGTTACTGGTGTCACCATCCACATCTAACGACTGCAATAAACGCAAACTATTGATTACAGCAGGATGAAATACGGTGTCTGTAGAGAATACGCTCAGTGGAGTGACAACATTGCTGGCCGCGACACTTGGAAATGTCAGCTCACCAATAGAAAATGTGATCGCTTCACCACGGAAATAATCAAATTGGCCATTACTGTCCGTTTTACCGTTTGTCACAGACGGGCTGTTATAGGTCAATCCGGCGACAGGGCTATCTATAAAAACCCCTTGAATAGGGGGGAGTGGCGCCTCTTTTACGTTGACAGAGCTTTCTTCGCCGCAGCCTGCAAGTACGGCTGCAAGCAATAAGCAAGATGGAATTTTAATTGTGCTATTCATACATCCCTCCAAGGATGAACGCGTTTAGCAACACAAACGCGTGTGTTCAGTGATTATTGTTGTTTTAAGTAGTTGAATTATTAGTAGAACTTATAATTCATTCCTAGTTGATATGTCCGACCATAATCTTCTCGTTGATACAAAATCTCGCCGCCAGACTGATCATTACCGGTGAAATAACGAAGGTCTGACTCGTCGGTGATATTGATTGCATCAAAGTAGAATGAAAGGTGTTCGTTGAAGTCGTAAGTCGCTTTTATGTCAAAGGTTAATATGTCATCTTGGTAGATATCAGCCCATGTTTTACATGCTTTAGCATCATTTTTGTCTGCTGAAATAGGGCAAGAGCCTACTTGCTCTAAAATATCGGAACGGTAATTACTGATTAGCCTAAGTGACGCTGTTTTATTCTCCCAACCCAGCGCAATATTAGCGGTAATATCTGCTTGGCCTGGTAACGGCATTTTTTCATAGCGTATGGTGTCATCGAGTTTTGACTCACTACTGACGACGGTCATATTACTTTGCCAAAATAAGCCGTTTTCAAAAAACTGGTTATAACTAAGCTCCATACCATACACGGTTGCTTTATCACCGTTTAAGGTGATATCAACTTGATTTATGACTAAGTCTTGTGGAATCGCGAAGTCAGAAACATGATCAACAGGTAATGTAAGAGGTAGCTCATCTAACCCCATTTGAATACCACTGACATCAACAATGAAGTTATCAATATTTTTATAGAAAACAGCTACTTCAACGAATAATTCTTTGGAAGGATACCAACCAAATGAGGCGTCAAAGTTGTCTGATGTCATTGCGACAAGATTTGGGTTACCAACTTGAAGTGCATTGTCGGGCCCCAAAATATAGTTTTGTAATTCTAATGCACTTTGCCCATCGGGTTCGCTATAACATGTATTGGTTGTGGGGTCGCATAAACTGATATCATCATCAAACCGTGCATATCCTCGTGCTTGTTTAAACGAAGGGCGAGTGTAGCTGGTCCATAAAGAGGTTCTAACTAACATCGTTTCATTTGGTTCATAACGAAGATGCATACTAGGGAAGTATTCACTGTAAGTTATTGATGATTCAGGTAACGGAACTGCAATATCTAAGGTATGCTCACCACCAAATGACCAATCGTCATTTTCAAGTGACATAAAACCAGTCGACGAAAACTCGGTATGCGCATAACGCACACCCGTTATTACGCTTACTTTTTCTGATAACTGCAGTTCTGCCATAACATAAGCGGCATACGTGTCCTCGGTGAGTATATAGTCTTCTTTAGTGCTGTCGATTGACACTTCGCCACCGGTGGCATTTTCGCGCGTAATTTTTGTTGAATCAACCATGTACTCAACATCCTGCGCGGACACTAAAGGGTAGGTGAATAAATCACCAGCGGGCACACTATAGTCATAATCGGTAATATTAGAGTTAGCAACAGCGATACAGGTTTCATTACCATCGCAATCATCAGCATTTATCGTGTAACTCCAACGATCTTTATCTCTATAGTGTTCACGTTCGTTATAGGTGCCCCCAAACTTTATAGAATTTAAAAACTGACTATCAAACTCCTTTTGAAAGTTAAGTTTAAAGCTTGTGATTTCGTCTGTGCGGGTGCTGTCTTCCATGAATAGGTTATCGTATTGCATATTAGAAAGATCGCTTAAATCACCGTCGGCCTCACCAGCAAAAACATCATTGTCTGGGTCAAGCTCAAAACCACCAAGAGCCGCAGCTTCAGAAGGCGTTAATACTTTCGCAGTAATAAAATCACGGCCAGCCTTGCCATAAACGATATTTTCTCGTTCGCGGAATTGCACACGACGATCACCCACTGATTCATCGTCTGTTTTAGAGTAAGCATATTCATAATCTACGCGCCACGACTCAGCAAAGTAGTTTTCACCACCAAAGCTATAGTTGGTGGTTACAGTTTCACCTTCTTGAATAAAATACTGGTTGTAAACATCAATATCTGAAAGTGCAAACTCCTTAGTTTGTGGGTTAACATAAATAACTTCGTCTTCTTGATCGCCATTATAAAAGTTATAAAATTCACGTTGAGCGATATCGTCGTCGGTGTATTTTGAATAATTACCACGAATATAGTAAAAGCTGTCTTCATTTGGTTTGAATTCGACATTCAGTGTGGCATTGGTACGTTTACGATCCGCTATTTCGCGACGGTTTTCGAGCTGTGCAGGGATTAAAATTTCTTCTGCATTTGCTAATTCTGTTTCAGAGAGACCAATACCCCCTTTTAAAAAGTTCATATCACGAGAGCTGTGATGACGTACTTCATCGACTTGTGTTTGTCTGTCTTCATAGCTGGCTGCAAAGCCAATACCAACTTTGTCATCAAATAACAACTGTGTACCATCAATACTAAACTTCGGTGAATGTGCCTCTCTCATTTCATTGTAAGAATCTTGAAGTTTTATTTTCAGTGTATTGTCACCACGGTCATAAGCCGAAATAGCTTTTACGTTTACTGCGCCACCGATTGAGTTTAAGTTCATATCAGGTGTGAGCGTTTTAAACACCTCAATTGCACCAAGAGAGTCACCCGTTATGCCATCAAGGCCGACTTTTCGGTCATCACCTGCACCAGAAAGTTCCGCGCCATTCATATTTACCGACACAAATTTGGGACCAAGACCACGTACAGCTACATATTTACCTTCGCCTTCGCTTCTTTCTAAGGTGACACCGGGAACACGACGTAGAGACTCAGCGACATTTTGGTCAACTAAGTTACCTAAATCATCTGTAGCAATCACAGAGCTAAATGCTTTGCTTTCACGTTCCATTGCTCGGGCTTTTAAATCAGCCTGATAAATGCCTGTTACAGCGATGATCTCCATGTCATCATCTTCATCTTGGGCTTTCTTTATCGCTGTTTTTTCATTACTACTAGACGCTGTTTGCGGTACGGGTTTGGTTGTCTGTGCGTCTTGTGCATAGACGGGCAGGGCAACCAAAAGTGCTGCTGCAATACCGCTGAGTTTTATCGTTTTCATTGTTGTTCCTTTTTAAAAGGCTTTTATTGTGTTCTATTTTCTTTTTAAAAATCCATTTGCCACCGGTGGCAAATGAAGATAACATAAAGTTAACACCGCATTAATTAAACTGTCAATTTTTTAATCAGCATAAAGGCTGGTTTTTTTCTATAAGGTACAAAAAGGTGGGTTTGAATGAAAAGTGAACAATACCGGTTTCGTCGAAATGTCCTATTGCTACTGTTTGGTGCATTGAGTGTGTCACTATTTAGTGCAAATAGTATGGGTCAGTCGTTAACGCCTAGGTCTATTGCCTTTGATGGTGCTGAAGGGTTTGGTAAATTCTCTCGAGGTGGCGCAGAGGGGAAATTGTATATTGTAACGAGCCTCGAAGACAAAGATGAGCCCGGAACCTTACGTTACGCAATTAATCAAAAGCATCCTCGCGTTATTACATTTGCTGTGTCTGGGGTGATTAAGCTGTCAAAAGAATTAAAAGTAAACCACGGTCGAATTACGCTAGCAGGGCAAACCTCTGCGGGAGGCATTACCATTTCAGGTGCGCCATTTACTGTCTCAAATGCAGAGGATGTGATTATTAGGTTTATTCGTTTTCGATTAGGGACATTTAAGGTGGTAGAAGACGCATTAACTGTGCGCAATTCTAACAATGTTATTATAGACCATTGTTCACTAAGCTGGTCTGTTGATGAAACGGGTAGCTTTTACAATAATCGTAATTTCACATTACAAAACTCTATTATTTCATATAGCTTAAACGACTCTATTCATCCTAAAGGAAAGCATGGTTATGGTGGTATTTGGGGAGGAGCTAATGCCTCTTTTATTAATAATATAATAGCAAATCATGCAAGTAGAACTCCCCGTATAAATGGACACAGACTAAAATCTCCTTACCCTTTCACAGATGAATTTATCGAAGTGAGTAATAATATTATTTTTAATTGGGGACACAATAATGTGTATGGCTCTGAGAATGGGCGATTTAATCTGATAGCGAATTATTACAAACCGGGTAAAGCGAGCAAGCGCATTCAATTTGCGGATATTTGGTTCTCCCCATTCATTAGCAAAAACCAAGCTTATATCGCTGGAAATATTCTAGAAGGGTACCCAGAGTTTGATGATAAAAACTGGTTAGCTGTCAATTATAGAAATAAAAAAGAAGGGAAACGTATCGCCAGCCAAGCAAACAGCCCTTGGTTGAGTGATAAAAAAATTATAGTTGAGAAAGAGTCTGATTTTAAAGCAAAGAATGCGAAGCAGGTGTTTTATGACATCGCACAAAATCAGTTAGCGGGAGCGAATAGAAATGCAAATGGCGTGTTCATAGACAGCATTGATCAGTTAGTTTATGACCAACTCAATGACAAGCGTCCCGTAACAGGGGATGGGTTAATTAATCATGAACTTGACGTTATTCCTAGCTGGCAAGCGTATGAAGCTCAATTTAAAGATGTTGCTGTTGTTCAAGATAAAAATAACGACGGTATTGCCGATAGCTGGTTTGCACAACAAGAAGCGGTGTTAAAAACATTAAACGAATCACAAAAATTAGAATTATATTTAGAGCATTTAGCAAAGTAGTCAATAATTTTTGTTAAATTTGCAGGATTAGGTATTTTACGGATTGGTATCATAGCCTATCGGTAAATGCCGCATAAAAAAGGGAGCTATTGCTCTAATGCCGTTCACTTAAGGTGAGCGGCATTGTTTTTTCGAGGGTATCGGCTTGGTTTTTTCTTAACGACTCTAGGGAAGGATCTTTCTCGCCTGGGCTCAAGTATTAAACTCTCACTCATTGAGTAGAAGTTTTGGAGTTGCCTCGGGATTGCTCCCGGTGACGAGTATGGAAGCCCTACTATTAGGCGCATGATATGAGCCAACGCCCCATTGAAGCTAAGTTGATACGGCAAGTAGTCTCCATTTAAAGTATTACACATCTGCACCATTTGATACCTGACCAAGTTATAGGTCAGCAGTATTCCCCAAAGCTCCTGTCTCACTAATTCAGGGAGTCGACTTCTTAGAGTGAGTCGGTTACCAAGCATGTACTGCTTTTGCTCACGATAGCCAAGTTCAATTTCCCAGCGATATCCGTATAAGTCTACGATATCTGACTTTGGGTAGAGCATTGGGTCAAGCATTGAGGTGAGGACATTGTATTGCTTACCATCTTTAACTCTCGTAACTAAACGCACAACGACTTCTTGCCCTAGCTCTGGCCACTTCTTACGTGCTTGCGGGTTACTCTTCAGTTTTATTAGTTTATCTTGACGACCGAAGGACTGAACAACTTCATAATTGAGTCCTTTTCTCATTGGGATAAGCCAATGTCGATTTATGCCTTTCGAGCTCCACGCTTGAAGTAGGCCAAGGGAGTAAAAGCCTTTATCGAAAAGGGTTAAGCTGTTATCTGGTGTGGTTTCTATCAGTTGCTCTGCCAGCTTCATTTCATTCACTGTGTAACAATCAAAAGCACTTCCAGTGATTAAATGGCTACTCAGTTCCATCTGGCATACCATGCGTACCTGTGGGTACTGTGTTTCTTTACCGTCACGGTTGGTAGGCTTTGCAAACGCTTCAGCGTTGTCTTTTGAATCCTCAGTTCGCCATACGACACCATCAACACCCAGAAGAGTGAGGCCGTTCCAGTTTGGTAAATTAGCCTGCTTAAACCAATGGTTTTGTGTGCACTCAAAAAGCGCTTTAGCGGCAGACTCACCGAGATTTTTTCTTCGCTGTGTTAATGCGCTTGGAGCCACAAATGGCTTGCCTGTGCGATCGACAATATCGAGCATATTTACAATGTCAGCCATGGACTTATCGTTATAGATTGCCATTCCAACCAGTAGCCATGCCATCGACTCTAAAGTGAGCTTTCGCTTTCTTAGAGTAACCGTATCAGTGAGTTCGTAAGCACTATTGATAAGTTCAATGGGCAAAAGGTCTGCGAGTGTTTCAACTTGATTTGGTTTGTAACTGTTAGTGATGTTGAGGGCTTGAGATACGTGCATAAAAAAATCCGATAAACAGGGTCTATCGGATTTTTACATATAGAGGGGATCATTCAACTGATCCGCCGATTAAAGTCTTAACTGATCGGCATTAGAGCTATTGCTCCCTTTTTTAAGTTATAAGCATGATTTAAAAACGTCTTTTTGGCACTCTTAGTTGCGAGTCAAATTCGTCAGGGAATAAAATAGTACCGTCATCTTGTTCAGTTGGAAAAACGGCAATCAGTAAGTCATCTTGTTCAAGACCTGGCGTCCAGCGGCTCAACCAATCTTTGACGGGTATCGCTTTGGGCTCGCAATCTTGCCACTCTCCGGTTGCCCAACTTTGTGCAAACTCACGGCTAGGCCAAACGGGTACGCAGTCATCGTCTTCATTGGTAAGCATTACACAGCCGTGCTCATCATTAAGGATCCAAATCTGTTTAAATTCGTGAACCATTTCAAACATATAAGCGAGTCGTTTTTTTGTACCAAGGGCAAGGATTTCGTCTAATTCTGTTTCAACACGTTTTGCAGTTGCATTATTCATGACAGGCTCACTCTTTTTAATTATACACAGCATTATCTTAATCATAAGGTGATAAATTAATATGACAAGTAATAAAGCGATTATCTCTGTGCAATGAATTTTGGTTAATGCGCCTTCACGGCTATTAACGTAAGCGGCAAGCCATTGGTGCATTCGCTGTTTATAAATTAGATAGTTGTTGGTTCGGTATGTGTTGATTTTGCACTTATCGATTTAGATTTAAGTAACTGAAATCGTTCACTGGAAGGTGGCACCAATGCAAAAGATAAATCATTTATCCACGAAGAATTAATATTAACAGTGACATAAGCAGGGTACACGTGCACTTTTTCTACAATAGTAATCGTGCTGATAACGCTGTGAGTTGGGTTGTCAGGAAGGGGCAAATTTTCGAGATGAGTAAACCTACAAGGTGGGATTATGGGGCAGGACAGTTAATTTAACACTGAGCTGTTCAATGAAGTCATGGTTACTTGCTGTGATTGTAAATATATATTTTCCAGGCTCAGTTGCTTTATGTGTATGTGTAATAAGAGAAAAGTGGTCTCCTAAATTGATCTGCTTTTTTGTAAGATAACTATTCGCTATTGGTGTGGCGACATAGTAGTTATTAATAGTGCGAGTGCCGTGAGTTAATTAAGAAGGGCACAATATAAATCATCGGCAAGCAGCTGTAGCGCTTTCGGATCGCTATTAGTGAGCGCATAAGTACGGATACCATAAATACCCATAACTAAAAAGCGCGCCAATTGCTGCGCGGTTTTACTGCTTTTAAATTCGTTGTTATCAAGGGCTTTTTGAATTTGTTCGGCAAGCGTATTTTCGTAGGCATTTAAGTTGCCACGTAGCACGCTGCAAATTTGTGGATCGTTGCCTTCTACCTCTGAAATACTCTTGGTGAGTAAGCACACTTTTGCTACTTCGCCTTTGATACACTCATCAACAATGAGGGACAGATAATTTTTAAGTGTCTCTAAAATAGGCTGTTTATTATGAAATAACGCTGTGAACTGTTGATTACGATCTTTTTGATATTGTTCTATTGCTCTTAAAAATATTGCTTTTTTATTGCCAAAGGCGCCGTACAGCGAACCGGGGTGAAGGCCAGTAACGTGCGTTAGTTTTTGCATGCTGGTTTTAGCATACCCAAACTCCATGAAGGCTAGCATGGCTTGTCTTAACACATAGTCATTATCAAATTCAGCGGTTCTCATTACGTCAACTTTTTGAGGTCATTATTTGCAGTCTACTTAATCTTGAACAAATATTCAAAAATAGCCTTGAATAATGATTCAAGAATCCCTATCTTGAATGTACATTCAAAAATAATTGAGACATCTATGGCTACTGATTTATTAACTCCCTTTAGGTTAAACGACACAATTGAACTGCAAAACCGTGTATTAATGGCGCCGCTTACGCGCTGTATGAGTGATGATGATTTAGTCCCCACTCAAGCAATGGTTGACTACTATGCACGCCGTGCTGATGCCGGTTTAATCATTAGTGAAGCGACAATTATTCGCCCTGATGCACAGGGTTACCCAAATACCCCAGGGCTATTTACCAGCGAACAGATTCAAGGCTGGAAAAAAGTCACCGATGCAGTGCATGCGAAAGGCGGCAAAATGTTTGCTCAGCTTTGGCATGTAGGGCGTGTGGCTCACCCTCATTTTTTTGGTGGTGATGTACTTGCTCCTTCGGCAATCGGTGTAGAAGGGTCTGTGCCACGCATGCGTGAATTAACTTACGTGACACCAAAAGCAGCAACCATTGAAGACATTCAAGGTTTAATTGCTGATTACGCTAAAGCGGCTGAAAACGCTATAGAAGCGGGCTTTGACGGAGTTGAAATCCATGGTGCAAATGGGTATTTAATTGATCAATTCTTACACTTTGCTGCCAACCAACGCGATGACCAATACGGTCAAACACCAGAAAATATGTCACGTTTCGCCTTAGAGGTGGTAGATGCTGTAATCGCAGCCATTGGCGCAGATAAAACAGCATTACGTTTATCTCCGGGTGCATATTTTAATATGAGTGAAGATAACCGCGATAAGGCCGTGTTTGATTATTTATTAACAGCGCTTGAAAGTCGCAATCTTGCCTATCTTCATGCGGGTATTTTTGATGACAGCATGCGTTTTGCAAGCCTTGAAAATAAAACGACATCTGAATACTTACGTAGTGCATATAAAGGTACATTAGTGGGTGTAGGTAGTTATACGTTTGAGTCAGCTAATCAGGCAATCGATAACAACCAATTTGACTTAATCGCGATTGGGCGCCCCTTTATCGCAAACCCAGATTACATTAGTAAAGTTACCCATGGTGAAGCATTAACACCTTACAGCGAAGAAATGCTGGCAGAACTTATCTAATCTGCAGATCGCTTAAATTGTCACCTAAGAGCGTACTTAGGTGACTCTTATACCTATCCCATCTAATTAAAATATCTTACACTGTGTCAATTAGTTAGTTTCAAGCAAGGACAGTGTAAAGTGCTGAATATAATTCAATCAAATCGCATGGAAGCACTGCAAGCGCGGTTTCACGCTCTTCTTAAAGTTAATCCGTTAACGAGTCCATTCAAAAAAGAAATTGTGCTTGTGCAGTCACCCGGTATGTCGCAGTGGCTAAAAATAGGCTTAAGTGAACATTTAGGCATTGCCGCACAGGTTGATTTTCCACTGCCATCTAGTTTTATTTGGCAGCTGTATCAGCAACTATTGCCCGATGTGCCCAGTGAATCTCCCTATAATAAAGCAAACCTTGCGTGGAAGCTGTTTGCTATTCTGCCTGATTGTATTGACGAGCCGTTGTATTTACCTCTAAAAACGTATTTAGATGGCGATACTGATGGCCAAAAGACCTTCGCATTATGTGAAAAAATCGCCGATGTGTATGACCAATACCTAATGTATCGTCCACATTGGATTGCCACGTGGGAGCAGGGCACAGATCAACTTGATGATGTTGATATAGGCATAGCACCTTGGCAGCCTGATCTTTGGCGTAGGCTGGTGGCGCACAGTAAACAACTTGGCCAAAGCCATTATCATCGTGCCAATATGCAAGACCAATTACTCGCTGCGCTTGAAACGATGGATAGCAGCTTATTACCCGAGCGTATTAGCTTATTTGGTATTTCGGCGATTGCCAGTAGTCAGCTTGAAGTGTTCCAAGCCATTGCGAAAAAAACGCAGGTGTTTCTGTTTTTCTTCAACCCAAGCGAGCACTATTGGGGTGACACTTTAGATGAAAAAACGGCTGCTAAAATTGCTGCAAAATATGCCAAACGTCCGCACCTAGATGCGCTTGAAGACCATGCAAAAAATCCCGACCATGAGTACTTTTTTATTGGCAATCCGCTGCTATCATCGTGGGGGAAATTAGGCCGAGATTACTTTGAGCAATTATTGCAGCTAGACGCGCAGTGGTTAGATGGTTTTGAGAATGAATTTGATGACACTTTATTATCGCAAATTCACGCTGAGATTTATCAATTAGCGTTTAAAGGCGAATCGCTTACACCCGATAAAGAATGGTTTATTAACGATGAAGGTAAACTGCCAATTAAAGCAGGCGATACCAGTATTGTGCTCAGTGACTGTCACACGCCACTGCGTGAAGTAGAGCGGCTTCATGATTACTTATTAAATTTGTTTAACCAAAACCCACACTTAACGCCGAAAGATATTATTGTGATGATGCCCGATGTTGGCACTTACAGCCCGTATATCGAGGCCGTTTTTGGTGGTGCAGAAGGTCGTCGTTTTATTCCTTATGCGTTAGCCGATTTAGCCATTGAACAAGAAAAGCCTGTACTGAGTTCATTTGCAAGTTTGGCCGATTTACCTTACTCACGGTTTGGTGTGTCTGACATTCTTGATTTACTGCAAGTCACACAAATCGCCGAAAAGTTTAACTTAGAGGCTCATGAATACGAACAAATTGGCTTTTGGCTTGAGCGAGTGGGTGTTAAATGGGGTTTAGATGCCGCGCATAAAGACAGTTTTGGTCTTCCTGCTATTGATTTAAATACCTGGCAGCATGGGTTAAACCGGTTACTGCTAGGGGTGGCACAACGTGATGAACACATGCCATTTTCGGGAATTTACAGTGCCGATGAAGTCGAAGGCATGGCGTTAAATACCCTTAATAAATTAATTGAATTTATTGATGTATTGGCTCGTTATAAAGAAAAACTACACGATGATGCACCATTAAACGAAAAAGCCGCGATTTTAAAAGCCCTGCTTGGCGAAATTTACAGTGATGAGGGCGAGCAAAGCTGGGATTTACTGGTACTGCAAAAAGTGCTTGATACGCTCATTAAGCATTACGAAAACGGTGATTACCAAGGGGATGTTTCGCAGCGTATTGTTAGCTATTTAGTGAAGCAAGGTATTCAAGAGAAAGGCGTAGGACAGCGCTTTTTAGTTGGGCAAGTGAACTTTTGTACGCTGATGCCAATGCGTGCCGTGCCCTTTAAAGTGGTGTGTATGCTGGGTCTGAACGATGCTGATTACCCTCGTACCGTGCAGCCCATTGGTTTTGACTTAGTGCCGTATTCAAAACGCCAAAAAGGCGACCGTTCGCGTAAACTAGATGACAGGTATCTGTTTTTAGAAGCCATTTTAAGCGCCCGTGAAAACTTATATATCAGTTATATTGGGCGCTCGTGTTTTGATAACCAACCAAGAATGCCCTCAACACTCGTCAGTGAGCTGTTAGAATACATCGCCCGTAGCTTTAAATTTGACGATGAAAAAGACTGTCACGCAGCACTGCCCGAGGCGCTGATTAATTATCAGCACTTGCAACCGTTTAATCCTGCCTATTATCTTAAGGCTAAGCAGCCTGCGGTAACGCAATTGCACAGCTATAACCCGGTGTGGATACCCGCTCAAAGTATTACGCCAGAGCCACAGCAAGACCTGTGTGTATCACCCGATCAAATTGTTGAGCTAAACCAGTTTATTCGTAGTGTGTGTCAGCCGCACGAAAGCTTTTATCAGCAGAGTTTGGGCTTAAGGTTGCCGCAATTTAATGATATTGCGAAAGATGAAGAGCCATTTAGCCTTGATGCACTGCGTCGCTATTTCTACTTAGATGAAATTTTAGAGGCCAGCATTCTTGAAACGCCACTTAATAAAGCGCAAATCATGCAACGCGGTGAGTTGCCCCAAGCGCATGTTGGCGATTTGGTGTTTGAAAGTATGCAGCACCGTGTTGATGCGTTAGCAGGGCAGGTGAAAGCCCATATTCAAGATGATGAGTTGCTGCCAATTGAAGTCAAAATAACTCTTGAAAATACCACCTTAGAGGGCTGGCTTAACCACATTTACGGGCAAAAACAGGTATTTTATCGTACCGCAAGCATTAAAGCCAAAGACGTGATTAAGGGCTTTATTCAGCATTTAGCTGCACAGATCATGGGCCAACATGTTGAAACCTTAATACTTGGTTTAGATAAACAAATTAGGTTTTCAGCGCTTTCACAAGACGATGCACGTGGTTATTTGAACGATTGGTTTATGCTCTATAAAGCATTACTTACACGGCCAGTGGCATTTTTTCCAGTAAGTGGCTACGAGTACATTAAAACAAATAAAGACATGGCAAAAGCGAATAATAAATTTGCCCCGCAATATATCGGGGTGGGTGAAGGAGAAAACCCCTATATTCGCCTAACCATTCGGAATCTAAAAGACTGCGAAGACGAGTTTATTCATTGGAGTGAGCTGCTTTTATCGCCGCTGGTTGAATTAGCGCAGGAGGCTGACCATGCAAACGCTTAATCCTATTAGCATGGAGCTTTGTGGGCAAAGCCTGATTGAAGCCAGTGCCGGTACAGGTAAAACGTACACTATAACGGGGTTGTATTTACGTTATTTATTGGGCTTACAAAAAGCGACGGACGAAGATGGCACTGCGCTTTTAAATACCCCGCTCAGTGTTGAACAAATATTGGTTGTTACTTTCACTGAGGCGGCTACTCAAGAAATAAAAGACCGTGTGCGCGCACGTATAATCAATGCCAGAGATGCACTGCTGGGCAAAAATCCTGAAGATGAATTAATTAGTCAAATTATCAATGAAGTTAATGACAAACACGCGGCGTTTGATTTACTCGACGCTGCGGCCAAATCAATGGACGAAGCGGCTATTTTTACTATTCATGGCTTTTGTCAGCGCATGCTCAAACAGCACGCGTTTGAGTCGGGTGTAGCGTTTAACTTAGAATTTATTTTAGATGAGCGAGAGCTCATTCAAGAAACACTCAATGATTTTTGGCGTGCCTTTGTATACCCACAGTCAAAAGCGCGCACAGAAGCGATTATTGATATTTTCCCGGTGCCAGCGTCGATGTATTCGCACGTGGTCAGCTTGCTCAGCAAACAAGGGGCGATTATTACCCCTGAATACAACCTTGATGAAATATGGCAAGCACGCGATAACTTTGTCGCAAAAGTACCTGCTTTTAAAAAGGCATGCCGTGACAGTGAATTTATCAATGCTGTAAAAGCGTCTGATCTGAGTGGTTCTAAAACGCCAGGCCGCAAAAACAGCCTTGCAGCGCTTGAAGAATATCTAAACAATGACGACACCTTTTTTGTATTTGGCACCAGCAAGTATTCGTTTGAAGTTTGGAGCACAGAGAATTTAAGCGACCCTGCGAATTATAAGAAAAACGGCAGTTTGCTTAGTCACGCAATGACGGCACAGTTTGATGAAATGGCCAAACTGAGTAGCCTTATTAATAACGGCTTGAATATTGCGATAGTGCAATATGCAACAAAATGGGTTGCGAATGCACTTATAAAACGTAAGCAGGAGCAAGGGGTTATCACCCCTGATGATTTGCTAACTAACTTGCATCAGGCACTTTGTAGCGACCAAGGAGACGTGCTAAGCGAAAAAATAGCGGCCTTATTTCCTGTTGCCATGATAGACGAATTCCAAGATACCGACCCAGTGCAATACGGTATTTTTAGCCGCATTTATAACGCCAAAAATACCACACTCGCTATGATAGGCGACCCAAAGCAGGCTATTTATGGTTTTCGTGGTGCAGATATTTTTACCTATATTGGTGCCAAAAAAGCGGTTGTTGCGCAAAAACAATACACATTAGACACTAACTTTCGCTCAAGTGAAGGGGTGGTCGAGAGTGTAAATCGCATTTTTTCTAAAAACGCTAATAGCTTTATTTATAACGATGCGATTCCGTTTCAAGCAGTTCATGCAAAGGGGAAGCCTGAAAACAAAGCGTTTTTAATCAATGGCGAAACCACCAATGCATTTGAGTTTTCAGTGTTTGTTGATGAATACGCTCAGGCTAATAATAAGCCAACCAGCAAAGGGGTTGCCCAGCAGGCGCTTGCCCAGCACTACACACAAAAAATCACACGCTTACTTAAGCAGGCGCATTCAGGTGAAGCCACAATTGCTGGCAAAGCGGTCACCGCTGCCGATATTTGTGTATTAGTGCGAGATAGAAACGAAGCACAACTGATGAAGTCGGCGTTGAGTGAGGCAGCCATTGCCAGCGTGTATTTGTCTCGCGATAGCGTTTTTCAGCAAGAGCTTAGTCATCATTTATTAAACTTTTTAACAGCGCTTCATGGTCAGTACGATGAATCATTATTGCGCGGCGTACTGGCAGGCCCCTTGTTTTGCTTAAGCTATAACCGTATTTATGCGTTACATGAAAACGAAAGCGAATGGCAAGAACATTTAAACTTTTTCGCTCAGCTTTCACATATTTGGCATAAGCAAGGTGCGATGGCGATGCTTGAGCGCTTACTGAGCCACAATCAACTCGCTGCACGCTGGCAGGGGCTTGGTTATAACGTGGAACGTTGGCTGACAGATTTTCGCCATTTAGGTGAAATCTTGCAGCAAAAGCAAATTGAACTAGAAGGCACTCATCGATTATTGCGCTGGTTTGCGCAAAAGGTCAGCCAACAAGAGGGTGAAGCGGTGCAAGTTCGTCTTGAAAGCGATGCCAATTTAGTAAAAATCGTCACGATGCATGCTTCAAAGGGCTTGGAATATCCGATAGTGTTTATGCCGTTTGCTTGTGGCTACCGTGAAACCAAAGAAGCGCTTTATCATCATAACGGAAAACTGGTTTACGACCTTGCTAACGGTGATGAGGCCTTACAAAAAGCAGAGCAAGAACGTTTAGCTGAAGACTTGCGTTTATTGTATGTGGCGTTGACCCGTGCTGTACATTTTTGCTCAGTCGGTGTGTATAACATCGCACAAGGGCGCAGTAATCGCCCTGGTATACAAAGTACCAGTATTGGTCATGTACTGTTTGCAGGGGAAGAAATTAAATCGGCTGATGAGTGGCACAGGTTATTAAGCGATTTTTGTGCTCAGTCAGCGCATATGCATTTTGAAGCTTTTACGCAACCCGATGAGGTCACTGTGCTTGACCTAACAAGCACAGATGCTGAGCAGTCATATCAAGTCAACACACTCGAAACCCACATTGAACGAGATTGGCGTTCAACCAGCTTTAGTGCATTAACCTTTAAAAAGCAGACTGATCATATTGAACTGGGGCGCAGTGATGAAGATCACGAAAAAGATGAATTTTTAGCGCAGCAAGCAGTGCAACTAACCCCCTATAGTTTCCCGAAAGGTGCGAAGCCGGGCAGTTGTTTACACGAAATATTTGAGCAATTGGACTTTACGGATCCCTATGCATTGAAACGACCTGACAACGAGCGTGACGACCATGCTCTTGATAAGGTAATAACAAAACTGTTTGCCAAGTATCACATTGATGATAGTTGGGAGGCAATGACCGAAAGCTGGATCAATGCCGCTTTAAAGTGTCCACTAAACGATAAAGGGCTTTGTTTATCGGCGCTTTCGCCTGAAGTGTGTTTAGTCGAAATGGAGTTTAATTTACCGTTATTATCGCTTTCAAGTGATAAGTTAAATCAAATTTTGGTAAAGCATTTTGGTTTACCGGGCAAACTCGACTTTACTGATGTGCAAGGTTTACTAAAAGGCTTCATCGATTTAATTTTTTGTTGGCAGGATAAGTATTACATTCTTGATTATAAGTCGAACTTTTTAGGCAACAGCGCAGCTGATTATCAACATGATCAGCTTGAGCAAGCGATGAGCAGTCACCAATATCATTTACAGTATTTGATTTACACTGTTGCACTGCATCGCTTATTACAACAACGTGTTAAAAATTACGACATAGAGACCCATTTAGGCGGCGTGTATTACACCTTTTTACGGGGCATGAGTGATGGCCAAGGGGTGTACTTTAATCAGCTTACAAAGCAGCAAGTACTTGAGCTGGATAGTTTATTTGCACGAGGAGCAATGTTATGAGTCAGATGACATTTGGCTTTGATGAACGTGAACCAGAGCAACCTCGCAAACACAAAGAACCGTTAAAGGAGCCTGTACAGGCATTAGAGGGGACTGAGGTTGAAATGAAAACACAGCCCTTACTGGACTTTTTGTTAGAGACGAAACGTATTCGCTTAGTGGATGTAAAACTTGCTGAGCTTTTAATAGGCACTGATACCTCCCAGAAAAATGAGGTGTTCTACCTTATTTTGTTGCTTGCCGTCGCTCAGCAAAGCCAGCATAGTTGCTTAGATTTAAACGCTATTAATTGGCAAAATCCGTTTGCAATTAGAGAACAGGCAGTATCGGAGGCAAGCATTGCTGCACCTGATATTATTTCGCCGTTTTCAGAAAACTATGACGCGCAGCAAGCTGAAACACAGCTCATGGCTGCAGCTTGTGTGGGTGATGACAAGCCACTGCTGCTGTTTGCTAATAAGTTATATTTTGCGCGATTAGCTCAGTATGAAACTGTGTTAGCGTCACGTTTGAGTCATTTGGCAGCAAAACCACTAAACATCGATGAAACGGCGTTAACTGCGCTTTTGACAGAGTATTTCCCTGATGAAGCTCACCGTGAAGACCCCGCAGATCCTATTAAAACGTTAAATTGGCAAAAAGTAGCGTGTGCCATAGCCGCCACCAAAGGCTTTAGTGTGATTACCGGAGGGCCAGGCACCGGTAAAACCACAACTGTCACCAAATTATTAGCTATTATGCAGTCGTTGTATGCCAGTGCACCGTTGACAATTAAGTTGGTTGCACCCACGGGTAAGGCCGCGGCTCGTTTAAGTGAGTCAATTTTGGGAGCGAAGCAAAAACTCAGTATGATCCCAAAAGACATCGCACCGCTTATTCCTGAAACGGCACAAACGATTCACCGCTTACTTGGCGTGATTCCGCACACGAATAAATTTCGCCATAACAAACGTAATCCACTGCATTTAGATGTGTTGATCATTGATGAAGCCTCCATGGTTGATTTATCGTTAATGGCAAAATTAATTGAGGCGCTGCCAAGTCATGCTCGGTTAATTCTGCTGGGAGATAAAGACCAATTAGCCTCAGTTGATACTGGCAGTATTCTCAGCGATTTATGCCAAGGATTAACACTTGAAAAAATGCCCGCCTACAGCCAAGCGCGGGCAGAGCAACTCAATCGGGTGTGTTTTAATAATCGCGCCGTGCTTTCACACAGTGAAGACAGTTACTTGTTAAGCGACTGTATTGCGTTTTTACAGCAAAGCTACCGTTTTGACGGCAAAAGCGGCATAGGTCAATTAGCGCAAGCTGTTAATACCAATAGCCAAGGGTTACTTGGGTATGTTGAGCAAACGGTGAACGAGGGCGGCTTTAGCGACCTTAAACTTAATTACAATGTGATTAACAAACCGATTGAGCATTTTGTTCAGTTAGCAGCCCAGCATTATCAGGCGTATTTAACACTGATACGCGAAGGTGCTGGGGTGGCTAAAGTGCACAATGCTTTTTCTGACTATCAATTACTGGCAGCGGTGAAAGAGGGCGATTATGGCGTAAACAGCCTTAATCTTAGAATTGAAAAAGCACTGTCACAACAAGGGCTTATTTCACCGTATCAGCGCCATTATCTGGGCATGCCCATTATGATCAGCCAAAATGATTATCAGTTAAAACTGTTCAATGGTGATATTGGTATTTTAATGCACGATGAGCAAGGTCAACTAAAAGCAATGTTTATTGATGAGCAAGAAAACATTCGTGCTTTTTCGCCAGCTCGTTTACCCGCTCACGATAAAGTGTATGCCATGACTATTCATAAATCGCAGGGCTCTGAGTTTGCGTATACAGCGATGATTTTACCGCCAATAAATCAAGCAAACCAAGGGATCAACAGACAGCTTGTGTACACGGGGATCACTCGTGCAAAAAACACCTTTGAGCTGGTGGCAGATAAAAACGTGTTACTAATGGCAATGAATAAATCAGTTACCCGAGCATCGGGTTTATTCGATAGGTTAAAACATGCAGCTAGTTAGCGTGACTGATGAGCATTTAACTAAGCTAATGGGTTGGTTTAACACAGAGGCGGACCTGCGTATTTGGTCTGGGCCATTTTTTAACTTCCCATTTGATGCACACAGCTTTAAACAAGATTTAAATCTTGATGAACTGAACTCATACGCGCTGGTAAATAATGAGGGCCAGATGTTGGCTTTTGGCCAATATTACTTACGTGAAGGATGCTGTCATTTAGGACGTTTGGTCGTGGCTTTGAATATGCGGGGGCAAGGGCTTGCAAAAATACTGATTAATTTATTAAGCGAGCAGGGCAAACAGCAATTGCACTGTAATACAGTGTCGTTGTTCGTATATACCCACAATACCTTGGCCATTGCAGCTTATAAAAAATTAGGTTTTCAAGAATCCAAGTACCCAGCCCTAATGCCTTTGGCAGATTGTATCTACATGGTTAAATAAAAAGAGCCGATTAGTTCGGCTCTTTTCACAAGATTATTATTTAATGTAATCAACTATTTAAGGTAATCAACCACTAATTGCGTCATGGCGTTGACACCCAGTTGTAATGCTTTCTCGTCTGCAAAAAAGTGTGGTGAATGGTTACTCGGCGCTGTTACGGCATCTTGACCTTTTGGCGTAACTCCTAAGAAAAAGAACATTCCTGGTGTTTCTAAGGCATAGTAACTAAAGTCTTCTGCCCCTGTTATTAATGGCGTTGTGATCAGGTTTTCTTTGCCAACCACACCTGCAAGTGTTGGTGTCATTTTCTTGGTTAATTCAACATCGTTCACGGTGACTGGGTAACCGTGATCAATGTGAACATGCGCTTCTGCGCCACCTGATTCAGCCACCATTTCGGCGGTTTTAGCTAAGCGTTTTTTAATATCAGCACGCATGTCTTGATCAAAAGTACGAATTGTACCGACCATTTCAACTTGATCAGGGATTATATTATTACGTACACCCCCATTAATGGCACCAAAGGAGACAACAGAAGGGGCTTTCGTTACATCAACTTGGCGTGATGCAATGGTTTGCGTTGCCATAATAATTTGTGATGACGCGACAATGGGGTCAACCCCATTCCAAGGACGCGAGCCATGAGTTTGGCGACCTTTTACAGTAATCGTAAACTTATCGGCGCTGGCCATTAGCGGCCCTTCACGAAAACCAATTTGCCCTGTGTTTAGTGAGCTGGTGACATGTAAACCAAAGATGGCTTCGGGTTTTTCTTTAAATAAGCCTTCTTTTAGCATTAGTTCAGCACCCCCTTCTTCGCCATCGGGTGCACCTTCTTCTGCAGGTTGGAATACAAATAGAATATCGCCAGCGAGATTATCTTTAATTTTTACCAAAGACTCAGCAGCAGCCATTAAGATTGCAACATGATTATCGTGGCCACAGGCATGCATAACACCCACGGTATTACCTTTATATTCAGTTGTTTGTGTTGATGCAAAAGGTAAATCAACTTGCTCTTTAACTGGCAGGGCATCCATATCTGCACGAAGCGCGATAAGTGGCCCTTTTTTGCCGCCTTTTAATTTGGCCACCACACCGGTGTGAGCTACGCCTGTTTGCACTTCTAGTCCTAATGAGCGAAGGTGTTTAGCAACATACTTTGCCGTTTCAAATTCACGATTGCTCAGTTCTGGATATTGATGCAGATGGCGGCGCCATTTTATGACCTTTTCACTGACACTTTTGTTGGCTGATTTAAGTTCTGTCTCTATATCACTGGCAAATGCAGGAGCAGACATAGCACTGAGCAGTAAGCTGGTCGAAAGTAGTTTGTTAAACATCCTGTATCCTCTTATTATAAGTAATTGCACTCATAACAATGTAAGTATAAATAATTGAATGAACAAGACCTTTCGATAATTAACCACGATAAATGGTTTAAAAATCGCAGCCAAGAGTTTAAGCAACACTTACTTAAAAACGCTAAATTAATCACGTGTAATGCAGGTGATGCCTTATTTTTGCGCGGTGATGAAAATACGGGTTTGTATTGTGTAATAAGTGGGGTGTTACGTGTATCGGGCGTAAACAAACAAGGTAAAGAAGCGGTGCTTAGTTTTGTAACAAGTGCCATGTGGTTTGGTGAAGTGGCGCTTTTTGATGGCGGCAAACGAACCCACGATGTGTATGCCCATACTTCAGTGCGCCTTATACATGTGTCTGAACGAGCACTCACTCAATTGCTGAACGAACACCCGATATACTGGCATGATTTTGGGGTGTTATTAACCGAGAAAGTGAGAAGTTTGTTTGATTCTTTAGAAGATCATGCGTTACTTACGGCAAAGCAAAAAGTCAGTAAGCGACTGTATATGTTGTGCCACTCATCGGGGCAAACTAGGTTGCCACTTTCTCAGCAACAACTTGCCGATATGACTTATTTAACACGGCAAACAGTGAATCAAATATTACAATCATTGCAAACAGAGTCAGTTATTAGTCTTAAATATCAGATAGTTGAAATAGAAAATTTAGATAAACTCTTAGCTCAATGTTAGCTTGGAACTAAAATTGCTACATCTTTTCAGACAAGTTTAAAGGACGATTACGTGTGGCTATTACTTTTCATAACCAATATAAAGCTTATCATTACTCAGGCACTAATAAACTTGAGCGAGCACTGGATGTATCAGAATCAAAATTGATGCCTCAAACGTCTTCTGATGCACAAAGTCTATTAAGAAAACAACCCGAACCAAGTTCATTTTTAGAGACAGCAAACGAAGCTTTTGTTTATCAGCGCTTAGGGGTAGATAAAGAGAAAATCGATGAAATCAAAGCGCAAATAGAAAAGCTTGCGGAACAAATGCAACAACAAGGTGCAGATACCAAAGCACTGCAAGAAAAAATGAATGAGTTGCAAGGCATGCTTGATGAAGAATATCAAAAAGGACGCGAGCGCATGGATATGCAGCCCGAAGCCGAAAAAGGCAAGGTCATCGATGCGCTAGTTTAATGCAGTTACTTTAAAATGTCGGCTAGATGACATTCTTAGTGGTAAATTTTCTGCTAATCTGAGTTTTGAACACAGTTTTGGCAGGAATAATAATGAAAACTCTCAAACAACAGCTGAGCAATTACGCCCTTTATCACCGTTCAAAACGCAATATCTATACACATTTTATTGGTATTCCCTTGATTGTGTTTGCCATTATTTGTTTATTACAACGCGCAACAATCATGCTTGAACCCGTTACGTTAACAGTGGCAAGCATTGTTATTGCGATTACGTGCCTGTATTACTTAATGCTCAGTGTTTCTATGGGGCTAATTATGGCTGTGTGCTTTGCTTTATTAAGCATTATTGCACAGCCTGTCGTTGTGCTTTCAACATCAATGTGGCTGGCTGTGAGTGTGGGCTGCTTTGTGGTGGGTTGGCTATTTCAATTTATGGGTCATTACTATGAAGGTAAAAAACCCGCCTTTGTTGATGACATTATTGGCCTCGTTATTGGACCCTTATTTGTTGTCGTAGAAGCCTTAATCATACTTGGTTTTTATAAAGATGTTGCTTATTACATTGAGCAACATGCAGGTCCACATAAAGCGTAATAACAGCAATAATAACAATAAGAAAAGGAACACACATGAATTTAAAAGATAAAATAGTTTGGGTTACGGGGGCATCATCAGGTATTGGTGAAGCACTGTGTGAACAATTGGCTGCAAAAGGGGCAATCTTGGTTTTATCTGCCCGTAATGAAGATAAATTAAAAGCACTAAATGCACGTTTAGGCGGAATGCATCATGTTGTGCCACTCGATTTAGCAGAGCCTGAGGCGCTGCTTAAAGAGATGCCTGCGGTTGTTGAACGTATTAAGCGTATTGATGTGCTAATTAATAACGGCGGGGTGTCGCAGCGCAGTTTGTTTTTAGAAAACGATTTCAGTGTGTATCGCCAGTTAATGGAGGTGAACTACTTTGGCCTTATTGCATTAACGAAAGTGGTCGTGCCGCAGATGGTTAAACAAGGTATGGGCATGGTGGTATCGATAAGCAGTGTGGCGGGTAAAGTTGGCTCTAAATTCAGAACCGGTTACTCGGGCTCAAAATATGCGGTTGTGGGGTTTATGGATTGTTTGCGTGCTGAACTGGCAGATAAAAATGTCAATTGTTTAACAATCTGTCCCGGATCAATCAAAACAGCCATTGCGCATAATTCGTTGGATGGACAAGGTAAACCACAAAATAAACCCGAAGAATCGATTGAAAATGGGATGGATGTTGGCAGAGCTGCTGCGAAAATGATCAAAGCCATAGAAGCGGAAAAGGATGAGGTTGTCGTTGGTGAAGGGATCAGCGGTTTAGCGCCGACAATTAAACGCTTTTTCCCTCGCTTTTTTAATCGACTAACGGCACGAATGAATTACCGGTAAAAGCAAAAACGTGACCGTGAATGATTATTAATAAAAAACACGCAATTAAATTGCGTGTTTTTTATACTGTGAGGTGAAATTATTTGCACTTTAATCGATAAAAGGCATGCGTTAGCTATGGTTAAACGGGGAGGTATTAGCATACAATGGAGAAAAAGTAGTCCAAACAAGAGAGAACAACAATGGCCGCATTTGGTACTGTATTTATGCCACACATGATCCAAGCACGCTTTGCAGACAACACATGGAGTGAAAGCGCGCTGGTCCCATCTGATAAAATCGAATTACACGCAGGTGCTCACGTATTACATTATTCAAGCACGTGTTTTGAAGGATTAAAAGCATTTCGTCACGAAGATGGCTCGGTCTATATCTTTCGTATGGACGCAAATATTGCCCGAATGAAGCAAAGCTCAAAGCTATTAAACTTGCCTGATTTTGATGAAAGTATGCTTGAGCAAATGATCAAAGACATTGTTAAAGAGTACGCAGACGAAACGCCAGCCCCTCCGGGTTCAATGTATATTCGCCCAACTCATATTGGTACAGAAGCGGCAATTGGTAAAGCGGCTGCGCCTTCAATGAGTTCATTACTGTATGTGCTTCTTTCGCCTGTAGGTGATTATTTTGCAGGGGGTGCAACAGCACTTCGTGTATTACTTGAAGAAGACGGCATGCGCTGTGCGCCTCATATGGGTATGGTAAAAAGTGGTGGTAACTACGCCAGTGCATTAGGGCCTATTTTACAAGCACGCTCTGAGCATCAGGCTGACCAAATATTGTTCTGCCCAGGTGGTGACGTACAAGAAACGGGTGCTGCCAACTTCATTCTTATTGATGGTAATGAAATTATCACCAAGGCACTTGATAGCACTTTCTTACACGGTGTTACGCGTAATAGTATTTTAACTATTGCCAGAGATTTAGGTATGACGGTGTCTGAACGCAACTTTACCGTAAGTGAATTACTAGAGCGTGCCGCTAAGCCTGGTACTGAAGCTGCGCTTTCAGGCACTGCTGCAGTGCTGACGTCTGTTGGTACACTTATTCATAACGACCAAGAGTTTAAAGTAGGCTCGGGCGAGCCGGGTGAGAAAGTGGTGAAGTTACGCCAAGCATTGAATAATATTCAATGGGGTAAATCACCGGACAACCACGGTTGGTTGACTAAAGTATAGGCACCCTTTTTATTGCAGGGCCACGCACTTGCGTGGCTTTTTTATTGGTATTTTACATTGGTTTACAGCCTAGGCTGTGTTTAACCGCAAATTGCTAGACTTTCTATTTCATTAACTCTATTTTCTGTTTGTTAACAATAACTAAAAAGTATGAAGATTATGATTAAGAAGACGCTTGCATGTGCAATTCTAATTGCACTGGCTGGTTGCAGTGAATCAACCACAACGAAGACTGAACAAACAGTAAAAACCGCAGAGGTAAAAGCTGCCGTGAATTATCCTGAAACTAAAAAAGGCAATGTTGTTGACGAGTATTTCGGTGAAAAGGTTGCCGATCCTTACCGTTGGCTTGAAGACGACATGAGCGAAGAGACGGCGCAATGGGTTAAAGCCGAAAATGAGGTGACATTTTCTTACCTAAAGAATATTCCTTATCGAGATGAATTAAAAACGACTCTCGAAAAGCTAATGAACTATGAAAAAGTCACAGCGCCGTTCACTGAGGGCGAGTACACCTATTTCTACAAAAATGATGGCCTACAAAACCAATACGTTGTTTACCGTAAAAAAGGTGACTCAGAGGCTGAAGTTTTCCTTGACCCAAATACATTCAGTGCTGATGGCACAACCTCTATGTCGGGATTAACGTTTACCGAAGATGGCACGCTAGCAGCGTACCAGATTTCAGAGGGTGGAAGCGACTGGCGTAAAATTATTATTATTGATACTGCCACTAAGCAGCCTATTGAAGAGGCGTTAGTTGATGTGAAATTTAGTGGTATTTCGTGGTTAGGAAATGAAGGTTTTTATTATTCAAGCTACGATAAGCCAAAAGGGAGTGAGCTGTCGGCTAAAACGGATCAACATAAAGTGTATTATCATAAGCTTG
Organism: Pseudoalteromonas sp. A41-2; assembly: GCF_015767615.1. Classification (NCBI taxonomy): domain Bacteria; kingdom Pseudomonadati; phylum Pseudomonadota; class Gammaproteobacteria; order Alteromonadales; family Pseudoalteromonadaceae; genus Pseudoalteromonas; species Pseudoalteromonas sp. A41-2. Next base: position 1,989,784 of record NZ_CP065231.1, on the reverse strand, counting down.
GCACTTCTCAAGCGGATGATCAGTTAGTTTATGGTGGCACAGAAGAACAAAAACATCGTTATATTGGGGCTGCTGTTACCCGCGATAATCACTACTTGATCATCTCGGCAAGTACCTCAACATCAGGTAATAAACTGTTTATTAAAGACTTATCTAATCCAGATAGCGAATTGGTGACAATTTTAGACAACACAGATTCTGATACATCCATTATTGATAATGATGGCAGTAAATTGTATTTGGTAACAAACTTAAATGCACCGAATAAACGTGTTGTGACAGTTGATGCGAATAATCCAAGCCCAGAAAACTGGCAAGATCTTATTCCCGAAACAGACAATGTATTGAGCCTGACTAAAGGGGGAAATTACTTCTTCGCTAAGTATATGGTCGATGCTATCTCGCAAGTTAAGCAGTACGATAAATCAGGTAAGTTAGTACGCGAAATCAGTTTACCAGGTGTAGGCACAGCCTATGGTTTTAGTGGCAAGCATGACGCTGACACGCTGTATTATTCTTTCACGAATTACACGACGCCGGGTAACACTTACTCATTTGATATTGAGTCAGGGCAATCGGATGTTTATCGCAAGTCGGGTGCTAAATTTAACAGCGACGAGTACGTGTCTGAACAAGTGTTTTACACATCGAAAGACGGCACGAAAGTACCGATGATTATTTCGTATAAGAAAGGCACTGAACTTAACGGTAAAAATCCAACGATTTTATATGGCTATGGTGGCTTTAATGTAAGTTTAACACCAAGCTACAGCCCAACAGTTGCAGCGTGGCTTGAGCACGGTGGTGTGTATGCAGTTGCTAATATTCGTGGCGGTGGTGAATATGGTAAACAGTGGCACATTAATGGTACACAGCTTAAAAAACAAAATGTATTTGATGATTTTATTGCGGCTGCAGAATATCTAAACGATAAAAAATACAGCTCGCCAGACTATTTAGCTGTGCGTGGTGGTTCAAACGGTGGCTTATTAGTTGGTGCGGTTATGACCCAGCGCCCAGAGCTATTCAAAGTAGCATTACCGGCTGTTGGTGTACTGGATATGCTGCGCTATCACACATTTACAGCGGGTGCAGGCTGGGCGTATGACTACGGTACTAGTGAACAAAGTAAAGAGATGTTTGACTACTTGAAAGGGTATTCACCTGTTCATAACGTAAAAGAGGGGGTAACGTACCCTGCAACGCTTGTGACGACAGGCGATCACGATGACCGTGTTGTACCTGCTCATTCATTTAAATTTGCCGCTGAGTTACAAGCAAAAGGTGCAAAACAGAACCCTTACCTGATCCGTATTGAAACTAACGCGGGTCATGGCGCGGGTACACCAACCAGTAAGATTATTGATCAGTACGCTGATATCTATGGTTTCACGCTTTATAATATGGGTGTTAAATCACTTTAATTTAATGAGTGGTAACAAAAACGCCGAGCAAAATTGTTCGGCGTTTTTTGTTTTAAACGATCGTTTTTAAACGCGTATTTTATAAATCGATTCCCAAAGCAAAAATCATTTTATAGTCTTCCTTTTCAGGCACCACGGCATTCTCGTCGGCAATCGGGTCTGCTAAGTAATCCCAAACCAGAGAGATATCAAAATCAATGTCGTCAGTAATATCAATCTCGAAACTTGCCATAGCGTATTGAGAATCTCCACCTGTATCACTTTTGGCCGTGAGGTAGCGATAATTGAAGGTAAAGTCGATTTTTTTAGTAAGTTCATGCTCAAAATTAGTGCCAATAAAGTAAGACATTGACGCATTACTTTTGTCTTCACCGGTGGTGACAGTATCAAATTCAGTTTTTTGATACGCAGGGCCAGTTGAAAAATCCCACTCAGTTTTGTCGGTATCCATCACGTAATAACCGACACCTGCGCCTACAGTGTATTTATTAGCGATGTTTTGAAAAGGGTCACGGTAATATTCAAAAAAGATAGGACGGAAATACATTTTTTGAGTGTAAAACCAGTCGAACGTGCCATTGGCTCTAATGTTGTTTTTAGTTACTTGTTCATCGCTGGTGGTACGGTAGCCTAAAAACTCGGCTAAAAAGCGACTCGATGCCGTACGGCGTTTAATATCGGCTCTGGCAGAGTATTCTGTTTGGTCTGTATTACCTCGCGATAAATCAGCACCCAAGGAAATTTTTACTGTCCACGCGCTGAGCTCACTGTCGATTGAAGGGGCAATCGACACTAAATCACGATAGCGATACTTTGCCGGTAAGTCACCGACCTTTACATAACCGCCTGATATATTAAGTGTGCCACTGAGTTCTGTGCCGTCGTTAAAGCGTACTGTGTGATGGCGGTCAGAGACAATCATATAGATATCTTCACGGTCAATTACGAGGGTGTCGAGTACATCACTGTCAAATTCAAGCTCTTTATCGTACATTGCGATAAGTTCACCTTTGAGCCATTCACCTGAGTTGAGCCTTACCCAGTCAAATTGACTGGCATCTTTAATGACGACACCACGCTCTTCTAACAGTGGATCAGGCAGGGATTCATTTGCGAAGCAAGTTAAAGGAGAGAGTAAAAGCGTGCTAATAAGCAGGTATTTTTTGAGCATTATTCCAATCCATGTTTAATAAAATGCGAAAGAAAGTTGTTATAGTAATTAGGTACTAATTAAATACTAGCTCAATATTTTACCCTCTTCAAAGTCCTTAAGCAGAGGGTAAAAATAGGCGTTGATAGGTTTTATATGCGTATTCGTCACTCATCCCCGATAAGTAATCGCAGATAATACGCATTGCATTATCACCTTGTTGGTGTGCATTTAGCCACATTTCTTGGGTGGTTTCTGGCAGTAAACGCATAGGATCACTTGCAAACGCACTGAACAGTTCAATGAGTAAATTTTGCCCTTTAAATTCAACTTGCTGCATTTTCGGTTCACGAATTAAACGTTTAAATACAAAGTGTTTTAACACATTAAGAATGCTTGCAAATTCGTCGGGTAAACTAACCGTGTATTGCAAGATTTCTGATTCGAAATCAGCATTTTGCACCACTAAATTGGCGTGAATTATAAAAGTATTAACAAGCTCACCGATGGCATCTTTTCGCTCATATTCATGGTGTGAAAAAAGGCGCGCCGTAATAGAGCTTAAATGCGTTGTTAACCATGGTGAGTTTAGTGCTTGTAACTGCGTTAATGCATGGTTTTGCCAATCAGCTAATGTGAGTACTTCTGTGGCGATAGCATCTTCCAGGTCATGAACAGCATAAGCTATATCATCGGCGAGCTCCATGATGGCAGAGTCAATCGATTTATAATGTGTTTTTGCTCTGAATTCATCAACGTTATAATGGCGACTTAAAATGTGCTGGTCGTTTTTTGATAGTGGCGCGACAATCCAATCAAACACATCTTTGTCGTCTTTGTATAAGCCTTTTGCAGGACGCCAGTGATCAGCTTTAATAAAGCTGCGCTGCTCAGAGAGCGGTGGAATGGTGTGCCATAAGTCATCAATAAAAGCGGGGTATTTTATAAAACCAAGCAAAGTGCGGCGTGTTAGGTTCATACCATAGCCATTGCTGTATGGCTCAAGCTTAGAAACAATTCTTAGGGTTTGCGCATTTCCTTCAAAACCACCGTGTTCACGCATCATGTAATTAAGGGCTATTTCACCACCATGACCAAAAGGAGGGTGCCCAATATCATGAGCAAGGCACAAGGTTTCAAGTAAGCTACCACTGGGGAAATGGCTAAAATTTGGGTGTTGTTTTTTAAGGTGGCGCAGTAGACCACTGCCTATTTGTGCGACTTCAAGAGAATGGGTGAGGCGAGTACGATAAAAATCGTTTAGGCCAATGCCCATTATTTGAGTTTTAGCTTGTAAACGTCTAAATGCTGCCGCGTGAATTATACGAGAGCGGTCAACCTGCCAGGCAGTGCGGTTGTCGTTTGGGCGATATTTTTGCTGATCAATGATACGCGCTTGCCAAGACTGGCACATAAATAGAACCTTATAATTACTCGCTCAGTTGCCCTTTAGTATACGCAAGCACTTGAAAATTGCGAGTAAATTGGACGTGATTCGCAGCAAGTCATGTTGAGTTAGGGCAAAAAAATACGCTGATATTCGCGAAAAAATTAGCTCTTTGATATAATCCGCCTTTGTGTGTGCGTGGCTTTACCGCACATGAGTTGTAGTTTATTTGAGAGAATACATGCTTAAGTACGTTTTTCGAGGTTTACTGACCGCTTTTTTTGCATGGGCGTTATTATCGCCTTTCATGAATCAAGATGTTGCAGTGGAGGAGGCCGACCAAACCGAGGCAACTCAGCAGGGTAAACAGCGAGTAATTAAAAAAGAAAAGCCATTACATAATGTAAAGCTGCCTGACTTTGCGGGCTTTACTGATGTAAAAGAAAAGAAACAGGCGTTTTTTGATTTTATTCGTCCCCATGTTGAAGCTGAAAACAAGAAAATTCTACAGCAGCGTGCCAGCTTAGAAATTGCACGTATGATGCTAGAATATAATGAGCCTCTGACGAGTAAGCAGCTGTCTGATATTAAGAAAATTCTTACCAGTTATAAATTACCAACAAGTATTGATGTATTGTCTTTGACACAAGCACTGCGTCGTGTTGATATCATTCCAAAAGAACTTGCCTTAATGCAGGCGGCGAATGAGTCAGCATGGGGAACATCGCGTTTTGCGCGTATTGGCTTAAACTTTTTTGGCCAATGGTGTTATAACAAAGGCTGTGGCATGGTGCCACGACGTCGTGCAAATGAGGCGGCTCATGAAGTGACGGCATTCAAATCTGTTCGTGCTGCTGTAAGCTCTTACTTTAAGAATATTAATACCCATACGGCGTATAAAGATTTACGCACAATCCGCGCAGATTTACGTCGCCAACAAAAACCGATTGAAGCGACAAAACTAACCCAAGGGTTGTTATCGTATTCTGAGCGACGTGAAGCATACATAGAAGAATTAAACACGATGATTAATCAGAACAGAGCATATTTTGATGAATAAAGTCTTTTTATTGTTAAAAGTGGTGGGTGTGATCAGTGCATTAAGCGTTACGAGCTTTAAAGCAACTGCCAGTGAGTTTGTGATTGCATATGACGGTTTTTACGACCGTTTAAAAGTCGTAAACAAGGGGGAGTTTCAGTACGCACAAGTTAACTTTTATTTAAGTGATATTGCCACTAACGAAGTATGTACGATTAAGTCAGGTAAAATTCTAACCGAAAAACAAGAGTTCGATTTAACGTACACCGACAATGCACAGCTGTTATTGCCTTTTGATAAGCAGTTAGACACGGATAAAGCCGTGATTGTCGTACAGCCTAAAAACCCTCAGCATGATTGCCAATTAAAGCTGCAAATTGAAGCAACAGAGCTTAGTAACTTTGCACTAACAAAAGCGAATTTATTTGAGCTTAACCAAGAGTTTGATGAGCTTTTATCTGATTTGTCGGGCTTTTTTGTTAGCAAACTAATGTGGTTTTTACTACCTGAGCAACAAGGAGTCGTACTTAAATTTGACGCTCCTGCAAATATGTCGGGTGAGGGGGTTAGCTGTAAAGAAAACCGCTGCACGATTAAAATCACTGATGAGTGGCAAGATGATAAGACTCTGCTTAATAGCAGTGCAAATCTTATTAGTGCAACGCCGTGGATTGTAAAATAGCTGAGTCATCTTTTTTATAGCATAGCTAATTATTCAAAAAAGGATCTTTACAGGTCCTTTTTTTGTTGCTTTTAAATTACGCTTTAATGATTTATACCATTTTGCAAAAATACTTAATCATTTTGAGTGATTAAACCAGTCGCTACCTACGTTAAAAATTTCTGATTTACGACTGCATGGATGCAGGAGGTAGAGCAATCCAGGAGCAATTGCCGAGAACAACTAAATAACTAAATTTTTGCCTTGTTATCAACGCGGTTTTATTGCCTCAAAATAGACCACTTAATTAAGCACAATGGTATTAATCTGAAAAATCTATATCTAACACTATCTCTTAAATACAAACAAAGCATGTCACATAAATTGATTTGATGGATAAGGACGTTCGAATGTATATCAATGAGGCATCTAAACTGTCTGGGGCAACACAAAGAGCAATAAGGCTCTATGAATCAGTGGGCTTACTGACTGTTTCTAGGGTTGGAAAGTATCGAGTTTATAATCAAGAGAATATTTATTTAATCAAATTAATAAAAGAGGCTCAAACTCTGGGAGTTGCACTGTCAGATATGGTTGCTTTGAAGGGAGAAAACGAGGATTTTGATTGGCAGGCTGTCAGCCATTGCCTTATTCAAAAGCAAGCTGCAGTCGAAGAAAAGATAAAGGAGCTTGAACTTCAAAGAGAGCGCATTAAAAATTACCGAATTTCAATTGATAAGTGTATTCAAGAACTTGACTCTTACCCTTAGGTGAGAGTTTACACTGTGTCCTCACCCTAAATGGATATGTCAGTGTATGAAAAGAATATTAGTAATCAATGCTAACCCCAAACTAACCAGCCTGTGTAAATCTTTAGCGGAACAGTATGCAGCAGTTGCCATAAAAAAACATGACGTTAAGTACGTGAATATCGGTGACTTGAATTTCGAAATCAATTTAGCCGAAGGCTATGACAAAGTGATTGATTTAGAGCCTTGTTTAGCAGATCTCCAAGAGAAGATTCTGTGGTCTGAGCATATTGTGATTGTTAGTCCTGTTTGGTGGGGAACCATGCCTGCTAAGTTTAAAGGGGCGATTGATAGAGTTTTTTTACCGGGGTTTTCGTTTAAATATGTCGAAGGTAAATCAATACCGAAAAAGTTATTAAAAGGACGTACATCAGAGTTATTAATAACGTTAGATACCCCTGCTTTTTGGTATAAATACATTCAAGGGAATGTTATCTATAAGAATTTTAAACATTGTATTTTGGACTTTTCTGGCATTAAAAATAAAACCACTACATACTTTGGGCCAGTTATAAATTCCAGTAGCAATAAAAGAAAAGTCTGGCTTGAGAAAGCAGCTCGATTAGGAGCGAAAGTTAGTTAGATAATTTTTTACCAAAAATAAAAAGGAGAGCTTCTTTGCTCTCCTAATAATTAGTTAAATGTTTTTTTAAACCATTAGCTTAGGTTAATTGTCACAACGTCACTAATGTGTTCGTCATCAAGCGCAGGCTGTTTTGGGATATTTGGCTTATCAAGGGCGATATCGCCACCATCAATTACATCACCTGTTTGCAGGTCTTTAAAATTGAATAAGTCTTTATCAGCTAAGTGCGACGGCACGACGTTTTGCATTGCCGTGAAAATGCTTTCAATACGACCCGGATGCTGTTTATTCCACTCAGCAAGCATGGCTTTTGTGTGTTTACGCTGCAAGTTTTCCTGAGAGCCACATAAGTTACATGGAATAATAGGGAATTCCATACGCTCTGCGTATTTTTCGATATCGACTTCTTTACAATATGCCAGTGGGCGAATCACCATATGCTCGCCGTTATCGCTCATTAATTTAGCGGGCATACTTTTTAATTTACCGCCGTAGAACATATTTAAGAACAACGTCTCTATCATGTCATCGCGGTGGTGACCAAGGGCAATTTTAGTCGCGCCCATTTCTTTCGCTGTACGGTATAAAATACCGCGACGAAGGCGTGAGCACAGTGAACAGGTTGTTTTACCTTCAGGAATAATATCGGTAACAATGCTGTAGGTGTCTTCTTCAACTATTTTGTATTCAATACCGAGTTTATCTAAGTATTCGGGTAAAACGTGCTCAGGAAACCCTGGTTGCTTTTGGTCTAAGTTAATCGCGAACAAATCAAACTTAACGGGTGCGACACGTTGTAGATGCTGTAATGTATCTAATAGGGTGTAGCTGTCTTTGCCGCCTGATAAACAGACCATGATACGATCGCCATCTTCGATCATATTAAAGTCCATAACGGCTTGGCCGGTTAATCGACGTAAGCGTTTTTGTAACTTATTAAAGTTATATTGCGCTTTAGCTTCTGCTGAGTGAGACACTACGCCCCCTTATAAATACATGGGTAAAATAAAGGGGCGTATTATATTTGAAGCGCGGGTAAACAACAATTATTTGTTTCCCGCAACGATGAGAATTATTTTGCTAAAGGGCTCACGTAGCCATCTGGTTTTAGAGCCAATACGTCGCAATCTAGGCTATCAATTACATGCTCAGCTGTATTACCAACCAATGCAGCACTTAAACCGGTGCGGCCTACAGTGCCAATAACCACAAGCTCGCTGTTAAGTTTTGCAGCAACATCAGGAATCACATCTTCAGGAAGACCTTCTTCAATGTGGCATTGTGCTTCATCAATTTGAAAACTTTTTGCTAGTTCTAAGGTTGATTCAAAATGATGCTTTTTAACCGATTCGTTGTATACACCCGGGTTAAACTCAGGAATTTCGATAGCAATATTTACCGGTGTAGCAGGGTAGGCATTCACTAAATTAAGCTGCGCATTAGCAAGGTCACAAATAAAGCGTGCATCATTGATAATACGTTTGTTCAGCGCAAGGTGTTGCTCATTTTCACTGACTGCATTCACTGCTGCGAGTATGTTGCCATGTGCAGGCCACTCTTTTTCTTTAACTAATAACACCGGTGCAGGGCACTTACGAATGAGGTGCCAATCTGTCGGTGTAAAAATCACTGATTTAAGGGTGTCATGCTGATGTGTGCCTTTAACCACAAGATCATAACCGTCATTGATCACCGTATTAATAATGGCTTCGTAAGGGCGATTGTGCCAAACAACACAACTATCAATTGATAATTCAGGGTAAAGGGCGATTTGTTCATTTAACCAGACTTGACGGTCTTTGATGACAGCTTCGCGCATGGCTTCACGCTCATCAGAAGAAAGCATTGTGGTCATTTCGTAGGAGAAGTCATAAATACTAAGAAAAGCAGTGATGGTTGCGCCTGACTTTTTGGCTAGGTCAATTGAGCGGCTTAAACTATGCTGCTGTTCCTTGGTGGGATCTATTACTGCTAAAATTCGTTTTATTGCGTCCATATGCTGCTCCTTAACTGTTCTGCAAAAAGGTATACCTTGAGTGTAACCTAAATTCTGAGCAGTTAAAGGGGCAAGCAATAGAAAGTTGCGCTATATCAAACTCTATTTACATTTAATCGCGGCTGTTGAAGCAAGCGCCTGTTGATCTAAAATGGTAATAAATTTACCTTCAACTTTGATAATGTCGGCTTTTTGAAAGCGGCTTAGCAAGCGGCTAATTGTCTCGACAGTTAAACCAAGATAATTACCTATTTCGCCACGAGTCATTGTAAGACGGAACTCTTTACGCGAAAAACCACGTTCACCAAATCGTTCTGCAAGGTTGTAAATAAAGCTGGCTAAACGCTCTTCTGCTGATTTCTTATTAAGCAGTAACAACATTTCTTGGTCGTAATTAATTTCGTTACTCATCAAGCGCATAATTTGTTGGCGTAACTTTGGTAGTTTACCTGCCAATTCATCTAATGTATCGAATGGAATTTCGCATACCATTGATGTTTCAAGCGCTTGCGAAAAACTTTGATGAGACATTTTATTGATAGCATCAAAGCCAACGAGATCACCGGCTAAATGAAAGCCTGTGATTTGCTCATCACCTTGCTCCGAAAGCGTATAAGACTTAAATGAACCTGAGCGAACTGCATAAATTGCATTTAGCTTTTCACCCGACTCAAATAAAAAGTCGCCTTTGTGAAGAGGCTTTTTACGCTCGATAATCTCATCAAGACGATCCATTTCTTGGCCGTTAAGCGAAAATGGTAAACACAGCTGACTAATACTGCAATTATTACAGCTAATAGTGCATAAGCCTTTTGACTTGTTTTGTGAAAAGTCCATACATCAAATCCATTCTAATAAGTTAACAACTCGTAAGGTTAATGAACGAGCCTGTCAGTTGCTATAATTAATAAGTATACACCGTACCATATTATTACGCTTCCTAGAATAACCCTAGTCCAAACATGGTTTAAAAAAACGTTTATTTTTTGACTCGCGAGGCCAACACTGACCATCGCTGGAAATGTGCCTAGGGCAAAAAATAGCATAATCCCTGCACCATGAAGCGCAGAAGGGCTCGTCAGGGCCCATGTCAGTGCAGAGTAGACTAATCCACACGGCAGCCAACCCCAAAGCGCACCATAAAGCAGGGCTTTAGGGGTTGTATTAACCGGCAATAAATAGCGATTTAATTTTGCTAAATGCTGCCACACGAGCGTTTTCCCAAGTTTTTCTAACCACTGTAATGTGGCAGCCAAACGCATAATATAGATGCCCACAAGTAGCATAAAAATGCCACTCAAAAATGATAAAGCGAGGGCGATACTGGTGTTCTGTGCTGCAAAGCGACTGCTGATACCCGCGACTAAAGCACCCGCTAACATATAACTCAGCGCGCGCCCTACATTGTAGGCAACAGAAAAGCTCACAGCACGATTTTTGTCGGCGGCAAGCTGTAAGCTACTTGCAATGCCACCACACATCGCTAAGCAATGGCCACTGCCAAGTAACCCCATAACAAATGCACTAATGAAAAGGGGATCAATCATTACTTTTGTTGTGCTGCTCTTTGTCATCTTCAAACAGGATACTGTGGCCCTGTTTATTTAAATCTGAGAATTGTTCACTTTTTACAGCCCAAAAAAATACACCAATAGCGATTATTACAAACAAAATCGCAATCGGGATTAACATGTAAATGATACTCATAGTTTTAATAACCTTAATGAGTTGGTAATAACCAAAATGGAGCTTGCAGACATGCCAATAACAGCCATCCAAGGCGCAACGAGCCCCAATGCTGCTAAAGGTAAAATCGAACCATTGTAAATAAGTGATAACGCCAAGTTTTGTTTCACAATTCTGCGCGTTTTTTTCGAGACGCTAAGCAGATGCTCAATGGCGCTTAAATCACTATTGAGTAATACCACATCGGCACTGTTTTTGGAAATATCTGCCCCAGTTTCCATCGCAATTGATAAGTGTGCACTTGCAAAAACTGGGCTGTCATTAACGCCGTCTCCAACCATAGCAACCACAGCGCCTTTACTTGCAAGGGCATCAACATGCGTTTGCTTATCTTGTGGGCTGCAGCCAGCGTGAACAGTGTCGAGATTTAGTTGTTTAGCCAATCGCTCCCCACTGTTTGAGGCATCCCCAGTTAACATATGGCACTTTATGTGTTGCGCATGAAGGTTTTTAATGAGTTTATCGGCATTATTACGCAAACTATCCGATAGGTAGAAGCGTGCAACAATCTGTTTGTTTACATATAAAGTGGCTTGGGCGTCTGCCTTATCGGTTTCAAACCAGCCACTTTTACCAATCGCAAAGTGCTCATTATTAAGGTTAGCAGTGATACCTTTGCCTGGTTCAATAGTGACATTTTCGAATGGATTGACGCTATTGTTAAACCCTGCAAAGGCATTGGCAATCGGGTGCTCGGAAAAGCTCTCTAGCTGAGCAGCAAGAGTTAATGCTTCAGCTTCTGAGTACGTATTATCTATTAACTCAATGCGCTCAATTGTAAAACGACCTTGTGTGAGTGTGCCTGTTTTATCAAAGGCGATATCACTTAGTTGAGGGAGTGTCTCTAAGACGTGGGCTTGTTTTATTAATATACCGCGTTTAGTTAAGCTTGCCACGGCGCAAGTGAGTGCCGTAGGAATCGCTAAGCTGAGCGCACACGGGCAGGTTGCAACCAATACAGAAATGGTGATCCAAAATGCATGTTCAGGATCAACTTGATACCAGCCAATAGCGGTGATTGAGGCAAAAAGCAATAAGCATGCGACAAACCATTGTGCCACTTTATCCGTTATCTCAACAAGTCGTGGACGCTTAGTTAGGGCTGTATGTTGCAATTTTATAATTTGATTAATAAGGGTGTTTTGGCCAATTTTATTAATCTCAATGCTGATCACGCCATCGTGGTTAATGGTGCCAGCAAATACTTGATGATTAACAAATTTATTAACGGGTTGATGCTCGCCTGTCATCATCGCTTCATCGACCGTTGTTTTACCTTTAATAACTATCCCGTCAGCGGGGATTGTTTCACCAGCTTTTATAAGTACCACGTCGCCCAGTTTGAGTTTTTTAGCGGCAATGATTGATTCTTGATGGGTGTTATCAATAATGCGTGCGGTGAGCGGGAGTAGTTTTTGTAGGTTTGCTGTGAATTCGCTGGCTTTTAATCGTGCTCTGAACTCTAAATACTTACCCAACAATAATAGAAAGGTAAACATACAGATTGATTCAAAATACACTTCGCCAACCGACATAATGGTTGCATAACAACTTGCGCCATACGCGCCAAAAATAGCCAAAGAGACGGGTAAGTCCATATTCAGCTGTTTTGCTCTTAATCCATTAATTGCATTCGTTAAGAAGGGTAATGCACTGTAAAGAATAACCGGCGAAGCAAGTACGAGGCTTATCCAGCGAAAGTATTGTTCAAAATTTTCTTCCATGCCAGAAAACATGCCAAAGTACATTGCAAAAGCAAACATCATTACCTGCATAGTCATCAGGCCGGCGACACCTAAGCGGCGAATATAGGCCTTTGCAGCTTGTTGCTTTTGGCTGGCTTCTAAGTCGGCTTGAAAGGGGTAGGCTTTGTAACCTATTTCATGTAATGCAGTAATTATTTTACTCAGTGGGGTGACTGATTTATCCCACTGGATCATGGCACGATTTGTTGAGGTATTTACATCTACGCGTCTGATGGCTGACAAATTAAGTAACTGCTTTTCAATAAGCCAAGCACAGGCGGCACAGGTAATCCCTTCAACGGTCAGTAAAACCTCAGATAACTCATGGGAGGTGGCAATAAACTCATCTTGAATATCTTCGTTATCGTAACTTTTTATAAGCTCTAATTGCTCTGGAACTAGTTGTTCAACTTTCCCAGAGCGAACAGTTCTAAACTTATAGTAATCGGTCATGCCTTGGGCAACGATATTCTCGGCCACTGTTTGGCAGCCAATACAACACATAGGCTGTGCCTTCCCATCTATTACGACAGTTGCATTAAAGCCTTTTGGCACACTTTCAAGACAATGAAAGCAATTATCAGACATGAGCGTTAACTACTTATATTCAGGGCTAATCGAAATTGTTTTAGCTGTTGGAAGAATAATATCTTCTTTTAGTTTCCAACTGTTATCGACAGGTTCAATAAATACGGTATACGCACCATCAACATGAGCATCGAGCAGGGCTGTAAAGTCACCATGAGCATTTTTCATTAAGCTTACATCAAAGTCGTTAGCTTTAATGGTGCGATGATAAAATGACATTTTTAAAGAATGAACATTACTGGCATCACCTTTAGTAAAAACAAACGTGACTTTGTCATCAGTAACGTTTAAATCACCATGTAAATAAAGCGCTTTGGCTTTATTAAATTTACTAAGCTCTAAATTGATTGCTTTTCCTTTTTTATAATAATCATCAACAACCATGTCAGGTCCGTTGCCTATTGCCATATAGATAAGACCCGCACAACCGATGATAGCGGCAAGTGGAAAAGAGATTAAAAACCATGGCCAGAAATTTTTATACCAAGGAGTGGGATTCATAGTACTTACTACCTCAAAAAACGTTGTACGCATTTTATCGGATCTAAAAGCAAAAGACTAAAAAAAAGCCTCCAGATGGAGGCTTTTTTGATCTTAATTAATCTATTGAATTAAAAGATTAATTGTATATACATTTTATTAACCGCGCGGTTATTTTTCTTGTGACAGACTGTAAACGTACGCTGTTAAAAGATGTACTTTGTCTTCACCAAGAATGTCTTTCCATGCTGGCATCACACCTGCACGACCATTTCTCAGTGTTTCTTCAACAGCACGTTTAGAACCACCGTATAACCAGATATTGTCGGTTAGGTTAGGCGCACCAAACGGTAAGTTGTGAGCAACCGAACCTTTGCCGTCAGCACCGTGACACGCAGCACACATTGCAAATTTAGCAGCACCAGCTTCAGCGTCTTTTTGGTTAACTGTACGACCCGAAAGGCTCAGTACGTGAGCAGTCATTTCTTTAATGCCTTGCTCGCCAAGTGCATCACCCCAAGGTGGCATTGCTGCAACACGGCCGTAAAGAAGCGTTTCTTTAATTTTGTCTGGTGAACCACCGTATAACCAATCGTTATCCGTTAGGTTAGGGAAGCCTTGACCACCACGCGCATCTGAACCATGGCATTGAGCACAGTTTTGAGAGAACAAACGTTGACCAATCTCAAGCGCTTTTTCATCTTTTACAAGTGATTCAATGTCTTGTTTCGCGAACGACTCAAAGATTGGGCCAAAACGCTCATCTGCTGCAATAAACTCTTGGTCTAACTGAACATTCTCACCATTGGCTAACGCTTCTTCAGTAGCCATTTTAGACTCTTCTAAAGACGTAATACCTTGGTTTGAACTTGTCCATTTACCTAAACCTTCCCAGTTACCTAAACCCGGGTAAGCCGCTAAGTAATAAACTGACCAAACGAATGTTGCAAAGAACATGTAAGTCCACCATTTTGGTAGTGGGTTATTCAGCTCTTCAATGCCATCAAATTCGTGACCACAGCTTTCGCCTTCTTTAACACCTGTGTAGTTTTTTAAGTTCCACAGAAGTAGGCCGAAGATGATAGCAAGACACGCAAGGGTTAATACAATAACCCATATACTCCAAAAGCTAGTCATTTCTCAGACTCCTTTTCCTCGTTAGAGATTGTGTTGTTGTGTTTTTTTTCATCTTCAAATATGGCATTAGCTGCGTCATCAAAACGACGTTTGCTACGCTTACTATATGCCCATACAACAATCACAATAAACAGTACTAAAATTACCAGAGTTAAAATGCCTCTGTATGTTCCGTAATCCATAATAATTACTTCAAGTGTGTGCCAAGCTGTTGTAAGTAAGCAATTAGAGCTTGCATCTCAGTTGCGCCTTCACCATTGTTCATGGCTTCAATTTTCGCAATGTCAGCTTGTAACTCTTCATCGCTTCCATAACCTTTACCGTCGTAACGGGTGCTTGCTTTATCAATTCCGAAGCTATCACGGAATATTTGAAGCTTTTTAAGAGTATGGGTCGTATCGACTCTGTTTTCGTCTAACCAAGGAAACGCTGGCATATTTGATTCTGGAACCACAGCACGTGGGTCCATTAAATGCGCATGATGCCAATCGTCTGAGTAACGCTCACCAACACGTGCTAGGTCTGGACCAGTACGTTTAGAACCCCATTGGAATGGGTGATCCCATACTGATTCACCAGCAACAGAGTAGTGACCATAACGCTCAACCTCGTCACGGAAAGGGCGAATCATTTGTGAGTGACAGTTGTAACAACCTTCACGTACATAAATATCACGACCTTCCATTTCTAAAGCTGTAAGAGGGCGTAGGCCATCAACAGGCTTAGTCGTATCATCTTGGAACATCAACGGTGTAATTTCTACAAGTGCACCGAAGCTGATCGCAAAGACAGTCAAGATAGCCATAAGGCCAACATTTTTTTCGACTATTTCATGTTTGTTTTGTGAATTATTATTGCTCATCATCCTACTCCGTTATGCTAATTGTGCGTCAGCGTCTAATTGAAGCGAATCTTTCTTCGCAGCAATTGTACGGTAAACGTTGTAAGCCATAATTAGCATGCCCGTTACGATGAATACACCGCCAAGGAAACGCATGATGTAGAACGGATACGATGCTTCTAGTGATTGTACAAAGCTGTACATTAACGTACCGTCTGAGTTTACTGCACGCCACATAAGACCTTGCATTACACCTGAAATCCACATTGCTACGATGTATAGAACAACCCCTACAGTGTGTAACCAGAAGTGTGTATTAACCAGTTTAACACTGTACATACGACCCTGAGAGAATAGTGCAGGGATTAAGTGATAAATTGCACCGATTGAAATCATCGCAACCCAACCTAGCGCACCTGAGTGAACGTGACCTACTGTCCAGTCTGTGTAATGTGAAAGTGCATTAACAGACTTAATAGCCATCATTGGACCTTCAAACGTAGACATACCGTAGAAAGACAGTGAAACAACTAAGAAGCGAAGTACTGGGTCAGTACGAAGTTTGTGCCATGCACCTGATAACGTCATGATACCGTTAATCATACCACCCCATGATGGGACGAATAAGATAACTGACATAACCATACCTAAGCTTTGCGTCCAGTCTGGAAGCGCAGTGTAGTGAAGGTGGTGAGGACCTGCCCAGATGTATAAAGAAACAAGCGCCCAGAAGTGAACAACCGATAGACGGTAAGAATATACAGGGCGACCTGCTTGTTTTGGTACGAAGTAGTACATCATACCTAAGAAACCAGCAGTTAATAAGAAGCCAACAGCGTTATGACCGTACCACCACTGAACCATCGCATCTACTGCACCCGCATAAATAGAGTATGATTTAGTTAGTGACACTGGAATTGCCATGCTGTTTACAATGTGTAATACGGCAACAGTAATAATGAAACCAGCATAGAACCAGTTTGCAACATAAATGTGCGATACTTTACGTTTGATTAGTGTACCAAAGAATACAACGGCGTAGGTTACCCAAACTACCGCGATAAGAATATCAATTGGCCATTCAAGTTCTGCGTATTCTTTTGAGCTCGTGATACCTAACGGTAAGGTAATCGCGGCAAGTACGATAACAAGTTGCCAACCCCAAAAGGTAAAGGCCGCTAGTTTATCTGAGAAAAGACGCGTTTGACACGTACGTTGTACGACGTAATAAGACGTCGCAAAAAGTGCACTTGTACCAAATGCGAAAATTACTGCGTTCGTATGTAACGGACGTAGTCGAGAGTAAGTTAACCATGGTGTATCAAAGTTTAGTGCTGGCCAAGCTAATTGGGCAGCAATCAGAACCCCAACACTCATGCCAACGATGCCCCAAATCACTGTCATAATAGCGAATTGGCGTACAACTTTATAATTGTACTCAGTTTGTGATGCTACTGTTTGGCTCATTTTCTGGCTTCCGCTGCAATTAATGCGTTTTAGAAATGAATTACCCACTTAGTAATAAGTGGGGCCTACTATTACTTCACAAGCGTGTTACCCAAAGCTAGCTGTAGATGATAGCTTCAGAAAACAAACTCGAGAAACCCTTATTTTGCGATGGAAATGATAAAATTTTTGACCTTAAAAAGATAGGTCAATTGCATAAAATTATGACATCAATCAAATTTTCCCGCTTTGTTGGTTATTTTTTGTCAGTCATTGTATTTTTATTAACTTATTCTACTTAGCCTAGTTGTTTTTCATAGACGAGCGGACTAGTATCCGCTTTTATTTTATACAGGTAAGTTGAGTGCGAACTACAATAACCAGCTACATTTTGTTTTTGAGTGTTTTCATAGTTGCTTGTGACAGGCAAAGTATAGATGAGCCACAGACAAGTGCAACGTGCGAAAAAAATACACATTGTCAGTTTGCGAACGGTGTGGAAATTTGGTTGCCCAATTCAGTCATTAGCCCAGAAACTCCCTTTTCAATTAACCTTAAATTACCTCCAAATGCGTATAACGTTTCGGCAAAACTAGAAGGGGTTACGATGTATATGGGGTATATCCCTTTACAGTTTACCCAAAAAGGCAGTTATTGGTCGGCCCAGACGATGGTAGGAGTGTGCTCCGAACCTGTGATGACTTGGAAAATGACAGTCGTTTTTACCGATACGCAAAACCGTCAACAGAGTGTTTTTTATTACTTTGACTCTCGCCATGCTGTGTAAATAAGGTTGAGCATTAACAGCCTCCTCATTGCCTTATAATAGGTAATAGCTTTTTACGTTTGCCACTTATCTTGAATAACACGCTCTCACTGCTTTTTTGCATGGAAATTTAATCCGTGTGAACAAAATACAAAAACCATCCTCTAATACCTTGTTTAAAAGCTAACTTTGCCAATTTAGTTATTTTTTGTGAATAACTATGGTTAGCAGACATATTGACCTATTACGGTTTTTATAACGTTGTGTGATCAACTTGTAAAATTTTCATTTAAAGACAAATATCCATCACAGTTACACTTGATTACAAAGTGTGTGTAATTGATTTCAATCGTGTTTTTTTTGTTTTAAACATTTTGTACCTGTTTGTTTTGTATTGGTTTTTTATTG
Source organism: Pseudoalteromonas sp. A41-2 (assembly GCF_015767615.1). Classification (NCBI taxonomy): domain Bacteria; kingdom Pseudomonadati; phylum Pseudomonadota; class Gammaproteobacteria; order Alteromonadales; family Pseudoalteromonadaceae; genus Pseudoalteromonas; species Pseudoalteromonas sp. A41-2. Next base: position 1,971,575 of record NZ_CP065231.1, on the reverse strand, counting down.
TTAACATTGATACATAGTGAAACCTTATTACCCTAAATGGGTACGTAATTTTTGGGGTGTTTTTTATTTAATCTAACATTCAGTTTTCGTTCAGTTAACTGCGCCTAAGTTGCCCTCCGCTGACTCGTGATTCTAATAATAACGAGCGCTACCTAACTAAAGGTAAATTTCCAACAAGTAGGGTTTCACATGAAAAAATCAATTCTTGGTTTAGCTGTTGTTTCAGCAATCCCAATGTTCTCAAGCATGCAAGTATTAGCTGCTGATAATGCAGCAGAGTCTATTGAAAAAATTCAAGTTACGGGTTCTCGCATTAAGCGTTCTGACATGGAAAACGCAAGCCCAGTAACAATTATCGGCGCAGACGATATTAAAGCGATGGGTGCAACAAGCATCGATAGCGTACTACAAAAAATGACTGCCACTGGCGGTGCGATGACTAACCCAGGTATCAACAATGGTTCTGGTGGTAATGCACGTATCGATTTACGTGGTCTAGGTAGCAGCCGTACATTGGTTCTTGTTAACGGTCGCCGTATGATTGCATCGGGTACTGGTGCAGCTTCTACTGTTGACTTAAACACAATTCCTGTATCAATGATTAAATCAGTTGAAGTGCTTAAAGATGGTGCTTCTGCAGTTTATGGTACTGATGCGGTAGCAGGTGTTGTTAACATCATTCTTAAAGATGATTTTGAAGGCCTAGACATGAACGCAAATACTGCGATCACTGGCGAAGGCGATGCAACAGAAAACTCAGTTGACTTCACTGTTGGTACATCATTCGATAAAGGTAATATCGTAATCGGTATGCAGTACACTGACCGTGGTAAAGCATCTCAAGCTGACCGTAGCTTCTCTGAGTGTCCACTAGCTGAAGGCAGCAATGGTCTTTACTGTACTGGTTCATCTTACAACGAAGGTGGTCACATCTGGAATGGTAACGGTGAGAAAGGTCTAACGGTTAATGCTAAAGGTGAAGATACACCAGTATCTCTTATCGACGACAGCGGTGTAACGGGCCGTGGTGGTGAATATCACCGTTATGGCAATGCTGATGCATATAACTACTCACCAGCAAGCTACCTTTATACGCCAATGGAGCGTTTAAACCTGACTGGTTTAGCAACTTATGAATTATCAGATAATACATCTCTATTCACTGAGTTTACTTACACGAAGCGTTGGTCAGAGCAACAAATGGCACCACAGCCAGTATGGTTTGACTTTGAATACACTGAAAACATGGGTAATTCACTTCTTAGCCAAAGCTATGATCAACGTGTTGATCTAGATGGTGACGGTTACTTAGATAAAAATGCTGATGGCAGCTACGTGACTCAAGAAATGAACTACAAATATGGCGACAAGATCTCTTACGGTCGTCGTATGTCTGACACCGGTGCTCGTTTCTTCGAACAGTCTGTAGATACAGTTCGTGCTGTTGTTGGTGCACAAGGTTTTGTAGGCGACTACTCATGGGATGTATCTGCTAACTTCGGTCGTAACGACTCTGTAGATAAGCTAAGCAACCTTCACAACATGGGTGCTATCCAAGATCAAATTACTGCGGGTACTTTTAACCCATTAGACCAAGCAGCATGGGTATCTGAAGATTTCCGTAAAAATGTTTACACAGAAGTAAACAATGGTGGTAGCCAATTATTCATCCTAGCAGCATCAGTATCTGGTGAAATGTTTGAAATGCCAGCAGGTTATGCTGCATTCGCTGCAGGTGTTGAGCGCCGTCAAGAGAAAGCATGGTACACACCAGACTCTCTAACAGCACAAGGTCTTGCAAATGACCCTATGGTTGAGCCGACAGCAGGCGGTTTTGATGTAAATGAAGCATATATTGAATTTGCATTACCACTACTAGCTGATGCACCATTTGCACAAAATGTTGAACTAAGCGCAGCAATCCGTGCGTTTGATTACAGCACATTCGGTTCAGATGAAACATGGAAACTAGGTTTAACATGGAAAGCAAACGATGAATTAATGCTACGTAGTGTTGTATCAACAGCATTCCGTGCGCCAACTGTATCAGAGCTTTACTCAGGTAACTCACCATCGTTTGAACAGATCACTTTCCCAGGTGCTCAGGACCAAGCTGAAGTAACTGTTGGTGGTAACTCTCTACTTACTCCAGAAGAAGCTGATACGTTCACTGCTGGTATCGTGTACGAGCCAGAGTGGTTTGAAGGCTTCAGCATGACACTTGATTACTACAAAATTGAAATTGAGAATGCGATTGCGTCAGTTAATGAGCAATACATTGTTGATCAGTGTTTAGCAACGTCTGACAATGCTAATACAGTGCTATGTCAATCAGCGAATATCAGCATGGATAGCACGGGTCGTGTTAAATTCAACAACCAATTACAAAACATTGGTTCTGAGAAGACTTCTGGTATCGACTTAAACCTAACTTACAGCTTTGAAGCTGCAGGTCTTAACTGGAAAGCGGGTCTAGATACTACTTACCTAGACGAGTACGTTGTAACAGTACTTGATGATACGACTGATTACGCGGGTCTTATCACTTCTGGTTCTGGTGGCTACGCTGATATCAAGTCTAACTTTACATTATCAGCACGTGGCGAAAGCTGGGATGCAACATACAAGGCACGTTATATCGCAGGAATGGATAGCTACCTATGTAAAAGTGATCCATCAAGCTGTTTAGCACCTACAACACCATCAGTTGTTTATCATGACATCAGTGGTTCATACTTACTATCTGATACAGTGACTCTATCTGCAGGTGTTAATAACTTGTTCGATAAAGAGCCACCTTACTACACAGGTAACAATGACTCTAACACTGACCCGTACACATACGATGTACTAGGTCGTCGTTTCCACGCTGGTGTGAACGTTAAGTTCTAATCTAGTTTGAAATGATTATTAAGGCCCGGTTTTTACTGGGCCTTTTTTATTGTCTGAAAAGCTATCTCGGCGTAAACTTACAGTGTAAAAGTAAACAACGAGGTGATATTGCTTAAACAAGACGAAAACCTATCTTTTATTATCGAACCTGAGCTAAGTCCCCGCGCAGAGCAGCGTCTCGATCTGTATTTTTCTATTCCAAATGAAATGAGTGTCAACCCACAAACACTCAGTGAAGAAGCGTACTTCAACAACCACTTTAAGTCGCACCTAGCTTACAATGCGAACAATATTCACTTGCCACTGGTGCGAAGTCGGTTTGTGAGTAAAAACAAAGGTGAGCAACAAGATTATAGGCAAAACCTAAATTTATATTGTTATCAGGTTCGTCTAGCACTCAATGCAGATATTAAAGACACCCTAAAACATAACGAAGCTGACGAGTTTTACCCTGCGGCGATGGAGTTGTGTGAGCAAACTGAAGGGTTACTTAAAAAACTACGTCGTTATACCCCAGATGATGAAAAGTTGCTGCCATTTTATAAAAATGCCGATAACTATTTAAGCTGGCATGTTGAACAATCATTTTTAAAGTTATTAGACGAAGGGCCGCGCAGTAGCGATTTTGCAAAAGAGCGTGGTGAGTTGCTCGATTTCTGTAAAGCAGAAAACAGCTACCGAGAAGAACAAGAGTATAATTCGCAATCAACCCTTGAAGATGCAAACCGCATTACAAATAAAATGCGTTTATTACAACGCTTAATTGAGCATGGCGTTATCTTAAATCGCACCACACGGCATCTTAATAGTTATCTAAAGCGAATGGTTAAAGGCACTGTCACTGCCGTTATAATGGCTTTTGTGATGCTGGTTGTACTTAATGCACGCTCAACCTTTACTGAAGTGACAGCGACATTAATTTTGATTTTAGGGGTGATCTACGGGCTGCGTGAAATATTTAAAGAAGATATAACACGTATTATTTGGCGTGCCATTGTGAGAGGCAGGCCGAAATGGCGTTTTCAGTTTAAGAACAGTATTACAAAAGACAGGATCGCCAGTCAGTACATCTGGCTCGAATACACCTCGTTCAAGCGGATCCCAAAAAAAGTGCGTCAGATATTTTCTAAGCGTCGCCATCAAAATAAACAAGCAGCACAATGGTTACACTTTGCCAGTGAAACACACGTCAATGCAAAAGAGTTTTTGCCCGGGTATGATACGTTGCAACAAACTGTTAGCTTTAGCTTAGCGCCGTTTGCGCGTTACTTAAAACGTGGTGAGGGGAAACTCTATCATCTCGACAGTAATAAAATATCAAAGCAGGCAGTTGAGAGGCGTTACCAATTAAATTTGGTGTTAGTTTTTTCAGAAAATGAGCACGAAACTAGGTATGAACGCTACAAAATTACGTTAAATCGCAGCAAAATTATTAATATAGAGCTGATCCACAGCCAATTAGATAAGAGTGAGTAGGGTGGCTATATGCCACCCTTGCAGGATTATTTAGCGTCTAAACCTGTTTTACTATAAAGCGATACTTTATCTGAAACCAAAGTGATTTCGATATTTTTATCATTATCACCCCAGATACAGTTCGTATGCAGTGTTTTCTCTTCGCACTTATCAGCCGAGCCTAAGATAGCTTCAACTTCTGCTTTATCCATACCGATTTTTATTTTTTCATAGTTCTCAAGGTTTACTTTAGAGCAGCCTGCTAATGTTAACACTGCAGCGGCAGCAGCAATTGCCATATATTTTTTCATAATAGATTCCATTAATGGTTGTAGCGTCTTATTTGCACGATCATGCCCATACGAGGATGATCGAAATAATGTATTTCGTTGCTGATCACACGCTTAAATTGTGAAAAGCGGGCTTTTTCATAATCACCGGTTTCTAAACGTTGACTAATATCAAAATCAGCATTTATAAAAAGGTAATGACGAACGTAAATTTTCATTAAACCATCTAATTCCCAATCAGGCGTTTGTTGCAAACTCTCTGGAATATATTGCTCTGATGGAGTTACTAGGCTAATAAAGTCATTGTTATCTGGTTCAATAGCAGGTGAACTTGCTGCTAAATGTTTGCCTGCAAATAACCGAATACTTTGAGCGCGTGATTCACTCATTTCAGGAAAACGCCAACCGGTGTGTAATAACGGTGTTAAACCTTTTCTATCAAGCTGGTTTTTCTGTTCAGTAAATTGCAGTTGCTCAGGCGCCATTAAATAAATTTCGTCGGTGTCTTCACGTGGTTCGACAGGGGGAGAAACTGGTAATTCGTTGTAGCTTGCTAAAAAATCAACGCTGTCGTCACAGACATTCGAATGTGGGTTTGAATTAATCAATTCATCAGTAAATGACTGTGAACGAAAACGACTATCACCGTTAATACAAGCTTGTTTAGCGTGCGCTTTGTAGACAGGTGATAATAAGTCTTTCGAACGTTTTGCATTGATTTCATCATGTTTTAACGAGAAATCTTCTTGTAAGTAGGGCGCTGGACGTTGTTTATAAATAAGCACTTCTATTTCGAACCAGCGTGCTGCAAACGATGAGCTTGTAAATAAGCAACAAAGTAAAATAAAACTATTTCTAAACAACATTAATGGCTAACCTTTTTTTCGAAATCTGCAATCATTGCAGTGACCATTTTCAAGCGTTCACGAGGGTTCGCCTCGCTGATCGCAAAACGCAATTTATTTGCGCCGTCCATTTTATATATATGCGGAGCACTTTGTATCAAACCTATAATGAAGCTAGGGTTAACCTTTGTATGCTGGCTAAACTCAAAATAGCCGCCTTTCGGGTTTGCTTCAATCTTTTTGATGCCAATATTGCTGGCTTGCAATTTCAGTTGTTGCAAACTAAATAAGTTTTTAGTGGCATCTGGGAGTAAACCAAATCGGTCTATTAACTCGACCTGTAGCTCGTCCATGTCATTGAGATTAGCACAGCTTGCGATGCGTTTATAGATTCCTAAGCGTGCATTTACATCATGAATATAATCATCCGGTAATAAGGCTGGCAGTTTTAAATCAACCTCAGTCTGTTGACCTAGCAGGTTCTCCAGTGTTGGTTCTTTGCCTTCTTTTAGTGCGTTAACGGCTTGCTCAAGCATTTCCATATAAAGGCTAAAACCGATGCTCTGCATTTGCCCTGATTGATCATCACCGAGTAGCTCACCCGCGCCACGAATTTCTAAATCATGCGTCGCTAACGCAAAGCCAGCGCCTAAATCTTCTAAAGACTCGATGGCCTCAAGGCGTTTTACTGCATCTTTGGTTAATGACTTTGGATTGCCTGTTAATAAATACGCGTACGCTTGGTGGTGACTTCGACCGACGCGGCCGCGAAGCTGATGCAGCTGAGCTAGGCCAAGCTTGTCGGCTCTATCCATTATGATGGTATTTGCAGTCGGAACATCAATGCCGGTTTCAATGATTGTTGTACACACAATCACATTGTATTTTTGGTGATAAAAATCACTCATGATTTGCTCAAGCTCGCGTTCACGCATTTGGCCGTGTGCAGTGGTAACGCTCGCTTCTGGTACCCACTCAGTAATTTCTTCAGCAACACGGTCGATAGTTTCAACATTATTGTGTAAGAAATAAACTTGGCCGCCGCGCTTAATTTCACGCAGAATAGCTTCGCGAATGAGCTCAGCATCACGTTGTCTTACAAAGGTTTTAACGGCCAATCGTTTAGCCGGTGGTGTGGCGATAATCGATAAGTCGCGCATGCCGCTCATTGCCATATTCAGTGTACGCGGAATCGGGGTGGCGGTGAGGGTTAAAATGTCGACATCGGCGCGCAGTGCTTTTATCTTTTCTTTTTGACGAACACCAAAGCGATGTTCTTCATCAACGATTAATAAGCCTAAGTCTTTAAATTTAATGTCTTGCTGAATTAATTTGTGAGTACCTATGACAATATCTAGCTTGCCTTCGGCCATTTTATCCAGTGTTTCTTTTTGTTCTTTTGTCGAATTAAAACGCGATAAAACACCGACTTCTATTGGCAAATCAGCGAAGCGATCTTTAAAGTTTTCAAAATGTTGCTGTGCAAGTAACGTGGTCGGGACTAGCACGGCGACTTGCTTGTTATCATTTACGGCAACAAAGGCAGCGCGCATGGCAACTTCTGTTTTACCAAAACCCACATCACCACACACTAATCGGTCCATAGCCTGTTTACTTTGCATATCGCCCAGTACAGCTTCGATGGCGTTGCGTTGGTCGTCTGTTTCTTCAAATGGAAAGCTGTCGCTAAATTGGCGATAAGCACTGCCGTCAAGCTTAAACATATTGCCAGGTTTAGCTTGGCGTTTTGCGTAAATATCTAACAGCTCAGCAGCGACATCGCGTACTTTTTCTGCGGCGCGTTTTTTCGCTTTTTCCCATGCATCTGAACCCAGTTTATGAAGTGGGGCACTTGCTTCCTCTCCACCTGAATAACGGCTCAACATATGAAGTGCAGAAACGGGCACATAGAGTTTGGCTTCGTTTGCGTAGATGATCGTAACAAACTCGGTAATCACCCCCGCAGCATCAATGGTTTCAAGACCTTGATAACGACCCACACCGTGATCAAGGTGCACAATTGGTTGACCTTGACGCAGTTCTGCCAGATTGCGAATTAATGCATCTTGGCTTGCTTCGTATTTATGTTTTCGGCGTCTGCGCTGAGACACCTTAATACCTAATAACTCTTGCTCTGTAATGATGGTTAAACGGGGTTTACCATCCAGTACCACACTTTGCTCAAGGGGCGAGACGATTAAACCCACATCACTAGAGCTTTGGGTAAAGTCGGTGAATGAATTAAATTCTTTAAACTTTAAACCACTTGGTTTTAACAGTGTCAGCAGCGATTCACGTCGTCCGTCAGACTCTACAGACAGTAGCACACGGCCTTTTTGTTTTTTTTCACTGGCAACATAGTCAATTAGGCCTTGATACGGCTCATGCAATTTATGATCAATACGTACATTGGGTAAATCGTTGCTGGCTAAATTTGTGTGTCCTGCTTTCGTACCAAGCTTTGCCTGTGATAAACGTATTCGCGCGTAGTGTGCAAACTCACCAAACAGTTCATTGACACTTTGATAAAGTTTTATAGGCTCAAGAAGCGGTCTAAGAGGGTCTACACGGCGGTTTTCATAGCGTACATTTACATCATGCCAAAACTGCTCAGCGGCATGCTCAATATCACCAAAGTGCATGAAAGTGGTATTGTTGGGAAGGTAATCGAAAATTGTCGCTAGTTGATCGAAAAACAGCGGCATGTAATATTCAATCCCCGCAGGCCAAGTGCCTTTGGTTACCTGCATGTAGATAGAATCTTGCTCGGAGCTGGCACCAAATTGTTCACGATAATTAATTCTAAACCGTTCTATATCTGCATCGTTTGTCGGGAATTCGTGGGCCGGTAAGAGCTCTATTTTATCGACTTTTTCATCAGAACGTTGGCTTTCTACGTCAAACAAGCGGATGCTGTCTAGTTCATCGTCAAAAAAGTCTAATCTGAATGGGTGAGGACTCCCCATCGGGTATAAGTCAACAATTGAGCCACGTATTGCATATTCACCATGCTCCATCACTTGTTGAACATGTAAGTAGCCTGCTTGCTCAAGGTTATCACGTAGGGTGTGAGTATCTAGCGTGTCACCCACCGTAAAATTAAGGGTTGAACCATAGATAAATGACGCGGGAGCAGTGCGTAGCATCAAGGTCGACACGGGCACAATTAACACGCTTTGTTGTTCTTTTTTTAAGGTGTTAAGAGTGGCAAGACGCGCAGAGATAATATCCTGATGCGGTGAAAAATGATCATAAGGTAACGTTTCCCAGTCAGGGAAGACCATGACTGGGTTTTCAGGTAATAAAAATTCGAGTTCAGTTTCAAGGCGAAGGGCGCTTGGTGTATCTGGGGTGACAATCACAACAAGTTCGTTATGTTGTTTCACACCTTCGGCTATTGCGATACTCAGCCCGCTGCCGGTTAGTTGTCCCCAGTGAATTTTATCTTTCTCAGATTTTACCCAAGGCAATGCTGCCCATTGCGCAAACGCCATTTACTACTCCTTTAAACTGTGTTTAGTCTCGATAAATTTTTGTTAGATCCTGATAGTGGTCGATGCGACGATCACGTAGGTATGGCCAAATACGGCGAATGTTTTCGCTGCGTTGTTGGTCAAGTTCAACAACAAGTAACTGCTCGTCGCTGTTATTTGCGTGTGCAAGGATTTCACCTTGAGGGCCTGCGATAAACGAATTACCCCAAAACTGAATACCCTCGCTTTGCGCACTTGGATCACTTTCATGGCCAACGCGGTTACAGCTAATAACGGGCACACCATTGGCAACAGCATGCGCACGCTGTGAAATAACCCAGGCGTCTTTTTGACGCGTTTGCTCGTCTTTATCATCACGAGGATCCCAGCCGATGGCTGTTGGGTAAATTAAGATTTCAGCTCCCGCCATCGCCATTAAGCGAGCGGCTTCAGGGAACCATTGATCCCAACATACTAGCACACCGAGTTTACCCACTGAGGTTTGAATTGGTTGAAACCCTAAATCCCCCGGTGTGAAGTAAAACTTCTCGTAAAACCCCGGATCATCCGGAATATGCATTTTACGGTATTTACCCGCAATGCTGCCGTCTGTTTCAAGTACAACGGCGGTGTTATGGTAAAGGCCTGTGGCACGCTTTTCGAATAATGATGACACGATCACCACATTTAACTCTTTTGCTAGCGCACCCAGTGTGTCTGTACTTGGGCCTGGAATTGTTTCTGCTAAATCGAAAACATCAACGTCTTCTGTTTGGCAGAAATATAAACTGCGGTGTAGTTCTTGAAGAACAACCAGTTTAGCGCCTTGGCTTGCTGCATCACGAATGCCTGCAATTGATTTTGCCATGTTTTCTTGGGCGTTATCAGAATTAGATTGCTGAACAAGGGCAACCTTTAAATGCGTTGGTTTAGTCATTGTTTGCTCCTGCTAAAAAGCCGCGCGGTAATTGCATCGTAATGCAGTGTAAACTGCCAAACTGATGGATAATTGGTAAACAGTTAATACCCAGTACGGTGTGTTCTGGGTAGGCCATTGCAATTTGAGCTAATGCCAGTGAGTCATGTTCATCACCGTAAATTGGCACAAGCACTGTTTTATTGATGATTAAATAATTGGCATAAGTGGCGGGTAATCTGTCACCGTCATCGTTAAACACCGCTTTAGGCCAAGGAAGAGCGATAAGCCTGTAATCTTCACCTTGGTGTGTTTTAAACGTGTGTAACTGTTTTTCCATCGCGTCTAATGCAGCAAAATGCTCATCATTTTCGTCATCACACTTAACGTATACAAGCGTATTGTTTGGTGCAAAACGCACTAACGTATCAATGTGGCTGTCTGTGTCATCACCTGCTAAATAGCCGTGATCAACCCATAAAAACGATTCGGCACCTAATTGTTCTTTAAGGATTTGCTCGATGTCTGTTTTAGATAACGATGGATTACGATTCGGGTTTAGCAAACATTCACTGGTCGTCAACAGCACACCGTGCTCATTAATTTCAACGCCGCCACCTTCAAGCACTAAATCACTTTGCTGATAAGCCGTGTTTGGGTTTGCTAGTTGCTTTACGAGCACTTGATTAATATGGTTATCAAGCTGGCTTTCGAATTTATTGCCCCAGCCATTAAAAATAAAATCCATGATTTTTAAATCAGCTGCGTTATCAAGGTTCGCACAGGTTAACGGTCCATGGTCGCGAGCCCATGTATCGTTGCACGGGGTAACGACAAAGTGAATACGGTGTGCATCAACACCCGCGTCGGCCAGTAGGGCACTTATGTGGTTTTTAAGTGCGTCGTTATGAGCGACAATCACCACATCTTGTTGTTGGCTAATTGCTTGACATAGGGCGACGTAAACGGGTTCTACAACCGTTAAAATTGCAGCCCAATCGGTATCTTGGTGCGGCCAAGTGAGCATTACAGCATCTTGCTCAGCCCATTCAGGTAAAAGTCTAAATTTCATGAAGGTATTAAACAAACAAAGGTGGGGCTAGTTTAGCATTTTAGCCATAGATGTCAGCTTTTTGTGCGCGATAAAGCAGGATTTTTAACTGCTTTGCGACGTGTTTTCTTGTTGACGTTTTTTAAGCTGGCGAGTTTGTGCATGTAATGCTGCCCGAACGACTAAATCTTGGTCTGCATCGCGAATGGCAATGAATAATAAAGTGTATTGGTATTTATCATCATCGCGTTTTTCAATCGCAACTAATTCGGTATAACAATATATCGCTGATGCTTCATGCTGCAAAAATAGTTTGGTTCTAAACGTTTGCCCTAATTCGAATACCTCAGTCGATGTGAGTTTTACGCCACCGCCACCATAACTATCACAATAATTTGCGTTATCTTCGGGCTGTTCAGAGGCCAGAATGTGGCTCATAATCAAGTCTATTTTACGTGATTGAGCTTGTAAAAATATGGCCAGCTCTTGAGCTATGTCACCTAAATTACGCAGTGGGCGTAATGTACTTTGCTCAAGTTCATTCACTTCATTTGCAAGCTTAAATAGGGCGGGAATATCGGCTTCAAGTTCAGCATGCGTTTTCGGCACAACATGTGGCTCAACAGCGTATAAGTTCACGCGGTTGCTTTCTTCTATCTGAAAGTATTGCTCAAATTCGCTTAATTTTTGATTTTTCATGCTGTACTCCACACATATTTAGTTAATATTAGCGCCGCAAAGCACAAATTACCAGTAATGAAATACTGACAAATGACTTATAAAAAAAGGGCAAACTTATTGTTTGCCCTTCGTTTTTTATAAGTTGCCTTCTTGCGTATCGACATGCTCTTGCTTATGGTGCGCAGCAATTTCATCAGCAAGCTCTTGCCTTGAACGTTTTTCAGTTAACTTACGCTCAGTCAGCCAATAAAAGAACAGCGGTACAAAGAACACTGCGAGGAAGGTAGCCGCCATCATGCCGCCCATTACGCCTGTACCAACGCTGTGACGGGCTCCAGCACCCGCACCTGAGCTTAACACCAATGGTACAACCCCCAATATAAAGGCTAATGAGGTCATAATAATGGGTCTAAAACGTAAGCGAGCTGCTTCCAATGCAGCAGTACTTGCGCTCCACCCTTGTTGATGTTTCATTAGCGCATACTCAACGATTAATATGGCATTTTTACTCGCTAAACCGAGTAGGGTGACTAAGCCAATTTGGAAGTAAACGTCGTTAGTCATGCCTACCAGCCAAACAGCAATCAATGCACCAAACGTACCAAAGGGTAATGCTAGCATCACTGAGAGCGGTAATGACCAACGTTCATACAATGCTGCCAGAATTAAAAACACCATGATCACAGCAAGCCCTAGTGCAATACCCGTTGTCCCTGAACTGCGTTTTTCTTGGTACGCAGACCCTGTCCATTCGTAGGTCATGTTCGGGGGGAGCACTGCGTTTGCGATCCGTTCTACTTCGGCAATTGCTTGGCCTGAGCTATAACCTGGTGCTGCATTACCCATTAGTTTTACGGCTGGTAAGTTATTGTAGCGGTTTAAGTTCTCAGGGCCTCGGCTGTACTCAATTGTTGTAAACGCTGACAAGGGCACCATATTGCCTAGGTTGTTTTTAACATAGATACGTTTGATGTCATCAGGTTTCATTCTAAATTCAGCATCCGCAGACATAAGCACTTGCCATGCACGGCCAAACTTATTGAAGTCGTTTACATAATAGGTGCCTAGGTTACCAGCCAGTGCGGTAAAGGCATCGTCTATTTCAACCCCCATTGCACGAGCTTGCTCGCGGTCAACATCAACACGCAGTTGCGGGGCATCTGGGCGCCACAGAGTTTGAAGGCCACTAATGATAGGGCTCTTTTGTGCTTCTGCTGTCATTAACTGCATCGCTTGTTGCAGTTTATCAGGGTCACTGTCACCTTTGTTTTGAATATAAAACTCAAAACCCCCTGTATTTCCCAGACCAAAAATAGCGGGGGGATTAAAGGCAAGTACCAGCGCTTCTTTTATCCCTGCTGTTTTCATAAACAATTCTTGAACAAGCGCTTTCGTGTCGACCTCGCGTTCATCCCAATGTTTTTGAGTGACAAACAAGGTTGCAGCGCTGTTTTTATACCCGCCACCGATAAAGTCAAACCCCGTAAATGCCACGACGTTTTCGTTGGCAGGGTTTGATTGCACCGCTTTAACAACTTGTTGAGTAACGTGCTCTGTACGCTCAAGCGATGAACCATCGGGTAAGAAAATAGCCGAAATGTAATAGCCCTGATCTTCGTCTGGTACTAATGAACCGGGTGTGTTCTGCCACAGTCCAATTGTGGCAGCAATCATTGCTGTCATGAGTATTAAGCCGAGTAATCCACGACGAACCATAAATCCGACGGCACCGACATAACGGCTCGTAATTTTTGTGAAGGTTGCATTAAACCATAAGAAAAACCGCGCGGTTTGTTTATGCTCTTGTTTTAAGATTAGGACGCACAGTGCAGGTGTCATGGTTAGCGCAACTACGCCCGATAAGCTCACCGCAATAGAGATGGTGATCGCAAATTGACGGAACAATTCACCGGTTAAGCCGCCTAAAAATGCAATAGGCACAAACACAGAACACAGCACTAAAACGATTGCAACAACAGGGCCACTGACCTCACGCATTGCTTTAATTGCCGCTTCGCGTGCACTTAAGTGTTCTTCGTGCATAATACGCTCAACGTTTTCGAGTACCACAATGGCATCATCAACCACGATACCTATCGAGAGCACCATACCAAATAACGTCAATGAGTTAATCGAATAGCCAAGCATGTACATGCCGGCAAATGTTCCAAGCAGAGACACAGGCACAGCAAGGGTGGGGATTAATGTTGCGCGCCAGTTTTGCAAAAATAAATACACCACTAAAAATACCAATACCATGGCTTCGAGCAGTGTTTTAACAACTTCACGAATAGAGACTTCAACAAAGCGTGTCGTGTCGTAAGAAGTTAAATGTGAGAGACCGGTTGGAAACTGGCTTTTCATCTCTTCGATTACAGTATTTACTTCGTCTGCGACATCAAGTGCATTCGCGCCGGGTTGTAAGAAAATACCCAACAGGACCGCTTCTTTACCGTTGATTGTGCCTTTAAAGTTGTAATCTTTGGACCCGAGCTCAACACGCGCGACATCCTTTAAGCGTAAGCTACTGCCATCTGGGTTTGAACGAATAATAATGTTTTCAAACTGTTCAGGCTCAGAGAGTCGGCCTTGTGCCGTTACACTATAAACAAGCTCTTGTGGTGAGGATGCAGTGGGGGTAGCGCCAATTTTACCTGCGGCATATTGGGAGTTTTGAACGCGAATCGCTCCGGCCACCTCTTCGACAGTCACGCCTAATTGACTCATAACATCAGGACGCAACCAAATGCGCATAGCGTAGTCCTTGGCACCAAAAATCTGCACACTCGTAGTGCCAGGAATACGTTTTACACGGTCTAGCACGTTCATGGTGACATAGTTTGATGTCCATAAACTTGAGCGAGAACCATCCGGTGAATAAAAGGCATGCACTTGTAAAAAGCTGGATGAGCCTTTTTGAACAACCACACCTTGACGGCGTGTTTCTTCTGGTAAACGCGCTTCAACTTGTTTAACACGGTTGTTCACATTTACTGCGGCTTGGTCTACGTCTGTGCCAATTTCAAATGTGACTTCAATAGTAGTTGAACCTGCACTCGTCGAGGTTGATGACATATACATCATGCCTTCAACACCGGTGATCGCATTTTCAATTGGGGCAGCAACTGTTTGCTCAAGTACGTCTGCAGACGCACCTGGGTATGCAGCTGTTACTTGAACGACTGGGGGCGCAATTTCAGGGTATTGGGCAATGGGTAAACTGCGCATGGCAGCAAGACCTGCCAATACGATGACAATAGATATAACAAACGCAAAAATAGGTCTGTCTATAAAATAACGAGAAAACATAAGACTCCCTGTGTTTATTCTGCGTGGTTTGAATTTGCAGCCGATTGGCCAACATTCACTGGCATACCAGGGAAGAAAATACGCGCCATTCCATCAACTATCACGTTATCGCCTTCTTTAAGGCCACTTTTAATCAGCCAAAAGTTCTGATATTGCTCGTTATTTGGTTGTTTAACCCATTCTCCTACCGTTACGGGAGCCGGCAGGGCAACATCCATGCCTTGCTCATTTTTACTGACAACGTACACAAACTTACCGGTGCCGTTATCCAGTACAGCACGCTGTGGCACAATGATCGCATTTTTACGCACGGCACCACTTAACTCAATACGGACGAATTGACCAGGACGTAATTGAAAATCAGGGTTTGGAATAATCGCTTGAAATTCACTGGTGCCTGTATTTGGGTTAATACGCACATCTGAGAAGTTAACTTCACCTGTTTTGCCGTACACAGAGCCGTCTTGAAGTTTAATTTTTGTTTGCCAATGGCCTTGTTCAGGTAAGGTCAGAGAGCCATTTTGAACATCTTGACGCATTTGTAACTGCTCTCGCTCAGATAAACCAAAGCGGATACGGATTGGATCAAATTGTGTCATTTGTGTAAGCAATAAATCAGGCCCCGATACAAAGGTCCCTTCTGAGACAAATTCACGACCCATTACACCGGCAACCGGGGCTTTAACTTGTGCATATTCAAGGTTCAACTGCGCTTGTTTTAGGGCAACTTTCGCCGCCTCGAGATCTGTTTTTGCAATGTCGTAGGCTGAACTCGCATTATCGTAATCGCGTTGCGACACAGATTTTTCTGCGCGTAATTTAGCTAAACGTTTTACATCTCTGTTAGCTTGTACTAACGCTGCATTGGCTCCATCAAGTGCAGCTTGAGCACGGTCAACCGCTAATTGATAAGGTTCAAGGTCGATAGTAAATAAAGAGTGACCTTGTTCAACACGTTGACCTTCTTCAAAATTACGTGATTCAAGAATTCCCGCAACGCGAGCACGAACTTCGACTTCTTTTGAACCAGACAACGTAGCAGGTAATTCGATAGTAAAGGGGGCATCTTGCGGTGTCATTGTCATAGTTGCTACCGCGGCAGGGTGCATTTGACCCTGTTGCTGCTGAGGTGCTTCTGAGCAACCTTGTAATAGTAAAGGTGCAGTTACAAAAAACAACGCAGATAATGATAATTTGGCAGACGCGAAAGGCAGGCGCATGTTTACTCCACAGTCCAATTGTTAAGTAGGTAAGCATAGAAAATAGCCTATACACTATCGAAAGGCGATACTATGCAGAAATTAAGCGCGTTTAGTTTATACCCAAATTAGCGAAAGGTACACCCTTTAGTTTACTTTTTACAGGTGCGATAAGCAGAGAATTAAATGCTATCTTCACAAAGAGATAGCGCACATACAGTGTACTCTAATTGCGGGTTAGTGTTTAAATAATTTAGCCAGTTCATCCATACCAATTTGCTTAACGAAGTGAGCTATTTTGAGGCGATAAACGTCGTTGCTAACGAGGCAAAATAGTCGTTATTTAGGTGTTCTCGGCAATTGCTCCTACATTGCTCTATCTCCTGCATCCATGCAGGCGTAAATCAGACGTGTTAGCGCAGATAGCGACAGGTCAATCCCTCAGAATGATTCAGTATTATGACAGATTGGTATAATTGTATTGACTTGATAGTCTGGTTTTTTGCCTGTCGGCACAGTGGCTCACAGGAGGCTATATTAAGTTGTTTTGTAGTTTAGCAACTCGTAAAAACAGACTTTGTATGAGTTTATGAAATCTTTGTTTACGTGAGGAACAAAAATTTAACAAATACGCTTGTATTTATAATGAAAACTCGTACCCTAAAGTAATAAAAATAATAAAGGTGAGTTAGGGATGACGAAACACATTGGGGTAACATCAACGTTTGCTGAAATATCTAATAAACTAAGGCGCTTTGTATCTCGCATTGTGAGCCCAGATGATGTCGAAGACATAGTGCAAGAAACCTTTATTAAAAGTTATGAGGCTGATCTCAAGCAAAATATTGAATTTACGCACAGTTATATGCTTAAAACAGCGAAGCACTTAGCACTTAATCATATAGCTAAATGGGATAATAAATACAAAGATTCATTGGATGAACAGCAGCAAGTTGAACGTCATATGCGCACAATGGCGTTGGAAGATGAAGTCACCTCTAAAGAGCGATTTTTGTTCTTTTGCCGTGTAACAAATGAATTGAGCCCACAAGTTAAAAAGTGTTTTATCCTTAAAAAAGTATATGGTTTGAGCCAAAAGGAAATTGCCAAAGAAATGAACCTAAGTACGAGCACTGTTGAAAAACATATCGCTAAAGGATTGTTACATGCGCACCGTGCGATGAAAGCCCACGATATTCAACAAAACAATTACCCTGAAACAAACACATTTACAGCCAAAGAGGTGAATAAATGAGTAATGTTCACCCATTTACCTCACACGACATGATTCAAGCGCAGGCAAGCCGTTGGATAAGCGCGATTGACCGTGGCTTGTCAGATGAAGAAGTTAAACAATTACAAGTTTGGGCAAGTCAAAGCCGAGCGCATCAGGATGCATTGTTTGAGTTAGCACAATTATGGGATGAAATGAGTGTGCTAAATGAATTAAGCAGCTTGTTTCCACATAAAGCGCCTACAAAACAAAGTACTTCATTTGGGATGGCTACCGCTGCGAGCTTTTTAGTGGTGATGCTACTTGGTTGCATCATCTTAATCTATTCAAGCTATTGGCATTCAGCTGAAAACGATCATGCTAAATTTACAAAAATTTACCGAACAAAAGTCGGCGAACAAGCCACCTTTGTCCTGCCAGACAGTACTATTGTTCAGTTAAATACCAACACAAATCTTGAAGTTGCATACACAGGTAATCGTCGCCAACTCATTTTGAATCGAGGTGAAGGACGATTTAATGTTGCAAAAGATGCGAGTCGTCCATTCACTGTGATAGCGGGTGATAAATCGTTTACGGCATTAGGCACTGTGTTTAACGTGCAGCGGAACACGGCATCAGATCTAGAACTCGTTGTAACAGAAGGCAAAGTGATGATTGCCGACCCCAGTACTCAGGTTGATGCCACTGATTTTAATCGTCTTAAAGATGCAACAGACACCAGCAACGATATTAAAAAACTTAAAGCGAATGTTGTTGTTTCAGGTGAAAAAGCATTGATTAAACACAGTAAAACAGAGCCAATAAAACAATTATCAGCAGATGATGTGCAACGTGATTTAGCGTGGCAACATGGCATGCTTATTTTTAATGGTGAGCCTCTCAGCGACGCATTACAGGAAGTGAGTCGATACACCGCAACACGCTTTGAACTCCTTGACCCTGAACTCTCAACATTGAAAGTGGCGGGAGTATTTAAAGCTGGCGACATTAAAGGCTTACTTGATTCTTTGGCCGCTAACTTAGCTGTTGAACATCAACGATTAGGTGAACATCGTGTTACTTTGACCTTAGCGACTAAAAGTTAATATTGCCTATGAGAGCACACTTATTTCATGCAGTTAATGGTGCAGACGCTGCTTGTCATAAAAAATTAAACACAAAAAAATTAAATTTATGTAGTGGATTTTTCTTTCTCAACTGTTTGGTTAAGTTGCGCAGTAAACATGTGTATTTGTTACCAGCGGCCTGTTTTGTTTATGGACTGAATGTAAGTCAAACA
This sequence comes from Pseudoalteromonas sp. A41-2, assembly GCF_015767615.1. Classification (NCBI taxonomy): domain Bacteria; kingdom Pseudomonadati; phylum Pseudomonadota; class Gammaproteobacteria; order Alteromonadales; family Pseudoalteromonadaceae; genus Pseudoalteromonas; species Pseudoalteromonas sp. A41-2. The sequence continues at coordinate 1,952,948 of NZ_CP065231.1, read as the reverse complement.
GTCATCGCTGCTGAAAAACAAATGCTGCAATTTGATATTAAAGCGCAACGAGCTGATTTGGCTTTGATTGAATTTGCAAAGCAAACCGACCAAACAGTCATATTTTCGTTCGATTTAGCAAAGCAATATCAATCGCAATCTGTGTTTGGTTTTTACACCAAATTAGATGCGTTAGATGCCATGCTAAAAGGCACTGAGCTCGATGCGGTTGTTGATCAAAATGGTTTACTGAGTATAAAACTCAAACAAATCAATAGGAAAGATAACAACATGAAAAACCTTTCAGGGATCAGCGCTGCAGTCGTGCCGTTACTGCTTGCTTCGAATACACAGGCGGTAGCTGCTGATCAAGCTGCACAGGAAAATATTGAGAAAATAGCTGTCGTGGGTAGCCGTGTCGCAGGGCGTTCAGTTGAAGATTTACCTGTACCGGTAGATATTTTAAGCGCAGAAGCACTGGAAAATACAGGTCAAACTGAGGTTGGCCGTATGTTGCAAGCCATTGCGCCTTCATTTAACTTTTCCAGCTCGTCTATCAGCGATGGTACAGATGCGTTAAGACCAGCAACATTGCGCGGTTTAGGGCCCGATCAAACGTTAGTTCTGATTAATGGTAAGCGCCGTCACCAGGCAAGTATTATTCATATCAATACCTCTGTTGGTCGTGGTACGGCCGGTACAGACATGAATGCGATTCCCGCTGCATCCATCAAACGTATTGAAGTCTTGCGTGATGGTGCCGCAGCACAATATGGTTCAGATGCGATTGCGGGCGTTATCAACATCGTATTAAAAGACGCAGAAGAAGGCGGTAAAGCGGCGATTAATTATGGTGAGTACTCAGAGGGCGATGGCGAAACAGTTAATATCGATTTTAATAAAGGGTTTGCGTTAGGCGACGAAGGGTATTTAAATACGACGATTAATTATCGAGATCGTGCGCCAACAAACCGTGCAGGCTTACATGGTTCATGTCAATTTTATGGCTGTACTGAGCTTGAAGATGGCACATTACTCGCGGGCGATCCTCGTGAGCTAACAGCCCCGCGCGATACTTTTAGAATTGGTGATGCAGATTCACAGCAATTTGCCCTTACAGTTAATACAGGCTATGAACTTGCTGGTGGTGAGCTTTATGGTTTTATTACTTATTCGAACCGTGAAAATGAATCAGCTGCATTCTTCCGTCATAATGCCAATGCAAGTGGTAACCCTGTTTTACAAGATGGCGATGCAACCATTCCTATGGGGTTTCTACCAAAAATTAACACAGTAATCGATGACGTGTCCTACAATGTTGGTTTCAAAAAATCATTTGATAATGACGCGAGTATTGATTTGTCATACACCTATGGCGAAAACAGCATCGATTACACCACAAGCGATACGATTAATGGCTCGTATGCTAATTACCTTCGTTATGAGCAAGGCTTAACGGCTGACGAAATTCGAACTACGATCCCGCGCTCGGCGTATGCCTATGGTCTTGAGTTATCACTACAAACACTCAATCTTGACTACACCAAAGATTACGAGCACTTTTCGCTGGCGTTGGGTGCTGAGCTTCGTACCGATGAATTTCGCATCCTAGAGGGAAGTGAGTATGCGTATCGTGATTACGATACAGTTGATGGGGTAAGTATTTATGCAGGCCTTAATGACGGCATAGGAAGTGTTGATGCTGCAAGTGGTGCTCAAGGGTTTGGTGGGTCCGATCCGGCCTCGTCAGTGGATGAGTCACGCGATGTAATTTCATTTTATTTAGACGCCGAAACGTATGTAATTGATGATGTGATTATCTCAGGTGCACTTCGTTACGATAACTATAAAGGTTTTGGCGATACCGTTAACTTTAAACTGGCGGGTAACTGGTCAATCACTGAAGATGTTTCGTTACGTGGGGCTGTGAGTACAGGATTCAGAGCGCCTTCAATGCAGCAGTTGTACTTTAATAACGTAAGCACACAGTTTGTTGTTGGACCAAATGGTGACTTAATTGCAGAGCAAGTGGGCACCTTTAGAAACGACAGTACGCTGGCGCAATCTATTGGTATTCCTAAACTTAAAGAAGAGAAATCGCAAAATCGTAGTTTAGGGATTGTTTACAACGTCACAGATAACATCAACCTGACTATTGACTACTATGCGATTGATATCGATGACCGTATTGTGATCAGTAATCGTTTAGGGAAAGGATTATCCGAGACATTAGATGCAGCGTTAGAAAGCGCTGGCGCGGGAGCTGGACAGTTCTTCTTAAATGGCGCTGATACAGAAACCGAAGGGGTTGATTTAGTCGCAACGTGGAATACCGAGGGCCTTGGTGGAACACTTGATTTTACTTTTGCTGCTAACTTTACAAAAACGGATGTCGTTGATTTATTCACCCCTGCAGGCAGTGGGCTTGAAACGATTCCGGTTGAAGATGTGTTTTCTGCGCAAGAAACATCGATTATTGAAGAGTGGCAACCCGAAGACCGCATTAACTTAAGTGCACTTTACCGACTAGAAGACTGGACGGTCAATTTATCACTTAATCGTTACGGTGAGTACACGGTAGAAGATGGAGGTCGCCAAACGTATGGCGCTGAAATCTTAACTGACGTAAAAGTTAACTACTTCTTTAACGAAAATCTGTCGTTTAATATTGGTGCAAACAACTTATTTGATGTTTACCCCGATAAGAATACCATTGGTAATTCGCGTTCGGGTACCATTGTTGATGCAAATGGAAACACTATTGTTTCAAGCCCGGGTGTGTTCACTTATTCACGTCGCTCAGCACCCTTTGGCTTTAACGGTGCGTACTACTACGTAGGCGCAGAATATAAGTTCTAAAAATCCTATCGATTCCTTTATTATTTAACCTTCAAAGGGCCGTTAGGCCCTTTTTTAGTTATAGAGACGTGCTTATAGAGATTGGAACATCTTGATATTGTTTTATTTTATCAAGCAAGGTGACTAAGGTTTTGTGGCTGCTTTGCTCACTTGCAGTTACTTGCACCTGTGTCATTTCAAACTGTGCGGCAAATAACGCGAGGTTAGCTATAATTTGCTCTGGTGTTATAAGTCGGTTTGCAAAGTAAATACTGTCGTTTTCAGTAATAGTAAATTGCGCTTGTTTTTTTGGGTTTTCAAGAGTTGGTTTTGCTAAAGGGCGATTGACTTCTATAGCGCGCTCTTTAACAAATGAGGTTGTAACGATAAAAAATATCAGCAATATAAATACAATATCGAGCATCGGGGTCATATCTACATCAGCGTTTGCAGTGGTTTTTTTAGGTTGTTTCACCATAATTAGGTCCTTGTTGTTTTTGACCAAGCCACAAAATTTACGATTAAGTGGACTAGCCATAGTCGTGTTAAGAACACGGATTATTTTTAAAATGCTGGGCGCCACAGCCATTTTTCGGATCCTAAATTTAAAGTTAGCAGCTTTTAAAAATACTGTAGTTAAATAAATATTCTAAGTTTATTAAATGTTTGTAGCGTTTTTGTTGGTAAAAATATTTATTAACTTTGATGAAATCATTTCGAGGTTTGTCAGGTCATTGTTGTTGGAACTAAGTTTAAAGGATGGATAAATGCTAAAAATTAAGTCTTTAGTTTGTGCTATGTGCCTTGTTTTACCGACAGCAAGTTTTGCTGAGCAATCAGTTAACGGGCAAGATTTCATAAATTTATTTGAGAAGCTTTCAGGTAAGCAGCCCGGAATTAGAAAAGGTCACGCCAAAGGTGTATGCGCTGTGGGCACATTTACACCTAATCAAGCAGCAAAACAGTATTCAATCAGTCCTTTATTTAACGCACCGTCAAAAGCAAATATTCGTTTTTCTATGGGTGGGGGTAACCCTAATGCTGATGAAACATCACGTTCTCCGCGAGGAATAGGGGTGCAGTTTGTGCTAGAAAATGGGGATGTGCACAATATTGCAGGGCTAACTACGCCAGTATTTGCAGGTAACAGCCCTGAAGCATTTTTTGGTTTGCTAAGTACCTTAGTACCTGACGAAAAAACAGGTGAAATCGATTTTGCAAAAGTGAAAGCATACAGAGAGCAAAACCCGAGTACGTTAGGACAATTTAATTGGCTACAAAGCCATAACCCGCCAGCATCGTATGTGTCTTCACGTTATTTTGGTGTGCATACCTTTTACATGGTTGATGAAAAGGGCACTAAGCAAGCTTTTAGATGGACCATGGTGCCAGAAGCGCAAGAACAAGTACTAACTGAAGAACAAATGAAAGCATTACCTAAATCATTTCTTGCTAAGCGACTTGAAGAGGATTTAGCGAAAGGGAAAGTTCATTACCGTTTTCAAGCTGAATTAGCCGAGCCGGGTGATGCATTAACGGATCCTTCAGTGCAATGGCCTGCTGATCGCAAAACAGTTAATTTAGGAAAGCTCACGATAGAATCCACGGGTGAATCAGGGTGTGATTTAACTAATTACGACCCAAATCTGCTTTCACAAGGCTTTATGCCAAGTGAAGATGAAGTGTTAAAGCTGCGCTCAACTGCTTATGCTATTTCATTTTCAAAACGTATTACTGGGCAATAACGTTCTTTAAATTTTCAATATGAAGCCCAGTTATGCTGGGCTTCATATGATTAGCAGTTAATGCTTTTTCATTTTACTCATTTCGGCATGACAGCTTTGAATAGTTAGCAGGGTTTTTGATAACGCTGCTTCACAGTCGTGGGGTTGAGGTTTTTTGAGCGCACTTTTTATTTCTGCGAGTGTTTTGTCTTCGACTTCTTCAAGCTCACTGACGTAGGTTGCATCTTTGTCTGCACCGAGTTTAGTGATTAAAGATGTGTAAGCTTTACGAGCTTCTACCGCAAAGTCTGAGCCATTTTCACGGTGACCTGTTTGGTTGATGGCGTATGGCTGTAAACGTTCAATACTTACTTTACGGGCATCGATCATGCGCTGAAATAACGCGACGATACTGGGGTCTGAAACTTTTTCCTGTGCTTTTTCATAAAAATCGATACCACTATTCATAACTTGAATGATATCTGCAATATGATGAACGTCATGTCCTTGATGTGTTTGCATAATGACCTCTCTAATAATATAGACTGAATTAAAACAATGCTCTCTACATGAAGCAAAGCATGTTCCAATCCCTAACATAAAAGTATTATCATTAATAATCAGAGTGTTACATTTTTATTTTGAGATAAAGAGAGTTTGGTACGCCCATATAAAAAGGCGTACCAGCAATAATTACAGGTTAATAGGTAAAATATTACTTAAGCTCATTGGCCACTTCAGCTACTTTTTGTCTAAGCCAAATATGGCTGGCATCACGGTGTAAAAGAGGGCTCCAAATCATGTCGAGTTCAAAAGGCGGAATAGGGAAAGGTGGCTCAAGAATTTTTAATCCCGGATCATCTAAATAAATATTCGCCGCTTTTGATGGCAGTGTGGCCACTAAATTCTGCTCTTTAGCCAGGTGAATGGCGACATGATAGTTTCGAGTAAAGGTTGCAATATTCCGGTGCTTACCAAAATGAGCAAGCGCTTCGTCTACCCAACCTAACTTTTGGACATCTTTTGGATCCATACCTACGCCAACACCAAAACCTGTTTTACTTACCCAAATATGGCGCGCTTTTAAGTAACTATCGAGACTGAAGTCTTTAATAATAGGGTTGTCGGCTTTTACTAAGCAGCAAAAACTGTCTTTCCAAATTTGTTTGTAGTGAAACGATTGGGGTAAGTTTTCAAAGCGGTTAATTGCCATGTCGACCTTGCCGTTTTCAACGTCATGAAACGTAACGTCACTGGGGGTCAGGATATCAAGCGTGGTGTCAGGCGCTTCTTCGTGTAACTTACTAAGTAGTTTGGGCGCAAGGGTACTGGCCGCATAGTCACTGGCCATAATACGAAATACACGTTTGCTTTGAGATGCTTCAAATTCACGGTTAGGAGCGAGTGTTTCTTCTAACGTCATTAAAATACCGCGTATGACAGGTTGTAGCTCTTTAGCACGCTCTGTCGGCACCATCCCTTCACTGGTGCGTACCAAAATCGGATCATTAAATAAATTTCTCAGGCGCTTTAAACCGTTACTCATTGCGGGTTGTGTAATGCTTAACTGATTAGCCGCTTTGGTTACATTGCACTCTCTGAGTAATGTATCTAGGTAAACAAGTAAGTTTAAATCTATTTTACTTATATTCATTCTGTGTCCTTGGTGTTTACCAATAATGGATAAATCGTTGTGCAGCAGGGTAAGGGTAAATGTGGCTTACCACGCCTTGCTTAATATTATATTGAGCTTGTCGCCAATAAGCGGGGTCTTCAAGCTCTGGGTGTGTACTTAATAAATAGTGTTTGTACACAGGGTTAGCCGTAACAAAGGTGCACAATTGCTCAGGAAATACGTCTTGCGGTGCCACTGAATAACTTTGCTCATTCGTTAAGTAGTCATCGTATGACTTGGCTTTTGGTAAGGCACGAAAGTTCATATCAGTTAAATATTGCACTTCATCGTAGTCATAAAAAATAACGCGGTTATGCTTACTTACCCCAAAGTTTTTCAATAGCATGTCGCCTGGAAATATATTCACGGCTATCATTTCTTTTAATGCTTGACCATATTCTTCAATGGCTTCAAATGCTTGTTGTTCACTGGCATTTTCAAGGTATATGTTTAATGGTGTCATGCGCCGCTCAATATATAAGTGTTTTATGATCAGCCAGTCACCTTCAATAATCATTGAAGAGCCGATTGTTTTATGCAGCTCTGCTAACAATTTACTATCAAAACGACTCAGAGGAAATACGACGTTAGAATACTCTATAGTATCGGCCATGCGTCCGACACGATCATGACTTTTAACTAATTGATAGCGTTTAAGCACGGTATCGCGCCCAAACGGTTTGCTTTCGCCAAAGGTGTCTTTAATCACTTTAAACACATAGCCAAAGGATGGCAGAGTAAATACCATCATCACCATACCCGGTGTGCCAGGGGCAATAACTAATTGATCGTTTGAGTTATTTAAATGCTGTAAGAACTCACGATAAAACTCGGTTTTACCTTGCTTATGAAAGCCAATTGCATTGTAAAGCTCTGCCAATGTTTTGTTGGGCATTAATTGATTTAAAAAACGAACTAATGCAGAAGGAGCATGCGTTTCAACCATAAAATAGGCGCGGGCAAAACCAAAGATAACCCGCATTTGTGATGATTTCGTCAGCAACGCATCAAGGTATAAGCCTTTATCCTCATGGTGTAAAACAGCAATGATAAAAGGTTGTACGCCACTTTCAGACACCACTCGGCCAACAATGTAAGCGGCTTTATTTCGGTAAAAAGGGGCTTGAAGGATATCAAAGCGCATGTGCCACGCTTGGTGGTGTGTATCGGGAGCTTGCTTATAAAACGCCTTAACCAACAATCGAATATCACGCTCAAGGTCCACAAAAGGGGCTTTGAAGTCAAATTGATTAATAATTTTACGTATTGTGGGTCTTAGCCCATCTACGACAGGAAAATAACTGCGATATTCAGCTTCCATTGGGAGGGCGGGAGCATCTGCGAGAGTGGCTTTTACAAATATAAAGTCGTTATTAAAATAGCGGCGGTGAAATAAGCGACAAAAAACGGAGTTATAGAAAGTTTCAGCCAGCTCGGCTTGTGGGTGAAAGCTTAAAAATTGTTGGTATATTTGTTTGGTTTCGAGCCAGCAAGTCTGATTGAGCTCAATAATTTGTTGTTCATTCAGCGATTTTAGCTTGGTAATGGTTTCGTTAACCCGATCATCATAATGGCTAATTCTGAGCTTACTAATTTCATTAATTTTTTGCCAATCTCGGTTGGCAAATGCGATAGGAGCTTTGGCTGTTATTGCTTGGAAGAGTTTATAGTGATTACGAAAGCCAGATAAAATTAACTCCGCAATATGTTGTGGCTGCATACAAACTCCTTCGAAACGGCTGAAATGTCGTGTTTAGAGCATTAACTCTATCCGTGTTAAGAATATGTTATTTATTAGTGAAACCCAATAGTAAAGTTAATTAATTATAGCGTGCTAATTTTTTTTCTAAGTCAGCCAGCTTTTTATTAGCCTTTTTTACGTCTCGTTGGTATTGCTTATTGATACTGTTTAGCTGCTTTTGTATGTCTTTGCTGATTTGCTTGCTTTGTGAATCAGACAAAATGCGGTTAAGCCGTTGCTCTTGTTGGTACTGCGCTCTATCACGTTCGCGACTTAAAATGTCTAAGCGATGTTTTTGACTACGAATTTCGGCTTCTAATCGCTTTATTATCTGTTCTCTTTCCAGTTCATTAAGTTGTTTAACATAATTATCAGGTGCTTGTATATCAGGATCAGTTACTGTAATGCGGTGTTTAGTTGCGCGATTCCCACAAGGAAATTGGCTAAATACGGTGCCTTTGTCAGTTACACATTTATAGTATTCCGCCGCTGTAAGTGCGGGAGAAAAGGTAATGAAAAGAGAGGAAAATAACGCGGTGATTGTGGCTTTCATGACATCCGTGTCCTTACTTTAATACGTGTTATTAAATATAATAAAGCCAGCTCGTATAGCAAATAATCAAAAGGGCTAAGGTGTATAGCGTTTTAGTTTTTTAATGCTTTGCACTAAAAAGGGTACATCAAGTCGCTGCTCTATTGCAAAGCCCTGAGCTGCAGAGATGTTTTTAAAATTACCATCCGAGTCAATTAAAGTAATTCTATCTTTCTTAAATGCAATAAACACATTTTGAGAGTAGTTTACGCCGGTATCATCATGGCGTTTATATAAATTACTGCCTAGCATGCTTTGTTTCGCGAGCGTTTGGCAATTTAAATAATGCCCAACACTGGTGGCTATTATGTCACTTGGTTGAATAAGCCCGTCTGTTTGCACAACTTTTTTATCTGAGCTGTACAGGCGAGACGTAGTCACAATGCCGTTGCTATGCTGAGCAAGGCTAAATGCGAAAACAGCGTGTGCATTATTACGCACTGTGGTTGTTTCATCTGCGCTGACAAGTCTTATTGATGAGTCTTCATTGGTTGAATTGATAAATTCAAATTGTTCGAAGCCCTCTACCTGTAATGAGCGAGATTCGCTTAACCAAACAGGCGACTGCTGTTTTTCAAATATAGGTGATTTGTAAAAAGCCGGTAAGCCATAAACAAGGCTAAATAACGTATCTTCAACTTCAATAGGTTGTAAGAATAAATCAGTTTTACGTAAATTTGGTTGAGTATTTACAAAGCTTTCAAGGGCGTCGTTGTTTGAAAATACTAAAATATCGATTTTTGCTGTAGTTTCATCAACACATTGTGCTGGAGGCGTCGGTGCTAAATAATCAATATTGTGCGGATCTAGCCTAACATCATGAGCTTCTTTATAGCTGTCAAGGTCAAGTAAATCGTTTTTAGCCAGCAGGCTTTTTGCAGTTGTTGGGTACGATAATGGCAGTACATTATCTTGCTTAGTAATATCAAATTTTAAATTAGCATCGGCCCAAATATGAATACTGTGACTAAGAGCAAAACACACTAAGATTGTGCTCGTAGCATAACGTGCGAATTTATACTGTTTTAAGCGTGCCAGATGATGCCAAGTGTAATTACTGACTAATAACTGGAAAGCTAAAATGAGTAGTACGATACCGCCCGCAAAAATAGTCGTGAGTGCAGGGGAGTCTGTAAGACGATGCCACAATAACGACACAATCTCAGGTAAAGCTGATGAATTCAAATGATAGCCTAGGTTGAAATAAACGTAGGCATCAAGTGTCAGCAGTGATGCACCAAAGGTCGCAATTACAGCGGCCATCCCCCGAATATGTCGAGGGTAAGGAAACACCAAACTCAGCGGAAATATCGTCAGAACAAAGGCAATAAACGTAATAAAGCTTGTGTGGCTTAACCAAGTTACAAAACATGTACAGGTAACCCACAAAAGTAGTGGGGGCACTGTCGGCAAATAAATAACTTAAGCTGATAAACAGCAGTAAACCTATATTTGCGAAGGTGAACCAATGGCCCCAACTAAGAAGCTGACTTACTTTTGATGAAAATTGACTTTGTTGCGATAAATTCATAAATCTTATTTAACCGACTGCGCTAATGCTTTGGCAAAGTTGTCGGCAACCGCTTGTCTTTTCTCTGAAGGTACATGCTCTTTTAAAATATGCGTGATAGAATTTCCTAAACACATAAGGCTTAAATCTACAGGCGCTTTATGCTCTGTAAGTACATCAATCAGCTGATCAACGATTTGTTCTACTTGCTCATTAGAATATTTTGATATGATAGGCATCAGTTGGTTCGATAAAAAGAGTTATATTCCCGTATTTTAACACCAGAGGCGTGAAAAACAAAGATGACAATAGATGTTAAAAAATTAGTCGTTCATTATGTAGACAAAAAAGACGACGATACTGAAATTCATTTACGCAATGATGAAATGGTTGTTAACGACAAAGTCGCTGTATTCATAGAACAGCTTCACCATGCTTACAATGGTAAACCGGGTAAAGGGTATTGTGCATTCAGTGGCGAGAAAACAGTGTTGTAGCTTCTGCAATGCAGAGCTATCGAAACAATGAGCTGGGCTTTTGGCATATGACTGAGCAGGCCACAAATGTATTAAAAGAAGAGCTAAATAAGTATGCGTTTAACGAAACTGGTTATTTAGTTTTTTGCCATTATCAATATGTTGCAAGTGATTATGTGTTAATTGCGCTGATCAATATTAAAGAACATTATTCAATTACTTCGGAACTTGATTTAGCGTCATCGCGTCACTTAGATATCTCACGCATGCAATTAGCTGCGCGTGTCGATTTGACAGCCTGGGACACGCAAGCGGAAGATAATCGCTATATTTCTTTTATTAAAGGGCGTGCGGGGTCGTAAGGTTGCGGATTTCTTTTTAGACTTTTTAGGTTGTGAAGAGGGTATTGACCCTAAACAACAAAGCCAAGTAATGCTTAACGCCGTTGAAGACTACTTATCAGAGCAACAGTTTGATAAATCAGAAAAAGATGAGCTTCGTAAACAAGTTTTTGATTACTGTAATGACTGTATGACCACAGGTGAAGATGCCAACGTTAAAGAATTATCGGCGACATTATCTAAAAGTGATGACAGCCCATTTGACAGCTTTTGCCAAGAACAAAACTATGATTTGGAAGACTCGTTCCCTGTTGATAAAAAGACGGTAACGAGCATGGTTAAGTTCTCTGGTATGGGTGGTGGCGTAAGTGTGAGCTTTGAGCGCAAACACCTAGGCGAGCGCGTTACATATAATGAAGCAACAGACACACTTGTGATTAAAGGTATTCCACCTAACCTAAAAGACCAACTGCAACGCTTTATGGAGCAAGAAGAAGGTTAAATAAAGTCATGCGTTAAGGCATTAGACAGTTGGGTAAACCTCGACAAAATTGACAGACTTTTGGCCCAGTTACTGCTGGGCTTTTTATTGTTTAATAATTAAGGCTTGCAGTAAGACAGTTTATTATTAGGTATTAATCTTTTAGGGTATTATCGGTCAAGATTGGTAAAAAGCTGGCGTATACGTAAGGATGAATAGGGACTTTTCTAAGGCGTTTCACTACAAAAAGTGGGCAAATACTCAATTGCTTGATTTAGGAGAACAGCAGTTTTCAGGGCTTCCAGAAAGTGATGCAACCTTTTTCGTCAGAATCTTAAATCACACAACTGTCGTCGATAGCCTGTTTATTAGCCGAATTTTGAGAGAACCTGAAAAATACAGTGATGATAATACCGTTGAAACACCAACATTTTTAGAGTTGCGCGAGAGGGTAGATGAAAATGACTCATGGTTAGTTCAGTATTCTAAAACAGTACAGCAAGAAGAACTAGAGCGGGTTGTTTCATTTAAATTTGTTGATGGTGATACAGGGCAGATGTCAGTGGCAGAGATTCTAATCCATTTGTTAACTCATGGCAGTAATCACAGAGGTATGGCATCTAGGGTACTTGCGGCAAATAATTTAGAGAGACCTAAGGACACATTCACTCGCTATCTGCATCAATTAGAGCCATTAAGAAGATTTATAGTATAGCCTCTTTTTTATGGGGCGTTATATGCAAAACCTCAAGACGACATAAAGCGTATATCCAGAGTTTAATTGTCACTGAAAGTGAAGATAACAGAGATAAATGAGATGAGTCTTTTGATTTATTCGACCCTCAAATTAAATTTACGAATAGGGATTTTATGACTTACAAAGCAATTAATTTTAAAGAGAAGTTTTCTAAATTTACTGAACATTGGTCACCGCGAGTAATTGCAGAAATGAACGACTATCAATTTAAACTCGCTAAAGTTGAAGGTGAATTTGTTTGGCACGATCACCCTGATACTGATGAAGTGTTTATTGTTATTGAAGGCGAGCTAGAAATCGAATTTAGAGATGGCATTGTAAATTTAGAGTCGGGTGAAATGTTTGTAATCCCTAAAGGGCTTGAACATAAACCCCACGCGAAGACTGAATGTAAAATTATGCTTGTTGAGCCGAAAGGCGTGGTAAATACCGGTGAAGCTGGTGGTGAACTGACCGCAGCGAATGATGTTTGGGTGTAACAAACAAGTCTGATGGTGTCAGATTTGAATCAGCAGCAATTACAAACCCTGAAAAAGGCAGCACTGCGCAGTGTGTGGGTGTTTTTGCTATTAAATAGCAGTCTGTTGCTGTTGTTTTTCTTAGGTAATACAGAGTTTGTGTTTATCGCTTTAGTGATACAGATTAGCATAGTTGTTATTTGGCAATTACCCGTATTTATATTTCACGTAGTTTATAAAAAACAGCCAATATTAATATCGATCTATAAAGCATGGGCGTCATATCGTTACGTTATAGAGCAAGTGCAATGGCCTTAGTATTTAATTTATATAAAAGAAGCGTGTAATGATGGTAACTGCATTTGTAGCAAATTTGCAGGTGGCACAGTCGCGAACCTTGCAGGCGTTGTATTAAATGCGGATAAGCTTTCTGATGCTGAAAAATATAATTGCCTAATTATTAATATTTATCTGTAACAGAGACAAAATAACCGCTAATCTACTGAGATGATTACGACGTATTCTAAGAAAAGGTTTTGAGGTGTAAATTTCTTTTAATACTGCTCTTTATTTTGAGCACATTTAACCCATTTTTTAGCAAGTTGTTAAAATGAAAATGTTAGTTAGGAGAACTAATGCCACACTTTATAATGGACTGCTCTGAAAGTATCCTGAAATCCCATCATGAAGAATGTATTATTGAACAAATCTATCATGTCGCTAATTCTACAGGATTATTCGATGAAGGTGATATTAAGGTAAAAATTAATCCATTTCAAAAGTATTCCGTGGATAATATGAGAAGGTTTTATCCCTGTTTTTTCTCAAATTGATTATTCCATTATTTAGTTTTAGTTAGAAAAGGATGTCTAGCCTATGTATCAACTTTATTTTTCTCTTGCTCTAATATTTATTATTTTTAGTTTGCCCATTTATATTTACTATATAACATTAAAACTTGAACAGTTCGAAGATAAAGGTTCTAGTTTTTTCTCTTTATTTTTTGCAGAGCCAAGCTTGAGGGTAGTACTAACAGTTTTGTGCTTTCCGTTTATAGGCATTATAAGTGTTCTAAGCACAATTAAGACTTTATGTAGACGGAAGCCTGTTAAACCATCTTTGTTATTTTCTGCAATAGTCTCATTACTGTGGTTGGCATTTTTACTTGCAGGGCTTGTGCAATATTTAGGTGAATAGAAGTTAAATAAGCACGAAAATATTTAAAATTTTTATTCGCTTTTTAATGCTATTGTTTTTCTATTATGACTATTGAGTTGTTTACAAGGGATTTTAAAAGCATGAATATATTTCTTATTATTGCAGGTGTATTAAGTGGAATCGTAGCAATTTTGCATCTTGGATGTATTTATTTTGGCGCACCGTGGTATCGCTTTTTTGGTGCGGGGGAACAAATGGCGCTACTATCTGAGCAAGGTAGTATAAAACCAACCCTTATAACCAGTGGCATTACACTCGTGCTCTCAATGTGGTCAATGTATGCGTTTTCTGCTGCTGGGATTATTTTCAAACTCCCATTAACGCGTTTAGCGCTTATATTAATTACGTTCATTTATATTGCCCGGGGCATCGTCGGTTTTTTGTTTGTAAAGTCACCCCAAGGTCGAACTCCCGAGTTTTGGATTTGGAGTTCAATTATTTGTTTATCTTTAGGTGTTGTTCATCTAGTAGGACTGAAACAACAATGGGCTAGTTTGTAGGCAAATTTAAATAAAGTCATTATGATTGCAGCACATATCCAAAGTACCATCTCGTCAACAGATAAGGTGAGACAAGTTGCACTGCGCAAGATTTGATAGTGCTGTTTGAGAATAAGGCGCAAAGCTATAAATTACAACTACGGATATTCAACGTCTATACCGGTACTCTCTATATCAGTACTCTTTATATCGGTGATATCTATATTGGTACTGACTATAACAATACTATCTATATTGACACAATCTGTAGCTTTGATTCGTTAAATCTAAAAAGAGAGTTGTGTGAATGAAAGTAGAAGCATTTTTAGTTAACTCGTTTACTGCAGATGGAAGCGGAGGTAACCCTGCCGGTGTTGTATTCAATGCGGATAAACTTTCTGATGCGGAAAAACTGACTATTGCGAAAGCCGTGGGCTTTTCAGAAACGGCCTTTGTATCAGACGATGAAGAGGTCGATTTTTCGGTGTCATTTTTTACCACAACAGAAGAGGTCGATTTTTGTGGTCATGCTACGCTTGCTGTATTTTCGACTCTATTCAACCAATGTGTGATAGCTGCGGGTAATTACACGCAGAGAACCAAAGCGGGTCTACTCGGAATAACGATTGCCAATGACGGTCAAGTTACGATGGAGCAAACCCTTACCTAAATACCTCGGCAGCTTTGCGTATCATGAGGTCGCTGGATTATTGGGGGTTGATGAAGCGGTTTTAGCATCAACGGCTTTACCGATAGACGTAATCACAACAGGTTTACCCGATATTATCGTTCCTGTACCACGGGGCTATCTCGATAAAATTGAAGTTAATAACGCTGCTCTCAGTGATTTTTGTAAACAACATGAAGTGATTGGTGTGCATGCATTTGAGCTTTACGATGCGCATGAAAAGCTGACTGCAAGTTGTCGAAACTTTGCACCTTTAGTGGGTATTCCAGAAGAATCAGCAACAGGGAGCGCGAGTGGTGCGCTTGCTTGTTACTTAACTAGGCATCTTTATTCTGAACACATTAATCATTTCAAATTTGAACAAGGACGACTTATGGGATGTGCCTCACATATCTCAGCATGCGTTAGATCAGACAAACAAGGTGTGAGTCAGGTGTTAGTGGGTGGATACGCCAGTGGCTTCGGAACCCAAATAATCGAAATATAGTGTATATATCTAAAACAAAAAAGCCGCGTTATTTTCATAACGCGGCTTTTTTCATATAACAGCTAGACTAGTCAGCCGATAATGTTTTAGCCATATCAGCACGGGCTTTACCGGCAGGTTTAATTGAACCTGCGCGTAAACCACTGTCTGGAATAGCTTCACGTTTATCGTGTGCCATAGCACCTGGTGTTGGTACTGGCTCGCTGTCTGCAACTGGTGCAGGTTTTGCCATTGCAGCGCTTGCTGAACCCTTAACTAACACTGTTCTTTCATTGTTAGGTGCTTGTTCAGCTTGCACTGGTTCGTCAGCTTTAACAGGCTCTTCAGCTTTAACAGGCTCTTCAGCTTTAACAGGCTCTTCAGCTTTTACTGGTTCGTCAGCTTTTACTGGTTCGTCAGCTTTAACTGGTTCTTCAGCTTTTACTGGTTCGTCAGCTTTAACTGGTTCTTCAGTTGTTACTGGTTCTTCAGCTTGCACTGGTTCTTCAGCTTGTACTGGCTCTTCAGCTTTTACTGGTTCTTCAGCTTTTACTGGTTCTTCAGCTTTTACTGGTTCGTCAGCTTGTACTGGCTCTTCAGTTTTAACTGGTTCTTCAGCTTGTACTGGCTCTTCAGTTTTAACTGGTTCTTCAGCTTTTACTGGTTCGTCAGCTTGCACTGGTTCTTCAGTTTTTACTGGTTCTTCAGCTTTTACTGGCTCTTCAGCTTTAACTGGCTCATCAGTGTTAGCTGATTCAGGCGCTTCAACTGGTTTCTCAGTTTGCGCTTGTTTAGCTTTTAATTCAGCTTCATATTCAGCAGCAGCTTGATCCGCAACAGGAATAAAGGCAGGTGTGTCACCTTTATCTTCATTTTGCTTTTCATCTTGCTCAGGACGACGACGGCGTTGTCCAGCTGCACGAAGGTGACGAGGTGAACGACGTGAGCGTGTGCGCGGCTGTGCTTGTTCATCATCAGCAACTGACTCAGCGTTTACATTTTGCTCCTCAACCGGTGTGTTGGTTTCTTCTGTTTTAACCGATTTAACGTCAGCTTTTGCAGGTTTTTCTGCTTTAACCTCAGTCTGTGCAGGCGTTTCAGATTTAACCTCTGGTACTACATCGTCTTTCGCTTCTTTCGCCTGTTTGGCAGGTTTTGCTGCTTTGTCTGTTTTCTCAGCCTGAACAGTATCACTGCTCTGAGTTGATTTTACTTCCTCGGCATTTTCGTCTTGTAAACGCACTTTCTTACGAATATTACGACGTTGACGGCGAACCTTAGGTTTAGTCTCTTTCGGTTGCTCCGTTTGCGTTTCTTGAACTGCCTCTGTTGACGTTGTTTCTACGTCATCAGTACGCTTTTCATTTCGCTTTCGGTTAGTCGAATTGCGACGGCGCTTATTACGGTTTTCGTTACTTTCTTTTTGCTCAGGAGCTGAAGTAGTGGCCGGTTTCTCTTCTTTCGCTTCAACGTCTGAAGGACGCTTATTACGAGAGTTATTACGACGACGTTGGTTATTGCTTCTGCGACGGTTGTCGTTATTACGACGGTTGTTGCTGCGCTGTTGTGCCGCTTTTTTCTCTTCTTGCTCTTTTTCAGTCTCTTCTTCAGAGTTGCTGAAGAGTGATTTAAACCATTTACCAATGGCTGCAAATAAACCACCGTCACTTTTCTTAACGTCTTGAGCTGGTTGTTCAGCTTTTGGAGCAGCTTGTGGCGCTGGGTTTGTTGGCATAACAACACCCTTTAACACAGGCTCTTCACGAACCGGTGCTGTGGGTGCTTTAGCCATTTCAAATGCTTCTGGCTCTGGTGCAACGACTTGCTCATAGCTAACAGTTTCAATCGTTTCATCTTTGCGTAAACGAACTACTTCATAGTGCGGTGTTTCCATGTGTTGATTTGGAATAATGACCACATCAACACTATGGCGTTTTTCAATACGGTGCACACTACGGCGTTTTTCATTTAATAAGTAAGCAGCTACCGCAACAGGTACTTGTGCGTTTACTTGCGATGTATTGTCTTTGATTGCTTCTTCTTCGATTAAACGAAGGATAGACAATGCAATTGATTCGTTTGAACGAATAGTGC
Organism: Pseudoalteromonas sp. A41-2; assembly: GCF_015767615.1. Classification (NCBI taxonomy): domain Bacteria; kingdom Pseudomonadati; phylum Pseudomonadota; class Gammaproteobacteria; order Alteromonadales; family Pseudoalteromonadaceae; genus Pseudoalteromonas; species Pseudoalteromonas sp. A41-2. The sequence continues at coordinate 1,935,431 of NZ_CP065231.1, read as the reverse complement.
CTTGACCATTACAACGCGGACACGGACCTTGGCTTGCTTCACCTAGAGATGGACGCAGGCGTTGACGCGACATTTCAAGAAGGCCGAAGCGTGAAATTTTGCCTATTTGTACGCGAGCACGGTCTGGACGTGCAGCATCTTTCAGGCGATTTTCAACTTCACGTTGGTGGCGAGGTGGTGTCATATCGATAAAATCGATAACAATAAGACCACCTAAGTCACGTAGACGTAATTGACGTGCAATTTCATCAGCGGCTTCTAGGTTCGTGTTAAGCGCGGTCTCTTCGATATCACCGCCTTTGGTTGCTTTTGACGAGTTAATATCGATAGAGGTAAGCGCTTCTGTTGGATCAATAACGATTGAACCACCAGAAGGTAAGCGAACTTCTCGTTGGAACGCTGACTCAATTTGGCTTTCGATTTGGTAATGTGTGAATAATGGCACATCGCCTTGATAAAGCTTAACACGGCTCATGAAATCAGGGCGGAAGCGTTCAATATGCGCTTTAGCTTCTTCAAAAACACGGGCTTTATCAATTAAAATTTCACCAATATCACGACGTAGATAGTCACGGATAGCACGGAAAATAACGTTACTTTCTTGGTGAATTAAGAATGGAGCAGGGCCGCTATCTGCAGCTTGTTGAATGGCATCCCAGTGAACTAAAAGCGCTTTTAAGTCGTAGTCTAGTTCCTCGAATGATTTGCCAACACCCGCAGTACGGACAATGAGCCCCATACCTTTAGGAAGTTCTAAACGGCTTAGCGCTTCTTTTAGTTCAGTACGCTCATCACCTTCAATACGACGTGAAATACCGCCGGCACGAGGGTTATTTGGCATAAGCACTAAATAGCTGCCAGCTACGCTTATAAAGGTTGTTAGTGCCGCGCCTTTTTGGCCACGTTCTTCTTTATCAACCTGAACAATTACTTCTTGGCCTTCTTTGATTACGTCACGAATATTCGGACGACCTTGGAATGTATAGCCTTGTGGGAAGTATGTGCGTGCAATTTCTTTAAGTGGAAGGAAACCATGTCTTTCCGCGCCATAATCAACAAAGGCTGCTTCTAGTGATGGTTCGATACGGGTAATTTTACCCTTGTAAATATTGGCTTTTTTTTGTTCGTGACCTGGGCTCTCTATGTCTAAATCATACAGGCGCTGGCCATCAACCAGTGCAACGCGCATTTCTTCTTGCTGCGTCGCATTGATTAGCATACGTTTCATATTGTTACTCTACTAATTTCTGTCGCTGACATGACGATATCATTTCGTCTGTTCAGTGGTTTTTGACGGTTATTCTTGTGCAATCTCACGACTGGTTAAAATCAAAAACCGACGTTGTTCGCTTACATTGAGCGTGTCTATGGTGTGGCTGACAATAACATGTTGTCACGTTATTAAATTCTTTTTGGTGCCAAAACTGCCGCGTCTTTCACGGTTTTAATTTACGAGTTCTGTTCCGAAGTCGACCATGTTCAAATTTTAATTCAATGTCTTGCTACAACAGCTTACTCTGAATGACGTTGTTACGTCGTCACTATCAGACAATTTATCTTGTTCAATTGCTTTTTCTATTCATTAATCAGCATTCGTGCTCAAATTATGCAGGCAATATATTACGCGCATCGCCGATAATTGAACGCTCGTGTTGGCTGGGTAATTATAAAAGCTTTGGAAAACTTAGCGCGGATCTGTATGATCGGCAACCCAGAATATGCATCACGAATGTTTTAATGTGGTAAAAAGCACCGTTGTTACTTGCAAACTTTATGTTCGCAGCGGTGATTATCCCACTATTACAACCGCGTTAGCAACTAAATTATTTACTTAAATCAGTGATTAGGCAATGTCAGAAAAAACCGGCTTACAAGTATCATTTGTTACCATAGGTGAAGACCACTTAGGTCAACGCATTGATAACTTTCTTATTACTCACCTGAAGGGTGTGCCTAAAAGTGCAGTTTATAAAATTCTTCGTAAAGGTGAAGTGCGAGTAAATAAAAAGCGCATTAAACCCGTTTATAAATTACAACTTGATGATGTTATTCGTATTCCGCCCATAAAAGTGGCCGAAAAAGATGAATTTGTGCCGAAAAAGCTAGATAAGGTTAAACAGCTTGAAGAGGCCATTTTATTTGAAGATAAATACTTGATGGTGATTAATAAGCCGTCAGGAATGGCGGTGCATGGCGGCAGTGGTTTAAGTTATGGCTTAATCGAGGCACTGCGAGTACTTCGCCCAGAAGAGCGCAGCCTTGAACTGGTTCACCGTCTTGACCGTGATACTTCAGGCTGTTTACTTATTTCAAAGCGCCGTTCTGTGCTTACACACTTGCATCAGCAGTTGCGTGAAAAAACCATGGAAAAAAATTATTGGGCACTGGTTGATGGGCAATGGGATGCGAAAACTAAAAACGTCACTGAAGGCTTACGTAAAAATACTTTAAAGTCTGGTGAGCGCGTGGTGCGTGTAGACAATACCGAAGGTAAACCGTCGCACACACGTTTCCGTGTTCTAGAGCGTTATGCAGAGTGTTCACTGGTGCAAGCGTCGCCGGTGACTGGGCGTACTCACCAAATCCGTGTTCATACGCAATGCAAAGGTCACCCAATTGCGTGTGATGATAAATATGGTGTGGCTGAATTTGATCAATACGTTAATAAGTTAACGGGGTTAAATCGGTTGTTTTTACATGCGCATGATTTACGCTTTATCCACCCTAAAAACGAAACAACGATGCATGTTGAAGCGCCGTTAGATAAAGCTTTAAGTAATTGTATTAAAAAGTTACGTGCTGATAATGAACAGGTTTAAACTCGCTATTTTTGATTGGGACGGGACAGTCATGGATTCTGTGCCAAAAATTGTGACCTGCCTGCGAAATACTGCGCGAGATTTAGGTATTCCAGTTCCATCAGAGCAACAAGCGAAAGATGTAATAGGTTTGTCGCTAACCAAGGCCACTGAAGTACTTTTTCCTGCTTATTTGCATTTAAACGATGAACTCGTTGCAGGTTATAAAGCACAATATCGTGAATTAGATGCCACACCTACACCTTTGTTCGCAGATGTAGAACCTGTATTAACGCAGTTAAGAGACGCAGGTATAGAGCTCGCTGTGGCTACTGGTAAAGGACGTGAAGGTATTGATAGATTACTTAATGAGTCGGGCCTCGGTAAGTATTTTATGAACGTAAAATGCTCAGATGATGCTATGTCAAAGCCTTCCCCTGATATGCTGGAGCAAATTTTGCGCGAGCAGGGCATAGCGAAAAGTGATGCCGTGATGATTGGCGATAGCCAATTGGATATGGCGATGGCGAATGCCGCTGGTATTGCCTGTATTGGTGTGAGCTTTGGTGCCCACAGCAAGGCGCAGTTGCAACAACATGCGCCGATTACTGTCGTTGATTCGTATTTGCAGTTACTTAGCGTGTTGACATCTCATGCTGAAGAGTCAGTACATCAACACCAAACTCAGCCAGTACTTTAGTTAATGTGATCAGTGGCAGGCCAATAAGTGTATTTGGGTCATCGCCACTGAGCTTGTCAAATAAGCAAATACCTAATCCTTCACTTTTAAAGCTGCCAGCACAATTGTAAGGTTGCTCAGCATCGCAATATGCGCCAATTTGCTCAAGTGTTAGTGTTCTAAAAGTCACGTCGAATGGCACAACCGTCGTGATTGCGTTATTTGATTCTATATCGAAGACACTCAAACCCGTTAAGAATCTCACAGTATGGCCGCTAAATGCGGATAATTGCGCAACGGCGTTTTCTTTATTGTGTGGTTTACCTAGTATTTTATTGTTGAAAACGGCCACCTGATCAGAGCCTATCACTAAGCCATTGGTAAAATGTTCAACTGCGACACGCGCTTTTTGCTCACTTAGTCGCTTAACAAGTTGCGAGGGCGTTTCATTTTCTAGCGCTGATTCATCGATATCAGGTGAAAAACTTTCAAAAGGTAGATTTAATTTAGTTAATAATTGCTGTCTAAATGGTGAGCTTGACGCTAATATAAGTGTTGGTTTCATAAAATATTCTGGGTATAAAATGTCTTTTGGCAAGGATAAGCCACAATGAATCCGAAAACAAAGCAGAAGATCGTTAAAAACCGACTAAAATTGGTTTTTTACTTTGACTAACCAACTAACTATCTATATGATGCAGCCCCTATGCAAAAGGTGAAAATTCCCATCACTCTTCATCCCAGCAAAGCAGCACAACATCGTTTAACGTATGACGGTATTGTACCGCTTGAAAAACTTTCTCGTTTAGAGCAAGTTGTGCAGGAAGAAGCAGGTGAAATAGCGGTAAAGATTCATTGCAAAATTGATGACCAGGGTTTAGTAGTGATAAGTGGTAATTTATCAGTACATGTAACCGTAACTTGTCAACGCTGCAATGGTGAATTAGGGTTGGATTTGGATCAAGACTTTGTGTATTCGCCAGTCGGTTTGGATGCAGAGTCAGATCATCTTCCTGAAGGTTACGATGAAGTAGAACTGGACGAAAATGGCGAAATCAACGTGTTTGAGTTAATCGAAGACGAACTGATTTTGGCAATTCCTATAGTGCCTACACACAACGAAGCCTCGTGCAGTTATTCATCAGAGCCTACAAGCTTTGGTAAATTATCAGCAAAAGATGACAAACCAAATCCATTTGATATTTTGAAACAACTTAAGAAAGATTCTTAGGAGAAGACTAATGGCTGTACAAAAAAGCAAAAAGTCTCGTGCAAGACGCGGCATGCGCCGTTCACACGATGCGATCAGTGGTCCAACTTTAACTGTAGACCAAGTTTCTGGTGAGACTCACCGTCGTCACCACGTAACTGCTGACGGTTACTATAAAGGCGTTAAAGTAATTTCTAACTAAGAGATTGCTATATGCTGACCAATCTAACCATAGCGTTAGATATGATGGGGGGCGATTACGGCCCCCGTTCATCTATCCCCGCCGCCGTAAGAGCGGTAAATGCTAATACCAACTTAAGACTGATCTTATGTGGTAATCAGCAAGTTATTCTTAAAGAACTTGAAGCACTTGATTCGCTTTCTCATCCGCGATTAATCATTCGTCATTGTAGTGAAGTTGTTACTAATGCGTGTGAACCCGCTTCAGCTGTTCGTTCAAAAAAAGATTCCTCAATGCGAGTTGCCCTTGATTTAGTTAAATCGGGTGAAGCGCAAGCCTGTGTAAGCTCGGGTAATACTGGCGCGTTATTTTTTATGGCGCATTATGTATTAAAGATGCTACCGGGTGTAAAACGACCAGCCCTTATTTCAGCTGTCCCTACTGAGCGAAAAGATCCCGTTTATCTATTAGATTTAGGGGCCAATGTGCATTGCGATGCGCAAACACTTTATCAGTTTGGCATTATGGGCTCTGTGGTCGCAGGACAAGCGCTTGGCTGTGATAATCCTCGCGTTAGTTTATTAAATATTGGCTCTGAAGATATCAAAGGGCATGAGGGAATAAAGCAAGCTGCACAACTAATGCAGCAATGTAAATATCTCAACTACACAGGTTACAGTGAAGGTAGCGATATTTTCAGTGGTAAAGCCGATGTGATTGTGTGCGAAGGATTCGTAGGTAATGTGGCATTAAAAACCTGTGAAGGGATTGCCAAACTTATCATGCATAAATTAACGAAAGCCTTACACAAACATTTTTTATACAAATGTTTGGCGTTTTTATTGCGTCCGGTGATAAAAAAGCTCTACAAGCGGGTGAACCCCGACCAGTATAATGGCGCAAGTCTGGTAGGATTGCGCGGTATTGTTGTTAAAAGCCATGGTAATGCCTCTGCAAAGGCGTTCCATGCTGCTATAGATGAAGCCGTGCGGGAAGTCGAACGCCAACTACCTGAAAAAATCGCTGCGATTTTTGAGCAAACACATCCAACAATAAAGTAGTGCAGCATTTAAAAAGCTTGTTATGCTGCCTACAAAAGAATTATTTTTTTGTTTAATGATAAGAGCAAAGTATGGCACATAAAATTGCACTCGTATTTCCAGGTCAAGGCTCACAAACTGTGGGCATGGTATCTGAACTTTTAGCCGATTCTGATATTGTTAAAGCAACATTTGCAGAAGCATCAGACGCGCTTGGCTATGATCTAGCTGCACTTGTACTTAATGGTCCAGAAGAAGAATTAAATCAAACCCATCGTACACAACCGGCCTTGTTAACTGCCAGTGTGGCAATTTACCGCCAATGGTTAGCAGCAAACCCTGATGCAGACGTTGTTATGGCTGGCCACAGTTTAGGCGAGTATTCAGCGCTTGTTTGTGCAGGCGTTGTTAGTTTAAGCGAAGCCGTCAAGCTTGTTGAAAACCGTGGTTTATATATGCAAGAAGCAGTACCAGCGGGTACCGGTTCTATGGCAGCTATTATCGGTTTAGGTGATGATGAAATTAAAGCCGCATGTGAAGCATCGGCTAATGGCGAAGTGGTTTCACCAGTTAATTATAATTCACCTGGTCAAGTTGTTATTGCAGGCCACAAGGCCGCGGTAGAACGCGCATCAGAAGCGTGTAAAGAAGCAGGTGCAAAACGTGCCTTACCACTTGCTGTGAGCGTGCCTTCACACTGTGAATTAATGAAACCTGCGGCAGAAAAATTAGCCGCTGATTTAGCCGCTTTAACATTTAATACACCTAAGTGTGATGTAATTAATAATGTTGACGTTAAAGCAGAGCAATCAAGTGAAGCAATTAAAGATGCGCTAGTACGTCAACTTTACAGCCCAGTACGCTGGACTGAAACTGTACAGGCCCTTGTAGCGCAAGGCATTACACAAAGCTATGAATTTGGCCCAGGCAAAGTATTAACGGGTCTGGCTAAACGTATTGATAAAGCAATGGTATGCGCAGCGGTAAACACGCAAGCTACGATTGATGAAGCGAAATAAGTAGGAATAGAATGACAAATTTATTTTCTCTTGAGGGCAAAGTTGTCCTTATCACAGGTGCTAGCCGCGGTATAGGTAAAGCGATTGCGAATACCTTAGTGGCACAAGGTGCAAAAGTTGCGGGCACAGCGACAAGCGAATCAGGTGCTGCAAAAATCAGTGAGTACTTAGGCGATAATGGTAAAGGTTATGCGTTAAACGTGACTGATCCAGAGTCGATTGAAGCAACACTTGCTGCGATCAAAGCTGATTTAGGTGATATTGATGTATTAGTAAATAATGCGGGTATTACGCGCGATAATTTACTTATGCGAATGAAAGACGGCGAGTGGGATGACATTATTGACACCAACTTAAGCTCTGTTTTCCGTTTATCTAAGGCTGTTTTACGTCCTATGATGAAAAAGAAAAATGGCCGTATCATCAACATTGGTTCAGTTGTAGGCACGATGGGTAATGCGGGTCAAGCAAACTATGCTGCAGCAAAAGCAGGTGTGATTGGTTTTACTAAATCACTTGCACGCGAAGTGGCGTCTCGTGGTATCACGGTTAACGTTGTAGCGCCTGGATTTATCCAAACAGACATGACTGATGAGCTGACCGATGAGCAAAAAGCAGCCACGCTTGCAAATGTGCCAGCGGGTCGTTTAGGTCAGCCTGAAGAAATTGCAGCCGCAGTGTGTTATTTAGCATCTGACGCAGCTGCGTATGTATCGGGTGAAACATTGCACGTAAATGGCGCGATGTACATGGTTTAATGAATGTTAGCACCAAAGTGCTAACAAAAGATTATCGAAAAATGTTGAATTTTTTGTGATCTTGCTTTAAACATACTTGAATTCGCTATGAAAATAAGCGATAAATGAACAAATACCAATCAAGAGGTTTGACCAGATAAGTAATTATCAGCAAATCCTTGAATCACAGAATTATGCGGCGTAAACTACGCCGCAATCTGAAAATAACGCATTGGCGTATTTAATAAAGGAAAGAAGAATGAGCGACATCCAAGAACGCGTAAAGAAAATTATTATCGAGCAACTAGGTGTTAAAGAAGAAGAAGTAAAACATGAAGCTTCTTTCGTTGACGACTTAGGTGCTGATTCACTTGATACTGTAGAACTAGTAATGGCTCTTGAAGAAGAGTTCGACACTGAGATCCCAGACGAAGAAGCTGAAAAGATCACTACAGTTCAAGCTGCAATCGATTACGTTACAGCTCACGCTGAGTAATCAATCGCATTTTGATTTTAAGGGCAGCTTTAGGCTGCCCTTAGTCTATCTAAAGAATGATACTGAATATTTTGGTATACACCCCACCTAAAATAATTTCCTTATTGGAGGCAACCCGTGGCTAAACGTCGAGTCGTCGTAACTGGCTTAGGAATGTTGACACCGCTAGGTAATGATGTTGAATCTACTTGGCAAGGTTTGTTAAACGGTAAAAGTGGTATTCAAACTATCACGCATTTCGATACCTCAAGTTTCGGCACCAAATTCGCAGGTTTGCTGAATGACTTTGATGCATCAGCTTACATGTCACCGAAAGATGCAAAAAAAATGGATTTGTTTATCCAATATGGCATTGCAGCGGGTGTACAAGCACTACAAGATTCTGGCTTAGAAATCACTGACGAAAACGCGACACGCGTTGGCGTCGCAGTGGGTTCGGGCATCGGTGGTTTAACGTTAATCGAAGAAAACCACGTAAAACTATTAAACAGTGGTCCGCGTAAGCTTTCTCCGTTCTACGTACCGTCGACCATCATTAACATGATTTCGGGTCACTTATCGATCATGCATGGGCTACGTGGTCCTAATATCTCAATCGTTACGGCCTGTACAACAGGTTTGCATAACATTGGCCACGCAGCGCGTATGATTGCATACGGTGATGCTGATGCGATGGTTGCGGGTGGTGCTGAAAAAGCATCTACGCCAATTGGTATGGGCGGATTTAATGCAGCTCGTGCATTATCAACACGTAATGATGATCCACAAGCCGCATCTCGTCCGTGGGATAAAGACCGCGATGGTTTTGTTCTGGCCGATGGTGCAGGTGTTATCGTACTGGAAGAGTATGAGCATGCAAAAGCGCGTGGTGCAAACATATATGCAGAGCTTGTAGGTTTTGGTATGAGTGGTGATGCTTACCACATGACCTCACCGCCAGAAGATGGCGCTGGGGCAGCACTTGCTATGGAAAATGCGTTGAAAGATGCACAAGTAAATGCTGACCAAGTGGGCTACATTAACGCGCATGGTACTTCAACGCATGCAGGTGATAAAGCTGAAACATCGGCTGTTAAATCAATTTTTGGTGATGCAGCAAAAGATGTGATGGTTAGTTCGTCTAAATCAATGATGGGTCATTTGTTAGGTGCAGCGGGCTCTGTTGAGTCTATTATTACTATTTTGTCTTTACAAGACCAAAAAGTAAGCCCAACAATTAACCTTGATAACCCTGATGAAGGGTGTGATTTAGACTATGTACCGCACACGGCACGTGACGCTAAATTGGATTATGCACTGTGTAATTCGTTTGGTTTTGGTGGTACTAATGGCTCGTTGCTATTTAAAAAGGTATAATTGCCGGTAACAACGGACTAAATTAAGAAGAGCCCAGTTGTTTAACTGGGCTTTTTTATATGAGTAAATTTAAACAAACAATAATTATAACCAACGACCACACCATGGTCAGCTTTCAAGATCGTGGTCTTAACTATGGTGATGGCTTCTTCACGACGGCTCGCATTAATGATGCCAGTATAGAGCACTGGCCATTACATAAAGCCCGTTTAATAGAATGTGCAGCGCGCTTAGCATTCCCAACTTTAGATTTCATGGCAATAGAAAATGCCTCGCTTCAGGCCATAGGCGATATGCAATCAGGCATTTTAAAAATTGTTATTACCCGCGGCAGTGGCGGCCGAGGTTACGGCTTACCTGAAGCGCCTTCGATTCAAGTTCTTATCACGGTATTACCTGCTGTTGCACATTATAAAACATGGCAAGAGCAGGGGGTTTCACTCGCTATAAGCAGTATTAAACTTGCACATCAGCCTGTGCTTGCCGGTTTAAAAACCTTAAACCGCCTCGAGCAAGTGCTCATTAAAAATCAAATGAACACACTTAATTGCGACGATGTTGTGGTGCTTGATATTAATGACAATGTAATAGAAAGCTCTGCTGCTAATTTATTTGCGATAAAAAATGAACAGATTTTTTCGCCACAATTAAATAACTGTGGGATTACTGGGGTTTACCTAAAATCGTTATGTGCTAAGTTAGCAATTGAGTTTAAACAAATTAGCGTAGAAGAGTTATTAGCGATGGATGCGGTTTTTATGTGTAATAGCTTAATGGGTGTTGTGCCTGTTGCAGCCATTATGGATACACAGTTTGACATTACTCGAAGTAAAGCATTATTAGCGACCCAGTTTGCCAAGGAGAATGTGTGATAAAAGTCATTGTTAGCGTGCTTTTATTAGCATTGCTATGTTGTGGTATTGGCTATCAACAACTTCAAGCAGCATTGAGTATGCCATTAAATGTTACTAACAGCACTCTGTTTAAAGTGGACCGCGGAACAGGATTTAATCAATTATGCAAACAGTGGCAAAGTAAGCAATGGCTTGACAGTTGTTTTAAATTTCAGGTGCTTGCAAAGTTAGACCCGACCTTAACGGATTTAAAAGCAGGCTTGTATGAGCTTGATTCTACCTCTGTAATCGATAATATTCGCCGCATTAATCAAGGCGCTCAAGTCAGCTTTAGTTTTACTATTATTGAAGGGCAACCACTGAGAGAAGTAATTACCAACATTGCTAAGCAAACTCATTTAAAGCAAGACCTTGATGAAGAGAATTTAGCAAAGCAAATTAGCAATAAAGATGAAAATTTAGAAGGTTGGTTATTCCCTGATACGTACCACTATCATAGTGAAGACACGGCCAGCAGTGTATTAAAGCGTGCCTACTCTAAAATGCAAACAGAGCTCGATAATGCGTGGCAAAATAGAGCACACGATTTAATCTTGAACTCACCGTATGAGGCACTAATACTTGCCTCAATTATCGAGAAAGAAACAGGGCTTGCAAGTGAAAGGCCCTTAATATCGGCTGTTTTTACGAATCGGTTAAAGAGCAATATGCGCTTACAAACAGACCCAACGGTAATTTACGGCATCGGAGCCGACTTTGATGGTGATATTAAACGTAAAGATTTAACCACTTACACACCGTATAATACGTATAAAATTAAAGGGCTGCCGCCAACGCCGATTGCCATGCCATCGCGAGCGGCATTACTTGCAGCGGTGAATCCGCCTGAGTCAGAGTATGTTTATTTTGTGGCGAAAGGCGATGGGAGCCATCAATTTTCAAAAACATTGAAAGAGCATAATCGTGCTGTGCAGCAGTACCAATTAAACAAATAACCAGAATAGAGTCATATGACAGCGAAATTTATAGTGATTGAAGGTCTTGAAGGGGCTGGAAAATCAACGGCAATCGCCGTGTGCCAAGCTTACCTACAGCACAAGCAGGTTGAATTTATTAATGTACGTGAGCCAGGTGGTACCCCTGTGGCGGAAGCACTACGTCACATTGTAAAACAGGCCCATGAAGAGCAAATAACGGGTGAGACAGAATTGCTTATTATGTACGCTGCACGGTCTCAACTTGTTGCGAATGTTATTAAACCTGCAATCGATAAAGGGACCTGGGTACTGGGAGACCGTCATGATCTCTCATCGCAAGCCTACCAAGGGGGTGGTCGTGGTATTGAGCAATCAAAACTCTCGTTTTTTGCTGATATGGTTTTAAAAGGCTTAAAGCCAGACTTAACAATATATTTAGATATTGACCCTGCTGTGGGACTTGCACGTGCGAAGGGACGCGGAGAACTTGATCGAATTGAACAAGAAGCGCTCGGCTTTTTTGAACGTACACGTGAGCGTTATTTGGCACTTGCTGAACATGATCCCAGTATTCAAACTGTTGACGCAAATAAAGCGATGCCTGAAGTGCATGCTGCCATCACCACGGTACTTGATACCTTTTTTGAGAGTTTAAAATAATATGCCATTGCCTTGGCTTGAACCCTTACAACAGCAGTTAGCACAGAGCTACTCTCAGCATCGTTTTCACCATGCGCAATTGTTTAATGGTGATAAAGGGGTTGGCAAGCAGCGCTTAGTAGAGCAGTTAGCTGATGGTTTGTTATGTGCCTCAGCCAATAATTTGGTTGCCTGTGGTCATTGTAAAAGTTGTTTGTTAAATCAAGCAGGCACGCATCCCGATAAACGGGTGGTTAAAGTAGACGGGCAAACGATCGGTGTTGATGAAATTCGTGATATTACCGATTTTATAAACCATTCAGCTGCTCAAAACGGTAATAAGGTGGTTGTACTTGAGCAGTGCCATAAAATGACCACAGCCGCTGCCAATGCGCTATTAAAAACGCTTGAAGAGCCAAGTTTACACCGCTACCTATTATTAACCTGTGAACAAATCGCGCAATTACCTGCGACCATACTCAGTCGTTGTGCTGTGCACGAAGTGAAAGTTAATATAGAAACTACGACACAATGGTTAGCCTCCCTAGATATTCCTAATTATTCTTGGTTAGGTTTGTTTTCGCAACAACCACTCCTTGTAGAACAATGGCAAAATGAACAGCAATTAGAGTCTATTGATACACTCTATAAATTTGCAACTGAGATAAAAGACAGCCATAATTTCAGTGCGTTAGTCGACATACTGAATAAAGATACAAGTTTGGTTAATGTCTTTACTTTGTTTTTAACTGAGCATCTAAAAACGCAATTAGTATTGGGAATGGATTTTTTCAGCTATCAAAAAGCGCAATCTGCAATTTCTGAGTTTATTTATAACAGCTCACATGTGCTTGGTTTGAATATGCCGCTGGCCATTTCGCAACTAGCGTTTTCTTTACGTGAAAGCCATAATTAGGACATATTGTGCAAGAATTATTAGTAGATATCGAAGATTTAGAAGAATTATATCGCTGTTACATGCCTTTCATAAAAAATGGTGGTTTGTTTGTACGTACTAATATGCGGTTTGAAATGGGGCATTCATTGGCTTTAAAAGTGACATTACCAGATGCTTTAGAAGATGACGTAATTACTGGGAAGGTTGCTTGGATAACCCCACAAGGTGCACAAAGCTCGAATCCGCCAGGTATTGGTATAAGCTTTATCGACGATAAAACCAATTTAAATGCCAAGATCGAAAAACTGCTGGGTACTATGTTAAACTCTGACAATCCGACGTATACCATGTAAAAAAGTAGTACCATGATTGTAGATTCTCATTGTCATTTAGACCGTCTTGACTTCGACAAACTCGACCTTAATTTAGACCAAGTACTTGAAAACGCACGTGCAAAGCAAGTCGAACACTTTTTATGTGTTAGTGTGACTTTGGAGCAGTTTCCAAGCATGCTTGAAAAAATTAAAGATTATCCAGATGTATCCGCTTCGTGTGGCGTACACCCTCTTGATCAAAAAGATGCACTTGATAAACACCAACTGATCAACCTTGCTACTCACGATAAAGTCGTTGCAATTGGTGAAACAGGTCTTGATTATTATTACTCAAAAGAAACGCATATCGTTCAGCAAGAGAGCTTTGTTGGGCATATAGACGTTGCTAATGAGCTTAACAAACCCCTTATCATTCACACTCGAGATGCGCGTGAGGACACAATTAACCTGATGCGCGCTCATAATGCTGAAAAATGTGGTGGTGTACTGCATTGTTTCACTGAAGATTGGGATATGGCAAAGAAAGCGATTGATATGGGCTTTTATATTTCGATTTCGGGCATTGTTACATTTAAAAATGCCGTTGAACTAAAAGACGTTGTGAAGAAAATCCCATTAGATCGGCTCTTAATCGAAACAGATTCGCCTTATTTAGCCCCTGTACCATACCGTGGAAAAACAAACCAACCCGCGTATGTAGAAGACGTTGCGTATTATATTGCTGAGTTAAAAGGGCTTACTTTTAACGAATTGTCTAGCGCCACGACAGATAATTTCTATTCACTGTTTAAGCAAGCAAAAAGGGCTTAACAATGACCGGCGTATCAAATTTACCTCAACTTATTATGGGGCCTATGGTACGCCGTGCAGATCCTCATCAAGTTTGTTTTCAGTTTGTAACAACCCGAAACAGTGATTATAGAATTGAGTTTGAGGGCCTTGAATCTACCTGTCAGCATGAGGTCATTCAATTAGGCGAGGCTCTCTTTCTTTACTATGTCATTGTTTTACCAACCTCACAGCCATTTGGGGTTGATTCACTGATCTATTATTCACTTCATGATCGTGATAAAAGCCTCGATTTATCTGCATTTTGCTACGAACGTGCCGATTTTCCTGCATTTGTAATTCCTAATAGACTCGATAAAATCTTACATGGTTCGTGCCGTAACCCCCATCATCCTGCTAAAGATAGTTTGGTGGCAGCCGACACGTGGCAAAATGAGCAGCGACAATCGCTAAACGCGGGTGCTGATTTACTTTTGTTATCGGGTGATCAAGTATACGCAGATGATGTTGCAGGGCCGATGTTACTGGCGATAGAAAAAATCATAACGCTGTTTGGGATCTTTAAAGAGCCGCCGCTTAAGCTCAATTTACCCGCTTGTTTTAGCGAACAGCTTTATAGTCGCCATCTTTATTTACCTAAAGTGCCTTGGCAAAATCGCAGCAAATGGGGAGTCGGTTATTGGCTAAAAAAAGATGAGCCTCATTTTTCTAGTTTAAAAGCTGAAAATCATTTAGTACATTTTCAAGAGTTCATTGCACTTTATATACTTAACTTTAGTGCTGTTTCGTGGCAGCTAATTGATTTTGCACAGACAGATTGCCCAACACTGCCGCCTAAACACGCCACGCAATTTCAGCTTGAAAAGGATGCACTCCTTGGCTTTGCGGATGGGTTGAATAAAACACAGCGGTTGTTTGCTAATGTATCAACCCTGATGATGTTTGACGACCATGATGTCACAGATGACTGGAATTTAACGGCAGGGTGGGAGCACGCTATCTATCAACACCCAGTCAGCCGACGAATCGTTAATAACGGCTTAATAAGTTATTGGTTAATGCAAGGAATTGGTAATGATGCGGGTGAAAAAACGCTGTCTTTGTTATCTGCGTTCACAAAAAGCTTTGACGGCCAAACATGGCAGTTCAAAGAGTTCGATAAGCTGATCCTCAATTTCAATTATTGGCATTACGAGCTCAATACCATTCCTAAAGTGGTGGTGCTTGATACGCGCACCCATCGCTGGCGTAATGAGCAAAACTTTAATGAGCCTTCAGGTTTACTCGACTGGGAACGCTTAACCGAACTTGAAGAAAGTTTACTTTCGCATGATAAGGTTATTATCGTTTCTCCAGCGCCCGTATTTGGGGTGAAATCAATAGAAGCGATTCAGGCTATGTTTAATTTTTGTGGTCAGCCTTTATTAGTTGATGTTGAAAACTGGATGGCTCACGAAGGCTCTGCTAAAAAGTTACTCGATACATTTCGGCGTGAAGATACACCGAAAGAAACATTAATTCTTTCTGGCGATGTCCATTATTCATTTTGTTTTTCTGTTCAAAAGCGCTTTGGGAAACATAAAAACCGTATTTGGCAATTAACGGCCAGTGGTATTAAAAATGAGTTCCCGCGAAAACTTATTAACGTACTCGATAAGCTTGATTCAATTTTATATGCCCCGAAAAGCCCCCTTAACTTTTTTACTAAGCGCTGGCAGATGGAAGTTGATAAACATCAAACTAAAGGCGACGGGCAAAAATACCTTGTAAGTAATGCGGCTATCAGCTTGATTGAACTTAATGACGGGTTGCTTGCAAAGTATGAGCTTATTCACGCTGATAACCAAATTACTGAATTTGATTTAAATGATCATTAATCAATTTCTTGTCGGTTAGCTTTTACATATTTAGCCACGTTACTCACGGTATCAAGCCAAAAACCATTGTCTGGGTTTTGTAAATACACGATAAGCTTCTCAAGTGCTTCGCTGTCTGTGGTGTACTGACTGCTTTTACCCACCTCATGCCCCGCAAGAATAATCCAGCTGTTGTTTGTACGGTGCTGTTCAAGCATGGTTTTTATTTGTTCAAAGGTAAGGCCATCAATCGCTAAGCTAGTAAGCTGAGTAAAATCAGTAAAATTAGGGTTGTTGGCGGTTTCATCTAGCCAAGTTCGACCTGTTTTGAAGTGCTTGGCAATAACAGGCACATAACTTTTTGTGTTAGCACCACGCCCTACAAATGTGTTTCCACACGGATATGCGAACGAGGTTGGTTCAATGCCCAGCGTATGCTTGATATAGTCTTGCGCTTTTAGAATATCTTGTTCTATGTCTTTGAGCGTAATTTGCTCAAGAGAACCCCCCTGTTTACGCAACCACTCAAAATTGCCGGTGCATAAATGGCTGGTAGTGTGGTTCGCTATCTCATGCCCAGACTTTACTGCCTTTTGCCATTTTTCAACGCGTTCTTTGACATTAAAAGGGGAGACATAAAAGGTGGCCTTAACCTGATACTTGTCTAATAGTGCTAACCCTGTGTCTACCTGACTGTGTCTGGCATCATCAAAGGAAATACTAATGGCGTTCTTTGCCTTATTAGGATAGCTAAAGCCTTCGTATTGGCTGTTTTTCGCAATACTTTGGAAGCTAATAAAAACGGGAAATAATACACACAGCGGTTTTAACATGGAGGATCCTTTTTAGTTATTTTATTAATGAAATCAAAAAGGATTATGTTTGGCTATGCGACTTTTGAATAAAAAACGCCCAGAACGAATCCGCATTGTTCTGGGCTTAGGGGGTGGCTCTTGCGAGCCTGCGCTAACTTTAAAAAAACACCTTCTAAATTCAGTAGGGAGAAGTAGAAAGTACTTTTAAGTGTAGTTAATGAGATGAAAATTGCACTATAAATGTACAAATTTTATACTGGTTTAAAATCAAGTTGTTACCTTTGTTTACCCAAAGTAGAACCGTGTTTATGCAGCGTTTATTCGCATGTTATACCCATGTTATCAACTGGGTATTTTGCACGAGATCGCGTGGTAAAGAGTTTTTAATTTTATTTTTTTGCCATTTACCTAAACCCACGGGACAGCCACACAGCAATAACACAACTTCACCATTGTCTTGAACCGGTTTTTCAAGACGGATATCTTTACCATTGAAGTAATCATTTGCTTGAGAAGCTGTCATTTCATAAGTGTTTTTAGCGCAATCTTGGCCAAATACTGTGGCAAACTCATGCGTTAAGCGCACACCCCCTTTATGGATCACACCAATTTGGATTCCTAAGCGGGAATATTTGATTTTATCTTGAAGTGCATTAAAGGATTCAGGAAATAACCAAAGTTCTTTGTCACGCTGCATTAAGCTGCCTGGCAGTGATTTTAGACCGAACTGTTTTTTAATTGTTTGCATAAATGCTTGGCTTTGTTTTTTATCAAACGCCGTAAATGGAAAAGCCCCTTTTTTGACTTTTTGATTCGGGTTATCAACTGAAGCTACTTTTTTGAATTTTGCGATAAAGAAGCCTTCGCTATCGTATGTTTGTGGCCATACGTGTAAGTAGCCCTCAGGGGTTGTCGCCTTATTTGCCCCTTCGAATAAACAATCAAGTGGCTGTACTTCAACACAGTTAGGAAATGTGTCTAATAAATACTCACAAACATGCTGGTTTTCAAGTGGGGTTAGGGTACAGGTTGAATAAACGAGTGTACCGCCAGGCTTCAATGCATAAAATGCACTTTTAATGAGTGCTTTTTGAACCGCTGCAATATCGATGTTAGATTCAATGGACCAATTTTTAAGGGCGTCTGCATCTTTACGAACGGTGCCTTCACCAGAACACGGTGCGTCGAGTAAAATGCTATCAAAGCATTCATACATGTAATCACCAAAGATCACACCATCAAAATGTGACAGCGCACAGTTACCCACGCCCATGCGTTTAAGTGTGGCAGCCAGTACTTTTAAGCGTGATGACGACAATTCATTCGCGACTAAAACCCCTTGATTATTCATCATGGCGGCAATTTGTGATGTTTTAGAACCCGGCGCCGACGCCATATCAAGTACCGCATCGCTGTGCTGTACTTCTGTTCTAAGTGCAACCGGGGGGAGCATTGAGCTTGCTTCTTGTACATACATAGCGCCACTTAAATGCAAGTCAGTATTGCCTATGGCAAGAGCGGATTCCTCTTCGCTTGGTCGCGTTAACCAAAACCCTTCTTCGCACCACGGAATGGCCGTTAACTCCCAGCCTTTGCGTGCGCATTGGCGCTGAAACTCTTCAACAGACATCTTTAATGTATTAACGCGTACAGAGCGTCTGAGCGGGCGCCTACAGGCAGCAATAAAATCGTCTAGGGATAAATGTGCAGGAAGGTAGCTTTTTACATCATCAATAAATGAATCGGGAATAAATGTATTAGCGTCCACGAAAGGGCTCTCAAGTCACGTGATAATGTGCTGATCATATCATTTTTGATGTGTACGGGGGACTTTTTTATAGTTTTACACGTATGACTAAACTGTCGACACTTCACCCCTATAAACACTGTTTATGGTCAATATTTTCAAAAGATATCACTTTATGTCGACATTTGGTTGTTTTTTTAGGCTGTTTTCATGGTCTGAAGGTTGACAGTTTATACGATAGCGCGCATAGTGACGTTATTAATTGTCGACAATCTAAATTCAGCACGTTTAAAGAAGTGACTATGACAGAGCAAAAAGCCAACGATAACTATAACGATATCACGATAACGACAGCGTCAGACCAAGTGTTTGTCGACATGCGCCGTGAAATAGTTCAAGGCACTATTGAACAGGGTAGTAAAATTTCTGAGCCTGAACTTGCGAAGCGTTATGGTGTTAGTCGCGCTACATTACGTGAAGCACTTAATCGTTTAGAAAGTTGCTACTTAGTTGAACGTAAAGCAAACGTGGGTTGTCGTGTTGTGGCACTGACTGCTGAGCGACTTATTGAAGTGTATCAGGTTCGCAGTGCGCTTGAAGGGCTTGCGTGTCGTTTAGCTGCCGACAATATGGAGCCACAAGAAGTGCAAGGTTTAAAGCAGTTACTTAATCAACACTTGCAAACACAACGTGTCAAAGAAGGTGAATCTTACTACCAAGAAGCGGGTGACCTTGATTTTCATTATCGCATAATCAAAGGCTCTAAAAACGCACACTTAATTCATCTTTTATGTAATGAGTTGTATCAGTTAATCCGTATGTACCGTGTACAAATGGGCATGGCGGGGCCTCGCGTATCAAAGGCTTTTGATGAGCATCTTGCAATTATTAATGCCATTGAAAATCATGATGGGGAGTTAGCTGAAATGCTAATGAAGCGCCATATAAGTGCATCTCAGGCCAATATACAGACTAAGTTTGATTTACACGCGGCAAAAAAATAGCCGAGTTGTCGTCAAACCGTCACAGATTAATTTTAAAAATTAGACACAGCCAAAGAGCTGTGACCGTTCAAAGATAGGAGTTATCCAATGTCAGCAGGATTAAAGTTCAAACAGGCGATAGCCAACAATAAGCCACTGCAAGTGGTCGGCACTGTCAATGCGTATTGTGCCATGATGGCTGAAAAAACAGGCCACCAAGCGTTATACCTCTCAGGCGCTGGTGTGGCTAATGCATCATACGGCATGCCAGATTTAGGCATGACCAGCCTAGACAACGTACTTGAAGATATTCGTCGAATTACCAGCGCTACCGACTTACCGCTTCTTGTTGATGCCGATACAGGCTGGGGCGGGGCATTTAACATTGCGCGTACAGTTAAAGAAATGACGAAAGCGGGCGCGGCGGGTTTTCATATTGAAGACCAAGTAGCACAAAAGCGCTGTGGTCATCGTCCAAATAAAGAAATCGTTTCTAAAGATGAAATGGTTGACCGTATTAAAGCCGCGGTTGATGCAAAAACGGATAGCGATTTTTACATTATGGCGCGTACTGATGCATTCCAAAAAGAAGGCCTAAATGCAGCTATCGACCGTGCAGCAGCCTGTGTTGAAGCGGGCGCTGACGCAATCTTTGCTGAAGCAGTTCATGATTTAGCCGATTATCAAGCGTTTGCGAAAGCGTTAAATGTGCCAATCCTTGCGAATATCACAGAATTTGGTCAAACACCGATTTATACCAAAGAGCAGTTAAGTGAAGTGGGTGTTGAAATGGTGCTTTACCCATTAAGTGCATTCAGAGCCATGAACAAAGCAGCACTTAACGTGTATGCATCTATTCTTAACGAAGGCTCACAACAAAGCCAAATCGATAATATGCAAACACGTGCTGAGTTATATGAGTTTTTAGACTATCACTCATATGAAAATACACTTGATAACCTTTTCTCAGCTAAAAAATCATAACGACAACATTGAAGGAGAACACTCATGGTAGATAAAGCATTAGGCGGCGCAGGTTTACGTGGTCAAGTAGCAGGTGAAACAGCTCTGTGTACGGTAGGTAAGTCAGGCTCTGGTTTAACGTATTGTGGTTATGATATTAGTGAACTGGCTGATAAAGCCCAGTTTGAAGAAGTCTCTTTTTTACTATCGCGCGGTGAATTACCAACAACCGCAGAACTTACTGAATATAAAGCTAAGTTAAAAACACTTCGTGGTTTACCAGACGCACTAAAAACAGTACTAGAAAATATTCCTAAAGATGCACACCCTATGGATGTTATGCGTACGGGTTGCTCTATGCTAGGTAACCTAGAAATGGAGCAAGATTTTAGTGAAGCCAATGATGCAATCGACCGCATGGTGGCTGTATTCCCAAGCATTATTTGTTACTGGTACCGTTTTAGTCATGACGGTGTACGTATTAATACTGAAACAGATGATGATTCGGTTGGCGCACATTTCTTACATTTGTTACATGACAAAGCGCCATCGGCATTATTTGAGCAAGTAATGAATGTTTCGCTCATTTTATACGCAGAGCACGAGTTTAATGCATCGACATTCACAGCGCGTGTGTGTGCTTCAACTTTGTCTGATATTCATTCATGTGTGACAGGTGCAATTGGTAGTTTGCGTGGTCCACTGCATGGTGGTGCGAATGAAGCTGCGATGGATATGATTGAAAGCTTTACGAGCGCCGATCAAGCTGAAGAAGCATTAATGGGCATGCTTGAGCGCAAAGATAAGATTATGGGTTTTGGTCATGCCATTTACCGCGAGTCTGACCCACGTAACGTGATCATCAAAAAATGGTCTGAAAAACTGGCAGCAGAAGTGGGTGATACTGTGTTATACCCGGTATCTGTTCGTTGTGAAGAAGTTATGTGGCGCGAGAAAAAATTGTTCTGTAACGCTGATTTCTTCCATGCATCAGCGTATCACTTCATGGACATTCCAACGAAGTTATTCACGCCTATTTTCGTGATGAGCCGTGTAACAGGTTGGACTGCTCATGTTAAAGAGCAGCGTGCTAATAACCGTATTATCCGCCCAAGCGCTGATTACACGGGCCCAGAAGCACGAAGCTATACGCCAATTTCTGAGCGTTAATAACACCAATCAAACCAATGACAGGGGCGGCCAAGCCGCCCTTTTATAAAAGGGCATAAAAACACTAAAAACAAGCCCAACTTCCTTCATCGTCACCAAGTACAAGTAGAGTCATCATGAATACAGAATTTAGAAAACCATTAGCAGGCACCGGCGTTGATTATTTTGATACTCGCGCTGCTGTTGATGCTATTAAGCCAGGCAGCTACGCCACACTTCCTTACACATCACGCGTATTAGCTGAAAACTTAGTTCGTCGCTGTGAACCTGAAATGTTAAACGATGCACTTTCGCAATTAATTGAACGTAAACGTGACCTAGATTTTCCGTGGTTTCCTGCACGTGTCGTGTGTCATGACATTTTAGGCCAAACAGCGCTGGTTGATTTAGCCGGTTTACGCGATGCAATTGCCGCGAAAGGCGGCGATCCTGCGAAAGTAAACCCAGTGGTACCTACTCAATTAATCGTTGACCATTCATTAGCAGTAGAACACGCAGGTTTTGAACCCGATGCGTTTGAAAAAAATCGCGCCATTGAAGATCGTCGTAACGATGATCGCTTTCACTTTATAAACTGGACAAAAACGGCATTTAAGAACATTGATGTTATTCCACCGGGTAACGGCATCATGCACCAAATCAACTTAGAGAAAATGTCGCCTGTTATTCAAAAACGTGATGGCGTTGCATTTCCAGATACCTTAGTCGGCACAGACAGCCATACTCCTATGGTTGATGCATTAGGCGTTATTGCTGTGGGCGTGGGCGGGCTTGAAGCTGAAAGCGTCATGCTTGGCCGTGCTTCGTACATGCGCTTACCTGATATTGTTGGTGTTGAACTTACCGGTAAACCACAACCAGGCATTACTGCAACCGATATCGTACTTGCGATCACGGAGTTTTTACGTAACGAGAAAGTTGTTTCAACTTACCTTGAGTTTTATGGTGAAGGGGCTGATGCACTGACGTTAGGTGACCGTGCAACGATTTCAAACATGACACCTGAATTTGGTGCCACAGCAGCTATGTTCTATATTGACGACAACACACTTGATTACTTGCGTCTAACCGGCCGCGAAGAAGAGCAAGTTAAGCTGGTGGAAACCTATGCAAAAGAAACTGGCTTGTGGAGCGATAGTTTAAAAACGGCTGAATATGAACGTGTTTTAACGTTCGATTTATCATCCGTTGGCCGTAATATTGCGGGCCCATCTAATCCACACCGTCGTGTTGCAACCAGTGACCTTGCTAAAGCAGGGATCACAGGGGTTGTTGAAAATGAAGCAGGCTTAATGCCTGATGGTGCATGTATTATCGCAGCAATTACGAGCTGTACTAATACCAGTAATCCGCGTAACGTGATTGCTGCTGGTTTACTTGCGCGCAATGCGAACGCGAAAGGTTTATCACGTAAACCGTGGGTTAAAACCTCTTTGGCACCAGGTTCTAAAGCGGTTAAATCATACCTTGAAGAAGCCAATTTATTACCAGAGCTTGAAAAGTTAGGCTTTGGCATTGTGGCATTTGCATGCACAACCTGTAATGGGATGAGTGGCGCGCTTGATCCTAAAATTCAACAAGAAATTATTGACCGTGACTTATACGCAACTGCTGTGTTGTCGGGTAACCGTAACTTCGATGGTCGTATTCACCCTTATGCCAAACAAGCGTTCCTTGCGTCACCTCCCTTAGTGGTTGCTTATGCCATTGCAGGTACTATTCGTTTTGACATCGAAAAAGACGTATTGGGAATCGATTCACACGGCAACGAAATCCGCTTAATGGATCTATGGCCATCAGATGAAGAAATTGATGCAGTGATTAAACAAAGCGTTAAACCTGAACAATTTAGAAAGGTTTACGAGCCTATGTTTGATTTAAGTGTTGATTATGGTGAAGACAATGACCCACTTTATCAATGGCGTCCGCAAAGCACTTATATTCGTCGCCCGCCATATTGGGAAGGTGCATTGGCTGGTGAGCGTAGTTTAACTGATATGCGTGCATTAGCTGTATTAGGTGACAATATTACGACTGATCACTTATCACCCTCGAATGCAATCTTAGCATCAAGTGCTGCGGGTGAGTACCTTGCTAAAATGGGCTTACCCGAAGAAGACTTTAACTCGTATGCTACTCACCGAGGGGATCACTTAACTGCTCAACGTGCAACGTTTGCAAACCCTAAACTATTGAACGAAATGGTTAAAGAAAATGGTGAAATAAAGCAAGGTTCTTATGCTCGTATTGAGCCTGAAGGTAAAGTGACCCGTATGTGGGAGGCTATCGAAACCTACATGGCGCGTAAACAACCACTCATCATTGTGGCGGGTGCTGATTATGGTCAAGGTTCATCACGTGACTGGGCTGCAAAAGGAGTTCGTCTTGCTGGTGTACAAGTTATCGCTGCAGAAGGCTTTGAGCGAATTCACCGCACAAACCTTATTGGTATGGGTGTGTTACCACTTGAATTTAAAGCGGGCACAACACGAACTACATTAGGCATTGATGGTAGTGAGACCTTTAGCGTTAAAGGCGAGCCAACACCTGGTGCGACATTAACTCTGCTCATTACACGCACAAGTGGTGAGGTGGTTGAAGTACCGATGACCTGTCGCTTAGACACAGCCGAAGAAGTATCAATATACTCAGCTGGTGGTGTACTTCAGCGCTTTGCTCAAGACTTTTTAGAGTCTGAGGAGCATTAATTATGGCCTTTAAACCACAAATTAAAGTGCCTGCTACTTATATGCGTGGCGGCACCAGTAAAGGGGTGTTCTTTAATTTAACTGATTTACCTGAACCTGCCCAAGAGGCAGGTGAAGCACGCGATAATTTACTTCTGCGCGTTATTGGTAGCCCAGATCCATACGGTAAACAAACGGATGGTATGGGGGGAGCTACATCAAGCACCAGTAAAACCGTTATTTTATCGAAGAGCAGCAAGGACGATCACGATGTTGATTATCTTTTTGGTCAAGTTGCTATCGATAAGGCATTCGTTGATTGGAGTGGTAACTGCGGTAACTTAACCTCTGCAGTGGGCGCATTTGCGGTGAGTAATGGCTTGGTTGATGCCAGCAAGATTCCAGATAACGGCGTTGTAGAAGTTAAAGTTTGGCAAGTAAATATTAGTAAAACCATCATTGTACATGTCCCCATTACCCATGGTGAAGTTCAAGAAACAGGTGATTTTGAACTAGATGGTGTGACATTCCCTGCAGCCGAAGTAAAGCTTGAGTTTATGGATCCGGCTGATGGTGAAGGCGCGTTATTCCCAACGGGTAATCTCGTTGATGAACTCGACGTTCCGGGCGTTGGAGTACTATCTGCGACCATGATTAATGCGGGTATTCCTACTGTATTTATTAATGCCAGTGAAATCGGTTATGACGGTACTGAGCTTCAAGATGCTATCAATAGTGATGCTTCAGTCCTTGAAAAGCTAGAAACAATTCGTGCCTATGGTGCGCTAAAAATGGGTTTAATTCAGCACGTAGAGGAAGCGAAAGCACGCCAGCATACACCCAAAGTTGCGTGGGTTGCACCCGCTAAAAGCTACCATGCATCCAGTGGAAAAGAAGTAACAGCCGACAATATTGATTTACTCGTTCGTGCTATGTCGATGGGTAAACTGCATCATGCCATGATGGGCACGGCAGCGGTTGCTATTGGCACTGCAGCTGCGATACCCGGCACCTTAGTAAATCAAGCTGCAGGTGGCGGACAGCGCCATGAAGTAAATTTTGGGCACCCATCGGGTACGTTAAAAGTGGGAGCCGCAGCAGAACGAGTTGGTGAAGATTGGCAAGTAACAAAAGCCAGTATGAGCCGCAGTGCGCGAGTACTCATGGAAGGGTGGGTAAGAGTGCCAGCTTAACAGCTTTCAGTTACAAAAAGTTACATTGTAAATGTGAATAATTGTAAACAGGGATAACGCCTTATGGCACTGTTTTTAGTTATTCACATTTCTTTTTGTAATTTACGGAGGGTTTTTATGTAACCTAATGAAAATCAATGTCTTATTTTTTATTTCTTAGATGAAATACTCTGTGTATTTCTGCATTTTATATTCCATTTTCTTATGAATGTCATAAACATCCGTTATTTTGTCACGCCATAAAAAGGAATTATGCCTGCATAGTTTCTTGGTTACGTTTAATTAATGTTTGATAATAAATTGTAACCTAGTATTTTATTACTGCTAAGCTACAGAAGTAGCCATTAAGGAGAATAACGACAATGCGAATTAATAAATTTACCCCGATAGCAGCTTCTGTTGCTTTATCACTTGGGTTAACGGGTTGCAATTGGTTTGACGACGACAATAAAAAAGAAACAGTCAAGCCGGTTCAAACATTTGAAGGTTCAGCTTCTGCAAGCTTTGGAACAGAAGTAACAGGTCGAGCTGTAAAAGGCTCATTATCAAACGCAGCGGTCGTTGTCAAAACGATGAATGATGCAGGAGAGATGATACCGGTTGCATTTCGTTTAGCAGCTTCTGCAGACGAATCGTTTACAGCAACTGCTAACACACAAGCTGAAGCTGATGCGATGGCAAAAGCAAAAGTTCTTGCTGCAAACCCAGAGTCAGTTTTAACGGCAATGAATGGTGGTTACTCACTATTTGTTGAAGATGATTTTACTGGACCATTATATATCACAGTTACAACCTCATCTGAAGGTGATGACAGTATGGTCAAATGTGACTCTTTCACAGGATGTGGCGACTACGATACAGCACCAGGTGTATCAGAAGAAGCGGGCATGGAAAATAATGGTGATAGCAACATCGATTTCGGCGAGTGGTATAAAGACGATGTAACATTGCAAGTTGTTAAATTTATAAGTGCTCCTGCTGCAGCGGCATCTGTTCGTGGTATGAGTTATGCTGACGGCGAAAATAAGTCAACTCAGTATTTTGCTAATTTAACGTTGTTTACCAGTATTGCTGCAGAGCTTCTACTTGAAGGTGCGGGTAACGGTGAAGCAATTTCTGAAGACGCAATCTCTCAAGCAAGTCTAAAAACATTAATTCAACTACTTGGTCCTGATACTGCCATTGAGGCTGCAGCCTTGTTAGCTGATATTTCAACAGGTGGTGCGGTAGATTTTACCGAACTTGAAGACGGTGATTCATTAGACGCGGGTACATTAGCGCTAATTCAAACTGCTATATCTCTACAATCAATGGCTGGCACGGGTACAAACGGTTCGCTTAATGAACTGATGTCACAGCTTGCTAAAGGTGTTTCTGATGGCAAAGTCGCCGATAATGATGATGATACTGTCAAAGCGGTTGCTGCGGCATTACAACAATCGGTAATTAATACGAGTTTAATTTTTGCAGCCCTTGTAACAGGTGAAGGTGTTGACGAAGCTTTTGCCGCGGTAGCTCAAAGCTTAGGTATAACGGACCCTGACGCTATCGCAAAACTAAAATCGAAAGCAACGAAAGCTGTTGAAAAAGTAGTAAAAGACGCTAAAAAAGCAGGCGCTGATGATGAGCTTAAAGAAACAGCTAAGAATGTAAAAGATGCGCTAAGTAAGATTGGTTGTTCTGGTGAAGAATGTGATGCTGGGGATGACTTTGATTCGAAAGCTGCACAAAAACTAAATGAAAAAGTGATTGAAGCCCAAGCTGATCTAGATGCTGTGATGGCTCTTATTGATACTGCGCAAGCGTCACTTGCCGATGTTACTGAATTAGGTGATGCAGGACTTGAGACCAATGAGCAAGTAATAGCATATAGTTCAGCGGTATATTTACTAAATGGTAATGTAGATACTTACACGGTATGGCAGAAGCAATTAAAATCAGTTAAATCTAAGATGAATGGTATTGCGAAAGCAGCTGCGGCATTTGCAGCTAAAAATAGTGATTACCAACAACTTGCAGATCAAGCTGCAAGTGTCCGTGATGCGGTAGCACAGGAATACGACAACGTTGTGTCATTGATTGCAAGTATCGAAGCTGAAGTTGTACGAGCAGATGAAGCGGTATCGGCATTAGGTTTAGAGTTTGAAGTAACGAAAGCGAATGCGGTAGCTGCAGCAGCTGCTGCACTTGAAGCCGCAACGGTTGCAATGACAGCTGATACAACTTTGGCTACTGCGATGATCGCCGTTGAAGCTGCTGATGTATCAAACCTTGAAAGTGCGACTGCGGCTTTAGAGGCAGCAGAACAAGCAATAGCGGCTGCAACAGACTCGCAAATGAAAGCTGCGGCTTCAATTTCTGCGTCTAATTTATCAACAGATGCTGCCACAGCATTCAAGAAAGTCGCCACTGAAGCTGATGATATTGCAATGGCAGATGCGCAACTCGAAACTGCAGCAGCTGAACTTAAGTCAGCCGCTATGTATGCAGAAAACGCAGATGATGCACTATTAGCAGCACAAGCGCTTTATGATACTGCTATGGATGCAATTGCTAAGTTCACAGTATTAGTCGACGTGAAAGCGGGAACAGAGACTGTTACTCAAGCAACGATTCTTACGAAGTCAGGCGGTAAAGCACTTTTTGATAAAGCTGAAGTAATCTACGACATTCTAACAGAAGCTTGGGACTTAGGTGACGAAGCCGACAATGTACAGTCTACTCGTTTCCCTGAATGGACATACAGCTTTGATAAAGATGCGTTAGAGTTATCGTTGTCTAACGACACAACATCTGAAATGATCAGTGTTAATGGTGTTATTGAAACAGATACACTTGTGTTCGCATTTGGTGGTACAGTTACCACCGAAGATGGAGTCACCGTTATCGTTGAAACGCTTGAGGATACAGCGCAAGCAACGCAAGATTGTGTTGATGTAAAAGACGGTAAGATCGCTGCAGATTTATCTGATTCATGTTTGATTGTTAAATTTAACGATGAGATATCTTCAGATACATTAGTGGATGGTGAAGTTGAAACTATCGAAGCATGGTCTCGAGTTCAAGTAACTGATGGCGATTCTGGCTTTACGGGGATGTTAAGTTTAGAAGGCTCTGATCTAACTAGTCTTGCTAATATTAAAGCATCAGGTATGACCGGTGACACTGAATTTACGGCGATGATTGGCTTAGACAGTGCTGTTGATGAGATGGAAACATACATGGTCAGCGTAGAGCTTCATAACGATATTGCTTATATGATGTCACTCAGTGCTGTTGAAAGTGCTGACTTCTCTGGTTCTGTTGATGCATTATATTCAGGGAAAATGATGAAGTTTGGTACAGTGACTGAAATTACCAATGGTATCTCTATAGAATATATTGATGGTGAAGTTATTGACTACACTGATATTAGTTTTTTAGACATGACTAAGTAATAACGCAGTATAAAAAAGAGGGGAGCTTGCTCCCCTTTATAATAATAAGTGGATAAACTATGAAAAAAACACTACTTGTTATGGCTATAACAAGCTCTTTATTTTCTTCCTTTACAGCTGCCGCAGAGCCAACTACTTTTTTCACCACCCTAGATGCAGAAGTTTACACTGAATCTCAACCTGTAAAGTCTTTTATAGATGACTTTGATGCTCCTTTAAAAAGCGGAGATAGTGCGTTTACTTTTAATATTTTTGAGTTAGGTATTAAAACCCGAAATTATACAGTGGGTGTACAAAGTCGATTTGATTACTTGCTTGAATTTGATCCTGATACCGCACGATACTTACACACAGAAAAAAATGATCTGCCGTTTGAAGAACGTGATTATCGTTATTTTTTAGACGGCAAACAAGCAACTACTAATGGTGTTTTTGTCGCTTATGATTTTAAATTTTTAGATAATAATGCGCTGACAATTACCCCCAAAATCACCATTTTTTCAAGTGCACATTTCCAAGACGCCAAGGTCGATGGCACGGTGTTTAGTGATGAAATTCAAGGAGCTTTGGAGGTTGATTATTATTACTCTAAGGACCTACTTTTTAAGCGATTTACTTCAGATGAAAACCCGACCGGTTTAGGCTATAGCTTCGATCTAAATATTAATTGGCAAATTACACCAGAGCTGGAGTTGAATGTACAAGCTCAAGACCTCGCGTATGAAACAGAATATAAAGAGGCGGGTTTTGTTCAAGGCTATACAACCGAAGTGCCATTCACTGAAAGTGAGAGTGGTAGCATCATTACTGAGCCTACAATAAGGCTTACTACCTCAGCGAATGGTCATGAGGTTGATCATACATTTGAAATGCCAGTACGACTAAAAGCATCATTAAATTATCGTATTAACAACGCATTCTCTGCGCATTTAATGGCTAAACAAATAAAAAGTGACACGTTTACTCAAGTAACTGGACGCTATCATTTTGCAGATACATGGAAACTACTTGGTGGATATGAGAGTAACAGCCAGGCATTTTTAGTCGGAATCGAAAATGAATATATAGGGTTAACTTTGCAAACTGATAGCTTAGATTTAGACGAAGCATATTATGCAAATTTGAATTGGTTTGTTAGAGTGAATTTCTAAGGATAAAGCATGGTAAAAAGAATAGCGCCCTTAGGCATTTTTTTATTTTTGGTAGGATGCGGAGGCTCATCAGAGCAAAACATCGTACCCGAACAAGTCGTGATTAAAACTACCTCGACAGCAAACTTCTACATTGCGCCATGGCAGTCAAATGCTGGCACGCTGATACTTACAAATAACGCAAGTGGTGAACGACAAACGTTTGAAACTTCAGATCTCAATAGTTTAGATATCTCACTAACGAGTCTAGCAAATTATTCAGTTGAGTTTGTATCAAATGATGACTTTGTTTTGTGTCCAAGTTATGAAGGGTGCGGCAGAACGTATCGTGACAATCCTGATGACATAAACGCAAATCGTCAAATTGATTTTGAAGAAGTTTTACCGCTTTCGTTAGATTACAGTGCGTCATTTTTTGCAGCTCCTGGTGAAAATAGGCTCTTTTTATCGCCAGTCAGTGCCGTAATTAGCGCTCAAAAGTTAGATGTTACATCACAGAGCGTTAGCGCAACTCCATTTTATCATTTAACACATAGCCAATTGAATGATTCATTAGAAGCTGAACTATTAACTAACGCGTTAAGTTTTGGAGTCATTTTAAAGCGTGCGGCTGAATTAGAAGCAAACTTATCGCAACCTGAGCTTATTGAACTTGAAAGCCAGGCGCAAATTTCACGCTTCCCTGAGTACGCGCAGTATGCAAATCGTTATATTCGTGAAAATTTATTGAATGTAAAAGGAAATCAACTTATTCAAACGGTTGTGGGGAATTTAAAGCAACGTTTAGTTGGATTAGGCAAGGTTTCTGAACTTTCAGCATTGGATGAACAACCTCCCATACTTCAATCGCGCGAATTATTGGATGATATTCGTAATGTTATCGGCGTCGTAAGGTTACAAGAACAACAATACAGCGCTGAGTTGTCGTCACATTTAAATGGCTTCACGAATGCATTGGATGATGATTCACAGTCGGTTGTAGTTGCATTAGCAAATGTACTATTTGATGTTCTCTCAAATGTATCGCCCGCAGATGATACCTTACCGGGACTTTATACTGTAAATGGTCTTACAGTGCAGTATCAACATTCCCCTTATCGATGGTCAATTTCAGGGCAATACGATGGCATCGATGTGAATATGGATATAAACGTTCCTCAATGGCGGATTAGTAGTCTACTAGGAAATCAAATAACAGGCGTTATGAGCGCCCAAATGAGCAGCAATGAGACTCAGTTATTGGTTGATGTTAGTGAGTTACTGTTATCGTTTGATGGAACGGATGATCCCTTTACAATTTTAAGTGAGGATTCTACTGGTGAAGGGACTCTTAATACAGATATTACCTTAGTAAAAAAAGACAGCGAACTTGTAGGAAATCTAAACTTGACACTTAATCGCTTTGTGTCACCGTTTGAAGAATTGCTTACTATTGTATCTGACTTTGATCTTGATGGTGAGTTTTCAACCGCGTCGAAAACAACATCATTTAATCTTCAGGCTATTGAGGCTACGCCTTTTATAAATGAGGAAACTGAAAATCTTGTTTTCGCATTACATTTAGGCACGCCACTAAATGGTGCTACAGATTTTGAGTTTGGCTTTGTTGGTAAGTTAACTGCTTTAGCGCAGTTGACGAATACAGATATATTTATCAAGCAGAATAGCCGAGCACTGGATATTAACCTACGAACTGTTGGTAATAATGTAAACGCGGTTATCAAAGGTGCTGATGGCCGATGGTTAGATTTGAAACAAAAAGGACGTAATTTTAGTGGTGGACTTTATTTTGGAGATACCCAGATTGGTGATGTTACTACTGTGAGGGGGGCACCCGGTATCTTGTTCCCTGATGGTACGTTTGAATCATTATTTTAAGTTAAGAAGCGGCATTCATGCCGCTTTTTCGACTCCATAGCATTGCTGTTTCATCTTTTTAATGAAGTTTTCAAATTGGCCGCTTTGTCGTTTTTGCTTGATCTCGTCATTTAAATCTTTCAGTACTTTTTGCCAGTGTGGTGTTGATTTACTAATAGAAAAATAGAGGGGCTTATATTCAAGTTTTGGTTCAAGCGCAACCAATGATTCAATGATTTGTCTTTTGCCATTAATCGATAACTCTGATTTATAAACACTGGCTTTAAGCACTTCAAGATCTGCAACAATGAGACTAACGCGATTGCTTAGTAGTAGGTGGATAAGTTGGTACTCATTGTTTGCAACGATGGTGTCAATTTGTTTATTATCAATCATTTCATCAAGTTGCTGAGTGTTTTTGTAAGATCTGACAACGCCAATCACCTGGTCTTTAACAGAGTTTAGGTCGCCATTAAAACGAATTTGGTTTCCTTTCAAGGCAACAAATGAGAGGTCCCCACCAGGAATCGGCTGGCTGAGAGCTAATAACTCGTTGCGTGTCTTGTCTAAAAAGTTATCTGAAATAACCGTACTTTCAATAAAGTATTCAGGGAAAAGGATGTCTGCTTTGCCAAGCTCTGCTTCCCTCACTGCCCGTGCCCACGGGTAGAAGCCGATATAGACGCCATAGCCTTTTTTAAGCAAAGATTGAATTGTAAACTGGTAAAGCCAGCCTTTGTTACATAAGTTTTCATCGATATAGGGTGGCCAATCAAGCGTAACAAGCCTTAATACATGTTCGGCATTTACGTTGTAACCATAGCCGTCTTTGTAGCGTATCGCATTTTTGGTAATGACTTCTCCATCTTTTTCATAGGTCACGGGTGTAAGCATTGCAACCACTTGAGTAGAGAAGAAAAAAAAGAGCATTACTAATAATTTCATATTTTTTCTAAGCATTTGTTATGTATATAAAGCTTAGCCTCTTGTTGCAAATATACAACATCGAAAAGTAACCGTGTAAATAGAATATACGCTTAATCGAGTTGGCAGAATTAAAAGCAGGGAATAAAGGGCCGATGCACCCGTTTTTAATCACTGCTATCAGAGGCTGAACTAGGGCGAGCATTCGTATCGAGTAAATTGAGTCCACTTTTAAAATTAACGTTGTTTTTGTTACAAAACGATCACGTAAAAAATTATAATATTATAACGTCAAGAAGATTAGGAATTATGATGATATTTAAAAGGATATTGGGTGTATTATTTTTTGTTGTTTGCGGTGTATTTACTCAAAGTAGTTTAGCGAATATACACGCTGGGAATGAAGTCTTTATCACGAAAATAGATGAAGGCGTTTGGTTGCATACCTCTTTTTATGTTTATCCTAACGGGACAACATTCCCTTCGAATGGTTTGATTGTCAGGGAGGGGCAAAGTTTAACCCTGATCGACACAGCGTGGGGAGAGTTACAAACACAACAGTTATTAAGCGTCATTAACACAGAAATAAACTTGCCGATAACCAAGGCACTTGTCACTCATGCACATGCAGACCGAGCTTCAGGGGTTGATGTATTAGAAGCGCGTGGTATCAAAGTGTATTCTCACCCTTTGACGCAGCAATTGACAATAGAGCAAGGGACTGCTGTGCCAAACAATGTGATAGCCGAACTTGCGACAGTCGGTGCACAGGTGAAATTTGGCTCATTGAATGTGTTTTTCCCAGGCCCAGGTCATGCGATGGATAATATAATGGTATGGTTACCAGATAAACGTATCTTATACGCAGGCTGTGCGGTTCGTGCATTACAGTCTAACTCTGTAGGGAATATAGCCCATGGAGATATTCATTCATGGCTGAAAATTACTCAGCAGTTGAAGAATGATTACCAAAAATTACGAATAGTGGTTCCCGGACACGGTGAAATAGGCGGGGTTGACTTATTGAGCCACACCGAAAAACTCATTCTCAATCAACTTAAGTAACGTCAAAACGTTGGGTTTTTAATAAAATTGTTAGGAATATTTCGCAATGATTAAAAGCCCAAAGGCCCCGTTTATCCCCCTTTTTTTTACGCGTTAGAAAACCTAAATTCTGTCGCTAACCCTCTTTTATCTGAATCCAGTCTCGCTTTGTATTGTTTGAAACTCGCTTTGCCGAATTTGACTAGTAATGAAAAATGCTCCTTTAGATACTGTTAATTAAACGTAAAGACTTTAACACTAGAACACACATTAAAAAGGTCGAATATGCACACAATAAATAAAAAAGCTGTTGCTATCGCTGTCGCATTAGCATGCTCATTACCGGTATATGCACAAAATAATGATCAGCAAGATTCAAAGTCTAAAGACGTTGAACAGCAGAATAGTGGGTTAGAAATTATCTCAGTAACGGCAACAAAACGTAAAACCAAATTGATGGAAACACCGGTGGCCATCACTGCACTTACAGAGGCTGAGCTTAAAAAAAATGGTGTAAATAACATAAAGGATATAGCGAACTTGGTGCCTAGCTTAGATATTTCTACAGCAACGGATCAATCTGCTCCTGTTATTTCAATGCGAGGCGTGCGTTCAACTAACTTAACTGAGTTAGGGGACCCTGCTGTTGGTGTTCATTTAGATGGTATTTATTCACCAAGAATGCAAGGTGCGCTTGCTCTGATGTATGATATTGACCGTGTTGAGGCGCTTCGTGGACCACAAGGTACTTTATTTGGCCGAAACTCGACGGTGGGAAGTATCAATGTGATTTCCGCCAAGCCTGAATTTGAAAACCAATATGGGCAGTTGAATATTGAAGCGGGCAAGTTTAATAGCCGCAGTATTGATGGCCTTATCAATATTCCAGTAACTGAAGAGTTTGCAGTTCGTTTTTCAGCTAAAGGCCTAAAGCGTGACTCTTACCTAGAGGGGTACTATGACCCTAACCAATATGACACGCGCCGACTTTCTGATGAGGTTTTAAATGCCCCTGTAATCTCTGAAGATTCATACCAAGGTGTTGGACAAACAGTGACACAAAGAGAAAACTGGTGGATTGATGGCGCAGGAACCGATCCAGAGGCTCAAAAAGTTCGTCAGTTAACAGCTGCAGATAAAAGTGATTTCTACAATAACGCAGATGAATATTCTTTCCGTATAAGTACACTTTGGGAGCCGTTGGATGGCAATTTTTCAAACCACACCGTTTTCCAAAAATATGTAAACGATAGCAATAATAACCTTGATTTAGTTAACTGCGATAAGTTACGTGGAAGGCCCGCTGAAATGGGAGGTGATTGTACGAATTTCCTACCGAGTGATAACACGTATCAAGCCGTAGTTAATGTGCCTGGAAAGTTGAATCTAGACATAACATACCTTCGTAATACCTTTAACTACACCATAAATGATCAATATGATCTGGTGTGGTTAGTGGGATATGAAGATATGGAAAGGTCTTCAGCACAAGATAGCGAAGTTGGTTTAGACCCTTGGGATGGCGCTACTTATTTCCTAGATGGCACCGGAGCAGAATCATTTTCTACAGAATTACAACTGCAATCAGATGAATACGGCGACTTTATTTGGATTGTGGGTGCCAATTATTTTCATGAAAAAACAACCACAGTTGGTTATTACGATAATCCAATGGATGATAAAGCATTTTGGGACCAGCCAGACCGTTCAACAGATGCGTATGCTTTGTTTGGCCAAGGCACTTATAAATTAACTGAAAAGTTGCATGCGACATTTGGTTATCGCTTTAGTGATGAAACGAAGCAGGATAAAGGCGGTCGTACCTATCGTTGTTCAAATGCTGATGGCTGTGCTGTTGGTTGGTTAAATAGAACAGAGCTTAACAATCAACCTGTCGATTATTATGAAGATCCGTCTATTTATGCGTCGTACTTTGAAAACGACAATAAAGGAAGTTGGCAGCATCATGATTTTCGTGTTGGCTTAGATTATGACATCTCCGAAGAAACAATGCTCTATGCCTACCTTGCAAGCGGATTTAAAGCGGGTGGTATTGGTGATGTTTACGAAGTGGTTAATGATAGAACGGGTGAAGTAACTCGGTTTGAAACAAAGTTTGATCCCGAAGAAGTGCTGACCTGGGAATTCGGCGCAAAGTCTAGCTTTTTTGATAATTCATTGAACCTAAAAGCTGCATTTTTCTATACAGATTATACAGATATGCAGTATGCGTCAGTGGGATCAATTGGTAATGTTGAGCGCTTGTCTGTTGTTGAAGATGAGGATGGGGCACCTGTAATCGGTGAAGATGGTCAGCCAATTCTTGATTATCAGAATCAGCCTGTGATTGCTTATTATACTCAAAACGTTCCGGGCTCTACGATTAAAGGTCTTGAGTTTGAATTTGATTGGAAACCTTATCCAAATGGGCGAATTACTGGTTATGTGACCTGGACTGAGGCAAAAATTACGGAAGATTGGCACACTAAATGGGATTATGATTCTGAGTATTTGTTTAATATTTCTTATGAAGAATCTAAAGACCCTGAAAATACATTGCTAACGACTAACCTTAGAGGTAATAACTTAGCAATGACGCCAAAATACACGGCTAACATTAGTTATACACATACCTTTGATCTGGGCGAATATGGATTTATTCATGGTTGGTTTAATGCCAGCTGGAAAGATAAAGCGTATACCACCGTGTGGAATCTCGATAAGCATTTGGATGATATGGACTTTGCAGTTTCAGACGAAGCAACTAAATACATAGACGATAGCCGCGATGCCTTTGCTGTATACAATGCCTCTTTAAAATACGAGCCAAAAGAGAAAAACTGGTATGCAGAAATGTTCATCAATAATGCATCTGATGAGACGATTCAATACTGGAACAATACCAGCAAAGGTATTCCTAAGGGCAGCTTTGGCATGCCTAGGTATTATGGTGTAAGAGCTGGATTTTCATTCTAACCCCTCTATTTTACGCTCCCATATTTTTAATATGGGAGCCAAATTATTTAAGGCATAACAATGAAAAAACTGTTTCTTAGTGCATTATTGGGCTGCACATCTTTAGTCGCTACCCACGCGAATGCTAATTATTTTAAAGATAATTTTTCATGGGGATATGATAGCTCTGTTTGGACTGCACGTACTGGCAGTAATGGCACACCCTTTGGTTGCGCATTTAAAACTGATTTACTAAATCCCAGTGAGCATGGTTTAACGTTGTCATTAGCACAAGGCTCATGTTCAGAACTACAAAGCAACCATTTTTATGGGTACGGTAAAGTTCAGGGAAGATTAAAATCTGGCAATGTGGCGGGCACTGTTTCATCAATTTTTACCTATACATCGTGGTGGGATAGCCCTGGCCGAGCGTGGCAAGAAATTGATATTGAATTGCTTCCTTCGTTAGGTAATGTTGTTCATACAAATGTGATTTATCAACCGCAAGGTGGTCAATACCAAAGTTGGGAAAAGGATATTGACTTAAGTCAGTATGGGCTAGATTACCGAGAAAACTTGCTGACTATTGGCTTTGATTGGTCAAGCAATGCCATTCGCTGGTATTTATTCGATGCCAATGGCCATGAGCAAACGATCCGAACGGTGTATAAAGAAAACGGAGATGGTCATTTAGCAGAGAATGAAATTCCAGCTTACGCGTGGCCCATCGATAATAGCAAAATTATGATTAATCATTGGCATGGTGATAATTCTGTCGAAGCAAATTATTTCCCAGGTCAATATTATGGCGCTTCATCTTGGGTATATTACGATTTTATTGAATACATACCGCGTTGATTTTCTCTGTAATTAATTGTTCTTATAGGTTTTTGATGTCTAAATTTAAATTTTTAAAGTTACTGTTTTGCCCACTCTTTTTAACCGGCGTTGTTCATAGCCCATTGTCGTATGGTGTAGAAACGGGCAGTGTAAAATGGCCAAATGTTAATACGAAACTAAAACGCGATCCTGCAGTTGAAAAGCATATAGATAAACTGCTAGCCACGATGACAATTGAGCAAAAAGTAGCACAAATGGTTCAGCCAGAGATTGGCTATTTAACGGTTGAGCAAATGCGTAAGTATGGCTTCGGTTCATATTTAAATGGTGGGAACACGGCCCCTTATGGCAATAAACGTGCTTCAATGGACATGTGGTTAAAGTACGCTGATGAGATGTATCTCGCTTCAATGGACGCATCTGTCGATGGTATTGCTATTCCGACTATTTGGGGTACCGATGCCATGCATGGCCACAGTAATGTTTATGGCGCAACGTTGTTTCCACATAATATTGGACTTGGCGCAGCTAGAGATACTGATTTGATTAAGCGAATCGGTCAAGCGACAGCTAAAGAAGTTGCTGCAACAGGAATTGAATGGAGCTTTGCACCAACCGTTGCTGTAGTAAGGGATGACCGTTGGGGGAGAACGTATGAAAGTTATTCAGAAAATCCAGATTTAGTAAAAGAATATGCTGCAGAGATGGTGATTGGTATCCAAGGAGAAATCGGCAACGACTTTTTGAAAAATACCAAGCGAATTGCAACAGCCAAACACTTTGTTGGTGACGGTGGTACAGAGCGCGGTATAGACCGTGGCAACACCATTATCGACGAGCAAGGATTAAAAGTGATTCATAGTCCGGGCTATTTTTCAGCCATTAATGAGGGTGTGCAATCGGTCATGGCCTCTTTTAATAGTTGGAATGGTCAACGCGTCCACGGTGATAAGTATTTATTAACAGAGGTACTGAAAAACCAAATGGGCTTTGATGGTTTCGTTGTTAGCGACTGGAATGCGCATAAATTTGTTGAAGGGTGCGATCTTGAGCAATGTGCTGCTGCCATAAATGCGGGTGTTGATGTCATAATGGTGCCTGAACACTTTGAAGCTTTTTATCATAATACGGTTAAGCAAGCGAAAGAAGGTGTGATACCAGAGGCTAGAATAAATGATGCGGTTAGACGTTTTCTGAGAGCTAAAATTAGATGGGGAGTGTTTGCAAAGGGTAAACCTTCATTACGACCTGAGTCGCAACACCCTGAATGGTTAGGTGCTCAACCACATCGAGAGTTAGCTAGAGAGGCAGTGCGAAAGTCTCTTGTACTACTTAAAAATAACAATAATGTACTGCCAATTAATGCTAAAAGTCGCGTTCTCGTTGCCGGAAACGGTGCTGACAATATTGCTAAGCAAGCTGGTGGATGGAGTGTCTCATGGCAGGGAACGGACAACACCAATGATGACTTCCCCAATGCAACCTCTATCTTTGCGGGTCTAAAATCACAAATTGAAAAGGCGGGTGGTGACGTTGAGTTTGATGAATTTGGTGATTATTCTGTTAAGCCTGATGTCGCGATTGTCGTAATTGGTGAAGAACCTTATGCCGAATGGTTTGGTGACATTGAGTACCTAGAGTATCAATATGAAACCAAAAAAGATTTAGCATTATTGAAGACGCTTAAGGCAAAAGGTATTCCAGTTGTTACTGTATTTTTAACGGGTCGTCCACTTTGGGTAAATAAAGAGCTGAATGCATCAGATGCTTTTGTGGCTGCGTGGTTACCGGGGTCAGAAGGTGAAGGTATTGCTGATATTTTATTAACCAATGAAAAAGGCGCTATTCAGTATGATTTCACAGGGAAATTGAGTTTTTCTTGGCCAAAATATGATAACCAATATTCGTTAAATATTGGCGACGAAAATTACCAACCATTATTTGAGTATGGTTATGGTTTAACATACGATGATACGGTTAACTTACCTGTGTTAACCGAAAAAACGACACCGAGGAAAGTGGCAAGTACAGATTCGAAAGCGTTGTTTGTA
The DNA here is from genome assembly GCF_015767615.1 of Pseudoalteromonas sp. A41-2. Lineage (NCBI taxonomy): Bacteria > Pseudomonadati > Pseudomonadota > Gammaproteobacteria > Alteromonadales > Pseudoalteromonadaceae > Pseudoalteromonas > Pseudoalteromonas sp. A41-2. Next base: position 1,895,750 of record NZ_CP065231.1, on the reverse strand, counting down.
AGAAGTTTATCTGACAACTTAGTGTGGACTCTTCAAGCTGGCCAAACTGATAAAGTCATTACCAAAAATTCATCGGCTACAAGTACTGATGGTATGAGTTTGTTGATGCAATCGGTGAATTTATCTTATCAAGAAGATGCGCGACAATTTATTTGGCGTTCTGGAACAGATAAAGCGACATTTGCTTTAGCGTATCAAAAACCAGAAAAAATGAGTGAGATGTATCAGTCAGGTTACTTAACACTGAAGATGCGAATTAATAAGTCACCCGGTGAACATACTGATTTACAGGTTATGTGTTCTCAGAAACAGTGTTTACGGAAGGTTAGTTTTTCTTCATTTGATGCGATACTGAGTGATAAAAAATGGCATACCTTGGCAATACCGTTAAGCTGTAACGTTGAGGGTACTGAGTCGAAAGCGATAACTGAGGTTTTGAAAGTTGAAGCAAACGAAGCGAGTATCGCCTTCGCAGACATTGGTTTAACGATTAAACCTAACAGTGATGCTGTTGTGGTAAAATGCAGTAATTAAATTTGGAGCAAAGCAGTGGGGTTGATAGCCCGACTGCTTTGCTTTTTGGATAAATGATTTGAATACATCGAACCCTCGTAGCCAGTTATTTTGGTTATTTCAAATTTGCGGTTGGCTAGTTTACGCGATTCTGACCGAACTCATGATCAAAGTTCCCAGTAATGAACCATGGGCTATTCACATCCCTCATCTGATAATTGATACGTGCTTTGGCTTTTTAATTACTCTTTTTCTAAGAAAGGTTTTCACCTATCTTAGTTTACTCGAATTTAAGTTAAAAGTTGCATTGCATATCGTGGTCGTTATCTCTGCAACCTTAATTTGGACCCAAATAAAGTGGGTCACTTTACAATGGTTCTATGGTAACTTTTGGCTGCCAATGAGCTGGTTTGATTTTGGTACTTGGACATCCGCCTCATTGACAATGTTGTCGACATGGACTGCCTTTTATTATGGTATTAAGATTTATTTAGATAACTTAGAACAAACACAAAAAGCGGCTGAGGCAACACATTTAGCAAAAGAGTCCCAGCTAAAAATGCTTCGTTACCAGCTTAATCCTCATTTTATGTTTAATAGTATCAATGCGATTTGTACATTAATCCTAAAAAAGGAAAGCTTAGAAGCCGTTAAAATGCTTGAAAAGTTATGTGATTTATTGCGACACAGTTTGTATACCGACCCGCTTGAAAAAGTCACAATTAAAGAAGAAATCGCTATTCTTCGTACATATTTAGACATCGAGAAGTGTCGTTTTGCCGATAAACTATCTGTCAATATCTCAGTTGAAGAAGGGTGTAGTGAGCTACTTATTCCCTCTATGCTAATTCAGCCATTAGTTGAAAATGCACTCAAGCACGGTATGGCAGCTGATAAAACAATGGCTATAACAATCGTAATTGAAAAGAGTAAAAACACCCTAATAATAAAGGTTTCAGACACCGGCAAAGGCTTCACACATAATGAGAGTACTAAACGTGGAATAGGCTTGGCAAACTGCGAGCAACGTTTGAAATTAATTTATGGTAAAGCTCAGCGGATAGAAAAAGGCAATCATTCATCTGGTGGAGCTTGGGTATGTATGACATTGCCAATTAATGGTCTTATTAAATGATTCAGTTAAAAACGTTATTAGTTGACGACGAGTATAGTGCAATTGAAGGCCTACGTATTAGGTTAGAAGAATTTGCTGAGATTAACGTCATAGGCAGTGCAAGCAGTGTGGATGACGCAATTCAGTTTCTGAATGAACATGAAGTAGATTTAATTTTCTTAGATATTGAAATGCCATCAAAGTCTGGCTTTGAATTAATAAAACATTTTCAACCTGAAACCTGTCCTGCTGTTATTTTTGTCACTGCATTTCATCAACATGCAGTGCGGGCTTTTGAAGTCAGGGCAATTGATTACTTATTAAAACCAGTCAAACTCACTAGGCTAGCAGAGGCCATAGACAGAGTGGTTAATAATGTAAAGCTATACCAAAAAAGTGAATTAATAGAAGTACAACAAGAAATAGACAAAGCAGAAGAATCAACATTTGAAAAATCAGCGCAGTCAGATTATAAGTTTGACGATGAAAACTTGGTTATTAGAGATGCAAAAAGCCCAATTCAAATAATACCTTTTGCAGATATTCTATGGATTGATGCGGCGGGTGACTACATGTGTGTCCACACAGAAACGGAAACCTATGTAATGCGAGCCAGACTAAAAGAGCTTGAAAGCAATACCTTGCCAGAGGCATTTTTGAGAATTCATAAATCGACGATCATCAATCTAGAGTATGTAAAACAGCTTGATCCCTTGCGTAACTCTGAGTACATGGCAACACTACACAACGGGAAAACACTAAAAGTAAGCCGTACTTATAGTAAACATCTAAAGGGCTTATTTAAATAATGACGTGATAATAGTTGCTGACACTGCGTAGATTGCGAGTGGCAGCAACGATGATTAATACTTATCACATTACTGTTTTGACCATACTGATTTTACAATATTAAAACCAATCACACCGAGAACAGCACCTGTAACTTTATCTATAAAATAAGACGCTTTAACAAATTTTTCCCTGACTCTTTGTTTGGATAGCATGTAAATAATGGCAACATCCCATATAAAAACAATCAGGGTCATCCACACACCTAAAATCACCTTAAAGGTAATGCTAACCTCAGGAGTGAGCGCGACCGTAAACAAGCTCAGATAAAATAAGAGATTTTTTGGATTAAGAATACCTGAGAGGAATCCAGTCGCAAACTCTTTACAAAAGCAGGTGAACGAAAACGCAACCGAGCTGTGAGCTGCGATAACAACATTATTGTAAGCGCTCTTAGGTGCTTTCAACGCGTGAAAAGCGATATACATTAAAAACAGCCCACCAATCACTTTAAGTGCGATCATTAAGCCAACAGACGTTGATAAAATTGCCCCAACACCAATCAAACATAACCCTATATAAACTGCATTTGCTATCGCAATTCCGAGGGCGACGCCAATAGCGTTCTTTTGGTTTCCTTTTAGTGCACTTTTCACTACCAGCACGAAATCTGGCCCTGGGCTGAGTAAAGCAAGGAAATGAGCTAGTGCCACAGAAATAAAAATACTCAGTAAACTTATATCCATATATACCTCTGTTAAAAATTATCTAGATTTAATTAGCGCTTAAGGGCTTTGATTGAAAAAACCAATGGAACCTGTTGCCCGTTATGTAATAGTTGATAACCAGCGTGGGGAATATATTCTAGGCCATCAAAGCAATCATAAGGGCTGAAAGGGTATTCATCGCATGCTTCTATACTTAATCCCGCTTTTAGTAATGAGCTGATTACTTCACTTATTGAATGACTCCAACTGACTGTTTTGGATTTCGTGCCATCGCAGTTTTCGGTGTATGTTCCTTCCTCTTCAATATCAGGTGCTGATTTAGGAAAGTAACTGTAGCCATCAAAAAGTCCTTGAAAAGGATGAAATTCAATTAAGTAGAATTCACCACCAGCCTTCAAAGCATCGGCAATAACCTGTGCCCAGTTATCTAAATTTGGCAGCCAGCTAAGCACCCCATAAGACGTGAATACAATATCGTATTGTGTATCATTGAACTGACCGAACTGGTAAATATCACTTTCAATGAAATGCGCATTTAAAGCAAGAGAGTCTTTGAGTTTATTTGCCTGTTCGATAGCCGTTGATGATAAGTCAACGCCAGTTACATTAGCCCCCAATCTTGCCCAAGACAAAGTATCTTGGCCAAAGTGACATTGTAAATGCAGAAGTGACTTCCCTTTAACATCACCCAAAAGTGAAAGTTCTATGGGATTTAGTGACGTTTGGCCTTCTATAAATGCGGGGAGATTGTAAAATTTTGATGCAATGTGCAATGAGGTCTTGTTGTTCCACGCCTCTTTATTAATTTTAATATAATCCATCATTATTCCGTTTAAATATATGCGAATATTTAGCGGGGCTCCCTCATAAGAGCAACGCTAAGCATAGAGTATAATAGCCTGTACTTTTTAATATAAGCCTTTAGTCACAGTGTGAACCCCGTTTTATAATATCATTAAGCCAGTGTTGTTTTTGGGTATCGTCACATAATATGACTGAGCGTATTCTGCAGCTAGCTCTGCGGGTGTGTCCATTGTAAGAATGACTCTTGCAGTTTTCCCTTTGAGGAGTTGAGTCGCGAGTAAGTTGCTATTTTAAAATTTAAAAGTTGAGCACGGTAAAAATGCGCTATCAAATAAGCCCAATGAAGAGATTTGCTAAATTCCTTTAAACATGGCGCAAGCGGTTGGTCATCATCATAACCACACATTAAATTTGGATCAAAATCCATTTCGGGTAGATTAACAATACGAATGTTCGCGGACTTGCGTGCTGCCTGTGCATATTTATCAGTAATACTCGATGAAAAGCTGTTCTTTTTAGGATTGCCATTTACTAATATAATATTTTTCACAATTACCTCTCATGGATAGAAAATAATTGTTATTTTAAAGTCTCCCCTGTGGTGGAGAGTCAATAGGCTTTCATTATAAAGAGTGTTTATTAGCAAATATTTATAATGTGAAATATTAATGTACTTGTATGGGGTCTTGGCAAAATTGCATTACGGGTAGCTGCGGCTATTTATTTTTTACCAACCAGTTAAAAGATTGTCGCAAAAAGTCTGTTGCGTCTTTCTTAATTATTTCACCATGCGCCATAATTAGCATATCTGCCTCCCAGGCAAATATCTTTCTAATATGTTTACTCGCTTGTGTTTTATTAAACATAAAGCTTAAGCGCCAGTCTATCGGCGTTTTTCCCTTTGGCGCTAAAATACCTGCGCCTTTAGCCAGCCATTTTTGCCAAAAGTTAAAATCGTTACCCGAAAAGTTTTCAACCAAATCGGTGACTATTAGGGTGTTAGATTGCTTATGAAAGAAGACACATTCCTCCATTAATGCTGAACCGGTGAATAATATCTGTGCAATGTCGTGTGACCAAGGGTATGACGTTTCATTATTTAATGATGCGTTGAATGAAATGTCATTGCGTTTCTTTATAAGCTCTTGCGTGCCATAAACTTTAGCGTCGCTGTATGCATCTATCCATTGTGGTAAAAACAAATGATGAAGGTGGTTAGGTGCAATTAAAAACGTTACTTTTCCTAAGCTATCTACTTGCTGCTGCAAAGCCTCTGTTAATTCGATAGGACTGTGTACCCACAACTCATTATTTGAAAGCTTGATTATGGTCATACGCGTAGAAAAGGGTAAGCCTAAAAACGTGACACTTTTGCCATTAAAGATCCAAAGGTTTTTTGCTAAATTTTCCATGTCATTCCTTACAGTTAGAAATCACTTATAAACAACGCAGGCAAGGGCCTGAAAGAGTGGACTACAAAGCGAATTTATCTATTCAAAAACATACCAATTCAAAAACTAACCGATTAGTAAACGGATAAGCAGTTTGTTTAAAATGGTTTGATTTATTTCGTTATCGCGACCTTTTGTCCATCATACACTCTCTCGTTAAGGGGAGAGTCAAGAGGTGTTTGCTGATTGATTATACTGATACATGAATCTATTTTGGCAATTTTTGCTGCGGTTGCGTTTATTTGCTCTGTTAGACGTTCTTTTAGTATCACTAAAAACTCACTAATTTCTGACCAGTTAGCCTTTGAATCCTTAAATTTAATTAATCCATTAAGTTCAGACAATGTGACGCCTAGGGTTTTAGCTTCAGAAATTAGCTTTAATATTTCAACGTGATCGTCTGTGTAGACACGGTACTTTCCTTGTCTTAGAGGTACTGGTATTAGACCTTTTTCTTCATAAAATCGGATTGTTTTGACAGTTAATTGTGTCTTCTTTGATACTTCACCAATAAACACCAACATCTCCTTTATCATATTTAGATATTAGTTGAATGTAACAAGTAGAAACGAAGACGTTGTCAACGCTCTACTTATTTATATTAGATAATACTCTCAAGGGGTTACCGTTAATTTGACCTTGGCGTTGAGTCTCGCATTATAAGATTGGGCGAAAAGATATGTTCTATATCGGCACGATTTTGTTTATAAATATCTTTTAAAACTAAATTAGCGGCCATTTTCCCCATTTGTTCAACGGGATTGTCAATCGTCGTGAGAGTAGGGTACAAATAACTTGTAAAATGAACATTATCGAAGCCAATAATTGCGAGATCTTTAGGAAGTTCAAAATTATGTTCTCGCGCACATTTCATCACGCCCGACGCCATTTCGTCATTAGCACACACGATGGCAGTAAATTGCTTTTTGTTTTCAAAAAAATGCTTTAAGCCATTGTATCCGCCCGTTTCCTTAAAATCGCCAACGTACAGAGATTGCTCATCAAAATGGATATTGTATTCGTTGAGAGCCTTTTTATGCCCTGTCAGACGGTCCGCTGCATCTGGCTTAAACAAGGGCCCTGCTATGTAAGTTATATCGCGGTGCCCTAAGTCTAGTAGGTGCTTGGTTGCTAAATAACCTCCCATGACATTATCAAGGCTGATGCAGTTTTCTTTCATTTGCTCAACATATCGGCTGATTAAGAAAATAGGGGTTTTTCCTTTATTTAGCTCAACTAAATAATCATCAGTAACAGCCTCAACATGGGCAATAATGGCGTCACAGTTTCGAGAGATCAAAAATTCTAAACCATTTTTTTCTTTGTCTTCTTCACTGTGCCCCGGCGTGATTATGACATGCTTACCTGCCGCTCTTAGTTGGGCTTCAATGGCAGACATCATTTCTCCAAAGAACGGACCGTCGAGCTCTGAGACTAACACGCCAACACTATTTGAACAGTTTGAAGCAAGAGAACGAGCAATAGAGTTAGGCTGATAGCCTAGCTGTTTCATTGCATCAAGCACTTTTTGTTTTGTTTTTTTACTTACATAGTCGTTTTCATTCAACACGCGAGAGACGGTTGAAAGAGAAACACCTGCAAGCTCAGAGACCTGATAAATAGTTGCCATAATGATAATTTAATAAATACCTTTGTAGATTAATTTACAGACTTGCACGTCTAATTGCCAAGTCTTCTGTAATTTTTTCTTTCATCTCAGTGGTTAATGGATATAAGAGCATGAGTGCGGCCGCTAAAAGTGCAAACGCTGCGGGTAACCAGCTCATAAGCAATTTCATACCTTCTAAAGATTGAGCGATTGTTGTTTCATCCATACCGTTATAGCCGTAGCCCGCGAGTACGACTAAAACAAGCGCACCGGCGAATCCACCGCCTGTCTTTTGCACAAATGTACCTGCAGAATAAATAAGGCCAGTAGCACGGCGGTTATTTTTCCACTCAGAATAATCAGCACTATCACCGAGCATCGAGAAAAACAGGGTAGGCATCATGGCTGCAAAGAACTCGGCACTACAACCAAGAGCAAAGATCAGCGGGATGTTGTCACTTGGTAGCCAGAAAAAGGCAATTGTAAACAGGGCGCTTAGAATTAATGAAAGAATAAATAAAGTGCGTTTTCCAAATATTTCAGCCAGCTTCCCCGTTAGTAAAGCCCCAAAGATAGAGACAACTAACAAGGCAATAAAATATTGTCCGGCCATCAGCTCATTACCCACATAATATTTAAAGTAATAGGCAATCACACCGTACTTTATGCCATTAAACATCATGGTTAAAAAGCCCATGCCTAATAATATAAGCCACGGTTTATTGGTTAATAAGTCCACCATATCCTGCTGAGAGCCACTGAGTTTACTGTGATCTTGAGACAGCAATTTACGAATGACAATTGTCATTAAGCCCATTGTTACTGCAAAGAAAAGGCCTGAATAAAGTTCACGATAATAAAAAAACAACGTAGTTGCTAATAATGGAAGCACTATAAAAGGTAAGCTCTTACTTAAATCTAATAACTCATATTTTAATGAGGTCTGTTTTTTTAAAGCGGGTTGAACGCGCTCTTTCGTACTGGCAAAGGTGATCAGCATGAGTATTGTGAGTAAAGCAGCGAATAAATACATAGTGTATTGATAACCTTGCGCACTGTTTCCTTGGCCAAAGTAAGCAACTAAATCCGGCAAAAAACCCATTACTAATAGTCCACCAGTGAATGCTCCAGCAAAACGGAATCCAGAGAGTTTTGCCCGCTCTAGGTCATCCCCTGTCATGACTCCCATTAAAGCTGAATAAGGGACATTACTTACTGTGTAAGCTAATGTGAGTCCGATATAAGTAAAGTAGGCGTATATTAGTTTTGCGACTGGGCTAATGTTGGGGGTGGTAAAGCACAGTACCATGAATAACGCTAAAAAAGGCGTCGACCACAAAATCCAAGGACGAAATTTTCCTAGTCGCGTTTGCGTGCGGTCAGCTATCATTCCCATAATGATATCGGTGACACCATCGGATAAACGTACGACTAGAAAAAGGAGGGCAGCGGCAGACGCTGAAATACCAAACGTGTCAGTATAAAAAACGGCTAAGTAGGCTAATGCGCCACGCCACACTAAGTTGGCGCCCGCATCACCCATTGCGTAGCCTATTTTTTCATGTAAGGGCAGAGTGTTTTTTATCATTATTGGTATCTTTATTATTAGCGGTTTTTAATTAAGTGACTGTATGCGTTGCCACTGTCTTTAATAACACGTTGCTGGGTTACATAGTCGACATAAACAATACCGAAACGTTTTGAGTATCCTTCTGCCCATTCAAAATTATCCATTAAGCTCCATGCAAAATACCCCGAGACAGTAACACCTTGCTCCATTGCGTCGTTTACAGCATTTAAGTGGCTATTATAATAATCAATTCTATCTTGATCATGAACCTCTGAATTAATCATCTTGTCATCCATAGCTGCCCCATTTTCAGTAATAAAAACAGGAGGTAGCTGGTATTTTTCATGCAGCGATACTAATAATTCAGTGAGCGCTTTTGGGTATATCTCCCAGCCAATATCGGTCATTGGTGCTTGGTGAGGCATTTCTTCATAATAATCAGTTTCGCTCGCTTGATAGTGTAATCGCGTGTAAAAATTGACACCTAAAAAATCAAGTGGTTGAGCAATTGTTTCCATATCCCCTGGTAATATGTCAGGTTTATGAGCCTCAGGTAACTGCTCTATAATGTCAGGGTACGCTCCGGTCATTACCGGTTTCATGTACCATTGATTTATATAGTCATCAGCAAATGCTGTGGCAGCTAAATCGGCATCACTATGAGTAACCGGGTAACAAGGGGTGAAGTTAAGTACAATTCCATTGAGCGCGTGTGGGCTATTTTTATTCAGAACCTTCATGGCTAATCCATGGGCAAGTAATAGGTGATGCGCTGCTTTTCGGCCAAATTCACGGCCTTTTATTCCAGGAGCATGAACACCAATTTCATAGCCTAAGTATGAACTACAGAAAGGTTCATTCAATGTCGCATATGAATAAACCTTATTACCAAATGCTTTACTTATTAAATCAACATAGCGTTCAAATTCAAAGGCGGTTTCTCGATTTAACCATCCCCCTTTGTCTTCCAAGTGTTGCGGTAAATCCCAATGGTAAAGCGTCACAAAGGCTTTTATATTACGACGTGCTAACTCATCTAGTATATCGGTATAAAACTTTACACCATCATGATTTAAAGTGCCGTCTAAGGTTATGACTCGTGGCCAAGAAATTGAGAGGCGATAAGCATCCACTCCCAAAGAGTCAATGAGAGCAATATCTTCACGCCATTTTATGACATGTTCACACGCACGTTCACCATTCGAATTATCGGCGATTTTCCCCGGGGTTGCGCAAAAAGTGTCCCAGATGCAGGGGAGGCGCTTATCCGCAGAACCTTCAATTTGAAACGAAGCCGTAGCGACGCCATAGATAAAGTCTTTGCTAAGCATAGGTGAGTTTTTTGGTAACGTGAGCTGAGTCATTTAAAGAAACCTTTGGTGAACAATTGCAAGTTAAATGGTGACTAATTCTTTTCTACTGAAAGCGCTTCCATGTTTTTTCAAAAAAAACACGCAAAATATTGGGTGTTTATGGTAGCGCTTCCATATTTAGGTTAGAGACTAATTTGGTTATGGTCAATAGTTTATTTTAATAACGGGTTTAATACGGTGTTTTTTGCATTTTAAAAAACAATAAAGCAAGTGTTACTGCTTGCTTTATAAAAGAAAAAACGATTAATAATTCCACATCTCTGTTGACACTCGCTGTAATAGTATGACCTTATAAAACGCGTATACTTACCAAACATATTTAACGAGGTATGAGTACTGACACAGCATACAGACTCTATGCGATATGAGCCTAAAAAGTGCATGGCAATCAGTCAATACACTAATTGTTCTGTGAGCAATACTTACTTACAAACTCTTTATGGTTAGGCAATTGCGCAAGGCGATGTGCTATTTGCTGTTTAATACCGTGTAAAAACTGCATTAATTCTTGTTCACTCATTAAGCTGGCTACATGATGATATTGCTGTGGCTTTATTCCTTGACCAAGCATTACCTGCACCCATGAATCAACGCGAAATATGTCACCGTCATCTAAAAAAACGCGCCCTGTTTGTTTAAATAATGCAATTTTATGGCTGAGTGTTTGAGTGATCTCCATTGTTTTGCAATGACGCCAAAATTCACTATCGTCGCGGTCGGTTACCCTGTAGTGCAGCACGATAAAATCACGAATGCTCTCGAGTTCAGATTTTAATTGTTTGTTGTATTCATCAATTGCATGTTGGCTGATATGGGTGAACGGGAATAATCGTATAAAGCGGATTATACCGGTCATAATAAGGTGAATACTGGTTGACTCGAGAGGCTCTAAAAAGCCACTTGCGAGACCCAAAGCGAGGCAGTTTTTATTCCAGCCTTTTAGACGACGCCCCGTTTTAAATTTTATGACTTTTGGGTCTGTTAAAATCTCGCCACTAATATTGTTGAGTAATAGGTGTGTGGCATCCGCATCAGTCAAATAGCGACTGCAATACACTAAGCCATTACCTGTACGGTTTTGTAATGGTATTTGCCACTGCCAGCCCGATTGGTGTGCGATTGAGCGTGTATACGGGAGAATTTCATCTGAGCCTGTTGTTTGTACAGCGACAGCGCTATCACACGGTAATAAGTGTGACCAGTCTTCAAAGCCTGTATGCAAGGCTTGCTCTATAAGTAAGCCTTTAAAGCCAGTGCAATCAATAAAAAAATCCCCCGAAACGATGGTGCCATTTTTTAACGTGACTCTTTCAATGAAGCCATTCGTTGCAGATTTGTTGATGTGCTCTATCTTTCCTTCTATGCGTTTTACGCTGTGTTGTTCAGCAAAATCTCGTAAAAATAATGCATAGCGATTGGCATCCAAATGAAAGGCATAGTTGATTGGGTTTTGCTTGTTGAAGCCAAATTTTCCGTGTTTTGCAGCCTGCAATTCGTAACAATAGTCGCCAAAATCATCTTTAACACCTTGATTTTGAGCATGTAACAAGTGATGGAATTCGCCAGCCCAGCATTCTTTGCCTGTCATGCCAAACGAGTGAATATAGTCACTGTTTGGTTTGTGCCAATTTTCAAAACTGATCCCGAGTTTAAAAGTCGCCTGTGTTTGTGTCATGAAGCGCTGTTCATCTATACCCAGTAACTTATGAAAGGTGCGAATAGGGGGGATTGTTGCCTCGCCGACACCGACAGTCCCCAATTTCATCAGATTCAATTAAAGTGATGGTTATTTCATTGCCTAATAATTTAGCTAACGCAGCTGCGGCCATCCAACCGGCGGTACCGCCCCCAGCAATAACGACATGTTTGGTAAAGTGATTTGTCATTCTTAACCCTTACTTAGCTAATAGTTGTTGGAGTAATAAGCGGTTGCTAGGTAAATTTTTTAAGTAGTGCCCAATCCGCTCTCGATTTAGCTTACACAGTTGCTGCGCAAATTCTTGCTGTTTTGTGCTCATATGAGCGGGTAAACGGGTGTGAAAACCCATGCCATAAAGCACATATTGATAACTAGCCGAAGGGAATACTTCTTCATTTTCAATTAAGTCAAACCGACTTGGCGGTTGATAACACCATAATTCGAGTAATTTCTGTAACGCGGTTGGAATTGTATTCGTTTGGCGGTTATCGAGCCAGTATGGGCTATCATTGCGTTTGCTAAGCACATAATGGAGTTTTAAGAACTCGATGACTTTTTGCCAGCGGTAGTTAAAGCGCTCATTAAAACGTGCGCTTAATAAAGTCATATGTTGGCGGTTTGACGGCATTTGCTCGCTTAGCATACTAATACTTAGCTCCACCATCGCTAAAGCTGACGCTTCCAAGGGCTCAATAAAGCCTTGTGACATACCAACAGCGACACAGTTTTTATGCCAAAACTCTTTTCTGTATCCTGGTGTAAAGCGCAGCGTTCGAGTATCAAGTTGCTCCGCTAGTTTGGAGCCAATAGATTGCTCTGCATAGTGTTTTAAGGTCTTTATTGCCGTTGCTTCGTCACAATATTTATCACTGAATGTGTATCCTATGCCCCGTCGAGTAGGTAATCCAATATCCCATATCCAGCCTGCTTGTTGCGCAGTGGATAACGTTGCTGACGCGATATTATCGTGTGGATCCTGATAGGGAAGGTGGGTCGTGACGGCGCAATTATTGAATAAAATGTGATTATGATTTAAGTACTCTATTTGGTAGTGCTTTGCAATTAATAAGCCTGCACTACCTGAGCAATCAATAAATAAATCCCCAGAAATAGCTGCGTTACTGAGCGTATTTACGCTTTGAATATAGCCATGACTATCATTATTTGCATTCAGTACATCATCAACAATGTGTTTTACATTAAGCTTGTTAACACAATGATGCGCTAAAAAGTGAGCAAACTTATGTGCATCAAGGTGGTATCCATAATTTGTAACAGCTGCATAATCAGGTGTTTGGGCTTGCTTTGGGGCGAGAGCGGCCTGACAAACAAAGCTTTGCATGTTTACAGTGTCAGCGTATTTATGCTCTGGGGATAGGTATTGCCATGCCGCATGAATATCACATTCGGTATAGCCTTGAGGCACCATAAAAGGGTGATAGTAATTATCGCCTTCTAATTCTGTTTGCCAGTTAATAAATTTAGAACCTTGTTTAAACGAGGCGTCGCAATGACGTAAAAAGTCAGTTTCTTTAATACCGATGCGTTGCAGTGTGTTTCGCATCGACGGCCATGTGCCTTCTCCAACCCCAGAGATCCCAATATTAACTGACTCGATTAACGTTATGTTTTTATCAGGGTGTTCGCTTGCCAGTAATCCCGCTGTTAACCAACCTGCGGCGCCACCACCCACGATGACTATGTTATTTATGTGTGTATTCATAGCATTACTTTAAATAATAAAAGCCGCTCCAAACAAGGAACGGCTTGCGGGCATAAAAAGGGTTCAGCTAAATATGCCTCTGACAACAAAGCTAATTCTCATTACCATGAGCAATAATTAACCAGTGGTTCACACTGAAACACGTACGGTGTTTGTGCATCAAGAGACTGGCTAAAAATGCATCACGATAAGAGATAGTATCTAGAAGTTATAGCGCATACCGACATTATAACGCGCGCCATTTTGTTCTAAATTCCATAACTGTGCTTTGTAGCGACCATGCTGGCGGCTATTTTGTTCTGTGATGTTAATCCCTTCTATAAAGAAAGACATTTTTTCACTGTAGTTATATGCCACATTAAAATCGACTTGATAATATTCTTCTGTGAATGCTGGTTCGTTAACATATCGTGCAGCACTGTTTAAGAACTTATCTCGCCAGTTATAGGCAATACGCGCTTGGAATTTATCATTTTCGTACATGGCTATGATATTTGCTGTATCACTTAAACCGACTAATGCAAATTGTGTTGTTGTGGGATCTGCTGCAACGTTAAAATCAATATCGCCATTTACAATGGTGTAGTTGGCTTGAACACCAAACCCAGAGTCACCGAAGAAGTGCTGAATCGCTAATTCATACCCGTCTATTTTGGCGTCTTTATTGTTGGTTGGCACTTGAGCTGTAAATTCCATTAACGGATCGTCACCATTAGGCAATATATCATATGCGGCTTCGAATTCTTCGTAGCTCATTGAGTCAAATTCAACCCCATTTTCCATTGCAGCCACCATTTGGAATAGGTTTGAATCTGTTATTGCAAGTCCTCTGGCTTGTAATTCAGCAATGGCCGCTTGTGCACGAGGGCCAGCTGAGACATCACGTAAGTCATAGTAGTTTTGTGTCATGGGTGTTAAACCAATAAAGTTGTCGACTTTTTTATTGTAATAACCAACAGATACATAACTGACATCACTGTAATACCATTCAACAGACACATCAAAATTGTCAGACTCAAGCGGGACTAACCCCGGGTTACCTGTTGATGCTGGTGCATTCGTTGTTCCCGGAATAAGTTTTGGACCTGTAGGTACGCCGACAGTCGCTGCAGAACTTAAATTATCATAAGTAGGGCGGGCGATCGTGGTGCTGTATGATGCTCTCACTTTTACATCATCAACCACGTTTATATCGAAATCGATACTCGGTAAAAAATGGTTGTAGTCAGAACTGAGAGAGTAATCTTGTTTATCTGTACCATAACGCACATTGAAGTCATTATTGCCTTCCCATGCAACAGCATTAGGTAAATCAATATTAGCAGTTGATGTGACATCTGTGGTTTCGTAACGCGCACCCACTAATAGGTTGAATGGCATATCACCTATTTCACCTTGATGTTTATATTGTACAAAGGCTGCTTTAATTTCTTCTTTTATTGTTCGGTTGGTCGCGAATGCACCGTCAGCAGCAAAGTTAAAACCGTACTGTTGTGCAGCCCAATAACCAATTTCAGATGCACTGCCAGTAAACCCTTGATCAAATGATCCTGAGGTATCGTAGTCATCAAATTCATTTAAAAAATTAGTCGGGTTTAAATAACCATCAGGAAGTTCCCCTGGGTTTTCGATACCCCAGTTACCCATTGTGTTTCGAGTAAGAGATTGTAATGAATGACTTTCCATTGAACGAGACTCAATACCAAAGTCAATCACGCCCGTTTCTATTTCATATTTACCGAGTAATCGGAATTCATCGACCGTTGATTCTTGACGAGCAAAGTTACTATCAAGAATAGAAGTACCTACATCGCTTTGTTCCAAAGCACCACTGCAGTTTAGGTTAGTTCGCGAGCAATCATCAAAATTGATAACCATCGAAGGAAGATCGCGGCTAAAGTCAACTTGCTGGCCTGCAACTATATTGGCACCTAACCCCGCATTTACCCAGCTGCCGTAGGGGGCATCGGGTTCACTTGTTGCTTTTGAGCTATGTGCGTCAAAAACAAAGCTGAGTTGATCATTAAAAAAGTACTCAAGGTTTAGGCCGATAGAGTCATTTTTATTTACTTGATTTAACTCTTGTAGAGCCAAACCTATATCTCGAGTTGATAAATCACGACGCTCTTCTTGGTAATAAATAGGCGTTTTTACGGCATTATCGTCAAATATTAGGTGGGTTTTATAGTTATCCATCCATATTGACTGCTCTGCGCGTGCTTCATATAAGTCTTGTTGCGAATAGGTATAATCAAGTGTTGCTGTTAATGATTCGACGGGACTATATTGTAAAGTTAATTGAGCGTTCGTACGTGTTCTTTCGCGGTCCGCAATTGTATAGCGAAGATCAGATGGCATTGAATAATACTGGCCCATAGCAGGGGCGTTCTCAACAATAATGTCATCAGCTGCTTGTGGAATTGTTCCATCGTATGCTGTTGTGCGCCATTCGTTGACAAATGCACCCGTTGCAGAGCTATCACGTTTTTGCATACTCGCGGTGAGTGATACGCCAAATTTGGCATCGGCATCAGTCCAACTAAAAATACCTGATATCTCTGGAGTGATATCATCAGCAACACGATTTGTTGTATCGTGCATTGCTTTTACACCCACGTTTGCAATTAAACCAGGGTTATCTAATGGGCGAGTTGTATTAATGTTGATTGCTGCACCAATTCCACCTGAAGCAATGCTTGCTTTACCTGTTTTATAAACTTCGACTGATTTAACACTTTCAGAGGCTAAGTTTGCAAAGTCATAAGCTCTTGAGTTAGGTGTTCCTCCTCCCGCTGGTAAGGAAGCTGCTGGCATAGTACGGCCATTGAGGGTAACCATATTATAATCAGGACCAAAACCACGCACAGTAACCTTCGAGCCTTCACCATTACTTCTATCAATTGATACACCCGTAATGCGTTGTAATGATTCTGCTAGATTCGTGTCTGGGAATTTACCAATATCTTCAGACGATATTGCATCCACAACACCGGAAGAGTAGCGTTTTAGTTGCGTTGATTCTTTTATACTACCTTTAAAACCAGTAACTTGAATAACTTCAATGTCGCTGTTGTGTTCATTTTGTTCTGCGAAGGCCGGTAAACAGGTACTTGCACCTAAGAGCAAAGATAAGCTAGTTGCTAACTTTGTTCTTTTAAAGTTATGGCTTGACATTAGGTTTCCCTCGTTCTTTATCATTGTTATTCACGCAGCAAGTGCATGCTATTGTTGTCTAAATATGCCTTTTCATAAATATGGAAGCGCTACCATAAATAACGAAAAAGAAAACGCTTCTGAAAGCGCTTCCAGAAAAGGGTAGTGCTAATTTTCGTTTACGTCAACAGTTGATTTAAAAAATTGATTAAAAAATAACACAAGCCATTTACCGTTATTTATTAATTCGTTTTCATTATTACCGTTTACTTCATGTAGTAATTAAATGATAAATAAGTGCGGTAACTAACAGAGTCATTGCGATTTTTAATTATTCTACGACTCGCTTAAAGCTTGCAGTATCTGGCGTGGGCTAGGAGCAGTGACCGTGATATAACCAACAGTGCTAAGGGAGATATAATTAAGAGTGGGTGTGTTTTAAGTAACTGGGCTAATTATTTTTATGAAAAAATTTTGGAGAGAATTAATTGATACGACCGAGTGGATACGCACCACAGACCACTGGACCGGGTCATTAAGAGTGGGTGTGCTTTAAGTAACTGGGCTAATTATTTTTATGTAAAAATTTTGGAGAGAATTGGTACGACCGAGTGGATTCGAACCACCGACCCCTACCATGTCAAGGTAGTGCTCTAACCAACTGAGCTACGGTCGTACAATAAAGAAATATCCAATAAATCGTGGTACAACCGAGTGGATTCGAACCACCGACCCCTACCATGTCAAGGTAGTGCTCTAACCAACTGAGCTACGGTTGTATTTTGATTTAAGCGGTTGTTTAATTGGCTAAACAACGGTGGCTAATATATAGCGACTGGTTACTTGAATCAAGCTGCTTTAGCTATTTTTGTGTTAAGTGCTGTTTTTTTATTCATAATGGACTAATTTCACACTGCTTATAAAAGTTTTGCCACCAAATAACGTGTTGTTTTGCTGAAAATTTAAGCTGTGTAAGAATGTTGCCTTCATGGCTGCTATCAACATAATGACCTAACGTTGGGTCTTGCCATATTTTTTCGTACAAAGGTAGCAGTGACTCGAGTTTACCTGTTAAGAATGATTGATAGGGTTGTAACTGCTCTAAATAAAACTTTTTAAAAATATTACTGAGCTTTTGTGCTTTCTGTTTATTTTTGTTAGCAGGGCAGAGTGCGTCTATTTCATATTGCTGCAATAACGTTGTGAGTTGCTCATTATAATGAATTTGTGTTCTTACGGCAGACACTAATAAGGTGTTGTATTTAAACTTATTTAATACTTCTAACGCGTTTATAAGCGACGCTGTATCAATTTCACTAATGTCACCGGTTTTAATTTGTTCGTTTAACATCGCGAACATGCTCATAGCTTGCTCGGTTTCTGTGAAGCCTGCCGTGTGTTCATCTAAGTTAGATGACGTAAGTTGCCAAATAACTTTGAATTCTCTTTCGTTCGTTATCATTGCTTCAAAATACTGCGGGAGCGTTTGTTGTTTTTGCTCAGAAGCTTGGGCAATTTTTGTATACAGTGGATTGTCAGGCGATAGGGTATCTAAGCACTTTTCAGCGGCTTGAATAAATTCAATTTGATAGCTAAGCACACCCGCAGCAGTGGCTGTTTTACCTAATTGATTATTATGCTCTGCAATTAACGTTGCGAGTTCACATTGACGTAACTGCGCAAGTTCTAACATGCCAATGGTGTGAGCGCTGCCTGAAACGATATCAAAATGAACGGGCTCAATGCGCGCGGGTTTAGTGAGTTCAAATTCTTTAAATGCAAGAACATTATTGAGCCTTTCGGCATATGTTTTGTTTATATCACTGGCTGAGGGTGAGCAACCAAATAGCACAAGGCTCACAGCACACACTGTGAGCTTAAATAAAGACTTAGTTTTGCTGAAAAGGTGCATAGTTAAATCGCCTATGAACTGTGTACATCAACATGATGGCCGCAGCACTGAGGCCAACGATAATACCTATCCAAAACCCATGAGGCCCCATCGCTGGCACAATTAAATCTGTACGAGCAAGTACGAACCCAAGTGCAAAACCGATCAACCAATACGACACGAAGGTAATATAACCAATTGGGGCGGTATACTTTAAACCACGTAAAATTCCATTGGCAGAAACTTGTAATGCATCAGGTAATTGGTAAATACAGGCAAGTACCATGATTGATGAGGCAAGCGCTAAAACCTCAGGATTATCTGAGTACAGTTGGCTAATAATATCTCGCGCAAAGAAAGTCACACTCGCCAATAAAAAGGCAATAATAGCGGCTAAAATATAGCTTGTACTCACCGCACTTCTTAATTGTTTGAAATGCTGTTGTCCAAACAAATTACCAATACGAATACTAATAGCTATAGATAAACTCAACGGCATCATGAAAAGTAAAGTGGTTACACTTGCCGCTATTTGATGGCCTGCGACAGCAACAGCACCTAAATGTGCAATAAACAGCGGAATACAAGCAAACAGTGTCACTTCGAAAAATGTGGCCAATGAAATAGGAATGCCGACTTTAGTGATTGCCCACATAGTGGCAGGCTGTGGTAACGAGAAATTCGCTAATAACGCCTTCGCATTAATTTTTTTATCAAAATGGCAGTATATCATTTGTGTGATAGCCATCGCCGTAAAGACTAACGCGGTTGCAATACCACAGCCTGCACCGCCATACGCATTAAAACCTAAATGACCGTGTATAAACACGTAGTTAGCAGGAATATTAACGGCTAAGCCAATTAAGCTTATGTAAAAAGCAGGTTTGGTCATGCCCATACCCTCAGTGATATTGCGATAAACACTAAAGAGTAAAAAGCCAAAAATGCCCCATTTTACAAAATGTATATACTGTTCAGCGAGCGTTGTAATCGCCGCTGTTGTATTTAAATGAGAGAGAATACTGTCTGCTATAGTAGCAAGCCCTAAGCCAATGACACTAAGCACCAGCGCTAAATATAGGCCTTGTTGAAAATAATGGCTTATGCCGTGTTTGTCATTTGAGCCCGAAAACTGCGCAATAATTCCCGTCAGTGCAAGCAGGATACCTTGAAGCGCTAACATTAAGGGGTTCCAAATACCTGTTGCGATTGATAAAGCAGCCAGATCTGTTGCACTCACTTGTCCTGCCATTACGGTATCAACAACCGTCATTAATATCAGGGTCACTTGCGCCAAAAATACAGGGATGGCTAAAGAAATTAACCGTTTGGCTTCCCAACTACAAAAAGACATAAAATACACAACTAAAAAAACAGGTTGTCATTGTAATCTATTCAAAGATCAATAAAAATCGCAGATATGTATTTTGCGAATAAAAGAAGACGCCAAGATGTTTACTGGAATTATACAAACTCAAGCCATTGTCGAACACACAAAGCTCGAGGGTGGGGTACTAAGGTTAACCTTAAAAGTCGCTAATGAGTATGCGCAAAAACTGACTATGGGTGCCAGCATTGCAATTAATGGCTGTTGTTTGACTGTTGTCGAATTTAAAGCACTTCAGGACAGTGATTTTACACTTATTCATTTTGATGTGATTGATGAGACATTAAAGTTGACTAACCTTGGTCAATTGCAAAACGGACAGTGGGCCAACTTTGAGCGCTCCGTAACGGTAGGCACTGAGCTTGGGGGGCATATTGTATCGGGCCATATTCACTGTATGGCAAACATAACGTCTATTATACATGAACAAAATAACTGCAAAATGCATCTTGCAATCGATCCAAAGTGGCAAAAATATGTATTGTACAAAGGGTTTGTCAGCGTAAATGGTGCAAGTTTAACCGTGGGTGAGGTTGATGAGCGTGGTTTTTGGTTACACCTCATACCTGAAACTCTCGCGATTACTAATTTAGATAAACAACGCGAAGGCAATCTACTCAATATTGAGGTTGACCAACAAACTTACACAATTATAAACACGGTTGAAAACTATTTGGCACGACAAGCAAATTAAAAAATTTGCTCGTCGTCACTGTCAACATGTAATTCTAATTTGTTGTGTGCGTAGTCAATGTGCATGTTTAAATGAATAGGGTTACAGCATGCGCTACATTCTTCGTAATAATCTTGGTCGCCTTCGCTGGCATCTAATGCCACGAATATATGATGTCCACAATGAGGGCAGGATATACGTTGAGAAAAGTTATCTTTCATCAGCTTTTACCTTAATCAGGCATGCCTGAATTCGTTAAATTGCAATCTTATAAAATCGTAATCTAATGGTGATGAACGCAAATTTAATAAGATTGATATAACTTACACACTAACCGCTAAACAAGCGGCTAGCACCCGTATATAAACGTGTTCTATTTACACTATAGTCCTGTTCTTGCGTTTATGACATTCGTTTTACAGCAATTTAAAGTTTATTTAAGCAGCAAATCAATTTGTTGTTTAGCTTCAGTCAGATAGTGTCCGGCAAAAATATTAGCGTGATTTAAAATAGGGTATAGCTGATAGATCAATTTACGCTGTTCATAGCCATTTTGCAGGGGGTATTGTTGATTGTATGCAGTATAAAAAGCATCAGGAAGCGGTGCGAAAAGTTCGCTCATAGCGATATCGCATTCCCGGTCACCATAATAGCAAGCAGGGTCATACAGACTAGGAACCGCTTGTATAAAGCCCATATTTCGTCGCCAAAAGTCGCCATGCAGTAATGAAGGTTCGACATTATGGCCGTGCAAGGTGTCTTTAATAAAAGCGATAAACATATCTTGATCAACGAGTTCAATGCCTTTTTCTTGCAAGAGTTGAAGTTGCCAACCAATCCGTTCTTCTGCAAAAAAAACATCCCATTTTTTGTGCCATCGGTTTGGCTGGACTGTGGGGCCTAAAAAGTTGTCATGATCAAAACCAAACATGGCTTGCGTATGCTTTTGATGAAGTGTGGCTAAATGTTCGCCCATCGTATGCCAATTTGAGTGAGGAAGTTTGTCCAGTTCTAACCACTCTAAAATGATGAATGAAAATTCAATATTGCACCCTGTGGCAATGCAGTCGGGGATCATAAATAAGCTTTCTTGCGTTAAAAGCTTTAAATTAAAGGATTCGCACTCTAATCTTTCTAAATCACTTAAGTGAGCCACCTTGACAAAAAATCGGTGATTTTCATCGCGCAGTTCAAAGTATTTATCGCTGTTGGGCGATTGCAGTTGGCGTTTAAAGGTATGCTTAAAATCAAAGTGCATAGCTTGGCTTATCTGTTCATTCACTGAATTCCACATAATATCGCTCACCTTTTAACCATGTAGTTAAACTATGGCAAAAAGTCGGTGAATTAACAATCTCATAGCGTTAATATTATTAAATATTTTGCTGTGTGCGTGAGGATTTAAATGAATAAAAGTCTTGTTACTAATTTAGTGGCTTTGGCCTTCGTGTTAGTTGGATTTTTGTTTGATCAGGCGATTGTATTATCTGTGGGATTATTTGCTTTGTCTGGCGCTGTAACAAACTGGTTAGCGATACATATGCTGTTTGAAAAAGTACCTTTCTTGTATGGCTCAGGTGTCATTACGCTAAAGTTTGAGTCGTTTAAAGCATCCATCAGGCAGTTAGTCATGACGGAATTTTTCGCGGCAGAGAAAATAGATCAAGTGATGGCTCTTGCGAAACCTCAAATAGAATTAGAGCCTGTTATTGCTGAAGTAAACCTAAGCCCAGCCTATGACTCATTAATCGAAGTTATTGAGCAATCGCAATTTGGCAGTATGTTAGGAATGTTTGGTGGACGTGATGCCTTAGAGCCAATGCGTGAGCCGTTCATAAATAAAATGAAACAGGCCGTCATTGATATTTCTCACAGTGACGAATTTAAAACAATACTCGATGAAAAGCTGTTTGCAAACTCGCACATTGGTGGCTCGTTACATAACACGGTAGAAAGGTTAGTGGATGAGCGTTTAAACGAACTAACTCCCGTCATGGTAAAAGATATCATTCAAACAATGATTAAAGAACATTTAGGCTGGCTGGTTATTTGGGGTGGCGTGTTTGGTGGTGTATTTGGCTTAATTGCTGCGCTTTTATAAAAAGTGTGTAGCAGACCTATACAAGGTCTGCTACATCAAATCTGTCATTATTTAGAACCCGAAATGACGTAGACGGTGTTATCACTGACTTTAGCGATATCTTGAATACTTGTTTTTGTTTGTTGCTCTAAATTTAAGTAGCTTGCTGATTTATTAAAGCCATAGGTGCTGGCAAACTGTGCCGTAGACATATCATTGCACTGTAACTTGTCTGAGATGACGCGTTTGTTTAAGCGTAAATCACGCATTGTTTGAGCAAGGTTTATGGGTTTATTTGACACAATAGCCATACATGCTTGTGTCCCAGCAGAATTATCTGCAGCTACAAACTGTGCGGCGTTTGCATCTGTTGCTGCCATTGAAGAACCGACAATAAGTGCTGTACCAAATGCTAATGTTAATGTATTCATCTTTCTCTCCAGTTGTTTGTCCATGTGACATGAAAGTCGTGCAACCTCGCGTGGGATACTTCACAATTCCTATTTGCTAGGCACCATTAAAGTATTACCCTAAATTTGATTGATTGCTGTTAATGAAAACGGACAAGATGTAAGCAAGTATGTAGATGTGTACCCCAATATATAACCGTTTGATTAGACATATTTTAAAGTATGAATTTTGACACAAATAACGAGAAAATAATTTCATTTTAGAGCAAACTGAGCAGGTTTAGAGAGCGTATTTTCTATTTGTTTTACGGTATTGCTACATTTACGTTTTAACTCTAATTTAAATGTTCACTATTAGACACTGAATAAAGTGTAAGGAGTTTAAGTGACCACAAAATTATCAGGCTATTATCAACAAGCCTATGCCTCACATTCTAAGCATTTTAATCAATGCTTTTATTGTGGTTGTGAGGCAACTGAGCGCGACTATTGCCCCCCTCTTCATATGATGCAAAGTATTATTGATTTAGGTGAAGACGCTGAATTTATTTCAATACCAGCGTGTTATGAATGTTTTGCGCTACTTCATAATGAGCGAGTGTTAACGATTGATGGCCGATTCACCAAAGTAAAAAAGAAAATAGCCAATAAATATGCCAAAGCGCTGCGAGTATTTCACATGTGGCACGAAAATGAGCTTGATGATATGAGTGATGAATTTGTTCATAGCATTAAAGCGGGAATGAAATTGGGCGAAGAAGCTGCACAGCGGCTTGATTTTCAGGGCTACAGTTATTCGACTGAAGATGCCCGCGTTACTATTCGCGAAAAACGCACTGAATTTGATGTGCAAGGAATAGTCTTTTACGACTTTAAAGAGGCGCTAAATTACTGTATCAACGAGCTTAGCGTCGATAAAAGTGACTTTTATAAATTAGTCGTTGAAGATTATAACGGCGATTTTAATCGTGCCTTGAGTCAATATCGCCACCGTCATGAAAAAGTAACGGCAGCCACTGATGCCAATACTTTAATCAAAAGCTTTGCTAAACAACATAAACAAAACTCTGATTTCGTAACCCGTACCGTGACGCATTTTATTAATAAAGATCCTAGCCTCACGACCGAAGGTGCATTAGAGAAGCTCTATACGAATTACATTAAAAAATAAGTAACGGAAGAAATAACGTAATTCGTCTTACTTAAACGTCACTTACCTCGTTTGTTAGCATTGCTATTAACATTTGATTAAAGTTATATAATAAAAAAAGGAGAAACAACAAAATGCATAAATTTGCACCATCCTTGATGGTTATTTCACTTGGTATCGCGCTTGCGGGTTGCCAAGATAATGGCCCACAAGATCCAAAAGTAACGATTGATAAAAACCCATACCCAAGTACTTATAAGCCACTGGCATCAACAAGTACTCTTATTACCAATGCAACGGTACTAACAGGCACCGGTGAGCGTTTAGATGAGGCTGATGTTTATTTTGTTGATGGTAAAGTACAACAAGTAGGCAAGGACTTATCTGTACAAGCAGATAACACCATTGATGCACAAGGCAAGTGGGTCACGCCCGGTATCATCGATGTGCATTCGCATTTAGGCGCATACCCAACACCGTCTGTGGCATCGCATCAAGATGGTAACGAAATGACAAGCCCAGTGACTGCTGAAGTATGGGTTGAACACTCTATTTGGCCGCAAGACCCTGGTTTTAACCGTGCTCGTGAAGGCGGCATTACGTCATTACAAATTTTACCAGGCTCAGCAAATTTAATTGGTGGCCGTGGTGTTACTTTAAAAAATGTTCCTTCACATACAATGCAAGGTATGAAATTCCCTGATGCACCCTATGGCTTAAAAATGGCTTGTGGTGAAAACCCAAAACGTGTTTATGGAAGCAAAGGGGTATTACCTTCAACACGTATGGGTAATATGGCGGGCTACAGAACAGCATGGATTGATGCAACGGAATATAAGCGTCAGTGGGAAAAATATGACAGCGATTACGCGGCAGGTAAAAATCCTGAAATTCCTCACCGTGATATTAAGCTAGACACGCTAGCGGGTGTCCTTGATGGCGATATTCTTATTCATAACCACTGTTATAAAGCAGAAGAAATGGCGATGATGATCGACCTAGGCAAAGAATTTGGTTATCACTCAGGCACTTTCCACCACGGTATTGAAGCGTACAAGATTGCCGATTTACTCGCTGAAAACGGCAACTGTGCAGCACTGTGGCCAGATTGGTGGGGCTTTAAAATGGAAGCCTATGACATGGTTCAAGAAAACGTGGCTATTGTCGATGCGGTTAAAAACTCATGCGCGATTGTCCACTCAGATTCTGATACAACTATTCAACGCTTAAACCAAGAAGCAGGTAAAGTGATGTACCGTGCAAACGATGTTGGTTTTAATATTTCAGAACAACACGCTATTAAGTGGATCACAGCAAACGCTGCTAAATCACTGGGTATCGATGATAAAACAGGCTCACTTGAATCGGGTAAACAAGCCGATGTTGTTATCTGGAATCAAAACCCTTTTAGTGTGTACGCAAAAGCTGAGCAAGTATTTATTGATGGTGCCAAGGTATACGATCGTCATGATGAAAAATATCAAGCACAAAGCGATTTCATGCTTGGTCAACAGTAGGAGTAACATTGATGACAAAATTAACTAAAACATTTTCGCTCTCTTTAGTTGCTGCTGGTTTATTTTCGTCGGTAGCGAGCGCACAATCGATTGCAATTATTAATGCAACCATTCACACATCAACAGAACAAGGTGTATTAGAAGGTGCTAGTGTCGTTATTGACGAGGGAAAAATTGTTGCAATTAATCCAGAATCAATAAATGCAGACACCACTGTTGATGCTCAAGGTCAAATCGTGACCGCAGGGTTTATCGGTACGATGAACCAACTTGGCTTAGTTGAAGTAGGGGCTGTTGCGGGTTCTCGTGACGGCGGTGATGATAAAGCGAGTATTGATTTCGATCCTAGTCTTGCTTTTAACCCACGCAGTAGCTTAATTCCTTATGCTCGAAAAGGCGGGATTACTCAAGACGTAATCGTGCCAAATGGTGGTGAAAGTATTTTTGCAGGTCTTGCCTCTGTTGTTGATTTATCGGGTTCATTCGATAGTGTAAATCAAAAACAAGTTGCCCTTGTGGTTCATTTAGGTGAAAAGCGTAAAGGCTCACGTGCAATGTCGATGAAAACACTGATCGACAAGCTTGAAGGGCACAAGTCAGCTAAAAAAGATGATAAAAAAGACCCCACCACAGAGCAAAAGATCCTTGATAAAGTACTCTCAGGTGAAATGCCACTGATTGCCAGTGTACAACGCGCGTCAGATATCTATGAATTAGTGAAATTAAAAGACACGTTTGGAATTAATTTAGTAATTCATGGTGGTGATGATGCCGTTGTTGTTGCGGATACTTTAGCAAAAGCTAATGTGCCGGTGATTATCAGTTCTATGGCAAATTTACCGGGTAGCTTTGATTCAATGCATGCTAACTTAGCCAATGCAGGCAAACTCGAAAAAGCCGGTGTTAAAGTGATTATTGGTGTTGCAGGGGACTCGAGTCACAATGTTTACCAGTTACGTTTTGATGCGGGTAACGCTGTGTCGTATGGTATGACACAACAAGGTGCATTGAATGCGGTGACCAGTAATATTGCGGATGTTTTTGGCTTGAACTCAGGAGCAATAGCAACAGGCAAACGTGCGAACTTAGTAATGTGGTCTAATGATCCATTTGAATTGAAATCACACGTAAGTAAAATGTGGATCAATGGTGAAGAGGTTTCAACTGAAGCGCGTCAAGATAAATTGCGCGAACGTTACACAACCGAATCAGCGATGCCAAGAGCGTACACAAAGTAATTTTAATAAGAAAGGCCGCCTATGCGGCCTTTTATACCAATTAGCTTAATTAACTGGTCTTTTTTTCACGCAATAAAACCCCGTTTATACCAAGGCAAAAATGTCGTTAGCTAGTTGTTCTCGGCAATTGCTCCTGCATTGCTCTATCTCCTGCATCCATGCTGTCGTAAATTAGACATTTTTAACGCAGGTAGCGGCAGGTTTAATCACTCAAAATAATTAAGTCGTATTGCGGATTGGTATTATCGCATTCATAAAAAAAGCGCTCAATGAGCGCTTTTTTAACAGATTTCAATAACAATTAAACTAATTTAGCTAAAATGTCATTGAATGTTGTGCTTGGACGCATTGCTTTAAATGCTGCATCGTCATTTGGTTGGTAATAACCACCTACATTCATTGCTGGACCTTGTGCATCGTTCAACTCAGTAACGATTTGCTCTTTTTGTGATTCAAGGTCAGAAGCGATTTGCGTGAACTGTGCTTTTAACTCAGCGTCATCGTTTTGAGCAGCAAGTTCTTGTGCCCAGAATAATGCTAAGAAGAAGTGAGAACCACGGTTATCAATCTCTTTCACTTTACGTGAAGGTGATTTGTTTTCAGCAAGGAAAGTACCTGTTGCTTTATCTAGCGTATCAGCAAGTACTTGTGCTTTCTTATTACCAGTATTAACGCTTAAGTGCTCTAAAGAAGCCGCAAGTGCTAAAAACTCACCCAGAGAATCCCAACGTAAGTGGTTTTCTTTTTCGAATTGCTGTACATGCTTAGGAGCAGAACCACCCGCACCCGTTTCGAATAAACCACCACCATTCATAAGTGGTACGATTGACAGCATTTTAGCGCTTGTACCTAGCTCAAGAATAGGGAATAAGTCAGTTAGGTAATCACGCAGTACGTTACCTGTTACAGAAATCGTATCTTTACCTTCTTTAATACGCTCAAGTGAGAACTTAGTCGCTTCAAGGGGTGCTAAAATACGGATATCTAAACCATCAGTATCGTGATGTGGTAAATACGCATTTACTTTTTTGATTAGCTCGGCATCGTGCGCACGATTTTCATCTAACCAGAATACCGCGGGTGTATTTGTTGCGCGAGCACGATTAACAGCAAGTTTAACCCAATCTTGAATTGGTGCATCTTTTACCTGACACATACGCCAGATGTCACCT
This sequence comes from Pseudoalteromonas sp. A41-2, assembly GCF_015767615.1. Taxonomy (NCBI): domain Bacteria; kingdom Pseudomonadati; phylum Pseudomonadota; class Gammaproteobacteria; order Alteromonadales; family Pseudoalteromonadaceae; genus Pseudoalteromonas; species Pseudoalteromonas sp. A41-2. The sequence continues at coordinate 1,867,706 of NZ_CP065231.1, read as the reverse complement.
TGGTCAACAGCGTGCTCAAGTAATGTTGTGCCGTTTGTATCTACCACGCGAACAGTACCTGCTGCTGATACTTCAAACGTTTTATCGTGTGAGCCGTATTCTTCCGCTTTTTGTGCCATAAGGCCTACGTTAGGTACGCTACCCATGGTTGTAGGATCGAATGCACCATTTTCTTTACAGAAATCAATAGTTGCTTGGTATACACCAGAATAACAACGATCTGGAATGACAAAACTTGTGTCTTGTAATTTACCTTCGCTGTTCCACATTTGACCGCTTGAACGGATTGCAGCAGGCATTGATGCATCAATGATCACATCGCTTGGTACGTGAAGATTAGTAATACCACGGTCTGAGTCAACCATCGCGATAGCAGGGTTGTTGTCATAAACAGCTTGGATATCGGCTTCGATTTCAGCTTTTTTAGCAGCATCTAGTTTTTCGATTTTAGCAAATACGTCACCAAAACCGTTATTCACATCAACATCTAACTCTTTGAAAAGGTCAGCGTGTTTGGTAAATACATCTTTAAAGAATACTTTTACTGCATGACCAAAGATGATTGGGTCAGATACCTTCATCATCGTTGCTTTCATGTGTAGTGAGAACAATACACCTTTTTCTTTAGCAGTCTGAATTTCTTTCGCTAAGAAATCTTGTAATTTTGCAACGCTTAGACGAGATGCGTCAATCACTTCGCCTGCTAGAAGCGGTGTGCTTGCTTTAAGTACTGTAACGTCGCCATTTTCTGCAACGTGCTCAATACGCACATCAGTCGCTTCTGCAACAGTCACTGATTGCTCAGAACCAAAGAAATCACCTTCTTCCATACTTGCAACATACGACTCAGAATCTTTGCTCCAAGCACCCATGGAATGTGGGTTATTACGAGCATACTCTTTTACAGAGCTAGGTGCACGACGGTCAGAGTTACCTTCACGAAGTACAGGGTTTACAGCACTGCCTTTGATTTTGTCGTAAGTCGCTTTAATTTTTTGCTCTTCATCAGTTTTTGGCTCTGATGGGTAGTCAGGTAGTGCGTAACCTTTTTCTTGTAGCTCTTTGATTACAGCGCGTAGCTGTGGAACCGACGCACTGATATTAGGAAGCTTGATAATATTTGCTTCAGGCGTTTTAGCCATTTGGCCTAGTTCAGCAAGTGCATCATCAATACGTTGCTCTTCTGTAAGGTACTCAGGGAAGTTAGCAATTACACGACCTGCTAATGAAATGTCGCGAGTTTCAACTTCAACACCTGCCGCGTTAGTATACGCCTGGATGATTGGTAACAATGAATACGTTGCCAGTGCTGGCGCTTCATCTGTTTTAGTGTAGATAATTTTTGATGTCATCATCATTCCTAGATAGTTGGCGTAATGTTTGGCAGTTACTGCAAGCAGCCACCCTTAATTAGCCATATTCAACAATGCAATTATATTGCTATCGAATAATACCAACTCGCCATAACATTTGCTTTATTCGAGAATAAACCGCACCTAACAGCATTGCAGCGCTTATTTAGAATCACTAAATAACGACTTTTGCTGAGTTATCGGCAAGATTTTCCTCAATATCGCTCATTTAATTAACTGAATTGGTATCATAGCAATCAGTCTGTTAGCTGTTGCAACTTAATACGGGGTATCAAAATAACCACAGCTGACAGACTGTAAAATTCTTATAGCCTAAATAGGCATAAAATGAAATTAGCCATAAGCCTTAGGTCAAAATGACGAAAAAGCTAAATTTAAGCAACAAGAGTGTAACAAGCTTGGCTCTAAAGGGCTAATAACAATTAAACAATTGGGATGAAGAAAAGGAATTTCAAGGATAAATATAAGATATATTAGTGGGAAGAGAGTAAGCGAGGAACTTAACAAGGTCGCTCGCTTGATACTCGAATAGGTAATACCTAAGAAATTTCATCGTTAGGCGCAATATTCGTTGCGTGTAACCCTTTTGGACCTTGTTGCAATTCGAATGTTACATCTTGACCAGCTTTAAGTGTTTTATAACCGTCCATTACAATCGTTGAGTAATGAGCGAATATATCAGTCTCGCTACCGTCTTCTACGATGAAACCAAAACCTTTGGCATTGTTGAACCATTTGACTTTACCACAAGCCATACTTCTACATCCTTCTATAAGTTGACTAATTTAGTTATTCTAAACCGTGTAATTTGCTAGACTGACTAAGGTTTAATCAATCTATAATTGACTGTAGTTTATTTAGGCAGTCAGTCAAGTGTTTTGAACTATTTTTTAACAATTTATTTATTTTTTTATTCAAGTTTGCTTGAGTTCTAAAGACAAGACTATATTTAATTATGAGTGGTATGAAAGATTCTGGTGTTATTGAAACGGTTCGCGATAGTGAAAAGCAAAAACTGCAACCACCGCGAAAATATAAGGTCATTTTAAATAATGATGATTACACGCCAATGGACTTTGTGATAGAAGTACTAATGACGTTTTTTAATATGGATAGCGATAGAGCAACAGATGTGATGCTTCAAGTTCATCATAATGGCAAAGCAATATGCGGCATTTATAGCGCTGATGTTGCTTACACCAAAGTTGAGCAAGTTAATCGTTACGCACGAGACAACGAGCATCCACTGCTATGTAGTTGTGAGCAGGAATAAATACCAAGGTAGGGTGAACATTTAGCCCATCACAACGGTATATAAATATTATCTCAGTAAGGGGTTGCCAATGCTAAACAAAGACTTAGAACTAACCTTGAATGCGGCGTTTCGCGAAGCAAGAACGCGCCGACATGAATTTATGACCGTCGAGCATCTTTTACTCGCGCTGCTCGATAACCCTTCTGCTGGAGAAGCGCTTAACGCCTGTGGTGTAGATATGAGCGCGTTAAAAGTTGAGTTATCAGATTTTATCGACGAAACAACGCCGGTTATTCCTGACTTAGAAGAAGACAGAGAAACACAGCCTACATTGGGTTTTCAACGTGTGCTTCAACGCGCGGTGTTTCATGTGCAATCGTCAGGTAAGAACGAAGTAACAGGCGTAAATGTACTTGTGGCTATTTTCTCTGAACAAGAAAGCCAAGCTGTTTATTTACTTAAAAAAGCGGATGTAAATCGTTTAGACATCGTTAACTTCATTTCGCATGGTATTTCGAAAGCCGATGATGATATCGGTGGCGATGACCATGATGATATTCATGAAGAAGTACAAGAGGTGCAAGGCGAAGAGCCGACTAAACTTGAAAACTTTACAACAAACCTCAATCAGCAAGCGATTGAAGGAAATATCGATCCGCTTGTTGGCCGTGATAATGAAGTCGAGCGTACGGTACAAGTATTATGCCGTCGTAAGAAAAATAATCCATTGTTGGTTGGTGAAGCAGGGGTAGGTAAAACAGCCATTGCTGAAGGCCTTGCTTATCGTATTGTGAAAAACGAAGTGCCTGATGTAATAGCCGATGCGGTTGTTTATTCACTTGATATGGGCGCATTATTAGCCGGTACAAAATACCGCGGCGACTTTGAAAAACGTTTTAAATCGTTACTAAAAGAGCTGCAAGCTAAACCGCATTCAATTTTATTTATCGATGAGATACATACCATTATTGGTGCGGGTGCTGCGTCTGGTGGTGTAATGGATGCGTCTAACTTAATTAAGCCGTTACTTTCAAGTGGTAAATTACGTTGTATGGGCTCGACCACTTACAACGAGTATAAAAATATTTTTGAGAAAGACCGTGCTCTGGTACGTCGTTTCCAAAAAATTGATGTACTTGAACCAAGTGTGGCTGATACAACGAAAATCCTCAATGGCTTAAAAGAGCGTTACGAAGAGCATCATGGTATTCGTTACACGCAAAAAGCCCTTAAGGCAGCTGCTGAGCTGAGCGCAAAATACATTAATGAGCGTCATTTACCTGACAAAGCGATTGATGTGATTGACGAAGCCGGTGCAAATCAGCGCCTACAACCGATATCAAAACGCAAAAAAACCATTGGTGTAGCTGATATCGAGTTAATTGTGTCAAAAATGGCGCGTATACCACAGCAAAGCGTTTCTTCAAGTGATAAAGAAACATTGAAGAACCTTGATCGTAACTTGAAGATGCTTGTATTTGGTCAAGATCAATCAATTGATGCATTAACTTCGGCTATTCGTTTATCTCGCTCTGGACTCGCAAATGAAGATAAACCTGTGGGGTCGTTCTTATTTGCAGGCCCAACGGGTGTTGGTAAAACAGAGGTCACTAAGCAGTTAGCTAAGTGCATGGGGGTTGAGTTTATTCGCTTTGATATGTCTGAATACGTTGAACGTCACGCAGTAAGCCGTTTGATTGGTGCGCCTCCAGGCTATGTTGGCTTTGAGCAAGGTGGATTATTAACCGAAGCCGTTATCAAAAACCCGCACGCGGTGGTGTTGCTTGATGAAATTGAAAAAGCGCATCCAGATATCTACAACATTTTATTACAAGTGATGGATCACGGCACCTTAACGGATAATAACGGCCGTAAAGCCGACTTTAGAAATGTGGTAGTGGTAATGACAACCAACGCCGGTGTACAAGAGACTGTGCGTAAATCGATAGGCTTTACAGAGCAAGATCATTCTCACGATGCCATGACTGAGATTAACAAGGTCTTTTCACCTGAATTTAGAAACCGCTTAGATAACATTATTTGGTTTAATCACCTTGAAAAAGACGTTATTTTGCAGGTTGTTGATAAATTCATTGTTGAGCTTCAAGCTCAGCTAGATAAGAAGTCTGTTAATCTTGAACTGACATCTAAAGCACGTGAATGGTTGGCTGATAAAGGTTACGACAAAGCAATGGGCGCACGGCCAATGGCGCGTGTGATTCAAGACGAGCTCAAAAAGCCGTTGGCCAATGAAATTCTATTTGGTGAGCTGGCCGCGGGTGGTTCAGTGAAAGTGTCGGTTAAGGACAAGAAAATTCACTTTGAATATGAAACAAACCTCGAAACAGCGTAAGGTTTAAAAGGCAGAAAACAAAAAGCCCAGCTAATGCTGGGCTTTTTGTTTATTAAATGGAATTGAAACTAGGGTAGTTTGAACACCATTTAATAAACGCTTTTAGCTCTTTGTAATAAACACACCTGCCCATTCAAAGCAGCAAAAAGCTAAATCTCTCGTTATCGCACTAACTTAGCGAGCACGGAATACGATGCGACCTTTCGATAAATCGTAAGGAGTCATTTCTACGGTTACTTTGTCGCCAGTTAAGATGCGGATATAGTTTTTGCGCATTTTTCCAGAGATATGAGCCACAACTACGTGACCATTTTCTAGCTCAACTCGGAACATTGTATTTGGTAAAGTATCAAGGACCGTACCTTGCATTTCGATTACGTCTTCTTTCGCCATGTTTAGCGTAACACCTCTTTAATAGTTAAACGCTGCAGATTTTGCCGAAAATACAGCAATAAGTAAAGCTACAGGGCTCAAATTTGTAAATTAAATCGCCAACCAGTGATCGCCAAGATGCTTTTCTGCGGGCAAAAATTGGGTTTTGTATTTCATTTTGTCACATTCGTCGATTTGATAGCCCAAATAGACAAATTGTTTTGCTTGTTGTTTAGCAAACTTAATTTGCTGCATGATCATGATACTACCAATGCTGTACTTCTCATAATCGGGATCAAAAAATGTGTAAATTGCGGAAACTGCATTGTGCATGCAGTCGGTGACTGCTACAGCAACGAGCTTGTCACCTTCTCGCAGTTCAATAAATGTCACAGGCAACCATTGGCAAAATAAAAAGCTTTCATATTGGTTCTGATCAGGCGGAAACATAGAGCCATCTTGATGTCGTTGCGTAATGTACTTGCAATAAAGAGGGTAATATTCTGCGCGTTCATATTCACTGTAACTAACCGTAAAAAGTTTGTCTGCTTTGTTTAGTTTACGTTTTTGTGATTTAGAAGGCGTAAATTGTTGCGCTAAGACACGCACTGAATTACAGGCGTTACAAACAGGGCAGTGAGGACGATATATTTGGTCACCACTGCGCCTAAACCCCAATGCTAACAATTGTTCAAATTTATCAGGGCAATAGCAACTTGGGTCCAATATAACGAGGAGCTGCTCTTGGCGATCCGGTAAATAACTGCAATCAAATTGCTGGCTCAAACCAAGCCTAGCGGGTAAATGCTCAGTCATAAATATTTATCAACTCTTGTGGTTGCCACATGTCTGCTGTGGGAACATAGTTTTTTGCTAACTTAAGTCTAGTTAAAAATTCACTACGTGGGATAACTTTTGCACCTAAAGTTAGCAAATAAGGGTTCTCTAACTGACAATCAATAAAATGAGCATTGTGTTTCTTTAGCCAGTTAACGAGTGCCCACATCGCTAGTTTTGAGCCGTTTGATACTTGGTGAAACATCGACTCTCCACAAAATACGCCATGTTGCATAATGCCATAGAGACCGGCGACTAACTCATTGTCATGCCAAATCTCGACACTGTGTGCAAGACCTTGTTGATGGGCTTGAATGTAAGCATCCATCATTTGCTCAGTGATCCACGTACCTTCTGCGTCTAAGCGTTGTTCACGGCAAGCTGAAATCACGTGAGAAAAAGCATGATTAATCGTGACGCGAAACGCAGAGCGCTTTAAATATTTTTTTAAGCTACGACTAACATGAAACTCGTCAAGTTCAATGATGCCTCGCAGGCTAGGTGACCACCACATAATCGGCTCATAATCACTAAACCAAGGGAATATACCGGATTGATAGGCGTTCTTTAAGCGCGCAACAGATAACCCACCGCCAATTGCTAAAAGGCCATCAGGCTCGTCAAGGGCATGCTCAGGGTTGGGGAAATCAACACCTGATTCAGGAAGTTGATAAATTTGCTTTGTCATTGCAGCGGATTCATTATTATTTTTGATAATTTTAGCAAAATTTTTGCCTAAAAAAAGGGGCTGTATAGCCCCTTGGTATTTTAAAAAGGTGTTTTAAATCGCTGGTTACAGATTGTCTAGGAAGCGCTCTGCATCAAGTGCTGCCATACAGCCTGTACCGGCTGATGTGATGGCTTGGCGATAAATATGGTCACATACATCACCCGCAGCAAAAACACCCGGTACGCTTGTTTGTGTTGCGTTACCGTTTAAGCCAGATTCAACCACTAAGTAGCCGTCTTTCATTTCAAGCTGACCTGCAAACATATCCGTGTTTGGCTTATGACCAATTGCAATGAATACACCGGCAAGATCTAAATTCTCAGTCTCATCAGAATCCGTGGCTTTAATGCGAATACCGGTTACACCCATTTCATCACCTAATACTTCGTCTAGGGTACGGTTATAGTGTAAGACAACATTACCATTTTCAGCTTTTTCTTTAAGGCGGTCTGCTAAGATTTTTTCACTGCGGAAGCTATCACGGCGATGAACCACGTGAACTTCTGCTGCAATATTTGATAAATATAACGCTTCTTCAACAGCCGTATTACCACCGCCTACAACAGCAACCTTTTGACCACGATAAAAGAAACCATCGCACGTTGCACAGGCTGAAACACCACGACCTTGGAAGTTTGTTTCAGACTCTAAGCCTAAGTATTTAGCTGATGCGCCTGTTGCGATAATAAGTGCATCACACGTATACGTACCAGAATCACCTGTTAGAGTGAAAGGACGCTTAGATACATCTACTTTGTTAATGTGGTCGAACACAATTTCAGTTTCAAAACGTTCAGCGTGTTCTTTCATACGTTCCATTAATGCTGGGCCTGTTAGGCCGTGAGCATCACCCGGCCAGTTTTCAACTTCAGTTGTCGTTGTTAATTGACCACCTTGTTGAATACCCGTGATAAGAACAGGGTTAAGGTTTGCACGTGCAGCATATACAGCAGCAGTGTAGCCAGCAGGGCCAGAACCTAAAATTAGTAATTTACAGTGTTTTGCGTCACTCATGGTTTTTCCTAAAAACGTTTTGATACGATGTCTATGCGCCCGATTCTAAGAAAAACAAGGCGGAAGTAAACAAAAGGGCGGATTATTTTTTTAAGTAAATCGCGAAGCTGTCAAATAATCCTTACTTAATAAAATTTAAATGCCTCTTTTTGCTTATAAAACGAGCTAATAGTGAAGTATTAGCGTAGCAAAGTGCGTTAATTCATGACCAAGCAATATTTTTTTGGTATGTTTTAGCTAATTTTGATATTAGCTTAGACTTTAGGCTAGATAAATGAACAGGCAATTATGGTATTTTGGCAGGAAAAGCCCGCATTTGGGCTGACTACAGAAGACGTCCAAGTCTTAACCAATGCGAGAGAGTATCGCACTGAACTATTGCGTCTAATTCGTTCGGCGACGAAAAGAATTTATATTACTGCTTTATATTTGCAAGACGATGAAGCAGGTCAAGAGGTTTTAACAGCCTTACATGAGGCGTCTTTAGCGAATCCTGAGTTGGAAGTAAACGTGTTAGTAGACTTTCATCGTGCTCAACGGGGCTTAATTGGTGCTGCCAAGTCTGATGGCAATGCCAGCATGTATTGTGATTTTCAAGAAAAATATCAGTCAAACGTTAAAGTGTATGGTGTACCTGTAAAAGCGAAAGAGCTTTTTGGGGTATTACATTTAAAAGGCTTCGTAATTGACGACACCTTACTTTACAGCGGTGCGAGCTTAAATAATGTTTATTTACAACAGGATGATCGTTATCGTCTTGACCGTTATTTTTTAGTTCACCAAGCAGGCTTGTGTAATTCGGTCATCGAATTTATTAACACACATTTATTGAGCTCTGCAGCTGTTCCACGCATTGATACGCGTCCGTTAACTCAATTCAATGATATCAAAGTTGCTCAAAAGCAATTAATGAGAGATCTAAAATCAGCAAGTTATGACAGTGCGGCTGAGGCAAGTGCAGGTGAGTTAGGGGTGCGTTTGTTTTTGGGTTTAGGTCGGCGTAGCAATAAGCTAAATCGCTTAATCAAATCATTATTTGATACAACAGAGCACGAACTCATTCTTTACACGCCGTATTTTAATTTCCCTGCACCGTTGATGCGCTCGTTACGTCGCCTATTAAAACAAGGTAAAAACGTGACCATTGTGGTGGGAGATAAAACAGCAAACGACTTTTACTTACCGCCATCTGAGCCGTTTAGTAAAATTGGTGCGCTGCCATATTTATACGAAACCATTTTGTATAAATTTTTAAAATCGCAAAAGCGTCATATCGCCAATGGTAACCTTAACGTTTATCTGTGGAAACACAAGAGCAACTCATTCCATTTAAAAGGGATTTGCTCTGACAAGCGTTTGCATCTGTTAAGCGGGCATAATTTAAATCCGCGTGCATGGGGGCTTGATATTGAAAATGGTATTTTAATTGACGATCCGCAGCAGCATATACTAAAGCAAATAGAGCAAGAAAAGCAGGCGATATTAACTCATTGCCGACGCTTATCAGGCCCGCAAGATTTAGAAACGATGGATGACTACCCAGCGCCTGTAAAAAAATTACTGGGTCAGGCCAAACGTGTGAAAGTTGATTTTATAATCAAACGATTTATCTAACTATCAACCAGATAAACAGAGTCTTGTGTTTTTTGAGACGAAAAAAAAGCAGCGATATCGCTGCTTTTTTTTTTCACAATGCTAATTAAGCATTTTCAACTGCTGTACGTGGGTCAACATATTCCATGTTGAATGCTTCAGCTACTTCTTTGTAAGTAACTTGGCCTTTAATCACGTTTAAGCCTTTTAAGAAGTGTGCATCGTCAAGAAGCGCTTTCTTATAGCCTTTGTTAGCAAGGTTGATGATAAACGGTAATGTTGCGTTATTAAGTGCGAACGTAGAAGTACGTGGAACAGCACCTGGCATGTTTGCAACACAGTAGTGAACAACGTCATCAACAATGTAAGTAGGATCAGCGTGTGTCGTCGCTTTTGAAGTCGCGATACAACCACCTTGGTCGATTGCAACGTCAACGATTGCAGAACCAGGCTTCATTGCTTTGATGTGTTCAGCTGTCACTAATTTAGGCGCTGCAGCACCTGGGATTAGTACGCCACCGATCACAAGGTCAGCTTCTAGTACGTGTTTCTCTAGCGCATCAGCGGTTGAGTAAATCGCTTTCACTTTGTTACCAAACTGAGCGTCTAGTGCACGTAATACATCAATGTTACGGTCTAAAACAACCACATCTGCACCTAGGCCAACTGCCATTTGTGCTGCACTACGACCAACCATGCCGCCGCCGATAACAACAACTTTAGCTGGCTCAACACCTGGTACACCACCAAGTAACATACCACGGCCGTGGTTCGACTTTTCTAGCGCTTGTGCACCAGCTTGGATTGACATACGACCAGCAACTTCACTCATCGGTGCTAGAAGTGGTAAACCGCCACGAGCGTCTGTTACTGTTTCGTAAGCGATACAGATTGCGCCACTCTTAACAAGGTCTTCAGTTTGTGGAAGATCGGGTGCTAGGTGAAGGTAAGTAAATAGAATTTGGTCTTCGCGTAACATTGCACGCTCAACCGCTTGTGGCTCTTTTACTTTTACGATCATTTCAGCTTTTGCAAAAACGTCAGCTGGGGTAGGTAAAATTTCAGCGCCTGCTGCAATATAATCTTCGTTAGTGAAGCCAATGCCCATACCTGCATCAGTTTCAACGAACACTTGGTGGCCATGGTTTACTAGTTCACGAACACTCGCAGGAACCATACCTACACGGTATTCATGGTTTTTAATTTCTTTTGGTACACCAATAATCATAGTTTTTCGCCTTAATAGAACGGGATAAAATTTTCGACTATTATATTCATGACATGGTAGTGTGTCTCACCTTTTTTAAGTTCATTTGCAGTGATATAATCTAAAAAATATATTTTAACAGTGTAAAACTCTGGTTTGGCGTATGCATCAATTACTTGACAGAATAGACCGAAAAATTTTAATGGAATTACAGCTTGATGGAAGGCTCTCTAACGTAGAGTTAGCAAGGCGTGTAGGCTTAAGTGCGACTCCGTGTTTAGAGCGTGTAAAGAAGCTTGAAAGAGAAGGCTATATACTCGGGTACAAAGCAGTTGTTGATCCTGCAAAATTGGGTCAGGGGTTGTCGGTGTACGTTGAGGTCACGATTACGAAAACCTCACCTGATGTATTTGAAGAATTTAATGCGGCGGTAAAAAAGCACGATGAAATAATTGAGTGTCACCTTGTTTCGGGTAATTTCGACTTTTTATTGAAGACCCGCGTTAATGACATGTCAGAATACCGTAACGTACTGGGTGATATCTTACTTAAGTTACCTAATGTAAGTGAGAGCCGTACCTACGTCGTGATGGAAGAAGTAAAAGGTGAGCAAGGGGTGATTATTCGTCCTTATATTGCATAAACTGTTAAAATAAACAAAGAGTAACAAAAACTTGTTCATTATCAGTCCATCATGGTTAAGATAAAGTGCAACAAACGGCATTTCCTGCTAAGGTATTTCACTGCTAATCGATGAGTAAAGAATAATAAGGAATAGGGAGCTATGCGCCTAAATGGTGTTCAAAGACTGTTAGAGACTGGGCTAATTATCAGCACCTTTGCTGCAGTATTTATTTTATGTGCATTAATCAGTTTTGATCCTGCCGACCCATCATGGTCGCAAACCGGTGAATTTGTTAATGTAAAGAATATTACCGGCACAGCAGGTGCGTGGATAGCAGATATCTTATTGCTTACATTTGGCTGGCTTGCCTATTTGGTGCCAGCGGCTATTCAGTTATTTGGTTACTTATTATTTAAGCAGCCCCATCGCATATTCCAACTTGATTACACCACGCTGGCTTTAAGAATCATTGGTTTTGCTTTATTTATTACCTCTGCAACCGCGATTAGCAGCATCAATTTTGACGATATTTATAATTTTTCATCGGGCGGGGTAGTAGGGGACGTTATTGCCTCGGCGATGATGCCGACCTTTAATTTTACTGGCACATCTATTTTATTACTGTGTTTCTTTTTCGCAGGCTTAACGCTTTTAACGGGTGTGTCATGGGTGCAATTTGTTGACTTCTTAGGTGATTGGGTAATGCGTGCCTTTTATTTTACACGCAAGCACTTGTCGGCCTGGCTTCAACGCGAAAAAGACGCAAATAAAGCTGTTCTTTCATCAGAACCCGATGCGAATTTTGTCGAGCCTGATAGTGAGCCTTCAATTGGTTTTACCGAACCCGATGTAAACCAACCTGCTCAAGAAAAAGCGGCTGCAAAACCAGCTAAAAAAACAGAGTCTGAATTTAATGGTTTTGATGAACTTGACGATATTTTAGATCAAGAAATCGGTTTTAGTGCGCTTGATGATGAATCGTTTGACACTGTATCAGCTCTCAATGCGCTTGATCAAAGCCCCGTTGTTGAACCTGAAAAGCCAACGACAACGGTTGTCTCTCCTGCACGCCCAATGCCAAAGGCAAAGCCTGCGTATCAGCCACCTCCTACTGCAAAAGAAAAATTTGAGGCCTTATTAGAAGAGCAACCGCCAGCAACCCCGTTACCGTCGCTGGAGCTGTTAGACCGCCCAGATAAAGCGAAGAACCCATTATCGCAAGAAGAGCTTGATGGCATTTCACGTTTAGTTGAAACCAAATTGCTTGATTTTAATATTCAAGCCACGGTTGTCGGCGTATACCCAGGCCCTGTTGTTACGCGTTTTGAACTCGATTTAGCACCGGGTATTAAAGTGGCGAAAATCACCGGTCTTGCAAAAGATTTAGCGCGCTCGCTGTCTGCTGTCAGTGTGCGTGTTGTTGAGGTTATTCCGGGTAAAACCTATGTAGGTATTGAGTTGCCGAATAAACACCGCGAAATCGTGCGTTTAAGCGAAGTAATCAATGCCCCTAAGTTTGAGTCAAACCCATCACCATTAACCATGGTATTAGGAAAAGATATTGCCGGTGAGCCTGTGTGTGCTGACTTGGGTAAAATGCCTCATTTACTTGTCGCTGGTACCACTGGTTCAGGTAAGTCAGTGGGCGTTAATGTAATGATATTAAGCTTACTGTACAAATCAGGGCCTGATGATGTACGTATGATTATGATAGACCCTAAAATGCTTGAACTTTCTGTGTACGAAGGTATTCCGCATTTATTGTGTGAAGTGGTCACAGACATGAAAGAAGCGGCTAATGCACTGCGTTGGTGTGTGGGGGAAATGGAGCGTCGTTATAAGCTGATGTCGGCACTGGGTGTGCGTAACTTAAAAGGTTACAACCAAAAAGTATTGGATGCGAAAGAGGCCGGTCAACCGATCCTTGATCCACTTTTTAAAGACACTGACGGCATGGCTGATGGCCCTGAAGAGCTGGGTAAACTGCCTAGTATTGTCGTGGTGATTGATGAATTTGCTGACATGATGATGATTGTCGGTAAAAAAGTAGAAGAGCTAATTGCACGTATTGCACAAAAAGCCCGTGCAGCAGGTATTCACTTAGTGCTTGCAACACAGCGCCCGTCGGTTGATGTTATAACGGGTTTAATTAAAGCGAATATTCCAACGCGTATGGCGTTCCAAGTATCAAGTAAGATTGACTCGCGCACCATTTTAGACCAACAAGGTGCTGAAAACTTACTGGGTATGGGTGATATGCTTTACTTACCGCCTGGCACCAGCGTGCCTGTGCGTGTTCACGGTGCATTTGTTGATGATCATGAAGTTCATGCCGTGGTCGACGATTGGAAGAAACGGGGCAAGCCAAATTACATTGATGAAATTTTAAATGGTGATGCCACAGAAGAAATTTTACTACCAGGAGAAACCAGTGAAGACGGTGATGAAGAGTCAGATCCGCTTTATGATGAAGCAGTATCATTTGTGATAGAAACCGGCAAAGTGTCGGTATCGAGTGTACAACGTAAGCTTCGCGTTGGTTATAACCGCGCAGCACGTTTAGTGGAACAAATGGAAACGTCAGGCATTGTCAGTGCGCCAGGTCATAATGGTGCCCGAGAAGTATTAGTGCCCAATGGTGGAGCAAATTAATGAAAAAAATTACAGTGTTAACCCTAATAGTAGGGTGTTTATTAAGCGGTCAGAGTCGTGCTGACGACAGCCAAGCATTGCAACAGCAACTTGGCACAATTAACAGTTTTAAAGCGCAATTTATACAAAAAGTAACCGATGCACAGGGCGAAGCCATTATGCAAGGTGAGGGCAATATTGCGCTCCAGCAACCTATGATGATTCGCTGGCAACAGCAAAGTCCAGATGAAACGTTATTTGTTTCTAACGGCGAAAAAACCTATTATTTTGATAGCTTCGCTGAGCAAGTTACCATAATGAATACCCATAGTCTGATAGATTCAACCCCGTTTGTGCTACTTACATCAAAAGACCCTGAGCAGTGGGCTAAATACCAAGTATTGGCCACCGATACAGGCTTTAGTGTTACACCAAATAAAGGCATAGAAAGCCAAGTTGAGCAACTTGATATTGCATTCAGTGATGATAAACAGGCTTTATCTTCATTGACCGTGATGGATACCTCGGGTCAGCAATCGTTATTTACCTTTAAAGATGCTCAGGTTAATCAACCATTGGCTACGACGACCTTTGAATTTATCATTCCTGAAGGTGTTGAAGTTGATGATCAAAGCCAAGGTGAATAGGGCTTGAGTAATCTAGGATTTAATTTTGGTCCTGATGTGCGCCCACTTGCGGCGCGCATGCGACCTGAAACATTGAATGACTACATTGGTCAGCAACATCTTTTAAGCCCTGATAAACCGCTATACCAAGCAATTTTAGCTGGGCGCTGCCACAGCCTGATTTTGTGGGGCCCGCCGGGGGTTGGCAAAACCACTCTTGCGCAAATTATTGCTAATCATGCAGATGCAAGTCTTATTCAAATGTCTGCTGTCACCGCTGGCGTAAAAGACATCCGTGAAGCGGTCAATGAAGCCAAAGCTAACCTTGCTGGGCGAGGTCAGCGTACGCTATTATTTGTCGACGAAGTACACCGTTTTAATAAATCACAACAAGATGCCTTCTTGCCTCACATAGAAGACGGCACGTTTATTTTTGTTGGCGCCACCACAGAAAATCCTTCGTTTGCACTCAATAACGCCATACTTTCACGTGCGCGTGTTTATGTACTTAAAGCGTTAGAGCAAACCGATTTACACAATGTGATTGAGCGCGCATTACGTGATGATGTAGAGCTAAGTGAAAAAAACATCGTCATTGCCGATAACGCAAAGCAGGCACTTTGCCAAGCCAGCGACGGTGATGCCCGTAAAGTACTCAATTTACTTGAACAAGCCGTTGATTTAACCACTGAAAAACAAGGTAATTACCTAATTGATCAGCATGTTTTAAGTCAAGTGCTGCCAACGCATTTAGCGAAATATGACAAAGGGGGCGATGAGTTTTACGATCTAATCTCTGCGTTTCATAAGTCTGTACGAGGCAGCTCACCCGATGGTGCTTTATATTGGTATTGCCGTATTTTAGCGGGGGGGGGCGACCCGTTATATGTTGCAAGACGTTTATTAGCCATCGCGACAGAAGATATCGGCAATGCAGACCCTCGCGCTATGGAAGTTGCACTCAATGCATGGGATATTTATCAGCGAGTGGGGCCAAGTGAAGGTGAACGTGCCATAGCGCAAGCCACGCTCTATTTAGCCAGTGCGCCTAAGAGCAATGCTGTGTATATGGCTTTTAATCAGGCCAAGCACGATGCGCAAAATGAACCTAGTTACCCTGTACCAGAGCACCTGCGTAATGCACCTACCAGCCTAATGAAAGATTTGGGCTATGGTGCTGAGTATCGTTATGCGCATAACGAAGAAGGCGCATTTGCCGCAGGCGAAAAATATTTTCCTGAAGCTATTAGCGATAGGCAGTATTACTTTCCTACGGATCGCGGGCTTGAGCAAAAAATAAAACAAAAGCTGGATTATTTAACGCAGCGAAATGAGCAAAGTGATTTTAAACGTTATGAATAGTTTAAAACTTTACATGATGATTGCATTGGGTGGCGCATCAGGCGCTTGCTTACGCTATTTTCTTAGCGAAACAATGCTAAAACTGCTGGGTAGGGGATTCCCTTTTGGCACGTTGACAGTTAATATTCTTGGTTCATTGTTAATGGGCATTTTATACGGCTTGATTGAAAAAGAAATAATCGCTGTTAGCCCTGCTAAGACCTTAATTGGTATTGGCTTTTTAGGTGCATTGACCACCTTTTCAACATTCTCAATGGATTCGTTGTTGCTGTTGCAACAAGGTCACTTTTTTAAAATGGCCCTCAATATCACCTTAAACGTGGTGGTGTGTATATTTATGGCTTGGCTGGGCCTTCAGCTGGTAATGCAAAAAGGTTAAAAACTAACATGTTAGATTCTAAATATTTACGTCAAGATATTGAACAAGCGGCTGCGCGTTTAGCAACACGCGGCTTTGAACTTGATATCGATGCAGTGACTGCACTTGAAGAAAAACGCAAAACATTACAAGTAAAAACGCAAGAACTTCAAAGCGAACGTAACGCAAGTTCCAAAGCTATCGGCCAAGCTAAAGCCAAAGGCGAGCACGATAAAGCACAAGCTTTGCTTGATTCGGTCAGTACCCTTGGTGATGAACTAGACAGCGTAAAAGCAGAACAAGACGCAGTGCTTGAAGAGCTTAAGCAAATTTCCCTTGCCATTCCAAACTTACCAGATGAGTCAGTTCCTGTTGGTGAAGATGAAGAGCAAAACGTTGAAATATCAACGTGGGGTACACCAAAATCATTTGACTTTGAAGTAAAAGATCACGTTGATGTAGGTCAAGACGTAAAGGGTCTTGATTTTGAAATGGGCGTGAAGATCAGTGGTGCACGTTTTACTGTGATGCGTGGCCAAGTTGCGCGTATGCACCGTGCATTAACTCAATTCATGCTTGATACGCACACCGATAAAAACGGTTACACAGAAATGTACGTACCTTACCTTGTTAATAGCGCAAGTTTGTACGGTACAAGCCAACTGCCTAAGTTCGCAGGTGATTTATTCCACACATTAGGTTTAGTGGATGACGAAGGTCAACAACAACCTGGTTTTAGCTTAATTCCAACAGCTGAAGTACCCCTTACGAACTGTGCCCGCGATGAAATTTATGACGAAAGTGACTTGCCAATTCGTTTAACCGCGCATACTCCATGTTTCCGCAGTGAGGCCGGCAGCTATGGTCGTGATACACGTGGTCTTATTCGTCAGCACCAATTCGACAAAGTTGAATTAGTACAGCTAGTAAAACCAGAAGACTCAATGCAAGCGCTAGAAGAGCTAACAGGTCACGCAGAGCAAATCTTACAAGCATTAGAGCTTCCTTACCGTAAAGTGATTCTTTGTACCGGCGATATGGGCTTTGGTGCTGCGAAAACTTACGATTTAGAAGTATGGTTACCTGCACAAAATACCTACCGTGAAATTTCATCGTGTTCAAACATGGTTGATTTCCAAGCACGTCGCATGCAAGCGCGTTTCCGTCGTCAAGGTGAGAAAAAACCAGAACTATTGCATACACTTAATGGTTCAGGTTTGGCTGTAGGTCGTACATTGGTTGCCATTTTAGAAAACTATCAACAAGCTGATGGTTCAATTGTTGTGCCAGAGGTATTACGCCCATACATGGGAGGCTTAGAGGTTATTAAATAAGTTTTATTAGCCTAATAAGTTAAAAATGCCGCATAGGGAAACCATGCGGCATTTTTGTTTGTTTTTTAACTAATTAATTTGCGGAAGTGTAAACATTTAGTAGACTAAAAAGGTACCTTTAGTACTCAATACCAATCTACATTAATACTTAATCATTTAGTTAAGTGGATTGTGATACTCCAAAACACGAAGGATTGCTGTTATGAAAAGATTTCTCGCCGTCGCATCTGCTGCTTTGTATTTAGTAAGCTCAGTGGCGTTCGCTAAAGATAAACCCAATATTCTTATAATATTCCCTGATGATGTAGGGTGGCAGAATATAAGTGCCTATGGTTTGGGTACAATGGGCTATAAAACCCCAAATATTGATAAACTCGCCCATGAAGGCACGATGTTCACTGATCATTATGCTCAACCGTCATGTACTGCTGGTCGCGCGGCCCTTATTACCGGACAGTACCCAATCCGTAGTGGCATGACAACTGTTGGCAGACCCGGCGCAGAGCTTGGTTTAAAAGCGGGCTCCTATACTCTTGCTGAAGTTCTTAAAGAGCAAGGTTACGCTACGGGTCAATTCGGTAAAAACCATTTAGGTGATCGCAACGAGCACTTACCAACCGTTCATGGTTTTGATGAATTCTTTGGAAACTTATATCACTTAAATACCCAAGAAGAGTTTGAGCAAGTTGATTACCCTAAAGATCCTGAATTCTTCAAAAAATACGGTACACGCGGGGTTTTACACACTTATGCAACTAATGTAGATGACAAAACAGTTGATCTACGATTTGGTAAAGTTGGTAAGCAAAAAATTAAAGACACAGGCCAGCTTTCTCGCGAGCGAATGAAAACGGTTGATAAAGAATTCATGGATGCAAGTTTAGACTTTATCAAGCGAGCACAAAAAGAGAATAAGCCGTTCTTTGTGTGGTTTAATCCAAGCCGTATGCACATGTATACCCGTTTAAGTGATGAAAGTCGTTATTTAGCTGCCAAGCACACTACAGAGCACGATTTGTATGGTAGTGGCTTAATTGAGCATGATCAACAAGTGGGTGAATTGATGGCTGCACTTCAAGACATGGGTGTGCTAGATAATACGATCGTTGTTTACTCGACAGATAATGGTCCAGAACACAGTGCGCGTCTTCATGGTGGTACAACGCCATTCCGTGGAGAAAAAATGACAACCTACGAAGGCGGTGTACGTGTACCAATGATTGTTCGTTGGCCAGGTAAAGTACCCGCAGATAGAATTTTAAACGGTATTCAAACACACATGGATATTTACACCACTTTGGCAGCTGCTGCGGGTGAGCCTAATGTGGCCAAAAAAGCACTCAAAGAGCATAAACAGCCACTTGATGGTGTAAATAACTTAGATTACTGGTTAGGAAAAACAGATGACAGTGCACGTGACCACTTTTTCTATTATTACGAATCAAGCATTAAAGCGATTCGCTATAAACAATGGAAGCTGCATTTTGAAACAAGCGAAAACTACTATGCGCAGTATGAAAAACAAAAGTTCCCCATTTTCTACAACCTTCGCATGGATCCGTTTGAAAGCTTTGATGGTTTGACTGACCGCTCTGATATAGTTCAGGCTAAACAATGGCTTAACGAACCTGTACAACACTTATTAGGTGAGCATATTAAGTCGCTTACTGAATACCCACCGCTACAAAAAGCGGCAAGCTTTGACTTTAGCCAGCTTATGGAACAGTTAATGTCAGGTAAGCAATAAGATAAAGCGCATATACTTGAGCGCATAAAATTTAAGCCGCATAGGGAAACCATGCGGCTTTTGATTAAGTAATATTGCGCTGGTATAGACGACTAACCTGTTATAAATGGTTTTTATTTTACCATTTCGCACTATCACTCTAGAAAATCAAACTGAATAATTTATAAATACTTAAACTAAAAATGAGTAACAAGACAGGGAAAACAACAACATTAACAAAAACAGAGTTAGTGTATTCTCCCATAATTGATTTTTGATTCACCAACCAAACAAGGTAGCAAGTCACAATCGGCAGGAGTAAGCCATTGGCTGCTTGCGCAAAGATGATCACCGCAACAGGGTCAAGTCCGAGAGACGCCACAACCGCACCAAACGCTAGGATAATAATTGCCACACCTTTAAAGCGTGTATTACTCATTTTTGTTGACCAACCCAACATACCACACACGGCATATGCACCCGCTAGAGGAGCCGTTATTGCACTGGTGAGGCCCGCAGCACATAAGCCAATAGCAAAAAAGTAGTGAGCCATTCCACCCAACAAAGGCTCTAGTTGTACGGCCATATTGGCTGCAGAAATTTTACCCGCATCGGTGCCATAAAATGCCACGGAAGCTGTTGATAAAATTGCTAAGGTAATAATACCGCCAAGGGTTATTGAGATACTGGTATCTACATTAGTTTCTTTAATTACCTTTTCAATATCTTTATTTTTGTCATGTTTTTGGGCAAGAACGCCTGAATGTAAAAACAGATTATAAGGAACAATGGTGGTGCCGATTAAGGCTAATACCGTGGTAATGGAGTTATCAGGTAAACTTGGTATAAAGCCCTTTAAAACGAGAGTTAAGGGCGGCGCAGCCATTATTAATGTCGAAATAAAGACCAAGCTCATCAGCACAACTAAAACGATCAATGCACCTTCAATTACTTTATGCTTTCCGGTATACAACAGCACGGCACTTAAAATTGCAATCAAAGGTGTCCAAATCAAAGGATTAAACGAGGGCAATATTTCTTGTAAACCCAGGCTTGCTCCAGAGAGGTTGCCTGCTTCATAGGCTGCACTGCCAATTCCTATTGCGCTGATCACTAAAAACGCGGCTAATAACTTAAACACAGGCGTTTTGATGGTTGTTCTCAGTGCCGTTGCTAAGTCTTGTCCCGTTGTAACACCGAGTCTAGCAGCCATAGATTGCAGCAAAATAGTGGCGATAACCGAAAATAAGAGTGTCCAAATTAAAGCAAAACCAAAGTTTGCCCCTGCAACGCTTGCGGTGGTAATGGTGCCTGGGCCTATAAAGGCAGCAGTGACAAGAAGTCCGGGTCCTAAACGCATGTAAAACCTTTTTATTATTAGAATAGTGAATTTTAGCTAATCAACTCATCGCTAGGCAGCAAAGCCACCGTGTGAGAAGTGCTGTCTGTAGATGCTCACGATATAATGTGTGGTTCTGAGGGTAAAGTAAAAACGGTGAGATTTGAGGGGGCAAAACGAAAACTACTTCAAAAGTGCAAGTAAATTGATAGTTAGTATACTTAATTATGATTATTTGAATGAATTTATTTACTCTTTTTTAGTGTTTTAACGTTCTTTAATTAAATCAATATAGTAAAAATGAGCACAATAAAAAATATTCTTGTTTATTTTGCGACGCTGTTTGCGGTATTACGTCATACACACATTCATTTAGCGCAGTGAGATAAATGGCAGTGTTTGTTGAGTGAGTTAATTTTATCAAAGCGTGTTCAGCGCATTCTCTGGTCATGTTAATTACGCACAGTCATTTGGTTTTGCAACTAAAGAACAGAACTTTAATGTCACCAACAACACATTGTAAACTGGGTTCAATCTCTAATGAATGCAAAGCAACAGTGATTGCCCGAGTTGCAGCACAAGCAAAGCTTACGGTGCACTACTAATATCGGACTTTTCAATTCAGTGACCGCTGACAAGCGTATAATAGTATATAGCGCATCCGCTTGGTGACATAGGCAGCAAGTAGCCAGCCTGTTGGTCATTCATTACAGCAGCAAAGCGCGCTCGGCCCGCGTTGGTACATCGCAGGAGCTGGGGCATTTTATCGACAAAAAATGATATGTCTGATTTTACTTTATTTAGCTCTTCGAGAAAGCAAAATACTCTTTAAACAGTCTTGATAAGAATGTTCGCGCCTTGAATAAATGAAACAGCGGGTTATCAGTGTTTTTATGGCAATGCTAGGGTACTTTATATTTTAGGGCATAAGGTTGGGCACTTAATGAAGTGGTCGCGGGAAATAAGCGCATATTGCATGTGGCACACACATTGTAAAATTTATACACAGTCCGTACTAATTATGCAGCTTTAAGATTTAAAAAAATTAATCTCATTAAAAATCAGTGGGTTATTTTGGTTGGCTTTTTGCAAAGTTAAAAGAATTCGTCTTATTTTAACAAAAGGAATTAACAATGCCTGAATTAACCTTGTCTGCTTATTTTGCTGTCTATGTTTACTTAATCATGCTTATTGTTCAATGGGGTGTGGCTGCGGTTGTTAAGGCAAAACAACCCGGTGCTGTACCTGGTAAGTTTAACGCATCTTTGGGTCATGAAAGCTTTGTATTTCGTGCGCATCGCACGTTTATGAATAGTTTAGAAAATAGCCCGTTGTTTTTAGGTGCGGTATTTTTAGGTTTTTTTCTAAATGTGAATAGTAATGTATTCGCTCTGTGTATCTGGGTGTATGTGATAGCAAGGATTATTCACATGCTGCTGTATTACGCTATTGCAACAGAAAAGAACCCAAGCCCGCGCAGCTATTTCTTTTTGATTGCAGCGATTGCCAATATAGCCCTCGTGGTATTAATAGGGTTACGTTTAGTGTAGTGGTCATCATTTTTTAAGCCTAATGTGCTTTGTTTTTAAACCACATTAGCGAAAAAAAAGAGGCATTGAATGAATTATCAATGCCTCTGCGATTAAGCGTTTAAATACGCGATTTACTACTCAACACCTATAAAGCCACCGGTTTGATGAGACCATAAGGCAGCATAAATACCGCCTTGCGCTATTAATTGTTCATGGCTGCCTTGTTCAACAACACCGCCTTCATCCAGCACGATGAGTCTGTCCATTTGCGCAATGGTTGATAAGCGATGGGCAATTGCGATGACCGTTTTACCCGTCATTAAATCATCAAGGCTGGTCTGTATAGCTGCTTCGACCTCGGAGTCAAGCGCACTGGTTGCTTCGTCTAAAATGAGAATGGGTGCATCTTTAAGTAGTACGCGTGCAATGGCGATTCGCTGGCGCTGTCCCCCAGATAGTTTGACACCCCGTTCACCCACTTGAGCAGCAAACCCTTTATTGCCTTTGCTGTCTTCTAAATCTTCGATAAACTCAAGCGCTTTTGCTTGTTTTGCTGCGGCTAACATTTCATCTTCTGTTGCATCCGGTCTACCATATAAGATGTTATCTTTTACAGAGCGATGCAGTAGTGATGTGTCTTGCGTCACCATTGCGATGTGTTTACGTAAGCTCTCTTGGCTTACCGTAGCAATATTTTGGTTATCAATGGTGATATTTCCGGAATCAACATCGTAAAAGCGAAGAAGCAAATTAACCAACGTTGATTTACCGGCACCTGAGCGGCCAACTAGGCCAATTTTCTCACCTGCTTTAATGTTTAAATTTAAACCATTAATAACGGGGCCACGGTGCGTTTCATTTGCTGCTTTACCATAATTAAACTGCACGTTTTCAAAGCTGATTGCACCTTTCGATACTGCAAGCGTTGACGCGTTGGGTTGATCGTCAACCTCGATAGGCGCCGATAAAGTCTTCATACCATCGGCAACCGTGCCAATGTTTTCAAATAGGCTGCTAATTTCCCACATGATCCACTGTGCCATCCCGTTTAATCGCAATGAAAGACTGACAGCAATAGCGATTGCACCAACAGAAATAGCGCTAATCGACCACAGGTATAAAGATAAGGCAGCAATACTAAAGACCAGTAAATAATTTAAGGTATTGATCGAAAAGTTAAGGCTCGTCACTAAACGCATTTGCTTATAAACAGGTTGTAAAAACACATCCATGCTGTCTTTGGCGTATTGCTCTTCTCGCTGAGTATAAGAGAACAATTTGATTGTTGAAATGTTGGTGTAACTATCGACTACACGGCCTGTCATTTCTGAGCGTGCATCAGCTTGAGAGCTGGCAACACGCTTTAGCTTAGGAACAAAGTACAGTTGAATGGCGGCATATAATAGTAACCAAACTAATAGTGGGATCATTAAACGCCAGTCAGATTCTGCGACTAAAAATACCATCGCGCCAAAATACACCACAATGTACATCAAAACATCGAGCAGCTTCATCACGGCCTCGCGAACTGCAAGAGAGGTTTGCATTACTTTAGTCGCAATGCGGCCCGCAAACTCATTTTGATAAAAACTGATACTTTGCCGAAGTAAGTAGCGGTGAGCTAACCAACGTATAGACATTGGGTAGTTACCTAGGAGTGCTTGGTGTAAAACCGCAGAGTGAAAAAACACCACGATAGGCAACACAACAAGCAGTATCACAGCCATTCTGATCAACTCAGATTTTTGCTCAACAAATAAAGTCTCTGGTGTGTATTGGCCTAGCCAGTCAACTAACTGACCCATGTAACTAAAAAGAGAAACCTCTAAAATAGCTAATGCAGCTGCACTTAATGACATAAAGAATAATGACAGCTCCATGCCTCGCGTATAATGGCGGCAAAAAGCAAACAAACTATTGGGCGGCTGAGAAGGCTTTTCTTTAGGAAATGGATTGGTCATCCGTTCAAATATACGATACATAAGCGACGCTTTTATAAAATTAAGTAGTGGTACTATATCATTGAGCTGGCTTTTTAGCAGAGCATTTACGATAAAAATAACGTTTAAAATACAACATTTATTCATGTATTTACATGTATTTAAATTAATGAAAACATAGCAGGAAAAAGGACGCCATCATGAAAAAATTACTCTGTGCATTGTCGCTATTAGTGTGTTTGCCTGTCAGTGCGTATCAGCTCGAAACCGTTACGTTTAAAGGTCAAAAAACAGCGATTGAAAAGCCGCTGACTGTCATTCTACCGCAGGGTTACAATTCGTCTGTACGTTATAACGTGGTGTACGTATTGCACGGCTTTAGCGGAAACCATACCGATTGGTCAAACCTGACAGAGATAGAAAGATTAGCAGATCACTATAACGTCATTATCGTCAATCCGGATGGTAACTATGGTTCGTGGTATGTTGATTCTGAAGTTGATAACGCATCTCAATACGAAACATACATTGCAGATGATGTCGTTAATTTTATTGATAAAACATATGCAACGAATGCCAGTAAATCAGGCAGAGCAATAACGGGCTTGTCGATGGGAGGGTTTGGTGCATTGCATATTGCAATTAATAACCCTGAAAGGTTTGCTGCGGTATCGGGTATCTCAGCTGGGGTTGATGTAAGGCCGTTTTCGGCAGAATTTGACTTAGCAAATGTGCTGGGCAGTTATGCACAAAATAAAGCCCGCTGGGATGATATTGCCATAATAAACAACCTTCATAAAATAGCTGGGGGCAATACGGCTTGGAAAAAAGGCGATGACAGTTTAGCGATTATGCTCGATATAGGGGTTGATGACTTTTTTATTGAACAGAATCGTGCATTACACCACGCTATGCTCGCAATGCGAATCCGCCATGACTATATTGAGCGTGCTGGAAAACATGACTGGCATTATTGGCGTCGAGTGATCCCTTATCAGTTTTTATTCTTAACATCTCATATGGAGTAATAACATGTTACAACGCGCACTGGTCGTTTTAGCTGCTGCTTTTTTTATTTTTATCGGCTGGGTAATTTACCTCGCTAATACGGGTCAAAAAGCGGTGTTTTTTGATCTCGTTGCTGCCATTCCTTACGGTGATAAAGTAGGCCATTTTTGTCTGTTCGGGTTACTTACTTTGTTTATTAATCTTGCCTTTAAATTTAAAACGTTTGTTGTGGCCGGGTACACTATCTATTATGCCGCAGCAATCGTGACAACGTTCGTGGTGTTAGAGGAGTTGAGTCAATACTTTGTTGAAACTCGGACGTTAGATTTTATTGATTTAGTCGCTGATTTTATGGGCATTGCTTTTTTTAGTGGTATTTCTGTTTGGTTATCTAAGCGCTTATACCCGATCAAAAATTAATTTTAGTGGTTTAGTGACTCGCTTGGTTTCGGCTATACTCAGAGTAGGGGTTGCTTAGAAGTCGCTTATGAATACAAAAACATCTGAATATTTGCCTGATATTGTTGAGCTTTTACTAGACGCTGTGTGTGTTGTAGATGTTAAAGGTTGCTTACTTTTTACAAATCCTGCCTTCGAAACTATTTTTGGTTATTCACCTGGCGAAGCAATTAATAGACAAATGCTCGATTTTGTTTACCCCGAAGACAGAGCAAAAACCATACACGCAATTAACCAAATAATGAACAACAATCAGCATCCACGGTTTGAAAATCGTTGGGTAAGAAAAGATGGCCGGATCGTGCATGTTTTGTGGTCAGTGTATTGGTCACAAGAGAAGGAAGTGAGAGTCGCCATTGCGTATGACATAACAGAGCAAAAAAATCTCGAACAAAAGCTTATCTATTTAGCAGGGCATGACCCGCTCACTGACTTACCAAATCGAAGCTTTTTAATAAACCAACTTGAAGAATCACTGTCAATCGCTAATACGCTTTCGTCGGTGCTTGGGGTGTTGTTTATTGATATAGATGGGTTTAAGCAAGTTAATGATATTCATGGTCATGCAGCAGGTGATAAATTATTAAAAACCATCGCGATGCGAATTCGTCATGTGCTTAAAAAAAATGACAGTGTTGGTCGCTTAGGGGGCGATGAGTTCGTTGTCATTTTAAACAGTATAAAGAACAAGCAAGACATTCTTATGTTGGTCGACACGTTAAAGAAAGAGATAGCAAAGCCACTTGAATTTAACGATGCTGAGCTTGCTTACTCCCCTAGTATGGGGGCCGTAATGTTTCCTGAATATTATGGAGATGCAGAGTATTTGATTCAATGTGCTGATAAAGCCATGTACCGTGCTAAGCATTCGGGGGGGAATCAAGTTGTGTTTTATAACGATGATATAAAGCTACCCGGCGCTCAAAGTATTAAACCATAAGTAAAAGTTCAACTGCGACTCAGGCCATCAAAATAGGTCTTTAAATAGACACATATTACAAAAAGCAATCGCCTTTATTTAATAGAGGCGCTTAATACCTATCTGCTGTGTTAAAAGTTTTAACCTAATAATCTGTCTTCTAACTCATTACTATTGCTTGAAGCGAAATATTAGTTAGCCTTGAATGATTCATTGAAGGAGTGACACTATGTTAAAGCGAAAAACAATAACAACGAGCAGTGTTTTGTTTGGCTCATCATTACTATTAGCAACGGCTGCACACGCCACAACGCCTGAAGTTAATAACCAACGAGCGTTGCATGAAATAGCGAGTGCAGTTTCAAAGACCCGTATAGAGCAAGATATTCAAACCTTGGTTGATTTTGGCACGCGACATACTTTATCAGAGACTAAATCAAATACTCGTGGTATTGGGGCTGCAAGACGCTGGATAAAAGCGGAGTTTGAAGCAATTTCAAAAGCGTGTGGCCAGTGCCTTGAAATCATTGAGGTCAAAGACACTATTTCTGGCGAAAAACGTATTCCAAACCCTGTTGAAGTGGTAAATATAATTGCCATTCAGCGAGGACAGGTTGACCCTAATCGGATGGTTATGATGTCGGGTGATATCGATTCTCGTGTCAGTGATGTGATGGACTACACCTCAGATGCACCGGGTGCGAACGATAATGCCTCAGGTGTAGCGGGTGTGATTGAGTCTGCGCGAGTGTTGTCACAATACACATTTAATGGCTCGATTGTTTATGCCGCACTATCAGGTGAAGAGCAAGGATTGTTTGGTGGTAAAATATTAGCGAAATACGCGCAAGATAATAACTGGCGAGTACATGCTGTCTTAAATAACGATATGATCGGTAATTCTACCGGTATTAATGGTGTAACAGATAACACCACCGCACGTATTTTCTCTGAAGGCACACGGGTTATTGAAACCAAAGAACAAGCCCATAAGCGTCGGTTTACCGGGGGAGAAGTCGATTCTGCGAGCCGCAACCTCGCACGCTACATCGATACAATCGCCGACAAATACATAGAAAATCTTGATACCATGTTGGTGTATCGATTAGACAGGTTTGGGCGTGGAGGGCATCACCGCCCATTCAACGATGTTGGCTTTGCTGCTGTTCGTATAATGGAAACCAACGAAAATTATAATCAACAACATCAAGACTTGCGCACCGAAGATGGCATTACATATGGTGATACAATTGATCATGTTGATTTTGCATATGCTGCAAAGTTAACGTCATTAAATGCAGTGAGTCTTGCGTCAATGGCATGGGCGCCAGCACCACCAACGGGAGTCAGTATTTCAGGGGCCGTTAAACCAAGCACCACCTTATCGTGGCACCACAGTGATGATCCTACAATTACAGGCTATAAAATTTACTGGCGTTATACCAGTGAACCCCAGTGGCAATTTAGTCGTGATGTTGGCAAAGTGACAACAGCGACGTTAAAAAATGTGGTGATTGATAACTACTATTTTGGTGTTGCAGCAGTAAATAAAGACGGTATTGAATCACCCGTTGTTTTTCCGGGAGATGTGGGTGCATTCGAATGGGAGAATAATGAGCCTTAAAACTTAATAACACGTCTTTATTATAAAGTGATCGATTTGTCTCATCAGTGAGTTTAAAACTAGTGAGACATTTCAATAGCTTGAAAAAGGAGCTGACATGCAATATCTAGAAAATATGCTGCAAACTGTAAAGGATTCTAACCCACACGAACAGGAATTCCATCAAGCCGTTGAAGAAGTGCTTACCTCATTAACCCCAATTCTTAAAGAAAATGACGTGTATCAACATAATGCGATTGTTGAGCGTTTAGTTGAGCCTGAAAGACAGATAATGTTTCGCGTGCCTTGGTTAGACGATAAAGGAAACGTGCAAGTTAATCGGGGATTTAGAATCGAATTTAGCTCTTCTCTTGGTCCTTACAAAGGGGGATTACGGTTTCATCCGAGTGTTAATTTAAGCGTGGTCAAATTTTTAGGCTTTGAGCAAGTTTTAAAAAATGCGTTAACAGGGCTTCCTTTAGGCGGTGCAAAAGGAGGGGCTGACTTTGATCCAAAAGGAAAGAGTGATCATGAAATTATGCGTTTTTGTCACTCTTTTATGACAGAGTTGTACCGACATATTGGTGCACAAACCGATGTGCCTGCAGGTGATATTGGTGTTGGGGAGCGAGAAATTGGCTATCTATTTGGTCAGTACAAGCGGATTACAAACCAATATAATGGGGTACTTACAGGTAAGCCCACTCTGTTAGGGGGCTCTTCATTAAGAGTCGAAGCAACGGGTTATGGTATCGCCTATTTTCTTAGTGCCATGCTTGATGCTAAAAATGATTCACTAAAAGGTAAACGTTGCTTGGTGTCAGGGGCTGGAAATGTTGCCCTGTATTTAATGGAAAAACTGTCACAATTCGATGCGATTATTTTGACCTGCAGTGACTCAAAAGGCACCTTATATTGTGAAGATGGCCTTGATGTTGAATTAATAAAACACTTAAAAAAAGAGCAGGGCGCTGCGCTGCGTGATTACTTGAACGAGCACCCACAAGCAGAGTATATCCCTGTGAGTCAGTATCCAAAAGACGGTCACCAAGTTTGGCACTTTAACGGCGATATCGCATTACCGTGCGCCACACAAAATGAAATAACTAAAAAAGATGCCCAAGCGCTTGTCGATAATGGCTGTAAAATTGTCTGTGAAGGTGCAAACATGCCAACGACCGCTGAGGCACACGCTATATTTCAAGAACACGATGTATATTTAGGTCCAAGCAAGGCTGCTAATGCTGGTGGGGTTGCAACGAGTCAATTTGAAATGGCGCAAAATGCAAGCTTGCAAACATGGCGGCCACAGCAGGTTGACGAAAAACTGCAACAAGTAATGAAAAACATTTTTGATAGAGTATCAGCAACGGCAAAACGTTATTCAAGTGAAGACGACCTGTCGCTCGGTGCAAACATTGCGGGGTTTGAACGGGTTGCTCAGGCGATGCTTAAGCAAGGCGTTGTTTAACTCACAGAACAGCTTATTAATGTTAAGAATGCGCTGTTAATGAAAATAGCTAGCCACTTTTTTGCAATTAGACTATGTTTAACATGCTTATTAAAGGAGTTAACTTATGTCTTATGCCGACGGTTTTGTAGCTGCTGTACCCACAGTAAATAAAGAAAAATACCTTGCACATGCTGAATTTGCAGCCGAAATATTCAAAGAATACGGTGCATTAAAGGTGGTCGAAACCTGGGGGAGTGATGTACCCGAGGGTGAAGTCACTTCATTTCCCATGGCTGTAAAAGCGGATGAAAATGAAACGGTGGTGTTTTCATGGGTCATCTGGCCTTCAAAAGCTGTTCGCGATAGCGGCTGGCAGAAACTAATGGAGGATCCGCGTATGAGCCCTGAAAACAACCCCATGCCATTTGATGGTAAGCGTTTGATTTATGGTGGTTTCGATATTATATTAGACAAATAAGAAGCGTGTATGTGGGCGTGTTTAAGCCCATTGAGTTTTTCTGTCTGATTGCCTATTTATGTAAAGCTCAGCCTTGCTGAGCTTTACTGCATCTAAACTACGAAAATGCCTTTTCGTTGAGTAGTTCTTGCATCTGTTCACGCATTTTGAATTTTTGCAATTTGCCTGTAACTGTCATCGGGTATTCGTCGACAAAGCGAATGTGCTTTGGCACTTTAAAATAAGCCAGCTTGTCTTTTAAAAAATCACGAATGGCATCTTCATCAAGTACGGCATCCTCTTTTGGTTGGATCCACGCACACACTTCTTCACCATATTTTTCATCACTGATGCCAAAAATCGCTGCATCCTGAATACCTGAGTAGGTGTATAGTACTTCCTCTATTTCACGAGGGTAAATGTTTTCGCCGCCGCGAATGATCATATCTTTAATACGACCAACAATCGCTACAAAACCGTGTTCGTCCATCACACCTAAATCGCCAGAATGTAACCAGCCGTGTTCATCGATAGTGGCATTGGTTTTTTCTTCATCGTTCCAGTAACAACGCATAATACCCGCACCTCGGCTACATACTTCACCGGGCACACCAATTTTTTGGATATCGCCAAGTTCATCAATAATTTTCACCTCGGTATGGGCAAGTGCTCGTCCTACTGTTGTCACTTGTTTTTCCAGTGGTGAATCTGTTTCGGTTACATTGTTAATCGGGCTGCATTCAGTTTGTCCATAACCAATAACCACCTCTTTCATGTGCATTAAGGTCTGTACTTTGCGCATGACTTCCTCTGGGCATGTGGAGCCAGCCATAACACCTGTACGCAGGCTTGATAAGTCATAATCAGCAAAGTTTTTTAGTTCAAGTTCGGCAATAAACATAGTGGGTACGCCATGAAGTGCTGTACAGTGTTCTTTTTCAACAACATCTAACGTTGTTTTCGGATCA
This sequence comes from Pseudoalteromonas sp. A41-2, assembly GCF_015767615.1. Taxonomy (NCBI): domain Bacteria; kingdom Pseudomonadati; phylum Pseudomonadota; class Gammaproteobacteria; order Alteromonadales; family Pseudoalteromonadaceae; genus Pseudoalteromonas; species Pseudoalteromonas sp. A41-2. The sequence goes on along the minus strand of NZ_CP065231.1, from coordinate 1,836,632 downwards.
AAGGAATCACCCGGAAAAACGGCAGTAGCCCCTTTACTAATACACACTAAATTGCCCAGTACCATGCCAAAACAATGATATAACGGAACTGGAATGCATAATTTATCAAGATGGGTTAGTTTCATGGCTTGTGCCATTAAGAAACCATTATTGAGAATGTTTTTATGCGATAACGTTGCGCCTTTAGGGTTTCCTGTCGTACCCGAGGTAAATTGAATATTGATATCTTGATCAGCTTTTAATGTTGCACTAATCGCATCAAGCTCAAGTTTATGTGCATCGGTCGCATGTTGCATTATGTCGCTAAAACAATACATTCCCGCTGTAGGACGTTCGCCAATGCGAATAATATTTTTCAAATGGGGAAGTGCTTTAAGATCTAAATTGCCTGCATCTGCATTTTTTAGTTCAGGTGCAAGTTCATTTAGCATGTCGATATAATTACTCGATTTAAACTCATCAGCGGTGATGAGTGTTGAGCATTCGACACTGTTTAATGCGTATTTTAGCTCGCTTGGGCGGTAGGCAGGGTTAATACACACCATAATGGCACCTATTTTCGCCGTGGCAAATTGTGTTAAGCACCATTCAATGTTATTGGGTGACCAAATACCCACACGATCACCGGGTTTAACGCCAATTGACAGCAAGCCCATCGCAAGTTGGTTTATCTGTTGCTGGTATTCTTTATACGTAAGGCGGATATTTTGATGATTAACAACAATCGCGGGGTGTTCTGGGTGATTGTCGACAATGTTATCTAGGTACTGACCAATGGTTTGCTCTATGAGAGGAATGTCAGTGCGACCTTTAAAATAGCTTTGTGTTAATGGGAGACTGTTATTATGTATGTTCTTTGCTTGCATTGTTTTCTCCGTGTCCTATTAAAATGTTGTCATGGACTTGATGCGAAAATAACAAAAATGAATACACTGCGTGTTCATTTAGTGTCAGTTTACAGTTTTAACTAAGCATAGATTGTCGACAAATAAAAGTCTTATAAGACTAATGTACAGTGATTGCAGTTAAATTAAGAGAAAAGAATGGTTTTTGGCAGGCATAAAAAAACGTGCCGTAGCACGTTCTTTTTAAACAAGATAAATTACGCTTGATCTTGTTTATAGGTTTTTCGCATTAAGTACACATAGGCACTGATAAACGCGTTTTCTTGAAACTTTTTCAGTCCAGTGTCTTCAAATTCGATAGGCAGTGGATTGCGTTTAAGCTGCTCTTTAATTGTTGTTGCGCTGAAAATTTGCACATCTAACTCTTCAATAAGTTGAATGGCTGTTTCCATTTTGAAACCTTTAGCACTGCCTGCAAATTTACCTTTAGGTTGACGCTCTTTAATTGCAACAGAATCAATTTGGTAATCTTGCATCAGTTTTCTAAAATCAAACTGAAATTTGCGCATAACTTCTGTGTCATTACCATCGCCTAACGTAAAGCGAGTTTGTCTTACATCACGGATATCAAACACGTCGTTATCTTTCGTTAAAATACACAGTAGTACATCGCTACCTGTAATTTCTACACCGCATGTTCTCATAGTTAATCTCTAAATAACTTAATTTGCGCAATTATAGCAAGTAACGTCCTGAAAAACAGTTGCTTTAAAAATGAATTTTAATTGCAATCGAACTATGGTCACTTACTGTAATATCTTCTACTGCTTGGTGGGGGGTTAAATGCGCATCATAGCTTTCGTATTCCAGCTTTGAGACCTTTGATAGTGCGCATTGTGGATTAAAATGCGCAGAGACCAAAATATAATCGAGCACGTTTCCCTTGCCGTGATAATAGTGGCTAAACGGCTTTGTGTTGTTCTCACTAGCAGCGCAAAATAGGTAGGCGTCTGTTAAGCCGACGACGGGTTCATTATTTGCTATACAGGGCTCGCAAAGAGTCGGGTGAAAGCCTTGTGTCATAAATGATAATGTGGGGCTTGTCAGCACGTCGTTAAAATCGCCCATCACCAAGGTGGCACATTGTTTTTCACGCTGTGTTTTTAACGCATCGTAATAAACAATAGACGCTTCTAATGAGCGTGATATTTGCGATTGCATTGCGCCAACTGTTTGGTGCAGCAACTGCAATAAGGGATCTTCAAGGTTATGTATGTTGAGTATGTGCGCCATAGATTGCACACGTTGTGATTTAAAATGCACAACATAACAGCACACCTCACCAAATTCAGGAAAGTCCAAGAAACACTTTATAGGCGTTCGATTAAACTTAAAATCACTTTGGTTGTTGAGGTATTCAAGCAATTCTGGGCAGGGAGTCAAAGGTTCGACACAAGTGAAAGGGTATTTACTGGCGATAGCAACAATAGGATTAAACAGCACTTGAGGGTACAGCGCATCGTGCGAAGGGCAGTCAACGGTTTCAAAATAATCATAACCGGCTTCTTTACACTGTATTTCTAATGCGTGAGCACTAAAAACCTCTTGAAACGCGACCACATCGGCTTTCGAATCAAACAGAAAATCACGCACAAACTGCTGCTTTTGCTGCCACTGCGTGTTGTTATAGCGTTCATGCTGTTGGTAAAACGAATAAGGGGGAGCAGTGTAGTTAAGTAAATTCAAACTAGCAAACTTGAGCGTATGCGTGTGTGGCATCGTGATCACCGTTAAAGTACTGACCTATTAAGTATGAAATGACTTAAGTAATTGTCAATTTACTCACCTAAATACTTGTATTTGAGGACTCTAGCGGCGACAATGGGCGCTTGTATTTGCGAAGACTCAGTAAATACACGTCTTTTAGGCACCAAATGGCAATGCTTATTCGTAAAAGCGTTGCAGAGTTACTCAAAATTTATTTAAAAAATTACATGTGATGCATTGTAGGCATCACCACTGTATAAGGATTTATAATGCCAGTTATTACCCTTCCTGACGGCAGTCAGCGTAGTTTTGAAAACCCAGTAAGTACATATGATGTTGCCAGCGATATTGGCCCAGGTTTAGCGAAAGCAACCATAGCCGGTCGTGTAAATGGTAATCGTGTTGATGCATGTGACTTAATTACCGACGATGCGCGCTTAGAAATTATTACTGCCAAGGATGACGACGGTTTAGAAATCATCCGTCACTCTTGTGCGCACCTTATTGGTCACGCAGTTAAGCAACTTTTCCCTGACGCGAAAATGGCAATTGGTCCAACGATCGACAATGGTTTTTACTACGATATCGATATGGATCACTCATTAAGTCAAGACGATTTAGACGCCATCGAAAAGCGTATGCTTGAACTTGCAAAAACAAACTACGATGTGGTTAAAAAGACCGTAAGCTGGCAAGAAGCGCGTGATACATTCGAAGCACGTGGTGAAACATACAAAATGGAAATCTTAGACGAGAATATCGCAAAAGATGACCGCCCAGGTTTATACCACCACGAAGAATACATTGACATGTGTCGTGGCCCACACGTACCAAATATGAAATTCTGCCAACATTTTAAAATAATGAAAGTGGCGGGTGCTTATTGGCGCGGTGATTCTGAAAACAAAATGCTGCAACGTATTTACGGCACAGCATGGGCAGATAAAAAGCAACTTAAAGCGTATTTAAAACGTTTAGAAGAAGCTGAAAAACGTGACCACCGTCGCATTGGTAAAGCACTTGATTTATGGCATTGGCAAGAAGAAGCGCCGGGTATGGTGTTTTGGCATAATGACGGCTGGAGCATTTACCGTGAGCTTGAAGACTTCGTTCGTGAAAAACTACGTGAGTACGACTACGAAGAAGTGAAAGGCCCATTAATGATGGACCGAGTTTTGTGGGAAAAATCAGGGCACTGGGATAAATACGCAGATGCCATGTTCACCACAGAATCTGAAAAGCGTGAATATGCTATTAAACCAATGAACTGTCCTGGTCATGTGCAAATTTTCAACCAAGGTCTAAAATCATACCGTGACTTACCATTGCGTATGGCTGAGTTTGGTTGTTGTCATCGTAATGAGCCATCAGGTGCATTACATGGCTTAATGCGTGTTCGTGGTTTTACACAAGATGATGCACATATATTCTGTACTGAAGACCAAATTATGGATGAAGTATCAGCGTGTATCAAAATGGTTTACGACACGTATGAAACGTTCGGTTTTGAAAAGATCGTTGTAAAACTGTCTACTCGCCCAGAAAAACGTATCGGTGAAGACGAAATGTGGGACAAAGCAGAGCTTGCGTTAGCAGAAGCTCTGAAAGTAAACGACATTGAGTTTGATTACTTACCGGGTGAAGGGGCGTTTTACGGTCCGAAAATTGAATTTACATTATATGATTGTTTAGACCGTGCATGGCAATGTGGTACAGTGCAATTAGATTTTGCATTACCAGGTCGTTTAGGTGCGACATACGTTGCAGAAAATAACGAACGTCGTACACCAGTTATGATACACCGTGCTATATTAGGTTCGATTGAGCGTTTCATTGGTATTTTAACTGAAGAATACGCCGGATTGTTCCCGACATGGCTTGCACCTAAGCAAGTGGTGATCATGAATATCACGGATAAACAAGCTGACTATGTGCAAGAAATTGTACAAAAATTAAATAAACTTGGAATTAGAGCCGCTGCTGACTTGAGAAATGAGAAGATTGGCTTTAAAATCCGTGAACATACGTTAAAACGTATTCCTTACTTACTTGTTGTAGGCGACAAAGAAGTTGAACAACAAGAAGTGGCAGTACGCACTCGCACAGGTGAAGACCTAGGCAAATTTAATGTTGATGATTTCATTGCAAAAATTAGCGACGAAATAAAAAATCGACAATAAATCATGAGCGTGTAGGGCATAACAAACAGCCAACTACACGCTTTTTATTTTATATTCTTGGAGGATCGTACCATTAGAGGCGGCAAGAAAGGGCAACAAACAGCTCAAAAAAATCGTATCAACGAAGATATTACAGCTAAAGAAGTTCGTTTAATTGACATTGACGGCGAGCAAGCTGGCATCGTGTCATTAAAAGAGGCGCAAGCTATGGCTGATGATGCGGGTGTAGATCTTGTAGAAATCAGTCCTAATGCTGAGCCACCTGTTTGTAAGGTTATGGACTACGGTAAGTTCATCTTTGAGAAAAGCAAAGAACTAAAAGAACAAAAGAAAAAGCAAAAGCAAATCCAGGTGAAAGAAATCAAATTCCGTCCAGGCACGGATGAAGGTGATTACCAGGTTAAGCTTCGCAATTTGCGTAAGTTCTTAGAAGCGGGTGATAAAGCTAAAATTACTATTCGTTTCCGTGGTCGTGAAATGGCTCACCAAGAAATTGGTATTGAATTATTAAATCGTGTTAAAGCTGATTTGGAAGATGTTTCACAAGTTGAATCTTTCCCAAATCGTGTTGAAGGTCGCCAAATGGTTATGATGATGGCACCTATTGCTAAAAAGCAATAAACAAGCGATAATACGCACCGAATTTATCTCAGGTCATCAAGTAACAGCTTGCTGTTCACCTGAAATAACCGGTTTAAGTAAAGTTGCAGTGCATTAGTACTGGGCTTTCACCGGATAATGGCGGTAAGTTAGGCCTTGAAAGAAGAGCTATTTATATCTCTCGCCTGCTTGCCATATTGTTGAGCAATACATTTGGAGTTATTGCAATGGCTTACAAGCTAAAATCACACAGAGGCGCAGCTAAGCGTTTCAAGAAAACTGCTTCTGGCGGTTTCAAGCGTAAACAAGCGCATCTTCGTCACATTCTGACTAAGAAAACTTCTAAGCGTAAATTACACTTACGTCCTAAGATGATGGTTCATAAGAATGACCATGGTCTAGTTTCACGTATGTTACCATTCGCTTAATAGGAGTCTTCAGAAATGGCAAGAGTTAAACGCGGTGTTATCGCACGTGCACGTCACAAAAAAGTTTTAAAACAAGCTAAAGGTTACTACGGAGCACGTTCACGTGTTTACCGCGTAGCTTTCCAGGCAGTTACTAAAGCGGGTCAATACGCTTACCGTGACCGTCGTGCTAAGAAACGTACTTTCCGTCAACTTTGGATTGCACGTATCAATGCAGCAGCTCGTCAAAACGGTCTTTCATACAGCCGTTTTATCAATGGTCTTAAAAAGACATCTGTAGAAATCGATCGTAAGATCCTTGCAGATATCGCTGTTTACGACCAAGTTGCATTCGCAGCGCTTGTTGCAAAAGCTAAAGAAGGCCTAGCGGCTTAATTTTCGCTTTTGATACAGTTTAAAAAGGAGCCTAGTGCTCCTTTTTTTGATCTTAGAACTCCTTGAACCGTGAATCTTTAAATAATCACGTCCTGTCATTTGCTCCATTTTTTTGTTGAATCACCGCAGTTTACGCAATCTATTCTAATTAGTTGTTATAATTCCCGTTAATAGAATAAGTACCGCACTTGAGAGTGATATGTTTGCCAGTTTAGTGTTTTTATCTACTGTAGTGACTTTAGACAGCCACCTACCTCCTTTGTTACCGTGGCAAGGTAACAGTGTGTCATTAATGCAAGAAAAAGGGCCATTAACGACTGATTTTGAATTAAGTGATGGCACCTTATCGCCAAATTATGCAGACACAATGGCTTTTGTAGATCGACTCGTTGCGGCTAATCCTACTCAATTTAAAGTAAAAACGATTGCCACAAGTAGCAGTGGCCGCGCAATAAAAATGCTTGTTGCTAATGAGCAAGGGTTGTTTGAGCCAACACAACTTGTTGCAGATACCAAACCAACTATCTTTGTTCAAGCGGGTATTCACAGCGGGGAAATTGACGGTAAAGATGCCATGTTTATGCTATTACGTGATATTGCGACCGGAAAGCGTCGTGATATTTTAAGTAAAGTAAACATACTGTTCATTCCAATTCTGAATGTAGATGGTCACGAACGTAGCAGCCAATTTAACCGTATAAATCAACGCGGCCCAGCAGAAATGGGATTTAGAACTAACGGTCTAAATTTAAACTTAAATCGTGATTATACCAAGCTTGATACCCCCGAAATACAAGGGGTTATGCAGGTTATAAATCAATTCAAACCCGACCTTTATATTGATGTACATGTAACAGATGGCGCTGATTACCAATACGATGTCACGTATGGGTACAATCCTGTGTTCTCAAGTGAGTCACCAAGTGTGTCAGAAGCGCTAGACACCCTGTTTAAACCTGTCATTGATGCCAAATTAGAAAAAGCAGGGCACATACCTGGGCCATTGGTGTTTGTTATGGACAAGCGCGATTTCAAAAAAGGCTTAGCAGGATGGGTTGCGACACCTCGTTATTCGAATGGGTGGGGTGACTTACGTTCATTGCCTAGTATTTTAGTTGAAAATCACTCTTTAAAACCTTACAAGCAGCGTGTGTTAGGCACTTATGTGTTTATCGACGGCGCTATTGATGCGCTTGCAGCTAACGATAAAGCATTAAATGCCGCTGTAAAAAAAGAGCTCGATTTTAAACCGAGACAACTCGTTGTTGAGCGTAGTTACGCAAAGCAACCCGACACAATCGCATTTAAAGGCATTGCCTATTCACGCAGTGAAAGCGCGCTTACAGGGCAAGCTGAAGTTAAATACCTCGGTGAAGCTAAAAACTATGAGTCATTGCCGATTTTTTGGCAAAAAGACGTTAAGAAAACGGTTCATGTTCCTCGTGCGTTTTACATTCCACCTGCGTATAGCAATATAATCAAAAAACTTAAGTTACACGGTATCGACGTTACTCAGGTTGATAACACGCCAACGGCAGTGATGACACAGGCAAGCGTAGTCGACTATACATTTGCTAAAGCTCCCTTTGAAGGGCGTTTTCGTGTAGATGCCAAATTTGACTATGCCCCTGTGCAAGTAGATGTACAGGGCTGGTATAAAGTCTCAACGGCGCAACCCTACTCAGAATTGGCAACACATTTGCTGCACCCTGAAGCCCCTGATTCATTTTTTTCATGGGGTGAGTTTAACACCATTTTTCAACGTACTGAGTACATGGAAAATTACGCGCTTATGCCATATGCTCGTCAGATGCTAAAAGAAAAACCGGCCCTTGCATTAGAGTTTGATCAGAAAATTCGTGAAGATAAACAATTTGCGAATGATCCAGAAGCGCGTCTGAATTGGCTTTATGAGCGTACCCCATTTTATGATCAAGCGTATTTAAAATACCCAATTTTAATGACGTTTGAGACACCTGAACAAGGATAAAAACGATGAAAGTCATTACAGTCCCTGTGACGGGGTTTGCACAAAACTGCCGCATAATTATTTGCCAGCAGACGAATAAAGCAGCATTAGTTGACCCTGGCGGTGATGCTGAAAAATTATGCGCTCAGCTTGCCTCACTTGGTTGTGAATTAATTGCAATTTATCTAACCCATGGTCATTTAGATCATGTTGGTGCGGCTAAACAGCTTGCCGATAAGTTTAATGTTGACATTATTGGTCCACACATTGACGACAAGTTTTGGTTTGATTCACTGCCAATGCAAGCTCAAATGTTCGGATTTGCACCCATTTCACCTTTTTATCCAACACAGTGGTTAAACCATGGCGATGTGATTAGCGTGGGTAATAGCCAGTTATCGGTGCGCCATTGTCCAGGCCATACGCCAGGGCACGTGGTCTTTTATGATGACGAGACACAGCAGGTCATCGTCGGAGATGTTATTTTTCAAGGTTCAGTAGGGCGCACAGACTTTCCAAAAGGCGATAGTGCGCAGCTGCTTGCATCAATTAAATCAGAAATTTTATCGTTTGCAGATGAAGTTGCCATTTTACCTGGTCATGGTCCAAACACTACCGTAGGGCATGAGCGAAAAACGAATCCATTTATTAGTGGACGCTTTGGCTAAAATTGCATTTTTTTCGCATAAATAATAGAAAATAGGCAGACTGACATTCAAATCAGTTATATAATTTACTCAGTATTTTTAAAGAAAAAGAAATAAAATGTCTCTAAACCAAGTAGATCGCCAAATTTTGGCATTATTACAGCAGGATGCTAGCTTATCAACGGCAGAAATTGCCGATAAAGTTGGTTTATCTCAATCTCCTTGTTGGCGTCGTATCGCTAAACTTGAACAAGATGGTTATATCAAAGGTAAAGTTGCTTTGCTTGATGAGAAAAAGCTTGGCTTTGATATGTTGGTTTATGCACATGTTCGCTTATCAAATCATGGCAGAACAAACTTAGCTGAATTTGAACGTTTAATCATGAGCTACGACGAAGTGACCGAGTGCTATAGTATGGCGGGTACTATGGACTTTATGCTGCGCATTATTTCTAAAGGAATTGAAGGGTATGAGCAGTTTGTTCGCGATAACCTTCTAAATCTTGAGTTTGTGCAAGAAGTACACTCAAATGTGACGATGACTTGTGTGAAGCGAAGTACATCTTTACCTCTTTAACTATACCTTCTTCATTTAGCTTTTTATTGACAAACGGTTAGTGCTTTTGCGTGCTAACCGTTTTGTTGTCTGTGTGTTTACGGTTGTTGCTGATTGTTAACGTAGGCAGTTTTTGCTAGAATTCTGCGCCTTGCCAAAATGCATACACTTGAAAGAGGATCTTAATGTTTAACTTACTCAGCAAAGCGCCAAGCTCTGCTAAAAACGATATATTATCGGGCCTGACAGTCGCACTGGCATTGGTGCCAGAAGCCGTTGCTTTTGCTTTCGTTGCTAATGTAGAGCCTTTAGTAGGCCTATATGCCGCATTTATTGTTGGTTTGATTACGGCTATTTTTGGTGGTCGCCCTGGAATGATATCAGGTGCAACCGGCGCATTAGCCGTCGTAATGGTAAGTTTAGTATTAGACCATGGCGTTGAATATCTATTTGCGACGGTATTATTGATGGGGATATTACAGATCCTCGCAGGTATATTTAAGCTTGGTAAGTTTATTCGCATGGTACCTCACCCCGTCATGTTAGGCTTTGTGAATGGTCTTGCTATCGTTATTTTCTTAGCCCAACTAGGTCAATTTAAAGTACCAGATGGTATGGGCGGCCAACAGTGGATGGAAGGTCAAGCGCTTTACATAATGCTTGGTTTAGTCGCGTTAACCATGGCGATTATTCACTTTTTACCTAAGCTAACTACCGCGGTACCTTCATCATTAGTTGCTATCGTGACAGTCACGGGTATTGTGATTGGGTTTGACCTTGAAGCACGCACTGTGCTTGATTTCTTAAAAGGGATGACGGGTAACGAGCAAGCAACTATCGCAGGCGGTCTGCCGCAATTCCATATTCCAATGGTGCCATTTACCCTTGAAACGTTAAAAATAATTTTTCCGTATGCATTAATTCTAGCGGCAATTGGTTTAATTGAATCATTGTTAACACTCACGCTTATAGATGAAATTACAGAAACGCGTGGCCACAGTAATAAAGAGTGTATTGGTCAAGGTGCTGCTAATGTAACCTGTGGTTTCTTTGGTGCAATGGGCGGGTGTGCAATGATTGGCCAATCAATGATTAACATTAACTCGGGTGGTCGCTCGCGTTTATCAGGTATTAGCGCAGCCTTACTCCTATTGGCTTTCATTATTTTTGCAGCAGGCTTAATCGAAATGATCCCGCTGGCGGCACTGGTTGGTGTAATGTTCATGGTGGTACTAGGCACATTTGAATGGGCAAGCTTTAAAATGATGAAGCGCGTGCCAAAGTCTGATGCATTTGTGATTGTATTAGTGTCTGGTGTGACTGTTGCCACTGACCTTGCAATTGCTGTGTGCGTAGGTGTGATTGTGTCTGCACTGGTATTTGCTTGGCAGCATGCTAAACACATTTATACAAGCAACTATATCGACCAAGAGGGCTCAAAAGTCTATGAATTGCATGGCCCACTGTTTTTTGGCTCGGTGAAAAACTTTGCCGAATTATTCGATGTAAAAAGTGATCCCCAAGACGTCATTATTGAGTTTAAACATAGCCGAGTGGCAGATCACAGTGCGATTGAAGCCATTGATAGTTTAGCCGATAAGTATGCTAAAGCGGGTAAAAAATTACATTTACGTCATTTAAGCCCAGATTGTATTCAGTTGCTTCATAAAGCACGCGATCTTGTCGAGGTTAACGTGATTGAGGATCCTAAATACAAAGTAGCCTCTGATAAATTGGCGTAATAAATTGCCGATTAAAAAGCGAAGGCCGTCAAAGTCTTCGCTTTTTTAATGCCTGTAGAATGCGGTAAGGCTATTAAAAATTAAGATAGGTGGCAGTGCTTTGCATGAGTGACTATCGGTATAATAAAAATAACGACGAAAGGTAACTTGATATTTTGAATTGGCAATCATTAGTTGATAATCGACAACGCTTCTTCTGGGTTTTGCAAATAGCAGGCTGGATAGGCTACGCGTTGGTGAATTATATCGGCTCAAAAGTATTTGAAATGCGTGATATTTACGTATTTGTTATTGTATTAAACGCCTATGCAGGGTGTTTAATGACAGTACCACTGCGTTATATGTATCGCAAAGTTTGGAATGCATCGCCATGGGTTCTTATGCTTGTTGTGTTTGGGGCATCCTATATCACGGGTACGTTATGGGCGGTCGTTCAAAAATTCAACTTATGGGAAATTTATCGACACGGTTACCGGCCGAATGAATGGTTTTATTATTTTCAGCAGGGATTAGACTCTGTCTATATTATTCTGTGCTGGAGTGGTTTGTATTTTGGTATAAAGTATTACCAACTACTGCAAAGTGAGCGTCAAAAAGCCTTAAAAGCAACAACAATGGCGCACGAAGCACAGTTAAAAATGCTGCGCTACCAACTTAATCCGCACTTTTTATTTAATACACTGAATGCAATATCAACCTTAATTTTGGTGAAAGAGAATAAAGATGCGAATTTAATGGTCTCTAAATTAAGTGACTTCTTACGCTACACACTCAATACTGATCCCATTAAAAAGGTGCCTCTAGAGCAAGAAATACACGCACTCATGCTGTATTTAGAGATTGAAAAAGTACGTTTTGATGAGCGTCTTCAGGTCAATGTTGATGTTAGCGAGCAAGCGAAAGAGGCATTAGTACCGAGTTTGATCCTCCAGCCCATTATTGAAAACTCAATCAAGTATGCGATAGCGCAGCTTAATGAGGGGGGAGTGATTGATATTAAAGCACAAGTTTTTGCAAATGAACTATTATTGGAAGTAGGCGATAATGGTCCTGGTACTGAGTTAATAGATGGTCAACTGGTTAATTCTCAAGGCGTTGGCATAGCAAATACAAAGGACCGATTAAAAACACTTTATGAGAACAACTATTCGTTTGTACTCTCTGACAATTCGCCAAGTGGATTAAAAGTTAATCTGCGTGTTCCGTTTGAAAAGGCTGTTAAGAAATGAGCAAAATTAGAACTTTGATCGTTGATGATGAACCATTAGCTAGGAAAGGCTTAGCGGTTCGACTCTCTGAGTTTGACGACATAGAAGTCATTCGTTTATGTAGCAATGGTCAAGAGGCAATAGATGAATGCCTTAGTGGTAACATCCAATTAGTTTTTTTAGATATTCAAATGCCAAATATGAATGGTTTTGAAGTAGCACGTGCGTTAAGCGAAAGTGTGAACCCTTTACCTGCAATTGTATTTGTAACGGCGTTTGATCAGTTTGCTGTAAAAGCATTCGAGATTCATGCATTGGATTATATTCTTAAACCAGTCGATGACAACAGACTAAAACAGGCGGTAGAGAAAGTGCATACCTATTTAAAGACGCAACAAGATAACGCCCATAAGAAAAAACTAGCGAGTTTTGTCGCGGGTATAACAGGCAATAATTGCGAAGAGATTTTAAAAAAGCTGGCCACAGGTGATAGCTTAGCCGACCGTCGTTATCCGGAGTCACTGGCTGTAAAAGAGCAGGGTGAAATAGTCCGTGTGCCTGTTGTTACTATTCAATGGGTTGACGCTGCTGGTGATTACATGTGTTTACATTGCCAAGATGGGCAAACACATATCTTACGCAAAACAATGAAAGAGCTTGAGCAAGAGCTTGATCCCCAGTTATTTGTGCGAGTACATCGCAGTGCGATTGTTAATACAAAACAAATCAGCAAACTTGTTACTCAAGTCAGCGGTGAGTACTTATTAGTGCTCGATAATGGCCAAGAGTTAAAAGTAAGCCGCAGTTATCGCGATAAAGTAAAAGCAGCACTGGCAAGCTGATACGCTATTTTAAACAAAAAAGGCGCAAAATTAATTTTGCGCCTTTTTTCGTTATATTGGTTTTTAAACCGTCACAATTTTCATCGTGTTAGTTGCACCAATGGTTTCCATAGCGTCACCGTGAGTTAATATTACAGTGTCACCTGTGGCTAAAGAGCCTTGCTCAACAAGCGTGTTTAACGCATCACGAACCATGTTGTCTTTTTCACATTTAGTTGAGTCAAAGTATACAGGGTAAACGCCACGATAAAGTGCTGTTTGGCCTAATGTACTTGCATGACGAGACAGCGAATAAATAGGTAAACCAGAGCTGATACGCGACATAAGTTTAGCCGTGCTACCAGATTCAGTCAGTGTGATAATCGCTTTCACTGAGTCAAGGTGGTTAGCAGCATACATGGCTGAAAGTGCAATAGATTCAGCGTTAGAAGAAAAACGGCTATCTAAACGGTGTTTAGAGACGTGCGTTTCTTTTTGTGACTCGGCACCTAAACATACACGCGCCATGGTTGCGACAGTCTCTTCTGGGTAGTCACCTGCCGCTGTTTCTGCTGATAACATAACAGCGTCAGTCCCATCAAGCACTGCGTTGGCAACGTCCATAACTTCTGCACGTGTTGGCATTGGGTTATCGATCATTGATTCCATCATTTGCGTTGCCGTTACTACTGTACGGTTTAATGAGCGAGCGCGTCTAATAATAAGCTTTTGCTTACCCACAAGGGCAGCATCACCAATTTCAACACCTAAATCACCACGCGCCACCATTACAGCATCAGAAGCTAGGACGATATCATCAATTGCTTCAACGGTTTCAACCGCTTCTGCACGCTCAATTTTAGCGAGTAACTGCGCGTTCGAACCTGCCGCTTCGGCTAGTGAACGTACATAGCGCATGTCATCACCACTGCGTGGGAAAGAAACTGCAATATAGTCAACACCAATTTCGGTTGCTGTGATTAAATCTTCTTTGTCTTTCTCGGTGAAAGCCGGGGCCGTTAGACCACCGCCTAAACGGTTGATGCCTTTATTGTTCGAAAGCACGCCACCCACAGTGACTGTGGTATGCACTAATTCACCTTCAACAGAGTCGACAGTAAGTTGAATTAAGCCATCATTTAACAGTAGCAAATCACCTGATTTTACATCGTTTGGTAATTCTTTGTAGTCAATACCCACAGCGTTTACGTCGCCTTGGCCTTTTTCCATTTTTGCGTCTAGCGTAAATTTAGCACCTACTTCTAAGTTTACTTTGCCATCTTTAAATGTAGAAACGCGAATCTTAGGACCTTGTAAATCAGCAAGTATTGCAACGTGCTTGCCTAAACGCTTTGCTATATCGCGTACAGCTTGAGCACGGTCTTTGTGATCTTGAGCAACGCCATGTGAGAAGTTCAAACGAACAACATTTGCACCTGCACGAATAATTTTTTCTAGGTTGTTATCGCGATCGGTTGCCGGTCCAAGTGTCGCAACAATTTTTGTGCGTCTTAGCATCAAATTCTCCTGTGCGCTTAATCGATGTTAAGCGAATTGATGGTTTACTATTAAAAAGTCGTGCTAAAAGCCTTGCTAATGGGCTTATACAACGGCACGGTGTAGAACTCATAGGTAAAAATGTGTTTTTTAACTATGAGTATCTGAATCCATGTATTATTGAATCATAATACAAAAATTGAATGACGATATTATGACACCGGTGTCAGGTAGCGTCAATACACTTAACTTTTAAATGGGTATTATAAAAATCTGGTCCGATGCCTGCGTTATTTTGATATAATTTGAACAACGTCGCTTTTAAACACACTGATTTTTACCAAGTTGGCTTGGATGCTCGCATTTTTGGGCTGCTTGGGTATAATGCGCGCGTATTTATTTTGATTAACTAACCAATAGTTGTTACCGAGGAGGACACTAAATGCAAGTTGCATTAGTAGGGTTAGGCGTTATGGGTAAAAATCTTGCCCTCAACCTGATTGAAAAAGGGCTGACATTAGTAGCGTACGATAAGAACCCTGATGCGGGTGCTGAGTTACTAAGCTGTGCGAAAGCACTCGGATTGGCAGACCGTTTACATATTGTGTCTGATTTAAATGATATGGTTAGACGTTTAGAGCCGCCTCGTTCAATTTTACTTTTAGTTCCTGCTGGTGAATTGGTTGATAAAGTATGTACTGAGCTTGCGGAAGCAGGCGTCGAGTGTGATGACATCATCGTCGATTGCGGCAATAGTAACTATAAAGACGGTATTAGCCGTAAACTTAAGTTCCAAAATAAATTTGAATTCGCCACAATGGGGATCTCAGGGGGTGCCGAAGGCGCACGCCATGGTCCTGCAATGATGGCCAGTGGCTCAGAAGGCGGCTGGGAGCGTGTTGAGCCGTGGTTTGAAAAAGTTGCAGCAAGTTACAAGGGTGAGTCGTGTTTTGCGCGTGTAGGGCAATCTGCAAGCGGTCACTTTGTAAAAATGGTGCACAACGGTATCGAATATGCGTTGATGCAGCTTATTGCAGAAATGTATCAACTGCTTCGTTTGGGCACTAATCGCACGCCAAAAGAAGTTGCCGACATTTTTAATGATTGGTCTGAAGGAACATTAAATAGCTACCTACTATCAATCTCTAGTCATATTCTTAGCCTTGAAACAACTGAAGGTGAGCCTTTAGTTGACTTAATTGACAATAAAGTAGGGGCCAAAGGCACTGGGTTATGGACAGCACAAAATGCGCTTGAGTTAGGCATTGCAGTGCCTTCACTGGTTGCTGCGGTACAAGCTCGCCATTTAACAAATACATGTGATACGCATGCTGCAAAAGAAATGACCTATGCAGCCAAAGCAACTAACACTGTTGAGTTAGACCTAGAAGAATTAAAAGACGCGTTTACGTTGGCAAGTTTACTGGCTTACCGTCAAGGTCTTGCGCTTATCAAAGGTGCATCACGTGCGCACCAATGGAAAGTTGATCTTGCTAAAACGTTACAAACGTGGCGAGCGGGTTGTATTATTCGTGCCGATTACTTAGATAATGTTGCTGAAGGCGTAGAGTTTATTGATTCTATGCAGCGTGAATCAGCTGCACTTCGTAAAGTGACAGGGGCGGCAGTTGCTTCTGGTCTTGCATTCCCTGTGTTAACTGCAACACAAACGTATATTGCAACACTTACAACACCAAGTAATGGACATTTGGTTCAGGCACAGCGTGATTACTTCGGTGAGCACGGTATCAAAACACACAGTGGTGAAGTTTGCCATTTAACTGATTTAGTCGATATTGACGAAAAAGTCCGTTAATGAGTTGAATTACTCACCATCATGAAAAAAGGCACCGTACGGTGCCTTTTTAATATCTAAAACTTTAATTTTATCGACTCAACTCGCCACGTAGGTTGTCTTGCATAAGATGGCGCACTGTTTCAACCTCAAGCTTTTGGCTAAATAAGTAATGTAACTTTGTTAAACAGGCTTCTAAAGTCATGTCATAGCCACTGATAACACCACAGTTGAGTAATGCATTACCGGTGGCATACCCGCCCATGTTGACATGTCCTTTTAAACACTGGGTAAGATTAACAATCACCATGCCACGCTTACTAGCCTCATTGAGGATGTCTAGAAAGGCAGGGTCTTGTGGTGCATTGCCAACGCCAAAGCTTAATAATACAAGCGCTTTAATGTTATCGTTAACCAAGCTTTTTACAACCTCAGGACTGATCCCCGGATACAAATACAGCACGCCAATTGGTTGTGGAGTGATGTTAGATACTTGCAGTTCGTTATCGACATACGGGCTCAATTGCCCCTTGATTAATTGTATATTGATACCTGATAACGCTAACGGTTCAAGGTTAGGTGAAGCAAACGCGTCAAAACCATCTGCGTGTGCTTTTGTTGCTCTATTACCACGGAAAAGTTGGTTATTGAAAAACAGGCTGACTTCAGCAATAGGGTAATTCGCTGCTAAGTACATGGCGTTTAGTAAATTAACTTGACCATCAGAGCGAAGCTGTGACAAAGGAATTTGTGAGCCTGTGACAATCACGGGTTTGGTCAAATTTTCAAACATAAACGATAAAGCCGATGCCGTGTAGGCCATTGTGTCAGTGCCATGTAATACGACAAAGCCATCATAGTCTTGGTATTTACTTTTGATATCGTCAGCAATAAGTTGCCAATGTGCCGGTGACATATCGGATGAATCAATCAAAGGGCAGTATTCGTGAATATCAAATAAAGGCATTTCATCACGATTAAACTCAGCATTGTTGACCACTGTTTCGGTTAAAAAGCCTTCAGCAGGAACATAGCCTCGGCTCGATTTTTTCATCCCGATTGTGCCGCCTGTATAGGCGATATATATACGTTTACGTTTCATAAAAAAGCCCAGTAAATTAACTGGGCTTAGTATACCTAAAATCGCGTTAGTTAGTAACTTATTGAATTACATTACACACTAAACAGCGTGCATAGACACCTTGTGGGTCGTTGTAATCTTTTAAATTATCAATTTCACTACTCAACTGCTTAACAAGGCTTTGTAAGTTAGCTTGTGTTGCAAGCACAGAGTCAGAAGACTGCGACTTAGCTAAGAATGCTTGTACAGCAGCGGTACCAAAAATATCCTGTAGCATTTGCTCTTGGGGTGTTAAAGATTGTTTGATGGTTTTAACATCGTAATGCTTTAATTTTGCAAGTTCTGCTGCCGCTTTAATTGCATCTTGTTTGTCACCTAGTTTATCAACTAAGCCAAGCTCTTTCGCCTGAGTGGCAATCCACACACGCCCTTGGGCAATTTTATCAACTTGCTCAGGAGTCATATTTCGCGCTTCGGCTACAACGTTTAAGAAGCGTTTGTAGGCATTTTCTACACTGAGTTGAATGATGTCGGCCATTTTTTCATCCAGTGGGCGAGCAATAGAGAAGCCTGCTAAATCAGTGGTTGCAACACCATCTGAATAGATACCTAACTCAGCCATGGTGTTTTCAAATGTCATGAAAGTACCAAAAACACCGATTGAACCTGTAATCGTACTTGGCGCTGCCCAAATCTCATTTGCAGCAGAGGCAATCCAATACCCCCCCGAGGCCGCAACAGAACTCATTGACGCAATAACCGGTTTTCCTGCGGCTTTAAGTGCCAGAACTTCAGCACGAATAACCTCAGAGGCAAACATACTACCACCGCCAGAGTCAATACGCAGAACCACAGCTTTTACTTTATCATCTAAGCGCGCTTTGCGAAGTAGGGCTGCGGTAGAATCACCGCCAATTTCACCGGCTTTACGTTCACCATCAACAATCGTGCCTTTTGCTACGATTACCGCTACTTTTTCAGTAATAGGGTTATCAAATTCGATAGGAGGTTTAACCAGCGATAAATATTCACGGAAGCTCACTTGCTTAAATGTTTTACCGGTTTCTTCTGTACCGACTAGGTCAATAAGTTGCTGGCGAATTTGTTGAGATGTTTTTAGTGAATCAACCCATTGATTGTTTAAGGCATAGTCACCTGAATTTCCATCCACTGCTTGCATTTTTGCAAGGTAAACATCCATATCTTCGTCAAAGTTACTTTCATCAAATGGGCGAGAAGCGGCAACATCTGACTTATATTCGTTCCAAAGTGCAGTTAACCATACTTGGTTGGCTTCTTTTGCTGCATCTGACATATCATTACGAATAAATGGTTCAACTGCTGACTTGTACGTACCTACACGGAAAATATGCTGTGTTACTTTTAGCTTTTCAAGGGCGTCTTTAAAGTAAAGCGGGAACATGCCGTAACCTTCAATGCTTACACCACCATAGGGGTGCATAGACACTTCATTGGCATGTGCTGCAATATAGTACTGTGCTTGAGTGTAGTAATAGCCTGTAGCAATAACTTGTTTACCAGCGTCTTTGAACTCATCAATCGCTTTTGTTATTTGTTTAAGCTTATTGATATGCGCGCCTGGCATTTTTTGAAGATCAAGCAACATAACAGAGATACGGTCATCTTTTGCAGCTTGGTTGATAACTTCAATAATATCATCAAGCAAAATCTCTGAAGGTGCTTCTTTGCCCATAGTCGCATCATTAATGGCTGCTTCTACAGGGTCAACATAGGTTTTCTCTTCAACGATAGGACCATTTAAGTTCAGGCGCAGTACGGTTCCATCCGCGACTTTAACTTTGTCTTCTTCGCTAGTAATAGCGACAATAAAGAGTATTACTAGTATTAAAAATAATAGGTTTAGAACCAAACGGCGGGAAAAGTTTATCCCAGTCCATATGCCTTTAAATATCTTTGCTAGCAAAATAATTCCTTAATTCAGTACAGCTTAGTAGTAATCCCATCTTAGCTTAGAATAATCTGAAATTTAACTGTTAAATAGTAACAGAGTGTTTAAAACGAGAAATTGCGACAGTTAATTACTCGCTAAAAGTTGATTATTCTGGGTTATTACCGCAGAATCTAAACATCATAGAGGTTCGACCAGTTAACGGGGCAGACAATGTTAGAACAAAAATTACAATTACCGCATACCGAACTTCGTAATCGTTTGGTTATGGGCTCAATGCACACCGGTCTTGAAGAGGGCTGGCATAATCGTAAACGGTTACGCGCATTTTATGAAGCACGTGCAAAAGGAGGCACAGGCTTAATTATTACCGGCGGGTATAGTCCGAATTTACGCGGTAAACTTACTCCATTTGCATCAACGTTTAGCTCATATTATGACGTTGTTAAACACCGTGCTTACACTGAAGCAGTACACCAGCATGGTGGGAAAATTTGTTTACAGCTTTTGCATGCAGGGCGTTATGCCTACCATCCATTTAATCATGCTCCTAGTGCGATTAAAGCGCCAATAAACCCATACAAACCAAAGGCGATGTCGCTTGGTGCCATTAAAAAAACCATAAAAGATTTTGCAAGCTCAGCGCGCTTAGCCGAAAAGGCGGGCTACGATGGTGTTGAGATCATGGGCTCAGAAGGCTACTTAATTAATGAGTTTATGGCGAATCATACTAATAAGCGTAATGATGCTTATGGTGGTAGCTTAGAAAACCGAATGCGCCTAGCTGTTGAAATAGTGAAAGCAGTACGCGCAAAAGTCAGTGAAAAATTTATTATTATTTTTCGTTTATCAGTGATGGACCTAGTTCCTGACGGTTCTACTCCTGATGAAGTAAAGCAACAAGCTTTGGCGCTAGAAGAAGCCGGCGTTGATATCTTTAATACAGGTATAGGTTGGCATGAGGCTCGCGTTCCAACGATTGCCAGTATGGTTCCTCCTGGCGCATTTAAAGAGGCGTCAAAACGTTTAAAAGACACGGTCTCAGTTCCTGTGGTTGCGGTAAACCGTATTAACACCCCACAGATTGCTAATAGTATTTTAGCGGCAGGAGAGTCAGACCTTATTTCGATGGCAAGACCACTTTTAGCTGATCCTGAGTTTTTTAATAAATACGTAAATAATAAAACTGAGCAGATAAATATTTGTATTGGTTGTAATCAGGGCTGTTTAGACCATGTATTTAAAAATAAACGTGCGACCTGTTTAGTGAACCCTCAAGCTGCATTTGAGCTTGAATATAGCCTAGAAAAAGCCGCGTCATCACGTTTAGTGTTAGTGGTAGGTGCAGGACCAGCTGGCCTTGCTGCGAGTTGCTATTTGGCGCAAAAAGGGCACAAAGTAACGCTCATTGAGCGTAAAGAGCAAATGGGCGGCCAGTTTAATTTAGCCATGCAAATACCCGGAAAAGAAGATTTTAATCACACGCTAAATTATTTCACTAATGAACTTAAGCGTTTAAATGTTGAATTAAAATTGGGCACTGAGTTTTCAGATAACATGCTAAATCAATACGATGATGTTGTCTTTGCGACCGGTGTTAGACCTCGTGAAGCTAAAATTGAATGTGCTGATGGTAAGCGTGTTTTTGCCTACGATGAAGTGATTAGAGGTGAGGTTGAACTGGGTGAAAAAATTGCGATATTAGGCGCTGGAGGTATCGGTTTCGATATGGTGGCCTTTTTAAGTGAGCATAAAGATCAAACCATTGAAGAGTTTAAAACTCAATGGGGAATAGAGTGTGAGCCACAACCACACAAAGATAATCGCCAAATTTATATGCTAAAACGAAGCTCAGGTCGCTTTGGCAGTGAGCTGGGTAAAACGACGGGTTGGATCCACCGCCAAGTAGCAAAACAGCATGGTGTTAAACAAATTGCTGACTGCCAGTACATCAGTTTTGATAACCAAGGGTTAAAGATTACCGTAAAGGGTGAGGAACAGATACTTGATGTTGATACAGTGATTGCCTGTATTGGTCAGGTGTCTAATAGCGAACCATTTGCAACTGAGGCTGAAAACGCAAAAGTGCATGTGATAGGTGGTGCAAAACTCGCCGCGGCCATTGATGCAAAACGCGCTATTTTTGAAGCATTGCAAGTCGCACGCAAAATCTAACTGAAAGATAACCACATTGTTAGCGGTCTTATTTATTAATCTATTTTAGTCATGAGATCGCTATGCACATTACACATACCTACCAAACAATCTTCAAACGTCTGCAGTGTTTAGAGGGGATGCCCGCTTTACTTTTTCGCTTAATCTTAGCGCCGGTGATGATAATCGCTGGATTTAACAAGTTAGCGTTGAGCGGAGATGTCTCGCATTTTTACCAATATTTTCTCGCATCTGATGACATCATTACATGGTTTGGTAATAAAGAATGGGGCTTAGGTTTACCGATGCCTGCGCTACTGGCATTTTTGGCCGCTTGGGCAGAGTTTCTTGGCGGTATACTGCTATTTTTGGGGCTGTTTACACGTCTTACCGCTATTCCATTAATGATTACGATGTGTGTGGCTGCGACTAGCGTGCATGGTGATAATGGCTGGTTTGCTGTCACGCCTACAGATGCCAGTACCAGTCCTGCAAGAGTATTAAGCTGGCTACAAATACCAGGTGCACAAGCAAGCCTAGATAACTCCTCAGCGGCAGCTGAGCGCTTAACAAAAATGCGCGACTTATTAGAAACCCACGGTTTTACTGATTATTTATATGAAACAGGACGCCCTGTGATTTTAAATAACGGAATGGAGTTTTCTGTTATTTATTTTGCGATCCTGTTAAGCCTATTTTTTACAGGCGGGGGACGTTATGTCAGTCTCGATTACTGGTTTAGCAGAAAGTACCGTAATCGCTTTATTGATAATGAACTTAAATGATAAGCTTACATTTTATTGCCTGTATTAACGGGCATCGTATTTAAGAATTTACGGAAAAATAATGGACGCTTTAACGCTTTTACAAACACGACAGTCAGATCCACGTTTAATTTCACCGGGTCCAACAGAAGAACAGCTTTCAATTATTCAGCGCGCTGCGATTAAAGTCCCCGATCATGGTTGTATTGCGCCGTGGCGTTTTATCGTGGTGGAAGGCGAAGCACGCCATAAATTAGGTGAGATCTATCACCAAGCCGCTATCGAAGAGCAGCAAGATGACCGCGTAATTGAGCGGGCAAAAGAGCTCCCCCTCAGAGCACCCATGGTGATAATCGCGATTGCCGATGTAAAAGAAAACCCTAAAGTACCGCGCATAGAGCAGGTGCAAAGTGCTGGGTGCGCTGTGTTAGCAATGCAACAAGCTGCATTCGCTCAGGGATTAGGTGGCATTTGGCGCACAGGCTACTTTGCGCAAAGTCCAGCTGTTAAACACGCGCTTGGTTGCAAAGCAGAGGATGAAATTGTCGGCTACTTGTATATAGGCACACCTGAGGTAGATATTAAAAAGCCCATTCGTCATAAACCAGACACTTTTTTTGAGAAACTGTAAGTTAAGGGAACTTTTTAGCATCACAAGAGTCATACCTGATTAAGCTTGCTTATGTTACTTTTTTTCAAGTTGTGGCTTTGCTGTAAGAAGCGCTTGGATGCAAAAACTTAATTATTCTTCTTCAGTATGTTTTTTAATCGGTTGTTTTTTGTTAACGTATGGATAGTCTTAGAAAAATAACGATAAAGAAGACGAGAAAAATGGGAAACTTATTTTTACGTGAAAAAGAAAATTGGTTCGCTTGGTCTCTTTGGGGCATTGTTGGTGCAGTGATCACTTTGTTTGTTGCACTCTCGACAAAAGCACCTCAGTTTTTAGGTTTATCAGCGGTCGGTGTTTTGTTTCTACTTACCTGGTGGATGCACAGTACAAAACGTTTTGATTTTGGGCGTGCGTTTAAAGTCTGTTGTTATGTTTTAACGTTTAGCAGTCTACCGGCCTTTTTACTGGTGATTGTGCCAAATCACAATATGAATAAAATAGACATTATTGTTCAAACACTCGGCTTTGCACTAATCAGTTTATTCGTCTGTTTAATTTGTTCATGGATTGCCCGCAGACCAAAGCAATATTATTGATTTAAATTTTTTAGGCTTTTTTACAGTTAAGTCTTTACAATGAAAGCTGTAAGCACTATTATGCGCGCCGTACGGAGAGATGGCAGAGTGGTCGAATGCACCGGTCTTGAAAACCGGCAGGGGTTTGTAGCCCCTCTAGGGTTCAAATCCCTATCTCTCCACCATTATTTTTAAAAAACCGCCTACAGGGCGGTTTTTTGCTATCTGGAGATAAGTCATGTCAACAAGCGAGTCTTCGTCTACTTTTAAACACCTTATAAAACATATTCTGCTTTGGAGTGTTTTTTCTTATTTTTATCATAGCGGCGTGAATGTTCTAGTTGCTATGGCACATGATGCAAAGCCAGAGCATGGTTTACTCACATCGATTGCTTATGGCATCGGTTTTAATGTGCTGGTTGGTCACTTAATTGGAAAATATGATAAGCATTGGCCTGTTATAGCTGCACTGTATATCGCATCAGTTGGCTTGTTAATTGTGCCACTTGTTATACTCGGTAAAGCAGGATTGATGGATGTTTATTTTATTGTCGCAATGATCTTAAGTTTACCAACGTCAACCTTTGTCATTGAAAAAATAAAGCAGCGAATTAGTTTAAACACTGAGCAAACGCAGTAAACTAAGCATTATTCGTTGTTTTTTTATGTTAGTATAAATGCATCTTTTAACTAATAAACGTGAATTTAAACATGTCAGATATTTTTACAACAGACGCTGAAAAAGCAAGCTACGGTATTGGTTTACAAATGGGTGAGCAACTTAAAGCTAACCCTTTTGAAGGTTTAAACCTAAACTCAGTTTTTGAAGGTATGAAAGACGCATACGCAGGAAGTGATTTCCAAGTTGAGATCCCTGCAATTCAAGCTGCTTTCGAAAAAATCAATGCAGAAATCCAAGCTCGTCGTGAAGAAGAAGCTAAAGTACTTGCTGCTGAAGGTGTTGCGTTCTTAGAAGAAAATGCAAAACGTCCAGAAATTACGGTAACTGAATCAGGCTTACAGTACGAAGTATTAACAGCGGGTGAGGGTGAAAAGCCAACTGCTGAGTCTACAATTCGTGCTCATTACCACGGTACATTAATTAACGGTACTGTTTTTGACAGCTCTTATGAGCGTGGTCAACCTGCTGAATTCCCAGTAAGCGGTGTTATCAAAGGTTGGACTGAAGCGGTACAAATGATGGGTACTGGTTCAAAATGGCGTTTATACGTACCACACGAACTTGCCTATGGTGAGCGTGGCGCAGGTGCTGCAATCGCACCTTTCTCAACATTAATCTTTGATGTTGAGTTACTAGAAATTATCTAATTAATTTCTACAGACATAAAAAAACCTGCTTAATGCAGGTTTTTTTATGTCTAAATCAAATTTTAACTATTTGATTCAGCGAACTCTTTGCACTTAGCAGTGTCTTCGCATTCACCATAAAGGTAAAGAGAGTGGTTTGTTAGTTTAATACCGTTCTCTTTTGCGATTTCTTCTTGGCGACGTTCAATCGTATCATCTTCGAACTCAACAACTTTACCACATTTTAAACACACTAAGTGGTCGTGGTGAGTACTACCCGATAATTCAAAAACTGACTTGCCACCTTCAAAATGATGACGAGACACAATACCTGCATCGTCGAATTGGTTTAAAACACGATAGACAGTTGCAAGACCAATCTCTTCGCCAATGTCTAACAGAATTTTATAGACATCTTCAGCGCTGATGTGTTGGTTGTCTGGAGATTGTAGAATCTCTAAAATTTTAATACGCGGCAGTGTTACTTTTAACCCTGCTTTTTTTAATTCCAAGTTGTGATCAGTCATTAAATCTGTCTCAATTTTATTTATTTATACTAGGCATCATAAAGATGCACACGACACATTAGCAAATATTAGAATAACGTGCCTAGTTACTAAGTGCAAAGAACAATTCGTTTAATTGCCGATTTTTTAGACAAAAATGAACTGGTTGTGCATCTTTACATCAGCTAGTAAATGCGAGTAGTACTTGTTATTAATCAGCAAGTTCTGCTAAACACATTTCTTCATAAACTTGAGCACACCACTCTTTAACACGCTTTTCAGTAAGTTCTGGCTGACGGTCTTCATCAATGCCTAGGCCTACAAAGTGATTATCATCAATGACCGCTTTTGAGGCTTCGAAGTCGTAACCTTCAGTAGGCCAGTGACCCACAACTATAGCACCACGTTCAGTAACGATATCGTTGATCATGCCCATCGCATCTAAGAAATACTCAGCATAGTCTTCTTGGTCACCGCAACCAAAAATAGCAACAAGTTTACCATCGAAGTCTACTTCTTCTAACTCAGGGAAAAAATCATCCCAGTCACATTGCGCTTCGCCATAGTACCAAGTGGGGATACCGAATAACAATAAATCGAATTCAGCAATCTCTTCTTTAGAACTTTTTGCAATATCGTGAACAGCAACGAGCTTTTTACCTAATTCTTTCTGAATCATTTTTGCTACGTGTTCAGTATTGCCTGTATCGCTTCCGAAAAAAATACCTACGCTTGACATGGATTTAAAACCTTCTATCTATCAATAGCCAATCTTTCTTGTAAAATTGTTTCAATCAACGCGCTACGGCTAATATTCTGCGCATCGGCCATATCGCTTAGTGCTTGATATAACTGTGATGAAACCTTAAATTCTACACGCTTTAAACCACGTGCTTTGTCTCGTTTTATTTGATTACGTTTGTTGACTTTCAACTGCATGTCACGTGGTAGGGGATTTGTTTTTGGTCTACCAGGACGCTTTTCGTATTCAAATAAATCGGGTGTTGTTCTATCTGTTTCTGACTTTGCCATGCCTAGCCTACACCTGCGCCTTGCCAGAAGACTTGAATAAGTCCTTTTGCTATAAAACCAGAGCAGCCTAAAAATAGCACTAACCAAACGATGTATCGGCCAAATCGGGGCACGTCACCTTTCTTTAGTACGTCTTGAATTGCCATACCAATAAAAAAGAAAATGCCGGCTAAGCCAAAATACAACCCTAAGGTATCAAATTCGTTAATTAACTGACTGACCATCAACGTATAAACCTTCAAATTAAACGGCGCGTACTATACCACACAAAATCGTATTAATTTAGTGCGTACGATCAAAAACAGTGAATTTTATCGACGTTAATTCGAGGCTAAAAAATCACTGATTGCTTTATTTACAGCAAGCGGTTTTTGAGCATGAAGCCAATGACCCGCACCATGAATTATTTTTGCCTTTGAATTTGGAAATAACGCCATAATAACAGGGCGATGTTCAGCTAAAATATAGTCTGAATCATTCCCTTTAATGAATAAAGTATCACATAAACAAGAATCATTTTCATCAAGTTGTGCTAAAATATTTTCATATTGTTGGTCTAAAACAGCTAAGTTAAACCGCCACTGATACTGGCCTTGTTCATTTTTGGCAAAACTTTTTAATAAGAATTGGCGTACGCCAAGCTCGGGAATCTGTTTGGCAAGTATTTCGTCGGCTGCTTTTCTATCTGTAACGGCAGAATTAGCAACGTCGTTCAAACCTTTGAAAATAGCGCCATGGCGAGGTTTGTTAGCCACTGGCGAAATATCCATAACCACTAGTTTTTCAACGCGTTCTGGGTAGCTAAGTGCTAATTGCATAGCCACTTTACCGCCCATTGAATGGCCAACAATATGTGCTTTATTGATATTTAAATGGTTCAGTAACTCTAAAACATCGGCAGCCATTACCGTGTAGTTCATGCTATCACTGTGGAATGATTTACCATGATTACGTAAATCGATATTGGTCACTGTGTAATTTTCTGACAGTGCTTTCGCGATGACATTTAAGTTTTCTAGCGAACCAAATAATCCGTGGATCAAAACAACATGCGAACCTTGGCCGCTTTGCTGGTAATTTAATAGCATTTTTAGCTCCTATTTTAAGTGGCGCTATTTTGCCTAGTGAAATAACAAATTGCAAAACATAGAGAATTGCTGCGAGCTTAGGTATAATCATTGCGAACTTTTAAAATGTGACCCGTAAAGACAGGAATAACATGAAAAAAATCGACATAGACGACGAGTTATATCAATACATCGCGAGTAATACGCAAAGTATTGGTGAAAGTGCATCAACCATTTTGCGTCGTTTATTAAACCTTTCTGATGGCACTTTAACGACCAGTCATTCAACGACGACAAACACTGAACAAGAAATCAGCGTTGTTGAATCAGAAGAAGACACGGAACAACACACAGAATCAGCAGCGCCTGAATCAAAAAGCCAACCAGCTG
The DNA here is from genome assembly GCF_015767615.1 of Pseudoalteromonas sp. A41-2. Classification (NCBI taxonomy): domain Bacteria; kingdom Pseudomonadati; phylum Pseudomonadota; class Gammaproteobacteria; order Alteromonadales; family Pseudoalteromonadaceae; genus Pseudoalteromonas; species Pseudoalteromonas sp. A41-2. Next base: position 1,808,782 of record NZ_CP065231.1, on the reverse strand, counting down.
TCACAGCAACGACATACGCTAAAGGTAATGTATTCAATGTGCTTAATAAAGAAGAGCTAGCGATGCAAAAAGGCGTTGTCGGCCGTTTCTTATTTATTTTGGCTGCTTTGTACAGAACACATAAAGACGATTTTGTTAACGTGCTTGAAATTAAAGGACGTGACCGCGTTTATTTTGCCACAAGTAAAGAAGCGTTACTTGAAAGTGGCAGCAGTATGAACCCGAAAAACATCACTGATACAGAATACTGGGTGATGACAAACTCTAATACTACGCGTAAAAAAATGATGCTTCATGAAGTCGCCTTGTGCCTTGGTTACACGGCTGATGAAGCAGAAAAGATTCGTGATTACTTATAATCAATAAGGAAATATTATGGCGATTCATCCAGATGCAGGTAAAACTGCACCTCAAGAAAGCTTAGTCAATGTACCAAAGCTGGTTTCAGCCTACTATTTAAATGAACCAGATCTAGAACAAAATCCAGAGCATTGCGTTGCCTTTGGTACGTCTGGCCATCGTGGTTGCTCGTACGATGTAAAGTTTAATGAGTCGCATATTTTAGCGATCACCCAGGCTATTTGTGATTTTCGTAAAGAAAACGATATTTTTGGACCACTTTTCTTAGGTAAAGATACACACGCATTAAGTGAAGCGGCATTTAACTCTGCAATCGAAGTCCTTGTTGCTAATGAAGTACAAGTGATTACGCAAGAGAATGATGAATACACACCAACGCCGGTAATTAGCCACGCGGTAGTGTCACATAATAAAGTGAACCAAAATGAGTTAGCAGATGGGATTGTTGTTACACCTTCTCATAATCCACCCGAAGATGGCGGTTTCAAGTATAACCCGCCAAATGGTGGCCCAGCAGATACAGACGTTACCAAATGGATTGAAGACAGAGCAAATCAACTCTTATTAGAAGACCTTGTTGAGGTGGAGTTATTTCCTTTTGCAAAAGCGTCTCGCTCAGGCTTTATTAAATATCAAGACTTGATCACGCCGTACGTTAATGATTTAGAGAATATCATTAACTTGAAAGCCATCAGTGACGCTAAAATTAAAATTGGTATCGACCCACTAGGGGGTTCAGGTATTAACTTTTGGCCAGTGATTGCCGAAAAATACAATTTAGACCTAACGGTCGTAAATAAGTCAGTCGATCCACGTTTTGCATTTATGCCGCTTGATAAAGACGGTAAAATTCGTATGGATTGCTCGTCACCTTACGCCATGGCGAATTTAATTGCCCTGAAAGACGATTACGATATCAGTATTGGTAATGACCCAGATTACGACCGTCACGGTATTGTGACACCGGATGGTTTAATGAATCCGAACCATTTCCTTGCTGTTGCGATTGATTATTTATTAAATCACCGCGATTGGTCTGCAGATGTGGCAATTGGCAAAACGCTTGTTTCAAGCGGCATGATTGATAAGGTCGTTGCGCGCAACAACCGTAAAGTAAAAGAAGTGCCGGTTGGCTTTAAATGGTTTGTTGAAGGGTTAAGTAGTGGCGCTTTAGCCTTTGGTGGCGAAGAAAGTGCAGGTGCCTCATTCTTGCGCTTTGATGGTACCGTGTGGAATACAGACAAAGACGGTTTCATTCTTGGCTTACTAGCCGCTGAGATCTTAGCGGTAACAGGCAAAACACCTTCAGCGCTTTACAAAGAGCTTGAACAAGAGTTTGGTGCGCCGATTTATAAGCGTATCGATGCGCCTGCGAATGCTGAACAAAAATCGCGCCTAAAAGCGTTATCAGCTGACGATGTGAAAGCCAATACACTTGCAGGTGATGAAATCATTCAAAAGCTGACCCATGCACCGGGTAACAACGCGGCGATAGGTGGTTTAAAAGTCGTAACTGAAAATGGTTGGTTTGCTGCGCGGCCTTCAGGTACGGAAGATATTTATAAAATTTACCTTGAATCATTCAAAGGTGAAGAACACCTCGCATTACTAGAAAAAGAAGCCAAAAAATTAGTTGATTCTGTTATCCGCTAATTTATCTTTCTTTTTTATTATAACGGCTGATTTAATCAGCCGTTTTTGTATTCTACTCTCACGTAATATTAGGATCAGACCATGAGCTACTCATCAGCTACTTACCTGGATGCGCTTAAAGCGTCGGGTGATTTTCTAAGCTTAACTCGTGAAAACGAATTTTCATTACCTTATTCATCATTCACGTTAACGAATGGGACAAATGTGACTGTCCATGACACGGGGATTATCGAGTTTCAGCCTGCAACAGCAAGCAATAAAGATATTGTGTTATCAAGTGCGATACACGGTAATGAAACAGCGCCAATTGAAATTTGCGATCAGTTAATTAGTGCAATAATTAAAGAAGAGATGACCTTAAAACAACGCGTGCTGTTTATTTTTGGTAACCCAAAATCAATAAATATCGGTAAGCGATTTGTTGAAGAAAACTTAAATCGTTTATTCAATGGTCATCATACCCAAGAGGGCATTGCTTCAAACCCTGAGCGTGTGCGCGCAAAACAATTAGAAGATGTTGTCAGTGACTTTTTTAGTCGTGGCAGCGAAGGTAGCGCACGTTGTCATTATGATCTGCATACTGCTATTCGTGGTTCAAAAAATGAAAAATTTGCTGTGTATCCGTACTTACATGGCAAACCGTGGAAAAAATCACAATTGCAGTTTTTATTAAGCTGTGGCGTAAACACCGTATTAATGATGAAGTCGGCAGCGACAACCTTTAGCTACTACTCGTCATTTGTCCATGGCGCTGACTCATTTACCGTTGAGCTCGGTCAAGTTAAAGCGTTTGGTGAGAATGATATGTCACGCTTTGCGAAAACCAAAGAAACTTTAATTGCATTAATTAGTCAAGAAAGTGTTGAATATGGTGAGTTTAATGCATCTGATTTTGAGCTTTTTTCAGTTTATAGAACAATAAACCGAACGTGCGAAGACTTTAGTTTTCCATTCGCAGATGACGTAGAAAATTTTACGGGCTTCGCGAAAGGTGAATTATTAGCAACTGATGGTCAGACCAGGTATGTGGCTGAGGTTGAGGGTGAAGCTATAATCTTCCCAAATGCTGATGTAGCCTTAGGTCAGCGTGCATTATTGACGGTTATTCCAATGCAAGTTGATAGCAACTTTATTTAAAATAGTTGCATTTACACCCACCAAAATACAGTTAACTATATGATATTAAATAAAATTTATTGTTGTATAGTTAACTTTCCATGCATGTTTAGCGATTTATCGACTATTCGTCTATGATTAGTTGAATAACAACTTACGTTAACGTAAAGTGTCGGCAGTTTAATTTAAATAGATTGAAAATTACGCAAACTTTATCCTTACAGCTTTTGCTGATAAAAATTCAAATAAGGGCAGTTGCGTATGTATCTGACAACGAAAGAAGGTAGGTTATGAGTAATCCAAATAACGTATCGCTGAATATTAATCATGAACTGTCATTTATTGATGGTCACGCATTAAAAATCCCTACATTAAGCATTCTTAATGAGGAAGGCGACATCTATGAAGGTGCAACAGCACCTGATATCGACAAAGACACCGCAATTCGTCTTTATGAGACAATGCGATTCATTCGTGCGCTTGATGAGCGTATGCAAGCGGCACAGCGTCAAGGTCGTGTTAGTTTTTATATGCAATGTTTAGGCGAAGAAGCGGCGGTGACTGCCTCGGCTGCAGCGCTTGATCAAAATGACATGATTATGGCGCAGTACCGCGAACAAGCAGCATTACGTTATCGTGGTTTTAGCCTAGATCAATTTATGAATCAGATGTTCTCGAATGAGAAAGACTTAGGTAAAGGTCGCCAAATGCCAATCCATTATGGCTCTCGCGAACTTAACTATATGACTATATCGTCGCCGCTAGGGACACAAATCCCGCAGGCTACGGGTTACGCATACGGTCAAAAAGTACGTCACATTGATGCAGAAACGGGTGATTTAAACAGCACGATTGATAACATCACTATTTGTTATTTTGGTGAAGGTGCTGCCTCAGAAGGTGATTTCCATGCCGGTTTGAATATGGCTGCGGTTCATAAAGCGCCTGTTATCTTTTTTGCACGTAATAATGGCTATGCGATTTCAACGCCTGCAGATGAGCAATTTAAAGGTGACGGTATTGCATCACGCGGTGTTGGTTATGGCATTAAAACTATTCGAGTTGACGGTGCAGATGCACTTGCTGTCTATGCTGCGACTAAGAAAGCACGTGAAATCGTTACAACTCATGGTGAGCCGGTACTGATTGAGTCGATTGCTTATCGACTAGGTGCACACTCTACGAGTGATGATCCAAGTGGTTACCGCAGTAAAGACGAAGAAGCCAAACATCAAGGTTGCCCAATTGAGCGTTTTCGCAAGTGGTTACTTAAGCAGGGGTGGTTAGATGAAGCCCAAGATGCGAAAGATAAAGAAACCATTCGTGAAGAAATTTTAGCGGCACTTAAACGTGCAGAAAAAGTAGCGAAACCAGCGTTAGAAGAACTTATCTCTGATGTATACGATACGCCAATTCCATCACTGCAAAAACAATACGAAGAATTAAAACAACACATTTTGCAGCATCCTGATGCTTATCCAACGACTGCAGGGAGATTAAAGTAATGGCTAAAATGAACATGCTTCATGCAATTAATTCTGCCCTTGATATCACCATGGCAGAGCACCCAAATGCCTGTATTTTTGGTGAAGATGTTGGCTATTTTGGTGGTGTATTCCGTGCAACCTCAGGCTTACAAGAGAAATACGGTAAGCATCGTGTATTTAATACACCTTTGACTGAGCAAGGTATTTTAGGTTTTGCCAATGGCCTTGCTGCATTCGGTGCGCCTGCATTAGCAGAAATTCAATTTGCTGATTATATTTTCCCTGCATTTGACCAAATTGTGAATGAATCAGCTAAATTCCGTTACCGCAGTGGTAATGAATTTAACGTGGGTAATTTAACAATTCGCACGCCGTATGGTGGCGGGATTGCAGGTGGTTTATATCATTCACAATCGCCTGAAGCTTATTTTGCACATACCCCAGGTTTAAAATTGGTTGTGCCACGTAACCCTTATCAAGCTAAAGGTTTATTACGTGCATCAATCAAGGACAACAACCCGGTTCTTTTCTTTGAGCCTAAGCGTTTATACCGTGCATCAACCGGTGAAGTGCCTGAAGAAGATTACAGCATTGAGCTTGGTAAAGCCGAAGTTGTTCAAGAAGGTACTGACGTTACCTTACTTGCTTGGGGGGCGCAGATGGAAATCATTGAAGACGCAGCGAAAAAAGCAGCTGAACAGGGTATTAGTTGTGAAGTTATTGACTTACGTACAATTTTACCTTGGGACGTTGAAACAATTGCTAAATCTGTTACTAAAACAGGGCGCCTAATTGTTAGCCACGAAGCGCCAATTACCAATGGTTTTGGGGCCGAGATTGTTGCGACTATTCAACAAGAGTGTTTCTTACACTTAGAGTCGCCAATTGCGCGTGTGTGTGGTTTAGATACGCCGTACCCACTCGCCCTTGAAAAAGAATATGTGCCAGATGCGCACAAAGTGCTTGCTGCGATTAAGCAATCAGTTGAGTTTTAGGAGTCAGTATGTCTAAAGATTTTATCTTACCAGATATCGGCGAAGGCATCGTAGAGTGTGAAATCGTTGAATGGTTAGTTGCAGAGGGTGATACGGTAAAAGAAGATCAGCCTATTTGTGACGTAATGACCGACAAAGCACTTGTACAAATTCCAGCAGTGCACGATGGTGTGATCAGCAAGTTATATTACGCAAAAGGTGATATTGCAAAAGTGCATGCTCCTTTATTTGCAATGGATGTTGATGGTGAAACGCCAAGCCAAACAGTTGAAGCAGCAGACGATACCGCTGCACAGCCAACACCGCAACCTGCAACCTCAGGCTCGTTTTTAGAAGACTTTATCTTGCCAGACATTGGTGAAGGTATTGTTGAATGCGAAATCGTTGAGTGGTTAGTCAGCGAAGGCGATGAAATAGTAGAAGATCAAGCTGTTTGTGATGTGATGACAGACAAAGCTTTGGTTCAAATTCCGGCTAAATACACGGGTAAAGTCGAAAAGCTTTACTATCAAAAAGGCGATATTGCTGCGGTACACAGCCCGTTATTCCAAATGAGTATCGAAGGCCATACTGCCGAGCCCGATGTCAGCTCAGCGGTTGTTAAAGCACAAACTAACGCGGCCAATAAACCTTCAGAAAAACCAGCAACGCCTGCTGCAAATAAACAGCTTAACAAAAAAGCAGTTGCATCACCGGCAGTGCGTCGTAAAGCCCGTGAGCTAGATGTTGATTTAACGCAAGTGCCAGGTTCGGGTAAAAATGGCCGTATTTATAAGCAGGATATTGAAGACTTCTTAAATGAGGGTCAAAGCCAAGCACGTACTGAAACTGTTTCGTCAGCAACATCACAATCAACACCTGTGGTAGTGACAGGCGGAAGCCGTGTTGAGCCAATTAAAGGCATTAAAGCAGCGATGGCTAAGCAAATGGTTGCGTCAGTATCGACAATTCCTCATTTTACATTCTGTGACGAAATCGATTTAACAAAACTTATTGCACTGCGTACTGATTTAAAAGAGCAGTATAAACAGCAGGGCGTTAAGCTCACTATGATGCCATTTTTTATCAAAGCGTTGTCGCTTGCAATTAAGCAGTTCCCAGTGCTTAACTCGCAAGTAAACGATGAGTGTACGGAGTTGACGTACTTTGATGATCATAATATTGGTATGGCAGTAGATTCGAAGATTGGTTTATTAGTGCCTAATATTAAATCATGCCAGTCGAAGAGCATTGTTGATGTTGCAAACGAAGTTACTCGTTTAACAGAAGCCGCTCGTGATGGTCGTGTATCACCTGATGACTTAAAGGGTGGAACAATCAGTATTTCTAATATTGGTGCGATTGGTGGCACAATTGCTACCCCGATCATCAATAAGCCTGAGGTGGCAATTGTCGCATTAGGTAAATTACAGCATTTACCGCGCTTTGATGAAAATGGTCATGTGGTATCGGCAGCTATTATGCAAGTGAGTTGGTCTGGCGACCACCGTGTTATCGATGGCGGTACTATTGCTCGATTCAATAATTTGTGGAAATCTTACTTAGAAGATCCCGCAAAAATGATGATGGCAATGAGCTAATTTATTCGTTATTAAAAAACCAGCTTCGGCTGGTTTTTTTATGTATGATGTTTAAGTGAATGTGTATAAATAACGATATCTTATAAGGAATTAAATGGAGCACTTTAAAGAAGCGTTGAATAGATATGCCGACTTTACCGGGCGCATACGTCGTCAGTCATATTGGATGTTTATCCTCTTTTACCTGCTATTTGCGATGCTTTGCGGCTTAATTGATAGCTTACTGGGCGAAGAGATTATTAGCAGTATTTATGCATTAGCGCTTTTTATACCATCATTAAGTGCAACCACCAGACGTCTTCATGATACTGGCCGGTCAGGTTGGTGGCAGCTTTTGTATTTATTACCTGTTGTTGGTGTACTTATCGTTATTGTGTTCTGTGTTTTAGACTCAGAAAAAGAACACAATCAGTACGGCCCATGTCCTAAATAGCACTCGTCACACAATGCCCTGTTTTCATAGGGCATTGTGGGTTTAATCTCTACACTAAAGACCGTAAAAATATAAACCGTAACCAACAATCAAGGCTGGGATAGACGAATAAACAGTGGCGACCACTGCGGCTCGTGGAGCCAGCGCTATTGCAGGGAACAGGGCATCACCATCATTAGAGATTGCGTTTGCAGCCATCGCGCTAAACGGAATAATGCCTTGAATATAAAGAGTCATAACGACAATTTGTGGTCCGCAACCCGGAAGCAGTCCTATGGCAACAGCTATCAAGGGGGCTAAATAGGCATAGTTAGAAAACCAACCAGTCAGGTCAACACCCACCACATTAACAAAAATCTCAAATACCATAAACGAAGCGACAACCCAGGCAGTAACGAAGTGTGTATCCATCAAGACTTTCGTTAACTTTGAAGGTGGGGTGCAGGGCGCTTCTTCGCTGGTAATTTGTTTGTAATTTTGACCTTTTGACGACAACGCCCAGATAACAACCACAAATAAGGCCATTATCGATCCAAACACACTGATGATATCGATAATAGGTTGGCTAAAAAGTGTTTGCTCAACATTCATAGCAATTAAAAAAGCGATGATTACACTTGGGATCAGTGAAAACTTCCAAATAGGTCGGCTAAATTGGATTGCTTTTGGCTGACATTGTGGCTCTTCAATATAGTCGCTTGGCTGTGAAGGCTGAAAGCGGTGCCGACTATGAAAAAGGTTAACGATTTGTCCGCTGATAATGCCCACACACACGCCTAAAAGCATCATAATAAGGCCATCAAGTGGGCGGGTTGCGAGTAGTAAAAATGCAGCATCACCCATTGTGGCTGTTAATACCGCAACCACAGAACCAAAGCTTGCTTGTCGTTTAGTAAATTGAGTGACAACAATGATTGCGCCGCCACAACCGGGTAATGCGCCCAATATAGAGGCAAAGCTCACCTCTAAAAAACCAGATCTTGCGCGTAAATAGCTTAATTGCAGTTGGGGAAGGCGATCAATTAAATAGTAATAGATTAATAGGGTTGCGGCTACGAAAACAGAAACCTGAAAAAAAGCATCGCTTAATGCTTGTAAGGTAAACCCGCGAGTTGCTGGTACAACAAGGGCAATAAGAATTAAAAGGGGCAAGAATAAGCGCTTATTGTCCGTAATATAACACCTCGCTTTTTGAGAAAAGAATCTCGATTGTGTTAATAAAATCATACAGTGCAACCTAAAAATTAATCAGATTACACTGTATTATTACTTTAAATGAAAATCAATATCATTTGCATCTATTTGCGTTGGAATTCTGAGCTCTCATTCCATTTAGGCCATTCTTCACGCTCAGAGATATCAAAACCAACTTGATAGAATAACTGAAGGTCTTGAACTGCGCCCGAAAGATCCCATTCATCACGGTAACGATCGCAAGGTTGATGATAACAACCACGAAGCACTAAACTCATGCGCTTGCGGTAAGTGGCCGTTTCTTCATCAAAAGCAACACTTCCACCGCCTGAATACATTGCAGGCACGCCCATGTTTGCAAATGCAAAATGATCTGAGCGGTAGTAGCCACCTGATGAAGGTTTAGGATCGCCCGAAACAGTTCTATCTTGTGCCTTAGCTGCCGTTTCTAATAACGTGTCCATTTCTGACTTACCAATACCAACAACACTGATATCTTTTACTTTACCGAGCAAGTTCAAGCTATCCATATTAATGTTAGCAACAGTATTTTTAGCAGGAATAACGGGGTTAGCAGCGTAATACTTTGAGCCAAGTAAGCCTTGCTCTTCAGCGGTAACAGCTAAAAAGGTCATTGAGCGACTAGGGTGCTTCGGTAAACTTGTAAATGCTTCAGCAACCTCAATTAAACCCGCAGTGCCTGTCGCATTATCGTGTGCACCGTTATAAATCTGATCACCTTTACGGGTTTTATCAGTGCCTAAGTGATCCCAGTGAGCTGAGTATATAACATGCTCGTCTGGTTTTTCGCTACCAGGCAAAGTCGCAATGAAGTTATATGAAATTGACTTTTTAATCGTATTATTTACAGTTACGCTCGCGGTTAAATCGCCCATATCAACATGGTATGCACCTTTTGCTGCGTTGGCTTTCATGGTATCGAAGTCTAAGCCTGCTTTTGTGAAAAGCTCTTTAGCGACATCTGTCGTTACCCAACCTTCAACCGCAACACGGTCCATATTGTTGTTTTCTTTTTGAAAACCAAACTGTTCGCCACTCCATGAGTTTTCAACCACAGACCAAGGATAAGAAGCCGGAGCGGTTTCGTGAATAATAATTGCACCTGCGGCACCTTGGCGGCTCGCTTCTTCATATTTATACGTCCAACGACCATAATAAGTCATCGCATCGCCGGTAAATAGCGCCGGATCTTTTGTAGCAAAACCAGGATCGTTGACCAGCATAACCACTGTTTTACCTTCAACGTCTAAGCCTTCGTAGTCATTCCAGTTATATTCAGGGGCGTTAACACCGTAACCAACAAACACGAGTTCAGAATCTTTAATGCTTTGTTGTGCGCTGATACGGCTACTGCCCATGACCATGTCTTTTTTATACTCATAATCTTTACCACCGATAGTAAGGACCATGTTAGGGTCGGCTTCAAGGGATACCAGAGGCACTTCTTGTAAGAAGCTATCACCATTACCTGGTTGGTAACCAAGCGCTTTGAATTGCTCTGTTAGGTAAGCAAGGGTTAATTCTTCACCTTTTGATGAAGGTGCACGACCACCAAACTCATCTGAAGCAAGCACTTTAATATGCTCAGCTAATTGTGCTGAATTTAATGCTTTGATAGGCTTTTTCTACATCATCAGAAGTAATACTTGTTGAAGCACAGCCTGCAAGAATAGCGCTTGCGAGTACTGTCATTGGAAAATAGCGTTTCATAATAGCTCTTTTTTTGTTTTAAGATGGCAATAGTATATGAGGTTCTATTAATGAGAACCAGTTTTTACGGTAAACTAGCGTAAAGCTTCAAGAAGTTAAATGTAATAGCCCATGAAACGATTTACACCGCCAGAGCAGTGGTCAACACAGTATTTAACCACCGGCGCATTTGCCGACTTAGCCGATTTATTCAAAATTCATGAATTGACTGATTGGCCGAGTTGCCAATGGTTTTCACAATTTTTAAATGCCACAACGTCACAAGGCCAAGCTATTCGCTTTGTTGAAGACGAGCAGTTTGCTGATGAAAGCCGTTACTATGAACAAATTATATTCGAAACGGGCCACGTGCCGACGCGGCAACAGAATTGGCACGATCTCTTTGGTGGGTTTATTTGGTGTTTGTTTCCAAAAACAAAGTCACTGATAAACCATCAACATATTGAAGAAATTAAACTACATGGTCTAAAAGAGCGAAGTAAACACCGAAACGCCCTAACATTGTTTGATGAATGTGGTGTTGTGCTTGCAATTACACACACGCAATGGCAGCAACAATTGCGTGATCATCAATGGGAACATGCATTTGTTGATAAGCGCGAAGAATGGGGGCGCACTATTCGTCCTTATATGTTTGGTCATGCAAATTACGAAATGCTCACTCAACCTTATATAGGTTTGACAGGCAAGGCGTTGTTTATCGTTGTTCCTGATGACATATTTTGTAAAGATTTAAGCAGTCAATATGCATATCTAGATCAACGCCTTTATGAGATGATTAAGTTTGATGATTGTTTGCGCGATAATAAAAACTTATCGCCACTCCCTTTGTTAGGTGTGCCAGGGTGGTGGACCGACAATGAAAATCCAGAATTTTACAGTAATACAGATTACTTTAGACCGAAACGAAGGAAACGAACATGATTGAAGTAGCAGGGCTTAAAAAGAAATTTAAGCTGACGAAAGATCATAAAAAAAACAACACGGATAAAATCGATCCCCGTGAAGATAAGCAATTTTTTCACTCTGTAAGAGATGTCAGTTTTCACTGCGATAAAGGTGAAGTATTGGGTTTGCTTGGTCCAAATGGTGCGGGTAAAACAACGACACTTAGAATGATTTCTACCGCATTGAAACCAGATGAGGGCAGCATTACTATCTCTGGTCACGATATTGTTAAAAAGCCATTGATTGGACGAAAATCAATTGGCTTTTTATCAGGCAGCACTGGGTTGTATGGGCGATTAACCGTCAAAGAAAATGTAGAATACTTTGCACGCCTGCATGGTATGAATAAAAAACTGATTGCATCACGTTGTGACGAATTGTTTACTTTACTCGATATGCACAGTTTTATTGATAAACGCGCCGAAAACCTTTCTACAGGTATGAAACAAAAAGCCAATATAGCGCGTGCAGTGATCCACCAGCCAGACGTCGTCATACTTGACGAGCCAACCACTGGCCTTGATATTATGACCACACAAACCGTTATTAACTTTATTAAAGGCCTGAAAGAGCAGGGCACGCCGGTTATTTTTTCAACGCATCATTTAGATGAAGTCGCCTTGTTATGTGACCGTGTCGCAGTTATTAATCAAGGGCTTAGCTGCTTTGATGGCACGTTAGATGAATTTAAACAAACAGGACAAAGTGACGTGCTGAACCAAGCGTTTATGAATATTTTAACGGAGAGTCGTGATGTTTGAAGTATTTAAAAAGGAATTAAAAGAGCTATTACGCGACCGTAAAACACTCATATTTGTGGTTGCGCTACCTGTTGCTATTTTTCCATTGTTATTTGCAATTATGGCCTTTATTAGCTCGCAGGCTGCGTTAGAGGCTGAGCAAGAAGTGCATACCTACGCCATTATTAATGGTCAATACGCACAAGAGTTCACAGACAAAGTTTTTTATCATAAAAGCTTTTCACAGTATAAAGGCGAAGAATCGTTCAATTCAGTTGAAGATTTAACAAATGCAGTTAAAGCTGGCACGATTGACATGGGGATATACTTACCCTCAGATGCCAAACAAACATTAGATAATGCCAAACAGAGTGAATGGCAAGTCGTGTATAACGATGCAAAAGCGATTAACTTTTTGTTTGACCGTGTAAAAGAACTTGCCAAAGAGTATGGCGATAAACTGCGTACTACTAAGCTGTTAAGTTTTGGTGTATCAGAGCAGCAACAGGCTGCGATTATCGAGCCTATAAAAGTCGTGAAAGTGGATACGGCTGATAAACGTGAAAATCTGGGTGAAAAAATTGGCGGATTTATTCCTTATTTATTGATCCCACTTGTTTTAATGGGCGCAACCTACCCAGCGATTGATTTAGGTGCGGGAGAAAAAGAGCGCGGAACGCTGGAAACTCTTTTACTTACGCCAATCACGCGTACGCAGCTGGTTCTTGGTAAATTTATTACATTACTCGCTTCATCTATCGCAACAACGACGATTACGGTACTCAGTATGGGAATTTGGGTGTCTGTTGCTATCGCATTTGTTGATTTAGCCGTTGTTAAAACAGCATTTAGCTCATTAACTGTGTTTGATTTGGGATTGATTTTTATATTACTCGTTCCAATTGCGGCCATTTTTTCATCGCTTGCGCTCGCGATTTCTATTTACGCACGTACCTTTAAAGAAGCACAAAACTACATGGCACCGCTGAGTATTGGGGTTATTTTCCCGATTATGATTGCGCTAATGCCTAACGTAGAGCTCACCAGCAAAACGGCGTTTATTCCGGTAACGAATGTTGCTTTAGCGATTAAAGAGATTATTAAAGGCACTGTTGATTACACCCTAGTTGGGCTCATTTTCTTAGCCACCGTTATTGTGGCGGGGGCGTTATTGGCTTTCTGCGTTAAGTGGTTTAATAAAGAAGACGTGCTATTTAGATAGTCAATAAGTCAGTTATTTATACGATTAAAAGCACCGTTTTGGTGCTTTTTTCGTTTCTAGCGAACGCTGCTGTAGGTAGTCATAATTAATTATAATTTTTTATCTTTCCCCCATCTTTATCATGAAATTCTCCTATACTATTTACAAGGTGGTAAATAAGGCTTTTTGTTCAATGGATTCTGAAAAATTATCGCGTTTAATAGTGCTACACAAGTTACCTATATTTGCATTTATTGTCCTTGTCATAATGGCGTGCTTAGCAACCGTAAAATATGAAATTGATACGCGTGAAGATGTCTACAAACGAACTTATGAGCAAATGCAGCGAGAGCTTTCAGCAAAAAAGTCGACCTTTACTACGACGTTAAGAGAGAATATTTCAGCTTTAAACTTCCTTGATGCAACCCCGCCGATCATGGCGATTATGCGGGCCACAAATGAAAATAATATCGACCCTGTGTTAGGCACGCCCATTTCAGCCTGGAAAGACCGCTTAGCTAAAATATTTAGCGGGTTTATGGCAACCGACAAAGATTTAGCGCAAGCACGCTACATATATGTCGCTGATAACGGCAAAGAGGTTGTACGTGTAGACAACATAAACGGCAAAGTCAGCCGTATTGCTGAGCAAAATTTACAGCACAAAGGTCAGCGTGATTACATGCAAATCACCCGTCAATTAACTAATGGCCATATTTATGTGTCACCTATTAATTACAATCGTGAAAACGGTGCACTTCAAGTTCCTTATGTAAGCACGTACCGAGTCTCTAAGCTGATTAAAGATGCCAATGGTGACCCTTTCGCGGTGTTAATCATTAACTATTATGCAGACGATTTAATTCAAGGCTTAATAGAAGGAACCCCGCGAAAATTTAATGTTTTTCTTTTAAATGCAAAACAACAATTTATCTATCATCCAAATGAAGCATACCGTTTTAGTTTTGAAAAAGGCGATGCGCATTTTTGGTACGAAGAATTTAATAGTAATCATGATATGGCGCACGTTGATCTCTTTGACGTGGTGAACTTACCTGACAGGCTTTTTTTGAAAGAGGAGATAGCGTTTCAAAATGGTATTCAAATGGAGCCGTTAACGATAGCAGTGGCAATTGATACTGAAAACTTACTGTATGAAATAAAGCAAAAGCGCTATAGATTTATAGCCATGCTCTGTTTGATCATTGTAGTAGTCGTTATCTTGTTCATTATTTACCAGCGAGATATTAATCGTAAACTCGAGCTAAGCTTTCTTAAGGAGAAGAATAGCAAAATAATCGAAAGCTCATCCGATGCCATTATTATGATAAAAGCAAACGGTGTTATCGATAATGCGAATAAAACAGCGAAAGAGTTTTTTGGTATTGAAGAGCAACACACCCAATTTGATGAATTATTTAACTACAATGACGAAGATTTTCAGGGCATTGCTCAGGCACTTAAAGAAGGAAAACGGTGCTCATTCGAAGCGATACATATTGCCGATGAAAATACCCACTACTTTTCGATTACCATGGCTCCTATTTTTGATGCGGCTAATCAAGAATTTCAAATAGCGGCAATATTACGCAATATTGATTCGCTGAAATGTGCTCAACATCAGCTTGAAAAGCTCAATGGTTCACTGGAAGAAAAAGTAAAGATGCGCACAGCCGAGCTTGAAGAAGCAACCGAAAAAGCATTAGCGGCAAGTAAAGCTAAAAGTCAGTTTGTTGCCAATATTTCCCATGAAATTCGGACCCCGATGAATGGTGTACTCGGTATGCTAGAAATGCTTGAAGAAGAACTGCTTACCCCACAGCAAAAAAAATATTTACATTACGCGAGTAGTAGCGCTAATTCTTTAATGACGCTGATAAATGATATTCTTGATTTTTCTAAAATCGAGGCAGGCAAACTCGATTTAGACTGTCACGAATTTGATGTGGTATCTGTGTGCAGTGATTTAGTGACATCGATGGCAGTGCAAGGACAGAAAAAAGGCATTGAAGTACTTTTTGATTGCAGTGGCATTACACGAAGAACGGTTATGGGTGACAGTCATCGACTAAAACAAATCTTAAATAACCTGTTAAGTAACGCTTTTAAATTTACTCACCAAGGGCATGTTAGCCTGACAGTTACACAGCTGTCTGTTGAGAAAAATGAGTTAATGTTGAATTTTTCGGTGTGTGATACTGGGATTGGGATTTCAAAAGAGAATCAAGATAAGCTATTTGAGGTGTTTACCCAAGAAGACTCGAGTACAACGCGTCATTACGGTGGAAGCGGCCTTGGTTTGTCAATCAGTCGCAAGTTATCGCAACTTATGGGCGGTGATATCATAGTAGAAAGCGAAAAAGGTAAGGGCAGCTGTTTTATCGCAAGTGTTTGTGTCGCACCTTCAGACATATCCATACAACACAGTGTTATTGCAGCATTACCTGAAAAACGGATGGGTATCGCGGTGCAGTACGATAAATTGGCAACCAACCTTGAAAAACAACTTACTATGCTATCAGAGCCTGCACCCAAACAGCTACTTAGGTTAAATAACGTGACAGAGGCAGAACTTAAGTTACTTGATCTAGTGATTGTTGAGCACAAACATCCCTTATTCGAGCGAGTGTTGAATTGGGCGAGAAATCATCTGCAAAAACATGCACTCATCTTAGGGGTTATGTCGTCACTTGCCAAAAAATATGACTTACCAGCTAATGTAATGGTGATTGCAAAACCCATTACGCCTGATGAATTAAGCTATCGATTAGCGCTATTATTGAATAATAGTCAGCAGTTTGTTGAGCATGTTAAAAGCACAGATAAAGAGCAAGTTAGAATTGATTTGAGCGATAAACATATTCTTATCGTTGATGATAATTTAATTAATATTGAAGTGAGTAAAGCCATCCTTCGCGACAGCAATGTAACTATTGAATCAGCCAATGATGGCTTTGAAGCATTAGAACTTTTGAAAAATAGTAAGACAATATTCGATTTGATTTTAATGGACTGTCAAATGCCCAACTTAAATGGTTATGACTGCACAAAGGAAATCAGACAAGGTAAAGCAGGCGATGCTTATCAAGATGTGATCATCATTGCGATGACAGCCAGTGCCATGGCTGGCGACAGAGAAAAGTGTTTAAGTGTTGGCATGAACGATTACATTACAAAACCCATTAAGCAAGCCACATTACGCAATAAATTGTCGATGTGGCTCAAAGGTTAAACAGCTTATGCCGCATCTTGGCTTTTGTCGAAGGCGGGGGTTGGGTTTAGTTTGCTGATATCTGCAGAGTGAATGACTTTTTGTGTTTCGCTCCAATGTAGCAGCTCGATTTTCCCGCAACTGTTTTCAACAAGCGCTGTGCAGTTTTCTATCCAATCTCCGTCATTGCAATACACAATATCATCGACAATTTTCACCGCAGGGTGATGAATATGGCCACATATAATGCCATCAACGCCTTGTTTTTTTGCTTCATGAATTGCTGCATTTTCAAAGGCTTCAATTGCTGCACGCGCTTTGTGTACGCGTGCTTTGATCCACGAAGCAAGCGACCAGTAATTCCCTCCAAACAAACGTCTAATTCGGTTTGTCCAGCGGTTTAAAAATAGTAAAAAATCGTATCCAGCATCACCCGCTATACTAATTAGCTTGTTGTAACGGGTTGCTGAATCAAAGTCATCACCGTGCAAAAGTAAAAAACGTTTATTCGCCTTCGTGGTGTGTATATATTTTTTATGAACTTCTATACCAAATAATGACTCGTTGGCGTAATGACGAAAAGTTTCATCATGGTTTCCTGGTATGTAAATAACACGCGTGCCGTCTTTGGCTTTTTTTTGAATAAGCGCAAGTACATCATAGTGACTTGGGTGCCAGAAAAACTGCCGTTTCATTGACCATAAATCAACTATATCGCCAACAAGGTAAAGTACATCACATTCGATAGAATTTAAAAAGTTTAATAAATACTGAGCTTGGCAGTCTTTGTAACCTAAGTGAACGTCGGAAATCCAAACGGCAGGATAGTGAGTTTTATTACTGCTAGTTGTGTTATTCATGGCATTTACTCATGGTGTAATAAGCTAAATGCTAGGGATAGAAGGTGACATTAAAAAGACGGTTTAGCGAAACATCTATGACAAAGTGCACATGATCAAAAAAACCGCCGAAGCGGTTTTTTTAACTGAGATAGCGTAAAAGGTTTAGCCTTTTACTAATGCCGCAATTTCAGCGATTGCAGTGTCTAAATCAAGCATGAGCTTTTCACCCGTACGACGGTTTTTAAGCTCAACTTTATTCTCATCTAGGTTTCGTTCACCAATGACCAGTGTGTAAGGCACACCGAGTAATTCCATGTCGTTGAACATAACACCTGGGCGCTCTTTACGGTCATCAAATAACACATCGATACCTTGCGCTTTTAGACCGTCATATAAGTTGTTTGCAATATCAGGAATACGATGAGATTTATGCATGTTCATAGGAACGATGGCTAAATCAAACGGTGCAATAGGTTGTGGCCATTTAATACCGTATTCATCATTATTTTGTTCAATGGCAGCGGCAACGATACGCGATACACCAATACCATAACAACCCATTGTCATGATCTGATTTTTACCTGACTCGCTTAATACACCTGCTTTCATTGCTTCAGAGTATTTAGTACCCAGTTGGAAGATATGACCAACCTCAATACCGCGTTTAATTTGTAACGTACCTTGGCCACATGGGCTAGGATCGCCTTCTACAATATTACGAATATCGGCAACTTCATAGTTTTCAACATCGCGGTCCCAATTAATGCCGCTAAAGTGCTCGCCATCTTTGTTTGCACCGGCAACAAAGTCAGCCATTACATTGGCAGTGCGGTCTACAATAATAGGCATGTTTAGACCAACAGGGCCTAGTGAGCCTGGTTTCGCGCCAATCGCCGCAACGATGTCTTCTTCTTTAGCCATTTCAAGAGGTGAATCAACAAGCGGGTGTTTCTCTGCTTTTAGTTCATTTAATTCATGATCACCACGTACAATAAGAGCCACTAAACCACGTTGTTCGTTTTCATCAGGTGCGCCATACACAATCAGTGTTTTAACGCCACGATGAGGTTTAACCCCGTAATGCTCTTTTAGCTCAGCAATTGTTTTTGCATCTGGCGTAGGGAATGCCTTAAGCTCTTTTGTCGCTGCTGGACGTGCATCTGTTGGTGCAAGCGCTTCAGCTTTTTCGATATTTGCTGCGTAATCACTTGCATCACTGAATGCAATGGCATCTTCACCAGATTCAGCCAGTACATGAAACTCATGCGACACGCTGCCACCAATAGAGCCGGTATCAGCAATAACTGGACGGTAATCAAGACCCAGACGCTCAAAGATATTGCAGTATGCTGTGTGCATTACTTGGTATGTTTTTTCTAAACACTCGTCACTTAAATGGAAAGAATACGCATCTTTCATGGTGAATTCGCGTGCACGCATCACACCAAAACGAGGACGCACTTCATCACGTACTTTTGTCTGTACTTGATAAAGAGTCAGTGGAAGTTGTTTATATGAGCTTACTTCTTTACGAACGAAATCAGTGATAACTTCTTCGTGCGTCGGACCAAGTGCGAATGGGCGATTGTGGCGGTCATTAATACGCAGTAATTCAGGACCAAATTGCTCCCAACGGCCCGATTCTTCCCATAAGTCAGCTGGCTGGATAATCGGCATTAGCATTTCGATTGCGCCGGCTTTATCCATTTCTTCACGTACAATGTTTTCTACTTTTTTCAGTACGCGTAAACCAGAGGGCAACCACGTGTATAAACCCGACGCAACGCGGCGGATCATGCCAGCTCGTAGCATTAATTGATGAGAAACAATCTCAGCATCAGACGGAGTTTCTTTAAGTGTTGCGAGTATATATTGACTGGTACGCATCTCTATTCCAAGTAGTGTTAAAATTATTATCGTTTACTCAAATCATTTGAGTAGTAACAAGGCGCTCAGTTTACCAGCGGAAGCGGTGACACTAAAGCGCTAACTGTTAAAAACTAGCATTTTTCGATACTGGTTACAGTATTATGGTCGCCAGTAACAAACCAACGAATATTAAAATCATATAATGTCATGCCGTAGCTTTGTGTTGATTCACGTTGCTTTTTGTAAGCAGGGCGTGGGTCTTGCTTTAACACATTGCTGATAAAGGCTTTTAATTCGGGATAATCGGTTTGTTTAGCGATAAAAGCAAGCGATTCTTCGCTAAATTCTACACTCATATCTGTTTCTGGGCGGGTGTCGGCAAAGCCAGCACTGGCCTCATGCATTGCATCTGAGTAAGGTAAATAGGGTTTGATGTCTAAAATAGGCGTGCCATCAAGTAAATCAATACCCGATAACAATAAGCTCAA
The DNA here is from genome assembly GCF_015767615.1 of Pseudoalteromonas sp. A41-2. Taxonomy (NCBI): domain Bacteria; kingdom Pseudomonadati; phylum Pseudomonadota; class Gammaproteobacteria; order Alteromonadales; family Pseudoalteromonadaceae; genus Pseudoalteromonas; species Pseudoalteromonas sp. A41-2. Next base: position 1,788,934 of record NZ_CP065231.1, on the reverse strand, counting down.
CTGGCCATTTTTGTATTCAATGCCTTCAAGTTTTACGGCACTCATACCGATTGCGTTGGGTCTAAACGTGGCACGCGTTGCAAATACACCTTTACGCTCGTTACCCCCTAAGCGAGGAGGGCGTACCATAGCTGAATAGCCTTTGTCTGCTGTTTCATGAAATCTAAATAGCAGCCAAATATGACTAAACTCATCGAGGCCACGCACAAATTCTTCACGATTGAAATCAGCTGTAAAAACGAGTTTTGCTTTTGCTTCGGGTACTAAACGTGGTTGCCGTGGTATGGCAAACTTTTGTTTATAAGGAGAATGGATATGCCCGACAGCCGTTAATTGATATTCGCTCATAATGCGTTGTAATTAGAAAAAACTGCCATCATTTTACATGCAAACACAAAAAAAGGCAGTCTGGGCTGCCTTTAAACATTTAAACTAAGTGGTTTAAATTAAAACATGTACTGAAAAGAGACCGATGCGACATCCATATCAGGGTCAATATCATCTTCAAGCTCATAACGCTCATACTCAAAACGTACTTGCATATTGGTAGTAAAAGCATACTCAATACCTGCGCCATAAAATACATCGCCGCCATCTGTATCTGCACTAATGCTGCCAAGATCACCTAAATCTTGTTCCACTTCGGCATCCCATTCAAGCCACCCGCCTTTCGCATACACTGAAAAGCTCTCAGTAATGGGGGCAGCAAGCCTCGCTGCGAGGGAAATACCATCAAGCTCTACTTTTGAATCAATGTCACTTGCTTCATCAAAGTTTTGATAGGCAAGCTCTAGGCTCAAGTACTTATTGAACTGTGTCCCTATGTAGCCTTTAAGCATTTGTGAATCATCATCGAAATCGGTGTCGTTTTCACTGTCTTCAAATTGGAAAGAGTATTGACCATAACCAATACCAGTATAAATACGAGGAGAATCCATTTCGGAAGTATCTGCATGGGCAGCGTTATTAAAACCAAGTAGTGCTAAAGAAAGTGCAGAAATTGAAATTACTTTAATCATTTAATAGCTCCTTTAAAAAATAAATAAACGATGTATTCATATCGCTCGTAGGAACTATTGCACTGAATATGCCAATATATTTTATACGCTTAAAGTATTGGTTTTAACGCTGTTTTAGGCTTTTTTTGCGCAGTATGATTAATCAGTGATCAGCTGTTCAGTTTCATACGCGCAACAATTTCAATCAGCTATGTAGAAGTTACTTAACTACGCTTTTTGCAGTAAGGTTTCTGTTTCAATGGCAATCTCTTTCATTTTAATTGCGTAGTTTTCGATTTTCTTTTCTTCATCAGTTTCAGCTGTGTAGGTCGGTACCGCGATAGGGTAACCCGCTTCATCCATTGCTATGAAACTAATAACACAGTGATTTGTTTCGACTAAGTTTTGTGTTTTAGGGTCGCCGCAACGCACTTGAATAAAAATTTGCATACTTGTTTTACCGGTATGCGCAATACTCGCTTTAACTTCAACAATTTGTCCGACAAGAATAGGGCGCTGGAATTTAACACCAGCAACAGACACGGTGACACAGTAGTGACCGCTCCAACCCGCTGCACAGGCATAGCCTGCTTGGTCTATCCATTTCATTACAACACCTCCGTGTACTTTACCTCCAAAGTTCACATCAGTAGGCTCAGCTAAAAAACGAAAAGTTACACTTGATGACGGCATATATCACTCACTATAAATTTAAACACGACTAAGGGTTTGCTTACCTTTCAAGGTTAAATTTGCAGCAGTCTGTGTGCGATTCAGTCAAGGCAGCGGCTATAGCGTGTGGTTATCCCCATGAATAGCCGATAACGCAGCATCAAAACCAAACAGGCGCTCCCCTTTGAGTTATGCTTAGGGGCGCTTTACTCTTTGTTGCTCGGTTTTTACTTAGCTCACTAGGTTACAAACCACGCGCCGTGATTTAAGCGTCCCAAGTTTGAACAAATCTTAATCTGCAAAGGTAAACAGATCTTAAGCATAGACTAAAAAAGGGGCCGAAGCCCCTGCAATTTAGGATAAATAGTAATTAAATGAGTAACGTGCGTTACATATTAGGGTAGTTTGGTCCACCCGCACCTTCAGGCGTGACCCAGCAAATGTTTTGACTTGGATCCTTAATATCGCAGGTTTTACAATGCACGCAGTTTTGTGAATTGATCACAAACTCTTTTTGGCCTTCGATTTCTTGAACTTCATAAACCCCTGCAGGACAATAACGTTGTGCTGGTTCGTCAAACTTCACTAAATTTACGTTAATTGGAATGCTGTTGTCTTTGAGCTTTAAGTGACAAGGCTGAGATTCTTCATGGTTCGTATTTGATAAAAACACCGACGATAATTTATCAAAGCTCAGCTTGCCATCGGGTTTGGGATAACTAATCTTTTCGGCTCTGCTTGCATCAACAAGTGTTGCATAGTCAGGTGTATTGTCTTCAAACTTGAAAGGAAGTTTCCCTGCAAAGATATTTTGGTCAAGTGTGTTGTATGCGCCACCCAAAAATTTACCTAACTTGTGCATAACAGGGCCAAAGTTGCGTGATTGATACAGCTCTTTATAGGCCCAGCTTTGCTCAAATGCGGTTGCATATTCAGCTAAATCGCTATTTTCTTTGCCTTGAGCAAGCGCCTCAACAATCACATCGGCAGCGACCATGCCTGATTTCATAGCCGTGTGATTACCTTTAATTTTAGCAAAATTCAGTGTGCCGGCATCACACCCGACAATTAAGCCACCAGGAAAATGCATTTTTGGTAAAGAGTGCAGGCCGCCTTTTGCTATCGCACGAGCGCCATACGCAATACGTTCACCGCCTTCTAATACGTCTTTAAAGATTGGGTGATGTTTCATGCGTTGAAATTCATCAAACGGACTCAGGTGCGGGTTTGAGTAATTAAGGTCGACAATTAAACCAACCACAACTTGGTTGTTCTCGCTGTGATACATAAACGCACCACCGCTTGTATCACCCGTTAGTGGCCAACCAGTACCATGAACCACAGTACCTTGTTTATGTTTGCTTTCGTCAACGTGCCAAATTTCTTTAAAGCCTAAGCCGTAGTGCTGTGGTGATGCATCTTTATCAAGAGCAAAATGATTAATAAGCTCTTTGCCTAAATGACCACGGCAACCTTCAGCAAATACTGTGTATTTTGCTCTTAATTCCATGCCCGGCATATAGCCGTCTTTTTCATTACCGTCTTTATCAAGACCCATATCGCCGGTAATAATCCCTTTCACGGTGTCATCTTCGATAATTAACGAGTGCGCACTAAATCCGGGGAAAATTTCTACCCCTAGATTTTCTGCTTGTTCAGCTAAAAATCGACATACATTGCCCATCGAAACAATATAGTTGCCATCATTGTGGAACGTTTTCGGGCTCGCAAAGTGGGGGATGCTGGTGGCTTTCTCACTGTTATTAAACCAGTAAATGTCATCCTGAGTCACTTTTGTTGAAACAGGCGCTCCTAATGATTGCCAATCTGGGAGTAGCTCATCAAGTGCGCGTGTCTCGAATACTGCACCCGATAAAATATGCGCGCCCACCTCAGAGCCTTTCTCTACCACACAGATCATTAATTCTTGTTGTTTTTCTTGTGCTTGTTGTGCCAATCGAATAGCTGTTGATAAACCCGCTGGGCCTGCGCCTACGATAACAACATCAAATTCCATGGTTTCGCGTTCGACCATATAAACCTCTTATCAGTGACGGACCTGCATTAAAAGAACCGTATTTCATACTTGCAAATGAAACGTTACAGGCTGTGAATACTTTAAGGTTATTTTAGGTTGACGTTTACGTCAACAGGAAGTAGTCTGAAATCATAAAATAAATAAGTTGACGTAGACGTCAGCTTTAAGAACACACAATTGATGGAGTCACGATGAAAATCCTCGTTCCAATTAAAAGAGTAATTGACTATAACGTCAAAGCACGCGTTAAAGCAGATAAATCGGATGTTGATTTAGCTAATGTAAAAATGGCGATGAACCCGTTTTGTGAAATTGCAATTGAAGAAGCTATTCGTTTGAAAGAAGCAGGCACGGCAACAGAAGTTGTGGCTGTAACTATTGGTAATAAATCATCTCAAGAGCAATTACGTACAGCATTAGCACTGGGTGCAGATAAAGCGATTCATATCGAAACTGAAGAAAAACTAGAGTCGCTACACGTAGCGAAGCTATTAAGTAAGATTGTTGAGCAAGAGTCACCCGAGCTGGTTATTTTAGGCAAACAATCGATTGATTCAGACAATAATCAAACAGGTCAAATGCTCGCTGCTTTAACAGGACGTGGCCAAGGTACTTTTGCCTCTAAAGTTGATGTGCAATCAGGTACTGTGAATGTTACGCGTGAAGTAGATGGTGGTTTACAAACTGTCGCGCTTAAATTACCTGCCATTGTAACGACAGATTTACGCCTAAACGAGCCGCGTTATGCATCGTTACCAAATATTATGAAAGCAAAGCGCAAACCGTTAGAGGTCATTGCTGCAGATAGCTTAGGTGTTGACCTTGCTCCGCGCATTCAGCTTGTTGAAGTTAATGAACCTGAAAAACGTTCAGCCGGTATTATCGTTGAAGATGTGGCGACGTTGGTTGAAAAGTTAAAAACAGAAGCGAAGGTGATCTAAATGAAAACATTAGTGATAGCTGAACACGACAACGGTGTTCTAAAGCCTGAAACACATAAAACAATGACCGCTGCTGTTAAATTAGGTTTTGACGTTGATTTATTATTAGCTGGTGAAAATCTAGCGGCTATGAGCGAAAAGGCAGCGTCGATCGCCGGTGTTAGTAATGTACTAGTCGCTGACGATACCGCTTACGCTCACCAATTAGCTGAGAATGTGGCTGATCTTGTTTTATCTCTTAGTGACAATTATTCACACATTGTGGCAAGTGCTACGACAACGGGCAAAAACTTTATGCCACGTGTTGCGGCCTTATTAGATGTTGCGCAAATCTCAGAAATTATCGATGTGATTGATGCTGACACGTTCAAGCGTCCAATTTATGCGGGTAATGCAATTGCAACCGTTAAATCACTCGATACTAAAAAAGTAATCACTGTACGTGCAAGCAGCTTTGATGTGGCCGCTGAACAAGCCCCTGTTTCTGTCTCAGCGATTGATAGTAAAGGGTCTGTAGGCTTAAGCGAGTTTGTATCACAAGAACAAACTGAATCAGAGCGTCCTGAGCTCACGGCAGCACCGGTGGTAATTTCGGGTGGCCGAGGTATGCAAAATGGTGAGAATTTCGCGTTATTAAACGGTATCGCTGACAAACTAGGTGCGGCAATTGGCGCGTCTCGTGCTGCAGTTGACGCGGGCTTTGTGCCAAATGATATGCAAGTAGGTCAAACGGGTAAAATTGTTGCCCCTGATTTATACATTGCAGTAGGTATCAGTGGGGCCATTCAGCATTTGGCGGGTATGAAAGACTCAAAAGTCATTGTTGCAATAAATAAAGACCCTGACGCACCTATTTTCCAAGTGGCTGATTATGGTTTAGTTGCTGACTTATTTGATGTATTACCCGAGCTTGAAAACGCACTGTAATACATAACGATTCTGGTTGTTAAAAGCTGTTCACCTTCTAGGTGCGCAGCTTTTTTTATACTCGTTTCTGTCTGAATACGAGTAAGGGCGTTATAAATGTAACTAACGCGCGACTTTTCTTTATCGAAAATCGGCATGTTACATAAACTTGCTTTGGGACTTTATTTGCTCTGATTAGCTTTACCGGCTTTAACTGTTCCTTAGTACGGTTTAGACGAACTTTTACTGAGCTCAATAGACTGTTTTATTCGCCTACAAGTTTATGCGCCTTCAAGTTGTTTTTTAGACATAAGAGGTCTTCTATTGGTTACACCTCTATTAATTCACTGCTAAATACCCTTGGTTGCTCATTTTGGCTTGGACTTGTGGAGACTTTAAGAGCATTACTAGCTTTTCGCCAATCAGCTTAGAGCGGGGCGATTGGGTATTAACTATCAGAATTAACGGTCTTACAAATTCATAATCACCATTTTCTATCGTTTCTTTGGAAGGTTTAACGTTATTAATTGATAACAGTGTTACTTTATTAATGCGTCTATCGTCTTCGAGTTTACTTATCGCACCGTAAGAGTCGTAGGCAATCGCGTTTGGAATCCGTTGAACAATGCCCAGCGCTTGGTTGAAATGGTCATATAGGCTCACTCGCTGGTTAGAAAACAAGCCTCTGTTGCCTGCATTTTTTAGTCTTATGTAGTTTGTATCGGGGTCTTTAATGTAATCAAGTTCGAGAAACTCTAAAAACACATCAAAACTGCCGTGATGAGTCCCTTTACTAAAAAGTAGGATCTCATCATTTTTGTTACTTAATTTTGGTGTTTTTGATGACAGGCTAGACCACGTGTTTATTTTACCTTGGTAGATGCTTCTAAGCTCATTACTGGTCAGGTTGTCGATATTCAATGAACTATTGATGAAAAAAGCAAGCGCATCTTGTGCAATCACAATTTGCTTTAAATAAGGCCACTTCTCTTGTTCAATCTTTGTCAGGTATCGTGAACTGCTGCCAATATCAATCACATTGTCGGCAATGGCTTTTATGCCTTTATCACTGCCCATGGGTCTAATTTGTATTGAGTTGCCAAAGCCATTGTGTAACTCGTCCTTAATTTCTACAAGCAGCTCTGTAACGGTCGTTGATCCTGCGATTAAAATCGGTTTCGCATTAATGGGTTCTTCAAGGGCAACCAAGCGGGGCGATAAGGTAAAAATAGCGGTGAGGGTTAATATCTTAAGAGAGTGTATGAGCATGTCTGATAATAGCTCCTTTATAAATCACTAACGTTGACTATAGAGTATAGATTGGCTTTTGTAATTATTATGCTGGTGATTTAATTGAGAAGGCTGCGTATTTACAGGTATAAAAAAACCAGCCAATTGGCTGGTTTTTAACACTAACATTTAAGCTTGCTTAGTAAGTCGCGCTGCCTTTAGTACGTGGGAATGCAATAACGTCACGTACGTTACCCATACCCGTTACATAAGCGACTAAACGCTCAAAGCCTAGGCCAAAACCAGAATGTGGTACTGTGCCGTATTTACGTAGGTCACGATACCAGCTGTAGTCTTCTTTATCTAAGCCCATTTCTTCTAAGCGTTGGTCAAGTACGTCTAAACGTTCTTCACGCTGTGAACCACCAATGATTTCGCCGATACCAGGCGCAACAACATCCATTGCTGCTACTGTTTTGCCATCTTCGTTTTGACGCATGTAGAAGGCTTTAATATCGCGTGGGTAGTTTTTAATAACAACAGGCGCATTAAAATGTTCTTCTGCTAAGTAACGCTCATGCTCTGATTGTAAATCTACACCCCATTCAACAGGGAATTCAAACTGTTTACCACAGGCTTTTAAAATTTCGATAGCGTCAGTGTAGTCAACTTGTGCAAAGTCTTTGGTTACAAACTCTTCTAAACGTGAAATGGCCGTTTTCTCAACACGTTGTGCGAAAAACTCCATGTCGTCACGGCGCTCAGTTAATACGGCATTAAAGACATACTTAAGCATATTTTCAGCAAGCTTTGCGATGTCTTCTAAATCAGCAAACGCAACTTCAGGTTCTACCATCCAAAATTCGGCTAAGTGACGCGATGTGTTTGAGTTCTCAGCACGGAAAGTCGGGCCAAAGGTATAGATTTTAGACATAGCAGACGCATACGTCTCACCGTTCAACTGACCAGATACAGTTAAGAATGCTTCTTTACCAAAGAAGTCTTCACTGTAATCGATATCGCCTTTATCTGTGCGTGGTAGATTTTGCATATCAAGTGTTGATACACGGAACATTTCACCGGCACCTTCACAGTCACTTGCTGTAATGATAGGCGTACTGATCCAGTAAAAACCTTGCTCATGATAAAAACGGTGAATAGCTTGTGCTAAACAGTTACGAACACGTGTTACTGCACCCATAATGTTAGTGCGTGGGCGTAGGTGCGCATGCTCGCGAAGGTATTCAATACTATGACGTTTAGCTGACATAGGGTAGGTGTCTGGGTTTTCTACCCAGCCTAATACTTCAACCGTGTTTGCTTGAATTTCAAACGACTGACCTTGGCCAGCAGATTGCACAAGCACACCTGTTACAGAAACAGAACAACCCGCCGTTAAACGTGTAACTTCATCATAATTATTAAGTGAATTAGGTACTACCGCTTGAATAGGATCAAAACACGAACCGTCATGAACGGCTAAAAATGAAATTCCTGCTTTTGAATCGCGGCGTGTACGGATCCAGCCTTTTACTGTTACTTGGCTGTCTACCGCAACCTTGCCTTTTAATAGCTCTGAAATCGCTAAATGGCTCATCTTCACTCCAATGATATAAGTTGCCTAATATTATAATGCTGTGCATTGCACTTGAATCGACTATCTTACCTTCGTAAATCAAATAAAAAAACTATTCCGGCACACTCTTTAGAAGTTTTTCTTCAATTGGATAAAATAGCATCAATATTTTGCGTTAAAATGACGATTATTTAAATTCTCGCTGCGCTAATTGGTTATTTTGTGGCATTATTATCAATCCTAAACAAGAAATCGTTTCTTATTGTTTTTAACTTATTTGTATTACAGGTGCTATGAAACAAGTTTTTATTCTTCGCGGCTTACCCGGCTCAGGTAAATCATATTATGCGCAAAGCCTTGCCGATGAATTGGTGGCTGGTAATGAAAGTGATTATGTTGTGTGCGCAACCGATGATTATTTTTATAACAGCGAAGGTGTCTATCAATTCGATAAATTTAAGCTCCCTGAATATCATAATTTAAACTTAGCGCGATTTATTAATGCCTTAGCTGAAGAAATCCCCTTGGTGATTGTAGATAACACCAATATAAAAAAATGGGAATTTATTGCCTATGCACAAGCTGCTACGGCGTTAGGTTATCAGGTTAAAGAAGTGATTGTAGGTGAAATCAAAGACAAGTCACTTCAGCATTTATATGCTAAACGCTGTGAGCACAAAGTGCCGCTAAGAATGATAAGCAAAATGGCTTACATGTTTGAATGGTAAAAGGAAGCATACGCTTCCTTTTTTGTGTCTAGAACATATTTTGGCTAATGGCGTCATCAATTGCGCCACACAATTTTTCTAAGCAAGTTTCGCTGCTAATGTACGGTGGCATTAAGTAAATAAGTTTTCCAAATGGGCGGATCCAAACCCCTTTTTCTACAAAAAACTGTTGTATTTTAGCCACATCAACACGGCGGTTTAGCTCTACCACACCAATTGCACCAAGTGTTCGTACATCCACCACATTGGCATGTTGCTTACATTTGCTTAGCTGCTCAGTAAGCACCTCATTAATATGCACAATTTGCTCTTGCCAAGGCTGCTCTAGTAATAAATCAATACTTGCACAGGCAGTTTCACAGGCCAGAGGATTCCCCATAAATGTGGGGCCATGCATAAGTACACCGGCTTCGCCTTCACTTATGCCAACGGCCACCTTTGATGTCGTTAATGTGGCTGATAACGTCATCATCCCTCCGGTGAGTGCTTTACCAATACACATGATATCGGGCTCAATGTCGGCATGTTCAACGGCAAAAAGTTTGCCAGTACGGCCAAACCCAGTGGCAATTTCATCACATATAAGCAGTACATTGTACTGATCGCAAAGTGCTCTTATATGGCGAAGATACTCAGGGTGGTAAAAGTTCATCCCCCCTGCGTTTTGTACTATAGGTTCAATTATAAAAGCGGCGACGTCTTGATGATGCTCTTTAAAGTAAACCTCGAGTGTTTCTGCTTCATGTATATCAAAGGTTTCATTAAAGCGGGAGACGGGGGCGGGTACAAACACATGCTCAGGTAGAAACCCAGAGTACATACTGTGCATAGAGTTAACCGGATCGCATACGCTCATTGCTGCAAAGGTATCACCATGATATCCCTTAAGCGGGGTCATTAATTTTTGTTTGGTTTTAATACCTTGGCTTAACCAATACTGCAATGCCATTTTGATAGCCACTTCGACACTTACAGAGCCGCTGTCTGCTAAAAACACTTTATCTAATGTTGATGGTGTGATCTCAACGAGCTTTTTGGCAAGTTCAACCGCAGGTTTATGGGTTAAACCACCAAACATAACATGGCTCATTTTACCTAACTGTTTGGTAATGGCTTCGTTTAGTACAGGATGACAATAACCGTGAATCGCACTCCACCACGATGCCATACCGTCAATGAGTGCTTCGCCTGTTTCTAAAAAAATGCGGTTCGCTTTTGCATGGCTTACAGGGTAAACGGGAAGCGGGGTGGTCATGGACGTATAAGGGTGCCAAATATGTTCACGATCAAAATCTAAATCAATTGTTTGTTTATTGTGCATATGTAAACTTTGTTCTGCTTGGATTCGTTGACAATGTTACGTCAAGACGTAGACTAAGCCAATCAGACCGTCTTAATAAATTTAAAAAGAGAAGATTATGGAGCACGCAATTGTCCGTCACGATTGGACCCACCAACAAGTAAAAGCATTATTTGATATGCCATTTAACGATTTACTGTTTAAAGCGGCCAGTGTTCACCGCGAAAATTTCAATCCTAATGAAGTTCAAATTTCAACGCTACTTTCTATTAAAACGGGTGCATGCCCAGAAGACTGTAAATACTGCCCACAATCAGGACATTATAAAACAGATCTTGAGCGTGAGCGCCTTATGGAAGTAGAAAAAGTTGTTGAGCAAGCGCGTGCCGCAAAAGAAAAAGGGGCTACGCGTTTTTGTATGGGCGCTGCGTGGTCAGATCCTAAAGATCGTGACATGCCTTACATCGAAAAAATGGTGCAAGAAGTAAAAGAATTAGGCCTTGAAACATGTATGACTTTAGGCATGCTCGATAATCAAAAAGCGCACGCCTTAAAAGAAGCAGGACTTGATTATTACAATCATAACCTAGACACCTCACCAGAATATTACCAACAGATTATTACCACCCGTACTTATCAAGACCGTTTAAATACAATAGACAACGTACGCGATGTAGGCATGAAAGTATGTTCTGGCGGTATTGTTGGCATGGGTGAACAAGCCGCAGACCGTTATGGTTTATTGATGCAACTCGCAAACTTAGATCAGCAACCAGAGAGTGTGCCTATCAATATGCTGGTAAAAGTAAAAGGCACGCCACTGGAAGATGTCGATGACCTTGATCATTTTGAATTTATTCGCACCATCGCTGTGGCACGAATTATGATGCCAAAAAGTTATGTACGTTTATCGGCAGGGCGTACTGCGATGAACGAGCAAATGCAATCGATGTGTTTCTTTGCAGGCGCTAATTCTATTTTCTATGGTGATAAGCTACTCACAACAGAAAACCCAGAAGCGGATGCCGATATGATGCTGATTAAAAAGCTGGGTATGAACCCTGAAAAACGTGAAGATTATTCAGATGAAGCTGTCGCGGCGTCACTTTCTTCAAAAGTGGCCGACAAAGCAACATCAGAACTATTTTACGAAGCTTAAACACGTTATGCCTTTTGAATTTATTGCACAGCATCTTCAAGCGCGTAAAGAAGATGCTTTACTTAGGCAGCGCCAACTGGTCGAAGAGTCAAACGGACGCTTTATTCGTATTGCAGGAAAACAGTACTTAAATTTTGGCAGCAATGATTATTTAGGCTTCGCTGATGAACTCGTTACAGTGAGTGAGCTGCCACTAGGCAGTCACAGTTCAGCATTAGTAAATGGCTATAATAAACCGCAACAGGCTCTTGAGCAGCGCCTATGTGAGTTACTCGGTTATGAAAGTGCCATGCTTTTCAACAGTGGCTTTAGTGCAAATAGCAGTGTGTTAAAAGCCTTGTTTAACGATAAAACTGTGGCGCAATCTGCCGCAATTTTTCAAGATAAACTCAATCATGCTAGTTTGATTGATGGCGGTCTCCATTCTCAAGCGGCGATGGTGCGGTTTAATCATAATGATTTAAAGCACTTAGAGTCACGCATACAAAAATCGAAAGCTAAACATAAACTCATTGTGAGTGAAGGCGTGTTTTCGATGGATGGTGATAAAGCACCTGTTGCACAGCTGTGCGAACTTGCGCATAACTATAATGCCTGGCTAATGATTGATGACGCCCACGGGTTTGGTGTGTTAGGTAAGCACGGGCTTGGTAGCTGTGAAGTGCACAAACCCGATTTATTGATCATTACATTTGGTAAAGCCCTCGCTAGCAGTGGTGCATGCTTGCTGGCGAGTAAATCGGTTATTGATTACATGCTGCAATTTAACCGTGATTATATCTATTCAACAGCCATGTCGCCTGTGATGGCAAGTAGTACGCGTGTACAACTAGAAAAAATACTGGCCGCTGATAATAAACGTATGCAGCTTTTTAAAAATATTGCGTATTTTAAAACATTAGCAAAAGCGAAAAACTTAGCGCTTATGGATTCAGATACAGCAATACAACCATTGGTACTCGGTGATGCCGCACAAACGGTTGATGTGGCGAATAAGCTAAAACAGTGTGGAATTTGGTTAACAGCCATTCGTCCACCAACCGTACCTTTTAATACATCGCGGTTAAGAGTCACACTTAGCAGTGCCCATCAGCTCGATGATATAAACACGTTGGTAGATACGTTAGTGGAGTGCTTATGAGCCAATTAGCACACAGTACTGCTCACGTCGCAAAAGATCACAAGCTGTCCACAGCGAGTCAGTTTTCGAAAGCGGCAGCGCATTACAACAGCCATGCTAACGTTCAAAAGCAAGCAGCAGCGCATTTAATCAAACTGCTTGCGAATAAAAATCAACAGGGCGTTTGCCTCGATTTAGGTGCAGGACCGCTGGTTAATACAGCCCTATTGCAACAATATTTTGCAACGGTAGTGGCGATGGACTTAAGCCACGCCATGTTAAACACCGATAAAAGTCGTGAATATTTAAAGCTGTGTGCCGATATGGATAATTTGCCACTGCAAAAAAACAGTGTTGATTGCGTATTCAGTAATTTTGCCGTGCAATGGTCGGCAGATTTACCCTTGCTTTTTAAACAGCTGTTTGCCGTGCTTAAAGACAATGGTCGGGTGTATTTAAGTTGTGTTATTGCAGGCTCATTACACGAAATTAAACAGGCTTTTTCCTGTTTAGATGACCAGTCTCGTATTAATCAATTTCACTCATCCGACAATGTCACACAGTATGCGAAGGCTGCTGGATTTAAGGTGAATTTTGCAGTAGATACCTGTTATACCGACGCTTATAAAAGCCCACTTGAGGCAATACGTTCAATTAAGGCCATTGGCGCTACGTCATTACACAGTAATAAAAAGCGTCAGGGTCTTTTAACAAAGCAAGCATTGAATAACGTGTGCAAGGCATATCCTCTGGTTGATGGGCATGCTAGAGTGAGTTATCACGTCGTACTTTTAGAATTAGAAAAACAATGAAAGAATTTTTTATCACTGGCACGGACACCGATGCCGGTAAAACCCATGTCACCATTTTATTATTAAAGCTGCTAGCACAACATAAACAACGAGCGGTTGGTTACAAACCTATTGCAGCAGGGGCTGAGATGGCTTTTGGTGAGTTGGTAAATGAAGATGCGCTTACCTTAATGGAAAGCTCGTCTGTTGGCGCTAAGTACACAATTGTGAATCCGTTTACTTATGAACCACCAATTGCTCCGCACATTGCCGCAGCGAAAGTTGGCGATAGACTCACCTTTGAGAAACTAGATAGCGCGTATGAGAATGTGAAAGCACTCAATACTGATTATATTCTGACAGAAGGGGCCGGTGGTTGGTGCTTACCCATTAACGAAACTGACTTGTTATCTGATTGGGTTAAACAGCAAAACCTTAATGTTATTTTGGTTGTAGGCATGAAACTGGGTTGTTTAAATCATGCTTTATTGACTGCCGCTCATTTTAAAGCATCGGGCGTAAACTGTGTAGGGTGGATAGCAAATCATGTTGACCCCACCATGCAAGAACAAGAGGCTAATTTACAGACCCTTAAAAATACTTTACCGTTTCCGCTATTAGGTATTACCCCCTACACAGAAAAAACCCCTAAATTAAATATTTATAAAACCTTACTTGAAATTTTATCCATTCACCCATAATAATTGAGTTGTTACTTTTGACATACTCTGTCACAATTGGTTGCAATTAGTTCCTTGTAACCAATTGCTTTAAAACTAAACTAAAGGTAGTAACAAGCTCAGTTAATTTTATTAACTAACGGTTTTTAATCATGCCGTTAGTTAATACAATTGGTATGTTTATTCTGAGGTTTTTATGAAGCGTGTATTCTTGTTTCTACTGACTAACTTAGCGGTCATGCTAGTGTTAGGCATTGTGTTGTCTATTGTGATGAGTGTACTGGGTATTAGTCATCGCAGTTTAGGCGGCATTCTAGTCATTTCGACCGTATTTGGTTTTGGCGGCTCATTTATTTCGTTATTTATGTCGAAATGGATGGCTAAAAAGTCAACGGGCGCTCATGTTATTGAACAGCCTCGTTCAGAAACTGAACAATGGCTTGTTTCAACTGTGGCTGCACAGGCTAAAAAAGCAGGCATTGCAATGCCTGAAGTGGCCATTTACGACAGCCCAGAAATGAACGCATTTGCAACCGGGCCCAGTAAAAACAACTCGTTAGTTGCTGTGAGTACAGGTTTATTACACAACATGAATCAAGACCAAGCGGAAGCTGTTTTGGCGCATGAAGTATCGCATATTGCTAATGGTGACATGGTCACGCTTACGCTTATTCAAGGCGTGGTGAATACCTTTGTTATCTTTATGGCAAAAGTATTGGCAGGTATTGTTGATAACTTTATCAATAGCGATGAAGAAGAAGGTGGCAGTAGCTGGACTTACTTCTTGTTTGATATGATTTTCCAAATGTTATTTGGTGTATTAGCGAGTGTGATTGTGGCCTATTATAGCCGTAAACGTGAGTTTTCGGCGGATGCAGGCGCTGCAAAACTTGTTGGCGCAGATAAAATGCGCAGCGCACTTGAGCGTTTAAAGCAAAACCACCCATCGCAACTAGAAGGTTCAATGATGGCATTTGGTATTGCAAGCGGTAAAGGTGTCGCTGAGTTATTCTCATCTCACCCGCCACTTGATGAGCGTATTAACGCCTTACGTTAGATAAACTGATAACGTGAGTTTCTAATTAACACATTAAAAAGCCAGCTTATTGCTGGCTTTTTGTTTTTATTCACTTTGACTTTTTTCTCTTTCGAGTTGCTGTGGTAGTAATACTTCAACGATTTCTCTGGCTGGCAGTGTGTATCTCACACCGTCAAACATGACCGATGTGTGCTCATCAATACTCGTGATGCCTGTTAAGGTCCAGCCTTCGCCTCGTTCTTTGCAATAAACAGTGGTGGTTGGTTGAATTACTTTAAATTCTTCACTCATCGTACTAAACCTAATTGCTTGTAATTGCGCTTATAGTAAGACAATAATGCCTGCTCATAAAGTAAAAAGAAGAAATAGACGTGTCTTGTGATGACAACTATGCCTACGATTTAAGGCCCATACGCCATAAAGATTGCCAAGCAATATGGGAGATTTTAAAAGATCCTCAAGTGCAGTCATTTAATGACTATAAAAGTGATTTAACAAAAGGTGACGTATACGATTTTATTCAAGGTGATATCGAAGGTTTTTATAACCAGCAAGGTATACGTTTAGTGATTGTTTTACGAAGCAATGGCTTAGTAATTGGCAGTATTGGGCTATTTAACATAATAGATGGGCAGGGTGTGTTAGGCTTTGAACTCGCATCTCACTACTTTGGTAAGGGGATAATGCAAAAAGTGCTGTTAGAGTTTTTTCAAAAACTAAATGTGTTTATAACACCCCCTGTCGATAAAGTGCATGCAATTGTTCAACCCGAGAATACAGCTTGCATAAAGCTGCTTGCAAAATGTGGTTTTGAACTTAGCAATGAGCTATGGACAAAACACATCACTTAAAGGTGTTATTATAGTACAAGCTTGTTATGGCAAAATGGCTACTATAAAATGAGCGCCTGTTTAATGAGAGGACCTTAAGTCGGTATGGCCAAAGCTAAACCTGTTTCGACTATTGAAAGTTATGGCATCTACAGTCATTGGGATGCAAAAGAAAAAGACCTACCACAAATCACTGAATTTACCACGGATGTGCCAGCCGAGTTAGATATCGAATTTGGCTTTATTGTTAGTATCAAAAAAGCAAAAGGCCAAAAAATTAAGTTCTGTGTGTATCATCCAAATATTCCCGATGATGACGGTGAAATAATGCCGCCATTTGAAGGTGAAGAGTATGTGAAAACAAACGACTGGCAGTTTTACTTAGGCGATACTATCTGGGCGCCTGTTGATAATAAAGTGGGTATTTGGCGCATGACTATTGAGCTAAATGGCCATATAATTGCTGATAAATCGTTTAACTTACTGAAACCAAGCGAAGGCTCAGCCAACGATTTTTGGAAGCATCGCGGCTATTAAAAACCACAAGAGGGAATATGTACCAAGGAAGCTGTTTGTGTAGCAAAGTAACGGTAACAATTGCTGGTGGCATAGATTCAATTATTCATTGCCATTGCTCACTATGCCGTAAAAATTCGGGTACCGCTTATGCGACGAATGGGTTTATTCGCCGTGATGGGTTTGCAATTACACAAGGTAAGCAGTATCTGAGTGCGTTTGAATTTAAAGCCGGTAGAATACGTTATTTTTGTCGCTGTTGTGGCTCGCCTATTTACAGTGAAAATAAAGAGGATATGAGTCGTTTGCGTATACGCTTAGGTCTATTGGACAGCGATATTACAGAGCGTCCGATTAGTCATAACTTTGTCAGTTCGAAAGCCAATTGGGATACCTTCGACAGTGATATTCCATGCTATGATGGTTTTGAACCAAGCAGACGTAAGTAACCATTATGATAGCCACGACGCCCAAACCCCCGTATTACGCAGTTATATTTACGAATACCTTATCTGAGAACACCGCAGGCTATGAAGAAATGGCTAACCGTATGGTTGAGCTTGCCGAGCAACAACCTGGTTTTTTAGGCATGGAATCAGTGCGTGATGGTGTAGGGATTACCGTTTCTTACTGGCAAAGCCTAGATGCTATTAAGTCGTGGAAACAACATGTTGAGCACCTCAACGTTCAACAACTTGGTCGCGATAAATGGTATAACGCATTTACAACACGTATCGCAAAAGTAGAACGTGAATACTCGCTGTAGAATAGCAGTAACAATAAGAACACATCATACTCTATGTTTGTTAATTACACTCTCAGCAATTGAGTGGGGAAGTATAATAGTTAATCGCAAGAACGATGGTTCAAGCCCTAAGTAACATCTAATTTAGTTGAATTAACTTTGCAGAGCTGAGTTAATTTTGTTTATCTTTTGCATTTTTGTCGCTTCTTTATTACCAATAACATGTCTTAATTTCGTGCATAAACCCCTGTTGCATTTTGCACCCAGTTACCAGCAAGCCGCATACGTAATATCAGAACAGTGACTTAATTTCTCCCCATGACATCGACAATACGTTAGGTATGAAAAGCTCGCAAAATAGAGGAGTAGGGAAAAAATAAGAGTTTTCACAATGGTGTTATCGATAACATCTTTTATGTGTATGTATTTATATTCAATTAGCTTTTAATGATTTGAATGTAATTATCGTTATTGCAGTGTCGTACAGGGTACGTTGGCAGAGAGTTATTTATCTAAAAAATAAAGCCCACGCATGTGGGCTCTAAATTAAAACTTAATTACAATGTGTAATTGAAGCCGATGGCAATACCATCATCTTCGGTTTGCGACATTTGAGCTTCTTGCTCTGCATCATTGCTTGAAAAGTCACTAAAGTCTTTACGCGCTTCGATATACAAAATCGTGTCTTTGCCCATGAAATAGTGTGCGCCTAAAACTGCAAACTGACGCTTGAACACATCCTCAGGATCTGCATTAAAGTTTGGCTGGATCACGTAATCGTCACCGGCATCAAACACGTTATAGGCAACAAAAGTACGTAAATTATTGTCGAATCGATAACTTAAAATTGATTCTAACCCGACAGCGTCTTTTATTAAGCGGCCAATGTTATCGGTGTCGTGGTTTTCGTTTTTGTTTATGTTGGCCGATGCATACCAGCCCGGTTTATAAAAGTCACCATAGGTAATGCCCGCACCATAAATTAGATCAGTGACCGATTGATTGCGCCCACCGGCGTATAAAACATCAAATTGTCCACGGTTTACACCCGCTGTTAATTTTAAATTATCAGTAGCAAAATAGGTGAGGACAGCACCATAGGTTGAATTAAACTCTACTTTTTGCGCAGCGTTATTGCCTTGGTTCCAAAGCACTTCACATGAACTTCGTGATATATCGGCAATATCACATGTATAAAAATCATCAGATTTTAACTGGGCTTGCAGTGCAACATGAAACTTACCCCATGTATTACGGTATTGCAGTACTTTATCACCTCGACCGGTGCCGTTTACTGCACCATCGTCTTTATTATACGTATACACGCCAGCTGCGTTACCATCCCACACTAAACTAAAATTAGTGTTATAAACAACGTCATACCAAGCACCCCATTGTTTACCCAGCGTAATTTGACCATAGTCATCGTGCTTAATACCGACATAACCTAATCGGTTATATAAAAACTCATCCTGAATTGATTCAAAGCGATTATTATAAATAATGTCACTACTGCCTACCGGGTTTACGCCCCATTCTAGTAATGCAAATGCATGCCATCCATTTTGTAATTGGCGCTTAAAATCAAAATTAATGCGTGACGCACCATTAACAACTTCTGTCTGACCTTGCGTGTTTATAATACGCGCATCGATAAAGCCGCCTACTGTGACACTGTTCGTTTCATCTTTGTATATTTCGATTGCATCCACAGTGTAACTTGTGAATAAACCAGCAATCAGTGTGGCAGCGAGTGTTCTTTTCATAGAGTACCTTGTTTTATTATTGTCCCTAAGAGGTATAAATTAACTAAAACATGAAGACTATCAAAGCTAAAATAAGGTAAAAAGTGAAAAAATATCATGAAAGGTACAGCCTTTGTGGAATATTTATTCATTTTCAGTTCACTTCATTGAATAATCAACGTGTTAGTCAGACTAAAAAATAGACACTTTTTGACTAAGTGTTCTTAGCATTAATTTAGTATTGGGTGTGTCTGCACCTAATCCATACAATAAAGTCATAAAATAACAATCAAGCAAGATTGCGGCTTTTACTTTGTTAAATTGTGGTTGGTCAGCAAAAACTAATGAATGCATTAGATCCATATGCTGCTGTTGAAATGTTTGCGAAAACAATCGTTGGCTAAAAAGCACTTTATAAAAACGATGGTGCAAACAATAAAATTGATAAAAATATTGTGCATAGTGATTAAGCTTAAGTCGGGGAGGGCGATGTATATCGGTCTCTTTTGCACGCTCTAACACATCTTTAAAACGCATGCCTAAACACGCCTCTAAAATTGCCACCTTATCAGAAAAATGATTAAACAAAGTGCCAACAGCAATACCGCTTGCTGTAGATATTTGCCTGGTTGACGTGTCGTTAAAGCCACTTTCAGTAAAGAGACTCCACGCTTCGTTCAGTATCCGTGAGTGCGTTTGATCGTGCTTTGTCATGTTTAGCCCATTGATTTATATTGCTAAATTTTTAAATGAGCGCGCTCATAAATAAAAGTGAGCACGCTCATTAAAGGTAGACTGCCCATTTGAAATTGTAAAATCACTGCGCTTATTTAAAGAAACTTTCATGGCGTGCAAAGCGGCTTTAGTTTAAAATTGCACGCAGTTTTATTTTTACTTTTACCCGCTGGAGGGTACCGCTATCATTAGTACAGCTAATATCACCATGCAATTTGGTGCTAAACCTTTATTCGAAAATATCTCAGCTAAATTTGGCGATGGCAACCGCTATGGTCTAATCGGTGCAAATGGCTGTGGTAAATCAACGTTCATGAAAATCCTCAGTGGTGAGCTTGAGCCATCAGCAGGAAATGTCAGCACAGATCCAAACGAACGTATCGCAAAACTAAACCAAGACCAGTTTGCTTACGAAGAGTTTTCTGTTATCGACACGGTTATCATGGGTCATAAAGAGCTGTGGGAAGTAAAAAAAGAGCGTGATCGTATTTATAGCTTACCCGAAATGAGCGAAGAAGACGGTATGAAAGTAGCCGATCTTGAGACCGAATTTGCTGAAATGGACGGTTATTCTGCTGAAGCTAAAGCAGGTGAGTTACTTATTGGCGTAGGTATTGGCACTGAACAGCATTACGGTCCAATGTCTGAAATTGCCCCTGGCTTTAAACTGCGTGTGTTACTTGCTCAAGTACTGTTCTCTGACCCAGATATCATGTTACTGGATGAGCCTACCAATAACTTGGATATTTACACTATTAAATGGTTAGAAGACGTGTTAAACCAACGCGACTGCACCATGATTATCATTTCGCACGACCGTCATTTCTTAAACTCAGTGTGTACACACATGGCTGATATCGATTACGGTGAATTACGTATTTACCCAGGTAATTACGATGAATATATGTTTGCTGCAACACAGGCTCGCGAACGTTTACTAAGCGAAAACGCCAAGAAGAAAAGCCAAATTGCTGAACTTCAACAATTTGTATCGCGTTTCTCTGCAAATGCTTCTAAAGCAAAGCAAGCTACATCACGCGCTAAACAAATTGATAAAATTCAGCTTGAAGAAGTAAAAGCGTCATCACGTCAGAGCCCGTTTATTCGCTTTGAACAAGAAAAGCAATTATTCCGTAATGCACTTGAGTTAACTAACCTTGCACAAGGCTTTGACGAGATGCTTTTCAGCGGCCTTGAGGGCTTAGTGGAAGTGGGCGAGCGCATTGCGATTATCGGTGAAAATGGTGTTGGTAAAACAACACTTTTAAACACTCTAGCTGGGCGTTTAGCACCTAAGCAAGGTGAGTTTAAATGGTCTGATAACGCGAACATTGGTTATTATGCACAAGACCATGCAGATGAGTTCGAAAAAGACATGAACTTGTTTGAATGGATGGAACAATGGCAACAAGCAGGCGATGATGAGCAAGTTGTTCGTGGTTTCCTTGGTCGTATGCTGTTTTCACAAAACGACATCAAAAAATCGGTAAAAGTCATTTCAGGTGGTGAGCAAGGCCGTATGTTGTTTGGTAAAATTATGATGCATAAACCAAACATTTTGTTAATGGATGAGCCAACCAACCACATGGATATGGAATCTATCGAAGCGCTAAACTTAGCCCTTGAAGCGTACGAAGGTACATTATTGTTCGTTTCACACGATAGACAGTTTGTATCATCACTTGCAAATCGTATTTGGGAGATTAAAGACGGTAAAATTATCGACTTTAAGGGAACATATACTGAGTACCTAGCAAGTAAAGAAGCGTAATCGTTAAGTTACTGCTTAAAAGCCATGCAAGTCATGGCTTTTTTGTGCTTCTAGAGTCGCATCTTTATGTGACTTAGGTATATAATACACGCCACAAAATAAGGACAAAAGTCCGCTTTTATACCAATTTGCATGATTAAATTATCAGTTGGTATTAATCGCTTTTTTATAAAATAAATTGATTGAGGTGTAAATATGACTGTTGGCATTATTATGGGTTCCAAATCAGATTGGCCAACGATGGAACATGCGGCGTTAATGCTTGAAAAATTCGGCATTGAATACGAAACCAAAGTTGTTTCTGCACACCGTACTCCTCAATTACTTGCCGATTATGCAAGCTCAGCTGCTGAGCGTGGTATAAAAATTATTATAGCGGGTGCCGGTGGTGCTGCGCACTTACCTGGTATGGCTGCAGCGTTTACCTCGCTACCTGTATTAGGTGTGCCTGTTAAATCTAAAACGCTAAACGGTGTTGATTCATTATTATCTATCTGCCAAATGCCTAAAGGTGTTGCTGTAGGTACGCTTGCTATTGGTGAAGCCGGTGCGGCAAACGCGGGTCTACTCGCTGCACAAATTTTAGGTTGCCAACAGCCTGAAATCTTCGCAAAAGTAGAAGCATTCCGCAAAGAACAAACAGAGACTATTTTAGCTAACCCAAATCCTGCAGAGTAATATGAATATTTTGATTTTAGGTGCAGGTCAGCTAGCTCGTATGATGAGTTTAGCGGGCGCACCGCTTGATTTAAACGTGGTTGCTTACGATGTAGGCAGTGAAAAAATTATTCACCCTTTAACGGGTGAAGTTCACAGCAGCACATTACAACAAGCAATCGATAATGCAGATGCTATTACCGCAGAGTTTGAGCACATTCCCGATGATGTATTAACACTGTGTTGTCAAAGCAATAAGTTTTACCCGGGCAAAGCAGCCATAAAAACTGGCGGCGACCGTGCATTAGAAAAAGCGTTACTCGATAAAACACACGTAGAGTGTGCGCCTTATCAATTAATCACCGAAAAAGCACATTTAATTGCCGCAGTTGAACGTTTAGGCAAACCGCTGGTAATTAAAACTTGCCAAGCTGGTTACGACGGAAAAGGCCAGTGGCGTTTAAAATCAGATGACGAAATTGAACAAATCTGGTCTGAAATGGCAGACTTTATTGCTTCAGGTACTGACTCTGCGCCACATTCAATCATTGCTGAAAAGATGATCCCATTTGACCGTGAAGTATCAATCATTGGTGCACGCGACAAAGCAGGGAACACGGTTATTTACCCATTAACCGAAAATCAGCATACCAACGGTGTATTAACGCTATCTGTTGCTGGCAAAGAAAAAGCGGCCATTCAAGAGCAAGCTGAGCGCGCGTTTAATAAATTAGCGCAAGAGCTTGATTATGTAGGTGTGTTAGCGATTGAATTCTTTGATGTGCAAGGTACATTGCTCGTTAATGAAATTGCGCCACGTGTGCATAACTCGGGTCACTGGACGCAGCAGGGCACTCACTGTTCGCAGTTTGAAAACCATATGCGCGCAGTGGCGGGTTTACCTCTTGGTAGCACGGAGTTACTTCGCCCAACAGCGATGATTAACGTATTAGGCCAACCGTCTATTCCTCAATCAGTGCTGGCTACACAAGACGTTACGAGTCATTGGTATGGCAAAACAGCAAAGCCGGGGCGCAAAATGGGGCACATTAATGTCTCTGCAGATAATCTTCATCAACTGGGTGAGCGTTTAGCGGCCCTTGCCGAAATTCTACCAGAAGAAGATTACCCAGATGTCGCAAACACCAGTACACAGTTGATTTTAAACTAATCAGTTTAAATTGCTAAAAGCCGAGCTCTTCTCGGCTTTTTAATGCCATTACATGTATTTACGTCTCTTGTCTCAAAGAGCTTGCGTCTATAAATTCTTCCGATAGACTCCTATTTTTATACTAATATTAGCGTGCTATGTTCCATCCACGATTACAAACAGTCGTATTTGCGTTTTTTATGGCGTTATTTATGTCTGGTTTTATGTCATTGGTGATCAGCATTTTTAACGTTGGTTTTGTCGATAATATTGTGATTCTTTGGTTAAAAGCATGGGCTTTTGCTTTTTGTGTTGCATTTCCTACTGTGATTTTAATCGCGCCTTTGGTGCATAAATTAACAAACAGACTGATAAGAGCCCCGTTGTGATTGCTGAACGTCCCAAACAACTTCTTTTTATTGCGTTATTCTTAATCTCGGCTATTCCTTTTGTAGGTTCTGCTACATCGCTCATTGTAGGGGCTTTATTTGCTATTATTTTGGGTAACCCCTTTGCAGCTCTCTCTCAAAAATTGAGTAAGATAATGCTCAAAATTGCTGTCATAGGTTTAGGATTTGCTGTTGATTTTAATCAAGTTATTGAAGTAGGGCGCAGCTCTATCGTACTCACCATTGTTAGCATTACAGCCATAATTGGCCTTGGTGAAATTTTATCTCAGTTATTTAAACTGAATAAAAATACTGGGGTATTGATATCGTTTGGTACGGCAATTTGTGGTGGGAGTGCGATAGCAGCTATGGCCCCCGTAATAAAAGCAAAAGATCATGAAGTCGCCATTTCACTCGCGGTTGTTTTTTTATTAAACGCGCTAGGTCTGGTGCTATTTCCAATGATTGGTCACTATCTTGGTCTAACAGAACAGCAATTTGGTGTATGGGCCGCACTTGCAATACACGATACCAGTAGCGTTGTTGGTGCATCAGCTGCTTATGGCGCATCAGCATTAGCGATTGCAACCACCATAAAGTTAACCCGAGCAATGTGGATTATTCCTTATACAAGTATTGCGGGAGTTTTTTGGAAATCCGATGAAAAAGCAAGTATCCCTTTGTTTATAATTGGATTTTTAGCAGCAGCACTGATAAATTCAAGCTTACCAGAGTATCAACCTCTTTGGCATGCATTGAATATTGGCGCGAAACAAATATTAGTTATGACGCTATTTTTAATTGGCAGTGGCTTATCTGTTACAGTGCTTAAGCAAGCTGGTATTAAACCTTTTATCATGGCAATGATCTTATGGATCATCGTCAGTAGTATTATTTTACTTTTAATAGTAGATGGATTTATTTCATGAAAAACGCCTTATTAACGTCTTCGATTGCACTTGCAACTGGTTTATTTGCAACTAACCTTGTTGCTGCCGACTTACGCGTTGCGACTTTTAACGTCAGTATGGACGCAACAAACTATGCAAGCAAAGGCGAAGCAATCGATAAAGACGCGCTCAGTAAAGCGCTTGCAAGTAACCACCAGCAAATTCGTAATATCGCAGAAATTATTCAACGCGTCAGACCTGATGTTATTTTACTCAATGAATTTGATTACATCGATGCAGATAAAGGCATTAATGTTTTTCGTAAAAATTATCTACAAGTCTCACAAAATAAGCAGGTTGCTATAGATTACCCGTATGCTTTCATTGCGCCTGTTAATACAGGTTTACCCACTAATTTTGACCTAGATAAAGATGGTGTAAAGGGGCATTACAAAGGTGATGCGCACGGTTTTGGCTTCTTTGAGGGGCATTATGCGATGGCAGTACTTTCGCGTTATCCTATTGATTTAGAAAAAGCCCGTACACTGCAAACATTCAAATACAAAGATATGCCAAACGCACAAATGCCTATCGACCCCAAAACAGGTAAAGACTGGTATTCAAAAGAAGCGTGGCAAGCTATTCATTTAAGCTCAAAATCGTTTTGGGATTTACCCATAAATGTAAAAGGGAAGACATTCCATTTATTAGCTTCGCATCCTACGCCACCTGTATTTGATGGTGATGAAGACCGTAACGGCAAGCGCAACCATGATGAAGTTAGACTGATTGCTGATTACATTAACAACGAAAACTACCTCTATGATGATAAAGGCCAACAAGGTGGCTTAAAACCGAATAGTCGGTTTGTAATTGTTGGTGATTTAAATGCTGCACCAGAAGGGGATAAAGCACGCCCAACGACAACGGATCAAATATTAAAAAATCCACATGTTAATGCGTCGTTTACACCATCGAGTAAAGGTGCAAAAGAGTCTTATAAAGACAGTTACGCTAAAAATTACACCGCGTATTGGCAAGCACGTGCTGATTATGTACTGCCATCAAATTACGGTATTGAAATTAAAAATGGGGGGGTATTTTGGCCAACCAAAGACAGCGAACTGTACCGTTTAATTAAAGATCGTAATGCGTCTTCTGATCATCGCATGGTGTGGCTCGATATTTCGTTAAAATAAGCTGTTATTAAACGGAAAAGTTTGGCTGTTTATCCTATTAAAATTGCTATTTCATCAGTGCTTCTGCTTAAATAAGGCGAATTATAATTACCTGTAAGAAGCACTATGAAATTCAAAACCACTGCTAACAAAACGTTAGTGGCTCTCGCAGTCGCATCTAGCTTCATGCTAGCTGGTTGTCAAACAACCGCCTCAACTGCAACAGAAGTAAGTCCTACTCAAGTTGCTCCAATGGTTGCTACACCCGTAGACACTGGTTCATCTGAAATTACATTAGAGCAAGCTATGGCTCACCCTGATTGGCTTGGTCGTCAGCCTGAGCGCGCTTTTTGGAATGGTGACTCTAAAAGCATCGTTTATGCTCAAAAGCAACAAGGTAACGAATTACGTGACTTATATGTTCAAGCGGTTAATAGCCAGTCTGCATCTCAAGTTGCGTTAAATAAACTACACACTGTTGGTGCAAAAAATGCTGTTTATTCAACAGATAAAAAGCAACAGGCCTATGCATTTGAAGGCAATATTTTTGTTAAAAACTTGAGCTCAGGTCAAATAACGCAGATCACACACGACAGTGCACAGCAATCAAAACCGCAGTTTTTAACCGACGGCAATCTTGCTTACCGCCAAGGTAATGCATTTTATAAAGTTGATTTAGCGACAGGTCGTCAAGTAGAGCTTGTAAATCTGCACTTAGACGATGCACCAAAAGGTGTTCAAGAGCCTGACACGTATATTGCAAAAGAACAGCATAAATTAATTGATTACATTGCACTTACGCACAAAAATAAAAAAGATCGTGAAGCGCGTGAAGAACAAATCAAAGAGCAAAACGACAGCATTGCAAATTCACAGTTTTATTTAGGTAAAGGTAAGCGTTTAGCCGATGTGCAGCTTTCACCAAATGGCCAAGCATTAGTTGCAGTAACCACCGAAAGCCGTCCATGGCGCGATGAAGGCGATATTATGCCTAATTACATCGCTGATGATGCGCGAGTTAAAGCAGAAAAAGTACGTCGCCTTGTTGCAGATGAAAAACCAATCAGCTCAGATGTTATTTACATTGACCTTAAATCGGGTGAGCAAACAACACTGGCGTTCGACACATTACCAGGCTTTGATGAAGATGTGCTTGCCGCGGTAAAAAAAGAAAACTACGCCCGTGATGGCAAAACTTACAAGTCTGAAAAAGCACCACGTGCAATTAATCTAATGATGGACTGGGGTTGGGATCAAAGTGCAATCCAATGGAACACCGATGGCTCAAAGGTTGCGCTTATGCTTGAAGCATGGGACAACAAAGACCGTTGGTTAGCAACTGTTGATACAAAGAATAACACACTTGTTTCTCAACACCGCTTACACGATGATGCGTGGGTTAACTATGCATACAATGACTTTGGTTGGTTAAATAACTCAGATACGCTTTACTACTTATCAGAAGAGTCTGGTTACAGCCATATCTATAAAAAGCCGCTAAATGGTAAAGCAACACAACTTACTAAAGGTCAGTTTGTTGTTTCAAACCTAACATTAACCGCGGATAACTCAGCGATTTACTACAAAGCAAATGTTGAGCACCCAGGTCTATACGAAATTTACCGTGTAAATCCTGCTAACGGTGAGTCTGAGCAAGTGACTAACCTAGACGGTATGACTGATTACCAGTTAAGTCCAGATGAAAGCAAATTACTGCTAACTCACTCAAAAATTATGTCGCCACCAGAGCTATATGTTGCTGATGCAAAAGCAAATACACAAGTAACTCAGTTAACGCATACGGTGTCTGACGAGTTTTTGGCTAAGAAGTTAATTGCGCCTAAAATTGTTGCTGTGCCTTCAAGCCACACTGATCAACCTATTTACGCAAAAGTGTATTACCCCGCTGACTATAAAGAAGGCGAAACCGGTAAAAATCGTAAAGCAGTTATCTTCAACCACGGTGCAGGTTACTTACAAAACTCCCACATGGGGTGGTCTGGTTACTTCCGCGAGTTTATGTTCCATTCACTATTAGCATCTGAAGGCTATGTAGTCATGGATATGGATTATCGTGCGTCGAAAGGGTATGGCCGTGATTGGCGTACTGCAATTTATCGTCAAATGGGCACACCAGAGATTCAAGATTTAGCCGATGGCGTAAGCTGGATGGCTGAAAACGCAAATGTTGATACACAAGCTGTTGGCACATATGGCGGTTCTTACGGTGGCTTCATGACGTTTATGGCGCTATTTACCCAACCTGATTTATTTAAAGCGGGTGCTGCACTTCGTCCAGTGACCGATTGGGCTCATTACAACGGACCTTATACGTCTAACATCTTAAATCATCCAGATGTTGACCCGATCGCCTACGAAAAAAGTTCACCAATTTACTTTGCTGAAGGCCTGAAAAGTCATTTATTAATTAATGCGCCTATGGTTGATGATAACGTATTCTTCCAAGATTCAGTACGTTTAGTACAACGTTTAATTGAGCTTGAAAAAGAAAACTTTGAAACAGCCATCTTCCCAGTTGAACCCCATGGTTTTGTACAGCCATCAAGCTGGTTAGATGAATACCGTCGTATTTATAAGCTATTTAAAGAAACGCTTTAATACTATTAAGTAATTTAAAAACAGCCACTTTAAGTGGCTGTTTTTATTTACATTATGATTATTTCAATGGCTCTATTTGCAGTGAAATGTGCTTACATTGAGCACTTTTGTATACTGCTCTGATTCGCCTTTAAAAATTAAATCATCGCTCACTAAGCTCATCTTAAAGTTCTTTATCCACGATAGCTTGGCTATAAACTCTAATTCATAGCGATTAAAGGATGCAGGGCACTTTAAATACACATAATGATGCGCTTTGCCAAAAGCACCGGGGTCCGCTGTATAGACATAGAAAGTACGGTCATTAAGTGTGTGTTCTTGATAAATGTAGTCTTTATGTGAGCCGAAGGTCGCATCCAGAAACATAACTAAGCCTGCCCCAGTAATCATCAAGCAAGCATACAAAAAACTCAATATAAGTGTGATGTTTGCGATTATTCTATTTTTAAAAAGCGCACTTACTTCCTGGTATTTCATGAGTAATAAGGTGAAGCCCAAAATAGCTGAGGCAAATACAATAATATTTTTTACCTGAGAGACATCCCTCATATACCTTGGCGATATAAACTGTAAATTAATAAATGAGCTTAAAAAGCTAAGCAGTAAAGGGCCGTAAAGGCAAAGTGCGATGAGACCAAGATAAAAATAGCCATTATTCTTTATCATTTAAAATTCCTTTTTCGTATTAACAATTTTTCGTGTTAAAAAAGAACACAGCTAAAAAAAGCGAGCAAAGTTATGAAGTTACTCGCGATGTTTAATAACTTTAATCAGTACAGGCAAAGCCAGCACAGTGCCGCCAACCGCACCGATAAAGTGAGCATCAATGGCAACATTTGACGCAATCAATTGGCTTACTGATTCACTAGGGCCTGCAACTTGCTCCCACACTACTTTTGCCCAGGTGCCTATAAATAACAACCAGCCACTTAGCATACCTGCTTGCACATCTTTGACAGCGCCCCAAATAATAACACCGTGCAAGAGTGCACTCAGTCCAGTGTATATTTTTATATCAGGGCAAAATAACCATACGCCTAAACCACACCATAAAGCCAAAACAGCGGTATTAAAAGCGTACCGAGCAGGGGAGGTATGTTCTGCATGCAATGCCCATATTAATAAAATTCCGGCGCAATTTAAGGCTAAATGCGGCCAATTTGCATGTACAAATTGACTCGTGAAAATACGCCAAAATTCACCATCTGCAACTAAATTACGGTTAAATTCTAAATAATCATTTAAGTTAAACGCAGCAAAAAGGGTACTAATCAGCATTAAACACAGTGGCGGCAGTACATATTGTGGTTTCAGAGGAAGGTTGATCATGTTATTTTTGTTGTATCTTAAATTTTGCATATTGTGCACGTTTAATTTTAAGATGCCAATTAAACACCGGGATTAAGTTTATTTATGTTATTCAAAACAAAAGCACTTATTGTGCTCTCTTCGTCATTAATTTATACAACGTCAATTTTTGCAGCCCCAACTAAGGTTGAAACGCGTGAGCCTGAAGCCGCAACAGGCTTTGCGCATAAACAGGTCGTTGAAGGCACTAAATACATGGTTGCTGCTGCAAATCCGTATGCAGTAAAAGCCGGTCAAAAAATGTTAGAAATGGGCGGCTCAGCGGTAGACGCAGCCATTGCAACTCAACTGATACTTACACTGGTTGAGCCGCAATCATCGGGCATAGGTGGTGGGTCGTTTTTGATGTATTTCGACAACAAAAACAAAAGCCTAACCACTTTTGATGGTCGAGAAACAGCGCCAAGCCATGCTGATGAAACTCTTTTTTTAGACAAACATGGTAAAGCAGTAAAATGGATTGAAGCAGTTGTGGGTGGTCGCTCAGTGGGTGTACCAGGGATTTTACATGCCTTTGCAAGCGCGCATAAACGTTATGGTAAATTGCCATGGCACACGCTGTTTCAACCGGCAATTGAGCTGGCAGAGCAGGGGTTTGTTGTATCCCCTCGTTTGCATAAGTTGCTGGCAAAAGAGCTAAACCCTGGCGTTACAACGTTACCCGTCATTCGTGATTACTTTTTCCCTGATGGTAAGCCACTGGCTGTCGGGTCTGTAAAAAAGAACCCTGAATTAGCGGCTCTTTATAAAGACATAGCATCGCAGGGTATTGATGCCTTTTATAAAGGTGAGAATGCCAAACAATTAGTGCATGCAGTACAAAACTCAGTGGTTGCACCAGGCACGTTAACAGAAGCAGACCTTGCTAACTACCAGAGTAAAGAGCGTGCCCCTGTGTGTGTGGATTACCGTCAATACGAAGTATGCTCAATGGCCCCTCCGAGTAGTGGGGGTGTTGCGGTATTACAAATTTTAGCGTTGCTAGAACACAAAAATATGGCCAAGCTTGCACCTAACTCAGTACAAGCATTGCATTACTTTACCCAGGCATCACGTTTAGCGTTTGCAGACCGTAATGTATACATGGGCGATCCTGATTTTATGGCTATTCCAACGGACGGTTTATTAGATAAAAATTACCTAGCAAGCCGTGCTAAGTTGATTACCGAAAAAGATGCCCACGCAGAAGCTGGAACGCCTCCTAACTCATTGGCCTATGCGCAGGATGACGCTTATGAATTACCGTCAACGTCGCATGTATCAATTGTAGACAGCGAAGGCAATGCTGTATCAATGACCAGTTCAATTGAAATGGCTTTTGGTTCAACAGTTATGGTGAACGGGTATATTTTAAACAACCAGCTTACTGACTTTGCTTTATCGCCAACGAAAGATGGTAAACCACTCGCTAACCGTGTTGAGGCAGGTAAACGTCCGCGTAGTTCTATGTCGCCAGTAATGGTATTTAACAAAGACGGTAGCTTACGATTAGTCGTGGGTTCACCGGGTGGAAGCCGAATTATTGATTATGTAGCGCAGGTTGTTGTGGCTGTTCTTGATTGGGATTTAGATGCACAAGAAGCAATTAATTTGCCACGTATCACAAATCGTAATAATTACACCAGTCTTGAAAAAGGCACCGAACTTGCCAACCACGAAGCCGATTTTGTTAACCGAGGCCACCAAGTTCGCATCTTAGATTTAAACTCTGGTTTACATGCTGTTGAACTAAAAGACGGTAAACTTTATGGTGCTGCAGATCCACGCCGTGAGGGCATCGCTTTAAGTGATAAAAGCCACTAAAAATAGGCTCAGCAGCCTTAAAGCTGCTGAGTTTTCATGTATACTTAGCCTTATGCCTTTTAGAGCATAAAATTCATTTTCTTCAATGGTCTGACAAGGTGGATTGTCATTGCAATTTAACCTTCAACAGTAATAATGTCAGATCATAATTATGACGCCATCAAAGCTTGGAAATATGACTACAAATACCGATCCGAATTATCTTTATATTCCTTATTCAGGCCCAGGTCTGATCGAAACGCCACTATTAAATAAAGGCAGTGCATTTTCACAAAAAGAAAGGGAAAGTTTCAACCTAGCCGGTTTACTGCCACCGCGTTATGAAACAATTGAAGAGCAAGTTGAGCGTTGTTACCAACAATATTCAAGTTTTAGCGACAACTTAAACAAACATATTTACTTACGTGCTATTCAAGATAACAACGAAACACTTTACTACCGTTTAGTGCGTGACCATCTTGAAGAAATGATGCCGATTATTTATACCCCGACAGTGGGAGACGCTTGCGAAAAGTTCTCTGATATTTATCGCAGTGCACGTGGCTTATTCATTTCGTACGAAGATCGTTTCCAAATCGACGATATCTTGCGCAATGCGACGAAAGGCAAAGTAAAGGTTATCGTTGTAACTGATGGTGAGCGTATTCTAGGCCTTGGTGACCAAGGTATTGGGGGCATGGGTATTCCAATTGGTAAGCTGTCGCTTTACACCGCATGTGGTGGTATTAGCCCAGCATACACATTACCTGTTATGCTTGATGTGGGTACCAACAACGAAAAACTACTTAACGATCCTATGTACATGGGTGCTCGCCATAAACGTATTTCGCAAGAAGAATACGACGAGTTCCTTGAGCTATTCATTAAAGCAGTAAAACGTCGCTGGCCAAGTGTGCTACTTCAATTTGAAGATTTCGCACAACCGAATGCAATGCCATTGCTTAAACGATACCGTGACGAAATTTGTAGTTTTAACGACGACATTCAAGGTACTGCAGCTGTTACAGTTGGTTCATTACTTGCGGCGTGTCGTGTTAAAGGTGCTAAGTTATCAGAACAAAAAGTTGTGTTTGTTGGCGCAGGTTCAGCAGGGTGCGGTATTGCAGAGCAAATCATCAGTACGATGGTTGCTGAAGGCATTTCTGACGAGCAAGCGCGTTCACAAATATACATGGTCGATCGCTTTGGTCTACTAACAGAAGGAATGGAAGGTCTTCGTGATTTCCAAGATGCTTTATCGCAATCAAAAGAAAACTTAAAAGACTGGACTTACAGTGGCGAATTCGCCTCGCTTCTTGATGTAATGCACTGCGCTCAACCAGATATCCTTATTGGTGTATCGGGTCAACCTGGCTTATTCACTGAGCAAGTTATTCGTGCAATGCATGCCTCGTGTGCGCAGCCAATTATTTTCCCACTTAGCAACCCGTCTAAGCAGGTAGAAGCACTGCCAGCAGATGTTATAGAATGGACCGACGGACAAGCCATTGTCGCCTCAGGAAGCCCATTTGAACCGGTTGAATACAACGGCCAGTTATTCCCAATCCCACAATGTAATAACAGTTACATTTTCCCTGGTATTGGTTTAGGTGTAATTGCTGCAAAAGCAACCCGTATCACAGATGCAATGCTTATTGTTTCAAGTGAAACGTTAGCAGAGTCTTCACCACGTGCAAACACAGGTCAAGGTAGCTTATTGCCAGCACTAACTGAAATACAAGCATTGAGTAAACGTATTGCGTTTGCTGTTGCTAAAAAAGCGATGGAAGAAGGTGTGGCACTAGAACTAACAGACGACGCGCTGTGGGCTGCTATCGAAAAGAATTATTGGTTACCTGAATACCGCAACTACAAGCGACGTAGTATTTAAACTAAAGCATTTAAACTTAAGTATTTAAACTTAAAATATTAATAGAAACCAAAGCCTTCGCGCTTTGGCTAAATGACAAAGGGGACCTAAAATAGTAGGTCCCCTTTTTTTGTATAAAAATACATGCACTCAACACCAGTAACACCAATACCAGTAACACAATTGTCGAGCTAAGATGAGTCGATACTGGACTAATTGCTATTAAGTAACGCAATTTCATCGGCTTTTATTTTCTGCTAAACAGCTTCGTTAAGAGAGTAATCAAGGATTCAAAGGGATAAAATGCGTGCCTGTAGAACAATTCCTCCATTGTGAAATGTATAAGTTAGTAAGCTATGCCAACTAAACAATCGGCCTCACAAAACCTAATATTTTTATTAGAGTGAACCATATTCTATTTACTATATTGTTAGTTTTTTAAATTTATCGAGTAAAGATCTGACCTGTTTTGTTTATTACAAAAAGATTGATTGGAATTAATGTCTTTTCTTCAGGTATCGCTGTAAGGTGGTTAATTATTACTCGTTCTTATTAAAGTAACGTCGTTTGGGTAACCCCATGTTTAATTCGAACTTTCATCTTACTTATCTACAACATGCATCCCTAGCCAAATAACAACGTGTGCATGGTTTCTAGTTTGCTACATCACGATTAGGTGACATACATAGTTATTTTACGGATAACAGTAATACATAGAGTATTTTTAAGTCTTTAATTTTATGGTCAATTTACTGAATTATAAATTAGCCAGACTGTAATTTATTTTTAAATGATACCTAGCAAGAATCCTATTAAGTGGCTGCTGCCAGCCCAAAACACTGGGCGCTTTTTTTGCCGCAGAGCCATGCATTAAGCAACTAGCCGATTTTTTAACTCAGGAGAGTAAAATGAAGAAGGAAATGATCCAAACTGCAGTCATTGGACTGATAGCGATATTAGCATTCAGTGCAGGTGCAGTAGATAAACCAATTTCGGCTTCGGCGAAAGACAAAGATCTTAAGTGGGGACCTTGTCCGGCATTTTTTCCAACAAAGTGCGACGTGAATATAAACTCTAAAGCTTGCACGAATTTAAAGCGCTACGGCAAACAGGGTGCTCTGTTTCTCTCAGCTTCATTTTAGCCACATTTTTGCCCATATTAAGGGCAAGAAATACATGAACATTCTGACAACAGCGTGTATAGGAGAAATATATGAGTACAGGGAAAATAGCGATTAGAGTTTTGTTGTTTGTAATTTCCATAACTCTTGTAGGGTGTGAATTAAATGCAAAAAGTAGCGCAGAAACTGCTTTAGAGGAATCTAACTTAAAGAAGGCGCTGTATTGCATGGAAATCCTCGAAAATAGACCAGATCTTGAGCCTAAGCATCGAATAGATATTTTGCGTAATGAATGTTACAGCGAACATTTTATTGAGCATTCACCAAACATACCTGATGGCCGTGATGCGCTGTTGAGTTTGTTTGAGAGCCGTTATAAAAAGTACCCTAAACTTTCAATGTCCATTAAGCGAACTGCTTCTGACGGTGATCTTGTTTGGCTTCACCTTCATGTAAAACATACACCTGAATCACTTGGCGGTGCAGCAATCCAAATATTTCGGATGGAAGAAGGTAAAATTGTTGAGCATTGGGGGGTTGGGCAGTCTGTTCCAAAGGAATCTAAAAACAGTAATACAATGTTTTAATCCTGATGTGTAAATAAAAAGCGCATAAAATAATGTTGTTCAAAGCCGTGTTGTTTCGAGCGTTAAGCTTCTAGTTTAAGCTTGTTCATTGCTAATTAACCTTATAAGGTATTTAATAGTTCACGTTTATACAAAAGGAACAAGGTTATGAATAAATTTGTTTTTTCATCTATTGCCGCATTTATGAGTTTTAATGTTTTTGCCTTGGCAACGCCAGACGCTCCGCATATTTATATTCAAGGTAATGCGTCTATCACCACAATCCCCGACAACGTAAAACTAACGGTCGCAATTGTAGAAATTGATAAAGACTTAATCGCTGCTAAAAATAAAGCCGACAATACAATGGCAAAAGCTATAAAGCTTGCAAAGTCAAAAGGGGTAGAAGAAAAGGGCATTTATGCGTCTAATATTTCTATTCAACGCGAAACGGAGTATAACCGTGAAACAGGCAAACAAAACTTCGTTGGATACCGTGTAACTCGTAATTTATCACTCACGCTCACTGATACAAAACAGTACCCTGTTTTACTTCAACAACTCGTAAACTCAGGTATTAATGAAATAAATCAAACACAGTTTGTATCGAGCCGATATGAAGAGCTACAAAAGCAGGCACAAAAACTGGCAATTAAAGATGCCCGTGCCGCAGCAAAAGAGTTTGCCAATGATTATGGTGTTGAGTTAAAAGGCCTTTATACGGCTTCAAATAGCCCACTCGACACGGGAGTGCAACCCTACATGAGAGCTGAAAAAATGGTTATGGCTGATGCAGCACCGAGTAACTATGTACCTGATGCATACAATGGGGGTGAAATAACCATCACTGCAAGTAGCTATGCGGTTTATTATATCGAAAATTAAACAGTTAGTTGGTGGTAAACTTTGCCACCAACGCCTTTCCTTTGTGTTCTGAAATACGCGCAATAGCCTTGAGCATATTGGTTACTTGCTGACGGTCGTATTCATTCGTTATATGCTTATTAATGTCTTCAACAATAGCCTCTAAATAAACAAATAAGCTTTCTGTCGCTTTACTGCTATCAGCCGATCTAAACAAAATATTTTTAAATGCTTCAAGTACATTGACCATCACATAAGCATCGCCTTTTGCATAATTTCTAATCGGTGTGAAGTTATCATGCAGTAATTCATCAAACGATGTCTCGTGCAAGTATAAATAAGGTTGATTATTCGTTGAATGCTTTAGCGAATAATTCACATCGCTTATTTTAAGGCGTTCTATCAGTAAAATGCTTAACATATCAATGGCCTTAACCGCAGTGCCCGGATCATTAATACCTGGGCTCATTGCTTTTACGGCAATTTCAGAAATTTGCGTCATACCATAGCGATAATGGTCACTTATGTATTCTTCAATATAAAAAATAAAACAGTTGAGCAGGGCATCAACAAGTTCAGGCATGTCTGATAAATCTTTATCACACTTTAAGAATGGGTAGCCTTTAACAGTGAAAAAACCTTGTTTAACCGCAATATAAATTTTTATATCGTGCTCTTTACACAGCGCACATAATTTATCACTGTGAGCCCCTTTAAAATAACCTTCTGTTTCACTCTTAATGTTGTGCCATTCATCAAAGTTAGGAAACTCATTAACATCGGTATCTTTTTGCATTGCGACAATGCAGGTGAGTTCATTTTTGGTATTTTTAAATAAATCGTTAAGTACATTATCAACTTGGATAGCCTTTGAGATTGAATGAATAAAGTAAACAAAAAACCCCAACGACACTAAGCCAAACAGCAAAGAAAAGAAAATACCCAAAGAGGGGATCCCCATTTCACCGTTTTCCATCGCGCGTATGTTTATCAACATAATGATGGTGTAAATGATACTGCCTAAGTAAAAACCTAAAACAAGCTGATGCGATTTACGAGTGATCAAACCAGGTAAAACTCGCGGTGACAGGCTCGCACTGGCACTATTAAGTACCACCATTACCATTGAAAAGCTAAACACGGTTAGCGAAATGATACTGCCGGCAAGGGTACTCAATATGGTTCGTGCGTTTTCTTCACTATCGACTAATAGCACAGCAAAAAATTGCTTAACTTCCATTGTGATAGCTGCGTATTCAATCGCAGTTGTGATTAAAGCAAACAAAAGAAATAAAACGGATAGCATCGATGGGTAAAACCCAATACTGCTGATCATCTCGCGGTAATTGTCTGCAATTTTTCTTGGCGTAAACATGCATATCCTTTAAGAACAGTTAGACATTAATCATTATCGAGTCATAATAGTGTGCTAACTTAAATACCTATTTTATAGCCTAGCAACAAATAGTGCTAAGCGTCTAACTTTAAATAAGAATTGGAAATACAGTGATCGTTTCAACCTTTGCCGCCATATTGGCGATTTTATACATTCAGTTAAGTTTTCGTGTTATTAAAATTCGTAAAGCCAAGCAAATTTCACTAGGCGATGGCGGTGATGCATCTTTGCAAGCAGCAATTCGTGCGCATGGAAACTTTATAGAGTATGTGCCATTTACTTTGATCTTATTGTTATTGGTTGAGTACCAAGGTCTATCAAGTCATTATTGTTATATTTTAGGAAGCATGTTGCTACTAGGTCGATTTTGTCACAGCTACGGGCTTGCTGATAACGTAATTAAATTACGTGCTTTTGGTATGATACTTACCTTTTTAACACTGGTTATCAGTGCTTTCATGTTATTAGTTACACAAGTTATGTAGGTAAAAGCGGGTGTCATTGCTAACGTTAGCAATGGCACTAAAATGACTGGGTTAAAACGCCACTCATTAAGCAACCCCAGTTCTCATGCCAACATAATTAATACGAATTAAGATGAAGAATAAAATTTTTATAATAGGTCTGCCGCGCACAGGCACTACCAGTATTTGCTATAGCTTTTTACAATTAGGCTATAAAACGGCCCACACAGCGTATACACAAGCGGCAATTGAAAGTGCAGAGGTTATAGCTGACACTCCCGTCTTTAGTGAGTTTCCGTTACTTGATAAGCATTACCCAAACAGTATTTTTATTAATTTGCAGCGTGATTTATCAAAATGGATCCCCTCAATAAGACAACTGCTTGCGCGCATGCATACTAATTTAATGCGCGAAGATGGCGGCTTTAATAGCCATTTAAAACGCTGTTATTTAGAGGTGTTTGGCCACTACACACTGGCAGATATCGAATCAGATGAGTACCTTATTGCATGTTACAAGCGGCATCAACAGCAAGTGCAAAACTATTTTAGTGATAAAAAACAGCAACTATTAACACTTGATGTTGCAGACGAGCATAGCCCTGACGCACTCAAAGCATTTTTACAAACCGAGCAACCAATTGTTTTTAAACAACTGAATATGGCCGGTAAAGTAACGGCTTGGAATGACATAAAACACCCCGACAAAATAGCCTCAACCCGCAATGGAAAAATAGATAAATCCCTTGGTTACAATCACAAGATTTTATAACCAAAATGCGTTAAAATCGCCGCCATTATAAGTTAAGTTGTTCCTTATCATGTTTGAATTAAAATATCACACTCCCTTTGAATGGACAGAAGGTGTCTTAGCGGACTTCAACACCTTTTTACAAGACCATGCTGCCGCTGAAAAAAAAGCATCGGGTATGGCTATGTCAATGCTGTCGCATTACCCAGATCGTCGTAAACTTGTTAAAGCTATGACCGACTTAGCGCTTGAAGAAATGATTCATTTTAAGCAAGTTCTCAAGCTATTAATGGAACGCGATATTTCATTGGGTAACGATCAAAAAGACCCTTACATTAAGCAAATTCGTGGCTTATTCAGAAATGGCCGCGACGAGTTTTTAATGGACCGTCTACTCGTTGCGGGTGTTATTGAAGCAAGAGGGCATGAACGCTTTTCATTAGTTGCCGAAGCGCTACCTGCTGGCAAAGAAAAAGAGTTTTATGTGGCCATCGCGAAATCTGAAGAAAAGCATAAAAACTTATTTGTCGAACTTGCCTACGAGTATTTCGACAAGCATGAAGTAGATACACGACTAGAAGAAATTCTTATTGCTGAAGCCAAAATCTGTGAAAGCATTCCGTTTACAGCCGCACTTCACTAAATGGTATCACGCGCATAGGGCTCAGTGAGCTCTATGCGCAAAATAGGTACTTAGAAAACAGTAATTAAGTATTTTGAAAATACTTTTTCGAACTGTGATTGATTAAATAAACATCAAACATCTCGCTTTCCTCCTATAGTTAAAGTAATCAATAGTGAGGATAAAAGCATGAAATGGATGATGACTCTCACAACGCTATCGTTAATTGGTATCGTAATTACGGGTAACTCAATTTACTCTGAAGTGAAAATCTTTCAAAGCAACGATAAGCCAACCGAAATAACCGCCAGTATGTATCGTTCTCTTATTTGGCACAGTGAAGTGTACAAAGACGATGAGTTTCTAACAATTTCAAATAGTTACTTTAGCGATGGCAAAATTGATACCCGTGAATATTCTAAACTAACCAGTTTAGCAAAGAAAAATACCGGTCCACTTATTTACCTGCAAGAATCTGATGAACAGCTTTGGCACGCAAGGTATAAGTACAAGCAGTATCTCGAAGAAAACATTCCCTCTGAACTTGCTTCAATCCATTGAATGGGCTTGTTTAAAGTCGCTTATTAAAGAACTCAGCTCGACAAGTGTTGGCTCACCGCCTAAATAATTTGTATCGATGTGATAAGTGTTCCCAATCCAATAGGGCCGAGGGGTCGAGTTATGGCCATGAATAGAAAAGTCGACGCCTTGGTTGTGCAAAACCTTACCTTGTTTTGTAATAGATCTATCCCAAAGTAAGCCGGTAACGGCTTGAGAATGATTGCGAGGAATATTTTGCCAATGCCAATTTTGTGGCACCGTGTGCGACAAACCAATTGTCATGCCTGCATATTCAATAAGGTAAGAAAGAGGGCAATTTAGGAGTTGCAGGCAAACATCCATACGTTCAGCCTCGCTTAATTCGTAATGCCAACGCCCGCCATTTTCAACCCATAACGCGTGATAACCACTATCTTGGGCAAGAACTGATTCGAGCATCATATGTTCATGATTACCCAGAGTCATATAAACACTCAGCTCTTTAAACCTCTGTAATAGAGCAACACTGTGTGCACCTCTATCAATAACATCGCCAAGTGCAAATAATACATCGTTTGCTGCATTAAAATTTACCGATGCTAACGCACGTTCAAACTTGGGTAGGTCGGCATCTAAATCACCAATAACAAAAACACGTTTTTTAGCATCAAGTGTCAGTTTTACTTGCACAGTATTATTGAGAATGGCTTGGCAATTAACTAAATTCAAAATGCACTCCTTTCACGTTCTATGAATATTAGCCTAACATAACTCGTTGCCTTTTTGGCAAGGGCTGGATATTATCTAGTCTCATTATTTAGGAGCACGCGCCAACATGAACAACTAAACCTGTTATCCAATTTCATTTTTTCTTTGGACCAACAGGGTTAGTAGGCGTTGCTCACTATCACTTTACACGCGTAAAATATCTTTGCGTTACCAACGCTTTCTGCCCCTGTATTACAGGAGGCACTATGCCACAACTTCACGCTTTTAACCTTTGCTTTCAGCATGCCAATGGCAAACGTCTGTTTAACAATATAACACTGTCATTAACAGCAAAAACAACCGCACTTGTTGGTCGCAATGGCAGTGGTAAATCAATTTTAGCATCGTTACTTTGTAAAGAGCGCTCGCCAACGTCAGGAACAGTAAACAGCAGCGGCGTAATGGGTATATATAAACAAGTCGACGACATTAAACGGTTAAATACCCTCACAGTTGCTGAATCTATAGGGCTTGATCATTACTTCAACGCCTTGCAGGCCATTAATGAAGGCCAATTCACAGAACACGACTTAACATTAGTGGATGGTTATTGGGATTTAGAACAACGCTTTAATTCTGTATTAAATAAATTAGGCCTTAAAAACATCACTGCCACTGCGCGTGCGAATTCCTTAAGTGGCGGGCAACTCAGTCAATTAAAATTATGGGCTTTATTTACCTTAAAGCACGATATTTTGATTCTCGATGAGCCTTCAAATCATTTAGATAATCAGGGTAAAGCATGGTTAAAAAATCAAATTGAATCATATCCAGGGCAAATATTACTGATCAGCCATGACCGAGAGTTACTAGAAATTGTTGATGAAATATGGGAACTATCGTCACTGGGGTTAGTTGTTTATGGTGGCAACTTTACAGATTACACCCGCCAAAAACAGCAACATGTTACAGCATTAGAAAACAAGCTTAATACAGCGACAAAACAACAAAGTAAGCTTGAAGCTCAACAGCACGTTAATAAACAAAAAGCAGAAAAACGCGCGAATAAAGGCACAAAGCTTCAAAAATCAGGCAGCCAGCCCAAAGTGCTTCAAGATGCTAAAAAAGACAGAGCCTCAGCAAATCAATCATCGCAAAGTAAAAACGCAGCAAAAAGAGAGGCGCAAATCACTAAAAATAAGCAAGTGCTTATATCTCAACTTGAGCAAATAAAACCCCAACAGTTCTATTTAAATCAAACAGAGTTTAAACGCCAAAAAGCAGTAACACTCGAGAACGTTGTATTGCAGTATGGTTCGCACACCCCCTTAAATTTATCGCTTTATAATGATGAAAAAATACATTTATCGGGCGCCAATGGCACCGGCAAATCAACACTTTTAAAAACGATGATGGCTAAATTGCCAGTTAGAGCAGGGCAGATACATGTTAATCAACCACTCTATTATTTAGACCAACATTTTTCATTAATAAATAATGACTTAACCCTGCTTGATAACCTAATGTTCTATTGCCGCGAGTTAACCCACAATACAGCCCGAACACTCCTTGCTAGTTTAAACTTCAGAAAAGACGACGTTTATAAACAAGCCGCACAGTTAAGTGGTGGCGAAAAAATGAAACTCGCAATGTGTATCGTAAGCCATATTGAAAAGCATGTTTTTTTGTTACTCGACGAGCCCGATAATCACCTAGACCTTGAATCAAAACAGCTTTTAGCCGATGCATTACACGCATTTAATGGCGGGTTTATCATAGTCAGCCATGATCACTATTTTATAGAGGAAATTGGTTGTCATAAGAAAATTGCATTATAAAACAGATGGATAACCTTGCATTATAAACGCTGAAATCATAACGATAGCGGCCAAGGGGTAGGGTATGGCCATCGGTGCAAACTCAATCAATGTGTTATTCGTAATCATTGTGCAAATTGGTGGCGCGTTCGCCACCGCAATGCAAACAGACATTACTTGGATAAAGTAAGTCATCAAAAAACACGGTGAAGATATTACTAAACTACAGGATAAATTATGATAGCGACATTAGGTAAATATTTAGCAGCTAAATTGCTAACCGAAGCATTTATAAAACGTGTCTGTTTAGCTACGGCT
The DNA here is from genome assembly GCF_015767615.1 of Pseudoalteromonas sp. A41-2. Taxonomy (NCBI): domain Bacteria; kingdom Pseudomonadati; phylum Pseudomonadota; class Gammaproteobacteria; order Alteromonadales; family Pseudoalteromonadaceae; genus Pseudoalteromonas; species Pseudoalteromonas sp. A41-2. Next base: position 1,746,344 of record NZ_CP065231.1, on the reverse strand, counting down.
AAGCACTTAGCTAGCAAGTCTGAAAACAAGCTTGATGATGAATTAGTAAGTGCGTTATCAGAAGCATTAAAGTAAGGTTAAGTCACCAATGCCCGCTTTATAAGCGGGTTTTATTTTATTTCTTCAAAAACTAACTCGAACTTTGATTTAGATAATTTTGCTTGGAATATTTTAGGCGTAAATTTACTTTCACGAGCTATTTTTATTGCTGTTTCTTTCTCTTCATCCGATATGCATGCTCCTAAAGTAACACTCTTAATTGCGCCTTCATCTAAATTTAAGTATTTGGTACCTATAACAAACTGAGGGTTATTCTCTCTTAATGCAATTCTAAATTCCTGTTCATATTTCCATTCCTTAGATTTTGTTAAAACAGGAACTACTGAATCTAGTTCAGATGGAAACGGATAAACCACAGAAGGGTACGTATCTGTGTATTTTACTTTTCTAGCACCATTCATAGGTGGATATGCGCAATCAAATTCTATGCATATCCCCTTATGTGACTTAGCATAATGTGACCAAAATAGTAGATTATCTCGATTAGGTGAAAAACAGCAAATTCGACTCTCTTGAAAAACCTCTATAAGACTCTTATTTATCAAATTGTCAACTGCGTCATGATCAGTGATAAACTTAGTTGCAATTTTATTAGCGGCGTCATAATTAAATTTGGTTCTATTTCTTCTAGCACTTTTTCTTGCTTCAATTAATAGATACCTTCGAAGCTCAGGAACATTTGTGTTAGACATTGAGAAATGAGGCTTGCATTCAAAAGGATCATTGAACATTGAAGGAGTAGACAAGAACAAGTAACCATCGGTCAATAAGCATTCTAAATACCTTGCATCTTTTGTCTCATCAGAAACAATTGGCATGAATCGATATAAAGAATGATGTCCGCACTCAACTGCAGACGGGTGAGCTATTTTAAAATCATTTATATTCATTTATTTCTGCAAATAATACTTTAAAGTACTATGATGCCGCACAAATAAATGTGCGGCAAATTCTATGCAGTTTTTTTGTCTCCATACTTCAAAACAATATCTTTAAGAGCAAGCTGATCACTCATTTTGATTAGGTCATTACCAATGATTTTAAGGGTTTCACTGGCTTCAACTAGGTCATACAAGTGTTCTATTTGAGCTTGTAGGGCATCGACGTGGCTTTCGTTATAACGAACAGAGCGTTGTAAAAACTCAATCCTGTTGATGAAATTATAAGGCACATAAGATTCAACGTGTGATATCTAAAAACAACCATCTCTAAAAATTAATAAATAACCAGACCGTGCAAACCGTAACGCTAGTAAAGCAATGTGTATTTAAACAGACAAACAGTGTAGTGACAGATTACCACTTAAATGAGAGTGAGTGTAAATCAGTTCGTTTAAATTAAACGTGGTAAAAATGACAAATACAAATTGGTTTATAACTCACAATGTAAAAGAGCATCTTTGTACAAAAGCAGGTGAAAATACGTTAAATCTACAAGGCAATGAACTTAATTATATAAATATTTATGCTATTTAACATAATATAAATTATAGGAAGTAATGGTTTGTATCTATCTGAGCGCTGTCTTCAGTGATACTAAGTCCAATACTAGACGGTATCGGACATTAGGTGGTTGTTTTGCTATATAATCCATTTAATTATCGACTGTTTCTTGAGCTTAGGTATTGCATGGCATATATTAAAACTATCAAACTAAGATGTAACGATAAGATGTAAACAATATGGAATTTGTGAAACCGTTAGAACCCATTTTGATAATTGATGATATGCAAGATATCAGAGACTATCTCAATCAGATATTAACAGGCCTTGGCTTTGAAGATATTTTAGAAAGCCGAGATTTTGAATCAGCTAAAACAGTTATTGAAGAAAAATCGCCTAACGTCATCTTTCTCGATATAGAGCTCCCCAACACAGACGGCACAGAGATTTTAGAATACTTAAACGACAACTACCCACACACACATGTTGTTATGTGCTCTGGCCACAACAGTCTCGAAAATGTACAAAACACGTGGGAACTTGGCGCGAAAGGTTTTATTGCTAAACCATTTAACGCAAAAAAAGTCGATACTGTTATGAAACGTCTAGAATTGATGTAAACCATAACAAATTAAGAAGTTTATGAATTCGACTATTGAACGCGTTATAGATGACCTATCGACAGTAATATTTGGTAAACAACAACAAATTAAGTTGGCATTAGCCTGTTTATTCAGCCAAGGTCATTTGTTAATTGAAGACTTACCAGGTATGGGTAAAACCACTTTATCGCATGCACTTGCGGCGGTTTTAGGTTTATCGTATCAACGCATTCAATTTACCAGTGACTTACTTCCGTCAGATATATTAGGAACAAATATATTTGATGCCAAAGCACACACTTTTTCATTTCATCAAGGGCCTGTTTTTAGCCAAGTTGTGCTTGCAGATGAAATAAATCGCGCGGGTCCTAAAACACAAAGCGCTCTGTTAGAAGCAATGGAAGAAAAGCAAGTCACGGTCGACTCTGTTAAACACGCCCTGCCATCGCCTTTTTTTGTGATTGCTACACAAAACCCAGTAAATCAGTCTGGTACATATCCTTTACCTGAGTCACAGTTAGACCGCTTTTTTATGCGAATTAGTTTAGGGTTTCCTGATAAACAGGCTGAAAAAAACTTAATTTTGGGTTTAAATAATCGTAACTACGACGATTTACCCGTGCGTATAACAACTGAGCAACTCTCTATTATTCAAACAGAAATTACTCAGGTCACACTCAGCAATGCCGTTGTTGATTATATTTTAGAGTTAGTTGCATTTACTCGCCAAGACAAGCACTTTGTTAATCCTTTATCGCCAAGAGCATCTATTGCGCTTTCTCGTGCAGCTAAAGCATGGGCCTACATTGAAGGACGTAATTTTGTTTTACCTGAAGACGTTCAAGCGGTGTTTGCAAGTGTGACCGATCACCGTCTTGGGTTGAATAAAGATGACAGTGCTTATGCACTAAAACATGTTCCTGTTAGCTTGTAAAAGATGCTTAAGCGCCCTACTTTTGCAACTCGTGTTACGCACTTTTTTATAAATAAGTTATTAAAAAATAAGCATAAAACAAACGAGATTACACTGCGTCATAATACAATTTACGTTTTGCCATCGCGCTTAGGAGCTAAATTTCTATTTGTGGCACTGTTAAATTTTGTGATGGGTATTAATTATCAAAACAACCTTATTTTAGCGATGGCGTACCTCATGGTTGTTTTATTAGTGTTCGCCATTTTAACGGGTTATAAAAATCTACGTGGTCTCAGTGTAAAGTTTAATCACGTAATGCCATGCTATGCACCCAATCAACCAAGCGCTCATTTTTCTATAAAAGCTAAGAGCGCGTGTCAAGGTGTTGCGCTTGGATATAAAAATACAAAATCACAGCTCATTGATGTCGGTAATAACGAAGTAGTAAATACGCATATTTCGTTAAACTTAGACAAACGTGGGCGTTATTGCTTCGAAAAAGTCCAAATTTATAGCTCTTTTCCTTTTGGGCTTGTGTCTGTATGGAGTTATATTCAGCCCAGTGATGCAATTTATATATACCCAGAGCCAATCGATGACCCTAGTTTAGTTTTTGACACACTGGAATTAGGCGATAGCGAAGAGCATGAAAGCCAACAAAAGCCGGGATCGGATGATTTTCACCAACTGTCTCCTTTTATCCCCGGTACAGCACTTAATAAAGTATCTTGGAAACACTACGCAAAAACTCAGCAGTTACTCAGCAAGGAGTTTACGAGTCATTCGTCTGCCAAAATGGCACTTAACTTTAATAAGTTAAACGGCAATACTGAAACTAGGCTCAGTCAACTATGTTATTTAGTCAATAAGCTCACTGAACAGCACGTTACATTTTCTTTAACGTTGCCAAATAGTGAGGTTGCTTCGGGTTGCGGTTTAAAACATCAAAAATCATGCCTTCAAGCGCTGGCGGAGTTTTAAATATGCTGAAGATGCATAATGCAGGCTTAATAAATTCGGCACTTTCATTCATATTCATCATTATGAGTGGATTTTTGTTTACTGAAGTCCCTGCTCTTTTTCTCGCCATTTTAATTTCTTTAAGCTGCCTTAATTTATTAATTGGAAAGTTCTATAAAAAACTCAATGGTAAGGTGGCTAATATTTTAGCTGCGGCCTGTCTAATCGCTTTATTTGTTGTTGTCGGTGTGTCTGACACAGTTAAGTTATTTGTTTCAATGATGCTACTTGCAAGTACATTTAAACTATTGCAAGCGCGAACAACCAAGCAATATCAAACCGTGTGTTTACTCGTGTTTTTTAACTTATCGACCCTGTATCTCTTTCATCAAGGTTTACTCGAAACATTGCTGGTAAGCAGCTTATATATCGTTAATTTTGCAGTCCTTGGCTATTTAGACAGCCCTAATAGCTTTAAAACGGCTAATAAACAGAGTGTTAAGACCATTTTGTTCGCTTTACCTATTGCTGCATTTCTAATTTTATTTTTACCAAGACTTCCTGCTTTTTGGCAATTACCGGGGCCAAAGCTTGCTAAAACAGGTTTGTCTGAACAGGTAAACCCGTTTTCTATTGCCAAATTGGCAGAATCAGACGAGCTAGTTTTTAGAGTTGAAGAGCCTAATAATACAGCTCTGCAGCCCCCCTATTATTGGCGAAGCCTTATTCATGATGAGTTTAATGGTAACGAATGGTTAATATCGGACATTTTAAAATCTCAACAGTTTAACCTTACTCGCAAGCCAGTTGCCCCTCAAAACTACGTTCAATATCAAGTTATTGCAGAGCCTTCATCGGCTAATTGGTTATATGGTTTGGGGTACGCAACAAGTGATAATACGGCTGTAGTCTCCACCTATAATGGTTTGCTAAAACGCAAAGGCAATTTAAATAAGAATATAAAATACACCGTTAAAAGCGGCTCATTAAATAATGTTGTTCTGTCTGACTTTGAAAAAAGACTGTATACGCGACTTCCTGGCAACGTGAACCCTAAAACGCGCACACTGTCATTATCTCTCGCTGAAAAAAATACCAACGAAGAAGCCTATTTTAATGCTTTATTGCGCTATTTTAATGAACAAGCATTTAGCTACACACTCACACCAACAGCAATGACTGGCGAGAATACAATTGACCAGTTTGTATTTGATAATAAACGTGGCTTTTGTGGACATTACGCAAGTACAGCAGCCTTTATGTTCAGGGTTGCCAAAGTTCCTGCGCGTGTAGTTTCTGGTTACTTAGGCGGCGAACAAAAGCAAGGTTCAACACTCAACGTCTATCAATACGATGCCCATGCCTGGGTAGAAGTACATTTTAATAATGCGTGGCATGTGTTTGATGCAACCGCGGTTGTTGCTCCAGAGCGGTTAAATGGCTCGTTATCACAATTAAGCGAATTAAATGAAAGCTTTAATGAAAATTTAGGGTTTGGCCTAAAACGCTGGAGTCACTTTAAAGCAATAAATTGGCTTAGAAATCACCTTGAAGAATTAGATTATAAATGGACAAATTGGGTGCTGACATTTGATCAGCAATCACAACAAAACTTTTTAAAATCATTATTTGGAAATAAAGCGAACTGGATAACACCACTTGTAGTTTTGGCTACGCTGGCCTTTGTTTTTCTAGGTTACTTTTTCTATTCAAAGCGCACGCCTCTCTCTAATGAGCCACTTATTAACGAAATAGAACAGCTTTACCGTTGGGCGAATAAACGGGGTATTGAAACAGATGTCACTCTTACTCCTTTGCAAAACATTGCAAATATAAAAAAACAAAAGCCCCATTTATCCAGCGTATTGGCTAAATTTGAACAGATAATCATCGAAGTGCGCTATCAACAGCTCGCATTTACTCAAAAACGTAAAACCACTGCTCGAGTTCTGTTAAACTCTCTCAAAACAGCAAAATAGAGAACAATATGAATGCAGTAATTGTTGGCGTTATATTAATGCTGGTACTGACACTTTGCCGTATTAATGTCATTGTCGCGATGACACTAAGTGCCATTGTTGCCGGTTTAACGGCTGGGCTTGGCTTGTCAGATACGCTTAATGCATTTAACGATGGGTTATCGGGCGGCGCTGAAATAGCACTAAGTTACGCAATGCTAGGTGCATTTGCTGTGGCTATTTCTAAGTCAGGGTTAACACGTATTTTAGCAGCCAAATTGCTCAAGCAAGTGAATGATAACAGCCACAAAGGCGAAACAACCCTAAGCTACTTAATTTTAAGCATCATATTATTGTGTGCGATTTCGTCGCAGAACTTAGTCCCGGTACATATCGCATTTATTCCTATATTAATTCCCCCGTTACTTATTGTATTTAACACGCTACGATTAGATAGACGTGCCATTGCCTGTATTTTAACTTTTGGTCTTGCAACCTCTTATATGGTTCTTCCGTATGGGTTTGGTGGAATCTATTTATATTCAATTTTACATAAAAACCTCACTGAAAACGGTTTAGAACTTGTGAATACACAAGTCCCTATCGCTATGATAATTCCTGCGCTTGGCATGTTAGTTGGGTTAATTATCGCGGTATTTGTTAGCTACAAAAAGCGACGTCATTATGAGGCTCACGCCCTAACAGAAAAACAGCAAGACGTCGTTATCGAACAACCAAAAAAGGTATTGGCTGTTGGTATTGCTGCCGTACTTTGCTCGTTGCTGGCTCAAAATGTGAGTGGTTCTATGATTCTAGGTGGCCTTGTTGGAGTTATGATATTTAGTCTGTTTGGTATTGTTAAGTGGGAGCAGAACAGCGACGTTTTTAGTAAAGGTGTAGCCATGATGGCAATGATTGGCTTTATTATGATTTCGGCACAAGGCTTTGCTTCCGTTATGAAAGCAACTGGCGACGTTACCTCATTAGTAAGCTCTGCTGCTGGTATGATAGAAGGAAACAAACCGCTTGCCGCTGCACTCATTTTATTAGTTGGCCTATTGATCACCATGGGCATTGGTAGTTCTTTTTCTACGGTGCCAATTATTGCGACCCTTTTTGTACCACTGTGCTTAGAACTTAACTTTTCTGTTATGGCAACGGCTGCACTTGTTGGTACTGCTGGGGCATTAGGTGATGCGGGCTCCCCTGCTTCTGATTCTACCTTAGGACCAACGTCTGGATTGAACGCCGACGGCCAACATGATCATATTTGGGATTCAGTGGTACCCACATTTATTCACTTTAATATTCCGCTACTGATATCGGGTTGGATAGCAGCAATGGTACTTTAAATTAAAACACTGTACTGCAACTTCAAAAGTTATGCTGTTAGTTAAAAAGACGATAGCCCTGCATATGTGGGGCTTTTTATTACCTTGTTACGGGCAATTTTAAACACTTTTTTGCTTTTCTCTTAAATTGCATATTCAGGTATCCCCTGTTTAATTTAAGGCAAAGTATTCATAAGTGCCGAGTAATACATATTACAATATATAGTATGATGTGTTCTTTTGAGTGGATTAAATAAGTACCCGCAGGTACTTATTTATTTTGGTTATCTTTAAGTGTGTTAGCTGTCGAAACCGTAGATCATTTTATCGCACACAACCGGTGTTGGTCTGTGGTTATCATCAACCGCTACAAACGTAAAACTACCCGAGATAGCAAGATGCTTATCGTCTTTATGCATCCTCTCTAAAAATATCTCTACGTCTACTTTTAGGCTGGTATTACCAACATAGACTACTTTAGAGATAAGTTCTGCAAACGTACCGGCAGGAATCGCTTCTTTAAAGTCAACACGGTCAGACGAAATCGTTACTAAAGGTTTACGACAAAAACGAGTTGCAGCAATAAAAGCAACTTCATCCATCCACGCTAACGCATCACCACCAAATAAGGTGTTGTGGTGGTTAGTACGGCCAGGAAATACTGTTTTTGTTACCGACGTTGTTGAGTCAGCAATACGCTGGGCAATAATAGCGTCACGATCGATTTGTTGTGTCATAGTCTCTACTTTTCATTAGCTAATGTGTCTTGCATCATTAGCGCAGGGTCAAGGCGTTCATTTTTCCAATTAAAACGCCAGTCTAAATGGGGTCCTGTTACTCGGCCCGTTGCACCTATCTCAGCGATTTTATCGCCTCGGGTAATGGTATCCCCTACTTTTACATCTAATTTGCTTAAATGAATATAAGTCGAAGTCACACCATGGCCATGGTCAAGAATCAACGTGCCACCAGAGTAATATAAATCAGGCTCAGCAAAAACAACGGTACCACTGACAGGCGCATACACAGGGCTGCCAGTTTTATTTGCGATGTCTAAACCAAAGTGTGGTCTACGTGGCTCACCGTTAAAGTAACGCTGGCTGCCATACACACCCGAAATACGGCCTTGTGCTGGCTTATAAACCGGATCTAAAAAATAACGGAGGTCAGAATTAACTTCTCGCGCTTTTCGTACAGCAACCGCTTCACGAGAAATTCGCTCAGATACCTCTTTGGGCGGCGAAACATACTTTTTTGCCACGCCTGTAATTTTGTCAATCTTGTATTCGCGCTTTGTAATAACAATGGCTTGCTCATGCTCGACACCGTCATTATCAACCCACGTTAATGTGTGCTCTGTGTCTGCGTCACGGCCAAAACCAAATACAAATTCACCTTGAGGCGACAATTTTAAGTTTTCACCGTTAAAACTCACACTTTTAACGTTTTCAAGTTGGCCTGTGACTAAACCACCTTGGGTTAAATGTCCTTTTAGTTCAACCGCATTTACATGTATAGACAACAAACTTGCCAACGCGGTTAGCAGTAATCCCTTACGCATAGCTAATTGATCCTTTGCCGACCCCTTCGTACGCGGTGATTTTCACCTCAGACTCTGGGTATTCGTTTTTAACTTGCGTGCTAAGATAGTCAGCTATGCATTCAACCGTGGTATCGCAAGGTAAAATGTCGCAACGCGATTCAGCAATGGCCATTTCAAAGTAGCCTTGCTGCGATGTATACGCAAAGCACACATCGTTATCTTCTGCTGTAACATGTTTTAACTCTGCTTTGCTGACTTCGTCTTCAGCTGTCGCTAAATAAATATCTTCCCATTTATCGGCCCACTCTTTTTGCAAACGCGGCATAGCCATGCCATCAAGGCTAATACCAATTTGCGAACGGTGACCATGAATAATGCGCTGACAATTGCCATCATGCTTTTTAAGACCATGGCTGTAGTGGTAGTAAAAACTTTGGCTGCGCTCAGGGTATAAATTAATTTCAATTTTTTCGATGTTGCTAGGCAATTGCGGCATTATCGTTTTAATTAAAAACGCGGTTACTGAGTGCTCATCAATCACGTCGGCATCAATTAAACAAAAGGCTTGGTTTGGTGCGCTCATCGCTAAGTGATGGTTGTCACCAAAATGACAATCTAATACGCTGTGCTCATCGTGTTGAGTAAGTGAACCGTTTAGTTTCGCAGGCACGGCAAGTTTGTGATCAATACATTCATCAATAATGCCTTTGATTTGTTTTTTAACTAAACCAAAATCAAGCACCATAGACTCATCATTAAGTTGGCCATGCAGGGTTAAATCAACAATCCAGCTCTCGCCAACTGCGCCGCGTTTATTACACAAGTAAGAAAAATCAATCACTGTCAGTGAGTTTACAAAAAGGATCATAAATTTCCTTTAGACTGGTTAAAGAATCACAGCAATTATAATGATTTTTAATACACAATGCGCGGTTTTATCTCCCTTTAACAGCAACAGTTTAATTAAATGGTCATAAAACAAACGAAAAATAGCAAAAAATTAACTGCTCCGAGTTGTTTAGCGTACAAGTGTACGCTAAAGTACGGGGCAATTTCTAAGCGATGAAAAAGAGTTATGGAACCTAAAAACAGCTATACAAAAGAAGAATTGGTCCTTTGTGGTCAAGGTGAAATGTTTGGCGAAGGCAATTGTCGTCTTCCAAGCGATAACATGTTAATGATGGATCGTATCGTTTCTATCACTGCCGATGGTGGTGAACACGGTAAAGGTCAAATCGTTGCTGAACTTGATATCAACCCTGATCTTTGGTTTTTCGACTGCCATTTTAAAGGTGATCCAGTAATGCCGGGTTGTCTTGGTTTAGATGCAATGTGGCAATTAGTTGGCTTTTTCCTTGGCTGGTCAGGTGGCCCAGGTCTTGGTCGTGCACTGGGTGTAGGTGAAGTTAAATTTACTGGTCAAATCTTACCAACGGCTAAAAAAGTAACTTACCGTTTAGATATGAAGCGTGTTATCAAGCGTAAATTGTTCATGGGTATGGCTGACGGTACTGTAGAAGTAGACGGTCGTGTAATCTATGAAGCAAAAGATCTTAAAGTAGGTCTTTTCCAAGATACAACTGCATTCTAATAACCCCATAATGCAGAAACAAAAAAGCCCCTTTGGGGCTTTTTTGCGTAAATAAGATGCCTATTTTAAGTTTTGAACATATTTCGGTTTTCTATTGCTTCTCGCCATCCACCTAACCATTCTGATTTAGGATCAATTTGTTGATAAGGGCATTGTTCTTTGGAACGGCCTGCCAAGCCTGCTTTATAACCTTGAGAATGAGCTCTTTCTAAACGATCTCTTTTCTGTCTCTTCATAGGTAATATCCTCACCTTTTATATTTATAGATATGTAGCGAAATTGACATCTACATTTAATGAATAGTTAATAAAACTGTTAAATTCAAATGACAAAAGCAATTAAATAAATTGACAATGAGTAACGTGCTGATGATCAACTGAATTAACATTTAAAACCTTTAAGTGGTCATACCTCTATATTTCAAACCACCTATAAATACAGTAAAAACGAGCTATAAATTGCATAGCCATTATTTGTGACACAGGCTATTTCAGTAAAGTTCCCCATTAATTTGTAATTATGACATTTTTATTATGATTACAATTTAAACAACAAATTGCTTGCATGTTAAAAACCGATCGGTCTAATATTGAGCTATGGAAACAAAAATAATACAGCCAAGCCGTCGTGGCAGGCCCCCAAAAATTGAGCGCACAAATGCAGATACCCGCGCACTGCTAATTAATACAGGGTTAGCTGTATTAACTGAAAAAGGCTTTAGCGCCACAGGTATCGATTTAATTTTAAAGTCGGCGCAAGTGCCTAAAGGCTCTTTTTATCATTACTTTAAAAGTAAAAATGATTTTGGTTTAGCCTTAATCGATGCTTACGACAGTTACTTTCAAGCAAAGCTTAAACGCCATCTCACTAATAGCGCCATTAGTCCACTTGAACGCGTTGTTTTATTTGCTAACGATGCCAAACAAGGCATGGCAAAATATGCGTTTAAACGAGGGTGCCTTATTGGCAATCTTAACCAAGAGCTCAGCCACCTTGATGACGCAATGATAGCCCGCATTAAACAAGCGTATACGCATTGGCAGCAATTAGTTGAGCAGTGTTTAATTGAAGCGAAAGAACAAAAACAAATCGCAAAATCAACAGACTGCAAAATGCTTGCTGAATTTTTTTGGATTGGCTGGGAAGGTGCCGTTATGCGCTCAAAGCTTGATAAATCAAGCGAACCTCTTACCCTTTATACAGCACAATTTTTACGTTTAATCTTATAAAGCCGTTATAAATCAATTAACGGTTTTAATTTAACCATTAAAAGACGATCGGTCTAAAAGGAGTCAACCATGACAACATCAGCCAAATCGATAGTTATAAATAAAGATGATCAAGGCTATCACGCCAAGTACACAGATTTTCCTGTTGAGAGCATCCACCAGCATAATGTTAATATTGATGTTGACTACAGCACCCTAAATTATAAAGATGCTCTGGCGATAACGGGTGCAGGACCAGTGGTAAGACAATTTCCTATGATCCCAGGTATTGACCTTGCAGGCACGGTTAGCGAGTCCGATTCTGACGAATTTAAACCGGGCGACACCGTATTATTAAATGGCTTTGGTGTTGGCGAAAAGTATTTAGGCGGTCTTAGCGAAAAAGCCTCAATGAAGAGCGATTGGCTCATTCCCCTCCCCGCTAATTTAACCCCTAAACAAGCAATGCAAATTGGCACCGCAGGCTACACCGCAATGCTGAGTATTATTGCGCTTGAAAAGCACGGTATTAGCCCACAAAGCGGCGAAGTATTAGTGACAGGAGCAAATGGTGGAGTGGGAAGTTTTGCCATCTACTTACTCAATAAGCTCGGTTTTGACGTTGTAGCAACAACGGGTCGTATGAACGAGGCCCAACACTTACAAAAACTTGGAGCAAAACGTGTTTTATCACGCGATGAGTTCTCCACTGCTGGTAAACCACTTGCCAAAGAACAATTTGCGGCAGCCATTGATTCGGTAGGTAGTCATACACTGGCAAATGTCTGTGCATCAATTAACTATGGGGGTGTTGTTACAGCTTGTGGTTTAGCACAAGGCATGGATTTCCCAGCAACCGTTGCGCCATTCATTCTTCGTGGTATCAGCTTAATAGGTATAGACAGTGTCATGCGCCCTAAAGCTGACCGTATCGAAGCATGGCAACGTCTGAGCGAGTTAGTTGAGCCTGAGTATCTAGATACAATTTCGCGAGAAATTCCATTATCAGACGCCATTAGCCATGCTGATGCGTTATTAAAAGGCGAAATACGTGGCCGTGTTGTGGTTAACTGTAAAGAATAACCACTCAAAATACAGTTTCTTGCTTCGTTAGGTATAAAACTAGGGTAAAGGCAATTATACTTACCCTAGTTTTGAGAAATACCGGACAGTCGAATGAGTAATAAAGAAATTTTCAGCAATAACCCACTACAGGGTGTGGGCATTGAGCAGGTTGTCACTGAACTTGTTGACCAGTATGGCTGGGAATTACTCCATGCCTACCTGCGTTTAAACTGCTTTAAAAATAACCCTGATGTAAAATCTGCCGTTAAGTTTTTGCGAAAAACTCAATGGGCGCAAGAAAAGGTCGATAACTTTTATCTGTACCGCCTAAAAAACTTACCGCGCCCTGATGACGTTAACTACGAGCTACCACCACGCGATCGCGTGATCCCAGCAGATCAAAAACCTGGTGAGCCGTGTGAGCTTAGTTTTACTGATGCAAAACGCATTCATGAGAAAAAAGAAGCGAAACAAAAAGCCCGTGCGCGTAAACAGCGTTCAAGCGCGAGCAACCCTTGGGGTAATTAATCTAGCTTCATGTTTTAAGTTTAAATGAGCCGTTTTAAGAGCGGCTTATTTAGGTTGTTTCTCTGCTTTTTTACGACTAATCAAAAGTAGTTGTTAAAAAGTACCAGTTAAAAAGTATCTGTTAAAAAAGTACTAATCAAAGTTCCAATCAATTTAAGTCAATTTGTTAGACGTTTTCGTAAAACCTACATCGTTATTTCTTCCTTGGTTTATAAATATCTGCTCAGTCTTTAATAGCATCGGCCCGTGTATTAAGTGACATAAACAGATACACCTATTTTAAAGAAAATAGTTCACTTTATTAGATAGCCTTTACGTATCATGGTTTAAATTTCAATGAAGGTTGATTATGATTACTACACTACATTTATGTTTTTTCACCTCTCACTTTTCAAAGGTCATGTATGTCTGACTACAATGAATCGCCAGAACAAATCGCAAATGCGACACAAGATTATGTAATGCAACAAACAATGCTGCGTATAAAAGATCCTAAGCCTTCATTAGAGTTTTACCAAAACGTTTTAGGAATGAAACTATTAGGCAAGTACGATTTTCCGGCAATGGAATTTACACTGTACTTTTTAGGCTATGAGCAAGCTATACCAAAAGGGACTGATAAAGAAAAAGCACAGTGGGTATTTCGCCGCCCAGCGCTTATAGAGCTTACACATAATTGGGGCACTGAAAACGACGACAGCTTTGAGGGTTACCATAATGGTAATAACGAACCCAAAGGGTTTGGTCATATAGGTATTAGCGTGCCTGACGTATACGCAGCCTGTGAACGCTTTGCTAAATATGATGTTGAGTTTGTGAAAAAGCCTGATGATGGCTCAATGAAAGGCTTAGCCTTTATTAAAGACCCAGATGGATATTGGATAGAAATACTCTCGGCTGAGGGGATCACTGAGATCATAGAAGCTCAGAAGCCATAAAACTTTAACATTCAAAAACCTGCAATATGCAGGTTTTTGTTTAATGTAGCGTTAAGCATAAAAATAGCTAACAATCCGTAATCTAATAAGACGCAAACCCATAACCAGCATCATCACTGGATACTGTCACTGAAAGCGTTTCATCAGCGCTTTCAAAAACCAAAAAATTAATAGGCTTACAACAAGCTTGGCAATCTTCTATGTATTGCTGATCAACATCAGCGGGGTCTAATAATACATCAATGTATTCACCACAATACGGACACGTAATCGTTTTTTCAGTTAATTGATTCATCAGTACGACTCCCTATTATTGAGCTCTATACTAAATAGATTGTTATTATCTCTATGCTTTTCAACATAACCACCTTATTAAGTATCAAAAATACCTATTAAGTAAGCTTAGTTGCTATAAACTACTCACTTTTAGGCTTGCGCAGTTTAGATAAAATAAGATTATCAATATCATTACTAACGCTTCCTATGCTGCTATTGGTAAGTATAACGTAGCCTCTATTTTGGTCTGTAATCGACCGTGTTAACGCTATCCACCCTTGGTTAAATCCAGCGAACCCTAAACTTTTATTTTCTGAATCGACAACATAACTCATACTCCAGCGACCCCCTGTATTTGCTACAGGTGTAATCATTTCTTTAATTAGAGCTTGTGATATAAAACGAGAGCCATTGTATTTATTTTCCTTATTTTTAAGCACGGCTAAATTAAATCGTGCTAAATCAATAGCAGTTGTTTGTAAACCCGCAGCGGCTTGCTCAGCAAAGTAGATCATGGATGTTTTCTTTGCATTTTCATCATACGGTGTTGCTGATTTACTCATAACAGCAGGTGTTACATTAAATGTTGAGTTATTCATTCCAAACGGCTTAAGTACATTTTTCTGCATATAGTCTTCAAAACTTAAACCCGATACATCTTCTATGAGTAACTGAACAATAGAGTACCCACCACCTGAGTATGACCATTTTGTATTTGGTGTATGTATTATTTTTACATCGCCTGCACCATTATTCTTGCCATTTAATGAATCTACAATCGAAGGAACATCTGTCGGTGAGCCCCAGCCAAAATAAGGACCGAGAGACAAGCCCGATGTATGCGACAGAACATTTCTTAACGTTACATTTTCAGTTCCAAACTCAGACTTAGGTATCTTCCAGCGTTTTAAATAATTATTTATTGGTTTATCAAGTTCAACTTTACCTTGATCCACCAACTGCATAACCCCCCACGAAGTCACTACTTTTGATATTGAGCCTACATTAAACATGGTATTTTCTGTAATGGCTTTTTGACTTTCAATATCTGCAAAGCCATAAGAAAGAAATCCGGTAACCTCTTCGCCTTGAACAAAGGCAACGGCAACACCAGGGGCTTTATGCTTATCTAAAATCTTTGGTACAGCCTGATCAAGCTCGGCTTTTAGTTCTGAGAAATAAGTCGCGTCAGCTGCTTGAGCATTACTAATAACGAAAAAAACAATAAAAAATAATAATTTATTCATAACATCCCTTTTGAAACACTAAATAACGCAAATACACGCTTCTAAAGTAAGAATCTCTTATAATAAAAACAACCTAATATTAATTATTTAAGTAAGTTCCTATAAATATTTACAGCAATATCTAATAACCTTGGTTTTTTGTTAATCTCACGCCATCAACAACCATTACCCATTCGTCACCAACCAAATGTGGTGCTTCTGTCACATCGAAATTAGAGGTTAAAAAAGCCACACCTACTACAAAGTCGTCTCCTATAAACTCTTTTAACGGCGCGTTTATAGATGTTGACCCACCATCTTGGACCCTCTCATATACCACCGTACCGTCTTGATGGATAAGCAAGTACATTTCTTTGCTTTCCCACTCACCTACGTAAGATAACTTATCCGCTGGCAAAGGCTTGCTACAAGAAGTCAAAGTAAGCACAGCTAAAACCAGTAAAATAAACTTTTTCATTTCTACCATTAAGATCCCACCGAAAACCTGTCTTAAAAGAGCTTAATTTTGCTTTTATCGTTGTATTAATTAAGATCTATTTCAGGGTGATCTTTTATACCGTACATTTCTTCCATTAACTTTTTATAAAAATCGAGTGGTGGCATTTTCATTTTTGCTCGACGTTTATCAACATTAGCCTTGTTTTCAATAGGACTAAATACAATTTGACCCTCGATTAAGTCAGCCTGAGTGCCATAGAGTTGCTTGTTGCCCTGAGCAATAATGACCCTATCAGTTAGTAAGGCAAGTTGCTGTCCCGTTATACCTTCATTATTTAAATATGACGTCTCTAAATACGGGAGCATTTTTGCTTTAAATTCAATATCTGATGAATGCTGAATTATTAAAAAAGCAGCACTCACTCCTTCAATACCGACCAATTCTTTTGTTAGCCATGAATGTTCTTTGATAATAGCTTTTAGCTTAGTTGTATTAGCTTCATCTATTATCTTTAGCTGGTTTATGAGTTCTTTGGGGGGATTTTGCCAGCCCAACTTTTCCTATTTTATTGCGGATACTTTGATCTTGAATTTCCATTTGCATTAATTCCTTTTTTAGTTGTGTATTGCTTTCAGCTAAAGTAAAAAATGGAATAAATAAGATAAGTATTAAATAACGCATAATTTTTCTCTTCCTTGTAAAATGAGTTTTATCGCTGTGGCATGAACGACAACCGATTTAACTATAAACAGCGTTTTAATAAGGGTTCAGAGCGACCGCTATTGTAAACGCTATTTCTAGGTAAAGTTCTTCCATGTTTCTCCAATCTGTATAACTGCCAGTTAAAATTCACACTAGCAAGGCGTGTTATGTTGTTTTTAGATGCAATTTTTTTGATTGATTTAAAATAACGACCGCAAACACGATTTCTAATGCAGCCCCTGTAAACGCACCAATTACAAAATGACTTGCGAAAAATATGCACAGCGCGCCAGATATCATAAGCAGAGCCCCTAAAATCCAATACACTTTTGTGCCATATAAAGTATTAAAAATTAAATAACGTACACCAATTATCATTAGCATAATTGGATAAAACCATTCAGGCTTTAACGTTGCTACAGCAAAGGCAATAAACAACCCAACAAATAAAATTATCGTACTTTCTAAAGCAAGTTTTCCGAGCGGATTATTAGCATTATGTTTTCCTGAACGCTTCAGTGCTTTTGATAAAAATATAGCGATAGGATGTATAAACATGCCACCAAAAAAAAGCGCGAGCATGCTTGATTGATATGAGTATTGAAGTGCAACTATCCCCGCTAAACACCAGATAACCCCAGATGCTAAAACGCCGGTTCCGCCAGCACAGTAAGAAGTATTCATATCTTTTTGTGCATCTTCAAATGTCATAATTACTCCTTACATGCCCTTTAATACCCAACCACTTTACTGCTTCATAACGCATTTGATGGCTTGTTTTTTATACACCCATCTTTCTACACATAAACATCTTTGTAAACACATAATTAAAAAGCATATTTAGACTTCAAAAATCCATTTCAAAACAGTGTACTTAATATTATTGGGCACAAGCACTCATAACTGTATATAAACACAGTATCATGTAAATTACCGTGCCTGCACCTGAAACCCATCAATTAAAACTAAGTCTTAAGCCAATTTTGCTCCCTTTAAATCAGTGCATTGCACGTAAGAAAATTGTACCAATTCGCTAAATTAAGTACTCTTGAGACAATAAAACAGCGTTGATACCAAAATGATGATCTATTACTGCGGATTGATATTGGTATTAGAAATGGCTAAGTGAGCGGTAAAACAACTTACGCGACGTCTTTATAAAGTGGCAGGTAAAAAAGTGAGTTCTGTATTTTGGCTTTGTTTGGCTATGTTAAGCCCAGCGCATTACAGAGCGACTCTTTTTGGATCTCGTGGGTAGAATTCATCGGGTTGTTTGGCACATAAGTCAAATTCACGGGTGTTTTTATACGGGAGTTTCATAAAACCAGCAACGCCTACATCGGTAATGCTAACAGCATATTGCATCAACTTACTTAGTAAGCGCTTAAATTCAGGTTCTTTACTGGCGTCAAGTAAGCGGTAGTAATGGTGAATTTTCATTCTATCTGGCAAAGCTTCAAAAATGATACAGCCTGTATGATGTATTTGGTTTAGCTCAAATACGCATTTAATCACTTTTTTAGGCAGTTGTAGTTGCTCATCAGGGTCTTTGCCGTCTTCAAAGTACGAGTGTGGTCGCGTTACATCAGAGGCCTGTACATCCATCACTTCGTAATCAAGCTCTGGTAAATGTTCAAACTTAAAGGCCCCTGTGCCGTCACGTTCTAATTGAATAGTTTTACGCGCATCGAATAAGCAACACTTAAACAGACCTTTTTGTTCAATACCTTGAGCAAGCATCACGGTATTATTTATAGCGTCTGTAAAGGCAGTGCCTAAGCTTTCATCATGCAAAATTAAGGATGACTCAACAAACACGGAGTTTTCTTTCCAGTGAAAACTTAAGCCCCCTACTACCGGGTATTTAGCTAATCGACTGATTGCCGCCAAAAATGCTTTTTCGGTATCACCGGTATCAAATAAGAACTCTTTATAGTATCTATCAAGCTGTGCATCATTTACATCGAGCAGTTGTTGATTATGATCAGCTTGGCGCAAAAACTGTTTACGCGAGCTGTATACTACGGTATCAGGGTGCTCGTCTATGTCGCTAAACCAGTAAGGAATATAGGGGCGTATCACCTCACGCGGTAGCTCTGGTAAATATGCTTTAGCCATGGTTGGCATATTACGCATAAAGTAATCGCCCGCACCATCTCGCGTTGCTTTATCTTTTGAAAGCATGCCATCAATTACCCGTGCAAGCTCAATGGGTAAGTTAAGACTGGTGGCAGGAATAACTTTAGCGCCAAAGCGGCATGATTGCGCAGATGCTAATGCATACAAGGTTGATGCAACGCCTTGCTCGTCAAACCGTGGCGATGATTGACCGCCCGACATCTGCTCATCACCAATAAAATACACATCGCCCATACGTGCGTTGGTGGTGCTTATATCTGCCGACATTAAATCCATAAAATTGCTGGCAACCGGATTCCCTTCACTGTCGATTTGGGCATACACAGAACTGCCCCAATCAACCAAAGATAATTTATTACTTTGTTCGTCATACACGATATTAGAAGGCTTAATATCACCATGCACAATGGGTTGTGGGCTAATGCCATTTTTGTGCTCACGCAAATCAACCAGCACATTCCTGAGCTTAAGCGCGAGCGACATAATTTTTGCTGCACTAAAACGCCCTTGCTTGATTGATATTTTTTCTAAATCTTCGCCAAGGGCGCGCTCCATCATTAAGATGCCTTGCTTTTTTATTCTTTCAAAGGCGTAAAACTTCGGCACCAAGGGGTTATTTACTTGAGAAAGCATGTAAGCTTCGTCTTCTAGGCGGTCACGAACGCTTTGTGCCAGTGTTATCCGCGAAAACTTAAATACCCATGGCACGCCTTCATCATCAATCCCCGCAAAAACAAAACCAAATGCCCCTGAACCAATTAGTTCAACCTGCGTGTAACCAAGCAAGGTTAATTGCTTAATACATATGTTGAGCCATCGACGGTGCTTTTTTGCATCATGATGAGACAGTAAGTATACAGACTGTTCTTCGTTGATATAAAAATTGCGGATTTGTTTGGGATTCACTGCATCTCTCAAAATAAAAACGGCATTGTTAGCCGTTTAATTATTGAATGTTGGTAAGTTAATTACAAGGATTTTGCTTTTCAATGGTCCAACCATGTTGTTTAAAAAACAGTTCTGAAACTGTTAAAATGATGCCCGCAAGAATAATTAACTCCATCACACTTATTACGTCGCTCATAAACATCCAACCCAGAGCAAAAAATGCCATAAGTTGAATCGCTTTAAAATACCATGCAACTTTTCGTATTGTACCGTACTTAAGCTGATAGCTTTGCTCTAAAACGCCATCACACATTAATGAAATGACTGCGGTGGATTTTCTAAAGGGCTTTACGATTACATCTAGCTTGCAGGCTTTACCATCAATATCAAATTCATGACAAGAGGAAGTTTTAAAACTACGGGCTTCTTTTATTAATTCACCATCGACTTTTAAACTCTCTTTACCGGTATAGGCTGACCCCCAATATTCAATAACATGCTTGCCTAGCGTAAATTGTGCAGTTATTCCCTTCATTAGTGAAGCTTTTACGTTCTCTGTTGTCATTGTAATTTCCTTATTAATCAGAAACTCACCCTAATCTAAAAACAAAAAAACGGCAAGCTTAGCTTACCGTTTTGGTATTCAATGGGTAATTGAAATTAAAGTCGAATACCGCCGTCGATTTCAACAACACGGCCTGTAAAGAAATCGTTTTCAACAATGTACTGTGCCGTTTGTGCAATTTCTTCTGCTTCACCAAAGCGACCCACAGGGGTTACAGCCATCATGCGCTGTTTTGCTTCTGGCTTCATAGCATCGGTCATTGCAGTGCGAATAACACCCGGTGCAATTGCACCCACACGAATTCCAAAGCGGCCTAGCTCTTTTGCCCAACCAGTTGTCATCGCAACAACACCTGCTTTAGAAGCAGCATAGTTTGTTTGGCCAATATTACCTGCTCGTGCAACGCTCGACATATTAACGATAACGCCACCTTTACCAGACTCAATCATGTGGCTTGCTGCTTCACGTCCGGCTAAAAACACGCCCGTCAGGTTCACATCAATAACAGACTGAAATTGGGCAAGCGACATCTTATCAACCACTTTGCCTTCTTTCGCTTTGATAAACATACCATCACGTAAAATACCCGCATTGTTGATAAGCACACCAATATGACCAAAGTCATTATTAATCGTGTTGAATGTTGTAACGACTGCATCTTCATCAGTCACATTTGCAACATAGGCTTGTACTTTTGTGCCGTATTTAGCCAAGGCAGATACCGCGGTATCGAGGATGTCTTGTTGCATATCAATCAGCGCAATATTTGCGCCAAGCGATGCAAACTTTTCGGCCATCGCAAAGCCTAAACCTTGCGCACCACCAGTAATAACGATGTTGTTGTTTTTAATTTCCACAACACACTCCTACTTCGAGAATAATTTAAAAATGGCACTAAAATCATCACTGCCTGCACCTTGGTGTTGCAGCATGGTGTATAAATTTTTAGCCATTGACCCCATTGGGGTTGATGAATTACTTTGCTGGGCTGCTTCCATAGCAAGACCTAAATCTTTTGCCATTAAATCAACCATAAAGCCCGGTTTATAATCATTACTAGCCGGTGCGGTTTCCATCACACCTGGGCACGGGTTATAAAGCTCTAAGGTCCAGTTACGGCCTGAGCTGGCGGTCATAATGTCACTCAATACTTTGGGGTCTAAGCCATTATTAATGCCCATTTGCAGAGCTTCACTTGTCCCTGCCATCAAAATACTAAGCAGCATGTTGTTACATATTTTAGCCACTTGGCCTGCACCAATATCACCCGCATGGAAAATATTTTTGCCCATATCAACCAATGCAAGCTTGGCTTTTTCAAAGTGACGCTGCTCACCACCGACAATAAATGTCAGCGTACCCGCGGTTGCACCTGCAACACCACCAGATACCGGCGCATCAACAAAATCAATGCCTTTTTGTGCCAGTTCGCTGCCTACTTGACGAGCTGATTCAGCATCAATGGTTGAGCAATCAATAACCAGTGTTTTACTGTCTAGTAAATTAATTAAGCCCGTTTCACCAAGATAAAGCGACTTAACATGCTTGCTTGCTGGTAGCATACTAATAAAAATATCGGCACCAATAGCACATTCAGCTGCATCGCTTGCGGCCATTGCGCCTTTTGCTTCAAGCTCGCTGACCGCCGCTTTATTTAAATCAAATACGCGTACTGTGTGGCCGGCATTAACTAGGTTAGCCGCCATTGGGCCACCCATATTGCCTAAACCAATAAAACCTATTGTTAATTTAGCCATCTGTATTACCCCTTGGTTAACACATTGAGTGGGTGAGTTTGCTCATCCCAGCGTGATGTAAAAAAGCTTTCTAGTAAATCAGGTTCAATGTCTGATAGTGACTTAAATTGCCAATTAGGTGCGCCATCTTTATCGATTAATAAAGCACGCACACCCTCTTGAAATTCACCTACTTCACCGCATCGTACCGACATACCAAGCTCCATTTTAAAACACTCGGCAAGTGTTTTGCCTTTCGATGCAGCAAGTTGACGCTCTACCAATGCACAACTCAGCGGGCAACCATGTGCCAACGATTTTTGAGCACGTGACAGCCATTTATCTTCTGTGTCGATTGCTTGTATATAGTCAATTTTGTCTTCTAGGGTTTCAAACTCAGCAAGCTTTTGAATAGCTGCTAAGTTAGCTTTCACATTCCCCTTTGGTACTCGACCGGAAAGGTTATCAATAGAGACTAAAATTTGAGTCAGCTTTTCATGGTTTAATGAGGCTGTTTTACCCCATTTTTCAGCAGTGATAGCAGAAAAAATGGCATCAAATTTATCGGCCGTTGCATAATGATCGGCTAAGTTTACAAATAATGCATCTTCGGCATTAATAGAGGCCGCCGTTAAACCTAAAAATAGGCCTACTTGATCTGGCATTTTATGTAAAAAGTAACTGCCGCCAACATCTGGGTATAAACCAATAGTGAGTTCAGGCATCGCGATTCGAGAAGTGTCAGTTACGACTCGATGACTTGCCCCCGCCATTAAGCCAAGGCCCCCGCCCATCACAATGCCGTTACCCCATAACATAATGGGTTTTTCGTAGCAGTGTATTAGGTAATCAAGCTTGTACTCTAGCGCGAAGAAATCTTCAATGTAGCTGGCAGGCTCACCTGTGCTCATCGCTTTGTGTAAACTCACCACATCGCCACCGGCACAAAACGCTTTTTCACCTGCACCTTTTAAAATAACCATCGCTACTGAGTCATCGTCAGCCCACTTTCTAAGCTGTGGCTCAAGTAACTGGATCATGTCGTAATTTAATGCATTTAACGACTTTGGCGCGTTAAGTGTTGCAATTGCAATGAGGCCGCTGGCGGCCTCTGCAGTTTCGAACACCACTGGCGCATCTTGATGATTTAGTAGTGTTAAATTACTCATTAGCCGTTTACCCAGTTTGCTTTACGCTTTTCTAAGAATGCGTTCACACCTTCGCGTTGGTCTTTGCTGTCGAAAAGTTGAACAAACAGTTCACGCTCAAGTGGTAATGCATGAGCCATAGGCTGAGTACGGCCTTTTTGAATGAGTTCTTTACACGCAGTAACAGCAACAGGGCTCTGTTCAGCTACTTGATTAGCCAGCGCCATTGCTGCATTTAAACTTTCGCCTTGTGCAACAACTTCTTCAACAAGTCCAATTTCAAGTGCTTTGTCGGCTTTTAAACGCTCACCACATAAGATCATGCGTTTTGCCCAACCTTCGCCCACTAACCACGCAAGATTTTGCGTCCCGCCAGCACAAGGCAGTAAGCCTACTTTTGCTTCAGGTAGCGCCATTTGTGCTTGTTGCTCTGCAATACGAATATCGCACGCAAGGGCAACTTCAAGACCGCCGCCCATGGCATAGCCATTTATTGCAGCAATTGAAACACCACGGAAGTTTGTTAATGCTTCAAATGCATCACCAAATACTTTTGACATGGTTGCCGCAACGCCTTTATCGCCACTTGCAAACACATTTAAATCGGCACCGGCACTAAAAAACTTCTCGCCTTGACCTGTGATAACCAATGCATACACGTTTTTATTGGCATTTAACTCTGTCACCGTGTCTTTTAAGGCGGTAAGTGTATCGTGTGTCCAGGTATTCGCAGGCGGGTTATTCATTGTTAACACCGCTACGTTGCCTTCAATAACAAGATCGATAGATGGATTAGACATAGTACGCTCCTTATAGAATGTCGTTAGCTGATTCAGCTAAAATACGGCGCGCAATAATCACACGCATAATTTCATTTGTACCTTCAAGTATTTGATGTACTCGCACATCTCTAAAATGACGCTCTAGTGGGTATTCTTTGATATAGCCATAGCCACCGTGAATTTGCAGTGCATCATCACATACTTTAAAGCCAACATCAGTGGCAAAGCGTTTTGCCATTGCACAGTAAGTGGTTTTTTCGCTGTCGCCCGTATCCAGTTTAAACGCCGCTAAACGTACCATTTGACGCGCAGCTACAAGCTCCGTGTTCATGTCAGCAATTTTAAATTGCAACGCTTGGAAAGCGGCTAAAGGCTTGCCAAATTGCTCACGCTCTTTTAAATACTCGCGCGCTGTATTAAGTGCAGCTTGCGCCGTACCTAACGAACACGTTGCAATATTAATACGACCGCCATCTAGGCCCTGCATCGCAAATTTAAAACCTTCGCCTTCTTGACCCAGTAAGTTTGCAGCAGGAATACGCACGTCTTCAAAGCTAATTAAGCGTGTTGGTTGTGCATTCCAGCCCATTTTTTCTTCGGCTTTACCATACTCAACGCCGGCTGCATCTGCAGGAACCACAAATGCCGAAATACCTGCAGCACCTTCACCACCGGTGCGTGCCATAACCACTAATAAGTCAGTTTCACCCGCTCCAGAGATAAACATCTTAGAGCCTGAAATCACATACTCGTCGCCTTCTTTAACGGCTTTTGTTTTAAGTGATGCAGCATCAGAACCTGAACCCGGCTCGGTTAAGCAATACGAGGCAAGTAATTCACCCATGACAAGTTGTTCGCAGTATTTTTCTTTTACTGCATCGGTACCGAAGCTTGCTACCATCCAGGTTGCCATATTATGAATCGTTAGCATGGCGGTGGTTGCTGTACAACCCATCGCAAGCTGTTCAAAAATAATGCTTGAATCAAGGCGAGATAACCCTAAACCACCCGCTTCTTCTGGCGTGTATAAACCACAAAAACCAAGCTGACCCGCTGCCTTAATGGTGTCTTTTGGAAAAATGTGTTCTTGATCCCATTTAGCGGCGTAAGGTGCCAGTTCAGACTCTGCAAACTGACGGGCTGTTTCAGCAAAGGCTTGCTGATCTTCGGTTAAATTAAAGTCCATAGTAGACCTCTTAAATTGTTGTCTTATTCTTTGTATAAATCGGTGTTTTAAGAGCGAGGAGAGCCTCGCTCATTCCTTATAAAGCGCGCTTACCGGCGCTTATTTAAGGTTAATACTCATGTTTGGACCCGAGGCAATATCGTCCTCAAACCAACGAGACGTAATGGTTTTCGTTTCAGTGTAAAAACGAATACCTTGTTTGCCATACGTGTGTTGATCACCATAGAAAGAGCCTTTCCAACCAGTGAATGAGAAAAACGGCAGTGGCACCGGAATTGGCACGTTAATGCCTACTTGGCCTACTTCGATTTCGTGTTGGAATTTACGCGCGGCTGCGCCGCTTGAGGTAAATAATGACGTACCATTACCGTATGGTGAGTTATTAATTAGCGCGATTGCTTCTTCAAGTGTATCAACAAACATACACGCTAATACTGGACCAAAGATTTCTTCTTTGTATAAATCCATCTCGGTTGTCACATCAGTGAATAACGTTGGACCAACCCAGTTACCTTGCTCATACCCTTCAACAGTAAAGTCTGAGCCATCAATTAAACAGGTTGCACCTTGTGCTTTACCGCCAGCAATAAGCGATAAAATACGGTCTTTTGCCGCTTTTGATGTTTGCGGACCATATGCTGCATTCGCATCATCCCACACACCTGGGCGCACGTTTTCGAAACCCGCTTTAATTTCATCAACCCAGTCTTTCGCTTGACCAACAAAAACAGCAACCGAAATACCCATACAACGCTGACCCGCAGCACCAACCGAAGCACCTACTAGGTTGTTTACAACATGTGATTTACTCGCATCAGGCATGATAACCATGTGGTTTTTGGCGCCAACACAAGCTTGAACACGTTTAAGATTCGCAGTGCCTTTTGAATAAATATACTCACCGACTCCACACGAACCCACAAATGAAATTGCACGTACAGCAGGGTCTTCTAGTAAGCGGTCTACTTGTGGTTTAGTACCATGAACAACTTGTAAAACACCTTTAGGGGCACCCGCTTCAACAAACAGCTCGGCTAAACGCATTGGTGTAAGTGGGTCTTGCTCTGATGGCTTAAGAATAAACGTGTTACCACACACAATAGCCAATGGGAACATCCACAATGGGATCATCGCAGGAAAGTTAAACGGCGTAATACCAGCACACACACCAAGCGGTTGCATATACGAATATGTATCGATTTTACGCGCCACGTTTTCCATGGTTTCGCCCATCATTAACGAAGGCGCATTTGCGGCTTGTTCAACAACTTCGATACCACGCCATACATCACCTTTCGCATCTTCGAATGTTTTGCCCAGTTCATGACAAATAATCGTTGCTAGCTCATCGTGATTTTCTTTTAATAGCGCGGCATATTTCATCATAATGCGCGCACGTTCAGAAATAGGTACTTCTTTCCACGTTTTAAACGTTTCTTTAGCCGAAGCAATTGCGGCATCCATTTCGGCATCTGTTGCACAAGGCACTTGTGCTAAAACTTCTTGGTTTGCAGGATTAATAACATCAATAAGCTGCGTTGAACTTGATTGGGTAAATTCGCCGTTGATAAATAAAGGTACTTGGTGCATGAGGCACTCCTCCCCAGTGGGTATTAAGAGGCCGCAACATGATAGTTTTTAAAATACGTTGCGGCTGTGAGAGACTAAAAAATGCTTAAATAGCTTCGACTGCCATCGCAACCGCTTCACCACCACCAATACACAGTGAGGCAACGCCTTTGCTTAGACCACGATTCTTTAATGCATGAATTAGGGTGACTAAAATACGTGCGCCGCTGGCACCAATTGGGTGACCTAATGCACATGCACCGCCGTTAACATTCACTTTGCTTTCGTCGAGTTTAAGCTCGTTGATTGCAAGCATAGTTACCATGGCAAATGCTTCATTAATTTCCCAAAGGTCAACGTCTTCTACAGACCAACCTGCTTTATCTAGTAAAGACTTCATTGCACCAACAGGTGCTAATGTAAACTCGCTAGGAGCTTGTGAATGTGTGCTGTGAGCAACAATGCGACAAAGCGGTGTTAAACCTTGTGCGTGTGCGTCAGACTCACGCATTAATACAAGAGCAGCAGCACCATCAGAAATTGACGACGAGTTAGCCGCCGTAATAGTGCCATCTTTTTTGAATGCAGGACGTAAGCCTGGGATCTTATCTGGGCGAGCATTACCTGGTTGCTCATCAATAGAAACCGTTACATCGCCTTTACGCGTTGAAATAGTGTGTGCAGCAACTTCGCTCTCAAACGCACCTGATTCAATGGCGGCATTGGCTTTGGTTAACGAGCTTAATGCAAAGTTATCCATTTGTTCGCGGCCAATTGAGTATTGATCAGCGGTGTCTTGTGCGAAACAGCCCATTGCTTTGTTGTCATAGGCATCTTCGAGGCCATCACACATCATGTGATCTTTCACTTCACCGTGACCCATACGCATACCACCACGTGCATTAGGTAGCATGTAAGGCGCATTACTCATGCTTTCCATACCACCAGCAACAGCAACATTAATAGAGCCAGACTTAATTAGATCATGCGCGAACATCGCCGCTTTTAAACCTGAGCCACATACTTTATTGATCGTCGTTGCACCGGTGCCTTGATTTAGGCCCGCTTTTAACATTGCTTGACGCGCTGGTGCTTGACCTAAACCTGCCGGTAATACACAGCCCATAATCACTTCGTCGATTTTATCCGCAGATAATCCCGCGTGCTCTAAACTGCTTTTAATGGCAGTCGCCCCTAAATCAGTTGCGTGTGCGCCACTAAGTGCGCCCATAAACCCACCCATAGGTGTGCGTTTTGCGGCAACAATAACAACGGCTTCAGTAGTCATAATTGGCTCCATGTTAGTGGTTATCATCATGTGTTCAAATCATGTGTAACCAAACAGTTAATTTGTTATAGTTTAATTTCGATTTAATTCAGCATACATAATATTTACGTTTACGCCAACGTAAATCTAAAATCAACTTTTTTGCGGCCGGTAAAACTGTAAACTTATCTGTATTTTGCTGTATTAAAAATCAAACATTTCCTCACAAAGCCATATAAATAAGGCGCTGCAATAAATTTTAAGCGCTAACCTTATAAGTCTAAAGTATAACTTCACAATGACACTTTACCTTTACGTAAACTTCACTTATATTGGTGTTATTCGAATGAGGTAAATAAATCATGAAACAAGACAATCAAACAAACTTTGAAAGTGCAGCAGTCGAGCCTGCCAGCAATGAGCAAACGTTTAGTATCAGCGAACTAGCAAAAGAATTTGATATTACAACGCGCTCTATTCGCTTCTATGAAGACCAAGGCTTGATCTCACCTGAGAGAAACGGTCAAACCCGTATTTACTCGAAACGTGACAAAGTAAGGCTAAAACTGATCCTACGAGGTAAACGCTTAGGCTTTACACTTGCCGAAACCGGCCGTTTGTTTGAACTTTACGACGCAGATAAATCAAG
This sequence comes from Pseudoalteromonas sp. A41-2, assembly GCF_015767615.1. Lineage (NCBI taxonomy): Bacteria > Pseudomonadati > Pseudomonadota > Gammaproteobacteria > Alteromonadales > Pseudoalteromonadaceae > Pseudoalteromonas > Pseudoalteromonas sp. A41-2. The sequence goes on along the minus strand of NZ_CP065231.1, from coordinate 1,717,609 downwards.
CGCTAAACAGTTAGTGACTATGCTTGACCTTATTGCAGAAAAGAAAGCGGATTTAAGCCAACAAATGGACGACATTAAAGTTGTTCTTATGGAATTAGTCACCGCTGAACGTCGCTGTCGTGAAACCCTCAATAACCTAGACGAATAACCTGACACCCTTTTTATACGCGTCAACAGACTCTCACAGGAACACATATTATGAGCACTATTTCACTTTATAAAGAAATGAACTTCGGACTTGGCGAAACCGCAGACATGATCCGTGATCACGTTAATAGCTTCGCAAGCCAAGAGATTGCCCCTCTTGCTGAACAAACAGATTTAGACAACACGTTCCCAAATCAACTTTGGCCACAACTTGGCGAAATGGGTTTATTAGGAATGACAGTAGCTGAAGAATTTGGCGGTGCGGGTTTAGGCTATTTAGAACATGTTATTGCCATGGAAGAAATTAGCCGTGCAAGTGCCTCAATTGGCCTAAGTTATGGTGCTCACTCAAACTTATGTGTAAACCAAATAAACCGTAATGGAACACAAGCGCAAAAAGAAAAATACCTACCAAAGCTTATCAGCGGTGAACACATTGGTGCGCTTGCTATGAGTGAACCCAATGCAGGTTCTGACGTAGTATCAATGAAATTAAAGGCCGAGAAAAAAGGCAACGTATTTGTTCTTAACGGTAACAAAATGTGGATCACCAATGGTCCCGATGCTGACACGTTCGTTATTTATGCCAAAACAGATTTAAATGCAGGCCCTAAAGGGATCACTGCTTTCATCGTTGAGCGCAACACACCAGGATTTTCTACCGCACAAAAACTAGACAAACTGGGTATGCGCGGTTCGAATACTTGTGAACTGGTATTTGAAAACTGTGAAGTACCAGAAGAAAACATTTTAGGTAACTTAAACGAAGGCGTAAAAGTCTTAATGAGTGGCCTTGATTACGAGCGTGTTGTATTAGCCGCGGGTCCACTTGGTATCATGCAAGCCTGTATGGACATTGTTGTACCGTACATTCATGAACGTAAACAATTCGATAGCCCAATTGGTCAATTCCAATTAATTCAAGGCAAAATTGCCGACATGTACACGCAAATGAATGCTGCGCGTTCATATGTTTACACGGTAGCTCGCGCATGCGATCGCGGTGAAACAACACGTAAAGATGCGGCTGGTGCCATTTTATATGCGGCAGAACTGGCAACTAAGATGGCATTAGATGCAATTCAGATCTTAGGCGGTAACGGTTATATCAACGAGTACGCGACAGGCCGTTTATTACGTGACGCTAAACTTTATGAAATTGGTGCGGGTACTTCTGAAATCCGCCGTATGCTGATTGGTCGCGAATTATTCACTGAAAGCCGATAAGGATTAAAGTTATGACGATTTTAAAATCGAGTGTTAATCCACACGATCCGCAATTTCTGCAAAATCACGATAACATGGCTGCCCTTGTAAACGACTTACGTGAAAAAGTGGCCGATATCCGCTTAGGCGGTGGCCCTGCTTTAATCGAACGCCATGTTGGCCGTGGTAAGTTATTTGTACGCGATCGTATCGAAACATTATTAGATGAAGGTTCGCCGTTCTTAGAGATTTCTCAATTTGCGGCGTTTGGTGTTTACGAGCAGGCGATTCCATGTGCAGGCGTTGTTGCGGGTATTGGTCGTGTTAAAGGCGTTGAATGTATGATTATCGCCAACGATGCCACTGTTAAAGGAGGGACATACTTCCCACTAACAGTGAAAAAGCATCTGCGCGCACAAGACATTGCAGAGCGTTGCCATTTACCGTGTATTTATTTAGTTGATTCGGGCGGTGCAAACCTGCCTGAACAAGACGATGTATTCCCAGATAAACTGCATTTTGGTCGCATTTTCTATAATCAAGCACGTATGTCGGGTAAAGGCATTCCGCAAATTGCGGTGGTAATGGGCTTATGTACTGCTGGCGGCGCGTATGTGCCTGCAATGGCAGATGAAAGCATTATCGTAAAAGAACAAGGCACTATTTTCTTAGCGGGTCCACCGCTTGTAAAAGCCGCAACAGGTGAAGAAGTTAGCGCTGAAGAGCTAGGCGGTGCCGATGTGCACTGTAAAACATCGGGTGTGGCCGATCACTATGCTGAAAACGATGCACATGCACTGTCTATTGCACGTCAATGTATTGAGCGCATTAATTATCAGCGCCCTACTGCACCATTACTTGAAGACGTAAAACCTCCACGTTACGACATTAACGAGATTTACGGCATTGTTGGTACTGATCTTAAAAAGCCATTTGATGTACGTGAAGTCATTGCACGAGTGGTTGATGACTCATCGTTTGATGAGTTTAAACGCTACTTTGGTGAAACCTTGGTAACGGGCTTTGCGAAAATTTTTGGCCACCCTGTTGGTATCGTTGCTAACAATGGCATTTTATTTAGTGAATCAGCTCAAAAAGGTGCGCACTTTATTCAGTTGTGCGCGCAGCGAAATATCCCTTTAGTCTTCTTACAAAATATCACCGGCTTTATGGTGGGTAAAAAGTACGAGGCAGAAGGTATCGCAAAACACGGTGCAAAAATGGTTACCGCGGTATCGTGTGCTGACGTACCCAAATTCACCGTGTTAATTGGTGGCTCTTATGGTGCGGGTAACTACGGTATGTGTGGCCGAGCGTTTGAACCAACAATGATGTGGATGTGGCCTAATGCCCGTATTTCGGTTATGGGTGGCGAGCAAGCAGCTGGCGTACTTGCTCAAGTGAAGCAAGACGGTTTAGCCCGCAAAGGCGAAAGCATGACTGATGCGCAAATTAGCGAATTTAAAAAGCCAATTATCGAGCAATACGAAAAACAAGGTCATCCTTATTATGCCAGTGCACGACTATGGGATGATGGCATTATCGACCCTGCCGATACACGAAATGTGTTAGGTCTTGCTTTAAGTGCTGCTAAAAACGCCCCAGAGCGTGATTCTCAGTTTGGCGTATTTAGAATGTAATGGAGGCCGTATGTCAGTAACACTACAAATAACAAAATCAAATGTGGCTGTCCTCGTTTTAAACCGCCCAGAAAAACACAATGCATTTAATGAAGACGTGATTAGCGAACTCATTCAGTGCATTGAGCACGCCAATAGCTGTGATGTACGTGCTTTGGTATTAAAAACACAAGGTAAGCATTTTTCTGCAGGCGCTGATTTAAATTGGATGAAGTCGATGGCTGGCAATGACTTTGCAGAAAACTTCGCAGATTCAAAGCAACTCGCCAAATTAATGCATGTTCTTGCAACAAGCCCTCATCCAACGCTATGTGCCGTACAAGGGGCTGCATTTGGTGGTGCTTTAGGCCTAATAGCCTGTTGTGATATTGCTATTTGCCAAGACGATGCACAATTTTGTTTAAGCGAAGTGAAGTTAGGTTTAATTCCAGCTGTGATTAGTCCGTATGTGATCAAAGCGATTGGTGAGCGTGCTGCACGCCGTTACTTTTTAACCGCAGAAATCTTTGATGCACACACAGCGAAACAATTAGGTTTAATTCATCAAGTGACCGGTGACTTACAAACAGCATTAGACAAGCACTTGCAAAGCCTTGTTAATAATGGGCCTATTGCAGTGAAAGCAGCCAAACAGCTAATCAATGATGTTGCGGGTAAAGCCATTGATGAAACACTAATCGATTTAACAGCAGAGCGTATTGCGCGTATTCGTGTATCAGACGAAGGACAAGAAGGTCTTAGCGCATTTTTTGAAAAACGCAGCCCAAATTGGCAGAAATAGGATCCATTATGACAACAAAAACGTTGAAAAAAATTCTCGTTGCAAACCGTGGTGAAATTGCCTGCCGAGTTATGCGCACAGCAAAACAAATGGGCCTAACTACGGTTGCTGTATATTCAGATGCAGATAAACACGCGCAACATGTAAAGCTGGCCGATGAGGCTTATCACATTGGTCCTGCACCAAGCAAAGACTCATACCTAGTCGCAGATAAAATTATCGACGTTGCAAAACAAACCTCCGTTGATTGCATTCACCCCGGCTACGGTTTTTTATCTGAAAACAGTGAATTTGCCCTAGCCTGTGAGCAAAACGACATTGCATTTATTGGTCCTCCAGCATCAAGTATTGAAGCAATGGGTTCCAAAACGCGTGCAAAAGAAATTATGCACGAAGCCAATGTCCCTTTAGTGCCGGGCTATTATGGCGATAACCAAGACACTGAGTTTTTAAAAGCCGAAGCAGAAAAAATTGGCTACCCTGTCCTTATCAAAGCAGCCTTTGGCGGTGGCGGTAAAGGAATGCGTGTAGTAGAGCATGCAAAAGATTTTATCAGTGCGCTTGAAGGGGCAAAGCGTGAAGCTAAAGCCGGCTTTGGTAATGATTTAGTGCTTCTAGAGCGTTACGTTACTAAACCCCGTCATGTTGAAGTACAAGTATTTGCAGACAATCATGGCAACTGTGTTTATTTAGGCGATCGTGACTGTTCTTTACAACGTCGCCATCAAAAAGTAATTGAAGAAGCACCGGCACCGGGTTTATCTGATTCGCTACGAAAAGAAATGGGTGAAGCCGCTGTACGCTGTGCACAAGCAATTAACTATCGTGGTGCAGGTACTGTTGAGTTTTTACTGTGTGGCGATGAGTTCTTCTTCATGGAAATGAACACTCGTTTACAAGTAGAGCACCCGGTAACCGAAATGGTCACTGGCGTTGACTTAGTAAGCTGGCAAATTAATGTGGCTGCAGGTGGAAAACTGCCGCTGTCACAAGCGGATATTCAGCTGCAAGGTCATAGCTTTGAAGCACGTATTTATGCAGAAGACCCAAGCAATGACTTTATCCCGTGTTCTGGCCGTATTGATGCCCTGTTCACCCCGACTGAATCAGAGTTTGTACGCATAGACACTGGCATTGCCGCTGGCGATGAAATTAGCCCGTTTTACGACCCAATGATTGCTAAGCTCATTGTTCACGATGACAACCGTGAGGCTGCGCTTGGTCGTTTATCAAAAGCACTGCAACAATTTCATTTAGCTGGGTTTAGTTGTAACGTTAACTTTTTACACAACCTTGCTAACCACCCTACGTTTCAAGCTGGTGCGCCTGATACACACTTTATTGAAGATCAAGGTGCGCAATTAGTCGCTAAAGACGAGCAACAACATACGCTCGCGACAGTAATCGCTGCATTTGCTTACATGAGTACACTAAAAGGCAATAGTGCGAGTCCATGGCAGCAATTAACTGGCTTTATGCTAAACAGCGCTGCGCTAACAAAAATCCCATTTACTGATGTTGCGGTGCAAGCTGAAAAGTGTGCCGATGGTTTTAAAATCAACCTCAACTCAGTTGACTATACAAGTTCAGGCACTGTTGAAAATGGCCTTGCTCGCTTAGTCATTAATGGTGAAAAAGTTGTCGCGCATGTTATCCAAACAGACACGCATATCACTGTAATGTATAACGCTCAGCAAACAGTGATTGAACTCATCGATAAACACTACATTAGTGAACATGAAAGTGATGCACTTCCTCTTGCGGCCCCATTAAACGGCACAGTCGTTAAACACCTTGTTGCTGTGGGTAGCGAAGTTGTTAAAGGCGATGCGGTTGTAATTATCGAAGCAATGAAAATGGAATACACGCTTAATGCTCCACATGATGGTGTATTAACCAGCTACTGTTTTGGTGAAGGTGAATTAGTGAGCCATGGCGATATGCTCGCCATAGTCGAGGAACAGGAGGCGGTATGACACAGTTCCCTGCGTGTGTACGTATTGTTGAAGTGGGTGCCCGTGATGGACTGCAAAATGAAGCAGCCGTCACCAGCCACGATAAAATCGAACTAATTAACGCCCTAGCCAACGCGGGCCTTAACGATATTGAAGCGGGTGCATTTGTATCACCTAAATGGGTGCCGCAAATGGCTGACTCACGTGATGTGATCAACGCATTAAACTTACCTAATGTTAATTTAAGTGCGCTAACCCCTAACTTACGTGGTGCAGAAGCCGCTCATCAAGTGGGCATTCAAGAGTTTGCTATATTTACCGCAGCCAGCGAAGCATTTTGTCAAAAGAACATTAACTGCTCGATTGATGAAAGTATTGACCGCTTTAAAGAGGTCATGGACTTTGCGAAAGAAAATAATATTCGTGTTCGTGGCTATGTAAGTTGTGTAATGGGTTGCCCTTACCAAGGTGACGTTGACTACGCTGATGTATTAAAGGTGTCGCAGCGTTTATTAGACTTAGGTTGTTACGAGATTAGCCTTGGTGACACAATTGGTGTAGGAACAGCAAAAAAAGTGGACGAGTTATTAGATTTATTACTGCAACATATTGATAAGTCAAAACTCGCTGTACATTTTCACGACACCTACGGGCAAGCGCTCACAAATATTTACACCGCGCTAATGCGAGGTATTTCAACCGTTGACAGTGCCGTTGCAGGCCTTGGTGGCTGCCCTTATGCCAAAGGAGCGTCAGGAAATGTTGCCACTGAAGATGTAGTTTACTTACTGCAAGGGCTTGGCATAGAGCATGGAATTGATTTAGAAAGACTGGCGAAAGCTGGTTGGGCTATTTGTAGCGCATTAAATAAACAACCTGTCAGCAAGGTTTCACTTGCTCTAAAGAACACGCAGAATAATTAAGGAGTAGGCTCATGGCCGGTTTTGATAAAGTGGTTTCGAGTTACGAAGCTGCGATGGAAGGTTTAAAAGATGGCGATACCATTATCGCTGGTGGCTTTGGTTTGTGTGGTATTCCTGAAGGACTTATCGGTGAAATAAAGCGTAAACAAACAAAAAACTTAACGGTTGTATCTAACAACTGTGGTGTTGACGACTTTGGTTTAGGTATTTTGCTACACGACAAGCAAATTAAAAAAATCATCGCCTCTTATGTTGGTGAAAATGCCTTATTTGAACAACAGTTACTTAATGGCGAAATTGACGTAGTACTTACGCCACAAGGTACACTTGCTGAGAAAATGCGTGCTGGTGGTGCGGGTATTCCTGCATTTTACACTGCAACTGGTTACGGCACCCCTGTTGCACAAGGCAAAGAAGTTAAAGAATTTGATGGCCGCCCATACATTCTAGAAGAATCAATTACAGGTGAGTTTGCGATTGTTAAAGCATGGAAAGCCGATCGCTATGGCAACCTCGTGTTTCGTCACACAGCTATGAACTTTAATCCAATGGCTGCAACCGCAGGTAAGATTACCGTTGCTGAGGTTGAAGAAATCGTAGAGCCGGGTGAACTGGAGCCGAGCCAAATTCACACCCCAGGCATTTATGTTAATCGTGTGATCAAGGGTAACTTTGAAAAACGCATCGAACGTGTAACGACTCGCGATTAAGGAGCATTAAAATGGCATTATCACGTGAACAAGTAGCTATGCGCGTTGCACAAGAGCTACAAGACGGTTATTACGTTAATTTAGGGATTGGTATCCCTACCCTTGTCGCTAACTATGTACCCGATGGCATAGAAGTCATGCTGCAATCTGAAAATGGTCTGCTAGGAATGGGTGCGTACCCATCTAAAGACCAAGTTGATGCAGATATGATCAACGCGGGTAAAGAAACCGTGACAGCAGCAACAGGTGCAGCAATATTTAATAGTGCAGATAGTTTTGCCATGATACGGGGTGGTCATGTAGACTTAACAGTATTAGGTGCATTTGAAGTTGACCAGAACGGAAACATCGCATCGTGGATGATCCCAAAAAAGCTGATTAAAGGCATGGGTGGCGCGATGGACCTTGTTGCTGGCGCGAAGAATATTATTGTTACGATGACGCATGCAAGTAAGCATGGCGACTCTAAGTTATTAGAAAGTTGCACTTTACCGTTAACTGGGGTTAACTGTGTAAAGAAAATCGTAACTGATTTAGCCGTACTCGAAGTCAAAGACGGCGCTTTTCATCTACTAGAGCGCGCACCAGGCGTGTCAGTAGATGAAATCATAAGCAAAACGGCAGGAAAATTGCTTATTGAAGGTGATGTCCCTGAAATGGTTTTCTAACCACTGACATCCCAATGTACCGACCTCATTCCCAGTGCCAATGGCGCTGAGTTACCCAAAATCCCTCGCAAGAGGGATTTTTTTTATCTTTTATATCCCCCTCACTGCACCAATTTGTCACACAATTAGTATAAAATGCCCTAAACTTGTGAGTAACACGTAAGGAGCACTTTACTTGTTACCAATAAATAAAAACTGCTACACTCGCCTTTTTTGCTTTTTGAGGCGAAAAACTAGATTAAACAAGCAATTAACGCTTAATTTTTAGGCGTTATCGCAAAAGTTAGCTATATTCACCCTTTAGTCTGTTAGTTTTTAAATATTGGGATAATAATTGCTTAGCTCTTAACTTCATAAAACGCGCTATTGAGAATTACTGAAATTAACTATGCAAACACCTATTCGTGGCCTACGCTCATTTTGTTTCGCTGCTCGCACACTGAGCTTTAAAGATGCAGCAAACCAACTTTATCTTACGCCATCAGCCGTAAGCCATCAGATCAAGCAATTAGAAGAGCAATTGGGGATTGAGCTATTCGAACGTCAAACTCGCTCTATTCGTTTAACCGCTGCGGGTAAGAACTTTTATGATTCAGTGTCACCTCTAATTAAAGCTCTCGAAAAAACCATTAATGAATTTAGTCAGTTACAAGAAAATATCACTATAAGCATTACCCTGCCTGAGTTTTTTGCCAGTGAATTATTAATGCCAAAGTTGAGTGAGTGGACCGCCGATCATCCAAACACTAACTTACAGCTAAACACCTTAAAAACGCGCAAAGAACTGACCAAGCAAAGTGACTTATCAATTGTATTATCGTCATCTAAGCCACACGAAGGGGTTGTACACGAATTATTTTCATTGTCGTATACACCGGCATGTAATAAAGAAAACTGGCAAGCATGGCACGAAAACCCTTTTCAAGCCCTTAATGAAGTGCCCCTAATACTGCATAAAGCACGTCCTTGGGCATGGCACCAATGGGCTGAACATGCAGGTATTGAAGACTTCGCACCAAAACAAATTATTCAGGTTGATAGTATGTTCGGGGTTGCGCGTGCTGCACAGCAAGGGATGGGAATTGCACTTATTCCTTTGCCAATCAGTCAAACCTGGTTTGAAGAGCAATGGCTATTTAATTTTACTGATATGCCATTAAAAACCAAAGACAAATACTATTTAGTCCAGCACGAACCGAGCGAAACTAACGCACAGCTAGAGTTATTTATAAAGTGGATGATTGATACGTTTAAGCATTTAAAATAATCACTTATCTGGATGCCTGTGTATAACACAGGCATCATTCACACGGGCTCTGTCGTGAGTAATTTCATCTTTCTAGCGATTCTAACCACCCTTTTATCTCAGCCATTAGTTGTGGCAACAGGCGCTCTAGTTTTTGAAGTGTGTCTTTGATTTCGAGGTTTTGCTCGCGTGCTTTTAACTCAATTTCTTCACATAATTTTCTGAGCTTATCGGCACTCAGCTCACCACACATCCCTTTTAAAGCATGCGCAGTTTGATGTACTTCCGCATGATTTTGCACTGCAAACTGATCTTTTAAATCAGTGAGTTTTTTCGGCGCGTTGATCATAAATATTTGGCATATTCTTTTTAGTAAAGCCTCTTTATTAAGTAACCGTACAAGCGCTTCTTGACGATTCCATAATGACTGCGCTTCATCTACTGTGCTAACGTGTTCTTCTGTTTGCTGTTCATGATCAGATAAAATCCATTTCACAACTTTTGATAGCACATCATCTGCTTTAATTGGTTTGCTAAGATAATCATTCATACCGACTGATAAACATTTTTCTTTTTCGCCCATCATCGCACTCGCAGTCATGGCAATCACAGGCACATTAATAAAAGCGCCACCAGCCTCACCTGAACGTATTTTTTCAGACACTTGATAGCCATTTAAAGTTGGCATCTGACAATCGAGTAGTACACAGTTTACAGGCGCTCCGCTTGCTTCGCTCTGCAATAAATGTTCAATGGCTTCTTGGCCATTGTTGGCCGTGAGTATTTCAATGGGTAGCTCGTCAAGTGCCCCTTTCGCTACTTCTAAGTTAATTTTATTGTCATCGACAATAAGTACCTTACTGCCTTTAATTTGTGATAAACGTTCATTTGAAATTGCGAACTCACCATCACTGTTGTCATGTAATAACGTGTGTGTTTCGTTATCACGCAGCTCAACCCCTGCAACGCGTAATAGGGCTGTTTGTGTAAGGGGTTTACTTATTTTACTCACTTTGCCCGCTTTGCTTTTTGGTATTGAAGTATCAGACTGATGCAATAAGACAACGTGAGTGCTGCTATGTGTTTCATGCAGGTGATCTAAGCTCGTATTATTATTGATTTCTTCGTCGTCTATGATGGCAAAATCAATGTTCTCATCATCGTGTAGGTCTAATTCACTAAGCGATGAAACGCTTACGTGCCCGCCATATAAAACAACCAATTTTTCAATTATTTCTATAATATGTGCATTTTGACTACACACTAAAACATGTTTAGAGGAAAAACATCTCTGTTCTTGCTTTAAGTTTCTTTCACTTGCGCGTGCCTTAATATAAAAGCTAAATGTACTGCCTTGATTTAAAGTTGAATCTAAGTAAATTTCTCCACCCATTGCATGACATAACTGCTTACAGATCGATATTCCTAATCCCGTCCCTCCAAATTTCTCGGTAATTGCACTACTCGCTTGTTGGAATGCACCAAACAGTCGTTTTTGCGAAAGAGGATCAATGCCAATTCCTGTATCTTGTACACTAACCCTTAATTTATATTCATTATTAGCAACATGCTCCGAACTCACTTTAATTTTAATAAACCCTTTTTCAGTAAACTTAATGGCATTACTAATCAGGTTATTAATAATTTGAGTTAGTCTAAGGGGGTCTACTTCTAGCTTATCGCATGTAAGTTCTGTGGTGTCTAAGTACACATCAACCCCTTTATCGAAGGCTCTGACAGCACACGAGCTCACCAAACTTTCAATCAGTAGCAGCGGGTTTATCAACTGAATATTTAAGTCGAGTTTTCCTGCCTCTATTTTCGACAAATCAAGAATATCGTTAATTAATAAGTTTAAGCTTGATGCGCTCAACTCCATCATATCAACAAGCTTGCGTGACTTATCTGTTAGCGCTTCTCGTTTCAAAATATTCAGCGTGCCAATGACACCATTTAATGATGTTCGCAATTCATGGCTCACATTCGAAATAAATGCACTTTTAACCTCGCTGTGTTTAATTGCTTCGTCTTTTGCTTCTGCAAGTGCGTGTGTACGTTTGCGCACTTTGGCTTCAAGCTCAGAGTTAAGACGTTTAACTTTAATTTCAGCCTGTTTTTCTTTACTAATGTCTCTAATTATTAAAGCCAAACCACTTAGGTTACTGTGCTCAGAAAAAACAGGACTCACTGAAATAGCGTAATGCGCGATATATTCACCTTGCACGAATGAGCACTCGTCCTTTATTTGAGCTCTAGAACTCTGTATTTTTTTTACATATTCATCGATTGGTAAATTAGATAGAAATTCAATTTCTTTACTCGATTTCCCTACTGCCGCTTTACTTGAAATGAGCAATAATCGCTCTGCAGTATGGTTTAAACTGGTCAGATACCCTTTTAAGTTAAGGGCAATAATTGCATCGATAGAACCATCGACAATTGCTGATGCTTCTTGTCTGGTTTCTGCGAGTAATTGGCTTCTAATCGCATTACGATAAAATGTAATTAAAAGAATTGATGTGAAAACAATCACTGCAAATAACAGACTGTAGGTGATCAAGCGTTTTTCATTGATCAAATTATCCACATATTCTTTAGGTGCAAGTAGGTTAAAATTAACAAAACCATATTTATTACCTGATCTGGTATACAACTTTTCTGAACGTACATAGAACTGTTCTTCGGTATTCGCTTTTGACTTTATTAAATAGATACCGTTGTACTTTATGTTTTCGGTGTAAACAGCCTGCCAATTTACACTGGGATTTAAATCTCTAGAAAATTGATAGCTTTCAAGTGGATGAATAATAAAATCTCCATCAGAGCCACTAATAATAAGTTGTGAGGTATCAAACACTGTTTCTTTAAGGTTATTAAGTAATGTACTGGCATTAACATTCATAATTAAAAAAGCAAAACGCTTACCGTTCTCACTGTATATTGGTATCGAAAACCGAATCATCGGTTTAAAAGGAAATTCAATTTCACCAAACTCACGATTTAAAGACAGTGGTGACATATACACTTGCTTTGGTTCAAGCAACGTACTGGGCAAGAAATAAGGCTCGCCACTTTTAGATTGTAATGAATAATCCGCAGAGGCTTCTACAGATGCGCCAACACGCTGAACACGAATAAGTTCGTTACCTTCAGCAGTCACCGCAATAACACGCACCTGTTCAACGGCGAGGTTATTTTCCATAAAACCAATAAAAATAGTTTCTAATCGCTCTTTCCATTGCTGATAACTAGTGCCATCGTATGGGTCTATTCCATTGTTAAAATGGGCTCTTGGTAAGCCTGAAATTGGCGGGGTTGAATACAAAAACCGTAAATCTGATTTATATTCTGACAGTGTCGTTGTTACAATTTCTTTTAGCCTTTGATTCGTTTCGACGAACTCTTGGTCTATCGAGTCTAAAACATCTTCTTTTACTTGCCCTTCAAAAAAGCTAACGGCGATTGCTATAAAAACAACAAATACTATCGACACTAAAGCAAAGTATGGGTTCAATGAGGCTGCTTTTTTATTTTCTTTTAGTAAAATATTCACTCAGCTCCCCTTACCGTTCATCAGCTGCTTTTGTGCACCATTTCAACAAAATAGCTTTAACGCACTCATAATTAATTGGTTTTGCAATAAAGTCATTCATCCCGGCATCAATACAGCGTTGTTTGTCGGCACTTAATACATTGGCAGTTAAAGCAATGATGGGAGTGTTTTTATAGGAAGGCATCTCTCTGATCCTTAATGTCGCTTGCGGCCCATCTAAGACAGGCATTTGCATATCCATAAGAATGAGATCAAACGCCCGTGTTTCACACTGAAGAATAGCTTGCTCGCCATTATCGGCAATATTGATAGAGCTGATATTAAACTCACTCAACATCGCTTCAATAACGATTTGATTGATTTCATTATCTTCGACAATCAGCACATTCAGCCAAGAGAAATCAATTGCTTGCTCATGGGGTTCTTGCATGCGCTGTTGTTCACTATAAACAGACTCATTCGCTCGGATAACATTGAGATCAAAATGAAAGTCTGAGCCAACACCATACTCACTTTCAACGTGCAATGAAGTCCCCATTAATTTTAATAGCTTACTAGAAATGGCTAAACCGAGTCCTGTACCACCAAACCGTCGTGTAATTGAGGCATCTGCTTGTGAAAAGGCCTCAAACAAGCTATTAAGCTGTTCCTTCGCTATGCCAATTCCGGTATCTGAAACGTGGAATGTAATGCTAAATTCATCATTAGATAGCTGATGAATACTCACATTTAACGATACACTGCCTCTTTCTGTAAATTTAATTGCATTGCCAATTAAATTAATAAGCACTTGTTTAAGGCGTGTTTCATCCCCTAAAAATATAAAATTGGGGTCCTCAGGCAACACTGAAATAAACAGTTCGACTTGTTTATTATTAGCTTGCGCTTTAAATAAATGTGTTAGCTCATCGAGTAATAAGTTTAATGCTATTGGCTGTTCTTCCAGTTCAATTTTTGAGGCTTCGATTTTACTTAAATCTAAAATATCATTGATAATTACTAATAAGCTCGCACCTGAAGAGTGTATGATGGCCAACATTTTTTCTTGTTCTGCATTTAATGGTGTACGACTCAATTGACGTGCCATACCCAAAATACCGTTCATAGGCGTTCGTATTTCGTGGCTCATATTCGCCAAAAATTCTGACTTAACTTTAGTGGTATGTTCGGCGGTTTGTTTGGCATCTGATAAATCTTTACTTAAAATTCTGAAGCTATCTGCCGCTTTTGCAAGTACACCTATTTCATCTTTTCTATGTAAGTCATAAATTGGTGCTGATAAATCGCCATTAAGAAAGTGTTTAAAGCTCACCGTAAGGCGTTTAATAGACTTGGAGATCTGCAAATGGAAAAAAGCAGACAAGGCAATAATGTAAATTAACACTCCCCACGCGAGTAGCTTTAAAATACGTTCTGTTTTAGAAACTGTTTTTTCTGCTTCTTCCTTGATACGGCTTAACCTTGTTAATGATTGCTCTCTTAGTTCATTTGCTAAAGTACTAAATTCAATTGCGTCACCGGCCATTACAACATTGACTAAACTTAAATAATTGCGATTTGCTTGAATACTCCTCGCAAATGCCTGACTATAAGTATCTGCCATTTTTGAAAGTTGGTTAATTTCAGAGCGGTATTCACTTTTTTGAATATGCACAGAGGCATTTAATTTCGTCGAAATCATTCGTAAAGCATCGTTAACTGACGCTCTTTTTGCATAATCTTTTTTGGTTAAAAACAAATACGCATCTCGATGCAACGAATGCCACAGATTGAGATACTCAGAAATAAATAACTTTTCTTCAACAGTGGTTACTTTTCGCATTAAGTTATCAAGGTGTGTCGTTGCATCAGCGTAAATTCGGGGTAATTCTTTTTCTGTCAATGTTGCTCTTATTTCGTAGCGCTTGGTCAAGACCTGTAAATTCTCGCCGTACCTCTTTACTAGTTCAGACATGGCGTTGAGGTAAATTTGACTCTCATTCTCTTCATTTTTAAGCTCAACATCGCTTAGACGTGTTTTGATACTTTGAAAATTTTCGACGATTTTTTCAAACACAGCACTGCTTCCACTCCCGCCATACACAGAGATATCGCGTTGCATTTCGACTATGTCTTTATTGATCCTAAGAATACTTACAGCGTAATTACTGATTCGGCTTATATCGTTAAAAGCAACCTCTATTGTATTTAGGCGTTTATTCATAACGTAGTAACTGGCGCTCATAGCAAGTAAAATTAGCATCAACGCTAATAACATTTTTGCAGCAACAGAGCGTGAGAAAATATTCGACAAGGCAGTTCCTTAAGAATTAAGCAGTTCAAACCACTTATCTAAACTGTAATCATAATTTGGCATGACGGTATTCCAAACCGCGATATTAGAAAAGCGCTTAATGTAGCTGCCTCCATCCCTTAACTGCCCAGCTTGAACAGAGATTTTTCCATCAGTGCCAGTTAAGTCTGTCACCGCTTCTTTACCTTGATACCAGTAATTCCACTCTGGTATAGACATAAGAGGCTGACTTCGTTCTGGGTTAGAAATGTAATAGCCCTGACGCGCTATAAATGCACCGGGATAGCCAGACAACCACCAGTTCATGTAATCGTACGCTGCATCTTTTACATGCCCTTGCGTATTGGCCGATAAACACATAACCCCATGCCAAGCACGATAACCTTCTTTGGGCGAAGCATACACAACAGGGATACCTTGTCCTCTGCATGCACTTACTCCCGGTGAAAACATACTTTGAATAGTCACACGGTTAGTTTTCATAAAGTCTATCGACTGTGGAACCGATGTCCAAAATCCAGCGAAGTGACCCTGCCTTTTTTTCTCGAGCAAAATTTTAAACAGCTGATCAATTTCTGTAATACTCATATTTCCTAAGTCATTGAAACTCATCAGCCCTTGGGCCTGAACAGCAAGTGCGGCGTCAAAAATACCTATGGTGGGCGCATTAACTAAGCCTACTTTCCCTTTATTTTTCTCGTCGAGCAACCATGCCCACGATTCGGTTTCATAGGGAATACCTTGCTCAATAAATTGCGTGTTATAGCCAAAGGAATCAACATTGTGAACATACGGCATATAACTGATTTTTTTGCTAGGCGTCGTACCGAGGCGACCATCAGGCTGAACATACAAAAGCTTATTGGGTGAATCCCCCGCCCCTATTTTTGCTTCAGGTATTACACGCCCGGTTTTAGTTAGTGGGTTAATTTCGTTCCAATAAATAAGCCTATCAATATCTAATGGTTGGATAGCCCCAGCCTGCCACAAAATATTAATTGAATCAGACCACTGTTCGTACAAATCAAAAGAACTTGGATCCGCTGCCGCCTTTTGTAAAACAGCAGCACTGCCCATTGGAGTAAATTCGATATTAATGCCAAGCTCACGCATTGCTCGTTGACGTAACTCTTCTTGCAAGGTGACATGTGTGCCCATCACTCTCAAAGTGACAGTGTTTTTTGCAAAAACATACGGTGCTTTAAATGCCAGTGTTGAAGCAGCGACTCCCACACCCATTTTTTTTAGAAAACATCGACGGTCTTTTAAGTTAGCCATACATATTCACCTAGTAAATAAGCAACTATGAGTATAGATGAAATTTTTAACGTTAAAATCTCATTATTTCATCAGTCAATTGCATGTAATTTAAAGCAATTTCTACCCGCATTTTTTGCTTCATATAATGCTTCGTCAGCTAATGAAACAAGTTCATCAAACTGTTTCATCTCTTGGTGAGAATACACAACTCCCCCAATACTGACTGACACCCTATTTAAAGAAGATTCTTCGTGACGAATATTTTCGCTCGCTAGTTCATGATTAATTCGCTCGCAGACTTGCTTTACTCCATCAAAATCTGTGTAAGGCAAGAGCACAAGGAACTCTTCTCCTCCATATCGTACAACCGTATCTTGCGGGCGTTTAACTGAACGATTTAATACCTCAGCAATCTTTTTAATACATACGTCGCCTTGTGGATGGCCATAATGGTCGTTATAACGCTTGAAATGATCGATATCTAACATCAGTAGGCTAAAAGCTCTTTTGTCACGTATAGCTTGCTTAAAAACATTAGAGACTTCTAAGTCTAGGTAATGGCGATTAAACAAACCTGTTAGAGAGTCTTTGTATGTCAATTCAACCAGCTTTTCGAGGCGAAGTTTATTCTCAATATGATTCTTCGTGCGGTGTATTAATGTTGAAGCAGTGATGGGTTTTCCAATGAAATCTGTTGCTCCGGCTTCCCAACATGCATTTTGTGAATCGGTATCGTAGGTCGATGTAATAAAGACAATAGGAACATTTTCAAAGGCAAGATCGTCTTTTATTTGCCTACATACATTTAACCCATTGATATCAGGCAAATTCACATCTAACAAAATTAAATCAGCAGTGTTTTCTTTACAGTATTCTAAGACACTATTTCCAGCGCTAAATGGTAAAACAGTAAAGTGCTCTTCTAATATTGTTTCAAGTGTAAGTCTGATCATTTCATCATCATCAACTACGAGTATTTTACATTCTGACAATAGTTTTAGAGTTAAAGGCATATAAATTCTTCATCTTTATTATTGTTTAGTTTCGCTTTGCAGCAGCTCTTTAAGGCATAATCGCTTACTAACTTACCTTGTAACTTTTGAAAACATACTATTCATGAGAAGGTCACTTTAGTATGTTATTAATTCTGCAACTAACTGTTAGTTCAATAAGTTTTAACAGTAATTATAGTCAAAGCCCTATTTAATGCTTAACTATTTTTCATTATTTGTAGTATAAAAGAATGATGGCTATTTATTGCATGCGCCATGTACTTAAGCATAAGGTCATTACAATGAATGGATAGCTAATCCTGTCATGAAGTGGGTTTATCATATCGTTTTTGTTTTTTACGTTGTTCGTGCTTTGCTTTAGCCACATTTTCAAATACAGGGGGGGGAATAGGAAATAGCGAAAGAAGTGGGAATATGGCCATAAATAAATATGCCCCTTTTGGCATCTTTTTAGCCCAGAGTACCAGCTTAAAGAGCAGATTAAACAATGTATTTAAACAATACAGTTCCGCCACACAGTGTACTAATAACAACCCGTGCTATAGTGATTAAATCCATTTACCTTTCCATTAATAACCTTTAAAAGATAAATGGGGACAATGCTACTTTTTTAAACGTATTTAATGTGTTAATCATAAAAACGAAGAATATAATTTTTTTGATACTGCCCTCTCCTGATACAGCTTAAGCCTTGCAGCAACACTATTCTTAGCATGAGAGCCTCACTTTTCAAGCCTTTTATTCGACTAAAGTCTATAGGTTAAATTTATTCACCTATTGGGTGTTTATTTATCGTTTGTTCGATTTTCCTCTCTCAACTAAAGTTGAATTGTCGGTAATAAATGCCGACTCTAACAGAGGAAAAAATTATGTTTAGTACACTTATGAAACGCGTTGCACTTAGCTCTTTATTAACTTGCTCAGCGATGGCAGTGGCTGATCAGGGTGACTACAAATTAATGGTGATTGACCAATCTACAACACTTGCAGAACAAAGCAATCAATACGAATTAGCATTTAATCAGTGCGCATTGAGCGTTAAAGAAAAAGACTTTGCGGCAGCCGAAGCACTCTGCTCTAAAGCAATTAACTTGCTAACGACAAGTAAAGTCCCCGGTCATAAACGTCGTGAATTAACATCATTTGCATTAAGTAACCGTGGCGTTGCACGTATCATGTCTGAAAACGAGACAGCCGCATTATCTGATTTCTATGAAGCCGTGCAGATTTCAAGTAACGATTTGGTAGAGCACAACTTAACTCGCGCCAAACAGAACTTAGCATTATAAGTTCATCCGCATTATTTCATGAAACCCAGCTTAGGCTGGGTTTTGTCGTTTTGGAGTATCTAAATTTAAGCACTTAAATTTGAAAACTTAAATTTTAATAAGTCTTAACGTAATCCATCAGACTATCCGGGAAAATTATTAGTGCTTAAGTAAGACAATCTGTTACGAGCTGCAAACCGTTAAAGCAGAAATCAACCTTTTCGCCGTTTTAGAATTAAAACAGACACGAACGTAAGTTATTGTTGGACAATTGTGAGTTAGAATCGACAGTCAGTTCTATGCTATGGCCAGACATAGGTAACGCCCTACTAATGTGCAAAAAATTGTTGGCTAAAATGTTAGGAACGAAAACAGCAAACTGTTTTTTGTTCTTATTAATTAACTTGTTATACGTTTTTTAACTGGTTTAGAATTGTATTACATGCACTGATCACATCTGCTCTGTAGAACTCTATAGTTTCAGCTAACTCTTTATCTGATTTAGCGAGGAACTCAGAAGAACAATTGGCTCGTACGTGCTTCAAAGGTAAATGATCAGTATCAGACTCAATTACACCAAATACTTGAAACTCAGTATCCCAACATTGCTCATATTTATTATTGCCAATTCGCCAGAGCCATATGACATTATCTAAATAATCCTCATCACTCTCTAGTAATTTTGTAGCAAGTTTTATTGCATCATCAGACATTTTATTAACACCAAACTCTAGAAACGTATAACGCCTCAAACACCGGCTTGGTGAAGTTGACGGCTTTTTTTGGGAACGAAAAAGGTGACAGATTTACCAAGTCCGAGTGCTTTGACTTGTTAAACATTGCTACCACCATTTTGCAAAACTCTCTATGTGCTCAATATGCTGGATCACCAATTCACGATCAAAATCACTCTTGAACTCCATATAGCCAGATCCGATTTCACTATGTATTCGGTGAACTGACAATTGAATTTCTTCCTTAGTGAATGAAAGCACTATTTCTCGGTCCATATCATAGAATTCGGCTTTACCGGCGTCTCCGGTTTTCAACCGTTCTAGCTGCACTAGAAACTCGTCAAAAACGGAGCACTCAAACCAAATATCCTTGGCAGAATATGAAAATATTCCTCTGGGCATTTCAAGTTTCAGCTCCACCTCGCAGCCAATTGATGGCAAGCGATCTTCGCTTTCATTGATCTTTATTCCAAACCAAAACGGGTTGGGTAGTTCGATATCGTAGCTCATAATATTTGATGCTAAACGCCCGATTATGGGGCGGAAAATGCTTGGCTAAAATTAGCGACGAAAGAGCACAAGCCAAGCTTTTTGCGTCCCATCCATAAACCGTTTGTTATGTGTTGCTTGCACTTACTAGCAGAAATTCACTAATTTCATTACGTAACTCAAGGTTACTGCACCTACGAGCATTTTCATCAGCCTTATTTGCCCATGATATTGCTTCACATTTATTACCTGTTTCCAAGAAGCGCTCAGCAATGGCAAGTTGTGAAGAAGCAACATATTCACTTAAATTTAAGTTTGTTGCGACCTCTATTGCAATTAAATAGATATTTAAAGCTTGCTTGTTATTTCGGGTGTAATCGGCAAGAGCTTCCCATTGAAGGGGATGATCCTTGCTTGTTCCCTTATGCATTTCACATAATTCATTTAGTTTTTGATAAGCATGCCAATAATTTTGAGTTAACTCAGCACTGGAAGAATTAACCAATTCACACGCTAAATCTAAAACTGAATTATAAATCGATTGATCAACCATAAAAACACATAATGCTTGCATAGCAGGCTAAAATTAGCGACGAAGGAACGCAAGCCTGCTGTTTTGCGTCTCTTGGTTTAGGCACTTGTTATGTTTGAGATTAGCTCAAACGACCGATTATTTTTGCTGCCCAGTTATCAAGAAGTCTGGCTGGAGCAAATGATAAAAACAGACCTAATATTGGAAATAAAGCACTAAATATGGCAACCACAATTTTGTCCGTTTGATCTTTTGTCGAAACACAATTGATTTCAATAACAGCATAAGGGTCTAGTACAGCTTGAACGAAAACGAATACCAATATGCTGCCAACAATAATCAATGCACCACCTGCAAGGTGACTCAACCCAACTACAACATCTACTTTTTCTTTAAATTTTCGTCCATACCTGACTCAAACATACCCCCCAAATAATGGGCAAAAAATAGTTGGTTAAAATAGCGACGCTGGAGCAAAAAACAACTGTTTTTTGTCCTGATTAATTTGCTTGTTAGTTTTTAGAACTGAAATCGAGCTTAATAGCTTTTATCAAAAATTTTGGCAAAACATCCAAAAACTTACCCGGTATATAGCCTAAATAGCACACAGGACCGAAAACAATTAAGAGTAAAGCTATTTGTAAAGTAAGATCTAAAGGAAGGAAATTACGCAAAGTGAAGGTATTTAAAGCTAACATGAATATTATTAATATACATAACAAAGCCCCTAATCCTCTAATCAATTTACTAATTTTAATATCTGCTTCCATTCCCATTTTAAACTCCATTATTGCCATGTACGATTAAAACTAACGCCGCGCTCTGCGGCAAATTTGGAGCGCAGCTGAAAATTTATCCGACAGCAGCGCTTTGTTAAATGCTTGATATCAAGAGTTTGAGATCAAACCCATTAAACTTATGATTTGGCCAATGCTCTACAACCAAGGTGATTGTCTTATCCTCAACTTTCTCAGAATATGAGTTACAACCTGAAATAGCACTTTTCATACCATTGGATAAAGGTAGGTTTAAGCTAGAGATACTCAATGCTTCTGCCATAGCCTCTAACTTTTCACATGCCTGATGGGTTCTGGAAGCATCATTCACGTTCACTTTAAGCTTCAGTACTTTTGCAACATCTTCAAAACCTTCAACATAATAAGCGATATTGTCCGGGATAATACCATCACTAAATTCTTCCATTGGGGATGATGCAAGCCATTCTTCTTCGAAAGATTTATTATAGAATCCGGTGCTCAGCCCTTCGTTTACGAGAAATTCTTTAGCTTTGTAAGGGCTCCAACCTTGCTCTTTTGGCACTTCCTTTGGATTTTTCTCAGAATATCTCACTTTAAATATATATTTAAAGGTATCAATCAGATCCGAGTGTGACTCTATGTTTGCTTTGGCGACTTGAAATGACCATCGTTCAAGCAGACTGAGCCGAACATTAAACAATATAAATGCATAGAGTTTAGCAGCATATCTATGGAACCGGCTTTGTATTGAAAACCTTAGACGAACAAAGACCTGCTCATATGTTGAATAAACCAACATAAAGAAAACGAATGGTAAGTAACAGAGTGTCAGCAGTGGTGGAACAAAGAAGTCGTACGCAGTTTTTTCTTTCCCAAATTCACCAAAATTAGTTATTAACATGTACAAAGTGTAAACGATTAAGACTGCCCCGAAAGAAGATAGGCAATATTCTAGAAACACCTTTACCTGATGATGTTTTCTGTCGGTTTCTGCAATAGCAAGCATAGCTCCCAATAATGCTAAAACAGGAACTAGCAGAACCTCGACCCAAAGAGTGAAAGTATATACACCAACGACAAATTGAAGAATCGCTAGTAGTTTCAAGTTATCTATAACTGAATGCTTGAAAAAATGCTTATCTTTTTTGATTTTTTCAAGCTTAAATAGCGAGATGAAACCAACAGAAACGCACCAAAAAACAGTATTTTTTAGCTGTTCAAAATTCCATAGCCCCAAATCAGAAAGCCAGTAAATGACAATTACCATGTAAGCAACCATCAAACAAAGAACAGACATTATTTGCCGAACAAATAAAGCTGCCATGACGTCTTTGAAGGCGTTTCTGACCTCTGCCATTTTCGAGGAAGAAAAAATGTAAATCGAAATTGCCAGAAGCCATAACGCAATTGCAATTTCTCGATTATTTAGAATATCCATGAGCTTCCTTGGGCATTTTACGCCGCCAGCAGGGGGTGACAAAACCAGAGCGAACCGGCGGTTTTGGCATCCCTCTGGCTGGCCTAGTTACGTATTTTTACGAACAACCGTCTGATTAACGATTCTCCAGTTAATTTTTTGCTTCCAAGCAAGCTGCTTCTCTGAGAGTTTACGCTTACGCCTTGTTTGCATTAAAAATTGATACTCTTTTTCGTAGATATAGCCCAGCTGATAAGCGTGAAGAATCAGATCTTCATTTGCATTAGCTGAGTTATCTTTTGCAATACGTTTCAACCCTGCGAATAAATTACCTGTTTGGATGCCGATGAACTGGTTTACACAAACATTTCCAACATACGTTTTGTTGCCATTAAATTGATTTTCAATGTAACAAAGCTCTTTAATAGCTTGGCCACATGGGCAATTATCCCAGTCTTCCTGTATTTCTACGCCTACAAGTTTCCATTCATTCTTGGCAGCATAGAAATCCTGCGAATTTGAAAGCGGCAATATATGTGCCTTCAACCTCTCAAAATTGTGTTCCATTGCTACTCCTTTGCACGAATTGACACGTAACGCCTCATTCAGGTGCGCCGTAGGCGTCACCTGGAATGACTTGTTACATGCCTAATCTCTCGACAAAAAACTCAATAACTCTGTCTATATCTTTAGAATAAATCATGATTTCCGACTCAGTAAAATATTGCTCTGTTTCGTGAACCATGATGTTTCTCACTTTGTTTAGAGTCTTGATATCTTTATACATTTTAGAATCAATTAAACCATTCTGTATGAGAGCCTCTTGATTCTTATACAGCATTATCTTCTCTCTTTTAGAGAGCTTGGAAGGAAGCAAACCTTCTACAACTAATAGTTTTATAATTAGAGATTCTAGAATCTTCCATTTTTGGATAAAACTTCCAAACGCTGCGCTGGAGTTACTGGCTACTATCTCCGCGAGATCTTCCCTTTCGTCATCACTGATTGTAATTTTATCAAGCGATTGTATAGCAGATACAAGTTTTGATTTTACCTCACCGACGAGCTTGTCTGTTAACTCGAAATCAGGCTTTGTGAACGTATTGTTATGAGCAATCTTACATCGGAGCCTATATAATTTCTCCCAGCGAGCTTTCAAATACGCTCCCTCACAATCAACATTGGATTGGAAATATCTTTCCCAATTTGATTTAGGAATGAAATCAATGATCTCTTCTACTCGAACAGTATCAGTTTCGATCTCAGATAGTTTTTTAATTAGCGCTGCTATATCAAGCGTCCGGTATTCGTCGAAGAGGAAATTCGAAAGTTGAATAAAATCTGTTTCGTAAAGGTAATTAATGTTTGTATCTATATTGTCAGTACGGGACGACTTTTTTAGCTCTTCAGGGACTGTTTCTTTAGTCCAGCCAAGACCGACAGTCGTTAGCATGAATTTTGTGATTAGCTTACGCATCAGGTTCTCTATTTCGTAGATCATAGGATAACTACGAGAAGAGTAATAGAAGCTAATATCATCCCACAGCGTCTGAACGCTATTGTTAGAATTCATGTGTAAAAGCTTCTTCATTGAACGGCAGAGATCGGTAAATTCAGATATATATTTTTCGTCACAAATAAGTTTGATATGAAAGAATTTGTGATTATTGTCTGCGTTTTCACCTTCTTGAAGCTCGTAATCAATTGAAACCCCGCGAAACTTAAGCTTCTTTCCGCTGATGTCTATTTCTGCATCCGATTGTAAGAAGCTCTTAAATGACTGAGAATCTCTACAAAAAGTACTCTCTGAGTCAATAATCACTAAATACTCAACTTTCAAGCTTTTCTCCCTAACTTTGGTTGCATGTAACGCCGCAAATATGGGGCGTATTAAGCTTGGCTAAAATTAGCGAAGAATGAGCGTCAGCCAAGCTTAATACATCCCACGCATAATTGCCTTGTTAGGCTACCTTTCTGATAAAGAATGTTTGTTCATCTTCACTTTGGAAAACACCAATTTGGTGTGTATCTAAGTTAACAATACTTTCTAATTCTTTATTCTCAGTATCCCAAGTTACACCTTCATATTTATATGGAAACTCTGATGAATTTGGATTTTCACTGTGAATATAAATTGAGTTATCCATTGTGTCTTCTTTTATGATAGCGAAGCACTGGATTTCATTGCTTCTATGGTTAGTTAAAGTCTCTGCCTTGACTAAAAAACGAAAAGTAAATTCAATGGCTCGTTTCCTGTTTTCTGGTCTCGAATTTCCTTTGCCATCCCAATCAGGATGAGTATGCCAAAGATCAAACCAATCATTAGGGTCGATTCTTGATAAGGCATCCTCACATTGTTTTTCCATTTTTGACCAGTAGCGATCAATTCTTTTTTTATAACGCCTATCCATGATGTTTCCGTGGTAGCCTAACATTTTAGTATTTATGCAACACGCAGTTTGTGATGCATAATCGCTTGTTGGACTGAGCCGCTACCTGCTCGGTGTGTCAGAGTTGGTGTTGTTTATGCTATGGACTTACTTAGAAAAATAGGCTTTTTAAAGGCTCTAACTTTCCTAGCTAATTTAATCAGCTTAGCTGTGTTATGTAAGCTTTCCCTGCATTGCTCAGCGCTTATTATGTATTCATTAAATCTAAATTTTTCTTAATACGCAATTATATTTTTACGCATACAGAGGCTGCTACCTAACTTCTCAGTCGTTCTGTTTTGGGTAACTTCCGTAGTTCGTTCAAATTCGACTCTAGAGCATCTGCTCTGAATTGTTTTGGGGCAATAATGAGTTAGAGCCAAAGGACGGCTCTGTGCCACTTCCAACATAATTAACACCTGTTTGTATCTCAGCAAGCCCGAGGGCGCATAACTTTTTGTTAGCTGCCAACCCAAATATTACTTAAGTTTGCAGCATTAATAAAAAGCCCAATCGCAATAGGAGCAGTAAACAAAACCATTAAACTGTAGACAAATAATAGCTGGCGTTTACTAAGTTGGTGTAATTGCTGACTTGTAGTTTCACTTCGTAAACGTAACACGGTTGATAGTAAAATGAGAAAAAGTACAAACCACCAAAAGCCTTGATTTAATATAGGGACATTATAGGCAACAGCGAAAATACCAACGCAACTTATAGCAGCAATGAACCATTCAGCTATCCAGCTTAATTGAAAGTACCCGTCTTTAAAATACCAATATAACCTAATGCTTAAAGTAACAATTAGATATATGACTAGAACTATAAAAATATATTTGAATACTTCCATTTTCCATCAATGCCTTACGAAGGAGCGCAAACCAAGCGTTTTGCGTGCTTTTGAGTAACTTGTTATAAGCCGTATACAAGAATGAGATAAATAAGCTAAAAAACGATGCTAATGCTACAATTAAATGCGTACCTTTTTAATATGACAGTCTAACCCTTTATGGTACATGGAAAAATTTTTAGGGTTACCAAATAACATGCCCCAATACTAATCTTGGTAACCTAAGTATTCAACCAGCTTATTTTTACGCTCATTTGTGTATTTATGCGCGGCTTCTTTGTATGCTGCCATCTGCATGTTAAACACAATAAAGGTAATCGCTACGACTCCAAACAGGATGATAAATACCATTGCTACCCTTAGGCTTATAAGACCCACTTAAGCAGACAAAAATTGCTGGTTAAAATGTGAAGCGAAGCGGAACCTAGCCAACTGTTTTTGTTCCGTTTGAAGTGCTTATTATACAGCCTTACGCTTATTTTTATGTAAAGAAAACATTAGTAGTGCAGCAAGTAATGTTGCAATAATATCACCAAGGTCAAAAAACATTGAAGTCCAGTATTGTTCAATTTCATATGTTAATGCACCGGCAGTAAACATTAAAACTGACTTTTTAAATGTTTTAATGTCAATCTTTGGCTTAACTATTGGAATGAGAGACAAGATTCCGAATAAATAGAAAAAACTTGGGGAAGATCCTATAAAGGTATCTAAAAAACTATTTATACCAAATATGTCAGATCTCGTTAGCTTCACAATAATTGCGAAAGCACCACATATAATGAAGCTAGCTATATAATACTTTTGTTCTCGAAACAACAAACCAACTCCTTGGCAATTTAACATGTTTATAGCGAGCGAATAGCACGTTTTCTTACCACACAAGCCGCACTTCTCTCAAAGTTTATTAGTAACAAAGTTATTAACTGATTGCCACATATATTAAAAGTTGGCAGTAACCATTACCTAAACTTAATAAAAGCGAGTCATTAGGTCGTGTTATTGATTATGTAAGCGCCCACACAAAAACTGTATATAAAAACAGTTATCAGGTGTTACTCAAAAAAATGATTAAAAAGACACAGTCCCCTACTTTTCAGCCAACCACTAATTTTGAGTAATTACTCTATAGATTAAATTTCTTCATCTATCAGGTTTAATTTAATCGTTTGTTTAGCTTTGGGGAATATTTTAAAGTTCACTCGTTGGCAAGAAACACCAACTTAACCAAAGGAAATCTATCATGTTTAAAACACTTGTAACCACTATTGCACTTAGCTCTTTATTAACTTGCTCAGCGATGGCAGTAGCCAACCAAGCTGATTATAAACTGATGGTTATCGAGCAAGCTCACTCTTCAAACGACGTAAACAGCACATACGAAAATGCTTTCAACCGTTGTGCATTGAGTGTAAAAGAAAAGAATTTTTCAGAAGCTGAAAGCCTGTGTACCGAGGCAATTTCACTTCTTAGTACAAGTAAAGTACCTGGATACAAACGTCGCGAATTAACTTCGTTTGCATTAAGTAATCGTGGTGTTGCACGCATCATGTCAGAAAACGATACTGCAGCTCTTTCTGATTTTTATGAAGCAGTTCAAATTTCTAAAAACGAACTTGTAAATCATAACTTAACTCGCGCAAAGCAAAACTTAGCGTTGTAAAGTTACCCCACCAAATTGTTGTCGAAAGCCCGGTTCTTGTGTGTTCTGACCGGGCTTTTTTTCGCGCCTGATTTACATGATAAACCAATAAGCAAACTGTAACCCCCTATTGGCCGATACTAAATTTCTCTTTCAGTTCTTGAATTTCTTCACTATACGTAGCTAAAAATTGGTTAAACTGAGTAATAATCTCTGGATGATTAATCGTCGATACATGAAAGTCTTGTACATCTACACCGAGCAATTCATGGAAGTAGACATCGGTCGTTACATTTAACTTTTTCCGTAATTTATAGTTAAGAACATCCCGCGAGATATAAATACAATTTATTCGGTTCAATAAAAGCAAAGAAATAAGCTCCGTTGTATCCGCAGTTTCGATAACGGCAATTCCCTCTTTTTCAAAATATGCTTTAAAACGTTGTGAGGTGAAACCACGCACTTTACCAAACCGGGTGCAATCAGATAATTGTGTATCAGGATTAAGACTCGCAATACCGGTTACAGTTGTTAGAAAAGGCTTTGAATAGACTATTTGCTTGGTTTTTGTGTAGATATCTTTAAAACTTTTTTGCCATTGCGGGTTATCTGGGTATTTAAAATCAAGGTAACTTTGCGTAATAAAATCTTTATAAAGGCGGTTTAGAGGCGTTGGGTAAAACACTATATTATAGTCGTATTTACGACCGAATAATTTTAATAACTGTGCGCTGTATCCAGTGAACCGTGAGTTATTGTTATCGCTCCCTTCGTAATAAGGTAGATATTCAATGTTCTCTACGCCTACTACATACGAGGCTCTTTCTGCGCATAATAACTGCAACGAAAATAAGCTTACTACAACAGCACTCAAACCACTTATTAGATTTATTTTCACATTTCAAACGTCACTTTTGGGCATACACACAAGCTTAGGCTAAAAAATGACTTTGAACTAATAGCGTATCGACATTTTACTCTGCTGGAACAAATTCAAGCACCGTAGCATTAATACAATACCTATCTTTACCTTGTGGGCCTTCACCTGGGAATAAATGGCCTAAGTGGATCCCTGAACTTTTTGATTTTAATTCAATACGCTGCATACCAAAACTGTTATCTTCGTGCATGGTGACGCTGCCTTTAACGGCTTGAGTAAACGATAACCAACCTGTACCAGAATTAAAGCGATCTCGGGTATCAAATAATGGGGCACCACTGAGTTTATCAATAAAAACCCCCTCTGGCGTATTTTTAAAAATATCATATTGCTTACAATATGGACTGTCGGTACGAGCATGAAATGCAACCCTAAACGCCTCACTGTCACCCAACTTAAACGCACCGAGCGCTTTGTAAAATTCATCTTTACTTACATACCCTTGACGGCCATACACTTCTTTACCATTTTCTATAAACAGTAAAGTTGGCGTTGCCCAAGTTGGGGTCTTAATTGTCAGCCCATCGAGCTCATCGGCATAACGAAAGGTCATGGGAATAGTACCTTGGTAGTTATTGGCAACTTCTTTTTTGAACTTTTCACAGTATGGGCAATACCCTTTCGCATCAATAACCACAATCTGTTTATTTGTCAGTAATGCACTATTATCAACGTTGGGTTTGTTGGTTGAATCAAATACCACGCCTGTTGAATGATCAGGACAATACCCATTCGGGTTTTTCTTTAAATAATCTTGATGATAATTTTCTGCTGCGTAAAATTTCTTGAGCGGCTTAATTTTTGTGACAATTGTTCCGTAGCCTGCGGCCGTTAACTTTACTTGGTACGCCTGTTTTAATTCAATGGCTGTTTGTTGCTGCTGTTCGTTGCTGGTAAGAATTGTAGAACGATACTGTGTACCAACATCATTACCTTGGCGATTAAGCTGCGTAGGATCGTGATTCTCAAAATAGTGCTTAAGGAGGCTTTCAGTGGTTATTTCATTGCTGTTATAAGTGACTTTTACCACTTCAGCATAGTTATTGTCGTCGAAACGACGTGATTGACGGGTAATATTTTTATACGTTGCTTTAAATCCCTCACCATCTGCATAGCCTGATACAGCATCAATTACCCCATCCAGTGCTTCGTAGCGTTTTTCAGCCCCCCAAAAGCAGCCAGAGCCAAGTACAATAGTTTCAATATGCTGCGTGGCGTTTTGCATAGTGTCTTGTGAATACACTTTACTTGCAGTCATCATGGCACTACTGGTCAGTAATATCAGTAACATTGACTTAATTGTCATACTAATTTCCTCATTAAAGCCTGTATATTTAAAAGACCGGCGAGTTTAATAAATCATTTCACCTTAAACGCGTCTAAGCTGTGATTCACCGCTAACAATTTAACTCTTTTGTATATTTAAGGTAAAAAGCACCTTTTTACATTGGGATATAATAATGAGAATTGCACATAGCCTAACCGCTCTCGCATTGGGTATAACACTTGCTACGCAAGTGAATGCAGCTGAGTTCACTTTCGCACAATCTATTAAACCAACTGACAACACATTAGTGCTGTTTTTTGATTCAAAAACAGGTGTTTCTGATTTCAATTACCTAAGCGCTGAAACGCAAGCCCACTTAGATAAAGTGGTAAACTTTGCAGACTTTAAAGCCAAGTACGGAAAAACATTAGAAGTCATTGCTCCAAACAACAGTGAACATCAACGTATTTTACTTGTTGGGCTTGGTGAGCAAGCAGAACTCAATGCTGCAAAAATGGCAAAGCTAGGAGGTAATGTTCACGCTAAGCTTCACAGTGCGAAACAAGCTTCGGTTAGTCTTGATTTTTCGGTGTTGAAAGAAACAGACACAAACGCCAAATATGCAGCCGAGTTTGCTCATGGTGCTAACCTACGTGACCACCGTTTTGAAGAATACAAAAAAGAAAAAGACACCCATGTAGTTAATTACACTGTCGACGTTGAAAATATAGACCAAGCGGTCAAAAACCACACTTTACTACAACATATTGAACAGGGTGTATTTTTAGCACGCGACTTAACCAGTGAAGTAGCGACAGAGATGACTCCAGCTGACTTTGCTAAAGCCGCAAAAGAGCTTAAAAAGTTAGGTGTTAAAATCACGGTTCTAGAACCTAAACAAATTAAAAAGCTGGGTATGGGTGCGCTCGAAGCGGTTGGCCGTGGTAGTGAAGAAGGTTCACGCCTTGTTGTTGCCCATTATCAAGGTAATAAAAACACACCTATCGCGTTAGTAGGTAAAGGTATTACCTTTGATTCTGGCGGTTATAGCCTTAAAACTGGCGCTTCAATTGCACGTATGAAATCAGATATGGCGGGTGCTGCAGCCGTACTAGGCACTGTAAAAGCAATGGCGTTAGCTAAAGCCGACACCAATGTTGTTGCGGTCATGGGGATGGCAGCAAACATGGTTTCACAATTTGCTGTTGCACCGGGTGATGTTGTTCGCACAGCTGAAGGTTTAAGCGTTGAGATTGTAAATACAGACGCAGAAGGACGCTTAGTATTAAGTGACGCTATGTGGTATGCACGCGATAAGTTCAAACCCTCTATTATGATTGATGTTGCAACGCTAACTGGCTCAAAAATTGGGGCTGTTGGCAACGAATACGCCGCCGTATTCTCAAAAGACGATCAATTAATTGAGCAATTAACACTGGCTGGTAAGCAAGTAAACGAAAACCTTTGGCGCTTACCGCTGGGCTACGACGATGCGTTAAAATCTGACATTGCAGACTTAAAAAATATTGGTTCTCACGGTCCTGGTGCAACAACAGCGGCAAGTTTTTTACAAAACTTTGCGGGTGACACACGTTGGGTACACATCGATATCGCGGGTAACGCACTTAACAATAAAGCAAAAGATGAACTCGCTGAAGGCGGTACTGGCTACGGTGTACGCTTATTGTCTAACTGGTTACTAAACAACAATAAGTAGCCTTTTCCTTTACTCTCTGCCAAGCTGTTATCATTATTTTATAACGGCTTGGCAGTGTTGAGTTTTTAATTAACGCTAAAGACTCATTTACATCTTCACTACTGGGCCTATATGCTAATTATCATCAACAAATAATAAAAAGTGTGACATACAATGGCTTCTACTCAACGACCACAGATCACAGCACTGACTACGCATTGCATTTTTTTCGATGTCTATGAGTCAGGGCAAGATGTGCTTGAAACACAAAAAAAGATTTGGGCACTCGCGCAACTTTGTCAAAATTCAGGGGACTTTATTGATGTGGTGTCTGCGAATAATAACCTCACCCTTTACTTAAAAGAGTCATCTCTACTTGCTAAGTGGCAATCTTCATTACTTAGTCACTGGCATGAGATTAAAAGCAATGATTTTACCTCTACGCATCATAAGCTCGCCACGGTGTATGGTGGCGATTATGGCCCCGATATTTCAGCGGTTGCTAAATACCATAATTTAACCATAGACGACGTGGCTCAAATGCACAGCAGTGCAACGTATCATGTTTTGTTTTTGGGCTTTCAACCCGGATTTGCATACCTAGCAGGCTTAAACCCCCAGTTATACACGCCGCGACACGAAAAACCACGCATTCATGTCCCTAAAGGCGCGGTTGCTATAGGCGGTGAGCAAACTGGCGTCTACCCCGAAGACTCTCCAGGTGGTTGGCAAATAATAGGTCATACAGATTTCAAACTGTTTGATATAAATGCACAGACACAGTGTGCAATTGCACCGGGCGATACGTTAGAGTTTGTTATTCAGGAGGTGCTAAAATGATCACCATACTCAAGCCCGGCATGCAAATGTCTATACAAGATCAAGGCCGCGTAGGTTCTCGCCATTTAGGCATTGGTCAATCAGGGTGTGTTGACCCTTATGCACAAATCATCACTAATCGTCTTGTTGGCAATCCCGATAACCATCCCGTGATTGAGATCACGCTTGGGCTTGCCGAAATACAGTTTGATAACGACTATTACATCGCCTTACATGGCACCGACATGCAAGCCACTGTGAATGGCAATGCAGTTCAACCGGGCTGGAGTTTTTATATAAAAAAAGGCGATATACTAAAGCTAAACGCAGCCCGACATGGGTTTCGAAACTATTTAGCTATTGGTGGTGACTGGCATTTACCAACGGCTATTTTAGACTCTTACTCAACTGATATTGCAGCAGGCTTTGGTGGCTTGCATGGTCATGCTTTAAAGGCGGGTGATCGTTTCGATATAACACCTAAGTATGCAACTAAAATCGGATTAGGTGCCATGTTACCGCCAAAGAGTACACATATTCGTATTCTTGCCGGTCCGCATGCCTCAATATTACCTGATAATACATGTGATAAGTTTACAGAGCATTCATGGCATATTTCGCCTAGCAGTAACAGAATGGGCGCACGATTATTAAGCGATGAGTGTAAATTAGCGCATTCATTGTCGCTGCCCTCAATGGCAGTTATGCCTGGAAGTATTCAATTACCACCTAATGGTGAACCCATTGTTTTACTGAATGACGCGCAAACAACGGGTGGGTATCCAATAATTGGTACTGTTATTGAGGCTGACTTGCGTCATTTTGCTCAGCTTAAACCCGGTGACTTCTTACACTTTGAGTTTGTTAGTCTTGAGCAAGCTCATTCAGCCCAGCAAAAGCTCGTTGCTCATCTAAATCAACTTGCAATTGCTTTAAAGTATAAAAATGCCAAAAGTTAACAGTCTAAAATGCCCTGTGTTTAAACTCGTTTGGCGTTTAATAAATGACTACCCCCTAAACTAAGTTGTCTATACAAGAGTGTATTTACTTTTTGAGACATTGTTTACAGTGATATAAATTGTTTTTGCTGCGCCAAATTGGTGCAGCAAAAATAATTTTTACGTCGCTTATTTCATCAAATTTCTTCATTTTTACTAAAAATAATTCGTTCACTATTGTTCATACAAAGCTTTTGGATCAATCTGGTGCAAAGCCTGTGTTTTCGGTGCATAGATTATTCTTAAATAATTAAAAAACCTGTGTGACTTAGGTAATTATTTCTGTTAAAACAAAGATTCGCAGTTTTAAAATTATTGTTAACTGCGCACATAATTGGAATGAGGAGTCACTATGTGTTCAATTTTTGGGGTATTAGATATTAAATCTGATCCTGCCCAATTGCGAAGCCAAGCAATTGAGATGTCAAAACTATTAAGGCACCGCGGACCCGATTGGTCTGGCGTGTATTCATCAGAGAAAGCAATTTTAGTTCATGAACGACTTGCCATTGTTGGTGTGTCAAGTGGTGCACAGCCGCTTTATAATCCAGAGCGTACACATATTCTCGCTGTCAATGGTGAAATCTATAACCATAAAGAACTAGCGGCAAATTTAGAAACCGATTTTACCTTTCAAACTCAATCTGATTGTGAGGTTATATTAGCCCTGTACAAACAAAAGGGGCCTGAGTTTTTAGATGATTTAAATGGTATTTTTGCTTTTTGTTTATACGATGAAGAGCAAGATGCCTACCTAATCGGTAGAGACCACATTGGTATTATTCCGCTTTACACAGGTCATGACGAACATGGCAACTTTTATGTTGCGTCAGAATTAAAAGCACTATCGCCAATTTGTAAACATATTGAAGAGTTTCCACCGGGGCATTTTTTATGGAGCAAAGACGGTCAGCTACGTCGTTATTATTCACGTGATTGGCAAAGCTATAACGCGGTAAAAAACAATGATGCAAAAGTGAGTGATGTTAAAAACGGTTTAGAAGCAGCCGTTAAACGTCAATTAATGTGCGATGTGCCCTATGGTGTATTACTTTCTGGTGGGTTAGATTCGTCTGTTATCTCTGCAATTACCCAACGCTTTGCAGCAAAACGTATTGAAGACAACGACGAGTCAGACGCGTGGTGGCCTAAACTTCACTCTTTTTCGGTTGGGCTTGAGGGCTCGCCAGATTTAGCGGCAGCGCAAAAAGTAGCCGATATGATTGGCACTATTCACCACCCTATTCACTTTACCATTCAAGAAGGTATTGATGCACTGCGTGAAGTCATTTACCACATTGAAACGTATGACGTAACAACCATCCGTGCATCAACCCCCATGTACTTAATGGCACGTCAAATTAAGGCAATGGGCATTAAAATGGTGCTTTCTGGCGAGGGAGCTGATGAATTATTTGGTGGCTACTTGTATTTCCACAAAGCCCCTAACGCACAAGAGTTTCATGAAGAGCTAAATCGTAAAGTCTCTAAACTTAATATGTTTGATTGCTTGCGTGCGAATAAATCAATGGCGGCATGGGGTGTTGAAGCTCGCGTACCATTCTTAGATAAAGAGTTTGTCGATATTGCAATGCGCATTAACCCAGAAGCCAAAATGTGCAAAGACGGTAAAATTGAAAAACACATCATTCGCGAAGCATTCGATGGTTACTTACCTGATGACGTATTATGGCGCCAAAAAGAGCAGTTTTCTGATGGTGTAGGTTATAACTGGATAGATACCCTTAAAGAATATGTGAGCATGCAAGTTAGCGATCAAGAACTTGCCAACGCAAAATATAAATACCCTATAAATACACCGGATTCAAAAGAAGCGTATTTTTATCGCAGTATTTTTGAAGATCATTTCCCTGGAGATGCATCAGCAAAGTGTGTTCCTCATGGGAAATCTGTTGCATGTTCAACACCTGAAGCACTTGCTTGGGATGAATCATTCCAAAATAATGCGGATCCTTCGGGTCGTGCTGCTGG
The DNA here is from genome assembly GCF_015767615.1 of Pseudoalteromonas sp. A41-2. NCBI lineage: Bacteria > Pseudomonadati > Pseudomonadota > Gammaproteobacteria > Alteromonadales > Pseudoalteromonadaceae > Pseudoalteromonas > Pseudoalteromonas sp. A41-2. The sequence goes on along the minus strand of NZ_CP065231.1, from coordinate 1,682,383 downwards.
CGTTCACAACGACGCTTATAAAAAATAATAGCGAGAGCTGCAAGTCACAAGCTTGCAGCTTTTTTAGTATTAATCTGTTCGTTCTGAAACAATACTGTCATTAAACTTTTTTACTTTTTTCTTAACTTTGTTTAAAAACCCATCAAAAAACTGAGAAAATTGATTTTATTCGGCTATTTAGCGCCTAAAGCATTTACATTTTCCCTCTAACTCCTACACTAAAGACTACTATTTGGTACTAAATTGATTTGTCTTCAAACTATTTTCACGTTTATTGCGTAAAAATATTCTTTGGGCAAACGTGTTCCAACCGGCCATTTAGCTTTCTGCTAGATAAAATTACAACAAGAGGTATTCATGAGCGAACATCATGACAAGTACAGCATCGACAATACGGATTACACTGTCGGCCAAGACAATGTACAAAAATGGGGGTTTGATGTTCACAACCCTGTTTTTGGCATTAGTGCAGGTTTAATTGCAATCTTTTTAATTGCAACACTTGTTTCAGACCCCGAAATTGCAAAAGCAACCCTTAACGGTATCAAAAACGACATTATTAATAATTTTGATGGTTTTTTTATGTGGTCAGCAAACTTATTCGTATTGTTTTGCTTTGCATTAATCATTTCACCCTACGGTAATATTCGTTTAGGCGGAAATGAAGCTCGCCCTACTCACTCGCGTATTTCATGGCTTGCCATGTTATTTGCGGCCGGTATGGGGATTGGTTTAATGTTTTGGGGCGTTGCTGAACCGGTTGCTTACTACACTGGTTGGTATGAAACACCACTCGGTGTTGAAGCAAATACCCCTGAAGCCGCAAAAATGGCTATGGGTGCAACCATGTTTCACTGGGGCCTTCACCCGTGGGCTATTTATGCAGTCGTTTCACTATCACTAGCGTTCTTTTGTTATAACAAAGGTTTACCTTTATCTATTCGCTCAATTTTCTACCCTATCTTAGGCGATAAAGCATGGGGATGGCCTGGCCACCTTATTGATATTCTGGCTGTGCTTGCGACCTTATTTGGCCTTGCCACTTCGTTAGGTTTAGGCGCTCAGCAGGCCTCTGCCGGTATTAATCATGTATTTGGGACTGATGCAGGCATCGGTTTGCAAATTGGCGTTATTACTGGTGTTACCTTGCTTGCGGTGATTTCGGTCATACGTGGTATTGATGGTGGTGTTAAGCTGCTAAGTAATATCAATATGGTGATTGCCTTTGTACTGCTTGTATTTGTTGCTATTGTTGGTTTTGCTGCAGCCTTTGGTAATATACCGAATACGGTGATGGGTTATGTCGAAAACATTATTCCACTGAGTAACCCACATGGCCGTGAAGACGAAACATGGATGCACGGCTGGACTGTATTCTACTGGGCTTGGTGGATTTCATGGTCACCGTTTGTAGGTATGTTCATTGCGCGCGTATCTGAAGGACGTACAATTCGCGAGTTCTTAATTGCCGTATTACTCGTTCCTACTGTTGTTACTATCTTCTGGATGTCAATTTATGGTGGTATCGCAATTGAACAAGTGGTTGATAAAGTCGGTGTACTAGGTGAAAAAGGCCTAACCGATGTACCACTGGCTATGTTCCAAATGTTTGAAGCATTACCTATGTCTCAAGTGCTGTCGTTCATTGCTATTGTGCTGGTGTTAGTGTTCTTTATCACGTCTTCTGATTCAGGTTCATTAGTTATCGATTCGATTACCGCAGGCGGTAAGGTTGATGCCCCTGTACCACAGCGCATTTTCTGGGCAACCATTGAAGGCGCAATTGCGGCTGCATTAGTATGGATTGGTGGAACACAAGCCATAGAGGCGTTACAAGCTGGTGCAGTATCAACAGGCTTACCTTTTACATTCGTGCTGTTGCTTATGTGTGTGAGTTTAGTGCTTGGGCTTAGAACAGAGCCAAGAACTCGCTAGACAATATGGTATTAAAAGACGCCGCAATTGCGGCGTTTTTTATTATGAGAATTATTACTTTAGTTAAATTAGTAACGCTCGTAATGGCGTGTCTGGTCGATAATGATACGCTAATTGTGCCTGCAAAAGCTCAGCGGTTGCGATTGCATCCGTTAAGGCGTTATGATTTTGATATGCAGGTAACGAATAACGAGTTCGTGAGTCAGCTAATCTTACCGAGCCAAGTTTGGAGTTAAATAACCGACCAAGTAATCCCTGTTTCGCTTTAAGCGCTCTTCTTTCAAGTTCTAAGGTGTCTATTACTGCAAACTCTAAACCTTCACCTAATCGTGCGTTTAACGCTTGATACAGGAAGTGGCGTTCAATAGGCGCAAAATGCACAACAATCACTTTACCAGCTAATGCGGCTAATAACGGCTCGATTATCGACGAGAAGTCAGGCGCGCCAGTTAACTCGGAGTGTGTAATGCCATGAATGACTATTGACTCTTCATCGAGCTTTTGCCTTGGTTGAACAAGCCAATGTGCACTGTCTTTGCAATAAATTCGTTTTGATGTGAACGGCACCAGTCCGACACTAACAATATCATCTTTATCAAAATTTAGACCGGTCGTCTCAAAATCTAACGCAACCAGTGGTACTTCACTAATCGGTAAATTAAGGTCGTTTACCGCACTTTGATAAAAATGTTGTATACAAGGATGACGACTCGTCGCTGATAGCGCTTTATAACGCGCAGGCCAGTTTTGTTTTGCGCTATTAGAGGTCATTACTTCACACCTGAATTAGCTGAATAACGGAATTTTAAGAAGTTCTGTGCTTTATCTAAAATCGCAAACGCTTCTTTTAAATTTCGCTGTTCAAAAGGCGATAGCAAATGTGGCTCTAAATCGTTGTCGGGCGCTTCATCTAGCTTTTCTATTTGCCAAGCCTGATGACGAATACGGATCATGGCGATATATTCAAGGGCATCTCGTAAGTCTTGCGCTTTTCCTTCTGGTAATAACTTGGCATCAATTATATCTTCAAGTCGTTCAAATGAGTTTTGCTTACGGCTGCCTATCGCTAAAGCATGCACACGGATTACATCAGACAAAGGGGCTGTGCCACGACGTTTTAAGTTCATTGAGCGTTTATGTTGACCATTATGCTCTAATACAAAGTCTTTAAAAAAGCCCAGTGGAGGCGTTCTATTACGTGCGTTAGCTGCCATATTCGCTAAGAAACGCTTATTGCTGCGCCCTTCTTTAGCAATAAACCGTTTTAGTTCCTCTGCCCATTTGGTTTTGCCGTAAACACCATCAAGATCAAAAAATATTGAACTGTGCAATAATGCTTGTGGTTTTGGCTCTGCTATCCAACTAGCAAATTGTTCTTGCCACTGCTCCCGCGTTAAACGCCATTTTTTAAATGACGCCATAATTTCACCATCGCAGTACTTATAACCACACTCAGCCAAGCCATCACAGACAAAGTCAGCAAGTTTTTGAAAATATTCATCATGTAGAGATTCATCAAAACTATTGTCTAGAATAATGGCGTTGTCTTGATCTGTAACGATTAATTGCTCATCCCTTGCCATTGACCCCAGTGCAATGAAGCAATAAGGCACAGGAGGCGGACCAAACTTTTCTTCGGCTAAATCGAGTAGACGCTGTTTAAATGTTCGCCCTATCACCGCCATGGCAGTGCCAATCATATGAGAATTCGCATCTTCATTAACCATTCGCACAAATACATTAGGCAACTGGCGCGCATAATAAGCTAAGTCTTCAACAGATTGCTGAGCAAGAATGCCACGCACCAGTAATAAACTACTTTGCGATTCATAGCGCAAAATATCTGATAACGAAATAACCCCAATGGGTTTTTTCTTAATAACAACGGGTAAGTGATGAATATTATCTCTGAGCATCGCTAGTACGGCTTCAAACACGTAGGCGTTGCTATCGAGTAATACAAGATCAGTCTGCATTATTTGCTGAGCATGAGCTTCGTAACTTAATCCTTGTGCAATAACACTGGAACGTAAATCGCGGTCAGTTATGATGCCAACAACTTGGCCATCGTCATCATCAGGGTCATCGCTAATGGGTTTATCAGCATCAGTAACCAATACTGACGACACCGACTCTTGTGTCATCAACTGCGCAACAAACTGAACTGTTGCATCTTTTGCGACCGTGACCACATCTCTGTGCAGTAATGACTTTACTTTTGCGGTAGTTAAATCATTGCTATCGGCTTGCTCGACGATAGCTTGGTGCAAACGTACATTACCATCAGCCTCAAAGAAATCTGCAAATGGCTCGTATTCGTCGCAATACTGGTTAAACAACTCCACATTAATGCAATAAACAAGTGTGTCTTCGAGTGCTTTTGCCGGAAAACGTACTTTACGATTCATTAGCAAACCCATTTGGCCAAATATGCCCCCCACCGTTAAGCGGTTATATAATTCACCATCACGGCGATACATTTCCACGGCACCGGTACGAATAACATATAAATCGGCTATGTCGTCACCGTAATTTAATATCTCGGTGCCAGCACGAAAATAAGCAATTTCAATTTGCGACGCTAATTTATTTATTGCCTCTTCTGGTAAGTCATCAAATGGAGCATGATCACTTAAAAATTGTGCAATATCGATGTGTTCGGCTTGCATACGCATACCTAGATTGGGTGTTTTTATTGATTGTGGAGGTAATTGGCTATTTTTTCAAAGAAAAATAGCCAATTAAGGTCGATTAAGCGTTTTCTAACTCATCGGCAAGGTGTTTAGACTCATCACCACGAGGTTTGGTAAAACGTGCTAAACCAAGGTAAATAACGGGGGTTAAATAAAGCGTGAATAATACCGCTAAGGCTAAACCACCAAACACCACCCATCCAATGGCATTACGCGCTTCGGCACCAGCTCCTGTCGACAAAATAAGCGGCAACGCACCCAGTAAGGTAGATACCAACGTCATAGCAATCGGGCGTAAACGAACTAACGCAGCTTCTTCAACAGCGACCCTCACTGAGCGACCTTGGTCACGTAATTGGTCAGCAAACTCCACCAGCAGTATCGCATTCTTAGCAATTAAGCCAATCAACATAACTAAGCCTATCTGCGAGTAAATATTTAATGACGTACCCGTTAAATACAAAGCCAAAATAGCCGACGTGATACCAAAAGGCACCGTGATCATAACCACAATCGCACTGTTTACGCTTTCAAATTGTGCCGCGAGCACGAGTAAAACAATTAAAAAAGCCAATACGTAGGTTAACAGTACTTCATTAGCGGTTTCTTCAAATGTAAGTGCTTCGCCTTTAAAGGCAAGGCTAATACCATTCGGTAAGTTAGTCTCGGAGATGTCACGAATTTTGGTGACCAATTCAGCGATAGTGACATTTTCGGGTAGTTCCATACTTAGCTCAATTGCACGACGCTGTGCGTGGCGCTCAAGCTCAGCTGCCACGCCTTCTTCAGTAATCGTTGCAACACTGCTGAGCGGCACAAGCTGACCATCTCGCGCCCCAACGTATAAGTTGGCCAGATCATTTGGATTAGTAATGGTTTGATTTTGTGCCTGCAACATAATAGGAATTGATTGATCACCAATGTTTAAATCAGCAATATCATCACCATTTATCGCCGCTCTTAACGTGATTGAAATATCACTTAAAGACACACCAAGCTCCTCTGCACGGCGTCTGTCTATATTAACCCGTAACTGTGGCTGCGACGGTTGGTACGAAATTCTCACTGGCGCAACCTCTGGAATTGCGTTTTCTATTTCAGCTGAGAATGCCTGCGCTGCTTTAAATATTTCTAAATAATCTTGGCCAAGCAGCGCCAGCTCAATGCCACCCCCTTGACCACGCAAATTTAGACTGTTTGAACCACCAGGGTAACCAGCTGCACCAGGAATATTACCCAGCGGTCCACGTATTTTATTAATGATTTCTTGCTGACTAAAGTGACGCTCATCCCAATGCTTTAAAGGCACGGTAATGAATACAATATTGGGATCCCATTGCCCAACAACGGTATATATTGACTCAATTTCGCCACTTTCTACAAAAGGCAGTAATATATCTTCCATTTGCACGGCTTGCCTATCCATAAAGTTAAGGCCGACCCCGTCGGGGCCACGCGCAAAAATTCGAATTTTGCCTCTGTCTTCTGTGGGCAATAATTCGTTATCAAGGTTCATATACAGTGCACCTGAGCCCGCAGCGACAATTAAGCACACAAAAAATGTAATCCATGCATGGTCTAATACACCATGAATCGTGCGTTTATAAACAGCCGCTAAGCCATGCCCAAGTTTTGCAAATGGATGAAATCCCCCTTGCTTTAATTTAAGTTTAGAGGTTAATGCAGGGACTAAAGACAATGCGACAAAACTAGAGATAATCACTGCGCCCGCGAGCACTCCACCAAATTCACGAAACAACCGCCCCGCTGTTGATGGTAAAAACGCAATAGGTACAAATACTGCGGCCAATACAGCCGTGGTGGCCACCACCGCAAAAAATACTTCGCGAGTACCAATTACCGCAGCGGCTCGCCGCCCAAGTCCTAGGCCGCGTTGACGTTGAATATTTTCACTCACCACAATCGCATCATCAACAATTAAACCTGTCGCTAATACTAAAGCCAGTAACGTTAATATGTTGATTGAGAAACCCAACGCCCATATCAGCGCGAGCGATCCAATTAAAGCAACGGGAATCGCAAAAGCAGGCACCAGTGTTGCGCGCCAAGAGCCAATAAACACCCACAGCGTTATAACAACTAGCAACACGGTGAGTAACAACGAGTTGATTACTTCGTCTACTGAGCTGCGAATAAACTGTGCGTCGTCGGAGGTGAGCGTAAATTCCATTTCGGGGAATCGCACACGCATTTTTTCAATCAGTGTTAATACTTCATCTGAAATTTCAATGGTGTTCGACTGGGCTTGACGAATAATCTCCATGCCAATAACAGGTGTGCCATTTAATCTTACGAACGAACGAGGATCTGCAGGGCCAAAATACACAGCGGCGACATCGCCGATACGCGTGTCATCACGAACAATAATATCTGCGACTTGTTCTGCTGAAATTGAAGTGGCATCAGCACGGACGATGACTTGTTGATCGCTCGACTTTAAACTCCCTGCCGGAACATCAAACGGCGCTTGGCGTAATACATTAGCAATGTCGGGCACAGTGAGATTAAAGCTACTTAATTTAAGGGGATCGATTCTAACCCTTAAAACTCGTTCACGGTCACCATTTAAACGTACATCAGCCACACCGGGAATGGTTAAAAATTGCGGGGCTAAGTCTACATCAACGCGTTCGGTCAGTGCTTCAAGAGATAATGTATCACTCGAAACAGTTAGTGACACAACCGCTTCAGCGTCGTTGTCGGCCTTAATAATTGATACCCGTTCAACTTCTTCGGGAAGTTCGCGTTGTACCCGTGCAACCGATTCACGCGTTTCGTTTGCAGCATCATCTAAGTTAACACCCGGGCGAAATTCGACCACGATACGTGCGTTGTTTTCTTCACTTTGCGCTCGAATCGACTTTACCCCACTTACACGTGCGACTGCACCTTCAAGTTTACTTGTTACTTCGGTATCAACTGTTTCAGGTGAACCACCCGGAAACGACGCTGACACCGTAATGCGTGGCCTGTCTACATCTGGAAGCTCTCGTACTTCTACGCCAGCAATCGCAGCAATACCCGCAATAATGATCAATAAGTTCAACACCACTATTAAAACAGGTCGGCGAATTGCCATTGACGGCAAGTCTTCCATCATTGGTTGTTGCTTCATCATTACTCCTTGGCAAGCTTAACGTCGTTAGCAAATGTCAGCTCTTGGTTAGGGCGTAATCGTTGTACCCCCTCTGTCACTAACAAGTCGCCTTTATTTAACCCCCCTGATACGAGCAATCGCCCTGCTAAACGCTGCTCAATTTTTACATCAACACGGGTTGCTTTTTTATCGACACTTTTCCATACATACGGACCTGCGGCACCCCACATCATGGCTGCTTCTGGGACTACAGCATATTCATCGCCTCGAATATTAATGTGCACGCGAAAGCTCATGCCTGGCATAAACTGCTTTTCATTGTTATCTAGTTTTGCTTTGGTTCTTATCGTGCGTGTTTGTGCATTGATACGTGAGTCTAACTCAGCCACTGTTGCGGTATACACTTTATCACCTAACCATGGAATAACCTCTACCTCAGACTTCTGCTTAAGCACAGAAATTGCGGCCTCAGGCGCATTAAAATTAATATACAGCTGAGAAATGTCATCGATGGTCGCTATTGCAGTTTGTGCGGTGATCCTGTCCCCAACTTCTACATCGGTAAGGCCCATTACGCCGCTGAAAGGCGCCCGGATCTCACGATCTTCACGTTCAGTTTTAGCGTGCATTAACTTTACTTTTGCTAGTTCATAAAGGGTTTTAGCATCATCTAAATCGCTTTGCGGAACAGCACCTCGGGCATGACTCTCTTCAAGCCTTTTCATGGTGCGCTCGGCATCTTTTAAGGTAATTTCAGCTTCTTTAAGGGCGGCTTGTTGTCTGCGTGAGTCTAGTTCGAGTAATAAATCACCTTTTGACACATTATCGCCCGGTTTAAAATACACCGCGGTCACTCTGTCACCCACTGCGGGGTACAACGTAACTGAATGAATCGCCTCTGCGTTTCCAACGGCTTTAATTTGCTGTTTTGCTTTTTCAGTTGTAACGGGTTCAACAACCACATTGGCCGCCTGTGCAACAGATATGCAGGAAATACAGGCGATTAAGGTCCATGAATATAATTTGCCAATTGTCAAAAGTTCACCTAAATAAGAATCGTTTTAATTGTTACGAAGTGTAACAGCTTTGTGATCAATAAAAACAAGACTTCGTTTAATAAACAAAATGATGAGGCGAAATTAATAATACCTGTGCTTATATTCAAGTGCTCTGCTTCAAGGTAATAAATCCTATCGAAAGCGATGTAAAACAGTGCACCTATTTAGTCGTTAAATGGGGTGTGTTATCACGGTGATATTTAGCCACTTACTGGCATTAATTAGCTGTATGAGTGGCAAATAATTTTTAGGTCATAAAAAAGCCCCAGACTATGCTGAGGCTTGTATATTATGCATTAGAAGTGGAAACTTATTGTTGGCGCTGTGCTTCTTTTTGCGCTTTTTTAGCTTCTTTACGTTTACGAAGTACTTCTTGAGCTTCGTTGCCAATGTGGCCTTCGCCACGAGCTTGTGCTAATTCGATTTGCTTTTGACGCTCAGCAAAACGAGCACGCTGCTCTTCTGTTAGGCTGTCGTGACAGTGATGGCACGATACACCTTCCATGTATTCTGGCTTTAACTTTTCGTCTTCTGTGATAGGCATACGGCACGCATGACATTGGTCGTATGAACCTTTTTGTAAGTCGTGATTAACCGCTACACGGTTATCAAATACAAAACATTCACCTTCCCACATGGTTTCTTCTTTTGGTACTTCTTCTAAGTACTTAAGAATACCGCCTTCTAAATGGAAAACTTCGTCGAAACCTTGTTCTTTCATATACGCCGTTGATTTTTCACAACGGATACCACCCGTACAGAACATAGCCACTTTTTTGTGCTTTTCAGGGTCAAGGTTTTCTTTAGCCCACGCAGGGAATTCACGGAACGTTTTAGTTCGTGGATCGACCGCGTTTTGGAAAGTACCAATTTCGATTTCGTAATCGTTACGCGTATCGATTAAGATCACTTCAGGGTCTGAAATTAATGCATTCCAGTCAGCTGGTTTTACGTATGTACCCACTACTTCACGCGGGTCGATACCTTCAACACCCATGGTTACGATTTCTTTTTTCAGTTTAACCTTAGTGCGGTAAAACGGACATTCATCGTCGTATGACTCTTTAGTCACAATGTTGTCTAGGTTTGGTTGTGTATCTAACCATGCAAGTAGATTGTCGATACCTTCTCGCTTTGCAGACACCGTACCGTTAATACCTTCAGCCGCTAATAACAAGGTACCGCGTACTTCATTTTCTTCCATCACATTGAGTAATGGTTGGCGAATTGCTTCAAAATCTGGAAGGGCTACAAATTTGTAGAGTGCGCACACAACGAAGTGTTCGCTGGTTACATTGTCTTTATGTACAGCAGTCATAGGTTACCTTTTGCTTTAAATGCCATAATTGGCGTTAACCGAATCGCAAATCCGGCGCATTGAGGGCGCGTATTTTACGCGAATTAACACTAATTGCAAAAACTCTAACGAAATAGCTGTGTTTTTACTGTCTCCAACTATGGCAAGTACGTTATAATAAACACGATTTACTAATTTTGCTCATCGGAGATTAAGCATTGCATTTTACTGAACTTGGGATTGATACACGCCTCGAAAAACAACTTGCGCATCAAGGCATCACCCAGCCCACCGATATTCAAGCTCACGCGGTACCAACAGCTATCGCGGGCCATGACATTTTTGCACAGTCAAAAACAGGGTCGGGCAAAACGCTGGCGTTCTTATTACCCGCTGTACAGCGCGTAATGAAACAAAAAGCACTCAGTAAACGAGATCCTCGCGTTTTAATAGTGGCCCCTACTCGCGAGCTGGCTACTCAAGTGTATAGCCAACTTAGGCTACTAATTGCTGGCACAAATATAAGCGCGGTGAAAATTTTAGGTGGTGAAAACTTTAACGACCAAATTAAGGCGCTTCGTAAAGACCCTCATTTTGTTGTGGGCACACCGGGTCGTCTTGCTGACCATTTAGGGCAACGCTCATTGCAGCTTTCGGGCCTTGAATTACTCATTTTCGATGAAGCAGACCGTATTTTAGATTTAGGCTTTACCGAGCAAGTTAAAATGATCAACGAACTTGCCGATCATCGTTTACGTCAAACTTTATTGTTTTCGGCGACGCTAGATCATGCACAGGTAGATGCTCTATCACGTAACTTATTACGTTCACCAAAACAAATTTTATTAAGTGCCTCTAACGAGCAGCACAGCGACATAACGCAAAAGCTTTATTTAGCGGATCACCTTGATCACAAAGAAGCCCTACTTGAGCACTTTGTAAAACAAGACGATGTTGGTCAGTGCATTATCTTTACTGCAACCCGCGCCGACACCCAACGTTTAAGCCAATGGCTAAATGATAAAGGCTTTAAAGCGCAAGCGCTTGCTGGCGATTTAACGCAAACAAAACGTTTGGAGATCATGGACGCTTTCAGTCGTGAGAATTTTAAAATATTAATTACCACCGACGTCGCATCACGTGGTCTTGATTTATTAAGTGTTACTCACGTCATTAACTTTGATTTACCTAAACATGCCGAAGAATACGTTCACCGTATTGGCCGTACAGGACGCGCCGGTTTTAAAGGCACTGCAATATCGCTTGTCGGTCCAAAAGACTGGCCTAGCTATAAAGCAATTAAAGCATTCTTAAATGATGAACTTAGCTTTTTCACCGTCGAGGGCTTAGTAGGTAAATTTAAAGGCCTACGCGAGAAAAAAGCGGATACTGTTTGGAAAAAAGCAGAAGAAAAAATATCTGCAAAACCAGTGAAACCTAAACGTAAAGCCGCTCCTAAAAAACCAAAAGCGCCAGTTAAACCCCCTATTGATGTGGATGGTTTTTCACCTATGCGTCGTAAGAAAAAACCAGAACAGGAATAATAATGAGCATTCTTGGAACTACCCAAACATTATTCGTTAACGAAATATCAAACGAAGGCGCCTATTTAGATGGCCGCGATTTAGGTGAAGTGTTTTTACCTAGCAAAGAAATTGAATACGAAATTGAAGCTGGCGACAGTGTTCAAGTATTCATTTACCTTGATCATGCTGGCCACCCGACTGGTACCACTAAAAAGCCACTTGCTCAAGTTGGCGAATACGCCCTATTGCGCGTCAAAGCAATTAACAACACCGGTGCATTTATGGACTGGGGTTTAGAGAAAGATGTGCTTGCACCATACAACGAACAAAAGCCAAAAATGAAAGAAGGCTTTTCGTATTTAGTACGCTTATACCTAGATAACGCCAGTCAGCGTATTTGTGCATCAAGTAACTTTAATAAGTTTTTATCAAAAGATGAGCCTAACTATGCACCAATGGAAGAAGTTGAGTTAATTGTTGCGGGCAAAACAGACCTAGGTTACAAAGTACTGGTTAACGAAGCACACATTGGTGTGGTGTATTACAACACAGTATTCAAAAAGTTATTCGTTGGCCAACGCTTAACTGGTTACATTCAAAAAGTACGTGAAGATGGAAAGATTGACGTACTACTCGAAAAACCAGGCATGGGTAAAGTAAACGACCTTAGCGAAAAAATTCTAGATAAATTAAAAGCCGAAGGCGGTATTTTACACCTAGGTGACAAATCTGACCCAGAAGCAATTAGAAAAACCTTTTCGACCAGTAAAGCAAACTACAAAAAAGCCATCGGCGGTTTGTTTAAACAAGGTTTGATTGATATTGAAGCCACGTCAATTAGGTTGAAATAAGCTACGAGCTACGAGCTACGAGCTACGAGCTACGAGCTACGAGCTACGAGCTACGAGCTACGAGCTACGAGCTACGAGCTACGAGCTACGAGCTACGAGCTACGAGCTACGAGCTACGAGCTACGAGCTACGAGCTAACAAGATTATTGATATATATGAAAAAGAGTAAAGTGAAAGCTTTACTCTTTTTTTATTGGTTTTGATAGCTGTAACAAATAGGCGCGGTAAATTTTCTAACACTATAATGCCCCTTTATGTGTTTCGACTGCGCTTTACCTCAGAGTATGGTTTGAAGTTTGACCTACTTTTACTATCACCAATACATCGAGTAATGTGTACAAATTATCTCATGCCTAACCCCCATCCTCTCTGTATATAAGAGGATGGGTAGATTGTAATCCTGTACAATCAGGTGCAGCCAAGAGGTGACTGTATTGTTCTAGATTAACTTGAAAACACTTCTTTCAAGTGTGCTTTATACCTATCAAAGTCGTTTTCTACCTGAGGGTTTTTAATGACATCATTACACATAAAGGTGCCCAAAGGAGACATGCCCAAAAACTGATGAGCTTTATGAAATGGCAAGTACACACCGTCAACACCTACCCCTTCAAAAAACTGAGAAGGATCAGTAAACGAATCTTGTGGGGCATTCCATGTAACCGAAAGCATATACTTTTTGCCTTGAAGCAACCCACCAGAACCATATTTTTTGTCGCTATCACTTCTTGTTCTCCCATCGCTTTGATACAAACGACCATGACCAAGGGTAAACACGTCATCAATATACTTTTTCACAATCCAAGGGGCTCCCATCCACCATGCAGGATTTTGGTGGATTACGACATCTGCCCATAACCATTTTTCAATTTCAGTTTCTATATCGTAGCCACTATCGACTTCAGTAACTTTGACATCATGGTTTAACTCGATTAAACATCCATGTGCTAGTTCTACCAACCTACGATTAAGTGTTCCTTCAGAGTGAGCAAACTTTTTACCGCCGTTGATAATTAATACATTACTCATTTTAATCATCCCATTCTGGAGCAAGACCATCAGGGCTCACTTGACGCCCATTGCGTTCAAGACCATCGATCAAATCAATGTCTTCAATCGTCAATCCGAGTTGCTTTGCTTGCAGGTTGCTGATGAGATTTTCGCGTTTGGTTGACGATGGGATCACGGCAAATTCCTTGGCTAATGCCCACGCCAACACTACTTGCGCTGGTGTTGCTTTGTACTTACCTGCAATATCAATAATCAAAGATTCCTTTAAAACTTCACCATAGGCTAATGTCATGTAAGAGGTTACTTGTATACCGTTTTCTCGCATATATGAGACTAATTTCTGGTTTTGCAAGTATGGACTTAGCTCAATTTGGTTTGTAGCAATATTTTCTTTGCCTACTGCATCGAAGGCTTTGTGTAACAACTCAATATTGAAATTTGACACCCCAATTTCTTTAGTTAGCCCAAGGGATTTTGCCTCTAGCAGAGCCTGCATATACTCTTCGATATTTTCACTCTCACCAGGCCAGTGAATTAGTGTTAGATCCACATAGTCCATTTTCAGTTTCTCTAGACTTTCCTTGAGGCTTGGGATGAGTTCAGCCTTAGACATATTGTCTACCCAGATTTTGGTTGTGATGTACAACTCTTCTCTAGGTATGCCAGAATCCACTAATGCTTCTCCAATGCTCGCTTCATTACCATAGATTTGAGCAGTATCAATCGCGCGATAGCCAACTTCTAATGCGTTTAATACTGAACTTTTTACCACCTCGCCCTCTAAGCGAAAAGTGCCTACACCAAATGAAGGTACTGTCATAACGTCTCCAAAGTTTTTATGTTGTTGCTGTGAGTACTAACTTTACTTGGCAGGACTAATTCATTAAAGTTAATATTAATCAATTTTTAATTTACAAAAGGTAACGAATGAAATCGACTTTGGATGAGATGAAGGCACTAGTCGCTGTTGTAGATACAGGAACGGTACGAGGGGCGTCAGAAATTCTTTCTATTACACCAGCTGCAGTGAGCAGAACTATCTCAAGACTGGAAACAAAACTAGAAACTACGTTATTGAGTCGTACTACTCGTAGGTTAAGTGTTACGTCAGAAGGAAGAATTTACCTAAAAAGAGTTCGAAAAATACTCGAAGAAGTTGATTTCGCAGAGGATCAATTAAGAGTCCAAAAAGATAAGCCTTCAGGTCTTTTACGAATTAATGCAGCAACGCCCTTCGCAATTCACGGACTTGCACCTTGTATTACCCATTACCAAACGCTGTACCCTGACGTTGAAATCGAACTGAATACAAGTGAAGAGAATATTGATTTAGTCGGAAAACAAACGGATATTGCTATCCGTATTGGTCAACTTAAAGATTCAACATTGAGAGCTGTATTTATTGGTAGCAGCAGAATACGCATTGTTGCTAGCCCTGAGTATCTAGAGAAATTTGGTGCGCCAAGTTGTATTGATGAACTATCCAGCCATAGGCTATTGGGATTTAGTAAGCCTGAGATTTTGAAAAATTGGCCACTCATGAATGAAAACGATAAGGTTTTTAAAGCAACGAGTAACTTGCAAGCAGATAATGGTGAGGTAATTCGACATTTAGCGTTAAGTGGAGCAGGCATCGCATGCTTATCTGATTTTATGACATATAGAGATAGGAAAAATGGCAGTTTGGTAGAGCTGTTCAAGGATTCTTCTCTCAGAATAGAGCAACCTATTCATGCCATTTACTATAAAAACTCAGCAACATCTCTGCGAATTTCATCATTTATCGAGTTTATCAAAAGTAACCTTAAAATTGATAATAATGAGTTCATGTAGCTCTTCCTTATCACCAGAGCTACACATTAGATTGAGTGATTTTCCATACTTTTAGTAATCCGTACGTTACTAATTTAGTGATGTCACTGACACGAAAATGTCCATCTTCGTTTCAACTATTCTGGCTGAAACGTTTTTGTCCAAAAACCACTGAGTAAATGCTCTATAGGTTGGCTTTGAGTGAATAGCGAACCTAAGCCCATGTCTGCCGAATAATTGAATTAAAAGTATCATAACGAGCAGGTAATACTCTGTTTTTTTTACAGACCAAATATAAACTTTCTATTACTGGTTGTTTAGGTTTGAAAACCTTTAAACGTTTAGGGAGATAAAAACTGTCAACGGCACTTTTGGGTAATACGGTAAAGCCAATGCCTTGAGCGATTGGTTCTAAGATTTGGCTAATTTGGTTAATTGAACCGACAACAGGAATTTTGCTAACATCTAGTTGTGTTAATTCTTGTTCTAATGATTGCTTAAAATACAAAGACAAATAATGTTCGGCATCTGGATGATTGATTAGCCCTAACTCTGAAAATAATCGCTCCCAGCTATTATTAACATTAGCTTTTTGGGGCAAAATCAAACACAGCTCTTCTTTGCCAAGCTCTTCAAAATCAAAGAAACTTTCATTGGGTATATTGGTCACAATTCCTTGGTCAATATGTCCGTTTTTGATATCAGCCAAAATTTGATGATTAGGGGCTGCTTTAATATTAATGTGAATGTTGGGATGTTGATTTTGAAGTGGTAATAACCTTGGGTAAAGTAGTAACGCCACTGAACCAGAGCAAGCTAAGGTGCATTCTCCTGATAAAGGGTCATCAAAGCTTAGTTGCTCAAAGAGAAACTTTTCATTCCTTATTAACGCTTTCGCATGGTTGTAAACCAACCGACCTTGCTCAGTAATTGAAAATGACTTCTTCTCTCTTTTAATTAACTTACATCCACACGCCTCTTCGAGTTTGTTGATGTGCTGGCTAACTCCCGGTTGAGTCATATAAAGTTTTTCGGCGGTTTGTGTAAAGTGCCCAACATCAACAAGCGTTATAAACGTTTCTAACCAAACAGGATTTAGCATACTACCCTTTCATAACTTTAAATTATCATTTTCATAATAATCGATAATTTCATTTTATCAATAAGCGTTCATATAATTTACTCATTAATTAGATTTTATATTTCAGCAATATCTAGGAGAAAATTATGAAAATGAATCATGTTGGTATTATGGTTGGCGATATGGACAAAGCGGTTGAGTTCTACACTAAAGCGCTAGGCCTTAGAATTGTAATGAATAACATCAGAGTTATAGAAGAGCGAAAATCAGCAATCGGTCGCATGTGTATTGCGGTATTCGGTGAAGGCTTCAAAAGTTTTAATATTGCTCACTTAGTAACTACTGATGGTATCGGTGTTGAGCTGTTTGAAATGGTTGACCGCGAAGAGCGCCACAACGTTGATTTCTCGCGCCTTGGTATCTTCCATTTCTGTTTACAGTTACCAAAGGAGCAGTTTGAAACAGCAATTAAACGTGTTGAAGAGTATGGTGGCAGAGTTCGCATGGATATCCACCGTTATCATCCTGAAGATGAACTAAAGCAAGCGCAAATGGTTTACCTAGAAGACCCATTTGGCAACCTATTTGAGTTTTACTCTCACTCTTACGAAGATACTTATGCTTCAGACTACGAATAACATAAAGGAGTAGAAAATTTTCTACTCTTTGTTTGTTGTTTCTGCAGAGGTGTTTGTTCATTTTTGTTGTTCATGTGTTGTTTAAAGTAGACGTACACTACTTGTTAATTCTGCATGGTCACAACGTGTATACAGCACGCAATAGTAATTAAAGGCTTATATCATCGGAGACTTTGGAGTTTAAGAGCAAGACTGAATAATTTTGAAATGAAGTGAGTCAATAGATGAGTAAAATCACTATTCATGAATTAGGCTAATTATTAAGCAACTTTTGTTTCATAAAATCAATAAATGCACGGTTTTTATTAGTCATGTATTTACTTTGCACAAACTGTAAGCAAATATCCCCCTGATAATTAAGCCCTTAAACAAAAAGAGCAAAGTAAAAACTTTGCTCTTTATTCAGATTAAATAACGCAGGTTATTTTAGCGAGTCATTAATTTCTTTTAGTGTTGCCACTGGGTCTGCAGATTGGGTGATTGGGCGGCCAACGACTAAATAATCGCTGCCATCTTCAACAGCTTGCTTTGGTGTCATAATGCGTTTTTGGTCACCAGCATCGCTACCTGCAGGGCGAATACCTGGGGTAACCAGTTTAAAGTCTGCGCCTAGCTCTGCTTTTAACTTTTTCGCTTCTTGCGCTGAGCACACTACTCCATCAAGGCCTGATTCTTTAGCTAGTTTTGCTAGGTAGATAACCTGCTCTTCAGGTGTTTTATCTACACCTAAGCGAGTAAGTTCGGCGGCATCCATGCTGGTTAATACTGTTACTGCAATCAATAATGGTGCGTCATCACCAAACTGCTCTAATGCTTGCTTTGCTTTGGTCATCATTTCAACGCCGCCAGAAGCATGCACGTTAACCATCCATACACCCATTTTTGCAGCTGCTGTAACAGCTTTTGCAACGGTGTTTGGAATATCATGAAATTTCAGGTCTAAGAAAACATCAAACCCAAGATCTATTAGTTCTTTTACAAAGCTAGGGCCAAAATACGTGAACATTTCTTTGCCTACTTTAAGGCGACACGTTTCAGGCGATAATTGCTTTACAAACGTAAGCGCTGTTTGTTGATCGTCATAATCAAGGGCAATTAATACTTTTTTTGAATCTTCGACAGACATAACTTTCCTAAAAAACTAATGGACTAATATGAATTAAAAACCGTCTATGCCACGGCTTGGAACAATTGTTTCCCAGTGTTTACAAGATGGACACACCCAATAGATGGTATGACTGGTAAAGCCACAATGCTGGCACTGAAAATCAGGTTTGGTTGCGATATAAGAGGTAACCAATTTATCAATTTGATCTAATACATCTTTAATATCGTTATTTTGTTTCGCGAGCAGTTGTAATAAAAAGCTGAAACCACGGATCGTGGGATGGCGCTTTAAACTGTCAGTTAAAAATTTAATGGCTTGCTCAATATGCCCTTGTTCAAGGAGTGCTTGGCAATGCTTTATTTTTATTAATACTCCCCCTTTTTCGAGCAGTTCATTCAGTAAATCATGAAATTGATGCGTTAAGTTAAGTTTGTCATAACTCATCGCCAGCTCTTCAATAAACACAGGGGCAAAAAAGGTAAACTGGCTAATTAGCTCTCGCCAGTAGTAAATTGCTTTCACATAATCTTCTTTGGTAAAAGCGCTGTGGCCGAGCTCATACAAAGGGCGAATAGCTTTGTGGTTTAAGCTAATCGCCTTGCGCATAATTTGTGTATCGTTGTCTTGTAAAGCGGCTTCACAATAAAAATTAGCAATGGCTTTAACATGCTGCGGTTTTGTAAATAGCTCACTGTGCGCCTCGTACATGTTAATGCCTTTATCCCACTCTCGCGTTTGCGAATATAGGTTAATAATAGGCTCTAAGGCTTCTTTGTATCCGGCTTTCACAAGCCAGACTAAATGCTCTTCCGCACCATCTAACAGCCCTGCCATAATATAATCTTCGGCAAGCTCTAAACGGCTGGAGGCTGCTTGTTGTTCATCTAAACTGGGGTGTTTTAATAACAGCTCATGAATTTTAATTGCACGGTCTAACTCGCCACGACGGCGAAACATGGTCGCCAATGTTGAATAGTGTTCAACGGAGTCTGCTGCAACTTCAAGAAGATTAATTAAGTGTTCTAAGCCTTGGTCTTCTTCTCTGTCTAAGAGAAACTTTAGGCCTTTAGAATATTCAGAGGTGATTTGGCGATTAAGCTGATGAGCTTGGTTTTTAGCACTGTTTTTACCCATTATCCAGCCGTAACCGGCTGCAACGGGTAAAAGTAAAAACAGAAGCTCAATCATGATTAGGTGTCTTTATTAGCAACAAGCTTTTTATTGTTTTTTTCAGGCGCTAACTTTTTCTTTAAGCGATAATTTTGCCACTTTAACTGCGAAAACAGTGTAAAGCTTATAAAACAACCAATGGCGACACCTAAAATAAAGCAGATACTTATTACAACAGCTAAGGGCAACGTATTACTGGCAATTAAATAATTGATTTGCACAAGTTGTGGATTTTGTGAACCAAGTACAAATGCAATAAATAAGCACAGCGCTATTAATACAATTTTTAATACCCTAAACAAGTAACTACTCCTGTATAAAACTAGGCAATACTCGCATTTACGCGGTCACGTAATTCTTTACCTGGTTTAAAATGTGGTACGTGCTTACCGTCTAGCTCAACTGTTTCGCCAGTCTTTGGATTACGACCTGTGCGCGGAGAACGATAATGCAATGAGAAACTTCCAAAGCCACGGATCTCGATACGATCTGAGCTAGATAATGAACCGGCCATTTGTTCAAGAATTTCTTTAACGGCATTTTCAACATCTTTCACTGGAATGTGTGCGTGTTGTTCAGCTAGTTGTTCTATCAATTCTGACTTAGTCATAACGTTTCCTTAAAAAGAGATAAAGGAAGGGCAAAACTGCCCTTCCAATTAAAGACTATAGATTAGTCTTTTTGAGCATTTTTGAATGCTGCAGCCATTGCGTTTTCAAACGCTGGCTCTTCTTTCTTAAGCTTCTCTAGTACTTCTTTCTCTTCTGCTTCGAAAAGAGCTTTAACAGATAAGCTTAAAGTGCGGTTCTTACGATCAACACCAACGTATTTCGCTTCGATTTCGTCGCCTGCAGAAACTACAGTAGTAGCATCTTCAACGCGCTCTTGAGCGATATCAGCTACACGGATGTAACCTTCAACGCCTTCGATTAGCTCAACAGTTGCGCCTTTCGCATCAACTTCAGTCACTTTACCTTTAACAATAGCACCTTTTTTGTTTGCGTCCAGGTAGTTATTGAAAGGGTCAGCTTCGATTTGCTTAACGCCTAGAGAGATACGCTCACGCTCTGGGTCAACTTGCAATACGATAGCAGTGATTTCGTCGCCTTTCTTGAATTCACGTACAGCTTCTTCGCCTGGCGTGTTCCAAGAAATGTCTGAAAGGTGAACAAGACCGTCAATACCGCCTTCAAGACCGATGAAGATACCGAAGTCAGTGATTGATTTGATCTTACCAGTAACTTGGTCGCCTTTGTTTTGTAGACGAGCAAATTCTTGCCATGGGTTAGCAATACATTGCTTAAGACCAAGAGAAATACGACGACGCTCTTCGTCGATTTCAAGAACCATAACTTCAACAGTGTCACCTAGTGAAACAACTTTTGAAGGGTGGATGTTCTTGTTAGTCCAATCCATTTCAGAAACGTGTACTAGACCTTCAACGCCTTCTTCGATTTCAACGAAACAGCCGTAATCTGTAAGGTTAGTAACACGACCAGAAAGCTTAGAACCTTCTGGGTAACGACCAGCGATAGCTGCCCATGGATCTTCGCCAAGTTGTTTAAGACCTAGAGATACACGAGTTTTATCTTTGTCGAATTTAAGAACTTTAACTGCGATTTCGTCGCCAACATTAACGATTTCTGAAGGGTGCTTAACACGCTTCCACGCCATGTCTGTGATGTGTAGTAGACCGTCAACACCACCAAGGTCAACGAACGCACCGTAGTCAGTAAGGTTCTTAACGATACCTTTAACTTCTTGACCTTCAACAAGGTTAGCAAGAAGTTCTTCACGCTCTTGTGAGTTTTCTGATTCGATAACTGCACGGCGAGAAACAACAACGTTGTTACGTTTTTGGTCAAGCTTGATTACTTTGAACTCAAGCTCTTTACCTTCAAGGTGAGTTGTGTCACGTACTGGACGAACATCAACAAGTGAACCAGGTAGGAAAGCACGGATTGAATCAACTTCAACAGTGAAACCGCCTTTAACTTTACCGTTGATAACACCAGTAACAGTTTCTTGCTCTTCACATGCTTTTTCTAAGCGGATCCACGCTTCGTGACGCTTCGCTTTCTCACGAGAAAGGATAGTTTCACCGAAACCGTCTTCGATTGCATCTAACGCAACATCTACTTCGTCGCCAACAGCAACTTCTAGTTCACCAGCAGCATTTTTGAATTGCTCAGCAGGGATTGCACTCTCAGATTTAAGACCAGCATCAACAAGTACGATGTTGTTCTCGATTGAGATAACTGTACCTTTAACGATAGAGCCTTGCTCTGCTTCAAAACCCTTTAGGCTTTCTTCAAATAACTGCGCAAAATTTTCTGACATTATACGTCTCTAAATAATTAAATAACCAATTAGCAACCATGCTGCATGGGGTTGTTAAAATAGCGCTGGCATCCTGCCGGCACATTAAAAAATTTACTTTTTAGCTTTAGGGAGCTTACCCGCAAGTACGGCTTCGTCGACTAAAGTAATAACTTTATCAAACACTTGCATTGCATTGAACTCGCTAGTATCGATTTCAATGGCATCTTTTGCAGGCACAAGCGGCGCAACTTCACGTGTCATATCACGGTGATCGCGTGCTTTTATGTCCTCAAGTAGACCACTTAGTGTAACATCTAGTCCACGATCGTTCAACTCAGCAAAGCGACGACGCGCACGCTCCTCAGCAGTCGCTGTTAAATATATTTTTAATGGCGCGTCTGGAAACACAACCGTGCCCATATCGCGACCATCTGCAATTAATCCGCTTTCAGAACGAAACGCGCGTTGACGACGCAATAATGCTTCTCTTACGCGTGGTAAAGCAGCGACTTTTGAGGCTGCAGCACCGACTTCTTCGTTGCGAATTGTTGTTGTGACGTCTTCGCCTTCTAGTACAATTTTAGACGTGTGTGTTTGGCTATCTACCAAAAACTGTACATCTAAGTTTGCAGCCAGCGGCACTAATGCATCTTCATTGTCTAATTCAATTTGATGATGAAGTGCAGCAAGTGACAGCACACGATAAATCGCCCCGCTGTCTAATACATCCCAACCTAATTTCTCGGCTAACAAGCGACAAACAGTTCCTTTACCTGAACCACTTGGGCCATCAATGGTGATTACGGGCATTAATAACGCCTGCATTTATAACCTCCTGCAATGCACACCAAAATAAAACCGCAACATTATACGTCAGTTCTCGTAATAGATCCGCACTTTGAATGTAACTTTTTATATTTTCTTCTGTTTTATTGACTTGAGACAGACTCTAGTACCTTGAAAAACGTTGGAAAAGTTTTATATGTACACTTAGGATCATTAATGGTTATTGGCTTACCGCCAACGGCCACCATCGCAAAGCACATGGCAATACGGTGATCATTGTATGTATCTATCGCTACATCATTAAATGTTTTTGGCGGTGTAATTTCGATGAAATCTTCACCTTCGACTACCTCAGCGCCCACTTTACGAAGTTCTGTCGCCATGGCGTACAAGCGGTCTGTTTCTTTTACACGCCAGTTATAGATATTGCGGATTGCAGTTGTACCTTTTGCGAATAACGCAACAGTGGCCAGTGTCATGGCCGCATCAGGAATAGCGTTTGCGTCGATATCAACCGCGTTAAGTTCACCTTTACGCACAACCAGCTTTTCATCGTACCAATCAATCTTAGCGCCCACTTGTTCCATCACTTTAGCAAAGCCAATGTCACCTTGAACAGACGCAGCACCAACACCGTTAATTTCTATTTCACCACCCGCTATTGCGGCAGCTGCAACAAAGTATGATGCGCTCGATGCATCACCTTCGACCATAATGCGCTCTAGTGCTTGGTATTGTTGGCACCCTTTTACATAAAATACTTCGTAGTTGTCGTGTTTAACTAACACACCAAAACGCTGCATAACATCTAAGGTAATATCAATATAAGGTTTTGATACTAACGTACCTTTAATACGGATTTCTGTATCACCATTAAATAATGGCGCTGCCATTAATAAGGCCGTTAAAAACTGACTAGATATACTGCCGTCAATTTCAACTTGGCCGCCATTAATTTTACCGCCTTTAATGGCCAGTGGTGGATAATCTTTATGTTTTAAATATTCAACATCACCACCCAGCGCATGCAGAGCATCCACTAAATGCCCAATAGGACGCTCTTCCATACGTGGCTCACCGACAAGCTCATACTCGCCCTCTACAGCGGCAAGAACCGCTGTTAAAGGCCGATAAGCTGTGCCAGCATTGCCGAGAAATAACGGCTCGCTAGGTGTTAAGAATTTACCTGCTACACCTTCAACGGTCGCAACGGTTTTATCGTCATTTAAGGTAACATTCACACCCAATAGCTTAAGTGCGCCTAACATATGACGAATATCATCACTGTCTAGCAAATTATCAACGACCGTGGTGCCCTGTGCAAGCGCCGCCAAAAGTAAAATACGATTTGATAAGCTCTTTGAGCCCGGCAGCGTGACACTGCCATTTACCTTTGAGATAGGTTCAAGACGAAGCTGTTCCATATTAGCTATTCTCCTTGGCGAATTTATCCATAAAATCAACCAAGGCTTGTACACCAGCAAGTGGCATTGCGTTATAAATACTTGCGCGCATACCACCTACAATGCGGTGGCCTTCAAGCGCCAGTAAACCCGCTTCTTTCGATTCTTTAATAAACTGGTCATTAAGCGATTCATCGTTTAACCAAAATGGTACGTTCATACGCGATCGGCAATGCTTAGCAACTTTATTATTATAAAAATCTGAATTGTCGATAAAGTTATACAGCAATTCTGCTTTGGCAATATTTTGCTCTTCCATGGCTTTTACGCCACCGTTTGCTTCTAACCATTCAAACACTTCTGCTGCTAAGTACCATGCAAATGTCGGTGGCGTGTTGTACATGCTGCCTTGCTTTGCTTCTAATGCGTAATCAAGAATACCTGGTTTTTCGAGACCTTCGCGCTCAAGCAACGTTTTACGAATAATAACAATTGCTAAACCCGATGGGCCGATGTTCTTTTGTGCGCCTGCATAAATGACATCGAACTGGTTTACGTCAATTTCGCGTGACAAAATTGTTGATGACATATCGGCGACTATTGGCGCAGATGGGTGTGAAGGCACGTCAAAAATCTCAATACCATCAACCGTTTCATTTGGGCAATAGTGAATGTATGACGCATCAGCTGGTAATTCCCAGCTTGTCGCTGGTTTAATTGAAAACTGGCCATTTTGCTGCTCGTCATTACGAACATTAATACTTGTCACTGCGGTGAACTTTTCGGCTTCTTGTGTCGCGCCTTTTGACCACACACCGTTTTCACAATACACCGCGGGCTTATCTGCTAAATGCAAATTTAGTGGTACAGCACTAAATTGGCCTCGGCCACCGCCATGCATAAATAAAACTTCAAATTCGTCACTGATATTCATTAGACGACGTAAGCTTGCTTCACATTTTGCTGTAAGCTCTAAAAAGTCGCTACTACGATGGCTGATTTCCATCACAGATACGCCTAAACCTTGCCAATCTATAAATTCTTTTTGTGCTTTTTGCATTACTGCCGGCGGTAACATTGCCGGTCCTGCACAAAAATTATATTTAGTCATTACTTTGCCTCATTCCAGTAATTATAGTGCGGATAAAAAAAGCGGCCGAAGCCGCTTTTTAAATCAATTTTACTCTGAAGGTGGGTTATCAACCGTTTCTTCAGTATGTGTATCGACTACTTCAACGCCCTCGCCTTCGATGGCTTCAAGCTCATCAACTTCGATTTCTTCGATACGTTGTAAACCAACTACTTGCTCTTCGTCAATAGTTCGTATCAAAATAACGCCCTGCGTATTACGACCAACCGTAGAAACCTCATTAACACGAGTACGTACAAGCGTACCACGATTAGAGATAATCATGATTTCGTCGTTTTCATCAACTTGTACTGCACCAACCACTGCGCCATTACGCTCGCTTACTTTGATTGATACAACACCTTGTGTTGCACGGCTCTTCGATGGGTAATCGGCAAGTGCTGTACGCTTACCATAACCATTTTCAGTCACGGTGAGGATTGCACCGTCTGTCTTAGGCACAATTAACGACACAACGCGTTGGTCGTCTGCCATCTTAATACCACGCACACCGGTTGCAGTACGACCCATTGGGCGTACACCTTTGAAGCGGATTTCAGGGTTACCCTCTTCATCAAGTACCGGATTGCCATTTTCATCAACGACGGTCGACTCTTCCGCTTCTTTAAAGCGTACTACCTTGCCTGCGTCTGTGAATAGCATGATTTCGTTTGTACCATCAGTGATATCAACACCAATTAGGCTATCGCCTTCATTTAGGTTGACCGCAATGATACCGCTTGCACGTTGACGGCTATAAGCCGTTAATGGTGTTTTCTTAACTGTACCAAATGCTGTAGCCATGAAGATGTATTTATCTTCTTCGTACTCACGTACAGGTAGAATTGCAGTGATACGTTCGTCAGCTTCAAGCGGCAGTAAGTTCACAATTGGCTTACCACGCGCTGCACGGCTGGCAAGTGGTAATTGGTATACTTTCAGCCAGTATAAACGACCAGCAGTCGAGAAACACAGAATCGTATCGTGTGTATTTGCAACAAGGAGACGTTCAATGAAATCTTCATCTTTCATCTTCGTTGCTGATTTACCTTTACCACCACGACGTTGTGCTTCGTAGTCTGATAATGGCTGATACTTCACATACCCTTCATGAGAAAGCGTTACGACAACGTCTTCTTCATTAATTAAGTCTTCAAGGCTGATATCGTGAGCTGCTGCACTGATTTCTGTACGACGCTCGTCACCATATTGTTCTTTAATTTCAACTAGTTCGTCGCGGATTACTTCCATAAGGCGATCTGGGGTTGAAAGGATATAAAGTAGTTCAGCAATAAGATCGAGTAGTGTTTGGTACTCGTCTAAGATCTTCTCATGCTCAAGACCCGTTAGTTTGTGTAAACGTAGGTCAAGGATCGCCTGTGCTTGTTGCTCAGATAAATAGTACTCACCATCACGAATACCTAGCTCTGGTGCTAGCCAATCAGGACGCGCTACATTTTCTTCACCGGCTTTTTCAAGCATGGCTTTAACAGTGCCTAGTTCCCAAGACCTTGCTGTTAAAGCTGCTTTTGCTTCAGCAGGCGTAGGTGATTTACGAATTAACTCAATGATTGGGTCGATATTCGCAAGGGCAATCGCTAAGCCTTCAAGCGTATGGGCACGGTCACGGGCTTTGCGTAAATCAAATACCGTACGACGGGTGACTACTTCGCGGCGGTGAATGATAAATGCTTCAAGCATTTCTTTTAAGTTGAAACACTTAGGCTGGTTGTTATCAAGTGCAACCATATTCATACCAAACACGGTTTGTAACTGTGTTTGTGCATAAAGGTTATTCAGAATAACTTCACCTACATCACCACGTTTAATCTCGATAACGATACGCATACCGTCTTTATCTGATTCATCACGGAGTGCGCTAATGCCTTCAATTTTTTTGTCTTTAACAAGTTCAGCGATTTTTTCAATCAAGCGTGCTTTGTTAACTTGGTACGGAATTTCGTGGACGATGATCGTTTCACGACCCGTTTTTTCGTCTACTTCAATTTCTGCGCGTGCGCGGATGTACACTTTACCACGACCCGTTAGGTAAGCTTGCTCTATGCCTTTCTTACCATTAATGATCGCGGCTGTAGGGAAATCTGGACCTGGGATATATTCAATCAGATCAGCAATTGTCATATCTGGGTTTTGGATCAGTGCCAAACACCCATTAATAACTTCAGTTAAGTTATGTGGCGGAATGTTCGTCGCCATACCAACCGCAATACCCGATGAACCATTCACTAATAAGTTAGGTACTTTCGTCGGTAATACGTCAGGAATTTGCTCCGTACCATCATAGTTAGGTACGTAATCAACCGTTTCTTTTTCGAGGTCGGCTAATAGCTCATGTGACATTTTTGCCATACGGACTTCCGTATAACGCATTGCTGCCGCAGAGTCACCGTCAACTGAACCAAAGTTACCTTGGCCATCAACAAGCATATAGCGTAATGAGAAAGGCTGCGCCATACGTACGATGGTGTCATATACCGCGCTGTCGCCATGTGGGTGGTACTTACCGATTACATCACCAACAACACGTGCTGATTTTTTGTAAGGCTTATTCCAATCATTATTGAGTTCGTTCATTGCGAATAAAACACGACGGTGAACAGGTTTTAGACCATCACGTACGTCTGGCAATGCACGTCCTACAATTACGCTCATTGCGTAATCAAGGTAGGAGTTTTTTAATTCATCTTCAATATTGACTGGCAGAATTTCATTGGCGAGATCAGTCATTTGATTTCACATTCCTTCAGTATTGACTCATAAAGAGGCAAAGCGCCGCCTTTAGAGCTTTAGTTATTATTTCATGACCATGCTACCACAATTAATTTAGATTTACAGGCGCTAAATCTTTGCGATTTATTAATTTACCCCTATATAATGGCCTCAGATTGACGAGGAAGTTTTTTATGACCGAACATCAAAATGTAGATAATGCAGAAATTGCAAAGTTTGAAGCCATCGCTGAACGTTGGTGGGACCGCGACGGAGAGTTCAAACCTCTTCATGAAATAAATCCTCTTCGCTTGGATTTTGTTGCCGACAAAGTTGGCGGCTTATTTGATAAAGAAACCTTAGATGTTGGCTGTGGTGGCGGCATTTTAAGTGAAAGCATGGCACGCATGGGAGCTAAAGTAACAGGCATCGATATGGGTCAAGAGCCATTAACCGTTGCTAAGTTACACAGTTTAGAAACCGGTGTCCCTGTTGATTATATGAAAGTACCGGCTGAAGAGTTTGCGAAAGAGCACCCTGCTCGCTTTGATGTAATCACCTGTATGGAAATGTTAGAGCACGTGCCAGACCCTGCTTCTATCATTCGTGCGGTCGCTGAGCTTGCAAAACCTGGCGCCGATGTGTTCTTTTCGACATTAAATAAAACACCTAAAGCGTATTTATACGCCATTGTGGGTGCTGAAAAGTTATTAAAAATGGTGCCCGAAGGCACGCACGACCATAAAAAGTTTATAAAACCCGCCCAATTAATTGCATGGGCAGAAGATGCAGGCTTAAAAGTAAGAGCAAGCACAGGCCTCAGCTATAATCCGTTTTCTAAGCAATACAGTTTAAATGATGATGTGAGTGTTAATTACATTCTTCATTTTGAGAAACTTGCCTAATGGCTGGTTGTAATCCTGATATCGCTTTTGATGCCTTTATTTTTGATTTAGATGGCACATTACTCGATACTGCGGATGACCTTGGCGGCGCATTAAATCGCGTATTAGCAGATGCGAATATCGCGCCTGTTGATAAAAGCATTTATCGCCCAGCAGCGTCAAATGGGGCCAATGCATTATTAGAGGTCGGCTTTGGTGATAAATGGCCCGACGTTGAACAATTAGCATTAAGGCAGCAACTGCTCGACTATTATGCAGAAGACATTGCGATTCATAGCAAGTGCTTTAATGGCATAGAGCAACTTCTCGCCTCACTTGAGCAAAACAGCATTAAATGGGGGATCATGACCAATAAGCCCGGCTTTTTAACCGAGCCATTGGTGCAAGCTATCCCAAGCCTTGCTAATGCCATGGCTGTCGTGAGTGGTGATACCTTAGCAGTTGCTAAACCATCGCCAGAGCCACTTATTCATACTGCAAACATGCTCGATGTTGATCCAACGCGTTGCTTATACATAGGTGATGCCGAACGCGACATACAAGCAGCAAAAGCTGCCAATATGTACAGTGCAACTGCACTTTGGGGTTATATACCAAGTGTGGATACCGCACTGAGCTGGGGCGCAGATTTTAACTGGCAAACTCCAACTGATGGATTTATCCATATATAGTGTTAGTTTTAAGTTAAAACACCATATATTGTGATTGGGTTGAGTTTTAAGCAAACTTTGTTGATAAAAAAAACAGTCAGAAATTATTTTTAAAAACGATAATTTTTGTAGATCTTGAGTTGATTTTTACAAATTTCATCATCAATGAATGATCAAAGGTTAATGCTTACTAACACAATTCGTTTATCCAATAGTTATCCACAAAATGGGGCATTTCTATCCCTTGCAAATGATCGCAGACCACACTATCTTGTGATCTGCGTTTTAAAGAACACCAGATATTGTGGCTAAATGTTATTCAATTGACTCATGCTGGTGCTAATAATAATTATAATTAAGAATACCTTTGTCACTAAAAATATAATTTCCCAAGGAATACAGGCAAAACTATGAACCAACAGCTATCTGTAAGCAAACGTGACGGCCGTAAAGAGTCACTTGATCTAGATAAGATCCATCGCGTCATCGCTTGGGCCGCCGAAGGTCTAAATAATGTGTCTGTGTCACAAGTTGAATTGAAATCACATATTCAATTTTACGATGGCATTCGTACTGACGACATTCACGAAACTATCATTAAAGCAGCAGCCGATCAGATCTCTAAAGATACCCCTGATTATCAATACCTTGCTGCTCGTTTAGCTGTATTCCATTTACGTAAGAAAGCGTATGGTCAATTTGAGCCGCCGCGTTTATACGACCACATTACAAAACTGGTTGAAGACAAACGTTATGATCAACACTTACTCGTTGATTACACTGAGCAAGAAATTGACGAGTTAGATGCGTATATTGATCATAACCGTGATCTAAACTTCAGCTATGCCGCTGTAAAGCAGCTTGAAGGGAAATACCTAGTACAGAACCGTGTAACGGGTGAAATTTACGAAAGCGCGCAGTTTTTATATATCTTAGTGGCAGCGAGCTTATTCTCTGACTACCCTCGAGAAACACGCCTTGATTACATCAAGCGCTTTTATGACGCGGTTTCGACATTCAAAATTTCATTGCCGACTCCTATTATGGCTGGTGTGCGTACACCTACGCGTCAATTTAGTTCATGTGTACTGATTGAGTGTGGTGATAGCCTTGATTCAATTAATGCGACATCATCTGCGATTGTAAAATACGTATCACAACGTGCAGGTATTGGTATTAATGCGGGCCGTATTCGTGCTTTAGGTAGCCCAATCCGTAACGGTGAAGCATACCATACTGGGTGTATTCCATTTTATAAACACTTCCAAACGGCGGTTAAGAGCTGTTCTCAAGGCGGTGTCCGTGGTGGTGCAGCAACCCTATTCTACCCGCTGTGGCATTTAGAAGTTGAAAACTTATTAGTCCTTAAAAATAACCGTGGTGTTGATGACAACCGTGTTCGTCATCTAGATTACGGTGTACAGTTCAACAAATTAATGTACAGCCGTTTAATTAAAGACGACTACATTACTTTATTCAGCCCATCAGACGTACCGGGTCTTTACGATGCATTCTTCGAAGACCAAGCTAAATTTGATGAGCTATACGTAAAATACGAGCAAGATGAGTCGATTCGTAAAAAACGTATTAAAGCGATTGAGCTGTTCTCAATGTTCGCACAAGAGCGTGCTAGTACAGGTCGTATTTACTTACAAAACGTTGACCACTGTAATACTCATAGCCCGTTTATCTCAACGGTAGCACCGATCCGTCAGTCTAACTTATGTTTAGAAATTGCATTACCGACTAAGCCACTTAGTAACGTAATGGACGAAGAAGGCGAAATCGCACTGTGTACACTTTCTGCATTCAACTTAGGTGCAATTGAGTCACTTGATGAGTTAGAAGAGCTTGCTGAACTTGCAGTACGTGCGCTTGATAACTTACTTGATTTCCAAGACTACCCTGTCCCTGCAGCGAAAAACGCAACCATGGGTCGTCGCACGTTAGGTATTGGTGTCATCAACTACGCATACTACCTTGCTAAAAACGGTAAACGTTATTCTGACGGTAGTGCAAATGCATTAACGCACCAAACATTTGAAGCAATTCAATATTATTTAATGAAAGCATCAAATGAGCTTGCTAAAGAACGTGGTGCTTGCCCTAAATTTAATGAAACAACGTACTCGCAAGGTATTATGCCAACAGATACGTACAAGCGCGACCTTGACCAAATCTGTGATGAACCTCTTCACTTAGATTGGGATACACTGCGCGCAAACATTAAAGAACATGGTATGCGTAACTCAACATTGTCGGCATTAATGCCATCAGAGACTTCATCACAAATCTCTAATGCAACAAATGGTATTGAGCCACCGCGTGGACACATCAGTGTTAAAGCAAGTAAAGATGGTATCTTGAAACAAGTAGTACCAGAGTATGAGCGCCTAAAAGACAATTATGAGCTACTTTGGGATATCCCATCAAACGATGGTTATCTGCAATTAGTGGGCATTATGCAGAAGTTCGTTGACCAAACGATCTCTGCGAATACAAATTATGATCCATCTAAGTACGAAGGCGGTAAAGTACCTATGAAGGTGCTTTTAAAAGACCTCCTTTCAGCATATAAACTGGGTGTTAAAACGTTGTATTATCATAACACCCGTGATGGCGCTTCAGATGCTCAAGATGAGCTTACACCTGAGGTGGAAGATGATGGTTGTGCAGGCGGTGCTTGTAAAATCTAATTAAATTAATAACATACACAAGCGGGCTCCTTAGCCCGCTTTGTCCTGACTGTTTTTTGAGTATTCACTATGTCATATACAACTTTTAGCCGAAACCATAATAACCAATTACTAGAACCGATGTTTTTCGGCCAGACGGTAAACGTGTCACGTTACGACCAACAAAAGTACCCTATCTTCGAGAAGCTAATTGAAAAGCAATTATCTTTCTTCTGGCGTCCTGAAGAAGTTGACGTAAGTAAAGACCGTCTTGATTTTCAAGCTTTACCTGACCATGAAAAACACATTTTTTTAAGTAACTTAAAATACCAAACATTACTTGATAGTGTGCAAGGTCGTTCGCCTAACGTTGCCTTACTGCCAATTGTGTCAATTCCTGAACTTGAAACGTGGATTGAAACATGGGCATTTAGTGAAACAATTCACAGCCGTTCTTACACGCACATTATTCGTAACGTAACGCAGTCACCTGAGCTTATTTTTGATGATATCGTGAGTAACGAAAAAATCAGTGAACGTGCCGATGCGGTGACTAAGTATTACGATGAATTAATCAACATGATTTCGATTTACAACCTTTACGGTGAAGGTAAACATGTGATTAATGGTGAAGAAGTTAAAGTGAGCTTGTTCGACCTTAAAAAGTTGCTTTACCTTGCGATGATGTCGGTTAATATTCTGGAAGCAATTCGTTTTT
The DNA here is from genome assembly GCF_015767615.1 of Pseudoalteromonas sp. A41-2. Classification (NCBI taxonomy): domain Bacteria; kingdom Pseudomonadati; phylum Pseudomonadota; class Gammaproteobacteria; order Alteromonadales; family Pseudoalteromonadaceae; genus Pseudoalteromonas; species Pseudoalteromonas sp. A41-2. The sequence continues at coordinate 1,649,767 of NZ_CP065231.1, read as the reverse complement.
ATGTCAGCTTTGCATGTTCATTCGCGTTTGCTGAACGCGAGCTAATGGAAGGCAATGCAAAAATCATTAAATTAATTGCGCGTGATGAAGCTCTTCATTTATCAGGCACACAACACATCTTAAACATTATGCAAGACGGTAAAGACGATCCTGAAATGGCGATTGTTGCAGCGCAATGTAAAGATGAAGCAATTAAAATGTTTGTTGATGCCGCAGAGCAAGAAAAAGACTGGGCTGAATACCTGTTTAAAGATGGCTCAATGATTGGCTTAAATAAAGATATTTTATGCCAATACGTTGAATACATTACAAATGCACGTATGACTGCGGTAGGCTTACCTGCTCAGTTTGAAAGTAAGAGCAACCCGATTCCATGGATCAATTCGTGGTTAGTCTCTGATAACGTGCAAGTTGCACCGCAAGAAGCCGAGATAAGTTCTTACCTTGTTGGTCAAATCGATTCTCAAGTTGATGCATCAGACTTTGGTGATTTCGATCTGTAATGAGCACTAAACACACTGCACAGGTTATCCTTGCAGGAACAGACAGCCAGAGTATAGATTTTGACTCTGGCTGTTCATCTCTCCTTGAATGCCTTGAACAACATAAAATAGATGTACCCTATCAATGCCGCGAAGGATATTGCGGTGCTTGTCGTGCTCAGCTTGTAGAAGGCGACGTACGTTATAATCAAGAGCCCCTTGCCTTTGTGCGTCCAGGTGAAGTATTACTGTGTTGCAGTAAACCTAACGGTAAAATTACTATTGAACTTTAATGCCATACAAGATCACGTGTTTGGTAAAAATGGTGTTTATCTGCCACGCTAATCGTTTGCTGATCAATAGTAATATCCCACTGCAAATTTTTACTTAGATGAGTAACGAGTTGTTCAATAAACTGGCTATCGAAAGCGATAAGGTGACTGTTGCTGATCAACGCAAGCTGACGTTGATACTCATTTAACCAGTCACTTTCAAGCGTGGTGACAACCCACAGTTCATCAACTCGCTTAGCGATTTTAGTTAACATGGATATATCGGGCTGATCAACAGACAGCCACGTCTCATAATGCTCATCGAGCGCTTTTATTGACACATCGGGTTGATTGTTTTTTAGCCGAGCATTGATAGTTGCCTGCTTATTATGCGAAAACAAACAATAGCTCAGCAATTTGAGCACAAAATGCTGATAACTTTCCCCTCTGTCACAGGCGGTGGTGAAGGTTTCCTGATGATTACAATGCTCACGTAAATCTGCGATGGTGAACTGCGCCTTAAATACTCTATTTTTATCAGACATAACCACGGGCCATACCGATTAAATAATCTAAGTATAGTGTATGAAATTTAAATCGCGACAGTTTATAAGTTATAGTATAACGTTATTGCCATTGAAAAATGGTGGTGTTATATTATATCACAACATTCAACAACCAACGTAAAAAGTAGTAACAATGAAGCAATTTTCAATTATTTCTAGTGCTGTTGCCGCTGCACTGTTTTCTCAATCAAGCATTGCTGCTGTTATCACAGGCCAAGTAGTAGATAAAAATCAACAACCCGTTGTTAATGCACAAGTCCATGTACATGGTAAATCACAGGCTGTAATGACTGACGCGCAAGGTGAATTTAAAATTGATGTCGACAGCAAAGGTCAACTTCATGTAAGCAAAGATAATTTCATTGATAAGCGTGTTGATATTAATGGGGATGATCAATCTGTTGTTGTTACTTTGACGCCTACATCCGTAGAAACCGTTGTTGTGTATGCGTCAGCCTTACACAAAAACAGCTTAGAGATGATCTCACCGGTTAATGTGTTATCAGGTGACAATTTAAAAAATAAAGCGAAACCGACTCTAGGTGAAACTTTAAAAGGCTTACCGGGTGTTAATGCCAGTTATTTTGGTCCCGTTTCATCAAGCCCTATAATTCGTGGTTTAGATGGCCCGCGTGTTAAAATTACACAAAATGGTTTAGACAGTAGTGATGCATCTCGTATCGGACCCGATCATGCCACTTCAAATGACAGTTTAGCAGCAGAGCAAATTGAAGTGCTTCGTGGCCCAGCTACCCTACTTTATGGTTCAGGCGCAATTGGGGGTGTTGTAAACGTTGTTGATAACCGTATTCCTACCGATAATATCGAGACATTGACAGGTGCGGCTCAATACACACACGACACAGTATCAAATACGAATACCTATGCAGCTAAGTTAGAAACAGGTAACAACGGTTTCAACTTCCATTTTGATGGCACAAAACGCACGGGTGACGACTACAAAACTCCCACGTTTGAACTTCCAGAAGAGCATGAAGAACACGAAGGTGAAGAACACGCTGAGCACGAGACTGCTAACAGCGTAGAAAATACCTTTATAGACAGCCAAACCGTTAACTTTGGAACTAGCTACGTTGGTGAACATTTAACGTTAGGCGTGTCATATGGCCGTATTGAAACAGATTATGGTATTCCTGCCCATGAACATCATGGCCACGATCATGAAGAAGAAGCTGAACATGAAGAAGCTGGACATGGCGAAGAAGCCCATGAAGAATCTGTATTTGCTCAGTTAGAGCAAGATCGTTGGCAAGGCTACATGAGTTACGCTCTTCATAATAATTGGATTGAAAACATCTCGTTGCGCGTAGGTTATACAGATTATAAACATGCTGAAATTGAAGACGGTGAAGTTGGAACGGTGTTCAGTAACAAAACAACTGAAGCACGTGCGACAGTCGAGCATAAACTTGGTCTTTGGCACGGTATGGCTGGTTACCACTATACAGAATCTGACTATGATGCCGATGGCGAAGAAGCGTTCACACCGGCCAGTGTAACAAAATCAAACGCGCTATTTTTACTTGAGGAAAAACAATTTGGTGATGTCACTGTTGAACTAGGTGCGCGCATCGAAGATTACCAAATCGATTCTGCTGTCACAATGGCTGAACATCATCATGATCATGCAGAAGAAGCGCATGATGAAGAGGAAGAAGCTGAAACAATTAACTACAGTGCCGATTTCACTAACTTAAGCTTATCTGCGGGTGCTATTTGGCAATATCAAGAAGGCCAAAGCGTTGCGCTTAGCGTGTCTCACTCTGAACGTGCACCATTAAGTGCAGAACTACTCTCGAATGGTGTTCACATTGCAACAGGTACTTATGAATTAGGCTTAGGTTATCATATTGAAGAAGGTGAAATTCACTTTGAACCTGAAGACATCAAACAAGAGACTGCAACAAACTTTGATTTAAGTTTCCGTCGTTTCATTGGTGACTTTGGTTATACAATCAACTTTTTCTATAACGACATTGAAAACTTCTATTACCAACAAAATACGGGCTATTTCTTTGATGAAGAACATGGCTTAGAAATGGCAGAAGAAGTACACGATGATGCCATGGCGGTTTACCAATTTACCAGTAAAGATGCCAAATTGTATGGGTTAGAATTTGATGTGCACTATCAAGTTTCACCTAGCACCTTAGTGAAAGTATTTGGTGACTCGACGACAGCTAAATTAAAAGATGACAATAACTACTTACCACGAATCCCAGCGAATAAATTGGGTTCAGAGTTACAGTATACCGTCTCTGATTGGCAGTTTAGCCTAACAGGTACACATTACTTTGAGCAGTCAGACATCACAGCCTACGAGGCAAAAACTGAAGGGTATACTTTGTTTGATGCGTCAGCGAATTATCAACTTGACTTAGGCCCAGTAGATACACAACTTTATATCAACGTTGATAACATAACAGACGAACTTGGCTTTGTTCACAGCTCGTTTATTAAAGAAAAAGCGCCACTACCGGGCAGAAACTTCAGCCTAGGTATCCGCGGTTACTTCTAAAAAGTAACGAATATAAAAAAACCCTTTCACTTTAATAAGTGAAAGGGTTTTTTATTATCTTTTAAAAAAGTTAAACGCGCTGTTTAACCTTTTTGTTCGATTTTAGCCCATGAATCACGAAGACCCACCGTTTGGTTGAACACAAGTGTCTGTGCTTTATTATCGCGACAGAAATACCCTGTACGTTCAAACTGGAAGCCCTGCTCTGCTTGTGCATTTGCAAGTGAAGGTTCTAACTTCGCATTTGATAACACCACAAGCGACTCTGGATTAAGCGTTGCATTAAAGTCTTCAGCAGCTGCTGGGTTAGGTACGTTGAATAGACGATCGTATAAACGTATTTCTGCAGTAATAGACTCGCTAGCAGATACCCAATGGATTACCCCTTTCACCTTGCGACCATCACTTGGGTTTTTACCCAGCGTTTCATCATCGTAAGAACAGAAGATCGTGGTGATTTCACCATTAGCGTCTTTTTCAATGCGTTCAGCTTTTATCACATAAGCTCCGCGTAAACGCACTTCTTTACCCAGCACTAAACGCTTAAACTTATTGTTTGCTTCTTCACGGAAATCTTCGCGTTCAATATAAAGCTCGCGAGTAAATGGCACATCACGGCGTCCCATTTCTTCTATGTTCGGGTGATTAGCGACTGATAACGTTTCTACTTTATCTGCATCATAGTTCTCTAGAACCACTTTAACAGGGTCAAGTACAGCCATAGCACGTGGTGCATGTTCATTTAAATCTTCACGAATACACGCTTCCAACATGCCCATTTCAACCATGTTTTCTTGCTTAGTAATACCAATGCGTGAACAGAACTCACGTACTGAAGCTGGTGTATAACCACGACGACGTAAACCAGCAATCGTTGGCATACGTGGGTCATCCCAGCCTTCAACATGGCCATTAACCACTAAGTCATTTAATTTACGCTTAGACATAATGGTGTATTCAAGATTTAAACGTGAAAACTCGATTTGCTGTGGATGGCATTCTAGGCTGATGTTATCAAGCACCCAGTCATAGAGACGTCGGTTATCTTGGAATTCAAGCGTACATAAAGAATGTGTAATACCTTCAAGCGCATCCGAAATACAATGTGTAAAGTCATACATTGGGTAAATGCACCACTTATCACCTGTTTGGTGATGGTGAGCAAAACGTACACGGTACAAAATAGGATCGCGTAATACAATAAACGAGCTTGCCATATCAATTTTAGCACGCAGTACACACTCGCCTTCTTTAAACTCACCGTTACGCATTTTTTCGAATAAGGCTAAGTTCTCTTCAACAGGTGTATCACGATAAGGGCTATTTTTTCCTGGCTCTTTTAGCGTACCACGGTACTCACGTGCTTGGTCTGCTGACAAGAAACACACATACGCAAGCCCTTTTTCGATAAGTTCAACGGCATAGCCATAAAGTGCATCAAAGTAGTTTGATGAATATTTAATTTCACCATCCCATTGAAAACCGAGCCACTGCACATCTTCTTTAATAGAGTTTACGTAGTTGATATCTTCTTTTTCTGGGTTTGTATCATCAAAACGTAAGTTGCAAAGGCCATTGTAATCCTGGGCAATACCAAAATTTAAGCATATAGACTTTGCATGACCAATGTGTAAAAAACCATTTGGTTCTGGTGGAAAACGTGTATGCGTAGTCGCGTGTTTACCGCTTGCGAGATCTTCGTCGATACGCGTTCTTATAAAGTTACTTGGGCGATTCTCAATTTCCGCCATAGGAGCATAATCCTCTGAATATTGCATGGTGACAAAACTACTGCATTATTACAAAAAGAAGCGCTAACATACAGTAGTTGATGTGTGTTTATCGAAGATAATAATGCGATTGTTAAAACCCTACGGTCAAATCGGTAAAAAAGTTGTTCTAACGCAATAAAATGATCATTGACTGACGATATAGTGCCGATAGTTTCACTATTTAATAAGGAAAAGAGATGGCTTCACTCAATCAACACCGAGTCTATATTCCTAGCTCTGCACGTGCAAACCAGTATGTGTTAGTTGAATTTAAACCCAATGATGAGTTTTTTGCCCAGTTTACGAACATTAGCTGCGGTTACAAGCGTCTTGCAAGGGAATTATTTGCGCTGTGCGATGAGTATGAACTTCATAACGTACATCTCATTGCGAATGATAAACTACCTGTCGTACGCTACCATGACGAGGCGTACAGTTTAGAAACAACAAAACAAATATTATTTTTCTATAATCCACAATACCACGAAGCACACAATGTATTTGCTAATGGCGAAGAAAAATGCAAAAAAATTCGCTTATTATTCTTAGCAACCGGTGACGATATTCGTGCAAATGCGGCACAGTTCCACCATAAAGTGCAACGGGTAATCAATACATTACAAGACAAGCTTTTAAGCAACCAACCCCCGCTTAAGATTAGAGATCATCAACACTTAACCTATGACTTATTTGCCAAAGCCAAAGGCCACAAAGAAAGCTATGGCTATAAGTTGCGAAGTTTATATCCGCGTTATCAATCGCGCCAATGCCATTTGCCAAGCGATTACAGCGAAATGACCTATGCAGGCTTTTCAATTCCTGTCACACGCGCAATTAAGACACAATTTCAGCATATGCTAAATGAAGAAAACTACAGTCAGTTTTATCACTATATTTTTGATGCGTTTAAACGTGCCTGTGATAAGCGTCAACTTAACTTAGCTGCCTTTATCGCAAATGGCACACGCCCGATTGTGCGTAATAGTAATATTGACAATGCACAGAGCAATAGCGAGTTACAAAAACTGACTTTCGACTGCACCAGCGAGCAAGTACAAATACAACAATTTTGGAATGCGGATACGTTGGTCGATGTGCTGCACTTTGTTATTGCAGCAGCAGAAAAAGATAAGCACGATATCGGTTACGGCCGATTTATGAACCAAGTACAAAGTGCCATTAATGAGGTGACAGACGAACTTGCGTTTAATCCAACACGCCAAGACTTACGCGTGCGCTTTTATCAGCATATTAACTATCAATATTAAACAGGTTTTACGTGGGTGACAGCGATGTGTCACCCCTTTTACCTTAACGATTTTTTGGTAATTTAGATAAGTCTAAGCGTAATACCTTTGAGCGTCGCTGGTAGTTATACAGCGACTTTTTCTTTGCGGGCAGTTCATCGACCGTCACCAATTCAAAACCTTGTTCAATAAACCAATGAATACTGCGCGTTGTTAACGCAAATAACCCATGATAACCACAACGTTTGGCTTTATTAATTATAAAACGTAATAAATTACTGCCACGGTCTGCATCACGATATTGAGGGTGAACAGCAAGACTTGCAAATTCACCAACCTGCTCTTCATCAAATGGGTAAAGGGCAGCGCACGCGATAATAAGTCCATCACGCTCAATCACTGTGAATTGCTCAATTTCTATCTCTAATTGCTCTCTTGAGCGACGCACTAAATAGCCCTGCTCTTCAAGTGGTCTAATTAAGTTTAAGATACCGGTTATATCACTGATCGTTGCACTACGAAGTTGTTCAGAACTTTGCGGCGCAATCTGGGTCCCGATACCATCCAAAGAAAAGAGCTCTTGCAATAAGGCACCATCTTCTTTGTAGCTGACAAGGTGACACCGATGCACCCCGCCCCGACATGCATCAATAGCAGCTTGCAAAAAGACAGGGGCGCTCAAACATGAAGGTGTATGAGTGCGATAGTGCTCTAACACTCGCTCGGCTTCGTTTGGCATTAATTCAGCTATCGCTTCGCCATTTTCATCTAAAATACCTGCATCTTGGCTAAACCCTAGCATTTTGTCTGCTCTGAGCTTTAAAGCAACTTGAGTCGCAATTTCTTCTGCGGTTAAATTAAAGCTCTCACCCGTCACTGAGGCAGCAATCGGACCTAGGAGCACAATACTATTGTTATTGAGTTGGTGGCGTATTCCCTCAACATCAATTCGCCTAACACGCCCCGAGTGGTGGTAATCAACCCCTTCATCAACGCCTAAAGGCTGCGCTATAACAAAATTACCACTCACTACATTTAAAAATGAGCCCGACATGGGGGTGCTACTTAATGACGTGGATAAACGTGCGGTGATGTCAAATTGCATTGCTCCGGCCACTTTTTTAATCACTTCAAAAGTGGTGTTATCGGTAACACGGATCTCGTTATGAAAATGACTAGTTATGCCAACCTCATTCAAAGCGGCATTAAATTGTGGCCGTGCGCCAAACACCAAAACAATCTTAATACCTAAGCTTGTTAATAGAGCAACATCATTAATAATACTTCGACAGCCTGGCTGGTCTATCGCCTCACCACCCAGCATTACAACGAAAGTCTTGCCTCTATGGGCATTTACATAAGGAGTCGACTGACGAAATCCGTCTACTAATTCTGTAGTACGCACGTGCTAATTACCTTTTAAATTCAAGCGTTTTTTATTAAAACGGAAACAGAGGAATTAGTGTAAGGAATTTTTATTCATAAATAAAGAATTTTTATTCTTTATTTATGAATAAAAATTGACAGTGAATTTAGCAATAAAAAAGGCCCGCATAAGCGAGCCTCTTTTTAAGAGATTAAAGACCGATTACCAGCCTGTTTTCTCTTTAAGTGCAGCACCGATGTCAGCTAGTGAACGTACTGTTTTAACGCCAGCAGCTTCTAATGCAGCAAATTTCTCATCAGCAGTACCTTTACCGCCTGCGATGATTGCACCCGCGTGACCCATACGCTTACCTGGAGGCGCAGTTACACCCGCAATGTAAGAAACAACAGGCTTAGTTACGTTGTGCTTGATGTATTCAGCAGCTTCTTCTTCTGCTGTACCACCGATTTCACCGATCATAACGATTGCTTCAGTTTGCTCGTCTTTTTCGAACATTTCTAAAACGTCGATGAAGTTAGTGCCAGGGATTGGGTCGCCACCGATACCAACACATGTTGATTGGCCGAAACCAGCATCAGTAGTTTGCTTAACCGCTTCGTAAGTAAGTGTACCAGAACGTGATACGATACCTACTTTACCAGGCTTGTGGATGTGACCAGGCATGATACCGATCTTAGTTTCACCCGGAGTGATAACACCTGGGCAGTTAGGACCGATCATGCGAACACCAGTTTGCTCAAGCTTAACTTTAACGTCAACCATGTCTAGTGTTGGGATACCTTCAGTGATACAAACGATAAGCTCGATGCCAGCATCGATAGCTTCTAAGATTGCATCTTTACAGAAAGGTGCTGGTACGTAGATTACTGATGCAGTTGCGCCAGTTGCTTCTACAGCGTCACGTACTGTGTTGAATACTGGAAGACCAAGGTGCGTTTGACCGCCTTTACCTGGGCTAACACCACCAACCATTTGTGTACCATACTCAAGCGCTTGCTCAGAGTGGAAAGTACCTTGGCCACCAGTGAAACCTTGACAGATAACTTTTGTATCTTTATTGATTAATACAGACATTATTTGCCCTCCGCAGCAGCAACAACTTTTTCAGCTGCGTCTGTTAGTGATTCAGCAGCGATGATGTTAAGGTCAGAATTAGCAAGTACTTCACGACCTAGTTCAGCGTTAGTACCTTCTAAACGTACTACTACTGGTACGTTTACGCCTACTTCTTTAACTGCACCAATGATACCTTCTGCGATCATGTCACAACGAACGATACCACCGAAGATGTTAACTAAAACAGCTTTTACGTTGTCGTCTGAAAGGATGATCTTGAATGCTTCAGATACACGCTCTTTCGTCGCGCCGCCACCAACATCTAGGAAGTTAGCTGGCTTGCCACCGTGTAGGTTTACGATGTCCATCGTACCCATTGCTAGGCCTGCACCGTTAACCATACAACCCACGTTACCGTCTAGTGCAACGTAGTTAAGCTCGAAGCTTGCAGCGTGAGCTTCACGTGCATCTTCTTGAGATGGATCGTGCATTTCACGGATTTTAGGTTGACGGTAAAGCGCGTTACCATCTACACCGATTTTGCCATCTAGACAGTGAAGGTTGCCTTCGTCTGTGATAACAAGCGGGTTGATTTCTAATAATGCGAAATCGAAATCGTTGAACATGTTCGCAAGACCCATGAAGATCTTAACAAACTGTTTCATTTGCGTTGGGTTTAAACCTAGTTTGAAGCCTAATTCACGAGCTTGATACGCTTGAGGACCTACAAGTGGATCGATTTCAGCTTTGTGGATTAGCTCTGGCGTTTCTTCAGCAACAGTCTCGATTTCAACACCACCTTCAGTAGATGCCATGAAAACAACTTTACGAGAAGCACGATCTACTACAGCGCCTAGGTATAATTCGTTAGCGATGTCAGTGCAGCTCTCAACAAGGATCTTAGCTACTGGCTGACCATTTTCGTCTGTTTGGTAAGTAACTAAGTTTTTACCTAACCAGTTCGCAGCGAACTCTTTAACTTCGTCGATTGTTTTAACTAGCTTAACACCGCCAGCTTTACCACGGCCACCTGCGTGAACCTGTGTTTTAACAACCCACATATCACCGCCAATTTTCTCAGCAGCTGCTGCAGCTTCTTCAGGTGTATCGCAAGCGTAACCGTGAGAAACTGGTAAACCATATTCGGCAAAAAGTTGTTTTGCCTGATACTCATGCAAATTCATGATGCTTTATCCAATTTTTTATACTAAAAGAGCTGAATATTTATGCAAATAAACAGCTATCCCAAATTGCGCACCTAGTATAAATCCCAAGGCTCAACATGAAAACCCCAGTTAGACCAAAGGCGCAAAAAAAAAAGCTGTGAACGCAGTCCACAGCTTACATTTTATACAACTAGATTAAACATCTAGTAATAAACGTGTTGGATCTTCAAGTAACTCTTTAATTGTCACTAAGAAACCAACAGATTCTTTACCATCAATTTGACGGTGATCGTACGATAACGCTAAATACATCATTGGTAAGATTTCAACTTTACCATTTACAGCCATTGGACGATCTTGGATTTTGTGCATACCTAAGATTGATGACTGAGGTAAGTTGATAATCGGTGTAGAAAGTAACGAACCGAATACACCACCATTAGTGATAGTGAAGTTACCACCTGTCATATCATCAAGTGTTAATTTGCCGTCACGACCTTTAAGCGCTAATTCACGGATACCTTTTTCAATTTCTGCAACTGATAACTTGTCACAATCTTTAAGTACTGGTGTAACTAGACCACGTGGTGTTGATACCGCGATGCTGATATCGAAGTAGTTGTGATAAACAATATCATCACCATCGATTGATGCATTCACTTCAGGGAAACGTTTAAGCGCTTCTGTTACTGCTTTCACATAGAAAGACATGAAACCTAAACGAATACCATGACGTTTTTCGAATACTTCTTGATACTGCTTACGAAGGTCCATGATAGGTTTCATGTTTACTTCGTTGAATGTTGTTAACATTGCAGTTGAGTTTTTCGCTTCAAGAAGGCGATTTGCAATAGTCTTACGTAAACGCGTCATTGGAACACGTTTTTGAGTACGGTCACCCATAGGTGCAGCAGGTGCTGCCGCTTCTGCTTTAGGTGCAGCCGCAGGCGCTTTTAAGAATGTATCAACGTCTTCTTTCGTTACGCGACCATTTTTACCCGTGCCCTTGATTTTTGATGCATCAAGGCCCTTTTCAGCGATTAGACGACGCACTGACGGTGTTAATACGTCTGAGCTATCGCTTGAATCGCTTGCTGGTGCCGCTTCTTCTTTTTTCGATTCTGCTTTAGCAGGTGCTGCACCCGCTTTAACAGTACCAATCACTTGTTCGCCAAGCACTGTTTCGCCTTCTGCGTGGATGTGCTCGCCCATGATACCGTCTTCTTGAGCAACAACTTCAAGAACAACTTTATCAGTTTCGATGTCAACTAGGTTTTGGTCGCGCGTTACCGCTTCACCTGGTTGAACATGCCAAGTAGCTATTGTCGCGTCTGCGACTGATTCTGGAAGTACAGGTACTTTAATGTCCACTTCTTTACCTTCTGATGCTGGTGCTGATTGCGCCGCTGGCGCGTCTTCTGATTTTGCTGGTGCTGATTCTTTAGCAGAATCGTCACTTGCTGGTGCAGCATCTGCATCACCAAGTAAACCAATTACTTGTTCACCAAGTACGGTTGCACCTTCTTCTTGTGAAATTTCAGTAATGACACCGTCGTTTGGTGCAACTACTTCTAAAACAACTTTATCTGTTTCAATATCAACTAAGTTTTGGTCACGGCTTACTTTGTCGCCAACACTTACGTGCCATGTTGCTACGGTAGCATCAGCAACCGACTCAGGAAGTACAGGAACTTTAATTTCTGTGCTCATTGCTTATCCTTTATTTTCAATAGTAAGCGCATCTGCAACGAGCGCTTGTTGTTCTTTAGTATGCACTGACATGTAACCACATGCTGGCGATGCTGATGCTTTACGGCCAGCATATTTTAATTTAGCGCCTTGTGGAATTGCATCGACAAAGTGGTGTTGAGAACAATACCAAGCACCTTGGTTTTGTGGCTCTTCTTGACACCAAACGAAGTCTTTAACGTGTTGATAACGCTGCATGATTGCATCCATCTCATCGTGTGGGAATGGATAAAGTTGTTCAACACGAACAATTGCAACATTATTAAGCTCTTGCTTACGACGCTCTTGAAGTAGTTCGTAGTAAACTTTACCGCTACAGAAAACAACGCGTTCAACTTTCTCTGCTGGGATGTCATCAATCTCGTCAATCATATTATAGAACACACCTTCAGATAACTCTTCCAGTGTTGATGTTGCTAATGGGTGACGTAATAATGACTTCGGTGTCATAACAATCAAAGGACGACGCAGTGGACGAACTGATTGACGACGTAGCATTGCGTAAACTTGCGCAGGTGTTGATGGCACACACACTTGCATGTTGTGATCAGCACACAGTTGTAAGAAACGCTCTAAACGGGCTGAACTATGCTCAGGACCTTGACCTTCATAGCCATGCGGTAACAAACACGTTAGACCACATAAACGGCCCCACTTTTGCTCGCCTGAACTTAAGAACTGGTCAAATACAACTTGAGCGCCGTTCGCAAAGTCACCAAATTGGGCTTCCCACATGACTAATGATGTAGGTTCTGCAGTCGCATAACCATATTCAAACGCAAGCACCGCTTCTTCAGATAACACTGAATCGTATACTTCAAATGCACCTTGCTTTTCGCTGATATTTTGCAACGGTAAGTAAGTTGACGCATCTTGTTGATTATGAACAACAGCATGACGATGGAAGAATGTACCACGGCCTGAGTCTTGACCCGTTAAACGGATATCAGTACCTGCATCAACAAGTGTGGCATAAGCCAGTGTTTCTGCCATACCCCAATCAAGTGCTTTTTCACCTGATGCCATTAGTTTACGGTCGTCGTAGATTTTCTTAACACGAGACTGTGCTTTATGACCTTCTGGGTAACTTGCGACTTTCTCGCCAAGTTCTTTAAGTTTCTCTACCGACACTTTAGCGTCGTATTCTACATCCCAATCGTGACCAACGAACTTAGCCCAATCAGATGAATGAGATGTTTCAGGTTGAATTTCTTCAACAACGCACGAGCCACGGTCTAAGCCATTACGGTAATCATCTGCGAGTACTTTAATTTCGTCTTCAGTGAATGAACCTTCAGCCACAAGCTGATCAGCATAGATTAAACGAGGAACAGGGTGTTTTTTGATTTTTTGGTACATAAGTGGTTGAGTCGCATTAGGCTCGTCCGCTTCGTTATGACCATGACGGCGATAACAGACCAAATCAATAACAACATCACGTTTAAACTGATTTCTGAAATCAAGCGCAATTTGTGTTACGAATGCAACGGCTTCTGGATCATCAGAGTTAACGTGGAAAATAGGTGCCTGAACCATCTTCGCAATATCTGTACAGTATGGTGTAGAACGCACATCAGCCTGTTTAGACGTTGTAAAACCAACTTGGTTGTTAACAACAATACGGATACTACCACCACAACTAAATGCATTAGTTTGTGATAGGTTAAATGTTTCTTGTACAACACCTTGACCTGCAATCGCAGAGTCACCATGAATTGTAATAGGCAGTGCTTTAATACCTGACTTATCACCTAAGCGGTCAAGACGCGCACGAACCGAACCCATCACTACCGGGTTTACGATTTCTAGGTGAGACGGGTTAAATGCAAGTGCCATGTGCACATTGCCACCCTTAGTCGCAAAGTCAGATGAATAACCCATGTGATATTTAACGTCACCTGAGCTTAATGTATCTTTATGTTTACCAGCGAACTCATCAAATAAATCTGATGGGTTTTTACCTAAAACGTTCACTAGTACGTTCAGACGACCGCGGTGAGCCATACCAATAACAGCTTCTTTTTGTCCGCTTTCACCTGCACGATGAATCAGTTCTTTAAGCATTGGTACTAACGCATCACCACCTTCAAGTGAGAAACGTTTTGCACCAGGGAACTTAGCCCCTAAATATTTTTCAAGACCATCCGCTGCTGTTAACCCTTTAAGGATGCGCAGCTTTTCTTCTTTAGAAAAAGTTGGGCGTGATTGCACTGATTCCAAACGCTGTTGTAACCAACGCTTTTCTTCAGTCGATGTGATATGCATATACTCAGCACCAACAGAACCACAGTACGTGGTTTTAAGTGCTTGATATAACTCACCTAAAGGCATGGTTTCGCGACCGACTGCAAACGAACCCACATTGAATTCACGGTCAAAATCAGCTTCAGATAAATCGTGGTACTCTAATTCAAGATCGCGAACACGTTCGCGTTGCCAGATACCTAATGGATCTAGGTTGGCATTTTGGTGACCACGGAAACGGAAAGCATTTATAAGTTGTAGCACTTTGACCTGTTTAGGATCACCAGAGCCACCCTCTGCTACCACCACTTCTCTATGCTTGTTTTTAGCAAGCTCCGCAAATTGTGCACGAACTTCAGAATGTTTTACGTCAACATCCACACCATCAACTTTTGGTAATTGTTCGAACACTTCTCGCCATTCTTCTGGCACAGAAGTCGCATCATCTAAGTACGCTTCATAAAGCTCTTCTACGTAAGCAACGTTACCGCCGTTTAAGTGAGAAGATTCTAGCCATGCCTTCATCACACCTTCGTGCATTTATAAGCCCTTTTCTTTAGCGCAGAAATTAATTGTTGTAAAAACAAGGTGGTTAATAAATTAACCACCTTACATATTCAATATTTTAAACCGAACGATTTAAAAGCATTGACTTGATTTGTCCAATTGCTTTGGTCGGATTAAGACCTTTTGGACACACGCTAACACAGTTCATGATACTGTGACAACGGAACACGCTGAACGCATCGTCAAGGTCAGCAAGACGCTCTTCTGTCGCTGTATCGCGGCTATCAGCCAAGAAACGATATGCGTGAAGAAGGCCTGCTGGACCGATGAACTTGTCTGGATTCCACCAGAACGAAGGACACGATGTTGAACAACATGCACATAAAATACACTCATATAAACCATCAAGCTTATCGCGTTCTTCGATTGACTGAAGACGCTCACCCGCCGCTGGCGTGTCGTTGATAAGATAAGGTTTTACTTTTTCGTATTGAGTGTAGAACTGACTCATGTCAATAACAAGGTCACGTACCACAGGTAAACCAGGTAATGGACGAATTACGATTTTACCTTTGCCACCTTTAAGTAGCGTTGATAAAGGCGTGATACATGCCAAACCATTTTTACCATTCATGTTGATACCGTCTGAACCACACACACCTTCACGGCATGAACGACGGAATGATAACGTTGGATCTTGCTCTTTTAATTTCATAAGCGCATCCAACACCATCATATCTTGACCTTCTTGCGTTTCTAGCGAGAAGTCTTGCATACGTGGTGCGTTATCAATATCTGGATTGTAACGATAAACGGAAAATTGTACTTGTGCCATCGTCTCGCTCCTAGTATGTACGTGCTTTAGGTGGGAAAGCTTCACGCAGTTTCGGCGCGTAGTTTACTTCACGTTTGCTCATTTCATCCGTTACAGGATTGAAAATTGAGTGACATAGCCAGTTTTCGTCATCACGATCTGGGTAGTCGAAACGAGAGTGAGCACCACGGCTTTCTGTACGGAAGTTTGCAGCTACTGCAGTTGAGTAAGCTGTTTCCATCAAGTTATCAAGCTCTAAACATTCAATACGTGCTGTGTTGAATTCAGTTGATTTGTCATCAAGACGCGCATACTGAAGACGTTCACGGATTTCTTTAAGCTCTTTAAGACCTGTTGCCATTGCTTCACCTTCACGGAATACCGAGAAGTTAAGTTGCATACACATTTGTAGATCTTTCTTGATTTGAACAGGGTCTTCACCTTGGCCAACTTTAGAGCTTTCCCAACGATTAAAGCGTGCAAGCGATGCTTCAAGGTCTGAATCAGACGCATCTTTACCTGCTTCAACACCGTTTAGGTATTTGCCTAAGAAGTTACCAGCAGCACGGCCGAATACAACTAAGTCAAGTAGTGAGTTACCGCCAAGACGGTTAGCGCCGTGTACAGATACACACGCAATTTCACCAACAGCGAATAAGCCTTCAACAACTTTTTCTTGGCCATTTGCATCAATTTGTAATGCTTGACCATTTACGTTAGTTGGAACACCACCCATCATATAGTGACATGTTGGGATAACTGGAATTGGCTCTTTAGCAGGGTCAACGTGTGCGAATGTTTTCGCAAGGTCACAAACACCTGGAAGACGAAGGTTTAGAGTTTCTTCACCTAAGTGGTCAAGCTTAAGCTTGATATGTGGACCATAAGGACCATCGCAACCACGGCCTTCACGAATTTCTGTCATCATTGAACGAGCAACAACGTCACGCGATGCTAAGTCTTTCGCATTAGGTGCATAACGCTCCATGAAACGTTCGCCGTCTTTGTTTAGAAGGTAACCACCTTCACCACGACAACCTTCCGTCACAAGTACACCCGCACCAGCAATACCGGTTGGGTGGAACTGCCACATTTCCATATCTTGCATTGCAACACCCGCGCGTGTTGCCATACCAACGCCGTCACCTGTATTGATGTGCGCGTTAGTTGTTGATGCAAAGATACGACCTGCGCCACCTGTTGCTAAAACAACCGCTTTAGATTTGAAATAAACAACTTCACCTGACTCGATGTCGATTGCTGTACAACCAACAACGTGACCGTCGCTGTTTTTAACAAGGTCTAATGCATACCACTCAGAGAATACATTTGTTTTGTTTTTAACGTTTTGTTGGTAAAGACAATGCAATAATGCGTGACCAGTACGGTCAGCTGCGGCTGCAGTACGTGCAGCTTGTTCACCACCAAAGTTTTTCGACTGACCGCCGAAAGGACGTTGATAAACACGGCCATTTTCAAAACGAGAAAATGGTAAGCCCATGTTTTCTAATTCAGTAATAGCTTCTGGGCCTGTTTTACACATATATTCGATAGCGTCTTGGTCACCGATGAAATCGGAACCTTTAACCGTATCGTACATGTGCCATTCCCAGTTATCTTCATGTGAGTTACCCAGAGCTACCGTAATACCACCCTGTGCAGACACAGTGTGAGAACGTGTAGGGAAAACTTTTGAGATAAGTGCACAGGTTTTGCCTGACTCAGTGATTGCAAGTGCTGCGCGCATACCTGCACCACCGGCACCAATCACTACAGCGTCAAATTCACGAACAGAATAATTCACTTAAACACCCCATAAAACGATTAGACCTATTGCTACGTAAGCAACGGCCATAAGGTTTAATACAAAGCCTAAAACAGCACGTAATTTAGCGCATTTAACATAGTCAGTTAATACTTGCCAAAGGCCAATACGGGTGTGAACCATGATGCAAACAAGGGTAATTAGTGTAAACCCTTTCATTGCTAGGTTTGAAAATAGGCCTTGCCAGGCTTCAAAAGTGACTTCGGGTGTACATAAAAAATAGCCAACAATAAAAATCGCGTAAGCGCTGATAATTAAAGCGGTTGTACGAAGTGATACGTAATCTTGTACACCATCACGTTTAAGAGTTGCTTGATTTAAAACCATATCCACACTCCTGCTAGAATTGCAGCAACAACGCCTAAAGCCATTGCAACTTTAGCGCTGAAGTTACCTGATTCAAGTTCTTCCCAGTGACCCATATCCATAATGATATGACGGATACCACCAATTAGGTGATACGCCAATACAGAAATGGTACCCCACGCTATGAATTTGGC
The DNA here is from genome assembly GCF_015767615.1 of Pseudoalteromonas sp. A41-2. NCBI lineage: Bacteria > Pseudomonadati > Pseudomonadota > Gammaproteobacteria > Alteromonadales > Pseudoalteromonadaceae > Pseudoalteromonas > Pseudoalteromonas sp. A41-2. The sequence goes on along the minus strand of NZ_CP065231.1, from coordinate 1,631,641 downwards.
AATGAATCCGCTGAACAGACCCTTGACGAATTCAAAACCTTCAGGAGAAGAAAGAGACTCAGACCACGCCCAAATGACAAACGTTAAAGCAAAAAATAATGCAACACCGGTGACGCGGTGAAGAATTGATGCTTTAGCCGTAGCCGGCATAGATATAGTTGTTAGATCTAGATTTACAGGTCTTTGCTTTTTCACAGTTACTTGCCCATCTTGCCCACTTAGGGGCTCATCTACTTGTTTTTCTAAAACCCATCAAAATGAATTTCGATGGAACTATCTAAGTAAACCGTGTTAATACACAAAAAGTTCACACTGGTGCAAAACTCAAATGTAAAAATAAAGTTTACCTACAGACAATACGGTATAAAACCTTGGATAGTATATATAGCCAATGGTCTTTTTACAATTCTTGTTTAGTAAGAGACGTTTGCGAATTAGCCAATGGTATAATATTTAATCCTGACAGAATATTTATTATCCTTTTATGCATACTATTTATAAAAATTGACTTTACACCCCTCTTTCACGTTAAAATGAAAAGAATGTGCTTAAACAGATTCAGAACATAACAATCAGAGTTGTTATCTTAATAGGAGATAAATAGATGGCGGATAAGAAAGCCACGGTCCATATTGATGGTCTTGATCCAATCGAACTTCCAATTTACCAAGGCACTGCTGGCCAAGACGTAATCGACGTACGTACGTTAGGTTCTCATGGTTATTTCACTTACGACCCAGGTTTCATGTCAACGGGTTCATGTGAATCTTCAATCACTTACATCGATGGTGGTAAAGGTGTTCTTTTACACCGTGGTTACCCAATTGAACAATTAGCTGATGAATCAAACTACATCGAGCTTTGCTATTTGTTACTTAATGGTGAGTTACCGACTAAAGAACAATACGATGCGTTTGCACAAGAAATCACGCACAACACAATGCTTGATACCAAAATTGCAAACTTCTTCCAAGGTTTCCGCTTTGATGCTCACCCGATGGCAATGCTATGTGGTGTAGTAGGTGCACTTTCTTCTTTCTACCATGAAGATTTAGACATCACTGATGCAACACAGCGTAAAACTAGCGCGATTAAGTTAGTAGCTAAGTTACCGACAATCGCAGCAATGGCTTACAAATATAACGTTGGTCAACCGTTTGTTTACCCACGCAACGATTTAAGCTTTGCTGAAAACTTCTTACACATGATGTTCTCTGTGCCTGCTGAAGAATACAAAGTGAGCCCAGTTTTAGCTAAAGCAATGGACAAAATCTTCATGCTTCACGCTGACCACGAGCAAAATGCGTCAACGTCTACGGTTCGTTTAGCGGGTTCATCTGGTGCAAACCCTTACGCATGTATCGCTGCTGGTATCGCATCACTGTGGGGCCCTGCACACGGCGGTGCTAACGAAGCATGTCTTAACATGTTAGAAGAAATCGGTTCTGTTGACCGTATCGACGAATACGTTGCTAAAGCGAAAGACAAGTCAGACCCATTCCGTCTTATGGGCTTTGGTCACCGTGTTTACAAAAACTTCGACCCACGTGCGACGGTAATGCGTCAAACATGTCATGAAGTATTAGCAGAGCTAAACATTCAAGATCCATTGCTTGATATCGCAATGAAACTTGAACAAATCGCGCTTGAAGACCCGTACTTCGTAGAGAAGAAACTATACCCTAACGTAGATTTCTACTCAGGTATCATCTTAAAAGCAATCGGTATCCCGACTAGCATGTTCACAGTAATCTTTGCTATGTCTCGTACTGTTGGTTGGATCTCTCACTGGGATGAGATGCTATCTCAACCTGGCCACAAGATCAGCCGCCCACGTCAGTTATACACTGGTGAAACATCACGCGATTACGTACCAACAGACAAGCGTTAATACGATTTCGTGTTTAAAAAAGGCCGCTAAGCGGCCTTTTTTATTGCCCACCACTTGTCTATTTGTGCAAAGTAATTAAAATCGTCGCATTCTTGTTGTTTAGGCTTATCCATGTTTGATTTCGAAACTATACGCGCCGACTTTCCTTTACTCACACAGACAGTAAATGAATACCCATTAGTGTATTTAGACTCAGCAGCTACCTCGCAAAAGCCTCTATCAGTTATCAAAGCCTTAGAAAGCTATTACAGTGCTGAAAATGCCAATGTTCATCGCGGTCGCCATTTTCTCAGTGAGCATGCGACACGTCGCTATGAAGATACACGAACAGCAATCGCAGAGTATTTCAATGTACAGCGTACCGAAATTGTTTGGACTAAAGGGGCAACCGAATCACTAAACTTAATTGCAAACGGCCTAACTTCACACCTAAAATCAGGCGATAAAATAGCGATTTCAGCGATTGAGCATCACGCTAATATCGTTCCGTGGCAAGAACTTGCAAAAAAAGTAAATGCAGAGCTCATTATTTTGCCCATTACAGCTGATTTAGTCTTGGATAGTAATGAATGTGCTGCATTTATTCGCGAGCATAAACCGAGCGTTGTTGCTGTAACCCATGCTTCGAATACATTAGGAAATATCACTGACTTAGAGCCAATTATCACTGCTTGCAAAGAAGTTAATGCGACTTCTGTTATTGATGGCGCACAGGCGGCGATGCATTTAAGACCCGATTTAAATAAACTCGATTGTGATTTTTATGTTTTCTCTGCACATAAAATGCTGGGCCCAACAGGATTGGGGGGGCTTTATGGTCGTTACTCACGCTTAAATACGCTTGATGTCTATCAAACAGGTGGCGAAATGATTGAGACTGTAAGCTTAACACACAGTACATTTCGTGATGCGCCAGGCAAATTTGAAGCGGGTACGCCACACATTGCAGGCGTAATCGCCTTTGCCGAAGCAATCGCTTATTTAACAGCACTTGATTTCAATGGAATGCGTCAACATGAGCATACAATTTTCAATTATGCGATAAAACAATTATCAACCATTGCGGGGATTACTATTTATTCGCATAAAGAAAATAACATTGGCAATATCAGTTTTAATTATCGTGATGAGCATCCATTTGATTTAGCAACGCTACTGGATGGTTACGGCATAGCTGTTCGTAGTGGCCATCACTGTACCCAACCAATTATGAGCAAATTAGGCATTCCTGGCACTGTAAGAGCGAGCTTCGCACTGTATAATTCACTTGACGATGTTGATGCGTTTATTAAAGCACTCAAGCACTGTATAGAACTATTAGATTAATGTTGGATATATTATGAATTCACCTTTTCACACCGTGACTCAAGACATCGAGAATGCAAATGGCTGGCAACAAAAATATCGTCAAATTATGCTGTTAGGTAAAAAGCTACCGGTCATGCCCGATGTTTTAAAAGTTGATGATGCGCTTGTAAAAGGCTGTGAAAGTAAGGTATGGCTTTATATTGATTTTGACCACTCCGAAAACAGCCTAGTGCTTGCGGGTGATTCTGATACACGTATTGTTAAAGGGTTACTGGCCTTAATTTTGGCCTTATACAATGGTCTAACACCCGAGCAAGCAACTCAAATTAATGCCTATAACGAATTTGAACGACTTGGTCTAATTAGCCATTTAAGCCCATCACGCGGCAACGGCATAAAAGCCATGGTTGATAAAATTCAAACTATGGCTCAGGAAAAGCGCTAAAAAGCGCTATTTTAAACTTCGCTGTTTTTTATCCAGGTATTTTCTAATTGCTTTGGCTGCAACAAAAAAGCCAAAGCTACCCGTTACCATGGTTGCTGAGCCAAAACCGTTGTTACAATCCATGTTCATCGAGCCATCTGCGCCTTGTTTTGCTTGACACACTTCACCGTCGGACGTTGGATACACTAATTGTTCGGTTGAATAAACACAATCAACATTAAATTTTCGCTTAGGGTTGCTACTAAAGTTGTACTGTTTTCTGAGAATATAACGGACTTTTGCAAGCAATGGGTCATGGGTTGTTTTAGCAACATCACCAAAACTAATTTGGCTAGGATCCGTTTGCCCCCCAGCACCACCGGTTGTAATAACAGGTAACTTGACTCGCTTACAATGGGCTATCAGTGCCGCTTTTTCTTTTACTGCGTCAATACAATCAATTACATAATCAAAGCCCTGAATGTGCTCACGAATGTTATCTAGAGTAATAAAGTCATCAATGACATTGACTTTAATATCTGGATTAATTAATTCACAACGCGCTTTCATCGCGTCTACTTTAGCGTCACCAATCGTGCCAGTTAAAGCATGTATTTGACGATTAACATTCGTTGCGCAAATATCATCTAAGTCAATCAACGTCAATTGACCTACCCCGGTGCGTGCTAATGCTTCAGCAGCCCAGCTTCCAACGCCACCAATACCTATGACACAAAAATGTGCTTGCTGTAACCAATCAAATTGTTGATGGCCATATAAGCGCTTGATACCACCAAAGCGAATGTCTTGTGTTGTTTCTTTCATTTACCAATCCAACGTCCAAGGAGTCAGCCACTCTTTGAATTCGTCTGCGTTAAAAACTTCATTGAGATATGCGCCTGTCGTATGCGCACAGCGATATTCTTTTAGTTGACCTTGATACATAAATTGCAGGGCATATGCATGCAAATTAGTACGTTCATCTGGCGTACCAGCATAAGTAACGTCACCCAATATAGGCGCACCAATGCTTTTCATTGCCACTCTTAATTGATGCGTCTTGCCAGAAAAAGGTTTTAATAAGTATGCGCGCAGGCCGGGGCGAATACTTTTTGAATAAAAGCGCGTGATAGCTGGGTTTTCTTGGCTTTTTAGCAACTTAAACGCACCTCGGCGACTTTTTTGCATATCACCTTTGATCCAGCCTTGCTTTTTTTTAGGTTTTTCATCACTCACAGCAAGGTAAAATTTATTCACTTGGTGCGCAGTGAAAAGCGATGTAAATTCTGCTGCTGCCTGCTTGTTTCTGGCTAAAATAATTAACCCTGACGTTACTTTGTCTAGCCGATGAACAGGAAACAGCTTTTCATTCACTCGTTGCTCTGCAAGTACAACAAACCCTGCACAGTCTTCACTGTGAAAGCTAACGCCCGCAGGTTTGTAAAAAACAAAAAAGTCATCTTCGCTAGCGTGAAGGTGAACAGCGTGAACATCAGTCATTGCACTCGTTGCTCAAAGCGGCTATTACACGTGTGAGATCGTCGGGTGTATCAACACCGGCTTGAGGTTCACACACAGCTCCTGCAATTTTAATGCTATAGCCGTGGTATAAAACACGTAACTGTTCAAGTGACTCAAGTTGTTCTAAACGCGATTCAGGCAATGCGATATATTGCTGAATGAAGCCAGCACGATACGCATAGATACCAATATGACGCGCATAATCAGCCAGATTTAGCGTGCTGTTATCGTCGTTCATCATTGCATCGCGATGATAAGGAATAGGCGCCCGTGAAAAATACAGTGCGTTTTGCTCAGTATCACTGACAACTTTGACACAATTCGGGTTAAATATATCATCAGAGTCAGTTATTTTAGCACTGAGCGTTGCCATCGGTGCATCAGATTCAGCCAGTAACTTTGCCACCTGACTGACGTTTTCACTGGCCAATAATGGCTCATCACCTTGTACATTGACGACAATCGTGTCACTGGCAAGGTTTAGCTTTTCAACCACTTCGGCAAGTCGTTCTGTACCCGATTGATGGTCTTCACGTGTCATTAATACGTTATCTGTAAAGCCCTTTACAACATCAAACACCGCTTGATGATCGGTGGCAACATACACAGCACTTGCACCTGATGCAGCCGCTTTGTTGTAAACATGCTGGATCATGGGTTTACCACATATGTCAGCTAAGGGTTTACCCGGTAAGCGGCTAGAAGCATAGCGTGCAGGAATGACAACTACGAATTCCACTTATCAACCTCTTCTTGGCTTAATTCACGCGCTTCGTTTTCAAGAAGCACAGGGATATCATCTTTTATTGGGTAAGCTAATTTTGCAGCAGTACTTATAAGCTCTTGATTTTCTTTATCTAAGCGCAACTTACCTTTACATACTGGGCAAGCAATTATTTCAAGTAATTTTGTATCAAAGGCCATGAAGGATCCCTTTTTGTTTTAATAATGAATGTAATTTTTCAATAACAGCGGCAGTCGGCCTTGCATCAACAGGTAGATAATACCAATTAGGTTTAGCAAAACTAAAGCACTTTACTGCGTCTTTTTCAGTCATGAACACGGCATCATTTTCAAAGTCCGAAAAATCAGTCGGTTGATAGTTATAATGGTCTCGAAAATGGTGTGTCGAAAGCAGGTCTATGCCTTGTTGCTTAAGGCTTAACTCAAAGCGTAAAGGATTACCAATTGCACTGATAGCGTGCCCGGTATTTAGCGTATCTGATACGCGTTCAAAGGATGCAACCGATCTAAATTGGCTGGGTACTAAGTCATAGCGGTAGTTTGTCGCCCCACCATTCTCTACCACAACATCAACTGACTTTAAACGCGCTTTAGTTTCTCTTAGCGGGCCTGCAGGCATCAAAAATCCATTGCCAAACTGGCGTTCACTGTCGACAATACAACACTCAATATCACGCGCCATTTTATAATGCTGCATACCATCATCTGAAATGATGATATCAATAGCGTGTTCTTGTTGCAGCTTTTCAATACTCGCTTGGCGATTGGGTCCTACCATCACCACGCATCCTAGCCGACGTTGAATAAGTACAGGTTCATCACCCGCTTCACTTGGGGTTGTTTTTTGTGTGACTAACAGCGGATAACTCGAAGACTTACCGCCATATCCACGGCTGATTACCGCGACCTTTAAACCCTGCTGTTGTAAGTACTCAGCGAGCCAAATAACAAAGGGGGTTTTACCATTACCACCTACGCTAATATTGCCAACGACAATGATAGGAACATTGGCCTTAAACGCCTTGAGTATTTTGAGCTTATAGAGACTAACTCGTAAGGTTGAAATTAGCCAAAAGATACAGCTCAAAGGTAAAAGCAGCACCGTTAAAAAGCGGGGCTGTTTGTACCAGCTTTGTTCAATCATACTCACTATTGTTCACCAAATTGCATCTTACAAAGCGCAGAGTAAGTACCGTTTTTTTCTAGCAGCTCGTTATGAGTGCCCTTTTCGATTACTTGGCCATTATCGATAACATAAATACAATCACTGTTTTCAATCGTTGATAAACGATGCGCAATCACGATTGATGTCTTCTCTTTCATTAAAGTATCAAGTGCCTGTTGGATCAGTTTCTCTGACTCGGTATCAAGCGCTGAAGTTGCTTCATCAAGAATCAAAATAGGTGCATCTTTTAAGATGGCTCGCGCAATGGCAATACGCTGACGTTGACCACCCGATAACATCACACCATTTTCTCCTACCAGGGTATTTAAACCCTCAGGTAAGTCTTTTACAAACTCCCAAACATGGGCCTGCTTGGCAACAGCAATTAATTCATCTTCAGTCAAACTTCTGTCTAACCCATAACAAATATTGTTCGCTATCGTGTCGCTAAACAACACGACTTGCTGAGAGACCAATGCAAACTGTTTACGAAGATCCGTTAGCTTGTAATCGGCAAGTGACACACCGTCGAGTAATATTTCGCTTTCACCTTCTAATTCATAATAACGAGGTAATAAATTAGAGATTGTAGATTTACCCGAGCCTGAGCGCCCGACCAATGCAATACTTTCACCGGCATCAATGCTGAGTGTTAAGTTTTTAAGAACAGGCTCTTCTTTAGTAGGGTAACAGAATGTCACGTTTTTAATTTCAATGCGGCCTGTTACCTTATCTACTGTATATGTACCTGTGTCTTTTTCGATTTCTTCATCAAGCACTAAAAATATACTTTGTGCAGCCGAAATACCTCGCTGAAGGTCGCTGTTCACATTAGAAAGTTGCTTTAAGGGTCTTAACAACATCATCATAGATGAAATTAATAACACAAAATCACCTGAGCTTATCGTGTCAATCATCGACGGCATCGATACAACCCATAAAATAACCGCCATCGCACTGGCTGCTAATATTTGTATAATCGACACGCTTAAAGCTTTCGTCGCATCCATTTTAATGCGTTGCTGGCGGTTGTGGTTGTTAATTGCAGAAAACTGAGCGATTTCTTGTTGTTGTCCACCAAAACCATGGATCACTTTATGGCCTGACAACATTTGCTCTGAAGTACGGGTAACTTGACCCATTGCTGATTGAATTTTTTTTGAAATCATTCGAAAACGTTTAGATACAAACGCAACAATCACTGCAACGAGAGGAATAATCACTAAGAAAATAAGTGATAATTTCCAGCTAGTATAAAACATATTAAACAATAAAAAAACAACAAAGGCGCCCTCTCTCACCACAATTAATAATGCTTTGGTAATCGCTTGCTGTACTTGTTCTGTATCAAATGTGATCTTTGATATTAAGTCACCATTCGAATTTTTATCATGAAAAGAAACGGGTAAATGTAAAATATGTTCAAATAACTGTTGGCGTAATGTACGCACGACTTGTGAGCCAACATAACTCAAACAATACGATGACATGTAGTTGAACATCCCACGTCCCAATACCAGTGCAACAACGACAAATGGAGCATATGTTAACACCTTCGAATTACGGGCATTTAACCCTTCATCAATGAAAGGTTTCATTAAGTTGATAAACAAGGCGTCCATTGCTGAATAACCAATCATGCCCACGATTGCAAAAAACGCGATTAATTTGTAATCACCGACATAACTCACTAATCGCTTATAGATTTGGGTTGTAGTTTGATCCATAACACTCTCTTATTCATAGACTTCGACTATTGTAGCCTTATGACAGTAAAAACAAAACGCCAATCTTATTCAAACCAGTAACTTTCCTGCTCACGGGCGAATTCTAAACGGTATGACTGAGGGTAAAATTCTATTCTTATGTGTCCATACTCAGCTGTGGTGTATTGTGGTATGTCACGGTCATTGTATCGCTTAACGACATCAGAATGAGGAAACGACCATTGTCCTTGGTAGGCAGATGAATGAAGTACAATCTCAGGATTTACAGCATCGATAAATAGGCCACTTGAAGATGTATTGCTACCATGATGGGGACTGATAAGAATGGTCGCATTTAAATCAACTTCCTGACTCACTAACTGCTGTTCAATGAATTTAGAAATATCGCCAGTCAATAACACGCTATGCTGGGGATTGCTTATTTTTAAAATACAGGAGCGGTCATTATTATTATCATGATTCGAGTCGGCTGTAAGCGAAGTGATATTGAGGTTTTCAAATTTAAAATGCTGAGACAAACATGGCAGTTTGATTCCACTGGGATGAAACTTTTCAAACGTAGCAGTGTAACCTGCTTGTTTCCAACTCGTCAGTCCTCCCGCGTGATCATTATCTTGATGACTTATAATAGTCGCCACAACTTCTAAGTTTTGTTGTCGAATATTTGCAACGAGTACTGAATTTACATAATCATAACGCGCAAAGTATTGCGGACCTAAATCATACACAATGGCTTTATTATTGGTGCTTATCATCGCCATTAGACCATGCCCTACGTCAAATAAATCTAATTGAAATAAAGGTTTTGGTGTCAGCAACCAGTCAATAATAAAAATAAAGCTCGGGATTATACTAAAGCGTTTAAATGGGCTAAACAGCCCAATTAACAAGGTACAATACAAGTACAACAATGATTTAAAACCATTAATCCTCACATCAATCCAACGCCAATCATGAGGCGTTGAAATAATAAACTCAAAGGAGCTGTAAAATACAGCATCGAACAGCTTAAAAACGTAACTTGTATCAACAATCATAGACAACAGCGAATACATTACTAAGAGCGGCATAACCACTAAACTAATCAATGGCACAGCTATCAAATTAACTAAAAGCCCAATGACACTGACTCCGTCGAAAAAATATAACGACAAAGGTAAAAGCCCCACAAAAAGCGCTCCTTGGATCATAAACAGCTGAACACTGTGCTTTATTAAACCGTTTTTTATAGTTAGAGGCTGGTTAATCACTAAAAAAATAATGGCAACAGCAGTAAAACTAAAATAAAAACCAGGATTGAGTAGTGAAAATGGATTCATGACCAACACCACTGATAAAGCAAATAAGATACTTCGCCACTGCAGAGGATTTTTAGCTAAAAGGTAAATTATTAAGTAACAACCCAACATCACCAACGCTCGGGTTGCAGATACAACAAAATCGCTTAAGTAAACATACAAAAATGCACAACAGAACCCAAACACCACAAAAAGTTTACTAAGTTGCATGCTTTGTTTAATAGCAATCTGAGTACACATAAACACCCATTTGCAGGTATAAAAACCGAGCGTAAATATCAGACCAATATGTAGTCCCGATATCGCAAGTAAATGACTGAGCCCCAGTTCGCGCAAATGAGTTTTATCGACTGACGAAATTTTACTTCTGTCCCCTGTTAATAAGGCATAGTACATCCATTGTAGTTTCGTACCCGCGGTAATATCACTGATATAAGATTGATAGTGTGACCTGATCGCAGCGCTACTTGTACTGCTTAAATGATGTGTTTTGCCAACTGTTCTGCCCTTATAAATAATTCGCTCTGTGAACGCAAAGCGCTCACGATTAAAGCTGTCAAAGTTTTTAACAGTTCGAAATGCTTTTAATTTAATTTGGCTTGTTAACAAGCTTCCCACATCTAGTTGCTTTTCAGTCGTAATACTTAGCATCGCTAAAGGGGCTATAAACCGAGGCAGCGAGCAGCCTTGAACATTAATCAAGCGTACTTTGGCATAATAAGGCGATGCAACAGAGTGAATTGAAATAATCTGTAAATGAGCGTCAATGGGTTTGTCTATTTCTATTTGGCATAAACTGGCTGAGTAAAAAATAAGATAATGAAAGATTACGATAAAAATACCACAAATAAACCCTGACAATACCGACAAAAAAGGCTTAAAATAGAGACTCGCTAAAATGACAGCAAAACTCATTATATAGAACGCCGCAGTGTTCAGTGTGTAAACGGTTATAAAACACCCCAACACAAAGCCACTGCATAACCAAATAGATGTAAATGGTTGCTTTAGATGGCTAAAAAAACGATCCAACGGTTTTTACCCGATCATAACAAGGTAAGAGATCATAAATATTTAAGAATTTTTGGTCGTTTATTACATGACGCCAACTTATGGCACTTAAATAGACGCTCCGCTCGGGGTGCTTTTGCGGTAGGTTTGTTTTTTGCTTTCATCCCTGTTCCTTTTCAAATGGTTTTAGCTGCCGCCTTGGCAATTCCATTACGTGTTAACTTGCCTATTTCTGTTGCAACAGTGTGGATCACTAACCCGTTGACAATGCCCCCTATCTTTTATTGTTCATACATTGTTGGGACTATAGCCCTTGCTCAACCCACTCAACATTTCCACTTTGAGCCAAGTTGGCAATGGTTTATAGATAGCCTCACTACGATTGGACCCGCTTTTTTAGTCGGCTCATTAATTTGTGCTTCAGCGGCATCACTTGTAGGCTATTTTGCCATTGATATGCTTTGGAAGCGCTCAGTGCGAAAAGCGTGGCTACACCGTCATAAATAAAGCAACAACAAAATACTAAAAAACATACCTTTCAGTATAGACAAAAAACCCAGCTTAAAGCTGGGTTTTTTCTGTTAATTATCGCGTAGTTAATTATTTCTTACTGAACACGCGGCGCACTGCAGCAAATGGCAACAGTAAAAACGCAAACCACGGAAAGCTTGCAGATTGGCGTTCATATTGCTCAACTTCTTCAGCCGGGCATTCCTCTACACTGCCACTAATAGGTGTTAGTTTTACAGCTACCGTAACACTCTCGTGTTCGATGTTGCCATCGACATCACGCACTACATTACCAAACGAATCTGTTTTCTCAACCGTTTTAGTCGCAACACCGAAAATTTCGTTATTGTTGTTGATTGCTTTCGCTTCAGCTATTTTATAACCAAAACGTGTTTCACCATCCGCTTCATAGCACGGTAATAAGTCATTTAAGTTAACAATTTTATCTTCACCAATGGTGTACATAAAACCTTCACGGCGACGTGTAGACGAATTAAAAATATCGGTTTCACCTTCACCGACAATAATACCATTATCGTTTATGTCATTAGCAATTGAGTTTGAACTTGCAAAGTAGTCGCTTGGGAATACAACAGTGTCATTTTGCTTGTCATAATAATAAAACTTAGTTGTTGTTCTACCCTCAATACGCTTTGAAGCATAACCAACAATAATGTCATTGTCATTCATCGACAGCACTTGGCCTAATTGCCAATCATCGTCCTGATTGATAAATTCTTTGACTTCTCCGTTTTCGAATATAACCGGCATCGTGGTGCGTCGATCTGTGTCTTTGTATCGCACTTCAGACATACCCGCAATTAACCCATTTTTGTTAATCGCATAAGCGCCACTTTTAAAAGCGAACTTTTCATCGTCTTTGGGGGTTAAACCTATACCCAAAATTTCAGTATTCGTGATGTTGAAATTATTATCTAATGTCCATTTAACGGCACGTTTATTGTATATTCCATTATTGTTATTTCGTTCAATACTCTCAACACAATCTGAAACAGGCTCGTCTTCACCATCACACCTGTCGTCGATATTTTCTTGGCGATCTTCTGCAATGTCTGTCGACACGGTACCAACAACTTCGTAACCAAGCTCTGTTTTAACAATATCATAAGCAGCACTAAAACCGCCAAATTCATCAAACTCAGGCGTAAGAGGCACTTTTACACCATCAGCTGAAATCACCACTCCCCGTCTAATAAAATCACGTAAGAAATGTGTCTCCGCTTCGTCTTCATCAGCTTGTGTAAAAGATGTTTTCTCGTAAGGAGCACTGCCCCAACCCGCCATAACACCGTCTTCAGCAACCGCACTTAAGTAGTTAGATGTAGAGCGTGTTAAACCATCATAATCCAATGATTGTTCATCAAAAATAACTTGTTCAGTTGACCCCTCAGCGCTATAGACAGTGGCAATTGCACTCGCTAATTTCTGATACTCGGAATCCACAGAACGGCTATCACTCGCTAAAAAACGGATCATAAACGTATGCGCATCGGCATTGGTATTTACGGCATCGTTATTTTCAATGTCATCAAGTGTAAACGTAATTTCTTTATCAATTAGTTCAAATCTGTCTTTTTCGCTTTCGTAAGCAGACTTAATAGCATTGTCATCAAAATCAATATAAGAAATATCAATTGGTAATCTGTAAACACCATTACTTAAACCAATAACATGACCATTTTCGCTAACGTCTGTTACATAATTCAGTTTTGCGCCATCTAAGCCACCAAGCTCTGTTAGCTTATAGGTCGCGCTCATCGCTGAGGTACTTAAGGTGGCTAAAATACTGGCAGCGAGTAGTTTATATTTCATTTTAATCCTTACTACTGATTCTTTAAATCTTCGAGTTCTTCCCAGCGCTCAAATGCGGCTTCAAGCTCAGACTCTAACTGGGCTAAATGGTTCAATGCTTCTGTTGTAATTGCTGCATCTTGCTTAAAAAAGTCCGGATCACTAACCACAAGTTGCTGAGCATCGAGCGCTTTTTCAAGTTGTTCCACTTTACTGGGTAATTCTTCTAATTCAAGTTTTAATTTGTAAGAGAGTTTATTGCTCTTCTTTTGTGTTTTATCATTGCTCACACCAGCAGACTTTTCTGGTTTCACTTGTTGTTGCTGTTGTTTTTGCTGTTCGGCTAAATATGCGGTGTAGGCTTCATAATCGCTGTAACCACCCACAATATCACTTATTTTACCATCACCCTCGAAGGCCCACACGGAGTTACATGTATTATCAATGAACTCACGGTCGTGACTTACAATCAAAACAGTTCCTTGGTATTGGTTAATAATATCTTCCAATAGCTCGAGTGTTTCAATATCTAAATCATTGGTCGGTTCATCCAGAACCAAAATATTTGAAGGCTTTAAAAATAACTTCGCGAGTAATAAACGGTTTTTCTCCCCACCTGACAGTGCTTTAACAGGCGTGCGTGCACGAGCTGGCGGAAATAAGAAATCTTGCAAATAACCCAACACATGACGTGAACGACCGCCCATCATCACTTCTTGTTTACCTTCTGCTACGTTATCTTGCACTGTGGCTTCTTCATCCAATTTCTCGCGATATTGGTCAAAATAAGCAAATTCAAGGTTTACACCTTGCTTAACGGTACCTGCATCAGGTTGTAAATCACCAAATAGAATTTTTAATAATGTTGTTTTACCGATACCGTTAGGACCGACAAGACCAATACGATCACCACGCATAACAAGAGTAGAGAAGTCTTTAGCAATCACTTTATCTTTAAAAGCGTGGGCAATATGCTTCGCTTCAAAGACTAACTTACCAGAGCGCTCTGACGTTTCTATATTGAAATCTGTTTTACCCACTTGCTCAACACGTTGTTGACGTTCTTTACGAAGCGCTTTTAACGCACGCACACGTCCTTCATTACGTGTTCTTCGGGCTTTGATCCCTTGACGGATCCACGTTTCTTCTTCTGCTAAACGTTTATCAAAAAGGGCATTCTGCGCTTCTTCTACTTTTAAATCATGTGCTTTTTGCTCTAAGTAGGTGGCATAATCCCCAGGATAAGAGACAAGTTTACCGCGGTCTAAATCAAGAATCCGCGTTGCAACAGCACGTATAAAGGCACGGTCATGTGAAATGAAAACAATGCCACCTTTAAACTCTTTTAAAAATTGCTCAAGCCAAATAACACTGTTCATATCCAAGTGGTTGGTTGGCTCGTCAAGCAATAACAAATCGGGTTCGCTTACTAAGGCTCGCGCTAAGGCAACTTTACGAAGCCACCCGCCAGATAATGACTCTAATTTAGCTTCAGGTGCGAGCTCTAAACGTGACAAAACCAGTTGAATACGCGTATCAAACCGCCATCCATCCACTGTTTCAAGTTGATTTGATAAACGTTCAAGTTTATTCAGCAACTTGTCATTGCAGTCGGTTTGCATTTGATTACTGACCTGATGATAATCAATTAATAGCTGAGCTATATCTGGCATGCCCTGGGCTACGTAGTCAAATACAGTACCTTGAGCACCTTTTGGTGGATCTTGCTCTAAACGAGAAATGCGGATACCACCTAGCTGGTTTATCTCACCATCATCTAGGGTAACTTGCCCATCTAACACTTTTAATAACGTTGATTTACCGGCACCATTGCGCCCTACAATACACACTCGTTCACCTGACTCAATAACCGCATCAGCATCATCAAGTAAAGGATGTGTACCGTAAGCAAGCTGTGCTTTGGCAATTCTGATTAAATCCATCGTGACTACTACTCTTATTCTTAATTATCAGCAATAAATTTTGCTAACTGTAATTCATCAAATGGCCAATATAGTGTTTCACCATTTTCTTTTTTAACAACTGGAATACTCGTTTGATACGCACTGATTAACTGTTCATCGTCCATAATATCGTGCGCTACAAAATTTACCTTGGCAGCCACTAATAATTCATCGGCCAATTCACACAAATGACAACCATCTGTGTGATACAAAGTAAACTTAGCCATGAGTAATTAGCCAGCTATTATGAATTTGCTTATTACGCTTAAAGTCTGGAGATAAGGTATTCGCTGAAATATTTTCTGCTTTTAACCCTAAGCCCATCAGACCCACTTCATCAATTGTGAAACCGCGTTTGTTATTAGAGAAAATTAATGTGCCATTTGGACTTAGAATTTTCTTTACCCAAGTCAATAATTTAATATGGTCGCGTTGAACATCAAAAGCATCTTTCATGCGTTTTGAATTTGAAAACGTTGGCGGATCTAAAAAGATAAGATCATATTGGCCCTGCGCATACTCTAACCACTTTAAACAATCGGCTTGTTCAAAACGATAACGAGTATTACTAATACCATTAAGGTCAAAGTTATCTTGTGCCCATTTTAAATAGGTTTTCGACATATCAATCGTGGTAATCGCTTTTGCACCACCCAATGCAGCATGCACAGATGCACTACCGGTATAAGCGAATAAATTTAAAAAGCGTTTATCTTTCGCATTTTGCTGAATGTAGCGACGAGCCAAGCGATGGTCAAGGAATAAACCCGTATCTAAATAATCAAACAAATTCACTTTAAACTTAGCGCCAAATTCTTCAACCACTTGGGTGCGATTTTGTTTTGAAACTTTGGTGTATTGCTCTTCGCCTTTTTGTTTTTTGCGAACTTTTACTGCAATATTTTCAGCGGCTATATCTAATTGCTCAGCGGTTAAACTTATGACATCTTGCAAACGTTTTTGCGCTGTACTGTCATCAATTTCTTTCGGGGCGGCGTATTCGAAAATAACCGCGGCGTTATCATATACATCAACAGCGACGTTGTATTCAGGAATATCTGCATCGTAAACACGATAGCAACTTACTTCGTTTTGTTTTAGCCAATTTTTTAGGTTCTGCTTATTTTTCTTTAAACGATTAGCAAATGCTGTTGAACCTTCATAGTTAAGTGCAGGTTTATCTTCTTTACTTAATTCAACTTGTTTATCGTCCAGTTGATAGAGATTAAGCACGACATCTAATGGGCCATTTTTAAACTTATAGCGTTTGAGTTTTACTAACTTC
Source organism: Pseudoalteromonas sp. A41-2 (assembly GCF_015767615.1). Classification (NCBI taxonomy): domain Bacteria; kingdom Pseudomonadati; phylum Pseudomonadota; class Gammaproteobacteria; order Alteromonadales; family Pseudoalteromonadaceae; genus Pseudoalteromonas; species Pseudoalteromonas sp. A41-2. The sequence goes on along the minus strand of NZ_CP065231.1, from coordinate 1,614,981 downwards.
AATAATTTAAATAAGCTTTCATCTGTGCCTAATAAAGCTAACTTCCAATGATTAAAGTGCTTTTTAAAGCCCACACCTAAACTACGATGCAAGTTAACCAGCTCAGCCATTGAGCCGAGTCGCTCGCCATAAGGTAAGTTCGAAATCACAACACCGGGTAACTTAGCAACACTAGTCAGTTTTGTAGCATCACTTTGCTTGAACTTGATCACGCTTGCAAGGTCTGCTCGCTCAGCATTTTCTTGTGCTTTTGCAATAACAGAGGCATCAATATCATGACCAATTAACCACAATTTAGGCTCTGTAATTTGTGCCATTAATTCTGCTTTTAATTCTTTATACTTTTGAATTCGAAAACTAGGTAAGCGCTCAAATGCAAAGCCTTCGCGGAATAAACCAGGTGCTTCGTTTCGTGCCATACTAGCCGCTTCAATCAAAATAGTACCAGAGCCACAACATGGATCGAATAATGGTTGTTGAACATTTTCAAGCCAGCCACTGCGTTTTACAAGTGCAGCTGCTAAGTGTTCTTTTATGGGGGCTTTGCCTTGATCTTGACGATATCCACGTTCAGACAAACGAGGACCAGAATAATCAATATACAACGCCACACCATGACGGTTTAATCGTGCAACAACACGCACATTAGCATTGTATTTATCAACATTTGGACGCTGTTCGAACAAATCAGCAAAGTAATCAACAATTGCATCTTTTATTACTAAACCAGAAAACTGCGTGTTTTTTAAGTAATCATTCGTACCCGTAAAATCAACAGCGAATGTCTGTTTTGGCCCAAACCATTCTTGCCATGGCTGCAATCGTGCAAAATTATACAGGCTGTCTTTGTCTTTAACGCCTTCTTTCTCTTCTATCAACATTAGAATTCGCGTCGCAAACCGACTCGATAAACAAATTTTTTGTGCTAATAAGCTGTCAGCTTCAAAACGGACAGAACCAACAGTTTGCTTTGAGACTTCTGCGCCAAGCTCTGTTAACTCTTCAACAAGTAAATTTTCGATTCCGATAGAAGTAAGTGCGATAAATTGCAAAGTAAAAACCCTTAAATGCTAATTGCGCAGGATTATAGCATAGCTTAGCGAACAAAAACGCCATCATTTAAAGGGATATTAAGCAGATTTAAACTGTTTTTGTTGGATATAAACAGGAAAGATACGATTGTTTAGCACTTTGATAGCTTCAAATTGCTGCAACGATAGATTTTCATCTAACTTAAAGTGCTCACTTAAGTTAATACACACAGACGCATCGCTGCAATGATCAACAATTAAAAACTCACCTTCTTGGGCGTGTGAGCAAAGTTTAACAACCGCTTCAACACTTGGTTCACTGCCATGGTACTCATGAAAAAACCAACTTTTAGCAAGCACTGGTTTTAAATGAAATTTAACCGCAGTCGCGTTCAAAGCAATTTGGCAAAGTTGCGCAGGGCTCCAGAGCGAGAATGTCTCAAGATATTGATAGACTTGTTGGTAAAAATCAGCGTCTTCGAGGCTAAAATTTGGTTCACACAAGACAGCATCAGTGAGCTGACGAAGTTTGTAAGGCGTGCACAGCTGCATATTTTGGTCAAGGTCAACCAAAAGACGATTATTTTTAGAACAAGCAAGCCATTTCCATTGCTTTGATGCTTGTAACATGACTCCTCCCTCTACTAAAAATAAAAATTCCTGCATACTTAGCACATAAGTATAACTAAAGCAGACCATTAATAAAATGATTTTTTAGAACATTTTATTAATGATCAATTGCTTAGATAACTGATCCTTATAAGCCTTTTAGGATCGTTTTTACCAATTCTGGGCCTTTATAAATGAAACCCGTGTAAACTTGAACGAGGTCTGCACCGGCAGCAAACTTCTCTTTTGCTGATTCTGCATCATCAATTCCACCAACACCAATAATAGGTAACTTACCCTCAGTTAGACGCTTTATCTCACTAACGACGTGGGTTGAGCGAGCACGTACAGGTTGCCCCGATAAGCCCCCAGCTTCATCTGCATACTGTTGTCCTTGAACTGCTGCACGTTCAAGTGTGGTGTTTGTCGCAATAACACCATCGATCTTATTATTGATCAATGAGTCACTGACTTGTGAAATCTGTACTGCATCAAGATCAGGCGCTATTTTGACAAGCATTGGCACGTGCTTATTATGTTTTGCAGCCAAATCCAACTGTTCATTTTTCAGGCTTTGTAATAAATCATCTAGCGCTTCACCGTACTGTAAATCACGCAATCCTGGCGTATTTGGCGAAGAGATATTGACCGTAATGTACGATGCATATTCGAATACTTTGCGCATACAGTGGATATAGTCGTCTTTACCCTGCTCGTTAGGTGTGTCTTTATTTTTGCCAATATTGATACCTAGAATGCCATCATACTTTGCAGCTTTAACATTATTAACAAGGTTATCGACCCCTTTATTATTAAAGCCCATACGATTAATGATCGCATTTGATTGAGGTAAGCGGAAAATACGTGGTTTGTCATTACCGGCTTGTGGACGAGGTGTCACTGTACCGACTTCAACAAAACCAAATCCCATTTGTGAAAAAGCATCAATACACTCGGCATTTTTATCTAGCCCAGCTGCAAGACCCACCGGATTTTTGAATTCTAAGCCAAGAAAATTAACAGGTTTATTAGGGACTGTTTGTGACCATGCTGCACTCAATGGAGTATGCGCAAATCGACGTAAATTATTAAGTGCAAATTCATGAGCCCACTCCGCATCACGGGTAAACATAAAACGGCGAGCTAGATCATAAAACATGGTTTGTTCCTTAGGTAAAATAAACAGTGTAGCTTTATTAAAACGGTACATTGCAAATTAAGGGCAAAAAAATACCCCAGCGAGCTGGGGTATGTATTTTAACGACTTTTCATTTAATTGGAAGTGTCACAGTTGTGGCTTAGCAACATTAGTTCACGAAGTGCCACTGAGAACTTCGCAAAATCATGGCTTTGCGATGTCTTAAACTCAGATAACATCTGTTTCCAACGTTGTAATAACAACTCTTGATTATCCATCCACTCGTCAATTTGTGCGTCTACATCTTTGTTGTCACCAACAAAGCTATTTAACACAACCGCTGACAATGTGCGTTGTTGCCAGTCAAGCTCTTCTCGGTATGATGCACGAGCAAGTGCTTGCCAATGGTTTGCAACAGGTTGATTCGTAATTTGGTCTAAGAACCAATGTAATCCCATACGCGCACCCAGCTTGAAGTAAGTGTTAGACACCATGTCGATACTGCAATTTGAGTTATTAGCAATTTCAGCTAAGTCCATTACAGAGAATAAGCTTGAAAGTGAGACAATGCGCGTAGCCAGTGCTTTTGGCACATTGTTATCAATCAATTTATCTGCTGCTTTAACTAAGCGTTCGCTTTCTTTCTCCACCATGTAGCTGTTTAAGTTTTCGCTTAAATCGGCGAATGTGGGTGAGAAGAACTCAATTGCTTGTTCAATCGTTTGTGCTTTATTACGGTGACGTAAGAACCAACGTGTTGCACGACGAACAGTACGACGTAATTGATACAGCATTTCTGTCTGAACTGCCGCTGGTATCTTATTATCAAGCGCCACAATTGATGACCACGTATCTGTCATCTGGAACACTTCTTTAGCGATTGAATAACACAGTGCTATTTCAGCTTCGTTTGCACCGGTTTCTTCATTCATACGAACCATGAAGTTAAGGCCCATATCGTTTACGATATTATTGGCAAGTTTAGTTGCGATAATCTCTTTACGAAGTGGGTGATTATCCATTGCGTCGTTAAACTTCTCGCGAAGGGGCACTGGGAATGAATTAACTAACAACTGACGGTAATAAGGGTTTTCTGTGATCTCTTCAACAACAAGAGACTCTTTAAGAACCATTTTCGCGTATGAAACAAGCACAGACAGCTCAGGACGAGTTAAGTCTTTACCTGCGGCTGCGCGCTCAGCTAATTCTTCATCTGTTGGGATGAACTCAATCGCACGATTTAACTTGCCATCTTTTTCAAGTGCATGAATAAAGCGTACTTTTTCTTTAAGTGTTGACGTACCTTTAGACTGAGTAATAGACAGTGTATGCGTTTGACGGTAACAATCTTTAATGACTAGTTGTGACACTTCATCGGTCATTGAATACAGTAACTCATCACGTTGTTTACGTGTTAAGTCACCTTCTGCCACTAAACCATTTAATAAAATTTTGATATTAACTTCGTTATCCGAACAGGCAACACCGCCCACGTTATCAATAAAGTCAGTATTTACACGGCCACCTTTGGCAGCAAATTCGATACGACCCAGTTGCGTCGCACCTAAGTTACCACCCTCACCTAAGATTTTCGCACCAAGTTCAGCACCATTAATACGTAATGCATCATTCGCGCGGTCGCCCACATCTGCATCTGTTTCTTTAGAGTTCTTAATATAAGTACCGATACCACCATTCCACAGTAAATCAAACTCCATCATTAAGGCAGCTTTGATTAACTCATTAGGTGTCATGCTTGCTTTCTTGGTGCCAAGCATTTTCTTCATTTCAGGGCTTAAGCTAATTGATTTAGCGGCACGAGAGAAAACGCCACCCCCTTGTGAAATAAGATCTTTATTGTAATCTTCCCACGAAGAACGTGGTAGATTGAATAAACGCTCACGTTCTGGATATGACGTCGCTGCATCAGGGTTAGGATCAACAAAGATGTGCATGTGGTTAAACGCCACTTGCAGTCGAATGTGCTTAGAAAGCAACATACCATTACCAAATACGTCACCCGCCATGTCACCTATGGCCACCACAGTGAAATCTGTTGTTTGACAGTCGATATCCATTTCGCGGAAATGACGTTTAACAGATTCCCACGCACCTTTTGCAGTGATACCCATTTTCTTATGGTCATAACCCACTGAACCACCTGATGCGAAAGCATCACCTAGCCAGAAGTTATACTCGTTAGCAATGCCATTTGCGATATCAGAGAATGTAGCAGTACCTTTATCGGCAGCAACAACAAGATATGGGTCGTCTTCATCATGACGGACAACATCAACAGGCGGAACAATTTCGCCACGCTCAATGTTATCTGTAATGTCTAATAAACCACGGATAAAGATTTTGTAGCACTCTTGGCCTTCTTTAAAAAATGCTTCACGGTCTGTTGGAAGTTGCTTACAAACGAAACCACCTTTCGAGCCTACTGGCACAATAACTGTATTCTTAACTTGTTGTGCTTTAACAAGACCCAATACTTCAGTACGGAAATCTTCACGACGGTCTGACCAACGCAGACCACCACGCGCAACTTTGCCACCGCGTAAATGCACACCTTCAACACGCGGCGAGTAAACGAAAATCTCGAACGCTGGAAGCGGTAGTGGCATTTCAGGGATCATTGAAGGCTGTACTTTGAACGATACATATGACTTAAACTGGCCATCAGCTTCTTTTTGGAAGAAGTTAGTTCTCAGTGTCGCGTTAATCATATCAACGTATAAACGAATGATACGGTCATCATCTAGGTTAGCAACGTTTTCAAGCTCAAGGTAAATTTGACTAATCAGTTTCTCAAGCGTCTTTTCGCTACCAGGGTTCTTAACAGAGAACTTCTTAGTAAATAAATTAACGATTTGCGATGCAATATGCGGGTAATTAGCAAAAGTACTTTCAATGTAAGTTTGCGAGAACGTTACACCAATTTGACGCATATATTTCGCGTAAGCACGTAAAATTGATGCTTCACGGCCTGTTAAGCCACCCATTAATACTAAACGGTTGAAGCCGTCGTTTTCTAAACGATTGTTCCAAACATTTGTTAATGCAGCACGGAATCGAGCTGACACTTTATCAAAGTCAGCGATACCCTTGTTGTCAATTAGCATGGTGAAGTCCATGATCCAATTAACGTTACCATCAGTTGTTTTTACTGAGTAAGGCGTTTCACCTACAACGCGAAGTCCAAAGTTTTCTAACATTGGCATGACGTCAGATAAATGAATAGGCTCATCCTTATGGAACAAGCTTAAGCGTACAACATTGGTATTCGCTTCTTCTTGCGGACGGTAGAACAACATTTCTAATTTGTTTTCGTCGCTAAGAAGCTCAAGCTTTTCAATATCAACAACTGCAGCGCTTGGAAGAACTTGATCTTTATACGCACTTGCAAAAGCTTGCGCATATTTACGGTTTAATTCTTTACCGCGTGCTTCACCTGCACTTTCAAGTAATGCAGATTGTAATCTATCTTCCCAAGTACGGGCCGCTTCAATTAGGTTATTTTCGATGTCTTTCACGTTATATTCAATATTATTGTCAGTCACACGCACCGTGTAGTGTGTACGGGCTAATGTCGACTCAGAGAAGAAAGTAGTAAATTCGACTTTTTCGTCAGAATTAAATGCATTCGCTAAAATACTTTGTGTTTCACGGCGAAGTGCGGTGTTGTAACGCTCGCGTGGTACATAAACCATACACGAGAAGAAACGACCGTATGCGTCTTTACGAACAAAAATGCGACACATATCACGCTCTTGTACTTGTAACACGCCCATTGCAACTTCTAGCAGCTCGGTTTCACGTGCTTGTACAAGCTCATCACGCGGGTACGTTTCTAAAATATTTAACACGGCTTTGTATGCATGCGTACCTTTCGCAAAATCACACATTTCCATAATGCGGTTGATTTTACTTTTTAGTACAGGCACATCAGCGGCGCTGTTGTTATAAAAACTTGATGAGAATAAACCGATGAAACGGTCTTCACCAACCACGTTACCTTTGTCATCGAAACGTTTAATGCCTACATAATCGATGTACGCAGGACGATGAACGCGAGACACTGAGTTCGTCTTTGTTAAGATGAGTAAGTTATTGCTACGCGCTTCTTGACGCGCCACTTCAGGTAACTCAGATAAAAGACGGCTGTGCTCTTCGTCTGAGTTTTTCATCAAACCTAAGCTAGTGCCTTTTTTACCTTTTAACTGATAGTCGCCTTGAACTGGCGAAAGCTCGTATTCACGGTATCCCATTAGAGTGAAATTATCTTTCGCTAACCAGTCTAAAAACTCAACCGTTTCAGAAACTTCACTTTCTTTATTATTATGGTGACGCTTCGGTAAGTCTTTCGTTACAGCAATTAGTTTTTCACGAATTGGCTGCCAATCTTCTACAGCAACAGAAACATCAACAAGCACAGATTCAAGCTCTTTCTTAAACGATTCAATCACTTTTGCGTCTGTTTGACGATCAATTTCGATAAAGAATACCGTTTTTGTAGACGTTGATTCTTGCTCTGCTTTTAAGCTAGAAATACCCGTGATTTTTGCGTTTTTATCACGTTGAATTTTAAGCGGAGAGTGAAGTAGCAAGTGAGAAGCGATGTTTTCGCGGGTCATGGCCATGCGCACAGAATCAACTAAGAAAGGCATATCTTTAGCGATAATTTCTACAATTGTGTGCGATGACTGCCAGCCATCTTTTGCTACTTCAGGATTGAAGACACGGACAACCGCGTCATCAGAATTATTTTTTTCTAGCGAGTTCCATAGGCTTAGTGCAGCGCCATATAAGTCACTATCGTTGCGATGTGCCAAATCCTCTTTAGACATATTGCTGTACAAGGCTTTGGCGAATTTCTCAACGAGTAACACATTATCAGCGTGAACTTTTTTCTGGATCAGCTTACAGACATTATCTAAGATAACCGAGGCTTGCCCTTCATTTCGTGTCATTGTATGTTCCTTAATCTATACTACTTATTGATTAGTAGAATATTTGTACAGCCATTTATTAGCGTGGAGTCAGGTAAATTCTAACTCTTTTACAGCTAATAAACAGCCTTTTCGATGAAATCATTTTAAGCTTTTCAGCTATTTGGTCATCTATTCACAAAATATAGATATATATGGCCATTCCTGGCCATATCGGAGCACAATTATTTACATTATTTTTTCTGGTCAGTCCAGAGGAAGCTACCAATCGCGGGTAAAAGCAGCACTGCACCTAACATATTCACTAAGAACATAAAGGTAAGCAGAATACCCATATCCACCTGGAACTTCAGATCAGAGAAAATCCACGTGCTCACCCCTATCGCCAAGGTGATACCTGTGAAGAGTACTGCACTGCCTCGTTCAACAAGGGCGTTACGGTAAGCGACTTCTAATGCGACGCCACGTTTTAACTGTGACATCATCGATGACAGAATGTAAATTCCGTAATCAACGCCAATCCCCACCCCTAATGCGATAACAGGTAAGGTTGATACCGTTAAGCCTATTTCTAATTGCACCATTAATGCTTGCGCAAGTGTTGATACGATATACAACGGCAGTACCACGGCTACTGTGGCTTTTACGCTCCTAAAACTCACTAAGCAAAGTAAAATAACTGCGCCATAAACATAGAGCATCATCGGTAATTGTGCAGCCGACACAGATTCATTTGTTGCAGCCATTACCCCAACAGGGCCTGAAGCTAGCTTAAATTGCACTTTATCGGTTTGCTCTTGAGCTGCAAACTCTTTTACCTTTGCGACAACATGATCAATTGTCTCTGCTTTATGGTCATTTAAGAAAATGATTACAGGCATCACTGAACAGTTACCATCTAACAAACCAGAGCTGGTCTCAACACGCGATGTCGATTGCACTAAGCTTGCGGTATTACGCGGTAAACTTTGCCATTTTAAATTACCTTCATTAAAACCAGCATTAACCGACTGAGCAACGCTACTTAAACTCACTGCTGATTGTACGCCAGCTACATTTTCCATTTGCCATTGGAAACGACCGATTCGCTCCATTACATCATGCTCTGTACACGCTGCAGGATATGCTTCAACAATCACTTTTAAAATATCAGATGAAATCGTGTACTTATCTGAAATCAAGAAGGTGTCTTGATTATATCGCGCATCTTGATGCAGTGAAGGAGCGCCGGCGTGCAAGTCACCAATACGCATTTTATCTGCCTGCCAGTAACCGACTGCAAAGAGGAGTGCCGTTAAAACAATGATGACTGCTGCGGTCTTACGTTCAGTTGTCTTAACCAAAATTTCACGCAAGGTATCCAGCATGTTTGGTTTGTCTGTGTGGTTACCAGATTGGATACGCACCGAGCCTTCAAAGTTCATGTAAGACGCCCAAACAGGCAGAAGGATCAAGTTAGTGAATATAATCACCGCCACACCCAAACTCGCTGTAATCGCTAACTCTCGGATAATACCGATATCAATGGTTAATAATGTTAGGAAACCAATCGTATCAGATAACAGCGCTATACCACCGGGGATTAACAAGGCTCTAAAACTTGCCTGACAACACACGCGTGTATTGCTGCCGGTGCACACTTTTTTACCAATGTCGTTGATCATTTGCACGCCATGGCTTACACCAATAGCAAACACCAAAAATGGCACTAAGATTGACATTGGATCAAGTCCAAAGCCAAGACTTGACAGTAAACCAAGCTGCCAGATGACCGCTATAATTGAACAAGCAATCGGCAAAATTGTTAGTTTTAAACTGTGGCAGAATAACCACACCATGATAAATGTAAATGCGATAGCAATAGCGAAAAACAGCACCACGCCTTTCGCACCTTCTGCAACATCACCCGCCATTTTCGCAAAGCCAATAATATGAATACTGACTTTGTCTGTACTGAGCGGTTCGCGTACTCGTGTTTCTAATTTTTCAGCAAATGCGAGGGTATCGAGTTTTTCTTGCGTTTGGGGATCAAATTCAAGTAGCTGTGCTGTCACCATCGCACATGAATAATCACTCGCAATCATGCGTCCCACAACTTTTGCTTTTTCAATATTCTCTTTTACAACTGCTAAACCTTGTTTATCAGCAGTAAAATTGGCTGGAATAATTGGGCCACCGGCAAAGCCGTCTTCAACCACTTCTACAAAACGTGCACTGGGAGCAAAAATTGAGTTTACTAGCGGACGATTTACCCCTGGAATAAAGTAAAGTTGGTCATGAACAGCTTTTAACTGCGTAAAAAACTCCTCATTAAATATATCGCCCTCAGCATCACACACTGAAATTAAAATGCTGTTTGCACCACCAAACTGCTTTTCATGTTTGGTATACACTTTCATGTATTCGTGGTTTAGTGGAATATTCTTATTAAACGACGCATCGAGTTGAATTTGTGTTGCTTTAAACAATAAAAAACAAGTGATTACTGCAAACGAAATAATCGCAAATAGACGATGACGAAACACCGCCTTTTCTAAAAAATCTAAAAAGCCACGCATTACTGATTCAACTCCTTCACTTTAATGCCATCTTCAGAAGCCATAACCAGTTTATTCTGAAATACAACGCCATCGAGTAATGATTTACCATCAGCCATCTGCTCTTCTGTTAGCTCACCATCTTTGATATGAAAAATAACCCCACTGTTTGCGAATAATAGCCATTCATTTTTGTAATTAATTGCGCTATTAACGGTAGCGTGATTATCAGAGTCAACTTGTAGCCACTCTTGAGATTGCGCTTGGCGTGTAAAAATATTTCCCCGTAGACCTGCAACAAGATCTTCGCCACCGCTTTGTGCAGTTGACGCAAACGTAAAGAAAGAACCCATATATATTTCTTCTAAACGCTGCCATGTTTGACCATTGTCTAGGCTTTGCGCCATTAAACCCATTTCACCCACGAGCATTAAACGGTCTGCAACGTTAACAATACGGTTAAAATGTGGCAGGATTGATGCTGTTTCAGCTTCGTATCCTTCAGGATCATTGTTTTTAAGATCGTTTAAATAATCACGGTCATCCTCAAATAATAAGCTGTCTAAAAACCGTTTATTCCAGTTTTTTCCGCCATCATTCGTTTCAAAAAACATCCCATAAGCACCCACTGCGTAGCCATGCTGCGCTGAGGTAAATAAAATGTCTAAGCACGGCTTATCCATATGGGGCAATGCCTGTTGCAATTGCCATGTTTTACCAGCATCCGTCGTATTAATAATGGTTGCATCATGGCCACAGGCCCATCCTAAATCCGTGTCATAAAAGTTAACTGCCGTTAATAACACTTGTGTAGGTACACTCGCCTGTTCCCATTGCTGTGCATCTGAGCTGGTAATGACAACACCATGTTTACCAACTGCGATCAGTTGATTGCCTGATATCTCAATATCAGTGAGAAGGGTTTTGTCTGCGTTAACAGCAGAAATTGCCTGCTGAGGCTGTGGCATGTCTTGAGCAAAACATGAAGCACTATAAGCAAGACAAGCATAAAGCAAATACTTCATAAAGATAAATCGCCTTCGATAGAATAAAAAAGCAAGCCAACAACATAATCGTGATTACACTTTTCATACGTTGACTTGCCTACATTGCAAGAGGCACCTGTTTTCAGGTGCCTAGTGTGTAGATTAACGACCTTCGCGGCGTAATGCGCTAGAGGTAAACTCATTGTCGTTTAATGTTTTTGAGAAGTCATACATTTTTTCTTGGTTATCTAAACCAATCGCTAAATAACGACGTGAATTTAAGTCGTGGTATACATCTAGCGTACTCCAATGCGTAGGTACTTCGTAGTAGTTCAAGCCATGCGACATTGCAACACGATACATTTGATCGCGATTATCATAAATATCGGCTACATGAACTTGCCAGCTATCCTCGTCAATATAAAACACACGCTTTTTATAAATATGACGCGTGCCTTCTTTAAGGTTCGCTTCTACAACCCATACTCTGTGCTTTTCATAGCGCACATGCTCAGGGTTAATATGACCCGCTTGTAAAATATCATCGTAGGTTAACTTGTCGCTATGAAGCTTATAACTATTGTACGGAATATAAAGCTCTTGCTTCCCTTTTAATGTCCAGTTATAGCGATTTGGTGAACCATTAAACATATCAAAATCATCGGTTGTACGTAAGCTATCTGCTGCAGTACCCGGTGCATCATAGGCTACGTTTGGCGCACGACGAACACGACGTTGACCTGAGTTGTAGGTCCATGCTTGACGTGGCGTTAAGATTTGGTCCATTGTTTCATGAACAAGCAATGCGGTACCAGCAAGACGAGCAGGTTCTGTTACCTTTTGCTTAAACTTAAACAGAATATTTGATTCTTGAAGTTGTTCAGGTGTCGATTTTGGATTTGAGTATTCAACTAACAACTGTTCATCAAAACCTACATAATTATACGAGCCTGATGCCGTCGGTGCTGCTTGTCCAGCATAACGCTCTACGGCTAAACCACGAAAACGTAATAGGTGATTCCAAATTGCTTCTAAGCCGTCTTTAGGAATTGGGAATGGCACGCCTACTGCCGTGTTCTTAATACCATTACCGCCTTCAACTAACTCAGCCGTAGTCGCGTATTTTTTAGTAGCATCGTATACAAACTGAGGATACGAAGCACTGCGACGGGTTGGATAAATGTTCATTTTAAATGTGTCAGGGTATGTATTGAATAACTCAATTTGACCAGGACTCAAGAGATCTTTGTATTTATCGACGTTCGACTTATCGATGGTGAATAATACCTTGTCATCTGCAAACGGATCAGGGTGATGCATACCCGGTTTGTAATCTGCAGGAGGCGTTGTAATACCGCCTGTCCATTCAGGGATAGATCCATCTTTGTTTGCCGATTTTTCTGCACCAATGGGTGTTAAATCTGTACCTAAACGTGCCGCTTCATCAGCGGTAATTTTTGCAAGCACACTGCTGCTTACAAAAACGCTACAAAACGCTGCAGCAATGAGGGTAGGTTTTCTAATAATCATAATTTACCCTTAAATTGAATATTTAATATTGAAAGAAACATAATCGCGGTCAGAGAAAGTATTCGTCGCACCACCACCCCAGAATGAGTTGTAGCTAAAGTCGAATGACCACGCATTTTGATAGTTAAAGTTCATCGTCACGCCCAGTGACTTACGATCTTCAACAAACAGGAACATCGGATCAGGTGTAATACCATTCACGTCGTGTGAAAACACGAAACGTGGTGAGAAATTCACCCCGTTAAAGACATTAAAGTAATCACCTTTTGCGATTAAGCGATAACCCCATGCAGACGCAGTTGGGAATGGGTTTGTCTCAGGGCCGTTTGAAATACCGAGGTGGAGTGTCGAATAATCATCACCTAATGGGCCTTGCATGATACCGCTTCGACCCGTACCCGCAACATTCAAGCGTAACTCATCGTATTCCGGCATATCATTAATACGAACACCGCCAATTTCACCCACAACAGCCCAACTATCAGCACCAAGAGACGGGCCAAATAAATGGGTAGCAGTAAACTGAAGCTGAGCTGTATTACGAAGAATATAGCCTTGTGCAACTTCACCAGGACCAACGACACTGGTCGCATCGCCTAAGCTCATTTGCGAAATACCTGCAAAATCAGGACGAATACCCGCAACAGCTAATTGCTCAGGCATACCAGCGTATAATAATTCAACATCATCTATTTGCAGTGGCTCATCTTGACGGAAGGCAAATTCGCCTGCAAGCGCGGTCTCACCCACGGTTGTATTAAAGCTTAAACCGTATAGCTTAATATCTTCAGGGTACTCTAATTGCCCTTTAGTGAATGCTTGAAGACTTGTAACATTATCTTCTGTTATTTCAGAAGTTAATAACATACCAATATCAGCAGTCAATGCTGGCGATGTAAAGTTAGATACTTGACCAGAAATAACAGGTCGGCGGCTGTGATAGTTAATGTGGTAAAGGGCGACTTCTGTATCGTTTAGTTCAGGTAAGTACATACCTAAACGTAAACCGTATTGTCCACCATCATCAGGCTCATTTTTACCCGCATCCCCCTTGCCTTTTAAAGCAACTTTGGTCGGGAATGCCAGGTACATTTGTGCCATCATTGCTCGCCCTTGCGGCGATGTAGGATCGATACCTTGCGAGCGCACAATATCATCTAAACTATTTAAGCTGTCTGTTAAGAAAGCTAAATCGATATCAGGGTTTGATGTAAAACCAAGCTGGATATTTTGTTGGTAGCCATTTTCAGACGCGAAATCATTCGTTGAAAAATAAGTACCTGCAGCAGGAAGGCGCGTTTCGTGCCATTCATACTGATAAAAACCTTCAAGGGTAATATTATCGGTAATACCTAATGAAGCCCATAGCATACCAACGGGTATGAATGCTTCTTTTAACTCCGCACCTGGCGCTTTCAAACGGTCAATATCAACCGGGTTTACGTTGATACCGTGAGAAATTAAGGTACTTTCACCCCAGTTAACGACCTGCTGACCTAAGCGAATAGACAGCGGGTTTCGACCTTCGTTAAGGTCAAAGTTCGCCCAGACGTACGCGTCAAGTAAGCGTAAATCGGCACATACTTGCTCTTTGGTGTCGTCATCATCACAGGGGTCAACTTTCTTACCTGATGTTGGGTTACTATACGCAAAGTCACCATCCATCAACGCGAAATCATAAAAGTACATGAAACGGGTAAAAAGACCGTAATTATCTTTACTAATCGATAACTCGTGGTTGCCTTTTAACAGCTTTGAAAAAGAATCACCACTGTCGAAGTTAAGGTTACCAGCATCGCCATTATTTGAATAAGCGCCTGGCTGCTTCCATACATCAGAAGAAGAGTAAATAGGATTTAAAGCAGGATGATAGCCCGACCAATCAAATGATGGGTTATTACTTTTACCTATAATTGCAAAGTCACGGTCTTCGACTCGAATACTCTGCCCATATGAAAAGCTAGAGTCAAAACGTACGTCAAAATCACCTAATTGAAAAGTGGCCGCGTGCAAAGCTGTGCTTGAGAGTCCCAGAGTCGCCGCCGCGAATCCCAAAGCTATTTTGTTTTTAACAAAAAGCGATCTTTTTATCATTGTGTTCATCCCCCTGTAACGGGTTGTTTTGTGATCAAATTGTTGTTTTTAGAATCTTTCTAACGATAGAAGCGAAATAGTAAAAATACAATATAGAACGCGTTCAATCGGTTAATATTTATTTAAAAATGTGACGTTTACGTATTGGTAAGACGTCATACCAGATAATTTATACACGTAAATTAACAATAGAACAAATTGAATTAACAAAAATATAATAAGATTATTTTATAGGAGGGAGAAAAATGTGGCTAATTTTTGGGTAAATTAGCACACTTTGTCGTATGACAGCTTTAAGGCTATTTGGCGTTTTAATTCACTTTTTCAAGCTTTAAAAACTGATTATCAGCGCCCAGCGTGAGTCTAAAACGCCCTCTTATCCCTAATGATGAAATAAAAGGACGTAAATGCTTGGCAGCAAAACGAATTGTTTTGCCACCATCTTCTGTTACCTGTATTGAAGTATATTTACCATGATAGTAATCAAGGCATTCTGCATAACTTAAATACAAAGAAAAAAAGTATTCAGTCATTAACCTACTAACGCTTTCTCAACTTTTTCAAATAAATCATCACTTAGGCTCTCTAATGATGCCAAACGTTGCAATTGTGCTTTGATTGCCTGCGAACGGTCGTGATCATAACGTTTCCATGCCATAAATGGTGTTAACATACGTGATGCATTTTGCGGGTTAATATCATTGAGCTTAATAAGCAAATCACCCAATAATTGATACCCTTTGCCGTCTGCACGATGAAATTGTGTAGTATTAAAATGACTAAAGCTGCCGACCAATGCTCTGACACGGTTTGGATTACCAAAATCAAAACTTGGGTGATCATACAACTGCTTAATGTCTTCAATGCAGGTTGCTGACTCTTTCATTGCCTGCAATGCAAACCATTTGTCCATTACAAGTACATCATGTCGCCATTTAGCATCAAATTCATTGAGCAAATCATCACAGCGAGGGTGATTCGCTTTTACAACCGCACTTAGCGCAGCTAACACATTTGTCATGTTAGAGCTGGCCACGGCTTCGTCAATAAAGTCATTCACGTCTTGCTGTTCAGTTTTTGCTAAATAGTGCAAACAGACCTGTTTAAGTGCCCTAACGGCAACAGCCTCGGCAGATGTTGTGCCATCATTGTGTAATGCCTTATAACACGCAATCAATGAGTCCGATAAGTCAGTCGCAATGTGTAGTTCAAATGCATTCATTACTGAAACAATGTCATCAACGGGGATCACTGCATATTCAGCCGCAATCGTGTCATAGCTTGGTAATTTTAATAGCTCTGCAATCAGTGCCAAATCCCCTGCTCGTTCTGTAATTAATACGTTAAGAGCAGAAATGATGTCGGGTGATAAACATGCATTACCCGATGATAGTGCGGCTTTAATTTCGTTGGTAAATAATCGTTGCTGTGCATCCCATCGCGAAAAATCACTTCGTGCAAAACGCATAATATGGAGCAAATCAGCGGTGCTGCTAGTTTGGTCAACAATACAAGGAGCAGAAAAATCTTCCAGAAGCACTGCAACAGGCGGCTCTATAACATTTTCAAACACAAAGGTGTGTTGTTTTTCAGTTATATTAAGCACAGAATCTTGCATCTGATTATTAATCGTTAACGGCACTGATTGACCAGCAGGGTCAAGTAGTTCAATCGCAAACGGAATATGTAACAACGCATTATTAGGTTGATTATCTGGCGCAAATTGCTCAATGGTCAGTGTAAAGGTTTGATTAGCATGATCAAAATATTGATCTACTTTTAATCTTGGAGTACCCGCTTGATTGTACCAACGCTTAAACTGCTGCAAGTCAATTTCAGAAGCATCACTCATGGCTGCAACAAAGTCATCACAGGTAACGGCTTGACCATCGTGCCGTTGGAAGTAAAGCGCCATACCTTGCTGAAACTTTTCTTCGCCTAATATCGTGTGCATCATACGAATAACTTCTGCGCCCTTGTCATACACTGTCACAGTGTAAAAGTTATTCATTTCAATAACTTTTTCTGGGCGAATTGGGTGCGCCATAGGCCCTGCATCTTCGCTAAACTGATGAGTTCGCATTACTTTTACAGCATCAATACGGTTTAGGGCACGAGATCCCAAATCACTACTAAACTCTTGGTCTCTAAATACGGTTAAACCTTCTTTCAAAGACAACTGAAACCAGTCTCGACAAGTAACGCGATTGCCCGTCCAGTTATGAAAATATTCATGCCCAACAATAGACTCAATCGTGTGGTAATCTTTATCGGTGGCGGTTTCTTGATTCGCTAACACACATTTAGAGTTGAAGATGTTTAATCCTTTATTTTCCATCGCCCCCATATTGAAGAAATCGACGGCAACAATCATGTATATATCTAAGTCGTATTCAAGATTGAAACGTTCTTCATCCCACTGCATTGATTTTTTTAACGATGTCATTGCATGCGGGGTTTTTGGTAAATTACCTTTATCAACAAATAAGGCCAACTCAACATTACGGCCTGATTTCGTTGTGTACTGGTCACGTAACACATCAAAATCACCTGCAACTAATGCAAACAAGTAACTTGGTTTTTTAAATGGATCCTGCCATTTGACAAAGTGGCGACCATCATCGAGTGTGCCTGCATCAATCTGATTACCGTTAGACAATAAATGCGTGTATTTTTGCTCAGCAATGATCGTAACATCAAAACTTGCCAATACATCTGGGCGGTCCAAGTAATAAGTGATTTTTCTAAAACCTTCAGCTTCACATTGCGTGCAATACGCGCCCCCTGATAAATACAGGCCTTCGAGGGAAGTGTTTGTTTGAGGATCGATATGGTTGACAATTTTTAAAATAAAATTAGCAGGTAAATTGTGGATGATGAGTGCCTCATCCTCAAGCGTATAGTCACTGTACTCTTGCTCATCTACATGCAGTGAGATAAGTGTTAAATCAACACCATCAAGCACTAAATCAGCCCCCGTTTCGTCCACACGGTTAATCGTCATTGTTGAGTGTACGACGGTTTTTAAGGGCGCTAATTCAAAGCGTAAATCGATATGTTGTATTGAAAAATGAGGGGCTTGGTAATCTTTTAAATATTGAGCTTGAGGTTTACTCGTTGCAGACATCATTGACTCCAAATGGCCCTGTTTAACAGGGCCTAACATGAATTATTCAGCGCTGGTTTGTTTAACGTGCTTTGGTTCGATACGTAAAATTTTAATACCTAAATATGCGTAAACAACAGCGAGTACTGGATTAATTAAATTAAAGAAAGCGTAAAGTGCATAATCAAATGGGTTAATTAATAAAACGCTTTGCATGTATGCACCACACGTATTCCATGGGATCAGCGGGCTTGTAATGGTGCCACCGTCTTCTAAAGTACGTGATAAATTCACCGGTTTTAAACCGCGTTTTTCATATTCATCTTTAAACATACGTCCTGGTACAACAATAGCAATGTATTGATCTGCCGCCACTGCATTGGTACCGATACAAGTCGCAATTGTCGCTGTTATAAGTGAGCCGGTGCTTTTCGCTATTTTCAATATGCTTTTTACAAACATATCTAGCAAGCCAGTTTTCTCCATAATGGCGCCAAACATCAATGCGGTCATAATTAGCCAAGTTGTGTTTAACATTCCGGCCATACCGCCGCCACTGAGCAATGAATCCATTTTTTCGTCGCCCGTATCGATGCTAAAGCCATCAAAAAATGTTGTCCATACTAGCTTGAAATAGCCAATTAACTGCCCTTGTGACGTATCGATTTGACTATTAATTAAATCTGATTGAAACAACATAGCCCAAATAGCACCCAGTACTGCACCAATTGAAATAGCTGGAAATGCCGGCATTTTTCTTATTGCAAGAATAAGCAACACGACTAATGGCACGAGCATTTCAAGCCCGATATTAAAGTTGCTTTCTAACAGGTTAATGATTTCATCAATTCGGCCTGCTTCTGCTGAACCACCTGCATTAAAGCCCATAAAAATAAAAATAATTAAGGCAATAATAAAGCTAGGCACCGTGGTCCAAAGCATATGATGAATATGCTCAAACAGATCGGCTCCGGCAACCGCAGGGGCTAAGTTTGTTGTTTCCGACAGTGGGCTTAACTTATCACCAAAGTACGCGCCTGAAATAACAGCACCGGCAGTCACTACCTGCTCAAGTCCTAACCCCGTTGCAACACCTAATAATGCCACACCGATGGTAGCAGCTGTCGTCCATGAGCTACCAATACTCATCGCAACAATGCCACAAATTAAACAACTAGCCGCATAGAACCAACTTGGATTGATAATTTGTAAACCATAGTAAATTAAGGTGGGTACTGTTCCAGATAGCAGCCATGTGCCAATCAATGCGCCTACCATTAACAGTATAATAATGGCACCTAATGATAAGGTGATCCCTTCAATCATCGCTTGTTCGAGCTTTTTCCAGGTATAGCCGTTTTTTAGACCGATTAAGGCAGCAGTAAAAGTAGCAAAGAGTAAGGCTATTTGATTTGGCCCCGATGATGAGTTATCACCGAATAAATAAACAGCTGCACCCAATAGGCACACGAGAACAGTAATGGGGATCAAGGCATCTAAAAAACTGGCCTGTTTGATCGGCTTCTCTTCAATTGAATTCAAAAGATAGTCTCCTACACGTCTTATGTGGCGTGTTTAATTATTATTGTTTGATTGTCTAAAGAACGCCTTGGATTAATGTTTATTAATTAGACCACGAACATTTTAGACAGCCAGATTAATCAATTATAACAAGATGCCCCGTTTTGGGCAGTAAAAAAGGCGCCTAAGCGCCTTTTAATTAACCAATTATAGGTATTTATTTTTTCGCGAGCCGACCATACTTAATATAGTCTTGCGTAATTAACGCGGCTTCTTCTAAGAAAGGGTCGAGATCATCAAGCGTATCAGGTAAATCATCTAGGCTTTCCACTGGTTTGTGACCTAATCGAACTAATCGTTCATTAGCACGCTCAAGCGCACGCTCTTCGCCTTCGTCTTTCTCTTTGATACGTGTTGCTTCAACAAGTGAAATTGTTTTTCGATCTTTCTCTTCTTGATAACGTTTAATATCATCGAACACATAACCAAATTCAGGCTCATTGGCAATGCGCGCATCATGTAATTTATTGACATAAGCAATCGCAGGCTTCAAATCGTCAACTGAATTATATTTAGCGCGAATGATGCTGTCCCAAGGTAATGCATTGTCTTGCTGACTTTCGCCCCAGTCTGCTGGGTCAATCGCTGAGGGGAATGACACATCGGGAATCACCCCTTTATGCTGCGTGCTTCCGCCATTAATACGATAAAATTTTGCAATTGTGTATTGTACGCTGCCAAGTGGGTGATCATATAAATCATACGCACGGCCCAGCGGTTTGTGCTGTTGTACTGTACCTTTACCAAACGTTTGCTCACCAATCACAATAGCACGGCCATAGTCTTGCATCGCTGCTGCAAATATTTCAGAGGCTGATGCACTGTAACGGTCAACTAAAACGGTTAATGGGCCATCATAAAAAGTGACACCATCGCGGTCTTTTTGCTCTTCGATACGGTTGTTTAACGTATGAATTTGTACGACTGGACCTTGATCAATAAACAGGCCTGACAATTGCGTCGCTTCATACAATGAACCGCCGCCGTTTTGGCGTAAATCGATTATGATGCCATCTACTTTCGCTTCTTTTAATTTCGCAATTTCAACTTTTACGTCTTGCGATAAATTATTGTAGAAACCTGGGATTTCTATCACACCGATTTTACTTGTTAAATCTGAGTATTTCGCTTCAAATACTTCTGATTTAGCAGCACGGTCTTCTAAACGAATTTTATCACGGGTTATCTCAACAACTTTCGGAGTACCATGAGCATCCGCCCCTTTTAGATACTGTAAGCGAACTTTAGTACCTTTAGGGCCTTTGATTAAGTCAACCACGTCATCAAGACGCCAGCCAATAACATCAACAAAGTCTTCGCCCTCTTGAGCAACACCTATAATGCGGTCATCGGCTTTAATTTGTTCAGATTTGTCAGCGGGACCACCCGGAACTAGGCTTCGGATCACGGTATAATCTTCATCATAACTTAATACTGCGCCAATACCTTCAAGTTCAAGGTCCATGTCCATTTTGAACTGTTCAGCACGACGGGGTGATAAGTAAGATGTGTGTGCTTCAATACTACGTGCAAACGAATTCATTACAATTTGAAATGCATCTTCACTGTTTGTCTGCACTAAGCGTTTTTGCGCATTGTGGTAACGCTTGGTTAAGACCTCTTTTATGCCTTGCCAATCTTTACCGGTCATTTTTAAACGCAACGCATCGTATTTAACGCGCTGACGCCACAATTCATCAAGCTCAGCTTGAGTCGTTGCCCACTTAGCGTCTTCGCGGTCAAACATATATTCATCTGCTTTATCGAACTTCATTTCATTTTCAAGTAACGATAAAGAATAATCATAACGCTCAAAACGACGCTTTAAGCTCAGATTAAAAATATCAAAGGCAAACCCAAGTTTCCCTGAAGAGAGCGCATTATCGAACTGGTCTTTATATTGTTCGAAAGAAGCAATATCAGACGCTAAAAACACACTTTTATTAAAATCGAGGGATTCGATATAACGATCAAATATCTGTTCAGATAATTCATCGTTAAAGCGAATGGGTTTGTAGTGTGCACGAGTAAATAAGTTTGTCACCCGTTTGCTTGCTGTACTATGTTGGCTTTCTTGCTTGAGTACTGGTAAATCTTCTGCAGTTAAATTATCTGTAGAAGCCAATAATGAACCTGAAAACAGGGCAGCGACTAACGGAATGAGCGTAAACTTTTTACTCATACACAACTCCTTTATTTTTTACAGCTATTAAATGATATACAGGCTGTCTGCTTTGGTCTTAACTTGCATTCCTGTTACTAACTCAACGTGAACTTCATCTTTATTCACTTCAGTAATAACTGCGTTTACAAGTGCTTGGCCAAGTTTAACTTTAACCTTGCTATTAACCTTGACCTCTGAGGCAGGTAATGGTTCAACTTTTCCTGAACGTTTTGCAGGAGCAGCTTTAGCTGGTTTAGTGTTAACTCTAGCGCCTTTATCGCCTGTTTTGGCATGCGAACCCGCATTCTTTTTGTAAGATTTTGTGTCTGCATCTTTACGTGGTGGACGCTGGGCTTTTTTGCGTTTAGCCATTTTTGCGCGGCTTTCTTCTAACGCTTTTTGAGCGTGCTCAATGTGCTCTTGTTCCACTTTTTCATCTTGATTACCATCAAGGTCAATACGGAACTCAGACTTTGTCACGGCTTCTAAATAGCGCCAGTTTGAGGTGTACTTTCTTAACGCTTGACGAACCTGAGTTTTACTTACTTTCTCAGAGCCTTCAATGCGCTCAGCGATATCTTTAAAGATACCCACTTTAAGCGGCTGAATGCCGTCTTTTTGTTTAAAACATTGTGGAAATTCTTGGTATAAGAAATCCAATACTTCATTAATATCTTTTAGCTTGTTTGTGGTTTCCATGTTAGAACCTTTTATTACATCTTTTCATCGAGCGATGAATCGACATAGTGTGTTACCCAGTCGGTTAACTCTTCGAAGTCCGCTTCAATAAGCGCTAAATCACCGCGAAGGTGTTCCCAAATACCATTTATAATTTCATCAATTGATTCACAGTCTAAGTCATCTGGAAGACGATCCCAAGCCATATGAATCAAGTCGTTGAGCCTTTCAGCTACAACTTCTTCTTCCCCTTCCCAATCACCAACATCGTGAATGGCAAAAAGGTAATCTTGCACATTTAGCAGATCTTTCATTTCAGATTTGCCTCAAAGCATTTTACCAATGCTTCTAAACCAGCTTGATCATCAGTATCGAATCGACCAATGCTCGGACTATCGATATCAAGCACTGCAAACACGTGACCATCTTTGAAGATTGGTACAACAATTTCAGAGTTTGATGCTGCATCACAAGCAATATGACCTGCAAAAGCGTGAACATCTTCAACTAATTGTGTTTCTTGTGTTTGTGCCGCAGTCCCACATACCCCTTTTCCAACTGGAATACGGATACACGCAGGATTACCTTGAAACGGCCCTAGCACTAATTCTTCTGGCGAATCCAGTAAATAAAAGCCCGCCCAATTTATATCCTCTAATGAGGTAAATAACAACGCACTAATATTCGCCATATTAGCTATGACATTGGGTTCACCAGCGATCAGCGATTCAGTTTGTTTAACTAATGACTGGTAAAAATCTTGCTTTTGCATACCAAACTACTTCTTATTAAACATACAGTAGCTAAAGGTACTCTTTGTAGGCGATAAATGAAACCTTTTAAGGGCAAAAAAAAACATTTTGCCCTTAATTTCAGTCAGCTTGATTAAATATTCTGCTATTGATGAGATGTTTGAGATGGTAGACCCTGTCGCAAGCCAAATAAAAATAATCCTGCGGCCAATGCAGACATAATTGCATTTACAATAAACGCCATACCTGATGTCGCACTTAGCAAGTAACTAAAAATAGCCCCCCCGAGTAAACCCAAAGTAAGAACGCCTGAATAGTTTACTTTTGCGTACTTGTACATAAGCAGATAACCAGGCACAACAAATGCTGCCATTGTAAGGCCAACAATATGTGCATTTGCAATCGCGTTCATAAATAAATTGAAAAAGATACGCCAGCCATTTCCTTCTAGCGTCAATGCGTAATACACACCGAGTACACAGCCAATAATGACGGGTGATAATAATGAAAGTCCTACACTCTTTGCTAAACGATGTTTCATAAATTCCCTAATTTCACAAAGATAATACGAGAAGTATTAAGCATGGACTAACTCGGTAGAATACGAAATATCGACCATAGTCGTAATTTAAAAACAGCAGAAACAAAAAAGCCGCTGAATTAGATTCAGCGGCTTTTATAATGGTGGAGAGATAGGGATTTGAACCCTAGAGGGGCTACAAACCCCTGCCGGTTTTCAAGACCGGTGCATTCGACCACTCTGCCATCTCTCCGAGTGCGGAAAAACTACTCGCTTTCGCCAGTAGTAAAAATAATGGTGGAGAGATAGGGATTTGAACCCTAGAGGGGCTACAAACCCCTGCCGGTTTTCAAGACCGGTGCATTCGACCACTCTGCCATCTCTCCGACGGCGTGCATAATAGATAAGGCAGCTTAGTTTGTGAAGCTTTTTTTTCAAAAAACTGTTTAAGTGATTAAAAAACAACTAAATCGTTCAGCAAAAACACAATGCGAGCCAAATTGTGAACAATCTGAACTTTTTTATTATTTATCGTGTCTATTGATCTACAAAGGTTTGCCCAAATATATAACTCTTGATAGGCTTAGTTCAGTTTAACTATTGGAACTAACGAACATATCAGTTCATTTAAGGAGCTCTAACAATGGCGTTTAATCAATCGTACAATACCGCTAGACCGGTTATGTCGACCATTGAAACAAATAAAGTACTAAAAAACACGTATTTTTTACTTGCTATGACACTGGCTTTCAGTGCCATCACTGCAGGTATTTCAATGGCAATGAACCTACCTTACTTTATGGGTATAGTATTTAGCTTAGTTGCGTTTGGTGTGCTTTTTGTGGTGCATAAAAAGGCAGACAGCGCATCGGGTGTTGCATGGGTATTTGTTTTTACGGGGTTGATGGGAGCAGGCTTAGGTCCGATCCTTAACTACTACGCAGCAATGCCAAATGGTCCAATGCTTATTATGCAAGCACTGGGTTCAACCGCACTTATTTTCTTTGGTTTATCGGCGTATGCGCTAACGACCAAAAAAGATTTCTCATTTATGGGCGGCTTTTTAACCGTAGGCTTAATCGTTGTTATCATTGCAAGCTTAGTCAATTTATTCATCGGCAGCTCAATCACGTTTATGGTGATAAATGCAGCAGTTGTGTTAATTATGTCGGGTTTAATCTTGTTCGACACAAGCCGCATTATTAACGGCGGTGAAACAAACTACATTCGTGCCACCGTTGCACTGTACTTAAACGTGTATAACCTATTCACTTCGCTTCTACATCTACTTGGCGCAAGTGATGACTAATTAAATAGTTCTGTTAAAATAGCCCCTTTCTAGGGGCTTTTTTATTGGATGCGTTTTGGCACAATTTGTACTTTCACTTCACACCGCACCGACCGATCATGACTGTACGCAACGTCTGATTAAATTTACACAGGCTTGCCTTGATTCAGGGCACACAATTTCAGCTGTTTTTTTGTATCAAGCAGGTGTGTATCACGCCAGTCAACATTTAGAACTCGCCAGTGACGAGCTACCTGTTAGTCGTTTATGGCAAGACCTCAATGCTAAAAGTATCCCACTTTTACTGTGTGTTACCGCGGCAGAAAAGCGTGGTTTAGACATCGAAAATACAGGGGTATTCACCGTCGCAGGTCTGGCCGAGTTTGCTATGCTCGCTGCGGATGCTGATAAATGGGTGCAATTTAAATGAAGAACATTTTAGTAATTAGCCAACATAGCCCGTTTGACGATCAGCATATGCGTGAATCACTCGACACCACACTGATATTTGCTGCCATTGAGCAAAATATTAGTTGGTTACTCAGTGGCGATGCTGTACTGGCACTCAAAAAACACCAACAACCTGAAGTATTGGGAATTAAAAACTATTTTAAAACCATTAAAACGCTTGAGTTATATGATGTTGAAAACATTTACGTTTGCGAAAAATCACTGATGGATTTTAATTTAACCAAAGATAATTTAATTATTGATGTAAAAGTCGCTAATTTTGAACAGCAGCGCCTCTTAATAAGTCAGCAGCACCAGGTGGTGACTCTATGAGTACCTTGCATGTTTTTTCAAAACCTTTGTCGCACTACTGCACCAATGCACTTGAAAATTTAATCAGCAGTGATGACACTGTGCTGCTTGTCGGTGATGCTTGCTACAACATTAAACAGTACAGACAATTTTCTGCTGCTTTGCATTTATTAAAAGAAGATGCCACAGCGCGTGCCATTACGCTTAGCGAATATGATGTCGATATTGACTACAACCAGTTTGTTGAACTGACTTTAACTAGCCAAAACACTATCACGTGGTAAACCATGCTCGAATTTAATAACAAACAAATAGACACTGATAAACAAGGTTATTTACTCAACAGCGCAGATTGGAGTGAAGCACTGGCTCCTATAATTGCTGAGCAAGAAAACATAACCCTGACTGCACAGCATTGGGAAGTCGTGCATTTTGTTCGTGACTTTTATTTAGAATACAACACCAGTCCAGCTATTCGTATGCTAGTAAAAGCAATGGCACAAAAACTCGGCGAAGAAAAAGGCAACAGCATGTATCTATATAAGCTGTTTCCAAAAGGCCCTGCGAAGCAAGCTACAAAAATTGCAGGTTTACCAAAGCCAGCAAGGTGTATTTAATGGCACACAAACCTACGAGTAAACCGCGTCGCAGTAATGGGCGACGTTATTCAAGACCCACACTAAAACGTGAAGTAAAAGAACCCTTAAACCCAGAGCAACGCAAAGTTGTGCTGTTCAATAAGCCATTTGATGTATTGTGCCAATTTACGGATGATCAAAATCGTAAAACTCTGGCTGATTTTATAAACATCAAAGACGTTTATGCTGCAGGTCGCCTCGACAGAGACAGCGAGGGCCTATTGCTACTCACCAATTGTGGAAAATTACAGCACACATTGACTGAACCACATAAAAAGACCGCTAAAACTTACTGGGTGCAAGTCGAAGGCGATGTTACCGACGAAGCCATTTATGCGCTCAATAAAGGTATAGAGCTTAAAGATGGCATGACCAAACCAGCCAAAGTTAAACGCATTGACGAACCGACCTTATGGCCTCGAACACCACCGGTAAGAGAACGTAAAAACATTCCGACTAGTTGGCTTGAAATCTCAATAACTGAAGGACGAAATCGTCAAGTAAGGCGCATGACAGCCCATGTTGGTTTCCCGACCTTAAGACTTATCCGTTACAGCATTGGCAAGTATACCCTTGCAGGATTAGCAAGTGGCGAATATAAAGTAGTCGATAACCCAGATGCATAAACCTCATGTCACTGTTGCCGCTATCGTTACCAGTAAAAACAAGTTTTTACTGGTAAAAGAGCGTGATAAACACACAGGCGAAATTTGTTACAATCAACCTGCAGGGCATTTAGAAGCACACGAGACCGTGAGCGAAGCAGCAAGTCGTGAACTATACGAAGAAACGGGTTTAACGCTCTCCCCTTCACATCTTGTGGGTATTTATAATCTGCATGCCACAAATGGTGTACACTACATGCGATTTAGTTTTGCGTTTAGTTGCGCAGAGCAGCTCCCCCCTTCACCTATTGATAGCGATATTATAAGCGCTCACTGGTTCAGCTTAGACGCCATAAAAGAGCTGCCACTCAGAAGCCCTCTGGTTTTAAAGTGTATTGAAGATCATCTCGCAGGACATGCCTATCCACTGAGCCTGATTTACCAATAACGACGCGTGTTATTTACCAATAATGACGATTATTTTGATTAACGCTGTTAAATAAAAGCGATTTATTACAGTAACAAGCAAATAACCACTATTTGCAATCAGTAGCGCGCCTAAATTACGTTTAATCCTAACTGAAACTCGCATCTTGAAGTGGTTTGGGTATATAATATCGGCCTTTCCACAGCAGTTAAAAAATGACAGCGAATATTATGAGCGAAAATAGTCACATTAAAGTCATCGTTGGTATGTCCGGCGGTGTTGATTCTTCTGTATCAGCGTATTTATTAAAGCAACAAGGCTATCAAGTAGAAGGCCTGTTCATGAAAAACTGGGAAGAAGACGATAATGATGAATATTGCGCTGCTGCAGAAGATCTTAAAGACGCACAAGCCGTGTGCGATAAACTAGGTATTGAACTACATACTGTTAACTTTGCAGCAGAATACTGGGATAACGTGTTTGAGTACTTTTTAGCAGAGTACAAAGCAGGTCGCACACCTAATCCAGACATCATGTGTAACAAAGAAATTAAATTCAAAGCCTTTCTAGAATTTGCAGCTGAAGCGCTAGGTGCCGATTATATCGCCACGGGTCATTATGTGCGCCGTGAAAAGCGAGACGACAAATATGTTATGTGCCGTGGCCTTGATGACAACAAAGATCAAAGCTACTTTTTATACACACTAAGTCATGAGCATATTGCACAAACACTTTTCCCTGTTGGTGATATTGCCAAGCCAGACGTTCGTCGCATTGCCGAAGAACAAGATTTAATAACGCACGATAAAAAAGATAGCACCGGTATTTGCTTTATTGGTGAGCGTAAATTTAAAGACTTTTTACAAAAATTCTTACCGGCACAACCGGGCAAAATTGAAGACACTGATGGTAACGAAGTCGGTGAGCACGAAGGTCTTATGTACCATACCCTTGGCCAACGAAAAGGCCTGTTAATTGGCGGTATGAAAGAAGGTTCAGGCGAGCCTTGGTATGTTGTAGACAAAGACATTGCACGCAATGTTTTAGTGGTTGGTCAAGGTAAAGATCACCCTCGCTTATACAGTAATGGCTTAAATGCTAACCAACTTCACTGGGTTGACCGTGTTGGGCCAAAGGGCACGACGCGTTGTACAGTGAAAACACGCTATCGCCAAGAAGACATCAGCTGTACATTGCTGGTTGGTGAAGATGGTATGGCACGCGTATTATTCGATGAGCCACAAAAAGCAGTGACACCAGGCCAATCAGCCGTTTTTTATGCTGACGAAGTATGCCTCGGTGGCGGTATTATCGATTCGGTGATCAAATAATGACAGAGCACCAAGTCATGGCATTAGCCGCCATGTGTCAAGTTGCTAAACAGGTTCAAAAAGTAGCGCAATATGGCAGTGGTAGCGATCACGAATTAGAAAAATTACTCAACTGTATTGTAGAAACGTCACCGAATACCCCTGAAGATGTATACCAGGGAAAACATAATTTACGTGAGGGTTATCGCGTGTTGACTGCCCAGCTTTCAGCAGGCGCCGACAAAGACGTTGAAATCGTAAAGTATGTAGGTGGCTTAATGCAGTTAGAACGTGCATTAAGTGCAAAACAAAACAGTTTAAATGAATTAGGTCGACGTATCGATGATGTAAAACGACGCCTCGACCATTTTGCAATCACAGATGATACCGTGGTCGCAGCGCTTGCCGATATTTACTCATCGGTGCTAAGCCCCCTTGGGCATCGTATTCAAGTGTACGGCAAGCCAGAGTTATTAAAGCAGCAACTCACGCAAAACAAAATCCGCGCTCTCCTTTTAGCCGGAATTCGTAGTGCCGTGTTATGGCGACAAATGGGCGGTAAACGCCGTCACTTTTTCTTTGCGAAAAGAAAAATTCTCGCTATTGCTAAACAGTATATTTAATTATCGTTCAAACTAGACAATTTAGGAGTCATTATGGAGCTTTCAGCGTTAACCGCTATCTCTCCGGTAGATGGTCGCTATGGCAGCAAGACCACGGAACTACGCAGCATTTTCAGCGAATTTGGTTTAATCAAATACCGTGTAACTGTTGAGGTTCGTTGGTTACAAGCCTTGTCTGCAGCAAGCGCAATCACAGAAGTACCGGCATTTAGCGACGAGGCTAATGCTTTACTTAATGCCATTGTTGATAACTTTAGCGAAGCTGACGCAGCACGCGTTAAAGAAATCGAGCGCACAACTAACCACGACGTTAAAGCCGTTGAATATCTACTGAAAGAAAAAGTAGCTGACAACGCAGAGCTTAACGCAGTGAATGAGTTTATTCATTTCGCATGTACATCAGAAGACATTAACAACCTATCTCACGGTTTAATGTTAACTGAAGCGCGTGACAAAGTGTTACTTCCTTACTGTGATCAACTCCTAAATGCTTTAAAAGAAAAAGCAGTTGAATATAAATCTGTTGCTATGATGACTCGTACACACGGTCAGCCTGCAACACCTTCAACAATGGGTAAAGAGTTTGCAAACGTCTACATGCGCTTAAAGCGTCAACGTGACCAAATTGCTCAAGTTGAAATGCTAGGTAAAATCAACGGTGCAGTAGGTAACTACAATGCCCACCTAAGTGCATACCCAGATTACGATTGGCACAACCATGCTGAACAATTCGTTACGAGTCTTGGTTTAACATTTAACCCATTCACAACACAAATCGAGCCACACGATTATATTGCAGAGCTTTTTGATGCAATTGCACGTTTCAATACTGTGCTACTTGATTTTGACCGTGACGTTTGGGGTTACATTGCTCTTAATCACTTTAAACAAAAAACGATTGCGGGTGAAATTGGTTCATCAACAATGCCACATAAAGTAAACCCAATCGATTTTGAAAATTCTGAAGGTAACTTAGGTATTGCAAATGCAATCTTTGCTCACCTTGCGCAAAAACTGCCTGTATCTCGCTGGCAACGTGACCTAACTGATTCAACCGTTTTACGTAACCTTGGTGTGGGCATGGGCTATACCCTAATTGCTTATCAAGCAACGTTAAAAGGTGTTAGCAAACTTGAAGTTAACGAACCGCGCCTTTTAGAAGAACTTGATCAAAACTGGGAATTACTTGCTGAGCCTATTCAAACAGTCATGCGTAAATACGGTATCGAAAAGCCGTACGAAAAGCTTAAAGACTTAACACGTGGTAAACGTGTTAACAAAGAAATCATGGCTGATTTCATTGATGGTCTTGATTTACCAGAAGAAGCAAAAGTTGAAATGAAAAAATTGACACCGGCAAACTATATTGGCCGTGCTGTTGAGTTCATTGATAACTTAGCATAAATTGCGTATATGACTTTAAAAAGCGAAAGGCCTTCCTTTCGCTTTTTTATTACTTTTAATTATGCCAACTTGCTCAATTAATACCATCTTGCTTACTTAAGTGGTCTATTTTGAGGCAATAAAACCGCGTTGATAACAGGCAAAAATTTAGTTATTTAGTTGTTCTAAATCAGAAATTTTTAACGCAGGTAGCGACTGGTTTAATCACTCAAAATGATTAAGTATTTTTGCACATTGGTATAACTCAACAGCTTGGTATTAGGTGCCTATATGTATCAACTAACTATTAATTCGCTTACTCCGCAGCAATTCCTAAGCGAGTATTGGCAGAAAAAACCGCTACTTATTAAACAAGGTTTTAGTGATTTTCAAGATCCTATTGAGCCAGAGGAGTTAGCTGGACTTGCAATGGAAGACAGCATTGAGTCACGTATCATCACCAATCATGCTGATGACTGGCAGGCATACCACGGCCCATTCGAAGACTTTAGCTTACTAACAGAAAAGAATGCCACATTGCTAGTACAAGCCGTTGATCATTGGCATGCAGATGCAGCTCAATTACTTGAACCATTTCGTTTTATTCCAAACTGGCGAATTGATGATCTGATGATAAGTTACTCAACACCAGGGGGTGGCGTGGGTCCGCATCTAGACCAATATGATGTATTTATCATTCAAGGTCTTGGCAAACGTCATTGGCGTGTTGGTTTACCTGATGCAAACTTAAAACAATTCGCTCAAAATAAAAGTCTACTTCAAGTAGAACAATTCCCTGCTGTAATTGATTGTGTATTAGAGCCTGGCGATATTTTGTATATTCCTCCTGGTTGCCCACATGAAGGCTATGCAGTTGAAAATGCTCTTAACTACTCAGTGGGTTTTAGAGCACCTAATCAACGAGACTTACTCTCACAATTTGCCGATCACTTAATTGATACTGAACTTGGCAATACACGCTATGGCGATAGCAAGCTGACACTGCGCGATTCTAAAGGTGAGCTAAACAACCTAGAAGCCGAGCAAATTAAACAGCTCATGATCGCAGCCATCGATGATAATACAGTATTTAAAACCTGGCTTGGTAATAGTTTAAGTCAACCAAAACACGACATGGACTTAGCACCTTTAGAAGAGCCCTACACGGTTGATCAAGTACGTGAGCTGCTCACTGATGAAACGCTGGTTTTTGAACGTTTAGGTGGTACACGCGCTATTTATCAAATTATTGATGATAAAGTTCTTTTAAGTGTTAACGGTATAAACTACCTGCATGAAATGAGTGCACTTGCTGATATCAAAAGGCTTACAGACCAAAGCTGGGTGACAGCAGACGATATAAATAGTTCAAAAAATAACCACGACTTTTTAAAAACATTTACTACACTTTTAAATGAGGGTATTTGGTTTTGTTAGGAGCGTGTGCTTATGGGGTATCATATTGACGAAGTTGAATGGAGTATCGACAAGGAACTCTTACAACGGATCAGAGAACGTGTATTTGTATATGAGCTTCATATACCAAAACACGTTGAATTTGATCATTTAGATAAAACAGCCCATCACGTGCTCGTTACAGACGATGGAAAATGCCCAGTTGCCACTGGGCGTTTGTGTAATGATGGTTTGATTGGGCGTATTGCCGTCTTACCAGAGCATCGCAACCGTTCGGTTTATAAATCACTGCTAACCTACTTAGTTAATATGGCTGAAAAGCAAGGCTGTGATTGCGTCAGTATTAATTGTATTTTAAATGAAGTTGAACGATTTAAACGAAATGGTTTTGCTGCTGATGGCTTAGTATTTATGGAAGCGGGTATTCCTAGACAGCGAATGCTTTGCCCTATAAAACAGTTTGATACGCGACCATTCACGATGGTTCATTAGTGACTTTTGTCATTTTCATAAAAAAGCTGAATAAAATTATTCAGCTTTTTTTTATAATTAAAATGCGATTACGCGGGCTCATTCTGCCACATTTCATCTTTTTCGAATAACTCATACAAACCATGAGCGCGATTAATCAGTAGGTTAGCAAAATCAACTTTCGTTTTATCTGTTGCACCAGATTCCATCAACTGATCTGCTTTTAATTGCCACTGCATTGAGAAATAACGTAAGACTTCGCGTGGGTTTGCAGCCGCGCCCGCTTCAGCATGATCGGTAGGCAATCGACCCGTAATCACCCAATAACTTTTACCATTTTGCGCTTTGAACTTCCAAATTGCGACTAGCGGTGCAATAAAACGGCTTTCTTTTTCAACAACAGTTTGCGGTATAACACCTTTTTCAGCTAAGTGCTTTTGTGCATTTTGGAAACATTCTCTTTGCCAAATAACACTTTGCTTTTGTGCTTCTGCTTGTTCTTCAGGTGTTAATGGTCTCGCTTGTTTTTGTTCCATGATGGTTACTCTTTTACAACATTTCAGACACTTTAAGGCTTAATATTGAGCTGTGCAAGTGTTTAGGGGTAAACGAAGTGCATTTGGATATTATTCACCCAAGTTAAAAGGAAGAGCCCGGTTCCGTTAAAAATTGCAGCTCTTCTTGCGTTGATTCTCGCCCTAAAATGGCATTTCGGTGGGGATAACGACCAAATCTATCAATGATCAACTTGTGTTTTAGTTCAAATTCATAATTAGGCAGGCCCCTAAATAATTGTAAGGCCTGCTGATGAATCGCTTTTGATTCACTGTGCATAAAAGGCATATAAATAAAGGCTGCTTGTTCAGTCGGTAGTGCCTTGTCAAAGCCTAATTCGATTGCACGCTGAGCAAGAGTTAGCGCTTGGGCATCTTGGCTAAAAGCACGCGGTGAATTGCGATAAATATTACGAGAGAACTGATCTAAAACAATGATTTCTGCTAAAGAGCCTATCGCATCGACTCGCCAATTAGCGCACTCTCCTGCTATTACCTGCAAAAGTAACGGTGCGTATTTATCAGTAATTAACCTATCTAATTCATCGGACTGCTGATACCAAGCCGAAGGCCCTAAATCATTAAACCAAAAATCAATAACTGATTGCTTATCCATACACTCGTCTCCTACATTTAATTGCCTAGCACTTTTGCTGGGTCTACACGGGTGGCTTGCCATGCAGGATATAAAGTGGCCAGTATCGCTAACACAAAGGTCACAATAACGGTGATCACAATATCTTGCCAGACTAATTTACTGGGTAAAAACTCAATAAAATAAACACCTTGTAAAGGGTTGTCGCCCAAAAGGTTACTCAGCCAAGTAAATAATTCGCTGATATTTAACGCCACCATCACACCGATAATAGTGCCAAGTACAACCCCTATTAGCGCCTGTGTAAATCCCTGCATCACAAACGTTGCTAAAATAGTACTGTCTTGTGCGCCCATGGTTTTTAGAATGGCAATATTTGCTTGTTTTTCGCGTACCTCCATCACCAAAGATGACACGATATTAAAGCTCGCCACAGCAATGATTAAAAACACCACAATATAAACAATGGTGCGCACCATTTGAATGTCTTGATACAAGCTGCCCTGCGTTCTAAACCAACTCGAGACATACACATAATCAGGGATAACTTGGCCAACACGCATCGCGATTTGATGAGCATTAAAAACATCATCCACTTTTAAACGTAAACCTGTAACCTGATCTTCACTAAAACCCAATACTGATTGTGCTTTATCTAAACGAATAAAAGCAGCCGTTTCATCAATAGGTCCACCCATGTTAATAATGCCAGCCAAGTTTAAACTAACCCGTTTTGGCGCAAGCAAGGTGTTACTTTGCTGGTTAATTTGCGGGATTAACAAAGTAACAGGATCCCCTATTTTCAGCCCTAGTTTATTAACAACTTGCTGACCTAAGAGAATATCTTCTTGTTGCAGCTGGCTAACCAGTCGGCCTTGAGTAAATTGATTAATCGCTGATACTTGGTTTTCAAATTCGCTAGCAACTCCACGTACCTCAACAGCTTTTAAATCACTTTTAAATTGCGCCATGCCATTCACGCTAATAAAAGGCGCCGCTCCCACTACACCAGATTGCGAGTTAAGTAGGCTTACTTTTGACTGCCAATTATTAATCGGTTTATTCGGCGCAACATATTCAACCTGAGGCACGACAGACAGTAAACGATGAACAAGCTGTTGCTCAAAACCATTAATAACCGAAAGGGCAACGATTAAAACCGCCACGCCCAATAAAATACCAATTGTCGATGCTTTAGCTATAAAGCTAACAAAACCGTTTTGCCCATCTTTGTGTCCTGAGTGCGCTCTAAAACGCTTCGAAATAAACGCACTAAGCAACATGCTGAGACTCTTTAATCGCTAATTTTCCATCGTCAAGATAAGCAATCTTGCCAAGCTTATCAGCAAGTTCTAAATCGTGTGTTACCACCACAAAGCTGGTTTTTAAGCTGCTGTTTAACTCTTTAATGAGGTCGTATATTTTAATCGCATTTTGCTTATCTAAGTTGCCGGTAGGCTCATCGGCAAGCACTAAAGCGGGCTCTGTCACCAATGCACGCGCAATTGCGACACGCTGACGCTCACCACCAGACAAAGCCGATGGTTTATGTTCACTACGATGAGACAACCCTACTTTATCAAGCATAACCCGTGCTTTTTCAGTCGCGTCCTTGGCACTTAATCCCTTTATGAGTAACGGCATTGCAACGTTTTCAACTGCCGTAAACTCCATTAATAAATGATGAAATTGATAAATAAACCCTAAATTCTCATTACGGAAATTAGCTTGTTGCTTACGATTTAGTTTACCGACTTGTTTACCTTTAATTTCAACTTTACCGTCTGTGGCACCATCAAGCGTACCTAAAATATGTAGTAACGTGCTTTTTCCTGAACCCGAGCTGCCAACAACAGCGAGCATTTCACCTTGCTCTAAGCTCAAGTTAACCCCTTTTAATACTGCAACTTGGTTTTCGCCATCTTGATACACTTTATTAAGCTGCTGACACTTGATTACTAACTCACTCATAACGTAATACCTCTGCTGGGTTCACTTTTGCAGCTTTACGGGCAGGATACAACGTTGCTAAAAAGCTCATTGCAATACTACCGGCGGCAATTAGGCTTAAACTGACTACATCAAATTTAACAGGTAAACGCATGCCTGCGAGTAAATTGATGCCAAACATATTCAATAATTCATTAATGTACTGACTAAACAACACACCCAGTAATGCACCAATGCTGGTGCCAATTAAACCGTTATACAGACCTTGGATCATAAATACATTTTGTACTTGTGCTGGTGTTAGCCCTAAGGTTTGCAAAATAGCGACTTCACTTTGCTTTTCACTCACCATCATGGTTAAAGCCGAGACGATATTAAACACCGCAACTAATACTATTAATCCCAGTAACATAGACATGATGCGCTTTTCCATGGCCACTGCTGCGAATAAGGTGCCTTGGCTATCGCGCCAGTCTGTGTGTTCAACGTCTTTAAATATAGACGCATGACTTTTAAGCACCTGCTCAACGGCAAATGGTTCATGCAAAGAAACACTCAAATTAGGGGCAACTGATTGTGAGAGCTTTAAAACACGCTGCAATGAATAGCCGCTAGTAAATGCAAGTGACATATCGATTTCAGATTGTGTTTCGTACAGCGCTGCAACCGTAAATAAACGCTGGCTAGGTACTCGACCAAGCGGAGTATAGGTGCTTGCATTTGGCATGATCACCCGTACTTTGTCACCCAACGAAATACCCAGTTTACGACTTAAATAACGGCTTATTGCTATGTGATAATTTTCATCCATGACTAGTGACCAATTACCTGCCACTATTTTTTCTTTAATGTTATATAACGAGCTCCCATCGTCATATAAGCCTTGTAAGAGCACACCATGAAGGTCTTGATTAGTTTGTAAAATAGCCTCTCCATGACGATACAAATTGACTTGTTTTACAGCAGGAGACTCCGACAGCTGTGACTTAATACGCGACATGGCTTCTTTAGACTGTGACTTAGCGTCCACTTCAATATGCGGGATCAAACCTAACATATTAGTCTTGAGGTTATTTTCAAAACCATTCATCACAGAGCTTACGGTAAATAGAGCCATTAAACCGATAGCAATGCCCGCAATAGAAAAAAACGAAATAAAAGAGATAAAGGCGTTGCCCTTTGAGGAGCGGCTATATCTCAGCCCTATAAAAAGGCTAACAGGTTGAAACATAAGTAATTATAGGTTTTACAAGGGCTAAATATGCGCTCATGTTAGCATATATTTAGCCATGATGGGATTATCGAATTTGTAAAAAATAATTATAAATCTGATACTTGAACAGTTTCTATTAAGTGGTCTAATAATGCTTTTACATTCGTTGCAATAAATTGCCTTGGCGGATATACCCCCCAAACGCCTTCAGGTGCGGGGGCAACATTGGAAAGCACCGCGACTAATTGACCTGACTGCAAATATTTATCCACGTAATAATCTGGTAGCTGCACAATGCCTAAACCTTTAATAGCAGCATCAACCAAAGCCCAGCCACTATTACACTGTAATCGACCCGCCACTTTAATATGTTTATCTTGAAGTTGATCTTTCACACGCCAGTAACTGTTATTTCCAATTAAACAGTGGTGCTGATGAAGTTCACTCACACTATGAGGCTGACCATAGTTATTGATATAGTCTGGGCTACAACAAATCACTAAACGTCGCTGACTTATTCGTCTGGCCTTTAATGATGAATCCTTTAAATGCCCTAACCGAATCGCCAGATCAAATCCCTCATCTAATAAATTGACTTGTTCATTGCTCAAGTGACTAATAACTTCAATATCAGGATGTTTCTGCATAAATGTATGGACAGCAGGCATAATGTAGCTTTCGCCATACATCACTGGTGCAGTTAATTTAATTGTCCCTTTTGGTGTCAGTTGCTGCTCAGCCAAAAGTGCCGTGGCGTCGTCCATCGCATTTTGCAATTGTTTAGTTTGATGAGCAAACACTTCACCTTCTTGGGTAAGTACCACCTTGCGTGTTGTCCGAGTAAGCAATTGCGTATTTAAACGCTCTTCTAATTGGCTCACATAGCGACTGACATGCGCCACTGACATCCCTAATAATCGACTTGCTTTAGTAAAGCTGCCTGTTTCAGCGACGGCTAAAAACTCATCAATTCCATGCCAACGATTCATTATTACCATACTGTAAAAGTGTTTTAATAAATCGAAGATTATCATCCATTGAGAAATAAATAAAATAGTCTATGTTAATTATCTACTACCTACAAATAAGGGAACGTTATGACTGATTTTATTAAATCAAAAGCAGCAATTGCTTGGGGACCAAACCAACCTCTATCGATTGAAGAAGTCGATGTGATGATGCCTAAAAAAGGCGAAGTGCTTGTAAAAATTGTAGCAACCGGTGTTTGTCACACAGACGCATTCACTTTATCTGGTGAAGATCCTGAAGGTATTTTCCCTGCTATTCTCGGCCATGAAGGCGGCGGTATTGTAGAGGCTGTAGGTGAAGGTGTAACTCACGTTGAAGTCGGCGACCACGTCATTCCTCTTTACACCGCTGAATGTGGCGAGTGTAAAATGTGTAAATCGGGTAAAACAAACCTGTGTTCAGCTGTTCGTGAAACACAAGGTAAAGGTTTAATGCCAGATGGCACCACTCGTTTTTATAAAGACGGTCAACCGATTTATCATTATATGGGTTGCTCAACGTTTTCTGAATACACTGTACTTCCTGAAATTTCACTCGCAAAAGTAAGTAAAGAAGCCCCGCTTGAAGAAATTTGCCTACTTGGCTGTGGCGTAACAACAGGTATGGGTGCAGTTACTAAAACTGCTAAAGTACAACAAGGTGACACGGTTGCTATATTTGGTCTTGGCGGCATTGGTTTATCTGCCATTATCGGTGCAAAAATGGCAGGCGCTAGTCGTATTATCGGTATTGATATTAATACCAGCAAATTTGAACTGGCTACTAAGCTTGGCGCCACAGATTTGATCAATCCAAATGATTTCGATAAACCAATTCAAGAAGTGATTGTTGAAATGACTGACGGCGGTGTCGATTTCTCATTTGAGTGTATTGGTAACGTAAACGTAATGCGCTCTGCACTTGAGTGTTGTCATAAAGGCTGGGGTGAATCAGTTATTATTGGTGTTGCAGGCGCAGGCCA
Organism: Pseudoalteromonas sp. A41-2; assembly: GCF_015767615.1. Taxonomy (NCBI): domain Bacteria; kingdom Pseudomonadati; phylum Pseudomonadota; class Gammaproteobacteria; order Alteromonadales; family Pseudoalteromonadaceae; genus Pseudoalteromonas; species Pseudoalteromonas sp. A41-2. The sequence goes on along the minus strand of NZ_CP065231.1, from coordinate 1,576,078 downwards.
AGAAATTTCAACACGCCCATTCCAACTTGTAACAGGCCGCGTATGGCGTGGTAGCGCATTTGGTGGAGTAAAAGGCCGTTCTGAGTTACCTGAAATCGTAGAACGATATATGAAGGGTGAGTTTGCACTTAATGACTTCATCACACACACCATGAAACTTGAAGATATTAATGAAGCCTTTGACTTAATGCACGAAGGTAAGAGTATCCGCTCTGTTATTCATTACTAATCATTAATAAGCGCCTTGATTTAAAAGGCGCTTTCATTTTCAAGGATGCTGATATGCTCGAAAATATAAGCTCAACAAAAGTCAGCGGTGGTTGGCATAAGCAATACACGCATCAAGCGAGCAGTACACACTGCACAATGCGTTTTGCTATATTTTTACCACCGGGTGCAAGTGAAACCAATAAAGTACCTGTGATGTATTGGTTGTCAGGCCTTACTTGTACTGATGAAAACTTTATGCAAAAAGCCGGTGCCTTTAAAAAAGCCGCAGAACTGGGTATTGCTATTGTCGCACCTGATACAAGCCCACGTGGTGACACCGTACCTGACGACGAAAGCTACGATTTTGGTCAAGGTGCTGGCTTTTATGTTAACGCAACACAAGCCCCCTACAATGTACATTACAATATGTATGATTATGTTGTGACTGAGTTGCCAGCGTTAATTGAAGCGCACTTCCCTGTTACTGATAAAAAAGCGATTGCAGGTCACTCAATGGGAGGGCACGGCGCCCTAATGATTGCGCTTAAAAATCCAAAACAGTTTGTTAGCGCAAGCGCATTTAGCCCTATCGTCAACCCTATAAATTGTCCATGGGGTGAAAAAGCATTTAGTCATTACTTAGGGACTGACAAAGCGGCGTGGCGCAATTACGATAGCTGCGAGCTCATGAAACAAGCAAGCCCAGAAGATTATTTACCGCTGCGTATTGATCAAGGCGAAGCTGACAACTTTTTAGTTGAACAACTAAAAACAGAAAACTTGTTTTTGGTCGTCAATGAAAAAGATTACCCCGCTGAAATAAATATGCATGCTGGCTATGATCACAGTTACTATTTTATTAGTAGCTTTATTGATGAACATTTAGAGTTTCATCACCGTCACCTGTAGTGTACTTAGTGTGAGGACATAACTTCCTCACACGCTTTCAACAAAGCAAACAGATAGGCGCTAACGGTTGGAGCCTTGCTTTTGTCACTAACTTACTTACCTGAGAATCAAAGTAGCTGAAAATACTCACCCACAACTATTAAAGTATATCCTCAAAAATTATAAGTCGATTTAATTGCAACATGGCAGTTATATTTTTAAGACTTATTCAACAACAAACCATTGTAAATAAAGCTATTTTCACCTCATCCCCTCACGAAATCACCTAATTTAAAGCGCAAGCAAACTCTAATGTGAGCGCTCTTGCGATAAATACGTGCATCCTTTTTCTCTCGCTTGCGTCTCTAGTAGTGAAGTGAATGTTTAATCACAAAATAAGGAAGCAAGGTAATGAGTACAACTAACAACACCAGTAACCCCGATACTAGCAGTAACTGCGACGAGGCCTGTGTCTGTAACAATGAAAGTAACTGTAACAATGACTGTGACAGTAGCTGTAATTGTAACTGCAACTGTGCTAACAATGAGTGCCAAACCTTACAGCCCTGCCATTGTAAGAGCTGTAACCCAAATACAAAAAACAGCTGCTGTTAAGCTGTCATAAATATCAAGGCAACAGCACTTAGGTGCTGATGCCTTAGTATGGACGAAGCCTAATTATGATTGAAAATATCTGGAAGCAATTCCACCAGCAACTGCTGGGATTTATCGCCAGCAAAGTGAACGACCAAGCGATGGCTGAAGACATACTGCAAGATGTCTTTATTAAAGTGCTTAACAATATCGACAGCCTTAGTGCCGCCGACAAGCTACAGCCCTGGCTTTATCAAATCTGCCGTCACGCCATAATTGATTACTACCGCAGTAAACGTCCCAATAGTAGTAGCGACAAACTAGAGCAACTGCATGCGCCTGAGGTAGACTGGGCAGCTGCTTACAGTGAGCAGCAACTCAACCGCTGTATTAACACGTTAATTCAAGATTTACCCGCCCATGTTAGCAACATACTTATCGACAGCGAGTTGCAGCAACTCAAACAACAACAAATTGCCGACAAATATAAATTGAGCCTGCCAGCGGTTAAATCACGCATCAAACGCGGTCGCGAACAACTAAAAACTAAATTACAAGCGTGCTGTAACTTTACCTTCGCGGCACAGGGCATGGATGCAGAGTGTAAGAATCAATGCGGTTGCAGCGCAGATAGCTAGCCTATTAGAAAGCCGGCACTCACTATTTACTTTAAAGAGTCAGCCAGCAAGACGAGATTTCCTCACACGCTTTCACCGTGACAAAATTTTGCGGCACACTCACTGCGACTCTTCTTTAACCACCTCTTACAAATAACTAACAATCAATGACGACTGTAAAAAATGTTGAATAGCTTACTTACATAAGTCACGAACAAATTCTTTTAAAAACCCAACAAGTTGTAAAATAAAAATTATCAAAAAAGGCAGTGCCCCAAGAATCGCTACACTTCTATTTAGTAGCTCATCGTGTTGAAGCAACAATACATAACTACATAAAAACAAAGCTAAGCACCAAGCATATAAAGTAATCCCCTGCGAGTTTTCACGCCCCACTAGCTGCTTAATGACTAAAATTGCAGAGTCTGCTGATGTCGCAACAAACACAAGTAACAGCAGCAAACTAGCCCAAATAAATACCGTACCTTGCCAACCTAATTGATGAAAAAAAACAAACAGCCCTTGGCTATAATCATCTTTTATAGCCAATAAAATACCCGATTGATTCAGTTTATCCCATTCAATTGCTGCACCAGAAAATGCAGAAAACCAAATAATTGTTACAACCGTGGGAATGCAGACAACAGCTAAAACAAACTGCCAAACAGCTCGTCCTTGGCTAATTTTCGCTAAAAAAACACCCACGAATGGCCCCCATGCTAACCACCAAAAGTAGTAATTATAAGTCCATCGATTCGCCCAATCTGAGTTATTTAACTGGCTATCAAACTGCCAAGTACCCGTTACAAGTAGTTGTATGTAATAACCTGTACCATCTAAGGCTATCTGTATAATTGGCGCTATAGGAACGACACACAAAAGCCAAATTAATAGAGTAAACGCCAAAATTACATTAAATATACTTAACGATTGCACACCGCGCCTAATACCAAACTTTGCCGATACGGTATAAATAATGAAGAGCACCCCCACTATTAGAGAGCCAATTAAAGCTGGCGAAGTTATGTTTAACTCAAGCTCAACTCCTTTGCTGATCAGTAATGTAGAATTAGCAATGGTACCAACCACACCAAAAAAAATAGCAAATACGGCAATCAACTTAACCACAAAACAGAGAGTAAGTTGCCCCTGTTTATCTACCTTATTGCCTATTGCACTCATTACAGGCGCGCACATGTCACCGGATTTACCGCTGTATTGAGTTAAACCACCTAACACGATGGCAAACACAGCATATAATGCCCACGCATGTGCGCCCCAATTAACCAGCGTTAATGCAAGACTACTTGCTAATCTATCGGGGTATAAACTTTGCTTTAAGGGTGGGTTCAATGAATGCAGCGCAGGCTCAGCGACTCCCCAAAAAACCAATCCAGAACCCATTCCCGCAGCAAAAAGCATGGCAAACCAACCAAAGTTTGAATATTCAATGCGTGCATTCTCACCTCCTATTTTACGAGTTCCCAATGGACTAAACGCAAGTATTATTACTGCAAATAATAAAAAGTTAATTAACAAAAAGAAGCCGCTGCCTATGTGTGCCAATGCTGTAGAAATCATCGGCTGAACTTGTTCTGTCATTAAATTAGGTAAAACAACAGCGATCAGTGCAACAGTCAAGCAAATAGCCAGTGCCGTTTTTTCAAGTGAAGAGGTAGAGTGTTTCAAGATTAAGCCTATAGAGTGAGCGCATTAAGAATACTGTCAGCACGGCGTTGATACAAACAGGCAAAAGTGTGAATTATTACCTTTAACGCGTAAATTATACCAATACTGAATCACTACAACGCGGCTACATGTCCCTTAAAAATGTATTTATAAGTAGAGTTATAGAGTTATAGAGTTATAGAGTTATATACGCTCTTTTAAACTAAATTTTCTTACACGATTTAGGAGCTAAAAATAAGGTGTATTTTTTGGGGAAAACGAAAAAAGGCGCTTTAAAAGCGCCTTGCTGTCAAGAATGTGCTTAAACATGTCTTGATCTTAATACATATCCTTATAAGGATTCGATTTGTTGAACGCTATCGCTTTGTCAAAACCTGGGATAGTCATCGATTCTTCATTAATAACAATGTCGTTTTCATCAATTAAACCATCACCAAAACGATAAATAAGCTCATAATGGCCTAAATCAGCTTGTTGCTTATATTCATTTTGTGCTTGTGCAACATGGGTATTGCGGTCTTGGTACTGAGCCATTTTTGCATCGCCATGACGCTTTGTCAGCATTTGCATTGTCACGTTTGGCGACAGCACTGTGGCGGTTGCATTATTACCACCAAACCCTTTTGAGTTTATAAAAGCGATATCCATTGCATCACATTGATAGTGCGCTGTGCGAATATCTAAATGCTGGCTGTAAACATCATCGGCCACTTTATCAATAGTGGTAATACCCGGCATAATATTATGACTAAACACGCCTAACGCCATGGCAAGTTGATCACCACTTGCCGGTGCAATTGTGTGGCCAACATACGCTTTTGGCGCAGCCACTTTCCAACTATCAATCGCAAATGTTTCAGCTACTTTATGATAAATAAGAGACTCTGTTACACGATTTTGAGGTGTGCTAGAACCATGCGCTAAAATAAAGCTGCGTTTTTGTACGGCTTCTTGACCAACAATACTGCTGGCAAGCGCGACCGATTTAGCCATTGTAATATAGTTACCTGGGCCCGGTGCTGTAATTGACTTTTTAATACCGTCGGCATTTACAAATACATCGGCAACAGAGCCTTGAATATCAGCACCGAGTTCGAGTGCAAGCGCATCATCCATTAAAATTGCCACCTGTGCGCCTTCACCAATAGTAAAACCGCAGTTTTCACCAAATGGACGACTGGTACGTCGATGATCTACCACATCGGTATTATCAAGACGTTTTAGGCCTTCTTCGTTAGCAAGTGCGCTCATATTACCAAAGCCTTCGACAATTTCAGGCGTAATGGCGCATTCAACAGATGCAACAATCGCAACGCGGGTGCGACCAGCTTGAATATCGTTAACAGCAGCGCGTAGGTTGTATAAAAAGGTGGCACATGCGCCCGATGTGGTGAACGTTGTTCCAACATTACCGGTCACATACGCATTAATGAAATCAGTCGACATGGTATTTAAGCCAAGTGCTAATTGTTTGGTGCTTACGCGGTCGCCCTGTTGTCTCGCACGAATTAAGCCACCAAACCCTTCGTCATCCACTTGCCCTGCTACCGAGGCCGAATATGTACCAATTTGATCAGGCTCAACACTATTCATAACATGCTGCCATGCAAGCCCTGTAGAGCGAATGGCATCGGTTGCCGCAAAAATGGTCGCTTGTAGGCCTCGTGGTTGGTAACGACTGTTATACATGGTCGCTGGATCAAAACCTGTAGGTAATTGACCCGCGGCTTTAATCGGGTTGTCACGGGTGCTGTCGTGCTTAATAGCAAGGTCGGCACTAATGGTTACTTTTACTTTTTTATCGCTGAGATCTTCAACCTGCCAACTTGCAGGTACTGGCGTTGGTAAATCACGACGACGAGTTTCAAACACAATTTGCTGCTCGTCAGACGCTGTCAGCGTCATTTTTTGTTGCCACGGAGTTGCATCAACGTCAAAGTGATTTTTTTCAATTTTACGGATTAGCGTACCTGCTAATACTTGTTCGCCGAATTGTGCTTCAATATCAGCTTCGTTAATAACGTTGCCTTCAGCATCTTTTAAAACGCCGTCGGTCAGTGTTACTAAATTCATTAACGTCGCTAAGCCTAAAAATGTCTCCTGACGGGCTGTTGCATCTAAGCTGTCTAACACGATACGACGATAACCTTGATGAAAAGAAGTGCGGCCAGCGGCATTAATACCACCCATACCAACAATAACGGGTAATGCTGTCATAAATAACCTTGAGAAACGTGTTACGAGAATTACTTAAGTTTAAATGGATTAACTAGGTAGCCTTGTGCTTTAATAGCCAAATAACATGCATAATAGGCCAAAACCAACTGGTCGGAGCAATAAAAGTGACACACGGTAAACATGCAAACGCCATCGAAATTAGTATTTTAGTGTACCCTCACCTACTCATTACAAGTCTTACTCTACCTATAGAAATGCTTAGGGCGGGTGAAGCTTTTGCGAAAAGTCATCACCGGTACGATGAATTTACCCCGCTTAATATCAATTTAGTTGCCAGCACAGTAAAACCGATTGCAAACAGAACGGGGCTTGCCATTATGCCCGACAGCGACCCCGACACAGCGCCATATAGCGATTTAATTATTGTTCCAGGTATTTGGCGTAACCCTCGACCTGTGGTGAGTAAACATCCTCGCCTTGTTAATTGGCTCGCTGATTCGTGGCTGCAAGGGAGCCATATAGTGGGCGTAGGCACAGGTAATTGCTTAGTAGCAGAAGCAGGTTTATTAAACGGTCACCCAGCCACAACGCATTGGCATTATGCTGAACAATTTAAACGAGATTACCCTAATGTACAGTTAAAGCCTGACTTCTTTATTACCCAGTCTGAGCGTATGTATACCGTTGCCAGTTTGAATGCCTTAGCCGATGTCATTGTGCATATAATTAGCCAGTATTATGGCCGAGAAGCCGCACAACATGTAGAGCGTAACTTCTCCCATGAAATTCGAAAACCTTACGAAGATCAGCGTTATTTAGAAGGTGCTGTTGATAAACACCCAGACGAATTAATTGCACAGATCCAGTTTTGGCTTAAAAACAATCTAACATCTGAGCTCACCTTACAGGAAATTGCAGCCCAATTTAGTTTAAGCTATCGAACGTTTACCCGACGTTTTCGCCAAGCCACCAGCCAAACTCCGATTGAATATTGGCAGCAGTTACGTGTACAAAGCGCGAAAGAATTACTCGCCTCTTCTAATTTATCAATCCAAGAGGTGGCACTTGAAGTTGGCTATAATGACCAAGGACATTTAACCCGTGTATTTAAGAAAGTACTGTCGCAAACACCCAGTGAATATAGAACAGTGGTAAGACGTAAGCTATTTGGTTAACGCTATTCGATACCATAAAACAACGCTTCAAAAGCCAACTCATACCATTTTGCTTAATTAAGTGAATAATTTTTGAGCGAATAAAACTTCGTTTGATAACAAGGCAAAAATTTAGTTATTTAGTTATTCTCGGCAATTGCTCCTGCATTGCTCTACCACCTGCATCCACGCAGTCGTAAATCAGACATTTTTAACGTAGGTAACGACCAGTTTAATCACTCGAAAGGATTTAATATTAATGAAAATGGGAATAGGTAGTGTAGGCGACGCATTTTTAATTATTGAGACAAACTAACTTAATTGGAAGCAAGCTCTTTGCTGAATATAATTTTGCTCTTGTGCGGGTTACCCCTGTCTTCATAACCCGCTATGGTATAGCCATTTTTTATCAACAGACTTAGCATCGCAGGAAAACGATTCATTGATTTCACATTAATTGCATCGTAATTATGCTCTTTCACCCACATTTCTTGTGCTGCTAATAAAGCTTGAGCAATTCCCATCCCTCGGCACTTTGGCAACACGGCACCAAGCCAACTATAAAAGGTATTATTATCTAACCCATAACCGAGCTTATACGCGACAGGCTCATTATCAATATACGCGACTAAAACAAGATGCTCACGACCAGCCAACTTTGCGTGTAATTTACTTAGCGTATTTCTGCCATCAAACTCAGGAATTTGGCTATCTACAAGTAATAAATCTTGTAAAGTAGCTGATTTTATTGAGTAACAAGTTGTCATTACATTTTTCCTACTCAAAATCTAAATTCAAATTGATCTGACTCCAAAAAGGATCCTACTTTATCGGGGTCAGATCAAATATCTAATGTTTGATTTCTAATTTCTAAAACTATTTTTCTTTCCGATAATACAATTTTGAATAGCGTTTTACTTGTGCGTGAACACCCCGGCCTAAACTTTTAAACTTCGCTTCCAGTACATCAACACCGTATAAAATAACCACAACCAATACCGAAAGCTTAATTGCGGCCATAAGGTTATCAGTGGCAATTACGACACCGATAGACGCTAATACCCAAATGGTTGCAGCTGAAGTAACACCGACCACTGCGCCATCTTTTGCCAGCATGACGCCGGCACCTAAAAAGCCAATACCTGTAATTATTTGCCCAACTACACGGGAGTGGTCAATTACATCACCATGTAACATAAATGCGGTGGCTAAGAATAAATAGGTCCCTAGAACAATAAGCGCCGAGGTGCGAATACCCACTGGCTTTCCGCGCAATTGGCGCTCCATACCAATGATCGCACCACAAAATGCGGCACTACCAATTGCAGACCAAGAGTAAGGGGCAATATCAAATAGACTATTCAGTGTCACTGTACTTCCAAATATTTGAATTAATAATTATAAAGAAAACGCCATCGCGGTGCTTAACCGCAATGATCCAAAGCTAGCCATTTTACTAAAATCGGCTTTTGCTATTGGCACATGTTGGCAATCAATGGCGAGTTGCTTTTTGTCTTCACAAAATGGGTCATGAACATATAAGCAATGCTCATCCACATGCGTTACGCACACCCAATGTGGTGATTTTTTACCATCAAAGCGATATGTACTAATGAGTAAAACCACCGCTTTACCCGCCGCCAGCCATGTTTCAATATCGTTAAGGGTTAGTTCTTGATAGCGTACAGGCATTTTCGCAACGATAGCTTCAGCAACAAATTGGTTATGCACTGTGTGTAAAATTGCTTTTTTCTTTTCACTTCTTACACCATCAATAAACAATGATTCACGGGTATTTAAAACAACATCAGCCTTAAATCCACGTTTCATCGCTGCAAGTGCTAAACCCAGCGGATGGCAGCCACCGTGACCCGAGGTCATAAAAATGGTGGTTGCCTCACGCCAAATATCAAGTTCTTTTAATTGGCTCATTGGCGTATTATTAAGCGACGACATAGCCATTAGTAATGCCGCGGGACCACAGGTAAATTCAGTGGTTTGTTGATACCACGGTGTGTGTTTATCAGCATTAAAGGCAGTATTACGACGAATCGTTTTTTGCATTCGTAGCGCATCACTGTGATCATCATAATAATCACTGTAATGACCAAACACATGATAGCCATGCTTTTCGTATAAACGAATTGCGGCCTGATTATTGACTGCAACCTCTAGTCGCATAAAACTACGACCTCGTTTTACAGTCTCGTTTTCAAGAGCAATTAGCAGCTGCGAAGCCACCCCTTTACCTTGTTGGCTCGCAAGGACGGCCAATGAGTACAACCGCGCTAACCGCGTGCCCTTATGACACCACACAAGGCCATAACCGACCAATTCACTGTTAACTTCAGCAACCATTAACAAACCATGGTTTGCTGAAAGCCAGCGCTTTAAGCTGCGACTGCTTAATCTATCTTGACTAAAGCTTTGCTCTTCAATGGCAACAAGTGCCGCCAAATCCGATACTTTCGCAAACCGGATTTGGCAATGTAATGTCTTCATTTAACCTCGGCCTCGTGCTTCAAGGCGTTGCTTAAATTCGTCCATAATGATCATATAAAGCTCATCGCCAAGGTAGGCATCTTCTACTTTGTGATCAATGCTCGGGTTATCGTTTACTTCAAGTACGTACGCGCGCCCTTGATGTTCTTTTACATCAACGCCATACAAACCTTTACCCACTGTTTTACAGGCTTTTAATGCCGCATCTAATACCACTTTCGGTAACTCAAAAGTCGGGAGAGTTTCAAATCCACCTGAAAAAAAGCGTTTTGCATCATGGTTGTAAATTTGCCAATGATTACGCGCCATTAAATAACGACACGCATAAATCGCGCGACCATTTAACACCCCTACACGCCAGTCATACTCTGTGTACATATACTCTTGTGCTAGCACTAGCGCACTGAACTCAAAAAGCTCCGAGAGTTTTGCAATCAGCTCTTCACGGTTCTGAACTTTAAACACCCCTTTAGAGAATGACCCCTCTGGCATCTTTAGTACTAATGGGTACGTAAAGTTTGTTTCTAAGTTTTCAATGGTGTCTGTTGATGTATCAGCTACCACATGTGTTTTTAAGCTTGGCACTTTTTGATAATTAAAGGCATCGTGTAAGTACACTTTATTACAGCAGCGTAAAATTGACTCTGCGTCATCAATTACCACAAGCCCTAAGCTTTGTGCTTTACTTGCTAATCGATAAGTTGGGTGGTCAATCGCCGTTGTTTGACGAATAAATAGTGCGTCGTATTGCGCAATACTGGTAATTTCATCAAAAGTCAGTGCTTGTGCATAAATGCCATGCTTAGCTGCCGCTTTAATAAATTTTGCAATGGCGTCTTTATCACTGGGTGGTACTTTTTCTTGGTGATCAACCAAAATCGCCATATCCCAGCGGTAACGGCGTTTTTTATCGTGAATACGCCAGACAGATTCTGTGAAGCTGCTTAACTGTTTTACAAATTCGGCAAACGCGTCGTCATCAAGCGCCGCAATAGCACCTTGTTTCACTACACCTTGCTCGTCACACACCAGTATTGGCGCAGGGTATTGTGAAAACAATGCTTTAGTTGCTTTAATATCGTCTTCGCAATGTGTTTGCCCAAAAAATACGGTGCGACCTTGTAATTGCATGTGGCGAGAGCTGTGCTCATCTGAACGTAATGCATTAATGGTTTTTACGCTGGGTAATACTTGGTGCTGTCTTGCTTCTGCAAGTAAAGAACAATAGTAACCCTTACTTAAATACTGTCCTGTATCGCACAGATTTAAAATACGTGTTTTGGGTTCGTTATGTTTTGGGTAATCACGTAGGTAAGTATCAAAAGTGATCACATTTTCAAAGTTTTGAGCAATACGCTGCTCGTTGTTATCAACCACAATCAAGGTTTTAAACACGACTTTTCCTATAATAAGTCTTTAATAATGAAAAAACACCCAACCAATTAAGTGAATGCATGAGGCTAAAATTCACTCAACTAGATGGGTGCTTATGATACCAACCCGCAATAATGCAAAATCATTTAGATTGATTAAGCGTGTGGGTATAAGCGCTAAGCTTGATGTGATTTATAGAGTGTTTTGCGAGGAGTTACCAACGAGATATTTTTCACTTAAAGATGAAATTTACTAATTAAAAATCAGTGTGTTTAAATTAACTTATCAATGGTATAAAACTGCTTTTTGTCGCCTATGACAAGTTCGACTTCGTCATCCACTTTTTTACCAAGCAATTTTTTACCTAAAGGTGCTTCGCGAGTCACAACATAAATCGTGTGCTCTTTAACTGTCACTGATAAGCCACCAGAACTTGGACCAATAAAGAACCATTTTTGCTGGTCTTGATCATCAATAAGAGAGACCAATGCCCCTTCGCGAACTTTCGGAAATTCTGTTTCTTTGAATACCGTATTAAACGCTTGAATATCACGGTAACATTCATTCACTCGTTCAGCTTGACCTTGAGCTAAATAGGCCGCCTCTAATCCTAGGGTGTCGTATTGAGTTTCGGCCACACTTTCTTCATGGGTGGCAGCATCATGAGCCGCTTTTGCCGCTTCTTTAGCACGGTGTAATTGCGATTCTAAGGCGAAACGAAGGTGTTCTATAACGTGTGTTTTATTCATATCAAAGCAGCTAAAACGTAAAATGCGCATTCTACCCTGTTTTACGATTTTTGTAACTGAACTGATATGGTTTGAATATGTTAGCAATAGCTCATTAGCTTATCTGATTGGTGCTTTATATTGCGCGTGCTAAGTTTAAAAAAGCGCAGGGTTAATCATGATTAACCCTGCGCAAGTGTGGTTAAGGCATATCAATGTAAGCTTGGGTTTTATCATCTAAAGTTTGCGTGTAATTATCGCTACTCAGACCCAATAACTGCGGTAACGTGGCAGCAATACAAATTGATGAAAATGTTCCCACCACAATGCCGACAAATAAGGCAATCGCGAACCCGGTTAATGCAGCACCGGCTAACAGCCATATACATGCGATGGTCGCAAGTGTTGTACCTGAGGTAATTAATGTGCGAGTGAGTGTAGAGCGTATTGCATCGTTGATCACCACATGAGTATCAATGCGCTGACTACCTGATTGAATACGTAAAAGCTCCCTGACTCTGTCGCCAACAATGATTGAGTCATTTAATGAGTAACCAATAATTGCTAATAAACTCGCCAGCACGGTTAAATTAAACTCAAGCCCTAATAACGAAAACAAACCTAGCACCAAAATTAAGTCATGTAATAGTGCGACCACTGAGCCCACAGCCAGTCGCCATTCAAAACGCACGGCTAAATACACCATAATTGCGATAAGTGCGGCAAAAAGTGCTAAACAACCTTGCTCAAATAACTCATCACCCACTTGAGACCCTAAAAATGAAGTTGAAAGCACTTTAAAGTCAATGCCTTGCTGGCTAAGCTCTGCCTGCCAATTAGCCGTTGTATTAAGGTCTGGGGCTTGTCTTAAAACAAAGTGATGATCGCCTGCTTTGCTTATTATTAGTTTATCGACGACCTCAGGGCTTAACTTTGCTGTTAAGTCTGCAATCGAGGTAACCGATTCGGTGCTAATATCTGTGATATAGCCCCCTGTAAAATCAAGTCCAAAGTTTAACCCTTTAGCCGATAACACCCCAAGGCTACTTATCACTAGCGCACAGCTTAGAAGTAATCCTAAAACGCGCGCTTTACTTGCTGCTGTTAATGTAGACCAGCTCATGCTTTTGCCCCCGCTAAATTCGTTAATTTAATATACAGTGTTTGGCTAAGTGCTTTTGAAATATACACACCGGTGAACACACTGGTGAGTAAGCCAAGTGCTAACGTAATGGCAAATCCTTTGACGGGGCCATACCCGACTGCATACAAAATAATCGCCGTAATCATGGTTGTTACGTTTGCGTCAAAAATGGTGGAAAATGCTTGATTATAACCCTGCTCAATGGCTTGATAGGTGGGTCTACCTTTGCGTTTTTCTTCTTTAATACGCTCGAAAATAATCACATTAGTATCAACGGCCATACCTATGGTCAACACTAAGCCCGCAATGCCAGGTAGCGTGAGTACAACGCCCGGTAATAATGACATTAACCCCACTAGTGCCGTTAAATTAAGTAATAAAGCAATATTGGCAATAAGCCCTAAGCGGCGATACCACAGCGCCATAAAAGCAAGAGTAATGCCTATACCCAGCATTAATGCAGCAAGGCCATGCTCAATATTCTCAGCACCTAAGCTTGGCCCTATCGTTTGCTCTTGAACTATTGTAACGGGTGCTGTGAGCGAACCTGCACGCAATAACAATGCTAAATCGTAGGCCGCTTGTGGGCTTTTCATATTGGTGATACTAAAACGTGAACTTAAATGTTGAGCAATATTGGCGATATTAATCACTTCACTTTTTTTAATCACTTCGCCGTTGGCGTTTCGCGAATACTCTGAGTAAACAGTGGCCATGGGTTTACCAATGTTGCGTTTTGAAAAAGCAGACATTGCATCGCCACCTTGCGAATCTAAACTCAACTGAACAAGCGGTTTCCCCCACTCATCTTTGCCCACATTAGCGTTATTAATATGGTCCCCCGAAAAAATAGCGACAGGGTTAAGGTTAACAACTCCGCCACCTTGTACATTAAAGGCTTTGCCACCTACTTCAACAACCTGATAAAAATCAAGGGTTGCTGTCGCACCAATGATCCGCTTTGCCTCTGCGGGGTCTTGCACACCGGGTAACTCTATGCGGATACGCTGCTTGCCTTGTCTCTGTGTTACCGCTTCAGTAATACCGAGCTCTTCAATACGTCCTCGTAATGTTGTTAAGCTCTGCGCCATCACTTGTTTATCAAACTCACTGCGGCTTTGCTCATCAAAATGCAAAAACGCCGTGGTTAAATTATTACTGGTTGATTTAGTTTGCACGAGGCCTTTAAATTGCGCTTGTAACGTGGCGACTAAGCCAGCCAGGTTATTTTCAGCACTGGGTAAAACGTGCAGTTCAATGCCGCCTTTCACTTCACTGGCACGAATGCCGCGTACTTTCTCTTTGCGAAGTACTAACTTAGTTTGTTGATAGACACTACTTAGGTGCTCTTGCATCGCTTTATCTAAATCAACATCAAGCACGAATAGCACGCCACCGTTTAAATCTAGCCCGAGCTTTATTGGCGATAAGCCTAACTGCTGTAACCATTGAGGGCTTGTGGCATGCTCAACAATTTTGCTATTTAAGGTGGGGTACGCTGTTTTAATAAAGCTCAGCGCATTGGCACTTTGTGTTGGCTCATTTAATAAAATAGCCAACTGATTAGCTGAATCATTCGCTTTGTCTACCTTAAAACCCTGTTGATTTAGCGAATTAGTCACCATTTGCAGTGATACAACCTGTTCAGGTTGCTCGATGTGTAACCACGATTTATTTGGGTATAAATTAGGTAACGCACTGATAGCTAATAAAATACAGGCAGCTATCATAGCGGCATAGCTCATTTTTAGTCGACGCCAAAACGTCGGCTTTTGTTTCTTTGACATACAAGACTTCCTTCCGACTCTATTAAGCCGGTAAAATTAATTCCTAAAATAAAAAAATGACGAAGGAAGTCGTTTAGCTGTGGTATGTAGCGCGGGCTTTATAAATAAGATTAGCGTCTTTCCAGCCACTAATACGTGATTTTCGCGCACTCGTAATAGCAAACCAAGGAACAGTCTGTGCTCTTTTAGGAGGTGCTAAGAAATGTGCTTTACCCCAGTTTTCAGCGAAAAACTCAATCAATAACTCATAATCAGGATCTACCTGACTATGGTAAAGAAATAAGGATGAATTACTGGCTGTAAGTCGGGGTAATAAAGTATCAAAACCCGACTTTTCTAAAGGCTTTGGATGAACAATAACCTGTTTATGGGCAATGATAGGGGGTTTAGTTAACTCAAGCTGATAAAATTTAGTGGCAACCAGTGGCGAATCAGTCGAAGGCGCAGCTAAGCTCTGTGCACTAAAAAGCACAGTAAATAGCAATATAATGACTGAAAAAAACCGTAACAAAGAGAAACCAATAAATTAAGCGGATAACCCCTCTATAATGAGGGTTAAAAAATAAAAAACAAGTCATTAAACACATAAAAGCGAGCCTAAAGAGGCTCGCGTTTTAGTGTCAACTTACTGCGTTGTTATCACACGTCTAATGATGACATATCAATGACAAAACGTGAGGCCATATCACCTTGTTTTAATTTATCGAAGGCATCATTAATTTCGTCCATTTTGATCATTTCAACTTCCGGAAGAATATTATGTAAGGCACAGAAATCTAAGATCTCTTGTGTTTGCGCTATCCCTCCAATCAATGAACCGGCAACACGACGGCGCCCCAATAACATTGGAACTGAGTTTGACTCAGCAAGCTCACCCACTTGACCAACCAAGACTTGCGTACCATCAATATCAAGTAATGGCATGTAAGGTGTAAAGTCATGCTTTACAGGTATGGTATTTATAATGAGATCAAATTGATTAGCATGTGCTTGCATCGCCGCTTCGTCGCTTGAGACTAATAACTCTTTTGCGCCATACGATAGCACCTGCTGTTTTTTCTTATCGCTACGGCTAATAGCCGTCACATGTGCGCCCATTGCCGCTGCAATTTTAATTGCCATGTGGCCTAAACCACCTAAGCCGATTACAGCCACACGACTGCCCGGACCCACATTCCAAGTACGAAGTGGTGAATAGGTTGTGATACCTGCACATAAAATAGGTGCGCATTTAGCTAAATCTAAACCTTTTGGTACACGTAATACAAACTCTTCACGCACCACGATGTGTTTTGAATAGCCGCCTTGGGTTAATTCACCGCTAATTCGGTCTTGACCAGAATAAGTGCCAACCATGCCTTCACGGCAAAACTGCTCTTCACCCTGATGACATTGGTCACAACTCAGGCAACTATCAACCATGCAACCTACCGCAACATGATCGCCTACTTTGTACTTAGTAACGCCGCTGCCTACTTCAAGAACACGGCCTACAATTTCATGACCTGGCACAACGGGGTACTGAGTCCATCCCCAATCATTTTCTGCAGTGTGTAAATCTGAATGACACACACCACAATAAAGGATTTCAATCGAGACATCTTCGTCACGAAGTGCACGACGTTCAAAATGATACGGCTCTAAAGGTTTTTCTGAGGCATGTGCTGCATAACCAATGGTTTTCATGATTACTCCTTTACTTTCTTCGTGTTTACGTTTGTATTTAACTACATGTTAATGCTCTCATGTATACTGTCACCAGTATAGAGGTAAAGCTGCATTTTCACTTTCCTAAAATACCGATATGTTTGCCTATTTTTATTAAATTAATTCTAAGAGACCCCCATGCGTGGAATGAGCCGTCGAGAACAGGTTACAAAATCCCCTGATGCTATGAATTTGTCACAAAGCATTAAAACACTGTGGCCCTATTTAATGACGTTTAAAGGAAGAGTTACTTTAGCAGTATTAGCACTGATTGCTGCTAAAGGCGCGACATTATTGATGCCTTGGGCTCTAAAAGAAATTATCGACGCCGTTGATGCCAATATTCACCCTATTTTAAGTGTGCCTGTTGCCCTATTAGTGGCCTATGGTTTACTTCGTTTTGCGAGTGTGTTTTTTGGCGAAATACGTGATGCCCTTTTTGGACGCGTAACAGAACACGCAATGCGTCATATCGGTCTAAAAGTGTTTAAACATTTACATAACCTCGAATTGGCTTTTCATTTAGACAGACAAACCGGCGGTATTAGTCGCGACATTGAGCGAGGCACCAATGGACTTAGCTTTTTAATGCGCTTTTTAATGTTTAATATTGTGCCCACTTTATTTGAAATTATGACTGTGGCGATTATTTTTGCCACCCTATTCTCTGCGTGGTTTGCTTTAGTGACCCTCGTGGCCGTTGCAACTTATATTGTCTTTACTGTTGTTGTCACTCAGTGGCGCAACCGATTTATTCGTGAAGCAAATGCTGCTGATAATAATTCGAATACCCGTGCAATCGACAGTTTACTTAATTACGAAACAGTAAAATATTTTAATAATGAACAGTTTGAAGCAAACACCTACGACAGTTTTCTCGCTAAATGGGAACAAGCGCGACTTAAAAACCGCATGTCGTTGCTTGCGCTTAATTCAGGACAAGCACTTATTATTGCTGCGGCCATAACGGCACTAATGTGGCTGGGCGCCAGCGATGTTGTCAATAAAAAGTTGAGTATTGGTGAGCTGGTCATGATTAATGCCTACATGATTCAGTTATTTTTACCGCTCAACTTTTTAGGCTTTGTGTACCGAGAAATCCGCCGTGCACTCACCGACCTCGAAAACATGCTCGGGCTTTTAAATAGAAAAGCAGCAATAAGCGATGATACACATGCCACACCGCTGAAATTACACAACGCAGCTATTCGCTTCGACAATGTGTCATTTAGTTACGACAAGCAACGCCCTATCTTAAAGCAATTAAGCTTTGAGGTAGCAGCTGGCAGTAAAGTCGCCATTGTGGGTGCCAGTGGAGCTGGTAAAAGTACCTTAAGCCGCCTGCTTTATCGGTTTTATGATGTCGATGCAGGAAACATTTATATTGATGACCAAGCAATTAATACGGTTACTCTAGAAAGTTTACGACAAGCAATTGCTATTGTGCCGCAAGACACCGTGTTATTTAACACCACAATTCGCGATAACATAGCTTACGGTAACCCCCAAGCAAGCGAGGCTGAGATTGATCACGCGATCTCACTTGCGCACCTTGATAGTTTTATTGCAAGTCTTGATAAGGGCGATCAAACACTCGTTGGTGAGCGTGGTTTAAAAGTATCGGGGGGCGAAAAACAACGCATAGCTATTGCTCGCGCAATTTTGAAAGGCTCACCGATTTTAGTGTTTGATGAAGCAACCTCGGCTCTCGATTCACATTCAGAACAAGCTATTCTGAGCGCCATGCGTGAAGTGGCTAAAAAACACACCAGTCTTGTTATTGCGCACCGCTTATCAACCATTACAGATGCCGATAAAATCATTGTAATGCAAAATGGTAAAGTGGTTGAGCAGGGTCAACATCAGCAGCTCCTCGCAGCGAATGGCGAGTATGCCCGAATGTGGCAATTACAACAGAGTGAAGAATAAAAACTGTTAACTAGCGCGCTAAATGATTAGAATAGCCGCTTTAATTTTCACTAAAACAAAAAGGCAACACGCAGATGGGAAGAGCTTACCAAAATAAAAAAGATTCAATGGCTAAAACTGCGGGTGCTAAAACCAAAGTTTATTCTAAGTACGGTAAAGAAATTTATATCTGCGCTAAGAATGGCGGTGTAGACCCTGATGGCAACTTAGCGCTGCGCCGTTTAATCGAGCGCGCAAAGAAAGACCAAGTTCCTACGCATGTAATCGAGCGTGCAATCGATAAAGCCAAAGGGGGTGGCGGCGAAGATTATGTTGCGACCCGCTATGAAGGGTATGGCCCAGGCAACTGCATGATCATAGTTGACTGTTTAACAGACAATAACAAACGTACTTTTGCCGACGTACGTGTGTGCTTTACCAAAGCAAACGCCAAAATTGGCGCACAAAACTCGGTATCGCATATGTTTGACCACCTCGCTATTTTTGTATTCGATGGCGACGATGATGAAGCCGTATTAGAAGCATTGATGATGGCCGATGTCGATGTGACGGATGTTGAACTTGAAAACGGTAAAATCACTGTATTTGCACCGCACACAGAATACAACAATACGCGCACTGCACTTGAAGAAATGGGCATTAGCGACTTCGATGAAGATCTCATTGCTTTCGTACCACAAGTTGAAGCACCAATTGAAGGCGAAGACGTTGAAGTAATGGAACGTTTTTTATCAATGCTAGAAGAGTGCGACGACGTACAAAACGTTTACCACAACGCACAGTTTTAATTAACAAGGCCAACTATGTTGGCCTGAACACATGGACTTAATTTTGAATACCCTCGAAGAGTTAAAATCAGGCGCTTTACAAGGCTGTACTCGCCTGCAACTCGTAGAAGCACTGACTGATTTTCCAAAAGAAATTTACACCCTCGCCAACACATTAGAAATTCTCGATTTATCGAATAATCAATTAAGCGACCTACCTGATGATTTCCACACGCTAAAAAACTTAAAGCGTTTGTTTTTATCATTTAATCAGTTTAAGCACATTCCGAAAGTACTAAAGCAATGCCCAAATTTAATCATGGTGGCGTTTAAAGGGAATCAAATTTGCGAGTTTGCCGAGCACAGCTTACCACGCAATATCGAATGGCTAATTTTAACCGATAACCAAATCAAAGCGTTGCCTGAATCATTTGGTGAGTACCGTAAACTAAAAAAATTAGCGTTAGCCGGTAATCAGTTAACGGCCCTACCAGAGTCAATGAGTGCTTGCCACGAGCTTGAATTGGTTCGCTTAAGTGCCAATAGGCTTTCTAACATTGATAACTGGTTGCTTGAACTGCCCAAACTTGCGTGGCTTGCATTTTCGGGCAATGATTTTAATCGTTCAGATTCTCTAAAGTCTGAGCAATTTTCTGAAATTGGCTTAGATGAACTAGATGTAAAACAGCAAATTGGCCAAGGTGCCTCGGGGTTTATTCATTTAGCACAATGGCAGCAGCGCCCTATTGCCCTTAAGTTATTTAAAGGCAATATAACCAGCGATGGCTACCCACTAGATGAGTTAAATTGTTGCTTACAAGCAAACGAGCACCCGAACCTAATCAAAGCACTTGGCTATATAAATGAGCCATCACAATTAGGTTTAGTCATGGAGCTGATTGGTGAAGGTTTCAGGAATCTCGGTTTACCACCGTCGTTTGACACTTGTACTCGCGATACCTTTGAAAATGGCTGCCAATATAGCCCTGAGTTTGTGCTAAAGGTTGTGAAACAAATGAGCAGCACACTGGCGCATTTGCACAAAAACCATGTCAGCCATGGTGACATCTATGCGCATAACAGCATGATAAACGACAACGCTGACTTACTTTTTGGCGACTTTGGCGCAGCAACCGACTTGTCACAGTTAGTGCCGTATCAGCAGCAATGCATACACGGCATAGAAATACGTGCGCTTGGTTATTTTATTGAAGACTTACTCACAGTCGTCAGCAACGAGAACGCCATTACCGAACAACTTGCCGCCATCGCTACAGATTGCTTACGCGTAGCAGCTATACAGCGACCCAGCTTTAGCGAAGTATTAAACCGGTTATAAAAATAAGGCCTCGTTGAGGCTTTATTTTTGCTTTTTAAACGGAAACAACTGCTGTTTGAGCATACCTTCTGGCATGTAATCACCCACCACACCGTATTTATCAGGCCACTCGGCTTGCCCTTTTACCGCCGTGCCAAGTACGTAATCTAAAAACGAGAAGTGCGCGGCATAGTTTCTATCAATTGCGGCTTTATCTGATGAATGATGCCAATGGTGAAATTGTGGTGTCACAATGATATATTTCAACCACCCAAATTTAACCCTCACATTGGCGTGGTTAAATACCGCCTGAAAACCAACAATGATCACGTAAAGACTAATGACATCAGAAGGAAAACCAAGCACGAAAATAGGCGTAAGCACTAAGCTGCGAGTCACTAAAATTTCTAAAATATGCTGACGAGATCCCGCTAACCAATCCATTTCTTTTGCACTGTGATGCACAGCATGAAAACGCCAAAGCAATGGCACTTCATGATAAGCTTTATGAACAAAATACTGCATTAAATCAGCCACTAAAATAATCAAAAACAGTTGTAGAACAAACGGCATTTGCACAATAAAGCCTTGTACAGTCTCAGACACTGCCCACCCAAACGCATGGTGAACAAACTGGTTCGTTGCAAGCAGTACAAAGCCAATAATTAAATGATTAATAAAGAAATGATTTAAATCCCCTTGCCACTCAGAACGTAAAATCTTTTGCTCTTTGCGATGCGGTAATAATTTTTCAATAAGGATAAAAATAAGCGTAGAGCCGAGTAAATCAAGAATAAACCAATCAAGCCCTAAATACGGCGTGTTATCCCTAAAGTCGCCCACTTCAACGTTAGGACCACCAAACGCAATCGCCACCGTTATCAATACCCAAGCAGTTGCCCCCAGTCGTTTATTGGTATTACGGACAAAGTTCAACAGTCCTAAACTGCCTGAAATAATCAGTGCCACAAACATTAACTGACGTAAAAATTCGACACTGTAACTTTGTCGTAATTCTGGGGTTGTAAGGTATTCAGGGAAGTGAAAAGCCAATACACCTAAACACGATAACATCGCTAAAAAACAGGCAATATAGCCACTAATATTACCCTCGCCGATGTGAAACTGCTCAGCACGGAAGAGTCGCTTACAAATACGAGACATCATCTAAAATCCATTTAATAATTTGTCGCAGCATAGCACAGACAATTATGCGTAAAAATGGGTAATTGAATTAGCCAACGCGACATTAAAACACGAAAGCGGAATATGTTATTTGAGCGCAGCCTACTGCAACACTAAGTAAAAAACTCGCGATGAAAGTGCGCTCTGGTAGTATGTGATACAGCAAAGTTGGCATTGTTTTAAGCTGCTTAAATGTTGGCAAAAACAAGGCACTATGCGACTCAAAGCGTAAAAAAAGCTGTTTAAATTTATAAAAATAAAGCTTGATACCAACTAAATGTATAAGCACAAATGTGGTTGGGCCTAAAATTTCAACTAACGCCATTAACTCGTAACCTATCATTAACTCTGGGCCAGCCAGAAGTATAACGAGAACAAGCGCGATTGATTTATAAACGCTGTTGCCTAATAACGATTTAAATTTTTGATACATTAACTTCCCTATTTAGGTATCGACTTCCCGATAGAAATCTATTGAAATGCTTTATCAAACTTTTCTTGATCAAGGTATTTATCAAATGCGCCCAAAGCATTACCAACACTGGGCTCTGTCATTAATTCTTGCATTGCAACTTCACCAACAAGACGAAATGCATTTTCCATTGCCCCTTGCCCACCGACATCAATAGCGGCTTTTGCTTGCTTTGGGCAGTCTTCGGTTAATAAGCGCGTAACTAATGCGCCAACATAGCGATTGGTATCATCGATATCTTGTTCTGTCACGTTTGAGAAAGGTTTGATAATACTGTGAGTCGACATACCCAGATAAATCCACTTGGCAAGGTTCTTACGTTCCTTACCGTTGAGTGAATCAGTTAGGCAAACAGCGAGTTGCTGCGCCTCTTGAGAAGCGAATGTATAACTAGGAAGCATTGCAAGTGCACTAAGTAGAAGCGGTAGCAGGATATTTTTCATTGTTCGTCCCTCGATGTATTTAACCATAGAATTCGACTTCAGTTTTTACACCGAATGGTAAAACAAACTCCCTGAATTCAGGATCACTTTTATCTGCTTTTGGGTATTTAAGGTTGTACATATTCTTCTTGAACATATTCAAAAATTGCTTATTTTGTAATTTATTATCCAATACCCTTACCTTAACTAAATCACCCGTTTGATTGACCATCAACAAAAATAAAATTTTATCATCAGAACGTCTAAAGTCGTCTTTTGCTTGTAACAAAACGTCTTTGGGGAGAGTAAAGTCAGGATAGTTATTAGTTGTGGTTGAGCCACAGGATGCTATGAGTAAACATAGTATTGGCAATACTTTATTCATTATTTTTCCCTGAAATATTGGTAAACAACACGATACTGCGAATAAAATGTTTTTTCTAGCAAAAACCAAAAAAGCCACGATAAACGTGACTTTGTTGGATAAAGCTTAAACTTTTACGGTTCTATTATAAGAACTTACCTAGCGCTTTAACTTGGTCTAGCATGCGGTTTGAGAAACCCCACTCATTGTCGTACCAAGCCATCACTTTAACAAGCTTACCATCTACTTTAGTTTGCGTAGAATCGAATATTGAAGACGCTGGATTGTGGTTAAAGTCGATAGAAACAAGCGGTAATTCGTTGTACTCAAGAATACCTTGCATTGCACCTTCTGATGCGGCTTTAACTACTTCGTTGATTTCAGCGGCTGTTGTTTCACGCTTAGCAACAAATGTTAAGTCTACTAAAGACACGTTAATTGTCGGTACACGCACTGCCATACCGTCAAGTTTACCCGCAAGTTCAGGAAGTACTAAACCAACGGCTTTAGCAGCCCCTGTTTTCGTTGGGATCATTGACTGTGTCGCACTACGCGCACGGTATAAGTCTGGGTGATAAACGTCAGATAGATTTTGATCATTTGTATAAGCATGAATGGTTGTCATGCTACCTTGCTCAATACCCACTGTGTCGTTGATTGCTTTTGCAATTGGCGCTAGACAGTTTGTTGTACACGATGCGTTTGAAATGATGCTGCTGTCAGCGTTTAATACGTCGCTGTTCACACCATGAACAACCGTCGCATCCATATCAGTACCGGGTGCAGATACGATCACTTTTTTAGCGCCCGCTTCAATGTGCTTTGCAGCAGCTTCGCGCGATGTGAATAAGCCAGTACATTCTAAAACGATATCTACATTTAGTGCTTTCCACGGTAAGTTGGCAGGATCACGCTCTTGTGTTAGGGTAATTTCGTCGTTACCAATTAACATGGTGTTTTCAGCAAGTGTTACTTTTTGAGAAAATTGACCATGTACTGAGTCAAATTGCGTTAAATGCGCGTTAACATTTGCTGGTGCTAAATCGTTGATGGCAACGATTTTGATTTCGTTGTTTTGAGCTGACTCATAAAGGGCACGTAATACGTTACGACCGATACGTCCATAGCCATTAATTGCAACATTAATCATTCTAATATCTCCCGTTAATTATTTTACTTCACTTGCTTGGCGAGCAAGCGCTTCAATGGCTTGCCAGTCTTTGTTTTCAATAAGTTGTTTATCTAACATCCACGTACCACCCACACAAATAACATTGCTTAATGCAAGGTAGTTAGGTGCGGTTTCAAGGCTAATGCCACCTGTAGGGCAAAAAGTCACTTGCGGTAAAGGACCGCCAATTGATTTGAGCATCGCGGTGCCGCCCGCTGCTTCTGCAGGGAAAAACTTTAAGAACTTAAAGCCATGGCTTACTAACTTCATTACTTCACTGGGGGTTGCGGCACCGGGTAAAAATGGAATGTCAGACTCTTTAGCCAGTGCTAATAATTCGTCGTTTACACCTGGGCTCACCATAAAGTCAGCACCGGCTTCAACAGATGCATTAAATGTCGCTTTATCAACCACAGTACCTGTGCCTACGTATGCTTCTGGTACGGCTTCTTTCATTAGCTTTACTGCCTCTGCCGCAATCGGTGTGCGCAAGGTGATTTCTAATGCTTTTAAGCCGCCGTTATAAAGCGCGCGTGCTAGCGGTGCTGCATCTTCAAGTTTTTCGATTACAACAACCGGTACCACAGGTGCCGATGATAAAATTTTCTCAATGCTCATTGTATGTTCCTCATAGCCCAGTAACGGCGTATTATTATTCTAAACCGAAGGCGCTTGCGCCAAGGTCTGCACTACTTACTATATTTCTGAAACCTGCGAATAACTCTCGGCCTGTACCGTATGTTTGGCTCGGTTGGCTAAGTTGTAATTCACGTTTTGCTAATTCTTCATCACTTACATGCACCTTTAATACACCCGCTGGTGCATCAAGCGTTATCAAATCACCTTCGTGAATTTTAGCAATCACACCACCTTCAACCGCTTCTGGTGCTAAGTGAATGGCTGCAGGCACTTTACCTGACGCACCCGACATACGGCCGTCTGTTACGATAGCCACTTTGTAACCTTGGTCTTGTAGCGTTGCCATCACAGGTGTGAGCTTATGAAGCTCAGGCATCCCTTTTGCTTTTGGCCCTTGCTCTTTTAAAACAGCAATAAAGTCGGTGTTAAGTTCACCACGGCTGTACGCTTCTTGTAGCTCACCTTGCGAGCTGAATACTTTAGCTGGTGCAGATACAACTTGGTGCGACTCTGCAACCGCTGATACTTTAATAACCGCTTTACCCAGATTACCCGTTAATAGTTGTAAGCCACCTTGTTTGCTAAATGGATTATCAATTGGGCGTAATACTTCTTCGTCGTGTGATTTTTCTGGACATGCAACCCATTTCACTTTGCTTGGCCCTGAGCTATCCGTCATGATCACTGAAGTATCTTTATCTAGCATTGGCTCAGTTGTATAGGCCTCTAAGCCATCACCTACTATGGTTTTTACATCGTTATGTAAGTAGCCTTTGCTTAATAGCTGCTTCATTAAGAAGCCCATGCCGCCAGCGGCTTGGAAATGGTTCACATCGGCTGAACCGTTCGGGTAGATACGTGTAAGCAGAGGCACAACCTCTGACAAGTCAGACATGTCTTTCCACGTCAGGATCACACCTGCCGCTTTAGCAATAGCCACTAAGTGAATCGCGTGGTTTGTAGAGCCACCTGTAGAAAGCAAGCCTACAAGACCATTAATGATCGTTTTTTCACTGACGACGTCGGCTAGACAGTTTGCATCTTTCGTTTCAATTAACTGTTTCAACATTGTTTCAACAGCATGGCCTGTTAAACCATCACGAAGCTCTGTGTAAGGGTTAATGAATGAGCTACCTGGAAGGTGAAGACCCATAATTTCCATTAACATTTGGTTAGAGTTTGCCGTGCCGTAGAATGTGCAAGTACCTGCACTGTGGTATGACGCGCTTTCAGCTTCTAAAAGCTCTTCACGACTAACCAAACCTTGAGCAAACTTTTGACGAACACGGGCTTTTTCTTTGTTAGGGATGCCAGACTGCATTGGCCCTGCTGGCAAGAAATACGTAGGTAAGTGACCAAAAGATAACGCACCAATTAATAGCCCTGGGACAATCTTGTCACACACACCTAAACAGAAAACACCGTCGAACACATCATGTGATAAAGAAACCGCAGTAGACATTGCAATCACATCGCGTGAAAACAATGACAATTCCATACCATCACGACCTTGCGTAACACCGTCACACATGGCTGGTACGCCACCAGCAACTTGAGCGGTTGCATCATACTTGGTAGCAAGGTTTTTGATGATTTCAGGATAATCTTTGTAAGGCACATGCGCTGAAAGCATGTCGTTATAAGAATTGATAATCGCTAAATTAGGTTGCTCATCTGCTTTTAAACGAGCTTTGTCATCACTGCTACAGGCAGCCATAACATGGGCGATATTACCACAACCTAAACCGGCACGGACTCTTGTTTGTTTTTTTGCGTGCGCGATTCGCTCTAAATAAGCTTGGCGGGTCTCTTTACTGCGTTCGATAACGCGTTCGGTGACTTCTTGAATACGAGGATGCAACATATAAATTCGACTCATCTCTATAGTTAGAGGATAAAGGCTCAGTGACAATTAAAGACTCCACGAAAATAATTGCACTGAGCATCTTTGATTTACCCGTTCAAAGGTACGCTGGCAGGCTGTCTCTCACAACCAACCTGACACCGGTGTCACTGTATTAACTCATGACTGTGACACCGGTGTCAACCCTATCTGTTAAATTTAGTTTAATTTTTTAAAATGACCAAATAATGAACAGTACTATTTTAGCTTAGTATGAATAGAATTCATGCAAAATCATGAGAAAGAGATTTATTGAATGATGACACTAATAAGAGTTAACTTATTAATAAACAATATATTAGATGTTTTATATGAACGGTTTATAGATCAAATAAAAAAGCCCGAAAAAGCGTCACTCAATTTCGGGCTACTGTGAAAAACAAGATGAAATTTATTTAATTGCTGCCGTTGACTCACGAGTAATCAATTTTGCTTCCAAAGTCACTTGATATGGTGACTCCTGTGGCTCACTAATATGGCTAATTAATTGTGTTACTGCTTGGTGTGTCATTTCTTCGACTGGTTGAGCAATGGTGGTTAAACCAGGCCAAATATGACGCGCAATGGGGGCATTATCAAACCCTGCTATCGAGATATCATCGGGTACTTTTAGCTGCATTTGTGTTGCTAATTTAAGGACCGCAGCAGCCATGTAATCATTTGATGCAAAAACAGCAGTCGGACGTGGGCTTAAATCTAAAATAGTGCGCGCACTATCAACACCTGAATGGTAACTAAAGTTACCCTCTTCGACTAAACGCTCGTTAAACTCAATGCCATTAGTAGCAAGTGCGCGACGATAACCTTTAAAGCGCTGCTCTGTCGCACTGTGATCCGGGTGACCTTTAATAAACGCAATTTCTTTGTGGCCGAGCTTAATTAAATGTTCTGTTATTTCAAAAGCGCCTTGCTCATCATTACTGCGTACAGAAATAGAATCATCCTCTAGCACGGCTGATGCAACACGGGCATACGGAATTTTTTTCGATTTTAAAAATGTAACAAGTTCAGCAAAATCTGAAAATGGAGGCGTTAGAACAATCCCGTCGAGTCGTGATGTTTGAAGTAACTGTTCTATATTACTGATCAGCTCTTCACCACGTAATTCACACGGGTGAATCAACAAATTATAATTGTGTTCATGACACGCAGCTAACGCACCTGTTTGTACCCGCGTGATATAACTCTTACTTGGATTATCGTATAAGCAACCAATAATAAAACTACGGTTCTGCGCTAACCCTCGTGCGATAGGGTTTGGTGTGTAATCAAGCTCTTTAAATACTTTTAGTACTTTTTCGCGTGTAGCATCACTCACGTTTGGCTCATTATTGAGCACACGAGACACTGTTTTTTTAGAAACACCGGCGTAGCTGGCGACACTATTAATGGTTACTTTTTTCATCCGATACTCATCCAACGACACTCCTTGGTTACGCGTTACTATTTACATGTAAACACGCAGCAGCACCAACCAGTGGAATGTTGTCTTGTGTTACAAGCGTAACAGGGATTTGCGACGTATATTGCGACATAATACCTTTATCAGCAAAACGCTCAACAAATCGACTAGATAATAACCGTTGTTGCATACGAGGTAAAATCCCACCACCAATAAATACACCCCCTAAGGCGCCAAATGTAAGTGAAAGATCACCCGCAACACTGCCAATCCAATCACAGAACTGGTTAAGTGTGGCTTCGCATACTTCGCACTGGCCTGTGCTTGCCAGCTCGCTTATTTGCGCTGCATCAAGGTTTTTAGCTTCAACACCTTTAACAGCGGCCATTGCGCGATATAAATGGGCAATGCCTGGACCTGAGAAAACAGTTTCTACAGATACATGGTTTAATTGCTTTTTAAGCTCTTTAATTAACTCACGGTCAAGTTCGGTCACTGCCGCAAGCGTAATGTGTCCTGCTTCACAGCTTAATACAGCACTGCCCTGCGACGTTCTCACTAAACAAGCAGCACCAAAACCCGTACCAGGTCCCATGACAGCAATATTTGCATTGTCATCAGCTTGCCCAGCTTTCACTGCGACATTTTTTGAATCATCTAAATAAGGTGCAGCATACGCAAAAGCAGCAAAGTCATTAATGACTTCTAATTGCGTAAAAGCAAATTCATTTTTAAGGTCGGCAACACTAAAGTGCCAACCTAAGTTAGTAAGGTGTACTTGTCCAGCTTTAATTGGACCCGCAACGGCTAAACATGCTCGCGACGGTTTTGCATACGAAATATGATTAAAATAATGTGATATGGCGCTTTCAAGTGAACCAAAATCTGCGCTTGGAAATTTAAGATTTTGCTCGATAACGAATTGATTTGTTTGTTCGTTAAAGTCTGTGATTAAGGCAAAACGCGCATTAGTGCCACCAATATCGGCAACGAGAATGGGATCAAATTCTGTGTTAGGCTGTGTGTTCATGTTGTTTTCTCTATTTGTCTAAGCTTTTTGCCGCTTATTCTTATATTTTTCAATGGCCTAGCCACTGTATTTGATAATACTTTGAGCTATCCTCTCAAAGCAGCTATCTTTAGTATTAAAAAAATGCTGCCCAAATAAATGGGCAGCCAAATACGTTTTGACAACAAAATGATAAAACAGTGACATTATGACACCGGTGTCAGCTTTGAATCAATAAAAATTTTCATTATTTACCCATGCATACGTATTTATTCACTAAAATGACAGTGTAGGTATGGATAAAAAGTAAAATAAATGCTTGCTTATTAACGTATTTCGCTTTGCTGTGTGACTCATCACAAATTGCTTGAAAAAAATAATAAATAGCCGAAAATGGCACTCACTGACACTGTAACTTGGTAACCATATGAAAGGTAAGGCTACATCATTTGACATTGCACACTATGCAGGTGTGTCTCAGTCAACCGTGTCTCGCGCACTCAGAAATAGTCCGCTGGTCAACGAAGAAACACGTCGACGAGTTCACGAGGTCGCAAAACAGCTTAATTATAAAGTAGATAAAAATGCCAGTAACTTGCGCACGCAACAAAGCAGTACCCTCGCGCTGTTACTCTTTGAAGATCCTACATCGGATGAGTCACAAATAAATCCTTTCTTTTTGGCCATGCTTGGCAGTATTACGCGTGCTTGCGCAAAAGAAGGCTACGATTTATTGGTTTCCTTTCAGTCAAGTAGCTCTGATTGGCAAGCCGACTATGAAGATAGTCACCGCGCTGATGGCCTTATATTACTTGGCTATGGCGACTACTTAGACTATCAACCCAAGTTTAGAACCTTAATTGAGCAAAACACCAAGTTTGTTTGTTGGGGAGCCAGTGTAGATAACCGCCCTGACTTAACGGTTAGCTGTGATAATTATGGTGGCGGAAAAATGGCGGCGCAGCATTTACTGGCAACCGGTCGCACCGATTGTGCTTTTATAGGTGATGCATCAGACCATAGCCCTGAATTTTTTGCTCGCTACCACGGTTTTAAAGATGCCTTTTTGGCAAAAGGGATTACTCTTAGCGAACGAAAAATGGCCAATGCAATTTCTACAGAAGAGTCAGGTTACCATGCCACTCGTTCACTGATTGCTAATAATATTCGCTTTAACTCGCTGTTTGCTGCGAGTGACTTAATTGCTATTGGTGCTATTCGGGCTTTAAAAGAAGCAAAAATCAACGTGCCCGACGATGTTCATGTTGTAGGGTTTGATAATATTGCTGTTGCGAGTTTTGTTAATCCACCGCTAACAACAGTACAGCAAGACACCACACTCGCAGGGCAAATGTTAGTTGATAACCTTTTAAAACTAATTCGAGGTGAACCGGTTGAGAACACCCTACTCCCGCCGCGTTTAATCATTCGAGGTTCAAGTATTTAAATCGCTAGATAAGGGCTCTTAAGCGAGTCAATCTCTAGCCATTTTCATTCACTGACAATTCAACCACCATTAAAATGGCTTTTTTTTCGATTTACCCAAGACTATTACCGCGAAAAAGCAGATAATTACACCTATTATGATGAAAACGCTATTAGCAAGCTTTTAAAGTTTGTAGTAGCTAAGCGCACTAAGGTGGAATTTTTTAATGGAAATTAAAGTTAATTTTCTCGACAACCTCAGACTTGAAGCCAAGTTTGATGACTTCTCTGTCATCGCAGATCAACCTATACGCTATAAAGGCGATGGTTCAGCACCAAGTCCTTTTGACTATTTCTTAGCGTCTTCTGCACTGTGCGCCGCTTATTTTATTAAAGTGTATTGTAACTCTCGTGATATCTCGACGGATGGTATTCGTGTTGCACAAAATAATATTGTTGATCCTGAGGATCGTTACAATCAAATATTTCAAATTCAAGTCGAATTACCAGAGCACCTATCCGAAAAAGATCGCACGGGTATTTTGCGCTCAGTAGAGCGTTGTACAGTAAAACGTGTTATTCAGACAGGCCCTGAATTTAAAATTGATACCGTAGAAAACATTGAAGCCGATGCGCAAGCAATGTTAATGGCAAAACCTGATGAAGATCATAATACCTTTATTTTAGGCAAAGACTTACCGCTTGAAGAAACCATCGCGAATATGACCGCGATACTCGAAGACTTAGGGATGAAAATAGAAATTTCATCTTGGCGCAATATTGTGCCAAATGTATGGTCGTTGCATATTCGTGACGCCGCATCGCCTATGTGTTTTACCAATGGTAAAGGCGCAACCAAAGAAAGCGCACTGTGCTCTGCGCTTGGTGAGTTTATAGAACGTTTAAATTGTAACTTCTTCTATAATGATCAATTTTTAGGTGAAGAAATAGCAAACAGTGCATTTGTTCATTACCCAAATGAAAAATGGTTCAGCCTAACCGACGATGACTCCCTGCCTGAAGGTATATTAGACGACTACACGCGCGACATTTATAACCCCGATGGCGAATTATGTGGCTCTCACCTAATTGATACTAATTCAGGTAACACAGCGCGCGGAATTTGCTCTATTCCTTATGTGCGCCATTCAGATGGTGAAACCGTTTATTTTCCATCAAACTTGATTGAAAATTTATTCTTAAGCAATGGTATGAGCGCGGGTAATAACTTTGCAGAAGCAAAAGTACAGTGTTTGTCAGAGATTTTTGAACGGGCCGTTAAACGCCAAATAATTGAGCAAGAAATTGCTCTTCCAGATGTACCTGACGCAGTCTTAAATAAATACCCAAGCATTGTTGCTGGCATTAAAGGCCTTGAAGAACAAGGCTTTCCTGTTGTTGTTAAAGACGCATCACTGGGTGGTCAATTTCCGGTTATGTGTGTCACGCTAATGAACCCAAAAACAGGCGGTGTATTTGCCTCGTTTGGCGCGCACCCAAGTTTTGAAGTCGCATTAGAGCGCAGCCTTACAGAGCTGTTACAAGGTAGAAGCTTTGAGGGCTTAAACGATGTTCCTAAACCGACCTTTAATAGCATGGCCGTGTCGGAGCCAGAAAATTTTGTTGAGCACTTTATTGACTCAACAGGGGTTATTTCATGGCGCTTCTTTAGTGCGAAGCATGATTTTGAGTTTGTGGAGTGGGATTTCTCAGGCACAAACGAAGAAGAAACCGCAAGCTTATTCGGTATTTTAGAACGCTTAGGTAAAGAAGCCTACATTGCAGAGTTCTCAGATCTTGGTACTGCGTGTCGTATATTAGTCCCTGATTATTCTGAAGTTTACCCAGTCGAAGATTTGATTTGGGATAACACTAATAAAGCCCTAAATTTCCGTGAAGATATTTTAAATCTGCACCGTCTAACTGAAGATCAACTGGCTGATTTAGTTGAGCGATTAGAAGAAAGTGAGTTAGATAACTATATCGATATCATTACGCTAATCGGTATCGAATTTGACGAAAATACGGTATGGGGTCAATTAACAATTCTTGAGCTTAAGTTATTAATTTACCTAGCATTGGGTGATTTAGAAGCCGCTATGGAGCTAGTTGAAGCCTTTTTACAATACAACGACAATACCCTTGTTGAACGAGGTCTATTTTATCAAGCGATGCATGCAACACTGGAAGTTGCGCTTAGCGATGACCTAGAAATTGAAGATTACATTCACAACTTTACGCGTATGTTTGGTCAAGAAACCATGGACGCCGTGGTTGGCTCGATTAATGGGGATGTTATGTTTTATGGTTTAACCGAAACAAGTATGAAACTTGAAGGCTTAGACAGACATCAGCGTTTAATCGACAGCTACAAAAAGTTGCACGCAGCGCGAGCAAAAAAAGCAGGTTTATAAGGCACAATCAGACACAATCAGACACAATCATTTTGCTGAACTGATAAATAAAAAAACCGCTGAGGGTTAAAGCTCAGCGGTTTAATTTTAATATTTAAATGCTCAATTTACTTCAAAGCATCTTCGACAACAGGGTAATGATCCCACACATGTTTATCGCTTAAAGAGCGAAGTAATTTAATGTACTCTGCATGCGTCCACGCAAGTGGTGTCGCTGAGTTCGTCCCCTCGCCTAACACATAGCCAGCTTTATTGTTACCAACACCATCCCACACTTGCTCAGGTAGCATCATGCCTTCATTAGCAAATGCTTCCATGCCTTTTACATACGTGTTTTTGATCGTGTTTTGTTTCATCGCATTTAAGCTATTGCTGGCATTTGCTGCGGCAATTTCATAGTGACCGCGTTCACCCGTGAAAAACGGCCATACTCGCCCACGCTGACCTGGGGTATTATTCCCCCCTTCTGCGTAGTTATTGCCCGTAACTTCGTCTTCGCCGTAACCATCATTACCATAACGACGGTAGCCTGGGAATGACCCTGAGCCATCAGCAAAGTTAAAGGTATAGCGCACTTGTAGGTTATCAATTAAGCTTTCGTCATCATATTCTGGAAGCGTTTTTACAATGCTTGGTGCAAGCGCATCACGAACACCGTAGCGAACCAGCTCTAAAAATCCTCCGTCCAGAATTTGCTTTTTGTCGAAGCCATCACGACCATTATTCGCATTAAGCGTGGTCGATGAGTTTGGATCTTTATCTTGGCCAATGCGAATGAAATATTCTCCATCGGCATTGTCTGATTTTAGGTTACCTTGCGTGGTAAACATGGTGCTTTCGATTTCACTATTGTATTGCTTAGCGGTTTCTAAGTAACGCACTGCGTTTTTAGTATCACCTGCTTTTCTGGCAATATCAGCAGCAGTAACTAGGCCCGCTACAACAGCAGCAGTCGTAGAAGGAGAGTAACCGTTTTGTTCTTCCCAGCGCTCTTGCTGCGTTGCGGGTGGGGTGATTTGTGTATCATTCCACAGAATCTTTGCAAGGCCACCATCTACCAAAAAGTCAGCCGCTGGTTTGAGCATTTTGCCATACCACTGTGTTAACTCTTGGTCGCTAAGTACGTCGGCTTGATGAAGTTTCCATGCAAGCATAATTGGCATAGCCGTTTGGTCAAGTTGCACACCAACCCATTCAAGTTCACCATCAACGTGTGTTTTTTGTAAAAACCAACCAGTGTCTCCCCCGTTACCAGGAGTACGAGCGGTAACTTGTACTTTTTCTAAATATTCAAAGGCTGTCTTAGCTGTTTTAGTATCGCCCATGGCCATAAATGCCATAGCCACCTGATAAAAGTCACGTACCCAGACTGCTTTATAGCCTGTAGAACCTGTTTTAGCTGAGACCGTTTCACCCCATGGGTTTGATAACGACGCAATTAGTGCCCCCGCATGCGTTTTATCTTCTTGCGCCTTTAATACCATGGCACTGGTATAAAGTAGTTTGCCATTATCAGCGGTACTGCTAGTTAATGTGCTAAGGGGCTCAAGGCTTGCTAAGTAGTCTTGCCAACCAATTGCATCACCTTTACCGTTATAGGCATCTAGTAACTTTTGATAACCTTGACTTAAGCTTGCTTGACCTTCTTTTAAGCTCGCAGCTTCTGATTGACCAAAACTTAGTGCTAAATCGAATGTTGTATTAGTTGAAATATCACCCAGTTCAGCAAGTAAACTAACGTTACCCGATTGCTCACCGGTATTTTGGTACGTTGTGCCAAGTGATTGCGACTTTTTAAGTTCTTTTAAACCATCGCTTATCCCCGTAAAACCAACCGTTGCCTGCTTGAATGGCTGACTAGCTTGCAGTGATAAGAAATTATCGCCTTGCCATGCAACTAAGCCTTTATCAGTTACTTTAGCAAAATCGTCTAGGCCGTTATTATCAATATAAGGGTTCACATTCACATAGGCTTTAACGCCTTCTAAATCGGTATTAAATACGCTGCGTACAAACAGAGTTTGACCGTTTGGATCAGTGAAAATATGCTTTTCTAAAGAGAAACGACCTTGCTTATCTTTGCTTACCACTTTATAGGCAAGTGAAAGTGGCCGACCTGCTTCATCTTTGTATAGATAATCAATGCTGACATCAAGATCGTCATTTTCTGTCACAGTAAAATCTTTGCCTACTACAACAAATTGCATATCTTTAATTTGTGCTTGGTGAATAAGACCAAACATGGTTTCAGTGATCATGCCTTTGGCAATTGAAAACCACACTTTTGACACTTTACCAGTCGCAGCTGAATCATCATAATGACCCGCTTTATATTGCTCATAGGATGTGCCAATACCTGTTTTACCTGAATAAGCCCAAAATGGCTCAACACCGGGCGCGCCTGGGGCTGAAATCTGCGTTAACGCTGTTGTTGATACAGATTGCTCAGAGCTACAAGCCGTTAAACCTAAAGCAATAAAACTTGCCGTAATAAGATTAATTTTTTTCATTGTGTGTCCTTATTATTGTTGCTTAACGCGAAGTACAGCGAACGCTGCCAGTACGAGCGACACAGCACCTAGCACTAACGCATAAATGGGTTGGTTATCGAAGAAGTGGCGTAAAATCAAGCCTAAAACACTCGCCGCAAGTAACTGTGGGATAACGATAAAAAAGTTGAAAATCCCCATGTATACCCCCATTTTTTTAGTGGGTACAGAGGTGCTTAACATGGCATACGGCAGTGATAAAATAGATGCCCATGCAAAGCCTACTCCTATCATGGGCCAAATAAGTAGACTGGGGTCTTTAATAAAGATAAAGCTGGCAAGTCCCAAGGCACCCAGCACTAGATTGATTGCATGCGCCAGTTTTAAACCACACTTCTTAACGATGACCGGGATACATAATGCTGCAATGGCTGCAAACCCGTTGTACGCTGCAAACAAAACCCCAACCCAATCGGCTCCGTTGTTATAAGCCAGTGAGCCTGTGTCACTACTGCCGTAATGAAAACTGGTTACCGCTGAGGTTGTATAAATCCACATAGCAAACAGTGAAAACCAGCTAAAAAATTGCACTAAAGCCAGTTGCTTCATTGCCTCAGGCATTGTGAATACATCATTTACTACTTGATAAAAGCCACCCGAGGTTGCATTTTTAGCTTTTAACGCTCCCGCAATGAATTGAATAACACCAAAACTAATTAAACCACCCGCTAATAAATAAAGCTCTTTTTCAAGTGATAACCCCGTAACAATGCCCAGCACCACGATACCAAGCACAGTAAAAATAACCGCACCTTTATTAAAGTTTACATTACTGTGAGTGGCGTTCTGTGCGTCGCTGTGTTCATGTTCATTAAAGCTTTCAAGCTGTTCTGGTGAATATTCTTTGGTGGTAAATATGGTCCAAAAAACGGCAACAAGAAGTACAACTGCACCAAAGTAAAATGAAAACTTTACCGAATCAGGAATTTGACCCGCAGGTGCAGTGTTAGCAATATCAAACCAGTTTGTCATCATCCACGGTAAAGCAGAGGCAACAACCGCACCAATCCCTATAAAAAAGCTTTGCATGGCATAACCAGTTGCACGTTGCTTCTTAGGTAGGTTGTCGCTTACCAGCGCACGGAAAGGCTCCATAGTGACATTAATAGAGGCATCCATAATCCATAGCATCCCCGCAGCAATCCACAGGCTGGGCGAATTTGGCATAATAAATAACGATAACGTTGTTAAAATTGCACCGTAGAAAAAGAATGGACGACGACGGCCTAGTTTATTCCATGTTTTGTCGCTCCAGTAGCCAATAATAGGTTGAACAATTAAGCCTGTTAGCGGTGCGGCAACCCACAAAATAGGGATGTCATCAACATTCGCGCCAAGGGTTTGAAAAATGCGGCTCACATTACCATTTTGTAATGCAAAACCAAATTGGATACCGAGGAACCCAAAACACATGTTCCATATTTGCCAGAAGCTTAGCGTTGGTTTGTTATTATTCATAATCAGCCTTTAGGGTATATACTGCGCTGCTTAAGCCGTTCAGTTTTAATTGAATGGGCGCCTGTTTTGTTAGGTCAGAAATAACAATGTCGGCATGACTTTCTAAGTTATCGGTAAGGGTAAGTGACGTGTGATTAAGCGTGGGGAGTTGCGTTGCATTAAGTGTAAATGACACAGTTTGAGACGCTTGTGAGAAGTTACTCACTACCAACACCAATTGCTGACCTAGCTTGCGGGTAAAGGCTATTACTTGCTCTGAACCAGTTAGCTCAACTGCTTGCATGTCACCGCCCACAATGGCAGGTAACGTATTAAGTGACATTAGTTTTGTGTAATAGGCCCGCAGTTCTGCTTGTTCTTTCGTTAATGCCCCACCATCAAACTTTCCATCATTCATCCATGCTTGATGCGCTGGCACACCCACGTAATCAAAAATACTGGTACGGGTTGGGTCGCCAAATCCAGCGTCTTCAGAGCCATCTTCACCCACTGCTTGGCCAAAATACAGTAATGTCGGCGAGCGAGTCATCAGTGTTGATACCACCATAGCTGGCTTCCCTTTTTCGCTGCTACCCGCAAAATCAGGACTAGCAATACGTTGCTCATCATGGTTTTCTAAAAAGTGCAGCATGTGCTCTTCAATATCGGCCACTTCGCTTTGGATATCAAAAATACTAGTGGCAGGTTGCTTACCTTGCATAACAGCTTTAACGGTATCGTAAAAACCAACTTTGTCGTAAAGGTAGTCCATCTTGCCTTGCTGAATATAAGGACGATAAAGGCTTGGGTTGTATACTTCAGCTAAAATAAACGCATCCGCTTTTTGCATTTTGATAGATGAATTTAAAAAACTCCAAAACTCCACTGGCACCATTTCGGCCATATCATAGCGAAAACCATCCACGCCTTTATCTAACCAGTAAAGCGCGATATCACGGAATTTATACCAGCTGTTTGGTAAGTCTTTGTCTTGCCAGAATGCATAGTGAGCGCGGTAGTCTTTACTCGCATAATCAGCTGGCAACGTTGGAAAATCATAACTGCCGTCAGGCTTAACACCGTAGTTAATTTTTACTGTTTCGTACCAATCATTAATATCTGGTTTTGCTTCGCGAGCTCCATTACCTGTCCATTTAGCGGGCGTTTCATCAAAGTGATTATCAGCAAGTGGGTGTGGCTGCCCACCTAAAACTTGGTAATCTTCACTTGTAGGTACTTGGAATGATTGACCTGTGACATAGTAAAAGTTGTTATCACGTACGTAAGCTTGTGTTGTATCGTCTTCAGCACCAAAGTCTTTAATTCCTTTTGGTTTTGCTACTGAGTCATAATTACGCGCCACATGATTAGGCACAATATCGATGATGACTTTCATGCCATGTTGATGCGTACGTTCGATAAGCTCTACAAACTCTTCTAGCCGACGTTCAGGGTTTATCGCTAAGTCAGGGTTTACATCATAATAGTCTTTAACAGCATAAGGTGAACCTGCTCGGCCTTTTACAACGTCAGGATCATCTTGCGATAAGCCATAGTGTGTATAGTCAGTCACTAACGCATGACGTGGTACGCCAGTGTACCAAATGTGGGTAGTACCAAGCTCTTTTATTCCCTTTAATGCTGCGTCATCAAAATCAGCAAATTTACCCACTCCATTTTCTTCAAGCGTCCCCCATGGTTTATTTGTGGTGTTGGTATTACCAAATAAGCGGGTAAACACCTGATATACGACGGGCTTCGACACTGTTGCATGTGTTTGCTGTTTTTGTGTGTGCTGTTGTGTTGTTGCTTCATTACCACAGGCTGCTAAACCTAAAATAGAAGCCACGACTAATGCAGTTAATTTATATGTTGTCATCACTACTTCATTATTCTGTAAATATCAGTTAATACTAATGTTAAGGGCTACTCACGGACAGTAAATGCATACGTATTCACCCTAAAACTCACAATTATTCAAGTTCAATTAAGCGTGCTTGCATGGCTTTTAAGCGAATAGGCACAGTTAAAGTAACAGATTCGTTGCTCATTAAGTCGACCCCCGTTTGAGTGTTTTTAAGTACTTCTTGCATATAACTGACATCCCACTCAAGGTCATGTTGGTTTTTATTCAATAACACCACAACTTTTTCACCATTGTGCTCGCGCACATAGCTGTAAACACCTTGCTTAGGTGAAAAATGCATTAAACTCCCTTCACTAAGCGCGGGCTTTTCTTTGCGCAGCTTCAGTAATGTTTGCATTGTGCTTAACATGTCTTTTTGGTCTTTAGAGAGTCCTTCACCGGTAAAGGCATTGACTGTATGTGCTCTAAAACCACCTGGGAAATCAATTCGAATATCGCCATGGTCGTTACTTGGGGTATTATCTAATAGCACCTCTGTGCCGTAATAAATTTGTGGAATTCCGCGTGTAGTCAACAGTAATGTCATTGCCAATTTTGTTTTAGCTAGATTTTGACCCAGCTCTGTATAGACACGGCTCATATCGTGATTGTCGGCAAACACTAAAATATTATCGGTATCTGCATATAAAAAATCATTCGCAAGTGATTGGTATACCCTGACCCAGCCCGTGTTCCAGCTTTCTTGTTCATTCAGTGCTTTAATTAGCGCCTCTTGCAATGAAAAATCCATGACACTGGGTAAGTCTGAGGTATAACCATCTTGATTTATTTTTCCGCGTTGCCAGTACGATGCAATTGCAGGATTACTTGTCCACTCTTCACCCACAATATTAAAATTGGGGTATTCGGTCATAATCGCTTTAGTCCAATCTGCTAAGAACGCTTTATCTGAGTATGAATACGTGTCGACGCGAATGCCGCTCAAGTTAGCGTATTCAATCCACCAAATGGCATTTTGAATAAGGTAAGTCGACAATAACGGTTGACGCTGATTTAAATCAGGCATCGACTCAACAAACCAACCATCATTAAATTGGCGCTTATCGTATTGGCTCGCATGTGGGTCTTGAATTGTTTGACGGGCATGCGTTGTGGCATTTTTACCTTTTTCAAACTGACCATCAAAGTTAACCCAATCAGCTGTTGGCATATCAGACATCCACTGGTGCGATGAACCAAAGTGATTAAGAACCATGTCCATCACTAAACCGATACCATGCTCTTTTGCTTTCACTGATAGCGTTTTATAGAGCTCATTACTGCCCATACGCGGGTCGACCTTGTAAAAATCTGTGATTGCATACCCATGATAAGAGTAACTTGGCATATTATTTTCAAGTACAGGTGTTAGCCAAAGTTGAGTGACGCCTAAATTTTCTAGGTATTCAAGACTATTAATCACACCTTGAATATCACCGCCATGGCGCCCGCCCTTAAACTCAGGGTTTGCTGCCTCTTGCATTGAAGCAATACTATCGTTCGTTGGATCACCGTTAACAAATCGGTCAGGATTTATTAAGTACAGTGTGTCTTTATTTGTAAATCCTGGGCGCTTTGCACTGTTTTTATTACGGGTATTTAACCGATATTTAAAGACCGTTCCATCCGACGCTTTAAAGCTAAGTTCACCTGCTTTTGCATTATCGCTGATGCTTAAATTCAGAAATGCGTAGTTAGCATTATTCGTTGTTGTAACCCCTTTAAACTCAACGCCTTTGTAAGGCAACATCTGCCAAGTTTGTTTCGCAATGTTGCCCTCGTGAAGCATAACTTGTAACGATTCGTTCTGCATGCCCACCCACCAGCTTTCTGGTGAGGCAGTGATTGCATAACTCGCTGTCGAATTTAAAAACGTTAATACGGTGCTTACTGCAAAAATTGTATGTGTCTTTTTCATAATTAATTTTGTATTTTTTCTAAAAATTCACTGTGGCTGGGCAGCTGCTCAACCGTGCTATTAATCAAGGTTTTTAAATTGCTAAATAGCTCATTAAGCTGATTATCTGTTAAGGCATTTGTTAAAGGATGATAATCTTCAGCAATCAGGCCTTGCCCTATCAACACTTGTTGCCACGCGACTTCGGCAAATAACTCATCGTCTTCACGCACTAGCTTACCGCTGGTTTTAAATAGCGCTATTTTCTTAGCAAGGCTGCTTGGAATATCCATGCCCTTACAAAGACGCCAAAATGGACTGTCGTCTCGCTCTGTAAGTTTGTAGTGGAGAATAATAAAGTCACGAATTCGCTCAAATTCTGTTTTACTTTGTTTGTTAAATTCATCCACTAAGTTTTGCGTAATACCTTGATGTGGAAAAAACTTAATCAACCGGATAGCTGCACTTTGAATTAAATGAATACTGGTTGACTCTAAGGGCTCTAAAAAACCACTCGATAAGCCAATCGATACTACATTTTTATGCCACTGCTTTAAGCGTCGACCCGTTTTAAATTTAATAATTCGTGGCTCAGTTAAGGGCTTAGCTGGCAAGTTGTTTAGCAGCTGCTGTTTTGCATTTTCATCTGATAGATATCGACTTGAATACACCAAGCCATTACCAACACGATGTTGGAGTGGAATTTGCCATTGCCAACCTGACTCTCTAGCGATAGAGCGGGTATAGGGAATGGCGTTGCTTGCAGACTCACTTTGGACAGCTACAGCGCTATCACACGGTAACCAGTGCGACCAATCTTCAAACCCCGTATTCAGCGTTTGCTCTATAAGTAATGCTCGCAGGCCGGTGCAATCAATAAATAAGTCCCCTTCAATCAGGCTACCATCTTCTAGCTTTAACGCATTGATAGACCCTGTTTGATCGCATTGACTTATCGTTTCTATTTTTCCTTCAATGCGATTAACTCCCCGCGATTGGGCTAATTCTTTTAAAAATTCACCATAGCGTGTCGCATCAAAATGATACGCGTAATGTAAGCCCGCTAATTGAGTATTAGGAATGTTTTTGAGATGGGCAAATTTATGCGCTTTTGCAGCTTGGTAGTTGAGAGAGAAATCCCAAAAATCAGGGGCGTTTTGTGTTTGGTTTGCTTTCAACCAAAAGTGATAAAATGCGCAAAACGGGAAGTCCTTACCTATTTCGCCAAAAGCGTGCATATAACTGTGCCCTTGGCTACGCCAGTTTTCAAACTCTATCCCCAGTTTAATGGTTGCACCAGTCGCCTTGATAAATTCTTTCTCTGAAATACCAAGAGCCCCATTTAAATGCAAAATAGGAGGAATACTTGCCTCACCAACGCCAACAGTGCCAATTTCGGCAGATTCAACGAGAGTAATATCAAGTGATTTTCCAAGCACTTTGTTGAGTAGTGCGGCGGTGATCCACCCAGCAGTTCCACCACCGGCAATCACAACTTTTGTTATTTTTTTTGCTTCCATAGTACACCTAACACCAATTTCAATTCATTGAGTGTAGCCCACTGATATAAAAAAGCCCTTGTAAAACAAATCACAAGGGCAATTTTCTATCGCTGTTTAAGCTAATTACAGCTTGTAGCTGAAACCTAACAGGAATGTACGACCGTAGTCTTGGTAATCACGTACTTGCAGTGCGTTATCACCTTGTAGAGACGTGAACGGCTCTTCTGTGATGTTTTGCACTTGGAAAGTAACACTCAAGTTTTCGAGACCTTGGATACCAGCTTCTGCAAAATCATAGCCGATTTGCGCATCCCAAATTGTTTCGCCTTTGATATCAACTTGCGTTGTTGCAAAGCCTAAACCATAAACATCGCCCTTAAAGTCGCTACGTTTACGCATGCTAGTACGCGCTTGGAAACCATTACGTTCAAAGTACACGGTCAAGCTATCGATTTGGTCCGATAATCCAGGTAACTCATAATCATTACCATTTTGGTCTGTAATATCCTGCTCAACACCAGTATGGCTTGCGATTAAACCAAAACCATCCAGTGAATCACTAAACATAGTGAACGGTAGTGTTAATGAAAGCTCATAACCCCAAAGATCACCTGACCCACCATTAACTTTACCAGAACCTGTACCTGTAGATGAAGCTGGGATTTCACCTGTAGATGGGTCCGCCACACCACTCATGTCGATTTCATATGTACCATCAAAAATCCACTGAGTGATATCTTTGTAGAAAAATGCTGCTGCAAAGTACCCTTCTTCATGGAAGTAGTTTTCGTAACTTAAATCAAAACCTGTTGCCTCTTTTGGCTCAAGTTTAGGATTACCACCTGACACATTCCAAAAGTTGCCATTTTCATCTGGCTGTTGACTGTAAGATGCGTTCACTGATGCATTCATTTCATCTAAACGCGCACGAGAAATCGTTTTCGCAGCACCAAAGCGTATTGTTTGCTCTTCATCAATTGCAAACGATAAGTTTAAGCTTGGTAAGAAATGACTGTAGTCATGACTGATGTCTGTTGGCGTAACAACAACGAGTCCATCCACCGTGTTTGCAGCAAAACCTTGCGAAGATTGCTCGGTTCTTACATAACGAGCACCAATATTACCTGTTACAGGAATAGAGCCAAGTTCAGCATTAATGTCAGCTTGCGCAAAAATGGCGGTTACTTCTTCTTGCACTGTCCACGATTGTGTTTTGTGTTTTTGATCCGTTAAACTTTCTTGTAAAAGGTTATAATAACCATCATTTACTAAGCCGTTCGTATCGTAAGCAACCATGTTACCCATACCGATAAAATCAAGGCTTGCACTTCCTAAACGATACTGTTCAGGAATTGATAACATACCTGGATTGTCTAAAGAGAAGTCTTTTAATGTCATGAAGTAACCTTCAGACACTTTACTCTTCTCACGGTCACGGTAAGACATACCAAATGAAACACGGCTGATATACGCGTTATCTAACACCTTGCTTGCAGCAAGTTTTAGTGTGCTTAATTCATCGTTGATTTCTGGTGCATTGATAAAACCATCTTGGGCTGTATTCTGATATGGCGTATCTGTCAAACCATACTTGTCATTCAATGCAGCGCTTGCACCCCATGATAAAGGACCACCTAATTGAATTAGATCATAATCACTGTAATCAAGATTATGTGAGAACTGCGCTCCGGTATTGCCACCGTCAAAAACATAACCAATCGTATCAGCAACACCATTTGCATCACCGCGGCCTGTACCTGAATAACTCTCGATACTCCAAATTTGACGCTCAACTTCTGAACGACTCGCATCAAACTCAACTGACCATTCGTCATTAATATCGTATTTAGTATTGAAACCAAACTGGGTTAGTTCTGCATTACGCTCTTCATAGTCGTTACGAACAACAACACGCTGGCCTTCTGTTACTGCACTTGTGATAAAACCAGAATCTGCATCTACAACTGCAGAGCTAGGATCGATTGTTCCTTGACCCCAAGCGAATGGTACTTCAATACCACGAAGGATTTTCTCGTCAGAAAAATCTACGTAAAGAGCATCAAATGTCATATTAAGGCGGTCATTCGGTGCTGCTTCAATAACGAGCATTGCTGAATCACGCTCAAGCGTTGATGAACGTACGAAAGGCTTTGCCCCACCTAAAATAGAATAAGTGTTACCATCTTCACCCGTAAATTCTGGATAACCCCATGAATTCCAGCGTTTCTCTTGGTTAGGTGAGCTCATTGTGTTGTAAGCAAATGCAACACCGATGGTGTCATCAGCAAACTGATCAATGTATGAAACCGTACCACGGAAACCTTTATCGTCACCGTCTGGGTTTAATTTATCAAAACCTGTTTGCTCATATTGGCCATTAAACATGATAACTTGCTCG
The DNA here is from genome assembly GCF_015767615.1 of Pseudoalteromonas sp. A41-2. NCBI lineage: Bacteria > Pseudomonadati > Pseudomonadota > Gammaproteobacteria > Alteromonadales > Pseudoalteromonadaceae > Pseudoalteromonas > Pseudoalteromonas sp. A41-2. The sequence continues at coordinate 1,531,397 of NZ_CP065231.1, read as the reverse complement.
CCTTTACTTAAAGGCTTAACAGTTTGCATGTCGATTACACCAGCAATACCTTCCGCTTCGATACCTGCGCTTGGTGTTTTGTATACCGTTACGCCGCTCATTATTTCTGATGGGTAAAGGTCAAACTCAACACCGCGGTTATCGCCAATTGATACTTGCTCACGACCGTTAAATGTTGTTGCACTTTCGTTTTCACTGAAACCACGCACACTTACGCGACTAGCACGACCATCTAGACGTTGTGCTGTAAGGCCAGGAAGGCGTGCGATTGATTCTGCAATTGATGAATCAGGTAATTTACCGATATCTTCTGCTGAGATTGACTCAACAACTTCAGGAGTGAAGCGTTTCGTGTTAATAGATTCTACAACACTGCCACGAAAACCTTTTACTTCGATAACTTCAACGTTATCGTTTTTTGTTTTTTGGTCTTCTTCTGCAGCATACGCTACAAAGCTATTTAAACCTGCGGCTGTTAAAGCCAGAGTTAATATACTTGGTTTGAACATAGACATGATGTTTTCCCATTACCCAAATTGTAATGTCAACGCCTTGCAGTTATTCATGATAGCAATAGCTGTTAATCGCTGACTGATTTTGTTGTCAACACGAATATTAACGCTCAGATTATTTTCTTAACAAATTTATGCATACGTATTCAGACTAGACGATGCAAACAAAAATTAACAACAAATTTACACGTGGATGTTGTAATGCATTGTTTATTAATCGTTTATTTATAAAACAGAGACGTCAAATGTGAATGAAACATTTTTTATCCAACGTCGTATTGTATTTGGCACAAATACGTATGGAGCACGCCTCTACCTAGTTTATATAAAAGTTGAATGTCATTTAAAAAAGGTAAACGAACGCAAAGTGTTAATTGGTCTTACCAAAAATATTTTGCACCTTTATGGTGAAAGCCAATTAAATTATGCACCACGTAGGCGCGTTGTTTGGTATCACTCTCAACGGCAAAAATTGGTAAATAATTTACTCTTAAAAATAATCGCTGTAAAAGTGGACTCAATCCCTTAGTTTTACAACGATGGCAGATGAAATTACCGTGCATACGTATGCAGAGTTTTTACAGCATCCCACCCTTCACGTATGCTTTTGACATTCTGGCAACATATTAATACGCGTTGCCCTAGGGTTTACATACACTGAGTGTCACGATGGAGAAAAACATGGCTCAAAAGCAGTGGTATAAAGGTGCGGTTATTTATCAGGTTTATCCGCGCAGTTTCCAAGACACCAATGGCGACGGCATTGGTGATATCAAAGGTATCATTGATCGCATTGATTACATTAAAAGCTTGGGTGTGGATGCTATTTGGGTTTCACCTTTTTTTAAATCACCCATGAAGGACTTCGGATACGACATTAGTGATTACCGCGATATCGATCCTATTTTCGGTAACCTAGACGATTTTGACGAATTAATTGCCCAAGCGCATGAGCGCAATATTAAAATCATCATCGATCAGGTATTGAGCCACACTTCAGATCAACACCAGTGGTTTCTCGATAGCCGTGAAGATAAAAATAATGATAAAGCAGATTGGTACGTGTGGGCTGACGCAAAACCTGACGGCACTCAACCAAATAACTGGCTGTCTATTTTTGGTGGTCCTGCATGGCAATGGGAGCCACGTAGAGGGCAATATTATTTACATAACTTTTTTGCTGAACAGCCTGATCTAAACTTCCATAACCCTGAAGTGCGTAAAGCCGTCCTTGATAACGTTGAGTTTTGGCTGAAAAAAGGCGTAGATGGCTTTCGTTTAGATGCCATTAACTTCTGCTACCATGATGCATTATTACGCGACAACCCCGCAAAACCCCCTGAGAAACGTCAAGGTCGAGGTTTTAGCGAAGACAATCCATATGCATTCCAGTACCACTATTACAATAATACACAACCTGAAAACTTAAGCTTTATGCAGGATATCCGTGCGTTATTAAATAAATACCCTGGCACAGTAGCCCTTGGTGAAATTTCATCTGAAGACTCACTAGCAACAATGGCTGAATATACATCGGGTGGCGATAAGCTTCATATGGGATATAGCTTTGAATTACTAACAAACGATTACAGCGCTGAGTATATTCGTAACACAGTAAGTACACTTGAAGAACGAATGACAGAAGGCTGGCCATGTTGGGCGTTTAGCAACCACGATGTTGAGCGTGTTGCGAGTCGCTGGAGCAAAGGGGATAACATCAACCCTGACCAATGCAAAATGTTAACAGCACTTCTTGCATCGCTTCGCGGTAGTGTATGCATGTATCAAGGCGAAGAGCTTGGATTAGGCGAAGCAGACGTTGCATTTGAAGACCTACAAGACCCATACGGGATAACTTTTTGGCCTAATTTTAAAGGTCGAGATGGTTGCCGCACCCCTATGCCATGGGATGCAAGTGATATAGAGCAAGCTGGGTTTTCTACAACAAAGCCGTGGTTACCTGTGGGTGAGCAGCACAAAGCAGTTGCTGTAAGCGCACAAGATGATGACAACAACTCCATTCTAAATGCATACCGTGAGTTTATGGCTTGGCGTAAAGCGAAAGATGTACTGCTAGAAGGAAGCATCGAGTTCATTAATACTGATGAGCCAGTACTTGCATTTTATCGCAGCCTCAACAGCACTAAGATGCTATGTGTGTTCAATCTAAGTGCACAACGCGCTGAATTTACAACTACTGATGTAATAACGCAGCAGCACAATGAACTATCACATCACACTGCTGAATTAACAGATAATACAGTTACTCTGCCCGGGTTTGGTTGTTTTTATGCAACTCTGAGTTAATCATCAGTTGTATTGTGAGAAGGCCCTGCATTATGCAGGGCCTTTTTTCTTAATGATTTGTTGTTTTACTATTAATATAATCTGTCAGCGCGAATAGCACGCCCGAAACAACAAAAGTAACATGTATTAAAACCTTCCACAGTAATTCATCCGTTGAATGATTTGCCGAACTTATAAACACCTTTAAAAGCTCTACTGCCGATATAGCCACAATAGCGCTTATTAATTTCATTTTTAGGCCAGAGAAGCCCACTTTACCCATCCAAACGGGTCTGTCTTCATGGTTATCTATATTGAGTTTAGAAACAAAATTTTCATAGCCACTAAAAATAATGATTAATAATAATCCCGCTAATAAAGCGGTATCAACCAGTGTCAAAATACCAACCAAGAGTTCCTGATTGCTCGCTGTGAATGTATTTAAGGCCATGCTGTATAAGTATTTAAAAAACTTTAATAGTAGAATCACAACCGCAACTAACAAACCGATAAAAAACGGGGCTAGCAACCAACGAGAGCGGAAAATAAAAGTTTCTACGACTCGCTCTAGTGTTGATGGAACTTTTTTAGGTTTTGTTTGCGACACTGACTCTGACATAACTACACGCTCATTTTATTTTTAAAATTATGTGGATAATACGTGGTTTACAATGCCAATGACTAGTTTCTACAGACAAAAAAATGATTATTTTTTGCTTATCTTAACGATAAAAATATTTCGTTATCTTTTTTAGATATTTAGTTTATAAATTCACTCAAGCAAAGTGGATAACAGTTTGCGTTCCATTACTGCGCTTTTCGATGGCAGTAACTATTAATTATGTTGATTAGGAATAATTAAATGAACAAAGCATTGCTAGCACTAATTTTGGCACCTGTATTAAGCGTGTCAGCGTCATACGCAATCGCTAACGAAGCACCTGAAGCGTCACCAGAAATGATCAAAGAATTCACTGAAATGTGTTTAAACTGGGCAAAGGACGACGATATCAGCAATGAAGAATTAAAACCATACGTATTAAAATGTGTTAACGATGAACTTGAAGCTGAAGGCTTTAAGAAAGTAAAAGACGTACAAATCTAATTTATCGTTGATAGCTAATAAAAAACCGGAGTTGACACAATGATGTGCGCTCCGGTTTTTTATGTTCAGCTATTCTATCGCTTTAACAGACAGGCTACTTTTTAGCCTTTGTTGCAGCTTTCTTTTTAGCGGGGGCCTTCTTCTTACTTTCTTCTACCCATTTTCCACCTTGATAATGAGCTGTCCAGCCTGTTGCTTTGCCGTCTACCTCTGTCATCACATACTGTTCTTTATTTTTACGGCTATAACGAACAATTGATGGGTTACCATCTGGATCATGCGTAGGAGCATCTGCTAGGTAATAAAACTTCTCAGAAATACGGTCTCTAAAACGTTTTAATTCTTCAACTTTAGGAGCTCGCGTTTCCCGTGATTTCGGGAATGTATTCGCCGCTAAGAAAATACCCGACGCGCCATCACGCAGCACAAAATACGCTTCTGACTTTTCACACTCTAATTCTGGTAAATGAACAGGATCTTCTTTTGGTGGCGCAGCTTCACCATTTTTAAGTAGTTTACGGGTATTTTTACAATCATCGTTACTACAACCAAAATATTTACCGAATCGGCCAGATTTTAGTTGCATATCAGCACCGCATTTATCGCATTCGATTATTGGGCCGTCATACCCTTTAATTTTAAACGTGCCTTGCTCAACCACATAGCCTTTACAGGCTGGGTTATTACCGCAGACATGCAGCTTACGGGTTTCATCAATTAGGTATGAATCCATAGCTGTTTCACAGATAGGGCAACGCTTCATTTGCATCAACGTTTCTGTCTCGACGTCTTCAACATCGGCAGCAATAGCTTCATCACCAGATACAAGATTCATTGTCGTAGTACAGCGCTCTTTGGGCGGTAAGTTGTATCCTGTACACCCTAAGAAAACACCAGTCGATGCAGTACGAATCCCCATTTTACGGCCACAGGTTGGACAATCTATATCTGTTTCAACCATTTGGTTCTGACGCATACCACCTTGTTCTTCATCTCCTGAAGCGATTTCAAGCTGTTTTGAAAAGTCTGCATAAAACTTATCGAGTACTTGCGTCCAGATGCGCTCGCCTTCAGCGATATCATCTAGGCGACCTTCCATTTTTGCTGTGAAATCGAAGTTCATTAAATCTTCAAAGTTTTCAACTAAGCGGTCAGTAACGATCTCTCCCATTTTCTCAGCAAAGAAACGACGGTTTTCAACTCGCACATAACCACGGTCCTGAATGGTTGAAATAATTGAGGCATACGTTGATGGACGCCCAATACCTCGTTTCTCAAGCTCTTTAACCAAGCTTGCTTCACTAAAACGAGCAGGTGGTTTTGTAAAATGTTGTTTCGGGTCAAGCTCAACTAAGCTCAGAATTTCACCTTGCTTTACAGCGGGGAGTGACTGATCTTCTTCATTTTTCTTACGCACAGCAGGCTGTACTCTTGTCCAACCATCAAAACGAAGGACACGGCCTTTTGCTTTTAATTGGTAATCACCCGCGCCAACCGTTAAGGTTGTTAAATCATATTCTGCTGGCACCATTTGACACGCGACGAATTGACGCCAAATTAACTCATATAATTTTTTCGCATCGGCTTCAACACCGTCTAAATGACCCGACAATACAGAAACACTTGAAGGACGAATCGCTTCGTGCGCTTCTTGTGCATTGCCTTTAGAGCTGTAGCTAATAGGTGCTTTTGGTAGGTACTTATCACCGAACTGCTCAGCAACATAGTCACGGCACATTTCAACCGCATCTTTTGACAAGTTGGTTGAATCAGTACGCATATAGGTAATATGACCTGCTTCATACAAACGCTGAGCAAGCATCATGGTCTTTTTAACACCATAGCCTAAGCGAGTGCTCGCGGCCTGTTGCATAGTCGATGTAATGAAAGGAGCACTCGGTTTGCTTTTACTTGGCTTTTCTTCAACGCTTACAACTTCATACTGAGCTTTCTCAAGGTCACGAACCGCAGACATTGCTTGCTGCTCGTTAACAGGCTTAAATGCCTTATCAGCGTGTTTTGTAACTTCAAGGCGTAAGGCAGACTCACTATTTTTAACATCGGCATGCACATCCCAAAACTCTTCAGGAATAAATGCTTTTATTTCACGTTCACGTTCTACCAGCAAACGAACAGCAACAGACTGAACACGGCCTGCAGAAAGACCGCGTGCAACTTTGGCCCACAACAACGGCGAGACCATAAAACCCACTACTCGGTCAAGGAAACGGCGTGCTTGTTGCGCATACACCATATCGGTGTTTAATTCACCGGGTGTTTCAAAAGCTTGCTGAATCGCATTTTTGGTAATCTCGTTAAAAACAACACGCTTATATTTCTCTGGCTCACCACCGATAATCTGTTCGAGGTGCCATGCAATCGCTTCCCCTTCTCTATCCAAATCGGTTGCGAGATAGATTTTATCGGCATTTTCTGCAAGCTTCTTTAATTCTTGAACGACTTTCTCTTTGCCAGGCAAAACTTCATAATGGGGTTCCCAGCCTTTCTCAGGGTCAATTCCCATACGTGCAACAAGATTTTTGTAATCTCGTTGTTTTTTATACGCAGCTTTTTCTTCTGGTGACATTTTTCGAACCTCAGCAGGGGTTTTCGTTGCTGCTGTTTTCGTTTTGCCTGAACCTGAAGTCGGTAGATCACGTACATGCCCAACACTGGACTTGACGATAAAATCGTTACCTAAGTATTTATTAATTGTTTTAGCCTTTGCTGGAGACTCTACAATTACAAGTGATTTGCCCATAGCTGCCTATTTCTGACCAAGAATTTTAAAAGTTTTTTGCCCTTATAAATGTATATCTATCACATCAAACAAATTAGTATGATTTATTAACATCGGAGCACGAATATTTATAGGTATATCTACAAACACCAATTGTTACAAGCTTTTAATCGAAACTTTTAACCATTGACTGAATAATTGAACAATTTTTGCTTCTAAATTAGCCAAAATGATAATTTGCTGTATTTTTATGGGGAATATATAGAACAGCAACAAAAATGCCAACCTTCTGGTTGGCATTTTTTTAAATTTAAACAATTAAATACTTGTTAACCATCATCACTGATTGCGATTGGAGCTGAGGTAACTAAGCCTTTACCTGTGGTAAATTGAACAACTAGGTTCCCCTCTGCTTTTTTATTTGCTTCAGCCTCTCTACTAATTGTTAAACCAAAAGACATGGCTGACGTTTGACTAGTATTAGGCAGCTCAAAGCCAGATGTTCCACTGTAATCACCATTATCAGTGCTCACTGAAACCGCCGTACTCGCTGGTAATGGGTTATTGTAAACATCTGAAAAATAAAGCTCGAAACTTAAAGCAGCCAATTGGTTGCCAACCATCGCTGTGGTTATATTTATTGAACCTAAATCACAGTAATCAGTGTTATCTGTAGGTTCTAAGTCCAAAATAACGGCAGTTGATGAGTCACCAGCTTGACGATAAATCGTATTACACTGCGCTATATCAACCCCTAATTGCATTGCATTGTCAGTAAAAACTGTTGGGTCTGCTGCAGTTTTTTCATTGAGAGCCGAAGCAAATCGATTACGTAACTCAGCTTTTGTAACGACAAAACGAGTGTATGCTTCACTGCCTGACATAACAATTTCAAAAGTATCCCGAATATCAATGACTTCTTTGGTACATAAACTTTCAAACGTTGCTCCCACGGTTGGGGTAGTCGCGCTTTCAGTACACACTAAACCATTGTATTTACCATCAGCAAGTGTATGCATTCCATTTAAGTCAATATCCCAATTTTCCTCAAATTGTCCTGCATTGGTATTTGTTGGGCTACAGGGATCAGTTGCATCACCTTCTTGGCAAAATTCAGTTGACTTCGTCACAGTGCCACTCACTGGGTCGTAAATAGCTGCTAAACCGTCATAGAAACCATTTTCATTATGGTCGATAAAAGCTTCTGGTAAGTCATAGCCACTGTAATATTCATTAGTATCAAAGCGGCCATTCCCATTAATATCAATATATGATTCTTGACCCTTTGCTGTCACCAACACCGTCGAACGTGCGCCTAATGGTACACCATCGTCAAAAAACGCAGCGTTTCTAATTCCAGCCATACAAGGGGCTGCGGAACCAAAATAAAGGTCACAATTGATAACACCTGTTTTCGGGTTGATACTGTTGATTTTATTGCCCCACTTATCCTCGGTAAATGGCTTTGGATTCTGTGAACGCCACTGCGCAACACATTGACCATCAACTGTATTACACTCAAGTTGAGGGTTAAATTCAGCACCATCAAGAGTGCCAACCGCCCCACCTTCTGTTGTTAAATACACAGCCGTACCATCTGGTACAGGGTTATTAAAGTGATCAGCTAAATAAACAGAGATATCCGTGGTATCACCAATATAATTAAGTGCTTCTATGTTAATTATAGTAGGGCCGGCTGTGAAACTATTACCATCGGGTAAGCCTGAACTAATAGAGACTAAATCTGATACACTCACCACTTGCTCATCAAGTGACACTAATGATAATTCACCTACAGGACACGATACATTACCATTACGTTCCGCTTCTGCTTTTTGGCATTCTAAATACAACTCCTGCCAACACGTGACATTATTATTCTGATCAGCAGGTATGAGCTCTTCAGGTATATAACACGCCTGTACACGTACCGCTTGTGGCACAAAGCCAGCATTTACTTGAATGCGAGCAAGCCCTTCAGAATCGGTAGAAACACTTGCATGTGAATAGCCACCTGCATCTGTTACCTCAGATAGTGAAATGCCACCGTTGGTTGAGCTTAAACGAAAATCCATTCGTTTTTGTTTTGCAGCATTACCGATTTCATCCGTTAGCTTAAATGTTAATTGACTGATTTCCTTACGAGATACGCCACCAGTTCCTTTTAACGCTAAAACATTTTCAGTGGCTTCAATGAATTCTATTGAACTGACTTCTGCAGCAGAAACAGGAACGTTTACATTAACTACTTTGGGCGTGCCACCGGTGAGCACTGTGGCTGTCACAGTATCACCTTGCGAAGTATTACATCCATTGGTTCTGTATGTAGCCGTTGCAACCCCGCTAATACTGGTTGCTTTTGAGTCCATTACAGCCAATCCCGACTCTACGCAACCAGACGTAAACTCAACATCGAGCGGTGTAACAATTGGGTTTCCGTTGCTATCAAAAATCGAAACGGTGATCACCGTAGTTGCACCAGCAGCCAATGGAACATATTCACCGTCGATTGGGTTACCTGACGCATCAAGTTTGTTGTATAGGCCATTGGTGATTTCAACATTAAGCTCTGCGGTGGCAATTTCAAATGCTTTTGAAAGAGTCACTGACTTGGCTGTCACCGACACTTCACCTGCACCACTGTTTGCACCTGGTTGTAGTTTTAAAACCGCGAAACCAAAAGGATCCGTTAATGCTTTGCCAGACTCAGGTAATAAACGACCTAGGTCAGTAGATAACTCTGCGATAATTCCTTCGATTCCATCACCTGAGCTGGTATCGGTAACTTTAACCAGAACGTCAATGAGTTGATCAGATGAAAACTGATTAACAACAACACAGCCCGATGATAAATACGTTGTTTCTAATGAAGTCGTATAGCGATTAGCATCCCAGTCTGCCGCACAACCTTTTAAAAGCTTAATATCAAGTGCGGCTTCTGCATTTTCGATTGGGGCATCATCACCACTCGAAATAAAACCGGCGATTTTAGTAATTGTGTTACCACTTTCATCAGTGTATGTAGCTACAACTTGACCCGCCCCTTTTGAATTACCGCTACTTAAAGTAACAAATGCTTCGCCGTTGGCGTCTGTAAGTGCCGTCCCTAAAACAGGCGTAATTTTACCTGTATAGTTGGTAGAAAAAGAAATCAGTTGACCTGCTAAAGGCGTCTCATCGTCTAATAGAGTGGCTGTTACTGTTCCTTTATTATCTTTACTTACTGGGTTTTCTACACTGAATGGGAGGCCTGAGGCATCAACAATAGAGACGCCCAATGTCACTGTGCCACTCACACTTGAATCATCTGACTCAGAACCGTCTGATGTAAATGCAAATGTATCAAAATAGGTTTCGCCACTGACAGTATAAGAGGCTGTCACAATACCCGCACCGGCAACATCACCCGCTGTAAGCGTCATGAGTGCGTTACCATCGTTATTTGTTAATGCTGTACCTGATGAAGGGGTTAGCGATCCAATATCATCGGCAAGTGAGAATGTAACTCTTTGACCCGAGATAACTTCATCATCACGTTTTAAAGTAGCAACTAGGTCTAATGGTGCACCAGCGGTTACTTCATTATTGCTAGTTTGAGTTCCTTTAACAAAACCATTTAATGTAACCGTGAAAGTTTGATCGCCAGTTTGCGCATTGTCGCCCGCTGTTGAAAAGCTAAAACTACCAGAGAAAACAGTACCTGAGCTTGAGGTAAAACTGGCAATAATTTCATCTGCGCCAGCTTGGGTGCCTGCGTTTAATTTAACTTCAGCATTACCTTCACTGTTAGTCAGCGCTGAGGGTTGATCTAAAGTCCCCAAGTTATCCGCTAATGAAAATGTTATTTTTTTACCTGTTACATCTGAATTGCTACTCGTTAAAGAGGCGCGAATCATTAAGGGCTGATCGGCTGTTACATTATTCGATTCAGTACCATCAGCGCTATACCCTTGCACTGTTATTGTATAAGTTGGGTTATCAGTAGTATTCCCACCGTCTAATGAACCCCCTTCTTTCTCAAGTGATCCACCACCGCCACAGGCGACTAAAAGTGAGCTGAAAACTATAACACTTAGCCATCGCAATAAAGGCATTGACCTCTCCCTAGTTAGCTATTTTCATATTTACATTATTGTTTACCTGATATTAACCTAAAATCTGGACGAATATCATAATTATTTTATCTGAATTGCATCGAATTAATTCTAATATTTATCGAATTTTTCTGTATAAAAATCTTCATGCTGGTAGGCTATGGCAAAATTTATAAAAATATAGATTAGGTGTATGTCAAAAGTCCGTTCATTGAGTCTCACATCTCGTATCATGATTGGTATGGTCTTGGGTGTGATCGTTGGTTTTATCTTCCAAGCAATTTTAGCGGGTGAAGACGATTTCCTTATTCCACTAGGGTTATTCTCTTTGCCAATTAAAGCATTTTTCGTTGATGGTATTTTCCACATTGGTGGTCAAATATTCATTGCCAGTTTAAAAATGCTCGTCGTGCCCCTCGTATTCGTTTCCTTGGTGTGCGGTACGTGTAGTTTAAGCGATCCAAAAACACTGGGCCGTTTAGGGGGTAAATCAATTCTACTTTACTTGGTTACAACAGCGATCGCGATTACTGTTGCGATCACACTTGCACTGTTATTTAATCCTGGCGAGGGTATAAATTTACCGTCAGATGCAACCTACAGTGCGAAAGAAGCCCCGACTCTTGCGCAAGTTATTATTGGGATGTTCCCAACCAATCCAATTGATGCAATGGCAAATGGCAATATGCTACAAGTTATTGTTTTTGCCCTTCTTTTTGGTGTGGCAATGGCTTTAAGTGGTAAAGCAGGTAAGCGAGTTGCTAGTGTATTTGAAGACCTTAACACTGTTATTTTAAAGCTTGTAACACTGCTAATGAACATTGCACCTTATGGCGTGTTCTTTTTAATGGCGAAACTATTTACAACCATCGACTTTAAACTGATTAAAAGCTTGGCACTGTATTTTAGTATTGTGATGCTAGCATTATTTATCCACGGTTTAGTGAACTACAGTATTCTTTTAAAAGTGTTAACAGGACTAAACCCAATAACGTTCCTAAAGAAAATGAAAAATGCGTGTCTGTTTGCATTTAGTACATCAAGTTCAAGTGCAACGATGCCAATCACTCTGGAAACTGCCACTAAAAAATTAGGAGCTCAGAACTCAGTAGCTTCATTCACGGTCCCATTAGGCGCGACTATTAATATGGATGGCACTGCTATCATGCAAGGTGTTGCGACCGTATTTATTGCGCAAGTATTTTCTGTTGATTTAACTATATCAGATTACTTAATGGTTATTTTAACTGCGACTTTAGCCTCAGTTGGTACTGCAGGTGTACCCGGTGTTGGTCTGATTATGCTAGCGATGGTGTTAAATCAAGTAGGCTTGCCTGTAGAAGGTATCGCTATCATTATCGGTGTTGACCGTTTACTTGATATGACGCGAACAGCTGTCAATGTAACTGGTGACTGTATGGTGACATGTGTGGTAGCAAAATCGGAAGGACAGTTCGATGAGAAAGTCTTTAACGACCCTGACGCAGCCAAAGACCTAGAAGATTATCACAAATCAATTAAATAAATTTGGTCAATAAAAAACCCGCTCCTGAAGCGGGTTTTTTATTTGCATGAAAGCGAATAAATTTAAGGATTCATTCCTTTAAAACGTGACATTAAATTTACCCCTGCTTGGCTGATACTTGAACTCAGACCCACCGCGAGTTTATCCGTTAAGTTCTTTTTAACTTTGTACTTTACTTTATAGATTTGGCGTTCATCCGCTTGGTTTAGCAAGATATCATCACTGGTTTCAATTTTGTCCACTAAGCCTCTATCAAAGGCCTGAGTTGCAAACCAATGTTCACCTGTGGCAACCGAATCGATATCAAGTGAAGGACGTTGTTCACTCACGAAGGTTTTAAATAAACCATGTGTTTGTTCTATTTCCTCTTTAAACTTCTCACGGCCCTTCTCTGTATTTTCACCAAAGAGTGTCAAGGTGCGTTTGTATTCACCAGCAGTGATTTGCTCAAAATCCACATCATTCTTCTTCAAAATTTTATTGAAGTTGGGTATTTGTGCAATAACCCCTATAGAACCGACAATTGCAAATGGCGCAGCAACAATTTCGTTGGCAACGCACGCCATCATATAGCCACCACTGGCTGCAACCTTATCAATTGCAACGGTTAAATGAATACCAGCATTGCGTAAGCGTTGCAGTTGAGATGCAGCAAGCCCATAGCCATGAACCACTCCACCACCGCTTTCTAAGCGTACCAATACTTTGTCTTTTTCTTTGTCAGCAATGGTAAGAATTGCAGTGATTTCTTCACGTAAACTTTCAACTTCATGGGCATCTATACTTCCATTAAAATCAATCACATATAATCTTGGCTTAGGGTCTTTATCTTGCTGCTCTTTGGCCTCAGCTTTTTGTTGTTTAAAGTAGGCCTTAAGCTCTTTTTTAGAGAGCGTATTTTCAATAAAGTTTTGCTTAAGATCAGCCAATTGCTCACTTAAATCATCAATGCTTATCTCGCCTTTCTTAGCCTTTGGCTTAACAGCAGCACCCACAATAATCGCAACGATGGCAGCAACAGCAACCACAAAAGTAAGGGTTTTGGCAAAAAACAAGCCATATTCATATAAAAATTCCAAACACTCTCTCCATTAATTGTTAATTCGCCACAATTTATCATGCTTTAAGGCAAAAAAAAGCCACATTATGTGGCTTTTTACTTAATTGGCGGATTTCACTTATTCTGTGACAACATCCGTATTCGTAACCTGTAGAAATTGACCGCGAGCTGCTAAGAAAGTCCCAATTTGCAGCTGCATTTCAGTGGTCGCTGCTGCACTCTCTTGCGCTGTTGCACCTGAGTCTTCAGTAGGCACAGGTGTTAGCACAGAGCTGTGATGTCCTTTAGTAAACTTAACAACATAACTCATAGGATCTGCGGTAGGCGCTTGTGTTTCAGCCACTGTCGTTAACCCCATAAGCTTTGCAAGAGGCAGACTCCCTGCAATTGGGTTGCTTGCAACCATCGGTGGAATAACTTGGTCTGCTTTATTATCTGCACCATCACCCACAACAACACTCATGTATACTGGTGTACCAAGCGCTGCAACTGCAGATGCATAGTTAGAGGGATCGCCACTGTCTAGTGCGGTTTGTGCTGCAAACGCAAATTGCGTTACTACGCCTTGAATATTAGCAAGTTTTTCGGTTTCACCAGCCATAGTTAATGAACCTACATACTCTTTATATGCACATGCTACAAAAGCCGTTTGATCAGCGGCTAAAGAACCACAATTTGAAAGTGCTTCATTTTGTGAATACGCACTAAACTCAGCCGACTCTTCAATACCAGCAGCAAGTAACACAGAACCTTGTACAAATGGGCCAAACCTAGCTGATTCGATTAAGAAACTAGCAAGACCACCGCCACCCACTGGCCAGTGCAACGCTTTTTACATTAAACAGTGGATCAACTTGTTCATCCAACGGTGAATTAGCAACCGCGATAAATGCAGGCGCCACTACAGAGCCCAGTGAATGGCCAAGGAAAGAGACATCTTGTGCATTAAGATCAGCTTGGCCTGTGAAGTTCAAGCCCATACGTAAACCTAATAAATCAGCTACCGATTGACGTAAGCTATCACGTGCAACTAATAATGACTGCAAGTTCATGTAGCTTAACACCGACCCAGTCGATGCATTAAAATCATCGGTGCCATCGCCATTAACATCAACACCGCGGCTCACCATGTCTTGGGTGATCAATTGCTACAGTCGCAAAACCTTGAACTGATAACTGAGCCGTAATGGCTAACATGTCTTCTTTTTTAGACGTAATACCATGTTGTAAAATAACAATTGGCCAACCACCCTCTGGCATTACAAGCTCATCTTCTCCTAATTGCACTCGGACAGCATTAATTACAGGCAAAATTGGCTTCGTAATTTGCACCGGTACATTAGCCATGCTCTGTGTTTTTGGGATGGTATTGTACTTAGTTAGATGTTTCGTTTGGTCAAGCCCTAAATCACGCAATTTACCACCACTTAGCGCCATACAAAGACCATCATTCTCGCTAATTGGATCCGTTGGAAATGATGCTCCCGCAGAAGACGCATAACCAAGTACTGCCACACCACTGTCACACAACCCTTGCCAATAGGTTGCCGACAAATCACTGACATCAGTCCCCGTCGGTGTACCTAGGTACATGGGTAGCATCACGCTGCCTTTTTGATATTGCACCCCTGCAAAAGCTGGCGATAAACCAGTAATACCCCGTGATGCAAATACTTGCTCAACTGTCATAACAGGTCGCTCTGGGATTTGCACTGTAGGACGCGGTAAAGCGTCTTGGGTTAGGCTGGCAGCTAGCAGTTGTTTAACAGTGCCTAATACTTGACCTGCTGATTGCATTGTCATTGCCGCAGAGTAAATAATGTCATCTTTACTGATTTGGCCACCTGAAGTGACAGCATTTTCATAGCTGTTAATAACTGCTTGAAGTGACTTTTGAGAATCAGTAATAAGCGGTGCTTCTTCACTAACAAGCGCATACGTAGACGAAGGCTCAATTGAACGACCTTCAGAGTCCAACAACGACGTCGTTAATACATTTATATATGTACTACCCGCTTTAAATGGTTTTAGCGGAATAACAGCGACAGAATCACTCGAACCTTGCGTAATAAAATCAACACCAAAAGTGAGTTCTGATACCAGCTTACATGCAATACCTGCAGGTACTTGTGAACAGGTCTCATCAGTTTGACTTGCACCCATCACAACTTCAAAAATACGTACAGCACCAGGCCCCCCCGCCGAAGCGGCATCAAGCGAAACACCTGGAGGGAATGCGAGGTCGATTTTAAACGGAGTCTGTGTTGACCAACCATCGAGTGCACCCAATGCAAGTTGAGGATTAGCATACGCGGCACGAGGAACACTGACATTGTTGTCATCTAATTCGCCAGGGATATTCAGTGTACCGTCTAGTGTGCCACTCATTAATAAGTCATTTGGCACAGAGATAACACCGTTGGCAGGGTCAAACTTAACTGTCGCGCTAGGGATGATAGGAGGGCTGTCATTTTTTACATCTTCTAATGTTTCTCCTCCACCACAGCCGGTAATGACTGATGCAATGGCTAGTGAAAGTAGCAATTTTTTCATAATTTCGCTCCGCGCAAATCTTATTGTTATTGTGTGTTCAAGTATAAAAGTAGTCGCTAGACTGCCTTTAGTTAAGTTAATTTAATGTAATTAGGTTATTAATAAGACATTAGACCAGTTAAAGTTAACGTAAAGTTTCAATTTTCGCCACCTTAATTTGCAATAAATTCGATAACTTGGCTTTTTGCTATGGTAAAATAGAAAAAAATGTAATCAATGGTACTTTTATGCACACATATAAAGCTGCTGAGAATGCGCTAAAAGACAAAGTAATTCTAATAACAGGTGCCGGTGATGGTATTGGTCGCGTTGCCGCATTAACCTATGCAAAGCAGGGTGCCACTGTTATTTTACTTGGAAAAACAACCAGTAAACTTGAAGCTGTTTACGATGAAATTATCAATGCGGGTGGTCCACAACCTGCTATTGTGCCAATGGACTTAAAAGGCGCAACTAAGCAAAACTACCGTGATCTAGCTGCTACTATAGAACAACAATTTGGTAAATTAGACGGACTCCTCAATAACGCTGGAATTTTAGGGTCGCTCGGCCCGCTTGAGCACTTTTGCGTTTCAACTTTCGAAAATATCATGAAAGTTAATGTGACAGCGCAGGCTATGATCACTAAATATATGTTCCCAGTACTTCGTAAATCGCCGAGTGCTTCTGTGATATTCACATCGTCAGGCGTTGGCCGTAAAGGGCGTGAGTTTTGGGGAGCATACGCTATTTCAAAATTTGCAGTTGAAGGGATGATGCAAACATGGGCATCTGAAGTAGGTAAAACTAATACCCGTATTAACTGTATTAACCCTGGTGCAACACGGACAGCCATGCGCGCGTCTGCCTACCCAGGTGAAGACAGAGATAAATTGGCTACTGCAGAAGATTTAATGCCAACCTATTTATATCTGATGAGTGATGATTCTAAAGAAGTGAATGGTCAATCACTTGATGCACAGCAAAAATAAAAAACGCGGGTATTAAACCCGCGCTTTACTGTTCATTAACGGCGCTTAGTTTGTTTAACACGGTGATTATGCTTTTTAACCGCTTTACGAATTTGATTAATCTTAGCGCGCTTCTCTTTACGCTTATCTGGGATTGCAGATAGCTTAGTTTGTGTCTCACGGCCTAGCTGTACGGTTTTACGCAAATAATTCACTGTATCTAGGTCAAGCTCTGCCCATCCACCTTGCGGTAAACGTTTATCAAGTTCTAACTTACCATAGCGAATACGGATCAAACGAGACACTTCAACATCTTGTGACTGCCACAAACGACGCACTTCGCGGTTACGGCCTTCAGTTAATGTCACATTAAACCAACGGTTAATGCCTTCTCCACCCATCGGCTTTATATTTAAAAATTTCGCAGGGCCATCTTCAAGCTCAACCCCTTTAGTCAAATTTCGTAACGTTTCGTTAGTAACTTCACCAAATACACGCGCCGAGTACTCACGCTCTACTTCATAACTTGGGTGCATCAAGCGGTTAGCCAGTTCACCGTCATTAGTAAATAACATTAAGCCAGCCGTATTAATATCTAGGCGCCCGACCGCAATCCAGCGATCACCATCAACACGAGGGAGACGATCGAATACTGTGCGTCGGCCTTCTGGGTCTTTACGTGTACATAACTCACCTTCTGGCTTGTTATACATTAATACACGACAAATACGCTCTGCCTTATCTTCAATTTTTACTACATGACCGTCGACACGAATTACATCAGTTGGTTCAACACGATCACCTAAACGGGCAACCTTACCATTTACACTCACGCGATTTGCATCAATGTATTTTTCCATTTCGCGGCGCGAACCCACACCCGCTCTCGCCAACACTTTTTGTAACTTTTCAGTTTCTACTGTACTCATTCAGATAGTTCTCTCACAGAAGGATCACTCAATAGCTGGTTGATTTTACTTTCCTGAGTATCAGGCAAAGGCGGTAACTCATCTAAACCAGCTAATGAAAAATAGTCTAAGAAAGTGGCCGTCGTTGCATAAAGCGCCGGGCGCCCTGGCACTTCTTTGTGCCCAACAACTCTTATCCACTCTCTTTCTAATAACGTTTTAATAATTCCTGAGCCCACCGTTACACCTCGTACTTGTTCAATTTCGCCACGGGTGATTGGTTGTCGATAGGCAATCAGAGATAATGTTTCTAACAGCGCTCTTGAATATTTAGGCGCACGTTCTTGCCATAAATTCGCAAGCCAAGGCGCAAGGCTTGCACAGGCCTGAAAGCGATACCCACTGCCAACAGCAACAAGTTTTATGCCGCGAGTTTGATAATGCGTTTGAATCTGTTCAATTGCATTATTAATTCTGGGCATTGATACGCTTAACTCAGCCAAAACCGTTTCTTTTAAATGACGTTTAGACAGCGGTTTTCCAGCAACAAAAATCGCGGCTTCTATGATTTCGACAAGCTGTTCATCACTGATACGTTTTGTAGCCATTGCACCTAAAGGTCATTTTATTTCACTAACGCTCTATTATGACAGAAGTCACTGAAGGTTGGAAAATTTATTACTAAAAACCAGCGTAATTTACGCCATGCTTTTGCAGCGTGGATAAAACAGAGACTTTTTTGACAGTTTTAGTCATTAAAAAAGCGCTACAAAGAGCGCTTTTATCATTCAGAGTAAGTTATTGCGTCATTCAGCAACACTCACCTGTTTTATAAACAGTTATTTTCATTAAATTGCTGCGTTTTGGTAGCGTTTTACAAAGTCTGTCACCGCTTCGCCATTACATTTTAATGAATTTAAGTTACCTATTTTCTCACGCACAGGAGTTAAGCCTTGCTTAAGTGCTGTAATACAAAGCTGAGTTTCTTTTTGCTGGTTTTTTGCAAAAACTTCAACCTGCGCTTTTTTTGGAACATGCTGTGAGGGTGCTTTTTTAGCGAGCTCACGAATGTCAGTTCCATTGCATAAAATACTTGGTGAAAAACGTGACATTGCGATGCCATGTTTTGCTGCTTCTTTACGAGCAGCGGTAAACCCTTCATTTGCACTTAAACTACATAACTTAGATTCGATACTGTTGTCTGCAGAAAAGTAGCTCGGGTTGCTTGCTAATGTGCCAAATGAGATAGACGCAATTGAAAGCATCACTAATTGTTTTTTCATGGTTTACCTTTAAGTAGTACATAATTTGAACGGGTGTGTTCGCGCATTATATAAACAAAGATAAGCAGATCAACTGAATTATTTATTTAATTTAATAATTAATAATGAGTTAACAATACCTTTAAGAAGTCAATCAATTGTGCAACATTTATTCATAGTGTTTTTCAAAATTTGCTCATGAATAGCCGTTAGTTTGATGGTAGAATTAACCTACTCGTTCTAAACAAAAATAACTTATAGGTGCACGATGAAGGTAATTTCATTCAACATTAACGGGCTGCGTGCTCGTCTACATCAATTGCAAGCCGTTATCGATAAACATCAGCCTGATATCATTGGCTTACAAGAAATTAAAGTTCACGATGAAGCCTTCCCTCTCGAAGACGTGCAAAAAATGGGTTATCACGTTTATTTTCATGGTCAAAAAGCGCATTACGGTGTAGCTATGCTGTGTAAGCAAGAGCCAAAGTCTATTGTTAAAGGTTTTGCAACAGATACAGACGAATCACAGCGCCGTATGATCAGCGTAACTGTGGCGCAAGAAAATGGCCGTGACTTAACGGTAATGAATGGTTACTTTCCGCAAGGAGACAACATTGCTCATGAAACAAAATTTCCTTATAAACGTCAGTTCTATAAAGATTTAATGACGCATTTAAATGATAACCACACGCCAGATCAAGATGTAATCGTGATGGGAGATATTAATATTTCACCGACTGACCTCGATATTGGTATCGGTGAGCCAAATCGTAAACGTTGGTTAAAAACCGGTAAATGCTCATTTCAACCTGAAGAGCGTGAATGGCTAGCCACATTATTAAATTGGGGTTTTAAAGACACGTTCCGCGAACTTTACCCTGAAAAAACAGAGCAGTATTCGTGGTTTGATTACCGCTCGAAAGGGTTTGATGACAACCGAGGACTGCGTATCGACGTTATTTTAGCAACTCCAACTCTTGCTGAGCGTTGTGTCGAATCTGGTATCGATTACGAATTACGTGGAATCGAAAAGCCATCAGATCACGCCCCAATCTGGTCTTCTTTTGACGCATGATAGAGCAATTGCAATGGCAGCTCCCTTTGTGGAGCTGTGTGGCTTTCATACTTTGGCTTAGCTTTGATAAAAACAGCTTTGCACAGCTATTGGCAACGCCAATCAGACAAGTAGGTGTGCTTGCCTGTGCACTTGTGCTTGCTGTGCTGTGGCGTATAAAAGCCGGTATTTTACCTGGCCTCGAATTGCATATACTAGGGGTCAGTGCCGTTACCCTTATTTTAGGCTGGCGGTTGGCAATTTTTGCAAGTGTACTGGCAAGTGCCTTGTTGATTTTAGTGGCTCAGTTGCCCATAAGCCTTCTGCCGATTCACTTACTTTTCACTGCCTTTATACCCATTTCGCTCAGCTACCTGTGTTTTGTGCTTTGCTATACCTACTTACCAAAACACTTTTTTATCTATATCTTTTTCTGTGCCTTTTTAACTGCTGCACTCATCGCCTGTATTAAAATACTCACCAGTGGCATGCTCTATTACGTTATGGGTGAATATAGCTTGATTGAAATTTCGCAAAACTACCTAATTTTATGTGCCATAATTTGGTTTCCTGAAGCGATGCTCAATGGCATGGCTATTACCTTATTGATCACCTATCGCCCACATTGGGTTAAAACCTTTTATGATAAGGACTACTTAGACTCATGAGTCTTCACTACCACTGCCCGCTTTGCAAACACGCACTGACTTTAACTGATAAAACATATCGCTGCGTGAATAATCACAGCTTTGATATTGCCAAAGAAGGCTACGTAAATTTATTACCCGTACAAAATAAAAAGTCGAAGCAACCGGGTGATAACCTCGACATGGTACAAGCGCGCCGCGCCTTTTTATCTGCTGGCCATTATGGCTTTTTACAGCACGCTATTGCTCGCTTAGTCTCTAAATTAAAACCTGTGTCAGTAATAGATCTTGGCTGTGGCGAAGGGTTTTACACCCAAGCGATAGCGAACTCATCGAATGCAACAGTGTATGGGGTCGATATTTCGAAACCGGCAGTGAAATATGCCGCAAAACGCTATGAAAATGCCCATTTTAGTGTCGCATCAATTAGCCAATCGCCCTTTGCAGATAGTGAAGCTGATGTACTGGTAAGTGTCTTTGCCCCGCTTTTTGCAGACGAACTCGCGCGCCTAGCAAAACCCCAAAGCACATTGATTGTGGCAAGCCCCGGCCCATGGCACCTTAAAGAGTTAAAGTCGTTTATTTACGCAGATGTTAAACCACATACCCAGATAGAAGCGCCCAATGGTTTTAGCACAAAATCGACAGAGCTACTTGAGCAACAAACCGTATTAAGTGTTGAAGACATTAAGCATTTGATAATGATGACGCCATTTGCGTGGAAATTTCGCCCTGAACATTGGCAAGAAATAGAACAAAAAGGCCCGCAAACAGTGACATTATCATTTTATGTGAGCCAGTTTATTCGTGACTAAAAGTGTTCTTTTGTGAAGGCTTTGTCCATTTTTTCGAACATATCTTTTAGCAGTTGAGCCAAATCAGAATAGCGTGGTTTTTCAGTCGTTAATTGCGACTGGTAACCATGCGCTTTCATTTTACTATGAAGCTCTGTGTACCAGTTAAACATTGCAGGCTCTAACCGAGTTTCTGCGCGTTTACCTAACCACAACAAACCTTGCAATGGTAATGACAGAAAAAATAATGCAATTGTAATTGCTTGTGGGAAAAATTCACTGCCTAAGTAGTTTACTTGCATAAACACAGTCAGCATTGCCAGTATAGGCATTACTGTAATGGCAAGCTCAGTGGCTTTTATCACTTTAAATTCAGCAAACAAGGGAGCAAGCTCTTGTCGCATAGGCCACTTTTTGGCGTATTGGCGACCTGTTTGCACTTGTGACATGACACTTTTTTGCATCATCACTCCTAGGTTTTCATACTGTTTCACATGTGAGTGTAACACACTCCCGGACACAATCCCTGCAAAACCTGTCCTAGTTTTTTGTTAATCAGGCTAACGTTTAACAACTAAATGAGATAAAATATTATCGGCACAAGTCAACAAGACTTTAGTATAATTACGACCTAACTCTGTTAAGTGTAGCAACAAAATATGTTTTTACTATACTGGCACAGAACACTAATTATCAAGCCGTACTCACTCTGATATTGTATTTTTAGGACTCAGCTATGCCTTTGCAACCTTGCTCACCACGCCATGTTTTAGTATTAAACTGTGGTAGTTCAAGTCTAAAGTTCGCCATTTTAGACGCCACCACCTCCGACGAAATAATTTCTGGTCTTGCTGAACGATTAGGCTCAGAAACACCTTCAATTAAGTACAAATACAAGGGCAACAAGCAAGTTATTGAACTAGCAAATGGTCAAGCACATGACGCGGCAATCGCTGAGTTAGTTAATCTGGTGAATAGTTTAGGTTTAGCAGACAACCTAATAGCTGTCGGGCATCGTGTTGTTCACGGTGGAGAACATTTCACCGAGTCAGTGCTAATCGACAACGATGTATTATCTGCGATTGAAAAAACGGCAGCCTTAGCCCCCTTGCATAACCCTGCAAATTTACTTGGTATTCGCACTGCGCAGCAGGCATTTTCAACGCTGCCACAAATTGCAGTATTTGATACCGCTTTCCATCAAACAATGCCAAATATTGCTTACTTGTATGCCCTACCTTACTCGTTATACAAAGAGCATGGCGTGAGACGATACGGCTTTCATGGTACCAGCCATTTCTATGTAGCGGGTGAAGCGGCAAAATTACTTGGCAAAGAACGCGAACAAACCAATGTGATCAGTGCTCATTTGGGTAATGGCTGTTCTGTGTGCGCCATTAAAGATGGCAACAGTGTTGATACCAGTATGGGCCTAACCCCCCTTGAAGGCCTTATGATGGGCACGCGAAGCGGTAGCATTGACCCGGGTTTATTTACGTTTTTAACCCAGCAACTTAACTATTCTGTACAAGAAATTGATGATCTACTAAACAAACAAAGTGGTCTATTAGGTATCAGTGAGTTATCTAACGATTGTCGCACAATTGAAGAAGCGGCTGTTGCTGGTCATCAGCAGGCTAATCTTGCGCTTGATATTTTCTGCTACCGATTAGCAAAACAAATAGCCGCATTTATGGTGCCTTTGCAGCGCCTAGACGCGCTGATTTTTACCGGGGGTATTGGTGAAAACTCAGACATCATTCGCAAAAAAGTGATCACACAATTAGGCTTTTTAGGCCTTATTTGTGATGATCAAGCAAATTTAGCCGCACGCTTTGGTCACGCAGGCTTAATCACACAAGGTGATGCCTTTACAAAAGCCTTTGTTATTCCAACCAATGAAGAATGGGTAATAGCAAACGACGCAGCACGCATTGCGAAGGAGTGTTAATTATGGCTCGCAGAATAATGTTGATCCCTATTTCAACAGGGGTTGGTTTAACATCCGTTTCGGTTGGTTTAGTACGCGCACTTGAACAAAAAGCGTTAAAAGTAAACTTTTTTAAACCGATTGCACAGCCTCGTTCAGGTGATACAGGCCCCGAGAAGTCAACACAAATTGTGACTCATGGCTCCCCCATCACTCCACCTAAGCCTTTTGATTTAGCCTATGCTGAGCAAATGATTGGGGATGGTAAGGGAGATGATCTACTTGAAGAAATTGTTGAACGCTTTGAAAACACCATAAAAGAAGACGAAATTGCCATCATCGAAGGCATGGTGCCAACGCGACGCCAGCCTTATGCTGGGCGAGTAAACCGTGAGATAGCGCAAACTCTTGGGGCTGATATTGTCTTTGTGCTAACCCCAAGCAACGACAGTAATGACCAAATTGAAGACCGCTTAGAAATTGCTTCTGGTAACTACGGCGGAGTCAATCACCCTCGCGTATTAGGCTGTATTTTTAATAAAGTGAATGCCCCACTTGATGAAGAAGGCCGCGCACGTGCTGACCTTGTTGAAGCGCATGAACCTGAGCAACTTGAAAACGAATTAAACCGTTTAGCTTCATTGCCTATCTTTAGAAAACACCCATTTAAATTACTTGGTTCAATTCCGTGGGATTTTGATCTTGTTGCACCTCGCGTTAAAGATTTATGTGAATACTTAAAAGCGGAAGTCATTAATGAAGGTGATATGGCACACCGACGTTTACGTCACGTTACTTTTTGTGCTCGCACGGTCTCAAATATTTTAAACCATTTTACCCCAGGCGTCCTTTTGGTTACGCCCGGTGACCGCTCCGACGTACTCGTTGCTGCGTGCTTATCAGCAATGAATGGTACAAAAATTGGCGCTATATTACTCACCGGTGGTTTTAAACCTGAAGACCGTATTATGCAGTTATGTGAGCAAGCAATGGACACTGGTTTGCCTATTATTGCCACAAAAGAAGACACTTGGCGCACTTCATTGCTGCTGCACAACTTTAATATGGAAGTGCCGTGTGATGATGACCAACGTATCGATAAAGTGAAGCACCATAACGCCAGCCACATCGACTCTGACTGGCTAGACAGTCTTGCGAAAAGCGTCGGTCGCACCCGAAAAATGTCACCGCCAGCGTTCCGTTTCTTATTAACAGACAAAGCACGCCAAGCGAACAAAACGGTTGTGTTACCCGAAGGTAATGAGCCACGTACAATTAAAGCTGCCGCAATTTGTGGCCAACGCGGGATTGCCAAAACCATTCTCCTTGGTGATAAAGAAGAGATTTTACGTATTGCACAACAGCAAGGTGTTGAGCTTAACGACCATGTAACCATTGTTGAACCTAAAGATGTGATCAACGAGTATGTTGCACCAATGGTAGAAATTCGTAAAAGCAAGGGCCTAACAGAAGTCGTTGCACAAGAACAACTGCTTGATAACGTTGTACTTGGTACGATGATGCTCGAACAAGGCAAAGTAGATGGATTAGTATCAGGGGCCGTTAATACCACTGCTAATACGATTCGCCCGCCATTACAACTTATTAAAACAGCACCAGGCTCGTCATTAGTATCATCGGTGTTTTTCATGTTGTTACCTGATCAAGTGCTAGTCTATGGTGACTGTGCTATTAACCCTGACCCAACGGCTGAACAACTCGCCGATATTGCGATTCAATCAGCTGACTCTGCCGCTGCATTTGGCATTGAACCCCGTGTTGCGATGATCAGTTACAGTACTGGCACATCAGGTTCAGGAGCTGATGTTGAAAAAGTGCGTGAAGCCACCAAGTTAGCGCAGCAAAAACGCCCTGATCTCATCATTGACGGTCCTCTTCAATACGATGCCGCAATTATGGAAAATGTCGCAATTAAGAAAGCGCCTGACAGCCCTGTTGCGGGTAAAGCAACTGTCTTTGTGTTCCCAGATCTTAATACCGGTAATACAACCTACAAAGCCGTACAACGAAGTGCAGAACTCATCAGTATTGGGCCTATGTTGCAAGGTATGCGTAAACCTGTGAATGACTTAAGTCGCGGTGCATTAGTTGACGATATTGTCTACACAATTGCCCTTACGGCGATTCAAGCAAAACAGGCAGAAAGCTTACTAAAATAACCCCTCAAAAATTAGGCTAGTTTATAATTCACTTATAAATTAGCCTGTTACCTTCTTTATACTGAGCTATTCCCATATTTATCCACAGATTCTGTGGACAACCTTCCAGCCCCTCTTTGACTAAAAACACGGCAACTAAATTTATTGCGCTTTAACTTACTCGTATTTATATATACTATAAATTTAAAGGCGACCTAGATAGGATTACAGATGTCAAAACAAACGCTACAGCTTCATAGCACAGAACTTACGATTCATAGCCTTGATGTCAATGACACAATTGATCCTGCCTTACTTCAACAAGCCATTTTTTTTATTGCTAAAACTGCTGACGAATTATCGATTGTTTGTCCGAGTAGTTTTGAACTTCAAAGCCTTGATCAAGAGACTGATTGGCTAGCACTTGAAGTGATTGGTCCATTGGGCTTTTCACTAACGGGGATAATGGCAAATATTTCTGGGGTATTAGCAAAAGCCTCTATTTCAATTTTTGCGTTATCAACGTATGACACTGATTATGTATTGGTAAAAAAACAAAGTATGCCAAAAGCCATAACTGCGCTAAAAAAAGACGGCTACCATGTACTCGGTGAGCAAAAGTAACCCCATGAGTAACGACGTAAAATACTTGCCAGAGCGTACGCTAAGAAAAAGCCAAATAATGGCCATTAAAAGCCCTTTTAGCGGTCGGGTAAAACCAATAACAGAACACCCTGAGCCCTTTTTTCGGTTTTCGACATTGGGTCCGGGGATTTCTGTTGAGCTCACAAGCCATAACATTATTGCACCGTTCGATGGCACCTTATTACAAGTTAAAAATGCGGGTAAAGAATACCTATTACAAGCAAACAATGGCCTGAAAATTTTAATAAATTTATATTTTTCATCTGAAGATGATCACATTAATCACACCAACATTGCTAAATTAAACGGCAATAAAATTTCCCAAGGCGAACGCTTAGCGTATTTCGATTTACGTGAATTAACGCGCCCAATGATAGGCACACTGTGTGTGTTGAATGCTGCAAACCTTGGACCGCTTTATTTTTCGTTATCTCAGGTCACCGCTGGGGTAGATACATTACTAACAGTAACTAAAAAGTAGAATTTATGACGATCATGTATGGTATCAGCAATTGCGATACAATTAAAAAAGCCAAGAAATATTTATCTGATAAAAATTATGACTTTACTTTTCATGACTATCGAAAAGACGGCATTAGTATCGACCTTATCACCGAATTTGCACAACATATAGACTGGCAAGAACTCGTCAATAAGCGTGGCACAACCTACCGTCAACTCACTGATGAGCAAAAACAAAATTTAGATAAAGAAAGCGCTTTAGCACTCCTTGTCGCGCAACCAGCAATGATAAAACGTCCAGTACTGATTCATAACGGTCAGTATCATTTAGGATTTAAAGCTGCTCAATACGACGAGATTTTTGCCTAATGACTGATCCCGTTATTGAATTAGCCCAAGCACTCATCCAACGAGAATCGGTCACCCCTGACGATGCAGGCTGCCAAGCGCTTATGAACGAACGCTTAGAAAAGCTAGGGTTTAATATTGAGTCGCTATTTTTTACCGACACGCTTAATACGTGGGCAAGAAAAGGGACTGAATCTCCCCACTTTTGTTTTGCCGGACATACCGATGTTGTCCCGACAGGCCCAGAAAAAAATTGGCAATTCCCACCTTTTTCAGCCCTTATTAAAGACGGTATGCTTCATGGCCGTGGTGCTGCAGATATGAAAGGCTCTTTAGCAGCAATGGTTATCGCAACTGAGCGCTTTGTTGCTAAACACCCTGACCATAAAGGCTCCATATCATTTTTAATCACCTCTGACGAGGAAGGCCCATTTATCAATGGTACAACCCGAGTGATTGATACACTCGAAGCACGTGGTGAAAAGATTGATATGTGCTTGGTCGGCGAACCGTCTTCGCGTGATGTGCTCGCAGATGTTGTAAAAAATGGCCGCCGAGGCTCTCTCACAGGGTTTTTAACTGTCAAAGGAGTGCAAGGACACGTTGCCTACCCTCACCTTGCTGAAAACCCCATCCATTTAGCTGCCCCAGTTCTTGCAGAACTGAGCCAAACTCAGTGGGATGAAGGTAATGCGTTTTTTCCAGCGACCAGTTTCCAAGTATCAAACATTAATGGTGGCACCGGTGCCGGCAATGTCATCCCTGGTGAGTTAGACATTCAATTTAATTTTAGATTTAGCACCGAAGTAACCTATGAAGAACTACAACAACGCGTTGTTAAAATTGTTGAAAAGCATGGCTTAAACTACGAATTAAGCTGGATTGTTAATGGCTTACCTTTTTTAACCGACCACGGTCCGCTCGTCGACGCAACGGTAAACGCCATTAAACACGTTACGGGTCGCGATACTGCACTTGAAACCACAGGCGGTACGTCTGATGGACGTTTTATCGCACAGACAGGTGCCAAAGTCATTGAACTTGGTCCTCGCAACGACACAATTCATAAAGTGAATGAATGCGTGAGCTGTGACGACCTCATTCAACTTGCAAAGATATACGAAACCATTCTCGAGCAATTGTTAACATGAGTCAGCCCTATTTACTGCAATGCGTTACAGGGTCAAGTAGCTCACATTTAGTTGAGCTGCAGAACCACCGTTTACATGCAGATATTGTTACCGACTTTTTAGCATTACAACAAGGCGCTAAAAGGGCTGGAATTGAGCTTAGAATTGCCTCAAGTTTTCGTGATTTTACGCGCCAAAGTGCAATTTGGAATGCTAAATTTAAAGGCCTTCGCCCTGTTTATACCCTTGAACAAGAAACCGTTGACCTATCGGCATTGAGCGATGCTGAAAAATGCCACTCAATTATGCTTTATTCAGCCTTACCCGGCGCGAGTCGACATCATTTTGGTACCGATTTAGATATTTACGACACTGCAGCCATCAGTGATAGTTATCAACTGCAATTAAGCCCAGAAGAGTATTCAACTTCTGGGCCATTTGCTAGATTAACAGCGTGGCTTGATGATAATCTCGAGAAATATGGCTTTTTTCGTCCATACCGAGAGTACATGGGTGGCGTTGCACCTGAACCATGGCATATCAGCCATATAGCGCAGTCAGCAAACATGATGAAGTACCTTTCTATCGACACATTACAACAGCGCATAACTGAGAGTGACTTATGTGGCAAAAAAGCCATTTTATCCGAGTTAAACAGTTTATATGAACGCTATGTATTAAATGTAAATAGCCCACAATAAGTTACGTTCTCACTGGCCTTTTTGCTAATAGAAACACCATAACAGCGCCAAGAATTAAGGCGCTGGCTATCACTAACCTCATGGTTAATAGCTCATTTAAAAATACCACACCAGCAAACGTTGCTAGTACAGGCACAATAAGTTGAACAACGCCTGCTTGACTGCTTTTGAGTTTAGGTAACACTAAGTACCAAATACTATACCCAACCCCTGATGCCAGTGAACCCGAGGCTATAGCAAGCCAAATGCCGGTAGGTGATAAAGCGTGCCATTGCATCGCCACTAACAAAATGAGTATGGGTACGAGCATTAAGCTCCTAAGAAAGTTATACGCGGTTGCTTGAAGAGGCGCTTCGCATGTTTTTCCTCGAATACTGTATATTCCCCAAGCAACACCACTGACAGCCATTAACACCGCGGGTAATAAGGATGGAACCGTTGCAGAGGGTAACATTAGATACACAAAGCCGGCAAAAGCAACAATGAGTGCGCCCCACTGCAATTTACGCAATGGCTCTTTGCTAATAATACTGTGCCCTATCATCGTCAATTGCACTGCTGAGAATAATATCAGCGCCCCCGTTCCCGTGTTTAAATTAACGTAAGCAATTGAAAAGCACAGCGCATACACAAACAAACTCAATGCACTTAGGTTATTACCTTTGTCCACAACGGTCATCGACTTAACTGATTTAACCTGCCATTTCATTAACAAAAATAAGGTCAATGCACCACTTACTAAACGAATGGCAGTGAAGCTCAAAGGGTCAATATCACCACTTTGTAAAGCCATTCTGCACAATAAAGAATTGGCGGCAAAAGCGCACAAAGCCATCAAGGTATAGAACACAGTGGTTGGCAAAATACAGATATCCTTTTGATAATAAAATACAAGACCGTTCTAAACGTAAATCACTTACGATTTTTTACATAATTTATCATAGACGGTTAAGTCGCGTATGCTACTCTGATTACATTGTCTTATAGGAGTATTCAGTGCATCGACATTTATTTATTGGAGCTGTTTTACTGTTATCTGGTTGCAGTACCATAGGTATTACTGATCTATTCCAAGATTATGCAACACAGTTAAGGCCAGTGCGCCAAGCTGTCAGCCAAAATGATATCGACACAGCCAACCAACTATTACCTAGTAACAGTTCAATGCACAGTAACTATTTGTTAAATCAGCTGGAAACTGCGCGGTTAGCGTTTTTATCAGATCAGCACTCTGAGGCTAACAGCACATTTGAAGCTGTTTATATGAATATGGAAAAAAAGCGCCAAGCTGCAAAACTACAAATAAGCGCAGGTCTTGAGCAAAGTAACGCATTATTAACCAATGACTCAGTCATTAGTTATGAACCACCCGCGTACGAAATGACTATGTTGCATAGCTATAAAGCGCTTAGTTATGTATTTGAAAACCAATTAGAATCGGCTTTAGTAGAAATAAGGCGTGCAAACAAAGTACAAGAAGATGCACTGAAAGATAATCAAGCTGAGCTCGATAAACGCACTGAAGAAGCCGCCGCTGGCTACCCCGACATGACCACGCTAATTGGTGATGTGAAGAACGGTTTTCAAAATGCTTTTACGTTTTATTTATCGGGTATGCTTTATGAGGCGAATAAACAATTTGATGATGCCTATATCGATTATAAAAAAGCCCTAGAGATAAACACCGATAATACATATTTACAACAAAATGTATTACGACTCGCTAAAAAACAAGGTTTTGATCAAGACTTTGAAACTTTTAGTCAGCGTTTTGGTAAGCTCAATGAGGTCAACGCCAATCAAGGTCAGGTTATTATTATTGCCGAGCAAGGCCTGATCCCTGCTAAGCAAGAATATAATTTACGGTTACCCATTTATACTTCGCGTGGCGATGCGCGTTTTTACAGTATCGCCATGCCCGTATACAGTGACGTGCCTTATGTGAGCTCACAAAAAAATATCACGGTCTCGGGTGAAAGTTTAACACTCACGCCGATAGTTCGGCTTGAGTCACTTGCAGCGAAAACATTGAAAGATCAAAGCGCGGGCAGAGTTTCACGACAAGTTTTGAGGCTAGTGGCAAAAGAAAAAATGCGTGCAGAACTTGCCAGAAGTGGTGGTGATGTCGGCAATATTTTAGCGAATATATATAACCTTGCCTCTGAGCAAGCAGATACTCGCAGTTGGTTAACTTTACCAAATCAGTTAAGTATCGCACAAACAGCAATGACCCCTGGTAATCACTCTCTGTGGGTGTCAGGGCACGGAAAAATTGACTTTGCGGTTAGTAAGCAGGGGTTAACCTTTGTCTACCTAACCTTTATTAATAACTACTTTGACTCACATGTAGTCCAACTCTAGGAGCAATAATGAAATATTTAGTGCCATTACTAACCCTATTACTCGTTGCGGCTTGCTCCTCTCGCCCAACCACCTCTGGTATCGGTGTCGAGCAAGCATCACAACAATATAATCAACAACTTATTGTTAATAACCCTGAACTTGGTAACAAGCTTGCGATTTCTGATGTAAAAACTCGCCAAACCAATGGCTTAACCGATGTGGTTGTGACATTAGCAAGTCAGTATAAAAAGTCTCAATATTTACAATATCAATTTACTTGGTATGACGCCGATGGGTTTGTCATAAAAGGCAATCACTCACCATGGCAAGCAATTACCTTGTTTGGTTTTGCAAAAACACAACTACCGGGCTTAGCCCCAACATCTGATGCAGTCACCTTTTCGCTTGCTGTTCGTGAAGTCTCAACAGAAGCACAAGAATTCGAAGATTAAGGAAGCCACAATGAAATTATATTCAGTGAAATCAGCCACCGCTATCGCAATTGCAACGTCGTTACTGTTATCTGGCTGTGCCAACAAAGCAGTTGTCAGTTATGGTGATGCTCAGGCTGTTGAAACAACCGATATCAACTTTGGTTCAACTGATTTGCAAAAGGTCGCCAGCCAAATGACAGATTCGTTATTGGCATCGCCTGTTGTGGGGACATTAACAGCAAATTCGCGTCCTATCGTGTTTGTTGAGCGGATAAAAAATAAAACCAGCGAGCATATTGATACAGAATCAATCACTGACTCTATTTCGACACAATTATTACGCAGCGGTAAATTCCGTTTTGTTGATATGACGCGTGTCGAAGCGGTGCGCGAACAGCTTAATTTCCAAAATGTCGACCCGCTCGTCAATCCCAATACTGCAATCGCATTTGGTCAGCAAGTGGGAGCGCAGTATATGTTATACGGTAACCTGTCGAGCATTGTAAAATCTAATGCAGATAAAGCCGATGTCTATTATAAATTCACAATGCGTTTAATGGATTTAAAAAGTGGCCTGATTGAGTGGGCTGATGAAACTGAAATCCGTAAAACACGCGAAAAATCTACTTTTGGCTGGTAGCCAGGAGGTTATATGAAGTACCTTATTAGTTTATTTAGCCTATGTTTACTGCTCAGTGCGCCGAGTTACGCAGATTATCAGCGTAATAAAGCGGTTCCCGTGCAGCAAGTTTTGTTTGGTTCAGTGCAGTCAGTTCGTAATATTACCGAGCAAGAACTGGTTAAAGACCAAACAAATGGCTGGAAAACCTTTGGCGGCGCACTATTAGGCGGTGTTGTAGGGAATCAATTTGGCGGCGGAAGTGGTCGAACTGTGGCAACTATTCTTGGTTCAATGATTGGCGGGTCGATTGCACACAACCGTCAGCAATCAAGCCGTTATATTGAATATCAACTTGTTGAGTTAATGATTCAAGTAGAAAGTGGCGAGCAATACATGGTCGTTCAAGACAAGGATAGTCGGATGATATTTAATCAAGGTGACAAAGTTCGTCTTGTTTATTTAAGTGATAACACCGTTCGCGTAGATAAGGCTTTTTAATAGTAATACTAATTCGCTTAATTAAGTAATCTATTTTGAGGCAATAAAACCGCGTTGATAATAAGGTAAAAATGTCGTTATTTAGGTGTTATCGGCAATTGCTCTGCATCTATGCAGTCGTAAGTCAGAGATTTTTAACGCGGGTAGCGACAGGTTCAATTCCTCAAAATGATTAAGTCTTATTGCACATTGGAATAAGTATTATTAAGTATTATTGCGAACTGGTAAAAGTAACGGCGAGCAATCGTTACTCCATAAAAAGAAATGCCGCTCACCTAAAGTGAACGGCATTAGAGCCTTAGCTCGCTGTTATGATCGCTGATTTTAGCTCTGTTTGTAATCTGCAAAGAATCGTTGCATCTTACCCATTGCTTCAGTTAAATCATCTTTGTTCGGTAAAAACACCAATCTAAAGTGGTCAGGCTCAGGCCAGTTGAATGCCCTGCCGTGCACGAGCAGTATTTTTTCGGCTTTCAGCAAATCTAAGATCATGCGTTCATCGTTTTTAATCTTAAACTTGTCGGTGTCAACTTTTGCAAAGGCATACAGTGCGCCTTTTGGTTTTTTACAACTAATGCCGTCTATCGCATTTAGTCCTTGCCATGCAATATCACGTTGCACACACAAGCGCCCACCGGGGTTAATTAGATTATCGATTGACTGTACACCACCCAATGCTTGCTGAATCGCATATTGTGCAGGTACATTGGCACACAGGCGCATAGATGCCAACATATCTAAACCACGCACTAAGTCTTCCATTACACTTGTACGGCCACTTAATACCATCCAGCCCATACGCAAGCCCGCTGCTCGGTATGTTTTTGCAAGGCCGTTAAAGGTAATAATAGGCACATCATCACACAACGCCCCTATTGAGGTATGTGTGGCGCCGTCATATAAAATTTTCTCGTATATCTCATCACTTAATAACAGCAACTTATGCTCTCGCGCAATATTAATAAGCTCCATTAATAAGTCATCACTGTAGACAGCCCCCGTTGGATTGTTCGGGTTAATCAGTACCAGCGCTTTTGTCTTTGAGGTAATTTTACTTTTTATATCAGCAATATCTGGAAACCAATCTTGTTCTTCATCACATAAATAATGAACAGGGTTACCACCCGCTAATTTAACAGACGCGGTCCATAGTGGGTAATCGGGTGCTGGGATCAGTACTTCATCATCGTTATCAAGCAATGCTTGAGTCGTCATTTGAATAAGCTCGCTCACCCCATTACCGATATAAATATGGTCGACA
Source organism: Pseudoalteromonas sp. A41-2 (assembly GCF_015767615.1). Lineage (NCBI taxonomy): Bacteria > Pseudomonadati > Pseudomonadota > Gammaproteobacteria > Alteromonadales > Pseudoalteromonadaceae > Pseudoalteromonas > Pseudoalteromonas sp. A41-2. Next base: position 1,497,371 of record NZ_CP065231.1, on the reverse strand, counting down.
TCTAGGTTGAATAATCCACGTTGCTGATAGTGTTGATAAACAGCCACACGGGCAGAGTAAAGGCCTTTAGAGTCACAGTAGCCTTGGGCTGAATACAAGTTACGGATGATATCGCGGTGCATATCTTCAGGCATATCAAAACCAAAGGCCGCAGGGTTGCCAATATTAAGCTTGAGAACTTTTTGACCTTCATCTTCCATTTTTCGAGCTTGTGCAAGCACAGGCCCACGAATGTCATAACAGACACCGTTAAGTTTGTGACTCTTTTTTATTTGTGACATGGTTACCTCTACTATTAGACCCTAAGACTAACCTAGCAGAGGCTAACCACGCTAGTGGATTTTTGAGGTTATAACTGAAATAAATTCAAGTTATTAGCGACCAGCAAACCAGGCCTGTAGTTTTTCAACTGAACCTGCAACTTGCGCGTCAAGGTTTTGTGACTTTTCTATTGCTGTATCCACATGCCCCTCGTTTAACGCCTGTTCAATTTCGCGAGCAACATCAGATAAGCTCGATGCACCGAATTGCGCAGCATTTGACTTTAAGCTATGTGCATGACGCGCAGCAACTTCATTTTCTGAATCCAAATTCGCTAAAACTTCACCACTCAAGCGTTGAAACTCACTGCAGCAAAAGGTTAAGGTGTCGGCAAATTGATCACCCAAAAGCGATTCCATACCTTCAAGTGCACCTTCATCTATTGTGATCGTCGTCATGTTTATCCCTTGATCAAAAACGTCATCATTTAAATCGCAACTCTAGCTGTTCATTATAAAAAAGCAACCCTATGACCAGAGCTCATGTATAATAGCCATACTTTAATTGTATGCTAGAAGTTTAATATGGCTAGAGAACTGTGTTCGGGTTGTGGCTTTTCAGTCAGAACCTGCTTATGTAATGCGATAAGCATAATTAATAATAAACTAAAAATCATTATATTACGTCATCCTAGCGAAGAAAAAGTAACTAAAAATACAGCGCACCTGCTTAAATTAGGTTTAGCGAACTGTATTATTTTGAGTGGTGAGTCTGAGCAAGACTTTCCTGAGCTTGCCTCACTGCCAACACAGAGTACGGCACTGTTGTATCCCGCCGATAATGCAATCATGCTTGATAAGTGCACTGATGCAACATTAGACTTTAAACAACAGCTTACTCATTTAGTGGTGCTTGATGGCACATGGAAAAAAGCCTACAAAATGCTGATGCTGACCCCAAGTTTGCAGCACTTCAAGGCTGTCAGCTTCGCCACTTTACCAAAAAACAAATACGTGATCAGAAAAGCACCTCGCGCCGATAGCTTGTCGACATTAGAAGCCGTTGCACAGAGCCTTAATTTAATCGAACAGTGTAATGTTGACCCGCTTTATCATTTACTCACGGCGCTTGTTGAAAAACAAACTCAGCACATGCCTCAAGCAGTCAAGGCACGTTACTTATAATGCGAGTGTCTAAACGTTTAAGTGCGGGGTTTAGCCGCCAAGGTCCCGATTACCGTTTTGATGACCAAGTTGATTTTGACGATATTCGCGACACGTTCGGATTTCGTACCCTCGTTGTGGGTCATTGGGTTACCAAGCAAGAACGATTATTAGCTGCAAATTTAATTTATGACGCGCTGGCAGATCTCGCACAAATACTGTCATTACCACCTGTGGCAATGGGCCTTCGTGGAAAACTGAATTTTGCTTTCGGTCATGGCGGTCAAAAAGGAGTGCAAGCACATTATAATGCGCAAAGCCAAACACTTGCTCTGGCAAAAAATGCCGGAGGAGGAGCCCTCGCACATGAGTGGTTTCATGCCTTTGATCACCATATTTGCCAGCATATGTTCCCACACAGACAACCCATGCAGTTTTGCTCATCATTGTGGTTAACCCAAACACCTGATTTAACACACCCGTTAAATCATTTCCTCAATCAGTTTTTTCATCAGGTTTTTTTAGATACTCAAGGTAATAACCCAAACGAGTTCGTCACACAATCGATAGCCTTTGATAAACAACGACAGCATATTTATATGAGCATGCCAGAAGAACTTGCGGCACGGTGTTTTGAGCAATGCATTGCTGTCCATCCTGCGATTAAAAATAGTTTTTTAGTGAGTGGCTTAAATGACGGTGGTTTAATTTACCCAAGCATAGAGCATACATCACGCTGCTCAGACGCATTATTACGGTATTTTAATCAACTAGGTGTGCTTTTACATCGTGGCTAACATCAACCGACTTAAAGTTCTTGATCCACAGTAAATAATCGTCAGCCTCAAGCGGTTTAGAAAAGTAATATCCCTGCCCTATTTGGCAGCCATAACGTTGTAAAATGGCCAAGCTCTGCGGGTCTTCAATGCCCTCGGCCACCACTTTGGCACCGAGCGTTTTAGCAATATCACAGGTTGCTTTACAGATACTTTGATCATTTAACGAAAAAGCGAGATTAAGAACAAACTGCTTATCAATTTTCACCTCATCAAAGCCCAGTTGACTTAAATAAGCGAGTGAAGAGTAACCTGTACCAAAATCATCAATGGCGAGTTTCACACCAATTAAGCGATAATCGTCCAGTGTTATTTTTATATTTTTACTTTCTTCCAGGGTCGCTGATTCTGTTAACTCAAGCATCACAGAATCAGCACTTACACCTAGCTCATTTAACTTAGTAATAAACAGCACAGGTAAATCTTTATTGAGCAAATCTTTTGCCGAGATATTAATAGAAATGACATGCTCAGGTATTAACTCACAAAACCTTGCTTGCCATTCTATGCCTTTCGCAACGACCCACTCGGTAAGTTGATTAATGACCCCTGAGGACTCAGCAATCGGAATAAAGGTATCAGGGCCGATTGCTCCAAGTGCAGGGTGATGCCAACGAAGTAGCGCTTCGCAACCCACAATATCACCCGTTTCTAAACATATCTGTGGCTGAAAATGTAAGTTTAATTGATCTTCTTCAATCGCTAATTTTAATGATGCGGCAATGAGCAGCCTTTGCTCAGAGAGTCTCGCACTTTCTAAATCAAACATACGCCAGCGCTCACCTTGCAGGCGCTTTTCACTCATAGCTTGAATCGCGCACTGTAGAATTTGTCTGGCGGTATTACCATGTAAAGGATAATGGGCAACACCAATATCAACACTATCAACTAATTTTACATTGTTATGCGTGATGCCCTCTTCAAACACTCCATGAATCAAACAAGCAAATTGCTCTATATGACTCAGTTCCAACTCCCCCATTACAACACAAGCAAAAATACTGTCATCAACGCGTGCTATCCAGACACCTTGATCAACATGGGTTTCCAGCCTTAAAGCATTAATCGATTCAAGCTGTTGGGTAAGTACATCCAGCGTAGTCACAATGCAGTTATTAGCATGCTCATAGCCAAATGTTGCTCTGGCATTTACCAAGACATGGGGCCTGAACAACATCACAGAAAAATGTTGTTTGTGCGCTACTTTTTTCATTATTTCACTCAGTAGCAATTGTTTATTGGGTAATTTTGTATCCGCATCATGTGTCATTGAATAATTAAATGATGAAATTCTGTGTCTATCTTTAAGTAACAACAATGAACTAATAGCTAACGATGTGAATAATACAATGACATTTTGCATGGTGTGATTACCAACACCAAAGCCATTCCACACCAACCAACTAAACGCTTGAACAGACAACGTAAGCACCATTAATAATCTTAAACGCGTACGCTCACCTTTTCCTTTATACAAAATAGTAATCGCAATACCTGCGAGCATTAAAAAGACGATACAACTAAAAATGTACGACGATTGCAGATTGAGTTGTGGCAATAACGAAGCCATTATTGTAGTAATAATTGACACACTTAATAAAGCGATCCACACCGATTTATAGTGACTTTTAAGTCTGTTTATTGCAGCAAAGTGATACAAAAAATAAGCACCAAAACACAATGCATACTGGTTTACAAGCCACTTAGCGCTCCACTCTAACCCGCTAACAAAAAAGCTCGTTAAACCATTATCTATCATAAATCCAATGGTCACTAAAACGAAGTAAGCATTTAATGTCAGATACTTAAAGCGTTTCGATATGAAGTAATACACCCCACATACAAACATGCATAAAACCAATACACCCAGGATAGCGCCATACCCCAAAATTGTTTGGTGTAAATTAACTTCAAACGTTTTAGCTGAAACAACCCCGACTTCAATTGATATCGCATGCTCATGTTGGAAGTTAAGAAGTGCCCAGCGATTTTGACGATTGTGATCGACTAACCAATGTGGTCTCACACTCGATAAGCTGACTAATGATGCCAATCTATCTTTATTTTGAATTTGTAATAAATCATCAAGAAGATAAAACTTTTTCCACGTTAAGTTGGGTTCAGCAATATACACAACGTAGTCTTGATTACTTGGTAACTTATTTAAGTCGATGACAAGCCAATACGAACTGTGTGCTTTTAAGCGAAGTGTTTTGGGTTCAAGCATATTTACTTTATGCTTATCGTCTAATTTCTGCTGCAGTGATTGGCTAACAATAAAAACTGGGTCATCAGTGTTTATCAGCCAAACAGGGAGTTCAGCCGCATTTAAAGTCGCTGTAAAGGTATACAAAAAAAGACAACAAGTAGCAGTTACCAGCTGTTTATAAAACGTAAGGATGCACCTGCTGATTGAAAGCATTTTAGCTCCGTGCCATTAAACACCAGCTAAAAGTATGGGGGGGAACAGCGTAAATTGCCAACTTTTGGGAACGATTTGCAATTAAAGTACTGTGGCCCGTAGGCCACATAAGAAAAGCTTACTTATTATCGTCGCTAATACGACTCGCTACCGCCGAGTTTTGGTCTTTATATTTCGCATCTTTACGGGTGTTGTAAGGATTTTCGGCTGGGCTGGTCATGGTCTCAAAACTCATCGCCCCTATTTTCATCATGGGTCTTAATGCCAAAGGCAATTTACCCGAGTTATAAAACTCAAGCACAATATTACCTGACCAACCTGGGTCAATTCGGTGTGCCGTTACGTGCACCATTAAACCAAGGCGAGCGAGTGAGGAGCGGCCATCTAACCAACCCACAATATCAGCGGGTAACGTAACTTTTTCATGCGTAATCGCCAAGGCTAATTCGCCTGGGTGAAGAAAAAAGGCTTCTTCTTCCGCTAACACGATTTCGTCGCTCATAATCGATTCCATCGCTTTATTAAGTTGATCTTTCGGACCGCTTAAATCAACGTAAGCTGCGGTATGATCTTGAAACACTCGAAACTTATTGCCTAAACGTAAGTCTACCGTCACCCCAGAAATCATGTCTTTACTCGGTGAAGGTTCTATAACGATACGACCCTCGTTAATATATTGCTGAATATGGGTATCTGATAATCTCATTTATTATTCTACCTAAAACAGCCAAACAGTTATTATCAACATGTTGCGCTGTAAAAATTATCTTGCTTCACGTTAGTTCATGCATTTAATGCAATCAATAAGCGTTAAAGCTCACAGTATGCTGGGATTATTGTGACACAAAACTCACTTATCAAGTTAGTCTTACAGACATTTCTTCATGAATTAATTTTTTATACTCATTTAAACCGTTAAGAATAACTTTTACGTTTAGTATGGGGTGAAATGATTTTTTTAATACAATGAATGTATAACAAGACGCGACATAAGCTGAGAAAATATGAACCTTCAAATACGTTAACGAGTTCGTACTCTCGCGATGTTAGTGCGCAAAATAGTAAATAAGCCGCTCAGAGAGCGGCTTTCATGTCTTGGGAGATAACGTGTTGTTTAAAACCTGTAGCGTGCACCAATTGCGTAACGAGCGCCGTATTGACGAGCAAACAAAAACTGCTCTTCGTAACGGCCATAACCGCGCTCGGTTTCATTATTGAGGTTAATTCCCTCAAAGAACACCGTCATGTTTTCGTTTATATCGTAGTTTACGCTTAAGTCCCACTGCCCGAATGTGTCACCAAACTGTGGTGGTGCATCCGCTGAGCCTTGTGATTGGCCAACACCAATCAAGTAAGCGTCACGCCATGCGTAGGTCACTTTTACCGACAAACCGTCTTTGTCATAGAAAGCTTGGAAGTTTGCAGAATTACTCAAACCTGGTAGTGGCGACTGTTGTGTTAGGCTGTCTACGTCAAATTCAACATCACCATCAACAAATGTCGCGTTCACACCTAAGCCAAAGCCGCTTTCACCAAACAAGTGCTGTATCGCAACCTCTACACCATCAACTGACTTACTGTCCGTGTTTTGCGGCTGGGTAATATTCCACACTATTAACGGGTCTGAACTACTTGGTTCTATTTCACCATCAGCATTACCATAGCCAAGGGCAATCATTTCGTTAAAAATGGCTTTGCTTGTGACTTGCTCATTACGCGCTTCAATAGCTGCAATGGCTTCTTGATAACGCGGCCCGTCTAAAATATCGTAAAGGCCATCGATTGTCGTTTCAGTGATTTGACGTTGAATAAAGTTATCCACGTCTTTTTTAAAGTAACCAACAGACGCATAGCTGCCTTCGCCGTAGTAATATTCAATAGACACATCCAAGTTTGTAGACTCAAATGGCAACAGGTTCGTGTTACCTTGCCCACCCGTGCGAGCACCCGGTTTTGGACTGCCGGTCAGGCTGCGTCCACCCGCTAAATCGCCCAAAGGAGCTCGAGCCATCGTTTTACCCCACGAAACACGGCCAACGAGTTCATCGGTTAACTCTACTTTTACATCAATATTAGGTAACCAAATATCATAATTGCCTTGTTCTTGGTAAAAGTTATCGGTGCCGCCAGCTTCATATTGCATGATCCACTCTGATTCACTCACCCAATTCACTTGTTGTTCAACACGTTGGCGTACCGTGCTGGTGACATCCGTTTCTTCATAGCGAAGCCCAGCATTAATTTGTACAAAGTGATTAGCGACATCAAATTCCCACAACGTATTCACGTAGACGCTTTGCGTTTTCTCTTCAACATAACTTTCACTGTCAATGCCATCGAAAAAGGGATCGATTGAATAGTAGTTATCACCTAAAAGATCTTCGTTTAAGTAAGCGAGTTGCCGGGCTAAAGCCTCTTCAAAACTGTAGGTATAGTAATAGTTCGGTTGTAAATCACTGCCTCCCCCCTCAAATTGATCTAACATGTCACCCGTTTCCTTGTAGGTGAACATGCCATCAGGAAAGATTTCTGTGAATGATGGGTTAAAGCCAGGACCCCCTCGCAAACCACTCCATGCAGTGAACCCACCCATGGTTTGTTTTGTATGTGCAGCACCAAATTTCACTTTTACCAATGGGATTTCAAAACGCTCATTAAACCAATGTGTATGCAACTGCGCTTGCTCAACGTTCGACTCACCCGGAGAGTAAATAAACTGGCTGAAATTTGAGTCAATCTCGCTTGGGTCTAGTACCGTAGTCCCGTTGTTCCAATTAACGTAAGCATGCGGGATCTCACCTGTACGGTAATCGTAAACCTTACTACGCAATTGATCTGAACCGAGGATGATTTGCCCCGATGAACCTAATCCGTCATCAGCACCGTTGTCTATTTCATTTTTAGAGTCGTGGTAGTCGAACTCTACTTCCCATTCATTGTTAATTTGCCACTCTAGGTTTAAACCAATTGAGCGTGCTTTAACTTCAGTGGTTTCTCGATTTGCTGTGAATGAGCCATCGTTACCACTAATATCAGCGAATAAAGCAGTACCGTTTTCATCCAGCTCATAGCGATTGATGTTACCACCGAACTCGTTCCAGATACCCCAACCAACGGTATTAACGCCTGTGATTGCTCGGCTTGCTGTGTAATCAAGCGTAGCAACAAAGTTATCAATGGGCGCATACTGCAAAGTCACTTGACCATTTGTACGTTCACGTTCTGCATCCGCAATGCTGTAGTTCATATCTTTCGGGAAGAAATGATTACCAACACGTTTACCTTCGCTGTCGACTGCACGCGGGTCGATAAATGCCCCCTCATCTAGCGTCGGTAAATCGACATTGGCTTGCCAACCCTGAATATTGGCATTTTGCTGTTGAAAATCACGCTCTTGATGAGAAAACGATACCGCAAAACCAACAGAATCTTCAGCGTAGGTATTACTGTACATGGCAGAAAACTCAGGAGTTACATCATCACCTGCCTCGTTTGACGAATCGTGAATAGCCTTAATTGAGGAACTAAATTTTTCACCAGGGCTATTCAATGGGCGAGTCGTGATAATATTGACCGTCGCCCCCAAGCCCCCACTTGGCACATCAGCTTGACCTGACTTAGCCACTTCGAGCGCACTGACACCATCTGCGGCAATATTTTCAAGTGCGTAAGAGCGGGTATAACCCGTCCCCGGCATTTGACGTCCGTTTAACATGATAAGATTAAACTCAGGGCCAAACCCCCGTACTGTGATTTCACTCCCCTCGCCATTCGAGCGGCTGACAGAGACACCCGTTATACGTTGTAATGACTCGGCCAAATTGGTGTCGGGAAATTTACCCATTTCTTCTGCTGAGATGGCATCAATCACTCCCGTTGCGTCTCGTTTCATGTCCATGGCACGGATCATACTGCCACGAATACCTTTAATTTCGATGACTTCGATTTCTTTATCTACTTGCTGTTGCTCATCTTGAGCATACGCCATTGAGAGATTGCCAAACCCTGTTGTCAGGATCATTGCGATTGATGCTGCAAGAGGTGTTTTAATTAATTTTGTGCTTTTCATGATTACCTGCTTTTGCAAAAAATTGTCATGTAAAATGGGTGCTGTTTTGTGTGCACCCTAGCCTGTTGTCAGATGAAATTATGGGTTTGTAATCACGGCATTATCGATACGATAGACCGCACCTTCTCCCATGCCCCACGAGGGAAATACCATGACAACGTCTATTGCACTAATATCAAGACCTGCACTGAGCAAGTCAGACAATGTATAGGTGTAAGTTTGCCATTCCCCGACCACAGGCTCGACGCCTTCTTGGCTAGCACTTAGCGCAAGCTCAACAGCTTGACCTGCATCATTCGATTCGATTTTGAACAACCACTGCGCATCTTGATTGCTGGCATTTGAAACCAGTTTCATTTCAAAACGAACAACCCCTTCAGAAACCATATGAGAAGCATCAAAACTCACGCCATCAGCAGCTAAAAAGCCCATAACAGTAGCTGTTGCACCTATTTTAAACTCAGCCACAGCACCATGCGCTTCATCATCCGTTTCAACTGTTGGTGTACGGCCTGCGCAGCAATCCCAAATACTCCATTGCTCAGCGACATTATCAGCAAATAATGTGAGATCAGACTGTGGTTCTGGTGCATAAATACGTGCATTATCTACACGATATACAGCCCCTTCACCTTGACCCCAAGCAGGGAAAATCATGATCACATCAATAGCGCTGACATCTAAGCCTGCTTGCAGCAACGTACTAATAGGGAAAGTATAGGTTTGCCATTCACCCGCAACAGGGTCAACCCCCTCAACACTGGTGTTCAGATTAACCTCCACAGCGGTTGTACCGTTGTCTGATTCAACTTTTAGCAACCACGCTGCCTCTGGTGTGCTCGACAGAGATATCACTTTCATTTCGAACTGCAACATCCCCTCGTCCACAAGCGCTGTCGCATCAAATTGTGAACCACTACCACCTGATGATGTCCGGTTAATAAAGCCCATAACTGTCGGTTGAGCACCGATAGAAAACTCTGCTGTTACCCCGTGAGCCTCATCATCCATGACTTCAATTGGCGTTGAGCCACCACAACAATCCCACAACGGCCAGTCAATGTTCGTTTCATCTGTGAATAACGTTAATGAAGGTAAAGAGGTCGATGCGCCGTTTGTAATTTCAACATTATCAACACGATAAACTGCACCCTCACCTTGACCCCATGCAGGGAAGATCATGATGACATCAATAAGTGACACATTTAATCCTGCATCTGCAAGTGCTTGCAGTGGAAAGGTGAAGGTTTGCCATACACCGACGACAGGTTCAGCACCTTCAGTACTCATGTTAAGGTTCATTTCGACTGCAGAACTGCCCTCGTCACTTTCTATTTTAAAAAGCCAAGGAGCATCTGGCGTGGCAGGTAATGACATGATTTGCATATCAAATCGTACGTAACCATCCTCCAACATAGCACTTGCATCATAAGGTGAAGCAACACCATTTTCGTCAGTGATAAAGGCTTCACGACTAATAAATCCATTCACTGTTGGCTGCGCACCAATATTAAACTCAACTACTTCGCCACGCTCTACATCTTCAACAAGGGCGGGTGTAGAACCACCACAGCAATCCCATGCAGGCCAATTTGGATTGAAGCTACCATCAAAAATGGTAAGCGGCGTAACCGTGCCATCGCTTGGCGGCGTTGGGGCTGGTGCAGCACCTTCTACCAGTGCATCTTCTACGCTGTCATACCCTGGGCGGACAGTTTCACAGCCTTTACCCGTGTCTGGATTTTGAGCACACTCATAAACTCGTACATAATCAATTTCGAACGCTTGACCATTTTCGAATGCACTCGTATCTATGCCCGTCGCATTAACGTTTTCTGGCCAATCACCACCAACTGCAAAGTTTAATATCAAGTAAAACTCTTGATCATAGGGTGAAGCATCCCAAAATGTCGTTAGTTCACCCGTTGTTTGGTCGAAATATTCTGAATACCATCCTTTATGCTTTAGCGCTAGCGCTTCGCCGCTGGCGTTATAAAGCAGTTCAGACTTTCGCTGAGTCGCGTAGAGGTAGTCATCAATATACCAGCGAATTTCTCCCTCTTGCCATTCTATTGCATAGGTATGGAAATCATCTGCAGGGTTTGACGCCTGATCAAAGGTATACGCTTTGCCGCTTTGATCGTTATTTGGCCACTCTTTACCATAATGCAATGTTCCGTAGATGTTTGATTCTAGACCATCATCGGTAGGCACTTTAAGGTTCACGGCTTCAACAATGTCAATTTCACCAGAGCGGGGCCAACCGCCGTATACTTCGTCTGTGGGCATCATCCAAAAGGCAGGCCATGCACCTTGACCACTTGGCAGTTTAGCGCGCATTTCAAAGCGTCCGTATTTAAAATCAGCTTTATAGCGAGTATTTAGACGTGCTGAGGTATACGGTTTAGTCGCACCTTCCTCTGCGGGCAGTGCAACAATATTTAGAATGCCATTTTCAACAAAAGCATTATCTTTGCTGTCGGTGTAACATTGTTTTTCGTTATTACCCCCACCGGCACAATCAACTTCGAAGTTCCATTTACCATCGTCAATTGAATCGCCATTAAAGTCATCCTCCCATATCATCACCCAATCAGAAGTGGGTTCACTTGGGTTGATAGTGTCGATTTTTGTTTCTGTGGCAGAGCCACCGCAGCCAGCTAATGTCGCTACAGAAAGCGCCATCGCAAGTTGTGTTATGTGTGTTTTAATTCTGTTCATTACATTGAACCCTAACATGAGTGTTTGTTAGTACTCAGCTGATCGGTATAAGTATTTTTTTAATCAGCCAATTGTAAGCGCTTACATTTAAGGGCAAATAAAAAGCCAAACAATGTAAGCGCTTACAAAAGCGTATGTCAGGGTTGTGAAAAGGTCAATAAAATATTAACAAAAATCGAACATTTGTGTCTTTTAAGTAGACAAAAAACACTCTAAAGGGCAGTAAATGCACTGATTAAGCACAAAAACACAAATACCTCATTGTCACAATGAGTAATAAAAAACAAGAAATTAACATTTTTTTCTGTGTTTAATCTTCTGTTATCAGTATTTCTACCGAACTATTTTGTGTTTGCTGGTAATGCAAGCTGCTGGCTAGGATACGTGCAGCATTTTTGTAGGTAGCGCTGATTGATGCTGCATTATCTCGAGAAATTACCTGCCCTTGCTCCGAGCTTTCACGTATTTCAATCGCAAGAGGGATGTTGGCTAATACAGGCACACCATGGCGGTGAGCTAATTTTACAGCGCCATCTTTGCCAAATACATGATTGGGTTCGCCGCAATGACCACATAAAAAGTAACTCATGTTCTCAATAAGACCCAATACTGGAATATTGACCTTATTAAACATAGCAATCCCCTTTTGTGCATCAGCTAGGGCTAAATCTTGCGGTGTTGTAATAATTACAGCGCCACTAGCAGGTACTTTTTGACTCATGGTTAGTTGAATATCACCGGTGCCGGGCGGCATATCAACGATGAGGTAATCAAGTTCACCCCAATCGGTCTCATTCATAAGTTGATTAAGCGCCCCCGATGCCATGGGGCCTCGCCACACTGTTGCATCATCACTCGGCACTAAGAAACCAATTGATTGCGCTTTCAAATTATGTGCTTCAAATGGTAATAAGTTTTTATTATCCAGTGTTTTAGGCTCAGCACCCTGCAGACCTAAAAGTAAAGGGATCGATGGGCCATAAATATCAGCATCTAAAATCCCCACTTTAGCTCCCTCTTGCTCAAGTGCTGAGGCAAGATTCACAGCCGTTGTCGACTTACCCACTCCCCCTTTGCCAGATGCAACAAGTACAATCTGCTTAATCTGCTTAAAGCAGCATTGGTTGGGTAATGACACCTCGGCGTCGATGCTCACCGATACTGAGAGCTTATTGCTAACAAACTCTTCGATTTGTGCTAATTCTCCCTTGCCAGCAAAGGGTAATTCCAGCTTAACCTTAAAGCTTTTGTCGGTATTTATTGTTATTTCTTTTACCCATTGGGCTTCAATCCCAATCGCAAATGCGCTGCTTCTATAAGCAGCTAACGCATCAAGTAGCGGTTCTTTTTCAGCCGATTTACCAGAGAATAATTTTGACAGTCCAAACATAGCAATAAAATAGCGTTTCTTTGATGAAAAGTGCTTCGGAATTATGTAACATTCAAGGCATTAAAACCAGACAATTAGATAATATCATTGCGTTGTTTTGTATATAGGCAACTCGCAATGAATTAAATAATGATATTCATGCATTTTTGCAACGAACTATCCTCAATTCGGAATGATTATGGCACAGCGAAAGATCCTGATTACTAGCGCATTACCTTATGCCAATGGCCCGACTCACTTAGGTCATTTATTAGAATACATCCAAACTGATATTTGGGCGCGTTTTCAAAAGCAACAAGGTCATGAGACCTATTACGTGTGCGCAGATGATGCTCACGGCACCCCCATTATGCTTAATGCGCAAAAACAAGGGATCACGCCAGAGGAAATGGTTAAAAATGTCAGTGTAGAACGCCAACGCGACTTTGCTGATTTCAACATAGAATTTGATAACTATCACAGTACCCACAGCGAAGAAAACAAGCAGTTAAGCGAGCTTATTTATAACCGCTTAAATGATGCGGGCCACATTAAGAAGCACACTATTTCTCAGCTTTTTGATCCAGAAAAAGGCATTTTCTTACCTGACCGTTTTGTAACAGGTACTTGCCCAACGTGTAAGTCTGAAGATCAAAACGGTGATAGCTGTGACGCATGCGGTGCAACATACAGCCCAACTGAACTTATCAATCCACGTTCTGTCATGTCGGGTGCGGAGCCTGTGTTAAAAGACTCTGAGCACTACTTCTTTGACTTGCCAGCCTTTGAAGACATGCTAAAAGAGTGGTTACACTCTGGCACTATCCAACAAGAAATGGCTAACAAGTTAGACGAATGGTTTGCAGATGGCCTGCAGCAGTGGGATATCAGTCGTGATGCACCTTACTTTGGCTTTGAAATCCCAGGTGCTCCAGGTAAATACTTCTACGTATGGCTAGATGCACCCATCGGTTACATGGCCAGCTTTAAGAACCTATGTGACAAGAAAGGCATCGACTTTGATGCGTTCTGGCGTGAAGACTCAGAAGCCGAACTTTACCACTTTATCGGTAAAGACATCATTTACTTCCACAGTTTATTCTGGCCTGCCATGTTAGAAGGGGCAAACTTCAGAAAACCAACGAATGTATTCGCTCACGGCTTTGTCACCGTAAATGGCGCAAAAATGTCTAAATCTAAAGGCACTTTTGTAAAGGCACGTACTTATCTAGATAATTTAGACCCTGAATATCTACGCTACTATTACGCGGCAAAACTTAACAACGGTATTACTGATTTAGATTTAAACCTTGAAGATTTTGCCCTGCGTGTAAATTCAGATCTGGTTGGTAAAGTGGTCAATATTGCAAGCCGTTGTGCTAGTTTCATCACCAAGAAATTTGACGGGAAACTAAGCGACACAGTGATGGATGAAGCGTTACTAAGTGAATTCCAAGCGGCATCAGACAGCATTACTAATCATTACGAGAATCGTGACTATAGCCGTGCTATTCGTGAAATTATGGCGCTTGCAGACAAAGCCAACCAATTTATTGATGCTAAAGCTCCTTGGGTGTTAATTAAAGACGAAGCAAAACAACAAGAAGCGCATGACGTGTGCTCACTTGGTCTCAATATGTTCCGTGTGCTTATCACCTACTTAAAGCCTGTTTTACCAGGAATGGCTGCCAATGTTGAAGCCTTTTTAAATGACGCATTAACATGGCAAGGTGTGCAAACAGCACTAGTGGGTCATGCTATTAATAAATTTAAACCGTTAATGCAACGCGTTGAAATGGATAAAGTAAATAAAATGATTGAAGAATCAAAAGAAAGCCTCGTCGCTGAAAAAGACAAGATTGATCCTAATAGCCCATTAGCGAAAGAGCCAATCAGCCCTGAAATCGAATTTGATGATTTTGCTAAAGTTGATTTACGTGTAGCGAAAATTGCAAAAGCAGAACACGTTGAAGGTGCTGATAAGTTATTAAAATTGACGTTAGATTTAGGTGGCGAAACTCGCCAGGTATTCGCCGGTATTAAATCTGCGTATGCGCCTGAAGACATCGAAGGCAAGCTGACCGTTATGGTAGCGAACCTTAAACCACGTAAGATGCGTTTTGGTATGTCTGAAGGCATGGTGTTAGCAGCAGGCCCTGGCGGCAAAGAAATCTATATTCTTAACCCTGATGAGGGTTCAGAGCCAGGCATGCGTGTCATGTAAGGTAAAACCTTATTGTAAAAAAACCGTTGTGTGCAAACACAACGGTTTTTTTATATTCGGCATTTATGTTGTTGGGCACGCGGGGTGTTCGGTTAATACTTGGGTAATAATTTGGCCAAATACTTGGTGCTGTTGCTCAGTAATAGGGAAAGAGGCGCTGTAAGAAAGCGTATCGGCAAGTTCTCCGGTAATAATTTCATAAAAGGTCATCGCAGTTAGCAAATGCCCAGCATTCGAGGCATGATTACCGTCACTATGGTATAGATTCACTTCTGGTAATCTTGCTATCGCGTTGTCCCACACTAAACCGATGGGCGCAACACAGCTCGTTTCTTTATCACTAATGGATAAATGTAACTTATAAACCGCTTCACCTTCTTTGCTATCCCCCCTTTGTGGGTGTTCAGGGAATAGAATTGGCGTGATTCCCAGCACTTTTGCATTCGCAATTAGACGCTCGGTTTCTGCCGTAGAATAATTTACAGATCCCGATTGAGAATACTTTTGCCCTTGAAAAATCGCATGACTCCACTTGTTTTGTTTTAGCTTTTCGATATTCCCGGGTGAATTCACTATTTCATCCAAAAAACGGCCACTCACCGTGAGGGTCGCAACCTGACTATTACTTAACTCACTCGAAATTAACTGCTCAAGCAAGGTCGCAAGTTTTGCGCTATGACTATTGCCATAAATGATAATGTTATAATCAGCACTTGCGCTATTATCAACAATGTCGGTGCTATTATTAGGAAGTGAGCTGTCAGGCTCGGTTGCGATTGGGTTTTCAGTCTTTGAACTCGAACCACATGCAACTAACCCAACAAAACTCATCAATAAAAAGTAAACAATAAAAGGCTTAAATCGTTTGCTGTCCGTCATTGATTATTCCTTATTTAGACGTATCTTTTTCATGTAGTCAATATTGAGACACAAAACGATAAATAGCCAATTATTATCTGACGCTTACTCACACTTAACTATTTCATCTTCAGGGTGCTAAATATAAATCTTTAAGAAACCGCTCTTTGCGGGGTAAGTAATGATCATCATAATCAAGCGACACCAGCACCCTTTCTGCTTTTCCTAACAGCTCACTACGCGGCACTAAACCGATTACACGCGAGTCTGCACTGTTATCACGGTTATCTCCCATCGCTAAATACATATCTGCAGGGATAACCACTGGCGCAAAATGCTGCATCACAGAGGGGGTCTTCGACACCTGAATTGCATGTTTAATACCCGCAAGATTTTCTAAATACGTTTGCTGCCCTGCTTCATCATCCACTAGCGAGTAATCAAGTGCTTGACCATTAATAATCAATTTATTATCAACTAACTTAACCGTATCACCCGGCACTGCAATCACACGTTTAACTAAGCGGTTATTAGCAGCAGTTGAATCAAATACAATGATATCGCCCGCTTTTGGCTCATCAAGGCGCGCCAGTGAGATATGACTAAATGGTAACCGTAAATCATAGGCCATTTTATCGGTTAAAATACGGTCTCCCTCAACAATTGTCGGCTTCATAGACCCTGTGGGTACTTCATACCAATCGGCAACAGCACTCCTAAATACACTCATTAAGCAGATGAATACAATCAATGAACGGTTATTTTTCCATACGTTAGCAAGCCAATTCATATTCGTTCCTTCTGTTGTTAGTTTCATTAAGAGTCTTTGCCGTTCAAATTAGTTCTTAGCTAAATGTAACGAAATACTTCAAAGATAAAAATATCATACATGGTGTTAAAAATATTTGACACAACCAGCAATGAGTAGTTTACTTAACACCAAGTCAAATATTTTTTACACTGGATGATAAAAGATGAGCTACAAAGAACTGACAATTTGGGGCACGTTGGGAGTGACTATTGGTTTGTTAATTTATTACCTTACTGGTATTAACTCATTACAAACAAACGGAAACCTAAGCCAAGATACAATGGTTTCTTACTTATATAAGGTCGTAATTACTGCGGTGATACTCGAAATTATTATGCAATCAGTGCTTGCAGGCATTAAGCACAAAGAAGCAGATTTAGGTGATGATGAGCGCGATAAACTCATTGAACTTAAAAGCGCTAAGCTTGGCCATTGGTTAACTTCAGCAATTATTTTAATGTGTGTATTTTTAGCCACTCAGATAGAGCGTGTATCTGGTCGCATGTTATTACCTGAAGTTTCAGATTTATATAATATAATGCACTACCTCATTATAGGCTTTTTGATCAGTGAGATTATCACGACAGCCAGTAAGGTGTATTTCTATCGAAGAGACAGCTAATGAAAAAACAGCTCAGTAATACTATTCGAGAATTACGATTTCATCACGATGAAATGACGCAGCAAGCTCTGGCCGAAGCCGTCGGTGTTTCAAGGCAAACAATTGTCGCCATTGAAAAAGGCAAATATTCCCCTTCACTTGAAGTGGCTTTTAAGATTGCTCAATTGTTTGATAAGAAACTCGATGACGTTTTTTCTTATCAATAGCACGCTTGCAATAAAAAAGGTTAGCATGCAGCTAACCTTTTTTATTCTATTTAAGACTGTTGATTTTTAAACTGTGCTTTCGCTTGTTCAACTTCGTCATTACTGATACCTACTGACTCAGCCGCTTCTTTTATTAAATGCGGTTGTGTCATAACCAACGCCATCAGTTGTTGAAGTTTTTCGGGCGGGATCCCGAGTTGCTGAACTAAGCCCATAGCCATCATTGGGTTTTCCATAAATGCTTGAAAAAGCTCACGTACTTTTTCGTCACTCACGTTATGCTCTTTCAGCATTGCGATAATTGGGTTCATACTAACCTTGATTAATTTACTGCTAATAAGCTCAATAATGTGGGCAGTTTTTCGTTATTCAACCAGTAGCACCACTTTACCCGAATTTTCATTATTATCTAAAATGCGGTGAGCCTCAGTTGCATCCTGCCAATGCAGGGTTTTATATATATTAAAGTCAAATTTACCCGCAGCAAGTTCGCCATAAAAGCGAGCTATAAACTGTGCTTTTAGTTCACGTTTAAAAGCAATAGAGCGGTTTCTAAGTGTAGAAGCATGAAATGAAATACGTTTACTCAGCAAACGTGCGAAATCAACCTCAGCAAAGCGCGCATCTAAAAATGCCAACATCACAATTTGGCAATCCATTGCAGCAACAGCAGCATTTTTATTTAAATAATGCCCAGCAACGGGGTCGACAATTGTATTTGCTTGTAACTGATGTGTCTTCATATACTCCACAAAGTCGGTGGTTTTATAATTTATACAGTGATCGGCACCCAACTTTTTTGCATGCGCGCATTTTTCATCGCTCCCCGCAGTAATGACTACCTGAGCCCCAATAGCTTTTGCCATTTGAATAGCGGCACCACCTACACCACTTGCACCAGCGTGTATAAGTGCGGTTTGCCCAGCTTCAAGCTTGCCAAATTGAAATAACGCCGAAAATGCCGTGAGATAAACTTCACTTACCGCAGCCCCTTCAGCCATACTCATTGAGTCAGCAAGCGGCATCACCTGTGCTGCATCTACCGCAACATACTCACTGTATGCGCCTCCGGCACACAAAGTAAAAACGGGTTTATTAAGCCAATCAACCTCAACGTTTTCCCCTTGTGCGACGACAGTGCCAGCACACTCTAGACCTAAAATCTCACTGTCGCCTTTAGGAGGTGGGTATTTATCTTGCCTTTGTAAACAGTCAGCACGATTAACGCCTATTGCGGCGACCTTAATCAGTACCTCATCGTGTTTAATATTCGGCTTTTCAATTTCTGCAAACGTTAACTGTGAATTTTCGTGCTTAATATAACGCATAACACCTTCTATTTAATTCGCTGCCAGATTTCAGCTTCCACCAATTTACCATTTTCATATAAAGTATGATGCCATAAATCACCGTCTACTTTGTAATCAAATGCCATGGTTTTACCTTGTAATGAAGGCACATTACCATAAGAAAAAGTCTCGATAAATTGCTGGTCTTGCAAAACATATTTGCCGCCACCCGCATAATGAAAATTGCCATTTTTCTGCGTAATATAACTAAAATGAGTATCGGTAATTAGCTTTACCGAGGTTAATTCGGGTGCTTTTGCCGTAACATACCCTTCCTTTGTCGCATACTTTCCTTCAACAAACTGCCAACTCCCCACCAACGGGTTCGCATTCGCGAATGAGGCTAGCAACAAACTTGAAATGCCGAATATTTTTAGCATAGTGTACTCCCTTAATTGTTCGTATTAGCATACGCCAATACCGGATCCCGATGAAGGACTACGTGGTTGAGATTTTTTCACCCCTGTTTTGCTCTCATTTCACTAAATCGCCACGATTGTTTATACGGATACACATCCAATAATTGTCCCTCATTAATAGCCGCTTGCAGTCGCTGCCACATAGCAACACTGAAAATGTCGTGATGCACAGCATTAAAAAATGAAAATGCCGTTTTATTTGCACTGAAAAATACCTTGAATTGGCTCGGAAACACATCGTTTTCAGCAATATCAAAGTAACTCTCGCTGCTTAACTCTTCTAACGAGTCAGCACTTTTTGGTAACTCTCGAAATTGACACGCCGTCATCGGGCAAATTTCATCGTAATCATAAAACACCACTCTTCCCCAGCGGGTCACACCAAAGTTCTTCATCAACATATCGCCTGGAAAGATATTTGCACCTGCCAGCTCTTTGATAGCTTTACCATAATCAATCATAACAAGTTCAAGTTTTCGTTCATCACACTGATTAATATATAAATTAAGCGGTGTCATTTTCCGTTCAACATACACATGACGCAAAATAAGCGCATTACCCGATATAATTAAACTGTCGCCAATTTGGCGCTTCATCGTAGTGAGTAATTCTTCACTAAATCGACTTAAATCAAACGCTAAATAACGAAATTCATGGGTATCAACCAAGCGCCCCACGCGATCGGCTTGCTTTACAAAGTCGTATTTCGCCATGACATGTTGTTTAGTGGCGGTTTTTGGTGCGCTAAATTTATCTTTAATCACTTTGTACACATAATCAGAGCCAGGTGTCGTAAATACCAACATCACCATGCCAGGCGTACCTGGGGCAATAATGTATTTATCATCAGGAGGGCTATTTTTAGTGGTATCAACTTTATAGCGATAAAACTCGGTTTTGGCATGCTTGATAAATCCTATCGCGTTAAATAACTCAAAACGTTGCTTATGGGGCATCAGCACGCTGAGGTAATCAACGTAACGCGCAGGTTGGTCGGTGTCGACCATAAAGTAGGTTCGCGCAAACCCAAATAGCAGACTAAGTTGATCGGCGCCCATCATGACAGCATCAATGTGCAGCCCTTTTTCACTATTTAGTAAGGCTATGGCAAACGGCATATTATCACCATTTTTAGCAATGCATCGCCCAATGATGTAACACGCTTTATTTCTAAAAAATAATGAATTAGCGTATTCGATATACCCATCATTCAGTGCTAACAGCTCATAAACCTGTGGGCACTGTTTTTTTGCTCCTGCGATTAAAGTACGCTGCAACATGTCAATATCATCAGTGAAATGTGCATAATCGGAGCGAAATACATGACGACTCACAAGGGTTTTTATCGCATTTTCAAAACCACTTTGTAACGAGATCCGACTTACCAGAGAATCAAACGGACGAGGCCCTAAGCGGTACCGTGCCTTTAAAACAAACAAATGAACATTACGGATTTTACGTGAGTCCCAAATAGCCCCAAATGTCGAGTTGAAAAACGTATGTGCAATGGGCTGGTTTTCGTGATTTTTCACCATTTCTGCATAAATTTGTTTTGCTAATAACCACAGAGCAGGATCGTTAACTTCGCTGTAAGCTATGATCTTTACAGCTTCACTTACTTTTTTTACTTGGCCTTCGTAAACCTGTAACCGTAACTTCATTGCTGTTTGCACTTGATGCCATTGACGTTGTTCAAACCGACTTTGTGCCCCTAAAGTGATATTCAAAAACTCTGCAAACATGGCCTCAAACCCTGCATACACAGCGCGGGCTAGTTTCGTGGCAATAATATTCTTTAGTTGTTCCGACTCTGTTTTTTTACGAAAAATTGCATCGTGTTGAGGCATTATTGATATCACTTATGCTGATTATTTTAGTTGCCGTGTTTACACACAATAGCAAGCACGCTTTAATTTAGGTAATTAATAAAGATAATAAATAAGATTGATCAGATGAATATTAGGCATGTCGACCTAAATCTATTGGTGTATTTAAATGTACTGATAGATGAGCAAAATGTATCAAAAGCAGCCAATAAACTTGCCTTAACGCAGCCTGCGATGAGCAATGCATTAAAACGGTTACGTGATTTATTTGACGATCCCTTGCTCGTTCGAGCCGCTGGCACAATGACACCCACAGCCAAAGCGCTGAGTCTCAAGCCTGAAATTGAAGCACTGCTAAAAATGGCCGAAGAAATCACGCAACCAAGTGAACTGTTTGACCCAAGCACTGCAAATATAACGTTTCGGATCATGGCAAATGATTATCTAGAATCAACCTTAATAGCCCCTTTTATCACCCAACAACTGGCGAAAAGCCCCGGCCTTAATTTTGATATTTTGAGTCCAAGCGACGTCAACTTACACGATATGGAAAAGGGCACAATCGATTTAGCTATAAACCGCTTTAATGGTTTACCCCGTTCATTTCACCAAGCCAGTGTCTGGCGCGATAACTATTGCTGCTTAAGTCACCCTGACAATCCTTATCTACAACAGCAAACGCTTGAGAACTACCTTGCACAAGAGCATATTTGGGTAAATCGGGCTGGCTGGGGGGTTGAAGCAGCGGTGACTAATAAATCCGGAAGTCAAAAATTAGGCTGGGTAGATGAAGCATTATGGCAGCTCGAACAAACGCGTAATATTCGTGTATTCACTCGCCATTACATGGTCGCAAGCTTGCTCTGCCAATCGCCTAAATTGATAGCCACGCTGCCTCGACGTCAAGCGATGTTGCTCGCAAAACACACCGATTTAGTCATAAGTCCAGTGCCATTTCAAATTGTTCCCATTGAAGTAAAAATGCTGTGGAGCCCATTATTACACCATGCAAACCCGCACCAATGGCTGCGTCGAGAACTATTAGCTTTTGCAAATACAGTGGCCGACAGATAACAAATTAACAATATTGATAAAATCAATATCAGTTATTGAAAACAACAATTTCATTAATAATGAGTGACAGGCTAGAGTGAAGTTAAGCACATAAACAAAGAGAACTTGATATGGAAACTTCAGCACAATTCACTCAACAAGACGGCCTTTACATTAATGGTCAATTACACACTTTTATTGAACAGCAACTTTGTAAAAAAAGCGAAATTGCGTGTGACGAGATATACCAGATTCTTGCAATACTGGTTGATGAATTTGGGTGTCAGTGTCGTAAAACGAAACACCAAGCAGATGATGTTTTACCAACAGAAACACTGTTAACTGCCTACAGCTCTGTACGCACTCATCCACATTGTCATGTAGATGCTCAAACGACGACCGCTGTACTTGATGAGTATTGCTGCCAAGTACCGGCTATTTTAGTGGTTGCTCTTATGGATACGCTAACAGGTATTACAAGCGACGAGCCTGGTGCAAAGCACATTTACCAACGTGCCGCAGCACTGACAGGTAAACCATGCGTCTACGCCATTAATAGCGCACACGCTGCTTAATATGCGCATTACTTTGAGTTACTTATTCGAGCGATGATGTTTTTTGCAAAATCACTGCAATTAAGCATCGTCGCACCGGTGACATAGTCAGCCAAATCAAAGGTAAGCTCTTTTGCCAATAATGTTTCTTCCAGAGCTGATTCCACTTTTTGTGCAGCCTCCTGCCACCCCATAAAACGCAGCATCATTACCGCACTTAAAATACTACTGCTTGGGTTCGCCGTGTTTTCACCCGCTATCCGGTTAAAAGTGCCATGTGTTGGCTCAAAAAAAGCGACCTCATTATTTAAATTTGCTGCTGGCATTATACCAACGCCACCGACTTGTGCAGTCAACATATCGGCCAAATAATCACCATTTTGATTGGTGGTTACGATTACATCAAATTGTTCTGGTGTAAGCAACGCCTGCTGAAGCATATTATCGGCAATCACTTCTTTAATGACAAAATCGTCCTGATTGTCACGCTTTATTAGCAACCAACGGCCATTCTCATGGGCAACAGCATTAAACTCTTGCTCTGCAACCGCAAAGGCCCAGCGTTTAAACGCCCCTTCTGTAAACTTTAATACATTCCCTTTATGCACCACAGTTAAAGATTTACTTTGTTGTTTTAGTGCATAATTGAGTGCATATCGCATCAAACGCTCGGCCGCTTCTTTTGAACTATTTTTAATGCCAAGCCCACACTGGGTATCAAAACGTAATCGTGTCACCCCCATTTCTTGACATAAAAAGTCGAGCATTCGCTCGTTGTCAATACTGCCAGCTTGCCATTCAATACCCGAGTAAACATCTTCTGAACTGTCGCGAATAACGGTTATGTGGGTTTTTTCAGGCTCTTTTAATGGTGAGGGTAAATGCGGATAACTGCGGATAGGCCGCATATTAACGAATAAATCCATTTCATGGCGAAGTGCGACGTTCAAAGAACGAAAGCCCCCACCCAAAGGAGTGGTTAGCGGACCTTTTATGGCAATTTTAAACTGCCTTACGGCATGGAGTGTTTCTTGTGGAAACCAATCTCCGTCGTAGAGTGCGGCCGCTTTTTCACCGTTAAACACTTCCATCCAGTGAATCCGACGCTCTCCCTGATAAGCTGCCTCAATAGCAGAATCAACGATACTTCGCATAACGGGGCTAATATCTTGCCCAACACCATCCCCTTCAATGTAAGCGATTACTGGATTGTCAGGAATACACCACTGGCCATTTTTATCGATGGTGATTTGTTCACCCTGCTCTGGCACTGAAATATGTTGATACTGCATCATAACGTTTTAGCAACTAGTCGGTTGAATATGCTTTGTGAGTATCTATTAATACCAAGATTTGTCTGCACTGTCTGCGTATGTATGGAAATACCCATTATTCAAATCATTAATGACACACTTTGTCTATTTCGTCTTCCATGGCCTTAAATAGCGAGGCAAACAACTGCGTGTCTAGCGTTACGGTGTCATTTTTTAATGCACTATCAACAGCAAGTGCTTTGATATAAAGCGTCTCACACTCAAACATGTTGGCTGCGCCCTTTAACATGTGCACATTTCGACTTAAGCCTTCGATATCCATTTTTTTATATTGCTTACGCATATCGGCATATTGATTTTTAAGTCCTTTGATATAGTCATCCTTAAGCAGTTGGAATTCGTGTTCAGGTAGCTTTATATCAGCCAACTCATCGCAGTCTAGGTAACTGGCAATTTTATGACTAAATGCATTACGGTCTATGGGCTTTGCAATTAAATCGGTGAAACCTTGGTTCATGTAACGCTCTACCTCATGCTTCATCGTGTTCGCGGTTAAAGCAATAATGGGCACCGAGATCCCCGTCGCATGCATCATTTTCAGTGCTTCTTGACCATCCATAATTGGCATTTGAATATCAAGTAATATTAAGTCAAATGTGTTCTCAAGCGTTTGCTGCACGGCATCTTTACCATTTTCAACCGTTGTGACTGTTAGCCCCATACGCTCTAAAATACGTGCAAATAAACGTCTGTTGTCAGGGTGATCTTCAGCGAGTAACACCCGACCTTTTAAATTTTCTGGCGCATCAAGTTTACTAAACGGAGAGGTTTCGACTAATCTAACTTCACTCATATCATTGAGCCAACGCGTATTGTCTGTTGTGTACACAGCGATTGTTAAAGTAAACTCACTACCTGAGCCAACGTAACTTTTTACACTGATATCACCATCCAGTTTTAGCGCTAAACTTTTAGAAATATTAAGACCCAAACCTGTGCCACCATACTGACGAGAAATACTCGAATCCGCTTGGTAAAAGGCACTGAATAACGACTTTTGTTCAGAATCTGTCATGCCAATACCGGTGTCTTTCACACTGATCGCTAAGGTATTATTCTCACAACTCACCGTAAGCGTTATTCGCCCAACCTGAGTAAATTTTAGTGCATTGGTCGTCAAATTTAATAATATTTGCCTTAATCGGCTAGGATCGGTCACGATGTAATCAGGCAGAGGGAATTGATAATCAACGCTAAATTTTAAGCCTTTATCACGTATTTGCTTACCAATAAGTGATTCAATATTCGCTATCGTGGCAAATAAATCGGTTTCAATGAGATCAATTTCAAGCTTATTCGCCTCTATTTTCGACATATCCAAAATATCATTAATAAGGCCGAGTACATGGCGACTATTTTGTAAAATGACACCGATGCCATGATTTCGTTCATGAGGCTTAATATCACCAAGCATAATGCCATCAGCATAGCCAATAATCGACGTCATGGGTGTGCGTATTTCGTGGCTAATATTGGCTAAGAAGCGACTTTTAGCTTCATTTGCGTCTCGTAATTCATCGGCTAATTCTTCAAGTTCAAGTGTTCTTAACTGTACTTTTTGCTCGAGATTTTTATTAAGCTCAACATTATCCTCATGCAACAACCTAAATTTATCAGCGACAGCAAACGCAAGTAGCATGGCATCCATCGCGGTGCCAATCAGTCCTAATAAATATAAATTCATCGACGTGGCAGGCAATAATCCTAAGTTTGTAAGATTACCCACCATGTTAGGCACCATCATGGCAACATAGGCCAGTACAAAATAACGTGCAGGTTTGAAGCCAATCAACATACAACGTACACCGATATACAAGCCTAAACACAAAGCGACACCCGTTACTAATGTTGACCAATAAAAACCAAAGCTAGGCCACACAACACAAAATGGGATCCCCAATGTTGCGATAACCCCGACAGTCAGAGACAGCTGCGATAATTTCGGAAACGTTTCCTTTAACTTAAGGAGATTATTGTAAAATAAAATGTTGGTCAGTGGCGTGAGTGCAAAACCTAGCCAATGTAAGTGCGGGTTGTAATACCCAAACAATTGATCCGAAATATGAAAGAAATGACTCCATGCGAACACCCACGAAGCGGTGAATAAAGCATAATATAAATGCGTGACGTCTTTAGACACTAAATAAATTAACAGGTTATACAAACCAAGCGCTATACCGACCCCAAAACACAGCATGATGATTACATTTTCGAGCGTGATAATTTCGAAATAATCTTGATACGGCGTTAACACTAACTTTGCAGGAGTATAAAAATAATCGCTTTCAAAATGTGTGATCAACGTATAGCGCTTGCCTTTTTCAAGGTTTAGGCGGTTTCCATAGTGAAATGCAAATTGGTTTTTTTCGACGCCACCTGTCACAAAACTTCGTACAGGTTGAGAAACATCGGTTAGGTCATAAATCCGACTTTCTATTTTTGAAACCAAGGTATTGTAGGGGTACAGGACAAGGTCTTCGATATCACTTTGATTTTCTATATCGACAATCAACCAGTAACCGCCCCCAATCGAACTGATACGTGATTGTGGCCTTTTTGAGGCACGCCAGCGTTTAATATCAGCCGCAGATTGAGGAAATCGATTGTCTCTCGCAGCTAATATTTGCCCGACATCATGTAGGTTCTGCTCAAAAGATGCGTCTGTATATATAAACGCTTGTTCGGCGCACACTGAATACGTTGAATAAAATAGAAAAAGCAAACTGCCTAAGAATAGCTTTAACCGCATTCACAGCGCCCCTAATAAACAAAAGTCATAAATCATCAAAATTGAAAAGCCACATCAAAGCCATAACGTCGCCCTTCTCCTTTAAAGTCTTCTAACATACCCAGAAATGAACTCAAATCGAATTTTAACTGACTGTACTCTGTATCAAATAGATTTTTTCCCCATAATATAAACGACCAGTTATCTACATCATATTTAAAGTGTGCATTAACAAGGCTGTAGCTTTCTTGACGGGCGTACGGGTTCATATTTTGATCAAAGTAAAATGCTGACTGATAGTCAACCATCACATTGGCTGAAAACGGGTTATTCATTAACCGCGTATCATACTGCAACCCTGCCGATACATTCCATTTTGAAGTAAAAGGTAATTGATTATCGGTGATACTATTACCCAATGGATCGACATACTCTTCGTACTCAGCATGTGGAATATAGCCCACTGATAACTGCATAGCGAGTTGTTGGGTGGGCTGATAATTTATTTCACTTTCGAGACCATAAATTATAGAGTCGGCTACATTTTCAAGCAATTGAACTGGCGGCATTTGCGGTGTTTCAGAGGCTTGATTCATAAACACTTGCTGGTCATTATAATCATAATAAAACGCAGCCCAGCTCATTCGTAACCGTTGTTCCGGCCAATACGTTTTCAGGCCAACCTCATGGGCATTTAAACGCTCCTTGCCGTAATCAGCTAAGATTGCTTGTTCTTCAGATGATAAAAAGCCGCCATTATACCCGCCACTTTTGCTGCCATTAGCAAAACGATAATACAGGTTCGCTGTGTCAGAATACGTATAATTGAGAGCAAACTGACCGGTAATGCCATTATCGGATTGCTTATCAGAAACCGTGTAAAATGGCACTAAAACCCCTGCTAAATCATTTGGGTTGACTACCACATTTAAGGTTGATGTAGAGCTGTATTCAAGTGATTCATAATCGTAACGTAGACCTGCAGTGAGCAACCAACGCGTGGCTAATGGCACTTCAATTTGGCTAAATAGCGCTACGTTTTGTGTATCGATATGATTATCGTAATAAAATGTGGCCGTTAAATCTGCAGGCAAAATACCACGAAAGTCGCGTAAAATATCATTGATGTTATCTTGCTTAATCGTTTCATCAGCAAAATACACCCCACTGGTCAGCGTGTAATGAGTAAATTCATTAAGGACCCTAAACTCTTGACTGAATAAATGGGTGTCTAAACCTAACACTCCTTCGCACAACCTAGCAGGTGAGCCATCGCAATTAAATGCATGGCTTCGCTCTAAATTATTAAAACTACTTACGGAGGTCACCGTTGTGTTATCACTCGACTGCCAATTTAATTCGCCGATAAAGCCATAGCCGTCTGATTTATGCGGTGAGTCATTATTAACACTCACAGTAAAAAAGTCGTCACTCCCATCGTTAAACCCAAAGCTATCAAAGCACCGTGTTGAACCCGCATCGGCTGGTGAACATAATTCACCCGTTAATGGGTTTGCTATAATACCGATACTCCCCACTGGCTGCGAAATGCCATCCCAATCTTCAATATGTGCTTGCAGGTAAAGCTCTACGTTATCCCATTGACTTAACAGTGACAGCCGTGCATTTTTTTGCTCCATGCCCGCGGTCGGTGATGCAGAAAAATTATTTTGTGTCGAATAGTCATAATCTTGATAATTGAATGCTAACCGCATCGCCGTTTCATCGCCCAGCGGTTGGTTCCACATCCCCTCTAAGCTACTGGCGTTATTGTTGGCAATACCCAGTGTTAACGACCCTGCTTGCTCAAACTCAGGCCTATTTGTGCGGATTAAAATTGCCCCACCGGTTGAGTTTCGACCAAATAACGTGCCTTGCGGGCCACGCAAAATATCAACATGCTCTACGTCATACAGGTTAATAATTTGGTTATTTGCCGAACCAACCGCCACGCCATCAAGGTACATAGCTACAGGCGATGTATTCGCAGTATTGTAATCAAGTAAGCCAATTCCCCGAATACTGACGGCGGGAGGTGTGCCCTCGGCCGCGTTTTGCGTTATTTTCACGTTCGGTGCAAATAACCCTATTTCGGTTGAATCTTTAAAATGCTGCGTTTTTAAAAGTTCGCCATTCACTTGGCTTACCGCAACACTGACGTCTTGAATTGATTGTGGACGCTTCTGTGCATAGACACTAATAACTTCCATGTCCTTTTCAGCCTCTGTATTTTGCGCTGAGGCATTACCCATGACACATGCCGCTAAGCAGCTACTCGCAAGCATAGTGAGTTTAGGATTGAATTGATAAGGACGTTTCATTCGTTTTTAGACCTTAAAAAGAGGGACGTATGTTAAATTATTGTAATTTCCAGTAAGTATAGACCAAACAACGCTGTAAAGTCGCATAAAAAGCAGAGGGTTAACGGCTTTTATGCCACATTAAAGTCGCTGTTGACTAAACATTACCCTTTTTCAAAAGCGTGTTCGCCGCTAATTTGACTTGGAAAGCCGCAGAGTGAGCGTGACGTTTGCATGCCAGCCATCACCGCCGCTTCAACACAGCCAGCATTAACGCCTGTTTTTATCCAATCGCCAGTAAGGCGTAAGTTTTTATAGTGGCTGCCATCAGTCGCTAATCTAAATTTGCTCGACCCTGTAACAGAGAGTACATAACGCTCACTGGGATCAATATTTACCCGCCAATACTGTTGCTCTAAAACAGGCAAAATACTGTGTGGATCTTGGTAAAACACCTGCCAGTCAAACTTATTATTGGTATAAGCGTGCGGCCACAATGCTTGCATATCAATGCTGAATAAATACTGCATATTTTGTTTAACCTCAGCTTTCATTTGCTCAGGAAAATGATGTGCCGTAGCGGGTGGATAATGCTCACACGTAAAAGCGCTACAAAAGTAGGCAATATTAACGGGCGGATCACTGTCTGGCCACGCCTCTTTGTCAACGAGATTGCTCATTGCAGCCCATGTATCGAAGGGTTCAACAAAACCACTTAATATAGGCCCTTCTTGAGCCGAATTGGTATCGGTAAAGCCGAGTTGTTGATCAGTTTTATTCAACCAAACTTGGCAAGCTTGTGTCGCAACACTCTTCACCTTACTTGCTTGTAAAGCAAGGGCATTATCGTCGCTAAGTAAATCTGCCGCCACATGCTCAAGCGAAGCAACAGATACCCCCAATATTAGGGTATCAAAATCAACTCCATGCACTAACGTAAGACTTGGAAGTGGCTGCTTAAAATGCGCTTCATATACTTCTGGCCAGTCACTCCAGAACGACTCTAAATTAACCTGATATTCTTGCAACAAATGCGCTTGTAGCGGGTTTATTTGGTCTAAGAGCGGCTCACTTGGCCAACAAGGCAGCTGCTTTACATTGATAAGCGGCGCATATTCACCCGAATTTAAGCTGACCTGCTGACGCAGTTCAATATGCGATACCACAGCTTGCCCATGAGAATCTTGACCCGGCGTTAATTGTGTAAGCTGGTGGAAAAATTTAAATTTTACACCGCGTTTTTTGAGTAGCTCATAAATAGGAGCAAAAATGACATCTCCCATGCCTGCTTGCATTTTCCACATCACTCCCCCTTTATAACAAAGGCCAATTCTTAGCATGGCAAGTGCTGCAACACCGGCCTCAACATTAGGCTTGTTAAAGTCGCCATTGGGGTATGCAAACACCAAGTCATAAAAACCTCGTACAGGAGCAGAATTAACGCTATAGGCTCTATTTGCACCATTTTTTTCGAGCCATTGACGAAAATCATAACAATTAATTACCCCAAAACCATCGCGATAAACTTTATCTTTTATCA
Organism: Pseudoalteromonas sp. A41-2; assembly: GCF_015767615.1. Taxonomy (NCBI): domain Bacteria; kingdom Pseudomonadati; phylum Pseudomonadota; class Gammaproteobacteria; order Alteromonadales; family Pseudoalteromonadaceae; genus Pseudoalteromonas; species Pseudoalteromonas sp. A41-2. The sequence continues at coordinate 1,466,706 of NZ_CP065231.1, read as the reverse complement.
GACCTGTCAGCATCGCAATAGCCAGATCGGCACAAATATATAGCCTGCGCAGTTGTGCATTATCATCCAGTAACTCTATTACTTGCTCTTTAAACCAACGCTTTAATTTGCGAACGATATACCAAATCACTAAACGATCAGCTTGCTTGTCTGTGTGGGTTGTTTGCTGTGCGGTAAACTGTTGTAAGTGCGTAAGTAAAGAGCGAGGAGTGGAGATAATCTCGGCCGCATCCGATTCAATGTCATCAATAAACTGTTTTGCCGAGGTAACCTGAGTATCAATATTCGCTTTTATTTGCTGATAGAGGTGCTTTAGTAAAAACTGATCTCGTGGCTTTTTAGTAACTAATGTGGTTTTTGCGTGTTGCTCACAGACATCTTCAATGTCTTCGGTCCATTTTTTCAGCCAAGCCAGTGTCATCGTAACAAAATCCCACACTGTAATATCCAAGCTTCCATCTGCTGGATTACCCGCAACGGTTGGGAAATCTATCGGCCATGTTTGCCACTCGTTATCGATAAACTCTTGTAATGCAATAAAACTATGCGGCTTAAACGCCTGTTGCCAAGTTGCAAGCGGTGAACTCGCTGGCCTGTCCAAATTATTGTAGACCCCTTGCAAAGTGCGAAAGCTATTTACATAAGCACCAAACCACACATGCAAGCCATGCTCTTCAATACGTTGACCAAAGTGCTGATTGCGACCACTTGCGCCTTTGCCTCCTAAGCGCCATCCTTGTTGATAAACGGTTATTTCGCGATGTTGCTGCCAATCTTCTTGCTCGGTTAAATACACCGCGGCAGTCATTGCAGCAACGCCACCCCCTACGATTGTGATTTTTTCTTTGCTCATGGTCATCCTTTACGCAGGTAAAACCTGGCTTGCGCCAAGTTGATCAAAGTCCATATTGATGTAAAAAGGCAAATGTACCGCTTGGCTTCCTAATTGAATACCAAACATATCGTGCAACGGAAAACTCGCTACTGACTTCACATCAAGGGTAAAATTATTAGTTAACAACTTAAGTTGGTGAATTTTTTTTATCACTGATGGAGAATGCACAACAGAGCGATAAACGGCACTTGTACCCTCTCCATCTGGGAATTGCTTAAACAATATTTGATCCATTTGCGGGTGAATAAACCCCTCAAACAGTTGCTTGATTAATGAAAAATCTACGCCTTTAACTTCATCATCAAAAAAATCAGCCACTCGCTTCGAAAAAAGAGCAAGGTTATCTAATAAGTTTTCTGATGTGTTGATATTGTCTTGTTCAATTGATAATAGTTCATGCATTGCAAGCTTTGAATTAGCCGAGAACACATCAAAACACGGCAATGAAATTGAAAAACGTGATGTTTTGTTCGCCGGTGTGGGCATGTCATAGTCACATAAATATTTGTTGTAACCCCATACCTCACGCCCATTTATTAGCGCATAAATATTATTCACACTAATGAAGGCGGGATACCAATACAGGTGGGCAATATCACCATTAACCACTTTAGAAACAGGTAACCAAATAATAATGTCGGTTTCTTGCATCCAGCCCTGTTCAGAAAACGGAGGGGTCAGAGACGATATTTTTTCAATATCAGTAAACGTGAGTAAACACACACTGCCTAACACATTGAATGACACAGAATCATTTGCAACTGTATTGAGTGTCGCATCGACATATTGCTGCATTTTTTGCTCACAAGCAGACACGAAAAAACCATACATTGCCGCGTTAATCATGCGGCATGGCGGCTTAGCAACGGGGTTTGATAAAAAGTGGCAGTATTTATATGGGTTAGTCATAGTCATTAACTAAATTGTTGTTTACTCATGACTATAGACTAGTTTTACTAGTTCGTTACAAGTTGTTCATTGCATTTTTTGGTGAAAAGTTGCTCTATATATGCTTGGTAACCAGCATGATCAAAATTATCAGATAACGGGTTCATAAAACCATGGGCATACTGTGATACTTCACAGCTGACATTCGGTTTATCTCTGAGTGTAGCCACCACTGGTGCAATATCAAAATGTGCTTCACTGTGCGCAAAAATAAACTGACAAGGCACTGTCGCCGATAAATCAAGGTGATTTCTAACTTGTGATGGGTAAAATGCAATAATTTTCTTTATGTAGGGGTTTTGTAATTCTGCTTGCGCTCGCCAAACTGCTGATGCCCCCGCACTAAAGGCAATGATCGTAGTTGGTCGCTTAACAGCGGCCATTTTAATGTAGACTCGCTCAAGATAGGTGTCGTGACCACACTGATTCAAAAAGTGTTGATATTGAACGTGCTCAGAAACCGGTGTTTGTATTTCTCCTAAATAAGGTTCACACAAACTGACTTTGCCACTAAGCTGCTGCGCAAGCTGTGATAAATGTGCTGTATTTCCGAATATATCTGACACCAAAAGGTAGTTCATTTATGTACTTCTGTGTTGTTATTATTGTGCCCGTAAAGAATACGCGTGTTTCAAATAAACATCCAGAAAAATAATACTTGCGTTTAAATATTTATTGCAGTAGTCTACTCGTCTGGTTTTTATAAACCTCGCGGTTAACCCCTTACCTTGATCCAGTAATTCCCGCATATTCGTATAAATACTTGCACCTGTGTGACTCAATGACATTTTGATGAATTTTAAAATTATCACCAAACTGTCACAAATATAGTCAACACTGTAGGCAAGACAACAAATGTCAGTCTGTATTATAAGTTCCCTTACAAAGCTCTACAGAACACTGACAAAAAGAAAGAGTGAGTTTTATTATGTCATACAAATACAATGGATCTTTGATCCAAATAGCACATCCAGTGCAATCAATTTCGGTTAACAAACAGCGTGTAATTTTTAGCGACACGCAAGGCCTAAAGAATGCCATCTTCCAAAAGGCGAGCGATGCACGCCAATTTGTAAAATGGTTAAAGGCCAACTAAACCCAAACCGAAAAAGCGCCAGCATACCACGCTGGCGTTTTAGTTTTTAACTTTCGTACGCTTATCTAAATTCCTGCTACACTTATATTTTTAACCTACGAATAGGTAGTGAAAATGCGTTTGGCATGGTTTTTTTTACTATTTTTTTTGTGCCCTTTTGCAAATGCAACTAATCAATCTAAAACGATTGAATGGATCGTAGTTGATTTTGCCCCCTACTACATAATGAATGACCGTTACGAAGGTATGGGACGTGACGAAAGTGTCATTAAACTGCTTAAAAATGCTCTACCCGATTACACTTTCACACGCACTTTATTGCCTGCTAGTCGTGCCATTCATGAGCTATCAAATCCACACAATAATTACTGCATGTTGTCTCTATATCAAAGCGAACATCGCAAACAACACATTGCATTTACAACACACACGTCCACTGTAGGTTTGTCACCCTCCATTGCGATTCGTAAAGAGCTAATTGAAAAACTTAATTTAGATCCCTCTAAGCCGGTATCACTAAAGTCATTACTTAACGACAAACACCTTGCATTAGGTGTATCAATGAGCCGCTCATTTGGCAGTAATATAGATAACGTAATTAACTCAAGCCATGATGCAAATATTATCTCAAGACCAGGCCGCGATACCCTTGCAAGCTTAACTTATATGCTACACAAAAAGCGCATTGATATTTTATTAGGATACCCAAGTGAGCATTATTATTTGGCGCACTCGATGGGATTCGAGAATGAATTAACCCAACTAACACTCTCTGAAGCGCCTAAATTAAGTGTTGGTTATATTGGCTGCACAAACAATGAACAAGGCCATGCAATGATTACCTTGTTAGATAAAGCGCTGGAGGAAATAGCGCATACACAAAATTTTGAAGATATCTTAGTACGATGGTTGCCAGATAACTTAAAACCAATCTTAGAAAAAAGGTTAAGAGATAGAAATGAAAGTGCCGCTCATTAAGCGGCACGTTTCGTGTAGTCGTTACTTACGAATACCTTCGATAAACAGGCCAATATCAACATGAGTTGATGCTGGGCCTAAGTTGTAATCAATACCATAATCAGCCAGTTTTAAGCTTGTTTCACCTTCAAAGCCAACACGGTAACCACCCCATGGATCTTTACCTTCGCCAATTTTATCAATTTCAAAAGTAATCGTTTTTGTTACACCGTTAAGTGTAAACTCACCAGTTACATCGGCTTCATCGCCTTCTTCATCAAACTTGATTGATGTGCTTTTAAACGTCGCTGTAGGGTATTTATCTACATTTAAGAAGTCTTTACCACGTAAGTGCTTATCACGTTCAGCATGGTTCGAATCGATACTTTTTGTGTCAATAGTGACATTGATCTTTGATGCATCCGGTGCTTTGTCATCGTAACTAAAATCACCTGAAAACGTATTAAAACGACCGTGTAACCAGCTATAGCCTAAATGTTTGATTTTAAATGTAACAAATGCGTGAGCACCGTCTGTATCAATCACATAGTCTGCGGCATTTGCATTCGCAGTAGATAAAAGTGCAGCGCTTAGTGCTGTGCTTAATAATAATTTTTTCATATTAATCATCCTTCAATGGTTTGATCATTCTAATTAAGGTTTTATCTTTATCGATAAAATGATGTTTTAGTGCCCCTAAAGCATGTAAAACAACAACACCTATAAGCCCATACGCGGCATAAAAGTGAATTTTACCTGCAATATCTTCTTGATTAGCCACCGACTCGGGTAAAGCCGGAACAGCAAATAAGTTAAATACGTCGATCGCACGGCCATCAGCCGTCGAAATTAAGTAGCCAGATGTAACAATGACAATAAGGGCTAAATAAATTAATTTATGTACAGAGTGCGCAGCCATGTTTACCGCTTTAGAGCTTCCTGCAACAGGGTCTGGTTGCGTGCCTAATAAACGCCAGCCAAATCGAAACAATAATAAAGCAGCTAAGGTAATGCCAACGCTTTTGTGTAAATCAAGAGAGCCTTTGTACCACGTATCGTAATAGGTTAACTCAACCATATAGACACCTAAGCCAAACAGACCAAATACCCCAAGTGCCATTAACCAGTGAAGTAAGATAGCTACCCAGCCGTAACTTGACTTTGAATTCTTTAACATACTCATTTCCCATGAGAACCATGAAACTAAACACAGCTTAGCTCAGCTGTAATACAATGAAAATAGCGTAAAACAAACAGCTTCTGTGCGTATACGCACAAGTAACATTAGAATAGTCAGTGGTTAGTGGATTAAAAGCTTCTCTCAGTAAAACGGGTGTCTAAACTCTGACAGCTTTAAACTTTAACTTTCTTCCACCAGCCCTACGTAAATCTGGCTATTGGCATCAACTTGAAAGCAGCTTATGAGGTTTTCTTTTACCAGCTCTAGCATAGCGATAAAGCTTACAACGACACCGCTTCGGCCTTCTTCAACGGTAAACAGCGTATGGAATGGTAATTGTGATTGGGCTTCGGATAGCTTGTCTAAAATTAAGCTCATGCGCTCACGAGTAGACAGTGCTTCTGCGGTGATATGATGATGTTCAAATGTTTTAGCACGTGCCATTACATCGCTTAATGCAAGTAATAAGTCTTTCATTTCGACGTCTGGTAATAGCGCTTCACGCTCGCTAAACTCGGGGGCTAATGCCTCTGCTACAAAAATATCACGACCTTCTCGAGGGATCTCGTCAAGGTTTTCTGCTGCTTTTTTAAATTGCTCGTATTCTTGTAAGCGTCTGACTAGCTCTGCGCGCGGATCGTCGTCTTCTTCCAGTTCCTCATGTTTTGGTAACAGCAATCGTGATTTAATTTGTGCTAACAAGGCTGCCATCACTAGGTATTCACCCGCAAGCTCGAGTTGAAACTCACTCATCATTTCAACATAGCGAACGTATTGTTCCGTAATACTAAAAATCGACAGCTCTAGTACATCTAATTTATGCTTTTTAATTAAATACAAGAGTAAGTCGAGCGGACCTTCAAAGGTCTCTAAAATAACCTCAAGTGCATCGGGTGGAATGTATAAATCTTCAGGCTTGTCGACCACCGCTTTACCATGCAAAAAAGCCAGTGGCAGCTTTTGCTGCACTGGCTCTTGTATGTCGTTTGGGGCATTACGCTCTGAGCTTGTCAATGATGTCTCTATATTTCAAACGGTTTAGTATCGCCACAACCAACACGTAAAATTTCGATATCATCATCTGATAAATCAATCACTGTAGTGGCCTGTTCAGGAAGATAACCACCATGAATAATTAAATCAACTTGCTTTTCGATGCGATCACGAATTTCATCGGGATCAGCTTCGGTGAATTGCTCACCCGGTAAAATTAAGGAACACGACATCAACGGCTCCCCTAATTCAGCCAATAAGGCACATGTAATCGGGTGTTCAATAACGCGAATACCAATGGTTTTTTTCTTTTCGTTTAGTAAACGTTTAGGAACTTCCTTGGTTCCTTTAAAAATAAAGGTGTACGGTCCTGGTGTGTTATTTTTAATCAGCCTAAACAGCTGATTGTCTACACGTGCATATGTTGAGAGCTCAGATAAATCGCGACATACCAAGGTAAAATTATGGTGTTTTTCAATGCCTCGAATACGTTCTATGCGCTCTTTTGCTTGTTTATTACCAATACTGCAACCAATCGCATAACCCGAATCAGTTGGGTACACGATAACTCCACCTTGTTTAATAATATCAACAGCTTGACTAATTAATCTCGGTTGTGGATTATCTGGATGGATATGAAAAAACTGACTCATTACACACTCCTATTGCCCTTCCCACGCTTGCCAAACACCTTGGCAATCTTTGGGTAAGTATAAATTTTTTCCCAGCTCCAACCAGCTTGTAGGAAAATGAAAGTCTGACCCCTGTGAGGCGAGTAAATCATATTCTCTAGAAAGCTCACCTAAAAACTGGCGTTCACTCGGTGCTTGCTGGGGTTGTGCAACTTCCATTGCATCGCCCCCCGCGTTTTTAAACTCGACTATCAACTTACGCAACCACTTATTCGACATTTGATAACGACCAGGATGCGCCAGAACAGCCACCCCACCCGCTTGATGAATAGCCGCTATCGCCGTTTGCATATCGCACCAGCAACTTGGTACATAGCCTGTTTTGCCACGGCCTAGGTATTTTTTAAAGACACCTGGAAAGTTTTTGGCTACGCCGCGCTCAATGAGTGCGCGAGCAAAGTGCCCGCGGGTAATTTGGGCATTGTCGGCAAATGCTTTCGCGTCGTCATAAATACCTTCAAAACCATTTTTTGCGAGGCGATGACCTATTTCGATGGCACGCTCTTCACGCTTCGCCTGTTGCGAGCTTAATAGCGAAATCAAGGCTTCATTCTCATCGTCGATATTTAAACCAACAATATGAATTTCAAAGCTTTCCCACTTAGTTGACACTTCAACACCGGCAATTAATTTAAGCGGTAAATCGTCATTCGCAATGATGTCACGTGCAGGGGCTATCGCCGCCAATGTGTCGTGATCGGTAATTGCGAACACATCTATATTTTTTTCAACCGCGCGGTGTAATAGTTGCTCGACTGATAGCTGACCATCAGAATATGTGGTGTGGCTATGTAAATCGTATTTTATCAAAGGAAAAGACTGCTTAACGTAAGTTCTTGAATCATTGATAGGAGTATAACAAAGATTTTATACTAATTGTTGTAAATTAATGCTTGACAGTATCGGCTCAGGTACGCTTTACTGTATGCACTTTAAGACACGTTGAAAAAGAAATAACAATGAACAAAACAATTCAAATCACAATTTGGTGGTGGCACTCGTAACTAGCGGGTGACGAATTGTCGTGTCTATACGATTTCAAAACCCGCTCATGTAGCGGGTTTTTTTATATCTAAATTTTAAGGTTTTATAAATGAATAACATAGCAACTCTTACACATCATTGGTGGTGGCGCCTGGCTTAGCGGGACGGTAAGGGTCTATCTAATTTATAGACATTATTATACGAACCCCGCTTAAGCATCGCTTTGCGGGGTTTTTATTTTTGGGAATGAGGGAGAATAAGGTTTGATTTTTAGTCATATAACAACGACACCGGGTGAGGTGACCAGTATCACTCAAGTGCGTGACTACATTAGTAGCCCACTTGCGTTATACAGTTTACTCGATAAACCCAATTCACTGCTGTTAGAGTCTGCAGAAATTGACTCTAAAGACAGTGTCAAAAGCCTAATTTTGGTTGACTCAGCGCTACGTATTGTTTGCCATGGTAAACACGTCACACTGACAGCACAGTCAAATAACGGCAAACAATTACTACCTTATTTACAAAGCCATGTGCAAAACTGCGATGCAGTGCTTATTGAAGACACACTCACATTGACCTACAACGAAGTAGCGAGCGATATTGACGAAGCCAGCAAACTGATTGCCGACAATGCTTTTAGCGCTCTTCGTAGCTGTATAAACAGTATAAAAAGCACCACAGACAACCCTTTTTCAGTCTTTCTTGGCGGGGTGTTTGCCTACGACATGGTCGCAAATTTTGAAACGCTGTCTGACGTACCTGAAGGTGAAAACAGCTGCCCAGACTATGTTTTCTATTTAGCCGAAACACTTGTGATAATTGACCATCAAGCCAAAACCACCGAGTTGATTGGTAATGTGTTTAACGGCCCAGAAGTGCACGCCAATTGCTTCGAAGTCGGTCAGCAGCTAGAACGCTTGAACAGCGAATGTGACAACGCAGCGCAATACCAAGGACAAAAGCAAAGCGGTGCAAGCTCTGTCTCGGTTGATGTCAGCGATGAGCAATACTGCGAGCATGTCATCAAATTAAAAAAGAACATTGTCGATGGCGATATCTTCCAAGTCGTACCATCACGTACTTTTTCTCTTACCTGCCCAGATTCACTTCATGCCTACAGCCAACTTAAGCAACAAAACCCCAGTCCTTACATGTTTTACATGCGCGACGAAGAGTTTGTGTTATTTGGTGCATCGCCTGAGTCAGCACTTAAATATTGTGTTGATAGCAAGCAAGTTGAAGTGTATCCAATTGCAGGTACTCGCCCACGCGGTAAATTTGCCAATGGACAAATAAACCCAGATTTAGACAGCCGCATTGAACTTGAACTACGTAACGACCAAAAAGAGCGCGCTGAACATTTAATGCTGGTTGATTTAGCCCGTAACGATGTCGCCCGTATAAGCGTGCCGGGTACACGCCATGCCAAAGAGCTATTAAAAGTAGACCGCTACTCACAAGTGATGCATTTAGTTTCACGCGTGGTCGGTACATTAAAACCTGAACTTGATGCCCTGCATGCGTATCAAGCATGTATGAATATGGGCACCTTAGTCGGTGCTCCCAAAGTACGAGCCGCTGAACTTGTACGTCAAACAGAACAAAAGCGCCGTGGTAGCTACGGTGGTGCAGTTGGTTATTTAACCGGTGATGGTGCGATGGACAGCTGTATTGTTATTCGCTCAGCCTTTGTGAAAAACGGCATGGCTTATGTACAGGCAGGTGCTGGCGTGGTGTTTGATTCAGACCCGCAGTCAGAAGCCAATGAAACGCGCGCTAAAGCACAAGCAGTGATTACCGCAATTCAATCGACTTATGAGGCACAATAATGAACACACCATCAGCCTATAAAATCTACTTTTTAGATAACTTTGATTCATTTAGTTATAACTTAGTCGATGAACTTTCTATGTTAGGGTGCGAGTTAGTGGTATACCGTAACAATATCAGTGCACAAAGCATTTATAACAAAATGTGCCAAGAAACTGTGCCAGTATTACTCGTGTTATCACCTGGGCCGGGAGCCCCCTCAGATGCGGGCTGCTTAATGGCATTAATTGAGCTTTGTAAGGGACGTTTCCCAATGCTAGGTATTTGTTTAGGCCAACAAGCATTAACACAAAGTTATGGTGGCGTGATTGGCCATGCAGGTGAAACCGTTCATGGTAAATCGTCGATTATTGCGTTGTCTGATCACCCTGTATTTGCAGGGATGGGTGAAAAAATGCCAGTAGCGCGTTATCACTCACTCATGGCAACTAAAGTGCCAGACGCAGTCGATGTCATTGCCTCGTATGAAAATATTCCAATGGCAATTTATCACCCGCAAGATAATGCACTTGGTTACCAGTTTCATCCAGAATCGATTTTAACGCCAAACGGCGCCTTGCTATTACAGCAAAGTATTGAGTTTTTAACCGCACGCGTGCAGTAGAGGAATAACATGGAAGCAACAACCCTATCCCCGTTAAACCAATTATTGGCCAATCAACACTTATCGTTTGAGCAATCAAGTGCCTTATTCGATGCAATAATGAATGGCCAATTAAATGATATAGAGCTAACTGCTGCACTTATCGCGTTAAAATTTAAAGGTGAAACGAGCGACGAAATCGCTGGCGCTGCAGCATCTATGCGCGCCAACGCAGTGCCATTTACCACCAGTAAAACACTGTTAGCCGATAGCTGCGGTACCGGTGGCGATGGCTCAAATACGATTAATATAAGTACCACGGCTGCCATTGTTGCCGCAGCCGCGGGTATCAATATGGTAAAACATGGCAACCGTAGCGTATCGAGTAACTCGGGGTCAGCTGATTTACTAAAAGCCTTGGGCATCAATATTGATATGAGCCCAGAGCAAGCTGCCACATGCTTAGAAAACACTGGCTTTGCATTTTTATTTGCCCCGCATTATCACAGCGGTGTGCGTCATGCGATGGGGGTACGTACTGCCCTGAAAAGTCGCACTATTTTTAATATTTTAGGTCCGCTTGCCAACCCAGCCGCCCCCCACGTGCAATTGCTTGGTGTCTACGATGCATCTCTTTGCTTACCGATGGCCGAAACCCTAAAAACCCTCGGCACGCGTCGCGCTATGGTAGTGCATGGAGCCGGTACCGACGAAATTGCGCTACACGGCGAAACCAAGGTCGTTGAGCTCAATGATGGCAAACTAACCGAGTACACGCTGACAGCAAACGATTTTGGTCTTGCAAACTATTCACTTGAACAATTAGCAGGTCAAGGCCCAGAATATAATGCGAAAGCCAGTTTAGCGATTTTACAAGGCCAAGGGGAAGACGCTCACAACGCAGCCATTATTGCCAACGTTGCAGCGCTACTTTACCTAACAGGCAAAGCAAGCGACTTAAAAACAGCCGCGAAACACGTAACCGAGTTGTTAGCATCTGGCAGCGCGATGAACACATTGAACGCAATTATTGAGGTAAGTCATGGCTAACGTATTAGACAAAATTGTTGCCGACAAACGTATCGAACTTGAAACCAGAAAAGCACAGCGTCCACTTACATCATTCATTGCGGATGTTGTGCCAACCACCCGTGATTTTGAAGGTGCGCTGGCAGCAAAAGGCACACAATTTATTTTAGAATGTAAAAAAGCATCGCCTTCTAAAGGGCTTATCCGTGAACCGTTTAACTTAGATGAAATTACAGCGGTCTATAAAAAATACGCAACCTGTATAAGCGTATTAACCGACGAGAAATATTTTCAAGGAAGCTATCACTACCTTGAGTATGTGCGCAGTCAGGTTGAGCAGCCGATTATTTGTAAAGACTTTTTCATCGATGAGTACCAAGTGTATTTGGCACGGTTATCAGGCGGTGATGCCATTTTATTAATGCTGTCAGTACTCAATGATGAGCAATACTTAGCACTGCATAACGTCGCAGATACTTTAAATATGTCGGTGCTGACTGAGGTTAGCAACGAAGAAGAAGTGAGCCGTGCACTTGCACTGAATGCTCGTTTGATTGGCATCAACAACAGAGACCTGCGTGATTTAAGTACGGACTTGGCAACCACTGAACGCTTACGCACCTTAATACCAAACGACAAAGTAGTTATTTCAGAGTCTGGTATATACACACACAACGATGTAAAACGCCTTGCTCCTTTATGTGACGGTTTTTTAATTGGCAGTTCACTCATGGCTGAACGCGATTTAGACGCAGCTTGCCGCAAGGTGATTTTAGGTGAAAATAAAGTGTGCGGTTTAACCCGTTCACAAGATGCTGAGGCTGCTTATCAAAGTGGTGCGGTGTATGGAGGGTTAATTTTTTACCCTAAATCGCCTCGTTATGTTGATATTGACTGCGCAAAACAAGTGACACAAAGTGCCCCGCTTGCCTATGTTGGCGTGTTTGTTAACGCACCACTTGAACAAGTCGTTGACTACGCACAAAGCCTAAAATTAGCCGCCGTCCAATTACATGGCGATGAGAATAGCGAGTATATTCAAAGTCTCAGAAAGCAGTTGCCACTTGGCTGTGAGATTTGGAAAGCGCAAGCGGTAAATGGCACGTTACCAAAACCGCTTGAAGGGGTTGACCGCCACTTATACGACACATACAGCAAAACCCAAAAAGGTGGCACTGGCGAAGCCTTTGATTGGTCAATATTAGACACAGCCACAGTGCCATTTATGTTAGCGGGCGGCTTAAATCCAGAGAATATTCATGCAGCGCTTTATCGCGGTGCCAAGGGGCTTGACCTAAATTCTGGCGTAGAAGCGTCAGCAGGTAAAAAATGCCCAACAAAATTACACAATGCGTTTTCGCATATCAGAAATTATTGAGGTTAGAATGCAAAATCCAGCTTATTTCGGTGAATTTGGTGGTATGTTCGTACCACAACTGCTTGTACCAGCACTTAAGCAATTAGAAGCAGAGTTTAATAAATCACAAAACGATCCTGCTTTTCAGGCAGAATTTGAAAAATTATTGAATGAGTACGCAGGTCGTCCAACGCCATTAACGTTAACCCGAAACTTAATAAAAAACCCCAAGGTTAAATTGTATTTAAAGCGTGAAGATCTCCTTCACGGTGGTGCACACAAAACCAACCAAGTACTGGGCCAAGCGTTATTAACAAAACGCATGGGTAAAAAAGAAGTGATTGCAGAAACAGGGGCTGGTCAGCACGGTGTTGCAACAGCACTTGCGTGTGCCCTACTTGGTTTAAAATGCCGCGTTTATATGGGTGCAAAAGATGTTGAGCGTCAGCAGCCTAACGTGTTTCGTATGAAGTTAATGGGCGCAGAAGTTATACCTGTAACAGCCGGTTCTGGTACGTTAAAAGACGCAGTAAACGAAGCACTTCGTGATTGGTCTGCAAACTACAAAGATGCCCATTATTTGCTAGGTACAGCAGCAGGTCCGCATCCATTCCCGACCATGGTTCGCGAGTTCCAAAAAATGATCGGCGAAGAGGCAAAACAGCAAGTATTAAAAGCAGAAGGCCGTTTGCCTGATGCCGTATTAGCCTGTGTAGGGGGTGGCTCAAATGCCATTGGTATGTTCACTGATTTTATCGATGAGCCAAGTGTAAAACTCATTGGTGTAGAGCCTGCGGGTAAAGGCTTAGATACCCACCAGCACGGTGCTACTTTATGTAAAGGCACGAAAGGTATTTTACACGGCACCTATACGTACATTATGCAAGATAATGATGGCCAAATTGAAGAGTCTTACTCTGTTTCTGCTGGCCTTGATTACCCTGCGGTGGGTCCTCAACACGCTCATTTACATGAAACAGGCCGAGCTCAGTACGTCGGTATTACCGATACCGAAGCACTTGAAGCATTTCAGCTCCTTGCTAAAAATGAAGGGATCATCCCTGCGCTAGAATCGAGTCATGCACTGGCTTATGCACTGAAATATGCCGAGCAACAAACCGAAGACACAATTTTAGTGGTTAATTTAAGTGGCCGAGGCGATAAAGATTTGGCTCACGTTCACAGTGTTTTATCAGAAGGAGGCGCGCTATGAGCCAAACTAATCGTTACGGACACATGTTCGCCACATTAAACGAGACAAACCAAGGTGCGTTTGTGCCCTTTGTCACCATTGGCGATCCTAATAAAGAGCTCAGTGTAGAAATCATCAAAAGTTTGATAGATGGCGGCGCAGATGCGCTTGAGCTAGGTATCCCGTTTTCAGATCCAATTGCCGATGGCCCAGTTATTCAAGCAGCGAACATTCGCGCACTTGATGAGAACATAAATACCCAAGACTGTTTTGATATTATTAAACAAGTACGTGAATACAATGCCGACATTCCCATCGGTTTATTACTGTATTCAAACCTTGTGTTTAAACGGGGCATCGAAAAGTTCTATCACGATGCAAAAGACGCCGGTGTTGATTCAATTTTAGTGGCTGACGTGCCGCTGCACGAATCAAAGCTGTTTCGTCAAACGGCAATGAAAAATGGCATTGACCCAATTTTTATCGCAACCCCGAATGCCGATGACGACACCTTACGTCAGTGTGCATCTTATGGCCGTGGTTATACCTACTTGCTTTCACGCGCGGGGGTTACGGGCACTGAAACCAAAGCACAAATGCCTGCTGATTCATTGGTTAAAAAGTTAAAAGAGTACCATGCAGCCCCTGCTTTGCTCGGCTTTGGTGTATCAACACCTGATGATGTGAAATCGGCGCTTGAATCGGGTGCTGCTGGTGCAATTTCAGGCTCTGCGGTTGTAAAAATCATCGAAGCAAACCTTGACGACCAAGCAGCAATGCTAAGTGGTTTAAAGGCGTTTGTTGCCAGTATGAAAGCGGCAACGAAGTAACGCGCAACCAATATTAAAAAAGGGCCCTGTGGCCCTTTTTTGCTTCTTATGACTAATGATGACGATGAACGCCTTCTTTTATTTCCTCAATAAACTTACGATTGAACGCCTCTAAGTCAGCAGGACTGCGGCTTGTTACAATCCCTTCGTCGACACACACTTCTTGGTCAACCCAATTGGCACCAGCATTAATTAAGTCGGTTTTAATGCTCGGATAAGAGGTCACTTTCCGATCACGTAATTTGTTAATCTCGGCTAATAACCATGGGCCGTGGCATATCGCCGCAATCGGTTTGTTCTTACCGGCACTGAAGAAGCCATCCACAAATGCTTTTGCATCGCTATCTTGTCGTAACGTATCTGGATTAAATAATCCACCTGGCAGTAATAACGCGTCATACTCCGTTGAATCAGCTTCACTCACAACACGGTCTACAGTGACACGCTCCCCCCATTGATTTTCATTCCAGCCTGTAATATCCCCACGTTCAAGAGATACCACTTCGACTAGCGCCCCAGCTTCTAATAAAGCGCTTCGGGGTGACAGTAGTTCGCTTTGTTCAAAGCCATTGGTGGCTAGAATTGCAATCTTTTTACCATTAAGTTGGCTGTTTAAATCTGACATGTTACCTCCTTATTACTGTGAAACTACACCAGTAAAAGCAGACAACATGCCAAGCTTAATACATTGATATTATTGAAATTAAATTTAATGAGTTGCGACAAGCTCTGTAAATACTACAGTGCCTTTGCAAATCCTACTTAAAGAATATCCTTTAAAGCTTTGGCAGGCTTAAAAACAGGTTTATTTGCGCCTTCAATTTCAATTTCTTCACCCGTTTGTGGATTGCGGCCTTTACGTGCTGGGTAATAACTTAAAGCAAAGGTACCAAACCCGTTAATTTGTACTTGATCACCTTCTGAGAGTGATTTTTCAATGGCATTTAACATACTATTCAGCGCTGCTTGGGTGTCTTTTTTAGTTAATTCACTGTGGGCTGCCATTTGTGACACTAAGGCGGCTTTATTCATAAACTGCTCCAAAATACGCCGCTTAATCATCTAAGGTTAAGCGGAAAAAGATAAGGTAAAACAACCTAAACACGGGTTTAGGTTAAATTGGCTCGGCAGGCTAAGCGTTAAGGAAAGCTAAGTCAACCTTGTATCTTAGCCAATATATTGATACAACCCATTATCTTTTTAAATGAGAGCATTTTAAAATCTATGCATGCAATTATTGAATATATTCCGCTGATTCTGTTTTTTGCGGTTTTCAAACTCGTTGATATTTACTGGGCAACAGCAGTACTTATGCTAACTACCTTGATACAAGTTGCGTATTGTTATTTTAAGGAAGGTAAAGTACCGACTCGCCACTGGGTCTTTTTTGCTATTGCCGTCGTGCTAGGAACATTAACGTTAGTTTTCCATGATGAGCAATTTGTAAAATGGAAAGCCACAATTGTATACGCAATTTTAAGTTTCACCTTATTATTTAGCCGTTATGTACTTGGTAAAAACCTCGTAAAAAAAGCATTGAGTTCAATTTTAGAAAATGCCTCAGAAAGTAAACAAGAAGTCATTGTTCCCGACTCCTTGTGGAATAAACTAAATTTATTCTGGGTGGCTGTTACAGCGGGTATCTCAGCACTTAATATTTATATTGCTTATAATTTTTCACTCGATTTTTGGGTTAACTTTAAAGTATTTGGTTTAATGGGTATCACCTTTGTTTGCGTACTTGCGACCATTATCCTGCTGTTCAAATACTTACCCGAAGATGACGAAAACACCGATACGAAAGAACTGTAATGTCATAAAACTGTCGTCTTAGCTTGGTAACGTAAACAAAAAACGCGCTGAGACGACATTGAACGCCAATCAATACCGCTGGTTTGAATTTACCCTCATATTTGTTTCGCTTCCGCTTTTAGGCTTCTTGTTACGCGCACACCTTGCGAATTGGCTGATACCCGCCCTAATCATTTTAATGAGTGTCTGCGGGATGTTACTGTTATCAGACCCCCACTTTAAGCGCTTTCGTTTAACCAGTCTTGGTCAATTTAGTGCCGTTAAGCGCAGGCTATTTAGCTTTTTCTTTTTAGGTGCACTCTTTTCAGGTATGTTTTACGGCATCATAAATCAAGAAAATTGGTTTTCATTACCCCGAAACTCATTCAACGACTGGCTGTTATTGTTGCTGCTTTATCCTATTTTATCTGTGATGCCACAAGAGCTGATTTTTAGGACGTATTTTTTTCACCGTTATAAACGCATTATGCCAAGCAAAACAGTGCGGATTTTTGTGAGTGCTTCAGTCTTTGCCCTCGCTCATATTGTCTATGCCAATGTACTTGCGGTACTGCTTGCCTTTATGGGCGGCCTGTTGTTCTCCTATACATATGCGAAAAGCCGCTCCACTTTTGTTTGTGTTATCGAGCACAGCTTATGGGGGCTTTGGATGTTTACTTTAGGACTGGGTGATGTTTTAGATGCAGGGGCTATTTAGCGAATATAAAAAAGCCGCGCAAGGTGCGCGGCTCAATAACGAACGGGTTTTTAAAATCCGAAAATACTAAATGCAAAGAACTTCGTTGCGACAGTATTTACAAATATAAGCAATAAAATAGCCGGAATAAATGTTGATAAAGAG
The DNA here is from genome assembly GCF_015767615.1 of Pseudoalteromonas sp. A41-2. Lineage (NCBI taxonomy): Bacteria > Pseudomonadati > Pseudomonadota > Gammaproteobacteria > Alteromonadales > Pseudoalteromonadaceae > Pseudoalteromonas > Pseudoalteromonas sp. A41-2. Next base: position 1,449,484 of record NZ_CP065231.1, on the reverse strand, counting down.
AAGTTCACATACTTTTCTGTAAAGCTGCCTATATAACCTTCACAACCTTGGCTTAACTCTTCAGATAGATTTGCTTTTTTCCAGCGATACATAACGAACAAGCACACCATTAAACCATTCAGCGGCAAAATAGTATCGTAGAACACGTCATAAACAATATCGAATAAGCTTTTATCTGCGCCACCATAATTTACAAACGACGTTAACGACTCCACCATACCAAACGACATGGTGCATAAAACCGTTAAAACACCTGTTGAAAGCGTTAAAATAGCTAACGCTTTTTTACGGCTAATACCTTTACGATCGCTTAGCGTTGCTGTTGGTACTTCAACAATTGAAACCAATGACGTAATTGCGGCAAAAAACACCAATAAGAAAAATACAAAAGCAACGACCGACGCACCAAAGTATCCGATGTCAGCTTGAAGAGCTAACAGAATTTTGGGTAAGTACACAAAAATCATTGATACTGATGAATCTGATAACGTACTTGGATCTGTATTTGGGTTAAAACTAAAAATAGCAGGTAACACCATAAGACCAGCAATAAATGCCACTAATGAATCCGTGACCGCGACCATTTTTGCACTGCCAACAATGTCATCTTTCTTAGAAATATACGACGCATAGGTCATTAAGATACCCATACCTAACGATAAAGAGAAAAACGCTTGAGCCAATGCCCCATTTAATACGCTAGCATCCATTTTACTGAAATCTGGAACGATGTAATATTTAACACCCGCCATAGCATTATCAAGGGTTAATACATAAACAACTAAGGCCGTTAAAAGTACAAAAAGCGCTGGCATCATAAACTTCGCGGCTTTTTCAATACCTTCTTTAACACCACCCACCAGAATTAAATTTACAATAATGGCGACAACAGCCATGTAACCAAACACAGTATAACTGTTTATAAACGTGCCAAAATTATCTGGCTGAGCGAGTGCATCTAAATTACCCAATGCAGTTTGCGATAAATAACCAAAAATCCACACTGTGATTACCATATAAAAAACAGCAATCATAAATGGCGTTAATACTGCTAAAAAGCCTGCAAAGTTCCATTTAGGATCGTTACCCGCTAAAAGCTTGTACGAACCAAGGGGATCTTTTTGCGCCTTGCGACCCATTGCCATTTCGGCCATCATTACCGGTAAACAAATAAAAATGACAAACAGTGCATAAACTAAAAGGAAAGCGCCACCGCCATTTTTAGTTGCCGAAACTGGAAAACCCACTAAGTTACCAATTCCTACAGCAGAACCCGCTGCCGCTAAAATAAAACCGAGGCGGGAGCTAAAATGCTCGCGTTTTTCGCTCATTTAAAAACCTTATTATTATTTTTTCAATCCCGCGACTCTACCAGTGTTACACCGCGTATTTCAAGCTTTATAAGTTAAAGCTATATGCCCAGCTGTAAAGATTATTACGCGAATAACTTCTCGTCTATTGACAAGAATATGCTACTATTTTCAAAAATTACTTTGGGAACACACCATGTTGTATATGATTTATTCAACAGATGTTGAAAATAGTTTAGAGGCACGTAAGTCTGCACGTCCTGCTCACTTAGCTCGCCTGCAAGAGTTAGCCGATCAAAACCGATTATTCACTGCGGGCCCATTGCCAGCAACTGACAATGAAGATCCTGGCGAAGCTGGATTTACTGGCTCTTTAGTCGTTGCAGAGTTTGAATCATTAGAAGCGGCTCGCGAATGGGCAGCCAACGATCCTTATATCGCTGCGGGCGTTTATGATAATTCTGTGGTTAAGCCGTTTAAAAAAGTATTTGGTTAAGCCCTTTTAGGCCTGAACTTAACTGAAGCAACAATTCAGTGTTTGTTCACTGCTTATTAACTAAAATTTGCTCGTTGAATCACTTAATTTAACGTTTTTACTTGAGTTTTAGTTAATTGGTTAATTAAACTAAAAGGGTCTGGTTTAGGAGTTCCCCATCATGCGCATATTGTTAGCCTTCAGTTTTAGCCTACTATTTGCACTTTCAAGCTATCAAGCTGCTGCAAATAACAAGCAACCTGCTGAGGTGACTAAAAAGCAAGCTGTTGTTATAGCTAAAAAAGCTGAAGATGGCCGAACCCTCAAGATCACAGAGCAAGAAAAAATATATACCGTGAGAATTTTAAAAACGAACGGCCATGTGGTTGATGTCCACGTGAACAAAAAAACTGGCGAAGTGAAAAAGGATTAAGAATGCGAATTTTAGTAATTGAAGATGATTTACATTTAGCAGACAACCTTCGTAATGCTCTAGAAAAAGAGCGTTATAGTGTAGACCTTTGTCACGACGGTGAAGCTGGTTTATTTCATATTACAGAGTACCCGCTTGATATGGCTGTGGTCGATCTTGGCTTACCAAAAATTGATGGTATTGAGCTAATCAACAAAGCACGTGCTCAGGGTATTACAATCCCTATTTTGATTTTAACAGCACGTGACCGTTGGCAAGATAAAGTAGAAGGCTTAGATGCTGGCGCAGATGACTATTTAACAAAACCATTTCATGTTGAAGAGTTAATTGCCCGTTGTAATGCACTTATCCGCCGCAGTGCAGGTAAAGCAAACCCAGAAATGACAGCCGGCCCGATAAAAATCCATACCCGCTCACAACAAGTCTGGGTTAATGACAGAGAATTAAGCTTAACGGCATACGAATACAAAGTGTTAGAGTACTTGATGGTTAATCCGCAAAAAGTGATCTCAAAATCTGAGTTAACTGAGCATATATACGACCAAGACTTTGACCTTGACTCAAACGTTATCGAAGTTTTTGTTTTACGTTTGCGTAAAAAGCTTGACCCTGAGGGTACATTGAACCCTGTTGAAACATTACGCGGCCGTGGTTACAGGCTTAAAAGTCAGTGGTAGCATCGCAAATTCCGCTTAAAGTAAGGCAAGGATTTATCCTTGTCTTTGTTTTATTGGTCGCTTTACCCATTTTATTTTTCTCAATTGGTAAAGCTTATTATGCCTCCCTAGTAGAAGCGACCGAAAAAACCCTTGAAGCTCACCTTTACTCATTGATCTCTGAAGTTGATTTCACCGAGCGTGGTATTGTGATGCCAAGCACAATTTTAACGCCAGAATTAAACCGATTAAATTCAGATACCTATGCAATGATTTACCGAGGTGATTTACCCGTCTGGTATTCTGAGTCAGCCACAAATATTAATTTTATTCCCGATAACTTTGAAGCGCCTGCAGGCTCAGCTGATTTTCGCCGTGTAGAGTACAATAATGTTGTGTACTGGCAATTAACGCTCACCGTTATATTAGAAAACATCGATCAATCAGAGCATGCTCGCTTCATTTTGCTCAAACGCAACGACGCTCTATTGCGTTTAATGGATGGTTTTAAACAAACACTCGTCAATTGGATGTATGTAATGGGGGTAGCCATTGCGGCATTGATGGCAATCGGCTTTGTTTGGAGTGCGCGACCTTTACAACGGTTAGATAAAGAAATTAAAGCGATTGAATCGGGTGATAATCAACAAATAAAAGGGCTTTACCCTGTTGAGCTACAAACAATCAAAGCCGATTTAAACCTTTTGCTTGAATCACAGCAGCGACAAAAAGAACGTTACCGTGCTTCACTCAGCGACTTGGCGCATGCCCTAAAAACACCGCTGGCTGTATTAAAGTCGAGCCCTTTAGCCAATGACGCAGATGCACAAGAACAGCTAGACCGCATAAATGTGATGATCGAACATCAATTAAAACGCGCTGCAACGGGAGCATCTGACACGTGGAAAAAGCAAACCCACATCAAACCTGTTATTGATTCTATCCTAAGTGCAATGACTAAAGTGTATCGTGATAAAGATATTATTTTTACTTCAGAGGTGAGCGAAAAAGATTACTTCTTAGGGGATAAAACTGATTTAATGGAGCTACTTGGGAATTTAATTGATAATGCATGTAAAGCCTGCCGTTCTCAGGTCGATATAAAGGTTATACAAAATAAAACGTTAACGGTGAGTATCTGTGATGACGGCCCGGGTGTCCCACACGATAAGCGTGAATCGTTATTAACACGTGGCACACGTCTAGACACTTACGAGAGCGGTCATGGGGTGGGTATGGCCATCGTTTCCGATTTAGTAAACTCCTACAATGGCACACTAACAATCAGCGATGCTGAAAAACTAGGTGGTGCAGAGTTTATCTTAGAGTTTAATTATCATGATAAAAAATAGACCTTCTTTAATCAGTTCATCAGCCCTAATAAGCTTACTCGCCCTCAGCTCGCATGCAATCGCAGATCAAAACTGTGTGCTTAAAGGCAATCATCCTGATGAAACTAGGCATTATATTCAATGCTTAGATCAAACCATTGAAGATTTACAACGTGACCATAAAATGTGGGTCAACAAACTTACAATGGATATCGAAAAAATTAAAGAAGAGACAGGTAATAGTCAAATTTTGCCTATTTTTCAGCGTAGTTTAAAAAACCAAGAACGTTATTTAGAAGACAGCTGTCGTTGGCGCTACTTACAAAAAATGCCAAATGCAACAACAGCGGCAATTACCTATAAACACTGTGAGATTGAGATTTTAGAAAATCATATTAAAGTTTTACAACGACCATTAAATTAAAAAAGGCGCTTAAGCGCCTTTATTAATCTTCTAGTTTTAACTCTTCACCATTACCAAGCAAAGTAGCAAGCCAGCGCCCTTCTTGACTTGTCTCTAGCGCAATTTTAACGATCATCGTAAGCGGTACCGACAACAACATACCTACAGTACCCATGAGCCATCCCCAAAATATTAACGATAAAAAAACCACCAGCGTTGATAAACCAAGGCCTTTACCCATAAATTTTGGTTCAACAATATTTCCCATTACAGTGTTAATAACGAGATAACCACCGGCAATAAAACTGGCCACCAGCGGGCCCTGGGTTATCAGCGCCAATAATACTGCAGGTATCGCGGCAATAATCGACCCTATATTAGGAATGTAGTTAAACATGAAAGCAACAACACCCCACAGCACAAAATAATCAACATTAAGCGCCCAAAGCATAAAACCAGCCAGCAGACCCGTGCCTAGGCTCACCATCGTTTTTATGGCTAAATAGGAGTTAATTGAGTCTAAGAAACGGTCAATTTGCTTCATTTTCATTTCGGGGTCATCTAATGCCAAATGTATCTTTTTGCCCAACATAGGGCCTTCAAACAGCATGAATACTACGGTTAGAATAATCAAAAATAGATTTGCCATTACACCACCCAGCCCCGTTAGCATGTTAGTGGCAACATCGATTATTTTACCTGGATCAAACAGTGATATTATTTGTTCTTTGTCTATCAAAATGTTGTAACGCGCGGCAACATTTACTACCCACACAAATTCTTCTTTTAATTGCGCTTTATATTCTGGGAGATTCTTCGAGAAATCTGTCATCGATTGCCCAACCAACCCGGCAAGACTGATCCCCACACCAACAATTATCATCATTACAAATATCACTGCTATCGCTTTGGGGATGCCATATCGGGCAAAAAAACGAATTAAGGGATTACATATAATGGCAATAAATGCCGCCAAGACAAATGGAATAACAATCACACTTGCAGCTTTAATTCCTGCTAGAACAATAACTAATGCAGCAAATATCACTAAACTCTTATTAACACCCGTCAAACTCGACAAAATAAAATCCTTGTAAACTATTTCCCCCAGTGTAAGTGAAATGAGCAACAAAATAAATCACAACGCACTTGGCATAATAAGTGCTTAGCATATGTACGAAATTTGTACAAATTATAATATTGAGTTACCATGCGTTGAAGGCGCTTAAAAGGAGTTATAAATGTCACATTTATCAGAACAAGAGCTCTCTTTTTTCAACAGCCTATTTGAGGCAGAACACGGTGTAAAAGATTTAACAACCGACACTAAAATATCTGTTAACTTTAATTTACCCGACAAGCTGAATGGTCTGTTAAACAATGCCAAGCTAACCTTACTTGCTGAAGTGGGTATTTATCAATTGTGGTTTCCACTTGAGTTTATTGTTGACGACAAAGGGCAAGTTACCCCCACGTTAAGTGCCCCCGAAGTGATCGATACAAAAGGAATTGAACGCAGCTGGCGTACCCCCAACCTAGAATTGCAAACAGAACAATACCTGATTATTTCACTGTCTAGCACGGGCGTATTGTTGCAACCCAAAAATGCTGAGGAAACGCTCGATAAAGAAATTTTACTCGCTTTTAATCTGCCGAATAATGAGCATGTCGTCATTAGTGCAAAACCTGTGCGTGTCACAAGTAATGGCGTTGCAGCTAAAATAGAAAAAATTTGCGAAGGTGAAGACGCTATGCGTCAATACTTGTTTGATATTCATAAGCATCATCATGCAAAACTGTATGAAGAGGAAAATATTTCCACTGACCTTATCTAGTTGCAGGCTATGCTGAGCTTCGTTAAGCTTGGCTTTTTTGCACCTAAATCCAAAAAGGTATTTTATGAATTATCCTATCGGAACCCCTGGTAAGCCATGGAACGACGCAGATAAAAAAGCATGGCTTGAGTTACAATCTGTCAAGCGAAGCTACCAAGATGATGTTGTTTCACAATTAGACGCCTTATCAGCTCACTTCGATATTGAGCAGTATGGTGCACTAAGTTATGACACCGAAAACTACCCTCTTTACATTCTAAAAAGTAAGCATTGGCAAGCAGATAAACCGTGTGTGCTGATAACCGGAGGTGTTCATGGCTATGAGACAAGTGGCGTTCATGGTGCACTAGCCTTTGCTAAAACAAAAGCAGCTGACTACCTTGAACATTTTAATATCTTGGTTGCGCCGTGTATTAGCCCATGGGGTTACGAAACAATCAACCGCTGGAATCCGAACGCAACAGATCCTAATCGTTCATTTTATAAAAATAGCCCCGCAGAAGAATCAGCAGCTATTATGTCTTTTTTAGCAAAGCATGATATCGCACCGTTAGTGCATGTTGATTTGCATGAAACAACCGATACCGATAACAGTGAGTTTCGTCCAGCGCTGGCAGCCCGAGATGCAAAAACCCACGATAATTGGAACATTCCTGATGGTTTTTACCTTGTTGCAGACAGTGAACGACCGCAGGATGCCTTTCAAACCGCAATCATTAAAGCCGTTGAAAAGGTAACACATATTGCTCCAAGCGATGAAAACAACCAGCTCATTGGTGTTGTACAAACTCAATTTGGCGTCATAAATTACGAGGCGAAAAAATTGGGTTTATGCATGGGTTTAACCAATGCAAAATATGTTACTACCACAGAGGTATACCCTGACAGCCCACACGCTAACGATACAATTTGCATCAATGCTCAAGTCGCTTCTATTACCGGAGCACTTGATTACGTTGTTAATAATTAGTTAGTTATAAATCAATTATGTTGCATATAAATTATACACATACGGACGTAATGCAGGTAAATTATTAATTAAAATAAACAATAGCGAAAAAGTTATGCTTTTTCGCTATTGTTCAAAAAATCGCTAGACACGCACTGCAGATTGTATAAAATTCGCGCTCTTTTAATTAGATAGGGAAGCAAATTGAATTTTAAGAATCACTATGGCAGTGTCGCTATAATCACTGATGGCCCCATTATTATTGGGCAATTTTCTGGTAATATTAATGCACGTTTGGTCAACGACTTCGCGGCTGGATTAAAAAAACATATTTGCGATTTAGCTGGAAAACCGTGGGCATACATTAGTCATTCAACAAATTTATATGCAACTACCCCAGATGCTGAGCACGGTTTTGTCAGCTTATTAAAAGAGTTGAAAGATACCAATTGTAAAGCCACCGCGTTTATATTTAGCTCATCCATTGTGCTAAACCAAATGAAGCGTGTAATTGCTCAAGCACAATCACCGATTCAAATTCTAGACTGTTTATATGATGATTTAGACAGTGCAAAGGCCTATGTTCTAAAACAACTAGAGTTAGCAGAAATGGCTTGTTAAAAACAAGCCATTTAATACCAATGTGCAAAAATACTTAATCTTTTTGAGTGATTAAACCAGTCGCTACCTGCGTTAAAAATGTCTGGTTTCAAACACCTAAATAACTAAATTTTTGCCTTGTTATCAACGCGGTTTTATTGCCTCAAAATAGACCACTTAATTAAGCACAATGGTATAGGTAGCCACTGTTTAATCTCTGTAGAATTTACTTTCTTTCGTTATGCCAATACTCGCATCTTCCAGTGCTTGTATATGAAAACGAATTGATGTCACTTTTGATTTTAACCCATAGCCATCTGCAACAACAGTCACTGGCACTCGCTTCATTTTACCGGCTTCAATTAAAATTGACTCTGGTACTTGCAACACTGCCCCATCAATTCCTGAAATGCCAATCGTATAATTTAACGGCTGCTGTGTTTTATTGATAATCGACAACGTGTAAGGATTCTCAACTAGCCCTTCAAAGTTAACCCGATATAAAGCGTTTCTATCCCTTATCACTGATGCTTCGATTGGCGTACGCATTGCTGTCCATACAACCATAGCTAAAATAAACAAAGCTGTTAGACCACCATAACCAAGTAGCTTCAACCTAAATGGATTTGTCGTTTCACCATCCATTTGCTTTTCAGAAGCATATTTTATTAACCCTTTTGGATAGTTAAATTTTTCCATTGTACTATCACAAGCATCAATACATAACCCACAGTTGATGCACTCGTATTGCAAGCCATTACGAATATCGATGCCAGCAGGGCAAACTTCAACACATAGATTACAGTCAACACAGTCACCTAGCCCAAGTGCTTTAGGGTCGGCTTTACGTTTACGTGCACCACGTGTTTCTCCCCTTTGTTGGTCATAAGTTACCACTAACGTGTCTTTATCAAACATCACTGATTGAAAACGAGAGTAAGGACAGGCGACAGTACACATTTTTTCACGTAAAAAACCCGCATTGCCATACGTACAAAATGCAAATAAAAACACCCAGAAGCTTACAATACCTGACATTTCAAGCGTAAATAAACTCATGTATAACGACTTTGCAGGAATAAAGTACGCCATAAAAGACATCGATGTGATTAATGAAATAAGTAACCACGCAGCATGTTTAATCACTTTTTTTTGTACTTTTGTTGCCGACCAAGGTGCCTTATCCATTTTTATACGTTGGTTTCTCGATCCTTCTATTTTTTGCTCAACCCATGTAAACATTAACATCCAGATTGTTTGCGGACAGGTGTAGCCACACCATACTCGCCCTAACCAATTCGTAACGAAAAACAAGGCAAATGCACCAGTCATAAATAACATAGCTAAAATCATAAAGTCTTGGGGTAATAGCGTTAGGCCAAACAAGCTAAACTTTTGACTCGCAACGTCTAATAGCACTGCTTGGTGACCTTTATAAGGTATCCATGGAATCGCTATAAATATAAGCATTAAAACCCATCCAAGGTATCGACGAATACGTTGAAAACGGCCTTTTTGCTCACGAATATAAATGGGACCCTCTTGATTATAGGGCTTGATGATTAGGTCTTGCTCTTTGATTTCTAATTTCATTTTGCTACTTACTGTTAGTCTCGGTTCTAACAAGTAAGAGCAACAATCAGGCCAACAACAAAACACACATAACACATTGAAAAATAACGATATAAAATATATAAAACGCCTTAATTTCGTGAAATACCGCGAGCTTGCGTGATATTTCGCGCCTTAGTATTTAATACCTAGCTTTTTCATTTTTGATCGCAGAGTACTTTCTGGCAACTCAAGTAATGTCGCAGCACCATCCTCACCAGAAATTTTGCCATGACACTGCTTGAGTACAGTACAAATATGCTGTTTTTGCGCGGCATCAAGTGAAAGTACCACACCAGAAGCAGGGTCTTTATCACTCAACGCAGATGATAATTGCAGAACATTTTGTTTTGATAGAATTGCTTCACGCTCAAGTATGTTTTGTAATTCACGAATGTTGCCAGGCCACTCGTAGTTAGCAAGCTGTGCCAAGGTTGTTTTTGTAAGACCTTTAAAGTGTTTGCCAAGACGCTTATTAAGCTGGTTAATAATATTAGCAGCAAGCAAGGGGATATCTTCTTTTCGCTCACGCAATGCTGGTACGCGAATAGGAAATACATTTAATCGGTAATAGAGATCCATACGGAAACTTCCCTGCTCTACCATCTGCCATAAGTTTCGATTTGTGGCTGCAATAACACGAATATTCACAGTTAAAGTGTGTGTTCCCCCTACGCGCTCAAACTCATGTTCTTGTAATACTCTCAAAAGTTTACTCTGTAATTCAAGCGGTAGCTCTGCTATTTCATCTAAAAAAAGCGTTCCGTTATCAGCTAACTCAAAGCGACCTTTCCTGCGTTCATTCGCGCCTGTAAACGCCCCTTTTTCATGACCAAATAATTCAGATTCGATCAAATTTGCTGAGAATGCAGCACAATTTACTTTGATAAAAGGTTGCTCAGCTCTCGTACTCAAACGATGTAAGTTACGTGCGACAAGTTCTTTACCTGTGCCATTCTCCCCCAAAATAAGCACTGTGCTGTTTGTTTGGCTGACAAGGGTAATTTGTTCAAGCATCGTTTGAAATGAGTGACTTTTTCCAACAAGACCCGAATCTTGCCAATCTTCATTTAACTCAGAAATAAGATAAGCATTCTCTTCTTGTAATTGTTCAGATAAATGCTGTACTTGCGCCAATGCATCACGCAAAGCGAGTTCAGTTTGCTGTTGTTTTGAAACGTCGCGAAAAATCGCGACAGCCCCTATCAGCTCACCATTCTTATAGACAGGTGTTGAGGTGTATTCTACTGCAAAATGGCTTCCATCTTTGCGCCAAAACACCTCATCGGTTACATGCCGGTGCTTGCCATCAAACATGGTGCAATATATCTGACATTCGTCGGCAGGATATGGCGAGCCATCTTTTCTAGTATGATGATGATATTGATGAATTTTTTTACCTAATAACTCATCGGCATGCCACCCCGTCATGCGCTCTGCAGCAGGGTTAACAAACACCGCATTGCCCGATAAGTCAAAGCCATAAATCCCTTCACCTACCGCATTGAGTAATAATGTTGGGTCGTTTAAAAATTCCTTAATCATACATAGGCTCCACTCGCGAAATATCACGAGCATTATGACAAGCTTTTAATTAGCAAACAAGTAAAGTAATAAAGGACTGTTATACCAATTGGCTTAATTAAGTGGTCTATGTTTAGGCAATAAAACCGCGTCAATAATAAGGTAAAAATGTCGCTATTTAGTTGTTTTCGGCAATTGCTCCTGCATTGCTCTACCTCCTGCATCCATGCAGTGGTAAATCAGATATTTTTGTCGCAGGTGGCACAGGTTTTACCACTCAAAATGATTATCTATTTTTACGAATTGGTGATAGTCAGTTGGCAACTAAGTTTGACGTTTACAAAATTACACTGACGTTTTTAGAAAAACGACTTAACTATTTTTAAATTGACGCACTCAATACATTAAAAAAGCGGCATTTTGCCGCTTTTTACACTGCTTGCTGATACCCTTTCTAGAGAGTAGGTACTAAGAGAATTTCACCCTGTGATACTTTCATATCCAAAGGTAACTTACTTAGTAGTGCCACTTTAGGGTCATTCATATTTAGTTTATAAACTGGATTAACGGCTAAAAAGCTATTTATAACTTGCATCGCTTGCTCATCTAGTAAGTTTAAATTACCTTTAAACCCAGCAGTATCGACCGTGGTGTCTATTAATTTCACATTACGAAGAAACACCGCTTTTTTCTCACTGTCATAGAAAGGACTGCCTTCGATTTTTAGTTTTAATCTTACTGGGTATTTAAGTGCAAACGCTTTAATCACTGCACTTGAGTCTGCGCCTAAAACGACTACGTCGCGTTTATCTGGACCAACGTTAACACTTAAGTCATTTACTGAAAAATCAACTGGCAAACCCATCAACTTAATTTGTTCACTGAGTTTTGGTAACTGATTTGCAAGTGCAGTTTCTATTTCTGAATTTGTAAATGAATAAACAGAGACACCTTGATCTGTGCTCTTACACGCCCCTAAAAATAAACACGTAAGTAATATTAAAATTCTCATTTTTTTCCTCAAAAAAGCCGCTTTAAAAGCGGCTTAAATCAACCATGTTAACTTATTTAATCTTTCAATAATCAAGATAAGTAGGATATGACACCCCACTTATCTTGAGAGAAAACTAAATACCTTAATCGATTGCTATTAATCGTTAAATTGCGAATATAACTTTAAGCCTAGCTAGTGTGTCAGGTGAAACTGAACCTTCACTGACCGCTAAAAGTTGTTTTAAATAGTAGTAAACATCAGCCTGTTCGCCACGATGCTTATCATCAAGCATTGCAACTTGCTCTGTCATACGTAATTGGCTATCGGCTGATTCAACCCCTGCTAAAATTTCAATACGTGTCAACAACTGCTGCGCAGTTAATGCTGTTGTTAACGAAGCCTGAAATTGAGCCGGTATAGTACTGCCCTCTTCTAGGGCACTAAACAAAGCAGCTAGCTTTGATTGTTCAGCTTGTTTACCAAGCACCTCTGTTTTCGCCGCGATGGCACTTTCTAATTGCGCAACTCGACCACTAAGTGATTTAGAGTAGTCTAATGCCGATAATTTAGCCGCTAAGTCTTTAAGTTGTGCTAAGTGAACCACACTGCCTAACGCAGACTCAAGCTCGGTTAATTCCACTGCAGCGACTTCATCATTATGCTGTTGAGCTTGCTTTTGTATTTCAAACTCTGCGCTACGCTTTGCAAATGTCTCATCGTTGACACGTCTAAATTGCTGCCATAACGTGTTTTCTGCTTTCATGCCAGCAAAACCAATTGTTTGCCATGTTTGTTGCAATGCCTTTAATTGCTGACATGCGGTTGCAAGGTCGTCAGATTGAGAAAGTAGTGTTGCCTGCTCAACGAGGGCACTTTTCTGTTCCGCATTGGCTTTGTGAAATGCTGCTAACTTCGCATTCACTTGCGACTGAACCGTTTTGAACTCGCTGTGTAATTCACGATACGTTTTAGGGTCTACATTACCCGCAGAACGCCATGATTTACTGATGCGGTTATACTTACTTTCAAACTGTTTCCAGTCAAAATCATCGGTCTGTGCATCAAGCTCAGCTAATTGCTGCATTTGTGCAATAATATCTAAACGCTGTGTTTTTGCGTGCTCGCGCAACTGCTCTTGCTCTGCAAAATACTCACGACAAGGCGTGAACAACACTTCAATGTGTTGATCAAAAAGTTCACCCTGCTGTTTTTCGGCATCAGTATCTAAACGACCTAATTCATTCCAACGACGGCGTAATTGTTTAACTTGCTCAGCACGCTGTTTAGGATCGGTACATGGCGTTGCAACAAGCTCACTGACCTCTTGTAAAATAGCGTCGCGCTTCGGCGCCGATGCATATTTTTGCCAGTCTTTCGCTTCTGCTAGCTGTGCCTCAAGATCTGCTTTTAATGTATTTAATGGCTGCTTATAAGACTCAGTTAATGTCTCATATAACTCTTCAAATCCTTTAAAAACACCAAAGGCAACATTAAAACGACCTTGATCAATCAAACGTTTAACATCACGTGCTTTGCGCTTCGCGGCTTGTTGGTTTTTGTCAAACTTACTCGTTAATGGCAACATAGCATGTTGCCACGCTTTCACACATTCCGTTAAGTTAGCTTTAAAGCGCCCTTGTAGGCGAGACGGGATATGCGAGAGTTTTTTTCGCGCGAATTTGCTTTTCTGCTCAAACTCTTTATTTAGCGTATCAAACTGTGTTTCATCGTCGCTTGTCGTAACCGCAGATAAAGCATCGAATGCCGCTTTATAGTCAGCAATTGCAGCAACTAACTGCGGTAACTGCTCCACTTGTTTAAACAAATTCGCTAAATGCTGTTTCACATCACGTACATTTTGATTGTCAGCAAGCTCAGTCTCAGCAAGTGCCTCTTTTGCTTGACTTACTTTCGCTTCAAGCCAATCTTGCTGTATTTGTTCTGGGGTCTCTAGACCGAGCTGTAATGCATTTTCAATTTCTTCGCCTAGCGCTTCTAAAGTAGCCAGTGCTAACACTTGACGCTGTTGCTCTGCAAGCTTTTGCTGTTGCGCCTCATGCTCTTTGCTAAGCATCGCAAGATGTGTATCTAACTTTGCGATAATGGCTGAGTATTTTTTATCTAATAAGTTGACTTGTTCATCCGTTAGCCACTTTAACTCGATGGCCTGCCATTGCTGTAGTAAATCAGCATGTTGCTGAGATACTAGGTTGAAATCACTTTTTTCACGCAGTGCATTAAGTTTAGCAAGTACAATTCGGGTATCAGCTTCAACTTTAGCCGGCATTTCAGCGGCTAAACGCTCATTTTCTAAATGGGCAGCAAGTTGCGTATGCGCTTCACCTTTAGCATGTTTCAAAAGTGGTTTAGACAGTTGGTGTTGAATTACAAGTTCAACTAATTTGAGCTGTAACTCTTCGCTTCCTTCTTTGAAAGCTTTATCAACTAGGTTTGGGTTAGCTAAGCGTTTTAGTAACTTAACACGTACTTGAATTTCTTTTTCTGCAAACGCGAGTTTTTCAAGTGTTTTAACGGGTGCAAAACGTTCAATGAATTCGTTTTTTATGCTCTCATCAAGCTGACTGTCGGTGTTTAACACCGCTTGATTTATATGCTGTTCGGCAATCTCTTTTAATGCCTGATCTTGTTTATATACTTGCCACCATAAAACAATATCATTTACTTTATTCAATGCTTTTTTACGGATTTCTGCTGAACTGTCTTCAAGCGCGATGCTATTCAAAATGTTGACATCACGTTCTGAGTCAAGGCGTTCAACAGCAGCCAAACGAACTTGGCTCTTAGGGTGTTTCCATTTCGGTGTAAATAGGTGTTTAAAGATCATTTTCACTAAACCTAGCTATTTCATTTTCAGATGCGAATTCTTTTTGCAATTGAGCTTTGCTCTTTTGCACCATTTCACCATTGGCACCAATGGTAAACTGCTCATTGGTCTGCGAAACTTTAGCTTGATAAAGCATCACGAGTTGAACGGTTTGTTGTTTTTGCTCTTCAGTCAATACTGTGCCATCAGGCCATTTGCCTGTTGATGCGCCATACTGAAGACGTTCAAATACTTCTGGGGTGATATTCTTAACGATGTGATCAATATTCATGTTACTTTTTCTTTTTTAAAACAACTAAATAGATACGGCTTACAATATACCATACAAAGCCTACTGCCATGGCTGCCGAATAGGCATACCACTCTAAAGATTCTGCTTCAGGGTGAATAAAGTAATAACAGAAAAAGCCCCCTAAAAATAAAATCAGTGCGAGGAAAGAATGATTCATAAACTTTTGCTGTTTACGAATGCGCGTTTCTTTTTGCATTTGCTGCAACTGCTCATTGCTCAGCTCAGTGACTTGGCACTCACAATGAGGACATTGTTTATGTTTGTCAGATATTGATTTTGCACATTGCGGGCAACTAATAATCGCCATATCTTTCTCCATACTACGCATAAAAAAGGCGCCTTTAGGCGCCCTTTATTGTACTTGTTTTATGAGTCGATGTCTTTTTCGAATTGCATTCAATCGTGAAGATTCGAAAATAGTAATAACTAAGACGCTCTAACCCACACTTTAAGTTTATTGCTTTAGCAACTTATAATTTATCTTTTGCCTTTTGTTCAAGGCGTTTTTCCCAGAATGTGGCATTTTTAATCCCTAACTTAATAGGGTCAAATGTAATTTCGCCACCGGCTTTCTTTTGCTCTTCATAATCGCGTAAACAATTAAGCGCAGGCTTAGCCACGAAAAAGATAGCTAAAATGCCCACAATATTAATCCACGCCATTAAGCCAACACCGATATCACCAATAGCCCAGATATACCCAGAGCTATTAACCATACCGTATGCCACCATAAACATAATAACGAGCTTTACAAGAACAAGTGGAATGCTCCCCTTGAAGTAACGATTTAAGTAAGCAACGTTTGTCTCTGCGATATAGTAATAAGCAAGAATTGTCGTAAATGCAAAGAAAAACAACGCAATACCAACAAACGCCTGGCCAAAACCACCAAACACACTAAATAATGCCATTTGCGTAAAGGCTGCTGAGCCAATTTCAGTTGCTGCATCAACGTTTTGAACAATAAATTGCCCTTCAGGTAATTCACCTACGATATTATATTGTTGAGTAATTAAAATCATTAATGCCGTTGCTGTACATACAAAGATAGTATCAACATAGACTGAAAAAGCTTGCACTAACCCTTGTTGTGCTGGGTGATCAACCTCAGCGGCTGAAGCAGCATGCGGCCCCGTACCCTGACCCGCTTCATTTGAGTATATACCGCGTTTTACACCCCAACCTATCGCTGCACCAAAGCCCGCTTGAGCCGTAAATGCGTCAGTAATAATAAGTGAAAAAATACCCGGTACTTTATCAAGGTTTATAAATACCACGATTAAAGCAAGAACAATGTAACCAAGAGCCATAAATGGCACAACGATTTGAGTAAAGTTGGCAATACGTTTAATGCCACCAAAAATAATGAATGCTAACACAATCAAAATGATCGCAAGTGCAACCAGTTTAAAGCTACCAACATCACCAAAACTTGTGCTCACTAATGTACCTTCGCCAAACACTTGGGTAAATGAGTTACCTACCGCATTCGCTTGTACACCTGGTAAAAATACACCGCATGCGATAATTGCCGACACAGCAAATAGCACTGCTAACCACTTTTGTTGTAAGCAACGATCAAAGTAATAAGCAGGGCCACCGCGATACTGGCCATCTTCTTCTGATTTATAAATTTGACCTAGTGTTGATTCTGCATACGCGGTACTGGCTCCTAAAAATGCCACGACCCACATCCAAAAAATAGCACCGGGGCCACCAAAACCAATTGCTGCAGCTACACCTGCGATGTTACCAACACCAACACGGCCTGATAACGAAACTGCCAAAGCTTGAAATGATGAAATACCGGTATTAGAACTGTTTGAGCTTAGTAGCAACTTACACATTTCTTTGAAATGTCTAACTTGAGCAAAACGGGTTAAAACGGAATAAAACAGACCTGCGCCAAGACATAAATAGATGAGTGCACTACTCCAGACTACGTCATTAACGGCGCTTACAAAAGCTTCCATGGATATCCTCTATGATTATATTTTTTATTGTTAGTTACGATACTCGGCGTTATCTTGTGAGAATGCGCGACATACATATAGATGCGAGAAATAAATACTAAGATTAATTTACTTCTCAGCTAAACGTATTGAATATTAACTTAAATCAACCAACCTTGTTAACAGTTAATTTTCAATATAACAAATCTAATTACGTGATATGTAGCAGAAACAAGGACGGGCATCAGTATTCGCTGATGCCCGTCATTGGATTAGACTCGTTATCGTAATTTATCGACAACGTTAACAATGGCCGCTAGTGTATCTTGACCAAATTGATACGAGCGACGATCTGACCAGCCATAGTCAGGATCTGGTAAATCGTTATTATCTTTAAATGGCATTTCAACAGTGTACGCCAAAGCATTAAACTCATGAGCAACTGCAGAAGAACCAACCGTTAAGTTCGCTTGGCCTGGTTCATCTTTCGGATAACCGTGCTCATCTTGGAATTCAGGTGTCACTGTTAATAGCGCTGCTTTGAAGCTGTCTTCAAGCTCTTTTAAGCGGTCATCGTATCCCGGAATGCCTTCGCTGCCCGCAACAAAGTTATATGGAATAGCTTCGTCACCATGAATATCTAGGTGCATATCAAGGCCTGTTTCACGCATTTTATTTAGCACTAAGAATACTTCAGGGCTATTTTCCATGCTTGGCGTTTGCCATTCACGATTTAAGTTCACGCCTTTAGCATTGGTACGCAGATGACCACGAACGCTGCCATCTGGGTTCATGTTTGGCACAATGTAGAACACCGCTTTTGATAAAAGTGCAGCGGCATGTGGGTCTTCATCATCAAGTAATTTATGTAGTAAACCTTCAACGTACCACTCAGCCATCGTTTCGCCTGGGTGTTGGCGTGCAGTAATCCAAATTGTTTTCTTATCACTGCTTGGAATACCAACACGTAGCACACTCATGTCACGACCATCTAACGTTTCGCCGAGTGTTTCAAGCTCACAAGCGTGCTGGCTTTGTGCCCATGCTAATAAATCTAAATGACGGTCATAGCTGTATGGCGCAAAATACGCGAAATACACGCTGCCACACTCTGGTTCCATTTCAAATGATAGTGTGCCATTTGCGTACTCTGAAGGGACACGGAACCACGTTTGACGGTCGTAAGACGCAACAGCATGGTAACCTTCCCAACCATCTGGGTAGGCTGAATTTTCTAAGTTGTTGATATGTAACTTGTGGTTTTGAAATGGGGTTGTTTCTAGACGAAAGTGAAACCACTGGAAAAAATCAGACTGATTATCTTTATTGATTTCTAATTGAATATTCAGCGGGTCAACGGCTTCAATAACCTTGATGTTACCACTGTCAAAATTGCTGGTAATTTTCATTCTATAAACCTATTGCTTAAAAATAATTCTTAACGACGTAGTCATTAGATAAGAATTAAGTCAACGCACCGATTAGGACGTTTTGTTAGTAATATGTAGCAGACTAAATACAGCCTACCACATGCAGAAAATTTGCAAAAACTTTCACGACTAAAAAAGCCAGCAATATGCTGGCTTTTAAATTTATCACGTTAGTTATTAGCGAGGTAAGCTTGGGAACGTTACTTCAGCCATATCACGCATACAACGTACTACTTGGCAGCTATAACCAAACTCGTTATCGTACCAAACGTAAAGTACAACACGGTTGTCATCAACAATCGTCGCTTGTGAATCTACAACACCTGCATAGCGGCTGCCCACTAAGTCTGTAGATACGATTTCTGTTGATGCTGTGTAATCGATTTGGTCACGTAAATCTGAATGCAGCGCAGTATCACGTAAGAAAGCATTTAACTCTTCAACGGTTGTGCCTTTTTCAAGGTTAAGGTTTAAGATAGCCATTGATACGTTAGGTGTAGGTACACGGATAGCGTTACCCGTCAGTTTACCTTCAAGTTCAGGTAATGCTTTTGATACAGCTTTAGCAGCACCTGTCGAAGTGATAACCATGTTAAGTGCCGCAGCACGACCACGACGCTCAGCACTGTGGTAGTTGTCGATTAAGTTTTGGTCATTTGTATAAGAGTGAACCGTTTCAACGTGGCCATTCTTAATACCAAACTTATCGTTTAATGCTTTAAGCGTTGGTGTGATTGCATTTGTTGTACAGCTTGCTGCACAGACAATTTTATCTTCAGGCTTGATATCTTTGTTATTTACACCGTAAACGATATTTTTAATATTACCTTTCGCAGGCGCAGTTAAAAGTACTTTTGAAGCGCCTTTTGATTCTAGGTGAAGTCCAAGACCTGCTTCGTCTTTCCAGATACCAGTATTATCAACGATAAGCGCGTTGTCGATACCGTATGCAGTGTAATCAATTTCGTTAGGTGAGTTAGCATAGATAACTTGGATGTAGCTACCGTTCGCTTTAATTGCATTGCGCTCTTTATCTATCGTAATAGAACCATTGAAAGGACCATGGATTGAGTCACGACGCAATAAACTTGCACGCTTTTCAAGGTCACCGTCTTTACCGCCACGTACAACTATCGCGCGTAAGCGTAAGTCTGCATAAGGACCTGATTTTTCAATTAATAAACGAGCTAACAAACGACCAATTCGGCCAAAACCATATAAAACAACGTCACGTGGCTCTTTACGCTCTGCATTCGCAATTTCAGCAAGCTCTTCAGTTAAATACTCTTCAACAGAACGGCCTTTAGCGGCATCGTTATATAAATAACCGTATGCTAATTTACCAATATCGATGCGTGCTGAGTTTAAATCCATTTTGCTGATGGCTTCTAAAAATGGGAAGCTCTCGCGCAAACGTAATTTAGTGCCTTCAAACTGAGCAACAGTTTTGTGGGCTTTGATGATATCGATAGGGCTAGCATTAACAAGCGGGCGGCCATAAACAGCAATTTCGATACCGCGGTTACGGTATAGGCGACCAATAATTGGTTGCATGCTTTCTGCGTAATCTTGGCGTTCTTGCCAGCTGTTTGTGTATTCTAACTCGTGAGATGAGGTCATTTTTTTTACCTAATTAAACAATTTTGAACGGATAGCCTTAAAAATATGCTGTGATTTGAGAGCAACACATCTCAGGCAGGGGTATTCTAATTTAAACTCAAATGATTCTCCACTGTTACAGAACAATTCATTGCGCTAGAATAAAGTCGTATTTATTAACTCGAGGTTAAGGAATGTTACTAAGAGCAAGCGTTTTGCTTGGTTTATTGGCATTAACAGGGTGTGAAGATCCGCTTACACTGGCTAAAGTGTGCGACGAAACACCGGGTTTTTGTAGTGATCTAAACAAAGATAGCCACTGCAAAGAACAACGTGCCGATGTGATAATTCAACGTTATGTTGAATATAAGTCACCCACTGACGAAAACAAATATCAATTATTGAAAGACTTTGAAAAATATAATCAATGTGTGTCTTTGGCAGCAAAAATTGAGCATATTAAGTTAAAAGAAAAAACCACATCTCGTGTGGAAGGTCATTTAACCAGTATTAAAGAAATGACACGTATCTTCCAAGACACAAAAGATACCAATCATCCAGGGCTACTCTATTACCATTGGTCACGCAATAACGACCAATCAGCGTTATCAAAATTACTTGCTTTAGAGAACAAACAAGATAAACGCGTAACAGAAAATGCAGAAATACAATTTTTCTTAGCCAGTTACTATGTCAAGTTTGACGATGAAAAAACCATTGATCTGCTCTACAAAACATTAGAGCTAAATAAGGCGGGTCAAACACCTAACCCAGAAATTTATCCAACACTTGTAAGCTTATTTTACAAACACGAAAAATATAAGCACGCTTACACATTTGCACGTGTTGCACAATTATCAGGGTTTGAAAATGTTGATATCTTGCCGATTGAGCACAAGCTCACCGTTTCTGGTAAAAGTCTCGACAGCCTCAATGAGCTCGCACAAAAAACTTACGACAGCATTCAAGCTGGCGAATTTGTCTCGCCCCGAGGCTTTTAAAAATAAAAAAGGCAGCGAATGCTGCCTTTTCTTATTTTGATTTGCTTGTACCAACTTCCACACGAGTTTTAAGCTTCTGACCTGGTCTAAAGGTCACAACTCGGCGTGCCGAAATAGGGATGTCTTCGCCTGTTTTCGGATTACGGCCTGGACGTTCTTTTTTATCTCGAAGATCAAAGTTACCAAATCCAGAGAGCTTAACCTGCTCGCCTTTTTCTAGCGCTGAGCGGATTTCTTCAAAAAACGCTTCAACTAAATCTTTGGCATCTTTTTTATTGATCCCGAGTTTTTCAAATAGGTGTTCAGCTATGTCGGCTTTAGTAAGCGCCATATCTAGTCCCTCAACGATGCGTTAAATTGTTCGGCCAATGCGGCCACCACATTATCAACTACTTGATTGATATCTTTCTCTTCGAGCGTTCTATCAACCGCTTGCAGTGTTAGAGCAATCGCCAAACTCTTATAATTTGGCTCAATACCTTTGCCCTTATACACATCGAATAAGTTTAGGTCAACCAATTGATTTCCGCCAACTTTTTCTATGACCTTAAAAATATCACCCGATTTCACGTGATCTTCCACTAAAATCGCGATATCACGGCGGTTTGACGGGAATTTCGACACTGCAACTGCTTCAGGTAATTTTCTTTTTTCAAGAGCCGACATTTCAATTTCAAACACGAATGCTGTGTTATTGATATCTAGCGACTTTTGTACTTGTGGGTGAACCGCACCAAAGAAACCAACCTTTTTACCATCAGCATAAATAACGGCAGATTGACCAGGGTGTAAGCCATCTGACTGTTCTGCTTTTATCTCAAAACGTGACATATCGTTGCTAATAGCTAAAAGTGCCTCAACATCGCCCTTTAAGTCATAAAAATCAACAGGACGCTTTTCTTGAACCCAATGTTCACCGTGAGCAAGACCCGAAATCACACCACCGATTACCGCAACTTGGTTTACCCCGTTTTCGGCCTGTTCGTCACGTAAGAATTTTAAGCCATGTTCAAACAAACGAACACGCGGTTGCTGACGATTTTGGTTATACACCAATGATGCCAACAAGCCAGGCATTAAGCTTACACGCATCGCTGACATTTCAACTGAAATTGGGTGCGGTAATATCAATGCATCACTTTGCGGATGCAGGATTGCTTGTGCTTTAGGGTCTACGAAGCTGTATGTGATGGCTTCTTGATAACCACGTGTCACTAAAGTATTACGGAATTTAGTAACCGAAACATGTGATTCATTGTGGTTAGTCATTTTTAGCTTAGCTGTCGGCGCTACGTTTGGAATGCTGTTATAACCAAACACACGCGCCACTTCTTCAATTAAGTCTTCTTCGATACGGATATCAAAGCGGTAACTAGGTACATCAGCGCTCCATACACCATCGACAATTTTCACGTCTAAGCCTAAACGCGTTAGGATATCAGTAACTTTTGCATCATCAATGTGATAACCAATGACACGGTCTAAACGCTCACGGCGTAAACGCACTTCAGTTACTTTTGGCAATTTATCATTTGCAACCGCTTCAACGACTGGACCTGCTTCACCACCTACAATATCAAGTAACAGTGCTGTTGCACGCTCCATTGCATCTTTTTGCAAGGCAAAGTCAACACCGCGCTCATAGCGATGTGATGCATCTGTGTGAAGACCGTAACTACGTGCTTGGCCCGCAATAGCAACTGGGTTGAAAAACGCACTTTCTAATAAAATATCAGAGGTTGATTCTGTCACACCTGACTTTTCGCCACCAAAAATACCTGCAATAGCAAGCGCTTTGTTGTGATCTGCAATAACAAGCGTAGACTCATTCAGTTTAGCTGTGTTGCCATCAAGAAGGACCAACTCTTCGCCCGCATGAGCGCTGCGAACTTTAATGCCGCCTTCAATCGCATTTAAGTCAAATGCGTGCATTGGGTGGCCAAGCTCTAATAACACGTAGTTTGTTACATCAACCACTGGGTCGATTGAACGAATACCACTGCGGCGCAGCTTTTCTACCATCCAAAGTGGTGTCTGTGCATCTAAGTTAATTCCCTTGATTACACGACCTAAATAACGAGGACAGGCATCATCGTTAACAAGTTCAATTGAAACTTTGTCGTCGATCGTTGCAGCAACTGGCGCAATATCAAGTGTATTAACATCAATACTGTTTAGAACACCCACTTCACGGGCAAGACCTTTTATGCCTAAACAGTCACCACGGTTTGGTGTAAGGTCAACATCAATGATGTTGTCATCTAGGTTTAAATACTCGCGTAAATCTGTACCGATTGGTGCATCAGCTGGCAATTCCATGATGCCGTCGCCTTCTTCGCTGATCCCTAATTCAACGAATGCACACAGCATACCATGTGAGGGTTGACCACGAAGCTTGGCTTTTTTAATTTTAAAGTCGCCAGGTAAAACTGCACCAACCGTGGCGACAGCTACTTTTAGTCCTTGACGGCAGTTTGGTGCACCACACACGATATCAAGAAGCTCATCACCGCCAACATTTACTTTAGTCACACGTAGTTTGTCTGCATCTGGGTGCTGACCGCATTCAACAACTTCACCAACGACAACACCGGTAAATTCTGCCGCTGCGGGCTCCACGCCATCCACTTCAAGACCAGCCATTGATAACTGTTCCGAAAGAGCCTGCGTGTCGATTGCTGGGTTAACCCACTCTCTTAACCACTTTTCACTAAATTTCATTTTATTTCTTCACTCTTAACGGAACTGGTTTAGGAATTTTAAATCGTTTTCGAAAAATGCACGTAAGTCATTTACGCCATAACGTAACATTGTTAAGCGCTCTACACCCATACCGAATGCAAAGCCGGTGTATTTTTCAGGATCGATACCTACTGATTTAAGAACGTTAGGGTGTACCATGCCACAACCAAGTACTTCTAACCATTTACCGTTTTTACCCATTACGTCAACCTCTGCTGATGGCTCAGTAAATGGGAAGTAAGATGGACGGAAACGAATTTCCATATCTTCTTCAAAGAAGTTACGTAGAAAATCGTGAAGAATACCTTTTAACTCTGTGAAACTAACATCTGTATCAACCATCAAGCCTTCCACTTGGTGGAACATCGGCGTGTGCGTTTGGTCATAATCGTTACGGTATACACGACCAGGAGAGATAATACGCAATGGCGGCTGTTCCGTTTCCATAGTACGAATTTGCACACCACTTGTTTGCGTACGTAGCACAAGCTTAGGATTAAAATAGAAAGTATCGTGATCCGCACGCGCTGGATGATGCTCAGGAATATTTAATGCGTCGAAGTTATGAAAATCGTCTTCAACTTCAGGACCTGATTTAACCGCAAAACCTAATTCGCCGAAAAAGCTCTCAATTCGCTCAATTGTACGAGTTACTGGGTGTAAGCCACCTGTTGGCATGACACGACCGGGTAATGTTACGTCGATCGTTTCTGCGGCTAGCTTTTCTTCAAGAGCCTTACTTGCTAGTAACTCACGCTTTTCGTTGATTGCTGTTTGTACTTCTTGTTTTGCTTGGTTAATCACTTGACCCGCTTCTTTACGCTCTTCAGGGGCAATCTTGCCAAGCGTTTTAAGTAAGTTGGTGATTTCACCCTTTTTACCAAGGTAATTAACCCTGATATCTTCTAATTGCGCGATTTCACTCGCACTGGCTACAGCCTCAAGTGCTTGCGCTAAAATATTTTCTAAGTTCATTGAGTACCTGGTTTTTCACAGAGGATTTTGTAATAGCTAATGATAACTGAAAGCAAGGACTAGATTCTAGCCCTACTAAAGCTTTAACGTTGATTTTATGAAAGGAATAGTTAATTTTCTTTGTGCAGCCATCGATGCATGGTCAAGTTTGTCCAATACATCCAATAATGCTCGCATATCACGACTTAATCGGGTTAATAAAAAGCGGGCACACTCATCGGTTAATTCAAGGCCACGCATATGAGCACGACGTACTAGCGCTTCTGCTTTATCATCATCGCTCATAGAACGAATTTGCAACGTTGTGCCCCACTTTAAACGCGACTCCAAGTCGGGCAAATTAATATGCAACATGTCTGGAAGCAAATCAGCCGTTACCACTAAAAACTTGCTCGGCTCGTTAAAGCGATTAAAAAAGTTAAAAAGGCCTTTTTCCCACGCATCATTCCCTGCAATAAGGTGCAAGTCATCAATACATAGAACATCGAGCGTTTCTAATCCTTCGAGCACAACTGGACCAAAATCAATGACCTCTCGCATCGATAACAACATCGTTGATAGACCCAGTTCTTGCGCGTGAATACAGGTTGCATAAAGTAAGTGTGACTTGCCTGAGTCACCTAAACCACACAAATATGTGTATTGAAACTTGCTATTTAACTTAGTAAAAGCATCTTTCAAGTGGCTGACTTCAAGCGAGTTTTCACCACCAAAATACGATGTAAATGTTTCATCATCAGGCAACGTTACTGGCAATGCCATTTGCATAGGTTCTTGCACGAGTGTTAAAGCCCCTGCCATTGATACTCTAGTTCATCGTTGTTGACGACTTGATAAAAATCTCTTGGGTTTTGGTAGGCTTTAAAAGCACTATCAAGTTCTAATGCTTTTCTAAAATCATTCATACTGCCAGTGTGGTTCACAACAAATTGTACGGAGTCAGGAGTACGAACAGCAATTTGTGCTTGTGTAACAACACTTAAACTTTCTAAGCGACGTTTTGCAAACTCAATATCAACAAAGTTCGTAATTCCTTTTAAATGAAAGGTTGCGGTTGCGAGTTGCCCAATCATGGTAGGATCAATGGCGTACTCAAGCGCTAAGCCGCCTGCTAGGCTATCTACCATATCAGCCACAATTTGTTGCTTATCACCCACCAAGCGATTCGATTCAAACAATTCATCATTGGTAAACCGCCAATCAAGCACCCACGTTTCAGAATCCTGCTGTTTATACATGCGCGCAGTAATACTTCTTTCAGCACTGTAACGACTTGAAGCTCGCTCTACAGGGTCTGAAAAGTTCCCCCATACTTCTGGTATACCGACAATGGCTCGATCTTCTAAATCAAGCAATGGCACAACAACGGGTAAACCGCGGCGACCTGCTTTATCATATATAAGCTGTTCAAGCTGAGGGTAACTTTCTTGTGTCACAAGTTCGCGACGCCAGTTATCTTCAATTGCAAGCCAAATTGCCACCAATGGACGACGAGTCCCCCAAAGTGGGAGATTTAAATCTTTAATTAACGCATTGATTTTATTCGCTTCAAATTTTACGACGAGATTTAAAGTGCCATCTGCTTTTTCGTCGTATTCGAATTTAAGCATGTAATCTGAAATGTCTTTCGTGCGCTCTTTCGCGGTTGGATTTTGATCCGCACTCGTGTCGCCACTCACTTTAACCAATACATTCAGAAGCGCTTCACGGCTTGCTGCTAGGCGAGCATCGCGTGATTTATCAGCCACTTTAAGGGTATCTTGGTATAAGTTGGTTACTTCAACTGCAAATACTGACGCACTCGAAAAAAATAATAATAAACAAATAAGTAATCTAGACACTGGCTATTAGTTCTTGCTTTTAAACTCATTTGATCCTAAATCAAAGCCATAAACAAAGCAAAGTTAATTTACTGAACGGTCGCTGATCATAAGGTGATTCATCGTGCACAACGCTGTTAGAAGACTCATTAATAAAGGACGAATCAGCGCTAGGCGAAGTAGACAGCTTTAAAGATTTCAGCCCACTCTTCCCCTTTGATCGATACATCGTGATTAAACACCGTAGGAGATTTATGGACTCCCATAAAATAATGACACTGCGAGTAATCGTATGCGTTTTCGTGCGTTTGGTTCTTTTCGCGAAAGCGCTAAAAGCTGTTCAGCTATGTTTTGGTTCAATGTTATTAACCGGTGATTTTATATAGCCTATATTAGATCAGATATTTAAGCGGAATGGTATTAGTTTAGCGTAAAGTGAGTGATTCAATAAACCCCTTCATTTTTGTCATCATGATTAAACAACATGGGAATCGTTATTAAACATCTGATTACAAAGCGTGGGAACGGCTTTAGCCGTGAATGTCAGGGGTGTTGTATGAAGGGCATATCAGACACTTTCGGCACTAAAGTGCCTCCTACGTCTCTTCACCTTGCGCTTATGCGCCTTTTATCTCTGTATGCAATCTCGGCATAGTGCTGGACGATTTAGCCCTGAACGCAAAAAACCCGCTGCATTGCTGCAACGGGTTTCTCTAATTAGGAGCCATGGTGCGCTACGCAGTAGGATGTCCTACTTTCACATGGTCAATGCCACACGATGCTTACAAAGATATAGGTCGTAGGGGTCTTGGTTGGGTATTTTATTTTTCTACAGGCAACAAAAAACCCGACTCTTTCGAATCGGGTTTTTCTAATTAGGAGCCTGGCGATGTCCTACTTTCACATGGCAAATGCCACACTATCATCGGCGCTGTTTCGTTTCACTACTGAGTTCGGCATGGAGTCAGGTGGGTCCAAAACGCTATTGTCACCAAGCAAAATGCGTGGAAAGGATTCTCGACAAAGCGCATCGCGCTTACGAGTCCTTTGCGCAAGGTGAACTGATTTCGCATTAAGCGCTGCGGTTCACCCTACATAAAATTCGGAATTCTGATAATCGTAAATCTACTTTAGTATACTAACTTCTGTCTGTTACGCTGTCATAAAACGCGTTTGGCGTTGTATGGTTAAGCCTCACGGGTAATTAGTACAGGTTAGCTTAATGGCTCACACCACTTCCACATCCTGCCTATCAACGTTGTAGTCTTCAACGGCCCTTCAGAGACTTTAAAAGTCTAGTGAGAACTCATCTCGAGGCCTGCTTCGCGCTTAGATGCTTTCAGCGCTTATCAGTTCCGAACGTAGCTACCGGGCAATGCCATTGGCATGACAACCCGAACACCAGCGGTTCGTTCACTCCGGTCCTCTCGTACTAGGAGCAACCCCTCTCAATTCTCAAACGCCCACGGCAGATAGGGACCGAACTGTCTCACGACGTTCTAAACCCAGCTCGCGTACCACTTTAAATGGCGAACAGCCATACCCTTGGGACCGACTTCAGCCCCAGGATGTGATGAGCCGACATCGAGGTGCCAAACACCGCCGTCGATATGAACTCTTGGGCGGTATCAGCCTGTTATCCCCGGAGTACCTTTTATCCGTTGAGCGATGGCCCTTCCATTCAGAACCACCGGATCACTATGACCTACTTTCGTACCTGCTCGACGTGTCTGTCTCGCAGTTAAGCTGGCTTCTACCATTACACTAACCGTACGATGTCCGACCGTACTTAGCCAACCTTCGTGCTCCTCCGTTACTCTTTGGGAGGAGACCGCCCCAGTCAAACTACCCACCAGGCACTGTCCGTAACCCCGATTAGGGGCCAACGTTAGAACATCAAAACTACAAGGGTGGTATTTCAAGGACGGCTCCACAAAGACTAGCGTCTCTGCTTCAAAGCCTCCCACCTATCCTACACATGTAGGTTCAATGTTCAGTGCCAAGCTGTAGTAAAGGTTCACGGGGTCTTTCCGTCTAGCCGCGGGTACACAGCATCTTCACTGCGATTTCAATTTCACTGAGTCTCGGGTGGAGACAGCGTGGCCATGGTTACACCATTCGTGCAGGTCGGAACTTACCCGACAAGGAATTTCGCTACCTTAGGACCGTTATAGTTACGGCCGCCGTTTACCGGGGCTTCGATCAAGAGCTTCGTCCGAAAACTAACCCCATCAATTAACCTTCCGGCACCGGGCAGGTGTCACACCGTATACGTCATCTTGCGATTTTGCACAGTGCTGTGTTTTTAATAAACAGTCCCAGCCACCTGGTCACTGCGGCTCCAATCAGCTTAAAGAGCAAGTCTCATCACCAATCGGAGCGTACCTTCTCCCGAAGTTACGGTACGATTTTGCCTAGTTCCTTCACCCGAGTTCTCTCAAGCGCCTTAGTATTCTCTACCTGACCACCTGTGTCGGTTTGGGGTACGATTCGGTATAATCTGAAGCTTAGAGGCTTTTCCTGGAAGTATGGCATCAACAACTTCACCACCTTAGTGGCTCGTCTCGTGTCTCAGTCTTAAGAGTCCGGATTTTCCTAAACTCTCAACCTACTCACTTTCACATGGACAACCAACGCCATGCTTGCTTAGCCTGCTCCGTCCCCCCATCGCAATTATACCAAGTACGGGAATATTAACCCGTTTCCCATCGACTACGCCTTTCGGCCTCGCCTTAGGGGTCGACTTACCCTACCCTGATTAACATGGGATAGGAACCCTTGGTCTTCCGGCGTGCGGGTTTTTCACCCGCATTATCGTTACTCATGTCAGCATTCGCACTTCTGATACCTCCAGCAACCCTCCCGGGTCACCTTCAACGGCTTACAGAACGCTCCCCTACCACTCAAAATAAATTTTGAATCCGCAGCTTCGGTGCATAGTTTAGCCCCGTTACATCTTCCGCGCAGACCGACTCGACCAGTGAGCTATTACGCTTTCTTTAAAGGGTGGCTGCTTCTAAGCCAACCTCCTGGCTGTCTGGGCCTTTCCACATCGTTTCCCACTTAACTATGACTTTGGGACCTTAGCTGGCGGTCTGGGTTGTTTCCCTCTTCACGACGGACGTTAGCACCCGCCGTGTGTCTCCCGGATAGTACTTTACGGTATTCGGAGTTTGCAAAGGGTTGGTAAGTCGGGATGACCCCCTAGCCTTAACAGTGCTCTACCCCCGTAAGTATTCGTCCGAGGCTCTACCTAAATAGATTTCGGGGAGAACCAGCTATCTCCCGGTTTGATTAGCCTTTCACTCCTAGCCACAGGTCATCCCCTAACTTTTCAACGTTAGTGGGTTCGGTCCTCCAGTTGATGTTACTCAACCTTCAACCTGCCCATGGCTAGATCACCGGGTTTCGGGTCTATACCTTGCAACTCAACGCCCAGTTAAGACTCGGTTTCCCTACGGCTACCCTAATCGGTTAACCTCGCTACAAAATATAAGTCGCTGACCCATTATACAAAAGGTACGCAGTCACCCAACAAGTGGGCTCCTACTGCTTGTACGTACACGGTTTCAGGTTCTATTTCACTCCCCTCACAGGGGTTCTTTTCGCCTTTCCCTCACGGTACTGGTTCACTATCGGTCAGTTGGGAGTATTTAGCCTTAGATGATGGTCCACCTATATTCAGTCAAAGTTTCACGTGCTCCGACCTACTCGATTTCACTTAAGATGCATTTTCGTGTACGGGACTATCACCCTGTATCGTCATACTTTCCAGAATGTTCCACTAACACATAATAAGCTTAAGGGCTGGTCCGGTTTCGCTCGCCGCTACTTCCGGAATCTCGGTTGATTTCTGTTCCTACGGGTACTTAGATGTTTCAGTTCTCCGCGTTCGCCTCTTACACCTATGTATTCAGTGCAAGATACCTGCAAGCAGGTGGGTTTCCCCATTCGGAAATCCTAGTCTCAAGTGCTTTTTACTAGCTTGACTAGGCTTATCGCAAGTTAATACGTCCTTCATCGCCTCCAACTGCCAAGGCATCCACCGTGTACGCTTAGTCACTTAACCATACAACCCAAACGGGTCTTTGTTAGTGACAGCTGTTAACTTCGCCAGAAGTTAATTCATCAAATAATGATGAGAATACTAAAGTAGATACCGATTAATCTGTCGATTAATTGGCATATTTTTACTTTTGAAAACTCTTGATAAATAACAATGTATTCATCAGAATTTATTATCAGCTTTCCAAATTTTTAAAGAGCATATTAATTAGTGAAGCCAATGGCTTTACTAACTAACAATCATCTGTGTGGACACTACGAACAAATAAGTTCTAAATCGTATAAGGAGGTGATCCAGCCCCAGGTTCCCCTAGGGCTACCTTGTTACGACTTCACCCCAGTCATGAATCACTCCGTGGTGAACGTCCTCCCGAAGGTTAGACTATCCACTTCTGGAGCAACCCACTCCCATGGTGTGACGGGCGGTGTGTACAAGGCCCGGGAACGTATTCACCGCGTCATTCTGATACGCGATTACTAGCGATTCCGACTTCATGGAGTCGAGTTGCAGACTCCAATCCGGACTACGACGCACTTTAAGTGATTCGCTTACCCTCGCAGGTTCGCAGCACTCTGTATGCGCCATTGTAGCACGTGTGTAGCCCTACACGTAAGGGCCATGATGACTTGACGTCGTCCCCACCTTCCTCCGGTTTATCACCGGCAGTCTCCTTAGAGTTCCCGACCGAATCGCTGGCAACTAAGGATAGGGGTTGCGCTCGTTGCGGGACTTAACCCAACATCTCACAACACGAGCTGACGACAGCCATGCAGCACCTGTATCAGAGTTCCCGAAGGCACCAAACCATCTCTGGTAAGTTCTCTGTATGTCAAGTGTAGGTAAGGTTCTTCGCGTTGCATCGAATTAAACCACATGCTCCACCGCTTGTGCGGGCCCCCGTCAATTCATTTGAGTTTTAACCTTGCGGCCGTACTCCCCAGGCGGTCTACTTAATGCGTTAGCTTTGAAAAACAGTTCCGAGGAACCGAGCTTCTAGTAGACATCGTTTACGGCGTGGACTACCAGGGTATCTAATCCTGTTTGCTCCCCACGCTTTCGTACATGAGCGTCAGTGTTGACCCAGGTGGCTGCCTTCGCCATCGGTATTCCTTCAGATCTCCACGCATTTCACCGCTACACCTGAAATTCTACCACCCTCTATCACACTCTAGTTTGCCAGTTCGAAATGCAGTTCCCAGGTTGAGCCCGGGGCTTTCACATCTCGCTTAACAAACCGCCTGCGTACGCTTTACGCCCAGTAATTCCGATTAACGCTCGCACCCTCCGTATTACCGCGGCTGCTGGCACGGAGTTAGCCGGTGCTTCTTCTGTAAGTAACGTCACAGCTGAATGCTATTAACATCCAACCTTTCCTCCTTACTGAAAGTGCTTTACAACCCGAAGGCCTTCTTCACACACGCGGCATGGCTGCATCAGGCTTGCGCCCATTGTGCAATATTCCCCACTGCTGCCTCCCGTAGGAGTCTGGGCCGTGTCTCAGTCCCAGTGTGGCTGATCATCCTCTCAAACCAGCTAGGGATCGTCGCCTTGGTGAGCCATTACCTCACCAACTAGCTAATCCCACTTGGGCTGATCTTATGGCGCGAGGCCCGAAGGTCCCCCGCTTTGGTCCGAAGACATTATGCGGTATTAGCAGTCGTTTCCAACTGTTGTCCCCCACCATAAGGTACATTCCCAAGCATTACTCACCCGTCCGCCGCTCGTCAGCAGAGTAGCAAGCTACTCTCTGTTACCGCTCGACTTGCATGTGTTAGGCCTGCCGCCAGCGTTCAATCTGAGCCATGATCAAACTCTTCAATTAAAAGTTTTTTCTGTCCTTCCCATTAAGGGAGCGGACATGCTCAATGAATTCTGAATTTATTTAACATCTTTCGATGTTGAATTGACTGTGCTGAAATAAGTAAACTTATTTCCGTTGGTCACTCAGTTTAAATTGAGACTCTAAATTTGTTTGTCTTACTACCTAAGTAGCTCGACTGTTAGAACTCAATCTGTACGAGTGCCCACACAGATGATTGCTTTATATTGTTAAAGAACGTTTCGAGTTGCTTTCGCGTCTCGAGGGATGCGTATAATACATCCTTAATTTTTCGAGTCAACACTTAATTTTAAACTTTCTTTCGAAGACTTAAAACCGAAGTTTTACTTAACTCTCTGCTACGTTGTTCAGCGTCTTTCGTTGCTGCCCGCCGTGTCAGTGAGGTCGCATTATAGGGAGATGGATTTTTTACGCAAGCACTTTTCTTACTATTTTTTAATTATTTTTAAATACGTTAGATACCCACTAAGTACCAACATCTTACCCACAAAACCCTGTGGATAACTCTGGTTTTTTAACAGAATTACTAAACTATCCCTCTTTGTTGTGGTAAGTTGCGCCGCAGATTTTCCACTCGCTCACAAGGCATGTAAAATGACAGATATTATAAATAGTATAAGTGGCCTACTTTGGGGTCACATTCTGGTTTACCTATTAATAGCTGCGGGGCTATTTTTTACTCTTCGACTCGGTTTCATTCAATTCACCCAATTCCCCCATATGATCAAGGTTATGTTTCATAGCCGCCAAGGTTCAGGAGAAGGCATCTCCTCTTTTCAAGCTTTTTGTACTTCTTTAGCCGCTCGCGTTGGTACAGGTAATATGGCGGGTGTAGCAGTTGCACTTTATTTAGGGGGCGCAGGTGCTATTTTTTGGATGTGGTTGATTGCTTTAATTGGTATGGCAACCAGTTTTGCTGAAAGTACACTTGCGCAAGCTTATAAAACGGTCGATGAAGACGGTAACTTTCGAGGTGGTCCTGCTTATTATATGGAATACGGTTTAGGTAAACGTTGGATGGGCGTGATCTTTTCGCTGTGTTTGATCCTTGCCTTCGGCCTTGTATTTAATGCTGTACAATCTAACTCTATCGCTGCAGCGTTTGATGTCGCGTTTGGTATTCCAAAATATATTGTCGGTATTACGCTTGTGCTTGGTTCAGGCATTATTATTTTTGGTGGTTTAAAGACAATTTCTCGATTCGCAGAGATGGTTGTTCCCTTTATGGCGCTTGCCTACTTACTCGTCGCACTTTATGTCTGTGCAATCAACTATGAATTATTACCTAATGTGTTTATGCATGTAATTAATAGTGCATTTGGACTTGAACAAGCAGGTGCAGGTGCTATTGGTTATGGCGTGATGCAAGCAATGATCCAAGGTATAAAACGTGGTTTGTTCTCAAATGAAGCAGGTATGGGTAGCGCCGCGAATGCTGCTGCAACAGCAACACCTAATCCGCCACACCCAGCTTCACAAGGTTATGTACAAATGCTTGGCGTCTTTGTTGATACCATTATTATATGTACAGCCACAGCGGCTCTTATTTTATTATCTCAACAATTAATCCCAGAATCAGGGGTTACGGGTATTGCACTGACACAAGCAGCACTTGAGGAGCATGTTGGAAGTTGGGGCGCAACCTTTGTTGCAATTGCGATTTTATTCTTTGCATTCACATCGATAGTTGCCAATTACTCATACGCTGAAACAAATCTATTATTTCTAGAACATAACCACGCTGCAGGTATGGTGATCTTCAGATTATTAGTGCTGGGTATGGTAATGTTTGGCGCACTTGGTGAGTTACCTATTGTCTGGACTCTCGCTGATATATCCATGGGCCTTATGGCTATCGTCAACGTTATTGCGTTATTTATGTTGTCAGGTGTCGTAATTTGGCTTGCTAAAGACTACAACACCCAACGTAAAGCGGGCAAGCTACCCACGTTTGATCCGTCACAAAACGAAAAATTAAATCAAACAATACCAAAAGGTGCTTGGCGTAAGTAAGCTTGATAAGTCTTTGCTTAATTTAGTGTCGTATTTTCAGGGAGCTGTTCAGCTCCCTTTTTTGATTCTGCAAGCTTTTCAAAAACCGTGAGTAAGAATGTAACTTGCTGTTCGGTTAACGTTACTTTTAGCTTTTCTGTTAACTGAGCTTTGACTTTTGTTTTAAGGGCTTGCTTTTGTTCTGCCGAAAATAGCGGCTGAGTTTGTTGTTGGTAAGATTGCACTGCCGTGAGCACTTCCATCACCACTTCATTGTCAAAATCAACAAGTGCTGTTTTCGCTTTCTCGAGAGCTTGTTCTGTTTTATCAAATGCCGTTGAGACTTTTTTGACTAACACACTGACTTCATGAATCTTCAGTACGTCATTGATGTTAGACATGATAATCGCAACCGGAATAAGAACAAGCGCAATGGCGAAACACACACCAAACACTGCGCCTACCCAAAACTGATTTAAACCACGTTTAAATTGTTCCATTATCTGTCCTTGATACTTTATGAATAATACCACTGATAATGTAAGGAAATTTAACGCATACATTAATCAAGTAGCCATAAACAAACTATAAAGCTATTTTGGAAATAACAAAACTAATTAGAGTAAATAAGGAAATAGAAATAAATATGAAATAGAGTAGATATAAACTTTGAAGTATAAATGGTGCCCGGGGCCGGACTTGAACCGGCACGTCCTTACGAACGAGGGATTTTAAATCCCTTGTGTCTACCAATTCCACCACCCGGGCATCGGGTCGCTCTAAGAGCATGTGGAGTATTAAATGGAGGCGGAACCCGGAGTCGAACCGAGGTAGACGGATTTGCAATCCGCTGCATGGCCACTCTGCCATTCCGCCTTATCGCTTCCAAATAATTGGAGCGGCACACGAGGCTCGAACTCGTGACCTCAACCTTGGCAAGGTTGCGCTCTACCAACTGAGCTAGTGCCGCAAATTTAGTGTTTTATCCATACAGTTTAAACTAAATAAAGTTTAAATGGTGCCCGGGGCCGGACTTGAACCGGCACGTCCTTACGAACGAGGGATTTTAAATCCCTTGTGTCTACCAATTCCACCACCCGGGCATCGGGTTTGCTATTTAAAGCAAGTGGATAAAGCTAA
Organism: Pseudoalteromonas sp. A41-2; assembly: GCF_015767615.1. Lineage (NCBI taxonomy): Bacteria > Pseudomonadati > Pseudomonadota > Gammaproteobacteria > Alteromonadales > Pseudoalteromonadaceae > Pseudoalteromonas > Pseudoalteromonas sp. A41-2. The sequence goes on along the minus strand of NZ_CP065231.1, from coordinate 1,413,669 downwards.
TATGGAGCGGCACACGAGGCTCGAACTCGTGACCTCAACCTTGGCAAGGTTGCGCTCTACCAACTGAGCTAGTGCCGCATCATATTAACTCTAAAGTTAAACTATTTTAAAACTACATTTGGTATTGTAGTTAACCACAAATGGTGCCCGGGGCCGGACTTGAACCGGCACGTCCTTACGAACGAGGGATTTTAAATCCCTTGTGTCTACCAATTCCACCACCCGGGCATCGGGTTGCTCAAAGAGCGTGTGGAGTGTTGAATGGAGGCGGAACCCGGAGTCGAACCGAGGTGGACGGATTTGCAATCCGCTGCATGGCCACTCTGCCATTCCGCCAAATTAGATAATTGGAGCGGCACACGAGGCTCGAACTCGTGACCTCAACCTTGGCAAGGTTGCGCTCTACCAACTGAGCTAGTGCCGCTTTTCTTTATCTTGTGGGCTATGCCCTCTCAACACGGACGCATTCTACAGAGATTATTAAACGCGTCAATATAAAAAATGCGAGTTTTAAACTGTTTGCTTATTTTTTATCTAAAATGGTGTGTAATTATACGTTTAGGATCAATTTTTGGTCAATTCTGACCAAGCAGCAAACAAATATTGCAGCATCGAACTCAATGTTAAGAACGTGGCAATATATAAAAGTCCATAACTTAAATAAATCATCCAGGTATCAAACTGCCAAATAAGTCCGATTATCGCCAACATTTGTGCAGCTGTTTTGAACTTGCCCATATTAGATACAGCAACGTTATCTCGTTTGCCCTGCTCTGCCATCCATTCGCGTAAGGCAGAAATAACTATTTCACGGCTAATGATAACAAGTGCGGGAATCGTCATATATAAATTCTGATAATGACTAGATAATGCCACTAATGCAGCACAGACCATTACTTTATCGGCAACAGGGTCTAAGAATGCACCAAAAGGTGTAGACTGATTTAAACGGCGTGCTAAATAGCCATCAAGAATATCAGTAATTGATGCAAGCCAAAAAACAAACGCGGCCGCGAAAAACGCCCATGAATAAGGTAAATAAAATATCACCAAAAAAATGGGGATAAGAAAAAGTCTAAAGGTTGTGAGTGTGTTTGGAATATTCCACATAACTACTTGGAGATGTCTTTTTTTCTATATTCGCATGAAGGCTACGCCTTGTCATGCAAATGATTAAATATCTTTTCAGCCATTTCAGGGCTGATCCCAGGAACTTGTTTTAGTTGTTCTATATTAGCAGCTTTTACCCCTTGCATGCCCCCTAAATATTTTAATAATGATTGTCGGCGCTTTTGCCCCACACCATTTATTTCTTCAAGTAATGATTGAGTCCGTTGTTTCTGACGCTTATTACGATGTCCTGCAATTGCGAAACGGTGTGATTCATCGCGAATATGTTGGATCAAATGAAGTGCCGGCGCATCTGAATCAAGCGGAATAGTCTTCCTACCGCCGTCAATCAATAAGGTTTCTAAACCGGGCTTACGGCTCGTGCCTTTTGCTACGCCAACTAACAGTGGCATTTTGCTATGGGGCCAATTTTCAAAATATTGCTCAGCACGCGATAATTGCCCCTTACCACCATCAATAAAGATAACATCTGGGATCTTGTCTTCATCAACAACTTTGTTATAACGCTTGTTTAACGCAAACTCCATGGCGGCATAGTCATCACCGCCAGTAATACCCGTCACATTAAAGCGACGATACTCTTTATTATTTGGCCCTTGTGAGTCAAACACGACACAACTTGCTACTGTGTTTTCACCCATTGTATGGCTGATATCAAAACACTCCATGCGATTAATGTCGTCAAGCCGAAGTGTTTCTTTTAATTGCGCATAACGCTTGTTAATTGAGTCTTGCGTGCTTTGTTTTACACTTATGCTGTTAAGCGCATTCTTATTTGCAAGCTTTAAGTATTGCGCTCTCTCACCTCGATTCGCTACTTTCAAGGTGACTTTACGCTCTGAAATTGTGGTAAGCGCATTACTCAATGGCTCACTTTCTTCAATAGCAAACGGCAAAATGATTTCTTTTGCAATTCGCCCTGTTGCACCCGGTGCTAAATAGTATTGCCCTAAGAAGGAGGTGAGAATTTCTTCTTGCCCTGAATCCTTAGGGACTTTAGGAAAATAAGTCTTACTGCCTAATACTTTATGATCGCGGATCATTAATAAATGTACGGCATTTAAACCGTTTAAATGTGCAAAGCCCACCACATCCATTTCAGCATGATTACCTGAAATAGATTGTTGCTCTTGCATTTTTCTAAGCAACAAAATTTGGTCACGTACTTTAGCAGCCAGTTCAAACTTTAGTGCTTTACTGGCCTGTTCCATTTTTGTAATTAAATCGGCAATAACTTCATGTGACTTGCCAAGTAGAAACTTACGAACAAAGTCGACTTCTTGACTGTACTCTTCATCAGATACTTTGTTGACACAAGGTGCAGAACAGCGTTTTAACTGATACTGAAGGCATGGGCGACTTCGTGCACGATAATAGGCATCTTCACATTGACGAACAGGAAAGATTTTTTGCATTAGCCGTAAGCTTTCTGATACCGCACCCGCACTTGGAAAAGGACCGAAGTACTCACCTTTAATTTTGCGACTACCACGATGAAACGCCAAACGGGGATGTTTATGATTTGTCAGTAAAATATACGGATACGATTTGTCATCTCGCAGTAAAATATTATAGCGAGGCTGATATTTTTTTATAAGGTTGTTTTCGAGAAGAAGAGCCTCAGTTTCTGTATTCGTCAGGGTAACTTCAATGCCACAGATATTGCTAACTAATACACGCGTTTTACTGTCTGTTACATTGCTGCGAAAATAACTTGTAACACGCTTTTTGAGGTTCTTTGCCTTACCGACATAAATAACTTGCCCTTCACTATCAAGCATTCGGTATACACCGGGTTCGCTTGATAGTGTTTTAAGAAAACGGGCGGAATCGAAATCAGACATTGAGCAAATTAATGCGAGCTATCAATGTCGATCATTTTATGACGTATCGCCAAATGGGTTAACTCAACATCGCCACCCACATTTAGCTTTTCAAACATACGATAGCGATAGCTATTGACTGTTTTAGAGCTGAGGTTTAAACGCTCTGCGATATCTTGTGCTTTTTCACCTTTGGTGATCATAAGCATAATTTGCAGTTCACGCTCAGATAAACTTTGGAAAGGGTTTTCATCAGTACGACCGCTAACTTGCGCAAGAGCAATCTGCTGGGCAATTTCAGGCGCAATATAACGCTGACCCGCATTAACAGCACGAATGGCATTAACCATTTCATCAGACCCAGCCCCTTTGGTTAGATAACCATGGGCACCAATTTGCATTACTTTACTTGGGAATGGATCTTCACAATGTACAGTAAGCACAATAATTTTCACATCAGGGCAGTAACGACAAATTTTCTTCGTCGCTTCTAAGCCGCCAATACCTGGCATATTCATGTCCATTAACACGATATCAGGTGAGTTTTGACGGCAAAATTGCACCGCTTCTTCACCTGTTTTAGCTTCACCCACCACTTTAAAACCACGAACATCATCAAGTATACGTCTGATCCCTGTCCGTACAAGCTCATGGTCATCAACTAAAAGTACATTAATCAATGGAACACCCTCAAATAACCCAAATATATGCTTTTGCACTATTTAATGTGCCACATTAGCACAGAAGAAGTGAAACGATAAATCAAAATATCGTTTCACTCGTTAATTTTACGCTGCGGCTTTCTCGCTAAAGCGATCAACCCACAACGCAATGATACCATCGCCTGTTACATTACAGGCAGTACCAAAACTGTCTTGCGCTAAATAAAGGGCAATCATTAATGCCACTGCACCTTCATTAAAACCAAGCATACTTGTTAACAAGCCTAACGCAGACATCACTGCACCACCTGGTGCACCCGGTGCTGCAATCATTACAACGCCTAACATCATAATAAATGGCAACATACCAAACAATGACGGCACATCCATATTAGGTGATAAAAACATGACAGCCATCGCACAGGTAACGATTGTAATCGTCGAACCTGATAAATGAATGGTTGCACATAGAGGCACAGTAAAGTTTGCAACATCTTCTTTTACATTGTTGGCTTTACTAGAGCGTAACGAAACTGGAATCGTCGCCGCGCTCGACATTGTACCTAAAGCAGTAAAATAAGCTGGCAGCATATTTTTTACAAGCTCTAATGGGTTACGCTTTAATAATAAACCAGTTGTTACATATAAAACGGTTAGCCATAACCAATGCATTATAAGTGCGGCAAGTAACACAATACCGAAGGTTTGAAGGGTATCAACAACGGTACCAGCCACTGTCATTTCAGCAAACACACCAGCAATATAAAATGGTAATGCTGGAATAATTACTTTCGCCAACAAGCCATCAATAACATCGCGACCTTGATCTGACACTTTCTTTAAAGTATCCAGCTGCAACTGGCTCATACCAATACCAAACACAAATGCGGTTGCAAGCGCGGTCATCACACCCATTAACGGCGGAATTTCTAGATCAATAAAGCTACCCACTTCTGTGGCAACTTCAGCTTCAAATGTTAAGCCACCATCAAATAATGGGATCATGGCACTCACGAGTAAAAATGCCAATGTGCCAGCAATGATGGTAGAGCCATAGGCAAAGCCAACTGTTTTGCCAAGTAAGTGGCCCGAGCCTTTTGGCAAACCAGCAATACCTGATGCAATAAAAAATAAAATAATCAGCGGAATCGTAAAGGTGATCAACTGACCAATAATTTCTTTTGCTGTATAAAGGAGTTCAACACCCGTTAGTGGCACATACAAGCCCACTAAAATACCGGCAACAATACCGGCAATTAATTTAAGAATTAACTTCATAACGATCACTTCTTTTTTTTGGTGGTAACCTTTTACCACGTTTTGATTTACTTTTGTTATAAAACAGCCAAATTTGTGTTTGATTGCCTAATTTACCACCACGATTATCCTGAATCTAATTTGAACGTAAATATATGCACCCTATCGCGTTGCATTTGTTAACAAACTCGTAAATTAATAACATGCGCGCAGTTTTGAATACCAAAAATAGTACTTATGTATAAATCAATTTTAAGTGTGGCCCTTTTGTGTACGCCTTTTACAAGCTTGGCGACTAGCCTACCCATTCAACTTCCATTTATTGCTGAATCTGCAACAGTTGATGGTCAACTGGATGAACCTAGTTGGCAGCAAGCCAGAAAAATAGTAATCGATAATGTCACTTGGCCTTACGAGAATGCTAAGAGCCCAGTTACTACCTTTGCCTATGTCTATGAAGATGGCGAAACCTTATACATAGGTTTTGAAGCAAACGATCCGAACCCTGAACTTATTCGCGCTTTTTACCGTGACCGTGATGCTGCATGGAATGATGACCTAGTCGGCCTAAAAATAGATTCATATAATAATTCGCAGCTTGCTTATCAATTTTTTATTAATCCATTAGGTGTGCAACAAGACTCCATTGAAAACGAGCTTACAAAACATGAAAGCTCTTCATGGGATGGTATTTGGGATAGCGAAGGCGTTATTCATGACCGTGGTTATACCGTTGAAGTGGCTATTCCACTTCGCGTACTTAACTTCGATGACAGCATTAAAACCAAAACCATGGCTATGGAGTTTGTCAGATTCTTACCACGCAGCGAACGTTTGCGTATTTCTAATATGAAAATTGACCACGGCAATAACTGCTGGATTTGCCAAATGCCAAGCTATCAAGGTTTTGAAGAAGCCAAACAAGGGAATAACGTGGCCGTGATCCCCTCTATTGTATTAGGCAAAAATGAAACCCGAGAGATAGAGAATGCTCATATTGATGAATGGGAAAGTGAAAACACCACCGAAGCAAGCTTAGATTTGAAATGGGGTATAACACCCGATATCACATTAAATGCCACTATTAATCCTGACTTTTCACAAGTTGAGGCCGATGTAGCGCAGTTAAGTGTTAACAACAACTTTAGCTTGTTCTTTCCTGAAAAGCGGGCATTTTTTCTTGATAATGCAGACTACTTTGCTTCAACACTCAATTTAATCCACACCCGTAATATTGCTCAACCTGATTACGGCACAAAAATAACGGGTAGCAAAAATGGTCATACTTTCGCAGGCTTTATAGCCAACGACAATCAAACCAATGTGCTGATCCCTGGCAACTTGGGCTCGTCGCTTGTCTCTCTAGATAGTAAAAGTGAGAACGGTGCTTTGCGCTATCGATACGATTTTGAATCAGGTTTGTCATTAGGCTCAACAGCCACACACCGTCAGAGTGATGACTACAAAAACACGGTGTACAGCATCGACAGCAAATATAAACCAACGGTGAACGACACGTTTCTCGTACAAGTCCTGAAGTCGGAAACTCAGTACAGTCAAACATTTATCGATGAGCTTTGCGATGGCAATAACTGCACACAGCCAGAACAAGTGACATGTGAAATCAATCGCGACTGTGATTATAACGAAGGAGTTTTACGGGTACTCAACCAACAGGAGCAATCAGGGAACGGTTACTTTGTAAAATACCAACACGACGAAAAATATTGGCGTGCGTTTGCAGACTATAATTACCGCGATGCCGACTTACGCGCTGATTTAGGTTTTATTTCACAAGTTGATTTTAAAAAATTTACCACCGGTGGTGAATACCGCTGGTATGGCGATAAAGGTAATTGGTGGAATCGAGCTAACCTTTATGCCGATTGGGATATTACACATAACGAGAATAACGAACTACTTGAGAAGGAAGCGCAGTCAAGTTTTTCAGTCAGTGGCCCATTACAAAGCTTCTTTGAGTTATCAGTTGAACATCGAAACCGCAGAGGGCTTCGTCATGACAAGTCACGACTAGACATAGATGACAACACGGATCTATTTAGCGAAAACGGCATTGGCTTTTACAGTGACTTTAAGCCACAGGCAGGTTTGTTTGCCTCTCTATATATGTATACCGGAAATGCAGTCGATTTAGCGAATAACCGTGTTGGTGAAAAGCTGCATATTCGCCCTGTTCTAAATATGAACTTAGGTAAGCACTTTGAAGTACGATTACGTCATACATACGAACAACTAGAAGCTGATGGTAGCGATGTTTTCACTGCTAATTTAAGCGATGTACGTTTGACTTACCAATTTAACGTCAATAGCTTTTTACGTCTCGCTGTTATTTACACAGACCTAGAGCGCAATCAAGCTAACTATCAAGACGACGTAGACAGCCAATACAAAAAGCTCGCCACACAATTACTGTATTCATACAAATTGAACCCACAAACAGTCTTTTTTGCTGGCTATTCTGATAATGGCTACCAAGATGATGAACTGTCATCAATCACCCAAGAACAACGAACCTTATTTGCTAAGTTCAGCTACGCTTGGTTATTGTAGACTCATTGAGGGCACTCAAACGAAGTGCCCTTTTTTTCCTTTAGTTTTAAAGCTTATTCCTAAATGCTATAAGCCTATTCGCTATATGTTATAGCCAAACTTTACTTTCGTTTTTTATTAGGCGAAGTAAAGTGTGACTATTACAGATCGATAGCCTAAGCTATTTGATCCCGATTGAATAAATTGCTTCCAAGGGAACATTATGTCTAACATTTTTGAAGATAATTCATTAACGATTGGTAACACACCAATTGTAAAGCTTAACCGCGTTACCACAGGTAATGTGTTTGCTAAAGTAGAATCACGTAACCCGAGCTTCAGTGTTAAATGCCGTATCGGCGCTTCAATGATCTGGGAAGCTGAAAAGTCTGGCGTTTTAACAAAAGACAAAGAGTTAATTGAACCTACATCTGGTAATACGGGTATTGCATTAGCATTCGTAGCCGCTTCTCGTGGTTACAAATTAACTCTGACTATGCCAAATACAATGAGCTTAGAACGTCGTAAGCTATTAAAAGCATTGGGTGCAAACCTTGTGTTAACCGATGGTGCTAAGGGGATGAATGGCGCAATTGAAAAAGCGAAAGAAATTCAAGCGAGCGAGCCTGAAAAGTACATTCTTTTACAACAATTCGAAAATCCAGCCAACCCTAAAATCCACTTTGAAACCACGGGCCCTGAGATCTATGATGCAATGGATGGAAAAATCGATATCTTCGTAGCTGGTGTAGGCACGGGCGGTACAATCACTGGCGTGAGTCGTTACCTTAAGCTTGAAAAAGGCCTAAATGTGCAATCTGTTGCTGTTGAGCCAACAAATTCACCTGTTATCAGCCAAACGCTTGCTGGTGAAGAAATCAAACCAGGCCCTCATAAAATTCAAGGTATCGGAGCCGGCTTCATCCCGGGCAACTTAGATTTAGAAGTTGTCGATTCAGCGGAGCAAGTATCAAATGAAGATGCGATTGCAATGGCACATGAATTGATGAAAAACGAAGGGATTTTAGTCGGGATTTCTTCTGGTGCAGCGGTTGTTGCAGCTAAACGTTTAGCTGAAAAACCAGAAAATGCAGGCAAAAATGTTGTCGTTATTTTACCAAGTGCAACAGAGCGTTACTTATCTAGCCCATTGTTTGCAGAAGAGTTTAGCGACAAAGAGTTAGTACAGTAATTACACACTCAAAATCAAAAAAAAGGATGCATGTGCATCCTTTTTTATTACATAAAATTCAATATTATCCAATAAAGTTACTGAGTTAACTTTACATCACTGCCATTTCGTCACACACTTAAAGTTATCTTGAACTGCCAAACAATAACAATGAAAAAAATACTCTTTATTTGTGCTCTATTAAGTGGCGTGCTGCTGTTCGGTTGCGGCTCTGAAGATTCTCCAAAAGGTGAAAAGAACACACCAGGAAACACAGCAACCTTATATTTCGATGCCCTTTATAATCAAAAAGATTTCGATCTTGCAATGCAATATGCCACCCCTAAAATGGCGCGCATTATGAAATCTTACGGCACAGCAAGCCAATTTGCGCGTAACCTTATTAATATGCAATACGATGAAGTCGTGATTGAAGTCGATATGACAAATATGAGTCTACGCGAACAGTACGGTGATAAAGCGAATATAAACCTAATATTTACCGGCTACTTTAATGGTAAGAAAATAGATGATATGCGCAGTGTTCAAATGATACGTAAAAAGAGCAATTGGTATATCGAAAAAATTAATCCAGACCCATTTGCACGATAAATAACGTTTAAAAAAGCCTTGCTCTTGCAAGGCTTTTTTATACTATGAGCTACAGCTCACCGGGGGCAAAGTTATCAACAGCAATGGCTCGTTTTCGCAGCGCATTTGCTTCATTCATTCGCTCAACAACCGTGTCGTTAATCAAGTTTTTCTCTGCCGCTGCCGCTATCGCATCTTCAAGCTCTAAATTACGGCCAATGGTGCCCTCTTTTTGCCACTTGCGCAGCTGCTTGAAGTCTTCATGAGTATCAATCATCGCCATAAAGGCATTTTCCATCACACCCGTCCCCGCATTCTCATCTACATAGCACAAGTGTGTTAACCTATCTCTGAACACACCAGGCTTACTCATGTGCTCACACATAGTTTGCGCCAGCTCATCACTTGGGCGGTGATAATGGTTGCCTAATGGAAACACAATACGTTTAAGTAAAAAGTTCACTACAGGGTTTGAGAAGTTTTTGAAAAAGCCATCAAATGCTTGGCCAATACTAAACAGTGAATGTTCTACTGCGTATTGAACAAACGGTAAATCGGCCTGTTGACGCCCTTCATCTTCGTAACGTTTAAGTACACAAGAAGCTAAATACAGGTGGCTGAGAACATCGCCTAAGCGTGCTGAAATCATTTCTTTGCGCTTTAACTCGCCGCCTAAAACTAACATCGCTACATCGGTGCAAAACGCTAAGCCTCGGCTCATGCGCCCTAATTGCTTATAATACACAGAAGTGGCACCACTCACAGGCGCTTTGGCAAAATAACTACGCGTTAAACCGTGTACAAAAGCCATCCCCGCATTACTCCCAGCAAACAAAATATGCTGTAGTAGTAGCGCGTCGAACTCTTTTAACGCTAAGTCGTGATCTTCCATTGCAGCAGCTTCCATTTCTTTAAGTACAAATGGATGGCAGCGGGTTGCGCCCTGACCAAAAATCATTAAATTACGGGTAAGAATATTCGCGCCTTCTACCGTAATAGACACTGGGATCCCCATATAACCATGAGCTAGATAGTTATTAGGCCCGACTTGAATTCCCTTGCCTGAATGAATATCCATTGCGTCGTTCATTACTGTACGACCCATTTCTGTCATATGGTATTTGGCAATCGCAGTGACTACCGAAGGGCTCAATTTTAAATCAATGGCTCCTGCGGTCATTAACCTTGCAGACTCAAGCGTGTAAGTTAACCCGCCGATGCGTGCCAAAGCCTCTTGCACTCCTTCAAATTGACCAATAGAGACACCAAACTGTTGACGAACAGTGGCATAGGCAGATGTCATCCGTGAAGCTAAATGCCCGGTTGCTGTGCTTAAGGCGGGTAACGAAATACCGCGGCCTGCGCTTAAGCATTCAACCAACATACGCCAACCTCGTCCTGCACCCTGCTTTCCACCAATAATCCAATCAAGCGGAATAAATACATCTTTACCGTACGTGGTGCCATTCATAAACGCCATATTCAATGGATAGTGGCGCTCACCTGTTTGCACGCCTTCGTGGTCGGTTGGAATTAACGCACACGTAATGCCCAGCTCTTTTTTATCACCTAGTAAACCATCGGGGTCATACATTTTAAACGCGAGCCCCAACACGGTCGCAATCGGTGCAAGCGTAATGTATCGTTTCGACCAGTTAAGTTTTAAACCAATGACTTCTTCGCCATTAAACTCACCTTTACACACGACACCCGTATCAGGAATACTCCCTGCATCTGAGCCGGCCTCAGGTCCTGTTAATGCAAAGCATGGCACATCATCACCTTTTGCAAGGCTTGGTAGCCAACGCTCTTGCTGCTCTTTTGTACCGTAATGAAGCAGTAATTCTCCCGGTCCTAAGCTATTAGGAACCATAACCGTCACAGCGGCTGTTAGACTCTTAGTGGCAATTTTAGACACAATGGTCGAGTTAGCAATTGCCGAAAATTCACGACCACCAAACTTCTCTGGAATGATCAGTGCAAAGAAACCTTCTTTTTTCAGGTAATCCCATACTTCTTTAGGCAGGTCTTTATCTTTTTGAACAATTTGATAATCGTCGAGCATTGCCAGCAAGGTTTCTACTTGCTCAGCTAAAAATGTACGTTCTTTTTCGCTCAACTCAGGCTTAGGAAAGCGATGTAGCTTTTGCCAATCAGGGTTACCACTAAATAACTCACCATCCCACCAAACATCACCCGCTTCCATTGCTTCGCGTTCTGTTTGAGATAAAGGCGGTAATACCCTTTTAAACATACTAAATGTAGGTCGCGTGATCAGGTTTATGCGAATATCTTTCACAGCAAAAATCACAATCACAGCAACCAGTAACAGAATAATTACAGTAGTCATTGTGCAATCCTTTTATTTTAATCAACTGCCTCAAGTATGACTGATCGTACCATAAATACAACGTGTCAAATCGTAACGGTGACTCAATTCGGCTCTTCGCTTGTTCTTTTTTTCGACACTGCTATTATGCCACTACCATACTAAAACTACTGACACATCAGAGCTCAGCCAGTAGTTCGATAACAATAACATTCTTTAGGGAAAAACTATGAAGACTCCATTTAAGCTCAGTGTGAGTGCTGTAATGGTCGCAAGTGCGTTGGCACTTTCTGGCTGTAACGACGAAGCGCCTACTGCGAAAACAACGACCACGCAAACACCACCCCAAGCAACAGCACAAGATGCAGATAAATTTATCGCAGAAACAGAAAAAGAATTAAGTGCACTGTTTTTAGAATCGAGCCGTGCTGAATGGATTTACGCAAACTTCATTACTCATGACAGTGCTGAGTTATCAGCAGAAGTTAATCGAAAAATGACTGAATCGGTTGTGCGACTCGCTAACGAAGCAGCCAAGTTTGACAGTATAGAGCTTGATTACGATGCGCGCCGAAAACTCGATAAACTAAAGCTAGCTCTCACATTGCCTGCACCTCAAGATGCAGCAAAAACTGCTAAGTTATCACAGCTTGTGGCTGAACTCGGCGGTATTTATGGTAAAGGGAAATATTGTAAAGAAGAGGGAAGTTGTTTAAGCCTAGGTGAAATGACCGCTAAAATGGCCACCAGCCGAGACTACAACGAACTACTCGATTTATGGCAAGGTTGGCGACAAGTATCAAAACCTATGCGCCCGTTGTATGAACAACAGGTTGTGCTAACCAATGAAGGCGCTAAAGAGCTAGGTTACGCAGATACAGGTGCAATGTGGCGAAGCAAGTACGATATGCCTGCTGATGATTTTGCCAAAGAACTCGATCGTATTTGGGGTCAAGTTAAACCACTTTACGAATCGCTTCATTGTCACGTTCGTGCAAAACTGGGTGAACAATATGGTGAAGATAAAGTACCCCAAGACCAACCAATCCCAGCACATCTATTAGGCAACATGTGGGCACAAACGTGGGGCAATATCTATGATGTTGTTGCGCCTGAAAACGCAGATCCTGGTTACGATGTGACAGCATTGCTTGCTGAACACGATTACGATGAACTAAAAATGGTTCGCGGTGCAGAAAAATTCTTTACATCAATGGGATTCGCACCACTTCCTGACACGTTCTATGAACGTTCATTATTTATAAAGCCTCGTGATCGTGATGTGTTGTGTCATGCCTCTGCATGGAACATCGATAGTAAAGACGATTTACGAATTAAAATGTGTATTCAACGCACAGGCGAAGAGTTCTCAACTATTCACCACGAGTTAGGGCATAACTTTTATCAACGTGCCTACAACACTCAACCGGTTTATTATCAAGAAAGTGCGAACGATGGTTTCCATGAAGCAATTGGCGACACCATTGCCCTCTCGGTAACGCCGGGTTACTTGAAAGAAATAGGCCTGTTAAATGAAGTGCCTGATGAGTCTAAAGATATTGGGCTATTAATGAAAATGGCTCTTGAGAAAGTCGCCTTCATTCCATTCGGCCTGCTTGTCGACCAATGGCGCTGGAAGGTATTCTCTGGCGAAGTAACACCTGAAAACTATAATAAAGCATGGTGGGAGTTACGTGAGAAATATCAAGGTGTGCAAGCGCCAATCGCTCGAAGTGAATCAGACTTTGATCCCGGTGCAAAATACCATGTTCCAGGTAATGTGCCTTATACACGTTATTTCTTAGCTCATATTTTACAGTTTGATTTCCACAGAAGCCTTTGTAAAATTGCGGGCAACGAAGAAGCCATTCATCGCTGTTCTGTGTATAACTCTAAAGAGGCTGGTGAGAAACTAAATGCAATGCTTGAAATGGGCTCGAGTCGTCCATGGCAAGAAGCACTTGCAACCATTACCGGTAAAGAACAAATGGATGCCACTGCAATCTTAGATTACTTTGCACCATTACAAAAATACCTTGATGAACAAAATAAAGACCGTGAGTGCGGTTGGTAAACAACCTAAAGCAAAAAGCCCGCATATGCGGGCTTTTTCATATAATCAAATAAATGATTAGAACTGCAGGCTAACGTTTGCGAAGTATGCATCGTAATCTGAGTCATCCCAGTTGTTTGCATAACCCACTTTTAAGCCCACATTTTTGTTGAAATAATGTTGAGCACCAAAGCTGTAATCATCTTCTTTGTTAAATGTAACAAATGCCGATGTTGCTTTTGAGAAATAGTAGTTAGAACCTAACTCCCATGAACTACCTGCATTATCAGTATCAGAGATAGTCCCTTCAACCGTTAAGTAATTACCTTGTTTAAGGTCCATGAAGTACTTCGCATTCACCGCGCGATAATCAAAGTCATCATCCGCTGTTAATGTGAAGCCCACGTAATCTGTGCTGTTTAGCTGGTGATTGTACTTAAGATCAAACATCACCGAATTTTCACCGTCTTCAACGTCGATGAATGTCGCTTTTAACAGTAGGTTCGGATTAAAGAAATAACCCGCAGATACGTTAAATACATCTGTGCTCGAACCATAGTCATAATTGTTATAGCCCGCACCAAATACGAAATCTTTTACAAAGTACTCACCGCCAAGACCCGTCACATCACCAAAGTCATCATCAGCATACGAACCATACACGTTGGTTGTTTTGTTGATGTATTCAAATTGATCATACGGACCTAATGTCGTCTTTGGAGCAAAGTAGTAAGTTGAATCAACACTCACAGTGTCGTTGCCATCGGTGTCCATGTACCCTAAATGGCTAATTGATTGATAACTATCCGCAGCAGTCGCGGCAGTTGACAGAAGCATACTTGAAATAATAACTGCTAACTTTTTCATAAACAGATTTCCCTATTAACATTGTTTTATTGCTATTAAAAACTAGCCTGTTGGCTAATGTGGGCACATGCTAACGTGAGAAAACTGAACAACAACTTAACTAAGCATTTGTTTTTACTATACTAATTGTAATAAAGTGTCGGTAAATGTAAAGAAAAAGTTGGCTTAAACGGATGTTCAAAGCCCCCTTTTTCTAGAAAAGAACAAGCAGTTCAGTACCTTATATAGAGAATTGGCTTATAATTTTATAAACTTCATTAATGTTATCTCCGGCTTTAAAGTCTTTAGTGATTGGTGTTGGATCTGACCCAACCCAAATTTTCAACTCCGCATCTAAATCAAAATGACCGGCACTTTCCTTACTAAACTTGGTGATTTTTGAATAAGCAATACTCAAAATTTCCATTTTAGAACCAGTAACACCTTGTTTATCAATAAGGATTAGTCTTTTATTGGTAAAGATAAACATATCGCGTACAACCTTGTAGGCTTTTTGTACGCTTTCTCCTTCAATTAATGTATTGGCAATTAAATGCTCTAAGTCACTGTTATCGACTTCGCTTGCATTCCCCATTAACCCACTTAATAGACCCATGATTAGCTCTCCTTATTAAATATTTGATTTTCAAGTGTATGACCATTAACCAATTGGCGATAGTGCCAACCTTGTTGATAACAAAAATGAAGAAGATTGATATCAAATGGGTCAGCGCCTTTTTCAAACTCTATAACATATTCTTTTGATTGACTCATATAGACATGGTTGACCTCTGGCAAACTTGATAGTTTGGTCTCTACCCCGTCGTATAATTGACTCAGTTGCAAAGTGATATAATGTTTGTTGTCCTGACTTGTTGAACGAGCTTGATGCTCGCTTAACACACCTTGGTCTAAATGCAGCACTTGAGAGCATAAACGCTCGAGTTCAGTTAAATCATGCGAGCTCAAAATAAAAGTCGCTTCATTGCTAAGTGTACTGACAAGCTCGCGCACTTCACGCGCATGAATCGGATCAAGGCCAGCGGTTGCTTCATCTAGCATCACGATTTCAGGTGTGCCTATTAATGCTTGCGCAATTGTGACGCGCTTGCGCATGCCATGCGATAAATCATCAGGGCGATGTTTAGCTACCTCAGCCAAACCAACCAGCTCAAGTACGCGTGCGGTTTCTTTGTTGCGTACCGCATTGCTTAAGCCTTGTAATTGACCATAAAAATTAAGTTGATGGGCAATGCTAAAGCGCGGGTCCAGTTGAGCATCTTGTGGTAATGCAGTGAGCTTACCAAACAAGGCCGCACTGCCCGGTTTATGTCCCATTACCGATAAACTTCCTGCGCTAGGTAAAATGTAACCACAGAGCAAACTAAATAGCGTTGTTTTACCGGCTCCATTTGGCCCAACCAATGCCACTGGTGCCCCTTTACTAATTTCGAAACTGACATTATCGAGCGCACGTTTACTGCCATAATTTTTCGATAGACCTTCGCCACGAATTAATACGGTCATAATGAACTCCTTGCAAAAATACGCTCAGCCACAACTAACAAAACAGCTGTCTGCAGCAAAGGTAAACCGACACCTAACATCAGCCCAGCCCTTTGCCCTGCCATAAGGTCAATTTGATAACCTGGAAACAGATAATTTAACACCTCAAAAATAGGCCATTGCCAGCTTAAAAGACCAATAATAATGTTCCCTGCTGCAAAAAATAAAATAGCCAAAACAAAGGATAATCGCGCAGAACGTGCAAACGTATTTAAAAAACTCATTAACGCGATAAATGGCATAACGGTGATCACTAAATGCAGTAATAAAACAACACTGCGGCTAAGCCCAGATACAAATAAGCTCGGCTCTCGGTACGCTAACATCGAAACAGTGGCCATTAAGGTCACAAATAAAAGTACGGTGAGTATTAATAACTGCCCTAAAAAGCGACCTATAATTATTTCGCTACGCGTCGCTCTCAAGGATAAAAAGCGCAGTGTGCCGCGTTGTTTATCTCCCACGGTTTGGTCACTGCATAAAAATAAACAAAAACCAGGAAAACTAAACAAAGCAATAAGCCAATACACCGCAAGCTCTGATTCTGGCCAATCGAGAAGTTTACTAATTCCGATAGCACCAAACATTTGCCTCGCAAAATCGGCAAAATCTGGCGAACTTATTAAGCTAACAGATTGCGCTATGGGGTAGCGTAAAATTAATAACCAACAAATGGCAAATGCGGCAACGGCTAGTAACCCTCTTTTAGTTAAAAAGAGTCTTACAAGCTCAAATTGTGCAATTTGCGCAAGGCGTTTAGGATGTAACTGCGTCACTCATAATCCTTAATGAATTTTAATATTTAATTTACACTAAGGTGAAACAGCTTGAATTACCAGAAAAAAAGAGCCGATAAACGGCTCTTATGTAACAAAGTATATTTTTAAGTTAGAGGTGCTGCTCATAAATGGCGAGTGCTTGATCTAAATCGGCTAGCAAATCAGCCACATCTTCTAGGCCTATATGTAAACGTATCACAGGGCCTTGCGTCCAACCTGTTTCAGAACGCAGTCCTTTCATGGTTAAGTTTGCCGTGACGAGGCTTTCATATCCTCCCCATGAAAAGCCCATTTTAAAATGCTGTAAGCTATCTAGAAATGCATCAATGGCTTGCTGATTACCTGCTTTCATTACAAATGAAAACAAGCCATTACTGCCATCAAAGTCACGCTTAAAGAATTCATGCCCTGGGCATGTTTCGAATGCAGGATGGCGTACATGATCAACCAATGGGTGGGTTTCAAGCCATGTTGCAACGTCAATTGCAGCTTGCTCATGTTGTTTTAATCTCACAGCCATCGTACGAAGGCCGCGCAATGCTAAATACGCATCATCTGCTGAGGTACATTGACCCAATAAATATGAGTTTTCTCTTAATGTTGGCCAATATTTTTTGTTTGAAACCGCCACACCCATCATTACATCGGAGTGACCAACAATGTACTTTGTTGCAGCTTGAATACTGATATCAACACCGTGCTCAAGTGGGCGATAATGCAATCCGTTCCCCCACGTATTATCGAGCATGGTCATCACACCACGTTCGTTTGCTTTAGCAACCATCGCTGGCACATCTTGAATTTCCATGGTGATTGAGCCCGGCGATTCTAAAAATAGCACGCGGGTGTTGTCTTTTATAAGCGCACTAATGCCCGCGCCAATGCCTGGCGGGTAGTAAGTGGTTTCTATGCCCAAGCCCGCCAGTATTTTATCGCAAAAGTCGCGTGTCGGCTCATAAGCCGTGTCGACCATTAAAATATGATCACCCGTTTTTACAAACGACAATAAAGCGTTACTAATAGCCGCAGCGCCTGATGGATAAAGCGCACAGCCTTCGCCACCTTCAAGTTCAGCGATGGCTTCTTGTAATGCAAAGTGTGTTGTTGTTCCTCGTCTGCCATAAAACAGTGTTTTATCACCCCGTTTTTTTGCTGCTTCTTTTAACTCTGCAACTGAGTCGAATACCACCGTTGACGCACGTTGCACTACCGGGTTAACAACGCCTTGTGTATAGGCTTTCTTACGCCCTGCAGAGACGAGTTGGGTATTTCTATTTATCTTTTTCATTTGTTTTCCAATCTGCTTTACAGGTTGCGCCAGTGCTCAACCAAAAATCGTGAAATAGAATCTTGTCGTGTTAGCTTAAGGTGATTGCCTTGTTCATGCCATTGCCCAAATTCATTAAGTTCAGCACGACTAAACCATCTCGCATCGTCTAATTCGTCTTTATCAACTAAGATATCTTCTGACACGGCGGTTGCCATAAAACCAAACATTATAGAGGAAGGAAATGGCCACGGTTGAGAGGCAATGTATTGAATCTCTGTCACCTCAATCCCCGCTTCTTCCATTACTTCGCGTGCAACGGCTTGTTCTAACGTTTCGCCAGGATCAACAAATCCAGCAAGCGTTGAATAAACCCCTTCGGGCCAACTGGCTTGGCGACCTAGTAAACAGCGCTCAACGCCATCAGCAAAGGTTTTTGTTACAATCATAATAACGGCAGGATCAGTGCGCGGGAATGTTTGATGTTGACAGGTTTGATTTTCACATAAGCGTGAATGACCCGCTTCAACCATGTTATTTTCATGACCACATCGACCACAAAAACGATGCGTTGCATGCCAAAAGCATAAACCTCTGGCAAGGGCTGCAATAGAGCCTTGTTTAAGTTCAACTTGAGGGCCTAACTTGCGAATATCAACAAATTCAGCACCATCAAGTACGGGAGCTATTACCGATTCTGGAACGTCACTTACATCCAATGCAAAATGAGCAATGTCCTGCTCATCAAGGCCAAGCAAAATGCCTTTTGATAAGTCTAAATGATCCACTTGCGATAACCGTAAATAACATACTTGCGGCGTATCTTTTACGAATAAACTTTGATTTTTATTAACCAATAACCAGCGGCTTTGCGAATTTATTTGTGCCTTTAGCCACTTAGGATCTTTGCGACGATTTGATGCACGGTCCAATGGCATTTGAGAGTAATTCAGCATGACGTTCCTTTGAAATAATTTACATCTTCTACTCTAACCATTTAAAGAAACTACGTTTTAGTATCCTAAAAAGGTTCGTCTACGAAATTACCATAAGCTGATGATAAACCCAATTTATAACGGGCATAAAAAAAGCCCAAATGGGCTTTTTTATGCTCTCTCACAATTTTACAAGCTCGCTAGGTGTGCCTGTAATTTTTGGTTTTCAGCCTCTATGTGCTGATAAAACGCTAAATCTTCTAATTTACTTGCGGCAGCTTTATCGATAATAATCACTGCATCTTTGTGTAGCTGCAATGCTGATGCTGGGCATTTCGCCATTAATGGGCCTTCAACCATCGCATGTACAGCATCGGCTTTACTTTCACCTGTTGCTAGCAGCACCACTTTTTTAGCGTCGAGAATGGTGCCAATCCCCATCGTAATTGATAAATGAGGCTGGTATTCGCCCTCAGCAAAAAAACGCGCATTATCATCTATCGTTGCTTTAGTCAGTGTTTTAACACGTGTGCGTGATGCAAGCCCTGACGACGGCTCATTAAAGCCAATGTGACCATTACGACCAATGCCCAGTAATTGCACATCAATGCCGCCCGCATCGACAATTTTTTGCTCGTAGTCTTTACACGCAACCAAAGGATTCTCTGCATCCCCTGGCGGCACATGCGTATTGGCTTTATCGATATCAATATGATTAAACAGCTGCTCATTCATAAAGTATCGGTAACTTTGTGGATGCTCACCTGTTAAACCTAAGTATTCATCTAAATTAAATGTTGTCGCTTGGCTAAAGGAAATATCACCCGCTTTATTTTTAGTAATGAGTTCTTGATATAGCGCAACAGGTGTTGAACCTGTTGCGAGACCAAGTACTGACGCTGGCTTTTTTAATAATTGTTTTGCAAAGATGTCAGCACCATAGGCTGCGACTTGTGCGGCATCATCAAGAATCACTATTTGCATATCGATTAGCTCTAATTTTAAGTTGGAAAAAAATGGGATCTAAAACCCAACCACACGTGCAATCTAATTGGGTTTTAGATCAAGCCACTGCCAGGATACGGTACAGTGACTACAACCATTATGACAACGCTGTCATTATCACTTTTAGATTTAAGTTTGTAAAGTAAAAGTGAATAAAAAATAACTGTTTTCGACAAAAATATGGGGCTATTTTGTCATACACTCACGAAAATTTTGCGGCGGTACATCCAATGTAACACCAGCATTTGAACGGCCAGTAATGCAATAACACTCATTAAAGGCTGCCATATTTCTGGTGTTGAGCGGATCACTCCACCAAACACACTTTGGCTTACATAGCCCCAATTCACCAAACTTGATGCCAAATAAATAATAATTGAATTAGCACCAATGATCACAAATGGATACGCTGCTCGCTGGCCTGGCAGAATATCCACCAGCGCGTAAAACACAGCAAGTAACATCGCACTCCAGCCAACAGTGACCAATACAAACGAACTCGTCCATAATTCTTTATTTACCGGAAAATGTAAGTCCCATAACCAGCCTAAACACACACAGATAACCCCTGAGGCAAACAGTATCACCGACATTTTCCATTCACCCATTTGCTGAGCTCGGGCAATAAGTTGGCCTGCAAACACACCGATTAAAGCATTAACAATCGCTGGAACATTCGACAGCACGCCTTCTGGGTCAACGACACGGTTTTGATAGCTAATGCCTGGTAATAAATGTGCATCAAACCATGCATTCCAACTCCCCGCTGCAGATAAGTCCCCTGCACTGCCACCGGGTACTGGCACAAAGCACAAAAGGACCCAATAACCGACTAAAATAGACAATGCCGTGATAACTTGAGTACGCAGACTCGTGTGCCACACTAGCATGGCACAAAAAAACCACGCGATCGCAATGCGACCAAGTACACTGGCATAACGGATTTCATCAAGCGCCACAGGCATGCCTGTGCCCCAACCATGATTATACAAAATCCCTAATAGGCACAATAATAACAAACGCTTAGCTGCCTTACGGTAATACACTTTACGCTCATCCCAACTTAAGTGGTCAATGCGCTTCGGTGCAAGCCCCATAGCAACGCCTGATAAGAAAATAAATAACGGGAAAATTAAGTCATAAAAAGTAAAGCCATGCCAGGCACTGTGCACAGTATGTGCTTCAAATACTTTCCAGCCAGTCCAGCCTGTTAACACAAATAGCGCTGCGAATATCGACTGACCACCTAATATCCAAAACATGTCCATGCCACGAAGCGCATCTAATGAGGCTAAACGTTTTTTTGTAGGGTGTGTTGTTGTCATGTTATTACCTCGAATACAAAAAGCCCCGCGATACAACGGCGGGGGTTTTTACCAGGGAAGTTAATTACAGCGCTTTACCAGCAATAAAAGTAGCTGTCACACATTGATGCTCATCAAGTACGACAAAATCGGCATCATAGCCTTCTAGTAAGCGGCCTTTTTTCTTTAAACCGAGGTACTGTGCAGGATACAGTGACGCCATGCGTAATGTTTCCGCTAAACTAACATCTAATGTATTCACGGTGTTTCGCACCGCGCTTGCCATGTCTAATACACTGCCCGCCAACTCGCCCGTCGTTGAATTTAAACGATCACCTGTTCGAATTACTTTTCGACCATCAAAAAAATCAAATTCCATATCATTTGTACCCACAGGTGGCATCGCGTCTGTGACTAACATGATTTTCCCACGTTGCTTAGTACGAATTGCCAACTTGGCTGATGATGGGTGTACATGGTGACCATCAACAATCAATCCGCACCAGCTGTTATCATCCCAAAGCGCGGCACCAACAACACCAGGCTCTCGAGAAGTGAACGCTGACATAGCATTAAATAAGTGTGTAAACCCATCGGCTCCCGCTGCAAGTGCTGCATTCGTTGTCGCAAAATCAGCATTCGTGTGACCAATAGATACTTTTACACCACACTCGATTAAACGAGCAATGTCGTTGGTACTGACACTTTCAGGTGCCAAGGTCACCATTTTTATACCCAAGTCTTGACGTGCATAAATCGCAAATTCTTGTTCTGTTATTGGTCGAATGAATTGCTCACTGTGCGTGCCTTTTTTAGGGAATGATAAATGTGGGCCTTCAAAGTGTATTCCTAGTACCCCAGGTACCCCCTCAGCAAGTGCTTTGGCTGTTGCATCAGCCGCCATCGCCATTACTTCGACTTTATCGGTGATCAAGGTGGGCATCAGTGCCGTAGTGCCAAATTGACCATGTGCTTTCGCTATTCGGTCTAAGCATTCTGTTGTTTGCTCAGCATTAAAGAAGGCACCGCCTCCTCCATTCACTTGTACATCAATGAAACCCGGAGCGACTAAGCCATCTAATTCAATCGCATTATCAACAGCATCAACAAATGTCATCACCCCATTTGCAACACTAAAAAAAACATTTTCTAAAAACTCGTCACCGGTAAACAATGACGTAGCATGATAAGTAGCCATTACAGAGCAACCTCTTGATTTTGTTCGAGCACTGATTGTTGTGCGAAATACACAGCGCCCATTTCTGGTGGCTGAATAGGCGCTTCTACGCGTTTTGCTATCTCGGTATCAAGCCATTTATTAAGGGGCTCTGCTAGGCCACCAATCATCGATAATCGAGGAGGCTTATTTTCAAGTAAACGGTGCGCTAATTTACTCACATAATCAGCACCATCTTGAACGATAGCAGTGGCAACCGCATCGCCATTATTAGCAGCGTCAAACACATAGCGCGCTAGTTTTGCATAACTACTTGAAGGCTGTCCCGACATTTGCTCAACAATACCCATCGCATTTTCAGCAGAAAAATGTTCAGTAATCACTCTCGTTAAGCTCGTTGAAGGCCCTAAGCCATCTAAATTAAGTAATGATGCTTTAATTGCTTCTAAGCCCATCCATGCGCCACTTCCTTTGTCACCTAACGCAAAACCGTGGCCACCAAAGTTAGTTGTGCGACCATTTACGCATGAAAAACCACATGAGCCAGTGCCTGTGATAATAACAGCGCCATCACTGCCCTCATGTGCCCCTATACACGCGGTGTGTAAGTCGGTCGTTAAGAACATTTGTTTGAATGGATGATCCCATTCCATAATTTTATCGTAAAGGCTCGGAAGATTTACACCCGCTAATCCTAAGCCAGCATAAAGTTGATGAACCGTTTCAAGGGGTAATCCCGCGTCTCGAAGCGCTAGCTGTGTGGAAACCATGATTGATTCAAGTGTGCGTTCCAAACCATGTAATGGATTCGCTGGACCACCCAGGCCGGTTCCTAATACACCCTGTTTAACAGAGTAGATAGTTGCTCGACATTTCGTTCCGCCACCATCAATACCAATAAACAACTGGTCCTCACTCACACTCTTCGCCATCATTTAACGACCCCTAACCTTCGTTTAGTTTTTGTCTCAATCGCACTTTTTTTCTTATCTGAATGCGAAATCATCTCGACCCATGTTGATTTAATGTTACACAACAAATGACAGCGTTGTCATTATATTTTTTATAAAAATTAGCATTAGTTTCATATTTATTCATAATCCACTGAATTAAATAGCTTTATTTAAAGGTAAGAAATTTTAATTCTCCACCAAGGATGGCTGATAACGCTTTCATTCACACCTTTTTTGGCATAAATCTGGTTTTGACAAACCACGTTTCCTTTATTTGTAATCAGTGTAACTCATGTTAGCTTAGCTGAAATAATACTTTATTTAAATATTTTATTTATTATGGAATAATTTTTCTTCACTTACCGAGCAACAAAGAATCATCAATACAATGAAACTCAGCAGCAGCGTGTTTAAGCACATCGGCAGTAAGGTATTCAGCGCCATACACATCGCAAGGAATGTGGTAGTTGTGTGCTAGGTGGCCAAGCAATAAGGCAAAGTCACCATCGCCGGAGAGCAAAATCATTTTATCGAGTTGTTTTGCATGCTCAAGCATATCAATGGTGATACCAACATCCCAATCCCCTTTTGCGCTCCCATCGCGGCGTTGAATAAAAGGTTTAAGTTTTACCTCAAAGCCAATCGCACGAAGAATATTTTGAAACTGAGACTGTTTCTCATCACCGCGATAAATTGCATACGCAATCGCGCAATCAATCTGATACCGTTCGCTCATTTTCGCCCAGAAGGCATTGTAATCAAAATTCTTTTTATAGCTCTCTCTGCAGGTATAATAAATATTCTGCACATCAACAAAAATGCCGACTTTTGGCTTATCAACTGCTTGCATACTGATTCTATTCTTAGTGGTTTGATCACACTGTAGCATATCTTGGTTGAAATTTACGAAAGAGTAACCTAAATTGGTTACATAAAACAAAGTAACCGAATTTGGTTACTTATCGCGATGTAACTGAATTAAGTTACTTTAAAAAGGAAATCCATAATGATAGCGGTGATCAGTGGTGATTTAATTAAATCACAAAAAATCCCCCAGCAAGAATACGACGCGATGCTGTATCAGCTTGATCAGAGTCTACGCTTTATTGCTAATCGGTTCGACGCTGACTATACCATTTACCGCGGCGATGCTATGCAACTGCATCTAGCGACGCCTGATACAGTATGTTGTGCGGCGATACTTTTATATTTGCAAATGAAAGCCGCTAATTATGAGCTCAGACAAAGCCTGGCCATTGGAAAGGTTGATAATCCACGGGCTGATATAAAAACAGCCACAGGCAGTGCCTATACTCTATCTGGGCGGGGGTTAGATAATATGGGCCATCAACGACTCACTTTACAAATCGACAATCAGCCCCTTGACGAGGGTTTTTTACTCAATATTGAACTAATTGAAGTATTACTTGAAAAAATGAGTCAAAAACAAGCAAATGCGTTGTTTTATTATTTAACAGCAGAACACAACAATCATGCCGAACTTGCTAAAGAACTCGCAACAAGCCGAGCCAATGTCACAAAACTTTTAAATTTAGCTCACTACCAATTAATTGAACGTTTTATGCAGTACAGCCAAACCACACTCAAAGGAATGACAACATGAGTTTTTCATTACTTATCGTAAGCTTAGTTTTAGCGCATTTAATTGCCGACTTTTACTGGCAACCCATGAGCTGGGTGCATGACAGAAATACACGCCACTTTCGTGCCAGCAAACTTTACTTACACGTGCTCACCCACGGTGTTAGCTCATTTTTGGTGCTATTACTTTGGGAGTTTAATTATGGTTGGCAAGCACTTTCAAGCGTCGTTATCGCCACGGCAGTAATTATGGTTACACACTATGTAATCGACCTTGCTAAATCTTACTCAAGTAAAGGCGTGGTTCCTTTTATTGTCGACCAACTTGCACATTTAGTTATCTTGTTATTACTGGCTATATGGTTAAGCGACAACGATGAGTTTTTTACACATAGCTGGGAATGGTTGATGCAACCGGCAACATTATGGGTGCTGTGTGGCTATTTATTGGTTTTAAATCCAACAGCGGTGTTTATTCGCATGATGTTAGAGCGCATCACATCTGGCTTTAGCGCCACTGGCAGTTTACCAGCCGCAGGACAAAGTATTGGCATGCTTGAGCGCGTATTAATGCTAACATTTATCTTACTGGACCAATTTGCAGGCGTTGGCTTTTTACTTGCAGCAAAATCCGTATTCCGCTTTGGTGATTTAAGTGCCAGTAAAGATAAAAAACTGACTGAATACGTTATGCTCGGTACCTTACTCAGTGTCAGCATGACTTTATTCATTGGCTTAGCGGTTAATTACCTCAAAGCAGTGTGACTTTGCAGACCCATAAAAAAACGCGCCAAAATAGGCGCGCTTTTTATTAATCAACCGATAAATTAGCTGTTATTTGAGCCACCGTTTTTAGGGCGACGTTTGCGTTGAGCATTCCCCCCTACAGACTGACGCTTAGCCCATGGGCTTTGTGTTTGCTCGTCACTTCCTTTAGTGGCATTAGATTTTTTTCCCGAACCACCACGGCGTGGACCTATGCCACTGCCATTGCTATTTGGTTTTTTACTATCCGACTTCGGCTTAGAAAACGGCTGTTTGGCTTTTTTCGGCTTTTTAGGTTTAATTGGGCGTGCATCAAGCTCTCTTTCAGGCACGGGATTGCTTGGTTCAAACCCTGCTTCAGTCGCGCGCGGGATCAATTCACCAATAAAACGTTCAATACCGTATAGATCAATGGCATCCTCGGCTGTCACAAACGAAATAGCATGCCCAGAAGCACCTGCACGACCAGTTCGACCAATTCGGTGTACATAATCTTCGTACACATTCGGCAAGTCGTAATTGATAACGTGCGGCAGCTCAACAATATCAAGCCCTCGGGCTACGATATCTGTGGCAACTAATACGCGTACTTCGCCATTTTTAAAACCTTCAAGCGCTTTAACACGCGCACCTTGCGATTTATTACCATGAATAGCCGCGCCCACAATGTCATCACGCTCTAACTGTTTAACCAAACGGTTAGCACCGTGTTTGGTACGGCTAAAAACTAATACCTGTTGCCAATTGTTGGTACGAATCAAATGGCTCAATAGGGCTGTTTTTCTTGACTTATCAACCGCGTAAACCGATTGTGACACAGATTTTGCGGTGGTGTTTTTAGCTGCTACAGAAATCTCGACTGGGTCGTTAATAAGTCCCTTTGCTAAGGCACGTATTTCATCAGAGAACGTCGCTGAAAACATCAAATTTTGACGCTGCGTAGGTAACTTCGCAATGATACGTTTAATATCGTGAATAAAGCCCATATCAAGCATACGGTCGGCTTCATCAAGCACTAACACTTCTAAGGTATCAAACTGGAGCGCATTCTGATTATGTAAATCCAGTAAGCGTCCCGGTGTTGCAACTAAAATATCAACACCTTTACGAAGGCGCATCATTTGCGGGTTAATTTTAACGCCACCATACACCACAAACGAACTAATATTAGAATGCTTAGCATATTCTTCTACGTTTTCGCTCACTTGTAATGCAAGCTCACGTGTAGGTGCAAGCACAAGCGCGCGCACGCGATTTCCACTTGCCTTTTTGCCTTTGGCTAAACGCTCGATTAACGGTAAAGTAAAACCTGCTGTTTTGCCTGTACCGGTTTGCGCCGCGGCCATCACGTCTCTACCCGCTATAATCGCAGGGATCGCTTGTGTTTGAATAGGCGTAGGTGTTTCATAGCCTTTTTCTAAAACTGCATTAACTAAAGACTGTGATAATCCTAAGCCATCAAAACTCATAGTGTCTCTCAAATTCAAAAAGTCAGCTGAATTGCCGAAGTGCGCGCATTATACCTATGATAGCCAATAATGCATGGAATTATTTTATAACGGCGATTTATTGGTATGTGTATTAAAGACGAAAAAAGCGGCCTGAGCCGCTTCTTTCTAGTCGTTTGCTTTTACTTAACGCCTAGCTCACGTAAACGTTCTTGTAAATAACTATCGGCAGTATAGCGCTCAGACAATACAACATCTGGACGCGGGTGAAGGAATAACGGTAACGAAATGCGTGATTTCGTTGACGCTTTACCCGTTGGGTTGATCACACGGTGAATAGTCGATGGGAAGTAACCACCTGACGCTTCTTGTAACATGTCACCAATATTGATGATCAGGTTACCAAAATCACACGGAACATCTAACCAACCGCCATCTGTTGTTTGTACTTGCAAACCTGGTTCGTTCGCTGCTGGTAAAACCGTTAATAAGTTAATATCGCCATGTGCTGCGGCGCGAATCGCACCCGGCTCTTCATCACCCGTCATGGGGGGGTAATGTAAAATACGTAGAAGTGTTTGCTCAGAGTCTGCAATCATATCTTTAAGATCGATAGAAAACTTAGCACGCACGTCTTCTGGTGCTTCAGCTTGAACCCAGCTTAAAAGTGTGGCTGCAAACTCATTGGCTAAGCGATAGTACTCACGAATTTCTTCTTCTAATTGTGCGGGCACTCGGCCTTTAGGATAAACGTGGTAGTACTCTTTAATATCTTTTACGGTAAAGCCTTTTGCAACTTCAGACACAGACGGCGGGAAATAACCATCTTGTGTTTCTTTTGAGAATAAAAACGCATGCTTTTGCTCAGAATTAAAGAATTCTTGCCAATTTTTATAGATTGATTCAACTAATGACTGAGGAATTGGGTGATTTTTTAATACACCGAAACCTGTGTTTCTTAGTGACTCAACAAATTGAGCGGCCGCATCGCTCGCTTTATAATCAACGGTAGGTAAATGTTGCATTGTCTTTTCCAGTGAATAAGGTTCTAGAAGTCTGTGCTAAGCATAGCATTTCTTCATTATAGCGCTTCGCGAGGATAGAGAAACGCAGTTAAAAATATAAGGACTTATGTCCTCCCCTACAGGCTGAGTTCCTGAAATTTGACACAGATCAACTAAACTTTATCGACTATAATACACACGCTAGAACGCACTTTAATGTGCTTATTTAGATACGTTTCAACGTAAAAGGATTGTTTATGTTCGCCAGGCTTCACCTTGTACTTTTCAGCTTACTAATGCTACTCGGTCAATATACCTTTGCAGTAGAACAGACAAGCTATAAGGTTGAAAATATTAAAGACAATATATACCGCTTTAGTGCCGGCCATTACCACAGCGCCTTTATGATCGTTGATAAGGTTGCATTAGTGACTGACCCACTCAATAGTGATGCCGCACAATATTTAAAAAGTTATATAAGGAAAACGTTTAACGCCGACATTAAATACATGGTGTACAGCCATAGCCATGTTGACCATGCCATGGGCGGTAATGAACTCATTGATAAAAACACCACGGTCGTTGCTCACCAGTTTGCAGCTGATGACCTTAAATTAAATAAAGTGCCTACAGCCCTACCTGATCTTACATTTACCGATACACTCAAAATCGAATTAGGTGATAGTTACGTGCTTCTTAATTACTACGGGCCAAATAATGGCCGAGGTAATGTCAGTATGCGTTTTATGCCAGCTAATGTACTTTACGTTGTTGATTGGATTGTACTTGGCCGCATGCCTTATAAAAACCTCATAGGGTACGATATTAACGGAATGCTCTCTTCCACAAAGGCCATTCTTAATGAGCCACCTTTTGCTGTGTTTATAGGTGGGCACGCTGATACTGGCAACCGCGATGATGTGGTGTCTTACTTACACTATATTGAAGACTTACATGCAGCCGTTCGCGATGGCATGTTAGCGGGCAAAAAACTCACAACCTTACAAAAAGAAATTACTTTAGAGAAATACAGCCATTTAAAAATGTATCAACAATGGCTGCCACTAAATATAGAAGGTGTGTATAACAACCTCGTTGAGATGGGCTATTTTAATTTCCGCAGCGATATTGATGCCCAGTTTTAACTGAATATCAAAAAAAATTAATAGCGTGATAAAAACGCATCGAGCTCTTTGCGCATACGCTCGACCAGTACTTTTGGACCACCATCATACATATCATTATGGCGAGAACCTGCCATTGTTACTTGTGTAACAGGGTATAAAGCCAACTCTTGCTGTGTGAGCAATACGTTGTCATCTGCAGGGTAGTCACTGCCGCGTAGCGTAAGCACAGCAATGTTTTTATTACGTGGTATCAGCATACGACGATGATCAAGGGTGATCACTTTACTCACTTTCGCTGGGTAAATAGCGGCATACAAGGCTGCAATATCGCCGCCATTTGAATGCCCAAACAAGGTTAACTGGTTAAAATCATACGCAGGATAACGCCCTTTAAGTTCATTCACTAAAAACACCAGCGTTTCTACACCGCGATGCCAATTTTCCATCCGCGTCGTCATGTAAGGCGGCTCAGGATTTAAACTTGGGTCACCGTTTAATTCATGCGCAACTTCAACCGTTAAATAGCCATGCTGATGAAAAACCTGCTGCGCAAATTGATAATCTGTATGCGCCATACCGTAACCTGCGCCAATAAAAACAACGGGGCACTTTTTCTGCGCGGTGCATTTACTATCGGTAGGCGTTATCGTCACTGAAATATGGCGCGATCGTTGGGTATCAAACAAAACCTCAGTTTCAGTAGCAATGGCTCGCTGTCCAAAAAGCGTAAACGCTAATAACAAAGTTATTTTTCTTAGAGTCAACACTTTCTACTGCTCTAATTTATATTCTAAACTGCGTTTAACCATCGGCCACTCGCCATCAATAATTGAAAACACCACCGTGTCACGCACATGCCCATCGGCCATTACTTGGTGGTTTCGAAGTACACCGTCTTGTTTAGCCCCTAAGCGTGCAATAGCATTGCGTGATGCCAAATTGTGCCAATGAGTACGAAACTCTACAGCAATCACATGCAGGGTTTCAAAAGCATAACTAAGCAGTAACTTTTTGCATTCGGTATTGACGGCTGTGCGCTGAAAGCGCTTGGCATACCAAGTATAACCAATTTCTAAACGGCGGTTTTTAGTATCAATATTACAAAAACGGCTTGAGCCGATAACCTCGCCACTTTGCTGGTCTATAACTGCAAATGGTAATGCTCGGCCCTGAGCTTGTTGCTCAAATGCCATGGTTAAATAATCATCAACACGCTCTTCATTGGGCACAGAGGTAAACCATAATTTCCACAACTCGCCATCTGCGGCTGCATTTACAAGTGCATCACGATGCGCTGGTGTTAATGGCACTAATTTAATAAATTTTCCTTCCAAGGAGGTGGGACTTAAATTCATGACTTTCCTTAATCCTATTAGTAATGGTACTTAATCCACCAGCTCTATATCGAGCCCGGCGAGTAAGTCCAAAGCTGCATAACGCTCGAATTTAGCTTTACTTATATTATTAGCGGTTATATCAATAGCAAAATGGCTGGCACCAATAAAATTAGCTTTACTGAGGTTGGTTTGTTGAAACACGCTGTCACGAAAATCAGTATCAGTAAAATCAGCAGATGATAAATCCGCATGCCTAAAATCAACATCTTTAGCAAAACAGCTGCGCATTTTTAAGGCCTTTAAACTGAGTTCAAAAAAGCTGCTATGGCTAAGTTCACAGCCAATAAAACTCACAGGGGCACGGGTGGCAAGCAGCGGCCAATCAACATCTGTAAAGCGTACACTGTTTAATTTACACGCTTTAAAGCTCACCTCTTCAAGTGAGGTATACTTGAGCCCAAGCGCCGCTAAATTACAGTTTTTAAACTCGCATTCTATAAACCGACAGTTTTCAAACTGGCTGTGGCTAAAGTCACAGTCGATAAATTCGCATTGCTCAAATTCGCAATGCGAAAATGTTTGCCCTGCTAGGTTTACTTCAAAGGTGTGTTCAAAATAAAGCGAATGGCTTGTGATCACGCGCTCGTCTCAATATCTTTTTTAAGCGCCAGTACAGCAATAAATACCAGACCAAATAAAGGCATTAAACCTAACAAACCACCGATAATAGCGACAATGATAGGGGTTGTCGTTTTACGTTTACCGAGGTAATAACTCATTACAGCAAAAAACGGAACTAAAATAAGCATTAAGTAATTAATAAAGCTGGCGTTTATATTCATACCCACTCCTTGAAATACACCATATAAAAATTAATTTAAACACAAAAAAGCCCTAAGGGGTACACCTTAGGGCTTTCATTAAAGCTTATAATTCAGTTTATTAAGAATTACTCAGCGTCTTTTGCAACCACATTAATCGCAAGCTCTGTTAACGAATCCGCATTGGCTTTGCTTGGTGCATCTGTTAATAAACATGATGCTTGCGTTGTTTTAGGGAATGCAATTACGTCACGAATGTTATCAGTACCGCATAACAGCATAACTAAGCGGTCAAGACCAAACGCAAGACCTGCATGCGGTGGTGTACCGTATTTTAGGGCGTCAAGTAAGAAACCAAACTTGTCTTGTTGCTCTTGTGCATCAATACCTAAGATTCTAAACGCTGTTTCTTGCATGTCGGCGTTGTGAATACGTACTGAGCCACCACCTACTTCATAGCCATTCAATACCATGTCGTATGCATCAGAGATTGCTGCGGCAGGGTTTGCCTCTAGCTCTGCTGGCGAAATTTCTTTTGGAGCCGTGAATGGGTGGTGAACCGCATGTAATGTACCTTCGTCGTCTTCTTCGAACATTGGGAAGTCAACAACCCATAGCGGTTTCCAGCTATCAAGGTTTGTAATACCTAAATCAACACCAATCTTAAGACGTAGCGCACCCATTGCTTCGTTAACCACGTTGCGTTTGTCTGCACCAAATAGAATGATATCGCCCGATTGCGCATTAGTACGCTCAAGTAATTGGTTAATCACGTCTTCATTTAAGAATTTAGCGATTGGTGATTGTACACCTTCAACGCCCGCAGCACGGTCGTTAACCTTCATCCATGCAAGGCCTTTCGCCCCATAAATACCGATGAATTTAGTGTAGTCGTCAATCTGCTTGCGAGAAAGCTCTGCACCGCCTGGTACAGTTAACACGGCAACACGGCCTTTTTCGTCGTTTGCAGGGCCTGAGAAAACTTTAAATTCAACGTCTTTGACTAAGTCAGCAACATCAACAAGTTGCATTGGGTTACGTAAATCTGGCTTATCTGAACCGTATAAACGCATTGCTTCGCTGTAAGGCATGACAGGGAAGTCACCTAAATCAACGTCAAGCAGTGATTGCCACATTTCACGGATCATTTTTTCTGTCATCGCACGAACTTCATTAGAGCTCATGAATGACGTTTCTAAATCGATTTGTGTGAATTCTGGCTGACGGTCAGCACGTAAATCTTCGTCACGGAAACATTTAACAATTTGATAGTAACGGTCAAAACCCGACATCATTAGTAATTGTTTAAATAACTGTGGCGACTGAGGCAATGCATAAAAGCTGCCTTTGTGCACACGGCTTGGTACTAAGTAGTCACGCGCACCTTCTGGTGTTGCTTTTGTAAGTACGGGTGTTTCGATATCTAAGAAACCATTGTCATCTAAGAAACGACGCACAAAGCTGCTCGCTTTTGCACGTAGTTTAATACGGTCACTCATTTCAAGACGACGTAAATCTAGGTAACGGTATTTTAAACGGCGCTCTTCAGAGTTTTGCTGATTAAAATCAAGAGGTAATGGCTCTGAACGGTTGATGATAGTTAAGCTTGTGCCTAAAATTTCAACTTCACCTGTTGCCATGTCTTTATTTACTTGGCTTTCAGGGCGTGCGCGAACAACACCTTTTAACTGCACACAAAACTCTTGGCGTAGTTTATTCGCAGTGTCCATTAATCCTTCTACTTCAGGATCAAATACCACTTGAACGAGCCCTTCTCTGTCACGCAAATCGACGAAAATAAGTCCACCAAGGTCACGGCGTTTATTGATCCAACCACATAGTTCAACTTCTTGATCTACGTGAGATTTATTTAGCTGTCCGCAATATATAGAGCGCATAGTATTCCTGTCAGTTAAAGACTTATAGCCGCCTGCTCTTAAGAGTTCGCTATTTTGAGAGCAAAAGCCACTATACAAAGTAATCATTTAAGGCTGAGCATTATACCCAAACCATCTCAAAATGCGAGTACCAGCAGTGCGCCAAGAAGCCTAAATATGCGCACTGACTTCTGAGCATTCATTTCTTTTGTTACACTACGCGCAGTTTAAATTTATTGGTTGATTTAATGCTGTACTTAGGTTGTCCGCAGTGGTCTAGCACCGCATGGAAAGGAAATTTACTCTCTAGTCACTGTAAAAGTGCCGACATGCTCAACGAGTACGCGCACACCTTCAATTCGGTTGAGGGCAATACCAGCTTTTATGCTGACCCAAGTCACGAATCATTATTACGCTGGTGCGATGCTGTACCCAACGACTTTAAATTCACCTTTAAATTTCACCGACGCTTTAGCCATGAATTACAACTCACCAATATAAACAATGAGCTAAATGCATGGCTGACCCTGTTTGAACCTATTTTTGCCAAAACTGGGCAAATTATGTTGCAGTTACCAAGTGCCTTTGGCCCTAATGCTCTGCCCCTGCTGACTAATTTTATTGCCCAGTTACCCAAACACCTCAATTATGGTGTTGAAGTACGCCATCCCGCGTTTTTTCAAAAAGGTGATGCTGAAATTCGCCTTAATCAGCTACTAATTGAAAACAACATTAATCGCATAAGTATGGATACACGGGCTTTATTTGCAGTGCCCGCAGAAACAGATGCATTGATTGATGCGCAAAAGAAAAAGCCTTATTTGCCTGTACATGCTATAGCAACGGGCAGTAATCCGATGCTGCGCTTTGTGATTGCAAGCCTTAACCATGAATACAAATCGTATTACCAACCTTGGCTTAAAAAAATAAAACAATGGCTTGAGGAAGGTAAATCACCGTATGTGTTTTTTCATACCGCCGATAACCGCGAATCGCCACTATTGGCGAGGCAATTTTGCCAAGATTTAGGTTATAATCACCCGGTACTCGCGCCTTTTACAGGTGAGCGAGAAGCCAGCCAAAGCAGTTTATTTTAATTTCAGAGTGCATATGAAAGACTACAGCCGTTATTTTCAAGGTTACCCGCCCCATATCGTTGACCAAGTATTACAGCTTTTTAGTAATGACAAAGCCGCACAGTATTTAAAAGGTAAATACCCTGACGCGCATAACATCACCAGTGATAAAGCCTTATACAATTATGCAACCGAGCTTAAAAAACGTTACCTTAAAAACGCCCTGCCTTTTGGTCGTGCCGCGTTTAAAAAACAAGGCGATATGGTCACCAATGCGTTAGGTACGCATACTTTTCGTATGCAAGGCAAAACGCGTAAGCACGACCTAGCCATTAACAGCGACTTACTATGCGCACCAGAGCCGTTATTAAAAGCATTGGTTGTTCACGAACTTGCACATTTTAAAGAAAAAGATCATAACAAAGCGTTTTATCAACTCTGTTGCCACATGGCGCCGCAATACCATCAACTCGAGCTTGATTTAAGAATATTCAGTGTGTTGGTAGGTGAAGGGAAAAATCCGTACTGAAGCTATCTGCTAAACTTCAGTAACCTCAAACCTTCTTTGCCCTATCAGCTGCCCTGATTCGGTAACCACTTTAACGACCCATTTTCCTGCGGGATTAGCAGGGAAATTCGTTTTGTGGCTCCATGCTCTATAGCCTTCTTTACGACCGCCGGAAATATCCAGGGCTATGCGTTCAACTTCTTTACGATTATGCACCCAAACATGGAAGACTTTTTCATTTAAACCTCTTGGGGCTTTAACTGCGCTAAAGCTGTATAGACCTTTTTGATGTAAATCATACTCGGTTAACTTTTGGATAGGCTCTATTGGTTTACGGGCTTGTTCATCAAGCTGATACGACACGCTCATATCGGTTAAACGCAGTGCCGCAGGCGGCACAAAGCTACGTAATTGCCAAAGCCCGGCACTTAAAGCGCAAAGCAATAGCACCAACAGCGGGAAACGCCACCATTTTGCATTCGGCATCAAATTGCCAAGACTTGGAATTGTTAAAATAACAGCCGTGATCAGCGCAATTTCAAAACTTTGACTGGTCGTTAATTTTAATAAAATAGGTAAGGTAACCGACAACACGACAAACAAAGAAAAGCTATGAAACACACTAAACCAGACACTGTGCCTTGCGAGCTTTTTGTAATAGAGGGGATCAACAACAGAAACGAACGCACAAAGAATGATTAAGGCGGTAAACGCAGCCTGACCATGATCCCAGGTTGTCACCGCTAAGAAAAATGGTAAAGCAAAAAACAGGCTTTCTTGCTGCACAACTTGCAGCGCAAAGCGCATCACGTTGGGCGACACCGCCACACCAAAACGCTCCTCTACTTTATCTCTTAGCCAGTTATCTATTAACAACCACAACCAAGTGACTAATAACAAAATAGAGATAAGTTGCGAAAACGATTCTTTTCGCTCAACAAATACATAGCTTGCCACACCACTGCAAAACGCTAACACCGCCATCAACCCCGGCCGCTTCTGCATCATGAAAACAAATTTAGTTATAACGTTTTTTAAGTAATTCATGCAGTCATCAAATCCTTTTTAGGCTTTGTGAGTAAAGCATAAATTAGATGAATGTAGGCTTTAAAACGAGCTTTTAGTTCAAAGCTGTAAGATATTTAGATAAAGTTAACGAGCATCGAGTATTTTTTCTAAAAGGAACAAATGAAATGTTATATAGAGTCTTGATAATACTTTTATTACTTTTTAAGTGTACAACTGCGAATGCTTTTGAAGATTATAACTTTCTAAATGGTGAATGGACTTGCAAGATGAAATCAGTATTAGAAAACGATGCAATACTTGAAGTTGATAGCCACATAACTACTTCAATTAAAAATTTAAACTCATACGCAAAAAGCTTTTTTAAAATTTATTTTAAGCAAAACCCTGATTTGGCCTCTATTATCTCTGT
Organism: Pseudoalteromonas sp. A41-2; assembly: GCF_015767615.1. Lineage (NCBI taxonomy): Bacteria > Pseudomonadati > Pseudomonadota > Gammaproteobacteria > Alteromonadales > Pseudoalteromonadaceae > Pseudoalteromonas > Pseudoalteromonas sp. A41-2. The sequence continues at coordinate 1,377,267 of NZ_CP065231.1, read as the reverse complement.
TGAATCGTCAGAAAAAATGGATTTTGAGGGTGATATCATGATCAGCTTTGATTCTAAAACCCATAAAACAGATTTAATCAAAGATGAGCTAAATATCTTTTCACCAGAATCTGTGAAAAGCTTTACTCGAGGGCCTTCAGTGACAGTTAAATCAAAAATTCAAAAGATAGACGATGAGACTATTACGTTAATTGGGATCCCTGCTAAAGATGTTATCAATTGCTTTAAAGCACAAAAAAGCGCGGTCTAAACCGCGCCTCTGTTTTATCTAACAGCTGAAAGCCCAAGTCGTTGAGTTACAACCCTAATTCAGCCATAAAATCATCATCGGCATCGTCTGCTTGTGATGCTGCTTTTTGCTTTTCAGCTTTTTGTTTTGCTTCGTTTTCAATGATGTCATCAGGGTCAACCGCTTCTGAAATATCAAAGTCATGAAGCTTGATAAACTCAGTTTTATCCATCGCAAGCTCAAGATAGAAGATATTTTGCTTCGATGTAGTGAATGTCACGCGGCGTGCTTGTGGTCTATCCATAGTGGTATCAACCGAAATCTGTACTTGCTTGTTGATTGCCATCATCTTAGGTTGGTTTTGGGTGATAGACGTATGCAATTGGTCACGTACTTTAGAAGTAAAGTCACCCACGATTTGGTTCATCAGCTCACCAAGTACGTTGGCAACGTCGTCTGATAAATGGCTATTGGCTATTTCTTCTTCTGGCATACCCATACTGCGCATATAATCATGGTAAATTTCCATCGCCGCTTGTGCCGTGAAGTTTGTTACCACCAGGCCTGTAAAACCACCATCGAACAATACAAAACAACCTATATCTGGGCGCATGCAGGTACGGGTAATTTTTTGTACCATAGCCGAATAGCTAATTTTATTGCCACTTGCTGACGATAATACGCCGGTTACTGAATGACACAGAGTTGATAAGATATCTTCTGTACTGATCACTTTGCTTTTAGTCATTAAACTTCTCTTTCTTGTACTTGTTATTGATAATTCTAGCCAAGCTACTGAATTTATCACTGACTATCCAGCTAAAAATGCTAAAATAGCGGTATTATTTTTTAAAGAGACTGTTCACGTGACGCAAAAAGACAGTATTTATGCCACTGAGCAAGCGGTTAAAGACTTTAGTTTTGACCAACATGTAGTTGAAGTATTCCCAGATATGATCCAGCGTTCGGTGCCGGGTTATGCCACTATTGTTAGTACCATGGGAAAACTAGCTGGTGAGTACGCACAAAGTAACTCAAACCTATATGATTTAGGCTGCTCGTTAGGCGCTGTAACATTAAGCATGCGCCGTAATATTCGTACAGATAACTGTAATATCATTGCGGTAGATAACTCACAAGCCATGGTTGAGCGTTGTAAACTGCATTTACAAGGCTTTCGTTCTGAAGTACCCGTTACAGTTACCCTTGGTGATATTAACGATTTAGCCATTGAAAATGCTTCTGTTGTAGCAATGAACTTTACCCTGCAGTTTATTCCGCCTGAAAAGCGCCACGCAGTGCTTGAGAAAATCTATGCTAATTTAAAGCCCGGTGGCGTGTTGCTGCTTAGCGAAAAAATTAAAGGTGAAAATGAGCAATGCAATAATTTGCTGATTGATTTACACCATGATTTTAAACGTCACAACGGTTACTCAGAACTTGAGATCAGCCAAAAACGCACAGCGATTGAAAATGTTATGCGCCCTGATCATTTGAGTACTCATTTAGCACGCCTCACTGAGATTGGCTTTAGCCAAACCCAAGTATGGTACCAATGTTTTAATTTCTGCTCGATGATTGCCATCAAGTAACAGCACAACGATATAAAGAGTATTTCATGTCTCAATGGTTTAACCAATTTTACGCTGCAATAGCACAAAGCCCGCTCAGTCATTGGCTCGAAACCTTGCCTGCTCAACTTAAGCATTGGGAGCAAGAAGCAAGTCATGGTGATTTACCCAAATGGCAAAAGGTATTAAAAAACTTACCAGAAATCAGTACGGATCATGTAAACCTGCAAGATAAAGTACAGATAGGCACAGGCGATGAGTTATCAGAAGGTCAACAAAAGCAGCTCACCCATTTATTAAAACGCATGATGCCTTGGCGTAAAGGCCCATTTAGCTTACACGGTATCGACATTGATACTGAATGGCGCAGCGATTGGAAATGGGATCGTTTGTTGCCGCATATTGAGCCATTAAAAGGCCGTACAGTACTTGATATTGGCTGTGGTTCTGGTTACCACTTATGGCGTATGCGTGGTGAAGGTGCCAACTTTGTGGTGGGCATTGACCCCTCTGATCTATTTTTATGCCAGTTTCAAGCGATTAAACATTACCACCAAGATGACAATGTTCACTTATTACCACTCGGTGTTGAAGCACTGCCAGAGCTTAAAGCGTTTGATACCGTGTTTTCGATGGGGGTGTTATATCATCGTCGCTCGCCTATCGACTTTTTAGCCCAATTAAAAGCACAGCTTCGTCCTGGGGGTGAATTAGTGTTAGAAACGCTGGTTGTCGAAGGTGACGAACACACGGTACTTGTGCCCACCGATCGTTACGCAAAAATGCGCAACGTGTGGTTTATTCCAAGTACGGCAGCATTAAAGCTGTGGATGGAGCGCGTTGGTTTTAAAGATGTCCAAGTTAAAGATTGTGCAATCACCACACTTGAAGAACAACGCAAAACCCAGTGGATGGAAAACGAGTCACTGGTTGACTTTTTAGACCCCACCGACACCAGCAAAACGATTGAGGGCTACCCTGCTCCTCTGCGGGCTATTTTAACGGCGAAAGCCTAACCTATTTTACCCCTCTTTATTTAGGCGCCAGAACACACTGGCGCCTCTATCTTTACACCTTCATTCTCATTTTGCGGACAACTGTCCTTGTCAAGTCGGTTAAAGTGATTTTTCAACTAGCCGCGCCAGTGCAATTGTTGTAAAATACGCGCGTTTCTAAGCAACCCACATGCAACTTTTTTGAGGAAAACCTGTGAGCGAACAAAAACAGTCTCTTAGCTATAAAGACGCGGGCGTAGATATCGATGCCGGTAATGCACTTGTTGAGCGTATTAAAGGCGTCGTTAAAAAAACCAAACGTCCTGAAGTAATGGGCGGTATCGGTGGTTTTGGCGCACTTTGCGAACTACCAACTGGCTATAAAGAGCCTGTCCTGGTTGCTGGCACAGACGGTGTTGGTACAAAACTACGTTTAGCAATCGATCTTAAAAAGCACGATACAGTGGGTATCGACCTTGTTGCTATGTGTGTAAACGACCTTATTGTACAAGGTGCTGAGCCACTATTTTTCCTTGATTACTATGCAACGGGTAAATTAGACGTCGACACTGCAGCCGATGTTGTAACAGGTATCGGTAAAGGCTGTGAGCTTTCTGGCTGTGCGTTAATCGGCGGTGAGACTGCTGAAATGCCAGGTATGTATGAAGGTGAAGACTACGATATGGCTGGTTTCTGCACCGGTGTTGTAGAAAAGTCAAAAATTATCGATGGCACTAAAGTGGCTGCTGGCGACCAATTAATCGCTCTAGCATCAAGTGGTCCTCATTCAAACGGCTTCTCATTAATTCGTAAAGTACTTGAAGTATCAGGTGCTGACACAAGCGCTGACCTAGACGGCAAAACACTGGGCGATCACCTTTTAGAGCCAACTCGCATCTACGTTAAACAACTTCTTGAGTTATTTAAGCAGGTTGACGTTCACGCGTTATCGCACATCACAGGCGGTGGTTTCTGGGAAAATATCCCACGTGTTTTACCTGAATCTGCAAAAGCAGTGATCAAAGGTGACAGCTGGGAATGGCCTGTAATTTTCAACTGGTTACAAGAAAATGGCAACATCACAACTCACGAAATGTACCGTACATTTAACTGTGGTGTTGGCATGGTATTAGTTGTTCCAGCCGATAAACTTGAGCAAAGCCTAGCGATTCTAAAAGATCTTGGCGAAAATGCATGGCATATCGGTGAAATCCAAGATGCAAAAGCTGGCGAAGAGCAAGTTGAAATTTTAGGTGGCCGTGATTAATGGCCCCTTGTCGTCTTGTTGTATTAATTTCTGGTAGTGGTTCGAATCTTCAGGCCATCATTGATGCCTGTGGACGTGGTGAAATTAACGCCGATATCGCCGCTGTAATTAGTAATAAAGCCGACGCCTATGGCCTTGAACGAGCAAAGAATGCAGGTATACAAACACGTGTACTTAGCCATAAAGACTTTGACTCACGCGAGGCCTATGATGCAGAGTTAATGGACATTATTGACAGTTTTGAACCAAATCTGGTTGTATTAGCTGGTTTTATGCGTATTCTAACACCTAACTTAGTGCAAAAATTTAAAGGAAAAATGTTGAACATTCATCCTTCTTTGTTGCCTAAGTACCAAGGGCTGAATACCCACCAACGAGCGATAGATGCAAAAGATGATGTTCATGGCGTTAGTGTTCACTTTGTGACAGAAGAGCTAGACGGTGGTCCCGTTGTGCTTCAAGCCAAAGTGCCGGTACTCGAAAACGATACCGCAGAAACACTCGCACAACGTGTTCATCAGCAAGAACATATAATCTATCCTTTGGTGGTCAAGTGGTTCAGTGAACAACGACTCAAGATGGAAGCAGATTATGCAGTTTTTGACGAAAAACAACTTCCTGCACACGGCGCGCACTACCCAGAATAAAAATCGAAGTGCCCTACTCGCGTGTGTGGGCACTTTATTACTTCCTACCAGTGTTTTAGCTGGCGATCTCACTCAATACCAAGCCAAATACGATGTACTTCGTAAAGGTGAAACCCATGGTAAAGCAGTACGCGAACTTAAAAAAACAGCCAACGATAGCTATGTGCTAACTTATCATAGTGAAATCGAATGGATGATATTTTCTGATTCACGAAAAGAAACTTCAAAATTTACCTATCAAGATCAAAAAGTATCGCCTTTAAGCTACACAATGGAGCGCTCTGGTACAGGACCTGATAAAGAGTACACATTAAAATTTGATGCTGCACAAAAGCAAGTGAACAGTAATCAAAGTAAATACCCGCTAAAATTTGATTGGTCAGATGATTTTCAAGACTCTCTGTCGTACCAAGTTCAAGTGCGCGAAGAGTTAAAGCAAGGTAAAACCCAGCTTTCATACCCATTAGTAGATAAAAAAGGAAATCTGCGTAGCTACGACTTTGAAGTCATTGGCACCGAAATGATTTCTTTACCAATCGGCAATATTGAAGCCATTAAAGTAAAACGCTTATACGATAACGATAAACGTCAAGCCCTTGCTTGGTTTGCTCCCGAAATGGATTACATGTTAGTGCGTATGTGGAAAGGCGAAAAAGGCGTGGAACAGTTTGAAGTACAACTTAACTCATTCACAGTAACAGCACCTGTGAGTACGCCGACTGCGGTTAAGCAAGAAATGAGTAACGAAGCGCCGTAAAAGCGCTTCGATGTTATCGTTATATTTTCTCGCCCATTTTAAATAGCACGAACTCACCTGGTTCCATTTTTTGCCAGCGCTCATCGTGGGTAAGTGGTCGGGTTGCAATGACAGTAACCACATCATTCGGTGTGGTTTCTTTTTGAAAATCAACCACCATATCAGCATCAATTAATGTGGCTTTGCCAAACGGCGCACGACGGGTGATCCAATGCAGATTATTAGTACAATAAGCCAACACATACACGCCATCCGTTAATAGCATATTAAACACCCCCTTTTCTCGCAGAGTATGGGCGAGTTTTGCGGCATAACGGAAAACCGACGCCATGTTGGATGGGCGCTTAGGGTACTTTTCACGAATTTTATCGAGTAGCCAGCAAAAAGCCAATTCACTGTCGGTGTTGCCAACTGGCCGATAGTAATCAGGCTTTAAGTCATGATAATTAGACAACTGACCATTATGTGCGTAAGTAATTTCGCGGCCCCATAATTCACGCGTGAATGGGTGTGTATTTTCAAGACACACGCGGCCACGATTGCCCTGACGAATATGACTAATAACCGAAATACTCTTTATAGGATACGCTTTAACAAGCTTCGCAATCTCAGATTGGCAGCTTGGCTCAGGATCCTTAAACGTACGGCAGCCTTTTCCTTCATAAAAAGTAATGCCCCAGCCATCTTTATGTGGTCCGGTGTTACCGCCACGTTCTAATAAGCCTGAAAAACTAAAACAAATATCCGTTGGTACATTGGCAGACATGCCAAGCAACTCACACATAGAACTCTTTACCTATAAAACTAAATGAAGGAATGGCATTAATAGCGAAGCTGTGCCAGCAGTTATTGTTAAACATAGCGACACTATTAGCAACTACCCTATTTGTATTTTATTAACTATCTGGTTGAACACGCTAAATTTTTACTTTTATCAACATTATTATTTATTAAATCGCAATAATAAACCCGAATGCCAATCTGGTTGTCTGCTCATCATGGTTTACACTGTAAAAAAATGAACAGGTAAAATTAGTTTTATCCGTGTCCCCCTCTTGATAATTAGCGTTTCTAGCGCTACTCTAAGAGAGGTGGTCTGACCTCTATTAAGGAATAATCAATGACTCTCTTATTTTTACTTGGTTTACTCGTGCTGCTTAGTATTGCGAGTTACCACAGAGCAAGCTGGAATACCTGCTTAGGTATTGCCATTGCGACCTTACTTGTTGGCACTTTTGCTGGCGCGTTTGGCGCAATTAGTTGGCTACTATTCTTATTAATTGCTGTGCCACTTTCTGTGACTAGCATTCGTCAACAATACATTATCAAGCCTATTTTTGCTGCATTTAAAAAAGTAACTCCGACAATGTCGGATACAGAAAAATCAGCAATCGATGCCGGTACAACATGGTGGGAAGCGGATCTATTCTGCGGCCGTCCTGACTGGAATAAATTACATCAATACCCAGTACCCAAACTAACCATTGAAGAGCAAGCCTTTATTGATGGTCCTGTTGAAGAAGTATGTGGCATGCTTGATGATTGGCACGCAACTCATGAATTAACCGATTTACCACAAGATGTTTGGCAATATCTAAAAGATAATAAATTCTTTGCCATGATCATCAAAAAAGAATACGGCGGTTTAGAGTTTTCTGCGTTTGCACAATCATGCGTACTGCAAAAGCTTACGAGTAAATCAACACTACTTTCTTCAATTGTTGGTGTGCCTAACTCGTTAGGTCCAGGTGAGCTGCTTCAGCACTATGGTACTAAAGAGCAAAAAGATCATTACTTACCACGCTTAGCAAGTGGTCAAGAAATTCCATGTTTCGCCCTAACCTCACCTGAAGCCGGTTCAGACGCGAGTGCTATTCCTGATTACGGTGTCGTATGTAAAGGTCAGTGGAATGGTGAAGAAGTGGTAGGTATTAGCCTAACATGGAATAAACGTTACATTACCCTTGCACCTGTTGCGACAGTGCTTGGTCTTGCTTTTAAATTACAAGATCCAGACGGTTTATTAGGTGATGACAAAGAGCCAGGTATTACTTGTGCGCTCATCCCAACAGACACCCCTGGGGTTGAAATTGGTCGTCGTCACTTCCCGCTAAATGTTCCATTCCAAAATGGTCCTACTCGCGGTAAAGATATTTTCGTTCCACTAGATTACATCATTGGTGGCCCTAAAATGGCTGGCCAAGGCTGGCGTATGTTGGTTGAATGCTTATCGGTAGGCCGCGCAATCACCTTGCCGTCTAATTCAACGGGTGGAATTAAAACCATCGCACTTGCTACTGGTTCATACAGCCGCATTCGTCGTCAATTCCGTTTACCTATCGGTCAAATGGAAGGGGTTGAAGAGTCACTCGCAAAACTTGCAGGTTATGCCTACAGCTCTGATGCCGCAGTCAGCATGTCGACCGGTGCCGTTGACCTTGGTGAAAAGCCGTCAGTGGTATCAGCTATCATTAAATACCACTTAACAGAACAAATGCGTGAAGCAACCATTCACGGCATGGATGTTCACGGTGGTAAAGGCATTATGCTTGGTCCAAACAATTATTTAGGCCGTGGTTACCAAGGTGCGCCAATTGCAATAACAGTTGAAGGTGCAAACATTCTTACGCGTAACATGATCATTTATGGTCAAGGTGCAATTCGTTGTCATCCGTTCGTACTTACTGAACTAGGTGCATGCTCGATTGAAGACCGCGAAGAAGCACTTGCAGTATTCGACAAAGCACTTATGGGTCATATTGGTTTTACCATTTCGAACCTAGTACGTACTAAGTGGTTAGCATTCACCGGTGCGCGCTTTACAAGTACGCCGTACAAAGATGAAACCGCAGAGTTTTACCGCGTAGCGTCACGTTTTAGTGCTTCACTTGCATTAATGTCTGACATCAGCATGGCTGTGTTTGGTGGCTCATTAAAACGTAAAGAGCGTATCTCAGCACGTTTAGGTGACTTACTAAGCTACTTATACCTAGTGTCTGCAACACTTAAACGTTACAACGACGAAGGCCGTAAAAAAGAAGATTTTGCGCTTGTTCAATGGAGCTGCCAAGATCACCTTTATCACTGCCAACGTGCACTGGCTGACTTAATTAATAACATGCCGTCTGCTGCGCTTCGTGCGATGCTTAAAATCATGTTATTCCCATTTGGTCGCCCAGTACGCAAGCCAACAGATAAGCTTGAGCACAAACTCGCACACTTATTACAAGTACCTAGCGAAACACGTAACCGTTTAGCAAGTTATGTATACCTTAAAAATGAGCCACTTAACTTAGTGGGCCGTCAAGAGCAAACGCTTAAAGACGTACTAGAAGTTGAACCATTATTTGATAAAGTATGCCGCGAAAAAGGTGTAAAACTGCCTTTCTTCCAACTTGATAAAGTGGCACAAATGGGCCTTGAAGCAGGCATTTTAAGCCAAGCCGAAGCTGATAAATTAGCTGCTGTTGAAAAAGCTCGTCTCGATGTAATTAACGTAGACGATTTTGACCCAGCTGACCTCGTTGCAGGTAAAGCTGCACGTAGCGGAAATAACAGCAAAGCTGATGCAGCTTAAGCAATTAACGCTATTCCAATTGTTATAACACACCAAACCAGCGCAAAATGCGCTGGTTTTTTTTGCGCTAAAAGCTGCTGTAAAAAGCACCACACAGCAGCCAAAGCGACCAGCGGCCATTGTAAAACATTTAACAAAAGCATTGCCGCCAATGTCGCTGCACCATAAAACAGTAAACTGGGTATAAAATGACTTAAATAAAACCGTCTGTACTGACCATTTGTTTGAAAAAACATTCGGTATTTTTGAAGCACTGCAAAGCAATCAAACTGTAATGAACTACTTAGTAATACACAGTTTGCCAACACCATAACCTGTATCGCATGATTAAAGTCGCTACGAATTTCAACTAGTTGCACTGCGGCTAATAGGCTTGCAGTAAACAAAGCACTTCGCCAAATTACACTCCAGCTGTGCTCCAAAAAGTAACTAATCCAAAATGAAGTGAGTGAACTAACCACACGTTTGTGACTGAGGTTCATGTTAGGAAAAAATAAACTCCCCATAAAACCAATTAAAAAGCCGCTATGGTAGTGTAAGGAATCTAAACTAAACGGTAAAAGAACCAGAATACTACACGCTAAAAAACCATAAAATAGCGAATAAGGTCTATAAATTACCATTAAACCGCACAGCCACTGCAACAGCATAAATAGAATAAAATGAGGAACCTGCAACCATTGCTGAAGACGAAGGTCAACGGCTATCAATAAGCTTGCCATTAACCACACATTACTGAGTAGTAAAAGCTTACAGTCGATTAAAATTAGCCAAGCAGGCTTAAAGATATGTGCTTGAAAGGCTCTATTTTCTGAGTTTGTTATAGCAGGAGCAACAGCCCATAACATAACGGCTTGCAGTGCCAGATAGAGCAAAGCTAACTGGGCGCTAAAACGGGCATGTTCATGGCTGTCTACAATTTTACCCAGCCCCAAAAATAACAATAGCGCGATGCCTAAAACCGCAGGCCCAAGCACTAACGCAAACAACAAACCAAAGTTTTTAAGCTGCGCCAGTAAGTTCTTAAGTGCAGTTGTATATGCTAAATAGCGGTAGCTCATTAATGCATTATAACGTGACAAGCTCTCTATCATAATGACGTACACTCAAAGCCTTGGTGTAAAAACACATCTGGCTCGTGGCTGGTTAAAATGATTTGCCCATCGGGTTTATCACTTAAATAGTTATCAAGCAAATTGAGTAAATAATGGATACTTGCTTGGTCAAGTGCTGCACTCGGCTCATCTAAAAGCAAATAAGGCGCCCGCTTCATAAACGTGATTATAAGCTGGCATTTTTTTTGATTGCCTGTCGATAATGCACTAAAACGGGTGTGTAAGTGTTCGCTGAACTTAAATCCGTTAATAAGGTCAATTGGCGCAGGCACATTTAAGGCTTTACAGGTCAGTTGAATAATTTGCTGAGCCGTTAAAAAATCAGGTAAACAAATGCGATCGCTGGCAATAGCCACATACTTTTGTGGTGAACTATGCTGTTTATTAGCATACATTATTTGCCCCGACTGTGGTTTTTCAAGGCCAGCAATTATCATCAGTAACGTGGTTTTGCCACTCCCATTGCTCGCCTGTAAGCACATTTTCTTACTGTTAAATTGCTTATTATAATTTTCGAACACGGTTGCTGTAGCAAAACGCTTATTGAGATTTTTTATTTCTATCATTGCCATTCCTTTGCGAAATTTAAATTGTAACACAGCAATGTCCCTAAAAAGTTACATGCTTTGTAACAATTATTTAGCTGCAAAACTTGCGTTTATATATTGAACAAGTAAGACTCAATAACGGAAAAATAATAAGGAATAATTAAAATGAAACCGAGTTTTCAACTAGCAGCCATTGCGTGTGCATTAAGCCTTGCATTAGCAGGATGTTCACAATCAAACCAAACGACCACCAGCGAAATTAGTCAGCAACAAGAACACACTATTAAACAGTATGACGCTGAAACATTTTTTGATACCACTTCAATTATGGGCAGCAGCTTTTCACCTAAAGGTGACAAAATCCTTGTTAGCAGTGATGAAAGCGGCATCTATAGCCTCTATGAAATTGATATTAAAACAGCGAACAAAACACGTTTAACAAACTTTGAAGACAGCACCTATGCTGTTCGCTATTTTCCAAATGATGAGCGCGTATTATTTACCAAGGACTCAGGCGGGAACGAGCGCTATCATATTTATGTACGTGAGACAGACGGCACTGTCAAAGACCTAACTCCTGGCAATGAAACTCGTGCCAGCTTTGCGGGCTTTACAGACGATGGCAAACACTTTTTTATAACGAGTAATCAACGCGATCCTAAGTTTATGGATTTATATCGCGTAGACAGTTCACGCTATGAAATAACACCTGTTTATCAAAATACTCTTGGTCTAGATGTCGGGGCGATTAGCCCTGATGGCCGCTTTATTGCCTTATCAAAAAATAACTCTAATAAAGACAGTGATGTGTTCATTCTCGATACAATGAAAAAAACGCTCAAACCTGAGCTAATCACTCGTCATGATAATGAAGCGCAATATGGCCCTGAAACATTCTCAAAAGACAGCAAGTCTCTGTATTACTCGACCGATGCAAAAGGTGAATTTTCACAGGTTTGGCGCTATGACTTAACGACAGGTGAGCACAGCCCCGCCCTAAAAGATGACTGGGATGTCAGCTTTATTTACTTCTCAAAATCAGGGCGTTACCAAGTAAGTGGGGTTAATGCTGATGCCAGTACTAAAGTGACAATCATTGACACAAAAACCAATAAACAAATCGATATGCCTGCCTTGCCCCCGGGCAATTTACGTGGTGTAAGCTTTTCAGCTGATGAAAAGAGCATGGCGTTTTACCTAAATTCAGATACCTCGCCAAGTAACTTATTTGTTTGGCAATTAGGCGAAACGAAAGCAAAAAAACTGACCCATACTTTAAGCGATGCAATTGATCAAAATGATCTCGTTGAAAGCACGATTGTGCGTTTTAAAAGCTTTGACGGTTTAGAAATCCCTGGCGTTTTATATAAGCCCAAACAGGCTAATAGTAATAATAAAGTGCCTGCTCTAGTGTGGGTGCATGGGGGTCCGGGCGGCCAGAGCCGCACAGGTTACAGCGCAATGCAGCAGCATTTAGTTAATCATGGCTATGCTATATTTGCTGTAAACAATCGCGGTAGCTCTGGCTATGGTAAAACTTTTTTCCATTTAGATGATAAAAAGCATGGCACAGACGATTTGCAAGATATTGTCTACGGGAAAAAACACTTACAGAGCTTAGACTGGGTTGATGCTGATAAAATTGGCATTATGGGTGGCAGTTACGGTGGCTTTATGACGGCAGCGGCGCTGGCTTTCGAGCCTGAAGAATTTAAAGTGGGTATTAATATTTTTGGTGTAACTAACTGGGTAAGAACATTAAACTCTATACCACCTTGGTGGGAAAGCTTTAAAAAAGCGCTGTACGATGAAATGGGTGACCCTGCAACTGATGGCGAACGCCATCGAGCGATATCTCCCCTCTTCCATGCTAAAAACATTACGAAACCACTGATGGTTATTCAAGGTGCAAACGACCCTCGTGTATTGCAAGTTGAGAGTGATGAGCTTGTTGCCGCAGTAAAAGCGAATGGTGTCCCCGTAGAATACGTGTTGTTCGATGACGAAGGTCATGGTTTTACTAAAAAAGAAAACCGTATCAAAGCATCAAACGCGTACCTTGAGTTTTTAAATACGTACTTGAAAAACTAAATTTTAGAAGCCGGTGTACACCGGCTTCTTTATCAAAACACCTGTATAAACCTCAAATATCCTGCATACAAACTACTGTATAAACTTCGATATAAAACACTATATATATTATTTCATCCATTTTTCACAAAATATCACACTGCAAAGAAACAAAATAACCAATTGTTTTTAAAGATTTAATTTTTTAAAATTATTAAAAGCTGAATAATTGGTTAAAAAAATAGCAAAAAAACACTTGCGCAAAAACACTGTATAAACTACTGTATACACATACTGTATAAACAACCAGTGAGTGAAAGTTATGTTACAGCCAATTACCTTAAGAACCGTTAAAAGCTATCAACAAGATAACGACAAAGCGTCGGTTAATTTAATTCAAATTGAAGACGAAATTTCAGCAACATTTGAGCTATTAAAGGTATTACATCACTATAACAGTCAAAGTGCGTGGACATTGTTAATTGCACCTGATCATGTGCCAAGTAAAGCATTACTCGATTCATGTTCAATCGACACCAGTAAACTGTTAGTGATCAGACAAAAGCACCTTGTGAATCTTGAATATGTGTTAAGTTCGGCGCTGCACAACGGTAACTTTGCCGCAGTGATCACCTGGACAGATATTGTCAGCAACAATCAACTAGATTCTATGACTCTTAATTTAGAACACGCATCTGCAAAGTTTTACTGCTTCACCAAAAGCAACCCATTAAACAATTTAGTACCGCAGCCACAATAGGCTTGCTAAAATAGCAATTTATTGTTTTAGGTAAGTTGTTATGACATCACTCACACACTCCCTTTGTCCTTGTGGCAGCAAACAAGATTTCTCGCTTTGCTGCCAATCTTTGCACGCAGGCGATAGCCAAGCGCAAACGCCGGAACAACTTATGCGTTCTCGCTTTAGTGCTTATGCCTTAAAAGATGCAAAATATGTCTTTACAACATACGCACAAAGCCAACAAACCGCTAACCCTGTTAGCGAAATCAAAGATTTTGCTAATAGCTGTCGTTTTACCAAGCTAAGCGTTTTAGATACTGAATATAACGAGCAAGAAGGTTTTGTAGAATTTAAAGCAAATTACTTTTACCAAAACTTGTATTGTGAGTTACACGAGAAATCGCGTTTTATTAAAGAAGATGGACTATGGCGTTACCTTGATGGTGAAATAACGCCCGTTGCTGATATTAAAATTGGCCGTAATGATGAATGCCCTTGCGGTAGCGGCAAAAAATATAAAAAGTGTCACGCAATTTAAATCACGGCTATTCACTTTTTATATAGCCAATCTAAACCTTGACTAGCCATTGTAGGGAAAGCCGTTGCGTGGTGGGCATGTGATATAAATCAACACAAAATAATGTCATTGTATTTCAGACAATAAAAATGGGCCTCAAGGCCCATTCTTAAATTCTATGAATTATAACGACTATTCTTCGTCAAATTCTTGTAACTGGCGTTGTGCTGGACGCGCTAGAATCTCGACATAAAACGATGTAAGCCCTTTTGCTTCAATATCGCTAATGCATTTATTAATTTCCGCCACATGAACGACTTTCGCGTCGTCAGCTGACTCTCCAAATTTACAATCAAATGCCCAGTAATCGGCATCTTCTGGGAGAGTTTTATTACGCTCACGTTTTAAATACTTCTTCACTTCGTGCTTAGCTGCATCAACCATGCGAGGGTATTTAATTTTCTCATGGTTAAGCGTGAATGTTTTCTTCATTATAGTCCTAATAACTTGGTTCAATGATAATGGCATAAAGCCATTTGGGCGCATTATAACAAGCACATAAAAAATTAGCTGTACTTTTTACTGATTTGCACCAATTTACCTATCTTTGTAAGTGTAGCGTACAAGGCGAGTATGACAATTTCAATTAATTAAGCAGTTGCCAATTGCAAAGGCTGATGAATCGCCTCGTCCGTTAAGCTGTCATAAAACGCAGCTGCATCCATTTGCATACGCTCTGTGGGTGCGTTTTTATCGTAATAGCGTTTTCTGACTGCTGGCTCACAGTTATCGATGACTTCTAACGGCACATGATTTTTATCATCGCGGATAGCAAGCGGCTCAGGACTGAGACAATTACGTAGGCGAATATCTGACAAGCCACCTTGTAAAAGTCGCAGCCCATTATTCTGCCCGATTAACATATCATATTGTTCAGGCGCTAATGGTTGTTTTGGGCCTGCCCCTAACTCATTTCTGAGTACGTGTTCTGAACTCTGAGTATCGGTTAATTCTGTTTTCGGTAAATGAAACTGGCTAAAATCAAGCGCATCATGAGACAGCATCGCCAATAATAAGGCAAACTCACCTTGGCGGTGTTCATGAACACTTTTGTTAAGACGATTATCAAGTTGACTCTCGTTGAGCAACAAACCATCAATTTGCATAGACTTTGGCCGAATAGTTTCAAGATTAACCAGTTATCGGCATTAATCTATTTTTCTTTAGTTTTTTTCTTTACTTAAAGAGCCAGTTTGCTATTATCAGCGCCGTTGCATTGGAGGGGTTCCCGAGCGGCCAAAGGGATCAGACTGTAAATCTGACGGCTCAGCCTTCGCTGGTTCGAATCCAGCTCCCTCCACCACTTTTCTACGCTCAGTTAAGTGGGGCCAAATGCAATAAAAATTAGTGTGGAGGGGTTCCCGAGCGGCCAAAGGGATCAGACTGTAAATCTGACGGCTCAGCCTTCGCTGGTTCGAATCCAGCTCCCTCCACCACTTTCCTTCTCTGCTAATTCACTATTCTATTTTTCATATTATTGTTTACTTCTCTTTTCCTAAATCGTTAAACTAAAAATACAGCTATTTTCAATTAAATTATCCTTTTGTTATACCATTACGCTTAATTATGTGGTCTATTTTGAGGCAATAAAACCGCGTTGATAACAAGGCAAAAATGTAGTTATTTAGTTGTTCTCGGCAATTGCTCCTGCATTGCTCTACCTCCTGCATCCATGCAGTCGTAAATCAGACATTTTTAACGCAGGTAGCGACTGGTTTAATCACTCAAAATGATTAAGTATTTTTGCGGATTAATGGAATGGACTCTCTCCACTCCCCAACGGCGTCATAATGCGCCATAGTAGTTTAGGGTAAGTTTTAGCGTAAACAAAGTAGAGAGAGTCACATGAATAAAATAACAATTGGATTAGATATCGCCAAGAACATTTTTCATTTAGTTTGGTTATCAAACTCGGGAAAAGTGCTCAAAAAGAAAAAGCTCAAACGCACTAACATGAAAGAGTATTTTTGTAATTTAGAGCCCGCAATTGTCGTCATGGAAGCGTGTGGCTCATCAAACTACTGGGCACAAAGTATTCAAAACTATGGTCATGAAGTGAAAGTTATCGCTCCACAATATGTAGTCCCTTACCGAAAAGGAAATAAAAATGATTTCAATGATGCAGAAGCGATAGCTGAAGCTTCACAACGAGTGAATATGCGATTTGTGCCAATAAAAAGTGTAGAGCAACAAGACATTCAACTGTTGCACCGTATAAGAGAGCGGCGAATAAAATGTAGAACGGCCTTAGTGAATCAAACCAGAGGCCTCTTAGCCGAATATGGTATTAGCCTCTCGCAAGGCGTTAATCAAGTGAGAAAGTCTATCCCCGATATTTTAGAAGATGCGAGTAACATGTTAACGCCATTGTCTCGTCGATATATAGCCAGTTTGTATGATGAATTAATTGAGGTAGATAAGTTAATCACGGATTTGGATAGCGAGATAAAAGCTTTAAGCCATCAGATAGAGCAGTGCCAGAAATTAGAAACAATGACAGGAATAGGTCCCATCATCGCAACAGCTTTGTATAGTGCAATAGGTGATGGTAAAACCTTTAAAAGTGGGCGTCATATGGCAGCTTGGCTGGGACTAGTTGCCAAACAGCATACGACTGGCGATAACCCCAAGTTAAAGGGAATAAGTAAACGAGGAAATACTTATTTGCGAACTCAGCTGATTAATGGTGCCAGAGCTGCGTTAGTCAAATCGGGGAGTAAAGCTGACAAGGTAAGCTTATGGGCAAATAACCTGCGGGAGCGGCTGCCATTTAATAAAGCAGTGGTTGCATTAGCGAATAAAATGGCGCGAATGGCATGGGCGATGACCGTAAAACAAGAGAGGTACAAATTTGTATAAAAACATTAACCGCAATTAAAAGACAAAAGTTCAATAGCAAAAATTGCAAAGATTGAGATTGACGGAAAACGGTTCATAGCCGTCCTATTTAAACCTGATAATACCAAAGGCTGTTAGAAGCCGTCGAGATTGATAAGGTGATAGGGGCGGATATCCATCAGGGCTAGAGCGGATAAATCTGCTCATAAAAAAGCCGAATATATGGCAGCAATGAACTTTGAAATTCTATCAATTACTGTCTTGCAATCGGAGAGAGTCCATATATGGTATTAGAGCCAGCGTAAAAATGGACCATTCACTTTCAGCCAATTGCTTGCTTTTTTATGTTCGGGATAAAACTCACTCACCCGTTGCCAAAATGCCGCACTGTGATCCATATGCTTTAAATGCGCAAGTTCATGAACAACAACATAATCAATAACCCATAGGGGCGCACTGGCTAAGTGCAAATTAAAGGTTAACTCTCTTTGGCGATTACAACTGCCCCATCGCCGCTTGTAATGTTGAATTTTAAGACGTGTTGGTAACGCTTCTCTCATTTGAATACAGTAGTTTTGTATACGCATCTCAAGGTAGGTTTCTAACTTGTCATGTAAAAACTCTTCCATCAATGCAAGATACTTTGCGTCTGTGAGTTTAACGCGCGGTGAAATAGCAAGGGTTAATTCATGAGTATCAGTGTCTTGATACCATTGGCTGCAATTTTCTTGCTTAAATACAAGGGGAATTACCTGATCAAATAGCTTGATTTGCGAATTTTTAATGGGAAATTGACACTGCTCAGCGTGTAATGATTGTTTAGTAACTTGCTCTGCAACCCAATGCTGCTTTGTTTTTAACCACGCTTCAATATCTTTACGCGGGACAAAGTGAGGTGCATACACAGTCAACTGCTGCTCGGCGACTTTAATCGCGACAGTTTTTCTACGTTTACTGCGTTTTAACGTGTACTCAAACAAAATAAGCCAATGTAATTAATAAAATCTTTGTATTATATTTTACCCCGTAAAATACCTGCTAATCTATAAAGATGACTCATAAATAAGTTTTTATTCTTATGCCTGATAAACCGTGTTGTAGCTACATTTCACCAACAGGTAACACGTGTCAAGAAACCGATATGGGTTCTGGGTATTGCTTTTGGCATGACAATAAATTTGATAAATCAGGCTTAGAGCTGACTCAAAAACTTGAACGATATGCGAAAAAGGGCGGGTTACTTCAGGGTCTGCAATTACAACGTGCAAATTTAGTGGGTCTAAATTTAATAAAGAAAGATGATGAAGAAGGTTATGATCTTTCTTACTGCAATTTTTATCGAGCCAATTTGTCGGGGGCACATCTTTTCAACAATAAAATTGCCAATGCATCCTTAATGAAAGCGAACCTTCATAGCGCCAGCTTACACTACTGCGATTTGCGAAATACCAACCTACTTGGGGTTAAACTCAGTGATAGCCGCATTGATAATATCGATTTAGGCGAACAATTACTGCAAGAAGCCGAGGCGTTTAAAGCTCGTCGAAATAGGCAATACTCGACTGCGCGCGACTTATTTGAACAATCCGAAGAAATATACAGAAATTTACGTAAAGCGTCTGAACACCAAGGGCTTTTCGAGCTCGCGGGTAACTTTACCTATAAAGAATTAAGAATGCGCCACGCACAGTACCCGAAAGGATCAACGAAACAAATTACTTCCAGCTTTATTGACATGTTATGTGGTTATGGTGAAAAACCTGAAAATGTCATTCGCTTTAGTCTGTCTCTTATCGTTTGTTGCGCAATATGTTACTTTTTATTTGGTGTCAGCTATCAAGATTCATTGCTTAGATTTAGTTTTGATAATTCGTTCGATGATAACGTATCAGCACTTTTAAACAGCATTTACTTTAGCGTTGTTACTTTTACAACGCTAGGCTATGGCGATATTACCCCCATTGGATTATCAAGGCTCATAGCAGCGATTGAAGCATTTTGTGGCAGCTTTTCGCTAGCGCTGTTTGTGGTGGTGTTTGTAAAGCGTATGACACGTTAATGGATTATGTGAGAACCTTGATGCTTTTTAGCCTCGTACATTTTCCGATCAGCACGATTTATAAGCTCCTCAGCACCGACTGTGCTGTCTAAAGGCGCTGAAATAATGCCAAAACTCAAATGTAACGCGGGGTATTTTGCTTCAAAAGCAACGATCAGCTTATTACATATCGCAATGGTGTTTTCTACGTCGCAATCTGGCATGATCAGGCAAAATTCATCTCCCCCATAACGACAGGCAATGTCTATTTCTCTTGTATTCTTTTTAAGATATTTCCCGATGAATTTTAATACCTCGTCACCTTTCAAATGCCCTTGTGTGTCATTCACTGATTTAAAGTTGTCTAAATCAAAATATACAATAGTCAAAGGTAGCTTCTGACGGCGCGCTCTTGCTAATTCTCGCTGAAACAACTCTTGCATTTCTCGGCGATTATACAAATTTGTGAGGGGGTCTAGTTTGGCAAGTTTTTCAAGTTCATGTGTACGCTGCGCCACTTTCTCTTCAAGCCCTTTCGCATACACTTCTGTTCTTCGTTTCGCATTTTCTATTTCGCCAACAAGACTCGCAATGTACGTATCAAACACTAACGTTGTATCAAAATAAATAAGCTTATCAATAATGGTTAATGTTTGATTTAGCTCTGCATGGTCTTTTATGGTGTTTCTTAACACATCAAAAATGAGCTCTTTAAGGGTACATACCGCCGATAAATACAGTTTGGGCTCTACCCCAATTCGCTTATGTACCATGCCAATACGTAGCCGATTATTAACGTAATCATTTTCATAACAGCCACAAAATAAATCTATAATGTATTGTCTTTGTGCATCTCTTAAACGTGTCAGTGTGTCAGCATCTCCAATAAGTAATGAAATTTCATCGACTTCTGTTTGCTTTTTATAGAACTCATCAACCATTTTCTCAATCGCCGACTCGATAAGTGGTTTATAGTTAATGAGTGATGCTAAGCATTGTGAAGAGAGCCCTAATAAATTCATTCTATGCTGAATTTCAACATCATTTATTTGCATTTGCTCGACGAGTGTCTGCTCAGTCCTGCGCATGGGTAGTCTCACACTTAAGTATTTTCTAATTAAATATAGCTAATGAAATAAATCCTACTTAGTCTGTCATATCTTTTTTCTCTAAATCTAGCGCAAATTGTATTAGACTGACATTACTTGCAGTCTGAACGAATTATTATGCTCGCGAAATTTTTTATTACCGATCAAAATCCAAGCTTAATCATAAGTGGGGTGTACAATCCTAGTTTAGTTGTCCTTTCGATTGCTACCGCTATTTTTGCTGCATATTTCTCATTGCATATTATTGATTTAGCCAATAAAACCCGCTTTGAATCATACAGAAAACTAGGCAATGCAACCGGCTCTCTAGTCTTGTCTGGCGGAATTTGGAGTATGCACTTTATTGGTATGCTTGCATTTTCTTTATGCACAACCATTAACTATGATCCTGCTCTGACATTTTTTTCGTTTATTCCTGCTTTTTTAGCCTGCTACACAGGTATGTCACTAATACGCAGTAAAGACATTGCACATATTCCCGCAGGGTTAAAGTTACTCATGAGTTCTGTGTTAGTGGGCGCAGGTATTGGTACCATGCATTACACGGGTATGGCGGCAATGGAAATGAGCCCATTACTTCGTTATGACCCTATGTGGTTTGCTGCATCCATTTTTGTTGCCGTGTTTTTATCATTTATTGGGCTGTATACTCGCTTTCATTTGAACGACCACTTTCAAAATTTAACCGCATTACAAAACCGGATTATTTGCGCCATTATTTTAGGTTTTGCTGTCGCCGGTATGCATTACATGGGCATGGCTGCAACGCGATTTGTCGCGACCTCCCCTTTTTTATCCGATAACACAGACAATACCAATCTTGTTTTTATTGCTGCCATGGTGTCATTTGCTACCGTGTTATTAACCGCTGTCGTTGCGATTATCAATGGTATGGTGCGCTATCGTATGCTGCTTGCTGAAAAATCGGCAGAAGAATCACGACTCGATGCCATTTTAAGTACGGCAATCGATGGTATTGTGACAATTAATTGTCGCGGTATTATTTTAAGCTTTAATAAATCTGCAGAAAGTATCTTTGGCTGGAAACAAGAAGAAGTGCTCGGTCAGAACGTGAAAGTGTTGATGGATGACGACATTGCGGCTCAGCACGATGGTTATTTGCTAAACAGTGGCAACCACGCTCTTAAAAAAGTGATTGGCGTTAACCGCGACGTGTGTGCAAAACACAAGGAAGGTCATTTATTCCCTATTCGCTTAGGTCTTGGTGAAGTGAAACAACCCGATGCAGAAACGTTGTTTGTGGGCTTCATAACCGATTTAACTGAACAACGCGCATTACAACGCAGCCTAGAAGAAAAAGAACAGCAATATCGCACGTTAATGAATAACACGCCTGGCGCTGTATTTCGTTGTTTGCTCGATGACCATTGGAGCATGCTGTTCATTAGTCCCAATGTATTTGATCTAACGGGCTATACTGCCGAAGAATTTACGTCAAAAGCCATCAGTTTTGCTGACATTATAAATAAAGAAGACGAAGCGCATATTAATGAGATCATGACAAAAGCAATCTCTGAAAAAAATCAATATGCACTTGAGTATCGCGTACGCCATCGCAGCGGTAAGGTCGTTTGGGTATTAGATCAAGGTTCTATTAACAAAACGGATGATTCTGAAGTTCAGTGGATTGATGGTGTATTAGTTGATATTACCGCACGCCATATCTATGAAGAATCATTAAAACACGCAAAACAAGAAGCTGAAGCCGCTGCACAAGCTAAACAGGCATTTATGGCAAATATGAGCCATGAAATTCGCACGCCCATGAATGCAATTATCGGGTTCAGCGATATTTTAATGGACAGCCCACTTAATAAAGAACAACAAAAGCACATCGTTACCGTAAATAATGCAGCACGCTCATTATTGCATCTTCTTAACGATGTTTTAGACTCGGCAAAATTAGAAAAAGGCAAACTCGATATTCATCACGAGCACTTTAATTTACAAGCCCTTCTCGATAACATCGTTTCTACCTTTTGGCTTGAAGCAAAGCGCAAAAACCTGTTATTAGATTTAAAAATTGCTGATGATGTCGCACCAATTTATATCGGTGATGACGCGCGTATTCGTCAAGTACTCAATAACTTAATTGGTAATGCGGTTAAGTTTACAGAATCAGGTTCTGTCACGATTAGTGTAAGTAAGACACAAAACAATCAGCTCTTTTTTGAGGTGCAAGACACTGGGATTGGCATTGCAAAACACCGCTTGAAAGCAATTTTCCAACCTTTTGAACAAGCCGATGGAACGATGACGCGTCGCTTTGGCGGCACAGGCTTAGGCACCACCATAAGCAAGCAATTGGTCGAGCTTATGGGAGGCACAATAAGTGCCGTGAGTAATGAAGGCGAAGGCAGTTGTTTTTTCTTTTCTCTTCCTTTGCAAGAAGGCGACATTAATAAAGTAGATAAACTCAGTAATAACCTACTTACATTACCACCTCTTCGTGTCTTAGTGGTTGATGATATTGAACAAAATGTCGAGCTATTAAACATATTACTCTCACAAGCTGGCCACACAGTGTATAAAGCAAAAAATGGGCTAGAGGCTATTGCTGAATTTAAACAACACAGCTTTGATATCATTTTAATGGATATCCACATGCCTGAATGCGATGGTATAACTGCTTGTAAAAAAATTCGTGAATTAGAGCAGCAACAACAATTAAAGAAAACACCTATCATCGCGTTGACCGCCAGCGTGCTTCAACAAGATAAGCTCACAGCTAAGCAAGCAGGTATGAATGGCTTTGCAAACAAACCCGTCGATATACAACAAGTTAATCATGAGATAGCGAAAGTGCTCGGTTTAGAAATTAAGCACATCACAGCTAAGCCTGATAACAAAGCAAAGCAACATATCAATTATGTTAAAGGTATCCAAATGTGGGGTAGCAAAGAAAAGCTTAATACTGAAATACGCTTATTTCTTGCTAATCATCAGCAGAGTATTCTACGTTTAAAAGAGTCAACACTTAATGCATCTGAACAAACGACACTGTTACACACGCTAAAAGGTGTGGCGGGCAATTTGACACTAACGAAATTACTGTATTTATTGTCGCAGGCCGAAAAAGAACAGGGTAAAGAAGACTTTTCTAAATTAATAACTGCGTGCTATCAAGAGTGGCAAGCACTGGCTACTTTACTCGATGAGCAAGAGCAGGTTAATACTGATAAAACACCTTCGCAAGCGGTATCGATAAGCGTATTTTTAAATCACATCGAGGCACTACAAAATCAAGCCGAGCATGCTGAAATAGATGATGAACTACTGAGTGATGTTCAAAACAATGCCCCTGTCGAGTATAAAGACACAGTCGCAGAGATAGTTGGACATTTTGATAACTTTGACTTTGATGCAGCAAGTACTGCATTAGCCAATTTAAAGCACCGCATTGCAGCTGATTAAGGAGCAGTCATGAGTCAAATTACTGATCGAGCAAGAATTCTTGTCGTTGATGATGAGCCCGCAAATCTTAAGGTCATGCGTGAAGTTCTTGCAAATGACTATCGGTTATCATTTGCTAAATCGGGTGATTTAGCTCTGCAGCTCATTGAAAATGAACCTCCAAAGCTAATTTTACTGGATGTCATGATGCCAGATATGAATGGCTTCGAGGTATGTAAAATTTTAAAAGCGAACCCTGAAACAGCTCATATTCCCGTGATATTTGTCACGGCACTGTCCCATGAACAAGATGAGTCCGAAGGCTTTTCACTTGGTGCTGTTGATTATATAACCAAACCCATCAGCCCTGCTATTGTGCGAGCCCGAGTGAAAACACATTTATCGCTAGTGCAGGCCGAGCAATTACAATTAGCCCATATCGATTTAATTAATCGCTTAGGCCGAGCGGCAGAATATAAAGACACAGATACAGGTGAGCATATCGCCCGTATGAGTCGCTACAGCAAAGTACTCGCGTTAGCTTATGGTATGACTGAATACCAAGCTGAACAGTTGAAACAAGCCGCCCCTATGCATGATGTTGGCAAAATAGGCATACCTGATTCGGTACTTTTAAAACCCGGCCGTTTAGATGCCAACGAGTTTGAGCATATGAAGCAACATGCTGTCATTGGTGCAAAAATACTCGAAAATTCAAGCTCTCCCCTATTACAGCTCGCTCATAAGCTTGCACTGGAGCATCATGAAAAGTGGGATGGTACGGGTTACCCTCTTGGTTTAAAAGGAGAAGAGATCAGCATTGAAGGTCGTATCGTCAGTATTGCTGATGTATTTGATGCACTCACCTCTGTGCGCCCATACAAAGATGCGTGGCCAGTTGAAAAAGCAGTAGAGCTGCTACAAGCCGAATCAGGCAAACACTTTGATCCCCAACTCGTCGATTTATTCATTGGCCAAATCGACGCAATTATCGAGATTAAAAATACTTACTCTCGCTAGTTTATACCCATTAAAAGGGGCCTTACTTAAGCCCCTTTTTAATTTGCTCATAATCATGAGAGGTAATTTCATGACTGTTGCCAGCACAGTCTTTAAAATACATAGAATAAGTCACGCCATGGTCGGCAATCACCGTTTTTATATTAAATTGAGCTAAATGCTCAAGCCACGCTAAAAATTGCGCTGCGTTTACACTAAAAGCGATCCCTTTACTATTACCGGGCGCTTCAAATAATGCGAGACGGATTGTTTTTGCCTGATCTTCAAGGGTTAATGGACCTTTACCTTCATCCCAAAAAGCAAGCTCAGGAACCACAGAAAAACCTAACACATCACGGTACCATGTCACTGCCCGCGCCAAATCATCAACATTTAAATGGCAGTGATCAACCCCGTTTAATAAAGGTACACCCATGGTTACTCACCAATCTCAGATTTAAGTTGCTCTAGAAAGGCCAACATATACTCTGTTCGTCTTTTTGCTTCATCTTTCGCCGAAGGTGTATTCATACTTTGGGCGATATGTAATAGTTTAATAAAAAAGTGATCAAGCGTGTATTTAGTGTCATCAGGCTCACGATGTAAACAGAATGGATCGTCTTTATGGTAAAGATAACGCCCTATCGAGCCACCCACTTTCATGCAGCGACTTACCCCAATAGCCCCTAATGCATCCATTCGATCAGCGTCTTGGACTATTTGTGCTTCAACACTTTGTACTGCGATGTTAGCGCTAAAACTATGTGCAACAATGGCGTGATGAATTGCGGCAAAGTATTGCTCAGGGTAATTAATGGATGATAAAAAACTCAACGCTTTGTCTGCAGCCATTGTTGACGCTTTCGCTCTATCAGGGTGGTTTTTAGCAACCGCAACGCAATCATGTAACCAGGCTGCGGGTAACACGACTGCCATATTAGCCTCTTCTGCAGTGCACAGCTGTTTTGCAACCCTCACCACTCGCTCAATGTGGCTAATGTCGTGTGCCACATCGGCATGAAGTAAAGATAAAATAAAATCTCGACACTGGGTTTCAAGTTCTGCAAAGTCTATTTTTGACTGCATAAAGCGGCTGTTACCATTAACTGATTGAAATTATGCTTACTTTAACGTGGTTACTGGATTTGTTCAAAACATTCATTGTATGTTTGCCAGTGCTTCATTAAACTATGCCCCCTTTTGTTTGACGCGAGAATCCCTATGTCATCTGCTATTTACCTACAAGCTGGACGAGAAAAATCATTAAAAAGAAAACACCCTTGGGTGTTCTCTAAAGCCATTAAAAAAGTAAAAGGTAAACCAGGACTAGGTGATACGGTTACTATTTATGATAATGACGGTAAGTTTCTCGCCATTGCAGCTTACAGCCCAGAGTCACAAATACGCGCACGTGTATGGAGCTTTGACCAAAACGAAGTGATTGATCAAGCATTCTTCGAAAAGCGTCTTCGCCGTGCGTACGATGCACGCCAGCAAGTGATCAGCGAGGGAGGCTTAACAGGCTTTCGTTTAAGTGCTGCGGAGTCTGATTACTTACCGGGTATCACAATCGACAAGTTTGATAACGTATTAGTATGTCAGTTACTCAGTGCAGGTGCAGAGCGCCACAAGGGCGAAATAGTCGCGGCATTAATGGCTATTTTTCCTGGCTGCGATATCTACGAGCGCTCTGATGTCGACGTGCGAACAAAGGAAGGGTTAGATCCAATCAAAGGTGTTCTGTGGGGTAATGCACCGACAGAGCCCGTATTAATTGAAGAAAACGGCCTAAAGCTAGAAGTCGATATTATAGAAGGTCATAAAACAGGCTTTTATTTAGACCAACGTGACAGTCGTGCGGCTCTAGAACGCTTCTCTAAAGATAAAACAGTGCTTAACTGCTTTAGTTATACTGGCACATTTTCGCTGTACGCATTACGTGGCGGCTGTCAGCATGTAACCAATGTGGATGTTTCGCAACCTGCGCTCGATACCGCCAGACGCAATGTGGAGCACAACAACCTAGATTTGAATAAAGTCGACTTTGTTAAGCAAGACGTCTTTAAGTTACTGCGTCAATACCGTGATGAAGGCAAGCTGTTTGATACCATCGTGATGGACCCGCCTAAATTTGCAGACAATAAAGCACAGCTGACCGGCGCATGTCGCGGCTATAAAGATATTAATATGATTGCGATGCAAATACTAAAGCCCGGTGGCACCTTATTAACGTTCTCGTGCTCTGGCTTAATGGAACAAAACTTATTTCAAAAAGTGGTTGCCGATGCAGCGCTAGATGCAGGTAAAGATTTACTGATTATGGAACGATTAAACCAAGCTGCCGACCACCCTATTGCTGGCAGCTACCCCGAAGGTTTTTACCTAAAAGGCCTTATCTGTAAAGTGTACTAAAACAGCTAAAACCTAGTTAAAGTGAACAATTTCAAGTCCTGCACTCAAGGAGCCATCTTGCTCCTTGGTTGCTCTAATAACTTTAACTGTTGCATCAAACGAGGTGATTGCTGTGCTCGTAGAGGCAATCACCACTCGGTAAACACTGCCAATTTCTAATACTTCATCACAACATATTGCTAAGCCTGTTGCACTTAAATCAGTGCATGTAACGACTATTTCGGTGTGACTATTTTCGCCCTCTAAAGGTATTAACTTTGCGGGGGTATGAATTTGCATGCGGCGAAAATCGCGCTTTTCCTCATGGAACATGACGCCTCCTTACACAAGTGCTTTTATTTTTTCTATGAGTGTTTTTACAGAAAATGGTTTCACTACATAGGCGTCACATCCAGCATCAAATCCTGCTTTTTGCTCAAGTTCAGATTCTAAGCCAGATACCATAACAACGGGGATATTTTCTGTTTCCGGGGTGTTTTTTAATAACCGACACGTGTCATAACCATCAAGACCAGGCATACACACATCTAATAAAATGGCATTGGGAGGGTTTGCAATAGCCGATGCCAAACACGATGTTCCTGAATCTGCATAGCTTAACGAAAACTCATTACTTAAGGTTGCTTTGAGCATTTCGAAGTTAAAATATTCATCGTCAACAACCAAAATTTCTGGTCGTACTCGACGTGAAGTGTCTGCTGGAACTGCAATCGGTTTATCCTTTTCTATGCCCACATAATCTCCTTTTAGCATTTGTGTTACTAATTCAAGCGCAATGAATTCACTGTTTCATTGCGCATACCTTTACTGAATTATAACTCACATTCTTTGATTGCGTTTAAAACACGCTTTGCAGATACAGGATAAGGTGTCCCTAGTGTTTGTGCAAATAAAGAAACACGTAATTCCTGCTGCATCCAAAAAATAGACCTGATTTCATCAGGTACGGGCATTCCTTTGGGAATTTTATTCGCCAGTTTTTGATACTGTTCAGCCACTTTTTCTAGTTCAAGTACACATAAACGATCTCGATTAGGATCAACAGGGAGTTTTTCTAGACGACGTTCAATCGCTTTTAAATAACGAATTAAATCCGCCATTTTTGCCGCGCCGTGCTGACTTACAAACCCTTTAAAAACGAGGCTTTGTAATTGTGATTTAATATCACCATGAGCAGTGATCATGGTTAAATCTACGCGCCCTTTCATACGCTTATTAAGACTGTGAGCAATGCTTAGCACTTGCTCAACTTGCGTTGCTATGTCGACCACCGTATCGCCCAACTCACCACGAATTTGCTCTTTAGCCTGCTCAAATGCTTGCTGAGTACGAATGTTGCCGTACTTTATCAATAAACTATCAACACCTGCAGCAATACAATCATCAATCAAATCATTCACTTTACCAAAGGGGTTAAAATACAACCCAAGCTTAGATTTATTAGGTAAATTTTGCTGCAAATACTTAATCGGTGACGGAACATTTAAAAGCACTAAACGACGTAAGCCCTGTTGGTGCGCCTGCTGTGCTTTTTGTTCGTTATCAAATAACTCAACCGCAGCGGAGTCTTTTTTATCGACTAAAGCTGGAAACGCTTTTATTTCATACTGACCTTGCTTTTTAACATAGGAAGCTGGTAACTCACCAAAGCTCCACTGTGTTAAGTCGGCTTTTTCTATGCCTTTATCAGCCACTTTTGATAAGGTATCGGTGACTTTACCCTGAAGCTGAGCTTTCAACTTAGCCAAATTTAGGCCTCGAGCAAGTAACTTATCGTGCTCATCGCGAACTTCAAACTGCAAACGCAAATGAGGGGCCAACGTTGAGTAATCCCAAGCGTCTGGCTCAACACGTACCCCTGTCATACGCAGCAAACGAGTGCTTATGGCGTCAATTAAATTGCCTTGCATAGGCTCAATTGCCGCTAATACAGCATCGGCGTAGTTCGGAGCTGGAACAAAATTACGGCGTAGTGTTTTTGGTAATGACTTAATTAATGCGCAAATCAACTCATGCCTAAACGCAGGAATATGCCAATCAAAGCCGGTTTCTTGTACTTGATTAAGTAATGCAACCGGAATTTGAACCGCAACACCATCAACAGCTTGCCCTGGATCAAAATGGTACGTCAGCGGCAAGAGTAAGTTTTCTTGTTGCCATGTATCTGGGTAATCAAATTCGGTGACATGATCAGCACCATGCTGCATTAACGCTTCACGTGACATGTGCAAAAAGCGTTTATCTTTTTGTTTTTGTTGCTTCCACCAGGCGTTAAATGCCGCACGATTGTTGATATCAGCAGGAATTTTTTTGTCGTAAAACTCATACAGTGTTTGCTCATCCACTAAGATATCGCGACGACGAGACTTATTCTCAAGCACTTGAATATCATCAATAAGCTCTTGGTTATACTGTAAAAAGCCTTCATTCTGACCAAGCTCTTGTTCTACCAAAGCGCCACGAATAAACAACTCTCGGCTCACTTTAGGATCAATTTTGCTGTATACACAACGACGCTTATTAACAATAAGCAGGCCGTATAAAGTTTGCTGCTCGAAGGCGATAACAGCACCCGGTTTTTTCTCCCAATGAGGCTCGCTGTAGCTGCGCTTCACTAAATGTTGAGCAAAACCTTCAACCCATTTAAGGTCGATACGGGCATTTATACGAGCGTAGAGTTTACTTGTCTCCACCAGCTCCGCAGCCATAATCCATTTAGGGCTCTTTTTAAATAATCCTGAGCCCGGAAAAATATGGAACTGACTATTACGTGCGCCTTTGTAAATTTGTTTTTCGTCTTTAAAACCTATGTGGCTCAACATACCGCTTAAGAGTGACTGATGAATTCGGTCGCTGTCGGCTACGTTAGTTGTTGCTTTCATGCCCATTTCATTACACACAGTCGACAGTTGATAAACGATATCTTGCCATTCTCGAATACGCATATAAGCTAAAAAGTCTTTTTGACACAGCTTTCTAAACTGGCTATTGCTTAACTCACTTTGTTGCTCTTCAAGATAATTCCACAGATTTAAAAATGCGATAAAGTCTGAATCTGGATCATCAAATCGGCCATGTTTTTCATCAGCTGCTCCCCGCTTTTCTTGGGGTCGCTCACGGGGGTCTTGAATCGAAAGCGCAGCAACAATAATAATAACTTCACGCAATGCCCCAAGGCTGTCTGCGGTTAGCACCATTTTGGCTAAACGCGGGTCGACGGGTAAACGACTTAAACTACGTCCTGATTTAGTCAGCTCAGTTTGCTTATGGCGCTTAGCAGGTTTAACCGCCTCAAGCTCTTCGAGTAACGTTAAACCATCATTGATGTTACGACTGTCTGGCGCTTGTACAAACGGAAATTGTTGCATATCGCCCAGCCCAAGGCCTAGCATTTGCAAAATAACCGACGCTAAGTTAGTACGTAGAATTTCAGGGTCAGTAAATTCTGGACGCGAATTAAAATCATCTTCGCTGTATAAACGAATACAAATACCCGCTTCGATACGACCACAACGGCCTTTACGCTGATTGGCACTGGCTTGTGAAATTGGCTCTATTGGTAAGCGTTGTACTTTTGTACGGTAGCTGTAACGGCTAATTCGCGCGGTGCCTGGGTCAATAACATACCGAATACCGGGCACGGTTAACGAGGTTTCTGCCACATTTGTGGCTAAAATGATGTGGCGACGTGAATGCGGTGCAAAAATACGATTTTGCTCGGCATTTGATAAACGCGAATAGAGTGGCAGGATATCTGCGCCTTTTAAGTTGCGTTTAGAAAGCGCATCGGCAGTGTCGCGTATTTCACGCTCACCATTCATAAAGATAAGAATGTCACCGGGTCCTTCGTCACACAGCTCGTCAACGGCATCAAAAATACCTTGCAGTTGGTCACCATCGGCTTCCATCTCTTCTTTATTAATCTCTGTAGTTGGGCGATAACGTACTTCTACAGGGAAAGTGCGTCCTGACACTTCAATAATCGGGGCGTCATCAAAATGCTGAGAAAATCGCTCTGGATCGATGGTTGCTGAGGTAATAATGACTTTTAGATCGGGGCGTTTTGGCAATAAATTCTTTAAATAGCCCAAAATAAAATCGATATTTAGGCTACGCTCATGGGCTTCATCGATAATAATCGTATCATATTGATTTAAAAAGCGGTCTTGCTGAATTTCAGCCAGCAAAATACCATCGGTCATCAATTTTATATAACTATTATCTGAGACCTGATCACTAAAACGAATTTTAAAACCGACTTGCTGACCAAGCTCACATTGCATCTCTTCAGCAATACGGTTAGCAACACTGCGAGCTGCCAAACGCCTTGGTTGAGTATGCCCTATGTAGCCCTCTACCCCACGACCAAGCTCTAAGCACATTTTTGGAATTTGTGTTGTTTTACCCGAGCCAGTTTCACCTGCAATGATCACCACTTGGTTGTTGGCAATCGCCTGCTTAATATCCTCTTTCTTTTGGCTAACAGGAAGTTGCTCTGGATAGGTTACTGATGGTAATGCCGCTATACGTTGAACACGCAATTGCTGTGAGCGAGCAATATCATCCGCAATTTTTTGCGCTATGTTCGCTTGCTTTGTTTCATCGTTTATTTTTTTGATGCCATGCAGGCGTTTTTTGAGGATGAATTGATCTTTGCGTAAGCATGTTTTTAATTCGCCGAACAGCGGACCTAGGTTAACCACCCGATACCCTTATAGTTATTTGCCAATAGGGCAACCATTGTATCAAATAATCTATTGAGTGGTCATGGCTTATTTATGCCAATTCGCTCAATTAAATGAACAGTTTTGAGGCAATCAAACCGAGTTGATAACAAGGCAAAAATGTCGTTATTGGAGTGTTCTCGGCATTTGCTCCTGCATTGCTCTACCTCCTGCATCCATGCAGTCGTAAATCAGACACTTTTAACACAGGTAGCGACAGGTTTAATCCCTCAAAATGATTAAGTATTACTGCTACTTGGCATTATTCGCTCGGTTGGAATAGGCATGGCACATACGTCGATGTAATGTGGGCTTTCAACGAACCAATCTTCTACTCGATTTTTGCGCGCATCGATTAACTGTTTAAAAGCTGTTGAATCTGTTTTCATTACTTTAAACTGGCTTGTATCAGTGTCTGTAATATCAGCCAGAACTTGCATATCTGTAATAGGATTAAATACCGCACCTTCAATGGGCTTTCGCATTAATTGGTTAAAGTGCTCCATCCCCTCTAATACACGCCCAAATACTGTAATATTTCGGTCTAGGTAGCGCTGTGCATTACCTATCGTGACATAAAATTCTGTGCCACCACTGTTAATATCGTTATCACGAGCCATTGCAAAGATGCCGGGGCAATGCACTTGCCATGTTTGTGTTTGACTTTCATTTTGCGCAACCGCGAACCCATTTAGAAAGCCCGTTTTTACTGCGTAACCATCTGGGCCTTTTAATTCAGTGATCGCCAGTGGTGTATCCGTTTTGAAGTAAAATTCAGCAGGCAGCGCTTTTTTCGCCTTTTTAACCGACTTTGTTTCATTCGCGTCACCACCTTGCGCGACAAAACCTTCAACAAAGCGGTAAACACTCAGCCCTTGATAAAAACCTTCTTGGGCGAGTAGTCGCATATTTTTGGCGTGCAAAGGCGCCAAGCCATCATTGAGCTCAATATACGCGGCACCCGTCGGGAGAGTAAGTTTAAGAACGTTGTTTGGTTGCACAATGCGCCATTGAGACTCATCTGCGGTTTCAATAATTTCAGCTGCTGAGCGTTTTTCAACGTTATCAGCAGCGTGAATAGGCCCTGTTAAAAGTGCAGCAACGCATACCGTTAATAGACTAAATTTCATTATTATTATCTTTTAAGTAATTGACAATTCAGCCTATTAACTTCTTAACAATTAAGCAAGTAAAAATACCCCAACGCACTGTGATACGATTCGCTTAATTAAGTGCTCTATGTTGAGGCAATATAACCTCGTTGATAACAAGGCAAAAATGTCGTTATTGAGGTGTTCACTGCAATTGCTCCTGCATTGCTCTCCCCCCTGCATCCATGCAGTCGTAAATCAGACATTTTTAACACAGGCAGCGACAGGTTTAGTCCCTCAACATGATTAAGTCTTATTGCGGATTGGTATGGTTATTAATCCCAATCAAACTTATACAGAATATCAACATTTTGATAAAGACCGCTGGTTACTTCAATATACAGTTGTGACAAGAGTTGATAGCGCACTGCCACCTCACTCAATGAATCAAAAATCCCCACGCTGTATTTCACTTGAATACCGGGCGTAACATAGCCTGATATTTCAACTTTAGTATCATCGCCACTGCCTGTAGAACTCAAGCTCACATCCGATAAACCAAAGCTTTCGCCAATTTTAGATACCACACCTTCACTGCGGTTAACACCTTGCGCTAATAATAGTTGCGTCAACATTGCATCGGTTGAGCTGTCCCCTTCGTCAAGTGGCTGACCATTCAATAAGTAAGCCAATGCTTGTGCTTGATCCATTGCCGGCTCTGAGAACACTTTTAACGATGGCTGTTCCACATTCCCGGTTAAAGTAATACCCGCAACCACACCATTTGCGGTGTTATCAGGGTTGCGAATAGCTTTAATATTTAAATACGGTTTATCTATAGAGCCACTAAAGCCGACTTGACCTGTCCGTATTTGTAAATCTTGGCCAAAAGCGCGGTAGGTTCCTTCAACAAGGTTTAATTCTCCGGTGGCAATCATCGGTGTCGTTTGGTCCATGTTGATATTAATATCCCCTTCGACTTTTGACTGTAATCCAAATGAATCAATACGCACGTCTCTTTCAACCAGTACCTTTAAGTTGATAGCGTAATCGAAAGGAACTTTTTCAGCTTGTTGTTGTTCAATATCCACAATGACTTCGTCATCACTGACTTGCACAGCCCCCTCGGGTAGCTCCTCAATGGCAATCCGCCCCCACGGAACAACAACCTGCCCTTCAAGGTTAAAGGCATTATTTTTTAATGACATAGTGAGCTCAGGCGACACTTTAAAGGTGACATCTTGTTGCGCACGTACAAAGAACTCATTGCCTTGCAATTGTAAATTTACATCGGGTAAATCTGCATGCCAATCAACACCCCCAGATAACTTTAGCGCTCCCCCTTCACGGTCTTTTAGCTCACCAGTCACTGTCGCACTTTGATTATTAAAAGCGATATTCACCTGTGAGTTTTGCAATGAAACAGGAAGCGTTGCTCCTTCTAAGTTAATGCTGTCAACATTAAGCTCACCATTAATGAGTGGCTCTTTTAATGAACCTGCCAAGGCAAGCTGACCCTTAATATCACCATTTAGCTGCTCTAACGTGCCAATAAAAGGCTGTATATTCGTGAGTAGAATTTTTTCAATAACCAGATCACCCGAGAGTAATTGCTGGTTTTGAATATCCTCTACATTAATTTGTGAGGTTACTTTTCCAAGTACTGATGAGTCGAGTGTCGCTTCAAGCTTCGCCGTTTCTGCATCACTTATCGCAGACAGGCTGAAGACCTCAATCGGTAGCTTATAAACTGTCGCACCATCGATTAGTGATGCAGCTAGTTCTTGCGTATTAATGTTAGCTCGCAGGGTTTTTAGCTCTGCGTTATGCCAGTTGGCAACAAACTCACCTTGCGCTAAGCCGGTTAAATCGAGATTATCAGGTAAGAAATGTTTAAACTCTGGTATCGATAACGCCCCAAGTTGCGCATTAAGTTGACCCAATTGCTTTGTTTGCTGCAAGGTGTTTACACACAACTGAGACTTTTCACTTTGCCAACAGTGTGCCGAGACATTAAAGTCTTGCGTCTGCGTATTTACACTGACATTAATGGCTTTATCTGTTCCAAAACGAACTTTATTATCGGTAACAAGTATTTGACTTAACGCCCCTTGCCACGTGTTCTTTGTGAACTTTCCATCTAAATCAAACGACACTTTACCTTGATCAGCATCCAGTAAAAATACGACATGGTGATCCGTTTTGTCACCTGAGGCATTAAGTTCAATCTGATTAATTTTGTGCTCAGCAAAACTAGCTGAATCCAAAATAAGCGATATCTCTGTTTGCCAGTCCGCAGCATAATCAAACTGCCCGTTTAACGCCAAACCCTCAACTTGGATATCCTGATAACTTAAAGTATTGAGGAGCAAGTTCACATTGGCTGTCGGTTCAAGGCGTGCTCCGCGCAATTTAAGGTCTGCACTTCCTTTCCCCAGCAAAGGAAGCACACTTTGTTCACTTGCATCAAGGCGGATTTTACCGTCAACAAGCCATGTATCATCGACTTGACCCGATAGTGTAATTTCGTTATTTCCACTTTTAAGCTCAAGCTTATCAAAACTCGCGTGAAGGCTGCTGTCGAGTTTAAAGTCAGAGGCGACGTTCACAGGGATATCATTTACTGTGCCATCAATCACTGTGTTTGCTAAGATTAGCTGCCAATCCTCGTCTTTTAGAGTGAAGGAGCCATTAAACTTGCCAGATAAATTACTGCTTACGGCATCCGTTAAGTACTGAGCTTTTAAATCGCTTAACGTGCCTGAAAACTGACTTGTCACGCCCTCAGACCAATCTGCTGATGCGTTAACCGTAGCTTGGCTGTCGTTAGCACTGAGCTTTAGTTGATCAATTTTGACTCGTGTAAGGCCTCCATTTGCCTGCATTTCAGTTAACATCGCAGGGTATGCACCTAGCCGACTTGTTAAATTCACATTAATGGCGTAATCATCCGCATCGCCTTGCATACTGATAGCAAGGTCAGATAAACGTAATTGCGCAGCTTCTGTGTCTAACAGCCACGTATCAATGCCACCTTTTAGGCTAAACGGGTAATTCGTTTGTTGTAGATTGACTTGACCACTCAGTGTAGCTGGGTATTGACCCTGCGTAGTGAGGTTTAAGTTTAAATCCCCTAAACGCCCATTTAAGCCAAGAGTTGCTTGGTGCTGAGAATTAACCACAGACAACGAGGCATCAACTTTATTATCACCCCTTAAAAGCGCATGAAACTGGGTATTCAACTGCCAGTCAATGTAACGTGCAGCCAATTTCTCGACGCTGATTTCACTCTCTTTCGCTATCGCTTCAAGTTCAATGTTGTTAATAACGTGCGCACTTTCAGCTGCAAAAGGAGTTATTGCAACTTTATCGACCTTAAATGCGTGCAATTGCACATTAATTGGTAAGGTAAAATCAAGTGATGGTAGAGCTGGCAGCTCATTCAGCGGCGCACTTTTTGGGGCTTCTTTTACTTCATGCAATGCAACTGCAATATCGGCGATAGTAAATGCGTGTACGTTGATATCAGATTGTGATGCATAGGCTGTCAGGTTTAATTTGCTCACCGTCACATCAGCACTTGCATGCTCCAAGGTAAAACGATTAACAGCAATGCGTTTAACCGTGACATTTATCGGCAACGTTATTTGCTCAGCCGTGGTGGGCTCACCGTCAGTCATTTCTGTATCGGTTGGTTGTGGGTTTTCTGCCAAAGAAGGGGGTGTATCAAGTTTTAAATCTATTGTTTGCGCACTTAAGTTGTCTACACAAACACCATCACACCCCCACCAGTACAAATCAATTTTTAGTTGTTTTGCTGAAAACTTGAGTCCTTGTTTATCGTACGAGATATCGAATGCATCATTGTACAAAAAACGCCCGCTCGGTAAATTTATCTTCAAGCCATCTACTAATTTATTAGCTGAATATGCAATAAAGTGATTTCCTGGCGCGGTGAATAATAAACAAAAAAGTATGACGCCTACGCTGACTAGTATGGCTGATAAAATCGTCGTCGTTTTTTTAAACTTGTTCATTAAATTTCAGGCCCTATGGTAATACTTAAACGGGTACTTTTACTCTCTTTTGTCAGCCCCCATGCATGATCAATGCGAACGGGTCCAACGGGCGTTAAGTAACGAAAACCAAAACCAGCACCTACTTCAACACGATCAGTAAAATCATTAGTCGCTGTACCACTGTCTACAAAGACGGCAGCTCGCCAATGTTCTGCAAATTGATAGTTATACTCAACAGTTCCAGTGGCTAGGTATTTCCCCCCAATAAGGCGACCTTTTTCATCTTCAGGAGAAATTGATTGATATGCAAAACCACGGACACTTTGGTCCCCCCCCGCATAGAAACGCAGTGAAAAAGGCACATTGTCAATATCATCCACTAACATGGCCCCCAAATTGGCACGTAAAAATATCATGTGACGATCAGCAACGGTTGTAAGCCAAGCGTTCTGCAATTGAAGTCGCAAAATATTTGTCGTTGAAAACATGTCTTTTAAACCAAATTCAGCAGATATAAGCCATTGATAACCCTCGTAAGGTGTTGTGCCACCTTCGGTGTCTTTTTTCGCGTAACTAATGCCTGGCATCAGCATTTTAGAGCTTTGCTCTTCATCGCCAATTTGGTAGGTTTCTCTATCGCGTCTTAAAAAGGCAGTACGCACCCACTCATCATCAGTTAACCACTGGCGCTGCAGTTGGGCTGTTAAAATTTTACTGTATACATCATTCGTCAGCTTATCTTCGAGCTTATAACCAACTGAAAAACGCCATAAATCATCATTTGGATCATTTACCGGCACAGTATAACCTAACGATATGTCTTGTTGCTTTTCAGAGACATTCAGGTTGCTTTCGAGATAGTGTCCGTCTTGTGTAATCCACGGTTTAGACCATTTAAAACGCACTTTTGGGCCTAGGTCGGTACTAAATCCTCCCCCCACTTCGTAACTATTTGCAGGCTTGTGCAAAACATCAACATTCACTGGCACCTTGCCATCTTTTCGATTTGCTATGTCGGCATAGACTCGTACACTCGTAAAATAAGGGGTACTCGAGAGCGCTAGATTGTAGTCGGATACTTCTGTTGATTTGTAAGGTTGACCTGCCTTAAATTCAGCTAAAGATCGAATGTATTTTTCAGCTGGCGTTTGATTACCTATCGTTATTTCACCAAATTGATAACGAGGACCGGTATCAACATTGAAGGTAATTTTCGCACTGTTTTTCTTAAGAGATACAGCCAAGGTATGTGCATGCCATTTAGCATCAAAATACCCCAGCTCTAAAAGTTGACTTTCAATACGCTTCCTTGCCGCTTCATATTTAGCGTGATTTAAAAAATCACCCGGTTTTAAACTAATACTATCTACAGCAACCATAAACTCAGGATCCGCTTTACCGGCCCCGCTAATGGTAATATCGACGTCGGATATACGTGTCACTGGCCCACGCTCTATATCAACGATGATCAACTGCTCGGCGTTATCAAATTTTATTTTAACGACAGGCTTATAATACCCCAGTGCTTTTAAGCTCGCCTTTACTTGGCTTTTAGCATGACGCTGCAAGGCTTTAGACGTTTTTTCATCTATTAACGGTTTAATGTAAAGCGCGACGTTTTTTTCAAGGTCGCCATTGACCCCTTGAATTTTATAATCTTTGATGATCGTTTCAGCACTAAATGCATTATTACTCAGTGAAAAAAATAAAATTAAAAAGACAAAAAAGAAATGCCGAATGTACAAAAAATATCCTTACTTTTTTGAAAGTGTCATAAATCAGATAAATACAAAATGATACTAGCACAGTGAAATAGCCACTGACATAATTGAAGTGTTAAAATTAGTGCGCGTTAACCAATTATTTTCGCTACAATAGCTAACAATTCCTAGATTTATAATGAATGAGCGATTAAATGCATTTCCCTGACGACGAAAATGGTCAATTATTAGCAGAAATTGCAGCGGCTGGTGTTGATTTAACCAGCATGCAAGTAATAGATTTCTATATTCTTTTTGAACAAAAACCTGAAGCAGAAAAGTTCGCAACGGCAATTGCAAGTGATGAACTAGCGCCTGCAACAGAGTTAGTAAAGTGTCCCGACACCGGGGTGTGGGAAGTCGTTACACGTGTTGAAATGGTCCCTGACCACACGCTATTAAGCCAAACTGAACAATACCTCGAGAGCATCGCAAATAGCCACAACGGCTATGGTGATGGTTGGGGTTTAATGGCTGACGAATAAACACGCGACATAACGCCTGCATATGGCAGGCGTTGATTACTTTAATTGATTGGCTTTTCTATAATTACCCTGATAATCAAATAGTTTCTGGGCAACTTTCCAACCATACTTTTTGTTCTTTCGGGCAATAACAAAATCTGGCGCGACCAATACATGTTGTTGTTCAATAACCTGTTCTGCTGTTTTCCAGGTAATCGGGGCACTATTCCCTTGAGCTCGCCGACCAAATTGCTTGTTAAAGATAAAACGGCCTGTGTCGTTGCTAAGATTAAAAACTTCGTCGCAACTGGCACCATCCTCATCAAAATAGCTAATTTTCAACAGCCCATTTGCGATAAGTTGTGCCGATAAACCACTACAGCGAAGCACCAACGCATCTTTTAAATTAAGGGCTTCACGCAACTTATCATCGGGGTCTGTCATCATGGCTGAGCAAGCTTGGCATTGCCTCGCTGCTATATCATTTTGCTCACCGCACTGCTCACATTCTTTAAACCTAAAACGGTAGTCGCACTGTATTTGCGTGCCATCATCATCGTCTAGAAGACCTTGGCAGCGACGCCCAAAGTGCTCAATGACATTGCCTGCGGCATCTGTTTTTCCCCAAAAAATATTCGCAAAGCCACAACCAGGACACAGTACTTGCACAGGTTCGTTGTCACTTTGGGCTTTTTTACTGCCCACCTCTGGGTAAAATAAGTCAAAGCCATTGCCTGCGTAATCAATCACTAAGCACTCTTTTTTCCCCTCACTTAATCTAAGCCCCCTGCCAACAATTTGCTGATA
Organism: Pseudoalteromonas sp. A41-2; assembly: GCF_015767615.1. Lineage (NCBI taxonomy): Bacteria > Pseudomonadati > Pseudomonadota > Gammaproteobacteria > Alteromonadales > Pseudoalteromonadaceae > Pseudoalteromonas > Pseudoalteromonas sp. A41-2. The sequence goes on along the minus strand of NZ_CP065231.1, from coordinate 1,337,497 downwards.
TAAACTGACTGACTCGGTTGGACGCAAAATGGCAATAAAATCGACATGCGGCGCATCAAATCCGGTGGTGAGTACAGACACATTGACCAAAAATTTCAACTTTTTCGCTTTAAATTGATTGATGATAGTGTCGCGCTCGTTGTTATCTGTATCACCAGTAATTAATGCGGTATTGTCAGTTGGCAAGTAGCCGACGATTTCTTTGGCATGCATGACTGTTGCCGCAAAAATCATGACGCCGTGCCGATGCTCACTGTAGTCAATAACCTGCTCAATAATCGCCTTCGTTGCGCGGGTATTATCTTTGAGGAGCGCATTCATATTTTCAGCACTATAGCGTCCAAATGAATCGCTGGGTAAAGATGAAAAATCATAATGGCTTATGGCTGCGTCTACTTCATGAGGCGGCGTTAAATAGCCATGTTTAATCATGTAACGAAGCGGTAACTCAAAAATACACTTTTTAAAGGGTGCGTCTTTATCTCCCCTTACAAAGCCATGATAATGATGATGATAAACCCACCCCATTCCCATACGAAAAGGAGTCGCGGTTAACCCCAATACTTTTAGCCGGGGGTTCTGTTTCTTAAGGCTGGATATCACTTGACCATACTGACTTTGATCATCCCCACTGACGCGATGACACTCATCAATAATGAGTAATGAATACGTATCACTAAGTTGCGCCGTATTGCGCGCTAGTGACTGCACACTTGCAAACGTAACCTGTTCTTTAAGCGATTTTTGTTTAAGCCCTGCAGAGAAGATACTCGCTTCAAAACCAAAGCTGATGTACTTTTGCGCGTTTTGCTCTACGAGCTCTTTAACATGCGCTAAGACTAAAATTTTCTGTTTAGCAATACGTGCTAATTCAGCAATCACTAAACTTTTGCCCGCGCCTGTTGGTAATACAATCAGTGCCGCCTCGTCCGATTGCTTAAAGTGGCTAACCGTTCGCTGTACGGCCTCTTGCTGATAAGGTCTAAGTACGTATTTCATTATTTTGTGCAGTAATAAAGACAAAAAAGGGAAGCATGTGCTTCCCTAAAAGTTCATATGGGTGAAATTAAGCGAGGTGCTTAGTTAAGTCAACACCTTGGAATGCTTTAGGGCGTTTACCACGGCCTGTCCACTCAATAATTTCACCATTGTATTCGATGCGGTATTTAGGTTTTACTTTCGTACGCTTATCTGTGCCTACTACATCTTGTAAATCTTCTAATGTAAGTCCTTTTTCTTTTAGCAGATCGAGTACTTCTTTTTTAGCTTCTTGCTGTTGAGTATATTTCTCGATAGCTGAATCAATTAACTGTTTTGCTTTTTCAAGTTCAGTTAAAGACGCAGATTTGACAAAAGATCGGATTTCTTTCATTTAAAGCTCTCTTAATTATAAAAGTTAAAGATACATATCAATACACAGCTTAGTATATGGTGAAAAAATAAAATAATCTAATTTAAGTTTATTATAACCATAACTTTATTTTTTCGATCACGTCGCTTAACTCTACAATTAATTCCCTGACTATTAATGTCTCTTTTTCTTGATTAAAGCGATTTTCAGTACTCACTATAAGTTTTGATAATGGCGGGTATTGCAACATCACAATAGCCCCCTTAAGTTTATGAATAGCAGGGGGAATTTTTTCTATATCTTGGTTATCCACATGTGCAGTTAGCGTGTTTAGATCTTGTTTCAAGCTCGTAATAAACACCTCTGCTAGTGTTTTAGCATCATTTTCATTACCAAAAACATTTAACCAATGCTGTTTATCTTTTATACCTTGCAGGTTTGATACTGGCGCCTCATCTTGTACCTGTATTTCATCTTTATTTACCTCAATAAACTCGGCTAAACGATTATATAACTCGTTAAGTTTATATGGCTTAAATAACACACTGTTCATGCCTGCATCTAACGCTTTATTTAGGCACTCTTGTGAATCGTCAGCAGTAAAACCAATGATCGGTAAATACTTAAACTTTTCTTTATTACGTAACTGTTTAGCTAATTTAAAGCCATCTAAATGAGGCATATGACAGTCAGTTAGTAATACATCAAAATTATCATTTTCTAGGGCTTTTAATGCGGCTAAACCGTCTTCAACCATCACGGCTTTTATGCCTAATTTTTGACACTGTTTTTCTAAAAGAAGCTGATTAGTTTTATTATCTTCTGCAATTAGAATCTGCCCATGCAACGCAGTTGTGAGGCTGTGTGGTAATACGTCAACACCACAATGAACATTGTTAACCAGCTCTCTGAGTAAATCGGGATAAAGAGGATCAACAAGTAAAATATGGCAACTACATTTTGCGGGAGTTTGAGTATCATTAGTGCTGGCCACGATGATGTATTTATTTTCAATATTACAAATATTCTTTTGCCAATTTTTACCCCATCGCTCAATGGCATACTTTTCATCAATAATCATATTATCAACTTGCTGAAATACGTTAGCATCTAAAGGATGACTGAGCTGATTATGTTTAACTCCCATGCTTGCTAAATTATTCAGTAATAAATGATTCTGAGTACACACAGACCAATAAACAGAACTCGCTGCTAAATCAGGTTTAGCGACTTTAGTCAAAGGAACCGAAATAAATACATTCGTACCTTTTCCAAATGTACTGGAAATATTAATTTCACCTTTCATCGCTTCTATTAATTGCTTAGCAAGTGTTAAACCAAGCCCTGTGCCGCCATAACGTCGCTCTGTCGAGTTATCAGCTTGCTCAAAGGGTGTAAAAGTATGCGCAAGTTGCTGGGCAGTCATTCCTGCGCCGGTGTCGGATATCTCAATCTTCAAGGTCTGTTTTTCAAATAAAACGTCGCAACTAATCGCGCCTTTCTCAGTAAACTTAACGGCATTATTTAAAATATTAGACAAAACTTGCAGTAAATGACTTACATCTATACGCGCTTGAGTAAAAGCAGCTGTTCGCCACGTTAAACGGAATTCGAGACCTTTTTGTTTTGCTAAATATTCATGCGCCCTTAAAACACGGCACAGGTGGGACTCGAGATCTACATCTTGGCAATCGATTTCAATTTTACCTGAGCTTGTATTTGCAAAATATAAAATGTCATCAACCAAGTTACGTAATTTCGAAATCGCACTGTCAATATGTTCTACGAGGTAGAACTGCTCTTCATCTAAATAAGAAGCCCGCAGTAATTCAATAAAACCATTAATGCCAGATATGGGGGTTCTTAACTCGTGACTCATGGTCGCGATGAATCGGCTTTTAGCTAAATCGGCCTGATGAGCCAGTTGATTTGCTTTACTTAAATCTGCTTGCTGGCGCTTGAGTAAACTAATATCAAGCAATATACCATTCCAGCGAACGCCTTGAAGTTGATCATCAGAATTTTTTTCGCCTGTCGCAATGTAACGACACCAAATTTTCTGCCCTAAGTTATTAACCCTAAACTCAATATCAATCATTGAGTTACGCTTTGCCGCTCGCTTAAAACTCTTCGCAATTTTTACTCTGTCTTCATCAACAATAAGCGGTGAAATACACCCTGTCATACCGCGTTGGTTAATGGTTCGAGATGTAATCCCTAAAAGGCTTTGCGCTCCTTTACTTATGTAAGTATAAAACCCCTCACCATTGTCATAGTATTCATATTGAAATACCCCGCCGGGTATCGTATCCGTGATCGTCTTTAATAATTTTTGAACAGATTCATTTTCTCGCTGCAGATTATTATGCTCTGTGACATCAGTTATCACAGTCATGATCCCTGCGATATGGCCGTCAATCCCCAAAAAAGGCTTCTTTGTATAAAGCAACTCGAGTGGTTTACCCAGACGATTGGTGAAGCGGATATGTTGATTAATTATTTTACCCGAAGTAAGGCTTTGCTTATTTTGATCTAATAATTCTTTAACGACTGCAAGATCACTGCGCAAAAATTGCTGCTCGTCATCCCAAAGATGCGCGAAATTATCTTTATACGCTTTATTCCACATGATGCGTTTTTGGTCTTGATCCTGAATAACAACCATCGTGGGTAAATCATCAATTAACTTTTGCGTAAAATTAAGCTTACTCAGTGCAGCCTGTTCTGATTGCTTACGACTCGCTATTTCCCGATTTATATTGAGACGCCGATTGATAAAGTAAGTCATTGATAAAACAACTAAAATCAACACCAAAATTGCAGTGATATTGACCGTTTTTTTATCATAACCACGCTCTATATTAAAAATACCATGACGATTTACTACATGGCTAAAATCATTACTGGTTAAGGTTTTAAATAAACTGTCTAGCAACGTTGTTAATTCAGAAAAGTGCCTATTAATTAAAAAATAAATTGGCTGTGTATATCGATATTTAGGGTTGATATAAAACTCACCAATATAAAACTGGTTTAGCTGATACGCTGCAATGCTCTGCGGTAGCATAGCCGCATCAACAGCATCATTTCGTAGTGCATAGAAAAGCGTTTGAATTGAGTCAAATGACACGGTTTCGATAGGCTCGCTACCAACTAGTTTTTCTTTAGGGTCTGCAAACGCCTCAATATAACCAATACGGCGAATTTTACTCGCACGCTTAGAAACCAATACCATTTCGAAGCTATAATGTGAGGGTAACGCAATTAATATTCCTTCATCTATTTTGTCAGGTGTCATCGATGGAATGATATCGATTTTATTTGCAAGAAATAGCTTTTCTAACTCTTTACTATTTGCAGCGGGTATATATTTAAACTGGATACCACTTCTCTGTGAAAGCAATGCAAGAGTATCATTTAAATACCCAGTAGCTTCACCTGTTTTACTGGTTGAATTAACGGGGTATAAACCATCAATAAACGAGAATGTGAGTAAATAGTTAGTACTCTGCTGTGCATCAATACGGTTAAAATCACGCTTGAATTTACTGTATGCCTTTGCAGCGATGTATTCTTCACTGGCAGAACTTTCCCACAGCTGTTTAGTTGCAGGTGAAATAGAGGCGAGTACCGAGTTAACTTGATTTCGTAATGCGGTTTCCTCTTTATTAAACATGACGTGAAGGGTTTCACTCTCGAGCCAAATAGGACTAACAACCTTTAAGTTATTTTTAGAGTGATTTTTTAATTGGTGAGACAACACTGAATAGTCCCCCATAAACGCGTCAAACGTACCATCAGCAACCTTGTCTATCGCATCTTCAGGTTGAATAAATCGGTTTATGAATAAAGCACCATTTTCGGCTAAATACTCACAGTGTGAGCTCCCCGTTATACATACCCAACGCAGACTCGCTAAATTCTTTAATGCATCATTAGCAATAGACTGGTTTGCAACAATGCCCCGTGGGGCTTCCATAAATGCGGAAGAGAATAAAAAATGCTTTTTACGTTGCTGGGTTTTATTAAGACCCACAGTAAAATTAATTTCGCCCGCCTGAAGCGCATCTAACAGTAAATCGAGACTGTCGTATACATGATACTCTAATTCAGCATCTGCTAATCGCGCAATCTCATTACTGTAACCAACGATGACCCCCGAAAACCGGCCATTTTCATCACGTGTATGATAAGGAAAGAAGTTATAATTAACGATACCTGCTTTGAGCTGCTTTGCATATGCACAACTTGAAAGGAAAGCAAATGTTAACGCAATGAAAAATAAGAATCGCTTATTCAGAATGATGCCAATAAGAAGGTTAAAATTTGTTACATTTTAGCAGTGTAAATTAAATACAACAATTCAGAAATCCCCACTGCTTAGATTTCTTTACGGCAAAGACTATTTAAAAGCCCTAACAACAACTTTACGTGTATCACTTAAGCTAACTCGTTTTAACGTGTGAACAACACCACTCTAATTCACCTTAGTTCAAATACAGTTTATAAGGTGATAAAAAATCATGGTTTATGCCAGGCATAAGCAAGCTGTAAACAGCAAAAATACTTCACCTAAATGACGATGGATATTTGACTACCCAAATTTATACCATTCCGCTTAATTAAGTGGTCTATTTTGAGGCAATAAAACCGCGTTGATAACAAGGCAAAAATTTAGTTATTTAGTTGTTCTCGGCAATTGCTCCTGCATTGCTCTACCTCCTGCATCCATGCAGTCGTAAATCAGAAATTTTTAACGCAGGTAGCGACTGGTTTGATCACTCAAAATGATTAAGTATTTTTGCGGATTGGTACTAATATTAAGAATATTCTTGTACGAAGGAAAGGCTATTGGAGCGTAATGATGAATGATACACCATAAAGAACAGGAACGTTCTTTATGGTGTATTTTATTGATAATACAGACTAATTATACTGTATTAAAATTTATAAGATGCTTGAAGGTAACCAAATCGACCGATATTGTCATAGATGGCTGAGCCTGCACCTGTACCCGTTGTGCTTCCTGGTAACCTACGGTTAAATAAGTTGTCAACACCCAGTTTAAGGCCAACGCCATTTTCAAAGTTATATGCGAATGAAGCATCAGTTATAAAGTATGAGCCATAACGCATTTCACTTGATGGATTTGGGTTAGTATCTAACGACGTGTGATCATATAGTTCAACACCATCTATAAAGCGTGTGCTAAAACCAACTTTATAGTTATTGTAAGTATAATCAACGGTTAGATTACCTTGCCATGTCTCTTCACCTAAAACACCTTCATAATCAGTGTAGTTTTCTGGCTCTGCTGAGAATGGATAATCTTTTGCTTCAATTAGGTATGTACCAATGAAGCTAGTATTGAATCGACCACCTAGTGCGTCAAAGTCATATGCAAACTCAAAGTCAACACCAGAATTTAAACTACGAGCAATGTTAAGCGCAAACCCTTTTAGTAGGGTAATTTCGCTCGTTTCAGGATCGCGAGTAATTAAATTACAGAATTGATTATCAACACCTGTAGGCGAATCAACACAACGGTCAATAATAGTTTGGAAACCGATACCACTAATTGTATCGTCAATGTCAATTTCCCAGTAATCCGCAGTTACGCTGAAGCCTTCTAACCAACTTGGTTGATAAACGATACCAGCCGTAATTGATTTTGATTCTTCAGGTTGCAAATCAGGATTACCACCGACTAAAGTTTCAAGAGTTGCGCTATCGTAGTTAGAATCGAAGTCTGCTGGAACACCTAATGCAGCACAGTTTGCAGCACGTATTGCTCTGCCCTCAGCGCTTAACTGATCCAACTCAGAAACCTTACAACTATCATCTACATTAGTAAATGACTGGCTCTGACCAGAGAATAACTCGTCAATGTTTGGTGCTCTCATTGCTTCTGAAACAGTGAAACGTGCTCTCAACTCTGGGTTAATGGTCCAATCTAAACCTAACTTCCAGCTTGTTGCATCACCAATTGTAGAATAATCCGCATAACGAACAGCCGTATCTAAAACGAGTGAATCGATTAAAAAGACTTCTTCTAGTAATGGAATCGATAATTCAAAGAATGCTTCAGATACATCATATCCACCATCGGTTTCACCTAGGGCATTAAAGAAAGTAGCCCCGGTTTTAGCAAATGGGTCTTCAATAGTGACGCTTGATTCGTCTCTATATTCGATACCACCAGCGAAACCAACCATACCCGCAGGTAATTCAAAAAGTGCAGAATTAGAGAATGTCGCATTAAACACAGTTTGCTCAATCTCTGAAGTTCCTACAGACGTCGTAGTAACATAGTCAATCGCTTGCTGGCTAATAGCACCATCGCCCATAATATTAGCAGCTACACAGCCATCAGCACGGGCTTCTTCACTACGACAAACAATATTTCCTGCGTCATCAAAAACCGCATCTATTGCATTGGCATAATTAGCCATGATGACGTTTGCACCATTAATACGTTCTATCTCTGACTTACCATGTACCAAAGATATATCCATGCTCCAGTCTTCAGTCAAGTTACCTTTGAACCCTGCTACGAATCGTGTTGTCTCACGCGTATTTTCTTCTAAGCGGCGACCGATATCATTGTACATTTTATTGACACCAATGATCGATAGACCTTCTTGATCCATTAGGGCTGCTGTATCTTCAGATAAGAAAGCATTATCACGCTTTATTAAGTTTGCACCACTGAAGAAGCGGAAGAAAGGCTGACCAATATTTTCCCCTTCGGTTTTAGAGTACTTTGCTTGGAAATATGCATTCAAGTCATCTGTAACATCATAATTAACTTTGAAATTTAAGTTAATGCGGTCAAACTTTGGCTGAATTTCCGAATATTGGCGTAAATTAATATAATCACAATCTGGGCCACCACAATATGAGCCGTCCTCAAAACTGCCTGTATTTACAGGTCCTAACGTGCTGTCTGGGTTAAATCGACCCATAATCGCACCAGTGTTAGGGTTCCAAACTGTACCCGCGTTAGAGATTAAATAATAGCCCGCATTTGGTACTACTATTTTGTCTGGAAAATCTTCACTGTCTAGCATATCTTCAGGTCTTTGCATACCTGTCACGACTTCATATGGCATCGAAGCATAAGATGTCGAAGTCCACGGGTTATCTAATGCATTTAGAGAATCCTGTGAATTGTATTCGAAAGAGATAGCCGCATTACCGCGCCCTTCTGAAAAATCTTGACCGTATGAAAAAGTAAACTTCTCATTTTCATAATTATTGTTATCCGCAAACCCTTTCGTTGCAGATACATTAAGGCCTGTTATTTCTTCTTTTAAAATGAAGTTAACAACCCCCGTTACAGCATCAGCACCATATACAGCTGACGCACCACCGGTGATAATCTCAACTCGTTCAATCCACGCACTAGGAATAGTATTTGTATCTACAGAAGATGTACCTGGGGCACTAGAAACGTGACGTTTTCCATCTACAAGTACCAACGTACGCTCACTACCCATACCACGTAAATCAAGTAAGCTTACACCGGCTGTACCAATAAATCGGCCTGAGTTAGCCAGTGAATACGTCGTTGCTAGTGCAGGTAGCTTGTTTAAAACCTCACCGATATTCATTGCACCAGTGCTTACTAAATCTTCACCTGTAATTACAGTAACTGGTGATGGAGAGATAGCCCCTTCACGAAAAATGCGCGAACCTGTAACCTCAATACGCTCAACTTTTTCTACGCCTTCATCATTTTCATCTGCCGCAATAGAGCTTGCAGAGAATAGTGAAGTTGACGCTGCACTGAAAGCAAGTGCTAAGCGAACGGCCTTCGAAACCTGATTATTTAACATTGTATTCTCCCTGGTCATATCCATATTATGACTTATTAATTTTTATTTAACCCCGCCATAGGCACTAATACCTTAATGCGGTGATTAAATACTAATATCCTAGATAACTTCTGGTCAACATGTTTTTAACTTGCGCTTTTTAAAAAAAATCAATATAAATACAAACGCAACAAAAAATAAAAAATTTAAAATAAACCAAACAATGTAAAAACAAAATTGCAACAATATATTAATAATGCATATTTAAAAAAAACATTAAAATCCCACTATTTTAAAGGGAGACAGTCTAAAAACGCAGGAAAGAAGAGAGCATCAACCTTAAAACACATAAATCCAAAAAACAGAACAATTAACAACCACTAAGCTCATCACCTATAACGTCCTCATAAGTCAAAAAGGTTATAAACACTGATGATTTGCGAACATAAAATACTAAAGACACAACTTTTCATAAATAAAAGTAACTTTGATAGCCTTCGGCATAATTACCACCCGATAGACGGATCAGCTATGTACATTTACATGTCAAACTCACCACCCAAGCATAAGTACTTGATTTTAATATATTTTTAGTTCAAATGGCCAGAAAGCTAAATTTGAGACGCAGGAAAGATTTTAAATGTTCGAGATTAATGGCATATCAGTGTCAAAATATGCAGCTGCTATGCGAAATGAAATGGACGGCTACTTCATAACTGGAAGCACTACCCTATTCTTAATTCAATATTGTTGAATGACAAAAGATCTAATATAAAAAGTAAAGAAGTGACATTTCTAAAAAACACCATTACAAATATAAAGTTTATTTTCATTCACGTGAAAATTAATAGTACAAAATATTAAATATAATCTTCCAAAACTTATTATAAAAACCCCTCATAAAAACACAAAAACTTAACAAACGTAAAAACAAGCATTAAAAATAAATAAAGACATGAAACCATTGCACTCAAAGCCAATACCAAAGAGCTAGAAATGCCACTTGTATTTACATTTAATTACATATGATAAGGCAATGTTACAACAATGTATTTACAACACTTTCAACTCTGATATTCTTAATACCTACAATTAAAAAACCAAAAACAATTGGATTGATATGAGATATATAAAAAGTTTAGGCCTCTTACTTTTACTATTTAGCCAAATGACTTTTGCTAAAAACACCCTTGAAGACTTCTTTAACAGCAAAGATTATCAACAAGTAAAAATCTCGCCTAATGGAAAATACTTTTCGATTACATTTCAAGATGAGACACAAGTTAAGCTTGTGATTCTCGATAGAAAGACAAAAAAAGTGCTATCCAGTTATGGATTTGGTGAATATCAAAAAATAGCTAACGTCATCTGGGTAAATGATGAACGCTTCATCATGTCAGTCAAAAAAACCGTTGGTTATTTAGATACTAAAGGTGGTTCACCTTACTTCATAGCTTCAAACTTTGACGGCTCTAACCGACGGGAATTGTTAGCGTCACAAACATCGTTTTACAACATTTTAAGTATTTTACCTGACGACAAAGAAAACATATTAGTTACAAAACAACATTATGCTGATGATTTTGCAGTAAAAGTTCATAAGGTAAATGTTTATAATGGTCGTTCTAGTTATCAAGCAGATCAACCTAAAGAAGATGTCTTTGGCATGGTTGCAGATGTGTCAGGCCAACCAAGAATTGCTTTTAGTTATGTTGAAAAAGAAGAGCATGAAATGGGGAAAGGTGAACTCAACATGTTCTATAAAAAGACACCTAATTCAGACTGGGAGACATTTAACCTAGGAATCTTAAATTATAATCCTGGTGATAACCTTTCAATTATTGGCATGAACAAGTCAGGAAATTTAGCGTACTTTACTAATGACTCTACCACTAAGAACATAGCCGTATTTTCTTTTAATTTGGAAACAAATGAACTTAAGAAACTGATAGAAGACGCAGATGTTGATATTTCAACACCTATATATGGCTTTTCAGGTGAGGTTGTGGGTGTTACGTATGATCCCAATTATCCTGCATATCATTATTTCTCGGATGCAGGGGATAACGATGTTTTAAAAAGGCTAAGTGACTCATTCCACGCATATAGGCTAAGATTTACAAGTCATGCCAAAGAACAAAAGCTTTCTGTCTTTGAAGTTTCATCAGATAAATCACCCACAGAATTTTACCTTTACGACATTACCTCGAAGAAAGCGAGTTTTGTCGCTTCGATGAACGAGAAAATAAACAAAAAGGAACTAGCAACTGTAGAGCCATTCAAAATATCAGCACGAGATGGTGTCGTATTACACGGTTATATAACGATACCAAATAATAAAAAAGAACCATACTCTGCAGTAGTAATGCTGCATGGAGGACCTCATGGTGTCAGAGATTTCTGGGGGTTTAATGCTGAAGCTCAGTATCTCGCAAGTATTGGATATGCAGTGTTGCAAGTAAACTTCAGAGGCTCTGGTGGCTATGGTAGCTCATTTTTAAAGAGTGGTTACAAAAATTGGGGTACAAAAATGCAAGATGATGTAACTGATGCCACCCACTGGGCTATAAAGCAAAAAATTATCGATAAAAATAATATCTGTATATATGGTGGGAGTTATGGTGGTTACGCAGCACTAATGGGCGCAGTAAGAGAGCCTGACTTGTACAAATGTGCTATTGGATATGTAGGCGTATACTCTATCCCTGAAATGTTTTCCAGTGGAGATATCCCAACGAGAGATTCTGGGGTGAAATTTTTAAATACTGTGCATGGTATGGACGTAGAAGATCAGAAATCTCGTTCACCTGCATATAATGTTGATAAAATTAAGGCTAAACTTTTTATAGCTCATGGCTCGGATGATATTAGGGTTCCTATGGAGCAATATGAAGCGCTAACTTCAGCCCTTGATAGAATTAATTACCCTTATGAATCAATGGTAAGAAATGAGGGGCATGGTTATCATAAGCCTAAAAATCGCACTGATTTTTACAATGCTATGACAAAGTTTTTAGATGAAAATCTTAAATAGAGTTTAAAGAACCAGAAATAAAATTAGCAAAATTTTAAGCCGTTAGTTAAATAACCTCTAACGGCTTAATGTTAAACAGAGTGTATATAATTAAGTTTATTAACCTAGTTGTGATACGCTTTGAGGAAATAAAAAAGTTCACTGCTCTTATAAATAGCGTGCATTAATTAATCTGAGCAGCTTATATTTACTAGGAAGTTTTTATAATGTTCATGCTTTTTTGTAACGCTAACTTAAATTTAAAGTCCTTTTATTAGTGATAAATACACAGAAACACAATAGAAATATTCAGCGGGAGATTCGTTTTAACGAAACAAGGGGCCCTTGCCTCTTTACTCGATAACAACGGTCCATGCAAAGTGTTCTTCATCAACTGACATTGGGTTAATACTTTTAATCTTTAATTCTAGACTCGCTTCATCGAATGCGCTGCGAATAGAGTTTTCAGTCATTGACACACGTGTTTGCTCTTCAAGCCGTTTAATTTGAAATTCAACATTAGTCTGTAATTTATCAATTGCAGTATGCGACTCTGAATTAATGTTTTGCATTATTTTTGCAACATTACTTACAACATCTTGAAACCACTGTAATGAATTATTGTCCAGTGAAAACTCATTTAGTGATTTAATGAGTTGTTTATTTTTGTTAGTAAACTCAAGCTGCTGATTTGTAAGCTTGAGATCAACCAATGTTTTTAGTTTTTCAAACAGTTCCAACTCAACCAAAGATTTAAACACTGACAGTCCTGCTGCCGAGTTTAGTGCAATTTGTGATGATGCACTGTGCATCATAAACACCGCTTGGCCACCTGGTTTTAAAACCCGGGTCACTTCTTTGAGGGATGATTCCCACGACGAATATTCGAAGCCAAATTGACTAACTAACAGATCAAAACAATCATCTTCATAAGGCAACTGTTCAAGGTTAGTCGCAAATGAAAAATTTATATCTTTAATGATTTTTTCTAATTTCACATCATTTGACTTTATCGAACTTACGTCTATGTCAGCCGCATCACAAGCATAAATATCAACCAACTTATTCTGTGAATTTGCCGCAGCTTTTAGCCAAATAGCAAGTGCCCCCTTACCGGTTGCTAAATCAAGTACCTTTAGATTTTCACTGCTTATTTCACTAAGAGTTTTCTGCCAAAAATGCAGTATTTCTTTAGGGTAACCAAACTCATTTTTAAGTTCTGCAAAACTTGAAAAACCATCTGTTGAATTCCAATATTGTTCCCAATGCATAATAAAGTCCGAATTTGATACGCACACACTCCAGCTCATATTATAAAGAATCAAAAAACTAGATTCTATAATTAAAGTCTCTACTGTGTATTCGTATTAATAAAGAGGGGCGAAAGAGGTTATAAAATAAAAGAGCGACATATAATAATGTCGCTCTTTTCTAGTTAAACTTAAACAATATTAGAATGATTGTTTAAAGTTGAAGTACATGATACGACCGAAACCTGAGTATAGGTTGAAGTTGTAGTCACGACCATCATAAGCAAATAGAGGTGGCTCTTTACCAAATGCATTTTGAGCACCGAAGCTGATCTTAGAGTTCCAAGGCGTGTTATACGCTACTTGAAGGTCATGAGTTACCCACGTAGGAATATGACCAATACACTTACCATCTGCATCGATGTCTTCACATTGGCTATCAATAAGGTTTAAGTTCCAAGTTACATCAAAATCAGCAACTGAATAAACATTTGATAATGTTAGACGTTGTTGTGGTACACCAGGGTCTTTAACGAAGTTACGACCACCGTCCGTGCTGTAATCAAGGATGTGAGAGATGTTTAAGTTAGTTGTTAAACGACCTGCATCACCGAAATCAAAGCTTGAACGTGCTTTAAAGTCTAAACCAGAAGTTTCAAGTGTACCATCGTTACCGAAACCACGAACTACATTAGTAATACCGCCATTTGGTGCACGAGTTACTGTAAATGCTGGCGGAAGTGAGTCACCACGTAATGTTGCATCAATAATGTATTGAGAACCAAACGCACGGATACGGTTAGTAATCTCGATATCATAGTAGTCTAGCTCAAAATCGATGTTATCAGTCGCTTGATATACGATACCTAATGACATTTGCTCTGATTGCTCAGATTGTAGATCAGGGTTAGAGATAACAGTTGCATTAATTTGTGATGAACAACCAGCTGCCTCACCGATTGCCGCACATGTTAAATCATCGCTTACTGAGTCAGCAGACTCTGCTGGCTGTTGTGTAAGGTCTGGTAATGACGGTGCACGGAAACCTTTACCCCAAGAAGCACGAAGTACTAACGCATCAATTGGGTTATAACGAGCAGATACTTTTGGTGAGAAATCTGAACCATAGTCAGAATAATCATCGTAACGACCAGCGAAGTTTAGTTCAAATTGCTCAGTTACTGGTACTAGCGCTTCGAAGAATAGACCTCGAACAGAACGTGAACCACCTGCAGAGCTACCTGATGAACCACCTACTTGACCCGCTTCAGAAAGTGAATCGTAGTTATCAGCATAATCTTCTGTACGGTATTCAAAACCTACGAAACCTTGGATAGCACCAGCATCAGTTTCCATGATGTCAAATGCCGCATTCGCAAAGACTTCTTCTTGGTTAAATTTACCAGTACGAGACGTCGTTACAGTCATCGCGTTACGTACTTCTGCTGAAGCACCAAACGGGTCGTTTAACATGTAAGTACCGTCATTGATATACTGACGAGCGATACTACGAAGAATGTAACCACTACCTACGTTGTGGCTTTCGTTGATTGTTTTACGTGCGCCAGCTTCAACTGAAACACTACCAATCATACCATTAGTTCCGAATGTGATATCTTTCAACTCTGTAGAAAGGTTGTTATCACGATTACCTAGAGCAGCAAAACGGTGCCAAAAATCGAGTGGCTGTTGCTCAAGCTCTAACGAAGGATCGTAAATAGGGCTATCAGGGTTAGTTGGGTTATTTGGGCTATCCGCATCAATTTGGTCTGGGCCATATGCAGTCTCATCTAGACCTGGTGCGTAACGACCAAATGACTTAGTTTGTGCGATATTGATGTTAGAGAAAATGCTCCAGTCATCATTGATGTCAAAACGTGCTTTTACGAAAGCTGAACGGTTTTTAATTGACGCTTCATCAGCAGATACAGCTGCGAAGTTAAAACCACAACGCGCACCAATTCGGTAGAAGTTTTCGTTACCAACACCTTCACAAGTAGCTTCTGGCGAGAAGAAATCAAAGTTACTTGCACCTGGGATGTAATTACCCTCATCATCTTGTGCCATTGTTGTGAAGTTGTTTGAGTACACTGAACCACCTGGTGAATACCAAGGGAAGTCACGAGCGTAAACAATATCACGACCATTCCATGAAGCACCTGCAAGCACTGATGCATTATCAGAAGAAGCACCGAAAACTACAGAACCATTTTCACGATCGCCACCTTCATGCTCAATACGACCAGAACCTAATGTAACTTCTGCGCCGTTGTAATCTTTACGAGTGATTACGTTGATTACACCACCAATTGCATCTGAACCGTACAATGCTGATGCACCATCTGAAAGAATTTCAACACGCTCAACAGCTGCCATTGGGATGAAGTTTAAATCTTGGCTAGAACCAGTAAGTGTTGACTTAGGTAAACGACGACCGTCAACTAGAACTAATGTACGGTCAGAACCTAGACCACGTAAACTTACAGTAGTAGCACCTTGCGCAGAGCTACCAGACTGTGGACGAAACGAACCCAGACTGTTGAAAGTTGTGTTACGAAGTAGATCAGCAACTGAAGATTCACCACTAAGCTCAATTGCTTCACGGTCAATTACTGTGATTGGTAAATCAGTAGCCATATCAACACGCTTAATGCGTGAACCAGTTACTTCAATTCGCTCAACCTTTTCAGCACTTTCTTCATCTTCTGCTGCCATAGTGCTAACAGAAAAAGAAGCAGCTGAAGCTGCACCAAAAGCGATCGCTAAGCGAACAGCTTTTGAAACTTTATTATTTAACATTTGATTCTCCCTGGACCACTATACTGTGGCTATATTTTGCATAAGCTTGTTTATTATTTGTTATCGGACATGCGTCGCGACCAACAAATAATAAACAAATTAAACAAAATATCCAGAGTTTTGTTTATAAAAAATTAATAAATTGATACAAAAATTAATTAAACGCTCAAAAAAAGCACTATTTTAACATTAATAAAGCTGTGGAATTTACAACACTTGGGCAAAAAACAATCAGAACAGCTGGGTTTGACTAGAATATAGCCCCTTTGAATTAGTCCCTGAAACCTCAATAATCATGTTAACCAGTGGCAACAGCTGTTTATTAACATAAACACCATAATCGAACTTGTGATTTCCGGTATAATACTCAGCGCCTTTAAGCGTATATACGTATTCAATTACTTGACCTCGTTGTATTTGAGCATTGGGGTTATGTGCTAAATATTGCTTCGCAGCTTTGACATGAGGAGGGATATTTTTTTGATAGTCTGTTAGGTGTTGACCTAGACGTTTTCGATAAACCAGTAGCGAGTCATACTCGCCTGCGTAAAGCTTTTCCACATAGTTATCAAATAGCTGCCTGATCAGCTCTTGGTTGTATTGTTCGCTAAATAAAATTTCAAAGAGTGCGACCTGAAACCTGTGCGCAAGCTCTGTCCAATCACTTCGCACTGTTTCCATTCCTTTAAACACAAGTGCTGTTTTGCCATGTTTTTCTACTCTACCTACATAGCGTTTCTTTGAACCGGTGGTTTTGCCCCTAATTGTCGGCATAAAAAATGGGCTGTAGTGAGTTTCAAACTCAATTTCTAAGAAATTTTCTAATTTATATGTTTCCTGTAATACATTTTCCCAGCGTTTGTTTATATTTCTTGCCAGCTTTGTACCAATTTCGTTACAGCTCTGAGAGTTTAATTCATCATCAAGTTTCACAAACGTGGAGTCAGTATCACCATAAATTACCTTATACCCCCACTCTTCTAGCCACTTTTTAGTAGTTTGCATAATTTCATGACCACGTAATGTAATTGAACTTGAAAGACGAGGATCGTAAAACCGACAGCCTTTCGAGCCTAAAACGCCATATAAACTATTCATGATGATCTTTATAGCCTGAGAAAGCATTGGCTGTTCATTGTCTTTAGCAAGTTGCCTCGTTGCGGCAAGTTCACGAATAAGCTCAGGTAGGTGGTGCTCTGTTCTTGAGAAAAGGGCTTGATTAAAGCCTTCAATTGCGTGATTAGGGTGTTTTAGACCCTCCACCATACCAAGTGGATCTATACAAAAAGTGCGCATTATTGATGGATATAAGCTTTTGTAATCAAGTACTAATATATTTTTATATAAACCAGGCTCCGAGGACATGACATAACCACCTGGACTATCAAAGCTAAGACCATGATCGCCTGAGTTTGGAGCTACATAACCACTGCGATGCAATAAAGGAAGATAAAGGTTAGTAAAGGCCGCAACGGATCCACCCATTCTTTCAAGCTCTAAGCCGGTTAGTTGACTTCGAACAACGGCAAAATCGAGTAACTTAAGCTTTTCGAAAATGCGTTGTACTAAAATGCAGTCTTGGCGGTTGTAGCAAGCAAGTGCGCGCTTATCTTCATTAAATTGGCGAACGATTTCGTCTAAGCGGTTATCTGAAGAAATCAGTTTTTCTTCACCTAACTCAATATTTGCCACATTCGCGAGGCTAAAGCTATCGTAGTGATATGTCGCATTTTTAAGTGTATCAATACCATCAATAACAACCCTGCCTGGGATCGTTAAACGTGTAAAATTACCAGTTCTGAGGGTCATTTTTTCATTGTTACGACCCAGAGGCAGCCCTACACCTAATGCTTCAGAACGAGCATAAAGTACTGTAAAATCAAACTCAATGACGTTCCAGCCAATAATAACGTCAGGGTCAATGACTTGCACACACTCACAGAGCTTATACAATAAGTCGATTTCATCCTCACACCATATAACATTGAAGTTAAGATCAGCGGTGTCCTCAGCTTTACCGATCATAAGAACAGCATCTATGCTCTTTCCGACTAGTCCTACTGAAAACAGCACCCCTTCTCCATCACATTCGATATCTAACGATACAGTCGTAAAAGTGGGTGTGAACTCGGTATTTTGTTTAAACTGAACGTCTGCTAATACGGGGTAAGGCTGACCTTTAATTAACCGTCCTTTGGCCCACACCGAACCTTTGATAAAACGCTCCATTAAAAACCGGTCAACCGGTCTAATATCGTCTTCGTAAACTTTGATGAAATGGGCTTTTAGCTGTTTTGCAGCGCGGTAATAATGCTTAAGTGAAGAAAAATAGCACGACACAACAGCCTGCTGCTGGAAGCTTTTTAATTGCACTGGCTTAAATTCACATGCCACATTGTGCTGTGCCAAGATTCGAGTTGCCGCAGCAACATCTTTTTCATTAATGAAAAAGAGCACTTTTTGCGGTGGGCTAATCAGCTTGACAGGTCCTTGCTCAGACAAAATCCACACCACAATGGATACGTCATGCGTACTATCAAAGCATTGTGTTGAAAGAATAAAGCCAGAAGTTAATTGCATCTATATGACCCTTTAAACCCAAATATGAAAATGCGAAATGCATAAAACAAATGCTAATCAACAAATTTACTAACAAGTCGCTTGTAGTTACTCAGTTAACTCTCTAAAATTAATTACTGTAATTATATACATACTTTAGGTTATCTGGGCATGCTTTCTGACTCATTAAAAAAAACTATTCGGCAAATTCATAAGCATGTAGCTGATAATCTCACTGATTACCGCCCACGAAGTAGTCAAAACTACTTAGTTGCTGAAATAGCCAAAACACTGGCGGGTGAATACCATAAAAGCCAACGTATCTGTGTTATAGAAGCCGGCACAGGCACGGGTAAATCGTTAGCTTATTGTTTAGGTGCGCTGCCACTCGCTATGGCAAAAAAGAAAAAGCTGGTTATTTCAACGGCGACCGTTGCACTGCAAGAACAGCTAATTAATAAAGAGCTGCCTTTTTTCAAAGAGCATTCAGGCCTCGATATCAAGTTTGATCTTGTTAAAGGCCGACAACGATATATTTGTGCACAAAAGCTCAGCAACGCGGTCAATGGCGATAGCCAAACCCAAATGGAGTTCATGCCCACACTTTCTTCTCCCTTAAGTGATATGGAAACAAAGTGTTTAAAACAGCTGTACGATGCGTATTCAAAAAAACAATGGCAAGGCGATCGCGATAGCTGGGCCGACACAATTCCCGATAAAGTATGGGGCCTTATTGCTTGCGATAAGCACTCATGCCAACGACAAATGCGTGCTCATCAATTATGTCCATTTCATATGGCGCGCCAGCGGTTAATGCAGATGGATGTGCTTGTTATCAACCACTCATTATTGCTTGCCGATCTTGATTTAGGCGGCGGAAAAATACTGCCTGAACCCGATAACACCATTTATGTTATTGATGAGGCGCATCACTTAGCCCATATCACTCGCGACTTTTCATCTGCCGCAGCGACCATCAAAGGCACGATAGAGTGGCTTGATAAACTGGTAAAATTTGCAGGCAAAATGGCCAACGTTTTGGTAGGCCAAAAGGCCATTGGGCAAAATTTTAAACTGAGCGACAGTATTAATGATGCGGCTAAAAACTTAAAAGTGGTGCGCGACATACTCGACAATGCCAACTTTAATTACAACAGTGATGATACCTATCGCTTTGAGCACGGTGAAATCCCAGCCTCGTTACATGCCAAAGCAAAAGACATTAGCGACGCAACGCTTGATGCTCTGCGTGCCTTGAATAAAATGCATGACACGCTCGTACAAGATGTGAGTGATGGCGATATAAAACCCTATGTTGCCGACCCTATTTTAGGGGAAAGTGGTCACTACATAAATCGTTTGGAATTATTAAATAAATTATGGTTTAGTTATGCCACAAAGGGTGAAGGTATTCCCCATGCACGCTGGATTAAACGTTTAGAATATAAAAATCATCATGATCATTTACTCAGTGATTGCCCAATTGAAGTTGGTTATTACTTAAAAGATAAACTTTGGAATCAATGCGCGGGAGCCGTACTTTGCTCTGCAACTTTAACCGCACTAGGGTCATTTGACCACTTTGCTTACGAGTGTGGCCTTGCCAAAGAAGAGGGTGTTAAGTATATCAAAGTGCCGTCACCTTTTGATTACCCCAAACAAGCTACATTACATATTCCGAACACACTTATAGAACCGACAGACAAAGCATTTAGTGATCATTTAGCCGAAAAGTTACCAAGTTACCTTGATGATAAAAAAGCAAATTTAGTGCTTTTTGCCTCATATTGGCAAATGGACCATGTGGTCAAAGCTCTTAGAACGAAAGGGATAGATGTCTTAGTTCAAGGTGAAATGTCGCGCGAGGCTTTACTCAAAAAACACAAAGCTAATGTCGATTTAGGGAGGGCAAGTTATTTATTTGGTACACAAAGCTTATCAGAAGGGCTCGATTTACCGGGTAAATACCTAGAAAACCTCGTCATTACTAAAATTCCTTTTGCGGTGCCAACTTCACCGATAGAAGAAGCACAGGCCGAGTTTGTGCAAAGTAAAGGGGGCAATCCATTTTTATCAATCACAGTTCCTGATGCAGCAAAGAAATTAGTTCAAAGCTGTGGTAGACTGCTTCGCAAAGAAAACGATCAAGGTCGCATTACCATTCTTGATCGCCGTTTAGTGACCAAGCGATATGGCAAAGCCATGCTCGATACCTTGCCACCTTTTAAAAGACAAATTGATTATTAATGTTTGAACTAGCTTTAGAACCAACCACATGGGCATTACTTTGCGCTGTCGCGCTGGCCGCTGGATTTATTGATGCCATTGCTGGCGGTGGAGGTATGCTTACCGTCCCCGCATTACTGACAGCCGGACTTCCTCCCCATCTTACGCTTGGCACCAATAAATTGGCAGCCAGTTTTGGCTCATTAACAGCCAGTGTCACCTACTTTCGTAAGAAGTTATTTAGCCCTCGTTTTTGGGCTGCATCCATAATAGCAACAGCAATAGGGGCATTAATTGGTACGTTGGTTGTTGATTATTTAAGTATCGATTTTTTAAATAAATTGCTCCCTGTGGTAATCATTTTGGTTGCCTGTTACAGCTTATTTGGCAGCCTAAGCACAACAGAGCATAATGAATTACCAACACTTGATACTAAAACAAAGATTAAACAATGGTTACAAGGTTTAGGACTTGGCTTTTTTGATGGTCTTGCAGGCCCCGGTACCGGCACGTTTTGGACGGCTTCAAATAGTCTATTATATAAAATGAGCTTATTGCTTAACTGCGGCCTTGCTCGGTCAATGAACTTTGTCTCAAACTTTATTTCATTGATTACCTTTGTCGCATTAGGCCATGTTAATTTTTTATTAGGCATCACAATGGGCTTATTTTTAATGCTAGGCGCATGGCTAGGTGCGCATTCTGCGATTAAATTTGGTGGTAAAATGATACGCCCTGTCTTTAATAGCGTAGTCATTATTTTGGCATTAAAGTTAATTTATGAGGCTTACTTATAAATGCATTCCCCTGCTTTTGATAAACTATGTGAACAAATTGCTCGGCTGAAACATCAAGCCACACAATTCGATCAGAGCAATTTATTTGCTAAAAACCGCTACATGCAAGCGCAACCAAGTTTATTTGATAGAGGGGTGTTTACAACAAAAAGTATGAAGCTTGCTGACTACGTGAGTGAAATTGAAGACGAGTTAAAAAGTTTACCCCCGGCAGAGCATCGCCACGCGTATCAATATGCCTTAGAGCGGATAACTCAGCAGGTACAAGCCGTCTTCAATGTAATAAAGTCGACTCCTGTTTGGGCAAAAGAAAATAAATACAGTTTTAAGCCTAAAACCAAACCTCAGGTATACAAACAAGCCGTACAAAAAATGATGCAATCGTCGCATGAACTGTATGACGAACTGAAACAGAACCATGAGTTTGAACGTCGTTTAGTACTGATGATCGAAGAAAGAAAACTCAAACTAGACGCAGCCAGCGCAGCAAAAGCAGCAGAAATAAATCAAGAGATACTGGCGTTGCATGCACGCTTAGGAAGGTGTCGTAAAGCAATTTCTGCCACCGAAGACAAAATTCAACAGGTCGAAAAACAGCAGCTTAGATAATGTTTTACTATCATCCCAGTTATTCTGCGCTTAATTTACCCGCACGGCATCGCTTCCCTATTCAGAAGTACAGCTTACTAAAACAAAAATTAAGTACCTTTATAAACGACGATAAGTTTATTACACCTAATAAAGCCACAACAGCACAATTAGCGTTGTGTCACGACCCGGCTTACATTAATGCATTTTTAAATGGGACACTTGAGGAAAAAGCCATTAAGAAAATGGGCTTTCCTTGGTCAAACGAGTTAGTTGAACGCACCTTACTTTCTGTCGGTGCAAGTATAAATGGCGCTGAATTCGCATTGCAGCACGGTGCCGCTTTTAATCTAGGCGGCGGTTATCATCACGCCTTTAGTGATCACGGAAGTGGTTTTTGTATTTTTAACGATTTAGCGATTGCTGCAAACCACTTAATAAACGAAGGGCTGGCTGACACTGTTCTGATTTTCGACTGTGATGTACACCAAGGAGATGGCACCGCAGAAATTGTAAGCCATCACGAACAAGTGATTAGCTGCTCAATTCATTGTGAGCAAAATTTTCCGCGCATCAAGCAACACTCTCACTACGACTTCGCACTTGAGCATGGCACCACTGACCAACACTACTTTGAAACAGTAAAACAAGCATTCCAACTAACCGTTCGACTTCATCAACCCGATATCATTTTATATAACGCCGGCGTAGATATCGCTAGCGACGATGAGTTAGGGCATTTTTTTGTTAGCCTTGATGGGGTATACCAACGTGATCACTTCATATTAAGCCAAGCAAAAGCGCAGCAAATTCCTATTTTTTCGGCTTTAGGTGGGGGCTATCAACGAAATATAAATCGCTTAGTTAATGTTCATACTCAGCTTTTTAGAGCTGCTGTCGATTTATTTTAAAGCTTGGTATACACTGAAATGACTATCACTTTGGATTCAAACTGTATGAAATTGCATGATGATATTCATAACTATTATGAAAAACTGGTTGTCGAAGATATAGCGCAGCGAGACTTAGACTCTGTATACAATGACGATGTGATGGCCGATTTATGCTGCACAGTACTCAACCAGCTTCCCGCTCGTTACATTCGCTACGATGTCGATATGGAGTTTTATTTACCGCACAGTGAGCGAATGCTAATGGAACAACAAGTACAAACGGCTATCGATGTTGCAATCAGCCAAGTTGCAAAGAAAAAGGAATTACAGAATGGGCAATGAATTAGAAGCCGCTCCTAATTATATTAAAGTGGCTGTCGACCTTATTATGCTCTTAGAACAAAACGAAGTCCCTGCAGAGGATGTACTCGCAGCATTAGAAATAGTCAAATCAGATTACGAAAAAAAACGTGTGAAACCTGCTGAATAGAGGCCTTCTATTCAGTGCTTACTCTACACTTACAAGCCCGAATAAGGCGAGTTTATCAGGCAGTATCTGATATGCTCGTGCTTTATTATTTTGAATGATTCATCATTATGCCAATACACAGCTTACTGCGCTTATTTTTTCTTGCCGCTATTTGGGGCGCATCATTCTTGTTTATGCGTATGGCGGCCTCAAGTTTAGGGCCTGCCGTTTTAATTGAACTACGCGTAGGGTTTGCTGCCTTAACACTCTGTGTCTTTGCCGTGTATTTTAATAAAAAGCTTGCTTTTCTTACCTACAAAAAGCACTTTTTTATTATTGGTGCACTCAATTCTGCGATTCCATTTTTATTATTTGCGTTTGCCGCACAAACTATTAATGCCTCGACATTAGCGATTTTAAATTCAACAACCCCCATTTGGGGAGCCATTGTTGGCATAATTTGGAGTAAATCGACACCGAGTAAAAGTATGATACTGGGACTCTTAATCGGTCTCATTGGGGTTGCTATCCTAGTTGGACAAAACAGCCTAACTATCAATACCGCCACCACAGTAACAGCAATTATTGCATCCCTGTGTGCCTCACTTAGTTATGCTATTGCCTCGCATTACACCAAACACGCCCCCAAACTGTCAGCTTTCGATAATGCGCATGGCAGTATGTGGGCCGCAAGTATGCTCGTATTACCATTGATTTTTGTGATGCCAATAAGAGAAATGCCAAGTCAAACCGTAATGGCGGGTGTTATTGCTCTGGGTATTGTGTGTACTGCAGTGGCGTATATTCTCTTTTTTCGTCTAATTGACGAGATTGGTCCAACCTCTGCGCTCACCGTTACCTTCTTAATTCCTTTGTTTGGCATTATATGGGGCAACCTGATACTCGACGAAGAAATAGGGCCAAATACGTTACTTGGCGCTCTGTGTGTTATTGCTGGCACCATGCTTGTGACTGGGTTTATTCGTATAAAATCGCTTTTTAAACGACATACCTTGTAACAGAATCCCCTTTGCTTTTTAAAATCCAGTCTATACTCTATTGGATAAAGATACTGATAAAAGGAGAATTATGATGTCAGGCACTACGATGGTGGTATTAATTGTACTGATCTCGGTTGGTTCAGGCGTTATCTTCGATATGTATAAAAAACATTTAGAATTTAAATCGCGCACCCTAAAAGACAATAAAGAAGCGAATGAACAAGTTGCAGCGGTTACCGCTGAGCTTCTTGAGTTAAAACAACGCGTGCAGACCCTCGAAGCCATAGTCACAGACTCAAGTTACAGCGTAAAACAAGAGATTAACAAGCTTTAAAACAATTAGGTTCGCATTAAGCGAGTATACTCATCAAGCACTTGCTGATAATAATCAGCATCTTGGTTTAGCATGCGTTGGTAATGTGCACATAGTTGCCCTAAGTAAGCTTGGTGCTCCTTATTCGTTAATTGCCACATCCCCTGTCCGACTCGCGTTATTGGCGTTTTAGCCGATGCGCTCACGAACATTAACTCATAAAAGCGTCTATTTTCAGAGATAAGGTGCTCGGCGACTAAACCAAAATCTAATGACTGTAGGTGGCTGCGTACTTTATAGCTATGGTGCACAGGACAAACTATAAAATCGATGTGAGCAAGATGATTGTGAGCCTGAATCTGCGAAATAAACTGACACATTAAATCTCCCCCAACTCCTGCAATAATCACGAGATGACGTTTTTGGGGTGTTAAAGAAATAGTGGCCACATCTTGGCAATGTACCTGCCAATGTCCGCGTTGTTCTTCAGTTGAAAAACGCGCCAATGTCTGTTGGAGTGACTGCATCAACTCAGGCACGATATCTACAAAGTGGATTTGATCGGCTCTATTATCTTTGAGTAACTGCATGCCTAAAAAACCATGATCGCAGCAGCAGTCCCAAATCTCATCATACTCATTTGGGACCATTTGCGCGATCGCTAATAAACGCTTACTTAACGCCATTACTGTGTGGTTTTATAAACAAGCGCTTTTAAGCTTCTATCGCTGTCTACTTCAATAAAACCAGCGGTAGGCGCTAAACGTTCAACGAATGTAATTGCACCTTCTGTGTGCTCTGCAATCAGTGCTTTAAATGCTTGTTCAGACATTTCAGGGCTATTGGCACACAACAATAAAAGGGTGTTTTCGTTGAGCAGCTCAGGCAAACGGCGCAATATTTTTTGATAATCTTTCGTCAAAATAAAGCTGCCTTTTTGAAAGCTGGGCGGATCGACAATAATCAACTCATAAGGTGCTGACTTTTTAAGCTTACCAAATGATTTTAAAATATCATGAGGCAAGTAACTAACACCCCGTGTAAACCCATTAAGTTGGTGATTTTGTTTACCTGTTCTGAGCACGCCTTTATTCATATCCATATTAATGACTTGCTCAGCCCCCCCTTGCATTGCCGCAACGGAGAATCCGCAAGTATATGAAAATAAATTCAGTACTTTAGCCCCCTGACTATGAGCCTGTACAAACTCACGGCCACGACGCATATCAGGAAAAATACCGGTATTTTGCCTGCTCAATAAATCGACTCTAAATTTTATGTCATTTTCTTGAACAACATGCTCGTCAGGAAGTTCGCCGTGTACCACGCTATTAATCGTATTTATACCGCTACGCTGTTGATACACCAACGCAGTAATTAATTCTGGGGCATTATTTTGCGCCCATTGCCAAAGTACTTCAGTGAGTTGACCTAGTTGATCGTCAGGGATGCTCTCATACGACACTAAAAATAATGCCGGAGGGTAAAAATCAACATTAATATGGCTTAATTCAGCCACACTGTGGCCGCGGCCATGAAAAATACGGCAAAGTTCGTTAGCCGAAAGTGGCGCATCTGCTAACGCAGTTAAAATGGCTGAAAAATCGTTTGTCATAGTACTTAATTTATTAGCTGTTGTTGTAATTCATGTATTTCGTCACGCACTGAGGCTGCTTTCTCAAACTCCAGATCACTTGCGTACGCGTGCATTTTAGTCTCCAGTGCTTTAATTTGACTGGCAATCTCTTTAGCGCTTAGCACTTTTTTAGATTCTTTACGGACCAATCGAAGGTTATCTTTAGGGCCAGCCTCTTCACCAACATCCATAATATCCGTGATACTTTTCACTAACGCTTGCGGTACAATTCCATGTTCTGCGTTATGAGCTTGCTGTTTTTCACGACGACGATCAGTTTCATCAATAGCCTGACGCATTGAATTCGTTATACGATCACCGTACAGAATTGCTTTACCATTTAAATGACGAGCAGCGCGCCCTATTGTTTGTAATAAAGAACGCGTCGAACGTAAAAAGCCTTCTTTATCAGCATCGAGTATCGCTACGAGTGAAACCTCTGGCATATCAAGGCCTTCTCGTAATAAGTTAATACCCACTAACACATCGAAAACACCAGCGCGCAAATCACGAATAATCTCAACTCGCTCAACAGTGTCGATGTCAGAATGCAAATAACGAACTTTTACATCATGATCATTTAAGTAATCCGTTAAGTCTTCCGCCATACGTTTTGTTAAGGTCGTCACTAAGACACGCTCATTTACCTCAACTCGTTTGTAAATCTCAGACAATAAGTCATCAACCTGAGTACCCACAGGGCGCACTTCAATTTCAGGGTCTACTAAGCCTGTAGGACGAATAACTTGTTCAGCCACTTCACCTGCTGAGCGCGTTAGCTCAAATTCGCCTGGCGTTGCCGATACATAAATCGTTTGCGGTGCAATTGCTTCGAACTCTTCAAATCGAAGTGGCCGGTTATCCAATGCCGAAGGAAGACGAAATCCATATTCAACTAAGTTCTCTTTTCGACTACGGTCACCTTTGTACATTGCACCAATTTGCGATACGGTCACATGCGACTCATCGATGATCATCAAGGCATCATCAGGTAAATAGTCAAGCAATGTAGGCGGCGGATCGCCCGGAGTACGCCCCGATAAATAACGGCTGTAGTTCTCAATACCAGAGCAATAACCAAGCTCGGTCATCATTTCTATATCGTATTGTGTTCGCTGTGCAATACGTTGCTCTTCGACGAGTTTATTTGCGCTAAGCAACTGGGCTCTGCGATCTTTTAACTCGACCTTAATATTTTCAATCGCATCAAGAATTTTCTCACGGGGTGTCACATAGTGTGTTTTTGGGTAAATAGTCGCGCGCACAATGTGCTTTTCAACAGCCCCTGTTAATGGATCAAAGATACTTAAACGCTCAATTTCATCATCAAACATTTCCACGCGCACCGCGTATGTATCTGACTCAGCAGGGAAAATATCAACCACTTCACCGCGCACACGGTACGTACCACGACTAAATTCAATGTCATTACGCGTATATTGCAACTCGGCTAAGCGACGAAGCATATCACGCTGGTCGACTGTTTCGCCTACTTTAAGTAACAACATCATCTTCATGTACGAGTCAGGATCGCCCAAACCGTAAATAGCCGAAACAGATGCAACAATAATTGTGTCACGGCGTTCAAGTAACGCTTTGGTTGCACTTAAGCGCATTTGCTCAATATGCTCGTTAATAGAGGCATCTTTTTCTATAAAGGTGTCACTGGCAACAACATACGCTTCAGGCTGATAGTAATCATAATATGACACGAAATATTCAACCGCATTATGAGGGAAAAACTCTTTCATCTCTCCATATAACTGGGCTGCAAGCGTCTTATTATGCGCCATGATAATCGTTGGCCGATTTAGATCATGGATTATATTTGCCATGGTAAAGGTTTTACCCGTCCCTGTAGCACCTAACAATGTTTGATGAGCAAGCCCTGCTTCAAGGCCCTCAGATAATTGAGCAATGGCCGTGGGTTGGTCACCACTTGGTTTAAATTTTGAAACCAGTTGAAAATGATCACTCATAAATGACACTCCTTCATCGCCGTTGTGCTTAATGCATTTACTTCTTTTATAAACCACTTATAAGCCACAAAAGCGGTAAACAAATTACCCACAGCTGCGCCTATAAACAAGCCTGTTAACCCTGCAATTTCACTCCCGACATAAGCAATTGGCACATAAAAGACAAATAAACGAATGATACTTAAAATCAGCGCATTCATTGGCTTATGTAGAGCATTAAATGAAGAGTTAGAGAGAATTATCACGCCTTGCAAACCGTAACTTAATGGCAAGATATAAATGAAAAGTTTAATGACATCAATAACCGCCTGCTCTTTACCAAAGACATGCGCAATAAAACCAGAGGTCAAAAGCAACAGTAAATAAATGCCGAATTGCCAAATCATCACAAACTTCAACGTAGTAATATACGCTTCTTTTACACGGCCTAACTTTCCGGCTCCGAAGTTTTGACTAACAAACGGTGGCAATGTCATCGACAATGCTAAAACCACTAAACTGGCTATTGACTCAATTCGGCTACCCACACCAAATGCAGCGACGGCTTCAGGGCCATGCTTAGCCACTAACGCCGTCATCACAGCCATTGCAATGGGTGTCAACATGTTCGCCCCTGCTGCAGGTAAACCTATTTTTAAAATTTTTCTTATTGCCCCAATAATCGTTTGTTGGCCAGCGTACAAGCTCAACAAACCATTTTTAATTGCCAGTATATAAAGAATAATCACCACCGCGAAAGACCATGCAATTACACTGGCAATGGCAGCGCCTTGAATACCCAATGCCGGTATTGGGCCCAAACCAAAAATTAAAATCGGATCTAACACGGCATTAATGAGACCCGCTCCCCCCATTACTAAACTCGGCGTTTTTGTATCGCCACTTGCGCGCAAAACAGAATTACCAACCATCGGGGTAATCAAAAATACACTGCCTAAAAACCACACACTCATATAGTCGTGTATTAGCGGAAGTACTTGCTGCCCAGCCCCCAACAATTCAAAAATAGGGTTAATAAATACATACCCAATAACAGACAAGCAAAACACCAAAACCACAGAAATGAGTAAAGCAATACTGGCATCAAACCGAGCTTCATCTAATTTGTCACTCCCTAATGCTTTCGCAATTACCGCTGAAGTGCCAATACCGAGGCCAATGGCAAGACTAATAACCGTAAAGGTTACAGGAAAAGTAAAGCTCACTGCTGCAAGGGGTTCTGTACCAAGTAGACTAATAAAGAAAGTATCAACTAGGTTAAACATCATTAAGGTGATCATCCCGAAGATCATAGGGATAGTCATTTTTTTCAACGTTGGCAGGATTGGAGAGTTTAAAAGATCAGGTTTAGATTTGCTCTGCGACGTCACGGTCATGGGAATACTTTGCCTCTTTTACTGAGCTGATAAGTTTAAAGCATCCTCGCCTTGCAAGCCACGGTTAATTTTAAACAAAGAAAACTGTCACTTTTGAGGCTTTAACATAAAAACAACCACGAACATCGTTAAAAAACAAAATAAGAACATCATTAATAGCATTGTTACAATAAAATGGCAGTAACCGCTGCTTTTTTACACAACAAACCGCGTCATTTTATCGTCACGAATAACATTACTTATCAATTCAGCGTCGCTTCAGATACAAAACTTAACCGTTTGATTTTAAATAAGTAAAAAAAATATGATTAAATGCTTGAAATTGCTGCAGCGCCCTAAAATTCTAGCGCCATAGCTGTTCTTAAAGTTTAATAAACAGAGTTATCCACAGAAACCGTGGATAACTCTCTGAAAGCCGCAATTATAAAGGCTTTTGAGCTCAGTATTTATCGCAACCTATGAAAATCACGCAAGTGTCTTGTTTTAACCCTTTTGTTAGATTCTTTTAAAGAATGCCTAATTATTGTTCACACTCACCCTGCAAATAAATATGACAATTCAAAATAAAGAGGCTAAAAAACAGCCTAACACACTGATAAAAAACACTTAAACCACTCTTCCATCTGTCTTTACATTCACAATTCAGGATCAATTAATGCCGTATTTAACGTTTTTTCTCAACCGACAGACCGATTTGAGACCTCTAAAATGGAAGAATTTAATGCGCAAATAAAAATGATTAGATTAAATTTTTATAGCGAGAATAAAATCTGAGATAAATGACAATTTCCTCTCTTATAAGCCAAAATTCTATACAACGAATACTTTTGGCTAATTTATAATATTGCTAGTGGTCAAAAAGCATGCAAAAAATCACATGATCCAACATGAAATTTTACTTTAACCGCGAAAACATCTGTGTTTTTCAGCTACATTTTGTTCAGATCGAACATAAAAACATCGAATACACTTCTTTTTTGAATTTATGAAGTTTTTATGTTGACACTTTGCAATGCTGTCATTAATATTTCGCCCCGTTGAAAGGCATGACGCTTCCCCCTTAGCTCAGTTGGTTAGAGCGACGGACTGTTAATCCGCAGGTCCCCCGTTCGAGTCGGGGAGGGGGAGCCAAGTTTTTCGACCATAAACGTTTCCCCCTTAGCTCAGTTGGTTAGAGCGACGGACTGTTAATCCGCAGGTCCCCCGTTCGAGTCGGGGAGGGGGAGCCAAGTTTATGATTATGATTGTTCCCCCTTAGCTCAGTTGGTTAGAGCGACGGACTGTTAATCCGCAGGTCCCCCGTTCGAGTCGGGGAGGGGGAGCCAAATCATAAAGCACACTACTCTATTGTTCCCCCTTAGCTCAGTTGGTTAGAGCGACGGACTGTTAATCCGCAGGTCCCCCGTTCGAGTCGGGGAGGGGGAGCCAACTTCCAGAATATATTAGACTTTTATCGTCTTTCACATTCTGCGAATCTATTAGACTTTCTGCCTTATATATTCTAATCTATCCTGAGTTATTTCTTTTTGCTATTTAATTAGAATTCACTGTACTTAAAGCAATCAATCAGGGAATTGATTCTTCCTTTTAGGCTTTTATAAGATAAAAAACATGGCAGGCTTTAAAAAACTAATATTTGTTCAACTTATTTCTTGGCTACTATTTGCATTGCTCGGTGGGTATTTTATTGCACTGGGGTTTGACAACGCAGTTAGCGATGCACAGAAAAAAGCGCAATTCGTAGTGAATACTTACATAAATAGTTTAACGATGGACGAGCTTGCGCCGGAAAAAATACAAAAAGCGCTTGCCGACGGCACTACTTTCTCTAAATTTATAATACGAGATCAAGCAGGTAACCTCGTTACCATGGTTGAATCGCCACAGCCCCTGCCCCTCTTTGCAGATATTGTAAATACGAGCTTTAATTCGATTCGCCCACAATTTGCTGTTAACCAAGCATCTGACATAAAAGTTGAATTCACAATCAACGCAAACAATCTGGCAAACCTGCTACAACAGTCCATGTTTATTGTCATTTTAGTCTCAGGCTTAATTGCTTTGTTGCCTATTATATATATGCAAAGCATGTTCAGACGCTTAAACCGAAAAGTGAGCACCACCATTGCAGATATCATCGATATCTATATCAATCAAAATCAGGTTAATGGCGATCTTGAACAAGCAATGGACACAACACGCTTGAAAAAGCTTAGTAAAGATTTAATACCTACTTTCAATCGTCTTTCGCACTTTTTACAAACCAAGCATGATGATATTGAAAACAATGCAATGAGCATTAAGCAAGAAGCGTATAAAGATGTCATTACAAATCTTGGTAATCGTAATATGTTCGTCGAATACTACGAGAAAAACATCGAAAATGCCGATAAAAGTACCTTTGGTTCTTTAGCTATGGTGCGTTGTAGTGAGCTACAAGCAATTAACCAAACTCGCGGTTATCAAAAAGGCGATGAATACGTAAAAGGTGTTGCCGATATTATTAAACATATCAGTGGTACTTACACCAATAGCCAAGTATTTCGGGTAAACAGTTCAGACTTTGCTGTTATTTTACCTAATACACCCCTAAAAGAAGCTGAACGATTCGGTGATAACTTACAATCGCGTTTTACGCAGTATCAGCAGAACCAAGAATTAAGTTCAGTAGCAAATACAGGCATAGTTGGCTACGAAAAAGGCAAACCTTTAGGCGAACTACTGTCGATTGTTGATAACGCTATGAGCATGGCACAATCTAAGCAAGCAAATGCATGGCATGTTCAACGCGAAACAGATTTAGTAAACAATGTGAGTGCTGGCTTTGGTAATCAAAACTGGCGCAAAGTGATAAACGAAGTGATCGAGTCAAAGCGTGTTCACTTAGTTATGCAAAATATCATGCCAATTGGTAAAAGCATCAAAGCCTATGCCGAAATTCAAGTGCGCTTTAAAACAGCCGAAAATCAAATGCTTCCTACGGCGTCTTTTTTAGCGATGGCCGAAAAACTCGGTATGGCAATGGAAATTGATCGATTAATAATCGACACCACCCTTGAAAAAGTGAAGACACGCAACTTCTCACAAAAGTTTTTTGGTATAAATGTCACAGCATCCAGTGCGCATAATGATCAATTTCTTATTTGGTTAGAACGCCGTTTGTTAAAAGATAACAATATTGCCACTAAATTAATTTTTGAAGTCAGCGAATTTGGTCTTCAGCAAAATATAAAAGCAAGTAAGCGTTTTATTGATATGGTTCATCGTGTCGGTGCGCGTGTGACTGTTGAACGCTTTGGTGTAGGCTTAACTTCATTTAAATTCTTCAGAGACTTGAAGCCTGACTTTATTAAAATGGATGCAAGCTATACCCGCGGCCTTGAAGATGATAAAAACAATCAATATTTTATGCGCTTGATGGTAGATCTTGCTCACCGGATTGGGGTTAATGTTTTTGCCGAAGGTGTAGAGAGCCAGGAAGAGAAACACATTATCGAAACCCTTTGCTTAGATGGCGTGCAGGGTTATTACATAGAAAAACCAAAAGACATCTAAGATCTACGCCAATAAGACCTAATAAACCGACTGTTTATCAGGTCTTTAACGTAACTTTAACACTTCAAATACAAACAGCTTTGTTAATTTAAGCTAATCGCCTCGCATGTGTTGTGTCAGCCTCCAGAAAAAAGGATAATGACGTTGTTTTTATTCTCGTGAGGCACGCATGACAGAGTATGTCTTGTTACTGATTGGTACCGTACTAGTCAACAACTTCGTTTTAGTTCAGTTTTTAGGTTTATGCCCGTTTATGGGTGTATCAGGTAAACTCGACACTGCTATTGGTATGTCTTTAGCGACAACCTTTGTGCTAACACTCGCCTCTGTTACCAGCTATCTGGTGAATCACTATATTTTGATTCCACTCGATATCGCATTTTTACGCACCATGAGCTTTATTTTGGTGATTGCTGTCGTTGTGCAATTTACTGAGATGGTTGTTAGAAAAACCAGTCCAACTTTGTATCGTTTGCTCGGTATATTCTTGCCTCTGATCACAACAAACTGTGCAGTGTTAGGTGTTGCCCTTCTTAATATCAAAGAAGACCATTCATTCTTACAATCAGCCGTGTATGGTTTTGGCGCAGCAGTTGGTTTTTCAATGGTGTTAATTCTTTTTGCCGCATTACGCGAACGTTTAGCTGTTGCAGACGTTCCTTCACCATTTAAAGGTGCATCGATTGCGATGATCACCGCAGGTCTGATGTCGATGGCCTTTATGGGTTTTACAGGATTAGTGAAGTTTTAATATGACCTTGTTTTATGCCTTAATTGCGCTAGGTTCATTAGCGCTAATATTTGGTTTGATTTTAGGATTTGCTGCCGTACGTTTTCGGGTAGAAAGCAACCCTATCGTTGATCAAATTGACACCATATTGCCACAAACTCAATGTGGACAATGTGGCTACCCTGGTTGTCGCCCTTACGCAGAGGCGATAGCGAATGGTGACGAAATAAATAAATGCCCGCCGGGCGGCGAAGCCACGGTAAAAAAACTGGCAGATTTAATGGGGGTTGAAGCAAAACCTCTTGCTGGCGGCGAACAAGCAGAGCCAGTAAAAACCGTTGCATACATTCGAGAAGACGAATGTATTGGCTGTACTAAATGTATCCAAGCCTGCCCTGTTGATGCCATTATTGGTGCGACCCGTCAAATGCATACCGTACTCATTGACGAATGCACTGGCTGTGATTTATGTGTTGAACCTTGCCCAGTTGACTGTATTGATATGCTGCCTGTAAAAGAAACCAAACAAACTTGGAAATGGCAATTAAATGCAATCCCTGTGACTCAGGTAGATTAGGAGCGCAGATGGAAACGTTAATAGAACAAATCAAACAAGGTAAAGTCTGGCCATTCGCTGGGGGGATTCATCCACCTGGACAAAAGCAACAATCAACATCACGTGCAATTGAGCGACTAGAGCTGCCAGATAAATTAGTTGTGTCACTAAAACAACATATTGGTGCCAACGGCAAATTAATCGTAGTAAAAGGCCAATCAGTTCTTAAAGGTCAAGCGTTAACGAAACCTAGCGGTAACTGGTCAGTGCCTGTACATGCGCCTACTTCTGGTGTGATCACAGATATCTGCCCGATGCCATCTGCACACCCATCAGCGTTGCCTGAGCTCAGCGTCATTATTGAACCAGATGGCAAAGATACATGGTGTGAACTAAACCCTGTTGATGACCCTAAAGCACTCTCACATGATGAGCTAGTCGATATTATTCATCAATCAGGTATTGCAGGGATGGGGGGAGCTGGTTTTCCCACTTATGTAAAAGCAGATACGCGAAAAAGCATTGAATTTTTAATTGTAAATGCCGTTGAGTGTGAGCCATACATCACTGCAGACGACATGTTAATGCGTGAACATGCACACGGAATTATCGCCGGTATTGAGTTAATGCAGCACTTGCTCAACCCAACACTGACAATCATAGGTATTGAAGATAATAAGCCAGAAGCTATTGCAGCAATGCAACAAGCAGCAAAACATAATGAGTCTATCATTGTTCAAACTGTCCCTACTGTTTATCCTTCTGGCGGTGAAAAACAATTGATAAAATTGCTAACAGGCAAAGAAGTACCTAGCGGCAATATTCCTGCTGACATTGGTATGTTAGTGCACAATGTAGGCACCCTGTTTGCAATTAACCAAGCGGTTTATGAAGGCAAGCCATTAATTGAACGCGTGGTCACAGTGACTGGCAATACAATCCATAAACAAGGAAATGTATGGGCGTTACTTGGCACTGAAATAAAACACTTACTAGATTGCCAAGGCTTTTCACCGGTGCCACAACAACGAGTTGTCATGGGCGGCCCTATGATGGGCTTTACCTTACCAACGGTAAGAATCGGCATTGTAAAAACCACAAACTGTATTTTAGCCCCTGATCATCAAGAGCTGGCTGAACCAGGAGACGAAAAAGCCTGTATTCGTTGTAGTGCCTGTGCTGATGCCTGCCCTGCTTCGCTATTACCCCAACAGCTGCAGTGGTTTGCTAAATCAAAAGAATACGACAAGTTAAATGAGCATAACCTATTCGATTGCATCGAATGTGGAGCCTGCGCCTATGTCTGCCCAAGTGAAATTCCACTTGTGCAATACTACCGAGTTGCTAAAGCCGAAATCAAAGAGCAACAAGCAGAACAAATAAAAGCTGAGCGCGCCAGAGAGCGCTTTGAAGCACGCAAAGAGCGTTTAGAGCGCGAGCAAGAAGAGCGACAAAACCGTCATAAACGCAAGCCCGCGACGAAGTCGAGCGATGAAAAACAAAAAGTGGCTGATGCCCTCGCCCGTGTTAAACCAAAATCTGACGATAAAGACAGTAAATCAGCTGTTGCAGCCGCTATTGCCCGTGCCAAAGCGAAAAAACAAGGCGCAGAACTGGAACCAGATAATTCTGAAGTAGCTAAAGAACGTGCTGCACGTAAAGAGCAAGCGCGTAAGTACAAAGAGCAAAAAGCGCTAGAGCAAAGTGAAGAAATCGTCGATAAAGACGATAAGAAGTCAGCTGTTGCAGCGGCTATTGCCCGTGCTAAAGCGAAAAAAGCAGCACAAGCCACAGAAGCTGATAACGCAACCAATGCAGAGCCTGCAGCCGTTGACGGTAAAAAAGCGGCCGTAGCGGCGGCGATTGCCCGTGCTAAAGCGAAAAAAGCAGCGCAAGCCACTGAAGCTGATAACGCAACCGATGCAGAGCCTGCAGCCGTTGACGATAAAAAAGCGGCCGTAGCGGCGGCGATTGCCCGTGCTAAAGCGAAAAAAGCAGCGC
This sequence comes from Pseudoalteromonas sp. A41-2, assembly GCF_015767615.1. Classification (NCBI taxonomy): domain Bacteria; kingdom Pseudomonadati; phylum Pseudomonadota; class Gammaproteobacteria; order Alteromonadales; family Pseudoalteromonadaceae; genus Pseudoalteromonas; species Pseudoalteromonas sp. A41-2. The sequence continues at coordinate 1,300,588 of NZ_CP065231.1, read as the reverse complement.
AAGCCACTGAAGCTGAGAACGCAACCGATGCAGAGCCTGCAGCCGTTGACGATAAAAAAGCGGCTGTTGCAGCGGCGATTGCCCGTGCGAAAGCAAAAAAAGCAGCGAGAGAGCACGCTGAAACTGAGAACGCAACCGATGCAGAGCCTGCAGCCGTTGATGATAAAAAAGCAGCTGTTGCAGCGGCGATTGCCCGTGCTAAAGCAAAAAAAGCGGCACAAGCCACTGAAGCTGATAACGCAACCGATGCAGAGCCTGCAGCCGTTGATGATAAAAAAGCGGCCGTAGCAGCGGCAGTTGCCCGTGCAAAAGCGAAAAAAGCAGCGAAAGAGCAAGCCGAAACTGAGAGCGCAACCGATGCAGAGCCTGCAGCCGTTGACGATAAAAAAGCGGCCGTAGCAGCGGCAGTTGCCCGTGCAAAAGCGAAAAAAGCAGCGAAAGAGCACGCTGAGCAACAAGCAAAAAGCGAAAGCGCAGACACCCACGGTACTGACGCTCACTCTGATGATTCAAGTACAGATGAATCTGAAGCACAGCAAATAGATAACACGCCTGAATCAAGCGAAGACAAAAAGAAAGCGGCGATTGCACGTGCAATTGCTCGCGCTAAAGCTAAAAAGTTACAACAAGAAGGAACCGATAAGTCATGAAACTAACCATGGCCAGTTCGCCGCATAATCATAGTACCAAATCATTAAGCCGCTTAATGATCACCGTGATTGCTGCGTGTATTCCAGGTTTAATAGCCCAAGTTTACTTTTTTGGCACTGCGGTATTAATTCAGCTTGTGCTCGCGTTACTGACTGTCAGTGCCTGTGAAGCGGCTGTTCTGTTACTTCGTAAACGCAAAGTATGGCCAACATTAAGTGATGGTAGTGCTTGGCTTACAGCTGTGCTATTGGCGCTTAGTATCCCACCTCTTGCCCCATGGTGGATTATCGTAATTGGTTGCCTATTTGCTATTGTCATTGTTAAACAACTTTATGGCGGGCTTGGTTTTAACTTGTTTAACCCTGCAATGGCGGCATATGTATTATTGCTTGTGTCATTTCCTGTGCAAATGACAAGCTGGCTGCCAGTAAACGAACTGCTCGCAAACCCAATTAGCTTTACACAACAACTATCCGTTATTTTTAACGGCTTTACCTCTGCTGGATTTAGTGTTGATCAGCTGCGTGTTGCAATTGATGGCACAACAATGGCAACCCCTTTAGATACGGTTAAAACCGATGTGGCTCACCACCTAACAGTGTCAGAAAGTATGAGCAAACCACTGTTTAATGATTGGTTTGGACTTGGCTGGGGCTGGGTAAACTTTGGTTTCTTATTAGGTGGTTTATACTTATTAAAAGCAAAGATAATAAACTGGCATATTCCTGTCGGCTTTTTAGCATCTCTTATACTGTGCAGTGGTATTGGTTATATTGCAGCGCCAGGCACAGAGCCAGGCGTGGTATTTCATCTATTCAGTGGTGCAACCATGTTAGGCGCATTTTTTATCGCGACTGATCCTGTTTCGGCATCAACCACCAATAAGGGCCGCTTAATTTACGGTGCCTTAATTGGTTTACTTGTTTACTTAATTCGTACCTTTGGTGGTTATCCAGACGCGGTGGCATTTAGTGTTTTGTTATTAAATATGGCTGTGCCGTTAATTGATTACTATACACAACCACGTACTTACGGCCATGGAGTGAAATAATGATCCTTTCCTCAATGACTAAAAATGGTGGCATTCTTACTGTTTTTGCACTGCTTACCACAGGGGCTGTTGCACTGACACATAGCCTGACGGCTGAGCGTATAAGCGAGCAAGAAAAAAAGCAACTTGCAGAGCAATTACAGCAAGTGCTTGATGCCCATCACTATGACAATCAACTATATAAAGATTGTGTGATCATTACAGATGAACGTTTAGGACCTCGTCCTGATCAGGTTATTTACCGTGCTTACAAAAATAACGAACCCTATGCTTTAGTCATGCGCCATGTCACACCTAGTGGCTACAGCGGCGATATCAACTTACTAACAGCCGTATTTGCTAATGGCGATATTGCTGGCGTGCGTGTCACAAAGCATGAAGAAACGCCCGGTCTCGGCGATAAAGTCGAAATAAAAAAATCGGATTGGATCACCCTCTTTAAAGGCCAAAATGTGCTAGGTGACGATGACACACGTTGGGCCGTTAAAAAAGATGGCGGTCAGTTTGATCAGTTTACTGGGGCAACAATTACCCCTCGAGCGGTCGTTGGCTCAGTCAAAAATGCGGTGCTGTTCGCAAAAGCTGAGTTTGATAACCTATTTGCTGCGCCAAATTCATGCCAAGGAGCACAGTAATGAGCGAAATCAAAACCTTATTTAAAGAGGGTATGTGGGCAAACAACCCCGCCCTCGTGCAATTACTGGGCTTGTGTCCTCTGCTGGCCGTAACATCAACCATTACAAATGCGTTAGGCCTTGGTTTAGCAACCTTACTGGTATTGGTTGGTTCAAACATCACTGTCTCTATTGTGCGTAACTGGGTGCCGAAAGATATACGTATTCCCGTTTTCGTGATGATCATTGCAGGGTTTGTTACCATCGTTCAGCTGCTTATGAACGCCTACACATTTGGTCTGTATCAATCATTAGGTATTTTTATTCCACTGATTGTAACCAACTGCGCAATTATTGGCCGAGCAGAGGCATTTGCCTCTAAAAATACCGTGCCTCTTTCTGCATTCGATGGCTTAATGATGGGACTTGGCTTTATGTTGGTGCTTGTTGTGCTTGGCGCTATTCGAGAATTAATAGGCCAAGGCACGCTGTTTGATGGTGCCGACTTATTACTTGGACCATGGGCAGAAGTACTGCGCATTGAAGTCTTTAGCTTTGACAATCAGTTCTTATTAGCAATTTTACCTCCTGGCGCTTTTTTAGGGCTTGGATTATTGATTGCGGCAAAGAATGTGATTGATACACAAATAAAATCTAAGCAAGTTGTTACTCCAGAAGTAGAAAAAGGCCCTCGAGCCCGAGTAACGAGTTTAACTTAAAGGAGAGCACGCACCGTCACTGCGTGCTTAACACTCACCATGAATAAAGAAAAACGCTACGAGATCCTGTCTCGCCTCCGCGCAGAAAACCCTCACCCAGAAACTGAGCTTGAATACTCAAGCCCTTTCGAGTTGTTGGTTGCGGTTACCCTATCAGCTCAAGCAACGGATGTTGGTGTAAATAAAGCGACCCGTAAGCTTTTTCCTGTCGCAAACACGCCCCAAGCTATTCTTGATTTAGGTCTTGAAGGCCTGCGTGATTACATAAAAACAATTGGTTTGTTTAATTCTAAAGCCAATAATGTCTATAAAATGTGTGAAATTCTGGTCAATAAACACAACGCTGAAGTACCAGAAAACCGCGAAGCCCTTGAAGCCCTACCGGGCGTGGGTAGAAAAACGGCTAACGTTGTTTTAAATACTGCTTTTGGCTGGCCTACCATTGCCGTAGACACGCATATTTTCCGTGTTTCTAACCGTACTAAGTTTGCCATGGGTAAAGACGTCGTTGCAGTTGAGCAAAAACTAGAAAAAGTCGTACCTAAAGAATTTAAAGTCGATGTGCACCATTGGTTAATACTTCATGGGCGCTACGTGTGTACTGCACGTAAACCAAAATGCGGCAGCTGTATTATCGAAGACTTATGTGAGTTTAAGGATAAAACAGAGTAATAAAGTTTGCTTTGCTAACTTAAAAAGTGGTCGCGCTGAATGCGCGGATAATGTCGCTAATGTGTCAGTATAATCGCTAATTTGTGAGAATCTATCAGTATTGCAAACTCACCACTGCTATTTTCCATCCTGAGTTCATTCGCTAATTGTGCCAAACACAGGCTTTGACACAATTAGCTAGGCCTATTATTAAGGGTTTTGGCTCAACTGTTTTTTAATAAAGTCTCGCGTATCTTTTAAAAGCGACACTCTTGCTGGTTCGTGAACATACATCATGTGACCACCGTGATAATAGTAGTAATCAATTTTATCAGCGTTTATACCGTGTCTGTTTAAGGTGTATTCAGCATCAAAAAATGGTGTGACCATATCGTAATACCCAGAGGCAACCATAACTTTCATCTGTGGATTACTGCGAAGGGCATACGATAAATCTGGCGCAGTATTCACGTATTTTGGCTCCCAGCTTTGTCCATCAGGAGCCGTACGCCAGCGCCAATTATCAGATAATTCAGGGTCAGATGGATTTAAGTATTTTCTTTTCCACTGTACCTTTAAATCCGTGTGCATATATTTCATGAGTGCTGCTTTGTAGGCCGGTGCTATGGCTTTCGACGCATCTTGCGTAGGATCAGCGGATAGGTCGTCTCTTTCATCAAGCTTATAACGTCCATCGAGCAACCCAACGGCGACGCCCTCGTCACGCAACAACTCTTTAGCAAATCTAAACGCGTTGATGCGCAAATCAGTTCGCTCTATGTATTGTTTGCTAAGGCCTGTATAACGTTGTAATCCCTCAACAATTCGCGCTCTTTCAGCTGTGCTAAGGGTATTACCTTTAAATAATGCGGGCAGCAATTCATCAACGGCAAATTGTCGACTCGCATCAATAAACGCTTCAAAACTTCCTGATGTATCAACTTTTTTATGGTACCAAGCTGTCGCAGCTAATGTTGGTATGTAAGTAATGTAAGATATAATATTGTCGTCTACATAAGGGCTTGAGCCTTGGTAATCCAAAGCTTGGGACACAAAAATGATGCCATTTACATTAATAAGGTGTTTGTCCATGAGCACTTTAGAAACAGCTGCCGCTCTAGTCGTACCATAGCTTTCTCCTAATAAAAATATTGGCGCGTTCCAGCGATTTTCTTTCGTCAGCCACTGCGCAATAAAATCAGCAATGGCGGATGTGTCTTCATTCAACCCCCAAAAGGCTTTGCTTTCAGTTTCACCTAATGCGCGAGAGTACCCTGTGCCAACGGGATCAACAAACACCATATCAGTCACATCGAGAATCGTTTCTGGCGCATCTTTTAATTCATAAGGAGCAGCTCCTGGATGCGCTGCGTCGCTTGGTACAACAACGCGTTTAGGCCCGTAAGCGCCCATGTGTAACCAATTAGAAGATGAACCAGGGCCACCATTCCATATAAACGTAACCGGTCTGTTCTCTTTGTCGTCTGCGACAATGTAATCAAATGAAAAGACAGAGGCGGTAGGTCCTTCGTCTTTGTTCAATAAATAGGTTTCACCGGCTACAACTTTGTATTTCAGTTTTTTGCCATTAAAGGTGCCTTTGTGCTGTGTAACAAATTGAGTGGCTTCTGTTATCAGTTTCTTACTGTTGTTTGAAGCTGATACTTCCTCTGCATACGCCACGTTTATACTCAACGCGCTTAATGTAAATATGACCACTGTTTTGAAATTTTTAAAATACGCCATTCTTTACTCTCTTGGTTGTTTACTTTTGTTTTTATCTGTATCGAGTGGGAGTGCTTTTGTCACTCGTTCTTTATCGCTGAGCATTTTTCAATTAGGCAGTCATCCTCCCACGAGTCAAACTTAGAAGCGTGTAAGCTCCCTCTGTTTACACTTGGCAATGATGTAAAAAGTTGCATTATCGTGTTGCTCACTCAGGATAGCCTCTGTGGTGAATACCCTATGCCATCGGGTCCATTTCCTGTGGGCAGTTCAAATAACGTTTTGCCAGAGACTATATCAATTACAAGCACCTTATTTTTTTCATAAGCAGACAAAAACAAAGTACGATCATCAGGATGAAAAACCACACCTTTTGGCCCCGTCCCCTTCTCAAATACGATTTGATGCAATATTTCCAACGAAAAGTACACAAATCAAATAATACATCCACTTCATTTTCTGCTCCCTATTCTTAATAAGCTTAATTTTCGAATTAGGTATAATTAAGCCCCCTCTAAGGAAAATATATTTTTCTGCCTTCCTAACACAAGTGCGGCGATATAAGTTGTCTGCGTTTAGTTGTATATAATTACAGCAATCTCGCCAGAAAATAAAATATATGTGTTCAAACTCACTATTCTGTTTGCTAATACATAAAACACTTTCCTTGCTAAGGTATTACTAGTATCGAATGATTGTGAGTGATTCCAACTTGTACTCGAATTAAAAACATGAAATTGCACAAACTCTAATCTCAAAAGACTCGAAACTAATAGCACAATAATCAAAGTATTAATTTCACAAGCCACCATCCTTTCGTTATGCTGTTGAGTATTGTGAAAATTTTTATGAGAATTGCTATGTTACCTTTACTTCGTATCTTGTTAATTGAGCAAGACCCTGCCACTTTGCAAGAGCTGTCAACGAACCTTGCACGAACAATCCCTAATTTTGAGCGTAGTGATGTTGATATCGATATTATTGAGTGTAATGAGCTCAAGCAGGCATTAACATGTGTAGAAGAAGATGGTGATATTCAAGCTGTGGTACTCAGTTGGGATGTACTGAACAATAGCGAACGAACCTATAGTCGCTTTATAGAGCAGTTAAAAGGGATCCGTCTTGAGCTGCCAGTGTATGTTATTGGCGACGATACTAAAGGGTTAGAGATCGTTAACGAGTCAGAAGAAATTGAATCTTTCTTCTTTAAAGATGAAGTAATTTCGGACCCCGAAGCAATCTTAGGTTATATGATCAACGACTTTGATGACAGATCAGAAACCCCATTTTGGACAGCCTACCGTCGTTATGTCGGCGAAGCGAATGATTCATGGCACACACCCGGGCACAGCGGTGGTTCTAGCTTTAGAAATTCTCCCTACATCAAAGATTTTTATCAGTTTTATGGCCGTAATGTATTTGTTGGCGACCTGTCGGTTTCTGTTGATTCGCTTGGTTCATTGTCAGACAGCACCAATACCATTGGCCGCTCACAAGAGTCAGCTGCTGCGACATTTGAAGTTAAGCATACTTATTTTGTCACCAACGGTTCATCCACCTCGAATAAAATTATTTTGCAAACGTTGCTGCGTAAAGGCGATAAAGTGATCATCGATCGCAATTGTCATAAATCAGTACATTATGGCATTTTGCAATCAGCTAGTTTACCCATTTATTTGTCGAGTATTTTAAACCCTAAATATGGCATCTTCGCGCCCCCCTCATTAGCAGATATCAAGCAAGCGATTGAACAGAATACTGACGCAAAACTGCTTGTTCTCACCGGTTGTACCTACGATGGCCTTCTTAGTGACTTGAAACAAGTGGTTGAGTTTGCCCATCAACATGGGATTAAAGTGTTTATCGACGAAGCGTGGTTTGCGTACTCGCTTTTTCACCCAAGTTTACGCTACTACTCTGCCATTCATGCAGGCGCTGACTATGTAACCCACTCTGCACATAAAGTCGTGTCGGCGTTTTCTCAGGCGTCTTATATTCACGTAAACGATCCTGATTTCGACGCCGATTTCTTCCGCGAGATCTACAGTATTTACGCCAGTACATCACCTAAGTATCAACTTATTGCCTCGCTTGATGTGTGCCAAAAACAACTAGAGATGGAAGGCTATAAGCTACTGAATGCCTTGTTGAATCATGTCGCAGAGTTCAAGCAACAGATGGCGTCACTCAAGTATATAAAAGTACTTGGAAAAGAAGATTTTATGGAAATTTTCCCGCATTTTAGTGGCGATAACATGGGTCACGATCCACTAAAAATTCTTATTGATATTAGCGAATTGCCTTATTCATTAAAGGATATTCATAAATTCCTATTGGATGAAATTGGCCTAGAAATAGAAAAATACACGCACAGTACAATATTGGTTTTACTGACACTTGGCGGAACGCGTTCTAAGATCATTCGTCTTTACAATGCATTAAAGAAACTAGACAGCGGAAAAGTAAAACTGGCTACATCGATGAGACGTACACGCTTACCAGAGAACTTACCAGCCATAGACTTAGCATGTATTCCAAGCGATGCGTTTTACGGCGAACGCGAGTCTGTGCCTATTAGTAAGAGTAACAACCGCATTTGTGCCGGATTAGTGACTCCTTACCCGCCTGGTATTCCACTTTTAGTGCCAGGCCAGCATATCACTGATGAGCATATAGAATATCTAAAAGAATTAGCAGGACAAGGACTGACGATTCAAGGGAGTTTTGATGGCGAGATCTATGTTCTTAAAGGTAAGGTGAAAAAGTAAAAAAGGCTATTAATACCGTCAAGTACCTTATCACTATTCAGCAATGCCACACGGTATTGCTCAATAGTAGATTAAAAACAGCCCCACACACCACAAAATAAACGAAGCGAGAATGCAATGATACAATTGAAGAACAAAAAAGCGCTCAGACTTATGCGCGTTGCAGCTCTTATTGTTACTCTCACTAGCATATACATTTTTGCCCCCTGGCAGTTTGCCATATATTACTTTCAGCCACTTCCCGCCAACATTCAAGCACAAACACAAGAGGCTATTGAACAAGGAGTTGATGGCATTATTGTGTATGTTCATAAACAAGGAAACCAACCTGAATATTTTGCACAAGGTTGGCATAATCGAGAGCAAAAAATCCCCGCTTATGCGACTGCGTTGTTTAAAATTGGGAGTATCCGTAAGCTGTATGACGCATCAGCTTTAACAAAGCTTGTGTCTGCAGGGCTGATTGATATCGATAAAACACTGGCTGATTATCTTCCATCGTTAGTTGGACGCATTCAAAACGCAGATAAAATCACCTTACGAATGATGGTACAGCACAGAAGTGGCATTCCCAATTACACAGATACTAATAACTTTGATTGGTCAATCGCCTACCCCGATCCGCTAGCTTTGGTGCTAGACACCCCTGCTGACTTTGATCCAGATACAGATTATGGTTATTCCAACACAAATTACCTGCTACTGCGAAAAATAATGTCTACTGTGCTGGGTTATGATCATAACCAATTTATTAAAGATGAAATTTTAACGCCATTGGGCCTAACGCATACGTTTTCATCAGTACATGAAATCAATTTAGTAGATTTGATGAGTGGTTATTACGTGGGTTATGAGAATGATTTTAAAGCACTCGATCAAGGCTATGTGGCGACAGCACAAGATGTAGGCGACTTTATTCTTGCTTTAAACAAATGCACTTTTTTCAACCAACAAGAGCAAATTTTGTATGCATCACTTTATAAGTATGAACACACAGGTTGGGTATTAGGGTATTCAAGCATTGCTCGTTATTATAAAGATATCGATACAGTCGTTGTGCAGTTTATAAATACTAATGGCGATGATACTGTGATGCTAGCAGAAATAATTTATAATCGAATTATTGATATTTTAACAGCGCAGCAGTAGCTGCGTTATCAAAAATTTGTGAATTTTAAAGAGGATTTAAATGCGTTTATTACACACAATGCTTCGCGTTGCTGATTTAGACAAATCTATCGAATTTTACACGCAAGTATTAGGCATGAAAGAACTGCGTCGTGCAGATAATGAAGAATACCGTTACACACTTGCTTTTGTTGGTTACGGTGAAGAAAAAGACGCTACCGTACTCGAGCTCACCTATAACTGGGATACTGACAGCTACGACTTAGGCAATGCGTATGGCCACATTGCAATTGAGTTTGATGACATTTATAAAGCCTGCGAAGATATTAAAGCCGCAGGCGGTAATGTAAGCCGTGAGCCAGGCCCAGTAAAGGGCGGCACCACTGAAATCGCTTTTGTTAAAGACCCTGATGGTTATGCAATTGAGCTAATTCAGAAAAAAGACTACAGTCAATTTTAATTGTTTTGGCTATTTCAGTCATTAAATTGACTGAAATAGCCACTTTGCAAGCGCCCGTTCAAGCTCTGTGAAATCGATTGGCTTCGCAATGTGATCGTGTATACCTATTTCCATACTTTTTTCGATATCTTCTCTCATTGCATTCGCACTCACTGCGATAATGGGTGTATTAAACCCTTCTTGCTTCAGCAGTGTTTTACTGGCCGTTAAACCATCCATCACAGGCATTTGAATATCCATTAAAATTAACGCGTAGTTATTCATTGATGCCTTATCACAGGCTATTTGGCCATTTTCAGCAAGTTCATAGCTCAAACCTAATTGCGATAAGTATTTCGTAATAACAATTTGGTTAATTGGGTTATCTTCTGCGACTAACAACGGTGTTTTTATGCTTGAAAAGTCGACCGTTATCGCCGTGTCGAGTTGACTTGTTTTTGCTTTGCTAAGCACGTGTGAGTGGGTTTTAAAACTCACCATAATAGTAAATGTAGTGCCTTCACCAAGCTCACTTTTAAGCGTAATTTCGCCGCCCATTAAATCCACTAAGCCTTTACTTATGGCAAGCCCTAAACCTGTGCCGCCATATTCACGCATGATATTACTTTGCGCTTGTACAAAGGGGTTAAACAAAGCGGTTAATTTATCTTCTGCTATACCAATACCTGTATCAGTCACTGTAAATTCAACTGTTGTCGTGTGAGCATCTTTGTCAATGACATTAATTGATAGAGTAATTTCCCCTTCTTTTGTGAATTTAATCGCGTTTGACAGCAGGTTTATGAGCACTTGCTTAACGCGAATTTCATCACACTCGACGTTGACTGCTTTGAGTTGATTAATATTAAGTTGGCAAGCAATCCCCTTAGCATCGCAGCTGGGTTTAAATAACACAATGAGATCTTGGCATAGCGCGATTAAATTACATTCTCGCGTATCGAGTTCTATTTTATTTGCTTCAATTTTTGAAAAGTCGAGTATGTCATTAATCACTGTGAGTAACACATCGCTGCAGTTATTAATTTGTCTCACAAAATCAGCTTGTTCTGGATTTAATTGGCTTTTTTTCAACAACTGTAAGAAACCAACAATCCCATTCATTGGTGTTCTAATTTCATGGCTCATATTTGCTAAAAACTGGCTTTTAACTTGCTCAGAATGCTCCGCCCTAACCTTCTCTAGCTGTAAAGAAGTGATCTGAATATCAATTGTTTCTGCCATGCTATTAAGTGACTGAGCTATATCTTTAAACTCTTGATAATGGAAATCATCGGTTATTTTTTTGTAATTACCACATGCAAACTCCCGACTCAGTGCAGTAATACGATTAAGTGGATTATGCAAACGTTGCGTTAACCAATGAACCAAAAACAATGACACAACTGAAAGGCCTATAATTAACAAACCTCCAGCTATCGCTGTTTCCTTTACCGCATTGGTATATGCAGTTTCAGCTTCATTAATTCTAAAGTGTAATGCTGTTCGTTCATTATTAAACAGCACGTTACTAATCGACGCACTTCCTGTTAGTAACGCCGTACTTTCAACGACCCCTAAACTGTATAAAACATGATCTTGCACGGTAATTTGTACTTGTTTACCTGATTGGTAAGTAGGCTGCTCATTGTGAACAGCAAGCCACTTTAATGCTTCAGATAACGGAATGAACGACACTAATAACCCCGTTTTTCGGATTGGTTCACTTAACGAGTCTTGCTCGTGTAACAGCGTTGAAGTAATTGCTATTAATGCATTTTGTTTGGCTTCTGTTTGAAAGAGCAATTCATTCAACTGCGGCTTATTAATTACTTGAATGCTATTTTGATTGTTCGAGATCTGCACACTATCGAGAATACTTTTTGTTAGTGCGTAATTTAGCGTTAACGATGTTATTGGGTAACCTTCAACAATAAAGCCTTGATTATCTAAAACAATTGATGCAATTATTTGTGGGTTATCTGTTACAAATTGCTGTAATTGAACCAATGCAAATTGCGAATACACCACGGTATCTGGAAGCTCAGCTATCGCTTTTGTACTACTTAATAACTGACTATTTTTTTCTAATTTGAAGATCAGTTGTTCCAAGCTTGCCGCGTTATTTCTTGCCTGCCATTGTAAGCTTGTTTTAGCTTGTTCAATCGAGTTTAAATAAAAACGCCCGATCATCAAGCCTGCCAGCACCAAAAGCGGAATAATAACCAGCAATAATACACTTGCGAATAATGCTTGGCTAAACCGTGGGCTGTTCATTGCACCTCTTCATTCGCAATTGAGCGCTCTGCGAGTCCCTGCATAAATAAACCTGCTTGTTCGGCAGTCAGCGCACCACTGCCATAACGAGAAAAGCCTTTTGTTAACACTTCCCATGCAATTATCATCGCAGCCGATGATGGCATTGGTTTGGTGTGTTGCAAAGCAGCAAGCAAGGTAAGTAACGTATCATCGTTTTGCTCTAAAAGCTGCGTTAAAACTTGCGTGTTCACTGGGATATCGTGAAGTTTTTGCCAAATTAAATGCTGAAATGGTGCATGTTGCACAGCCTTTGCAAACTTAATTAAGTTGTCTTTATTAGGGCCCTGTAAACTATTATTCGGAAAAGCTAAAACAAACGTTGAGTAGTACGGCTGCATGAAGTGACCATTCAGTTTTGGTAGTGGTTGTACGGCCAACTGCTCCCCCAGTGCTTCTTTGTAAGTATTGAGGGCCCAAGCACCGTTTATAATAAATGCAGCCTGTTGGTTTTGAAATGCGGCATGTGAACAGCTGTAATCACACTCTCTGTCCACGATACCTTGCTGATTTAAATCCCATACATATCGCAGAGCTAATTGCATTGCAGATGTATTCAACAGTACTTTGTCATCAACAATCAGGTCGCCTTCAAATGCGCTTAAAAATGGAATAAACCAATACATTTCCATAAAACTCCAGGTGATTAGTTTCACCTGTTCAGGCAGCATAGGTTTTAGTTTAATAATATCCTGCCAGTCATTTATTTTTTTCTTTACGTACCGAGTGTTATAAAAAAGCAGTAGATGATTACCTTGAATAATGGGAATGCCGAGTAATTGGCCATTTACTCTTGTTGTATCTAAAGTGCGTTTATCTGTTGTTTCAGCTATTAGTGATTCGGGAATAACACTAAAATTAGCGTATTTGTTCAGACCCAGATGGTCAGCAGGAAAAATTACGGCATCGGTGGTTGTCGCACTATTGGCTTGAACAAGCCGTACTTTTAACGCTTTTTGGTCAACCAACACAGAATCAACCGTTAATTCTGTTTGCTCAGCCAGCTCACTTAACAGTTGATTGAAGTTATCATGCTTCATTGTATAGGCCAGCTTAATTGTCGTGGCATAACACGGGAACATTGCCAACAGCACTACCAACCCAAATACTCGCCACACACTCGTATCTACTTAATAAACAGAAAATTATAAATTTAGTTAAGCACACTTGTTTACAATTGCCTAGCTTAATCAGGGGTTTTCTTACATCTCAACTTTGTGATCACTAAACCAACAATTGCAAAACAAATTAACCAAATAATACCATTCCGCTTAATTAAGTGGTCTATTTTGAGGCAATAAAACCGCGTTGATAACAAGGCAAAAATTTAGTTATTTAGTTGTTCTCGGCAATTGCTCCTGCATTGCTCTACCTCCTGCATCCATGCAGTCGTAAATCAGAAATTTTTAACGCAGGTAGCGACTGGTTTAATCACTCAAAATGATTAAGTATTTTTGCGGATTGGTATAAGTATTTTTGCGGATTAATGGAATGGACTCTCTCCACTCCCCAACGGCGTCATAATGCGCCATAGTAGTTTAGGGTAAGTTTTAGCGTAAACAAAGTAGAGAGAGTCACATGAATAAAATAACAATTGGATTAGATATCGCCAAGAACATTTTTCATTTAGTTTGGTTATCAAACTCGGGAAAAGTGCTCAAAAAGAAAAAGCTCAAACGCACTAACATGAAAGAGTATTTTTGTAATTTAGAGCCCGCAATTGTCGTCATGGAAGCGTGTGGCTCATCAAACTACTGGGCACAAAGTATTCAAAACTATGGTCATGAAGTGAAAGTTATCGCTCCACAATATGTAGTCCCTTACCGAAAAGGAAATAAAAATGATTTCAATGATGCAGAAGCGATAGCTGAAGCTTCACAACGAGTGAATATGCGATTTGTGCCAATAAAAAGTGTAGAGCAACAAGACATTCAACTGTTGCACCGTATAAGAGAGCGGCGAATAAAATGTAGAACGGCCTTAGTGAATCAAACCAGAGGCCTCTTAGCCGAATATGGTATTAGCCTCTCGCAAGGCGTTAATCAAGTGAGAAAGTCTATCCCCGATATTTTAGAAGATGCGAGTAACATGTTAACGCCATTGTCTCGTCGATATATAGCCAGTTTGTATGATGAATTAATTGAGGTAGATAAGTTAATCACGGATTTGGATAGCGAGATAAAAGCTTTAAGCCATCAGATAGAGCAGTGCCAGAAATTAGAAACAATGACAGGAATAGGTCCCATCATCGCAACAGCTTTGTATAGTGCAATAGGTGATGGTAAAACCTTTAAAAGTGGGCGTCATATGGCAGCTTGGCTGGGACTAGTTGCCAAACAGCATACGACTGGCGATAACCCCAAGTTAAAGGGAATAAGTAAACGAGGAAATACTTATTTGCGAACTCAGCTGATTAATGGTGCCAGAGCTGCGTTAGTCAAATCGGGGAGTAAAGCTGACAAGGTAAGCTTATGGGCAAATAACCTGCGGGAGCGGCTGCCATTTAATAAAGCAGTGGTTGCATTAGCGAATAAAATGGCGCGAATGGCATGGGCGATGACCGTAAAACAAGAGAGGTACAAATTTGTATAAAAACATTAACCGCAATTAAAAGACAAAAGTTCAATAGCAAAAATTGCAAAGATTGAGATTGACGGAAAACGGTTCATAGCCGTCCTATTTAAACCTGATAATACCAAAGGCTGTTAGAAGCCGTCGAGATTGATAAGGTGATAGGGGCGGATATCCATCAGGGCTAGAGCGGATAAATCTGCTCATAAAAAAGCCGAATATATGGCAGCAATGAACTTTGAAATTCTATCAATTACTGTCTTGCAATCGGAGAGAGTCCATATATGGTATAAGGTCTCCACTCATACTCGTTAACGTCACACCTTTTAAAAACAATGCCTCAAATTAGACATAAATGATGTGTCGCAGGAAGCATTAGAAATAGATTAAAACGGTCTGTCGCAGTGAGAAGTAAAGATCTGTACTGTGATTTTTAAAAATATCAGAGAAAAGTCGAAATTAAATAGCGTAGATAATTGATTTTTATAAGATAAGTATGGGATGTATAAATAGGAGTTTTTGAATTGAATCTTACAGTATTCACTGTGCAATAAATGTAAATTACGCAAGTAAGTGGCGTCCCCAAGGGGATTCGAACCCCTGTTACCGCCGTGAAAGGGCGGTGTCCTAGGCCTCTAGACGATGGGGACGCAGAAATTGGTTTGCAAATCACTGATTTGCTATTTCTGCGTAAGATGAGACCGAGCCTGTTAGGCGAATGGCCTTAGCTTAAACAGAAAGTTTCTGTGTCACTAGGACAACTGAATAGTTAAACTCGATTCAGGCGAGCTGTTTAATAACACAACACCCTCTTTAACACGGTTAAAGTAAGTGGCGTCCCCAAGGGGATTCGAACCCCTGTTACCGCCGTGAAAGGGCGGTGTCCTAGGCCTCTAGACGATGGGGACGCAGAAATTGGTTTGCAAATCACTGATTTGCTATTTCTGCGTAAGATGAGACCGAGCCTGTTAGGCGAATGGCCTTAGCTTAAACAGAAAGTTTCTGTGTCACTAGGACAACTGAATAGTTAAACTCGATTCAGGCGAGCTGTTTAATAACACAACACCCTCTTTAACACGGTTAAAGTAAGTGGCGTCCCCAAGGGGATTCGAACCCCTGTTACCGCCGTGAAAGGGCGGTGTCCTAGGCCTCTAGACGATGGGGACACAAGAATGTGTCACTAGGACAACTGAATAGTTAAGCTCGATTCAGGCGAGCTGTTTAATAACACAACACCCTCTTTAACACGGTTAAAGTAAGTGGCGTCCCCAAGGGGATTCGAACCCCTGTTACCGCCGTGAAAGGGCGGTGTCCTAGGCCTCTAGACGATGGGGACACAAGAATGTGTCACTAGGACAACTGAATAGTTAAACTCGATTCAGGCGAGCTGTTTAATAACACAACACCCTCTTTAACACGGTTAAAGTAAGTGGCGTCCCCAAGGGGATTCGAACCCCTGTTACCGCCGTGAAAGGGCGGTGTCCTAGGCCTCTAGACGATGGGGACACAAAAATGTGTCACTAGGACAACTGAATAGTTAAACTCGATTCAGACGAGCTGTTTAATAACACAACACCCTCTTTAACATGGTTAAAGTAAGTGGCGTCCCCAAGGGGATTCGAACCCCTGTTACCGCCGTGAAAGGGCGGTGTCCTAGGCCTCTAGACGATGGGGACACAAGAATGTGTCACTAGGACAACTGAATAGTTAAGCTCGATTCAGGCGAGCTGTTTAATAACACAACACCTTCTTTAACACGGTTAAAGTAAGTGGCGTCCCCAAGGGGATTCGAACCCCTGTTACCGCCGTGAAAGGGCGGTGTCCTAGGCCTCTAGACGATGGGGACACAAAAATGTGTCACTAGGACATTAAATGATAGTTTGACTCATATCAGAGTAAGGTTGCTAAATTAACATGTAAATACTCGAGATTGACATGTTTAGCGCCTTAGTATTAGCTCACTTACATAAATAAGTGGCGTCCCCAAGGGGATTCGAACCCCTGTTACCGCCGTGAAAGGGCGGTGTCCTAGGCCTCTAGACGATGGGGACGCAGAAACTGCTACCCTAGGACAAACACTATGCAAAATTGGTGGAGCTATGCGGGATCGAACCGCAGACCTCTTCGCTGCCAGCGAAGCGCTCTCCCAGCTGAGCTATAGCCCCGACTTTGCATACACACTACCAACTAATGCTGACGTGTATCGCTGAGTGCGGGGCGCATTCTATGCAGCCCCCCAAATAAAGTCAACAGTTTTTTATCTAACTTTATTTAAATGATTTAAATTTCAACAAGCTGACTAAATAACACCCCGAGGAGAAGCTATTTTATACAATCCACTAATAAATAGCTGAATTTTACATATTAGCGTGCTGTTTAGATTTTATTGTGCCTCAATGAAAGGAGGTTTCGCTTACTAAAAGGTATACATTTATATGGAAAACGGCGATATCTTAATTTTATAACTAAATTGATCATTCTTCCCCTCCCCCACGCCCTTTTAATTAACGTTAAAAAAGAGCACTGCGTTGTACTTATTTATACAACCGACAAATGCATTTACATATAAACAAAACTAACACAGCTCATCCTCGCTAAAGTAATTGACCCCAAACAGCCTAAAAGTCAGCTTGCGTATAGAAGGAAAAGCACTGAATTGCATAATTGTTCATCAAAAAATGTAAAAAAGCCATGTCGTTGTTTATAAAAGCTGCATCTAGCACATTTTTACTCATTCAAGTGTTGACACATTTACAACTCTATCTATAATAGCGCCCCACAACAACGCAGCAATGAGTTGTTTTTTAGATATGGGTCGTTAGCTCAGTTGGGAGAGCATCGCCCTTACAAGGCGAGGGTCACTGGTTCAAGTCCAGTACGACCCACCATTATTAAATGGTGTTCATATCTAAAGTTCTTAATGGGTCGTTAGCTCAGTTGGGAGAGCATCGCCCTTACAAGGCGAGGGTCACTGGTTCAAGTCCAGTACGACCCACCATTTAAATGGTGTAAACTCAACATTAAGAATTTATTGCATGTAATATGGGTCGTTAGCTCAGTTGGGAGAGCATCGCCCTTACAAGGCGAGGGTCACTGGTTCAAGTCCAGTACGACCCACCATTATCTTTTAATGGTACTTCATATTACACAATCTAAATGGGTCGTTAGCTCAGTTGGGAGAGCATCGCCCTTACAAGGCGAGGGTCACTGGTTCAAGTCCAGTACGACCCACCATTAATCCAAGTTTAATGGTGTTCTCATTTAGATTATTCTTCGCGGGTCGTTAGCTCAGTTGGGAGAGCATCGCCCTTACAAGGCGAGGGTCACTGGTTCAAGTCCAGTACGACCCACCATTTCAAAAATGGTATCGCGAAGAAAAAGATTATTTGGGTCGTTAGCTCAGTTGGGAGAGCATCGCCCTTACAAGGCGAGGGTCACTGGTTCAAGTCCAGTACGACCCACCATTTAATCTTTACAAATTAGCCTTTCGGCAATTATATGTGGGTCGTTAGCTCAGTTGGGAGAGCATCGCCCTTACAAGGCGAGGGTCACTGGTTCAAGTCCAGTACGACCCACCACATATAAAACTCTCTTTTCATACTCCATACTCCATACTTTATATTCTAAACTTTCTAAAAGCATCGCCACTCTTTACAAAGACTAAGCTCGATGATTCAAGTTCAGTACAACCCACCCCTATAAAACACTCTTTTCCATACTCCATATTAAAAATTTTCTAAAAGCATCGCCACTCTCTACAAAGACTAGGCTCGATGGTGCAAGTCCAGTACGACCCACCAGCTATAAAACACTCTTTTCTATGCTCCATATTAAAAATTTTCTAAAAGCATCGTTACTCTCTACAAAGACTCGGCTCGATGGTGCTAGTCCAGTACGACCCACCACCTGTAAAACACGTCTAGTCGTTGTGCCATTTTTGATATTCACTAATATAAATATCATCACGTTTGTAGCTGATTGTTAAGCTAATTCTTTGAGATAAAAAGGAAATAAAAAATACGACATAAGTCATGCTATAGCATGAGTCAGGTTTTTAAATTAACTGAAAACCTGTAATTTGCCTTGTCAGCAGCTAGACTGTTTATTATAGTCACTGTTAATATCACTCGATCGCAAGTCCAATGCCTGCAAAGATTTTTTCGAAAGCCAAAATTTTAATAGTTGAAGAGCAACCACTCGCTCAAAGCTACATGAAACAATCCCTCGAAGGATTAGGTTTTCGACAACTGCGCTTTGCTGACCATGCCATTTCAGCCAAAGAACAATGTCAGGACGAACAATTTGATCTCATCGTTTGCTCATTCAATTTAAGTAAGCACCAAGATGGCTACCAACTTTACGAAGAACTTAAAGTTAAACGCTTAATTAAAAACTCCACAGGGTTTATTTTCATTTCAGCCGAAACAAGCGGTTCTCTAGTTCACAGTGTGTTAGAGCTCCAGCCTGACGATTTTTTAGTAAAGCCATTTACCATTTATGAATTAAAAAGCCGTATTGAGAAAGTACTACTACGTAAGCACCACCTTTACAGTGTTTATCAGCTAATTGATGATGAAAATGACTCGAAAGCAATAAAGAAAATCGATGAATTACTACAAAATAAAAGTAATACCTACAGTGCCATTTTATTACGATTAAAAGGTGATGCCCTACTTCGTTTAAATCGAAATGAAGATGCAAAAACATTTTTTAAATCCGTACTCGATATACAAAAGTTTACGTGGGCTAAAGTCGGGTTAGTAGAGGCGCTTATTGCCAATAATGAGCATATTCTTGCTCAACGCATGTTAAAAACCATGCTACAGCGCAGTGAAACTCGCCTTGTGGCCCTTGATTTGTTAGGTCGTTTAGACATTAAACTTAATAAGTTTGATGACGCTCAACTATTTTTTAGTCAAGCTGTTGATATAGCACCAAGAAACATTGAGCGACAAAAAGCACTCAGCCATGTATCACTGTTAAATCATGACTACGAGAAAAGCTACTTAACGCAAAAAGATATCGCCAGTTATGCAAAGCACTCCATACACGATCACCCTGATATATACTTAAATGCAGCACGGGCAGGTATCGATTTTGCTCTGACAACAGATCAAACAGACCAAGTTAATCGTATTGCGAGACAAACAAATCAATATTTAAATGATTTAAAACAACAGTTTCCAAATAGTAACAATCAAACCCAAATTGATGTACTCAACGCACGTTTACATTATTTGAAAGACGAGCATAAAAAAGCAAAGGCCCTAATCGAGCAACTTGATGAGAGTGACAGTCAAATTCGTTCTGTTGATGGTGCGCTTGATAAAGCAAAGGCATTCCACGAGCTCGGTTTTCACAACAAAGCGCAAACACTCTTTAATCAAATTATAAGCCATTGTGAGCGCCATCCTTCGGTAAGTGATCCTGTGTTTCTTCGCTACATTCAACAACAGCAAACTGAACGTCGTGATATCAAAATGGGGCCGAAAGAACTCAATAACCATGCTGTTACGCAATTTAATAAAGGCCAGCTAAATATTGCGCTCGAAGCGTTTACACAGGCCTTTAGAATTATGCCTAAAAACGCCAGTATTGCATTGAATCTTTTACAATGTTTATTCGACTCTAATGCGCAAGGGCAATCATTTAACTTATTGCTAGCAAAAAAATGCTACGCTTTACTTAATGAATACACATTACACGATGAGCAAGCCACTCGCTTCGAAAAAATAAAAGCGCAAGCTGCAAAAATGAATCTTCAGCTATCTGAGTAAATGTTCTCATTATGGAGCGCCCTTTTTTGAAATCTATTAAGCTTCTTTTAGCTGCAATAGCACTCTTCAGTCCAGTCAGTATTGCTTCTGCTACTTTGCAGTATTGGCAGCAAGCTAATATAAATTGGCAAAGTGAAGCAGGCAGTCATATAAATATACTGGCTGACGAGCAGCCCGCATTTTTGGCCCTTAAACCTTATATCCCCCTGTTTGAGCAACTTACCGGGATTTCTGTTGGTTTTCATGCGCTGGAACAATCTCAAATGCGCTCTCGTCGTCATCAAGATTTAAGCGAAGGTTTAGGCCTATACGATGTATTGCCTATGGGCATTACATTTTTAGGTGAAGCACAAAATCAAGGCTGGATAGAGCCCCTACAACCTTATCTAGATAACCCACTCATAACTGATAAAACGTGGTATCAACTTGAAGATATTAGCGAAAGAAGCCTCACTCTTTGCAAAATAGATAACAAACTTTATTCTTTACCTTTTGATTTTTCAGCCCCTATTTATTTTTATCGCAAAGATTTATTTGAGCGCTTTAATCTTGAAGTGCCAGATACTTACGAGCAGTTACACGCAACTAAAATAAAATTACAGCGCGCGATTGATGCCGACTCTAAACTCGCCGGCATGCACGCGTTTGCTTCACGCACACTACCCGGTGCAGGGCTTAATACATGGACGGTGTTACCCGTAATGCGTGCCTATGGCGCAGAAGTGCTCAATGAACAAGGTATATCAACATTTGATAGTCCACAGACGGCACAAAGCCTTAAAATGTATCGGAACTTAGTCACAGGTTACGGTAATCCGGAAAATAGCCGCTTACTGCATTTTTATGAGATACGTCAATTGTTTAAACACGGCAAACTGGCTTCGGCAATCCTTGCGTCTCACTTTTACAATGAAATAGACACGGCTGAAGAATCCGATATTTGGAATAAATGGGAAGCCGCTCCCCTTCCAAAAGGACCTGTTGCCAGAGAAACATCACCATGGGCATGGGCATTTGCGATTAATAGTCATTCTAATAAAAAAATTGCAGCCTGGTTATTTATTCAATGGGCGACGAGTGAGCAAACGGCCGCTTTACTCAGCACCGGGGGGTCGCCACCAAGACAAAAGGTATGGCACGAAAAGCTATTTACTTTAGTCAATAAACCCGGCTTTAACAACGCAATGCTATGGGTATTTGAGCATGCCACGCCTGATCGACTGCAAGCCGGTATGGTTGAATTTCCAGTCATTGGTGAAATTATTTCGCAAACATTTAGCCAAATATTTTATGGTGCCGACATTAAACAATTAATTAAAAGTACTGATGCAAAAATTAATGCAAACATGCACGCTTTAAAAACACAAACTAAGAGCAGCCAATGAGAATCAGTATTGCGCATAAAATTCTGATAATCATCGGTTTTACTATCACGCTAATTTTAGGCGTGAGCACGGCTATACATGTCTTGGAATTAAAAGAGCAAACCTTGCTTAATATGAGTGAAAAAGCAGACGCGATTGTTTCGCCGATGCTGTCTGAAATAAACTCATTAACATCAGATAACACCGCTGGCAGTTGGGTCTTAAAAATTCAGGGGATAACATTAAAAAATATTCTCAAACATAATACCTTTGATGACCTCAAAACCATTTATTTTATTGATCAAAATAACTTTATTGCGGCTCACCCCGATAACAGCAAAGTCGATACCTTAGAGACGAATCAAACGATATTGCAGCAACTCAATCCGAGACGAAATAATATTATCGCGCTTGATCACCAGTACGCTGTAACAGTGCCAGTAAAAAATCATTACGGTGAAAATATTGGTTACGTTATTGTCACGTTTTCTGACATCGATTTATCCCAAAAAACCAAATCTATTATCAGTAACGCCGTCTCTTTATTTGCAATCTATCTGCTAACTGCACTCATTATTGCTTATATCATTATTAGGCGCATAATTTTGCAACCCATTGATCAACTTGTTGAGTTCTCCCATGCAGTGACCACAGGCGATTTAAATTGCCCTATTAATATTAAAAGCCAAGATGAAATAGGCACACTTGCCAGTGGCTTTAAAATGATGCGAGCCGCGGTTAGACAACAAATTAACAGCATGCATGAACAGCACAGCCAACTCGAAGAAACCGTGGCTAAGCGCACTCAAGAATACTTGGATGCAAAAGAACAAGCAGAACAATCAAACCAAGCAAAAAGTCGCTTTTTAGCCAATATGTCTCACGAGTTAAGAACACCTTTAAATGCCGTGTTAGGCTTCAGCCAATTATTGCAAGACAGCGAAACCGACAAAAACAAACGCCGCTACCTTGAAGCGATTTCCATCTCAGGCAATTCGTTATTAAACGTACTAAACGATATTCTTGATTTATCAAAAGTCGATGCAGGTAAAATGCAGCTCGATATTGAGCGGGTTGAAATTCCCACCATGTGCCATGAATTAAATATGATGTTTTTACAGCTCAGCGCACAAAAAGATCTCAATTTTAAAGTAACCGCACACCCTGATCTCACTCCCCCCGTATTGCTCGACAGTAACAAGCTTCGTCAAGTACTTACCAACTTAATAAGTAATGCTATTAAGTTTACGTCACAAGGCAGTGTAAGCGTATACTTTGACTTTAAACCACATGATGACGACAGCCACCTTGATATAAAAATTCATGTGAAAGATACCGGTAAAGGCATTCCAAAAGATCAACAAGATTTAATCTTTAATGACTTTGAACAAGTTCAAGGACAACGCAGTTCTGAGTTTGGTGGTACAGGCTTAGGCCTTGCTATTTCATTACGCTTTATAAAATTAATGGGCGGCGAGTTATCGGTTATCAGTGAAAAAGGCAAAGGCAGTGAGTTTATTGTTTCAATTCCCAACGTCGAGTTAGCTGAATCAATAACAGAAATTGAGCACCGTAATTACCCTGCAATCACTAGTTATCACTTTAATCCTGCGCGCATTTTAATCGTAGACGACATTCCCTATAACCGTGATTATTTAGAATCATTCTTATCGCGCTGGAGTTTTACTATCGATACGGCAATTAATGGTGAAGATGCACTGAAAAAAATAGAGCAACATCAGCCTGACCTAATCATAATGGATTTGAAGATGCCTGTAATGGGAGGGCTTGAAGCCAGCCAGTTAATTCGCAGTGATGATCGTTTTAAACATATCCCGATTATTGCTGTAACAGCCTCGGCTTTAAAGGATGATAAGGCACAATCAAGTATCTTGACAGACTACACTATCAGTAAGCCAATTTACCGAGAGCACCTTATTTTTATTATTGCGCAATATTTAGATTAGTTTACCTAATCGCATTTTTTCATTGCAACCGCATTCATGCAGTAGCGCAAACCACTTGGCGGCGGACCATCAGGAAAAACATGACCTAAATGGGCATCGCAGACATTACAAATAGCCTCAATACGTTGCATACCGTGACTTGTATCGGCTATGTACGCAATGCTATCGACGCTGCTTGGTTGGGTAAATGAAGGCCAACCAGTGCCACTGTCAAACTTTTCATCGGCATCAAACAATAAATTATCGCAACATACACACGCATATTTCCCAGGCTCAAAGAGTGTGCATGAATCAGAGCTGTGCGGACGCTCTGTGCCTTTTTGGCGTGTTACATAGAAAGTATCTTGCGCAAGCTCACGCTGCCACTCTAATGGCGTTTTTTCAACTCTACGGGGAGGTGTTGGATTGCCGTTGTGGGCAAACTCTAAAATATCTTGCCAAGTTAACATTGTGTTCTCCTAGGATTGATAAACCCACGTTCAAAATACTGCTTAAAAAATAGTTAAGCAAATTAAACCTTATACCAATTTACTTACTTAAATGATCTATTTTGATGCAAAAAAAACCGTGTGGTCGCAAGGCATAAACGATGATATTTAGTTGCTATCGGCCATTGCTCCTGCCTTGCTCTAACGCCCACAACGAAACTGTCGTTCATGAGCAATTTTTAACGCAGATAGCAACAGGCTAAGTCCATCAAATGATTCTGTATTATGGCTAGTCGGTACTAGACTGCTTAATTATTTTTATATTTTCGCGTTCTCGTTCAGACAGTAAGGTATGTAAATAAGCGTCAATTTTCGACTCTGCAACGCTTAAAACTGCGGTCAATGTCTGTTCATTGATATCGGTAACATGAATAATGCCATCGCCAATTTTTATCTTTTTAATCTGCCCTATTAATACAAATTCCGCTTTGCGTTTAAAATCAAACAAACCGGAAAGGCTAATCAATGCTAACTGGTTAACATCGCGCTTTAATGAATCTTCAATTGGATTGCGTGACACGAATAAAGGTGTCACACGGTACAGACTTGATACTGTAATAAAAGCCCACAAAAGAACAAAAAAAGAAAACGCGACACTGTGCCAAAGTGGTGTAAAAAACCACAGGGCAATCAATACCACTGCAATCAATGCTGAAATTTTTGCTAGTAATTGATTAATAGCCAGCATGGTTAGTTTCCTTTTTTTACGATTGGATCGGGCCAATCATTGAAAAACACGGATAAATAGCGACTTTTTACCAGATAAAGTAGCACCCAAAGCACCAATACCATTTGGCACGCCAAAAAAAATGAGAATTGATAATAACTGTGCGCGGCTTGGTAGGTCAGCCAGCCTAAATCTATCACAGCACACACAATCAAAGGCCATCGCATAAAACGCCACACAGTTGCCCACCGCTTAGCGGTTTCAGGGTTTTCTTGTGGCCTTCTAAAACAAAAAACAACCGCGGGTAACAGCGCAATTGCTGCAATGCCTATCGCCATAAAAAATTCTGATTTAGAGCTAAAAAACAACGACATAATATCTAAATCAGGGCGCCGACTTAGCGCGGCCATTAACCAGATAAAATAACTACGAAGCAGTACTAACAAGGTTAAATGAAACGCTATGGGGGTTCGATAAGCGCCATGTTTATCCCAATATTCTGGCCCGTAACGCATCATAGCTGATTCTTCTTATCTGCGATAACACCCAATACCAAGAATGCACCGGTTAACGTTAAACCTAACCACTTTATACCTAATAACATCAGTAGCTTACTTAAAAATGGCGTCACAAACACCACCAAAAGCCCCATACCAAAGCCTGTCACGGCAACAAAGCATAACACGCGAATAATAAAGTGACGTCTGGCAACAAAGCGCTTAGTCACTTTAATAATATCGTTGGCATATAATGAGATAAAACACACCACTAACAATAAAGAAATATTATACAAATGGGGTTGAATCCACTGCCCTATCGTTAAAGCGACTGACGAGACAGCTTGCTGAAAACTATCCATTGTGTTCACTTAATAAAGTAATTAAATCGGCTTCAGTAAGCACCTCAATACCCAACTCTTGTGCTTTTGTTAGTTTAGAGCCTGCTTTTTCACCTGCAATAAGGGCATTTGTTTTAGCCGACACACTCCCCGATACTTTTGCACCGAGAGCTTGCAGACGCGCTTTCGCATCGTTTCGATTAAGCTCACTTAAGGTGCCTGTTAAAACATACGTCAGACCAGCTAAAGGTTGCTTCTCAGCGCTTGGTGCATTTAAAGCTGGCCAATGAATTCCCTGCTCTATTAACGCATTAACAACAGCCATGTTGTGCTCTTCACTAAAGAACCCGCGCACATGCTTAGCAACAATTTCACCCACATCGCTCACTTCTGTTAGTGCATCAACACTGGCTTGTGTAATTTTCTCTAAGGTTAAAAAGTGATTAGCGAGGTTTTGAGCTGTTGCTTCACCGACTTCACGAATACCCAAAGAGTAAAGAAATTTAGCTAACGTAGTTTGCTTTGCCTCTTGCAGCGCATTCACCAAATTTTTAGCAGACTTTGGCCCCATTCGTTCAAGTGACTCAAAGTGACCTTGTTTTAAAATAAATAAATCAGCAGGCGTTTTGATAAGCTCACGATCGACTAATTGGTCAACAATTTTGTCTCCTAACCCGTCAATATCAAGCGCTTTACGTGAAGCAAAATGCTTAATTGCTTGTTTACGTTGTGCTTGGCACACCAACCCACCGGTGCATCGTGCAACTGCTTCACCCTCGATACGCTCTACATGCGAGTCACAAATTGGACAAGTGGTTGGGAATACAATCTCTCTTGCACTCTCAGGACGACGCTCCAGTACCACTTGGGTAATTTGAGGGATTACATCGCCTGCGCGGCGAATAATCACCGTATCGCCAATTTTAACGCCTAAACGGGCTATTTCATCCCCATTATGCAAAGTGGCATTCGATACAGTCACTCCGCCAACAAATACGGGCTCCAAACGTGCTACCGGTGTAATTGCACCCGTTCGGCCTACTTGGAATTCAACATCTAAAAGTTGTGTAATTTCTTCTTGAGCTGGAAACTTAAACGCAATAGCCCAACGGGGGGCGCGGGCAACAAAGCCCAAGCGCTCTTGGAGCTTTTTGTCGTTGACCTTAATAACCACTCCGTCAATTTCATAGGCAAGCTCACTTCGGCGCGCTAAGATGTCTTGGTAATAATCAAGCGCCGCCTGTTGACCTTCAACTAACTTAGTTTCAGGGCAAAGTGGTAATCCCCAATCAGTCAATTTTGCCAGTTGTTGGTAATGATCTTCTGGCAATTGCCCATCAGCCACCAGCCCTGTGCTGTATGCATAAAACATTAATGGGCGTTTTGCCGTTACCTTAGAATCGAGCTGACGTAAACTCCCAGCCGCAGCATTACGAGGGTTAACAAATACCTTTTCGCCTCGCTTTTCAGCGTCGCTGTTCAGTTTTGCAAAGCCTGCACTGTCCATAAATACTTCGCCGCGTACTTCAAGTTCAGCAGGAAAGTCATTGCCGCGAAGTTTTAATGGCACATTACGAATCGTTTTCACGTTTTGTGTAATGTTCTCACCCACCATACCATCGCCACGTGTTGCAGCTTGAACCAGCACACCATTACGATAAATAATCGACACAGCTAAACCGTCAAGCTTTGGTTCGCAGCAAAATGTGAGTTCGCGGGAATCCATCACGCGCTCTTTAATTCGGCGATTAAACGCCGCAAACTCTTCTTGTGAAAAAGCATTATCAAGCGACAACATAGGAACTTGGTGGGTTACTTGTTCAAATTTATCAAGCGCGGCTCCACCCACTTTTTGGCTGGGTGAATCAGGGCTCTGAAACTCAGGATTTGCTTGCTCTAAGCTACTTAGTTCTCGCATTAAGCGGTCATATTCAGCATCGGGAATACTGGGTGCATCCAGCACATAATAATTATGGTTATGCTCTTCTAACTGGGCACGTAGTTGACTAATTTGCTCAAAGATAGGGCTGGACATGAAAACCTCAAAAATCTACATAAAAAAGCCACTTAGACGACTTAACGCCAAGTGGCCTAACAATCATTTACTTGCGAATATGGATTACGCTGAAAAGCTTCTTACCTTTTCAACATATTCACGTACGCTATCAACCGTCATTTCTTCACGGTTGCTATCTAAAATAGTCGCACCAAACTCATCCGCTAACTTTTTAGCAGCGCTGTGCAACATATTGAAGGCACTTAGGCCATCACCATCGCATGGTAATGTCATAAACAAACTGACACCCGCTGTGCTGAACTGTTCCATATTATCAATATCAAACGTTCCAGGATTGTACATATTCACCAAACGGAATAACACAGGGCCTGTTCCAGCGGGGTCTAGATGGCGATTAAAGAAGCCTTCATCCGAGTATTTGAAACCTAGCATATTAACAGCTGGCAGTAATTGACTGCCCTCCATTGCTAAGCCTTCAGGCATCTGTAAGTGCACAATTATAAAGTCTGTCGGTGCAGGCGATTCTGGTTGCTCTTCAGTGTCAGCCGCTTCTTCGACTTCAACGTCTGGCTCTTCGGTGTTTTCAGCAGTAAAGCTTAAATCACCAAACTCAGGCTCATCACGCTCTTGCGCATAAGGCTGTGAAGATTCACTCGTTTCTGCACTTGCTTCATTTGGCTCAACCCGTTCTTGCTGCTCAACATCAGGATTATCCTTTTTGCGCACAGACCATAAACCATGAATTAATAAACCACCAATGACAAATACACTGATTACGATTAAAGCCCATCTTAATTCTTCGGCCATCCCCTCACCTTTATTATTTGATATGCCAAACTAAATTTATGCATGTGCCATTTGCACAGCTTGTTCGATATCTACGGCAACCATACGTGAAACGCCTGGTTCAGCCATAGTTACACCCGTCAATCTGCCTGCCATTTCCATAGCAATCTTATTATGACTGATATAAATAAATTGCACTGATTGTGACATCTCTTCTACCAAACGGCAAAAACGACCCACATTTGCATCATCCAATGGCGCATCCACTTCATCTAGCATACAGAATGGAGCTGGATTGAGCCTGAATATTGAAAACACCAATGATAATGCGGTCAGCGCTTTTTCTCCACCACTAAGCAGGTGAATTGTCGAATTTTTCTTGCCAGGAGGCCGTGCCATTATACTAACACCACTTTCAAGCAAGTCATCACTGGTTAATTCTAAGTAAGCGCTTCCGCCGCCAAATACTTTTGGAAATAACTCACCAAAATCACTATTTACTTGTTCAAACGTCGCCTTAAATCGATTTTTCGTTTCGCGGTCGATTTTTTGAATCGCGCCCTCAAGCGTATTAAGTGCTTGAGTTAAATCATCAAGTTGCTGATCTAAATAGTCACTTCGCTGCTTAGCCTGCTCAAACTCATCGATCGCGGCTAAGTTAACTGCCCCTAGTTCATGTAAGCCCTGCGTCGTTTTAGATAGCATGCTTTGCATACTATTTAAGTTGGCATTGTCTGGCAGTGATTCAAGCACTGTTTTTAAGTGTTGATCCAACTCTTCAAGTGGCTCCAGCGCCGCTTGCGCTTTTACAAGCAAACTTTGTTCATCTAACGCCAGTGATTGCAGTTGTTCTTGCAACGTAACTAGCTCTGATTGCGATGATTTAAGCGATGCCTGCTTATCCGCTAGTTCCTTTTTAGCGTGAGTCAGTGACGCTTGCAAGTTTTTTAGCTCAACGTCACTTTGTTGATGTTTTTCAAGCAATAACACAATATGCTCTGCCGTCTCTTCAAGCGGGATCACTAACTCTTCTAACTGCGCTGTTAATTCTAAAACAGCGTCACTTGCGGCTGTATGTGCTGCATCAGCATGTTGTAATTTTGTTTCACTGAGTTGACACTCACTACGGGCTTTTTGTTCCGCTAAATTCGCTTGATGGGCAAGTGTCTTGTAATGCTCTAATTGAGACGCAACTTGGCGATACTGATTGTCAGCATCCATTTGCACTTGCTTAGCCTGTTCAAGGTTACTTTCAAGCGTTGCGTGGTGTTCTAGCAAATCTTCTAGGCGCAATTGTTGGTTTTCTTGTTGCTGAACGACACCTTGCATTTGCTCTTTAAGCGACGTTTTGCGCAGCTGTAATTTAGCCAGTTGATTTTGCCACTGCGTTTGCTGCTCAAGGAGCATGTCTCTGCGAGTACTTGCTGAGGCAA
This sequence comes from Pseudoalteromonas sp. A41-2, assembly GCF_015767615.1. Classification (NCBI taxonomy): domain Bacteria; kingdom Pseudomonadati; phylum Pseudomonadota; class Gammaproteobacteria; order Alteromonadales; family Pseudoalteromonadaceae; genus Pseudoalteromonas; species Pseudoalteromonas sp. A41-2. The sequence continues at coordinate 1,270,621 of NZ_CP065231.1, read as the reverse complement.
TTTGCTGCGCAACGTGATGAATACGCTCTCTGTGTTGCTCTTTTTCAGCGATGAGCGTGTTCTTTTTGGTAAGGTGACTGTCGAGCTGCTGTTGCTTGTCTGCGATTTGCTCATTGAGCTCTTCATCAAGTTCCTCTGCATCACTCAACTGGGCATGTTTTAACAGCAGTGAGTTGTCCGTGTCTTTTTTTGCATCAGCTTGAAAATTACGACCATAAATACAGCCCTTTTCATCAATCACGGCGAGCCAATATGGATCCGCTAGAATCGCTTCATCAAACGTTGCTTGAAATGCAAATCGTGTCAGCAATTCAGGGTAAATCCCCTGTTCAATGTATTGTGCTAATGAATGATCAGGCACAGCAAGGGTCTGTGACCAAACACTATTAGGCTGCGCATTTTTGCTGACCTGTAAATGCTCAAGACCCAGTAAAGCTTGCTCAACGAGAGGCTCAAAACCTGGCGTTACTTTTAATTGTGATAATAAAGAAGTGCGGTCACTGTCAGCATGCTCACTCAGGACTGAACTCAGTGCCGCAATACTGGCTTTATTTTCATTGCTGTGTTGTTGCACCCGTTGTAGTGCTTGCGCTAACTGTGCTTGCTCTGTCTCTGTTTGCACTAGATTTTGTGTCAGCCGATTCAGAGCCGTTTGCTGTTGAGCAAGTTCCTTGGTGAGCGCTTGGATATGAGTTTGCTGCTCAGTAATCTGCGTCGCAACAGGAGTCGCTTCAAGCTCACTGATTTCGTCCGTAAGCTGTTTAAGCTGTGTCTCTAGTTGGTCGATGGATTGCGAAAAATGCGCCAGCTGATTTTTGGCTACTGTCACCTCACTACTGAGCGTTTGACTTTGCTCTAATGCACGCTGGTATTCCTGTGAAGCAGTATGTCTGTGCTGATGTTGTTCTGATGCGTGAAGTTCAACTTCGGCCACGTGCTCTGCACATAATAAACTTTGCTCTATCGCTTCTTGTAACTGCTCTTGCAGTAAAGAAGCCGCAGCGTGTTGCTCAGCCTGCAACTCTTTGTTTTGCAATTGCAGTTGCTGCTGCTTAATCAAGTTTTGACTAATATTTTGCTGCTGTTGCTTTAAGCTGATTTGTTGCTGCTCTTTACGCGTTAACTCAGTGTGAGTTTGGTGCTGCGCGTGTTGTGCATCTTGTAATTTTTGCTGCTCAAGCTGTACTTGATTCTCAAGGCTCGCTAAAACATCATCATGACCAGAGTGGGCTTCTTTAAAAAACTGTATTTGTTCTTTAAGCTTATCTATTTCAGCAGCCTTATCAACTTGCTGTTGATGCAGCTTTTGCCACTTTAAAACCGCAATTTGCCCTTTTAGAGTCCGCTCTGTGGCTTTTAACTCACGGTATTTTTTCGCGTCGACTGACTGTACAGCAAGTTTATCGAGTTGCGTTTGTAACTCTTTACGAACATCCAGTAAGCGCTCAAGGTTTTCGCGAGTACTTTTAATACGGGTTTGTGTTTCGCGTCGGCGCTCTTTGTATTTAGACACCCCCGCGGCTTCTTCTAAAAACACACGCAAATCGGCAGGCTTACTCTCGATTAGTCGCGATATCATGCCTTGTTCTATAATGGCATAGCTTCGCGGCCCAAGCCCTGTTCCCAAGAAAATATCAGTAATGTCGCGCTTACGACATTTGCTGCCATTAAGAAAATAAATAGATTGCCCATCACGCGTTACCAAACGCTTAATAGCAACTTGGTTCCTGTCAGCAAACGTATTCGGTAAATGACCACTGGTATTATCAAAAATTAGCTCAACAGAGGCCTGTGAAATCGGCTTACGATTGGTTGAGCCATTAAAAATAACATCGGTCATGGCATCGCCACGTAAGTTCTTCGCTGAACTTTCACCAAGCACCCAGCGCACCGCATCAATAACATTTGATTTGCCACAGCCGTTAGGCCCGACAACACAAGTCATTTGATCAGGAAATGGGATTTTAGTGGGTTCAACAAACGATTTGAAACCCGCTAACTTTATGGTGCTTAAGCGCATCTAGTTGTTTTACCGATTTTTATTATTATTCTGCAATTTAACTCATTTTATAACAAAAGGTTAAGCGTGACGTTTAAAATTATCTAAAATAATGCCTGTTGCCATGGCTACGTTCAGCGATTCAGCCTGACCATAAGCAGGTATGGTTATTTTATCAGTGACCAGCTTTTCACAATCTGGGCGAATACCGTGCGACTCACTGCCCATTAAAAGAACAGCATCTTGTTTAAGCTTTGCTTGATGAATATTATCACCCGCTAAAAAAGCCCCATAAACGGGCAGGTTTAAGCTCGGTAAATAGCACGTTAAATCGGTTTGCGACACTGTCACACGGGCAAATGACCCCATGGTTGCACTAATGGTTTTTGGATTATATGCATCGGCACTGTCTTGGCTTGTCACTATATGGTTAATTCCATACCAGTCCGCCACGCGAATAATTGTGCCTAAGTTACCGGGGTCTGATACGCCGTCTAGCGCTAAAATAAGGCCCGAGGTGGGTAATGCTTGCTGCTTTGGCATATCAACAACAGCAATGGCTGCGTTATTGGTCACCAAGGTGCTGGCTTTCGTTAGACTGTCTTCATCGGCTTCGATAATTTGATGGGCTGCAAGTGCTGAGCGATGCGCGGCAATAAACGCGGGGGTTGCGAATATATTTGCGATACTCAAACCACTGTTTAATAACTCAAGGACATTTTTTTCACCTTGAACTAAATACTGGTTGTATTGCTTGCGGTATTTCTTCTGACCTAATGCTCGAATAAGTTTCAGTTGGTTTTTTGAAATCATAACAGCCTCATAAAATGAAGCCGTTAGTATACCCAAACCACCTAAAGATGCGAGTTTCAGTTAGAATTAAACGCGATTTAGGCAGGCATTAATTGCAAAGTGTGATTATTCCGATATTTAAATCTTTAAATCATAAAAATCACCGTTAAACCGACTACAGGGGGTGTCTCGCGGTGAATGATGTATCGCACAGTAAGAGCGCACTTAAAGTCGCAGACCGTGCCAATTGCTTTCCCCAATCGGCACGTGTGAATAGGCTATAAGCTATTAGCTAATTTTTGTTAGCCATTCATTTAACCATGGCTCAGTTACCGGCCACGGTTCAAAGTCTTCACAGGCATCAATTTCAAGGCGATGACCAACAGGCTTTGCCTGTAAATCACGAAATAGTTCATCAAAACTGCGCCCTGCCCCACAAAATGTATCACCATAGCTGCGGTCACCCATAGCGATAATGCCATACTGCTTGCCTGTTAACATGGGGAATTGATCATTTAATTGGCTGTACAATGTCACTAAATTATCAGGAATATCACCTTGGCCTGTGGTCGAGGTAATCACCAATATATGTGATGCAGCCAGCATGTCTTCTACTGTGCCATTTTCAATAAGCTGTGCTTGGTGCGGTGACTTTTCAATCACCTCAATTACTTGCTCACTTAAACGCTCTGCACCGCCGTACACACTGCCGACAAAAATACTAATGGTTGCCATAATAATCCTTTTCTTCTGTTGGCCAGCCTAGTTGCTGGCAAATCGTTAACATCGCCTCTCCAAGGGGGGCTCTAATCGTTATTACTTGTTTATTATAAGGGTGCACAAACTTTAGCTCAGACGCAAATAACATCAGACGACGCAGCTGAAAGTGCTCTCTAAAAAATTGGTTATGTTGGTTATCACCGTGGTTTACATCACCAATGATCGGTAGCGATAAATGTTTTAAATGCCGTCTAATTTGGTGCTTTCGCCCCGTTTTAGGAAAACACTCCACTAGCGAATAACGCACAGTGGGGTATTTACCAATTGGGATCGGCAAAGCAGCTTGGTGCAAGCAGTTAAAGTGAGTTTGCGCCTCTTGTGCAGCCTTATTTTGATCAGCAAACTTATCGGCTATTTTATCGAGTTCTTCTTTTAAAGGCTTATCAAGGAAGATTGACTCATTTAAAAAGCCCCTAACCAAGGCTAAGTAACGCTTTTCTATTTGCCCATCAATAAACAATTGATTCATGTCTCGAGCCGCTTCTGAGCTCAATGCAAACAATAAAACACCTGAGGTGGGTCTATCTAAACGGTGCACCGGAAACACATGTTGACCAATTTGATCACGTAGCATTTGCATGGCAAATTGTGTTTCGTGTTTATCTAAAAATGAGCGATGCACCAGTAAACCAGACGGTTTGTCTATTGCGATATAATTTTCGTCGCGATATAAAACCGTTAACTCTTCATAGTGCGGTTTAACAATTTCATCCATCTTGGTTATCACTCAAATGCTGATCAAGCTTTAGTAAAACGCTAATAACATCATGGCCACCGGCATGTTGTGCCAGCATCATTTCAGCCATAGGCGCAATAGCAAAGTTTCGAGGCAATGGCTGGTTATTGGTGATTAACACCTGCATTTTTTCAATAAATACAAATTGTAACCACTGCTCAAACGCCATGGTGTCATGACAAAACGGAACAGATGAATTTAATGCTGCAGGATCAATTGCAGCTGTTTGCCATAGTTCATGACGTTGGAGTGTCGTTTGTAATTCGCGCAGCAGCGCCAAAGTCTGTTGATACATTATATAACTCTTAAAACCTTTGGACTTATTATACCCTGTTCCAAGGCGCCATGGTATGGCGTATAATTCGCATCTTATAACGATTTATAAACGACGATTGGGATTTTATGACAGAGCAAATTGCTACTTTAGGGCAACTTCTTGATGCTGCGGGCACTACATGGCGTGCTTTTGATATTGGTAGACACATCACTAAGTTAGACAAAAAACAATTTCTTGCGATTGAAGAAACTAAAATCCCTTACCCTTACCCTCTTGCTGGTCACGCTTGGCTTGCGATTCAGTTTTGGGATGTCAAAGCATCCAAAGAGCCTTATGTCTGGTTTTTGAAGTTCCCACTCGATGAACAAAGCCGTTTAGTCAGTGCTAGCCGTGATCATTTTGCGAACATGGTCATCGAAGCATTAGGTACCGAAATTACCGGTGAAAATGCCGAAGGCAAGCTCGACAATAACCCGTATGTATTTACACCAAACGCCAATAAATTGGCCGCATTTAATGCCCAAGTTAAGTGCTTACTCAAACAAAGTGCATCGCAATATTATGAATATGCACAACTTTATTTTTCTGGCACCCTAGGTTTTGAAAATTGGCAAAGTGTTGCTGTACAAGGCATTGCTGATTTCGCAATGCGATTAGACAACGATAAAAACCTAACTAACTTGCAATCAGCGTGGCCGCAACTACCTGTTGAAGTGTTACAACCACTCAGCGCTATGCTTGAACACGTTACAATTCCTCCCGCTTTTGCGGAGCAACTTTTAGCTTATGGCTTAAATGCCATAGAGCAAAAAGATGAGATAGCACTCGTCGCTGCACTTCGCAGTATATCAAAAGCATCAGCACAAGGTTTAACAGCCCAACTGGTTGATGCCGTATTGAACTCTGAAATGAACACGCATTCAGATGTGCTTTTAACCATTGCCGGACGTTGCTTTAGTACCTTAGAAGATCCTGCGCGCCTACATGTGTTTATGGATTGTTGTGCGCATCACACCGATATCGAACAGTTGTTTGTGAGTATTTTCACAGACCTAGTTGCAATTCCAACTATTCGACCTCACTTATTAGGTTTGTTACGTTTAGAAAATCGCAGCGAAACACTCGCGCGTGCAATAGGAAGGTTATTTTCGTAAATGGCAGGTTTATGGACACTCATCATTATTGGCAGCATTATCTACTTTTTTTGGTTAAACAGAAAAGTAGCTGAGGCCGCCAATCTTCATGCACAAAGGCAAATTGAACAGTTAAATGTGCAATTGGTGAGTGTTGCATGTAATAAGCGACGTATTGGCATTCTAAAAAATGGCAAACCCGGCATCAAAAGCGAGTTTATTTTTGAATTCTCAAGTGATGGGGAAAGTGTCTATCAAGGTGTGCTGTTTATGGAAAATGAAATGCTGAAAAGTGTGGTGATACCACCGCATAAGATCTAAGTTGCGAGTTGCGAGTTGCGAGTTGCGAGTTGCGAGTTGCGAGTTGCGAGTTAACAATACTAAGTTGCTCAGCTAAAAATACAACCCCATAAAGAACTAAGGCGTAGCTTCAAGCCACGCCCCAATCTTGCTACTTCCATGATAAAGTATCCGTACTTTTGCCGAAGCTGCCGTTTTCATCTATCCCCTGAACGGGTATACATCCGATACACCCACCATGCAACATCATGTCACATTTAACACATCCTAGTGTCGTCCACTTGCCTTCACTGGCTATCCTCTACGTTTCCAAACGCTCCTTTAGCTTCCTGCTAATATCATCCTTTGGTCAATCCTTTTCAATTGCTCCGCAATTGTACTGCGTCCTGGCAGTGTCCTTGTTCGTCCTTGCCTTCCTTAGAACTTGTCCTTTTGCTTCCTGCTTAAGCATCATGCTTGGTGTGCCATAATCCTAATCCTTGGCATAAGTTCATTCATTGAACCTGTGTCTTCTTGACATGGTTAAGTTTAGAGAATTCCTGAGATGTAGATAGGCATAAAAAGTAATTTTTCTTAAGTCACAAAATTGCAAAAAACAATAAATCCTTATAAATCATTTAAATAAGTCATTTTAGGTACAAAAATAACTGTATTAAAGTGATAATACTCACAGCAATGTAAGAGAAATCGCACACGCTACTTTCCAAAACGTCCCAATTACTCTTTCGCCGCTTTGAACATTAACTCACCTTCGACCTGATTAAAGCTTAATGCTTTAAAGACTTCGAACCCTTCGGAACTAAAGAATTCACGCTGCTCACCACGTGTAACAAAGACGGCTAAACCCGATACTTGTTGGTGGCTGTCTACTAAATCATCTAGTCCTCGAAGTAAGTAACGCCCTAAACCTTGCCCCTGAAAATGAGGGTCTACAGCGATAAACGCTAAAAACAAATACTGCCCTTTTTCAGCTAACATTTCACGAATTGTGCGCTCTTTTTCAATAAGTTGATTTGTCTGTAGATATCCTGCACTAAGCATTAACTTTAAACGCCAGTGCCAATAGCGCTCTGCTTGTAACTCACTGGATGAATCAAACACGCATGCAATGGCTTTTAATCGGCTTTGCGAGTACAAACCAATTAAAGGTTGTTTTTCTTGCCAAAAGCTCGCGAGCTCTTCACGTACTAAAGCGCGTAGTTTGGTTTCATACTTACTGGGATTATCTTCTTTGTAGCCCAGCACATTCTGAAGTACGGGGTCATCATGATAGGCTTGGTAAATAAGACTAGCGGCCGTGCTGATATCTTCAGCACTTAGGTATTGCACACGTAAGGTCTCGGGTTCAGCAACAGTTGTCATACTCATCCTTTTCTGTGTTTTATTATTTTTAGTACTAGACTATAAGGTATATACCCAAGCGCGATTAAAGACAAATTCAGCGTGAGTTAAACTGCTGTTCATCATTATTATGGTTGAGCAGTAATAAAGACCGCCATACACAAGGAGCAGAATTATGGATACGACAAAACATGATATTTCGACCTTATTTGCACAATTAGGTTTACCCAGCAAAGAAAGTGAAATCGATGCATTTATTGCCTCGCATCAGCTGTCTGATACCACCCTACTACAGGAGGCTCCATTCTGGGACGAAGCTCAGCAACATTTTCTAGCAGAATCTTTAGCTGAAGATGGGGCGTGGAGTGAGGTTATTGATGAATTAGACGCCCGATTGCGTCAATAAACACACGATTAGTTATCCATAACCTAAAATCTGCCAATTTTGGGTTATGGATAAGGAAAGTAATTTCACATCACCTCTATTATTGCTACCATACGCGCGCATTGCAGCCCATACGCTACAGTGCTTTTTATTCTTTAATAAGAGTTTATACAAAAATGAATGCCGTTGTATTTGATGCAATTAAAACCCTTCTTGATGAAGGTAAAACCCCTACAGTTGCGCTAACAAAAAGCAAACTATCACAACCGATGCCAATGCCTGTAATTATTGCAGCTGTTAGTCAGTATAAAAACAATCCGGATTCAATTAAAAATTTCATTAATAACCCGTCAAATGAACATGTTAGTGCGCCAAAAGAAAGTCAATTAGATCGTATTGAAGCAAAACTAGATAGGTTATTAGCATTACTTGAGAAAAAATAATGTTTGTTGTCGATCTGACTTTTGATTGCTACCAAGATACCACCCTAGAGCTTGCTGAACAGGCAATAAACCGCCTTGTGAATGCATTGCGATTTAATGGCCAAATAATCGGTGATGAATTCCCCACTGTTTTAAAAGATGGCTATTTTATTACGCGTGTTATGTGCCCAACCGAAGATGCGATGCACCCGCTTAACAACAGCCCGTTTGTTAAACACAGCATAGAGCAACTGCACTCGGCGGGATTGTTAGCGCCTAAAGTGAAAGTGATCGGCCAAGATATACATTCAAATGGGGCTGACGCGTGTCAGGACCCATCGTGTTATATTTTATACACCACTTATGTGCATACCTGCAGCCCACTTTATTGTGGTGATGACTTTTTGCCTGTCCCCCTGTTTCGTATTCCAGCCATTGCTAATGGTGATTACAAAACACTGATCAAATGGCAAGAAGACTGGCAAGCATGCGATCAAATCCAGATCAATGGCGCTACACGCTGCGAGTTTCCAGCCCTTGAGGAAATGGCGAGCACACAAAGTGATTTGTATCGTCGTGGTAAAGACATTACTAAGCGAATAAGTTATTTGACTAAAAAACCTGTCTACTATTACTTATATCGTGTTGGTGGTATTGATAAAGAATCAGAACTCAAACGACGTTGTCCTAGCTGTGATGGTGACTGGAAACTGCCTGAGCCATGGTTTGGCTTATTTGATTTTAGATGTGAGCCCTGTGGCCTTGTATCGAATATATCGTGGGATTTTCAGTAAACATAAGGGGCATACAGCCCCTTTTTGTTTATTAAACTATACCAATGCAATGCGCTTAATTAATACCACTGTGCTTAATTAAGTGGTCTATTTTGAGGCAATAAAACCGCATTGATAACAAGGCAAAAATGTCGTTTTTTAGGTGTTGCTCTGCATCCATGCAGTCGTAAATCAGACATTTTTAACGCAGGTAGCAACAAGTTTAATCCCTCAAAATAATTAAGTATTATTGCAGGTTGGTATTAAACCGTTACCATATCTAAAAACTCACTAATGCTGTTAGCAAGTACATGGTGCGGTTTTTTGCCCACGTATTCTAAACACACCTGACCGTTTTCAACTAACACCGTAATCAGCAAATCATCTTGCTCTGTGAGGCCAATAAATACGGTCTCAGGCTGTTTTAACTTACGTTTCATAAGCACATGCCCGGTAATATTTTGTTGCAGGCGGCTAAAATCGTCTTCATTCCATGCTTGTAATAACTCAATATGATGATCGTTTATATTTAACAGCACGTTGCCTGCATAAAGGTGACCAAATAACGCATTTAACCCTTCAGGGAAGCGAAGCTCAAGCGCACTGGCTAGGTCATCTAAAGAACCTGCTGGCTGCTGCGCAACGGCACGCCATTGAATTAAACCTTGCTCGTCCACTTCACCGTGTTCACAAGGACTTGGCCAAGCGGTGTCATGTTCAATGACAGGAAGCTTTCCTGTACGCTCTAGGCATTTTTCACTAAATGCTTGGTGTAACTTATCCAGTTTTGAAGAAACAGACATACTGCGAAACTCATTAGCTTTAGGTATAATGCCGTTATTGTAACCACAAAAGTGTAAAGATGACAGATTACAGCAACTCCCCCGAACTGAAAAACAGCGTGCTTGGTAAGTCAACGGACTATGTTGATACCTATACACCTAGCTTGTTGTTTCCTATTGCCCGTAAACTAAACCGCGATGCACTCGGTGTGAGCGAAGATAACTTACCTTTTAAGGGCCAAGATATTTGGACAGGCTATGAATTATCATGGCTAAATAGTAAAGGTAAGCCGATGGTTGCTGTCGCTACATTCGTGTTTCCTTGCCAAAGTAGTCATATTATTGAATCAAAGTCATTCAAGCTTTATTTGAATAGTTTTAACCAAACTCGCTTTGCATCGACTGAAGAAGTGCACCAAGCACTTACACGCGATTTGTCAGCGGCAGTGAATGCAAACGTGAACGTTACTTTGTATCGTGCAGATGATCATAATTGCTTACCATTTAGTGCGCTACCGGGTGAGTGTATTGATGATCTCGATATTGAAATATCAAGTTATGACATTGATGCAACATCACTTTGCCATAGCCATGATGAAAAGGTATCTGAAACCTTACACAGCCACCTTTTAAAGTCGAACTGTTTAATCACCTCTCAGCCAGATTGGGCCAGCGTGATCATTCGTTACACCGGCCAAGCAATCAGTCACGAAGCCTTATTAAAGTATTTGATTTCGTTTAGAACTCATAATGAGTTCCACGAACAATGTGTTGAGCGTATTTACTGTGACTTAATGCAGCACTTAAACATTGATGAGCTTGAAGTGTATGCTCGCTATACACGCCGAGGTGGTTTAGATATCAATCCTTATCGCTCGACGAATCAAGACATAACCCCCTTTAACGTGAAAATTAATCGCCAATAAGCAAAACTCAAGCAATAAAAAACCGAGTAGAACTCGGTTTTTTATTGCTTATCTAATCGTTAAGCAGCATTGCAGAAGAGATTAACGCGTCGATTTCTTTTTTAACAGCCCAGCTTCGTTACTCATCGTTGAAGATCGCAACATACGTTGGTGTTGTATTTGATTTACTCGCGCGATACATGCCAGCAGTATTAAACGGCAAACTAATATTGCCTTTCGTATCAATAATAATTACACCGCCAGTGCCACCAACAGGCATTAATACATCGTGGATAACTTCGTTACCCGCTTCAGCAATCGTTTTACCTTGGTATTTCACACGTGCGCAGATATCTGCGGCAACGTTGTAGCGAATAAAGTACTCGCCATGGCCGGTTGCCGACACAGCACACGATGCATTTTCGGCAAAGGTGCCCGCACCAATCACTGGCGCATCACCAACGCGTCCAAAGCGTTTAGCTGTCATTCCCCCTGTTGAAGTACCTGCCGCAATGTTGCCATTTTTATCTAGTGCAACGGCACCAACCGTGCCCATTTTGTAATTAACAGGTAACGCTTTATGTGCTGCTTGGTAATCTTTACTGGTCACTTTCTCTTTATCGAGTTTTTCTTTGGCTTTTAGTAAAGCTTCATATCGGTCTTCGGTATCAAATAAATTATTTTCAACCAATGGCATGCCCTGAGTTTTTGCAAACTCTTCGGCTCCTTGGCCACTTAACATCACATGCACCGATTTTTCCATCACTAAACGCGCTAGATTAATGGGATTTTCAATATGCTTTACACCAGACACGGCGCCGGCTTGACGAGAACGGCCATCCATAATTGACGCATCTAATTCGTGTGTCCCGTCGTAGGTATATACCGCACCACGCCCTGCATTAAAATAAGGTGAATTCTCAAGTACATTGATTGCCGCAGTGATGGCATCTAAGCTTTCTCCGCCTTTTTCTAACACAGAATAGCCTGTTTCAACCGCCTCTTTTAATTTTGCACGGTAGGCTTTTTCTTGCTCTGGGGTAAAACGGCTTTTCTCGATGGTTCCCGCTCCACCATGAATGGCAATAGCGAATGGTTGCTCTGCTGAGTAAGCAAACGTGCTTGTCGTTAACGCACTGAATGCAACGATTGAAGTGAGTAATGTTCTTAGCATAGTGGGCACTTAAATTGAGTGTAGTTTGTAAGCCCAATGTGAATAATTTACGACTGTTTTTCAAGCTTTAACCGACGAAAGAAACAAAAAAAGCGCCTAACGGCGCTTTTCTGTTTGCTGTTTAAAATTAAGCTTTAGCCGCTTTTAAACGCGCTAAACGTGCTACTTGATGAGTAGACGTTAAGAAAGAGTAGATAGGTGCTAGGTAACCACGTTTACGAAGGTCTAAGAACTCTTCATCGCTTAATGAGTTAAGTTTTTTCTCATCAACCAGGTAGATACCGTTAATGTCTTTCTTCTCACCTTTGATTTCTACTGTTAGCGTTTGTGCTACAAGTAGTTCTTTATCTGCAAGGTATTTAGTGAATGCTTCAGTTACTTGAGAAAACTCGATGAAAGAAACAAGCGCTTCTTTACGACGTTTAAGGTACTCAGTTTCTTCACCATTTTCGAAAAGTGCATTACCAGTTTCTTCGCTAACTAAAGGGCTTGCTTCGTCGATAACGATGCCAAATTGATCAGCTTCTGGGTGCTTAACAAGACCCAGTGGGTAGCGAGTCATTGCCATTGGTGCAAATGCAGCTGTCCACTTGTCGTCTTGAATGAAAAGGTTTTCACCTGGCTCTAGACCAAATAACGCAACGGCTTGAAATTGACCTGACTCGTTGTTTTTAACAAATGCCATTGGGAATTCATTTGCGATACGTGCAAATTCGTGTGCAACCACAGGAACTAAATGCTGAGTTTTCATGAACTCAATGTTGATGCCGTTTTGAATTTTAGTGTTGGCATGTTTTTCGTTATGTAAAGGCTGTACTTGTTGCTCCGCCATGATACTGCTCCATTAAATTTTATAATATGTTTTTTGCTGTTAGTGCCCAAAGCCTATAGGTTTTGGCAACAAAAAGGAAGTGAAAATTTTGTGGCAGTTTGTACATTATTAATTAACAAACCGAGCTGTTTTTACTTACACTTTAAATTGACTAAAAAAACAGCATCAATGAAGTAAATATTGTCACGCTTAAGTAATTATTTTTGTTAGTATATTCAATAAATAATACTATGTTTACTGAGCCTATAATGGAAAGTTATCAATTAAATAAGCACTATAAAACACAAGTCATTCATATTAATGAAATCAACGACAATGTAATCATTATTGATGACTTTTTATCCAGCTTAGCACCTGTTTATCACTTTGCATCAGAGGTTGCCTATTTCCAACCTCCAGGGAGCGACGGTACATTATACCCTGGTAAGCGTGATGAAATGCCCGCCCCTTATTATCGCGTTTTTGAACAATTAATGGCAGAGTTAATTGATAAAGGCATATTAGTCAGTGGCGAAAACTCCCTTTATTTACACAAGTGTAAACTCTCTATCGTGACCCAAAAACCAAACGAGCTTTCGCCGTTACAACGTATGCCACATATCGATTCAACCGATGACAAAACATTCGCTGCGGTGCACTACTTATCAGGTAAAGAATGGGGAGGAACTGGTATTTACAAGTATTTACCTGCAAACGTAATTAAAGTGGGCTCCGATAATAAAGAGATAATTTTTGAAATGATCAATGACATGCAGCAATATGAAAGTACGCATCAAGGTTATTTAAATACCAGTACAGAGTTATTTGAAAAAGTGGTCAATATTGAAGCTAAAGAAAATCGTGTTGTGATCTATAAAAGCAATTTACTTCATAGCGCTGCCATCATTAAAGCACCAACAAATGAGCCCACAATAGGGAACTGTCGGTTAAGTATTTCATCTTTTTTTAGAATTGACTAAAACCCGAGGTGGCCATCAATTCATAAAATTAACAGCCAGTTATATGTACCTGATATAAATTAGTATTTTTGCATGCCGAACATTTTAATTTTGGCTAATAATGCCCGGTGTGTCGGTAACTCGGCTAGTAGCTGATTAACACGTTGTTGCTTTAACTGAGTTAATTGTTCATGTGCCATATTGTCAGAGTGACCTGTGTTTAACGTCGGCAAATATTTCATACCGAAAAGCACATATAAATAGTTTTCAAGATCAAACAGATCAAACTTGCTTTCGAAATCTTCGCGTTGCGGTGCAAACCGCTGCCAACGCGCTAAATTATATTTAAGCTTATCTGATATCTGTGTTTTATTTCGGTTTTCACGCCAAAAGCCCGAATCAGTACGATCGGAGACACAGTAGTGCATTTTTATAAAATCAAAAGTTTGTTCCCATACATAATTTACTTGGCGATTATAGTCATCTGCGATTAAAGCGATATCGGCTCTGCACCGAGGAAAACGTTTTGAAAGTAAATTAGCAGAAAAGTCAGCGATGAGTATCGCCGTGGCTTCTAGGGGCTCAACAAAGCCTTGTGACAAACCAATAGCAACACAGTTTTTATGCCACATTTTTTCTCGCCGTCCCACTTTAATCGGTATTTTACGAGGAGTAAGGTGAGTAAATTGATTACCTAAATAGCGATGCAACTTAACTAAAGCCTGTTCTTCCGTCATGTACTTTGATGAATAGACTAAGCCAACCCCTCTTCGCTGTGTGAGAGCAATATCCCAAATCCACCCGGCTTGGTGTGCAGTGGCAATAGTATAAGGTGGGATTTCTTGTTCAGGATTGGTTGGAACTTGAATCGTAATTGCAGTATCCGTCAATAAGTAGTCTGACTTATCGATATACCCAACGCCCAGCTTCTGACCAATAAATGCCGCGGAAAACCCTGAACAATCAATAATAAAATCAAACGCTGTGGCGTTTCCATCAGTATCAATAAGCTGAGTAATGTAGCCATCTTGGTCTGTTATTACTTCTTCAATTTCAGCATAACGATGCTTAACTGCAAATTGTTTCTGCGCATGACGCCCTAAAAAAGCAGCAAACTTCTTCGCATCAAAGTGATAAGCATAACCATTAACTCCTGCATATTCTGGCGTGGCAATTGTTTTTGGTGCCAGGTTATGCTCGCAACAGGCATGTTGCTTTGAAACAAATGAAGCATAGTCTGAATCACTACTTTGTCCGAGCCATGCGTCGGTTAATTGCTCACCGAATACATGAGGGTGATCAAACAAGTGATGATAAAAATTACTGCCATGTTTTGATTTATCGAGCCAATTCACGAACTTTATAGACTGCTTAAAGGTCACATCGCATTCATTTATAAAGTCAGTTTCACTTATACCGAATTTTTTTAGTGAATTGCGCATAGAAGGAACCGTGCCCTCGCCTACACCTATCGTTGGAATTGTGGGTGACTCAATTAGGGTAATTTCGATACCAGATCCAACGAGAGCGTGACCCAAGTGATTAGCTGCCAGCCACCCTGCAGTTCCCCCGCCGACAATTGCGATTCTTTTAATCATTATTAACTCGCTATCATTTACACACAAAAAAGCCCAGAACACGCTGGGCTTTATAGTTTCGTTACCTAACTTAAATTAGAAACGAAGTGATACACCTAGCTTATAGCGTGCTTCACCTTCGAAGCTCCATGCTGGGTAGCCATTACGAAGCTCAGGAACAACTTCAGCATCTGAAGGCGCAACACCAATTTGTACGCTATCTTCTTCAGTTAAGTTAACAGCTTCAAACGTTACGTCAATGTTATCTGTCACACTGTAGTTCGCACTGAAATCAAGTGTGCCGTAAGATTGGTGTTCACGGTTACCGTAGAAACCAGGAAGCTCACGGATCATATACTCTGAACGCCAGTTATAAGCTAAACGTGCTGAGTACGTATCTGTTTCATAGTAACCTACTAAGTTAACTGTGTGCTTAGACGAATCCGAGAATAATGGAATCATATCAGGGTAATTTTCAGCTTCTGATGGTGCATCTACAAATGTATAGTTTGCAGAGTAACCAAAGCCACTGTCGAAACCATCTTGGATTTGTAGCTCGATACCTTCGATTTGACCGCCACTTGCATTTAGCTTAGTTGATAAAGTCCAGTTGTCGCCTTGAGTATCTGGGTCAACAACACCAATTTGTTGATTCAAGATTTGGCTTGAAGTCACGAATGAAGTGATGTCTTTAAAGAAGTAAGTTGCACTTACCATACCGTCGCCATCAAAGTACCACTCGATACCTAAATCTGCTTGTGTTGCTTTGAATGGATTAAGACCAACGTTACCTTTTGTTAGTACTTCGTTATTTGCTGTGCCATCTGAGTAACCTGCAAATGATGATGCAGAGAACATATCAGTGTAATTAGGACGCGCAATAACTTGTGCAGCAGAAGTACGTAAAATAACATCTTCAGCAATATCGAATGCAATATTGATACTAGGTAAGATATCGTTATAGCTTGCTTTATCTGTGCTCAGAGTGCTTTCGTATTCACCGTTTGCAAAGCCATAATAATCTGATTCTGCATCTGTCGAGATATAACGTAAACCGAAGTTACCGCGAATAGATTCCGCAGAGAATTCAGCCATTGCGTAAACTGCAAAGTTTTCTTCTTCGATAGTGCCGTAACCTGAACGGTATACTGCTGAATCATTATCAAAACTTGAAATTGCTGCACGTGCATCTGCAACCATTTTGTCAAAGTCTGGTTCAGGTAAAGTAAAACCAGCGCCTGATGACATCGTACCAGAGTAATATGTCTCGCCATCACCACTTGGTAATGTATCAACTAACGTTGTTGAATAAGTTTCTTGCTTAACTTCGTGGTCAGCCCAGCGGAAACCTGTTTTAATCGCAGTAATAGCACCAAACTCTACAGGGAAAGAAAGGTCGAACTGTGCGTAAGTTTCTTCATCTGTGTTAGGTTGCTTTTTAAGTGCCCAACCAGCTGGCGATAATGGACCAGCAAAGTCTGACGCTTCAAAGTATTTGTTATTAATATCAATTTTGATTACTTCGCCCGTTGCATCATATGTACCGGCATAATCAGATGGAACACCAATAAAGTTTCCATAGTTTGCAGTAAGATCTGTACCACCTTCAGACTCAGTTGTACCTAAGCGACCTTTTAGCGTAAAGTTTTCACCTTCATATTTAAGGCTGAAATCGGCTGTATCAGATGTCATGCTAGCGATACGTGCCCACGTTTGAACCCAACCTGGGTTAGCGCCTTCGCCTGTACGACGATAGAAAGTACATGTACCTGATGCATTTTTTTGCTCACATGCTGCTTCTTTATCGTCTGGGAACATTACGAAGTTTGAGGTATTTGCGTTGTTTGCATCTAACTCAAGGCTCATAATATTTAAACCTAATTCTAGGTTTTCTGTAGGACGGTACTGGAAAGTTGCATTTAATGCAGTACGCTCACGCTCTTGTTGGAACGTTGTAGGAACAATATCACCCCAACCGATTAGTGACTCAATACCGTTACGTTGATAGTTTGTTTCAGCCCAAGACACTGAGCCTAATAGGCCAAATGTTTCTTCATCATTTTTCCAGCTAAATAAGCCAGAAACTTGTGGATCTGTTTCTTCAGAGATTGTGCCGTAATCTGCTTTCGCACTTAAGAAAGTTGTACCAGCATCAAGGTCAAGCGGTTTACGAGTATTAACAATTACTGTACCACCAACACCACCTTCAACAATGTCTGCTTGAGATGATTTATACACTTGAATTTCACCAACTAATTCTGGTGGTAAAAGTGTGTAGTTAAAGCTACGGTCGATTGATTGCTGATCATACCAACCTGTCGATGCAACAGTTTGACCGTTTAAAAGTGTACGTGTTAATTGACTAGACGCACCACGAATAGAAACTTGCTGACCTTGACCGAATTGACGGTTTACGGCAACACCCGAAATACGGCCTAATGCTTCACCCACGTCACCATCTGGAAATTTACCGATGTCTTCTGCTGACACAGCATCGACAACGCTGTCAGCAAAGCGCTTAGTATTCATTGACGCTTCAAGTGAACGACGAATACCACGTACTTCAATAACTTCAACGTCTTCTTGAACTTTTGTTTCATCAGCTGCATATGCAGCACCAGTGAACCCGGCACTCATTACAAGACCGATATTAACTGCTAATAAGCTTTTCTTAAAATTTTTAGCTAACACAGGATTCCCCTTGAATCATTTTGTTGGTTTTTATATCACTTCTGCCCAGTGATGATGACAACGCTGTCATCTAGTAACAAACCATACACTCTAAATTACATTTGTGCTACATCTTTTTGGTGAATTTGTGCAAAAAATTGGCAACAAATAAACAAAGTTATTGATATAGAAGAAAATTAATTATTAGATATTTAAGAATTGTTACATTTAAACGGCGCAAATATAACATGAGTAATGAGGCTGATGACAAGTCACAAATGATAACTTTGTGAAATTGACATCATTTTTTGGACTTTTTTGTAAGCTTAACTTGCCAGTGACCACTTATTAACCATAACAAAAAGTTATAATAAACCACTGTTTTTACAATATGTTAGAATTAAAAAAACGTACTATTTTGGAACAGCACTGTCACTGGAAAAGAAATGTTAACTTTTTTCAGGGCAGAAAGAGTCAAGGGTTATGATAATAAAAATCAATATCAATGACAGCGTTGTCATTTTTAAGTATAACGAGTCATTCTTACGATGTCTATCGTTTTTATATTTTGTTATTGAAACAAAAAAGCGAGCCTAAGCTCGCTTTAAATACAGAGATGTTGATTAGAAACTAAGGTGCCCAATAAACTTCAATATTAATTGTTGGATGGTTAAGAACTGCTCTAAGTGGCATGTCTGCAACATCACCACCCTCTTTCGCTTGTTTGTATACAGCCAGTTTTTCTTCACCACTGATCAATAGCTTAACCACTTTTGAATGAGCAATCGCTGCAAGCGTTAATGTCATTCTTTCAGTAATTTTACCTGTCACATCACTTTCAATCGCATTTATTGCACACACCAAATCATCAGTGGCAAGCCCATGCTCTAATCCATCAGCGTGTGGAAACAACGATGCAGTATGGCCATCAGGCCCCATTCCCAAAATGGTTACATCAAATGGGCGCTTTAATGTCTGATAAGCAGCTTCACATTGAGTAACGCCATTATGTGCTGTTAACGCATCATTTTTCATTGTAATGAAATTAGCGGCTGCGCCTTTGTTTTGCAATAAGGTGCTGTTGATAAATGCTTCGTTACTTTTGTCATGTGAGGCATCAACCCAGCGCTCATCGACCATTGCAACATCAATATTTTGCCAATCAAGATCAAGGTTAGATAAATGCTTATACGCAGGTGCAGGTGAAGAACCACCCGATACCATTAATACAGCACGGCCATCATCTTTAATGCCTGCAACTAAACGTTGCTCTAAACTTGCTGAAAGCTCAGCTGTTAATTCGTCTTTGCTTGCAAAGAATTTTTCAACAATTGTAGCCATCTTAATTATGCCTTGTCGCCAGTGTTAAACCATACATGGTTATTTTCTTCGAGTAGCTCATCTGCATCTTCTGGGCCCCAGCTACCTGCACGGTATAACGATGGTGCCCCTTTTTCTTGCCAGCGTTCGATAATTGGATCAATCCATTTCCACGCTTGACGAACTTCATCACGATGGATGAAAAGTGATGGATTATTTGCTGCTGCATCTAACATTAAACGTTTATAGGCATCAGAATGGAAACCATTGCTGTAAGCTTGTGATAATTCAATGTTCATTGTCACTGGCTCTAATTGCATTTCAAGGTTATCAAGACGCTTCGACATCAAGGTTAACTGAATTGTTTCTTCAGGTTGTAGTCGGATCACTAAGCGGTTCGGCTCAATATTTCCGACTTTATCGCTGTACACATTGTGCGATACTTTTTTGTATTCAACGACAATTTCAGCACAACGCTTCTTCATGCGTTTACCTGTACGAAGATAAAATGGCACACCCGCCCAACGCCAGTTGTCAATGTGTGCACGAATAGCAACGAAAGTTTCTGTTTTACTTGCCCCTTCGTTTAACTCTTCTAAATAACCAGGGACGATTTTACCGTCAAGGTTACCTGGTACATATTGTCCTCGCACAATATTTGCATCAACATCTTCTGCAACCAATGGACGCAGTGATTCAAGTACTTTTAATTTTTCAGTACGAATGCTATTCGCTGTTAATTTATTTGGTGACTCCATCGCCACTAAGCAAAGTAACTGCAACAAGTGGTTTTGTACCATGTCACGCAAAGCACCTGCTTTATCATAAAAACCAGCTCGGCTTTCAAGACCCACAGTTTCAGATAAGCTAATTTGAATATTGTCGATAGACTTTGCATCCCACATATTTTCAAATAATGAATTTGAAAAACGCAGCGCCATTAAGTTTTGTACGGTTTCTTTACCTAAATAATGATCGATACGGAAAATTTGCTCTTCAGTAAAATACTCAGCGATTTTGGCATTAATTTCTTCTGCAGACGCACCGCAATAACCAATTGGCTTTTCTACAACAACACGTGAAGTTTCCGTGATAAGCCCTTTTTTAGATAAAATTTCACAACAACTACCGTACACGGCAGGAGGAAGCGAAAGATAAAAAACACGAGACTTGTCGGTATCGTGTTCATCTAAAATATCTCTTAATTTATCCCAGTCATCATCGGCTTCTGTCACATTAGAGACAACGGGTACTAAATATGCTGAAAAGGCTTTCCAGTCTTTTGCGTTAAACTCGCCTTTTCCTAAGAAGTCTTGTAATGCTTTGTGCGCAGTTTCTATGTATTCTTCACATTTGCTTTGCTCACGTACGGTAGGAAGGATACGTGAACCTTGAGGAAGGTTGCCCTCTTGATAAGCGCGATACATGGCAGGAAGTAATTTGCGTAACGCAAGATCACCACCGCCCCCAAAAATTACGATATCAAATGGATTTAGCATATATCACTCTCTACATTGGCAATGCCATTTAGTTCACTTCATGTTGTATGGCAGTGCGTATTGTTATACGGATGATTTGGCCGTGTTAGCAGGTTCCCTTAACAAAGCCTGTTGAATTTTTTTGTAAGTAGCTTACTCATTATTCTTATAGTGTGCTGAAGTAAATGAGTCTTAGGGGCTCTGTAAATCCTCTCACAAAAATACAGGCCCTAAGAACTCCAGCGCTACCCGTTCAAAGGTATTTTTTTTGCAGCAATGCTGCGAATCTGTTACTGCTTACGATGTGTTTTGTAGTAAGCGATCAATCCGTTGGTTGAGCTGTCATGAGGATGGCTCACTGAGTCATCACATAATTCAGCTTCAATTTTAGAGGCAAGTCCTTTACCTAGTTCAACGCCCCATTGGTCAAATGAACAAATTTCTAAAATAATGCCTTGGCAGAAAATCTTATGCTCATAAAGCGCAATTAAACGACCCACTGTTTTTGCATCTACTTTGTCTAGTAGCATTGACGTTGTTGGGCGATTGCCTTGATGAATCTTATGATTCAGTAATTCTGCAATTTCGGCTTCAGATTTACCTTTCGCGGTCAAATCTGCTGTTACTTGCTCTGCATCGACACCGGCCATCATGGCTTCTGTTTGTGCAAAGAAGTTTGATAATAAAATATCATGGTGTTTGCCAACATTCACTTGCGGCTCAATTGACGCAATAAAGTCAGCTGGCACAATCACATTACCTTGGTGTAAACATTGGTAAAATGCGTGCTGGCCATTAATACCTGTCATACCCCAAATGATTGGAACGGTTGTATACGGTACAGTGTCGCCTGCAAAGTTAACATGCTTACCGTTACTTTCCATTTCACCTTGCTGTAAGTACGCAGGTAGCATATGCAGTGCTTGATCATACGGTAAAATAGCGTGCGACGTATGACCTAGAAAGCTTGTATTCCACACACTTAAAAGTGCCATTAATAAAGGAATATTAGTTTCAAAGTCAGCATTTTTAAAATGCTCATCAACTTCAAACGCACCTTCTAATATCGCTTCAAACGCGTCGAAGCCTAGGTACAACGCGATTGGTAATCCTATCGCACTCCATAAAGAAAAGCGACCACCGACCCAATCCCACATTGTGAATACGTTTTCATCAGCAATACCAAATGCAGCTGTTTTTTCTAAATTTGTGCTGACTGCTACAAAGTGCTTAGCGATATGCGCTTGTGCCTCTGCCGCTTGTAAAAACCACTCAACAGCCGTTTTAGCATTCGTCATCGTTTCAGACGTTGTAAATGTTTTCGAAGAAATCACAAAAAGCGTGGTTTCTGCGTCTAATTCTTTTAAAACAGATGCAATCTGTACACCATCAACATTCGATACATAATGCACGTTTAACGTATCGTCAGCGTAAGCGGCCAATGCTTCAGTTGCCATTTGCGGTCCTAAGTTAGAACCCCCGACACCAATAGCGACAACATCTTTCACTGCTTTGCCAGTGTAACCACGCCACTCACCGCTGCGCACCTTATTTACAAAGGTCTTCATTTTAGCCAGTTCTGCGTTGACTGCATCGGTCACATTCTCACCATCAACCACAATAGCCGTGTTTGCACGATTACGAAGAGCGGTATGAAGTACGGCACGATCTTCAGTGATATTAATTTTTTCACCACTGAACATTTTTTCACGCCATGCACTCACATTGCACTCTTTGGCTAATGAAATGAGCTGCTCAAAAACCGTTTTATCAATATGTTGCTTTGAATAATCAAATAATACGCCTGGGATTTGAGTAGAGAATTGTTCGAAACGCGCACTATCTTCGGCAAATAAATTTTTAAGATGAATTTGTTTCATCTTCTTTGCACTTTCTGACAGTGCTTGCCAACTAGCTAATTGCGAACGGCTGCTCATAAACATAATCCCCTAAAAACTTGCAACAAACTGATTTAAAACTATCTTTTTATTAATTTAGAATAAAGACAGCAACTAAAAACACGAAGTAAAATAACACTAAGTTAAAATGACAACGCTGTCAATGTTCTACTTTTACATTTTATAGTCGAGATAATAGCGCAATTTTTCTCTTTTGACACCGGTATCATAAAAATTATCTCAATTATTTTACTGCTAATTTGGTAGAACATTAGATACACTAAACAACTTATATTAAATATTAATGTACTTAAGTAAGAAAAGCGTGCAGGAGCACATCTTTCGAGTAATATTATAATACAATTATAACGAACTATAAAGTAACCGTATGAAAGTAACCATAAATGATGTAGCTAAACTTGCGGGTGTTTCTATGAAAACCGTTTCGCGAGTGATCAATAAAGAGCCATCGGTCAGAAAAAAAACGTATGACATCGTGATGGACGCTGTTAATACGCTTAACTACCAACCTAATCTTGCAGCTCGAAATCTTGCGGGTACATCTTCTTTCACTGTCGGCTTAGTGTATGACAACCCGAATGCCTATTACGTTATCGATATGCAAAATGGGGTTTTATCTCGTTGTAAAGAAGAGGGCTATGAACTTGTAATCCACCCATGTAGCTACACCGACAGCAATATGGAAGCAGATTTTAAGACCATGATAAAACGCTCTCGTTTAGCTGGTTTAGTCCTCACTCCCCCACTATCCGAGCAAAATAGTATTATTGATATGCTCGATGAAATGGGTATCCACTATGTGCGTGTATTATCTGGCCGCCCTTCAGACGAAGACCAAGATACGTGTATTTATGTGAACGATTATGCAGCTGCGTATGAAATTACTGCTCATTTATTATCGCTTGGTCATAAAAACATTGGCTTTTTATGCGGCGACAAAGAGCATAAGTCAACCACTGAGCGCTTAGAAGGCTATCAAGCTGCGCTAAAAGATCACAACATCGCGCTCAACAATGCACTGGTTTATGAAGGCCAATATTCATTTGAATCAGGCGTTGAAGGAGCCAAAGCGTTACTTGGTGAGAACAACCCACTGAAAATTACTGCGCTTTTAGGCGGAAACGATGAAATGGCAGCCGGTGCGTTGTTCGCGTCTCGACTAATGGGAATTGAAATTCCAGAGCAATTATCAATCACCGGGTTCGAGGATTCACCATTCTCGCGCCAAACATGGCCTAAACTAACAACCGCGCATCAGGCTAATGATGTGATTTCACAACATGCAGCGCGCCTGTTATTCAGAAAAACACGTGGTGCGCGCAATCAAGATAAAGACATTATTACCACATTCACCCCTTCGTTGGTGATACGTGAAAGCTCAGGGCCTAACAGCGCCTCCTGATAAAACACATCAACTATACAAAAGCCGCTATAAATAGCGGCTTTGTTTTTTATAACTCAATGGTGCTGTGTCGCGCTAATAGCAATTCGCTTAATTAAGTGGCCTATTTTGAGGCAATAAAACCGCGTTGATAACAAGGCAAAAATGTCGTTATTTAGATGTTCTCGGCAATTGCTTCTGCATTGCTCTGCATACATGCAGTCGTAAATCAGGCATTTTTAACGCAGGTCGCGACAGGTTTAATTCCTCAAAAATTAAGTATTATTGCTGATTGGAATTGATCAGTGCGAGTCCGCCATTTAAGTTATAAACATGTTCAAACCCTAATTGCGATAAATTATTTGCAGCCTGCTTTGAGCGATTACCGCTGCGGCACACTAAAATATAATTTTTCGCTTTATCGAGTTGTCCTTGCACTATCGCATTTGCCATACGGCTCAATGGAATATTGATAACTTTCGCGTTCTCAACATTAAATACCTCAGCAAGATTAGCCACACCATGTTCGTAAGGTTCACGGGTATCAATCAAATAGGTTGCTTGATCGCCTAACATAGCTTTGGCATCCGTTGATGTAAGCTGTTTCATTGGCGAGCTTTCAAGCACATCAACGTAGCCACACAATGGGTGACTTGTGTGCTGCTTTTGTTGATCGGCTTGCTGCTTTAATTCAATAAATTCAGCCTCACTTAACTGCCCATTAAGCAACGTCGCTAATAAAGGAGTCGTCGCTTTTTGTGCATGCCAATCCATCGCAAAGCATTGCTGGTAATCATGTCCCGAGCAAATCAGCGTAGTATCATCAATCAGGGTAGCGAGAGATTTTAATGATTGCACCATTTGTGCCGTATCACTGCCACTAATTACTGTGTTACCTAACCCACCAGGAAGAATTAAATCACCGCAGAAACAATAGCTAACATCATTTGTTAGGCTATTTTCGAGTAAATAGCTCACACTGTCTTGGCTGTGACCCGGTGTCGCGACTTTACGTAAACGCGCGGTATTAAGTGGTATTGTTTCATCATTAACAGGCCAGCCTAATTCGTCTGTTTCATTGCCTACGTACTGCTCTGCTAATTCTTTAGCAAGTAAACAGCGAGCAGATAAGCGTTCTTGATGTTTGTGTGTGTCTAAAATAGCTTTAACTAACAAACCTTGTGTTGCGACAATTTTAGCCATTCGCGGTATCAGCTCAATAATTGGATCAATCACAACTGCGTGCTTATTGCTATCAACGTATAACCAACAACACGCCGCTTGATGACGTAATTGAGTCAAACCAATTGCACAGACCTCTTGTTGAGGTGAAGTGCTGTCCGAAACCACCAAGCAATTTGCTTCAAGAATAGGTTTAAGCGAGCGGATCTTATCGCAGGCATAATTAATTTCTTGCTCGGTTACCGCTGGACCAAATGACATCCGAATTGCATTTTCACTCTGCCAATCAGATGCGCCCATTGCATCAAGTACAAAGCTGCGATTCGCACCTGAGCTACACGCAGAACCACCACTAACACGAATACCCGCAGCATCAAATAAGTCCATCACCTCTTTGCTAGTTAATTCGTTCACAGCAAAATTTAATGTCGTTGGCACTGAATACTCAAATTCATGATTAAACGTAATACTGCCAAACGTATCAATCAGTGCTTCATGCAGCTGCTTGCGAAAAGCATGTAACTGCTCTAGTGGTTTAAAGGTGTGATTCTCTTTATCAAGCAATAACGAAAACAACTCGTTCAGGCCAGCAATACCCGGTAAGTTTTCTGTGCCAGAGCGCATGCCGCTTTCTTGACCACCACCGGCAATAAACGGAGTGTATGCACTGCCTTTACGAATATATAGCACCCCAATGCCTTTGGGTGCATACAGTTTATGGCCAGAAAAAGGCGCATAGTCTATTGTGGTTTGGCTTAAAGCCAAACGGGTTTTACCTAAAGCTTGAACACAATCGACCATCCAAGCGACGCGCGTGTTTTCACTGCGGATCACTTGCTCGATAGCCGCTAAGTCTTGAAACACACCCGTTTCATTATTGACTGCCATAGTGCAGATCATCAGAGCATTTGCAGCATGCTTGCGGATGAACTCATGATCTAAAATGCCGTATTTATCAACCGGAATAGCCAACACTTGCGCATTAATATCCAGCACATTGTTCCAGTGCTTTAGTGTATTTGGAACCGCTTTGTGCTCTGTGGCGCCATAAAGCAGCACTGGATTTTCAATTTGATGATTTTTTGCCGCTATTAATGTCGATACAACAGCAGTCTGAATACCTTCGGTTGCTCCCGAGGTAAACAATATGTCGCCATCAGACGCCCCAATCACATCACGTGCTTTGCTTCGTGTTTGTTCTAATAGATATTTTGCTTGAATACCTGTGATGTGTGAACTCGATGGGTTACCAAAACAGACTTGCATAGTATGAGACACTACATCTGCAATTTGTGGAAGTACCGGTGTCGTTGCGTTTGCATCTAAATAAATCTGCTGATTAGCATCGTCTGGAAGAAAAAAATTTGCCATGAAAAACGCACCATATTACTAAAAGATATATCTTATAACCTATTTTACATTTTTCACGTGTAAATTATAATAATCAATTAGTCAGTAAAGTGCGTTTTATATAGCTTTTAATACTAAGCTAGCTAGGAGTAAGGTCGACCTGCTTTGATGACCAGGCATTAATTAATGCTTTAACAAGCGACGCCAGCGGTATCGCAAAAAACACGCCCCAGAATCCCCATAAGCCACCAAAAAATAAAACCGCAACGATTATAAATACAGGATTCAGATCAACAGCTTCCGAAAATAACAGCGGAACTAACACATTGCCATCGAGCGCCTGAATAACCCCATAAATAATAAGGATTGTCCAAAATTGGGTCTCTAAACCAAATTGGAATAGCGCAACAGCCGCAACCGGAATCGTCACCAAAGCAGCGCCAACAAATGGAATAAGCACCGATAAGCCCACTAAAACGCCAAGTAATGCTGCATAACGTAAATCAAGCACCGCAAATGCAATAAATGAAGCAGTACCAACAATTAAAATTTCAAACACCTTGCCACGAATGTAATTCATGATTTGCTGATTCATCTCTTGCCATACTTGGATGATAAGGCGGCGTTGTTTTGGAATTAATCGTTCAGCACTTTGTGTTAATTCTTGCTTGTCTTTAAGCATAAAGAAAACTAACAGTGGCACCAAAATCAGATAAATAAGCCAAGCAGCCACATCTTTTAACGACGTTAACGAAACCGACAGCGCAAGTTGACCAAATTCAATCACTTTTGCTTCAACGCTACTGACTATCGACTTAACTTGTTCAGAGGTAATTAAACTGGGGTAATCTTCAGGTAAATGTAGTAGCAGTGCTTTCCCTTTTTCTATCATGTAGGGGGTTTCTTGGACTAAATTACTGGTTTGCTGCCAAAGTACAGGCCCCATTCCAATTAAAATCATGATCATCAAACCGCTAAATAACAGCATCACTAAAATAGAGGCCGTAAAGCGCTTCATGCCTAGCTTTTCTAAATGAACAACAGGCCAATCGAGTAAATATGCAATGACCAGCGCAACCAACACCGGCACAATAAGAGAGCCAAAAAAGTAAAACAGCGCCACCGTTGCAATTAGCAGCAACAATAAGGTGACCGAATGGGGGTCGGAAAATTTATTTTCGTACCAAGCTTTTACATATTCAAACACGAATTGGCTCCACAATGAGTACACCTAATTTTAGGTCAATTTTAAAATGGTAATGATGTTTTTCTAAAAATCGCTGCATATCCTCACTCGACTCAGCAGCATTAAATGTAAAAGTAACTGATTGATTCGCAGATACTGCCTTATTTAACCCTAATTTAAACTGAATAAACTGTTGCGGGCATTTAAATGGCCGCAAATCACACATCAACATAACGAATCAACTACGTAATTTATATGAATAATAAGTATTAGATCACAGCACTCATTAAAAAATAAGTCTTTATAATGAGTAATAAGTCATTTTTTTCTTAAAACACGCAAAGCAATAGTTTATCCTTATCGGATACCGGATAGTAAAGGAAACACGATGCCTGGCTCGCATAATAAAGCGCAATTACCAGCGAATCCAACTCTTAAAGAGATTAATTGGTTTAAAAAACAAATAAACTGGGGGGAATTGCCTCCATTTTATCACATGGTGGCATCTTCGGTCAGCGAATCGGAAGGTATTTTAGATCATGGTTTTGACAATGCAGTAAAGCGGCTTATCGACCCGCGAAATTGGAATCTTGATATACTTGATGGACACGAAACAGAATTAGGCGAGATAGTGTGTAATAATAAGCCGCGCCTTGCTTTGCACCAAAGCTTCACGGACCGAGGGTTCGAGCTGTGGGCTTATCCTTATGCAAAAGATGTCACGGTCGATCAGTATATTAAAGATAATCGCTTTATGGAGTTTCGTGTGTGGGATCCACATACTATGAAAAATCTGATTCGTATCAATCAGCTACATAAATTTATTGCATTTTACTTTGAACGAGGCGATAAAGCAGATAAAGCACTGATCCTTCATGCTCATAAAGTTGTGCATAAAATCATAACTTTTTTACAACGGGAGTTGAACGTTGTTAAGCTAGATGGAGTCACAATAAAAGATTTCTATCAATTGTGCGAAAAAGATAGCCGTGCATGCAGCGACGAAATTGATATAGCCAAAGTCATGCTAGGTGAACAAATCAACAAGGAATAAAATGCGAATAAAATCAGCCTTTATTACACTATGCAGTGCATTATTAACGTTTTCGATACTGCATAGTGAGCCGTTGAAGGCACAAACAAATTTTAAGCTTCCAGATTTAGGTACCTCAGCACTGCAAGCATTGCCGATTGAAAAAGAGCAAGCAATCGGCGAAGTTATGATGATGCAAATTCGCGGCTCATCCCCTGTCGTATCTGATCCGGTACTTGATGAATACCTCACCACTTTAGGCCGTCGATTGGTGGCCAATGCCAATGATGTGCGTTTCCCCTTTTCATTTTTTTGGATCGACAACCCCGAAATAAATGCGTTTGCTTTTTACGGTGGTCATGTTGGTGTACACACGGGTCTCATTGCACAAGCCGATAATGAAAGTCAATTTGCCTCGGTACTAGGTCACGAGATTGCACACGTAACACAACGCCACTTAGCGCGTCGTATTCAACAACAACAAGACAATAGTGCTTTAACCATTGCCGGTATGATTGCTGGTATTTTAGCAACCGTCGTTGCTCCCGATGCCGGTATTGCTATTATTTCAGCTAACCAAACACAAGCGGCATTTAGCCAACTAACACACAGCCGAGCTGCAGAACAAGAGGCAGACCGTATTGGTATGCAAACACTCAATAATGCCGGCTTCGATCCGCGCCAATCGAGTGAATTTTTAACTAAACTGGCTGCACAAATTCGTTACAAGTATAAGCCACCGGCGTTTTTGTTAACTCACCCATTACCTGAAAGCAGGGTGTCTGATGTTCGCCTCCGTGCCGAGCAATATCCAAAAAAACATTTCGAAGACAGCCTCGAGTTCAATTTAGCAAAAAGCCGAGTTATTGCTCGCTATTACCAGAAATCAAAAGCTGCTGAAGACTTATTTCGTAAGTTAATGCGTGAAAATACCGTACACAACACCGCACTGAAATACGGATTAGGCATTAGTTTGTTAGATCAAAAAAAGCTGGATGAAGCAGCCAATATTCTTGAGCCTTTACTGAAGGAAGACCCTAAAAACCTATTTTATATCGACACCCACACTGATTTACTTATTGCGCAAGGCAAAGCCGCTGAGGCTGTGACGTATTTAGCAAAACTGGATGTTGATAGGCCAAACAATCAAGTAATTACCCTAAACGCAAATGCAGCAATTGAAGCAGAACAGTACGAACTCGCTGAGCGTATTTTAAAATCGTTTTTATTAGCAAAGCCAGAACATAACTTAGGGAAGCAATTAATTGCCTCTGTTTATAAAAAACAAGAAAATATGGCGTCATATCATGAAGCAAATGCCGATGTACTCGCCCAGTATGGAGCCTATTTAAAAGCCGCTGACGAAATTCAAAAAAGCGCTTAATTTTGTTGAGCCTGAAGAGCTCGTTAAGCAACAACGCTTAAAAGCACTTCTAACACAATATCGTCAACTGCAAAAAGAACTAGCGAGACTTTAAGTCTCGCCACGCTTGCCCTAAAATAAACCAAATTCATAAATTTAGAGAACACACCATGTCTGTTACTATTTATCATAACCCTCGTTGTTCAAAGTCACGTGAGACACTTGCCCTACTCGAAAGCAATAACGTACAACCTACCGTGGTTGAATACTTAAAAACGCCACTTGATGAAGCGCAAATCGCAACGCTTGTAGACCAGCTTGGTTTTTCTTCTGCGCGAGAATTAATGCGCACCAAAGAAGATATCTATAAAGAACTTGATTTAAAGAACGAGCAAGATGAAAGCAAACTGCGTGCTGCAATGGTTGCTAATCCTAAATTAATTGAGCGTCCAATTGTTGTAAATAACAACAAAGCAGCCCTAGGTCGTCCACCTGAAAACATATTAAGCGTACTTTAATGACAACCAATATTGTTGTTTTATACCACTCAAGCCATGGTTCTTTAGAAGCCATGGCCCATGAGATTTGCGATGCCATTGAGCAGCAAGGGGCAAACGCCTTATTGCGTACGTTTGTACAACGTCAACCGCACGACATCGTGATCAGTAAAGATGATTTGATTAACTGTGATGGCCTTGCGTTTGGCACTCCTACACGCTTTGGTATGATGGCCTCACAAGCAAAAAGCTTTTGGGAAACAACCAGCGATTTATGGCTTAAAGGCCAGCTGATTGATAAACCTGCTTGTGTCTTCTCGTCATCAAGTAGTATGCATGGCGGAAACGAAGCCACACTGCTTAATTTATCATTACCACTGTTACATCACGGTATGATGTTGCTTGGTGTTCCCTATGACGTACCTGAACTGCTTGGCACCGAAACAGGGGGTACGCCTTATGGCGCAACACATGTCGCGGGTAGTAATAACAGCAATATTCTAAGTAAAGACGAAATAAAAATTTGTCAGAGTGTTGGAAAACGTCTGGCACTGATTGCGAGTAAATTACAATGAGCTCAGAGTCTGAGTTAAACCACCCTGTAGCCAAAAAGCCGATTACAAAGCGTTTTCAACGTTTTGCATTAATTGGTTACATTGGTTTATTAATTTTAATGCCAATTTGGTTGTTTTTAATTGCACCACGAGAAGGCCACAGCAACGCATTTATATTTGTTGTTTATATTGTGCCATTGCTATTGCCATTAAAAGGAATTATTCAAGACAAGCCCTACACCTACGCATGGGCTAACTTTATTGTCATGTTCTATTTTATACATGGCTTCACCTTGCTTTGGGTAGCCCAAGATCAGCTTATTTGGGTGTTACTTGAGTTAACCTTTGCAAGCCTCATGTTTATTGGTTGCACTTATTATGCACGCCATAGAGGGCAAGAGTTAGGATTGAAAATTCGTAAGCTCAAAGAAGAATTAGCAGAAGAAAAAGCCGCCCACGAAAGCGAGTCTAAAAAATAGCAAAAACGGCAACCAAGGTTGCCGTTTTTTTATTGAAATAAAATCGGAAACTCCACACTTCTGTACTTATCCCAATTCAATTCGGTTAATTAAATGAGCAGTGTTGAGGCTAAATCGTCGCTGATAACAAGGCAAAAAATCGTTGTTTAGTTGTTCTCGGCAATGGCTCCTGCATTGCTCTACCTCCTGCATCCATGCAGTCGTAAATCAGCAATTTTTAACGCAAATAGCGACAGGTTAAACCCTCAAAATGATTAAGTATTATTACGAATTAATGGTATTAAACAAGCTCTGAAAGTGTCGCTAATGCCACAATGCTTGCCAAACCAACTTGTGCGACCAAACTAAACAACGAAAACATACGCAGTAGAAAGAGTCCCCAAGGGTGGCGTAAATGTGGGTAAAGCGCGCAACGCTTTAAGCTCGTTGCAAAGAAAAAGCACATGATGGCAAGCAAGGTAAAGCTCAGCGTTAATTCACTTTTTATAGCAATGCTATCATCAAAAAAGAAGAACAACTGCACAGGGAAAAGCAAAGTGACGATGGCATGCAGCAAATGCACTTTTTTCACACGTTCGAACTGCCCTTCTGGTGAAAGCTCTTTAATACCAAAATCGCGCTCTAGGCATTTTACCAAGTTATCTGCTTTTATACTGACGGCTAAGCGATAACAACTTAAACCTTCGTTATTACGGACACGAAAATCAAACCCCGATTTTAACAAAAACACTAACAAAGGTTCACTTTGGGCAAACACGGCATAATGTAATGCGGTATTACCTTTGTTATCTTGTCGCGTTTTATCTTGATGTTCGAGTATCGTTTCAACAACATTTACGTAGCCTTTTTCTATCGCCCACATAAACGCAGTTTTACCGTTTTCGTCAGCAAGTGTGCCTGTTGCCCCTTGCTCAATAAAGCGCTTTGCCATTGTTTGCTTTGCACTTTCATGACTTAAATGCGCTAACAGCGCTTGCTCAAGTAACGCGACAGAATCAACGTCTGGCGAGACCAACTTCAATAACGTAAAGTAGTCTTCCCCTTGCGCGACTTTATCTGCTGCAAGGCTGGTTAAATGCTCCAGGTCAGCAACCGTTTCAGGGATAAAGCCACTAAGACGGTCTCTAAAATCCACTTCAGTCCACAGCTCAAGCACGTCTTGTGCAGACATTTTTGCACCTTGATTCAGCACATGCTCAATCACCGTAAAATAACGACGATTGAATAGCTGGTGAATAAGTGTAATCGGTGTTTTAACCGCTGATTGCGCAAATGCACTGGCGTATTTTTCAAGACGCTGGCAGAGCATAAGTACAAGGCTTTCTGGGGTGTAATCGTTGTCTAGAAAATGCGTTTTCATTGCATTTATATAGTGCTGCGCAGATTCATCAAACTCAGAAATATGCTGAAAGTAGCACTCTTCAAAAGGCTCAAGCGGTGTTAACCAAGTAAGGTAATAAATAGGTGGCAGAACCGTCGTGCACACACCGTCATCTTCATTTGTTGAACGACATGCAGGCCAAGCTTCTAAAGCATCTAAAATATAAGCCCCGTTTTGCTCAGCTAATCCTTTGATCAGTAACGGGTATTCCTTCGGCCAAATCAGTACATTTTCCATTAAAAAAACACAACTCCGCTGCACATTATTCGAGGTCTTATTAAGCACTCAGTTATAACAAAATATAACTGACACTGAGCTTAATATTGCGACCAAAAAACGAGTATCTTGACAGATACTTAGGTTAATAAGAAAAGTAGCTTGATTCTACCACAGAGGGTACGAGGTGCTAGCGCAAAGTAGGTGATTTTTAAAGAAAATAGAAAAGCAGTGGCACACACACGGAACACACTGCTTGGTTGGAGACTATATAAACTTATTTACTGGCTAATTCGTGTGTTACTTGGTCGATGCCTACTTGGCTAATGCGTTGCAATACTTCTTTTTGCTTTGCACTTAAGAGCGAAATACCTTCAGCAACGATATCGTAAACTTTCCATTGCTTGTCTTTGCCTTGACGCAACTTAAAGTGTAAATCAATGGCTGGGGCATTATCGTCAACAATTTGCGTTTTCACTGTTGCATAATCACCATCGACCAACTGAGATTGATCGAAAATAACTTTTTGGCCGGTGTACTTCATAAGCGCACCCGCATAAGTCACCGTTAAATAATGCTCAACAGCAGCAATAAACTCAACAGCCTGTTCGCGGCGTAAACCTTTAATATGCTTACCTAGCAGTTTGTAAGATACAAATTTAATATCCATGTGTGGCAGTAAACGTTGCTCTACAATACTGCTCATTGCTTCAGGGCTTGCATCACCTTTGGCATTCACATTGGCGATATCAACAAATAAATCAGCTGTTACTGATTCTAATAACTGCTTTGGCGAACTCACATTACTGGCGCTTACACTGGCCGTAAAGAGTGTTGCA
Source organism: Pseudoalteromonas sp. A41-2 (assembly GCF_015767615.1). NCBI lineage: Bacteria > Pseudomonadati > Pseudomonadota > Gammaproteobacteria > Alteromonadales > Pseudoalteromonadaceae > Pseudoalteromonas > Pseudoalteromonas sp. A41-2. Next base: position 1,236,627 of record NZ_CP065231.1, on the reverse strand, counting down.
ATTAGCAAGAATGAATTAACTAATCTGGTCATTGTGTGTGCTTCTGGATCAAAAAATTTTCGCTAATATACCGATTACTACCCCAAAGAAAAAGAACCAATACGACACCTTTTTAATGCCAAAATGACACCAATCAGTTTTTATTAGCATTTTCATATAATTACTTCTAAAACCACGAGCCTGCACAGCGTCTGTGTATTTTCGCACATTGAAAACGGCTCCCCCCTGCCCTTATCTACATTCTCACAGTCACAAAGAGAAGTACCGATATGAAAAAAATGCATCAATTAAAAACCCTCATACTTTGCGCAACGGCTTTGGTCGCAGGCCCGCTTTATGCAGCTTCAAATCATGGTTATGCAATTGATTATATTCAAGGTGAAGGCGACGTGAAAGGCATTAAATTAGCCTACCAATATCATATCCCGAGCGAGAAATTACCACTCAAGTACGGCCGTTTATACTTCGAATCGAGTTTTAACATTTGGCAATACGGTAAAGAAAACAATCATCAAACTAACGTAGTGTTAGCAATGTCACCCGTGATTCAATACCCCGTGTTCAATGTTAAAGGTATACCGGTGTCAGTTGAGTTTGGTATAGGCGTCTCAATTTTAGATGACACCCACTTTGCAGGAAAAAATGTTAGCACTCACTACCAGTTTGAAGACAGGTTAGGCTTGGTTGCTGATTTAGGTGATAACCGTTCGTTAGCATTACGCTATTTACATTACTCTAATGCGGGATTCAAAAGCCCAAACCCTGGACTTGATTTTATTTCTCTTTCTTATGCAAAACGCTTTTAATACCATTGTGCTTAATTAAGTGGTCTATTTTGAGGTAATAAAACCGCGTTGATAACAAGGCAAAAATTTAGTTATTTAGTTGTTCTCGGCAATTGCTCCTGCATCCATGCAGTCGTAAATCAGACATTTTTAACGCAGGTAGCGACTGGTTTGAACACTCAAAATGATTAAGTATTTTTGCGGATTGATATAAGTGCTACTATCTAGGTTGATGAATTAGCTGAGTGTACTATGGAAACCTGGCAAAAAATTGCAATCGTCGTGGCCGTGTTTGGGGTTGTCATTGGCAACCTTGCTTTATTAAAACATGCAGCAAAAATGGACTTTAAAAAGCCCGAAAAAAAAGACGAAAATGATCAAAAAAGCCCTGATTGATCAGGGCTTTTTGATTATGCGCTAACGAGTTTACACTAACCAATGCGCCATCAATACAATGACCGGCAGCGTCACCAATGTTCTTAAAATAAAAATTAAAAACAATTCAACGATATTCACCGGGATTTTGCTGCCTAATAACAATGCCCCTACTTCTGACATGTAAATTAACTGCGTGACACTCATAGCAGCAATAATGAAACGGGTGACATCGCTCTCAATGTTTCCCGCCGCTAATATTGACGGTATAAACATATCGGCAAAACCCACCATAATAGTTTGCGCCGCTGCTTCTGCTTCAGGGACCTGCAGTAATTCTAAAAATGGCACAAATGGTTTGCCCATGTATTCAAAAATGGCAGTGTATTCAGCGATAATCAGGGCAAATGTACCCACAGCCATCACTACGGGTAATACAGCAAAAACCATGTCAAATGCGTTGTGTAAGCCTTCTTTAAGCGTGCCTACAACGCCTGGAGCTGTGCGTGCTTTAGCTAAAGCAACATCGAGAGAATGCGTAACAAGAGTTTTCCCTTCTGGCACCGACTCTGCATGCTTGTCGGGTTCTGTGCCGTCAACATACAAATCTTTCTTAAAACGTAAAGGCGGTAAACGCGGAACAATTAAAGCGGCAACAAAACCCGCTAAACACACGGTCAAATAGAATGGAGCAAACAAGTGTTCTAATTTTACTTGGCCAATAACAACCAAACAAAAAGTAATTGATACCGCAGAAAATGTGGTACCAATAATCGCAGCTTCACGTTGTGTATAATGCTTGTCTTCATATTGGCGTGCGGTCATTAAAATACCGACACTACCATCACCAAGCCACGACGCTACGCAGTTAACTGCGCTTCGTCCTGGTACACCAAATAAAGGGCGCATCACCTTTGTCAGTAACGTACCAACAAGCTCCAACAAACCAAAGTTGAGTAATAATGGCAGCAGTAAACCCGCTAAAATAAACACCGAAAAAAGTACCGGCAGGAGGTCGTTTAAAACTAATGCCCCTGTATCACCCGAAATAATCATTTCGGGACCTTGCTTCGTGTACGTTAATATAATAAATACCATACCGAGCAAACGCACAGTCAACCACAGCCAACTTACATCAAACAAATGTTTAATAATAAATATTTTTAACAGCGCTCTTGGCTTAAAAAACTTTATTATTAACGACATAACACCTGTGATACACACAATTGTGGTAATTAACCCCAATGCAAATGGCGCAATCCACTCCTGCACAGCTTTTGCCATAACAGCAATTGGAATTGTCATTGCTTCACCTATGGGTACCGGCGTCATAAACAAGAAGACACCTATAAGTGAAGGAACGAAAAAGGTAAACAAAGTTCGCAAGTTACTGCGGTTTGCAGCGTTTAAGTTAGACATATTTTCAACCTGTAAAAACCACAAAAAGAGCGGCTAGGCTCTTTTTGTGGTGGTTTTAACTTTTTTAATTATTAAATATTGATGCCGCGTTGGCGCAGCGCATTTTCTAATGCTTGTTGTAGGTCATTCATTGTACCCGGCTCAAGTGTATTGCCTTCTGAGTCCATCCAAGTCAGGCTTGTGCCACCTTCATTGGTACGACTAACAAGAATTTGGTATTGGCCATCTTCAATAGGCAGTTCTGCAAGCTCTTCACCCCAAATAGAATCCCACACGCTTGACTCTGGCTTTTTGTAATCAGCCGTGATCAAACCGCGCTCTTGATCAATTTCAACAATGGTGAAAGATAAACGCTCTAAGAAACCAGAAAAACGATCAAACACAACAAAGTAATCTTGCTCAGTAACTAATGCGGCGTTACCTTTGTTATCAAAGCCCATTTCAAGCGAAATAATGCCTTGTTGTTTACGCATTTCAACCTCAAGTTGACGATAACGATAGTCAAACTCAGCGATTACTTGGTTTAAAGCACGCACTTCTAATTGTTGTTGTAGAAGCGGTGTTAATTCTTGTGAGTCACTTTTATAATCAACCAGTTTTGCATTTAAAGATGCTGTACGTTGATGCGATTTCTCTTCAATTGTAAAAAGAAAACGCTGCTGTGACACTTCCGTTTCGCTTTCCCAAAACCAGCTATCTTCAGGCTTGATGATTGTGTACCAATCAGTTTCTATGCTGCCTAATAACTTATCTTCTTTAACGGCACGGGTATTACTCTCATTCAGTACCGCGTGAACGGAATCCCAAATAAATTCATCTAAATCAACGATACCGTCATTTTTATCAAAATAAACACGTGCGTCTTTATCGCCTTCTTCAACCCAGCTACCTTGTGCAATGGTGATCACTTGCGCCGGTGGACGATAATTTCTCGCTTCAGGATTATTGTCGTACTGAGCCACTTCCATTTTATAAGTCGGATCTTGAGCTGGTTGCGCAAGTCCTTCAGGCGCTTTAACCGGTTCGTTAGCACGATAATTACGTTTATGGTGTGCTTCATCGGTAAATACACCGCACCCAGTTAAACTTACCAATACGCTTACAGCAAGCGCCTTTGAGATCCAATACTGCACAGATATTTCTCCTTAGCAAACCCTTAATTTTTTTAACAAATATATGAGTGGGTAATGCCGATTTGGTTCACTGTAAAATCACTTTTAACTTTACATTTTTTATTTTATGCAAAAAACCCGAATGGTTTGGGTTAGCGTAACGTATGTGTTTGCTTATCACCTTGCAAAATTTTAACTATGGTACTTTCTGATGCCCCTAAAAACAAGAAAGAGCGCACTTTATTCACGGCTTAATTAATCGTCGCTATCGTTAACTGAGTAAATTATGTTAAACTTTGCCGCCGTGCGTTATTAAACTCACGTGAAATCAAGGCTTATTCTGGCTTATATCTATTGGTATTATTAATTACTAGGTACTTAAAATTCCATGACTGTTTTTACAAATCATCAGATAGTGCTCACTGCGATTGGCGAAGATAGACCCGGTATCGTTAGCGAATTGACTCAGTTAGTGAGTGATTGCCATTGCAATATAATTGACAGTCGCATTGCTATTTTGGGCAACGAATTTACCTTTATCATGTTATTGGCTGGCGATATGTCAGCAATTAGCCGCATTGAGCATACATTGCCTACAAAAGGCATGGAGCTTGGCTTATTAACCATGATGAAACGCACAGCAAGTCATGTTGCGTGTGAATTTTGTGCTGGTTACACCCTCGAATACACAGGTATTGACACACCGGGAACACTAAGCAAAGTAACGCGCTTTTTTGCTGACAATCATATCAGTATTTGTTCTCTTAAATCAGATACCTATGAAGAGAATGACGAACTTAAAATGCGCTGCGAACTAGAGTTTAATATCCCTGTAGAAGTCGATATTGATCACTTTAAAGTGAGCTTTGAAGATCTTTCTCGTAGTTTGAACGTAGACTATATATTCAGACGCATTCGCTAAGGAGCAAAGCATGAAGAAAATTAATCCACTACAAGCTGGCGACACAGCCCCTGCTTTTAGTTTACAAAACCAAAACGACGAAACCGTTGTTTTAGCTGATCTTTTAAAAGAGCAGCAAGTACTGGTTTATTTTTACCCTAAAGCATCAACTCCTGGTTGTACAGTGCAAGCTGAAAACCTTCGTGATGAAAAAGCAGAGCTTGCTAAGTTCAATACGCACGTTGTTGGTATTAGCCCTGATCCAATCAAACGACTAAAGAATTTTGAAACAAAGAAAGAGCTTAACTTTGATCTGTTAGCCGATGAAGATCACGCCATTGCCGATGCATTCGGTATTTGGGGTTACAAAAAGTTTATGGGTAAAGAGTACGAGGGTATTCACCGCATCAGCTTTTTAGTTGGCCAAGATGGTAAAATCAAGCACGTGTTTGATAAGTTTAAAACCAAAGATCATCATCAGGTTGTGCTTGATTATTTAGCGCAGAATAAATAGTTACGAGTTACGAGTTACGAGTTACGAGTTACGAGTTACGAGTTACGAGTTACGAGTTACGAGAACATAGTAAAAAAGCGTTGCCATGGTGCAACGCTTTTTTTGTTTCTGTACACAAAAATTATCTGTTTAACTAATTCCCAAATACTTATGCACTTGCACTGATAAACGCCAGTTCTTTGCAATACAGGTTTCAATGGCCAGTTTAGTCGCTGATGTTTTTTGGCTGATGGGTTGAAGGTAAACTAAACGCGGATTCACGCCTGTTTTTAAGAACAAATCTTCAAGCTCTTCGACATGCTTTTGCATAGCCACTGGGTGTTTAATTTCATCGGCGCGTTGCATTGCACTGCGCAGTACTTTGTAACCGCCGCGCATATTAATTTTTGGTGAAACCGTCACCCACGTTTGCTCAGGGACTAAAATCTCGAATGTGCCGCTGGTTTCTATTTGCGTAGAATAACCGTTTGCATGTAATAGCTCACACACTGGGTTTAAGTCATACATGCAAGGTTCACCACCGGTGATCACCACATGCTTTGCGTTGTAACCGCGTTCTTTAAATAGCGCTAATATTTGCTCTGCAGAGGCTTCGGCCCAATGATCAGAGTCCGCTTTTTTTTCGACCGTGTCATCAAGCGACACCCTATACACATTATCAACGTCCCATGTTTGTTTTGTATCACACCAAGCACAGCCCACAGGGCAGCCTTGCAAACGTAAAAAGATTGAAGGTGTACCCGTAAAACTTGCTTCACCTTGAATTGTTTCAAACACTTCGTTAATTTTGTACAAAAGACATCTCACTTACGACGCGACGGACAGTAAAAATTGGCCGCCTAAAAACCAAAATCGCGGGCAAAAATTGTTATTTAGGCCCGAGCCGTGTAGTATATCGCGCCCTGAAGTAAACCTCTATCAAAAGTATGAGCAAAACAGTTATGACGCAAAAAGTAGTTGTTATTTATTCCGGCGGTATGGACTCATTTACCGTATTAAATAAAGCCCTGCAGCAAGGCCACGAAGTGTATGCCCTGTCGTTCGACTACGGCCAGCGTCATGTTAAAGAGCTTAAAGTGGCGGCACAGGTATGTGAAAAGCTTGGTGTTCCTCATAAAATCGTTGATATTTCTGCGATTAATCAACTGATTGGCGGCTCGTCGTTAACCGACGATATAGACGTGCCAGAAGGTCATTACGAAGAAGAGAGCATGAAAAGCACGATCGTGCCAAACCGTAACATGATTTTATTATCACTGGCTGTTGGCTACGCAGTGTCGCTAAAAGCCAGCAAAGTGTATTACGGTGCTCATTCAGGTGACCATGCAATTTACCCAGATTGTCGTCCAGAGTTCGTTAAAAAAATGGATGATGTATGCCGTATTGCAAACTACGACGCCGTTGAAATTTTCAGCCCTTATTTAAACAATACGAAAATCGATATTTTGACAGATGGTTTAAAAATGGGCCTTGATTACAGCCAAACATGGACCTGCTACAACGGCCGCGACAAAGCCTGTGGTAAATGTGGTGCATGCCAAGAGCGTTTAGAAGCCTTCGCACTTAATAACGTAACAGACCCTATTGAGTACGAATAACCGCAAACGCAAAATGATAAAAGGCGAGTTTAACTCGCCTTTTTTGATTGTGTTTGCTGAATAAGTTTTAACAACTGGGCTGTGGCGGTAGCATCAGCCAGTGCACGGTGATGATTCGTTAAATTCAGTTCAAAATGCGCAGCTAAATTACCAAGCGAGTATGAGGGAAGTTTCGGAAATGCTTTTCGCGACTCAACCACCGTACACAATTTAGGCATTTTAAAGGTCTGGGCGATTGCGGCGTATTCTTTTCGAATAAAACTGTAATCAAAATTCACATTATGAGCCACAAATACCGACCCTTTTAAGAGCCCTCTGAGCGTATCGGCTATATCAGCAAAACAAGGGGCATCGCGCACCATGGCGGCATTAATGCCAGTCAACTTGGTGATAAATGGCGGTATACTTCGCTCTGGATTAATTAAACTTGCCCACTGCTTAATCACTTCGCCGGCTTGTAGCTGCACCACGGCAATTTCGGTTATTTTATTATTACCTTGCACCCCACCCGTGGTTTCAATGTCAACCACACTGTATATACGGTTAGGATCATTAAACCAATTTACCGCAACAATGTTCACGGTAAAGCCATGCTGTTTTAATATATCAATACTCACCAGCTGATTGCGTCTGAGTTTATCACCAGGCGCTTTCACTTCTTCAAAGCACAAGCCAGTGTCTTTCAGTACCATCAAGTCTGGGTAGCCATCTTTGAGTTGTTTAAAAGTTTTTGTCATTTGCAATAAATGCGCTTTTAAACTCTCAAGTTCACTGTGCTGAATAAGCACTTTTAAAGGCTCAAGAATATCACTGTGCCATTGAAACAACCCCGTTGGCGTATCGTAAAACTGCGCTGCACTTTTGCAAACCTGCTTATAAATACAATCATTATGGGTGAACGTTGCCAGTTTTTGCTCAATATCTGCCTGCTGCGAAGCGTAAAAACAATCGGCTAATAAAACATGCGGGTAAATATCAAATTCATTGCACGGTGGGTACGGTGTATCCACAAACAGTTCTTGCCAAAACGTCAGCGCGAATAAACTCAACCACAGATTATTTTCAGTAAAAAATACCGTATATCCCTGCTGTTGGTAATACTCACAGACTCCTTGCTCAACATCGCCACGATAAATATCGTCAATCTCTAACTGACACTCAGTATCACTGAGCATTTGTGTTAACCGAGAGCGCTGCTGCTTGTTGTATTTTCGTTGTAAGAAATCTTCAGCAAAATACAAAATGCCGTCGTCGATGGGGTCGTTAATAATTGCTTCTAACGTTTGCTGTACCCATTCAGTATCACCTTGTTTATAACGTACACGAATAGCCAGCTCTTGTGCCTCACTGCTACCAGTGCAATTATCTAAAAGTGTGCATGCATAAGCCAAATCGGCCTCTTTAAATTGCTTAAATAAGCGAATAAGCAGTTTATTTTTAATACTGTGCGCTAAATCGTCAGTACAGTTTATCTGTAACAGTTCATTGGCTAAATGACGATATTGTTCAGGCATCTCGCATGCCTTAAACTGCATGCGGCATTGATTTAATTGGTAATGAGTCTGTGCTTCTTCAAGAGTATTAAAACGTGACCGCGTTTCACCAACATCATTACGCACCTTCGCTATCCCTAAATCACGCATAACAAAGCGGTTTTGATGGTTTATATCACCTGCACTTAAGCGACCGCTGTATAAAAATTCAAAGTACTCGTAATATTCTGCTCGGCTATTAACAACAAACTCTCCACATAACTGCTCAAGCGCATTCGCCTCTCGGTCAATATGTTGTTTACACAGTGCCAGTAAAACCCCTTTACTAGCCGACTTTTTAAACGTAACAGGGGTTTTAAAAAGTACGTCATCGGCAAGCAATGCAACAAGCTCAGGTTTCGTTAAATGAGCAAGTACCAAATCAAGATCATCAACCGTAGGGTGAGCCACCAGCGCAAACTGCTTAAGTTTAAAAATAGCGCCGTGTAGGTTTGGGATTTCTTCGTAATTAAGCGATGAAAGCGCGACAAGTCTTGGTTTTCGCGAATAGATACGTAACAAAGTACACAAGCTTTGTTCGTCGAGCTGGGTTAACTTAACGATAAATTGCTGTTGTTCAGGAGTTAGCAACGTTTTGCATTGCGCCTGAATAAACTCAGCTAATTCAAAAAAGTGATTTAAATAATATTTTAGCGGTAATTGTTTTTGCATAGCTAACACCACAACTGTATATAAATACAGTATCAGGTATTAGCTTGCTTATTTCAACATGTGGTTGCTTATTTTACTTTATAAATTCCCACAATGGCGCAGATTGCCCCACCCACCATACCAAGCCATGCTTCGATTGGTGTGTCGCCACTAAACGTACGACTTACTTGAGCACTGGCCGAGTCATAAACGTTATAACCCCATACAGCAAGTGCAACACCAATCACGATAAGTGCGATACCAATAATTTTACCCATAGTTATTATTCCTTATTGTTGTTCACTTTCAGTGTTGCACATAAATACACACGCTGCAAAATTTCACTTTAATTTCAAACTAAAGGTAATAATTTCATCATTTAACTCAACGTTAAGTTCGGCGTTTATCGATGTGCTTAACGCTTTGGCAATCGATAATCCAAGACCAAAATTATCGCTGGATGTTCTGGCACTGTCTTTTTGCCACAGTGGATCAAATAACTGGCTAATATCTTCATCGGTTAAGGGTATTTTTAATTCATTAGAAACAGATAATTGCAACTTACCCTCTTTATTAAGGAGCGTACTTACAGTCACTACACTCTTTTCTGGGCTGTATTGTTTAGCGTTATTCACAAGATTGATGATGATTGATTCAAGTGCAAATAGGTTACTAACAATAGCTGGGATATCTTCTTGAAGTGCAAATTCAACTCGCTCTAGAACGCACCTTTCTAAGGTACGCATTATGACCTGATTTAAATCGCAAGCATCTTGTTTTGGTAAGGCTTCATTACTGTATTTATGCAGTAGCAATAGGTTCGACACAATGCTTTTTAACCGTTGGCTAATTTTCAGTACCTCGGGTTTAAAATCGGCTTCAAATTCTTTTTCATCAGGAAAACGAATGGCCACTTCGGCCATGTTGATTAGCTCAGCAATGGGGGTTTTTAGTTCGTGAGCGATGTCTGACGTTAAACGTTTTTCGCGAAAGTACAGCTGCCTATTTTCTTTAATAAAGGCATTCAAGCTATTTACAATCGGCTGCAGCTCTTTAACTGGTTCTTCAACGACAATTATTGCATTTTTATCTGCGATACTAAGCCGACTAATATCACGATTGAGTTTATTCAGTGGCGCTAAAGAACTGTCGACCGATTTACGTACAAAGAGCCGAATAAAAACAATGACTGTCACTGTGGTTACAATAAAAATAACGTCAATTAACCACAAAATAAAATCAACTTCTTCAGAAGACGCGGCATAGGCCAAAGTAAGCGTGCTGTGATGTGGTCTACTCACTCCATTATAAAAATTCCTATGTGAGTGCGAGTCAAGTTGCGGCTGAAAACGAGTATAAATGATTCGTCCGTCACGACCATCCGGTAGCTGGGTGGTCATTATTTTCGCTTCACCCAATTTTAACTCTTCAAACTTAAGGTTCTTCAAAGCAAATAAATTAAGGCTTTGTGAGCGTGTAAACACTCCCTCCTCAGTCCAAATCTGAAAATACTCAGGCTCAAACTGCCCATCAAACTCTGGCATAAATTCACTCGAGAAATTAAAAGCCACCCCTTCTTCATCTTCATGTACCAAAGTCATCAGCATGCCAGCTTTTGAGTGTAAGCCACGGTTAAACTCATTATCAATCCAATTATCGACTGCAATATCTGTGGCTAATAAAATACCTAAAACAAGCCCAGTTATCGCTATGGATAGAGTAAAAACTAATTTACTGCGAATTGATTTCATCACCTTCCTTGAATTATGTAACCAAAACCACGCTTGGTTTGAATAGGTAACTCACCACCTGCCGCTCTGACCTTTTTACGTGCTGATGATAAATGCGCCTCAATAGAGTTTTTCGAAACTAAGTCATATTGCCCTGCAATATAAGTACTTAACTTTTCTGATGTAATCACTTTATTTTGATTACTAAATAAGCACTCAACAATTTTGTATTCGTTGGGCGTAAGGTCGATTACAGTGTCACCGACTTGCAACAGTTTTAATTGTAAGTTCAAAGCCAAGTTATCGATGCGGATCACATCACTGATTGTTTTCAAGCCACCGCGACGCATCAAGTTTAATAACCTTGCATGAAGCTCATCAAACGAAAATGGTTTTGTTAGGTAGTCATCGGCCCCAGTCAGCAGCCCTTTCACTTTGTCTTCAGGTTCTTGCTTGGCAGATAAAATGAGCACACGCACATCGAGCTGCTTTGCTCTTATGGTTTGTAATAACGTAATACCATCAATACTGGGTAACATAATGTCGAGTACTATTAATTCGTACTCTCCTGTCATTGCCATACTAAGTCCTTCAGCGCCATCGCCAGTTTCATCAATGGTAAAACCTAAGTTTTCAAGGCCAACTCGTAGACTACGTCTTAATGACACTGAATCTTCAATAATTAACAATTTCATATGTTACTCAAATAAGTAAAAACTCTTCTACCTCATCAGGTTACAGCACCAAACTTAAGATTCACTTAAGATTTACTGAAGTTTTTCTGGTTTAGAAAATATTAAGATTACCATAAGGATTTCTTAAGTTTTGCTTCCTACTATTGCCGTAGTTTCGATTAAGAAAGTACGACTATGACAGCAAAACTCTCCGTTTTAAAACCTTTGTTTCGTTTTACCTTATTATTAATGACAGTTTTTATGCTGTCGAGAATTGGCTTACTGTTATGGCAGCAGCAACGGCTTGTTGATGGTGATAGCATAGCTGTGCTAATTGGTGGCCTGAGAATCGATTTGAGTAGCCTAGGTTACCTATCAGCTTTAGCCGTTTTGATGTTACTTGCTAACGTGTTTTTGCGCAGTAAAACCGCTTTATTTCAACATGCTTTTACTCTTTATAGCAGCCTAGTCGTAACTGTAATCGTGGTTGTTGAGGCTTCGACACCCGCATTTATTAACCAATACGATGTGCGACCAAATCGCTTGTTTGTCGAATACCTAGATTACCCTCAAGAAGTATTCTCTATGCTGTTAAATGGCCATCAGCTGGCTATGATAAGCACCTTAATTATTGCAACACTAAGTTGTGTGTTTGCGTATCGCTTTATAAATGCAGCATTTAGTAAACAACAAAACACTAAAAAGGCTAGCCAAGTGGTAATACTCGTTACCACCTTAATAATTTGTTTAATTAGCGCAAGAGGTACTGTAAGTCATCGCCCTCTAAATCCGGCATTAGTGTATTTTTCGGGTGACTCGCTGGTTAATTCACTGGTGCTCAACTCACCCTACAGTGTAGCGTTTGCGTTAAAAAATATGGGTAATGAAAAGAATGCCAGTAGTCTATATGGCACCATGCCACGCAGTGACATTATCGACACCGTTAAAAAAGCATCATATCGCTCACAGTTCACCATTGAGGCAATCCCAACGCTTGCTGCTAACACAGCGTTTAACCATAAAAGTAAAAAGAACTTAGTGATCATTTTAGAAGAGAGCTTAGGTGCTCGTTTTGTCGGGGAGTTAGGTGGCATTGGTGTTACACCACACCTTGATAAGCTGTATAAAGAAGGTTGGGGATTTAACAATTTATATGCAACGGGTACACGTTCTGTCCGAGGAATTGAAGCTGTAACAACCGGTTTTATCCCCTCACCTTCTCGCTCAGTAGTAAAGCTATCAAAGTCACAGCATAACTTCTTTTCACTTGCCGATGTACTGGCACGCACAGGTTATACCACCCAATTTATTTATGGCGGAGAAAGTCACTTCGATAACATGAAAAGCTTTTTCTTAGGCAATGGCTTTAGCGATATTGTAGATATTAATGACATACAAAGCCCAGAGTTTATCTCATCTTGGGGAGTAAGCGACGAAGACTTATTCAATCAAGCTGATAAAGAGCTAAACGAGCTAAATAAAGCGGGCAAACCTTTTTTCAGCCTTGTGTTTACTTCAAGTAATCACGATCCCTTTGATATTCCAGAAGGTAAGGTAACGCTGCCTGAAGGCCACGACCCTCAAAACTACAAACGCGATCTCGCAATTAAATACGCTGACTACGCGCTAGGTAAATTCATCACAAAAGCCAAAACACAAGATTACTGGCAAGACACGGTATTTTTAGTGGTTGCTGATCATGATGTGCGCGTGTTTGGCTCAGAGCCTGTGCCGCTTAAATCTTTCCATATTCCTGCGGTCATTTTAAACAGTGATATGAAAGCAAAGCGTGATACTCGCTTAGTAAGCCAAATGGATTTACCGGTAACCTTGTTATCGTTATTAGGTGTTGAACAAGCGACCCCAATGATCGGCTACGACTTAACAAAACAATACCCCGTAGAGCGCGCCATGATGCAGTACTACGACAACTTTGCTTACGTAGAAAATGGTGAAGCCGTGATCCTGATGCCAAACCAAAAAGTGAGCTATTGGCGCTATGACCCTGCTAGTAAAACCCAAGTTGCCATCGATAACGCAGATAGCAGCGTTGAGCTTGCCAAAAAAGCCTTAGCTCACGTCTTATTTAGCAATTTAGCTTATACCGAACAGTTGTATCGCTTACCAAATAAACCGTAGCGATGAGGAATGATTATGAGCATGCAAATTAAACAACTCCTTACTAAAAAATGGCACGTTAGCTACAGCCAATTTGTCTGGCTGGTGTCGTTTTACTTGGTTATAGCATTTAATGGCCTGTTTTTATTTAACATGCTTGAAGCTGCCAGCAAACCTGAACATATCAATTGGTTATTTATAGCAAGCGTACCTTTTTTCTTATTAGCACTGACGGCAATGGTATTGAGTTGGTTATCGTTAATCACCTTTGTAAAACCCGTGCTTTTAACAAGCATCGTAGTTTCGTCGCTGTTGTTTTATGCAACCTTAAATTACGGTGTTATCTTTGATAAAAGCATGTTGCAAAATGTCTTAGAAACAAATTCAGGTGAGGCATTTTCATACCTAAATGTACAAGTCATCGCTTTTATTGGTGTGCTTGGGGTGCTCCCAGCCTATTTGTTTTCTCGCTTTAAAATTGTCGGAAACTTTCGTGTTCGCCTAAAAAGCTTTGCGTTTCTCAACGTCACAGCGTTTATTGCTGTAGCCGTTATTGCTGTGCCATTTTATAAAGATTATGCCTCTGTAGGGCGTAATAACCGCCAGCTAACAAGTTACATAACTCCTTTTGCATTTTACACCGCAAGTTATAAGTACTTGCGCGATAATTATTTTTACCCGCCTTTACCATTTAAAGTATTAGATAAAACACCGCATTTATTGGCTAAGCAGCAAAGCTCGCTCACCATTATGGTGGTTGGCGAAACAGCCAGAGCAGCCAATTTCTCACTGCAAGGTTATGGCAAGCAAACGAATCCATATACACCAAAACTCGGTGTGAAATACTTCAGCCATGTCAGCTCATGTGGCACCGCAACAGCGATTTCTGTGCCTTGTATGTTCTCGCGTTTAGATAGAAATGAATACGATTCCCGACTTGCGCAGAGCCAAGAAAATGTGCTTGATCTTATCCAGCGAAGTGGTGTTGAAGTCACTTGGATTGACAATAACAGCAGCTGTAAAGGCGTTTGTGTTCGCGTTAAGTCTAAGACTATCGAACCAAATAAAATAAATACACAGTGTGATGGCCATTACTGTTTTGATGAAGTACTCGTTGAAGAGTTAGCTGCAACACTTGCCAAGAGTCATGCGACGCACCAACTAGTCGTGCTACACATGATTGGCTCGCATGGGCCAACCTACTATCGCCGCTATCCAGAAAAAGAGACTAAATTTTTGCCTGACTGCCCACGTAGCGATATCCAAAATTGTAGCAGCGAGCAACTCACAAACACCTATGACAATACCATTGCTTATACCGACTTAGTGCTGAGTAAACTAATCAACTTGCTTAGAGACAGTAAGGCGGATGATAAATCACTGTTATATGTCTCTGATCATGGTGAGTCGTTAGGTGAAAAAGGTTTGTATTTGCACGGTTTTCCCTATGCATTAGCGCCTAAAGAGCAAACCCAAGTGCCTATGCTGTTTTGGAGTAATAAACTAGCCGATAGCCGCTTTAACCAATGTATTGAGCAACAGCGTAACCATGTTTTTTCGCACGATAACATATTTGACACCCTACTTGGCTTAACTCATGTCGGAAGTATTAAATATAACCCTGAGCAAGACATTTTCTATGCTTGCTCAAAACAAAGCTAACGAAATAGAGATTTCATACGATGCAATTTGATAGCACTAACAAACCTATAGGCATTAAACGTATTCGCCTAGCATTTAAAAATTCCCAACGTGCATTCACGTGGTTAGCAAAGCATGAGTCTGCTTTTAAACAAGAGCTGATACTTTTAGTCCTTGCCATAGCCGTGGTTTTTGTCTGGCAAATTACCCTGTATGAGAAAATCATGCTGCTTGTCTCTGTGTTATTTGTGATGTTTGCTGAAGTGGTCAATACGGCAATTGAAGCTGCAATAGACCGCATAGGCCTTGAAATTCATCCGTTATCAGGCCTAGCCAAAGACTTGGGGTCAGCAGCTGTGCTTATTGCTCTTACGATTTGTGCGCTGGTATGGGGCGGTGTATTTGTTAGCAACCTAGGTTAATTCGCTTTTTTATCATCTGGGGTGTCATTACACAAGGCACAATGTCGCCCTTTTGATGAGTGATATAAACGGGTTGCGATAAAAATTGCCGTTGCAATAAATGACCAAAGTAACGCAAAACTTAATGCACTTTGTGTGTCGTGACCTTTAAGGATTTCTACCATAAATAATAAAATAGCCACCAGCGTGAAAACTCTAATGGCTCTTAAAATCCAAAATTTTGTACTCATAACTTACTCCTTTAAAAGAGTAAGCGTAGTGCAAAATAAGCAAAAACACCTAAAAATCCAAAGCAGGCTCAGACAAAACCTGTGCACCATTTTTAAATACTTCTAATTGCCCCGCTGGTGATTGCTCAGTACCTAGCACAATAACATGACACACATAGCGGTAGCCGTTATTCATAAACGTATAAAAATGGTTACCGCCACTGCCATCAAAGCTTAACGTGCCCCCTGTTATCACAATGCGTGGTTCATCCGCCATTGTTTGCGTGATGTCCCATGCTGCATAGCGGTATTGGTTTTCTGCCAATTCATCAATACGTATTAAATGCTTTTTTGTCTTCCAAGTTAGTATCGGCTGTGTAAATTCGCGAAGACTTTCATGCAGGCGTTGTTTTTGCTTTGCAATAAGCGCTTCACGCCGTGTTTTTTCTGCTTCTGATTCATAGGGAACAGCCCAAATTGAACCATCAAAATCAAGCCACAATTTACCCGAGTCAAACATAATGCCTCGCCAGCCCATCATTTGCCAATCGTGGCGAATATTGGAGGTCGTGATTTTTTCAACGAACGCTTTATCAAAAACCTCATCAAAGCGCGCTATCAGCATGTGCTTGTTTTTAATAGCTTTTAAGGGGGCTTTACGCTTTAGCGGATAATGAACACGCTCTGCGATGGTGTCTTTATCACCCGCTTTAAATGCCGCAACCACTGGCTTAACAAGATTTATATGTTGAGTTGCGGCCATATTTTTTGTCGAAAAAATACATCCCAGCAGCAATACTGCAAATACCTTAATTGCGTTCACTCTGATGCCTACTTTATTGATTTTCATAAGCGTAACAGATAAAGGGATACTGCGTACAGGCTCTACTTAAAGGCGATTTCTGTGGCAGGGCTTTGATTTCCTAGCCTATCCACCGCAATCACTTTTACAGCATTGAGCGACTGCCCCTCTTTTGTTTTATTGACCTTAAGCCAATTAACATCAGGCGTGTAAATTTGATAGTGCCAATCATCACCATATTGCGTGTACACTAAGCTGTGTGCGACGTGTTCGGGGGTTGTATGTTGCCAGCGTAACACTATAGATTCAGCCTGTTGTTGATACTCAAGTTTAAACGGTGATAGAGCGGGCATGTCTATCCAAGGCGTTTCAGGAATTAAAGCTTGATGCTGAAATACGCCATCTGCAATGACGTCACGCATTAATTGGCTCCCATCTAGTGCGGCAACATTCCAAAAAACGGTCCCTGGCGATGCAGTCAAAAATCCACGGTTGATCATTATTTGATTAACCACTTCATTAACACCTGCTTCGTCGAATGATCACAGCGCATTAATACCCGGCCATAAATGACGACCTTGCGTGTTTTGTGACTGCCACCAGCTTAATAAGAGCGGGTAGCTTTGTGCGTATTGGTTTATTGGCCAATAAAGCTGAGGTGAAAAGTAATCTAACCACCCTTCGTTTAGCCATAACTTGGCATCTGCAAAAAGCGTTTCGTACTGATCCATGCCACGAATGGTACTCGGCTGTGTTGGTCTGTATATACCGAATGGGCTGATCCCGACTAACACATGTGGTTTAATTTCTTTCACCGTACTATAAAGACGCTGCACAAATGTGTTCACCGCATTGCGTCGCCAGTCTGGCACACTAAGCGTCCCACCTGCTTGAATATATGCCTGATATTGCTCAGCATCTGGAAAATCGTCTCCTTCGTTATACGATGGATACGGGTAAAAGTAATCATCATAATGAATGCCATCTAAATCATAGCGCGTTACCAGCTCTGTTAATGTATTTAATGTATGAGTGACCACATCTTTATCTGTCGGCAAAAACCAAAAAGTACCATTTTTTAATTTAACCACCTTATCAGGCTGGGTATTCACGACCGACTGCGACGATAATGGCCCGCCTACATGATGATGTGCTCGATATGGATTGATCCATGCGTGAAGCTTTAAGCCACGTTTATGCGCGTTTTCTATCCAAAATTGTAAGGGATCATAATAAGGCTCTGGGGCTTTTCCCTGCTCTTTCGTTAAATAGTAAGACCACGGCTCATAACTACTTTGATAAAGGGCATCAGCTTGGGGCCTCACCTGAAAAATCACCGTATTAAAATTATGTTGTTGCAGCGTATCCAGTATTCTAATTGCGTGTTCTTTTTGCTCTGCAACAGGTAACCCCGGCTCCAGGGGCCAATTTATATTGGCCACTGTCGCAACCCACGCTGCGCGAAATTCTCGCGCGACGACCTGTTGGTGAATTTTGCCAAGCATCTGCTTTTCAGCACTACTGGGCTCAGAACTGGGCAAAAAGCTACATCCAATCAAACCAGAAAACATCAACAAGATAAGTAAATTTTTAAAATGCATAGCTAACCTATTATTAAAAAGGCACAGCATAAATATGCTGTGCCTTAATTAAATGAGTAAACGTCGAATCAATCTGATTAGAATTTCATTTGTGCGCCCAGTAAGAAACGGCGACCGTAGTCATGAATAGCCAACGGACGATTGTTATCAGGCATACCGGTGCTGTTACCCGACGTCGCTTTTTGCTCTTCGTTTGTGAGGTTAATCGCTTGGAAAATAAGATTAAGGTTTTCTGTCACGTTGTAACTCATGTTCAAATCATATTGACCAAAGCCATCTTTATACTGGTTTAAACCTAAGTAGTTTGTGTAGAAGTACTCAGAGCGATAAGTGTATGAAACACGTGCAGAGAATGCGCTGTTTTCGTAATAAACCGTGGCATTAAACGTATCTTCAGAGTTATTTGGTAATACGGCTTCTTCACCTGCTTCTTTTTGCTCAGCGGTTTGCTCAAGCTCAGCATCAGAATAGGTATAGTTTGTTTGAATACCAAAACCATACGGTAGTTTTTGAGTATAGTTCACTTCGAAGCCCGCATTTTCGCCACCTAAACCATTTTGTGGCTGCGTCACTAAGAAATCACGCACTTCTTCAATACCGGTATCTGGGTCTGTCCATGTCCACTGTTTTTCAACAGTCGCATTGGTAATATACGAGTCGATATCTTTGTAGAAGTAAGCAAATGATAGAATTGACGATTCATTAAAGTACCACTCTGCCGAAAGGTCATATTGAGTCGCACGATATGGTTTTAAATAAGGATTCCCTTCGGTGCCTTTACACCCTGTGGCAGCTGCACAGTAACCACTTTTGCGTGCAGATAAAAAGTCATAATCAGGGCGAGACATCACTTTTGCTGCAGCAAAACGCACAACAACATCATCGGCTAAATCATAATTAATATTTACACTTGGTAAAAAGTCATCGTAACTATTTGTGCTTTCGACATCTTGGATATTTTCAGGTGCAAAGCTGCGACCTGTGTACTCAACTGAACGCGAATCAAGCTCAGTTTTCACCGCTCGAACACCCATGTTACCACGCCATTTATTGTAATCGAACACAGCCTTTACATACCCAGCGGTCACGGTCTCTTCTAAATCAAAGGTGTAATCTAAGTGCTCGTATGGGCCACTAGTCGGCGTGGTTGATGAAATCCAATCGGCGTACTTAGCGTTATCAAACTGCCATAAAATTGCATTTGCCCCCTCGCCCATAAAGTCAGAGGCCGAGTCGCTTGCAAACATACCCAAGTGATAAGTTTCACCATCTGCTGACACTTTAGGGTAATTAGCTTTCATTAAACTAGCTGCTTTTGAGTGCTCTCTGTACTTAACACCCGCTTTGATAGCGGTAAAAAAACCACCATCAAGTAAATATTCAACGTCTAATTGACCATAAATTTCTTTTGAGTCATTAAAAATATCGTTTTTATGGTTATAGTCTAAGCGGTAATCTTGTGGACTTAAGTCCGCTGATAAAGTGACATCGGGTGTACCATTTTCAAGTGTAAATGAGGCATCTGTATTAGCATAATATTCTGAATACACATCGCTGACCTCACCATCCGCTTTGCTGTAACCTAATTGCCCCGTTACGGTGTAATTATCAGCTTTGTAAGTTACTTTTAAATCATGCGCTTGAGTCTTAAATTCGCCCTCGTAACCTGCATTACCGTAATAACCTAAATTATTATGAGCCGGTAAATCACCCGCCACTAACGTACCATCAACAATAACAGGATTTTCTACATTACTGATGTTTTGTAAAATAAAACCACTGGAGTAAGTGCCAAACGACTTGTGCTCCGACGATGAATATAAATTGTTAAATACAAAATCCAGATTATCATTTGCAGCATATTGCAGCGTCACGGTTGCGGTGTCTAAATCACTGTCACTAGCATAACGGTTGTAACCCACAGCACCCGGATAAAACTCAGCATTGCCGTCTTGGTTTGCATCAGTACTACGGTAGCCAAAACGTACTTCTTTACTGTCACGTTGCGTCGCTGTTTCTTTGTGAATAAAACCCACATTGAAGCCAAAGTCTTGTGCTTCATTTTTCCACGAGTATAAACCCGATAAATACGGTTTTGTTTCATCAGCATTTTCAAAATGGAACGCCTTTACTGATAACGCGGCATAATTTGCCTCGCTATCCAACGGCTTACGTGTTTTAACAACAACGGTTCCACCAATTGAGCCTTCGTCAATGTCAGCTTCAGCCGATTTATATACTTCAAGCGTATCAACAAGCTCTGCAGGTAATAACGAATAGTTAAAACCTCGTGATGGGCGCGTAATTGAGGCTGAAGCTGTCGCTGATGCCACGTTTTGCCCGTTCAACAACGTAATATTTAAATGAGGTGCAGTACCACGGATACTTACTCTGTCGCTTTCGCCACCCAAGTCTTTTTCAACCTGAACACCAGGAATACGCTGGAGTGCGTCTGCGACCGTTTGATCTGGAAACTTACCGATGTCTTCTGCAGACACAGCATCAACTACGCTATTTGAAAAGCGCTTCATATTGATACTTTTTTCAACGGAAGCCGCATACCCACGAACTTCTATTTGTTCAATGTCTTCTTTGGTGACTTTCTTTTTATCAGCTTGTTCATCGGCTGCGAAAACCGATGCTGAAGCCCCTAAAACAAGTGATGGAACGAGCGCTTTTTTAATACAAATAGCTAACGCAGAGAATTTTTTATTCATGAAACTGTAACCCTATCGTTTTTTATAAAGTGAGAGATTTTGTGACTACAAACTACATAAATGCTCTTTAGAACAACAAACGGTAACAACTTTATTGTTACATTGCGGCTACAATATTCGTAATAAACTTTAAAATCAAGATATTTTATTCTTTATATTTATTTTTTTAAAAATATAAAATTCTATAAAAGGGACTAAAAGTGTTTAGCTGAATTTTTGCCACATTATTTTTTATCCATTAATCAACGTTATAGAAAACGAGAAAAGGCTATATCGCTTAACACCCCCTGATGAATACGCCTTTATAACGCCTAAAACAGAGAAATTCGCGCTCGGGTTGCTGTTATTGGGTAACCAAAAAGTGCTGATGAGACAGTGGGTATACACACCTCCTAAAAAGAGTATGCTTAACTCATAACTCAGTAAATACAGTACACAGAAAACTGATTGCAAGGGCCGTTGTCACCATAGTACCGCCCCTTTACTTCGGCACTTATCGGCTTTCGCTCTCTGTGCTCGCCGTAATGTATAAATACCTAAACATAAACTTTAACTTTTTGTTCGATTACAAAAAGCGTTTTATCAGCCTTAAAAAATGCCCGATAACATAGTTGCAACCGCCTCTTTTAAAACGCTTGCTAGCTTACTCTGTATGCCATTCACTAAACACATAGCCATTAAATACACAAAACGCATTGAACAAATCTTTTAGTAAAAATCAAGCTAAAACAATGAGATACTAAGCTTGTTAGTTAATTCAATTAAATATGCAGCCTACCTATTACTGTTTTTAGATAAATAACAGCTTATTTTTCAATGCATTATTTTGCGAATATAAAACAGGTTTTTGAACGTTTTTTACCACTGACGCATTAACATTTAGACATAAATTGACGAGATAAAAATGATGAGCCATAGTCATTCAACCCATGCTTTAATCCAAAACAGTAAAACACTCTCAATAAGCAGTGTCATTGCATAAAAAAATAAGGAGGGAGAATGTTATGAGCCGTAAATCAAAATTAATTTACCGTATTATGTTGGCCTCTAAACTTCGTAGCCGTAACAAAGAAATTTCACTGGAAAAACTCAAACAAGATTGCTGCCTGAGCGAGTTTGAATTATTAACCATTATGAAAGAGCTTGAAATCAAACAGCTCGTCAGCTGGGATCCCAATAAATCTGCATTTTTCATCTCTGCTTAATTTCCCTAGATCACATAACGGCTATCAGTGCTTAATATTAGCTAGCCGTTTTATTTATTGATACTACCCGTATTGTTTATTGATAAAAGCACTCCTAAATAAACTTAACCATTCCAGAAAACATCAAAAAATAACTACGAAAACACAGCAAATATATCACTTAATCGATTATGTAAATTAAAAGTGAATACGTATGCACTTTATTGTTGCACCGCGATTTGAAGTATATATTTTAATCACATGCTGTTATTCAACTGTGTTTAAGGAATCACATGAATTCATTTCTGCAAAAAAGTTTACTAATACTCACACTGTGTGTGCTCACTGCCTGTACGCAAACCACGTCAACATCCCATGTTTACGAGCCAAAGCCCTATGTAAAGATCACTCACCCCGACTGGTCAAAAAATGCGGTAATGTATCAACTAAACACCCGTCAATTTACGCCCGAAGGCACCTTTAACGCAGCTAAAAAGCAGTTACCTCGTTTAAAAGAGTTAGGTGTCGACATAATCTGGTTAATGCCCGTACACCCAATTGGCGAAGAAAACCGTAAAGGCACTCTCGGCAGCCCATATTCAGTCAAAGACTACAGAAAAGTAAACCCTGAACTGGGCACCCTTGATGACTTAAAAACCTTTGTAAGTGAAGCGCATAACATGGGCATGTACGTTATTTTAGATTGGGTGGCGAATCACAGTGCATGGGATAACTGGCTGCGCTATGAGCACCCTGATTGGTACGAGCGTGACTACCAAGGACAATTTAGACCAACGCCTTGGTGGGATTGGTCTGACATAATCGACTTCGATTACTCAAAACCTGCGCTGCGTGAATACATGACAGAGTCTATGAAGTTCTGGGTAAAAGAAGTCGGTGTAGATGGCTATCGTTGTGACGTAGCCGGTTTTGTTCCCGTTGATTTTTGGAATAATGTACGTCGCGAACTCGATGAAATAAAACCTGTATTAATGCTAGCAGAATGGGAGTCTCGTGATTTACACGCTGAAGCCTTTGATATGACCTATGCATGGTCGTGGTCAGAACACATGCACAAAATAGTTAATGGCCATGCCGATGTCAGCGCTCTATTTGTTTACTATTCTTGGAACGAAAGCGCATTCCCTGTAGAGGCTTATCGGCTTGTAGGGGTTGCCAATCACGACTCGAATGCATGGGAAGGGACTATGTTTGAAACCTACGGTGACGCACTTGAAGCGGTCATTACATTATCGGTCGTAGGTGAAGGTTTCCCAATGATTTATAACGGACAAGAAGCAGGAAACGATAGACGACTCGCCTTTTTTGAACGCGATCCGATTAAGTGGCAACCCCACCCAATCGGTGATTTATATAAATCACTATTTGCACTCAAACATCGTAACGAAGCGCTGTGGAATGGCCAATTTGGTGGGCGTATGGCACACGTACCAAACACGGCTCCAAAACACGTTCTTAGCTTCGTACGCGCAAAAGGCGATGAAAAAGTCTTTGCAGTATTTAACCTATCCAAAGAACCGCAAACAGTGAACTTTAAAGAACCATTATTTATCGGTGAATATAAAGAGGCGCTATCGGGGAAAACGGTTAACTTTACCAACGACACAACGTTAAGTTTGCCCGCTTGGGGGTTTAAGGTATTCGAAAAATAACGACCTTAGGTACATAACAGCTCTCTTAATTAAGAGGGCTGTTTTAAGGCTCAAAAACAGGGTGTTGATAAAATAAGTTTCGCTCTTTAAAGCTTGGTTGTTATAGCTTAGCTGTTATGGCTTGGCTGTTATGCATCGCTGATTTAGCCGTGCTAAAAACAAATTAAAAGCACAGCGGTTTCGCAATAAAATCAACGATAAAGTGACTAAAAACGCCAACTATAATTTGTAAACGTTAGCAATGTAGAGCGAACCAACGGGCCGACTTAAACGACTTATTGCATCGTTACATTAAGCTCACGCGCATGAGCAGACCTTGATAATTGTGATACCAGACCTTAAAGCTCCACCATTTTGGCTTTTGTAATGTGTTTATTTTTTAGAAAACAACATACGTTTAAAAGTGTTATCTGCCAAAACGTAATGGTGAAATAATGCAGCCGCAGCATGTAAGCCTATTAAGTAATACCCAACCTTACCTGCTGTTTCGTGTATTTCTTTTATGGTTTTACCAAGCTCTTTGTTTTCACTTGCCAATGGGGGGAGCTCTACCCCAAAAAATGGCACAGGTTTACCTGCCATACTCAATATTAACCAACCCGCTATCGGCATAGTAAACATAAAGACATACAGCAAAACGTGTACACATTTAGCGAGTGTGCTTTGCCACTTTGCAGGTTCAGGCTGAATAGCAGGTAACGAGCCACTCGCCAAACGCACAATTACCCTCACACACACTAAAACTAAAACCGATAAACCCAACATAAAATGCCACATTTTAAAGGCATCACGGGTTTCAGTGCCTTTTTCAAATAACTCACGTAGCTCAATACTGCCAAAAACAGTGACAATTAATATAAACATTAGCCAGTGCAAGGCAATAGAGAGTGTATTGTAATGAGTTGTTGTATTTTTAAAATTCATAGTGCCTCTTGTGTAAAAAACGCATTCAGATAAGTGCTCTTTTTATGCGTAATAAATGTGCAGAATTAGCCTAGCGTATACTCATCCTTGTTTTCATGTTCTAAAACATAAAATGAGTTACTTTTAACTTTTTTGTTTACTACTTTCTTGCTTACTACTTTGCTTGCACTTAACTGTAATTTATTAAACTTAAAATAACCTTATGTATGTTATTAAAATTAAATATCGAGGATAAAAACGATAACCTTTAAGTAACCGTTTTAAAAAATAGCGTGTGTTTAAGAGCCATAAATAACTGAGGTTGAAGCAAACAAAGATGTCAGCTCTACTTTATTTTATTGCACCAAAATTCTGAATAACTACCATCAATCCAACACTCAACACGAATCGTTCCATACTCTCTTTGTGAGTTTAGTGCTTGGGATATGATTACTTTCTCAGATTGAAGTAGGTTAGAAACTAGATCTAGATCATCCAAGCCCTCTATTTCTATAGTCTTGGATTCATTATCACACTCAACTTGAAAACAGAGTGCCAACTCCCCTTCAAGGCTGTTTTTTCTAGTTGTTAAATCGCTGAGAAACCAAGGTCGCTGAAATTCAAAAAATATTTTGTAGTTACTCATATGCGCTAAAAAATGTCATGTTTATAGCGAACAGGTAATATATTTTTCTACACACTCGTGCTCACTTTTAGTGATTGATGTACATGTATCAAATAATATAAGTTGTTGCCACGTTTTTGACTTTAGTCAAAAGTCTCAAATTCGCTCTTAGTTGCGTACCAGATAAAACCTAAAACTAACTCGACTTGTAAGCAGATAAACCAATACATATTATTCCTTAAAACCAACCCCCTACCCTTAAAGAGCATGTACACAAAAAGGTGGATGACACTAAGATTATTATTCAGTTTTTCATATAAATATCCCCCAAGGTTTACTAGATTCTTATACCACTCCAGCCTTTAATCTGTTGAAAAACTAATGTTGTTCTTTTTACACTCTCAAAATTTCCACCTTAAATTGAGAGAATGAGCTAACAAACTTACAAAAGGGACAAACATTAAGACCCTCTTACGCTAAAATAGTGAACGTTGTAGTCTAGTTAACTTTAAAGATAGATAGCCTAGTAATCACTTAAGATATGATTTACTTCTATAAATAAACGCTATCATTCACTTTAGATCTGAATACAACAGCTTCAAAATAGTGATTTATTAGGTATACTGAAGAAATAAATTATGTCAAAAATAACGTTAATCCATTAGTTTACTACGATGGTAAGTTCTATAAATGTAGTAAGATCATACCCCCTGAGATTTACAAAAGATATTTTAGTACAAAAGGAATAAACTAGTTACGATGGTTACTATCAAACAAGTTGCTACTCATGCAGGTGTATCATTTAAGACAGTTTCTAGGGTAGTGAACAATGATCCTACTGTGAAAAGTATCAACCGAGAGAAAGTATTAAAATCCATTAAAGAGTTAGGTTACAGGCCAAATAGAGCTGCAAGCTTAACACGCCGAAAAAAATCTAACATTTACGCCATTATTGCGGATGAATTACTAAATATTCCTTACACTTTCGATATGATTCGTGGTGCTCAAGAGGTTGCTTGGCAGCAGAATAAAGAATTGCTGATACTCAATGTCAATGAAACCCAAGCAAGTATAAATAAGGCGATAGAAAGTTTGTTTGAATACAGGGTTGAAGGTGTTATTTACTCTGCAATGTATCACCGCGAAGTTTCTATGGCGGATGAACTAAAGGGGATACCTACAATTTTAGCTAATTGCTTCCCTAAAACATCAACTTTTCCTTGTGTAGTACCAGATGAAAAACAAGCAGGTGAAGAGATTACTTCCGCTCTGATTCGTAAGGGATATAAGCGTATCGCATTTCTAAACTTAAACGAAGATATTGTAGCTGCAAAAGGCCGTAAAGAAGGCGTTATTAGTGCATTCAAAAGCCATAACCTGCCTTTATCTAATTTACTTATTGAATCTGTTATTCACTGTCAGCCCGATGGAAGTGAAGTTTCAAATTCTAGAGTTGCCGCGTCAAGGATTATTGATGAATTTAAACCAGATGCAATTATCTGTGGCCAAGACCCTATGGCTATTGAGATTTACTTTATTGTACATGACAAAGGTATGGAAATAGGCAAAGACATTGGTATCGCTAGTTTCGATAACTGGGGTGATATCCCTGAATTATTGAAACCAACCTTAACAACAATGGCATTACCTCACTACGCAATGGGTAAATGGGCAATGGAATATTTAATAGATCAGCGTAGCGATATTGTGCATCACCACTTGCCCTTTGAGTTAATTAGTCGCAACTCTTTTTAGGTTTATCATGTGCAAGAGTAAAGTAAGAGATTATTAGAAATAGTGTTACAAGGAAGCCCAAATAACGATAAGTTTGAGCATATCCTATTTGGTCATAGAGCACCCCAGCTACTATTGCAAGAATTGAGGCCATAAACTGAGTCGTAAACTGAAAACCAATCATATAAATCATAGCAGAATATCGAGCTTCGAAATGCATATTAATATACTTAAATATTGCTATAATCATCAATGGAAGTTCGACGGCATGCAATAATTTAAGCAGGCTTATACTATAACTATCAGCAACAATTCCTGAAAGGAAGATACGGATAGCCATAAGTACACCACTGCATAACAAAGCACGTTTAATTCCTAAACGATTAACCCATTTCACCCCTAGAAACATAAAGAGTGCTTCAAAGACAACTTGCGCAGACATCAAATAGCCGTAGTATTCTCTTCCTGTGTTACGGTCCTCAAAAAATGTTGTAAAATAAATAGCAAATTGCTGGTCAAAAACAGCATAAATACACGTTACCCCAATAACAAACGCACTCAACCGCCAAAGCCCCGGTACTTTAAAAAACGACAAAATCCTTTTGTTTTCTAAAAGACTCGGAGAACTATTTAATTGAACATCATCTGTTGTTACTTTTACGAATTTTAGCAAAACTAAAAAGCAGACTGCAGCAATGCTTGTTAACCAGTAGTTTAAACTTGGCGTGATATTAAACGACAGTCCGGCAAAGTAGCTTGCGAAGGCCCATCCTAATGACCCCCACATACGAGCTTTACCAAACTCGAATTGAACAATTCGGCTCTGTTTATCTATATAACTTTCTAATGCCCCCACACCTGCAAGAAATATGAGGGAAAAAAAAGCCCCTCCAATAAAAACAGCCAAGTAAAAATGAGATTTAAGGAAAGGTTCGTAAATTAAGTTAACAAATGGCCCAAGTAAAATCATTGCGATTGCTATGAAATACAATAAACCTTTTTTTAATCCAAGCTTATCTTGAATATAACCGTACCAAGGCATAATAACTAAAGCAGTAAGCGCATTCACACTAAACACGATCCCTACCTGCTCGCCATTGAGGCCTACTTCTTGACTCAACCAAATTGGGTACAATGAAAAGGAAAACGACCACGCTATAAAATAAACGAAAAATATGGCACTTAATAGCCCGTAATTGCGACCCATAACTTATTACGCCTTAAAATCTATCGACCTTATGTTACTATAAGGTCGATAGAATGGTTAAGTTACTTGGTGACTGAAATATTAGTGACGCTTACATCATTTAAAGTAAGTTCTTGTGAGCTCAAAATGGACAGCTGACTATATGGTTCAGTTGGAAACACAACAGATGTCAATGTTGTCTGTCCATCATTGATAAACACCTCTATTGAGCCTTTATCAACCCAAATATCAAATTGATAATTCTCAAGATTAGCAATCACCGGCGCTTTTTGTAAACGCGTAAATTCTTGATCAAAATCACTTAAACCCGATTTACTTCTATCTAGAGAAACGAGGCCTGTTTTTGGATTCAGCAGTATGCTTACACTTTCTTGGTTAATCGAACTTAACTTAATTTCTATAAGCTCTTGGTTTTTGCTATTTGCACCGAATTGCGCCCTAAACTGCCCAGAAGCAATTTTAAAAAGCTCATGTAAAGCATAACTTTTTCGCCCTTCAAGGATAGCTTGTTTTTGTTCACCACTTAATAATGTATCAAGCTCTTTAACAGGAACAGACGCCACTCGTAGTCCTTCATTTGTTTGTAAAAGCTTCAACTCTCTTGGGATTGTCATTGCACCTCTCCATGACTCTGTAGGTACAGTATTAGCGTATTGCCAATTACTCATCCATCCCATGAACAAATGACGATCATCCTTCACATCAGCAAATGTTACGCCAGCATAGTTATCTGTACCATAATCCAACCATACGGATGGTTCGATTTTAGTATTTGCTGCGTGTTCTGAAAATATAATGTCAGAGACTTTAATATGTCCCCAATGAGATATTTCATTATCTACAATTTTAATTTGAGCGCTCTTACCTTCGAATTCACTGACACTCCAAGATTTCTCTAATAAATTTCCGGAGTTATTTCCAGTTGAAGTGCGAACAACTTTATTATCAATAATCAGTTGTGCCGCTGTTCTATTATGGTGTTTACCGCCTGCAATTTTAAAATTTATAAATGGTTTATTAATGTCAAAAGCTGGTGATAACATGCTCCCTGTTGATTCGTCCGTGCCATTAAATGAGCTAACTATAGATTGCTCTCCTTGTTCAACGTGAAATGCATCACCTGTTACGTTCCAACTTTCAATTCCCTTTTCGAAATCACTAAAACTCAGACCTTCTGGGAATGTCGCTGGAGTTGATTTCAGCATCGATTGGTACTGTTTATCCAAAACAAACTTTTTACCATCAAAGTCACCGACAAAGTACTGTGTACCAGAACCTCCGTTTGGTGCCCCAGGGTTTATGCTTACAAGTAAAACATATTTATATTTATCCGTTCCTTCAATTCTAACTCGTATTAGATCAGGACACTCCCATACACCAGCATGACTTCCCCAATCAGCGCCGAAAGTACTTTCCTGCTGCCAATTTTTTAAATCTTTCGATGAATAAAAACCAATATGATCGTCTTGTGCTAATACCATTATCCAGCTATTTGTCTGTAGGTCCCAGCTCACTTTAGGATCGCGAAAATCACGAATGCCTGGATTTTTTAATACTGGATTATCTTCATACTTAGTCCAAGTTCGGCCTTTATCTAAACTGTAGGCAATACCTTGAGTTTGAAAATCGATATCACCTGCTTTGGCTTTTTCCTCGTTATGGTAGGTAAAAATTGCAACCATTGGTGGATTTTCTTTACTGCCTAAACCACTTGTATTTTGCCAGTCAATGACTGCACTGCCTGAGAAAATAGTGCCATGCTCATCAGGAAATAGTTTAATTGGCTGATGCTCCCAATTAACCATATCTTTACTTATAGCATGGCCCCAATACATAGGCCCCCAGACAGTGTCATTTGGGTTATGCTGATAAAATAAGTGATATTCGCCTTTGTAGTACACCATTCCATTCGGATCGTTCATCCAATTTTGAGGAGGTGTAAAGTGATAGGCGGGGCGAAATGCTTCTGCAGCTGAATTTGCCACTAGATCAACGCCCGTTTTTTGTACTTTATCTGTCATGCCGCATGCTGCCATAAATGATGAAATTACGATTAAGTTAACGACTCGCATTTAAAACTCCGTGTTTATTATCTGTATCAATTGAAATAGCTTCTAAAGCACGCCCTTTTGTTTCAGGCATAAACCAAGTAACAAAAATGAGCTGACCTAGCATCATGACGGTGAAAAAAGTAAATACTTCAGATGCAGTGAATTGCTCCAAAAAGAAAGGCATTAATAATGTGATAGCTGCAGCGAAGAACCAGTGCGTTCCTGAGCCGAGTGATTGCCCTTTTGACCGAACTTTATTTGGAAATATTTCTGCAATAAAAACCCAAATAACAGTCCCCTGTCCAATTGCATGAGCAGCAATAAAAATGAAGACAAATGCAACGACTGTAAAACCACCTGAACCAGAGCTAAATGCCCATGCAACTACAGAAAGAGATATAACGTAGCCAAATGAGCCTATAAACATAAGTGCTCTACGACCAAACTTATCGATCAATGACAAACCTAACATCGTAAAACACAAATTAACAATCCCGATCCCTGCACCCGAAAGTAGTGATTGATCGACATCTAAACCTGCTAATTCAAATACTCGTGGAGCATAATAGATAATAAAGTTAATACCTGAAAGTTGATTAAAAGCCGCAAATAGAAACGCAAAACATGCTGCTTTATTATAAGTTCCACCAAACAGTTTTGTTTCTTTGTGCTGTTTGTGATCTTGCTCAATAGCATTCAAAACTATATCGGGATTCTCTTCACCAAGATTCACCAAAATTTGACGTGCTTTGTCGTTCTCACGCTTTTTTTGCACAAGCCAACGAGGGCTTTCAGGCGCTTTTAATATCATGACTAAGTAGATCAATGCTGGAATAGCCTCAACACCCAACATTAATCGCCAATCAATTGATGATGTACCCGATATTAAAAAATTTGAAACAAACGCAATCAATATCCCAAATACAATTTGAAACTGATAGAGCGCAACAAGACGTCCTCTAAATTTTGCAGGGGCAATTTCAGAAATATAGGCAGGGACAACAATAGAGGAAATTCCCACTCCCACACCACCAATAAAACGCAACAACGCAAAGCTATATGGATCAGGCGCGACAGCAGAACCTAAAGCAGAAATAAAGAATAGTATTCCCACCAAAACAAGTGTTGGCTTACGCCCTAACTTATCACATGGGTAATTACCCATCAGTGCACCTAGTAAAGTGCCCCACAATGCCGAAGACATAATAAATAAACCATGAAACAGCGAACTCGTTTCCCACAGTGCTTGGATAGGTTTATCTGCACCTGAAATTACAGCGGTATCAAAACCGAATAAAAAACCAGCTACAGCAACAGTAATAGACCAATAAATAATTTTTTTCATAACAACTTCTTCTTATGAATCAACAGTTAAGTGGGCTTTCGCCCACTCACGTTAATACCCTGAGTTTTGAACGTATAAACCACCACTCAAAATCATTTGCTGATTTGGAATAGGTAGATACTCATGCTTTCCTGCTGTGAATAACGCTTCAACTAAATATGGCTTACGAACAGCCTCAACAGATAAGTACTTATCTATCGTTTCTTTAGCAATTCCCCATCGAACAAGATCAAAGAATCGATGTCCTTCCAACCCTAATTCCAAGCGACGTTCAAAACGTAATGCTTTACGGGCCTGCTCTTGGGTTAAAAACTCGTCATATAGGCCAATGTTATAAATGCTCGCGTTGTGCAGCTTTGCAGTACTTTGCTTAGCGCGAGATCGGATACGATTAATAATCACTAATGCTTCATCAAGACGGTTTAATTCAATTAATGCCTCAGCTTTCCAAAGCAAAACATCAGAGTATCGAATTAGCGGTGTATTCAATGAAAATATTGGAAATGGACCATTTTCACCACGACAGCTACACTGTGGATGCTCAAGGTCTTTCATAGCAGTGAAGTTTCCATAAATCCCTGGCGCTCTAGCCCAGCTATCACCACCATGAATCAGGTCTTCATCATATTTGAATGGTTTTCCTTCCATCGCGACCGTATGATCAAGACGAGGGTCTACAGCATCAAGGGTCATGTCATAGTTCATGTCATTGTATGTATCGAACATAGGCAAGCCTTGCTGATCTGTTTTAAATACATTAACGAAGTTTTCTGTTGGCACATGAAAACCACAACAACCAAAACCACCGGCCATTGGCGCATTCAACGCACTAGGCCAACTACCACGACCATCAGGAGAGCCGTCATTTAAAGAGCGTTGGATGGCAAATACAGATTCAATACCATTTTCACTTTCAAATAAAAAATTATCTGCATAATCATCAAATAAGCCGTAAACACCAAACTGCTCAATTTCATCAACTAAGTTCACAACTCGTTCTAACTTTTGCTGATTTATTTTGACTACTTGATGTTTTTCATTTTGCTCATACGCTTGATATAAAAGAGTTTTTGCTAAATACGCTTTTGCAGAGAGTGCGGAAGCACGACCAACATCCTCTTGAATGTTTGGTAAGTTGTTCGCTGCAAATTCGAAATCAGCAGCAATTTTGTCCCATAACTCTTGATCACTAAAGTCACGGTTAGTCGCTGTTAATATCTGTTCTTGAGTCATCGACTCATCAATCCAAGGAATAAACTTATGGTGAATCTTTAAGTCAAAATAAAAAATACCGCGGATAAAACGCAACTCAGCCTGCTTTGCTTCTCGATTATCAACAGCATCAGCAGCAGCATTAGCAATCACCTGCAGTGCTGCGTTTGTCCGTGAAATACCGGTATAATTACGTGTCCATTTTTTATTATTTAAATCAATCAAATCAGGCGGGAAAGACTCCATATCAGGTACTATCGGTTGATATAATGATAATGCGTGATAAGCAAAAATATCACCTGGGCCATTCCCTCCTTTATGCGCATCTCCAGCTCGTAAGTTGCCAGTAGGCCATAAGAAATTTGGCGCGGTATAATGGTCATTTCCTAAATACGAATACGCTGCGATGATCAAAGAGTCAACGTTATCTGTTGTCGAGACTTGATCTTCAGTCAAAACCCCAGAAGGAGGAGTGTCTAAATCGGCTCCTCCACATGAGGCGAGAGCGAGAGTAAATGCTGTGGCAGCAAACATGGTGGTTAATTTATTCATAGTTTGTACTCTTATTGTTGCCAGTAATTAAAATGAAAGGTTCACGCCAAGTGTGATACGTCTTGGAATAGGGAAATTGCCATCAGGTGTTTCAGGATCCTGACTTAAAGTACCTGAAGGCGTAATAGTGATTAAATTACTTCCCTGCAGATATATACGGGCAGAAGATATACCGTATTGGTTTAACCACTGCTCGTCAGGGGTGTAACCAATCGACAGGTTACGCAGCTTTAAATAAGTCCCCTCTTCCCAAAATAAACTTGATTGACGTCCTTCACCGTTATTATCAATAAGCGTGAGAGCGGGTACATTTGAGTCTGTGTTATCGACTGTCCAAGCATTTAGTACACGGTCACCGTAATTTGAACCGATATTTAATGATGTGAAGTCCGTAAACCCTCTCCAACCGTTACGGATTTGACCGCCTTCAACGCCTTGCCAAAACATGTTGAAGTCCCAATTTTTATATTTAAGACTTAAATTAAAGCCGTAGGTATAATCTGGATCTGTATCTGCAAAGAACATTTGGTCATCTTCATCAATGACCCCATTTCCATCAAGGTCTTTCCAACGAACACGGCCTAAACCAGCTCCAGCTTGAGTAGCATGCGCATCTATTTCCGCTTGACTTTGAAATAAGCCATCAGCTACATACCCATAAATAGAGTTAATTGAGTGCCCTAAAATAGTTTTATCCGTTCCATTACCACCAAAAGAATTCACAACATCTTCAGGAAGAGACACCACTTTATTTTTAGCTGATGACACATTAAAACTAACATCAACATCAATATCACCGTCTAAACTGTCAAACGTCAAATAATCTGCATATCCAACGATAAACTCGATACCTGAGTTCTCAATTGTCCCACCATTAACCCATTTTTGGGCACCTTCACCTAGCGTAGCAATCGGATTAGTTAGGGTTAAAATGTCATCGGTTGTTTTCTCAAACCAATCTAGACTTCCGTAGATGGTGTCATACCGCATACCAAAATCGATACCAAAGTTAGTTTGAGTCGATGTCTCCCACTTCAAATCAGGATTACCAGTTTGCGCTTTGACAAACCCAGATGGTAAATTGCCGCCATTTGCACCAGTTATATCGTACGCAGTACCTTCATCTTGGCGGTCTGTAAATAAAGATTGAGTTGCATAGCGACTTAAATAGGTTGTATATGTCGCATCTGTAGGGATTTCTTGATTACCTGTTTTACCCCAACTGGCACGAAACTTAAGTGTTGATAAAAACTCTAAATCATAAAATGATTCATTGCTTACCACCCAACCTGCTGAAATAGCAGGGAAATTACCATACCGATTATTACTACCGAAGCGAGAAGAGCCATCTCTACGAATAGTCAACCCAGCAAGATATCGATTATCGTAGTTATA
Source organism: Pseudoalteromonas sp. A41-2 (assembly GCF_015767615.1). Classification (NCBI taxonomy): domain Bacteria; kingdom Pseudomonadati; phylum Pseudomonadota; class Gammaproteobacteria; order Alteromonadales; family Pseudoalteromonadaceae; genus Pseudoalteromonas; species Pseudoalteromonas sp. A41-2. Next base: position 1,201,945 of record NZ_CP065231.1, on the reverse strand, counting down.
ATCCAATCGTGCAAAATATGAATTTAAAGACCATTTATCACCATCACCCTCAACACGCACATCACCTGTTGCTTGGGATAAATGAGCATAGTTTCGTTCATCTGAAGCAAAACCAGAGCCAAAACCAACTACACCCTCATACTCATAATCTATTTGTTCAGTACCTGCTAGCACCGTAAATTGGTGTAGGTCATTAATATCGAACTTATATTCAGCCGTATTAGTCCAAGTAATACTTCTATTCCAATTATCTGTAACAGATAACTGATCACCAAAATTTAAAGAGCCAGCCTGAAATGCACGCGTGAAGTTTCTAAAATAATACTGGCCATAATCGATGCCTAATGAGCTTTTCAAAGTTAGATCTTCGACCGGCTCATACTCTACAAAGATATTACCCATCACTTTATTAAAGCGACTGACATTATCTCGATTCATTTCAATAATGCGAACGGGATTATCACGATCCGTTACACCTGGAACAGGACCACCCCAACCGCCTTCATCGTTATAAACTGGTACTATTGATTGTTGCTCAATAGCTAAGCCCAAGATTTGTCCCGCCAATGTATTAACTAAATTTGATTCCTGATTGGTGATTGTGAAGTTTTCACCTATTCTTAGCTTATCAGTGACTTGAAATTCTGAATTTACACGAAAATTAATACGTTCGAACTCAGAGCCATCTACAACACCTTCAGAATTGAAGTAACCTAATGAGCTATATACAGACGCACGATCTGACCCACCAGATAAGGAAAAGTTAATATCCGTAACCTTTGCCGAACGAGTTACCTCATTGAACCAATTTGTATCTGCAGGACGCTGGACTTGATTAGGATCGGTATATGTTGGAAGAGAAATGCCATTTAATTGTGGATTATTAAAATCACCGTTCCAATCAAAGCTATATAGCGGGCTTGCGGCATTTGGATCAGAGCCATCATTCACTGCTGCTCTCCACACTGCTTCACCACGCTGCTGAGTATTTAAAGGATTTAAATCATAGTCAAAATCATCGTATGACTGATTGAATGAGAAATCAAAATTCAGTCCTTCTTGGCCTTTTTTTGTTGTAATAACGATGACACCATTGCCCGATCTCGCGCCAAAAATACTAGCCGCTGCAGCATCTCTTAAAACCTGAATATCGGCAATATCATGCGAATTCAATTCATGCATTCCCGATTTAGTTGGAATACCATCTACTACGTATAAAGGGTCATTATTACCAAGCGGGCCTAGTCCTTGACCTCGAATTCTAACTGTCGCCGTCGATTCGGGAGAACCATTGGTTGTTATTTGAAGACCTGGAACTCGACCCTGAAGGTTTTGCATGATGTTACCAGCTGGTAAATCAGCAACATCTTCAAGTTCCACAGTACTTACAGCACCTGTAAGATCTTCTTTTTTGACGCTACCGTAACCGTAAGAAACTTCGATTACTTCAATGCCGCTACTTTTTTTTGCTACATCTTCTTGGGCTTCTTCAGCCGCTATTGTCACTTTAGGTAATAATATTGAACCGAACAAAAGTGCCTGAATACATAGCGCGAGCTGACTTTTATGGTATCTCCGCATGGTGTGTCCTCGTTATAGATGAAAGGCTCCTGCAAATAAACAACGTTGTCTTTTTGTTTTATTTTAAAGCCCAGCTTATTAGCTAGGCTTATTGCAGTCACAATGTGTAATGTTAATTATTATGTTGAAAACGATTTAAACAACGTTGTCTTTATAGCTAAAAAAATTACGTTGATCAACATTTTTTTTACACTCTTAATTGAAATAAATATGTTTAAGTTGGCTGACAAAACAGTGCACATTGAGTAAAAAAGTCTCGAAGATCAGTTTTCTATTTATATAAGAGATTGATTTAAATATATTTTTAAAAATATCATAATGAGTGATACACACTAGCCGGCAACAGTGGAGTTTGAGAGTTGGGCTTCAATTTCGGGTGTTGATAACGAAAACTCATAATTAATACCATTCCGCTTAATTAAGTGGTCTATTTTGAGGCAATAAAACCGCGTTGATAACAAGGCAAAAATTTAGTTATTTAGTTGTTCTAAATCAGAAATTTTTAACGCAGGTAGCGACTGGTTTGATCACTCAAAATGATTAAGTATTTTTGCGGATTGGTATAAAACACGTATCAAACTCTAAAAGTGATTCAACTAAATAGCTAGATTTATTTTTTGTTTATATCTTACTGGAGGATTTAACAGGCGGTGTTTTATTTTTTCTGTACATGTGAATGAGTTATTTAGTACTTAGTTAAGTTCTATTTAGTTAAGTACTACTTATTTAGTACTTAGTTAAGTACAAAGCCATGTCACTTTATACTTTCAATTTATGTCATTTTTTACTTCAAACGACACCCAAGAAGAATTTGGGTGGCAGTCTTACCAGCCACATCTCGGCACACACGTCACACGCTGTGGCTGCTCCCTTCCGGGCCTGACCAGGTTCACCTGCTAGTGTTGCGAGAGGACCAATAAGACTACCATTGAGGGCCTTGTTTGGCGCGGGAGGGATTATCTCTACTTTTGGCTCGTTATTCAAGGGGTATTCGAAAAAGAAAGTGCGATTGCATACTTGGTATACAATCGCACTGTATTTAGGGGCTTTTATACTTACTTTTCAAGTTCAGCTTTTATGTTACGCAATGCTGCTTTTACTTTTTTCATATTTTCTGGGCCCATACGCAATAATTGTTTTTGCGCATCGGGTAAGTTTTCCCACTCTGAATAAGCATATTGATAAGTCACTGAGTTACGCACTAACGGCATATCACCTTTGGGTTCTGGGGTATCGAGTAGTACATCAATCGCTTCTTCAAGTGTTTGCGTAAAGGCATCACCTTGATAACCAATTTCTGCGTATGCTTCATTAATAAGCGGTTTGTATTCGTCATAAATACGAATCGCTTGTGCAGCACTTAAGCTGGTAAATAATTTTACATACGGGGTGTAACGCTCATAACTATTTGGGTCAATCGTTAAAATATCCCCTTCGATAACCATGAATGACTCTTTAGGGCGCTCAACGGGCGCATGGCTCAATGCAACTTTGCCTTTGGCTAGGTTATCAACATAAACCACACCACGACGAATAAGATCATCGGTCACCATTAAACTCATGACTTGATCTGTTAATAATTCATCCATTCGGGCCACCACGACCTCATCACTGTCGTTTAATGTAGGCAAAGGCTTAACCTCTGGCTCAGGTTCAACAGCTCGTTGCTCTGGGCGTTCAACCGCAACAGGGTCTGGGGTTGGCTCTGTTACTACGGGTTCTGGCGCTGGCTCGTTATATTCAGCCATTGGCGTTTCTTCGATAACAACGTCTTCGACTACTTGCGTCGGTTTGTCGTCTGGCTGTAAAAAAATAAACGCCGCAACACAGGCTACAATAATAACAATAACAACTGCAAAAATGAGATTGTTATTCCCAGGACGCTTTTCTAATTCGGTATCTGACGAATGCTCTGACATACACACTCCCTTAATATAAAAAACAGACAAAAAAACACGACAAAATTAATATTACCAGTAAGGTAAACTTTGCTTCTTCTAGCTTAAAGACTTACAGTTGATAAATAAAGTAAAGACGCACAACGATTTAAATGCAACCATGAGCAGTAAGTTAAAAAAAACACAACACTCAAAAATCGCTTTATTATTAACAGGTGGTGGTGCCCGAGCGGCTTATCAAGTGGGTGTGCTTAAAGCCATCACACAAAGTATGCCTCGTACTGCGCCTTTACCTTTTACCATTATTAATGGGACATCAGCCGGCGCAATTAATTCCGCTGCGCTTGCCTGTTATGCTTCTTGTGCTCACTTAGCAAGTAAAAAGCTTGAATGGGTATGGCGCAATTTTTCCACCTCGCAAGTTTATAAAAGTGATTTTTTAAGTGTATTTTCACACCTCACTCGCAATATTTTAACGAGCTTTCAGTCTGAACATATTAACCACCCACCCGCAAGCTTGTTAAATAATCAACCGTTAAGAAAGCTGCTTAACGAGATACTCGATTTAGCACGCATTGAGCGTAATCTTCACAAAAACTACCTTGATGCGGTATCAATCACAGCCTCTAGTTATACAACGGGTGACTCTGTGGCGTTTTTTCAGTCGTTAACCCAACAGCCTTGGCAGCGAGCTAAACGCGAGGGACAAGCGACCCGCATTAATGTTGAACACTTAATGGCATCCAGTGCCATTCCAATGGTGTTTCCAAGTGTTAATGTGTACAACCATTACTTTGGCGATGGTTCAATTCACCAATTGTCGCCGTTAAGTCCTTCTGTGCATTTAGGGGCTGAAAAAATATTTATTATTGGTGTCGATGCACCCAAAGAGTTGCACCCACCTGGTTATCAACCCCACTATCCGGGACTGTCTAATATTGCAGGTCACCTGTTAGATAGTGTTTTTACCGACACATTGCAGTCTGATTTAGAACGTTTACAGCGTATTAATCGTACGCTTGGGTTATTACCAGCGCGTGACAAGCACCAAGAACTGAAACAAATTGAAACCTGTATTATCAATCCATCACAAAACTTTAATATGATTGCTGCGCAGTATTACGATGATATGCCATTAGCTATTAAAGTGTTGCTGCGCATGATCGGGGTGAAAAAACGTTCTCAATCCAGTTTAACGAGTTACTTGTTATTCGAAAAACGTTACACCCAAAAATTGATCGAGATTGGTTATCAAGATGGGCTTAAAAAACTGCCAGAAATACGGAAATTTTTAGAATTAGAGTAACTGATCTGTTAGTCTAATCCATCAAGTAAAAAGCGTTCAACGCGCTCTACCCTGCGTGGTTTGCCTTGCAATACCAAAATATCACCGGCGAGCAAAACCGTTTGCTCTGAGGGCGATTCTATTTCACGGTCTTGACGACGTAATGCACGAACTGATACTCGGCGCTGCTCAAGCTTAAGTTCGCTTATCATGTGATTCACAGCGAATGCGTGTTCAGGTAAAGCGATAACATGTAAGTACTCTAATCGGTCTGAGCTGCTTTCTTCGCTGTCGAGTTTATCACCGGTAAAAAATCCATTTAAAAACTGATAACGATTGCGGCGCTCTTTGCTCACTCTGCGAATAATACGGGTCATTGGTACACCCGACATATACAGTACGTGTGATACGAGCATTAAACTTGCTTCAAGGGTTTCTGGTACTACTTCTGTGACACCTAACTCTTTTAGGGTTTCGAGCTGAGAGTCGTCACGCATACGTACGAGTATCTTCACGGTGGGTGCAATTTGTTTTATCGCATCTACCACGACTTGCGTCTGCTCAAAGTCTGTAAACGTTATGATCACTAAACGAGCACGTTCAACCCCTGCAGATTTTAAAATATCTTTTTGTTTTACATGACCAAATATAATTGGCTCACCTGCGGCTTTTGCTTCTTGCAATAAAATGGGGTTGCTTTCTATTGCAACGTACTCAATGGCTTCGGGCTTTAAAAAGCGAGCGATTGTTTGCCCTACCCGCGAAAACCCACATATAACAACATGGTTATGATACAAGGGGCTGCTATTCGCTGGCTGTTGCCAATACTGCCCTGGCTGAGAAAGCAAACCCAAACGCTTTAGTAAAACAGGTGTTTTTTCAATAAGGTAAGGGGTCAGTGCCATAGACAACACGCCTACCGCAATTAAAAATGAGGCTTGCTCTGAGCTTATCAATAAATGCTGTGAAGCGAGTGCAATCAACACAAAGCCAAATTCGCCCATTTGCCACAGCATAATACCTGCTGCAACGGCATCTTGCTTTCGCTCGCCTATAAGCTGTGCAGAAATAGCCAGAACCGCAATTTTAAAAAATAATAAACCGACTAATACCGCAATAATCCAATACCAACTTTGCAACACATACAAAATATCTAATTGCATTCCTACGGTAACAAAAAACAGCCCCATTAAAATATCGCGAAACGGTCTAATATCGGCTTCTAATTGGTGACGATACTGGCTTTCACCGAGCATCATACCAGCCAAAAACGCTCCAAGCGCCATAGAAAGACCAAACAAATACGTTAAACCGGCTGCAAACAATGCCACTAACAATGTGGTGAGCACAAAGAGCTCGTCGGTTCTAACAAGCGCTATTTCTCTAAAGACTTTAGGCAGTACCCACTTGCCTATTGCCCATAACAAAATACACACAAAAGCACCTTTGGTTAATGCAAAGGCAAGTGCGCCAACAATTTCATCAGAGCCACTTTGAGCAAGTAAGGGGTAAATAATTAGTAAGGGCACGACAGCGATATCTTGAAACAACAACACGCCAATTGCTAACTGACCACGCCGCTGATTTAACTCACCTGATTCTTTGAGTAACTTCACGACCACTGCCGTTGATGATAAAGCCATTAAGCTCGCAATCGTAAAGCTATTAAGTAGGCTGTACTCAAGTAACAGTAAAATCAACATGAACACTAGGCTTGTGATCACCACTTGCAGTGACCCTAAGCCAAATACAATATTGCGCATTGCCATTAAGCGCGGTACTGAAAACTCAAGCCCTAAACTAAACAGTAAAAAAACAATGCCTAGCTCAGCTACAAAGTGCATTTCGTGGCTTTGTGCCATCCAGCCAATGCCATGACTCCCCGCTAATAAACCCGTTGCGAGGTACGCCAGGATAGGAGGTAAGCCAATTCGCTTGAAAAACCAAACAAAAATGACCGCAGCTACGAGTAACCCAAAGGCTTGAATCAGCACATTTTGCAAGCAATTACCTCCTTCTACTTAATGATAAAGCCGAACCCTCGTTTAAATATAGCAACCATATGTTTTTCAGCCAGTTTAAAAAAGTGGCACAAATTTCGCTTTATTAAGGAGTATCTAACACTCCGGGGGGAGAACAATCATGGAAAATGTCCATATTTTGACGCAGCGAGTGACTGCAAGAGGCGACTTTATGCCGTTTTCGGCAGAACGTTACCGAATAAGTGAACAGCACAATACACATGACTTAGTGACAAAGTTACAAACAACCCTGTCTATTGAGGGGATTTTGACTATTTTTGCCGAGCATGCAAAACAGCTCATCAATTTGTCTGGGTTGCAGTTTCAATCGGCTTTGGGTGTGTCTGAAAGTGTTGACAGCGATACCACGCACACTCCCTACTCGTTTGATTTAGATTTAGAAAGTGAGCGTTTAGGTCAGCTAATTTATTTTAGCCAATTTCCTATGGGGCAAGCTATCGAAACCAAACTACAGCAATTACATGCTGCGCTTGTTTACCCGCTTCGTAATGCAATTATGTACACACGTGTATTACGCTTGGCAACAAAAGATGCACTAACGGGGTTAAATAACCGTAGTCAATTTAATGACAGCTTGGCACAAAGACTAGAGCGTTGTCGCCGTCAGCATCGTCCATTTAGCTTAATGTTGCTCGATTTAGACAACTTTAAACAAGTGAACGACAATTTCGGTCATAAAATTGGCGACGACGTACTACAAGAATTTGCTAACGTTTTACGTAACTGTGTACGAGGCACAGATTCAATTTTTCGCTTTGGTGGCGATGAATTTGCGCTGTTAATTGACGACCCTGAATTTACCACTAACAAAGTCATCGCAGATCGCGTTATGCGTTTAGTCTCGCAATCAAGCTTAATGGCCCAATACGCTGTAACATCGAGCATAGGGTTTACGCTTGCGAATAACCAAGACTGCGAAAATGAAGTGTTTGCCCGCGCAGATAAAGGCCTATACCGTGCTAAAGCCGCGGGTAGAAACTGCGCAAAAGCGTACTAAAAGTCACATTTTTAAAGCGCAAAACAATACGCAAATATCGTTACGAAAAGCCTAGCTTCCCCCGCTCGACTTTTTTGTAGCCAATTTATAACCGAGTAATACCAACCAAAAACCTGAAAAAAAACCGCTCAGTAAATAAAGTAAAGCTGCCATGGTCGTTAATGGCGACACAACCACGAGAGCGAGGGGTGTTAACACCCCTAAAATAAAAAACACGCCGCCTTTGCCTGACCAATACCCTAACAGCAATAACGAGCACGCAACGCCCCCCGCTAGTGCATAAAACAAGGTACTCATTTCAAGCTCAGCAAACAAAAAACCGGCAATAACCGCAACTATAATCGACACAATAAAACCCAGCGGTGCTTTATTAACTAGCGATAAACCAACATGAGCCTGTTCACTCATTTTCACTCTCCCAAAAAATGCCTTCATCTGAACTGTGCGTAGCACTGATAAAATAGCCAACCACTTGAACAAGCTGATCATTATAAAAAATAAGCGGCACTTGTGCACGAACCCAAGGAGCGACCTTCGCATCTTTAAACCAATGTTTGAGCGTATTTGACCCCGGCTTTTTAAGCGGCTTTATGCGCGCTTGCGGGCAATTAAACACCACTTTCACCTGCTCATCAGCCGTTGGCAATCGAATTCCTTTACCTGTTTTAAATCTTAAAGTTCGGCCATCCGATAAGGTTACGGTTTCAAGATTTATATCACATGATTTGGGTATTGGCTGTTCTGTAACGAAATACCAGTAATGTTGATGGCGACGAACTTGTCCGCTCGCTAAACAGATTTTTAATTGGGCATCGGCCTGTGCGTTTAAGCCCTGTTCAATAATTTGCTTAAGCTGATTTTCAGAGGGCATTTGATGTGTAAATTGCTTGAGCCACGCGCGCACAAGGTTTGCTTTACGCGTATCAGAAAAACCTTCAACCGCACAACAGCTTAAACCGCCGTGTTTATTTTGACAGTGCGCAAGGTCTGTTTCTGTGTATTCATCTAACAGTGATTGTTGCTGCTGTAATAAGCGAATACTGCGCGCAGCACTTTTCTCAAAGCCCTGAAAGCGGTCGTTTAAAACGGGGATCACCTGATGACGTAAAAAATTACGGTCAAAGCGCTCGTCGCTGTTTGAGTCATCTGTAATATGTTGAATTCCACGCTGTTCAGCAAATAGCTCTATTTGCTGGCGTGTCACATTAAGCAAGGGTCTAAAGCAAACACGCCCAGATGACAACACTCTTTGCTGCTGCATTGCACTTAACCCTTGCAAGCCTGAGCCACGCTTTAGGCGCAAAAAGAACGTTTCAAGCTGATCATTTAAATGCTGACCTAGTAACAACACGCTGCCTTTTGGACTATGCGTATCGAGCGCATCATAGCGTGCGTCTCGGGCTTGCGCCTCGAGGCTGGTTCGTGCTTGTGTTTCAATGTTCACTTTTATTGCTTTAAATGGCACTGCAAGAGAGCTGCATAACGTTTCACAAAATGATTGCCACTGCCCTGCATATTCACTCAAGCCATGATTTACATACACAGCATCTACACTCAGTGCCGTATTTTCACGGTGTAATTCAGCCATTAAATGCAAAAGCACCACAGAGTCGACACCACCAGACAAGGCAACAGTATACGCCTTGTGCCCCTTTGTAATTAAAGGCTCAAGTTCTTTACGAAAATCGGTATAAAGTGGCAAAGTTAACATCGACTGGCACGCTTAAAATAAATTGCGTTGTATTATAAAACAAAAAAAGCCGCAAAAGCGGCTTTTTCATCATTATGCTAATTAGCAATAACCAAACGACATTAAACGTTTGTAACGCTGATCAAGCATTTCATCAAGTGACAAGCCTTGTAAATCAGCTAAATCGCGCTTTAGTTGATTTTTAAGGTTACGCGCCATTGCATCGTAGTTACGATGTGCGCCACCCAGCGGCTCTTCAATCACGTTGTTGATTAAATCTAGTTCTTTAACACGTGCAGCTGTTACACCCATTGCTTCTGCAGCGATAGGCGCTTTATCTGCACTCTTCCAAAGGATTGATGCACAACCCTCTGGTGAAATTACTGAGTAAGTGCTGTACTGCAACATGTTTACGCGGTCACCCACGCCTATTGCCAATGCCCCACCCGAACCACCTTCACCAATAACAGTACAGATCGTCGGTACTTTTAATGCAGCCATCACTTTAAGATTACGTGCAATCGCTTCTGATTGACCACGTTCTTCTGCGCCAACACCTGGGTATGCTCCCGGCGTGTCGATAAATGTCATGATAGGCATTTTGAAACGCTCAGCCATTTCCATTAAACGTAATGCTTTACGGTAGCCTTCTGGTTTTGGCATACCAAAGTTACGTTTGATTTTTTCAGCTGTATCACGCCCTTTTTGCTGACCAATAACCATGACTGGTTGGCCTTCAAAACGCGCAACACCGCCTAAAATAGCGGGATCGTTAGCAAAAGTACGGTCACCTGCTAGTTCGTCAAATTCCGTGAAAATGCGCTCGATGTAATCACGAGTATAAGGACGCAACGGGTGACGGGCTAACTGTGAAACCTGCCAAGCACCTAACTCAGAGAAAATTTTCTCTTTCATTTCAGCGCTTTTTTCTTTTAATCGACTGACTTCCTCTTCTAATCCAAGGTCTAATTCGCCAGCGCGGCTTACATTTTGTAACTCTTCAATTTTTGCTTCTAATTCTGCGATTGGAAGCTCAAAATCAAGATAATTGAGGCTCATGCTCTAAACTACCTAATTAATTAAATTCTAGTTCTACATCTTGCGCCGCCATCAGTGATAACTTGTGAATTAAGTCATCACTAGGCGTAACACACCATTCGGTTCCTAACGTAATCTCAGCCAACGCATCAGGACGTTGATAGAATACTTTAATAGGACACGTGCCAAACTTATAAGGTTCAAGCACTTTTTGTAAATTATCGAAGAAGTTCGCCTCGATCTGCACCATATTCAGCGTCATTTTAATCGCTTTTATACGCTTTTCTCGCGCTTGAGCAATGGTGCATATGTCTCTGGCGGTCATTGTAATGCCACCGGAGAAGTTATCAAAGCTGACCTGTCCAGATATTACCAAGATATTGTTAACTTGCAGCATATCTTGGTACATTTCAAACTGTTCTGGGAATAAGCGTACATCAATACGGGCACTCTTGTCATCTAAAGTTACAAGACCCCAACGATTTCCCTTTTTATTTATGAGCGTACGCGCCGCAATGACTAAGCCTGCAGCGGTTGACTGCACATCGCGATTCGTTGGCTGCAAATCAACCAAACGCCCCGAAGTATAATATTTAAGCTCTTTTCGGTACTGATTAATCGGGTGGCCCGTTAAATACAGCCCTAACGTTTCTTTTTCACCGTCTAACCATTCGTTATCCGTAAGGTCTGGGGCTTTAATAAAGGCTTGTTCAACTTCGTCTGGCTCTGTGGCTAATAAACCAAATAAATCAGCCTGACCAAGCGACTCCGCTTTATGGTGCTGGTCTGCCGCTCGCATGGCATCTTTTAAACTAGCTAACAATGTTGCGCGACCAGGCTGTGTTTTATCAGGGCCTAACTGATCCAGCGCCCCCGCATAAATAAGTTTTTCTACTACGCGTTTATTTAAACGTTTTAAATCAACGCGAGCGCAAAAATCAAATAAGTCTTTAAACGGGCCGCCTTCTTTACGCGCTTCTAAAATGGCTTCTACTGGGGCTTCACCCACCCCTTTAATCGCACCAATACCGTAAACAATTTGGCCTTTTAAGTTAACCGTAAACTTGTACTCACCCGCATTTACATCAGGCGGTAGCAAGGTTAACTTCATGTTTTCACATTCGTCGACCAAGGTAACAATTTTATCGGTGTTATCCATATCAGCCGACATTACGGCCGCCATAAACTCGGCCGGATAATGCGTTTTCATCCACAGAGTTTGATACGACACCAATGCATAAGCAGCGGAGTGAGATTTGTTAAAGCCGTAACCTGCGAACTTTTCGACCAAGTCGAAGATTTTTATCGCTAGTTCGCCGTCAATACCGTTCTTTTCTGCACCTTCTTCGAAGGTTGAACGCTGCTTGGCCATTTCTTCAGGTTTTTTCTTACCCATTGCACGGCGAAGCATGTCTGCGCCACCAAGGGTATAGCCTGCCAGTACCTGCGCAATCTGCATTACCTGCTCTTGATACAGGATGATGCCGTAGGTCGGCTCTAATATTGGCTGTAAGCTTTCATGTTGCCATTGTACATCGGGGTACGATATTTCTTCACGCCCATGCTTACGGTCGATAAAGTTATCTACCATGCCTGATTGCAGTGGACCCGGTCGGAATAATGCCACGAGTGCAATCATATCCTCAAAGCAGTCGGGTTTTAGACGACGAATAAGGTCTTTCATGCCGCGCGATTCTAGCTGGAAAACCGCGGTCGTCTCAGCGCGGAGCAATAAGTCAATGCTGGGTTTATCATCAAGCGGGATAGCATTGATATCAACGGGGTCTTTACCTTCGCGCGCTAAACGCTCGTTGGTCATGTCGAGCGCCCATTGCAAGATGGTTAATGTTCTTAAACCTAAGAAGTCGAACTTAACCAAGCCTGCGGTTTCAACGTCATTTTTGTCAAATTGAGTTACCGGGAACTTGCCTTCATCGTCGCAATAAAGTGCAGCAAAATCGGTGATCGTGGTGGGTGAAATTACCACCCCCCCTGCGTGTTTACCGGCATTACGTGTACACCCTTCAAGAATGCGACACATGTCGATAAGCTCTTTTACTTCTTCGTCACCGTCATAGGCTTCTTGTAAACGCGGTTCTACATCAAACGCTTTCGCAAGCGTCATACCGGGGTCGCCAGGGACTAGTTTTGATATGCGATCGACAAACCCATAAGGGTGGCCAAGTACACGCCCCACATCACGAATAACCGCTTTTGCAGCCATGGTCCCAAAGGTGATAATTTGCGATACCGCGTCGCGGCCATACAATGCCGATACGTGATCAATCACTTCATCACGTCTGTCCATGCAGAAGTCAACGTCAAAGTCGGGCATGGATACACGTTCAGGGTTCAAAAAACGTTCGAATAGTAAGTCAAATTCAAGCGGATCTAAGTCGGTAATTTTAAGTGCATATGCAACCAACGAGCCCGCACCCGAGCCACGTCCCGGTCCCACTGGAATATTGTTATCCTTACTCCACTGGATGAACTCCATTACGATTAAGAAGTAACCCGGGAACCCCATTTGGTTAATTACATCGAGCTCGATTTGTAAGCGCTCATCGTATTCTACGCGCTTTTCTTTTCGCTCTTCTTCATCGGGGAATAAAAACTGCAATCGCTCTTCAAGACCATCTTTCGATACTTTAACTAAGAATTCATCGATTTTGAGCGAGCCCGTTGGGTAATCGGGTAAGAAATAGGTGCCCAACTGTACGGTTACGTTACAGCGTTTTGCAATTTCAACGGTGTTTTCGAGCGCTTCAGGAATATCACTAAAGAGCTCAGCCATTTGCTCAGCTGTTTTTAGGTATTGCTGATCAGAAAAACGTTTTGGTCGGCGCTTATCTTCAAGGGTGTAACCATCATGAATTGCAACACGAATTTCGTGGGCTTCGAAGTTTTCAGGTTTTAAAAACACCACCTCGTTAGTGGCCACCACGGGCAGTTGTTCTTGGCTTGCTAATTCTACCGCTAAATGAAGGTAATCTTCTTCAAATGGGCGCTCAGTCCGAATAAGCTCAATATAATAATGGTCACTAAAGTGTTGCTTATAGAAACTCACCACCGACTCAATCAGGCCGGCATTGCCTTTAAGTAATGCTTTGCCTAAATCGCCATCTTTTGCGCCTGATAAAATTATGAGGCCATTTTTGAGCCCCACCAGCCATTCACGGTCAATCACGGGACGATGAAAAACATGCCCGCGTTGATACGCTTTAGAGATTAATAACGTGAGGTTTTTATAGCCTTCGTTATCTTTGGCTAAAATAGTTATTCGGCATGGTTCATCTTCGAATTCTGGGCTTCGTAACCAAAAATCAGCTCCCACAATTGGCTTAATTCCAGCGCCATGTGCAGCCCCATAAAAACGCACCAAACCACATAAGTTCATCTGGTCTGTTATGGCCAGCGCTGGCATTTGTAGCTCTTCTGCTTTGGCAACGATTGGTTTTGTTTTTGCGAGGCCATCCACCATTGAGAAATCAGAATGAACACGTAAATGAACAAATTGCGGCGCAGGCATTAGCGTTGCTCTCCTTTTGACGCCAAAATGCGCTGCACAGGTTTAAAGCTTTTGCGATGCTCATTAATAGCACCATACTGTTCTAGTGCAGCAAAATGCGCTTTGGTTGGGTAACCTTTATGTCCTGCGAAGCCGTATTCTGGATAGCGTTTATCGAGTTCAATCATTTCGTCGTCTCGGGCCACTTTCGCAAGAATTGATGCAGCCGAAATCTCTTCCACTAAGCTGTCGCCTTTAACTACCGCTTGCGCAGGTATGGTTAATTGGCTAGGAACGCGATTACCGTCAATAAATACAAACTCAGGTTTTACACTGAGTCCTTCAACCGCACGGCTCATTGCCAGCATAGTGGCATGTAAAATATTAAGCTCGTCAATCTCGCTTGGGCTACAACGACCAATGGCATAACACAGGGCTTTTTCTTTGATTTCTGCGGCTAAAAGTTGGCGTTTTTTATCCGACAATTTTTTTGAGTCGGCAAGTCCCACAATCGGTTTTGTAGGGTCGAGGATCACCGCGGCGGTTACTACGTCACCAACGAGCGGGCCACGTCCTACTTCATCAACACCGGCAATATAATTTACATGTGGTCGATCAATCTGCATTTAGTAACTCCGCGACTGCTGTTGCAGCTTGTTCGTTGGCATTTAACCTAATTTCTTTATGAATCGCTAAAAAGCGTGCTTTTAGTTCACTATTATCTGAATTTAACATAGGTGTGAGTGCATTTGTTAAATTATCAACATTACATTCTGTTTGTAGGTACTCGGGGACAAGCTCTTCATCGGCCAGTAAATTCGGTAGCGAAAAGTACTTGATGTTAAAGGTAAACAGCGTTTTAAATATCCAATAGCTCATTGGCTTTATTTTATACCCTACTACCATTGGCTTTTTATAGAGCATGCCTTCTAATGTAGCGGTCCCTGAGGCAAGTAAAATCGCATCGGCAGCTTGCATAGCAAGATTTGACTGGCCGTCGAGTAACTGTAATTTTAAATGAGGGGCTGTTTTTTCTAGAATGTCACAAAACTGAGTTTTTCGTTTTTCGTTAACGAGTGGTACCACTATTTTCAGTGCTGGGTTTTCTGCCTGTAGTTTAGCGGCGGTCTGAATGTAAGTGTCACTCAAAAGACCCACTTCTGAGCCTCGGCTGCCCGGTAAAAGCGCCAATACTTTGTCTGAATCTGATAAACCGAGTGCATTACGCGCTTTGCTCTGATCATGCTCCAGCGCAATATCATCAGCCAGCGTATGACCAACAAATGTGCAAGGCACGTTGTGTTTGTCATAAAATGCTTTTTCGAATGGTAATAAAGCCAACACTAAATTAGTTGCTGCGCTGATTTTATGAATACGCTTTTCACGCCACGCCCAAACAGAGGGGCTCACATATTGAATTGTTTTGATACCCGCTTCTTTTAGCGGCTTTTCAACACGTAAATTAAAGTCTGGCGCATCGATACCAATAAACACATCAGGCGGATTATCTATAAAATGTTGCACGAGCTGTTTGCGAATTTTTAATAAGCGCGGTAAGCGCCCCAACACTTCAACCAGCCCCATTACCGACAACTCATCCATATCGAATAACGTTGTACAACCCGCAGCTTGCATACGCGGCCCTGCAATTCCTTCAAAAATAGCATCTGGGAAACGTACTTTAAGTGCTTTAATGAGCCCTTCACCTAAAATATCACCTGATAACTCACCTGCCACCAAGGCAATACGTAACGGCTTTGTTTGTTCTTTCATTCGTTGATAATTCGCAACTTTCTGCACTAATAAAAATGAGTTTACCGTGTTTTAGCAATCGGATAAATGTCACAGAGTTAATAAATACTAGAAATTAAAATTGCGATTAAAAGTTGCTCTAAAAGCCGTTTATAAAATAGATAAAAACAATGCCAGCACAGGGGGCTACTCACTTTTGAGTAAGTCAAAGGGGTTGAATTAGTAATTAATTACTTTCTTAAACTATAGATTAATCATTTGAAATATTTAGTTTTTATCTCTAACCTGTAGAATTAACGAACAATCGCTATCATATTAATTTCCTATTTTCTATTGACTAAAATAGATACAAGGTTAATATTCACGAAGTTTCAGTAATTACTGAAACTTTGAAAGATATTTTTTTTGTCGTGTCTACCGCACCCTTTAATAAGGAGCTAAACAATGATAGATGAAACATTTGTGGATCTATCGCGATTGCAATTTGCAATTACTGCCCTCTTTCACTTTCTATTTGTACCACTCACTATAGGTATGACGTGGATTTTGGTGATCATGGAATCCGTTTATGTGATGACAGGTCGTGAAATTTACCGTGATATGACTAAATTTTGGGGTAAGTTGTTTGGTATAAACTTTGCGATTGGTGTGGCCACTGGTCTCACTATGGAGTTTGAGTTTGGTACTAACTGGTCTTATTACTCTCACTATGTGGGTGATATTTTTGGCGCTCCTCTGGCTATTGAAGGGTTGATGGCGTTCTTTTTAGAATCGACCTTTGTCGGCATGTTTTTCCTTGGTTGGGAGCGACTCACAAAACGCCAACACCTTGCAGCGACCTTTTTAATGGCTTTAGGCACCAACCTTTCGGCATTGTGGATTTTGATTGCCAATGGTTGGATGCAGAACCCTGTGGGCGCAGAGTTTAACTATCAAACCATGCGCATGGAAATGACCAGCTTTGCGGAGCTAGTATTCAACCCAGTCGCACAGGTTAAATTTATTCATACGGTGTCTGCCGGTTATGTCGCGGCTTCAATGTTCGTACTCGGCATCAGTAGTTGGTACATACTCAAAGGTCGTGATTTGGCCTTTGCGAAACGTTCATTCTCTGTTGCATCAGGTTTTGGCCTTGCCTCTATTTTATGCGTTATTTTACTAGGAGATGAGTCTGGTTATGAAGTAGGCGAAGTGCAAAAAGTTAAACTGGCTACAATCGAGGCTGAATGGCACACAGAAGAAGCGCCCGCAGCATTTACACTGGTAGGTATTCCTGACTCTGAACAGCAAGTCACCCATGCAGCGGTTAAAATACCTTATGCGTTGGGCATTATTGCGACACGTTCGATTGATGAACAAGTCACGGGTATCAAAGATTTAGAAAAACAACACGAAACACGTATTCGTAACGGTATGCAAGCATACGAGTATCTCGAAAAATTGCGTGGTGGTGATGACTCCGCCGAGAACATTGCCAAGTTCGATACACTTAAAGCTGACCTCGGTTATGGTCTGTTGCTTAAACGCTACACCCCTAATGTGGTTGATGCCACAGAAGCGCAAATTCAGAAAGCGGTGAAAGACTCATTTCCGAAAGTGGGGCCCATGTTTTGGTCATTTAGGATAATGGTTGGCTGCGGTGTGATTATGTTAGGGGTCTTTGTACTGGCCTTTTACTATAACGCCAAACGCGTTATAGAGCATAAGCGCTGGTTACTCTGGGCCGCCGTGTGGAGTATTCCATTACCTTGGATTGCTATTGAGTTTGGTTGGATTGTTGCTGAATATGGACGTCAACCATGGGCAATTTCAGAAATATTACCCACATTTTTAGCAACCTCCTCGTTAACGGTAAATGATTTGCTGATCAGCATTACGGGCTTTATTGTATTTTACACCGGTCTAGCAACCGTTGAAGGTTGGTTGATGCTGCGCTTTGTTAAACAAGGGCCTAGCTCTTTGCACACAGGTAAATATCATCATGAACTCATTAAAGAAGACTCGCTAGCAGGCCAAGGAGTACAGTCATGATCTTTGATTACGAAACACTAAAATTAATCTGGTGGGTATTAATCGGTGTGCTCTTGATTGGCTTTGCTGTTACCGATGGCATGGATATGGGGGTGGCTATTTTGCTCCGCCTTGTTGGCAAAACAGATATCGAGCGCCGAACCGTTATCAATACCATCGGGGCTCACTGGGATGGTAACCAAGTGTGGTTTATTACCGCTGGGGGTGCATTATTCGCTGCATGGCCTATGGTGTATGCTGCTGCATTCTCAGGCTTTTATTTTGCAATGATGCTGGTCTTATTTGCGCTGTTTTTCAGACCACTTGGGTTTGATTATCGCTCAAAAATTGAGTCAGCCCGTTGGCGAAATAACTGGGATTGGGGCTTGTTTGCAGGCAGTTTTATTCCTGCACTCGTATTTGGGGTTGCTTTTGGTAACCTACTGCAAGGTGTGCCTTATCATATTGACGATTTATTACGTGTAAGCTATCAGGGCTCATTCTTTGCTTTACTTAATCCATTTGCCATTGTTGCTGGCTTAATAAGTGTGCTTATGTTGGTTGGTCACGCGGGTATGTGGCTGCAACTTCGTACCGATGCAGACGTAGCCAAACGCTCAGCACAATATGGCCGATATGCACTTATGGCGTTTATTGTATTGTTTGCTTTGGCCGGTGTTTGGGTATCGCAAATTGACGGTTATACAATCGTCAGCATGGGCGACACTCAAGGCTATGCGAACCCTCTGGCTAAAACAGTAACGCAGGCACCTGGTGCATGGCTTGATAACTATACAAAAATGCCACTAACGATGCTTTTCCCAGCGCTAACATTTGTGATGGCGGCACTGGCTATTGTGTTATCTAAATTACAAAAGCCTGCGTTAGCACTTGTTTCATCAAGCATCATGTTGGCTGGAGTTATTTTAACAGCAGGCATGTCAATGTTCCCGTTTATTATGCCTTCAAGCAACAACCCAAATATTAGTCTTACTATGTGGGATGCGGTTTCGAGCCATATGACCCTCAATGTTATGTTTGTTGTTGCCATTATTTTTGTTCCTTTAATTTTAACTTACACGACCTGGTGTTATGTGAAGATGTGGCGAAAAGTCACTATCGCTGAAATCGAAAACAACACTCACGGTAGCTATTAAGGAGATTTAATTATGTGGTATTTTGCCTGGATATTAGGTGTTCTATTAGCCTGTACACTTGGGGTAATTAACGTGATGTGGTACGAATTTCATCAACATAAAGATTCTATCGCTGATGATGAGCTAGAGCTGTACGCGAGACTCAAAAACAACGATGACAACTAAACCCCGACCAAATCGCGCGCAGCAGCAAACGCTGCGCGCTTTTTTAAAGCAGTATAGTCAGTCCGCTTCTGGGCTGCTTAAATTAAGCATTAGTCTGGGCACTTTCAATGCCCTGTTAATGATTGCCTCTTGTTACTTACTTGCAAATACCGCGCATCAAGTCATGTTTGAACAAGCAAACTTGCAAGCCGTAAGCCCTTTATTATGGCCTCTTGCTGGGCTAATTTTAGTTCGTGCTTTGTTGGTTGCGCTAAGTGAACGCGTGAGTAACCTTGCCGCGTTAGAAATAAAAAACGTGATGCGAAATACATTGCTAGAAAAGCTCAGCAAACTTGGGCCAGCTTACAGTGAACAAAAAGGTCACGGCGCTACACTTAATACCTTACACAATGGTGTTGAAGCACTGCATCAATATTACGCCAACTATATTCCAAGTGTGGCTTACAGTGCACTTATTCCATTCGCAATATTAGTGGTGATTTTTCCAACCGATTACAAAGCGGGCCTCATTTTCCTATTAACAGCCCCGCTTATCCCATTTTTTATGATTTTAGTGGGCCATAAGGCTGAACAGTTAAACCAAGAGCGTTGGCAACAGCTAGCGGTACTAGGAAATTACTTTTTTGACAGATTACAAGGACTGACTCAACTCAAGCTCTTTAATGCAACCAAGCGTGAGCTAAATAGCATAAGTCAGATTTCTGATGATTACCGTGGTGCGACCATGGGGGTGTTGAAAGTCGCCTTTTTATCATCTTTCGCCCTTGAGTTTTTAGCCACCATTAGTGTTGCCCTTGTTGCCGTTATCATTGGCTTTAGGCTGTTCTTTGGCACCCTCGACTTTGCCACTGGTTTTGTGGTGTTATTACTGGCTCCTGAGTTTTATTTACCGCTTAGGCAAATGGGCACCCACTACCATGCAAAACTTGAAGGTATCAGCGCTGCTGCTGATATGGTCGAGATTATTAATCACAGTGAAGCAGATGATCACACGGGTACATCCCCTCTCCCATTACCACTTGAAGACATAAAATTAACCGCACTTAGCTATCACTACCCCGAAACAAACGAAGGGGTGACAGATATCAATTTAACACTACCTAACACGGGTTTAATTGCATTTGTTGGCGAAAGTGGCTCAGGAAAAAGTACTTTATTTGACTGCCTATTAGGTTTTCATCATCACGCTAACCACGCCATTAGCATCAACGGGCAACCCTTAAGTGACACGGCTTTAAGTGATTGGCATGCACAGCTTGCATGGATCCCTCAACACGCCACTTTATTTTACCGAAGTGTTGCCGACAACCTGCGTCTAGCCAAACCTGATGCATGCCAAGACGAGCTCATTGAAGCCGCCAGTAAAGCGGGCGCACTTGAATTTATTAACGCTTTACCACATGGCTTTGATACCTTACTGGGTGAGCAAGGTGAAGGCCTCTCCGGTGGGCAAAAACAGCGCATAGCGCTTGCCCGTGCATTTTTAAAAGATGCCCCAGTTCTACTACTCGATGAACCTACAGCACATTTAGACAGCCAAACAGAGCAGCTTATCAACCAAGCAATCTGTGAATATGCGAAAAATCATTTAGTCTTGGTCATTGCTCACAGACTTAATACGGTAAAGCACGCTGATACCCTTTACGTAATGCAGCAAGGCAGCATTGTAGAGTCGGGCCGTTATAAACAACTGGTCAACGATGCGGGGCTATTTGCAAAACTGGTAAGTCGAGGTGAAGCCCATGCATAATTTTGTACGCTTACTTAAACTATGCAAACCGCATGCTGGCATGCTGTTACTGGGGGCTTTTTTAGCAAGCTTAACCGTGCTGGCTAATGTGGGTTTACTGGCTATTTCAGGCTGGTTTTTAGCCGCGATGGCTGCCGCTGGCATTGCCGGTGTGCAGATGAACTATTTTACTCCAGCAGGCGTGATCCGCTTTTTAGCGATTGTACGAACCGCATCGCGTTATGGCGAGCGTATGATTACACATAACGCGACATTTTTATTATTGAGCGAGATTCGCGTAAAAATGTTCGCAACACTGAGTCGGCTCAATAATGTCGATTTAGCAATGAGCCGCAGTGCCGATTTAGTCAATCGATTACAAAACGATGTCGACGCGCTTGATAAGTTTTACTTAAATGTGCTGCTACCAATCATCGTTGCGCTTTTTACTATCCCAATTGTGATGGCGTTTATGGCAGCGTATAACGCCGACGTTGCATTGCTATGCTTTATTTCATTAATGGTTATAGGGGTGCTACTCCCCGCTTTACTAAGCCGTAAACTTCATAAAGAAGCGCATGTCGAAACACAACTTAGTGCAGAATTAAGAGCTGAACTTGCCGATACATTAAAAGGGGCAAGAGAGCTTGCTGTATATCAAGCACAAAACGCTCAACTCACGCATTGTGATTCTTTAAGCCAACAATACAATGCTCAGCTCTATAGCCGCCATAAAGCGGTTGCAAACAGCAATGGTTTAAGCACCTTGGTTATTCAACTGACTATGCTGGCAAGTGTGTTTATGATTATTCCATTGGTTTCTCTGGGCACCATGAAAAACGTTGAACTGGCTATGCTGGCGCTATTTGTTCTAGCAAGCTTTGAAACTGTACTCACCCTGCCTACAGCGTTTATAGAATTACCTCTGACCTTAAGCGCCGCAGAGCGCCTGTTCGTACTTGAAGACAATCACAGCAAAGCCAATACACAGCAAAATGAAATAGACAATCAATCAGCGCTCGGTCTTACGTTAAGTAATGTCAGTTATCAATACGCTGGAAGCACACGTAAGGCACTTAATAACATCAACGTGTCTGTCTGTGCTGCAAGCAAGGTTGCGCTGGTTGGTGCCAGTGGCAGTGGTAAAACCACGCTTGTTAATTTACTCACCGGTCTTTGGCCACTGCAATCAGGCTCTTTAAAGCTGACCACAGACGAGCACAGTTTTGAGCTTGAGAGCATGACACCTTCAGCACGCTTTAAACAACTGACAATTGTTGCGCAGCAGCATCATATTTTTGATGGCACTCTGCGTGAAAACCTACTCTATGCAGCGCCTGATGCAACAGATGAAATGCTTATTCAAGCCTGCGAACAAGCAGAACTCAGCTCTTGGCTTAACAATTTAAAGGCCGGGCTCAATACCCGTTTAGGCATAGCAGGTAGAAAGCTGTCGCACGGTCAATCACGCCGTATTGCAATTGCTCAAGCCATATTAAGGCGCGGTAATTTAGTCATTCTTGACGAACCGACAGAAAGTTTAGATAACCACACTAAATACCATTTGCTTAATACACTTGAGACAGTTTGGGCAGATAAAACGATGCTCACTATTACCCATGACCCAGCCATGCTTAGCCGGGTTGATAAGGTCATTTGGTTAGAGCAAGGGAAAATAAGAGCAGTGGCCACTCATGCAGAGTTGCTTGCAAACGAAGCTGATTATGTTGAGCTGATCACGCGTTTTTAATCGAGCTGCTCAACCGTAACGTCAATCACACCGTGCTTTAAGGAAGCAATTTCTGAAAACGCCTGCTTAGATAAATCAATAATGCGACCGCGAATAAATGGGCCGCGGTCGTTAATGGTAACAATCACACTTTTGTTGTTGGCAAGGTTCGTCACTTTGACCCGTTTGCCAAACTTAAGTGTTTTATGAGCAGCACTCAAGGCTTGTTGATTAAAAGCCTCCCCGCTTGCTGTCGTTCGACCATGGTACTTGTCAGCGTAATAACTCGCTTTACCTTTTTCTATCGCGCCCTTTGGTACGGAAGGTGCGCTACTACAGCCACTCATTAGCAAGGTCGCTAACACTAAAATAAAGAGTTTGTTCATATTGATTGTCCTTTTTAATCAATAAATTTAGCAAATCATTGCTTAGTAAAACCTGAACTACAAATACAAAAAAGCCACCTGTCGGTGGCTTTTCGTCTATCGCTATTGATTAGCGAATGATTCCGCGCTCAGAACTTTTCACAAAGTCGATCATAAGCTGAACGGCTGGGTATTTTGCTGCATCTTCGCTGAGTTCAGCGATTGCCTCCTCTACACCTAGGCTCTTACGGTAAAGTGTTTTATACGCACGGCGTGTTGCCATTATTTCATCACTTTCAAAGCCACGTCGTTTCATGCCTTCTGTATTGATAGCAACGGGTCCTGCTGGGGTACCAATCGTTGTAACAAACGGTGGAACATCTTTGTTAACGCCTGAATACATGCCAACAAATGCATGTGCACCCACTTTACAAAATTGATGAATACCCGAGTTACCAGCAAGGATAACCCAATCACCAATGTGTACATGGCCTGCAACAGATGCATTATTAGCAAAAATAACGTTATCGCCAATGACGGCATCATGCGCAACATGGGTGTACGCCATAAACAAGTTATTGCTACCAATTTTAGTAACGCCTTGGTCTTGGATAGTACCACGGTGGATTGTTGCACATTCACGAATTACGTTGTTATCACCGATAATTAACGTAGTTGGCTCATTAGCATATTTTTTGTCTTGGCAAGCTTCACCAACCGATGCAAATTGAAAAATATGGTTACCAGAACCTATTGTCGATGGGCCTTTAACAACCACATGAGACTCAATGATACAGTTATCACCAATTTCTACATCATTACCAATGTAGCTGTATGGGCCAACTGAAACATTATTTCCAAGCTTCGCACCTGGTTCGATTATCGCCGTAGGATGGATCACTGTTAAAACTCTCTTCTCGCACACATGATTTCGGCAGTACACACTACTTTGCCGTCAACTTTTGCTTCTGCTGCAAATTTCCATATATTGCGGCGCTCTTTTACAAACTCTACATGCAAATGCATCGTATCGCCAGGTAAAACGGGTTGCTTGAATCGCGCATTATCAATCGCAGCAAATAAATAAAGTTCATTTTCGCTACGGTTTTCAACTGTTTTAAAACCGAGTAAACCAGTCGCTTGAGCCATTGCTTCTAAAATCAACACACCTGGGAAGATTGGTTGATTAGGAAAATGTCCCGTAAAAATAGGTTCATTCACTGTTACATTTTTAATAGCATGTAACGACTCGCCTGGCGTGTAATCTAGTACACGGTCAACAAGCAACATCGGATAACGATGCGGAAGTAAACTCAAGATATCTTGGATATCAAGACTATTTAATTCATTTGCCAAAATAGCTTCCTTATTTGTCTTCAATATTGAGTGACTTTGTCAGTGACTCAAGTGCTTTAATGCGGTCTTTCATATCACCTAAATTACGGATATGGGCGATACTGCGTCGCCATTCTTTATTGGTTAGATGCGGTAAACCAGATGAGTAGATCCCAGGTTCAGTGATTGCCTTTGTCACCATACTCATGCCCGTGATTATAGCACCATCGCATACGCTAATGTGACCATTAATTGCGACCATGCCACCAATCTGACAATTCTTACCAATCACAGTACTGCCAGCAAAAACAGTGCAACCAGCAACGGCTGTACCTGAACCGATCTCGACATTATGCGCTATTTGACATTGATTATCGATAATTACATTACTATGGATGAGTGTGTCGTCAAGTGCACCACGGTCAATGGTGGTCGATGCCCCAACTTCAACTTTATCACCTATAATAACGCGACCCAGCTGCGGAATTTTCACCCACTCGCCACGCTCATTTGCATAGCCAAACCCGTCACTGCCGACCACGGTATTCGCCTGAAATAAGCAGTCACTGCCAATTTCAACGTCGTGGTAAATAGTGACATTAGCCCAAAGCTTAGTGCCTTGACCTATTTTTGCATTTTCGCCAATGAAACAACCTGGGCCAATTTGCACATCATTTGCAATCACGGCACCGGCTTCAATCACGACGTTAGCAGCAATCGCGGCATTATCACCAATTGAGGCTGAATCGTGAATGACTGCACTCGGATGAACACCTGTCGAAGCAGAGCGTGGCGTCGTGTCCATTAATTGAGCTAGCTTGGCGTAGCACACGTACGGGTTAGCAACAATAATCTTGTTACCCGCAAAATACTCAGCGTCGGCAGGTGATAAGATCACCGCACTGGCTTGTGTATCATCTAATTGCGAGCGATATTTCTTGTTCGCTAAAAATGCAATATGCCCAGTACGGGCATTTGCAAGTGTTGATATTTTTTTAATCTCTGTAGCGCCATCACCCTGAAGTTCGGCGCCCAGAAGATCCGCAATCTGCGAAAGCGTGTAGTTTTGCATATATGGTTTCTATTGCTTACTTACTTTTTCAACTACTTTATCTGATAAATCAGATACTGTTTTAGAGTTAACGTAAATTGTGGTTTCTTTCACTTTTACTTCGTCAAACTTGCCTGCTTTAGCAACTTCTTCAATTGCATCTAAGATTAGCTTTTGTACTTTCGCTAATTCTTGGTTTTGACGCATTTTGATTTCTTGCTCTAAAGGACGGCCTTTTTCTGCAAGTTGTTGTTGCATACCTTGAATCTTAGTACGTAATTCTTCTTTTTGCTTGTCGCTCATTGTCGTTGCTTCACGCTTGAACTTTTCAGCTTCAAAACGGATATCACCTTGCAGCTTTTCAAGCTCCTGACGACGCTCTGAGAATTCAGCTTCAAGTGTTTGTTCAACTTTCGCCATTTGAGGGATTTGTTTATAGATTTCTTGCATGTCTACAATCCCTACCTTGTGCGCAAAAGCATTCGTAGATAGGCCCATAGACAATGTAGCAAGAAGTGCAAACGCTGTTGATTTAAATGATTTTTTCACAAAAAACTCCTTTAGAATGTATTACTAATATTAAAGCTGATGGTCTTCGTATCGTCATCTTCTTCTTTTTGCAATGGATACGCAAAACTGATCAGCATTGGACCCATTGGAGAGATCCATTGTAGTGATAGACCGGTTGACACCCTAAAGCGCATAGGATCTGAATAATCCTCTAGTTTAGCGCGTTGATCAGGTAACAAGTTTTGATAACGGTCAATGTTAAACTCTGTATCCCATACGTTCGCAGCATCCACGAAGAAGCTTGTACGTACAGAGCTGGTGTTTTCTTCATCTAAGAAAGGCGTAGGAACAATAAGCTCCATACCTGCAACTGCTTTGGCGTTACCACCAATTCGGCCTTGTGGTATTAATACATCAAATTCTGATGCGCCACCAATACTGCCTGTTGTTGTGCCATCTGGCAGTGGTGTGCCCGGAATGCTTTGTGGCTGACGAGACACCGCGCGCGGTAGAATTGTATTACGGTCAAAACCACGCAGTTCCATCTCGGTGATACGGAAAAACTCTTGGAAAGGCAGCGTTTGGTCATAACCATTTGTCGTGCCATAACCATTACCATAAGCAAGGGCTGCACGCGTTGAGAATACCCAACGATGGTCATTACTGATTGGCCAGTAAAAACGTGAATCATAATTTAACTTAAAGTAGGTTAAATCTGAATTCGGCGTTGTACCAGTTAAGTTAAGTGACTGACGCGAACCCGCTGTTGGGAATAAACCACGGTTTACAGTAACACGCGACCACCCTGCACTCAGCTCAAACTTGGTAAAGTCGAAACCTGCATCTGGATTTTCTGGGTCTAAGAAGGTTTCACGCATTACACGTGTTTGCTCATATTCTGCAATATCAGACAGTTCTTCTTGAATCCAACGGAAACCAAAGTTAATACGGTTCACCGCATCAATTGGGAAACCAATGTTGGTACCAATACCATAACTCTTCGATTTATAGTCGATAAGACTAAATTTGCTCGCATCATAGTTGCTATAGAAGATACTACTTCCTTGCGATACACCATCCGGCGTAAAGTAAGGGTCGGTATACGACAAGCTGATACGCTCAGAACCACGTGAGGTATTAATGTTAAAGCCAATTTGGTTACCGGTGCCTAAGAAGTTTGATTCACTCACACCAATATTAAATTGCAAACCCAAGTATGAACCATACGCAAGGCCCGCATTAAAGCTACCAGCAGATTGTTCTTTAACCGTAAAGTCTACATCAACTTGGTCGTCAACACCGGGAACTGGCACCACATTAAAATCAACACTTTCCATGTATGGAAGACGTTGAATTTGTAATTTTGAACGCTCAAGATTTTGATTTGAAAGCCATGCACCTTCAAGCTGTGTCATCTCACGACGAACAACTTCATCCGCAGTATTTTGGTTACCACCAACAATGATTCGGCGAACATACACACGCTTACCTGGATTAACAGACAGTGTCAGTTGCACTTCTTTCTTTTCATCATCAATCTCAGGAATGGTGCGCACTTCTGCGTTTGCATAGCCAAAACGTGCTAAGTAGCTTTTGATAAATTCTTCAGATGACGTAACCACTGAACCATTATAAAGCTCACCAGTTTTTAGCGGTATAACACTCTTAATTAGCTCTTCTCGACCTAATAAATCACCGATGAAGTCAAAACCCTTTACGGTGTATTTTACACCTTCGGTAATATTAGCGGTTACATAAACAGAATCGCGCTCAGGGCTAACCGATACTTGTGTTGAATCGATATTAAAACGCAGGTAACCACGGTCTAAGTAGTAACTACGAATTTTCTCTAAATCGCCTTCGATAGTTTGCTTTTGATAACGGTCACTCGACATAAACTTCCACCATGGCAAGTCTTGTTGTGACTCAGCAAGTTTTAGCAATTCTTCGTCAGAGAATAATTCGTTACCCACGAGGTTTATTTGACGAATTGACGCGGCGTCACCTTCATCAAACTTAAATAATAATTTTACACGGTTACGTGGCAGCTTTGTGATGCTAACTTCCACTTTTGCATTGTATTTACCAATACTGTGGAAAAACTCAACTAAGCCTTTTTCAATGTTATCAAGTACCGTTTTATCAAGCGGCTCACCAGTACGAATATCTTGCTGGTCTAGCGACTCGTTTAACTGCTCATCTTTGATGTCTTTGTTACCATCAAACTCAATGAGGCTAATCGTAGGGCGCTCAGTTACTCGAAAAATGACGTTATTACCGTCACGTAACGCTTTAATATTGTCAAAGTGACCAGAGCGATAGAGAGCCTTTATGGTTCTTGAAATTGTGTACTCATCAATATTATCGCCCACGTTGATCGGAATATGGGTTAGCGCTGCACCTAGAGCAACACGTTGTAAACCTTCAACTTTTAAATCTTCTACAATAAAGGAGTTTTGGCCTAGGGCTGCAAAGCTTGCACCTAATAAACTTGAAACTGCCAAATGTTTTTTTATAGCCATTTTGTTATCTTTATCCTTTACAACTGTATTACCGCTCAACACCTTATAAATTAAACTTTTGCGGTGTTTTACAATCGTGTTCAAATTGGAATTTTTCACTTATTTGTTATAAACGCGATACATCATTGAACAAAGCGAAACATGTTAAAAATATGAGTAGCAAGGCACCCACTTTAAAACCAAATTCTTGCGTCTTTTCAGAGACCGGCTTTTTGCGAAAAAGTTCAATTATGTAATACATTAAGTGCCCACCATCAAGCACTGGCAACGGTAATAAGTTAAATACGCCAAGGTTTACACTGATCAAAGCTAAAAAGCTTAAAAATGCAACCAAGCCATAGCTTACGCTAGTTCCCGCTCCAACTGCAATGCCTACAGGGCCACTTAAATTTTTAACCGAGACTTGACCTGTAATTAAATTACCAATCATGTCAAAACTTAGGGTGATTAAACGCCATGTTTCTTGTATGCCCAGCACAATACTATCGACAGGGCCATAATGTCTAGTTTCAATATAATTTTCTGGCCATGCTTCAACTACAGGAGCCACACCTAAAAAGCCCTGCGCTACACCATCTGCATTGGTTTTGCTCTGAGGTGTCACAGTCAACTTTCTTATACTATCTTGCCTTTGTACACTAAATTGTAAGGATTTGTTAGGTGATTGCTGAATAACTGAAACTAACTGGGTCCAACTGCTGATATTTTCGCCATTTACAGCCACAATTGTGTCATTAACCTGTAAACCAGCCAGCTCAGCGGCTGAGTCTTTAGTGATTTGCGCAACGGTTAATGTTGCTTCAGGTCTAAAGGGCACAATACCGATTGAGGTCAATGGTGGGACATCTTGCTGATCAAGTTTCCAACCATCTAGATTTAAAGTGCGGACATGTTTTTGGTAATTCTGATCACGTAATGTGACGACCACACTTTGCTCACCTAAACGGCTCATTAATGAGAATGTGGCATCTTGCCAAGTGCTGATATCATCTTCACCAATTTTGATAATTTGCTGATTAGGTTCGATCTTAGCCGCTGCAGCACGACTGCCCTCGGTTACAGACCCCACCACAGGCTTTAATGATTGCACACCGACCATGTACATTACAGCAAGTGCAAAAATAGCGAACAAAAAATTGGCCATAGGACCTGCTGCTACAATCGCAATTCGCGCTTTCACTGACTTAGCATTAAATGATAAATGACGCTCTTCAGCAGGTACTTCATCGACACGCTCATCCAGCATTTTAACGTAGCCACCAAGGGGAATAGCAGCAATAACATATTCTGTTTTGTGTTTGTCGTACCACTTAATCAGTGGTTTACCGAAACCTATTGAGAAACGTAGCACTTTTACACCCGCTTTACGGGCTACCCAAAAATGCCCATATTCATGGACAGTCACTAAAATACCCAGTGCCAAGATAAACGAACCAAGGTTCCAGAAAAAATCAAACATGTTAGTTCAGACCCCTTTTTATAAACTCACTCGCTTTGATACGTGCAGCTTCATCACACGCTAAAATCTCTTCCAGCGTGTGTACGTTCACATCCTCAGTCGCGTTGAGTGTCTGTGAGTTTATACGGTAAATATCAGTGAAACCGATTTGCCCATTTAAAAATGCAGCAACGGCAATCTCATTCGCAGCATTGACTGTTGTTGTTGCACCCTGTCCCATTTCACACGCATCAATCGCCAGTTTAAGGTTAGGGTAACGAGCATAATCAGGTTTGGTGAATGTAAAATCAGCAATCTGAGAAAAATCAAGCGGCTTAACCCCTGCATCAACACGTTCAGGAAACGCCAGTGCATGCGCTATCGGTGTACGCATATCAGGATTCCCCATTTGCGCAAGCACCGAACCATCTTGATATTGCACCATAGAATGAATGATACTTTGTGGGTGGATCACCACTTCAATATCGCTAGCATGGCAATTAAACAGCCATTTAGCCTCGATAAACTCAAGCCCTTTATTCATCATGGTTGCTGAGTCGACTGAGATTTTTTGTCCCATAGACCAATTTGGGTGCGCAACAGCTTCTGCCACAGTCACCGATGACAAACTCTTTAAGTCACGCGTCAAAAATGGCCCACCAGAACCTGTCAGTAATATTTTACTCACGCCGTTGTCCGACAGTAACCCCACAGAGGCTTGCAGTTTTGCTGGCATACATTGAAAAATAGCATTATGTTCGCTGTCAATCGGCAACAAGGTTGCACCGTGTTGTTTTACTTTATCAATAAACAACTGACCCGACATAACTAACGATTCTTTATTGGCAAGCAGTACTTTTTTACCTGCTTCAACCGCACTTAACGTGGGTAATAGACCTGCCGCGCCGACAATGGCCGACATAACTGTATCAACATCAACATGCGCCGACAGCTCACTCATAGCAGTGACACCCGCGAGCACAGCTGTTGTACAAGCGGTATTAGCTAACAACGATTTTAATTTATTTGCAGCGTTCTCATCCGCCATCACTGCAAATTTAGGCTGATGCGTAATACACAACTCTGCCATTTTTTCTGCATTTTGCCCGGCGGTTAATGCAAAAACAGCAAAACGATCTGTATTTCTAGAAACAACGTCTAAGGTGCTTAAACCGATTGAGCCAGTTGCGCCAAGTACGACAAGCTGTTCTATTTTGCTCATAAACTTAACGTCCATGCATAACAAAGCACAAAAATAGGCGCCGCAGCTGTTAAACTGTCAATACGGTCCAAAATGCCGCCATGACCGGGTAGGCATGAGCCACTGTCTTTTAAGCCGACTTCACGTTTAAACATACTTTCTAATAAATCACCGACTGCTGAAAACAAGGCGATAAACGCGGTCATTACGGCGTAGATTGGCCATACTGCCATGTCTACATTGGTAAAGTGACAAAACGCCAAAACAAAAATAACCGCGGCAACAATGCCCCCCAATAGACCTTCAATCGTCTTATTTGGGCTGACTTTCGGCATGAGCTTGCGTTTACCTAGGTTTTTTCCGGTGAAATAAGCGCCGATGTCTGCGCTCCATACAATACCTAGCACGACTAAAATAAGCACTGAACCAAAATGCGTCGACTCGGTATACCCTGCACTTCTTAAGGTATTGAGCGCAAGCCACAACGGCACTAAAGTGAGGAATCCTGCAATCGCGCGCATGAGAATGCCTTCATTCCATGCTTTTGCCATGGCTGGATAGCGCCATACTAAGTACGTCGCAACAATCCACCATGCAAATGAAAGGGTAAACAAATAGTTCGCGTCACCAACAAGCTGACCATTTTGCCACAACGCTTCAATAGGCCAATGCCAATTGAAAAGAGCAAGAATGACCGCCGTGGCTGCCACAAATGAAAAACGTTTAATTTTATCGCACAGGCCCATAAAAGCTGACCATTCCCACGCACCAAGTAAAACAATACCAGCGGCGATATAACTAAATAATGTTAGTGGGGTATAAAAAACCAGTACAAGTGCAAGCGGTGCCAGCACCAGCGAGGTTAAAATTCGTTGTTTAAGCAATGTGTGTACCTTCAACTAGTAATTAGGTCTCGGCGAGTAATTGTTTTATTTGTTCGCCGGTACAACCAAATCGTCGCTCTCTGGCAACGTAACATGCGACAGCATCAGCAAAAGCAGCTTCATTGAAGTCTGGCCAAAGCGTATCGGTAAAGTAAAGCTCAGCATAGGCAGCTTGCCATAAAAGAAAATTACTAATGCGTAAATCACCACCAGTGCGGATCATTAAATCAAGCTCACCTTGACCTGCCATACTCATGTGTTCATTCATGAGGTCTTCTGTAATCTCTTCAGCTGCTAATTCACCCGCAGCGACTTTTTTTGCAAGTGCGGTTGCTGCGTTGGTTATATCCCAACGACCGCCATAGTTAGCTGCAACATTTAACTGTAGACCCGTATTATTACGAGTTAATTCATGGGCTGCATCAACTTTGTTTCGCAAACTTTCTGAAAAGCGCGATAAATCACCAATAATAGTGAGCTTTACATTATTCTTATGAAGTTTTTTAACTTCTTTGCCCAGTACGAATAAAAACAGTTCCATGAGTGTATTTACTTCGTCTTCTGGACGTCGCCAATTTTCACTACTAAATGCGAATAGTGTTAACGACTGTATACCTAAGCGAGTACAAAATTGCACTGATTGACGAACCGCATCAACGCCCTTTTTATGCCCATATACACGTGGGCGATTTTTCGCTTGCGCCCAACGACCGTTGCCATCCATGATTATAGCGACATGCTTAGGCAAACTTTGCTGGGAAATTTTATCAGCGTTAAGAACCATAAATATCGAGTATTCCATAAAAAAACGCCGTCTAGTATACCCCAGACGGCGTTTCAAAACTAATAAATTTAGTTGCTTAGATTTCCATCAACTCTGCTTCTTTCGCAGCCAGCTGTGTATCCATCTCTTTGATGAATTTGTCCGTTAGCTTTTGAATTTCATCTTCAGCTTGGCGTGCTTCATCTTCAGAAATATCTTTATCTTTCAATAAGCTCTTAATATCACCATTGGCATCACGACGAATATTACGAATGGCAACACGGCCACCTTCAACTTCACCACGTACAATTTTGATAAGGTCTTTACGACGCTCTTCTGTGAGTGGAGGAAGTGGTACACGGATTACAGTACCTGCTGACATAGGGTTTAAACCTAGGTCAGATGCCATAATTGCTTTTTCTACCGCTTGTGCAAGCGACTTATCAAACACACTAATTGCAAGAGTACGAGAATCTTCAATCGTCACATTTGCAACTTGGTTTAATGGCGTGTCTGCACCGTAGTAAGACACTTGAATGCCGTCTAGTAATGCTGGGTGAGCACGACCTGTACGAATTTTAGATAATTGACTGCCTAGTGCCGCAACACTTTTTTGCATGCGCTCTGACGCATCTTTTTTGATATCGTTAATCACGGTTCAATCCTAATCTATTTAACAATTTCATCTGAGGCTTGTGAAGAGATAAGCGTTCCTTCATCTTCGCCCATAATAACACGCTTAAGCGCGCCTGATTTATTCATATTAAAAACGCTTAAAGGCATTTTGTGGTCACGTGCAAGTGTGAATGCCGCCAAATCCATCACCTTTAACTCTTTTTCGATGATCTCATTGTAGCTTAAGTGGCGATATAGTGTAGCTTCTGGGTTTTTAACTGGGTCATCAGAATAAACACCATCTACTTTCGTTGCTTTGATCACGGTGTCAGCTTCAATTTCAATACCACGTAAACACGCAGCAGAATCTGTTGTAAAGAATGGATTACCTGTGCCCGCAGCAAAAATAACAACACGGCCAGATTTTAATAAGCTAATCGCTTCAGCCCAGTTGTATGCATCACACACACCATTAAGTGGAATAGCAGACATTAGACGACAATTAACAAATGCACGGTGAAGCGCATCACGCATCGCTAAACCATTCATTACAGTCGCTAACATACCCATGTGGTCACCTACAACGCGGTTCATACCCGCTTCGGCTAATGAACCACCACGCAAGAAGTTACCGCCACCGATAACTAAACCTACTTCTACGTCGAGCTCTACAAGTTCTTTAATTTCTTGCGCCATACGGTCAAGTACTTTCGGGTCGATGCCGAAGCCTTCGTCTCCCATTAATGCTTCACCGCTAAGTTTAAGAAGAACACGTCTAAAAATAGGTTTACGATTGATAGTCATAGTATTTGGGCCAGCCTTAATAATGAGATAAAAAATAACCGCGCTTATGGTTACACATAAAACGCGGTTATTTTAAAGAATTTTCGTCAGTGACGCAAAAGCTAATAGCAGATTAATTTCATCTAATTATCGTTGCGTCACTTACGTTGAAAATTACTCGCCTTTTGCAGCAGCGATTTGTGCAGCAACTTCAGCAGCGAAATCTTCTTCTTTACGCTCGATACCTTCACCAACTTCTAAACGGATGAAGTTAGTAACAGTTGCGCCTTTCTCTTTAAGAATTTCACCAACAGTTTTCTTAGGTTCCATGATGAAAGCTTGACCAGTAAGAGAGATCTCACCAGTGAATTTCTTCATACGACCAACAACCATTTTCTCAGCGATTTCAGCAGGCTTGCCTTCGTTCATCGCGATGTCGATTTGAACTGCTTTTTCTTTTTCAACAACGTCAGCTGGAACGTCTTCTGGGTTTACGAACTCAGGCTTAGACGCAGCAACGTGCATTGCAACGTGCTTAAGTGTTTCTTCGTCAGCATCACCTACTACAACAACACCGATACGGTCGCCGTGGCGGTATGCAGATAGTTTTTCACCGTCGATGTACTCAACGCGACGAACGTTGATGTTTTCACCGATTTTAGCAACAAGTGCAACACGTGTTTCTTCGAACTGTGCTTTAAGTGCATCGATGTCTGCTTTTGATTCAACAGCAGCATCTAAAACTTCGTTAGCAAAACCAAGGAAGTTTGAGTCTTTAGCAACGAAGTCAGTTTGACAGTTAACTTCAAGAAGTGCAGCGAAACCGTTGCCTTCTTTGATAAGGATTGTACCTTCAGCAGCGATGTTACCCGCTTTTTTAGCAGCCTTTGCAGCACCGCTCTTACGCATGTTTTCGATCGCTAACTCAATGTCACCGTTAGTTTCAGTTAACGCTTTTTTACAATCCATCATGCCAGCGCCAGTACGCTCGCGTAATTCTTTAACTAGGGCAGCAGTTACAGCCATTAGAATATCCTCAATTGAATTCTGTTATTAGGGAAGCGGTATAGGCCGCTTTACAAGAATAACAAGTCTTCACCTTAAGTAAGATGAAGACTTGATGACAGCTAATTATTCAGCTTCTACGAAGTCGTCTTTCTCAGCTTGAGCAACGATGTTGTTCTCACGACCTTCAGTGATCGCAGCTGCAACAGCACTTGTGTAAAGGTTGATAGCACGGATCGCATCGTCGTTACCAGGTACGATGTAATCAACACCGTCTGGGTTAGAGTTAGTATCAACGATAGCAACAACTGGAATACCTAGGTTGTTAGCTTCACGGATAGCGATGTGCTCGTGGTCTGCATCGATAACGAAAAGTGCGTCAGGAAGACCGCCCATATCTTTGATACCACCAAGGCTCTTTTCAAGCTTTTCCATTTCACGAGTAAGCATTAACGCTTCTTTCTTAGTTAATTTCTCGAAAGTACCGTCTTGGCTTTGTGCTTCAAGGTCTTTAAGACGCTTGATTGATTGGCGAACTGTTTTCCAGTTAGTCAACATACCACCTAACCAACGGTGGTTTACGTAGAACTGATCGCTTTGAAGAGCTGCTTCTTTAACTGCTTCGCTTGCTGCGCGCTTAGTACCAACAAAAAGTACTTTACCTTTGTTAGAAGCTGCGTTCGATAAGAACTTAAGTGCTTCGTTGAACATTGGTACAGTTTGCTCTAGGTTGATGATATGTACACGGTTACGAGCGCCGAAGATGAAAGGCTTCATCTTAGGATTCCAGTAACGTGCTTGGTGACCAAAGTGAACACCAGCTTGAAGCATATCGCGCATTGAAACGTTTGCCATTTGTAAATTCCTCTAATAGTTTAGGGTTAGGCCTCCACATATCCCATAGCACCAACACCTAAGTTAATTTGTAACTTATGTGCACCCAAGTGTATGTGACGATACGTGTGTGTGTTAAAATAAAATTGTGTTTGTCTTAAATACAAAAAATCAGTAAAGAATTTATTTGTAAAAAGACGGCGCGCTTTATACCATATTAAAATTGAAAACTCAACATTCAGTGCAAAAATTGTGCACTGAAAAATGACCTGAAAAACAACTTTGGAGCCTCAATGAGTGCTGTGATCAAGACCCCTGAAGAAATCGAAAAAATGCGTGTTGCCGGGCGCTTAGCCGCTGAGGTACTCGAAATGATAGAACCGCATGTGGTGCCTGGTGTAACCACGGATGAGCTAAATACAATTTGCCACGATTACATCGTTAATGTGCAAGACGCGATTCCAGCGCCGCTAAACTATCACGGTTTCCCTAAATCAATCTGCACCTCAGTGAATCATGTTATTTGTCACGGTATTCCTAACGACAAACCTCTCAAAGAAGGTGACAGCGTTAATATCGATGTAACCGTAATTAAAGATGGCTTTCATGGTGATACCTCAAAGATGTTCCATGTAGGCACACCCAACATTCAAGGCAAACGCCTTGCTGATATAACCCAAGAAAGCCTTTACCTTGCCATAAAAATGGTAAAACCAGGTGTTCGCTTAGGTGACATTGGTGCCGCGATTCAAAAGTACGCAGAAAGCTTTAATTATTCGATTGTACGTGAATATTGTGGTCATGGTATCGGCGCTGAGTTCCACGAAGAACCTCAAGTAATGCACTACGGTAAACCAGGTACAGGCGAGGTGTTAAAAGCAGGAATGTGTTTAACAATTGAGCCAATGGTGAACGCAGGAAAACGCCAATGTAAGTTATTAAAAGATAACTGGACTGTCGTTACAAAAGACCGTTCATTGTCTGCTCAGTGGGAACACACACTGTTAGTGACTGAAAATGGTGTTGAAATTTTAACGCTCCGATCAGATGATACTATCGACAGGATCATCGAACACTAGGAGCCAGCCCCTGTGGCATTACCCAACAAAGTAAAAAAGTTGCTCAGCCAAGCTGAGCAACTTAGCGATTATCGCGACTGTTCTGGTTATTTTTATAAGTGGCTACAGAACGAATTTTCTAAACAACCCGTCAGCAACTTAATCAATGCCCGCGCTGAGTTTATTGACCGCTTATTGATTAAACTGTTTCACGACTTTGACCTTGCCCACGAAAGTGATTTAGCACTTATTGCTGTCGGTGGTTATGGGCGTGGCGAGCTACACCCCTACTCCGATATTGACTTTATGCTGCTGGTTAGTGAACAACCAAGTGACGCTGTATGCGAAAAAATTGGCCAGTTCGTGACGATGCTATGGGACCTCAATCTCGAAATTGGTCACAGTGTTCGCACTATTGAACAAGCACTGGAGCAAAAACGTGAAGACGTTACTTTTGCCACCAGCTTACTCGAAAGCCGTTTAATATTTGGCAATCACATTGAGTTTGAAAAACTCAAAATGCACTTAATCGACACGCCAATTTGGCGCTCTGATGAATTCTTTTTGGCAAAAGTACAAGAACAACAATTACGCCATAAAAAATGCCATGGAACCGCCTATAATCTTGAGCCTAACATTAAAGAAAACCCAGGTGGCTTGCGCGATTTACAAACCATTATTTGGGTCGCAAAAAAGCACTTTAGGGCTGAAACATTACAAGAACTCATTAATCATGGTTACCTCACTCATGAAGAATACCAAGAACTCTCAGAGTGTTTAGAAAACCTGTGGAATATCCGCTTTGCCTTGCACATCGCTGCGGGACGTTCTGAAAACCGTTTATTGTTTGATCACCAGCCTCATGCTGCCGAAATTTTAGGTTTTGGTAGCGACGGTAAAGCGTCGGTCGAGCGCATGATGAAACGTTTATTTCGCATTATGAGCCGTGTACGAGAGCTTAACCAAATGTTGCTGTCTTACTTTGAGCAAAGCATTTTGCCAGGTGCAGGCGAGTTACCCGTTGTAGAGCTTGACCGGAACTTTGAGCGTATTGGTCATCAGATTCGGGTTAAAAACCCTTCTGTATTTTTCCGTCGCGACCAACTCTTTGTGTTGTTTGAGCACATTGCCGACAACCCCGAAATTACGCATATTTACCCAAGCACGATTCGTACAATGCGCCAAGTACGTCGCCGTTTATTAGGTGATTTACAAGATTACGCGGCGTGTCGTGAAGCATTCTTACGGTTAATTAAACACCCTAATGGCATGGGCCGAGCATTCACGCTCATGCACAAACACGGCATTATTGCGGCTTACTTACCGCAGTGGCGAAATATATTCGGACAAATGCAATTTGACTTATTCCACGCCTACACTGTGGATGAGCACACGCACAAGCTTATTAATAATATTTACAAATATTTTGATAAGTCTCGAGTCAGTGAATTTCCTCTGTGCAGTGAAATCGTCACCCGCATGGATAAACCTGAACTGTTATATTTAGCCGGTATTTTTCACGATATTGCCAAAGGACGTGGTGGCGATCACTCAGAGCTTGGCTCGGTCGATGCCTTAGCGTTTGCCAAACTGCACCGTTTTCCTGCATCAGATGGTAAACTTATTGCGTGGTTGGTTGGCAATCACTTACTTATGTCGGTCACCGCGCAACGCAAAGACATTAACGACCCTGATGTAATTAAAGATTTTGCCAGCAAGGTGAAAAATGAACGCCAGCTCGATTATTTATATTGTTTAACACTGGCTGATATCCGTGCTACAAATGATAACTTGTGGAATGATTGGAAAAACACCCTACTGCGAGAGCTGTATTTACACACCCAGCGCGCACTGCGCTTGGGACTTGAAAATCCAATGGACCAACGAGATCAAATTCGAGACAAAAAGCGCCAAGCAAAACAGCGCTTGCTTAATCTTGGCTGTAACGAGGATCAGATTGATTTAATTTGGAGTCGCTTTAAAGCTAATTATTTTACCGCTTTTAGCGAGCAGCAGATTTCATGGCACACAGAGCACCTGTTAAACAGTGCAGACTTAAGCCAACCCAGTGTCATGGTGTCTGACACAGCAATGCATGGTGGCACGCAGGTATTTGCTTACAGCCCCTATTCTGGTGGCTTATTTGCACGCCTTGTGAGTGTTATAGGCTCTAAAAAAGCACAGATCCAACATGCGCAAGTGTTAACGACCAAAGACGGTTATGTGCTGTTTAGCTTTGTTATTTTAGAAGTGAATGGCGACCCTATTGCCAGTGGTCGTGCACAGTCGATTAAGCGTGCATTGGATCTCGCTATTAATGATCCTAAAAAGAAAATTCGCTTTAAAAAGAATCGTTCGCAGCGCTTTAAAGACTTTAATATTAAACCAAAAATTGTGCTTAGACCGCATGCACGAAAAGACCGCAGTCTAATTGAAATTCAAGCAGTGGATATTCCGGGCTTACTCACCAAAATAGCCGAAGTATTCCAAGCACATTTACTGCATATTCATGCTGCACGGATCACCACAGTGGGCGAACGCGCAGAAGATTTCTTCGTGGTATCGAATAATGAATACCAAGCATTAACAGACGAAGAACAAGCAAAAATTCATCAAGCATTGCGTAAAAAACTCAACGCAGAAACCGAATAAGAGGATCTTATGTCAGATTTAAAAACCATGATCGAAAACGCCTGGGAAAACCGCGATAGTATCAGCCCAAGCACAGTATCAAGCGAAGTAAAACAGGCCATTATTGATGCGCTTGAACTGCTTGATAGCGGCGCGGCTCGTGTTGCTGAAAAAATCAGTGGTGAGTGGGTTGTTCATCAATGGTTGAAAAAAGCAGTACTGCTGTCATTCCGTATTCGTGATAACCAACCAATGAACGATGGTGTTAATCAATTCTACGATAAAGTACCACTAAAATTTAGCGACTATACGCCAGAGCAATTCCAACAAGGCGGCATGCGCGTAGTCCCTAACGCTGTGGCGCGCAAAGGCAGCTTTGTTGGTAAAAACGTGGTGCTTATGCCTTCTTACGTCAACATTGGTGCTTACGTTGACGAGGGCACCATGGTCGATACTTGGGCAACCGTTGGCTCGTGCGCACAAATTGGTAAAAACGTTCATTTATCAGGGGGCGTAGGCATTGGTGGTGTACTTGAGCCACTTCAAGCAAACCCAACCATTATCGAAGATAACTGCTTTATTGGCGCACGCTCTGAAATTGTTGAAGGCGTTGTTGTTGAAGAAGGCGCCGTTATTTCAATGGGTGTATACATCAGCCAAAGTACGCGCATTTATGACCGTGAAACCGGCGAGGTTCACTACGGCCGTGTACCAGCGGGTGCCGTTGTTGTTCCGGGTTCACTGCCTTCTAAAGATGGTTCGCACAGCCTATACGCTGCCATCATCGTAAAAAAAGTAGATCAACAAACGCGCGAAAAAGTAGGCATTAATGCACTACTTCGCTCGATTGATGAGTAATCAGTGATTTTACACAGTCTGTTATGACTAAAAAGCGCTTTCCTTAATGAGGAATAGCGCTTTTTTTATACCTGTTAATTTTCATCAACTTTATTAAATTGTTACATCTTATTTCAAAAACACACTTTATCGCGTATTTACAGCAACCCAGCGTCTACTTTGACATACATTCCATTAAACTTACTGGCACTTTTTTTACGTCGCATTACAATGCACACAAATTGATTTTGGAACACACACAATGAATTTGACGCGCAGTTCACTGAAGAACCCAGCGAGTGTTATTGTCATCTTAGTACTGATTATGTTGTTTGGCATGTTGAGTATTTTCAAGCTGCCAATTCAACTTACACCCGATATTGAACAACCGCAAATCACTATTTTTTCAGGTTGGCGCCAAGCCGCACCAGAAGAAATAGAATCCGTGATTATTGAGCCGCTCGAAAACGCAGTAAAAAACACACCTGGCGCTTTAGAGGTAAATACCAATATCAACCGAGGTAATGGCTCTATCACCCTTACTTTTGCAGTCGGGCAAAATATGCAGCAAGCCATGCTCGATGTACTCACAAGTCTAAACCAAGCACCGCCACTCCCCTTAGATGCATTCGACCCTGTGGTATTTGCAGGCGGCAATAATGGCGAAGCCGCTGCCACTTTGTTAGTGACTCCGACGCACTACAACGCCGATAGCTTAGATCTTGATATGGCACAGTTTCAAAAACAAATCGACGAATTTGTTGAGCCACGTTTAGCCCGTATTCCCGGTGTTGCCCGCGTTGATTTAGCCAGTGAACGACCAAAAGAGTTACGCATCACCTTTGATCCTCACAAAGCCGCTGCCCTTGGCGTAAGCCTTGACCAAATCAGTAACGTATTAGCCAGTTCACGCGATACCTCAGGTGGCCTTGCTAATGTCGGACGCCGTCAATATACCGTGCGCTTTACGGGTCAGTATGATTTGTCGAGCATGGCACAAATGCGCGTTGGTTATTCTGGCGACAGACCAATTTACCTTGGCGATATTGCACGCGTAGAACGCACTTTTTCTGACCGTTTAGGCATGAGTGGCCGAAATGGTAAACCGGCGTATTACATTCGAATTTCGCGTGCCAACGAAGCCAATACTGTCGCACTTCTTGATGACATAAATTTAGCGATTAAAGAGCTAAACGAAGGCCCTCTTGCTGAAAATGGCTTATCGATTGAGTTAAGCTTTGATGCCTCAGTGCATATTCGTAACGCCTTATCATTAGTGAAAAGTAACTTAGGATTAGGTGTACTTTTATCATGCTTGATCTTATGGTTGTTTTTCCGCGGGTTAAAAGCCACGTTTGTGATTGCCGCTACAATCCCGGTGTCGTTGATGGTGGCGTTTTTAGCCCTTAATATTTTTGAACGCAGCTTAAATGTTATTTCCCTTGCCGGCCTAGCCTTTGCTGTCGGCTTAGTTTTAGATGCTGCTATCATAGTCCAAGAAAATATAGCCCGACTCAGAAGCGAAGGCTTTGATACTAAAAAAGCGGCATTAAAAGGAGCAGCGCAAGTCACCGGTGCCTTATTTGCGTCAACCACCACCAGCGTTGCTATTTTTCTCCCTATTCTCTTTATGGCAGGCATTGAAGGTCAGCTGTTTTCAGACCTTGCACTCACCCTCTCTATTGCGGTCATTGCCTCAATGGTCTGTGCCATTACACTCATTCCATTAGCGAACCATGTTTGGCCTGACACTGAACTAAAACCCGATCCTTATCGTGCTTATTGGCAAAAACTAACTAACTTCATCATGGCACTCACTAACACCCGCACTAAGCAACTGCTCTGGATTGCCTCGTTATTAGGCGGCTCATTAATTGCCACCATGACTATGCTGCCAAAAACTGACTTTATGCCCAGAGCGCCAACTGATGGCTTTTTCTTTAACTTGAATACCCCACCGGGTGGCAATGTGCAATTTATGGAAGAAGAGTTATTAATGCGTATCAAAAAACGCTTAATGCCTTACTACACTGGTGAGAAAGAGCCAGGAATAAAAGACTTTAACTTTTATGCATTTGGTTCCAACGCTGGCGGATTTATTTATTCGGCTGATCCACAACGCGTTGAAGAATTGATGAAAGTTGCTCGAGAAGAAATTTTCATCGACTTACCCGACACGCAGGTATTCTTCTTTCGAGGTTCTATGATCCAAGTCGCGAATGGGGGAGATGGCCGAGATATCAATATTGATCTAACCGGTCCGAACATGGATGACCTGATTTCAGGTGCTAATGTCGCCTTGCAAGCAGTCACAGAAGCAATGCCAAATGCCACAGCAAGACCACAACCGCGTTTAGATATGGCCGAACCAGAGCTCAGGCTTACACCTAACGACCGCCGTATTACTCAAGCAGGGCTAACTCGCCGTGACGTTTCACAAGCGGTACAGGCTTATACAGGCGGCTTATTTGTTAACGAATACTTTGACGGCAACGAGCGTATGAATGTAATTTTGCGAGGCACTCCATGGCAAACCCCTGAAGAACTAAAAGCCTTGCCCATTGTTACACCGCTCTCGGGCATTCAAACTCTGGGCGAGCTTGCCCAAATTAAGCGCACTGTTGGCCCTACACAATTACGCCGTGTTAACGGACGTCGCACAGTGAGTATTGTCGTCACACCACCTGCCGATATGAGTTTGCAACAAGCACAAGCTATTTTAGCAGAACACGTTATGCCAAAAGTACGTGCCAGTTTACCCGAAAGTGCTGGCGCGATTTTGGCTGGCAACGCACAAAAAATGAATTCAGCTATGCAAGAGATGACTCTCAACTTTTTACTAGCTTTGTTTATTTTATTCCTGCTAATGACAGCATTATTTAAATCTGCAAAAGACAGTGTCTTGGTACTGCTAGTTATGCCGCTGGCGATAGCTGGCGGGGTACTGGCCTTGTTTGTGCTGAATTTATTCACTTTCCAATCACTCGATTTATTGACCATGATTGGCTTTATCATTTTGCTGGGATTAGTGGTCAATAATGCGATTTTATTGGTCGACCAAACGCGTGTTGCGATGTCTGCAGGGCTTAACCGAGAGGCTGCAGTTCGCCAAGCAGTGCTACTTAGAGCACGCCCCGTTTATTTGAGTACCTTAACGAGTTTATTTGGCATGTTACCGCTGATGTTAATGCCCGGTGTTGGCTCAGAGATTTATCGCGGTCTTGCGACCGTCATTGTAGGCGGCATGGCTATTAGCGCGCTATTTACGCTTATTTTAATGCCGAGTTTATTGCAGCTTGGCAGGCAATTACCACCAATAAACAATAATCAACAACCCGAAAAAACGCCTTTAAGCTTGGTATCGAATCAATGAGTGATAAAACGATGATAAAAAATATACGTATTGTAACCGCGGTATTATGTGCCTTCGCCTTTCATGCTTTCGCGGTCGTTCCTGTCACGGTCGATACAGTGAGTAAAGCACAGCTAACCAGTGAAATTGAAGTAAGTGGCACTTTATACGGCAAAGACGATGTCACGCTTACCGCAGGAATTAGTGGACGTTTACTCTATGTGGTAGAGCCCGGCACTTTAGTCAACCAAGGTGATACGCTAGTACGCATGGACACTTTACCACTGGAACTTGAAAAAGCCCGTCAGCAAGAAATGCTCAACCGTGCAAAAATAAACCTGCGTTTATACGAGCAAGAGTTAGCCCGTTTACAAAAACTCGCTAAAGCGAGCAGTGCAGCGGCAAGCCAAGTTGATGGAATGCAAAATAAACACGACCTCGCTTTGTCTGATATTGCCCTTGCTGAGGTAGAGTTAAAGGTGATCGACGATAAACTATCCCGTGCGACCATCAGCGCCCCCTTTTCAGGTGTTATCAGCGAGCGCTATAAACGTGCTGGACGTGAAATAAACCGCGCCGATGAATTAGTCACCTTACTCGATATCACTCATTTAGAAGTGCGTTTATATGTCCCTGTTAAATACCTCAAGTTTTTACATAAAGACATTGCACTGCCGGTCAAAGCAGGCGATTTATCAGCACCTGAAACAACAACCGCTAAAGTTACAGCAGTGATCCCATCCACAGACCCGCGTTCACAAACGGTCGAAGTACGTGCCGCATTGCACGTATCTCAAGAGCAAGTATGGGCGATAGGTCAACTTGTCGATGTTACTGTTCCATTAACAAGTAAAGGCGATGTGTTATTAGTGAACCGAGATGCCCTCATTTTACGTAAAAATGGCACGCATATCGTAAAGATTGATAACGCCAGTACAGCAGCACAAATTCCCGTTATCGTTGGCAGTGGCAAGGGTCAGCTTGTTGAGGTAAGTCCCCTCACTCCTGCGTCTCTTAGTGCGGGCGATAAAGTGGCAATAAGGGGAGCTGAACAGTTGCAAACGGGCCAAAAGGTTGATGTACAAATAAAGCCCGAATGAAAAATGAGTAAAGTATAAAGCCAGTGTCACTGGCTTTATACTCCTAGGCTT
The DNA here is from genome assembly GCF_015767615.1 of Pseudoalteromonas sp. A41-2. Taxonomy (NCBI): domain Bacteria; kingdom Pseudomonadati; phylum Pseudomonadota; class Gammaproteobacteria; order Alteromonadales; family Pseudoalteromonadaceae; genus Pseudoalteromonas; species Pseudoalteromonas sp. A41-2. Next base: position 1,157,029 of record NZ_CP065231.1, on the reverse strand, counting down.
TTAACTGACTTTAAATTGCTTCACAATTTGGTCTAGCTCAAGCGCTGTTTGCGCTAAGCCATCAGCAATCGCTGCTGCGCGCTCTGCACCATCCATCGTTTCATGTGCTTTTTCGTTAACATGTTGAACACTTTCACTTATTTGCATACTCACGACATTTTGCTCTTCAGACGCACTGGCAATTTGTACATTCATATCTTTAATTGTGCCCACCGATTGTGAAATTTGCTCGAGGACTTCACCGGTTTGCTCAGTTTTCTCTGCGGTTTGCTCCACATTTTGCATATTCATTTTCATCGAATCGACCGAGCGCTTCGCTTCATTCTGTAAATTAGAAATCATCACTTGAATTTCTTCAGTACTTTGTTGTGTCCGACTTGCTAAAGAGCGCACTTCATCTGCAACCACTGCAAAACCGCGTCCTTGCTCTCCAGCTCTAGCAGCTTCGATGGCCGCATTTAATGCTAATAAGTTAGTTTGGTCAGCAATACCTCTTATCACATCTAAAATGGAGCCCACTGACTCAGTTTCTGCTTCTAAGTTTTCAATCGTTTTGCTCACGTTCATCATGGTCTCAACCAACTCGCCCATTGCGTGATGCGTTTGTGAAACTACTTGCGTGCCCGTCAGTACTTCATTATCGGCTTTTGTTGCTGCATCAGCAGCCATTTGTGCACTTTGCGTAATCTCATTAATGGTTGCTGACATTTCATGCATTGCAGTGGCTGTTTGTGTTAATTGGTCAGATTGATGCTCTGCACCTGTTTTAGAACTCGCCGTTATCGTTGTTAAATCTTGTGATGTGCGCGAAACTTGCGTGGTAGATTCACTGATCTGAGTCAGCATTTCGTTAAGCTTTGACACCATTTCGCGCATCGCTAAGTAAATTCCTGTTTCATTTCCATGCTGACTAAAACGATATGTTAAATCACCTTCAGCTATCGATTGCACAATGGTCGCTATTTCGCTCGGCTCCCCGCCAATAGGCGCTTTTATTAAACGCGAGATAAAGATACTTAAGAAAATGCCCACAGTAATAATTATGATGGCAAAGACTAAAATGGTGGTAATCGCATTTTCACTGCTGGCTTGTATCATGGGACCAATTTCATCTTGGCGGTTTTGGCTGGCGAGTTTAATACGTTCAATTTCCTCAGCTATTTGCGGGCCTACTTTATCAAGTGTCCCGCTAATTATATTATTACGCTCTGTAATCAAGGACTTTACTTGCTCAAGCCCTGTAATATAGTCATTCGTTCTGGTTTTGAAATCAGACAATAATGCCTGCTCTTTTGCATCAAAAAGGCCCGCTGACAATTGCTGAATTTTAGCTTGAACGCCCTTAAATTCTTTCGTTGTTCTGTCAAAATCGGCCAGTGAGTTGCTGACTAAAAACTTTGCAGCATACAATCGCCCAAGTAATAACGACTCTTGCAATTGTGCACTTAAAAATAATGCTGCGCTGTTTTCTTTGTTTTTACTCAGCAGCATAATTTCAGTTAAGGCCTCACGCATAAACTGCCCATTTCCATCGAGCTTATTTTCGACCACATCATTGCGTTTTTCTACTAACTTAACGATGTCTTCAAAACCATTTTTATAATTACTTGCTCCTTTTTCTATCGCTGTCATTGCTTTTACTTTCTCGGCATCAGTAAACTGTTTTTTGCTCTGAGTGATTAATTCACTGAGTAAATTATGACGCTCGTTAAAATCGGAAATGGCTTGAGGTTTTTGATCTTTCAAATATTTGAGTGCATTTAAGCGTAAAGTTAATACGTTTGATTGGACTCGTCCCGTGATATTGCTATCGCGTGCATTTACGCGATAATCAACAAAATTATCATAGCCTGAGTTAAGGGCTAACAAGGCAACTATACTGACTACCCCTAGCAGGACAATCATTGCGCCAAATGCAAGATACAGCTGTGTATTTAACCTGAACTTCGTAAACATAATGTTCTCTCTGTTTAATTGCAGTACCCTATGCGTGATGGCTTCCTTACTAAAAATCTCATTAAGTATAGGAAACAACAGTGAGAATGATATGTTATGAGGGGAAATAGGGGGGAATTTAAGAAATATCTGATATGTAAGTAAAAATCGTCCTAATTATTCCAGTTTTATAAACAATTAAACCCCTCTAAGGAAATCTGTTTAGTTTGCTCATCGACATTACTTTTTTGATAGATCTGTAAACTATCTTGATGAACTTTAAAACTAAATTCACCTGCCCACGGTAATGAAGCAACCGGGATTTGGCGATAAAAACCATAACGGTCATAGCAAATATATGAAATATGATGGTAAACATCAGTAAAAACGCCATAGTCAGCTGTAAATACACTAATATGCTGTTGCTGCTTAAAATACTTTGCCTGTGTCCCTGCAACAAGGTACCAAAAACACAGACTCACCATAACCACAAGTTGAAGCCCTGCGACAATGAATAATAAAAGATGTCGTCTAGCAGTTGGCTGAGTATCTAACGCTGCTCTGCCTGTGTCACACCTGTTATTTTTGAGTAATAAATAAATGCCCGTTATGACCATAAACAGCTTAATAATGAGTAACGCAACGCCTATTTGATACATCATTTTTGGGCTATGCCATTGAATGCCAAATACAGGAGGTACAAAAAGGCTGTCGATAAGCGGCAATAAAATAAGTAATGAGGCTATGATTAGGCTTTTATTCTTCATTGTTTTCTACCGTGTTGTTTCATAACGCAAATACACTATATAGGCTTTTTCCTTTTAACAAAAATAAAAAGGCGCGACCTTGGGTCACGCCTTCTGGGCAGAACTTATTGCGTTTTATAATGCAGCAAAGACATCGTCAGTTTTTGCAGCACAAATAAAATCGTTTTTATGTAAGCCTTTAATTGAGTGGCTCCACCACGTAACAGTCACTTTGCCCCACTCTGTAAGTAAACCTGGGTGATGGCCTTCTTCTTCAGCCATATCACCTACTTTATTTGTAAATTCAAGTGCTTGTTTAAAGTTTTTAAACTTATACACACGCTCTAATTGCATAATGCCGTCGCGCACTTCTGGTACCCAATCAGGGATCATTTTAATTAATTCTGCTAACTCAGCATCAGATACTTTCGGCGCATCAGCACGACACGCTTCACACTTTTGTGTGCTTAATGAAGACATTATAAATCCTTAACTTGCTAATTTTTCTTTAGGTGGAAACTTTGGCTCATGAAGCCCTAATTCTTTTGCTTTACTCACCAATGACATGATATCCATTTGTGAGATATCAAATAAGTCATTAATCGAATTAATGGTGTAGTACACAGGCTGCATTATATCAATACGGTACGGTGTGCGAAGCACATCCAGTACATTCATTGCATTGATTTCTGGTTTATCAGAGTACACGTACTGCGTTTCACCTGGGCTTGATAAAATACCGCCACCATAAATACGCAAGCCTTGGTCTGTTTGCATTAAACCAAACTCAACAGTAAACCAATATAAACGTGCCAGATACACGCGATCTTTTTTCTCTGCTGCATACCCTAATTGACCGTATTTATGCGTAAACTCAGCAAATGCAGGGTTTGTTAACATTGCACAGTGACCAAAAATTTCGTGGAAAATATCTGGCTCTTGTAAGTAGTCAAACTCTTCACGTGTGCGAATAAACGTAGCCACGGGGAATTGCTTATTAGCTAACAAACGGAAAAACTCGTCAAAATCAATTAACGCAGGCACAGGCGCAACTTGCCAGCCGGTGGTTTTTTCCAGTACTTCGTTTAATTCACTTAATTGGGGAATACGATCTGAAGGAAGGTTTATTTTTTTTAAACCCTCAAGGTATTCATTGCAGGCTTTGCCTTCAATGCAAGCGAGTTGGCGAGCAACCAGCTCAGACCATATTTTGTTTTCGTCTTCGCTCCAATGGATCACCCCATTTTCATCGGGTTGCTTGGAGGTGTAATTACTTGCTTTAGCCATAATAACCTTCTTCGTTAAATCTTGATCAGCACGATAAGAATCACTTTAACTTGTTAAGTCGATACTATGTAAAAGTAAGCGAGATTTTAATAGTTTTGGGTGTTTCTACTGTTTGCAGAAACACCTCTACTGTAAATAAAAAATTACACCAAAAGATCCAAATGTTTACACAACCCGTTAAATAAGGGATAAAACACCATTTTAGTGTAAACTTAAATTTACATCCTATCCAATAGATGTAAATGCAGTTTTAAGATCGTCAATTATGTCGTTAACATCCTCTAAACCGACTGATAAGCGAATTAATCCATCACTAATGCCAGCCGCAGCCCGCTCTTCTGGTGTATAGGGAGAGTGAGTCATAGACGCGGGATGCTGAATGAGGGTTTCAGCGTCACCTAAACTCACTGCTAACGTACAAAGCTGAGTATTATTAATGAAGGTTTCACCTTGTTCTAGGGTGCCTTTAATTTCGAACGCGATCACACCACCCGCTGCTTTCATTTGTGTACCAATAAACTTATGACCTTGATGTGATTTAAGGCCAGGATAATAAACCTTGCTCACCAACGGGTGCTGCTCTAAAAACTCAGCAACCACTTGGGCACTCGCACAATGACGCTCCATTCGTACTGCAAGCGTTTTTAACCCTCGGTTTATTAACCAGGCATCATGCGGACTAATCGTTGCGCCAATATCTTTAAGCACGGTCATTTTTATTAAATTAATGTGCTCATTAGAACCACACACAATGCCAGCAACCACATCGCCATGTCCGTTCAAATATTTAGTCGCACTGTGAATAACAATATCGATGCCATATGAAGTGGGTTGCTGAAGTAAAGGCGTTAAAAAAGTATTATCAATAATACTAAGCAACTTATGTTGCTTCGCGACTTCTGCAATTAAGCTTAAATCAAGCACCGTCATGGTTGGGTTTATCGGCGTCTCAGCAAAAATCATTTTACTGTTTGGTTTAACAGCAGCACGTAATGCGGCTTCATCGCTCATATCAACAAAACTGACTTCTATACCGAAGCGAGGCAGCATGTGAGCAAAAAAAGCAAAAGTACAACCATAGAGTGCACTTGATGCCACAAGATGGTCACCATGCTGTAAAAAGCTTAATACTGAGGCTGATACTGCGCCCATTCCCGTTGCTGTTGCTGCAGCCGCTTCACAATTTTCAAGTTGTGCAACTTTTTGCTCTAACTCTTGCGTTGTTGGGTTACCTAAGCGAGTGTAAATAAACCCCTGCTCTTCACCAGCAAAACGTGCAGCCCCTTGTGCTGCACTCGTGAACGCAAATGTTGAGGTTTGATAAAGTGGCGCACTCAGTGCGCCGTGAGGATCATTTGGCTTTTCTGGACCATGGATACATTGTGTATGTAAGTGATGCTTAGTCATTGTCTGTTCTCGTTTTTATTATCAGTACTTCATACTCATAAATAAAACGCACATACAGCCTAACCACAAGCATGCCGGATGCACAGATGGCTAAATATCACTCAACCGTTTTTATTAACTGTACACAAATGTTGTCATTGAGTCTTTTCGGTGTCTTTATCGCTGCTGCGCGAGGCTATTTTTCGCGCAATACTATTAGCCGTTTCTTTTAATAGGCTACGTTTGTGCTCTAAACGTGGCAATGGCCTACTTAACTCCATGGCTTTATAGCCAATGCGAGCAGTAAAAATACCGGCGCTAAGCCCTTGCGCGGCACGGCCCGACAATTTACCCAACAGCTCTGCACTGAGTGCCGTTGCAGCCAGATCGGACACCAGTTCAGCACTGCCCACAAAAAGCACTTGTTTGATCAACAAGCGATACAATTTTATGCGACTTGCATAACCAAAACCAATGCCATAAATACGACCAATTTGCTCAATTAATTTAGTGCCACGCCAAAGTACCGCCATCATATCAACCAGTGCAAGTGGGCTTAATGCCACCAATAAGCCCGATTCTGTGGCAAACCGATTAATCAGTTTCTTTGCTTGCTGATCTTGGCTGACTAATAAGCTGTCTGCATATAACGTCATGATTTCTTTGTCGGTATGATGACTGGCTATTTGTGTTTTAAAGTCATCAAAGCCTATGAGTGCTTGATGTTTATTGAGTTTCTCAAGCCAAGGCAGCGCTTCACCTACTTGCTCACTATTAAGTAATCGATCAGCCTCTGTACGATGTAGCTGATTGCGCTTTAAGCTACGCAGCATGCGATACTCACGCCAAATAACACGGCTAATCAAGAGCACGCCACTTAGTACCGCTGTTAAATACACTGAACCGACAATAATCGATTGCTGAAACGTCACATACAGCGACATACCAAATTCAAGCAAGACCAAGACTAAAAAGCTCACAACAAAAAGGCTTTTTAATGTTTGCCATTTTGACTTTCTGTATACCGGTGCCAGTTCTATGTCGTCAGTTAATTCGTCATCGTTTTCAATAAACTCTGCATTTTCAATTACCTTTGCAGCTGTAAGCTCCTCAGTCGGTGCTTCATTTGCTGCAGAGCTCGCAATACGGCGCCCAGCTTGAAAATCAACCTCGTTCGGCTGTTTACTCATGTTAGTTTATCTCCTATCAGATACTGCATGACATGATCTAAACGAATATGCTTTAACCGTTTATCAGGGCATGGTAATGGCGAAAACGACAAAAACTCAAAGCCTTGTGCTGGCCACTCGTGTTTATTCAATAGTCGTGAAGGTGGCTGGGGGGGTAAATAAGTGACCCACTCATGCTCGCCCAATGGTTTACCGTAAATACAGGCTAATTGCTGGCCTTTTTCTACAACTTGGCGCGGCTCTGTCGCACAAATTGACGACATAGCCATGGTTTCAATTTGTACGCCTTCAAACTTTAAATGGTTGCTTTGATCATGCACGATTGAATCAAGCAATAATGCTAAATCTTTATGATACTGCGCGCTAATATGGTCTGATTTATTTGCAGCAAACAACAGCTTGTCGATGTTAGGTTTAAACAAACGTTTAAAGAAACTGGCTTCACCGTAATTAAAATGTGCAAGCAATTGGTTTATTACACGACTTTGCTCATGTAACGTTTCGGCCCCTTCGTTCAATGCACTCAAGACATCCACCAGCACAATTTGTCGGTCAAAATGGCGAAAATGTTGCTCATAGAATGGCTTCACAACTTCTTTTACGTAAGCCTTATAGCGCTTTTTAAGGTGCGCTAAATTTGACCCTTCAGCGATTTCCTCTGGTACGTTTGCGACCGGGAAAAACTGCAGTAAGGGGGCACCTTTAAGTTCACCCGGCATCAACATACGCCCGGGTTGTAACATGGCAAGTTTGGTATCTTGCTTTAAACTGACGAGTAACTGCTGGTACAGTGCTGCCACCTCAGCAAGTAAACTTTCATCAACACTGGACGATAAATCGAGCTCTGCAAGTGCAGATAAAAATGGCTGAGCTTTTTCATTGCGCGCCGTTTGCATAAGCAATGAATATTGTAACTCACACCAATCAGCAAATGACTGCTCAAGCATTGGCAAGTCGAGTAACCATTCACCTGGGTAATCAATGATGTCTAAATACAAAGTGGATTGCGGTGCAAAATGACCACGAAGCCCGGCATTACTTTGATACTTGATTGCCAGTCGCAGTGTGTTGATACGCTCAGTTGATGCCGGCCATGCCGGTTCACCTTCCAAGGGCAATAATGATGACAAAGCCTGATTATATTCAAACGTTGGAATGGTGAGAGCTTGCTGAGGCACCACTTTGGTTGCAATATGGCGTTTTTCACGCATTACATTAAAAAATGGTAGGTTTTTATCATCAGCTTGACTGGTTAAATGCTTAACAAGTGCGGTTATAAACGCCGTTTTACCACTGCCACTTAATCCTGTTACAGCAAGTTTCACGTGTTGATCTAAACCACGATGCAGCGCTTTTTCGGCTTTGTTTTTTAATTTATTAAAGGTGTTCTTTGCAAATGATTGGCTCATACAGTGTCTAGCACCCTATTTGCGCTTGGTTTCACATTGCAAACAAGGTGCTTTAAAATCCTTTAAAGTTTGTTAATTTCACGGCTAACCGTAAATTCAGTTGAGGTGACATAGCGTTCCATCTCTTGTAAACGACCATCAACTCGCGCAAGACGCTCTTTTAAATCTTGCAGTGCACGGCGAGGTGGTTCCCCTTTTTGCCATACTTTAAATTTCACTTCAAGCGGGTCTTGGTGAATACTGTCGCCAGTTTTCATTGTTTTCTCTGATGGTTTCTTATCTAAAATAAACCACGCAGCAATGTAAGCAACAACAATAAATGGCCCACCCGATAACAACACTGCGGTGACGACAAGAATGCGTACGAGCCAAAGCTCCATATTAAAGTAGTCGCTGATACCTGCGCACACACCGGCTATTTTACCGCGCTCTGCGTCTCTGAATAATTCGCGTTTGGTACTCATACTTTACGTCTCCACTGTGGAGCCTCTTGATCAAGTAAGGCTTCTAATGTTTCAACTCGCTCTGCCATTTTGTCTGCTTTTTGTGCAAGCTCTAACAGCTGGCGATGTTCGTGTTCACTTAAACCTTGACTCACTTGCTTTTTACTACGGTAGTGTAAAATAAGCCAAAGTGGGGCAACAACCACCATAAATACAATAATGGGTGCCATCAAAACTTCTGCGTCGAACATGATTCTCTCCTGTCAATCCGTTATGTGTTTAAGCATTGGGGGACTTGCCCCCATTTTTTATTTTTTATCTGCCAGTTTTTTCTTAAGCTCAGCAAGCTCATCATCAATCTTTTCGTCTTGCTGTAGACCCGCAATTTCGTCAGCTAATGATTTTTTACCAAGATCATAAGACTCTATTTGAGATTCTAGACCATCGATCTTGTTTTCGTAACGTTCGAAGCGGTTTAGCGCATCTTCCACTTTTGAGCTATCAAGCGCTTTTTTCACTTCTAAACGTGACTCAGCTGAACGTTGACGTAAAATAATCGCTTTTTGACGTGATTTAGCATCAGCCAGCTTCTCTTGTAACGTGCTTACTTCTTGCTGAAGCTTTGCAATATGAGATTCAACATGCTCAAGCTCAGACTCAACGGCAGCCACAGCATCCGCAGACTTTTGCTTTTCAATCAGTGCTGCACGCGCTAAGTCATCACGGTCTTTGCTTAGTGCTAACTCCGCTTTTTCTTGCCAATCAGCAACCTGTACTTTTAATGTATCAACGCGACGTACTAATTCTTTTTTCTCAGCAAGTGTTTTTGCTGACGTAGAGCGTACTTCTACTAATGTATCTTCCATCTCTTGGATGATCAGACGAACCATTTTTTCTGGGTCTTCTGCTTTATCTAAGATGGCATTGATATTAGAATTAACGATGTCTGCAAAACGTGAAAAAATTCCCATAACATTTACCTCTTTGGTGTTTTAACTTAATCAGTTGGTATATCTAGTATCAATATGCTTGCCAACTTTTATAAAGCTAGAATAACTTAATATATTCAAACAGTTAAACTAAATTTATAAATTTCTTTAGTTCTCTCAGATAATGAAATACACTAGATCTTAGTAAAAATGACTAAGAGTTAGGGAATATGAGCCAATTTCGCCAACAGGATAATTTACTCGGCCAATCTGACAGCTTTTTAAGCGTGCTGGATCAAGTATCACAGCTGGCTAGTTTAGATAAACCAGTGCTTATTATTGGTGAACGCGGTACAGGTAAAGAACTGATTGCAGCGCGTTTACATTTTTTATCGAAACGCTGGGAACAGAACTATATCAAGCTCAACTGTGCTGCGCTTAACGAGAACCTACTCGAAAGTGAATTATTTGGCCATGAAAGCGGGGCTTTTACCGGAGCAAGTAAACGCCATGAAGGTCGCTTTGAACGCGCCAACAGTGGCACGCTGTTTTTAGATGAATTAGCCAACACCTCAGCGATGGTGCAAGAAAAACTGTTACGCGTTATTGAATATGGTGAGTTTGAGCGTGTCGGCGGTAAGCAAACCGTTAAAGTAGATACTCGCCTTGTGTGCGCAACAAATGAAGACCTACCAAGTCTTGCAGAGCAAGGTGAGTTTAGAAGCGACCTACTTGATCGTCTCGCTTTTGATGTTATTACCCTGCCCCCGCTTCGTGAACGCCAAGAAGATATTATGTTACTTGCAGAACAGTTTGCGATTAATATGGCGCGTGATCTTGAGTGGGAGCTCTTTAGTGGCTTTACTCGCAGCGCTACCGAAACACTGCAGTCATACGACTGGCCGGGTAATATTCGTGAGTTAAAAAATGTTGTTGAACGAAGTTTGTATCGTCACGGCAATGAACATATTCCCGTTCACCAGATTATTTTAGATCCATTTGCCAGCAAATTCAGACCTAAGCAACGTATTAAAGGCAGTAGTAACAGTGCACCAATTGCACATATAGAACATGCGGTTACACCCCCTTCACAGGCGCAAGAGTCAGTATCACTAAGCAAACCTGAAATTCAGTTTCCTTGTAACTTGAAACAACTTTCCAATGACTTTGAAATTGATGTCATAAAAAAAGCATTGGAACACAGTCAATTTAATCAAAAGAAAACTGCAGAACAGCTCGAATTAACGTATCATCAATTACGTGGCTATTTGAAAAAATACAATTTATTAGACCAGCAGCAATAGTTAGAGGCTAATCAGGTGTATAAACCGTTACTTGCTTTGTCTTTGGTATGCTTAGTAGGCTGCCTAGATAGCGAAGAAAAAACCACTGAACAAAAAAATCAGGGCTTAGTGTATTGCGCTGAGGCTAACCCGGTGTCGTTTAATCCACAAGTAACGACCACGGGCTCAACCATTGATATTATTGCTAATCAGCTTTATGACCGCCTATTGAGTATCGACCCTGTGTCTGCTGAATTTCAGGCGGAACTTGCCACCGATTGGAAAATCAGTCCAGACGGCAAGTCCATCACTTTTACTTTACGAAAAGGGGTGAAGTTTCATACTACCAAGTACTTTACACCGAGCCGTGATTTTAATGCCGATGACGTCATTTTTACCTTTAGCCGCTTATTTGATGTATACAATCCCTATCATTTTGTGGGTGATGCCAATTACCCGTATTTTCAAAGTGTCGGTATTGATCAATTAATTCGCCGCATTGTGCGTGTTTCTGACTACCAGGTGCGCTTTGAACTTTATAATGCTGAAAGCAGCTTTTTAGCGAATCTTGCAACTGATTTTGCCGTGGTGCTATCAAAAGAATACGCCATGCAATTAAAAGAGCGAAAGCAAGAAAACCTCTTTGACCAGTACCCCGTTGGCACGGGCCCTTATGTGTACAGAGAATACCGTCGCGATCGCTTAATTCGCTATTACCGTAATCCTGATTATTGGAAACACCCTGTGGTGCTTGAGCAATTGGTTTACGACATAACGCCAAATGGCACCACCCGTGTCGCCAAAATGCTGACCAAAGAATGCGATGTAACCGCTCACCCTAGCAGCGCACAATTAAGTATTTTAGCTGAACGAGACGATATTAACGTTCAAAAAGAGCAAAACCTTAATATTGGTTATTGGGCATTTAATACTGAGCGTCCACCGTTTGATGATATTCGTGTGCGCCAAGCACTGGCCAGCGCGATTGATGTCGACAAAATCATGCAAGCAGTTTACTACGGTAATGGTATTAAAGCGCAATCGTTACTGCCCCCTGCCTCTTGGGCTTTTGAAGCACAAAAAGCGATGCCTGAATTCAATCCTGAACTTGCGAAAACACTGCTTGCAGAGGCCGGCTATAAAAATGGCTTTGATATGAATATCTGGGCCATGCCAGTCAGCCGAATTTACAACCCGAATGCCCGTAAAATGGCGGAGCTGATGCAAAGTGATCTGCGCAAAATCGGGGTTAACGTGAGTATTGTGGAATACGAATGGAATACCTTTTTACAACGCGTTGGTGAACACCGCCACGATAGCGTGTTACTCGGCTGGGCAGCCGATACGCCCGATCCCGACAACTTTATGAGCCCATTGCTAAGTTGCACAGCAACTTTTAGTGGTAAAAATCCGGCAAACTGGTGTAACCCTGAATTTGATTTATTACTCACTCAAGCGCTCGACACCACCGATTTAGAAAAACGGAAGCAATTTTACAATCAAGCTCAGCGCATTATTGTACAAGAGTTGCCGATCCTGCCAATTGCCCACGGCATGCGTTTTCAAGCATCTAGCAGCGATGTGAAAGGGATAAGTTTAAGCCCGTTTGGCGGTATTTCACTGGCTAACGCGAGGAAAGAATAATGATACTTGATTATATTCTTCGTCGCTTAGCGCTGTTAATGTTTATGATGCTGACATTAAGTATTTTTACTTTTTCGTTAAGCTATTTATTCCCCGGTGATGCCTTAACCAATTTAAGTGGTATTACTAACAGCACTTTTTCGCAAACCAGCGTGCTTGAAGAAAAGTTCCACTTTACTGAAAATTATGCCGTGCAATACTTCGCGTTTTTAGAGCGCATTGTCCAAGGAGATTGGGGGGTATCGTTCGCCTCTGGTGAAAGTGTATTTCAGCATATTGTTGACCTATTTCCTGCCACACTCGAGCTGAGTACCTATGCGCTTATCGTGTCAGTGGTCGTCGGCGTGCCAAGCGGTATTTTAGCCGCAGCTTATTACAGACGTTGGCCCGATAAATTCATTAACTCAGGCACACTCATTGGCTATTCAATGCCCGTATTCTGGTTAGCACTGCTGTTAATAATGGTGTTTTCACTGCAGTTAGGCTGGTTTCCGATGTCGGGCCGTATGGGGCTACTTTACGAAATTGAACCTGTCACAGGGTTCATTTTGATAGATATCATTGCGGGAGACTTTCCGTATCATGGCATGGCTTTTGTGGATGCATTGCACCACCTAACATTGCCAACTATCGTTTTAGCTATGTACCCAACAACTGTATTGGTGCGCTTTACGCGCGATTCAATGCTCAAAGTGCTTGATCAAAGTTACATTAAAACAGCACGCGCTAAAGGGTTAAACCGCGCCCAGCTCATTATTCATCATGCCCTTAGAAATGCGTTATTGCCTGTGATAAAGCAAATCGGCTTACAATTTAGTACGCTGATCACCCTTGCGATGATCACCGAGGTCATTTTCTCATGGCCTGGCATAGGCCGATGGTTAATTGACAGTATTTATCAACGCGATTACCCCGCTATTCAAGGCGGCTTATTGGCTGTGTCTATGTTCGTAATTTTAGCAACGATTGTCGCAGAGCTCACTTACACTCTATTCGACCCACTCTCGCGGAACCAAGCTCATGGCAAAGTTTAATTTATTCTCTGAAGAGTCGAATAAATCGCCGTTAGCGCGATTTTGGCGTAAATTTAAAACCAACCATCCTGCACTTGTTGGCTTATGGTTATTTATTGCCTTTGCTTTACTGGCTGCATCAGCCCCTTTACTTGCCCCTTATGGCGTAAACCAGCAGCACAGCGATGCGTTATTATTGCCGCCGTCATGGCATGATGCCGGTGATGTTCGGTTTCTATTAGGCACCGATGATTTAGGTCGCGATGTGTTGTCGCGATTAATGAATGGCGCAACTTACACATTTGGCTTATCTGTTGTAGCAGCCCTTATCACCACGGTTATTGGGGTTTTGGTAGGCACTTTTGCGGGCATTAGTCGTGGTATTCGTTCAAGCTTTTTAAATCACTTACTCGACATTACCTTGTCGATTCCCTCGTTACTTTTAGCCATAATTATTATCGCGATTCTTGGTCCTGGCTTAATGAACACCGTGTGGGCAATTATCCTTGCTCTACTGCCACAGTTTATTCACTCTGTTCGAAACCTGATTGTTGAAGAGCTCAATAAAGATTATATCACCGCCTTTAAACTAGATGGTGCGTCTAACTGGCACATATTAGCCCGAGGAATTTTCCCGAATATCTACGAACATATTGTGGTTATATTCACAATGGCACTTTCTACAGCAATATTAGATATCTCAGCACTGGGCTTTTTAAAGCTCGGTGCACAGCCGCCAACCACTGAATGGGGGGCGATTTTGGCCGAAAACCTTGGTTTAATTTACCTTGCCCCTTGGACTGTGGGTTTACCCGGCGTATTATTATTTTTAGCTGTGCTGTCTACCAATTTGGTGGGTGATGGTTTACGCCAAGTGCTCAAAGAACGTAAGGCCGACTAGTTATGCAATTACTCGATATTCGCAATCTCACGATAGAGTTACGCACCTCTGATACGGTAATTCGTGCGGTTGATAAAGTGAGCCTAACCCTTAAAGAAGGTGAGGTTCATGCGCTGGTTGGTGAGTCAGGCTCTGGCAAAAGCTTAATTGCGAAAGCCATTGTTGGGGTGTTGAATAAGCGCTGGCATATCACTGCTGACAGAATGCACTGGCGCGGTGTTGACTTAATGCGTCTATCCAATGAGCAACGCCGTAAATTAGTTGGTCAAGATATTGCTATGATTTACCAAGATCCAAGCCGCTGTTTGGACCCCACAGCAAAAATATTTGATCAAATTGCCGAAACCTTACCCGTTGAAGCAACCAGTGGCTTTTTCTTAAAACGAAATCGCCAACGTAAAGACCGCGTAAAAGCACTTATTCATAAAGTGGGAATTAAAGATCACAAAAAAGTGCTCGACAGCTATCCTCATGAGCTTTCAGAAGGTATCTGCCAAAAAGTGATGATAGCGATGGCGATTGCTCGTACTCCTAAATTACTTATCGCCGATGAACCAACCACAGCCCTTGAGAGCACGACTCGTGCACAAGTTTTTAGATTATTAAAAAGTTTGAACCTGTTAAAAAACATGTCAATTTTAATGATCTCTCATGAGCTTGAAGAGATCATAGACTGGTCGCATGGGATGCATGTTTTATACTGCGGACAAATGGTTGAAGCAGGCCCTACAAGCCGCATATTTAGTCAGCCACACCACCCTTATACACAAGCATTATTAAAGAGCTTACCTGACTACGAGCAAGGTTTGGCACATAAAGAGCCCTTTTATGCGCTCAAAGGCACGATTCCAACCTTGCAACATTTGCCGATAGGTTGCCGACTTGGCCCCCGTTGCCCACAAGCACAAAAAGCGTGTGTGGTAACGCCTAAATTGACGAAACATCATGGTCATAGTTATGCGTGTCACTTCCCATTAATTAAGGCGATGAAATAATGCAACCTCTGCTAAAAGTGCAAGCCCTATCGAAAAGTTTTAATTTGCGTGCAGGACTCTTTTCACGCAAGCGTTTTACGGTGCTGAAAGACATTTCATTTTGTTTAGGCCAAGGAGAAACTATCGCCATTATTGGTGAAACAGGCTCAGGTAAAAGCACCCTTGCAAAACTATTAGCAGGTGCAGACAACGCAGATAAAGGGCAAATTTTACTCGATGGTAATATCATTGAAAATGATGGGCTTCGCGATAATGACTGTCGTCATATTCGCCTTATATTCCAAGATTCTGAAGCCTCACTCAACCCCGGCCTCACTATTGGTGACATGCTAAACGACTGCTTACAATATAATACTGATCTAGACAAAGCCGCTCGCGAAGAGAAAATTAAACAAACGTTAGCAAAAGTCGGGCTCTTGTTAGACCATCGTCATTATTACCCGCATATGTTCAGTAGTGGTCAATTGCAACGTATAGCGCTTGCACGCGCTTTAATTCTAGATCCTAAGGTTGTGGTGCTTGATGAGGCTTTATCGTCGCTAGACCCCTCTGTGCGTGCTCAAACGGTAAACTTATTACTACGTTTACAAAAAGAAACGGGCCTTAGCTATGTCCTGATCACTCACCATTTAAGTTTAGTGCGCCATATTAGCGATCAACTTGTGGTGCTTGATCACGGCGAGATTGTCGAATACGGCCAAACTGAAACGATTTTCCAAAACCCGCAATCACCCGTAACACAGAAATTGCTGAGTTGTTGATTTACCTTAACGCTTTACGCTTAATTTGGCGTTAAAACGCCTCCTACACTCGGCACGATTTCATATCGAGGTAGGAATGGCGTGAGCCATGAAGAAGTTGCTATTCGGCGTTAAAACGCCTCCTACACTCGGCACGATTTCAAATCGAGGTCAGAATGGCTTTAGCCATGAAGAAGTTGCTATTCAGCGTTAAAACGCCTCCTACACTCTGCACGATTTCAAATCGAGGTAGGAATGGCTTTAGCCATGAAGAAGTTGCTATTCGGCGTTAAAACGCCTCCTACACTCTGCACGATTTCAAATCTAGGTAGGAATGGCTTTAGCCATGAATAAGTTGCTATTCGGCGTTAAAACGCCTTCTACACTCGGCACGATTTCAAATCGCGGCCAGAATGGTTTTAGTCACGAAGAAGTTGCTATTCGGCGTTAAAACGCCTCCTACACTTGGCACGATTTCAAATCGAGGTAGGAATGGCGTGAGCCATGAAGAAGTTGCTATTCGGCGTTAAAAACCTCCTACACTCGGCACGATTCCAAATCGAGGTAGGAATGGCGTGAGCCACGTAGAAGTTGCTATTCAGCGTTAAAACGCCTCCTACACTCTGCACGACTTCATATCGAGGTAGGAATGGCTTTAGCCATGAATGCAGCATTCGCTAATGCACTTTGGTATAAAGAAAGCGCGCAATCTTGGCCCATCAAGGCTAAGTAACAGCACAAGCCTCATCTGAGCGACACTTCGACTCTATCACCGTGACTGGGGGGTGTTGAAGTGACAATAAAATGAAGCGCTTCAGAGCCTTAATTACTTAATTGATGAACTTTGCCTGCGCTGACATGTAAACCATTGGTATTTTTAAACGACAAAAAAGGCGCCATAAGGCGCCTCTTCATTTAGCTAACTAATAGCTTACTCTGTAGGTTGAGCAGCTTTAGGTACTTTTACATCAGCTTGCGCTTTGAGTGCAGCAATAAATACCATATAGTTTTTATTTACTTGCGCCATTGTGATGTTTTGTTTTTGTTGCTCATTAATATCACTGCTTTGAGCTTCATTCACCGCTTTAAGCGCAACAATCGCAGAGTCACCATTATTTAAATCAACAACATCTGTCACGGGTGCACCTTGTGGGTGTGCCATTCTAAATGCCTGTTGAACAATAGCGGGTGAAACGGTGTACGCTTGACGTGCTAACGCCGCTTCTTGGCGAACTTCTAAGCCTTCAGCTGCCGCAATATCGCTTAAGCTTTTACCTGCTTCAATATCTGCATACAGAGTGCGTGCTTTATCTTTAGCAAGTTCAGATGCTTTCTGCGCAACTAACGTCGCTTTGATTTGCTCTGAAACATCTGCAAGTGGCTTCGTCGTTGCTGGTTTGTGATCATTCACTCGAACAACAACAGCATGCTCATCACCCACTTCAATCACTTCTGAGTTCATGCGATCTTCTAACACTTCTGGTGAGAAAATTGCTGCAATAACTTGTGGGTTATTAAGTGGTTCTGGTAATGCGTTACGCGTTACTAGCTCTGTTTTTTGAACTTCAACACCTGCCGCTTCTGCTGCATCGTTTAATGTGTCAGAGATTTCAAACGCTAATTCACCCATTTCTGTTTGCTTCTCATAGAAAGCATTCACTTTCTTAGAACGCTCCAGCTCAGCACGTAGCTCGCCTTTTACGTCAGCATAAGGTTTTACTTGCTGTGTTTGAATATCTGTCAGTTTGATGATGTGATAACCAAACTCAGATTCTACAACATCAGAAATGTCACCTTTGTTTGCAAGTGCATATGTTGCCTCTTCAAACGCAGGGTCCATCATGTCGCGTTCTATCCAATCAAGATCACCGCCCATCTCAGCACTCACGACATCGTCTGATGACGACTCAGCAAGCTGCGCAAAGTCTGCACCATTTTTAAGTTGTGCAAGTAACTCTTCTGCTTTCGCTTTTGCAGCATCATCGTCTTCACTATTATCAATTAAGATATGTGAAACACGGCGTTTTTCTGGCTCAATATATTGCGCGCTATTTTGATCGTAATACGCTTTTACATCTTCTTCTGACACGCTTGAATCTAGGCTCAGATTCGCCGCATTTAAATCAATGTAGCTCACTGATACTTGCTCAGGTGCTAAAAACTGCGGTTGATTTAGGTCATAGTAATCAGCAATTTCTTGTTCGCTTACTTCAACGCCTTCTTGTAACGACTCTTTAGTAACAACAAGGTAATCGATACTGCGCGTTTGTTGTTGAAGTGCAACACTGTTGTTTAATTCGTTTTCTAATACGAAATCAGTTCCTGCAACAGCACCCACAAGTTGGCTACGCGTCATATCTTCACGTAGATACTCTCTAAAAGTATCTGGTTGAAAGTTCATTTGACGAAGTACTTGTAGATAGCGGTCGTTATTAAACTGGCCACCCACTTGGAAGTAAGGCATTTCTAAAATAGCTTTACGAACACTTTCGTCACTAACACGAAGACCTAATTCTGCCGCTAGTTGAGTTTGCAATTCTTGTTGTACTAAACGGTCAATTACGCCTTGGCGGATTTGTGCCATGTAATTTGGATCGGCTGCGATTTGCGCAAAATATTCACCAAATTGTTGCTCTAAACGATTACGCTCATTTTGATAAGCACGGCTGAATTCGGTTTGGCTAATTTTAACTCCATTTACTTCTGCAACGGGTTGCTCTGTGGTTTGTCCTAAATAACCACCGATCCCAGCTAAAGCAAAAGATAAAATCACCGCGCCTAAAATAATTTTGGCTGCAGGTCCCTGCGAACCTTCTCTGATTTTCTCAAGCATTTATCTATCTCTATTCTGATCAGGTACAAATTAACCCTGCTCATGTAAAAAAAGCGTATCTTACCAGATACGCTTTTTCACTTGAAGTAACTGGTGCTAAGTTACCTAATTCAATTTAAGTGTGATTAGGTATCTCTCACCTTACTAATCTTTTGTTGATTAGTTTACTGCATCTTTCAGCGCTTTACCTGCTTTGAAAGAAGGAATGTTTGCTGCTGCAATCTGGATAGCTTCACCAGTTTGTGGGTTACGACCTGAACGCGCTGCACGCTCACGTACTGAGAAAGTACCAAAGCCAACTAGCGCCACTGAATCGCCATCTTTAAGAGCGCCTGAAACAGCCTCGATGAATGAATCTAGTGCACGACCAGCAGCCGCTTTAGAAATGTCAGCATCAGCTGCGATTTGATCGATTAATTGAGATTTATTCACAATATCATCCTCTTTCATTGTTATTATCAAGAGCGATTGTTTTTTTAATTAACATCACTGTTTTGAAAATTTATGAGCAAGTTAAGTTTATGCTCAGGTTATTATATTTTTCTCAACCCTAGGCCACATAAGGCCTAGGCTTGAAAACTAGTGCTTAACTTATCATACCCTTTGTATTTGAAAAGCCCCTAAAAGCACTTTTTTGCTGTTTTTTACTGGTTTTTTTCAGTTTCGACTGAAAAACTCTCTACTGGGTGCTTCAAAGCTATCTTTAAAACGTCATCAATCCATGTAACTGGGTGAATTTCAAGACCCTCTAAAACGTTATCAGGGATTTCTTTTAAGTCACGTTCGTTAATTTTTGGAATAATAACGGTTTTAATACCGCCACGGTGGGCAGCTAAAAGTTTCTCTTTTAAACCACCAATTGGAAGTACTTCACCACGCAAAGTGATTTCACCCGTCATGGCAACATCAGAACGTACCGGGTTACCCGTTAAGCTCGATACTAAACCTGTCACCATGGCAATACCCGCACTTGGGCCATCTTTGGGTGTTGCACCTTCAGGCACGTGGACATGTATGTCACGTTTTTCATAAAAGTCACTATTGATACGCAATTTATCCGCGCGATTACGCACCACAGTCATTGCTGCTTGAATTGACTCTTGCATCACATCGCCCAGCGATCCCGTGTACGTTAGTTTACCTTTACCAGGCACTGCGGCTGACTCAATCGTTAATAAGTCACCGCCTACTTCAGTCCACGCTAAACCCGTTACTTGGCCTATACGATCGCCATCTTCTGCTTTACCGTAATCAAAGCGCTGCACACCTAGGAATTCTTCTAGGTTGTCTTCGTCAATGGTGACTTTCTTAATGTCTTTATTAAGCAAAATATTTTTCACTGCTTTACGACACAGCTTAGACACTTCACGTTCAAGATTACGCACACCAGCTTCGCGGGTGTAGTAACGAATAATGCCAATGATGGCGCTATCTTCAATCTCAACTTCACTTTCTTTAAGACCATTACGCTTAACTTGCTTTGGAATTAAATGCTGCTTGGCAATATTTAGCTTCTCATCTTCGGTGTAGCCCGATAAACGAATTACTTCCATACGGTCTAATAATGGACCCGGAATATTAAAGCTATTTGATGTAGCAACAAACATTACATCAGATAAATCGTAATCGACTTCTAAATAGTGATCAGCAAAATGGCTGTTTTGTTCTGGGTCTAATACCTCAAGCAATGCTGAGGCCGGGTCACCACGCATATCAGAAGACATCTTGTCGATTTCGTCTAATAAGAACAGTGGGTTTTTAACCCCAACTTTGGTCATGTTCTGAATCAACTTACCTGGCATTGAACCAATGTAAGTACGACGATGACCACGTATTTCAGCTTCATCACGTACGCCACCTAAAGCCATACGAACATATTTACGACCCGTAGAGCGCGCAATAGACTGCCCTAGTGATGTTTTACCCACACCCGGTGGACCCACTAGGCACAAAATTGGGCCTTTTAACTTATTAGTACGCTGTTGGACTGCAAGATACTCAATAATACGTTCTTTAACTTTGTCTAAACCGTAATGGTCGGTATCAAGAATTTTTTGCGCACCCGCTAAGTCTTTTTTCACTTTAGAGCGTTTTTTCCATGGCACATTGATAAGCGTATCAATATATGAACGAACCACGGTGGCTTCTGCCGACATAGGCGACATCATTTTCAGCTTCGCAAGTTCAGCACTTGCTTTCTCTTGCGCTTCTTTTGGCATGCCCGATTCTTCGATACGCTTTTTAATTGCTTCGAATTCATCTGGTACATCATCCAGCTCGCCAAGCTCTTTTTGAATCGCTTTCATTTGCTCGTTGAGGTAGTACTCACGCTGCGATTTTTCCATCTGCTTTTTAACGCGGGTACGAATTTTCTTCTCAACTTGCAGTAAGTCTATCTCACCTTCCATCAAGGCCATTAAGTACTCAAGACGTTCTGTTACATTAGAAATCTCAAGTACTTTTTGTTTTTCTGGCACTTTAAGTGGCATATGCGCTGCCATCGTATCAGCTAAACGTGCAGCCTCATCGATTCCCGACACAGAAGTAAGTACTTCAGGTGGGATTTTCTTATTGAGTTTCACATAGCCTTCAAATTGGCTAATAGCGCTACGAATAAAGATATCTTGCTCTTGCTCATCAATGTGGCTTGATTCAATGAACTGCGCCTCAGCAACGAAGAAATCATCGTTATCTAAAAACGTTTCGACGCTCGCACGCTGCGTGCCTTCTACAAGCACTTTAACGGTGCCATCAGGTAGCTTTAATAACTGAAGTACTGTGGCTATGGTACCAACACGGTAGATATCATCTTGTTGCGGATCATCAACAGAGGCGTCTTTTTGCGCCACTAGGAAAATTTGTTTGTCTTTGTCCATCGCCGCTTCTAAGCATTTTATTGATTTTTCACGACCAACAAATAGCGGGATCACCATGTGCGGGTATACCACTACATCGCGCAGTGCCAACACGGGGATTTCAACTCGATCTGTTCTCTCAAGCGTCATTATATTCTCTTCGCACTTCATTTATTTTAAAGATTACTCAAGTATATGGGGATATGTAAGGGAAAGTTCAACATATTTATAAAAAAAGGAGCCATTGGCTCCTTTTTTATGTTTAACTGCTTAAATTTTGAACTATTTCAAATTTATTCAGATGCCGCTTTGTCTTGATTACCACTTTGGTAAATCAAAATTGGGTCTGACTCACCTTTAATAACCGTTTCGTCAATTACCACTTTGCTTACATCATCCATCGAAGGAAGTTCATACATGGTATCAAGTAATACACCTTCTACGATTGAACGTAAGCCACGTGCACCTGTTTTACGCTCCATTGCTTTGTGCGCAATCGCTGATAAGGCATCTTCACGGAACTCAAGCTCAACGTCTTCCATTGCGAACAATGCAGAAAACTGTTTAGTTAAAGCATTTTTAGGTTCGCTTAGAATTTGAATCAGTGCGGCTTCATCCAGCTCTGTTAACGTTGCAACAACCGGTAGACGACCAATGAACTCAGGAATTAAACCGTACTTCACCAGATCTTCAGGCTCAACATCTTTAAATGTCTCACTTAAGCTGCGGCTGCCAGATGATTGTTTAACTTCAGCACCAAAGCCAATACCCGTATTTTTGTGACTACGCTGCTCAATCACTTTATCTAGGCCTGCGAATGCACCCCCACAGATAAATAAGATTTTCGACGTATCAACTTGTAAAAACTCTTGCTGCGGATGCTTACGACCGCCTTGCGGTGGTACAGAGGCAACCGTGCCTTCAATCAGTTTTAAAAGTGCTTGTTGCACACCTTCGCCTGATACATCGCGGGTGATTGATGGGTTGTCTGATTTACGAGAAATCTTGTCAATTTCATCAATATAAACAATACCACGTTGCGCTTTTTCGACGTCGTAATCACATTTTTGCAGTAATTTTTGAATAATATTTTCGACGTCTTCACCCACATAACCGGCTTCGGTTAATGTTGTGGCATCAGCCATAGTGAATGGCACATCAAGTAAACGAGCCATCGTTTCTGCAAGTAATGTTTTACCACTACCTGTAGGACCAATTAACAAGATATTACTTTTACCAAGTTCAATATCAGCGTTGATGGTTTGATTACGAAGACGTTTATAGTGATTGTATACCGCAACCGACAGTACTTTTTTCGCGTGGTCTTGGCCAATCACATAATCATCTAAGTGATTACGAATTTCTTTCGGCACAGGCAGTTTATCAGACGCGCTATGTTTCGGCGCAATGTCTTTGATCTCTTCCCTGATTATATCGTTACACAGCTCAACACATTCATCACAAATGTATACTGAAGGGCCTGCAATTAATTTGCGAACTTCATGCTGGCTTTTGCCACAAAAAGAGCAGTATAACAATTTATTACTTTTGTCGCCGTCTGTAGGAGTGTCAGACATTCAGCTACCTCATTTTTTACGTTGGCAGCAGCACGCAACTGCTGCTAATTCACTATGGTTAACTATATCAAAGAATATAAGTTTTCGCATAGTAAAGGGTGATAGCTAATAATACGATATCATTAGCTATTCAGATTACTTTGTTTCGCGACTAGAAAATACTGAATCAACGAGACCGTATTCAACCGCTTCGCTTGCACTCATAAAGTTGTCACGGTCGGTATCGCGCGATACCACGTCTAACGGCTGACCCGTATGCTCAGCCATCAAGCGATTTAGCTTATCTTTAATTGATAAAATTTCACGAGCATGAATTTCGAAATCAGACGCCTGACCTTGGAAACCACCAAGTGGTTGGTGAATCATCACACGCGAGTTAGGTAAACAAAAACGTTTGCCTTTAGCGCCACCTGATAGCAAGAAGGCTCCCATGCTCGCCGCTTGACCAACACAAATAGTACTGACATCTGGCTTAATGAAATTCATTGTATCGTAAATCGCCATGCCCGCAGTGACCGAGCCACCTGGCGAGTTGATATAAAGATAAATATCTTTTTCTGGATTTTCTGACTCTAAAAACAGCATTTGCGCAAGAATCAAGTTTGCCATGTTATCTTCAACTTGGCCTGTTAAGAAAATAATGCGCTCTTTTAAAAGACGTGAGTAAATATCATATGAGCGCTCACCCTTTGCTGTTTGCTCAACAACCATAGGGACTAATGCGTTTAGAGGGTCTATCATACCGCTGTTCATTCTTATTTAATTCCTTATCCGCTGCGACTCATCCTTACTATAAGGAAAGCACATTTATACTAATGTTAATTTACGCGTATTTTCAATCTATTTAAGTATATGCGAACACAAAGATGTATTTTCAATCCTTTATGTTTAATGTTGCGCATTAACATAAGTATTGTTGGTTTTGGTGAAACTGGCCACCACAAACTAAAATGGCCCGAGTACGCTGTATAAATACAGTGTAACACGAGCCATTTAATCGCTAGCGAGAGCTTAAGTCAATGACTTATTAAGCACCTTGCTGTGGATTCATGATGTCGTCGAATGCTTTTTCAACGTCAGTCACGTTTGCTTTAGCTAGGATAGCTTCAACTGCTTGCTCTTCCATCGCTACGTTGCGCATTTGCTGCATTAGTTGATCATTTGCTTTGTAGTATTCTACTACTTCAGTTGGATCTTCGTATGCAGAAGCCACTGTTGCAATTAACGCTTCAACTTTTGCGTCATCAACTTTAAGCTCGTTCGCTTTAATCACTTCACCTAGTAATAGGCCAGTTTTAACGCGAGTTACAGCTTGCTCGTGGAATAACTCAGCTGGAAGCTCAGGCATGTTTTGAGCGTTGCCGCCAAAACGTTGTGCCGCTTGTTGACGTAGAGCATCAATTTCTTGATCTACTAGTGCTTTTGGCACGTCGATTTCGTTGTTCGCTAAAAGACCTTTGATAGCTTGGTCTTTCACGTTAGCTTTAACCGCTTGGTCAAGCTCACGTGACATGTTTTTCTTAACTTCTTCTTTCAGTGCATCAACGCCGCCTTCAGCAACACCGAATTTAGTTGCGAACTCTTCGTTAAGCTCAGGAAGCTCTTGAGTTTCAACTTTCTTCACAGTAATAGTGAAAGAAGCCGCTTTACCTTTTAGGTTTTCAGCGTGATATTCTTCAGGGAATGTTACTTCAGCAACAACTTCTTCGCCCGCTTTTTTGCCAACGATGTTGTCTTCGAAACCTGGGATCATACGACCTTGACCAAGTTCTAGAGGGAAGTCTTCAGCTTTACCGCCTTCAAACTCTTCACCATCGATAGAACCAACGAAGTCGATAGTTACACGATCTTTTTCACCCGCAGCAGCGTCAACTTCAGTCCACGATGCGTGTTGCTTACGTAACGTTTCTAGCATGTTAGCTAGGTCTTCGTCAGTAACAGAAACAGCTGGTTTTTCAACGTTAATTTTATCTAGACCTTGAATTTCAACTTCAGGGTACACTTCAAACGTTGCATCGAATTCTAAATCTTTACCTGCTTCTAACGCTTTTGGTGCGAAAGTTGGTGCACCCGCTGGGTTGATTTTTTCAGAAACGATTGCTTCGATGTAGTTGCGTTGCATTAATTCGCCCGCAACTTCTTGACGTACTGCAGCACCGTAACGTTTGTTGATGATAGACGCTGGAACTTTACCAGGACGGAAACCATCGATACGCTGGGTTTTAGACAGTTGTTGTAAGCGTTTTTTTACTTCAGTCTCAACGTTCTCTGCAGGAACGGTGATGGTCAGACGGCGCTCAAGGCCTTGAGTCGTCTCAACAGAAACTTGCATGATTTACCTCAATCTTCAATTTTGGCGACTGTTCGCCTTCCTTACAAACAAGGTGATCTCCATGAGTGATAGCAAGTTTTAACGCTGAAAAATTCAACTTAAAACGGCGCATTGTAACCATGAGATACCATTGCTGCTCTGCCCCTATGGGCACTATGTTAAACAATAGACGCGGCATTATAACCTAATATTTTTGATAGTCGAGTCTAGGGGGCAATTATTTGGTCTATATAGCGGCAATCTGCGTTTAAACGAACAAAAAACGAACGTAAAATTATCAGCAAAGTAAGGTGATTAATTAAATCAGAATGTTTAAAAAGGGAATGACTAAGCGGTATTAATTTAGCGCATGAAACGCTCAGATTACCAAGATGAATATACTAGTAGAAAGTGGTCGGCGATGCAGGATTTGAACCTGCGACCCCTTGGACCCAAACCAAGTGCGCTACCAAACTGCGCTAATCGCCGATATAAAGAAAAGTTTTGAAAATACAACCACAGTGAAAGTGGTCGGCGATGCAGGATTTGAACCTGCGACCCCTTGGACCCAAACCAAGTGCGCTACCAAACTGCGCTAATCGCCGATACTGTGTGTAAATTGGGGTGACTGATGGGGCTCGAACCCACGACAACCGGAATCACAATCCGGGGCTCTACCAACTGAGCTACAATCACCACGGCATTTACATATTTTCAAATGGCGCACCCGGAAGGATTCGAACCTTCGACCAACGCCTTAGAAGGGCGTTGCTCTATCCAGCTGAGCTACGGGCGCATCGAAAACTTCAAAAGTTTGCCTGTAAGCAACCGCTTCTTGAAGAAGAAGTGGTCGGCGATGCAGGATTTGAACCTGCGACCCCTTGGACCCAAACCAAGTGCGCTACCAAACTGCGCTAATCGCCGATGCTTACTATTGTTTGCGAGTGACCTCGTTAACAACGGGGTGCATAATAGTGATTTGGCCGAGTCAGGTCAAACATTTTTTTAAGAAAATAATTCAATCGGTCACTTTTAGTTCATAATGGTTAAATATTGCAAATATAAGCTAAAATTTGAACTCTTTTTTATAAATAGACGCTTTATATCATATTGCATCTTGGCGCTATGCAGCTTTTCTGCGAAAATACGCAGCATAATAAAATATGATCAAACAAACGTGTTTGTTATATCCATGCCCCTTATTCGGATGATCATATTTTGATGTATCAGTATCAAGTTAACTAACCCCAATGAAAGGTCACCCATGACGGCAAACATCATCGATGGTAAGGCAATAGCTAAACAAGTACGCAGTAATGTGGCAGAACGAGTTGCAGCGCGTGTTGCAAACGGTTTACGTGCTCCAGGACTCGCAGTCGTGTTAGTTGGTCAAGATCCAGCAAGCCAAGTATATGTAGGTTCAAAACGCAAAGCCTGTGAAGAAGTCGGCTTTGTTTCTAAATCTTACGACTTACCTGGCGACACGACAGAGCAAGACTTACTCGCATTAATTGATCAACTTAATGAAGACAAAGAAGTAGACGGCATTTTAGTTCAACTTCCTTTGCCGCAAGGTCTTGATGCAGAGAAAATTCTTGAACGTATTACCCCTCATAAAGATGTTGATGGTTTCCATCCTTATAACATTGGCCGTTTAGCACAGCGTATGCCAGCACTTCGCCCATGTACACCTAAAGGGATTATTACCCTACTCGACTCTACGGGTGTGCGTTACAAAGGTATGCATGCGGTTGTGGTTGGTGCATCGAACATTGTTGGTCGTCCTATGTCACTTGAGTTACTGCTTGCCGGTTGTACAACAACGGTGTGTCATAAATTCACGCAGGATTTAGAAACTCATGTGCGTCGTGCAGACTTATTGGTGGTGGCTGTAGGTAAACCCGAATTTATTCCTGGTGACTGGGTTAAAGAAGGCGCTATCGTCATTGATGTAGGTATTAACCGCCTTGAATCTGGCAAACTTGTGGGTGATGTTCAATATGATATTGCCGAACAAAAAGCGCACTTCATCACGCCTGTGCCAGGTGGTGTCGGCCCGATGACTGTTGCAAGCCTCATTGAGAACACCCTTGAAGCATGTGAAAAATATCACAGCTAATAATGATTGATTGTAAAAAGGGTTGCCACATGGCAACCCTTTTTTATTGTGAAACGAATACGTTTACACGCGTTTAAGTTTTAGCATTTGCGGCAACACCGAAAAAATAATCATCGTAAACATAATCAGATACTGCCATGGTTGGTATTGCTCATTTAATAAAATAATTGCACAGATGATCCCTGCAATTGGATTCGCAATCGTGCCAAACGAAAATTCAGCCACACTCATACGCCCAAGTAACCATACATATAAAATATAGGCAATCGCTGTATTGGGCACAATAAGCCAAAATAATGCACTGTATTGTAGCGTTGAAATAGGCTCAAAAACGCTGTGGTAATTTGTTGGATTAATGAAGCTGCCGTCTATAACCGCAGCGAGTAATAAAATAGTACCGCCAATAATTAACTGCCATGTAAGCACCACCCACCAATGAATACTGACTGATAAGGTTTGTACAAGGGTACTGCCAATCACAATCGTCAGTAATGCCCCCAATAAAGCACCGACACCCAGTGCATTTAAAGCGACATAAGCGGGGTCGAACAATAACCATGCAAGCACGACTAATACGGCTGCACTAATAGCTTGAGGCTTTGCAGGTCGCTGTCCTTTTGCTATCCATGCATATAAAAGTGCGACCACGGGGACCGACACCATGCCAACACCTGCAATTGCTGCAGGAAGATTAATCGCCATAATAAAGATAAACGCAAAAAACAGGGCGATGTTTATAGCGCCTAAAACGAGTAAGCTGGGCCATTGACGCGCGCGAGGAAAGCTTGGTTTTATTAATAATAAAAGTAACCCTGCGGGTAATGCGCGTAACGCACCTAATAATAACGGCGGCCAATCAGGGGTCGCATATTTTGTCACCGCATAAGTTGTACCCCATAAAAAAGCGGGGATCATGGCAAGAAAAATATTCAATGTAAGTCCTTGTAAATGCACAATAGCGATAAAATAAAACCTCAACCTTTATTGAGGTCAATACTTAAAAATAAAAAACTAAAAACAAAAAAGGCTGCCAATATGGCAACCTTTTGTCGGTTTCAATTTTAGCTTCGTGTTTACGCTTTACGCCACGTTGTTTTTCCAGCAGAGTCTTCAAGCACCACACCTAACGCATTTAGCGCATCACGTGCTTCATCAGCAGCGGCCCAATCTTTGTTAGCGCGGGCTTCATTACGTTGCATGATTAAGGCCTCAATCTGTGCTACTTCGTCATCGTCTTGACCGCCTTGTAGGAAGGCTTCTGGGTCTTGCTGCGCAACACCTAATACTTCGGCAATACTACGAAGCACAAAAGCTAATTTTCCAGCTTGCTCTGCATCGCTGTCTTTCACACGGTTAAGCTCTTTTGCTAATTCAAATAACACAGGTAAAGCTTCAGGTGTATTGAAGTCATCGTCCATTGCTTTTCTGAATTTTGTAACGTATTCATTGTCGGCTAATTCACACTCAACAGGTGTTACACCGCGTAATGCCGTGTAAATGCGCTCTAATGAAGAACGTGCTTGCTCAAGGTTCTCTTGCGAGTAATTAAGTTGGCTGCGGTAATGACCCGAAATTAAGAAATAACGAACCGACTCAGCATCGTACTCTGTTAGTACGTCACGTACGGTAAAGAAGTTGTTCAATGACTTAGACATCTTCTCTTTATTTACCTGCACCATGCCTGTGTGGATCCAGGTATTTACGTACTTACCATTGTTTGCACAGCATGATTGAGCAATTTCGTTTTCGTGGTGTGGGAACTGTAAATCTGATCCTCCCCCATGAATATCAAAATGCTCACCTAAATGTTTAGAGCTCATTGCCGAACACTCAATATGCCAACCAGGACGACCCTCACCCCATGGCGATGACCACGAAGGCTCACCTGGCTTGGCTCTTTTCCAAAGTACGAAATCAAGCGGATCTTGCTTATCTTGCGCAACTTCAACACGCGAACCCGCTTGCAACATAGTTAAGTCTTGCTGTGAAAGTGCGCCGTATTGCTCAAATGTTGATACATCAAACAATACATCGCCGTCAGCTGCTACGTAAGCATGACCTTTCGCTATTAAACACTCAACCATGGCGATGATTTCATCCATGTGGTTGGTTACCGTTGGCTCAACATCAGGACGAAGCATGTTTAAACTATCAAAGTCTTCGTGCATCGCTTTAGTCATACGGACTGTTAAGTCATTTATAGACTCACCGTTTTCATGAGCACGCTTGATTATTTTGTCATCAACGTCCGTAATATTGCGGACATATTTTAAGTCGTAACCAATATGGCGCAGGTAACGGACAATAACGTCGAAGCCAACAAAAGTACGCGCATGTCCAATGTGACAGTAATCATAAATAGTGATACCACACACATACATGTCGATTTTGCCATCAACAAGGGGTTTAAACTGTTCTTTTTGTCGTGTAAGTGTGTTGTAAATTTGTACCATTTATAAAATGTCCTTAACGGTGTTTCGAGATTCTCTATGGTAACACTTGCAAAGCCACTGCTCTAGCGCTTTATCAATTGAACAAGCACTTTGTTAATCTTCTCAACAAGCACTTTGTTAATCTTAGCTAAGTGCTATAAAATAACGGCATTATTAAACCAGATATAGGAAACCTCATGGTTGTTCTACACACAAACTTTGGTGATATCACCATCAAAATGCACGAAAGCGATGCACCAAACACTGTTAAAAACTTTTTAGAGTATGCAAACGCAGGCTTTTACAACGGCACTATTTTCCACCGTGTAATTGATGGTTTCATGGTTCAAGGCGGTGGTTTTGAGCCAGGAATGGTTCAAAAAGAAGTTAATAACCCTATTCAAAATGAAGCAAACAATGGCCTAGCAAACAAAGTTGGTACATTAGCTATGGCACGTACGCCTGATCCACATTCAGCGACTGCACAGTTCTTTATTAACGTGAACGACAATGATTTCTTAAACTTCAGCAGCGAAACTTCACAAGGCTGGGGCTATTGTGTGTTTGCAGAAGTAGTTGAAGGTATGGACATCGTAAACAAAATCAAAGGTGTTGCGACTGGCAGCGCAGGCTTCCACCAAGACGTACCACTTGAAGATGTAATTATCGAAAAAGTAACTGTTAGCTAAGCTAACGGTGAGTTTTTATAAGCGGGCTTAAGCCCGCTTTTTTGCGAGTGACTATGAAACAGAGCTATTTTATTGCCGACCTCCATTTAACAGAAAACCGCCCTGATATCACTGCGGCATTTTTTGATTTTCTTGATGACAAGATTATTAATGATGACGTAGATGCGTTATATATTCTGGGTGATTTTTTTGAAGTTTGGGTTGGTGATGACTATCAAACGACACTTTCAGAACGTGTTGCTGCACACTTAAGACAAGCAGCTGAAAGTGGTACTGAGCTTTTTTTCATACACGGCAATCGAGACTTTATTATGCGTGACGGCTATGCCAACAGCGCCAATATGACGTTGCTGCCTGAACAGGTTGTTATTGATTTATATGGCACGCCGACGGTGCTACTGCATGGCGATGAAATGTGTACTCAAGATATTGAATATCAAAAGTTTCGTAAAAAAAGTCGTGGTTGGTGGTGGCCTAAGCTCATGTTAGCGATGCCACTATGGTACAGAAAGAAAATTGCCCGTAACGCCCGCGAAAAGTCAAAACAAAGCCAAGCAGGTAAAGCACTCGAAATTCTTGATGTAACCGAAGAAGCTGTACTTGCCATGTTCAAAAAGCACCACGTTGCCAATATGATCCACGGTCATACACACCGCCCAAATGTTCATCAATACACTGTTAATGGTAAAACGTTAATTCGTACTGTGTTAGGTGACTGGTATGAACAAGGCTCATATTTAAGAGTAACCCCCAACAATCAAGAACTCGTCCACACCCCCTTTAAATCGTAAGAATTTTAGCTATGCTTGAACAGAGTCTCCGTTTAAAGCGTGCCGTTTTATGATTACACGATTAACATGCCTGTGCTGCTTACTAGTTTGCTTTACACTCAATAGCCAAACTTGGCGGTTAGTCACAGAGCCTTTCCCACCTTTTCTAATCGATAATAGTGAAAAACCGGGTTGGGTTCATGAGGTGGTTATTGCCGCTTTAAAAAGTCAAAATAAAAAAGCCGTCATTGAATATACACAGTGGGCTCGGGCACTTAAATTAGCCAAACGACATAAGCACATTGCTGTTCTAGGTGCTTTTTACTCAGAAGATCGAGCCAAAGTATTTTATTATTCAAAACCTCTCGGCTTTGCCAATGTTGTCTTGTTTAAGCGCCAAGATGCCGTAATTCGTTACAATGGCTCTATTGATTCTCTGAAACCTTATACCATTAGTATGGGGGAAGATTATGTGAGTAGTGAAGAATTTACGAACAACTCAACATTAGGTATTACAACCACACGTGATTTAGTTGAAAGCCTTTACTTGCTTCAGCAAGAGCGGGTTGACCTCGTAGCAGGTACGCAAGAAGTGGCTGAATACTGGCTCGCACATAATAGTAAATTACAAAACAGCGATGTGGTTATTACCGCGTTAAACCCCAATATTGCGACTCATCAACTTTATATCATTTCAGCTAAAAGCCATCCTCAATCAATTGAATTTCAAAACGAATTAGAAAAAGGCTTGGTCGAAATAATTAACAATGGCCAAGCAGAAATAATCCTTAATCGTTATCAACTAAGTGACAAAGAAAAACAAGCCTTCTACTCACCATTTA
Organism: Pseudoalteromonas sp. A41-2; assembly: GCF_015767615.1. Lineage (NCBI taxonomy): Bacteria > Pseudomonadati > Pseudomonadota > Gammaproteobacteria > Alteromonadales > Pseudoalteromonadaceae > Pseudoalteromonas > Pseudoalteromonas sp. A41-2. The sequence continues at coordinate 1,124,700 of NZ_CP065231.1, read as the reverse complement.
TTCGCACTGAGATGCCTTAAACAGGCACCCCACTGTGAAATTTAAAATCGTCATCAGGCGTTGAAATTAACTCAGCTTCAATGTGCGCAAAAAATTCGACACGCTCGCTGATATCGAACTCACTGATCTCTTGCGCAAGTGTTAAATAGTCTTGGTAATGACGCGCTTCTGAGCGCAGCAATGAAATATAAAAATCACCTAAGCGTTTATCAACATGCGGCGCTAATTTGGCAAAACGTTCACACGAGCGTGCTTCAATGTAGGCACCAATAATTAACTTATCAACTAAGGCATCTGGCTCGTAAGTTTTTACGTGGCGCAGCATCCCTTTGGCATAACGACATGGGGTAATACTTTTATACTCAATGCCATATTCATCCATAATCTCAAGCACTTGATAAAAATGATGCAGCTCTTCTTTAATAAGCATGACCATTTTATCAATGAGATCTTGCCCATAAGGTGAATCCGACTTTGGGATCATCGACTTAGTCAGCTTGTTTTTATCTGCAAGCTCACGCCAATCGCCGTCGCGCTTATAAATAAGTGTTTCAAAGGGCTTTAACCACTCAAGTAACGCATCCGCACTTTCTTTATCAACCGCATACTTACGAATTAAAAACATCGCACTCTGTGCCGCTTTTAATTCACAAATTAAGTGATCGATTAATACGATATCTAAATTTTCTTTTTTGGTTGCCGCAACAATCCACTCATCGGGTGTTTCGCATTGCAAAAATGACTGTATCGGGGCTAATAATGCAGAGTAAGGCACTGATTCTATTCTCATCGTCAAACAAGCGTGCATTTTACCACATAAATATCGTTTCACTCCATGACCCAAATCAGGGCAAAAGTAATTTCTTATATGCACTAAAGAGTTACATCTTAACTGAGTATTCGATTATTTCAGCTTCTTGACAAGATTTAATAAGTGAACCATAACTTAATCAAAGCTGTACAAAAATAAAACAGCTCATATTCCTTTTTTACAGGGGCAACAATTATGATTCTAAACCATCTATGGGGCTTATATGCTCATCCACTCGAAGAGTGGCAAACCATTGATAACCGGCATGAAAGCTTGCGTTACAGCTTATCACATATCTTACTTATCGCGTGTATCCCCTCTATTATGGGGTATTACTCTTCAGTTCATTTGGGTTGGAGCATTGGCTCAGGTGAAGCAGTCTTTTTGACCCATGATAGTGCATTGCTTATCGCGGTTGCGATGTATTTTGCACTAATAGTAGGCGTATTTGCGCTGGCCTACCTTGCGCATTGGATGGCCGTTACGTTTGGAGCAAAACCGACCTTTACACAAACTTTGGAACTTGCTGCGTATACGGCAACACCGGTGTTTATGTCATCGCTTGCTGCATTTCTACCCGAGCTGTGGTTTGTCGTGTGTGTAGGCTTGGTCGCGCTTGCTTACTCGGTATATTTACTCTACACAGGGGTGCCCATTTTAATGCATATCCCTGAGGAGCGAGGTTTTATTTATGCCAGTTCAGTGGTCACATGCGGACTGATTTTATTGGTTATTATTTTAGCTGCAACCGCTATTTTGTGGACTAACGGCATTGTCCATCCTATGTTTACCTAACGAGAATTAAATCCTTTCTTTCCACAAACAAAAAAGGAGCTCGCAAGCTCCTTTTTTATTATTCAAGCAAGTTGCTAATTAATCAGCACCATTCTCTTCTTGATTGTGTAACTCTAAACCTGACGACATTGCATTTTCACGCGTTGATTTCGCTGAATCATTACGTAAGCGGTCAATGCGGTTTAAATAATCCTGATCAATATCACCCGTAATATACTGACCATCAAATACCGATGTTTCAAAACGTGTGATTTCAGGGTTCTCTTGGCTTACTGCCGAGATTAAGTCATCAAGTGACTGATAGATTAGGCCATCTGCACCAATACTTGCATTAATGTCTTCTACTTCACGGCCATGCGCAATCAGCTCAGCAGCCGAAGGCATGTCAATACCGTACACGTTCGGGAAGCGTATTTCAGGCGCTGCTGAAGCAAAGTATACATTTTTAGCACCTGACTCACGTGCCATCTCAACGATTTGCGCTGAGGTAGTACCACGTACAATTGAATCATCTACAAGCAGTACATTCTTACCTTTGAACTCACGGTCAATCGCATTTAATTTCTGGCGAACTGACTTTTTACGCATTTCTTGGCCAGGCATGATAAATGTACGACCAATATAACGGTTTTTAACGAAACCTTGGCGGTATGGCAAGTTAAGTACAGAAGCAATTTCCAGTGCGACATCACATGATGTTTCAGGAATAGGGATCACAACGTCAATGTCTTTATCGGCCCATTCACGTGCAATTTTTTCACCGAGCTTGGTACCCATGTTGACACGCGTTGCATACACTGACATACGGTCAATGTTTGAATCTGGGCGAGCAAAGTAAACAAACTCAAAAATACAAGGCGAGTAACTCGTTTTGTCAGCACAAGGTTGAGAGAAAAGCTGACCGTCTTCAGTCACATAAATCGCTTCGCCTGGCGCAACATCACGTACAAACTCAAAACCGTCTGTTTTTAATGCGACGCTTTCTGATGCAAACATATATTCTGTGCCGTTTGCCGTTTCACGCTTACCAAATACTAACGGACGAATACCATTCGGGTCACGAAAAGCAACAATACCGTGGCCGATGATCATTGCAATTGTTGCATAGCCACCATTTACTTTATTGATTACTTCAGTGACAGCATCAAAAATGTCTTGTGCTTCAAGCTTTAATTTATTTGGCTTACTTAACTCATGCGCCATGATATTAAGTAAGATCTCAGAGTCTGATGTTGTATTAACATGACGGCGAGCTTCTGAAAATAATTGCTGCTTTAATGCTTCTGCATTTGTTAAGTTACCATTGTGCGCAAGTGCAATACCAAATGGCGAGTTAACATAGAAAGGTTGCGCTTCAGACGAGCTAGATGAACCAGCTGTCGGGTAGCGAACATGGCCAATACCAATCGTTCCTTGTAGACGCTTCATATGACGGGTATGAAATACATCTTTAACTAGGCCATTGGCTTTACGTAAGCTAAACGTGTTGTTTTCAATGGTAATGATGCCAGCTGCATCTTGACCGCGGTGTTGCAAAACAGTTAAGCCATCATATATCGCCTGATTAACAGGAGAAGTTCCGACTATGCCAACGATACCACACATTAAATTTATCCTCGCCGATTAACGGTTTACAGAATTTAAAAAACTTGAGTTGTTTTCGAGGTACGAAAAGAACCACTCAACAACAAAGCCAAATTCTGGAATCAAAATAGAGTTGCCCCACCAATGCGTATTAGGTGCACCGGTAAAAGCATCAAGAAAGAAGAGTAACGCGCTCACGACCAACACGCCTCGAAGCGCACCAAACACTATGCCAAAAACACGGTCGGTGCCAGATAAACCAGTACGTTGTACAAGCTCACCTAAAATATAGTTTAGTAATCCACCTAACAGGAGTGTCGCAAAAAATAATATGGCTATTGCGGCAGCATTTCTTAAAAGGGGTTCTGAAATACTTGTTAGGAAGGATGCTAAATATTGGTAAAACAAGCTAGAGATGATAAATGCGCCAGCCCATACAGCCAATGACATTGCTTCTTTTACAAAGCCACGTATTAAGCCAATGATGGTAGACAGTGCAATGATGCCAAGTATGGCGTAATCAACCCAGATCATAATAACCAACTAGTCGTTAATTTGGGGCGCATTCTATACCCAAACCACCTGTAGATGCAAGATTTCAGCATGATATAAAACGTATTTAGACAAGGCATTGATTGCAGGCAATAGTGATATCTTGGCTAAATCAACAAGGCAGTAAAAACATGTTTTAGCCATGCCCTTTGGCACGTTACAAGGGGGGCTGTACGGTGTTGTGGCAACTTAAATGATACTTGAGCTGTATCGCCACCCGTTCGGTGAAAGCCCCCTTGTCGCTGTTACAGGATTCGTTAGAGGGTTAAGGGGTTATACCAATCCGCAATTAGACTAAATCACTTTAAGGGACTAAATCACTTTAATGAACTAAATAAGCGCATTGGTATGAAAGCGTAAAACTTAGATTAGATCACTTTGTTACTTCAAACTGAGTAACTTTGCCATTTAACTTGGTTAGCTGTTTTAACTCGGGCAGTTTACTCTCAAGCTCTTTCTTATTCAGTGACGGACCCACAAAGACTTTTGTTAAAGTGCCATTAGGGGTCTTAATTGGACGAGTGAAGGTTTTAAAGCCGTTTGCTTTTAGCTTTTCTTGCAGTGATTTAACGTTTGGAGCGTGCGAAAAGCTACCGAGTTGAATCACATAAGCCATTTGCGTCAAGTTTTCTTCGGCTTTGCGTGCCGGTTCTGCTGTTTTTTCAGCAGGCTTAGGCTGCGCTTTAACTTGCGTTTTAACTTCCGCTTTAGGCTCTATTTTAGCAATAGTCACGGTGTCGTCTGTCGATGCTTCGACCATTTTGGCGGGTTCATCGATTTGTTTAACGTGGTCTGAAGCAAGCTTTGCGTCATCAGCCTGAATATCTTCTACCTGCGCTGCTAAGGGCTGCTCTGTTGAGGCGACCTTATTATCAATCGCCTCTTGTAAGTCAATCGTCGTGAACTCTGGGCGTTCAGGGATCGCTTTAAAGCCGTCTGTGTAATGAACCTTCTCTCCATCCAAAATATTTGGAATAAAGACAATAGCCGCTACAACCACAATGGTGGTCCCTACTAAGCGATTAATAAACCCTGCGTTCACCGAATTCCTCTCTATTTTTTAAAGTAGTTAATGGCTGCAGCCACAGTGATAAACGAACCAAACACAATCACTAAGGTATTCGCATCGACTGTTTGCACTATTTTATCCAACGCAGCTTCTACATTAGGGTAATGCGTGCTGGGTGCTGTCGATGGTGTCTCAGCCAGTGCCTTCGCTAGATTTTCAACTGTGTCTCCACGAAAACAATCTAAGCTCGCTAATGACCACTCATCAACCACATCTGCCACGGCCGACATCGCAGCCACTTTATCTTTATCTGCAAGCATAGCGACTAATGCATGAATTTTAAACCCTTGATCTTTATACACGCTTAATTTGCGCGCTAAATAACGTGCTGACTCAGGATTATGTGCAACATCGGTAAAAACACGTGGTGTGTCGCTTAATTGTTGAAAGCGCCCTTCTACCGTTAAATTTGCCAAGCACTCACGCACCTGCTGCTCACGTGGTAAAAGTGCAAGCTTGCTTAATAACGTCAGTGCAGTTGCAGCGTTTTGACAAGGGATGGCAGGCTTTGCAAAGCGCCAGTTATTTCCCTGATACTGCCAATTAAACCCGTCAGCGTCCTCGGCAAAAGTAAAATCACGGCCAGATAACACCATATCCGCGTTAATTTCATTACCGTAATCGGTAACCGTATGAGGAATATTTAAATCGCCAACAACTGCGGGAGTATTGTTACGAAAAATACCGGCTTTATCGTAACCGACAAGCTCACGTGTATCACCTAGGTATTCTTTATGATCAAGGTCGATGGTAGTAATCACACAGGCATGCGGTGTAACAATATTTGTTGCATCGTATCGTCCACCTAACCCGACTTCTAACAGCACGTAATCAACAGCATGGCGTTTAAAGATAGCTAACGCGCCTAAGGTGCCATATTCAAAATAAGTCAGTGACGTGTCACCTCGGCCTTTTTCGAGCATATCAAACGCATCAACATGAAATTGATCGTCCAGCTCTTGTCCGTTAATACGCACTCGCTCGTTATATCGAATTAAATGAGGAGAAGCATACGTACCAACACTAAAGCCTTGCGCCAGAAGAAGGCTTTCAAGACAACGCGCAGTCGTGCCTTTACCATTCGTACCTGCGATAAGGATAATTTTGCTAGGGCTATTGAGTAAATCGACTTGATTAGCAACGCGTGCAACGCGCTCTAAGCCCATCTCAATATTTGCAGGGTGGATACTTTCTAAATAACAAAGCCAATCATCAAGGCTCGATGATTGGCTAGGAAGGATTTCTGTCATAGCGTGTAATCAGTTAAGCTGAAATTTACGCTACTCTATGCTCTTGTTCGGTAGAAGGCAAGTTCATAAATTTTGCGAGGATGCGAGCAAGGGTGTCACGCATTTCACGACGGTCAACGATCATGTCAATTGCACCGTGCTCTAACAAGAATTCACTGCGTTGGAAACCTTCTGGAAGCGTTTCACGTACTGTTTGCTCAATAACGCGTGGGCCTGCAAAACCAATTAATGCTTTTGGCTCAGCGACATTAACGTCACCTAACATGGCAAGTGATGCAGATACACCGCCCATCGTTGGGTCTGTTAATACTGAAATAAATGGCAAGCCTTTTTCGCTCATTTTAGCTAAAGCTGCACTTGTTTTAGCCATTTGCATTAATGACATTAATGCTTCTTGCATACGCGCACCGCCCGATGCAGAGAAACAGATAAGCGGCATGTTGTGCTCTAAACATTGGTCAACAGCATCAACAAAGCGTGCACCTACAACCGACGCCATTGAACCACCCATAAATGAGAACTCAAATGCAACAGCAGCGACTGGAATACCTTTTAAACGGCCTTTCATTGCAACAAGTGCGTCTTTTTCACCGCTTACTTTTTGCGCCTGCGTGATACGATCTGAATACTTTTTAGAGTCTTTAAACTTTAAAACGTCCTTTGGCTCATGCTGTGCACCAATTTCTTGGCGGTCAGCGTCATCTAAAAAGTTTTCAAGACGCTTACGACCACTTAAACGCATGTGGTGATCGCATTTAGGGCATACATTGAGTGCTTTTTCTAATTCTGCTTTATATAAAATTGAATCACAGTCTGTACACTTAGCCCAAACCCCTTCAGGGATTTCTTTACGACCTGACGATTTAGTCGTTTTAGGTAAGATTTTTTCTAACCAACTCATTTGCAACTCTCTTAATACTGTTCTGTGTCGCAGTCTGCTAAAGTGAAATACCACTTAGTAATTTACACAAGAAATAAGCAGACAGATTTTTTCAATTAAAACATGAATTACCCGCAGACGATATAAAAAACTGGTCTTAGTAGTGAGCCTTTCGCAGTTAACTATCTGAATCAGGTAAGAACAAAGGTCCTAATGGGGTTTTAGGAATACCAAAATGCTCAGGGTAATCCACGTCCACTAAATACAGTCCCGCCGCTTTTGCAGTGGCACTTGCCTTTGCACGCTCTTTTAAATCAAGTAATTCTTTTAACCACACTGGCTCATGCTTATGTAAGCCAATATCCATTAAACAGCCCGTGATATTTCTCACCATATGGTGCAAAAATGCATTGGCTTTAATGTCAATAACGACATAGTCACCCTGACGTTTTACAGACAAGTGATGAATCGTTCTATTTGCCGTATTCGCTTGGCAATGCAGTGCGCGAAACGAAGTAAAGTCATGCTCACCTATTAAATACTGACAGGCTGCTTGCATTTTAGTTTCATCTAGTGGGTGATGAAAGTGCGTCACCCCTTCGCTCATAATTGCGCCACGATAAGTGTAATTGTAAATCACGTAACGATATCGACGCGCCGTCGCACTAAAGCGAGCATGAAAATCTTCATCAACAGGCTTTGCAAAACGTATCGAAATATCTTTAGGCAGTAAGGTATTCATGCCCATCGTAAACGCGACCATTTCACGTTCTGCGTGTGTATCAAAGTGCACGACTTGCCCAGTGCCATGCACTCCAGCATCAGTTCGGCCAGCACAGACTATTTCAACGGGGTGATTACAAATGCGCGACAACGCAGTTTCTACTTCTTGTTGTACGCTATTAACATGTGACTGGCGCTGCCAACCACTATAACGTGCGCCGTTGTACTCTACTCCAAGTGCTACTCGCATAATGACATATTTACCTAGTGTGCTTAATGACGGGGCATTTTATGCGATCTACGAGCGCAATAAAAGCCACCATCGCAGATCACACAATGCTGTGTGCTCAGATATTAATCGTCTTCAATATTATCTAAGCCCTTCGTGCCTTCTTTAGCCCGTAGCTTATGATGTATTGCCGACTTAATGAGCATGTAGCCACTGATAGGTGCGGTAATTAATAAAAAGATAGAAATTAAAATTTCTTTTACGCTCACGCCATCGTGGGTGTAAGTAAAATAAACCATGGCAGCAATGAGTAACGATGCCATACCTAATGTTGTTGCTTTCGTTGGCCCATGTAAACGCATGAAAAAATCAGGCATTTTAACTAACCCTATTGAGCCTATTAAAATAAAGCAACCACCAATTAATAATAAGATTGATACAATCCACTCACTCATCATCTGTTACCTTATTCAATAATATCGCCGCGTAGCAGGTACTTACATACAGCGACGGTGCTCACAAAGCCCAACATGGCGATAAGTAAAGCCGCTTCAAAATAAAGCCCTGTATCCATGCTCATCCCATACAGAATAATCAATGCGATGGTGTTGATAAACATAGTATCAAGAGCCAAAATGCGATCAGGCACTGATGGCCCTGCAATCAAACGCCACAAGTTAAGCAATAACGATATTGCGATCATGGCGTAAACAATTAAAAAAACCGTGTCTAGCATCGAAAAATCTCCTTAAGCGGTGCTTCGTAGCGCTGCTTAATCGTATTAATTAACACCTGTTCATCTGCTAAGTCCAAGACATGAATTAACAAATAGCGTTGCTGTACTTCTTCCCCTTCCGCAAGTGATTCAGGAATAGGATACACCTCAGCACTTACCGTACCTGGGGTTAGCGACACGGTGCTTGCCAAAATTGTGATTGGCATTTCATGACTTAAATCGAGAGGCACTTTAACAAACCCCGGACGCAACTTTTTAGTTGGTCCCAAAATTAAAAGTGCAACTTGCAAATTGGCTGTGACAATATCGTATAAAACTAACAATAAATGTCTAAATGCCAGCCCCGGTCTTACAATTAACGGTTGCGGGTCACGAAATGGAAAAGTAATCCACGGGATCGTGATAGCAAAGAAAGCAGCCAACAATAGGTGCCCAGGTGACACGCTATTATTTAATAGCAGCCACACAATAAATAATAATACGCTGCGAAATGGCGTAGGTAGCCAACGAAAACGAGCTTCTAACCGCATTTACTGGCCTCCATGTAAAACATCATTGATACCACTGTTTATGTCGAACAGTTGCTCTGAGGTCGCCAACATAAATTCAGACACTGGCCCAGCAAAAATAACCATCAACGGCGAGCAAATTAATAGCGTCATTAATGCAATTACTTTCAGTGGGTGTGCATTGACGCCTTTTATTGCATCGCTGTCTTTGTGTTTATGATCCCAAAACAAGCTTGTACCTGCACGAGAAATAGCCACCAAAACAGCCAAACTCGCTAAAAGGTAAATAGGCCAAAATAACATGGCTTTTTCGCTATCTAGGGTACTCTTTAAAATCCAAATTTTACCCACAAAGCCCGACAGCGGTGGCATACCCACAACTGTAAGTGCGGCTATCACAAAACTAATCCCCAACAAAAACGGCTGAGCGACAGCGCGTCCTGCAACTAAACGGTCTGCAACTTTACCACGCTGAAGCGCGACCAAGTCAGCAAGTAAAAACAACACGGCGCACACGATAGTCGAATGCACTAAGTAATAGAGTAATGCCGCAGTTGCCGCTACATTTTGAAGCGCAACAAGTGCCACTAACGTACCGACTGATACGATGACTAAGTTGGCCACCAGTTTTCTAAAGTCTTGGCTGGCAAGGACACCAATGGCCCCCATTACAATGGTAGCAAGTGCTAAACCCCATAACCACGGTTGAGCCATGTGCGCAAGCTCGCCTGCATTATCACCAAAAATAACGGTGTATACACGCAGCATGGCGTATACACCCACTTTAGTCATAATAGCAAAGAGTGCAGCCACAACCGGTAATGCGCTTGCGTAGGTGTTCGGCAGCCATAGGTGCAGCGGTAATAACGCACCTTTTAACGCAAACACGACAATAAGCAACAAACCACCTACTTTTGCTAAATAAACATCATCCCCTGTAAGCAAAGGCACTTTTTGGGCTAAATCAGCAATATTCAATGTGCCTAGTACACCGTAGAGCACGCCTAATGCTATCAGGAACACGCTTGAACCAATTAAATTTAAAATCACATATTGCAACGCAGCTCGGGTGTTGTGTTTGTCGCCAGCATGCATTAATAATGAGTATGAAGCGATGAGCAATACTTCAAAAAAGACGAACAGGTTAAAGACATCTCCCGTTAAGAACGCGCCATTCACACCTAAGATCAAAAAGTGCACTAATGGGTGGAAAAAACTGCCTTTTTTGTCATCTCCGGCACAGCTATAAAGTACAACAACAGCCCCCAGTAAACTGGTTAAAAGCACTAACAATGTCGCTAATCTGTCGGCCACTAATACAATGCCAAACGGTGCTGACCAATCGCCAATAGCATACACAAGTGGCGTAGTATCATTCACATACACTAATAAACCAGCGCTAATGAGCACGGTGATCACAGCCATAATCACCGACATAACACGGCGAATATAGAGGTTTTTCCCACAGGGCGGCATTAAAAGTATAACGCCTGTTAGCATAGGGATTAAAATAGGCAATGAAGCTAAATGCTGGATCATTTTTGCTCCTTCGACGATTTAACCAGGTGTCCGTCTACATGGTCGTTACCTAAATCTGCGCGACCACGAATAGATAAAATCACCACAAATGCCGTCATTGCAAAGCCAATAACAATGGCCGTTAATACTAACGCTTGCGGTAACGGATCGGCATATTCACTGCCACTGCCAAGCACAGCCGCTTTATTGATTGTTAAACGGCCTGATGAGAATAAAAATAGGTTTACCGCGTACGATAACATGGTTAAACCAAGCACCACCGGAAAGGTTCGTGCTCTTAAAATTAAGTAAATTCCACACGCGACAAGCACGCCCACGCATGATGCGTACAATACTTCCATTAAATATTTACCTCTTGCTTGGGTGTATCAGCAGTGAGTTTTCCTAAACTTGCTAAAATCATCAGCGTTGCACCTACAACAGTTAAATACACACCTAAATCAAACATGATAGCACTGGCAAGTTCTGTCTTGCCGACTAGCGGTATATCAAAATAATCAAACCATGTTGTTAAGAATGGACGCCCAAACACCCAACTTCCTAACCCCGTGAATAAGGCTATGGCAATACCGGAAGCGATAATCTTACGGTAATTCACATCAAAACGTGCCGCAATCCAGTTAGAACCGTTAGCCATATATTGCAAAATAAAGGCAATCGCAGTCACTAACCCCGCTATAAAACCGCCTCCTGGTAAGTTATGACCACGCAAGAAAATGTACGCAGACACCAATAACGCAAGCGGTAATAAGCTTTGTGAAATACTGGCAAGTAAAATGGGGTATCGTTCACGTGCCCAAGGTCGCCCTTCACTGTCACTTGCTGGCATAAATAATGGCAAGTTAATTAATAGTTTATAAATACCCAGTGCAGCGATACCTAACACGGTGATTTCACCTAATGTATCGAATCCCCTAAAATCAACAAGGATCACATTTACAACGTTGGTTCCCCCACCGCCTGTTTTTGCATTTGCCACAAAAAAGTCTGAAATAGACTCAAGCGGTCTAGTTAGGAGTGCATAACAGATACTTGCTATAACAACACCAAATGCAGAGGATATACCTAGGTCACGTAACATGCGTAATGAGCTTGATTCTTTTGGTGTGCGCTGTGGTAAGAAAAACAGCGCAAGCATCAGTAGAATAACAGTCACTACTTCAACCGTTAATTGAGTTAATGCTAAGTCAGGTGCCGAGAATCGAGTAAATGCGACCGATACCATTAAGCCCACGATTGAAATCATGATCAGTGAAATCATACGAGAGCGATGCCAAATAACAGTTGCCAGCGCACCAATAATTAATAAGCCAGCCCCTATCGCATTATGAAAATCAATCGGCGTTAGTTCACTTGCCCCTGCTAGTTGGCGCATTTCAAACAGTGGCCAACCTGCACATAAAAGAACCACCGCAATCATCACAAAAGCATAGCGTTGCAGCGAGCCATTTTCGATACGATTAACTTTCTGTTGCGACCACTTAATAACACTGTACAAGCCAAGGTCGAATCCTTTTTTAGCATTCAGCGTGGGGAGCGATGCTTGGAAATGGAACAGGTGTTTGCGCTGCACATAAATGATGATACCGCAACAGGTCGCAATAAAGCTCATTAACAGCGGAAGGTTTAAACCATGCCAAACAGACAACTTATAGGCTGGCGCCGCATCACCTAAAACGGCAAATGACGCTGAAGCCAAAATATCGCTGACCGCAAAATGCGGGAACATACCGACTAATATGCACACTACGACTAATATTTCGATTGGTACTCGCATATAGCGCGGCGGTTCATGAGGCGTTTTTGGCAAATCAATTGGGTCACCATTAAAAAAGACATCATGAATAAATCGCGCCGAATAAGCGACTGAGAGCGCACCTGCAACGGTCGCTAAAACAGGGATTAACCATGACATTGAACCAAGCACTTGTTGATGCAGTGTTTCTGCAAAAAACATCTCTTTCGATAAAAAGCCGTTCAGTAGTGGCACACCCGCCATTGCCGCTGCTGCGACCATTGCTAATGTGGCGGTATATGGCATAAAACGCCACATACCATTGAGTTTACGCATATCGCGTGTGCCCGTTTCATGGTCAATAATACCGGTGGCCATAAATAAAGACGCTTTAAATGTCGCATGGTTAATAATATGAAAAATAGCGGCCACAGTCGCAAGCTCTGTATCTAAACCAAGCAATAAGGTAATAAGGCCCAAATGACTAATTGTTGAGTAGGCAAGCAGCCCTTTTAGATCATGCTTAAAGAGCGCAACGTAAGCACCAACAAGCAACGTTGATAACCCTGTCATAGCAACCAAAATAAACCACGTATCGGTTCCTGATAAGGCAGGATAAAAACGGGCGAGTAAAAAGATCCCTGCTTTAACCATGGTTGCCGAGTGTAAATACGCACTCACAGGTGTTGGCGCTGCCATGGCATGCGGTAACCAAAAATGGAATGGGAATTGCGCCGATTTAGTAAACGCCCCCAACAGCACAAGTACCAATGCCACTTCATATAAATCATGCGATTGAATCAGTGTCTTACTGGCTAAAATAACATCTAAATTATAACTACCAACAATATCGCCGATGAGTAATAAACCCGCTAATAACGCTAAACCACCTGCACCAGTAATTGCCAATGCCATGCGCGCACCTTTACGTGCTTCTGACTTATCCCACCAATAGCTAATTAGTAAAAACGAGCTAATGCTGGTTAGCTCCCAAAATAGCCATAATTGAATCACGTTATTTGACATAACAATGCCAACCATGGCTGTCATGAATAGCATTAGATAGCAGTACAACTTCGGTAAAGAGTCATCTTTGCTCAGGTAATAGCGAGCATAGAATATGACCAAGACACCAATGCCTAATATCATATACAGAAACAGCAAGGTTAGGCCGTCAAGCCTAAATGAAACTTGCATGTTGAGTAGCGGGATCCAGTCCGCGCTATAACGGATTATTTCGCCAGAAAAAACCGCAGGCGTAAACGAGAATACAATTCCAAGGGCAATCAAAGGCGCTAACATGGTCAAAGCCGTACTTTGATTTCGCGTTAGTTTTGAAGTGCAGGATGAAATAACACTGCCGATTAAGGATAACAGGGGTATCCAGAGCAAAGTCATAATAAGGAGCCTTTTTGTGTCATAAGAATATCAATACCGCTGCTAGTTATAGTTAGGTGCGTACTGTTCATTTGGATGGTTAAAAGTTGGCTTCAAAAAAAGCTTACAGTGCGTATAGTTATACTGATCAGGTGCTATTTTGTCTATAGGAGAGCAGCCTATTTGCACATTTTTTAACCGCTTTGTGTGTTAAAATAGCAATAATTCTACGATTAGTCAGAAAATTTATCCAAGCTTGAAGTTGTTGTTATCGTTGGCTTTACACCTAAAAACGTGAAGTAATCAATAAACCTTATCGGCTTTGTTAAGGGCTGGTTAATTTGTTTTTGCCAAAGTTGTCTGTATTGCTGTGATAACGCCATTGTTTGGTATTGCATAATTGACCAATTAGGACTGGGTTTATACGCCATTGAATTCTTGCATGCGCGGCTCTTCTGCCAACCACTTGGTGGCAATACATCATTGGCAATGAATAAATTAGGCGCCACTTTACCCTGCTGTTTACACAACCACTGCTGTTTTTTCTCTGGAAGTGGGTATTCATCCTCAAAACCATTAAAGTGCATTAGCTCATGCAAAAACACTTGATAGCTCTGTTGAGAATTAATATGCATAATCCCCCCAACCACATTTGCCGCGCCCGACTCTGACATCATTACGATAAAGTCAAAGCCTGCAGGCCAATTGTATGCAACAGCGTTTTCCCAATTACACTGAACTGCCATATCATGATTACGGCAAGAAAACTGATCGCCAACGTAGACAATTTCACTAAAGCAAAAACTATTCTTCTCTGGCTCTGGTTTAGCTTGGTAAAAACGTTTAAATGATTTCAGTGCATTAATTCCTGCATGATGATCAGTCAACATCAACACATTAAATTTACACTGTGGCATGACACTCACTGTGTGTAATGACAATGAAAAATTGTGACGTTTTGCAAAATCGGCCTTTATATACTCTGCATCCGAGCGCTGGCGTAACAACCAAGCTTGCCTCGCATCGCCTTGTGGCAAACGATTCGTTTGCCACAACCATTCAATTGACTGCCACTGCTGCTGAGCAATCAAGTTGTCTGCTAAGGCTTGTTGCTGGTCCACAGCATAATTATCAAACTCGGATTGCCACCACAGCTTAGCTGCCGCAGGGTTACCTTGTTGTAGAAAGCGTAATGCGAGTTGGTAATGAGCATCTAACTCACCTAGTTCAGCGAGTTGCCGTAATTGAACATTATCAACAAGGGTAAGGTTTGAACTCACAACAGTGGGAGCCAAATAGAAAATGGCCACAGCACGTGTTGGGGTTTTATTAAAATAATAAAGATACGAAGGCGTGAAGTCAGATACCGAGCTTGAGAGAGTGCTCAAGCTCAGTAATAACCCGCCTATCAGGTAAACATTAGCTCGCGTCTTCACCAGCCATTAACTCAAGCTCTAGACGCGCATATTTATATTCAACAAACTCATGCACATTTGTTGCAAGAGCAAGCCTAAAATAATCAGCCGCAATGTAATCATTACCTGCTGCTTGATGTAATTTAGCTAGATAGAAATACGCCTCGCATAAACGATGCGCATACTCTTGCTCAGAAGTAACCCCTTCAATAATACCTGATAAGAATTCAAACTCACTGATTTCGCCTAAATACAATGCAAGTAATTGATAACCCCATTGGGATTCGTCAACCCCTTGTGAATTGGCTTTTAAATCAATCAGCGCTTGCTGCTTGTCAGCGTCTGCTTGTGCTAGGTAAAGCCATAAAACACGATAAGGGTCACTGGGTGAGCGGTCTAAAAACTGCTGTAAGTCGTCTTGCGCTAATAATGGACGATTTCCATAATACAACGCAATTCCGCGGTTTAAATAAGCATATTCATGCTGTTCATTGAGTTCCAGCGCCGAGTCAAAAAGCTCATACGCCTGCTCATACTGTTGCATAAGCGTGTGATGAATACCTAAAAAGTTATACACTTCTGCTAAATCAGGCTTTAGTTTAATGGCCCGATTAAAGTCTATACGCGCTAATGTCGACATGCCCAAACTGTCAAATAACACACCGCGATCATAATAAAGTTTTGCTTGTTGTTCTGCACTTAAATCGGTGCGATTAAGCAGCTCTGAATAACGGGCTATGGTAATTTCATTTCGAAAATCAGACGCTAATGGTGCGGTGAACGGCACATTAACAATAGGGACTGACTCAGGCTGAGAAGTTGTTTGACATGCACTTAAAGAAAAAATAGCCACAGCTGTCAATGCTAAGTGTTTAAAAATCATTAAAGTCCTTAATACCTGAATTCTCTGTAGACAAAGTTGAAGCGATTGAGTTTCATTAAAGCATAAAAAAAGGGGCTAAACAGCCCCTTTTTCTTGTATCCAGTAAATTACTGGAAAATCAAACCTTATTCAGCGTCTTTAGGCGCTTCTGCTGTTTCTTCAGCAGCCGGTGCCATCGCTTCTTTGATACTTAAACGTACGCGACCTTGGCGGTCAACCTCAAGTACTTTTACTTGTACTTCTTGGCCTTCGCTTAAGTGATCAGTAACGTTGTTTACGCGCTCAGTGCTGATTTGAGAAATATGCACTAGGCCATCTTTACCCGGAAGGATATTAACGAATGCACCAAAATCAACGATACGAACAACTTTACCTGTGTAGATTGTGCCTACTTCAAGTTCTGCTGTTAATTGCTCAATGCGCTTGATTGCATTATTTGCGCTAATGCCGTCAGTTGCTGCAATTTTGATTGTACCATCGTCTTCGATTTCAATCGTTGTGCCTGTTTCTTCAGTAAGTTGACGAATCGTTGCGCCACCTTTACCAATTACTTCAGCAATTTTCTTCGCCGGAATTTGCATCGTGTAGATACGTGGAGCGAACTGAGATAACTCTTCAGAAGGAGCAGAAATCGCTTCGTCCATTACACCTAAGATGTGTAAACGTGCAGCTTTTGCTTGTTTAAGCGCGATTTGCATGATTTCTTGTGTGATACCTTCGATTTTGATATCCATTTGAAGTGCAGTGATACCGTCTGAAGTACCCGCAACTTTAAAGTCCATGTCACCTAAGTGATCTTCATCACCTAAGATGTCAGAAAGAACAACAAAGTTTTCTTCTTCTTTAACAAGACCCATCGCAATACCTGCAACAGAGGCTTTAATAGGCACACCCGCGTTCATTAACGCAAGAGAAGTACCACATACAGACGCCATTGAAGATGAACCGTTAGACTCGGTGATCTCAGATACAACACGGATTGAGTAAGGGAACTCAGTTAGTGTTGGCATTACAGCTTGGATACCACGCTTAGCTAGGTTACCGTGGCCGATTTCACGACGCTTAGGTGAACCAACAAAACCTGTTTCACCTACGCAGAACGGAGGGAAATTGTAGTTAAGCATGAAGTGGTTTTTGTGCGTGCCCGTTAAATCATCAATTAACTGTGAATCACGTTCTGTACCAAGCGTTGCAGTAACAAGTGCTTGTGTTTCACCACGTGTGAAGATAGCAGAACCGTGAGTACGCGGTAATACACCCGTCATTACGTCTAGTGCACGGATCATATCTGGTTCACGACCATCGATACGTTTTTCACCGGCAGTGATACGGCCACGAACAATTTTCTTCTCTAAAGAACCAAATACTTTACTTACTTCTTGAGTATCAAGTGTTTCGTCTTCAGCAAGCTCAGCAGAAAGCGCTTCAATAACAGCGTCTTTAGCTGCGCCTAACGCTTCTTTACGCGCTACTTTGTCAGTGATGCGGTATGCTTCACCCACTTTATCAGCAGCAAGTTCAGCCACTTTCTCTTCAAGTGCAACGTTCTTTTCTGGTGCAGTCCAATCCCATGTAGGCTTGCCCGCTTCTGCTTTGAACTCATTGATTGCGTTGATGATAGCCTGAGATTGCTCATGACCATATACAACAGCGCCTAACATAACATCTTCAGACAGTACGTTCGCTTCAGACTCAACCATTAATACCGCGTTGTCTGTGCCCGCAACCACTAAATCAAGTTGGCTTTCTTCAAGCTCTTTTAACGTTGGGTTTAGAACGTATTCGCCGTTGATGAAACCAACACGTGATGCACCGATAGGACCATTAAATGGAATACCAGAAATTGCAAGCGCTGCTGATGTACCAATCATTGCAACCATATCAGGTTGGATTTCAGGGTTTACAGAAACAACTGTCGCGATAACTTGTACTTCATTTACGAAGCCATTCGGGAAAAGTGGACGAATTGGACGGTCAATTAAACGTGCAATAAGTGTTTCGCCATCGTTAGGACGACCTTCACGCTTAAGGAAACCACCTGGGATACGACCCGCAGCGTACATACGCTCTTGGTAGTTAACTGTTAGTGGGAAAAAGTCTTGACCTGGTTGTGCATCACGCTTACCAACAACAGTAACAAGTACTGAAGTGTCGCCAATGCTTGCAAGTACAGCGCCGTCAGCTTGACGAGCGATAGCACCTGTTTCTAGTGTCACAGTGTGTTGACCTAGTTGAAATTCTTTAATAATTGCTTGCACTTAAAAATGTCCTTTAAATGTAGAAGCAACTCAGAAAAATTAGCCCGTAAGCTGCATCTCTGAATTGGTAAAAATAGTCCATCAAAGTACCAATTACAGTACTTAATTAACCTTAAGTAAAATCAATTAAGTACTACAATTGGCAATGATGATTTTTCAAACACTTAGCAACCTGTGCTACTAAGTTGTGCGCTAGTATACCTTTCATACGCGCACAAAAAAAGGGGCTATATAGCCCCTTTTCTCGTAATCTAGTTCTTAGCGACGTAGGCCAAGCTCTTGGATTAACGCAGTGTAACGTGCAATGTCTTTACCTTTAAGGTAATCAAGCAGTTTACGGCGTTGGCTTACTTTGCGAAGAAGACCACGACGTGAGTGGAAATCGTGCTTGTGATCAGCAAAGTGACCTTGAAGCTTGTTGATATCGAACGTTAGAAGTGCAACTTGTACTTCAGGTGAACCAGTGTCGCCTTCAGCGCGTGCAAATTTAGCAATGATTTCAACTTTTTCTTGATTGCTTAGTGACATAGTAACTCCAAAAATTAATTTAAATTGTGTCTTAGCCGATCACTAATTCAGCCAAAACGATTGAGCGGGCGTATTCTACCAGCTTTAGCAATAACTACAAGGTAATCTTTACTCTGGCAGTTGATTCGATAAACCACGCTTTGATTTTAGGTGACCGTCTTTATGACGCTCGCCTGTGCCAATGAATATACCATCAGCCATTACTTTCACCACACCATCAGGCACGGGCTTACCAATCACCACGGTTTGACCATGGCTAAATGCCATACCTTGTTCTTTACTAATTTCAATCACAGGTAAGTCAACCAACGCGGTATCCATGGGTAACAAAAGCGCATCTAAATAAGTAGACGGTGCAACGTCATCGGCTTTGGCTTGTTGCAATTTTTCTTCAAGTTGCTCAAGCGTCACCATTTTATCACTCGGATAATGACCAACAGCACTTCGGTGCAACATAATAACGTGTGCGCCACACCCTAACTTTTCACCAAGGTCATCCACAATAGTGCGAATATACGTCCCTTTCGATACATGGGCGGTCATTTGCACTTCGTTATTTGCTTCATCAAACTCATCAAGCGTTAAACTAAACACATTAATTTTTCGGCATTTACGCGGTACCTCAATGCCCTCGCGTGCATATTTATATAAAGGCTGGCCTTGATATTTTAATGCTGAGTACATTGATGGGTATTGGTCCGACTCACCTAAAAAACTTGCGATCTCTTGCTCGAGTTGAGCACGAGTTACCGCTACTGGACGCGTTTCAACAACTTCGCCATCCGAATCTGAGGTGGTTGTACGTTCCCCAAGTTTAGCGCGTACGACATACGTTTTGTCCGTGTCTAACAAAAACTGGGTAAACTTAGTTGCTTCACCAAAACAAATCGGCAGCATGCCTGTTGCAAGCGGATCGAGCGCGCCGGTGTGCCCGGCCTTCTGTGCAAAGTAAATGCCCTTTGCTTGCTGCAATGCTTTATTAGACGAGATACCTTGCGGCTTGTTAAGTAATAAAATGCCGTCAATTGCACGGCCTTTACTGCGTCTAGCCATTAGTCTTTAGTGCCTTCTTCGCTATCATCTTCGTTGACATGCTTTGCATTATCTTCACGAATAACCGAGTCCACTAAATTTGAAATACGCATACCTTCCATCAGTGAGTTATCAATGACAAAACGTAACTCTGGCATAATGCGCGCACGAATGCGTTTACCTAATAAAGAACGAATATAACCCGTTGCTTCATTCAGGATTTTAGCGCTCTGCTTGGCTTTATCTTCATCATCAGTATTGAATACTGTAATAAATACTTTCGCGTACGAAAGATCGCGAGATACCTCAACTGCAGACACCGTTACCATACCTAAGCGCGGGTCTTTAATTTCGCGTTGAAGAATAACAGCAATCTCTTTTTGAATTTGCTGTGCAACACGATCAGTGCGAGAAAATTCTCTCATTATACTTCACTCTAAAATTATAACTTATTGATGTATATAAATAAGTTAATTTAATTACGAATACACAAATGGGGGCTTAGCCCCCATTTATAATAGTGACTTAGACGAAATTAAAGTGAACGTTGTACTTCAACCGTCTCGAACACCTCGATTTGGTCGCCAACTTTAACATCGTTATAGTTCTTAACGCCGATACCACATTCCATACCGTTACGAACTTCAGCTACGTCATCTTTAAAGCGACGTAATGATTCAAGCTCACCTTCATAGATAACCACGTTATCACGAAGTACACGGATAGGTGCGCTACGCTTAACGATACCTTCGGTCACCATACAACCTGCGATAGCACCAATCTTAGGTGACTTAAACACGTCACGAACTTCAGCAAGACCAATGATCTCTTGCTTAAATTCTGGTGCAAGCATACCAGACATGGCTTGTTTAACTTCTTCGATCAGGCTGTAGATTACGCTGTAGTAACGTAGGTCTAGGTTTTCTGATTCAATCACTTTACGTGCTGATGCATCGGCACGAACGTTAAAGCCTACAACGATTGCATTAGAGGCTGCTGCAAGTGTTGCGTCAGTTTCGGTGATACCACCTACGCCTGAACCAACAATCTTCACTTTAACTTCATCAGTAGATAGTTTAGTTAATGAATCAGCAATTGCTTCAATTGAACCTTGTACGTCCGCTTTAAGTACCACGTTAACTTCAGAAACATCGCCTTCAGTCATGTTAGTAAACATGTTTTCAAGCTTCGCTTTTTGTTGACGCGCTAGTTTCACTTCACGGAACTTACCTTGACGATATAAAGCAACTTCACGGGCTTTACGCTCGTCTTTAACCACCGTTGCTTCATCACCTGCAGCAGGGATACCAGAAAGACCTAGAATCTCTACAGGAATAGATGGGCCAGCAGACTTAATGTCTTTACCATTCTCATCTTTCATTGCACGTACACGGCCGTATTCAAGGCCACATAGTACGATATCGCCTTGGTTAAGCGTACCAGACTGAACTAAGATAGATGCAACTGGACCACGGCCTTTATCTAAGCGTGATTCGATTACAACACCCGCAGCCATCCCTTCTGATGGTGCAGTTAGTTCTAAGATCTCAGCTTGCATTAATACCGCTTCAAGTAAGTCATCAATGCCTAAACCTGTTTTTGCAGAGATATGGACGAATTGCGTGTCACCACCCCACTCTTCAGGAATAACGTCTAGCTGTGCTAATTCGTTTTTAACGCGATCTGGATCTGCGCCTTCTTTGTCCATTTTGTTTACAGCGATGATTAGAGGCACGCCAGCTGCACGCGCATGCTGAACCGCTTCTTTAGTTTGTGGCATTACGCCATCATCTGCTGCAACAACAAGGATTACGATATCAGTGGCTTTTGCACCACGAGCACGCATTGAGGTAAATGCGGCGTGACCTGGTGTGTCTAAGAACGTGATCATGTTGCCATTTGTTTCAACATGATAAGCACCAATGTGCTGAGTGATACCACCCGCTTCACCTGATGCTACTTTCGCTGAACGAATGTAGTCAAGTGTTGACGTTTTACCATGGTCAACGTGACCCATTACTGTCACAACCGGCGCACGAGGAAGCGCTTTGCCTTCTTCGTTACGGTCGTTTAGCACTTTCTCTTCTAATTCATTTTCTTTAACAATGATAACCTTATGTCCCATTTCTTCAGCAACAAGCTGTGCTGTTTCTTGGTCGATCACTTGGTTGATGGTAACCATGTCACCCATTTTCATCATTGTTTTAACAACTTCGGCACCTTTAACAGCCATACGCGATGCAAGTTCAGCAACAGTGATAGTTTCACTGATACGAACTTCATTTTTAACGTCTGCGGTTGGTTTTTGGAAACCATGCTGTAACGATGTAGGCGCTTTAAGCTTGCCTTTTTTACCTTTAGGTGCAACAAATTTTTCTTTTGCTGGACCTTTTTTCTTTTTCTTAGCACGGCGAGCTGTTTGCTCTTCACGAGCATCAGACTCATCTTCTGCTTCACGTGCATAAGTTGAAGTCGTAAGGTGGTGATCAGCACTTTCTTCACGCTGCTTACGCTCTTCTTCTTCTTTCTTCCAGCGAGCTTCATTTTCTTCAGCTAGCTTTCTTGCCTCTTCTGCTTGACGTTTCGCTTCTTCTTCAGCTTTTCTCAATGCGGCCTCTTCTGCTTCTTTTTGCAGACGCTCAGCTTCGGCGCGATCTTTTTCAGACTTAGCACTTTGTTCTGGGGTCATCTGCTTCTGTTTCGCTTTACGCTCAGCTTCAGCTTTGCGTTTAGCCTCTTCTTTGGCTTTACGCTCAGCTTCTTCTTTCGCTTTACGTTCTGCCTCTTGTTTCGCTTTTAGCTCCTCAGCTTCTTGCTGGGCTTTAAGCTCTGCTGCTTTACGTGCAGCTTCTTCTGCAGCTAAACGCTCTTCTTCTTGCTGTTGCTCAATGGCGCTTTTCTTAACATAAGTACGTGTTTTACGTACTTCTACTTGTACAGACTTTGCTTTACCTGTAGAGCCAGTCACACTCAGTGTGCTCTTGCTTTTACGTTGCAAAGTCATGCGAGCAGGGCCTTCCGAGCCCGTGCCGCCATGCTGCTTGCTAAGGTGATCAAGTAACGTTGACTTTTCAGCCTCGCTCACCATATCACCTGCTTTTTTAGAAATACCGGCTTGCTCAAGCTGCTGTAGTAACTTATCAACAGTTGTACCAATATCTCCGGCTAGTTTTTCAACATTTACTTCTGCCATAGTGTGTAATACCTCCGTTAATAAATTACTCGTCTGCGAACCAACAAATGTTACGCGCAGCCATAATTAGTTTGCCAGCTTCTTCTTCTGAAAGCTCAGTGATATCAACTAACTCGTCGATACCTTGCTCGGCTAAATCTTCTAATGTTATAACACCTTTACTTGCCATAACGAATGCAAGGTGACGCTCTAAACCTTCAAGGGCTAATAAGTCCTCTGCAGGTTCTGCACCTTCTAGGCTTTCTTCAGTTTTAAGTGCTTTGGTTGTCAGTGCGTCTTTCGCACGTGAACGTAAAACATCAACTGTTTCTTCGTCTAAGCCATCAATTTCTAAAAACTCTGATGCTGGTACGTAAGCAACTTCTTCAAGGGTTGAGAAACCTTCGTTGATTAGTAATGTTGCAAACTCATCATCGATATCTAGGTACTCAGTAAATAAGTTGATTAACTTGTCTGACTCAGCTTCATTTTTCGCACGCATTTCATCAACCGTCATTACGTTTAATTCCCAGCCAGTTAACTGGCTAGCAAGACGAACGTTTTGACCATTTCGACCAATTGCTTGCGCTAGGTTATCAGCTTCAACAGCGATATCCATTGAGTGCGTGTCTTCGTCCATCACGATAGATGCTACCTCAGCAGGTGCCATCGCGTTAATAACGAATTGCGCTGGGTTATCATCGTAAAGTACGATATCAACACGCTCGCCACCAAGTTCAGTAGACACCGCTTGAACACGCGCACCACGCATACCTACACAGGCACCTACTGGGTCAATACGTTTGTCATTTGACTTAACAGCGATTTTCGCACGTGAACCTGGATCACGCGCTGCTGCACGTAATTCAATCATTTCTTCGCCAATTTCTGGCACCTCAATGCGGAATAGCTCCATGAGCATTTCAGGCTTAGAACGCGTTACGAATAACTGTGCGCCACGCGCTTCAGGTTTAACTTCGTAAAGAAGACCACGAATACGGTCGCCCGGACGGAAGTTTTCACGCGGTAGCATGTCGTCACGGTAAATAACCGCTTCTGCATTGTTACCAAGGTCAAGTACGATAGCATCACGCGTTGCTTTTTTAACAACACCCGTTACTAACTCACCTTGTTGGTCTTTGTATTCTTCAACAACAAGTGCACGCTCAGCTTCACGTACTTTTTGTACGATAACTTGCTTAGCCATTTGTGTTGTAATACGGTCAAACTTAATTGACTCAATTTGTTCTTCTACGTAATCACCCATTTGCAATTCAGGGTCTTCAACTTGTGCCGCTTCAAGCGTGATTTCGCTATACGGGTGCTCAAGTGAACCATCTTCTTGCACAGGAGCGATTTTCCAGCGACGGAATGTATCGTAATTACCTGTTTTACGGTCAATTGATACGCGAACGTCAATTTCACCATCGTGTTTTTTCTTTGTTGCAGTCGCTAATGCGAACTCTAACGCTTCAAAAATCTTTTCTTTTGGAACCGCTTTCTCATTGGAGACGGCTTCAGCAACCAATAATATTTCTTTTGCCATGGGTTATGCCTCGCTTGCCCTATTCCTTCGCACTCGAATTAAAACTTTGCGATGATGTTCGCACGTTCAATGTTACTTAGCATAATCATATGCTCAGTCCCATCTGCTGAAAGTGTGATCATATCACTGCTAACTGATACTAAATCGCCTTTAAAATTACGGCGACCATCTTGTGGAAGCTTAGTACGCACGCGTACTTCTTCTCCTTGTGCCTTCTCGTAGTGATCTTGTTTGAATAATGGACGATCAACACCAGGAGACGACACTTCCAAATCGTATTCGTTTGTAATTGGGTCTTCGACATCTAAGATTGCGCTAACTTGACGACTTACGTCGGCACAATTGTCTACCGTGATCCCTGCATCATGATCGATGTAAACACGTAATGTAGAGTGGCGACCAGCTTGCACAAACTCAAGACCATGTAACTCAAAGCCTAACATTTCAACGGCTGGTGAGAGCATGGCTACTAAATCTTGCTCAAGTTTTGTCACGAAAATCCTCCATACAAACAAAAAAAGGGCATATAGCCCTGAAATACTGAGTTTAATAATGATTCATAAAATCATGCTAGATCAGATACAACAACGCCCCGAACCAAGCGGGGCGTCACACCTAAAGCATAAAACTGTGTGGCCTAGGGCCAAGCTTGGTTGCGGTCAATTACCTGACTAAATTAAACTAAATAGCCTAAACGCAAAACGCGCATTACCCAGAATGCGCGACTTCATACAGTAAAAAATTACTGTGCATGTTAAAGACAACTTACGATGTTTTAACATGAATTTGGTTGCGGGAGCCGGATTTGAACCGACGACCTTCGGGTTATGAGCCCGACGAGCTACCAGGCTGCTCCATCCCGCGCCAATGGATATCAAGTAAATTACTTAATATCGTTTGCTTGAGTGGCAAGCACATCAAGTCAATGGCGGCTATTATAAGCATGTAGCGCTCAATTAGCAACCTTCGGGCATGAATTAGTTGGACAATTTTTTACGAAAAAAAATAATGACAACCTTGTCATAAAATTTCCTATTTCCGGAAAAATAGGTCTATAGTTAACACTATAAGAAGAACAAACTATAGTGTTGGCTATTAAGCGATTTTCCTATGAGTCTATCTATTTTTCAAAAAAGGCTTTTACAACAGAATGTTGAATTGCTAAAACCTGATTTCCATCAATTTACGCACACCTTTTACCACAATTTGAGCCAGCGTAATCTAACAATGACGATGCCAAGCGAAGAGAGTGTAAGCAAACGAAGCTATATACTATTTTGTGCGCTTAATAAGGTTGTGTCACACCTTGATGACTTACTTTTGGTGATGCCTTTCATTCAATATATAGCAAACAACCTAAGCTTTTTGAATGTATCAAGTCACGATATAGACCATTTGTGTGACGCATTTTTCGACACGCTGGAGTCCCAGCAAAGAGGCTTAAACAGCCACCTAAAACAAGCGTGGTCACAGGCAATTCGTATATTTTCCAACATTGTTAAAAGCTATTTGTTTGCTTACAGTAATGTAATTTCAATCAATACACGTTGCGCTACTCGACTTAGTTCGTAGTTGAGGGCTGACACTAATTAATGTTGAGTAAGTTCATTATTCAGTCTATCGATTTGGCGCTGCTCAACAGCAATGAGTGTATTAAATTGACTGGTCACAGCAGACATTTTGTCTGATAAAGCCTGGTCGCTACTCGCATCGACTAGATTAGTCGGTCTGGTAGAGGCTTGTTGTTCAAGGCGCTTAATTTGTTGATTTAGCTCAACATGATAACGGTCAATTTTGTCTTTGTGCTCTGCGATTTCACGTTTAATCTGTTCACTACGAATAAAATGGTCAATTTCATTCTTTTCTGTATCGTTACTTTGCAAAACTAACTGGCTTTTTTCTGTGCTTAACCTGTCTATATTACGCTGCTCATTGTTGATCAATAAATTATAACGTTCTGAAACGGCAGACATCTGTTTGGCTATGGCGGCTTCTTTTTTTGCTCCGACCAAATTGTGCAGTTGCGCATCGGCTTGACTGCTTAATGCCGCAATTTCATTGTTCATCCGTTCTGAGTAAGAGTCTATTTTATTATTGTGTTCTGCAATTTTAGCGTCTATTTGCTTTAATCGAATATAGTTATCAATCTCTGCTGTTACATCGCTTGATTCAGAAACAGGTTTTGGCGAGCCTAATAATGTGGGGTTTTGCTCTTTAACGGTGATCAACTTTGCATCTTTGCCGCAAGGTTGTTGGCTAAACTCAACAATGCCATTTTTTTCACATTGATAAATTGCCGCGTTGGCCGCCTTGCTCAAAGTGACCCCTAAACAAACCAGTGTAAATAAAGTAAAGAAGCGTGGTTTCATAATATCGTCCCTGTTGTTTATCCTGTGTTTCTGTAAGCATGTTGTGGGCCAACACGATCTAAATTCAGCGGTATTACGTAGTAATTTAAATCAATTATCATGGGTTTACTATTGTGCATTACTCTACTTTGCGATTTATTTTTGGCGATCAACTCAATGCTAGCCACAGCTGGTATAAAGACGAAGACCAGCACACCACTCTTTATGTCATCGCTGAGCTAAAACAAGAAACCGATTACGTAAAACATCATACACAAAAAATTGCCGCCTTTTTCTTAGCAATGGAACACTTTGCAAAGGCGCTCAAAAGCGCGGGGTTTAATGTGCTACATCTTACCTTAGATGACACAAAAGATGACGAATCATTACCCGCCCTTCTTACCCGTTTAGCGAAACACTACCAATGTAAACGCATTGAATACCAGTATCCCGATGAATACCGACTCAAACAGCAATTACAGGCATTCTCAGAAAACAGTGAGTGTGCGATTAACGCATACGACACAGAGCATTTTTTACTTCCCTTTAATGATATATGCCAACACTTTAAAAAAGACAAGCATGTAAAAATGGAATTCTTTTATCGCGCAATGCGTAAACGATTCAATATATTAATGGACGAAAACAATGAACCCCTCGGAGGCAAGTGGAACTTTGATCAACAAAATAGAAACAAGTTAAAACAACATGATCTCAACGCAATTCCTGAACCACTGTGCTTTGGGCACGATGTTAAGGATATTCTTTCACGCATAAAAAAACATAACATAACGACATTTGGAGAGTGCGATCATTCGATACTTTGGCCAACAACACGTTATGAAGCAAAGCAGCTTCTTGATTTTTTTTGCGATCATTTGTTAGTTCACTTTGGGCAATTTCAAGATGCGATGACCTGTCAATCTGAGCACCAATGGTCGTTATATCACAGCCGCTTGTCGTTTGCTCTCAACACTAAAATGCTGCACCCAATGCAGGTTATTAAGCGCGTGATTGAGGCTTTTGAAAAACAGCAGCAAAAAATTGATATTGCCCAAGTTGAAGGGTTCATTAGACAAATTCTGGGCTGGCGCGAATATGTGCGTGGTATTTACTGGCAAAATATGCCTGACTACGCCAACAAAAATGCCCTTGACGCAAAGCGTGCCCTGCCCGACTATTTTTGGCACGCAAACACTAAAATGAAATGTATGCACCATGCAATTAAGCAAAGTTTAGACACCGCCTATGCTCATCATATTCAACGTTTGATGATAACGGGTAACTTTTGTTTGCTTACAGCCATAAACCCAAATGAAGTCGATGCTTGGTATTTAGGTATTTATATTGATGCTATCGAATGGGTTGAAATGCCCAACACTCGCGGCATGAGTCAATTTGCAGACGGCGGCTTAATTGCCACTAAACCGTATGCCGCAAGCGGTAATTACATTAATAAAATGAGTGACTATTGTAAGGATTGCCATTACAACGTGAAAGAAAAAGCCACCGATGATGCGTGCCCTTTCAATAGTTTATATTGGAACTTCATGCTAGAGCACGAACAATTGCTTAGCAAAAATCCGCGTATAGGCATGATTTATAACACTTGGTATAAACAAGACGAATCGCAGCAACAAGCCACTCTCAAACGCGCAAAGTGGTGCGTCGATAATTTAGAGAAATTATAAAAAAGGCCGCCTCAAATGAGGCGGCCTACTTCTAACAAATAACAAGGGGAAACAATGCTGATTACAGCTTAATTACTTATTCTCAAGCAATTTACCACTGCCAATTTCAATTTTACGTGGTTTGAGTGCTTCAGGAATTTCACGCTGTAAATCAATGCTTAAAAGTCCATTTTCAAGGTCTGCACCGAGTACTTTAACGTGGTCACCTAGTTGGAACTTACGTTCAAAGTTGCGCTCAGCAATTCCTTGATGGATAAACTTACGCTCTGCATTGTCTTCTTTGTCAGCTTTTGTGCCGCTGACTTTTAATGTATTGTTTTCTGACTCAATGGTCAGTTCACTTTCACTAAAACCGGCAACGGCCATAGTGATACGGTATTTGTCTTTATCTAATGCTTCGATGTTGTATGGAGGAAAACTTGGCTGCTTGTCTGTGCGTGCTGCCGCATCCATTAATGATGCTAAATGATCGAAGCCAATGAATGAACGATAAAGTGGTGATAAGTCTACTGTACGCATAATAATATCCTCATATTTAAGCGATATTTTGTTAGTACTCTTCTTTTGAACAAGTGCTAACAAAGTTAAATTAATTATATAAATTTTAATTACTTTGGTTTGTTTGGGACCCATCAGGCGTCCTCACTAAACGATTTATGGGCAAGCAAAATCTTTTCAAGATTTTTTACAAAAAAAATTGCAATTTTTTTCTCTTTTTGAAATTTATTGAGGCTTATTCTGGTCTGAATAAGTTGATTTTAAAGGGCTAAGCACGTACAAAATAAAAATGAAAAAAATACCCTCAGTTTTAAAAAAAATAGTCGCTTTGACTAAAAACTTGCTGTTGATGGCTATCATCTTGTATGCCGTTACGCTATTTCAGCAACGAAATTTATTACCAACAGACCACACTCCCGCCCCCTATTTCAATTTAGCGACACTCGACAATCCACAGCAACGCGTCACCATTGCCGATTTAAAAGGCACAAACACAGTGCTGTATTTTTTTGCCCCTTGGTGCAGTATTTGTCGCTACAGTATGCCTAATCTCGAAAAAGCCTATCAACAAGGCGAACTGAACGCAGTTGCCATTGCCCTTGATTATGAAAATATTGACGAGATAACGCAGTTTACAGATTCACTAGACTTAACGATGCCCGTTTTATTAGGGACGCGGTATACAGGACAAGATTACAAAGTCAGTGCCTACCCAACGTATTATGTTATTAATGAGCAACTCGCGATTACAGCTCATTCTATGGGGTATTCCACAGAACTTGGGCTGCGCATACGAGCACGTAATTGACTTAAGAGGCACTCAGAGAAAAAACAGAATAGAGTAATCGATTTTATGCACTGTTTTTATGAATCTAATTCGTTAATATGATAACCAGACCAACACACTTACATCGAGGAGAGCGATATGTTGACTGTAATTTTTGGCCGTGAGGGCTGTCCATACTGTGTACGCGCAAAAGACGTAGCAGAAAAACTAGCGAACGAGCGTGAGGATTTTAAATTTCGCTATATCGATATCATTAAAGAAGGTATCAGCAAAGCAGATTTAGAAAAGTCTGCTGGCAAACCTTGCCCAACCGTTCCACAAATTTTTATTGACCAAACTCACATTGGTGGCTTCACAGAATTCGAAGCATACGCTAAAGAAAATTTAGGGTTATATCAATAAATTGTAAACATGGTTGATTTTGGTAAATTACAGCTGATTAAATTATGACCAACATCAACCACATACAAATTAGTTGTAATTTATACAAGCAATTGCATTGTATTTCCTATACAATGCGCGCCTCTTTAAATTCGTTGAGGCGTATTAATGTCAGAACCAGTCACGTTTGAATCTTTAAATCTTTCTCCTGCAATTTTAAAAGCAGTTGAAGAGCTAGGTTACAAGACTCCATCTGAAATCCAAGCTCAATGTATACCGTTATTGCTAGAAAGAAAGGACGTACTGGGACTAGCGCAAACGGGTACAGGTAAAACAGCAGCATTTGCACTGCCATTACTAAATAATATTGACCCGTCTGTGAAACAGCCACAGATCCTTGTTCTAACGCCTACGCGTGAACTTGCGATCCAAGTAGCTGAGGCATTCGAACAATATGCTAAGCATACTCGTGGTGTAGAAGTTTTAGCCCTTTATGGTGGCCAAAGCTACAGCATCCAATTAAGTGCACTTCGTCGTGGCGCGCAAATCATTGTTGCAACGCCAGGCCGCTTAATCGACCACATTAACCGTGGCACAATCAAATTCGAGAGCTTACAAGCCCTTGTTCTTGATGAAGCGGACGAAATGTTACGCATGGGTTTCATTGATGATGTAGAAAGCATCATGGAAAAAACACCGCGTGAAAAGCAAACATGTCTTTTCTCTGCAACCATGCCTAAGCAAATCCAAAATATCAGCAGCAAATACATGAACGAGCCTGAGCAAGTTCATATTTCAGCGCGTAACTCAACAGTATCGACTGTTGAACAAGTATTTTGGAATGCACACGTACACAAAAACAAAGCGATCGTGCGCTTCTTAGAAGCTGAAGAATACGATGGTGCGATTGTTTTCGTACGTACACGTAATGACACAGTACAATTAGCTGAATTACTTGAGCGCGAAGGTTTCTCTGCCGCACCACTTAATGGTGACATGAACCAACAAGCACGTGAACGCACTGTAGAGCGTTTGAAAAGTGGTTTACTTGATATCGTAATTGCAACCGACGTTGCAGCACGTGGTCTAGATGTTGACCGTTTAAGCTTGGTAATTAACTACGATATTCCACAAGACTCTGAAGCCTACGTTCACCGTATTGGCCGTACAGGTCGTGCGGGTCGTTCAGGTAAAGCGATTCTTTTCGTAAAACACAACGAGCGTTATTTACTTAAAAATATCATTCGTCATACGAAGTCTGAAATTGCACAAGTAGATTTACCAACAGCGAAAGTTGTTGAAGAAAAACGCATCAAAGCATTGCAAGACAAGTTGACTATTGCACTTGAAAATAAAGACATCACGTTCTTTAACCAAGTAGCGGCCAACATGGCTGAAAAGCTTGAACTAAGCTTCGAAGACTTAGCAGGTGCCTTACTGTGTTTAGCGCAGCAACAATCACCAATCAAGGTTGAAGAAGTTAAAGTTCAACCGCGTGGCGAACGTACAGAACGCGGTGGTGATCGCCGTCGTAACGAACGTGCTGACCGTGGTGATCGCCCTGCTCGCGAACGTAAACCGCGTGAGCCGCGTGAACGTAACAGCCGCAGCATGGGCCCTATGGATACATACCGTATCGAAGTAGGTCGTGAGCACGGTGTACAAGTTAAAAATATCGTTGGTGCGATTGCTAACGAAGCAGATATCTCAAGCAAGTTTATTGGTGACATTCGTCTGCACGACAGTCACAGTACGGTACAATTACCGCAAAACATGCCTAAAGATGTGCTTGATCACTTCCAAAAAGTGTTTATTTGTAAACGCCCAATGGGAATGACACTCACCAAAGCTGAAGCCGCTTCTGAGCGCCCAGAGCGCAGCGAACGCCCAGCAGGTGAGCGCAGTGATAAAAAGCGTAGCTTCAAAGACAAAGACCGTGGTGAAAAACGTAGCGGCCCTCGTAAAGAGCGTCGTCCAGTAAGCTTCACAGCAAACTAAGCGTTTAAAGCTAACGACTAAAAAACCTTGTCATGAGAGTGACAAGGTTTTTTTGTGTCTTTTTATAAGCCTTGAAATTGTGGTTAAGCCTTAGGCAGCACCTTGATCCTTCTCATTAACTTCCATTTGAATAACATTCTGTGAATCTTGACCCAAATTGATTTCTTTCGTCCCTAAATCTTTTTCCATATGTTGTCTCAACATCGCTAGCTTCAGCTTTGTTCTAAGTTTAACTATTTCTTCTCTTTCTAAGGAAATATCAGCTGTAGCACTTTCTATCACCTCTCTAGAAACTATCGATAACCTTAAAAAACTTAGGCGTTGATCATGCAACTCTATAATTTGGTTTATACACCTTCTCATCCCTTCTGCGATAAAAGCAACAATGCCTAAAACAGCAAACATAAATGGGATACGACTTAAAAATACATCCCAAACACTTTCTATCTTACCTTGATCAAAAAAAGTTATTAAATCACCAGCTTTTTCAAACAAAGAAATTGTAATAAAAAATAAAACACCTAAAAAAAGTATGCTAATAGCACCATAGAATAATTGTTGTTTTCGGGTCTCGCCTGTGAAGGATTTGAAGTCCTCGCTAAAAATATCTACATCATCTTGTAATGTTTTAAGTTTGTTTGTTTGGTCTCTAACGTCTTTTTTTAATATCTCTAAATTTTCACTATATACTTTATTTGATTGTTCTAAACTACCATTCTTATCTCTAGTTAATTTCAAAGTTGCTGTTGTTTCCGCAAGCAGATCTTTCTTTTCTGTAAGCTCTACGTTAACTGACTTAAGTTTCTCATTAACGTCACTCAATAAATTATCTTTTTCATCAATTTCAACTTTTAAAGAACTTAAATGCTCTTGATGATCAGTTTCGAGTTCATCTAAGCTATTTTTAAATTTCGATAAATCATGAAATTCATCTTTTAGGTTACTTAAAAGCTCATAAGACTCCTCTTGGATTAGGTAAAGCTTATCGATTTGCTTATATATTGAATTGTGAGAGCTTTTAGATGTAGTAGACTCATTAAATACAAATCCTTGTAAACACTTTATATTTACTTCTCCATCTAGTGTAGATATCGAAAATTCAGAAATTGGGGCTAAGATACTAAAAACTAATTTATATAACCCTGATTTTTTATCCTTCTCAAAATTATCAGAAATTTGATTTATTTTATGACCTGAGGTGTTTGTATAAGTTAACTTTATATCTTTTTCTAAATTCAAAGTTAGTTCAATTTTAGAAACAACTAATGGCTTTGATAATTTTAAATTTATAGGTTTAGTTCTCAGTAAATATGAAGGTCCTTCTAACACATCAAAAGAGCCTGTTGAAGAAATTATGTCTGTAATTTTGCTTGTTGATTCTATTTCAGACTTCTTTAAACCAGTAGTTATTTTCAACAATTCACTTGCTTGATCAATTGTATTTTCTAAACTCTCGATTTTAGCTTCTAGCTCTTCCAACATAATCCTTCCTACTTTTTGTAAATATTTACTAAATTCTGATTGTATAATTAATTAATCACTCAACCCCATATGATTAAACCATAGATTCCTAATAACCTATAAAAAAGCCTCAGCATGGCTGAGGCTTTATTACTTAATCGTTATGATCCCGCTGGGTACACGTAGCTTGACTGTAGGCCGAGTGGGATGCCTAAGCCCCAATATGCTAGTAAGAAGATACTCCAGCCGATTAGGAACGCGATAGAGTACGGCAGCATCATGGCAATTAAGGTGCCGATACCTGTGCCTTTAACATACTTCTGGCAGTACACGACAACCAATGGGAAGTAAGGCATTAACGGGGTGATAATGTTTGAGCTTGAATCACCCACACGGTACGCTGCTTGGGTTAAGTCTGGCGATATGCCTAATTGCATTAACATAGGCACAAAAATAGGCCCAAGTAATGCCCATTTTGCCGAGCTTGAACCCACAAACAAGTTTACGAATGCAGTTAAGAAAATAATACCAATCACGGTTACAGAACTGGGTAATTGCATGGCTTTTAACAGCTGTGCACCTTCAATTGCCAGTAATGCCCCAAGGTTTGATTTACTAAATGCCGCGATAAATAACGCACAGAAAAACGCCATAACAATATAATACGCCATGCCGCCCATTGCTTTACTCATGGCATCAATCATGTCTTTTGAGCTTTTGAACGTGCCAACCACAAAGCCATAAACTGCACCAGGTATCCAAAACAGTAGGAAAATTAGTGGCACGATAGACTGCATCAAAGGTGAACGGAAGTTAGTCAGCGAGCCATCGGGGCTTCGCATAGCTGAGTCTGCTGGAGCTGATACAAACCAAAGTAAAGCAAGGCCTGCTACCATCACTGTGCTTGCAATATAAAACGCACGCTTTTCATCGCTACGCGCTTCATCAAAAGCGGGTAAGTCTTCGGTGTCACCATCAAGTGGGGTATTTTGTAAGCGTGGTTCAATAATTTTATCGGTAATGTACCAGCCTAATAAAATAATGAATAAGCTTGAAGCTGAGGTGAAAAACCAGTTATTTAACGGGTTAATCGCCATATCAGGATTAATAATTTGTGCTGCACTTTGGGTAAAGCTTTGCAGTAATGGATCGATACCTGATGGAATGAAATTGGCACTAAAGCCCCCACTCACGCCCGCAAAAGCCGCAGCAATACCCGCAAGAGGATGACGACCCATCGCATAAAAAATAACCCCCGCAAGCGGGATAACTAACACGTAGCCAGCATCAGTTGCGGTGTGGCTAACAATCGCCACTAAAATAATAGACGGGGTCAATAGCTGCTTAGGAGTGACTTTTAGCATTAGCTTTAAGCCCGTATTGATAAAGCCTGAATGCTCAGCAACCCCAACACCTAACATTGCAACAAGCACAACACCTAAAGGAGCAAAGCCTGTAAAGGTTTTTACCATCGACGATAAAAAGGTGGCTAAGGAATCACCCGCCAACAAATTATGGACAACAATGGCCTCGCCTGTTCGTGGGTCTATGGCGTCAAATGTCATGCCCGAAAAAAGCCACGACAGCAGCCAAATAAGTAACATGGCCACTAAAAAGATAATGGCCGGATCAGGAAGCTTATTGCCTACCCTTTCAATCGTATTTAAAAAACGTGCGATTGCTCCGCTTGGTGCCTGCACATCATTGTTATTATTCATTTTCGAATTCCCTAGAAAAATTTCTTGCTTACCTTATCGCATCCGCGTTAAGAGGTAAATTTTAAGTTAACTAAGCTATCTGATTTGGGTACTTCAACTATATAAAAAAAGCGGCCAAAGCCGCTTATTTAAATAACATCAACACCGATTAGGCTAATGCTTTTACTTCATCCCATAAACGAACCACTAATGCTTTATCATCTTCGTTAAGCTCACCATTACGGTATGCTT
The DNA here is from genome assembly GCF_015767615.1 of Pseudoalteromonas sp. A41-2. Classification (NCBI taxonomy): domain Bacteria; kingdom Pseudomonadati; phylum Pseudomonadota; class Gammaproteobacteria; order Alteromonadales; family Pseudoalteromonadaceae; genus Pseudoalteromonas; species Pseudoalteromonas sp. A41-2. The sequence goes on along the minus strand of NZ_CP065231.1, from coordinate 1,088,964 downwards.
TAACCAGGCTCGACTCGACTTGGTTATTAAGCTCGTCGGTTGATAAGTTTAATTCTTCAACTTGCGCATACCCTACCGCCAAATCAAAATGGCCTCGTAAATAGCCACCAGCAAATAACTCATCATCGGTTGCTTTATCAACTAAATCATCAAAATATTGCTGCGCTGCATCAATATAATTTACTAAACTCATGGTTATCTCTCCTCTGGGTGCAGCCCATCTTGATGACCTACTGCATACATTATATGGTCATTAAAACCTGTGGTTACTCGAATATAACCACTTAATTCATCGTCTAACTCACTGTCGCCAGTATCGGCAATCAATGGACGGCCATTCAAGGCCTGTAATTTTGTTTTGGTTGCGACCACAATAATATTATCGCGGCCGATAGCACGAATAAGTGCTGGACTGAGCTGTTGATTTCCACGACCAAAAATATGGCCCTGACCACCGATCAGGGTGATCACTAATTTAGTCGGTTTACCGTGTGTTAGCTCCAGTAATTGCTGTGCAGTTAAATCCTGAGCAATCAGCGCTTGGTCTGCCACTAAATCAACACCGAGTAAGGTATTCTCTAGGCCCATTTCTTCCATAATGGCAGCAACTGTTGAGCCACTGCCCATGACGTATAAAGTCTCTTCATCCATGTCAGACACCACATAAGCTGCAATATCAGCAAGCACTAACTCGTCGGTTTCTTTACCACCATTTTTAACCGCTTGCACGTAACGTACTTCGCTCGGCACTTGCATTTCACCATACCGTTTTGCTTTTACTGTGCCTTCGCGAAATGCGGCTTCGTCGATATCCATCACGTCTGCATCGCCTAAGCTCACCAACTCACCTTTTACAAGCATTTCAACCACTCGGCCCGCAGCTTTTGGGGTAATAGCATACACACCTGAATGAATTTTACAGCCTGCGGGAATGCCCAACACGGGTGTAGTGTCGCCAACAGCATGACAAATATTTCGGGCTGTTCCGTCACCGCCTGCAAATAAAATAAGGTCTACGCCTTGTTCTACGAGACGCTTTGCAGCTTGCTCGGTGTCATCCGGCGTCGTAACGTCGCCACTGTGATAAATAACCTGGGTATTAAAGCCTAATTGGGTGGCTGTTCGCTCCCCCATTTCACCATTAACGGTGTATATAATGAGCGAGTCTTGATACGCAAGTAATGCTTCAAGTGCTGCACGGGTGCGTAAATTTGCTTTGGGTTCTGCGCCGAGTGCCATGGCTTTCGCTGCTGTATCTGCACCATCACTGCCTTTAAGAGCTACACTGCCACCAAGCCCTGCAACAGGGTTTACAATTAAACCTAACTTAAACTGCATCAGATAACTCTCCTGGATGTTGCCATACAAATTGTGCACTTGTCAGTGGCCACGGGGTCTTATAAAAATCACTGAGTGCTTTTAGTAGTGCGTAAGTTCGTTGATTAAAACCAGACGCTAGTAAACTTAATAGGTGCTGGTGAACACGCTGCTGAAAAGCAAAACGACACGTTTGTTCGCCATTTAAATTATCGACCGAAACATTAAAGTCAAACCCTGCCGCAGCGCTAAGCGCCCATTCTATTGCTTGGGGTTTAACTTCTACCGCTTCAAACTCAGCTTGCTGATGTTTATCACGACCATCTGGACAATACCAATAGCCATAATCTTCAAGTAAGCGGCGTTTTTCACCTGCCACCAGCCAATGGGCAATTTCGTGGAGTGCACTGGCGTAAAAACCATGCGCAAAGACAATTTGATGATAAGTCGTTTGCTCATCTGCAGGCAGGTAAATAGGCTCGTCAGCACCTTTAATTAAGCGCGTGTTATGGCTTTGATAAAAAGTGCTGTCAAAAATAGCGATTAAATCGGCAATCTGATGCATACTGGCTTACATTCATCTCGTTAAAAGCGTTACAACAACGCACCAAAAACGAGGCGAATTGTACGGACTTTTCAGCCTAAAGTAAAAACAACCCCTCTCGGTTAGAGGTATTTTGCGATATCGACGTTATCTATTTGTTCAGGGCTCAAATAGCGTTTTGCGTATTCAAGGTAAATACCTGAACTTAAAAACAGTTTAAATACGTCACGATCAATATGATCGTCATCGACCATTTTAGCTAAAATATCAATAGCAACACTCAATGGTTTGGCCTTTTTATATGGCCTATCTGCTGCAGTGAGTGCTTCAAAAATATCAGCAAGTACTAACACTCGTTCAGGTATCGATAAGTCATCCGCTGATAATTTACGCGGATACCCCGTGCCTTTTAAGGTTTCGTGGTGGGTCGATGCATAGCGCGGCACACGGGCTAGCTCTTCGGGGAATGGCACATTATTAAGCATACGAATCGTGCTGATAACGTGTTCATTAATTTTAAATCGGTCCTCTGCGGTAAGTGTTCCACTTCTAATTTGTAAGTTATATAACTCACCTAAATTATACTTGTATTCAGGAACCGACATTTTTATACCTAAATTAGCATCGTATTCCACAGCCTTGTGGTGCGTAATTAGGTCACTGGGTTTATCACTTAACAGCGTTTCTTCAACAGGTAAAGATTGCCCCTTTAAATCTGCAAAGCGCATTTCTTCTAGAGGCGATAAACCAAGCGTTGCATCGAAATGCCGATGCCACTTAATACACGCAACGTCTTTTAAGCGTGCAAGTTGCTCATCATCCATAAACTCACTTCCCACATTGCAAGTAGCAATGAAAGCAAAGTCAGCATGTAATTTGTCTGTTTCAGCGTCTAACTGCTGTTGCAGTGTCTCCCTGTGTGTTGGGTTTTCAAGCAGCTTTTCGTAGTAGTTTATTTTAGCGTCGCGCAGCAACACTTCAAAACGTGTACGGATTTCATGAATACGATTATAAATGGTTTCTAGTTTGGTGCCTTTGTCTACAATGTGTTCTGGCGTGGTAATTTTACCACAGTCATGTAACCACGCTGCCAGTCTAAACTCACGTTTTTCATCTTCGTTTTTAAATGCAAACTCTGCAAAGGCGGGATCTGTTGAATCAGATGCAGCATTTGCAAGCCAAATGCCAAGCTCAGGAACACGCTCACAATGCCCTGCTGTATAAGGTGATTTATCATCAATCGCTTGGGCTATAAGTTCAACAAACGATTCCATAAGTGCTTTTTGTGAGTTTTCGTGTTTCTCTATAGAACGGCTCATATCAACCATTGAATTGGCTAAATAATGAATTTCGAGAATGCTACTTGACAGAGTAGACACATTTTTATACTCGCGCTGCTGAATTTTTTTGTTCTCACCAACAAGCTTTAAAATTGGATTCACAATTGATGATGCAAAAAACCACGATACTGGCAGTAGCAGTAATAAACATAAACTCGTTATTAAAATAGAAATCCGAATTTTTTCACGAATGACCGCAAGTACATCTTCTTTTGCTACCAATACAGTGAAGAAATCGTCATTGTCAGCTTGCATGTCACCGCTTAATGGTAAGGGCACGACAAACATGTATTTTTCTATCCCATTTTCATGTACATCCAGCATTTTGCCAAACTGATGACGCTTATTTGCAAGGCCTGTTCTTTGGTCATCAAGCTTAATAAGCGCTGATAAATCGTCAAAGGTATGCTGATGGCTTTGCGTTCTACTGCTGGCAATAATGTCACCACTACCCTGATAGACATACATTTCGGCGGAAACCAAAAACTGCATTTTAGTCTGTTGCTCAGTTAAATACGCACTTAAACTCGAACTTGCTATATCCACCGCAAGCACATCGCCGGTATCATCTGACTTAATCGAATAGGTATAACCCGGTACGTGGTAAACATTAAACATGTACGGTTCAGATTTGGTAACAACCCCACTTTCTGCGTCTTGAAACCATATTCGCGTTCGTGGATCAAAATCGGTTTGTTGTTCTTCTGCTTTACGGACTGTCAGTTGTGAGTCTAAAAATAACATCGACTTACGACGCTCTTCACCTTCCCCCGATACTTTAATGACCAGCCATTTATACTCATCTTTTATATTCAAGCTGGCGGGTAAATTTGCATACCCTTTTAGATTAATAACTTGGAGAAAATCACCATTCGCACGCCCTAAAATAAGTGAATAAAAATCTGTGTGGCGACTAAGCACCTCTATGAGTACATTTCGAAAAATCTCATAGTTACCTTGGCTTTGTGAAAATAGGCGTGTGTCATGAACCATCACGCTGAGGGTGTTATCTGCACGCTGATTTATACGTGTGATATGATCAGCAATCTGCTGGCTTGTTTGCTTAAATTGCTGAGCTTTGGTGTGCAATACTAACTTTTCACTGAAGTAATAATGCAAGCTAATCGCCACAATTCCCGTTAAAAGACTGGCAAGCGCAAAGACTAAGAGAACACTCGCTCTAATTGATATTTTATAGCCTTTTTTATGGCGTGATAGCATTCTGCATCTCCTTGCATGCTCTCTTTATTGAATGAATATAAGAAAAAAGAAGTACAGATAATATATACAAGTATCTTTGGATAATTACAATTTATTGACTAAATTAAACGCACCTTGGTATCGATTAAATTTTAATAACCAATTGATTTCTTCCGCCTTCCTTAGCTTGATACAAAGCCAAATCAGCTCGTGATATCACTGATTTTTGCTGCTCCTCACGCATGATGGTCAGACCAAAACTTGCTTGTATCGATAAAGAGCAACTACCTAATTTAAACTCCTCGGCATTTAACCTTGCTATCATGCCGTTTATAAGCGCAGTGGCATCTTTTAATGAACAAAGCGGCAGTACAATGACAAACTCTTCACCACCAAATCGATAGACATCATCAGCACTGCGCAGAGAGTTCGTTAAAAAAGTCGAAAAGTGTTTAAGCACGGTATCCCCCATTTCATGTCCATGGGTATCGTTTACGCGTTTAAAGTAATCAATATCAGCTAAAACGACACACACATGTTTCGTTTTATTTTGCTGCTTAATTAATTTTTGATATCCCTCATAATTGTTATCAAACGCACGCCGGTTAGGCAGCTGTGTGAGTGCATCTTTAAATGCCTGTCTTTTCATTTCATCTGCAAGTTGACTTAGCTGAGTGTTACGAACAAAAAGCTGCCGACGGATTAAATGCTCATGAGCCGACATAACGACCCCTGCAAAATTAGCGGATACATGTGCCAACCCAACCATATAAAAAGTATGGCTACTTACATCTTTATTAAAATAAATAACGGTAATTGCAAATGCACTGTAAGACACACCGATTAAGGTGGCATTCTTTAATGACAATAAAGTAGAGAAATACATAGTGATCAAAATAATCACATCAAAAAACATATGCAGGACATAATGGCGCTCAAAGGTGAACACCATAAATTGCATACTAAAAAATAAGAATGTCATAAACGCAGCCACCGCCTGCGATAATTGCTGTGGTGTCCGGATATAGCACACCCCAAGAGCAGTGATCACACAAACTGCAACAGAAATAGTCCGGCTAAATAATGCAATACCGGGCCAAAAGTTGGGTTGAATTATCATTTTATCGGAATAGGTCACCAGCATAATCATAATGGCGGTGATACAGGCAAGAAACTGTGCAGTTTTTTTATCTTGCTCAAGCTTACTTTGAGTAAATGCTTGCTCAACTTGCATAGAGTTGAACCGACAAAAGTAGCGTGCAATTGACATATCTTGATTTAATAACTTTGCACCGAATGTGCTCATAATTATATACCTACGCAGGAACGGAAAAAGGCGAGTAATGAGGTGTTTAAATAAAGAGCAACCGTTCCATTATAGAGTGAAGAGCTTACAATTAAACTCGTTCTTTTGTATATAAATTACACACATGCACCAACACAAAGTTGCGAAAATGGCACAAAGCATAAAATTATCGCTTTGTGCGCGGTGATTAAATAATATCCTCTCCTGCCTCATCACTTGTAACAATATCTGTTTCTTGCAGTGCATGTGCAATCCAATTATTCAAAACAGGACACGATAGTACCTGGTCACAATAAGCTTGTGCAGGGCTTGATAATGTTACTTGGTAAGTTTTAAAGCGCAGTACCACGGGCGCAAACATCGCATCAACAATTGAAAACTCACCATACAGCCATGTATTGGACGACGATTGTGGTCGCATCGAAAATATCTCATCAATGCGCGCAATGTCTTTCTTTGCGTGTTCTGACAGCTCAACATGTCTTTTAGCTCGAATATTCATGGGCATTTCATTTCTGAGTGCGAGAAAGCCACTATGCATTTCTGCAGCCACACTTCTTGCGTGAGCTCTTTTATTTAAGTTTTCAGGCCATGCTCTGCCATTTAGATAAGCATCGTTGATGTATTCACAAATCGCGAGTGAATCCCACACTGCTAAATCACCGTCGATTAATGCAGGGACTTTTTGTACAGGAAATTTCGTTTTTAATCTGTCATAAAAGTCTGGGGTATCTAAAACAAGTTGCTGCTCGGTAAATGATATATTGAATTTACTTAATAAATACCACGTTCTTAATGACCAACTCGAATAATTTTTATTACCAATAAATAATTGCATTTTTCATCCCTTAACGATTAGATTAATACCACTATAGAGCAGCAAAAGGCGAATTACTCGCCAATTGTTTTTATACAACCCATAAGAGAAACTGATACATCATGGATATTGATGCCTTACGAACTTTTTGTGCTTTTGTAGACACGGGCAGTTTTACCCGCGCAGCCGCACAGATTTGTCGAACCCAATCTGCGGTAAGTATGCAGATGAAAAAACTAGAACAAGACACAGGGAGTTCTTTATTTGAGAAGCAAGGACGACAGTTAGTGCTTACCCAACAAGGTCATCAATTAGCAAGTTATGCAAAGCAGTTAATCAATCTTCACGATGAGGCCTTTAAGCAACTTCAAGCAGGCACTGGAAACCGTCGAATTCGTATTGGCTGCCCTGATGATTACGCCCATTCAATTTTACCGCGACTCGTGAATTCACTGCGCATGTTAAATACTGCGCTGGATATACAAATTAGCTGCGCACCTAGCAGTGAATTAAGGGCTAAGCTTGACCAAGGTCAACTTGATTTAGTGATTGCGACCCGTTCACCAAACTCAGAGGAAGGTTACCTAATACAATCAAGCCAAGGAGTGTGGGTGAAAAGTCCGTCTTTTAAATTAAACCCTGCAACCCCCTTGCCACTGGCCTTATTTCAACGCGACTGTAAATTTCACCAAGCCAGCATCGAAGGTCTACTGAAAGCAGAGCGACACTTTAATATTATCGCCTGCTGCGGCTCTGTGGGGGCTTTACATGGTTTAATTGAGCAAAATCTCGCAATAGGGAGCATGGCACGCATTAGTATGCAAAAGAGCGTAGAAGAAATTACCGATGAAACACTCCCCCTCTTACCAGTGATTGATATAGTGCTTTTGCATGGTAATCATGCTCATAACCCCGTCAGCCTTGAGCAACTTAAGTCTCTGATAGAACATATTAAAGTAGTTTGACTAATTTGCGCGTACGTTTAGGGTCGGTTAAGTATAAAAACTCATTCAAATCGTGTGACGCATTAATCAGCATATGCTGTTTTGGGGCTGTTAATTGCCAACTTTCGCTATCAGATGAAACTAAATCAATCGTTTGATATTTGATACTATGCGGCTGTTCTAAGGTGATAGCTAATTGCTGCTTTTCAACTGCAATTCCAATAATTTCATCTTGTTGAGACTGCCATATTAACTCAATATCACCGTCAGAATTTACGCGAAAAACTTCATTACTATTTGAAAAATAAATCTGGTCTTTATCATCTAAGTCCATACCGTAGCAACTCAAGCGTTTACCAGAACCAGAAAATGGCGTCAGCGATAGATCATTTAAATCAAATTTAGCTGGGTGAAATGTAACCCCATCTTTTGCGCGGTAAGAGACTAAAATGGATTCTTCATTATGATACATTTCGCGTAAATAAAATGAGTGATGAGGATGTGGAATAGCTTCATAGGTCCCACTGACAATATCAATTTTATATAAGGTATCTTTGCTTGCAGTGAATACTTGCTGACCATTTTTATGCCATACAGTACCAAACAGCTCTTCGTTATCTGGATTTGCGAAGACTAATTTCTGTTTTTCATTTTCATACAAAAATAATTGTTTTAGTCCAAAGCGATGTGACTCAAATACAAATTTTGTTGAATCCGGTGAAAACACTGGCAGAAAGTCAACCGAGGAAGTATCCACCCGCTTTGTAAGTGTATTTGGATCTGTTCGTGTTTGACTGACAATATCAACATCCACATTCACTAATTCCATTAAAATTGACTCAGCAGATGAAGTGTACTGGGCATCGCGAATTATTTGATAATTATTAAACGGAATAAGCTGCAGCTCACCTTCAAGATCTAAACTTATAAGTTGGTTACGTTGGCTTATTAATAACGCTTGATTGTTTGGATGCCAACTCAAACCTTGAATACCGTTTTCTATTACTGCAATGGTTTTCACTGTATTACTAGCAAGCTCAAGCACATCGATACGGTATTTATTTTGTCCTGCTTCAAAACCTAACGCGACTTTACTACCATCATTTGATAACGCATGAACAAGTAACCAATCTTGCTCAGAAGCCGCTAGTAATCGCTTTTTTTGTTTACTGTTTATATCCAGTGAAACCAGTTGGGTGTCATTACTTTGTTTATTTTTCTCGATAAAATAGAGTACTTCTCCAGCTCCCCAATAAATATGATGGCTCGTCAGTGTCGTCTCGGTAAAGCGATTGACAGTCATTTTCTCACGTGCCACAAATGACGATAAATCAAGCGATAAAGTTTGGAGTGACTGATTATGCTCACTCGCTTCGACAAACGCCAACGCATTGTCTTGTGAAGACCACCCTAAGGCAAAATAACTTGCAGCAAACTTCGTGAGCCTAGCTTCTCGACCTGTGGCTAATTCCTTTAACCAGATATGTTGGTTGCCTTTATCACCTCGAACAAAGGCTAAGTGGTTACCATTATGCGATAAAGATAAATTAGATTCATTCAGTTCGCTTGACGTCAGTGGCATTAATTGACTAAAACTTGGATGCGCTTGCTTATCAGCAATCATTTGCCAAACTACAACGCCTGTAAAAACGAGTACCACGAGTAGCAACGGCAACCATTGCGTTTTTGCTTTAGTTGCTTTAGTTGATTGGCTCAATTCAACCTGCTCCAAGCTATAACCCCGTTTTGGATGAGTAATTATAAATTGAGGGTTCTTGGCATCTTCTTTTAAGGCTTTTCTTAATAACGCAATACAACGCTGTACTGAGCTTGGATTAAATATTGAATTAGGCCAAACCGCAGCGAAGATCATTTCTTGGCTTACGACCTTCCCCTGATGAATATAAAGGGTATGTAATACATCCATGACTTTGGGCTCGACAACTTGCTCATATTCTTGCGATGAAATTAAACATCTGCTTTCATCAATCGCAAATTTACCGATTCGATAACTCGCCACTTACTGCTCCAATAAATATTGACGAATCAAAGGTTAAGGTTTTCTTAAGAGAAACTCAAGCATTACTCCATTGTGGCTTTACTCAAACTCATAGATTGTTTTTTCATCTTTCAATAGGTAACAAAAACAATGTATAAACTTTTATCAATCACCACTATTTTCATCAGTGCTTTTTTACTTTTTCAAATTCAGCCTCTGCTCTCAAAGCAACTTTTACCTCACTTTGGTGGAGGTGCCTCTGTCTGGTCAGCCAGCTTAGTGTTTTATCAAACAATGCTATTGCTTGGTTATTTTTATGCACACTATATCAGTCGGTACACGATTACATTACAAGTAGTTACTCACCTGTTCTTGGTTATCATTGCAACACTGGTTATTTACTTACAAAACGAAATTTTTCACTTCACTGATTGGCCTCCAACTCTCGCTGTATTTGTGCATTTATTGCGAGAAATAGGCCCCATTTTTATGCTACTTAGCGCAACCAGTGTGCTTTTACAGCGTTGGTATATCCAAGCCTTTGCAAGACATGTTCCGTACCATTGGTATTCTATTTCAAACCTAGGCTCTTTAATGGCGTTAATGAGTTACCCATTTATATTTGAATTACTGTTTTCGCTAGAGCAGCAAAAGTCATATTGGCTTTTTGGGCTACTCTGCTACTGTGCCTTATTACTATTAATAATGGCGTTTTTGCTAAAAAAAGACCTTAAAGTAGCCCGAAAACCTCAGTTAGCGAATAGTGCAAAGCTATCACAAGGAAAATCAATCTGGATTATTTTGAGTGCCTTAAGTACCGCGATGTTAGTGTCAACAACACATATGATCAGTACTAATATTCCACCAATGCCATTACTTTGGTCCTTGCCACTGGTGATTTACTTACTCACTTTTAGTTATACGTTTGCCAATAAAGTAAATTATCAGCGTTATGTGTGGGCGTATACGTTTGTATTTGCAGTGTTTGCTGGACTGTTAATGTTTTATTTTGGCAGCCAATTTAGCGCACTAGCTCAACTCATTATGTATTGCGCTATCTTATTAACCGCCTGCATGGTGTGTCATGGTGAACTAAGAAGTACAGCCCCTGATAACGCTCAATTAACCACTTTTTACTTTTATATTGCCCTAGGAGGTGTGCTAGGTTCACTTAGCAGTACCATGATTGCTCCTTTACTTTTCGTGCAACTTGATGAGTATCTACTGGGGTTAGCTGTTATTTTTAGCTTTATTTGCTATTGCCAATTTAAAACCCAAACAGGTAATAAACACATTAAGTACACCCTCGTTGCAACCGCTGTTGTATGGCTCTCATGCTATTGTTTCTTAGCCGTAAACTTTAATCAGTATAATGTTGCTACGAGCCGCAATTTTTACGGTTACCTCACAGTAAAAGATATTCATACCAATACAATAAAAGAAAGGCGCTTAATAGATGGCACAACCATCCATGGCGCAGAGCCACTTGATAATAATCAATTCCTTGGTCAAAGTTATTATCATCAACATACGGGTGTTGCTAAATCTCTCACGATTTTAAAACAACAGGGCGCATTAAACATAGGTGTCATTGGTTTAGGAGCTGGTGTACTCGCAAAGTTTGTGGGTCAAGGTGACCGCCTCCATTTTTTTGAACTCAATCCTGCAGTGCATGACATGGCAAAGAATTATTTTTCTTATTTAAATAGCAGTAAAGCCAATGTGAGAGTAACCATAGGTGATGGTCGAATTGCGCTTCAAAAAAATCATCAAGAAACATTTGATGTGTTAATCATTGATGCTTTTTCAAGTGATGTTATTCCCGCGCACTTACTCACTCGAGAAGCTATGTCGCTCTATTGGCAAAGACTCAATGAAAATGGCGTGCTGATCGTGCATATTTCCAATAACCACATCGATTTATTGCCCGTATTACAAGCACACAGCCAGCATTTTGATAAAACGTTAATAAAGTACAGTTATCAAGGGCGTGGCTTAAAATCTCTGGGCTCTGACTGGGTGGTATTAACCAGTAATCACACTTTTTTAAATGATGTTTCTATTAGTGACTTATCGCCTATAAAGCACTACGGGAATTATCAACTTGCAGAATGGACTGATCAAAAAAACAGCTTGTTGCCTCTGTTAAAATTTTAAATTAAAACACAAAAAAGCGCGATGGCTTGAAAGCTATCGCGCTCATTACTTTTTCTAAATAGATACTTTTAGATTGAGCCTTTGATTGGCCCATGCTCGTGGCTAACATGGGGGTTTTGGCCACGCTGGCGTAATAAATGGTCCATTAAGGTAATCGCCATCATCGCCTCGGCGATGGGGATTGCACGAATACCCACACACGGGTCGTGACGACCTTTGGTGATCATTTCAACGGCTTCGTTGCTGGTATTTATACTGTTACCCGGAATCGTAATGCTTGACGTTGGTTTTAGCGCGATAGACGCAATAATATCTTGTCCTGTCGAGATACCCGCAAGCACTCCCCCCGCGTGATTTGATGTAAAACCATCTGGGGTCAGCTCATCACGGTGCTCTGAGCCTTTTTGCTCAACGACATCAAAGCCATCACCAATCTCAACACCTTTTACCGCGTTGATGCTCATAAGTGAGTGCGCAAGCTCAGCATCAAGACGATCAAATACTGGCTCACCTAAGCCAACAGGCACATTCTTAGCGACTACTTTCACTTTAGCGCCTACCGAATCACCCTGCTTTTTAAGCTCACGCATGTACTCATCAAGCGCGTCTAATTTACTGGTATCGGGGAAGAAAAACGCATTGTTTTCTACTTCATCCCAGTTATAGTTTTCGGCTTTAATAGGCCCAAGCTGACTTAAACATGCACGTACTTCAATACCATGAAATTGCTTTAAATATTTTTTAGCAATCGCTCCTGCCGCCACACGAATCGCGGTTTCTCGAGCTGATGAGCGACCACCGCCACGATAATCGCGGATACCGTATTTATGCCAGTAGGTGTAATCACCATGACCTGGGCGAAATACGTCAGCGATTTTACCGTAGTCTTTTGAACGTTGATCGGTGTTTTCAATCAGTAAACCAATACTTGTGCCTGTGGTTTTACCTTCAAATACACCTGAAAGAATTTTGACTTCGTCACTTTCACGGCGCTGTGTTGTATAACGACTTTGCCCTGGTTTACGACGATCTAAGTCAATTTGTAAATCGGCCTCACTAATTTCAAGGCCTGCTGGTGTGCCATCAACAACGCCGCCTAATGCAACGCCGTGGCTCTCACCAAAGGTGGACACCTTAAATAACTGCCCTATGCTATTACCTGCCATTAACTTTCCTCATTCCTGGCTACTGAGACCGAGCCCTAAGGCTCGGCTTTTAAATTCGCTATTAATCGGCGAAATAATTAACAAGCTGTTGTTTGCTTATCACAAATACGCCTAAGCCACCTTGTTCGAATTCAATCCATTCAAACGGCGCGCCTGGGTACAGTGCATCCATATGTACCATAGAGTTACCAACTTCGACAAATAACAAACCGTTATCAGTTAGATGCTCTGCTGCTTCAGCTAAAATGGTACGAGTGACGTCAAGTCCATCATGGCCCGATGCTAAACCAAGCTCTGGCTCATGGTGGAATTCGCGCGGTAAGTCGGCCATGTCTTCAGCATCAACATAAGGCGGGTTAGCAACGATCAGGTCATATTTTTGTCCTGGCACACCGCTAAATACGTCTGACTGAATAGGTAATACACGCTCATTAAGCATGTAATCACTAATATTAATATCAGCAACTTCTAAGGCTTCATACGAAATATCGACTGCATCAACTTGCGCGTCTTCAAAAGCTTGTGCAAGCGCAATGGCGATACATGCAGAGCCTGTGCATAAATCAAGAATGCGGGTTACCGACTCAGGCTCTTCAAGCCAAGGAGCAAACCGGTTGTTAATTAGCTCAGCAAAAGGTGAACGCGGAATCAATACACGCTCATCAACATAAAATGGCATGCCGGCAAACCAGGCAATATTTGTTAAATAAGGCACTGGCGTGCAATCGTTAATACGTTCAGCGATTAATGCTGCTAAACGATTTTTTTCAGTGCTCGTTAAACGCGCATGCATTAGCTCTTTAGGTGCATCAACAGGTAAACTTAGTGCTGGTAGCAATAAGCTGACCGCTTCATCCCATGCGTTATCTGTGCCGTGGCCAAAGAAAATACCACTGCTCGCGAATTGACTGGTTGTCCAACGTAACCAATCGTGCAACGTTGAAAGTTCAGCAATTGCCTCGTCTAAAATTGCGTCTTCTATTTGGAAATGGTTCATGTATGTTCCTTAACTTTCAAAGTCTGTTCTGACGCGTATTGTACCGTCTTTTCAATTGCTTTTTACTCGATTTTTAGCGTTTTTTTGTTTAGACTGCCGCCATGAAAAAAGATCCCCACGACAACAATCACATCAGCACTGACGATATAGACTTATTTCGTCAGAGTATCAGTGGTGCCAAAGCATTTAAACAAGACACTATCCGATTTACTAACAAGCCTAAAGTGTCACAAGCGAAGCAATTTTCCCAGCAAAAAAAGCAACATCAGTCAGAATTTTTCTTTTCAGACGAATATGTGCCAGATATTGATACGCACGGCACTGTAAGCTATGTCAAACCAGGGCATGATTCCTACTTGGCAAAACAACTGCGTCGTGGTGACTACGTACCTGAGCTAACCCTTGATTTACATGGGTTAAATAAAGAACTTGCCAAAGATGAGCTTGCAGGACTGATTCACGAATGTAAAAAACAACATTACTACTGCGCGTGTATCGTGCATGGGATTGGTGAGCGTATTTTAAAACACAAAGTACCGCAGTATTTAGTGCAACATCCCGATGTTATTGCTATGCACCAAGCCCCGCTTGAATTTGGCGGTAAAGGCGCAGTACTTATTTTAATTAACCTTCCGCAAAGTGACGAATTCCGACGTTAACGTCACTTTAATAAGGCCACAAGTGCATATTTTTTCGATCATCTTTCCACTGATTTTTATCGTGCTAAGTGGCTACATTAGTAGTCGTAGCCGATTTTTATCGAAAGAACACATCGCAGGCCTCAGTAAATTTACTTTTTATATTAGCGTTCCGGCATTTTTATTTGTCAATATGGCGCAAGCAGATTTACATAGTAGCGTTAGTATTGCTGGATTTTTAAGCTTTTATATTCCGGTATTAGCAATCTACGCACTCGGGTATTTACTTGATCGCTATGTAATTTATAAGCAATCAGCCGCATCTCGCCATGCCGTGTTTGCGCTGGGTAGTAGCTACTCTAATACCGTACTAGTCGGGCTACCAATTATTATCGCCGCACTTGGGCAGCAAATGGTTGGGATTGTGTTTATGATCATTACCTTTCACAGCGCTTTACTGTTTACACTGACTTTTCTATTGAGTGCAAAATCGCAGCAAACCTTTTCATGGCGAGCCTTCGCGAAAAATATGTTACTGAATCCTGTGGTTCTAAGTATAAGCAGCGGCCTTGCGATTAACTTATTGGGTGTAACGCTTTATCACGATTTGGTGAATGGTTTGAGCTTACTTGCCAAGCCAGCTATTGCCTGCGCACTGTTTGTGTTAGGCGCAAATTTAGCGTTTTATAAGGTGGCAGATAACTGGCAAGCATCCCTTATCGCAACCATCATTAAGCTCGTAGTCTTACCATGTAGTGTGTACTTTTTTGCAACTCAGGTTTTCAACCTTGAACACTCTTTGATGACTGTACTGGTATTGCTCAGTGCGTCGCCATTAGGAGTGAATGCGTATTTAATAGCTAACCAAATAAAACAACATCAAGCAACGCTCGCAAGTGCTGTCGTCATATCAACCACACTGAGCGTTATAAGTTTTACTGTTTGGTTAAGCATTTTACTTTAAGTCTTACAGCCCACCAGATACATCCACAAAACTGCCTGTGGTAAACGATGCATGCTCTGAGGCCAAAAAATAAATGGCTTTGGCGACCTCATCAGCCTCACCGCCTCGCCCGAGTGGTAATTTACTTTTTAAGCGGTCTACGCGATTAGCTTCACCACCATCACGGTGCATGTCGGTATAAATTAAGCCGGGCCTTACAGCATTAACACGAATTCCCATACTGGCGATTTCTTTTGCAAGGCCTATGGTAAAGGTATCAAGTGCGCCTTTTGAGGCAGCATAATCTAAATACTCATTCGCTGAACCTGTCCGTGAAGCCCCCGATGACACATTAACAATACTGCCTTTGTGCATTCGCTTTATAGCTTCTCGCGCACATAAAAATGCCCCTGTCACATTACAGCTCAAAATAGCATTAATACGCGCCGCGTCCATTTCTAAAAGTGACATTTGTGGCTTCATCATCGCAGCATTGTTAACCAGTATATCTAAGCGTGACACCGTGCTATCAAGTGCAGCAAACATAGCCATTACTTGTTGCTCATCAGCCACATCTGCCTGAAAGGTGTGCGCTTTAACCCCTTGCTTTTCGATTTCTTTGGCAACTTGTTCGGCGCTTTGTTGGTCTGATTTATAGTTAATGCACACATCATAGCCATGCTTGGCAAATAGTTTAGCTGTTGCTGCGCCAATACCACGCCCACCACCAGTAATAAGCACAACGGGATTTGAACTCATGATGACTCCTTAAAAACTAACTGAAATTGCTCGCACACTAAGGGCATCTCAGGATGACGTGAATAAGCTGTGCCGTGTAATTCTCGCTGGTAGTATGGCCAATGCACTTGTTGCCAATAACGAAGACTTTTATCGCCCTCGCCTTCTAACGCGGCATACGCTTCGGTAATTTGATTATAAGGGGTGATAACAACAGAGGTGGTTTCAATAATGCCAAGCGGCCGCCCTTGCCAGTTCGTAAAAATAGCCAAGTCACCAACCCGAGGGAGCGCCTCGTTATTAGCTTCAAACCAATACAGTGATGAGGTGGTCGCTCGCTTGACTCCTTGCAGAACAAGGTCAGCGCATTCATTGGCATCCACCTCATTATCGCAAAAATGCCAAGCAGGCAAAGTACTAATTTGACGAGATGACTGCTGGTTAAAATCAGCAATCATCTTGTTAATTCGTTGCTCGTTACTTAACGGCTGCAACAACTGAAATCTCAACAAGTAGCGCGTCACGCGCCATTTTAGCTTCAACACAGGCACGCGCGGGGGCATGGCCTTCAGGTACCCATGCATCCCACACTGCATTCATATCGGCAAAGTATTCCATGCTTTTAAGATAGAGGGTGGCGCTTAACATATGCTCTTTGCTGCTACCGGCTTCAATTAGCAGAGTTTCAACTTTATCGAGCATAGTTTGCGTTTGTTCAGCAATGCCTTTTTCTGCATCAGCGCACACCTGCCCACATAAGTACACCGTGCCGTTATGCTTAACGATGCGGCTCATTCGCGCACCTGTTTGTAATCGTTCAATTGTCATAGTATGTATTAAATAGTTAACAGTGACAGTAATTTAACAGACATACTGCTATATTTCGACGTTATTTGGCGAGTGAATACTTAAGTAGTGGCTTCGCTGTTTCGTTTCATCATATTCAATGACTGCTACAGCACCCGTATTAAAAATAGGCATATTACCAGGGCTCAATTGATCAACTAAATAACTCACGATCGGCATATGAGCGACGACTAGCCAAGTATTACACTGTGGATGCATCGCGATTAACGTTTCTAAATAATCAGTAGCCACTTGTGGTACACCGTCGGGAGTAATGTCGCGACACGTTTCTTTGTAGAGTAACGGAATATTGTGTGTTGCATTCTCAGCCGTTTGCTGGGCACGTAAGTACGGACTTACCAACAAAGCGTCTGGTTTATAATGACATGCTAACCACTTCCCCATCCTACTGGCTTCTTGTTGACCCGTTGGCGTCAATTGTCTTGCTGCATCATCTGCTTGCATAGGCGTTGCTTCGCCATGGCGCATGATTAAGATTGTTTTCATAAAAAATCAACCAATTAAAGAATATAAAACAGTAGCCAGTTTGCTTGATTGTTAGCTATATTAGAATATCATCACAAGATAGATTAAACATCCGCTTATGATATTCAGGTAGATTTTCGTTGCTGTGCCTTTAGCGTTCCTGAGATTATCATCTGTTGTTAGGACATTAACGCATTCTTTCAGGAGAATCTTTTGAATATCAGCCGCAATGATAACAGAACATACCAGCCCCTAACACTGGACAATGGTCTAAAAGTGCTTTTAGTGCAAGACCTAGAGTCAACAAAATCAGCGGCTTCTATGGCTGTTAATGCGGGTCACTTCGACGATCCCCTTGATAGACAAGGTCTGGCTCATTTTTTAGAGCATATGCTTTTTTTAGGGACTGATTTATATCCCGAGTCTGGTGCCTTTTCGAACTTTGTTTCACAATCAGGTGGCAGCACGAACGCCTGGACTGGCACCGAGCATTCTTGCTACTTTTTTGACATCAATAATCAACAGTTTTCAGATGCACTCGCGCAATTTAGTCGTTTTTTTATTGCCCCCTTACTCAGTCCAAAAGAAACCACCAAAGAGCGCAATGCAATTGACGCTGAATTTAAATTAAAAATTAAAGACGACGGACGCCGTATTTATCAAGCGCATAAAGAAACGGTAAACCCAGCACACCCTTTTGCTAAGTTTTCGGTGGGTAATCAACACACATTAGCAGACCGTGAGGGCTGTATTAGCGAAGAACTGCGCGCATTTTTCAACCGTCATTACCAAGCACAATGGATGACTTTAGTTATTTGCAGTAACGCCGATATTGCCACGATGACTGACTGGGTTAAGCAGTATTTTAGCGATATTAAAGGGCAAGCAAAGAGTAAAGAGATCATCGAGCCTCCCCTTTATCGCAAACAAGATTTGGGCAAAGTTTTACACATTGAACCGCACAAACATATGCAAAAGCTCATCATCAGTTTTGCTATGCCCAACATTGACGATTTTTATCGCCATAAAACGGTTAGTTTTATTGCTCACTTGCTTGGCTATGAGGGCAAGGGCTCGTTGTATTCAATTTTAAAAGAACAAGGTTGGATCAATGCTCTTTCTGCTGGTGGCGGTATTAATGGCAGTAACTTTAAAGATTTTAATATCAGCGTAGCTCTTACAGATGAAGGTATTGAATACTATGAAGATATTGTCGAAATGGTATTCGAGTATATCTGTTTAATTAATCAAAACTGCGCCAAACTTCCCAGGCTTTATCAAGATAAAAAGAACCTGTTACAAATTGCCTTTGATAACCAAGAAAAAGCACGCCTCATCGACTGGGTTAGTAATTTAAGCATTAACATGCAGCATTACGATGAAGAAAATTACGTACAAGGCGATTATTTAATGGAAGGCTTTAATCGTTGCGCCCATGAAATTGCGATGCAATGGTTAACCCCAGATAATATGCGATTGGTGCTCATTCACCCCGATGTTGAGCCAGAACATACTACCGCTTGGTACAATACACCTTATAAAATCGAAGATATATCGCCATGCTGGTTAGAAGCATTAAGTGAAATAAACACGCCCTTACCTGAAATGTGTCTGCCTTGCGCTAACCCTTATTTAACCAAAGAGGTTGAACTGTTACCGCTAGACACTCCCAAAAAAGCGCCTGAACTACTTGTGAAACAAGAAGGGTTTGATTTTTGGTTTAAGCAAGACGCGACTTTCCGCGTTGCTAAAGGGCATTTTTATTTAGCGATGGATTCTCACTACGCAATTAAAGACGTAAAACACATGGCGCTAACGCGCCTGTTTGCAGACCTTTTTATGGACAGTGTGGCAGAGCAGTTTTATCCAGCCGAACTGGCTGGGCTGAGCTATCATTTAACCTCGCATCAGGGAGGGCTTACACTGCACACAGCCGGTTTATCTTCAAGTCAGCTCACTTTAGTCAACGAATTACTCGAAGCACTGTTTAATGTCGATATTTGCGCAAAGCGCTTTGCCGAGTATAAAAAACAGCTTGTTAGGCATTGGCGTAACAGTAATCAAAACAAACCCGTCAGTGAGCTATTCAGTATTTTAGGGGCGCAAATTATGCCGTGGAACCCTGAGCCCAATGCACTTGCTCAGGCGCTAAAAGATACCAGTTTCCACCAATTCAACTGCTTTAGAACTGAGTTTTTTAAAGCCTTGCATGTTGAGTCATTTTTACATGGCAATTGGCAGCGCAGCGATGCACTTAAATTTCAAAAGCAAATCGTTGATCACCTCGCTGGCAGTACCACTATTATCGATTTAACACGGCCACTAAACGATGTTACCGAAGTAGAACACCAACGTATCACACTCAATTGCAACGACCACGCGATGGTGCTTTATTACCAAGCATTAACCGATGACACCACAGAAAAAGTTAAAATGATGGTGCTTAATCACCTTATCAATCAAGACTACTTTAACGAGCTAAGAACAAAACAGCAGCTTGGCTATTTAGTGGGTGCTGGTTATGCCCCATTCAACACACGCGCTGGCATTGCGTTTTATGTGCAATCGCCTAAACACAACGCTGATGAGATACTCAAACGCCACCAGCAATTTATTAGTAATTTTGTCGCACAGATCCCCACTGTTGATGAGCAGCAATGGCTTCAAACAAAAGCGGGACTCGTCACACATATTGCAGAAAAAGACAAAAACTTACGACTTCGCTCACAACGTTTATGGCTGGCAATTGGTAACCGCGATACTGAGTTTAATATGCAACAACAACTGATCGCTGAGCTTGATGCGCTGAGTCTTGAGGATATGCAGCAATATATTATTGAGATCTTTTCTGAAAACCGGCCTAGAATCGAACTTTTAAGTGAGCCAAAGCTCAAAAAACCAGCAAAAGCCAACCTTTCTTCTCATTCTCTTTGACTCGTTCGTGAGCTTAGATTAAATTATCTGGTGCGAATTAAGGTATTTCATTAATGATAAAAATAATAAAAATGATTTCTACTTTTTTAATAATGAGTATGGCGGATGTTTTTTCTGCTTCTGCAAGCCCGATAGAGCTTGAGCAAAGTACACTGTTGCTGATCCCAAGCACAATTATGATGCTCTTGCTGCCATATTTGCTATTTGTCATTTACAAACTAAAGCGTTCTCGACATCAGCTGCGAATCTCTGAACATCGACTAAAAAGTACCGTAGAAGGCAGTGGTGATACCCTATGGGACTGGAACATAAAAACGGGCGAAGTAATACGTATCAACGATAAATACACCACAGATACGAATAACGCCAACGGCTTCCCTCCTAATCGAGACCTTATTCACCCACATGATTTACCACACGTTGAAAATGCACTCAAAAGACATTTTGCAGAACACACTGCATTTTTCGAAGCAAGTTACCGAATTAAAGATAGTTTTGATCGCTGGCACTGGGTATTAGACCGTGGAAAAATTATCGAAAAAGATACCAACCTAAACCCCTTACGAATGACAGGCACTGTCAGAGATATTTCACAGCTAAAATCAACAGAAGCCCGTTTAAACCTATTTGCTAAATGTGTTGAATCGCTGACTGATGCAATTGCTATCTACGACAAAAACTTTAAGCTTGTTGATTTAAACCCGAGCTTTTTAACTCTGTTTGGCGGCAGCCGTGAACAGTATTTAAAGAAAGATTTTGCACTGCTTGGCTACGACCAAAGTTATGTCGACGAAATTAAAGCCACCGTAAAAGCCACCGAACATTGGCAACAAGAAGTCAAACTTAAAAATGCTCAACGTCAATTATTACCCATTGAAATTTCAATTGATGAAATTAAAAATGAGCATAATCAAATTTGTAATTACGTGGTTGTCTATTCTGATCAAACCGAGCGTAAAAAAGCGGAGTCTCAATTACATAACCTATCAAACAGAGACCGGACGACCGGCTTGCCTAACCGAAACTTATTTTTCACCAATTTAAAAAAACTCGCAAAGCAAGACAATCACCATGCTCTTTTAGTGTTTGACCTAGACAACTTTAAAAAAATTAATGACTCATTAGGTCATCAACTAGGTGACAGTCTCCTAGCTAAACTGGCAATGCGTTTAAATAAACTCACTCGCGAGAAAGATGTGTTTTATCGATTGGGTGGTGATGAATTTGCACTGGTTATGTCGGGCACTAACGACATTCATACCATCACACGGATGGCTAAACTATTTTTAGCCGCAATTGCCACCCCTTTTAATATGGCAGGCCATGAGCTGGTAATTACCTCAAGTGTCGGAATCGTGCTGTTTCCAGAAGACGGTAATACCCCCGAGCTATTGCTAAAAAATGCCGATACTGCGATGTATCACGCAAAGAAAAAAGGCAACAGCTACTTATTCTTTAATGACACAATGAACCGTGAGGCGGTAAAGCGCTTACAAATTGAAAACTTAATGCGCTACGGATTAAAAGAGGATCATTTCGAAGTCTATTACCAACCGAAAATGAATATTCACACCGGTAAACTCGATGGCATGGAAGCACTCGTCCGCTTTATCACTCCTAAAAAGGGGATTATAAGCCCGGGCGTCTTTATTCCGATTGCCGAAGAAACAGGGCAAATTATTGAAATTGGTGAAGTGGTCTTAAATAAAGCCTGTCGCGATGTGAAAAACTGGATAGATCAAGGCCTCTTTAATGGCCGTGTTGCGGTGAACTTATCCGCTAAGCAATTTAGTTTACCCGACTTAACCACTCGCATTGATTTAATATTACAAAAGAACGAGTTGCCCTCTTATTTTCTCGAACTCGAAATTACCGAAGGCACCGTAATGGATGACCCGCAAGAAGCCATTGCAGTCATGCGCTCATTAAGTGCTAGAGGCATTCACTTAGCGATGGATGACTTTGGCACCGGTTATTCATCCCTCGCCTATCTAAAACAGTTTCCACTAAACACGCTTAAAGTTGATAAAGCATTTATTGATGATATGCAGACTGAGCGGGGCCGGAACATGGTTGACTCAATCGTTACCATCGCACACAACCTAGAGTTACATGTTGTTGCCGAAGGGGTTGAACAAGCTAAACAAGTAGAGATGTTAAAAGAATTAAAGTGTCAAACGGTGCAAGGTTATTATTACTCAAAACCATTGTCACACCCTGAATTTACCGCATTTTTGAAAAGCCAACTCACTAAATCAGCTCCAAGTTTAATCAGGAGTGTAAACGTTAATTAAGGGCGCCAACCACATGCCTGACGGCCAACATGGCGAACAAAAGCACGGCGGTAGTGCACATTAAACAAACACCAAGCAATGGGCCCAAGCACGCCCCCTAAAAACATCCAACGTTTTACAGGCATTCCCTTCGAAAGCGACTCTAAATACATCACCAATACAAATAAACAACTCAGTAGAATTAGCAGCACACAGCACCTCATTAAAAACAGCGCGCAGTGTATATAATTTAAGCACAGGTTTAAACCATGAAGCTGTAATAGCCACTATAAAGACGGGTTATATTCTATTACTATCAATTGCAAAGCGTTAAAAAATGCGTGAAATGATATACAGAATAAAGTCGAGGATATAATATAGGAACGTGCCTGTGGCACCTAAGGAAAAAACAATAAAATATGAGGATATATTATGTCTAATGAAACCAGCAATCTATACCAAGCGCCCGAAGCTACCCTAACA
This sequence comes from Pseudoalteromonas sp. A41-2, assembly GCF_015767615.1. Taxonomy (NCBI): domain Bacteria; kingdom Pseudomonadati; phylum Pseudomonadota; class Gammaproteobacteria; order Alteromonadales; family Pseudoalteromonadaceae; genus Pseudoalteromonas; species Pseudoalteromonas sp. A41-2. Next base: position 1,065,836 of record NZ_CP065231.1, on the reverse strand, counting down.
GATGCAAACAGCAGTGGTAATAAACCAATCTTAAACTTTGATCGTTTCTCTGCCTGGGGCGTGTTCTTTTTAAGTGTTTTTACACTGGGCATTTACAGTGTTTATTGGCTAGTAAATCGCACAAATCTTGCAAATTCACTCGCTAAACATCAAGTTAGCCAAGGTATAATTTACGGCTATGTTGGTTTATACGCGGTGAATATTATTTTATCGATTGCGGGAGTTAGCCCCGAACTTGGGGGTGTTGTGTCGCTTATTTCTTTTGTTGTCGCGATCATTCTTATCTTTTCACTGCGTACTTCTTTAACTGAGTTAATCAACGAAAGCAGTGATGAACCTGTCAAACTAAATGGTATTTTAACCTTTTTCTTCAACGTGATTTACTTTCAATATAAAATCAACGAAGCAATAGACAAGCAAAAATAATCGTTACAAACGTAAAAAAGGCATTGAATTCAATGCCTTTTTTATTCCTGCTAGAGAGCACCTGAGTGCTTCACATTTAAATACGTATTCAACACATGTGGCAGTAGTTGCACAGGCTTACAATCAATAGCGATGACACCTTGCTTTTTAAGCTTTGCCATATTGGCTTTGTGTGCATTAAGTAAAGCAAGTGCCGCACAATAACTAGTTGCATCTTCATACTTCTCGATTGGCTCATCGAGTACCTCAGCCACTGCACGGTTATTTATATTGATAAGCGCTACAAGGTGGTGCTTTTGCAGCATTTTTATGGCTGGGAGCAATTCATCAATACTCTGCTCATCTAACGTTGTCACCAAGAGCACTAAAGAGCGTTTAGTTCGCTTAGCAATAAGTTGATTAACCGCAACTAAATAGTCACTGCTGCTATTATCGGGGTATAAATCATAAAAATGATTCATCACCCGCGAGACATTCTGCGCCCCTTTAACATCTGGTAACCAACGCAAGGCTTGATTGAAACTTTGCATACTAAACCAGTCACCTTGTTTTAACACAGTGTGAGCGAGCAATAAAAGTGCATTTAATGCATGATCAAAGTGAGTGCCTTCGTTTGCTTCAATCGCCATTTTTTTAGATGCATCAAGCATCACAATCACATGCTGATTCTGCTCTTCTTGGTATTCACGAGAAATTAATTTACGACGTTTACTGGTCGCTTGCCAGTCAATTTGCCTAACACTATCACCTTGCCGGTATTCCCTTAATTGATGAAACTCAATACCTTCACCCCGCTTTTTGGTTAACTTTAAGCCATTAATTGGCTTATTGGTTACGCCATTAAGGTGTTGCTTTGAGGTTACACGACTAAAATCAGGGTACACTTTTAACCGAGTCTCTTGCTTGACTAACCAGCTAGATTGCCACAGCCCAAAAGACGAGCCAACTCTGAGCTCAATAGCGGTTATGTCAGCATCACCGCGTTTATGAGCACGAATATTAAAGCTCAGCTGTGCTTGCTGCATCGCTGTTAAAAATACCGTCTGTTGCGGCTCAGCAAGCTCTATGGCCTGACTTAAATGCAGACTAGCATCGAGAAGCTGGGGCTGCTTAGCGGTGTTATTGATAGTAAGCTGAACTGGCTGCCAACGATACAATGCCATATTTTGGCTCGTCGACAATTCTGTTGATAACAGCGGCTGCGACTTTGACAACATTAAGTCAATCCATGTAATCACGACAGGCACCAATAATAACGCCGTCATTATTACGCTTCCAAGCTCAGCTATAGCACAGACAAGCACCATCAGCACGACTGCACATAGCAGTAAAACAAGGCGTTTGGCAGGTCTAAGCTTAATTCGAATCATGAGCGAGGTGCTTCAACACTGGCTAATATGGCATTGATAACTTCGTCGTACGACACCCCTTCTAACTCTAAATCAGCCGATAAGATCAAACGGTGTCTTAAAATATTAGGGGCGACTGATTTTACATCATCTGGGATCACAAAATCGCGCCCATTCATCAATGCGATTACTTTTGCAGCCTTAATCAGGTTTATTGATGCTCGTAAACCTGCGCCGTGCAATACACCTTGCCAAGTTCGTGAATTACGAACAATATCGACAGCATAATTAAGAATTTTTTCGTCAACTAGCCTATCTGCACATAGCTGCTTAATTTCACTAATACGCGCGGCATCAAGTACTGCAGGCAGTTGCTCAACCGTTGATTCATTCGACACCACTTTGGTGTTAAGTTTTAACAACTCAACTTCCGCTTCATGCGAAGGAAAACCCAATTCAACTTTCATCATAAATCGGTCTAATTCCGCTTCAGGCAACGGGTAAGTCCCTTCTTGATCGAGCGGGTTTTGTGTTGCTAAAACCATAAAAGGAGAATCGATAGAAAGCGATTCACCATCAATCGTTACTTGTTGCTCCTGCATCACTTCAAGTAATGAGGACTGGGTTTTTGCGGGTGCACGGTTAATTTCGTCTGCCAATAAAATATTGGTAAAGGCGGGTCCTTTTTTAATATTGAATTCACCCGACTTCATATCATATAAGCTATGACCAACAACATCTGATGGCATTAAATCAGGCGTAAACTGTACGCGCGAAAAATCCACGTTTAAGCTTTTTGCCAATGCCCTAACCAGTAACGTTTTGCCAAGCCCTGGCACACCTTCAAGCAGTACGTGACCACCTGCAAATAAAACGGTTAGCACATCTTCAACAATGGCATCTTGACCAACGAGGACACGTGAAATGTTTTGCTTTACTTGTTTTACAGCCTCCGCGGCATCTATCAAGCTCATGCGTTTATTTTCCAGTTCCGTGCTCATAATGCATTCCTTAATTGTTTAAATCGTTTGATATATTCTAATCGTTGCTCGCGTGACGTGGGTAATTCACTTACAAGCAGCTGAGTCACTTGTTGTTTGTCGAAGTGCGTTAAATTAGCAATAATTTGTGCCTGTTTATCATCACTTAACATTTTAAAATTAGGTACTCGCATCTCTACTTTTGCATTAAAGTCTTTACGAAGCGCTGTCCATAAATACGCTTCGTGTCCGTGTTGCATGTAGAAATTAGCCACCGCACGAATATGCGCATTAAAACTGGTTTTAATCTCGAAGTCAGGGGCATAGGCTCGACCAATTCGACTACTGATATGCCACACTGTAAACACTACCAATAATAAAAGGCTCACAACAAACTGCCAGCTCCAGTGCCATATTTTTGCCAGCCAATTAGGGTATGTTAAATAAGGAACATATGTCACTTTATCAGCCCCTTTGCTAAGCCAAAGTAGGAGGCTGCCATGGTCAAGGTGGCGTAATCGATAGTTTGTAAATGGTGCCAATGACGGCATTACAATAACGCGGCCTTGCCCAAAAGCGAGGTCACACATAACAGTATCGCCCTGTTCTGTGTTTGTGCTGACACCTGGGCAATGTTCAATCGTAAATGCACGGCTTAGTTCAAGCGCTAACACGGTGTCTTCATTTATAGCCAAGGTGCTGTTTTTAGACCCTTCTTTAAGCATTGCAAAGTCATAGTCAAAGGCACTGTCTTTCGCTGAAACGGTGATCCCTAGTTGATTAAAAAACAATGTATTATCAAGTGCCAACTCATCGCGCTGTCGATTTAATACATACACCAATCGCCCACCTTCAGCCACCCATTCAGCGAGCTGCTGATCTAACTGATACGAATCGGCAAGCACCGCTTCATCGACAATTAAAATAGTGTGTGGGTCAATGCGTATTTGTTCGCTATCGGCATGTGCAGCGAGGTGTTTATCTTTAAGCCATTTAATGCCATTTGCGTTTAACAATCGCTGCGCCATGGTGAAATTATCTTTAGCCACATCAGAGTGAAAACCTATTTCGAATTCTTTTTTCTCCCACTCCAGCGACGCAACCCCCGCAACAATAATAAAACCAAGCAATACCAAACCAGCAATCAGTACATATTTAAGCTTCATGAGTACTTTCCTCCTTGCTGGCTGTCATTGCTTTTATTTCCTCTGTAAGAGCAATAAAATCAAGATCGGGTGTTTGGTGCCCCCAAGCAACACTCACCCACGCTGTAAACAAGCGCGTAAAAATATCGTGTATATGCGTCGGTACTTTGGCATCTATCGCACGCTTACATTCACGCTCAGTCATTGAGCGATGTAATCTCACTTGATGTTGCTGCTGCGCCCAACTAAGCGAGTAATGTAACAAATAAGCCAGCGCTAAACGGTGTTGCCCTGCATTAAAACAACGCAATGCCGAGGCAATTAAATCTGTAGGTAAATCCTGTGCTTTAATTTCAGCAAACAAACTGGGGATCACGGGCTCTTCTTTATGTCTGGCACGTTCAGGCAGGCTTAAATTGGCAAAAAAACCGCGTTTTTTCATTAAGTAATAGACTAACCAAATGACTAATAACGCCACTAACACCCATCCCAATACACCAAAAACCTGCCCTATGGCTTCAAAAATATTAAATAACCATGATAAGTCACTCGATGAGGCTTTTTTGGGTTCAAAAATAGGCGTCCACGTTGTTTCTGTCTCTATCACATTAGGTTCATTATAAAGCGCTGTGACTTGCTCTTTTACCTGTTGTTTATCAATTTCATCGGCGTAACTGGCAGACGGAGCAATAGTAACACTGGATAAGAAAAGCAGTGCCAGTGAACACAATACACCGCTTAGACGTGCGCGAATATTTTTAAAAGCAAGCTCAATATCCCACCCTTCAAGCTCAACTCGACGGTGTAAATAAGCTAAAAAGCCCCCCGTGACAAATAAAGGCGCAACGAGTGCAATACTTACTATATATAAAGCATTAAAGGCAATTTCTAACCATTCAGGGGCCTCAAAAATCTGATACATCGCTTCTTCAGCTGTAAATGAATACGGCACTAATGCAATCGTTAATGCAGAAAACCCCATCAACAAAATAAATTCAAAGTGGACACAAAATAGCATCCAAAGTGTTTGTTTGGGTTTTGTTGAAGCGAACAACAGCTGTTTACGCTTCGCTTTTCGCTCTTTAGACAGTTGCTCTAGTTGTTCAACTGGCGCCAAGAAAGCACGATTAGGACTGAACCTTAAGACACTTAAATGCACTAGCATCTCTGCCAACTTTAATTGCTTTAACGACTTTAAACTGTGGGTAATCGAGACCGGTTGATTAAAAACCGCTTTTGACATGTAATCGAGTATCGGGCGCTCGAATAAAGGTTTAAGCCACCATATTAAAAAAGCACTCCAGCTCCAATTAAGTAACACGCCCACAATTATAAATAGTGGTAAGGCCATGCATAAATACATAAAAAACAAAGAAAAAAAGTGCGATTTAACTAATAACACTGTTAAATCAAAGGTTTCGTAAGCATCACGTTTACGAGGGTTAAAACTCAGGCGATTAAGCTCCATAACGCATTCCCTTATAGAGACGATACAGCACATACGCCCAACACCCACTGCCCACTGTATATTTTATTTCATTCGCAATATCGCGCGGAGACCAAAACGCTTCTATGAAAGCAGCTATCACCAGCATTAAAAAGGCCCCTACAATTAAGGGCAAAGCTTTTTGTGCGGCTTGTTTTATGGCATAAGCACGCGTGAATTGGCCAGGGTTAAGGAGTGCGTAGCCAATTCGGCACCCTGCTGCAGAGGCAATGATAATCGCTGTCAGTTCAAAAGAGCCATGGGTGATAACAAACGAGAAAAACGGTCCTTCAAACCCAACATTTACAATATGTGCGGCAATGGCCCCGAAATAAAAACTGTTGAATAACAAGAAAAATGCAGCTCCTACACAAAACAACACTCCCCCTGCAAACATTTGAAATGCGATCCCTATATTGTTGTAGATATACACCCCAAACATTAATAAATCTTGTGATGCTCCCCGCTCAGCAGATTGCACACTTCCACTTGGGTCATACATTTTTTCTATGTTTAGCAACGTACCTTGCCCTAGAAAAGTATACGCTGCATCTGGGTCCAGTCTTACCCAAATAAAGGCAATTAAAGCTAAGCTCCAAAAAGCCAGCAAATTAACAGCTAACATCACACGGTTTTCATACAGAGCCCGAGGAAACGCTGTTCGTGCGACATGCCATAGCTCAGAAAACTGATTGCTACGAGACAAATACAAACGTTTTTGGCCTAACTGCACTAAACGATTTATTTGTTCAACGAGTATGGGGCTGTATTGACGGCTTTGAGCGATGGCTAAATCATTACAGATCTTGCGATACAGATTTGGAAAATGATTGGGCAACGACTCTGAACGTTCCATTTCACATAACGCTTTGAATTCATCCCAGCTTTGTGTGTTCGATTTTACAAATTGGGTTTGTTTCATTGCTGACTCTCCACGTGTGAGTGGTCATGATTATCGTGTAGTTGCCCAGCAAAATAACGGGCATAACTGGCTAATTGCTCCTCAATATCGGTTTCATTACTGGCTAAAGGCTCAGCAAGTATAGTGGCAATCTCCAGGTGTCTGGCAGCGGATAACTCATTGTGTCGTTCAGCAAAAGCAAGCACCGCTAATTGCTCTTCGGTCGTCAAGCTGACAGCAGGAATGCTCACATCACCTTTAGGCAGTAATGGGCGCTCTTGCAGCTCATCATCATAAATAACTAAGGTGCCTGCTGCCCAATCGCCGATCCGTTTGAATCGCGTATTAAACATCATCACGATGAGTCCTAAAAAATAACCAATAGGCAGCATATCTGCAGGACGTAATAAGTTGCGTACCACTATTTGCGAAAAGCTCGCTGGCAAACCGTTGTCTTGTACTACACGTATTTTGAGGCGTTTTTTACCGGGGGTCTGGCCATTTTCCATTTCAAAAAGGATGTTGTATCCCCAAGATATAAGAAAGTAGGCAATAAGAACAAGGCCTTCGCCTGCGTCTCCAAAAAAAGAAAAGAGCGTTGCTATGGCAAGCAGGATCAAGCCACGAATAATAAGATCGATAATATAAGCGTAACTACGCGCCACAACACCTGCTGGTGTTATAGCAATATCAACACCTTCTGGGAGTTTAACGTACTCTCTGTTTTCCAATCCGTGGTTTAACATGCAATCTACTACTAGTCGTTATTATCGTCTTTGCTTATTAGGGCAGAACCTTAAAAAGCAATAAGTTAAGTAAACCATGATGCGCGTTTTCCTGTCTTTTTTCAATGCCTTTTAGCCTAAAAAAAGGAACATAGGCTGATGTTTAAAGTGAACTTAGCCCTAATTTTAACTTAACAAAAAAGCCGACATAAATGTCGGCTTTTACAGATGACAGATAATTATTTTTCTGCTCGACCCATAAACTTATGTTCAGCAGTATTAATACGAATACGATCGCCCGTTGAAATGTGCTCTGGTACTTGAATCGTTAACCCAGTAGTTAAACGCGCAGGCTTCGAGCGTGCACTCGCAGAGGCACCTTTAATCGAAGGGTCAGTTTCTTCAACAACAAGTTCAACACTTGAAGGTAAATCGATACCAACAGGCACGCCATCAATCACAATGACATGCACACCTTGTGTTTCTTCGTTAACGAATAAAATTTCTTCGCTAATTGCGTCTTTATTAAGGTTGTAAGGCGTGTAATCTTCATTGTCCATGAACACATATTCTTCGCCATCAATATAAGAAAACATTGCTTCACGACGCGTCAAATCAGCAAGCTTTAACATGTCACTGTCTTTAAACGTCTCATCGACTTTACCGCCAGTAACAACATCGTATAAACGCATACGGTATAAGCTACCACCAGCTCGACCTTGCGGCACAGAACGCTGGATATCTTTTACTACTAAAACACGGCCATTGTATTCAATCGCTGCGCCTTTTTTTACTTCACTTGCCTTAGGCATGGGTGTATTCCTATCGTTTTTTGATGACAGAAATTTACCACGTAATGGCTTTTGTTCAATAAAAATTTGCAGTTTTCCATCACCCGCATTATTTATCCTAGTTTTCAGCAAATTATAAAAATAGATATCTCCAAACTTAAAAATTCTGCTATGTTTATAACTACGAAAAATGACTTCAAGGATTGGATCATGAATCAACACACAGTACACGAATATTTAATGAAAAAGCCATTGGTGATGATCACCCAACCATTTGGCCAAGATGTCGATGTTTATAAGGTTAACCATAAAATGTTTGCCACTCTCGTAGAGGGAAAAGAAGGCCAAATTGACGATGAAGGTAACCTTGTTTGGTGGTTAAATTTAAAATGCGATCCTGATGAAGCCCAAGCATTGCGAGATATTTTCCCATCCGTGGTCCCGGGTTATCACATGAATAAACGTTTATGGAATACCGTTATTTTAGATGGCACAGTACCACAAGGGGAGATTGAACGTATGATTGATAATTCGTTTAATCTAGTGGTCGCAAACATGCCTGAAAAAGACAGAAAAGCGATTGAGATGCACCTTTAACCTCTTCGCTAGTTACATCAGCACTGATCACAGGGTGTGATCAGTGCGATTCAAGTAAAAATGATGATCGGTATACAAAATACCCCCTATCATATAAGCATCAGGCTGTTTTTCAATTAACTGAAAACCACATTTCTCCAGCACTTTTTCTGAACCGACATTGCCCTCAGTGACCACGGCTTTAAATTCACAAACGCGGTGTTCGCGAATAGCATAATCAAGCACCACTTTTAATGACTCAGTAGCATAACCACGGCCATGAAAGTTTGGCAGTAGCAAATAGCCTACTTCTTGGCTATTTGGCACAGTGGATGACGTAAACCCTGTCACCCCGACTTCTTTGCCCGTGCAGGTTTCGACTATCACCAAACACAACGGCGTATTGCCACCTGGTGACCAAGGCTTTAAGCGTTCATTAAACTTAGCGCGTACATGTGCTTCAGAGGGTTTATCAAAGCACTTTTCAATCACATCAATATCGTTGTGTAATGCATAAAATAATGGCCAGTCATCGGCATTTAAAGGTCTTAAAGTTAATCGCGCAGTGGTGAGAGTCATGGTGATTAGTCGTTTGCTAAATAAAGTCTGTTATAGCAAATCACTCCCCTACTTTAAATACAACTTATAGCCAATACAGCAACAAAAAAGCCCTGTTCAATAGGAACAGGGCTTTTAGTATAAAGTCACTCGTTAACTACGCAGCTTAACTTTTAGTTGTTTCAGCATTTGGCTCTTCTAAGGCTTGCTCATCTTCAACCACTTCTTTCGTTACTTCGACAGGGTCTAGGTGTGATTCCTGTTGTTCAACAACAGACTCTTCAGCACTTTGATAAAAACGCCCCTTATTCTCAGCCATTGCCTTTAATGTATCGCATGGCGTAAAAATAGGGTTATAGTTTGCAAATGTTGCCATTTCAGAGCTCACTTGCGCCGCCCCTAGCTTATCCATATAGCTAAATGGGCCGCCTAAGAACGGTGGGAAGCCGATACCAAAAATAGCCCCAATATCCCCGTCACGTGGGCTGGCAATAATGCCATCATCTAAACAACGTACCGCTTCATTTAGCATTTGTGCCACACAGCGTTTGGCTATTTCGCTTTTATTTAGACGTGGCGAAGGAGTCACACCCAATAACTCGTAAACTGACTCATCCACTTTTTTATCTTTCTTGTCGTAAAGATAAAAACCACGTCCCGTTTTACGACCTAAACGTTTAGAATCAATTAAACGATTAAAGGCATCAGGGGCTTTAAAACGCTCACCCAATTCTTTTTCTAAAATTGGCGCAATTTTAGAGCCAATATCAATGCCAACTTCATCAAGTAAAGCTAATGGACCCACAGGGAAACCAAACTCAACAAGCGCTTGGTCAATCTTCTCAATAGGTTCACCCGCAAGCAGTAAATTAGCCGCTTCGTTTACATACGGCGCTAAAATACGGTTTACGTAAAAACCCGCCATGTCTTTCACCACAATCGGCGTTTTACCTTGCTTACGAGCAAAATTAACAACGCGCGCAATGGTGTCTTCAGACGTGCCAGCGTGAGGAATTATTTCAACCAATGGCATTTTTTCTACAGGTGAGAAGTAGTGCAATCCTATTACATTCTCTGGGCGTGCAGCATTAGCGGCAATGTGTGCAATCGGTAATGACGATGTATTACTTGCAAAAATCGTGGTGTCTTGGCACTCACGCTCAACATCGGCCACCATACCTTGCTTAAGTGCCAAATCTTCAAACACAGCTTCAATAACAATATCAATGTGTTTAAAGCCGCTGTAATCTGTCGTGCCTGTAATACGGCTCATGGTTTGTTGCAGCTCGGCTTTTGATAAAATACGGCGCTTTTGCTTTTTGTCTAAAATCTTGTAGCTGTAGTTCATTGCATTACTAATGCCCTTTTCAGCCACATCTTTAATACGCACAGGCACACCCGCTTTAACAGCACTTACGTGGGCAATACCCGCGCCCATCAATCCGCCGCCAAGAACTGCGGCTTTACTAATGGCTGGTGCGTCATCATTACGCCACTCTTTTTTCATTTCAGTGGTTGCAAAGAAAATACCACGCAACGCTTTAGACTCGTCGCTCATAACAAGCGTTGCAAAGCCTTCTGCTTCTGTTTTGTATGCTTTTAATTGATCAAGTTCAACACTCGCACGCACGGCTTTAATAATTGCTAAAGGCGCAGGGTAATGACCGCCTGTTTTCTTAAGCACATTTTCTTGGGCTTTTTTGAAAATAATATTGCGGCCAAACGGGTTTGACTCTAACAATTGGCTCAAACGGTCTAATTTAGGCTTGCTTACTTTCGCTTTCCCTTTAAGGGCAAACTCTTTTGCAACTTCAAGTAATACACTGTGCGGAACACAATCATTTACCAAGCCTGTTTTTTTCGCTTGTTTTGCACGTACTTGTTTACCTGTTAGCATCCATTCGAGCGCTTTTTGCAGGCCAACTAATTTAGGTAAGCGCTGAGTACCCCCACCCCCAGGTAATAAGCCTAGTTGTACTTCGGGTAAACCCAGCTTCGTGATGTCGCTGTCTGAACAGACACGATAATCACACGCTAATGCAAACTCTAATCCCCCACCAAGCGCCGCACCATGAATGGCACTGACTGTTGGGAATGGTAGTTTTTTCATATCGAAAAACGCTTGCTGACACATCTCGCTCAGCGCTAATGCATCTTCACGACTGTTTGCACTATCAAGCATTTTAATGTCGGCACCGGCAATAAAGTTATCGCTTTTACCACTAATAAATACCATGCCTTTAACAGCTTGTTGTTGTGCGTCTTTTAAGAGTGTTTTTAAATCTTCTGCGAAACTACTGCGCAGGGTGTTCATTTTTTCACCCGGCACATCAATTGTCACAACGCCAACACCGTCATCACCTACCGATAAACTAAATACTGAATCTGTCATTACGCACTCTCCAATACAAAGGCTGCACCTAAGCCACCCGCTGCACAGGCAGTCGTTAAAGCAAGGCCGCCACCGCGACGATTAAGTTCATGTAAGCTTTGCGTGATCAGGCGCGCACCTGTTGCCGCAAATGGGTGACCGTAAGCAAGTGAGCCACCTAACACATTGAACTTGTCCATGTTAATTTCGCCGATCGCTTTGCTGCGACCCAGCTTTTCTTGGGCAAACTTATCTGATGCAAACATTTTCATATTTGCCAGTGTTTGCGCTGCAAATGCTTCGTGCATTTCAATTAAATCTAAATCAGCTAATGTGATGCCCGCACGGTCAAGCGCGATGGGTGTTGAATGGGCTGGGCCCATAAGCATGTCTTCGTGCACACCGATTGCCGAAAACGCAAAACTACGGACATAGCCTAAAATATTGTAACCCAGTGCTTTTGCTTTGCTTTCGCTCATCATAAGCACCGCAGCGGCCCCATCAGTTAATGGCGTTGAGTTTGCCGCCGTCACTGAACCGTGTTGACGGTCGAAGGCTGGTTTTAATTTAGCGTAACCTTCAATACTTGAGTTATGACGAATATTGTTATCTTGCTCGATGAAGCTCTTATACGGTGCAACGTGTGCCGTCATCACTTCGTCTTTTAATTTACCGTCGGCCCATGCTTGGCTCGCAAGCGTGTGTGAACGGTGTGCAAGTGCATCTTGGTCAGCACGGCTAATGTTATGCGTTTTAGCCATTTGCTCAGCTGTTTGACCCATAGATAAACCTGTAGAGTATTCCGCAACGGCTGGCGGTACCGGCATTAAGTCTTTTAAACGCAATTTAGAGAATATTTTTAAACGCTGCCCGAACGTACGCGCCTTGTTTAAATCAACTAAGCTGCCCGCTAATTTTTTGCTCACACCGATTGGTAATACAGACGATGAATCAGCACCGCCAGCAATACCAACCTGCACAGACCCCGCCATAATTGACTCGGCTACGTTGGCAATTGCTTGGAAACTTGTTGCACACGCACGTGATACCGAATACGCATCAACAGAGACAGGCATACCGGTACCAAGCACTATTTCGCGGGCAATATTAGGGGCTTCTGGCATTTGCACTACTTGCCCAAATACCAATTGATCAATTTCAGATTTATCGAAGTTAAGGCGCTCAAGCATTTCGTTGACAACTAACTTGCCCATATCAAGGGCTGGTACATGATGGAATGCTGTGGCTTGTTTTGCGAATGGCGTTCGTAAGCCGCTAACGATAGCGATACGATCGCCCTTTGCTGTTTTAAGTATGTTTTGCTCAGACATTTATGCTCTCCCGCTGACAGGTCTGACCTGTTTGTTTTTCCTGATTCTAAAACAACCCGTGTATGAATGCCAATAGTAAGTTACCAACCATAGGCTTTTTTCGACCTATTTACAAAAAATAGCACCATTTATATGCTAGGCTAAAAATCCTTAAAAAATAACGAACTATTTTAGGATTTTCTGTCTAACACTTGTGTTATGACTTTTGAATCCTTATAACTTGTTGATAGCGCCCCAATCACAGTATCGCTTGGATAATTTATCGGCACTGAATAGTGTTTATTGGCGCTTCACAAAAATGAACTTTGACTCACGCTTTTAGGACAGTCTTTTTATTATGGCAGTTAACGCATTTTCACAATTAAAATCATACTTAGACACGCAAATTATCGGCCAACCTCAATTAACTCAAGCACTGTTAATCGCTATTTTAGCGGATGGTCATTTATTGGTTGAGGGCCCGCCAGGACTTGCTAAAACGCGTGCTGTTAACGCGCTAGCTAAAGGCGTTGAAGGCAGTTTCCAACGGGTTCAATTTACCCCTGACTTGTTGCCAGCAGATGTCACAGGCACCGATATCTATCGTCAGCAAACAAGCGAATTCGTCTTTGAAAAAGGGCCGTTATTCCATAACCTGATTTTGGCTGATGAAATTAACCGTGCTCCTGCAAAAGTGCAGTCTGCATTGCTCGAAGCGATGGCAGAACGCCAAGTAACCGTTGGCAAAAACACTTACCCGTTGTCAGACTTGTTTATGGTGATGGCAACGCAAAACCCATTAGAGCAAGAAGGGACTTACCCTCTGCCAGAAGCACAACTAGACCGCTTTTTATTACACTTAAGCATTGATTACCCGGGCGCTGAGCATGAGCTTGATATTTTGCGTCTGACGCGTGGCGAAGCAATTTCTGATAAACAAGCGAGTACAGAGCAAATTAGCCAAAGCGAATTATTTGCCGCCCGAAAAGCAATTTTAGGCTTATACCTTGCTGAACCGCTTGAAAAGTACTTAGTGCAATTAATTGTTGCAACCCGTGAAGCATCAGAACTTGATGAACAACTTGGCCGCTGGATTGAATACGGTGCCAGTCCGCGTGCCACAATCGCGCTTGATAAATGTGCCCGTGCACATGCATGGCTTGAAGGTCGCGACTTTGTTGCCCCCGATGATATCCAAGCGGTTCTTCACAATGTGTTACGTCATCGCATCATTTTAAGCTACGAAGCCCAAGCCGATGGTATTAGTAAGGATGACGTTATCAGTCGCATCCTAGAATTGGTTGCAGTGCCATAAACTATGTCTAGCCAATTTGATACAGCGGCGTGGTTAGCTGCAAGTCATAGTCAAGGCGTTAATTTATCACTCAAAGAGTTGATGTATTACAAAGCTAAGGCTCGCTTGCTTGAACTTGCGCCCAAAGTAAAAATCAAAAACAGCTTAGCTGGGCAATATCTTGCGCCTCATAAGGGGCGTGGGATGGAATTTGCCGAAGTGCGCCATTACCAAGCTGGTGATGATATACGCTCTATCGACTGGCGTGTAACAGCACGTACTGGCGAAACCCACACAAAGCTGTTTCAAGAAGAAAAAGAGCGTCCTGTTTTTGTCTTTACTGACTTTTCAAACTCGATGCTATTTGGCTCTCGGTTATTATTAAAGTCGGTGCAAGCTGCGCATATCAGTGCGCTGGTAGCATGGTCGGCCTGCCAACGAGGTGACCGCATAGGTGGTTTGGTGTTCAACCAACACAGCCATCATGAGCTAAAACCTACATCACGTGAAAAAGCAGTATTAAAGCTTTGCCATAATTTATGCGATATTCACAGCAACGCACTTAACAATATCGACAAAACAGCTTCCAGCTTATTCAGCGATAATCTCAAACGATTAAATCACTTAGCAAAGCCAGGAAGCCTTGTGTATATTGTCTCAGACTTTAATGCTCTTGATGAAGCAAGCTTTAAACAGCTTGAAATGCTCAGTAGACACTGCGAACTAATTGGTTGTCATATCAGTGACCCGTTTGAGCATCAGCTGCCGGCATTTAAGCAAACCGTCACTGTGTCTGCTAATGGCCAAGATTTAGCCCTACCATTAATGGACAAACAATTCCGTGAACGCTTCGCAAAATCAGCCGAGCACTCTTTTACTCAAAGACTAAAACGCTTACAGAAATCGGGGCTGAGTTTAATTTCATTCAGTGCAGCCACACCGCTTGAGCTGCAATTAGTGAGAAAGTAACAATGCAAACAAATCCGCTCGATGGCTTACATGATGTCATTGCACCCGCAGAGGTTGCGTGGTGGCCACTTGCGCCTATTTGGTGGCTAATAATCTCAATAGTCTGTGTGCTTTTGATTATTGGCTTGGTGCAGTTATATAAAAATAACCAATTTAAAAAAGCCAAAAAACAGGCTATTGAACTAAGTCGCACACTCGCAGATGACGACGTGCAGGCGCTGCATATCATTTTAAAACGCTTAACACGTCACTACTACACAGAACAATTAGCTGCTCAGCCTGTGGCACAATGGTCACAGAGTTTGTCACAGCTTAGCGGCGACACCTTTAGCTATGATGAATTAATGCAACTTTATCAACCAGACAATAACCATGCCGAGCTGGGTGTAAAATTACGCCATGCCATCAATAATTTTAAACTCAAGGAGTCTATTAATGTTTGAGTTTAGCTGGCCATGGTGCTTTATTTTATTACCTTTACCTTGGTTATTAAGCCGCTTAAAGCCGCTAAAGCAACAAGGTAACTTGCGTTTGCGTATCCCTGGATTTGCTAAGTTAGGCCTTAATAATCAAGCCGCACAAGACCACGGCCGCAAGGTATCGATAGTCGAGTGGATAATTTGGGCGCTATTGGTTATCGCTATTGCCAATCCAACATGGCTTGATGAACCAATTACCTTACCAAATGAAGGCCGCGATATCATGCTGGCAGTTGATTTATCAGGTTCGATGACAGAGCAAGATATGGCGTATCAAGGACAATATGTTGATCGACTGACCATGGTAAAAGCGGTACTCAGTGACTTTATAGAGCAACGCCAAGGCGACCGCTTAGGACTGATCTTATTTGGTGATACCGCCTTTTTACAAACCCCACTAACCCGCGATGTAAAAACAGTAAGCCAAATGCTCAGCGAAGCCCAAATTGGGTTAGTTGGCCGTGCCACAGCGATTGGTGATGCTTTAGGGCTGTCGGTAAAACGGTTTGCCAATAAAGACGAAAGTAACCGTATTGTGGTGTTGTTAACAGATGGCCAAAACACTGCTGGCAACCTTGACCCTGATGACGCGCTGTTACTTGCCCGTGAAGAGGGAATAAAAGTGTACACCATAGGCGTAGGTTCCGATAACCCTCGCGGTTTTAGCTTATTTAACATGGGCGGAATGAGTGGTGGTAATCTAGATGAAGGCTTACTAAAACGCATTGCAGAACAAACCGGTGGTCTCTACTTTAGAGCGAAGGATGTCGCAGGGCTTCAGCAAATCTATAAAGAGCTCGATAAACTGGAGCCTATCAGCAGTGATGAACAAACATTCCGCCCGCAAGTCTCCTTGTTTTATTTACCCTTACTTGCAGCGTTGGGCATTATTGCACTTGCCTTGCTTGTTAATTTTATTCGCCAATTTAAACGGGAGGTCTAAGCATGGATTTTGAGTTTATTCGCCCTACCCTACTTTGGTTATTGCTGCCTGCATTGATTATTTTTAGCGTGCTATTTGTACGAAATAAAAAGCATGCTCCAGCTGATTTAATTGCACCGCACCTTGCACAATTTGTTATGAACGAAAGTCACAACAAACAAAAACAACCACTCTGGTTGGTGGCGCTATTTACCCTGCTTGCGATTGTTTTTTCGGCCGGCCCAAGCTTTGAGAAAAAACAGGTGCCCGTGTTTCAAGCAAAAAATGCACGCGTTATCGTCATGGATATGTCGTACTCAATGTTCAGTACCGACATAGCCCCCAGCCGATTAGTACAAGCGCGTTTTAAAGCACTTGATATGATTGAGCTATTTAAAGAGGGTGATACTGCACTTGTGGCCTATGCGGGGTCAGCATTTACTATTTCGCCTTTAACTAATGACGCCAGCACGTTAGCGAATCTGATTCCAAGTTTGAGTCCAGATATTATGCCAAGCAAAGGGTCAAACGTGATTGATGGCCTTGAAAAAGCCGATGATTTACTAAAGCAAGCCGGGTATTTAGACGGTGACATTATTTTGGTAACCGATGGCATTGATCAACTCGATCACGATGATATTAGTCGCTTTACTGCTCAATCGAGCTACCGCTTAAATGTCTACGGCGTTGGCACAGAACAAGGCGCCCCCATTAAGTTACCTGAAGGCGGCTTTTTGAAAGACTCACAGGGGCAAATCGTCATTCCCACTCTTAATATCAGCCGCTTAACAGCAATTGCTCGTAACAGTGGCGGCAAATTTGCGTTATATCAAACCAGTAACCAAGACATAAAAGCCTTCGCCCCCAGCGCCAACGCAGAGCGTCTCAAAGACGAAAAACAAAGCCAAACGTTATGGCGTATCGATGCAGGTATTTATGGCTTACTGATTTTAATGCCACTGGCACTCTTTTTAATCCGGAGCAGCAGCCTAGTGCTTGGTTTTATGTTTATTATGCTACTACCACAACAGCAGATACACGCCGCAGAGTTACCAGCAGTGTTTAAAAACCAAGATCAACGCGCTTTGGATGCTTATCAGCAAAAGCAGTTTGATCAGGCCGTTAATACAGATAACACCCAGCTAAAAGGAGCCGCACTTTATCAGCAAGGTAATTACCAAGCTGCGGTTGATGCTTTTAGCCAAGATAAGTCTGCAACAGGCCTTTATAACTACGGTAATGCTCTGGCTAAAGCTGGGCAGCTAGAACAAGCCATTGATGCCTATAAGCAAGCCCAACAGTTACAAGATGATTTTACTGAGGCACAAGAAAATCAAGCACTTGTTGAGCAGTTATTAAATCAACAACAGCAACAACAAGATCAACAGCAAAATTCTGACCAACAAAACAAGGATGGTCAGCAAGACGACCAGCAAAAGCAACAAGGCGATAATTCGCAGCAAGGTGAAAACAGCGAACAGAGCGAGCAACAAGAAGGTGAACAACCCTCTGAGCAAGATAAACAATCGGATCAGAAAGGTGAGCAAAGCGAGTCAAATAGCGAGCAAAAAAATAAACCTGAAATGCAATCTGAATCAGCGCAACCATCCGACTCTGGTGAACAAAAGCCTGAGCAAACACCCGAGCAAAAAGACGCGCAGCCAGAGCCGATGCAAAGTGATGAACAAGCTAAAAAAGAAGCTGAACAACAAGCTATGCAGGCACAAGCGGCTGAACTAACAAATGAAGAAAAAGAGAAAGCCCAGCAACTGAATCAGTTGCTGCGTAAAGTTCCTGATGATCCCGCTATCTTATTAAGAAATAAAATGCAGTTAGAAGCACAAAAACGAAACTATCAACGTCGTCCACGAGGAGCCGAAAAATCATGGTAATGCGATTATTATGTTGTTTATTGCTAATCGCGGCAGCGCCGCTTTGGGCCGCCACCCAACTACAGGCCAGTGTTGATAAAAACCCCGTCCTTGCGGGCGAATTTTTTATCCTCACTATTTCTGCAGACGACACGATTAACAGTGAACAACCCGACACGTCTGTATTATTAAAAGACTTTGTCGTTGGGCCAACCAGTGTGAGCTCACGCACAAACATTATTAACGGCGAAATTAGTAAACAAACTAATTGGTCTGTAAAACTCATGACGCGTAAGGAAGGCACCTACACTATTCCTGCTTTTACGGTGGCAGGTGTAAGTTCAAAACCAATTCAACTTAGCGTTTCTAAACGCAGCCAATCGTCAGAGCAAAATAAAGATGCGTTTATAAAAACCAGTCTCAAGCCAAACAACTTATATGTTCAAGAAGCAGGTGTTTACACAGTTAAACTGTACTTAGACAATAACAAAGAACTGCTCGATGGTAACCTAACGACACCAGTCATGGCAGACGCTGAACTAACCCCTATTAACAAGCAATCAGAAAGCTATGAACTGATTGACGGTAAACGGTATTTAGTGATCACCCGTGAATACTTAGTACAACCACAAAAAAGTGGCATTCACACCATAACAGCCCCTGTGTTTAATGGCCGTATTCGTCAAAACTATCGCCAAATGGAAATCTCTGCGATGGGCGAAGATATTGACGCAGAAATCAAACCGATTCCTGATAACTACTCTGGTGCTTGGTTGCCAAGTGAGCTGGTTAACCTTGATGAGCAATGGCAACCAAAAGATGACACTGTAGAAGTTGGCACCCCGATTACGCGCACCATTACTTTAACGGCACTGGGCGTGACTAAAGAGCAGCTTCCTGATATCGATATGCCGCAAGTGCAAGGTTTTAGAAGCTACCCTGACGAAAAAGAGAACAATCACCTTGTTCGCGATGGCCGCGTCATTTCTCAGCAAACAGCCTCTTATGCTTTATTACCGCAAACCCCGGGAACGTATACACTGCCCGAAATCAAGCTGCCTTGGTTCAACACTAAAATTAATCGTATAAGCTATGCAACAATCCCAGCACGCTCGATTACCGTCGTACCAAGCACTAACCCGCTCACGCCACCTCAAGCAGCTGTTACAGCGCCTACAGAGCAAGCAGCCACGCCTAGCTTAAATAACAGCACACCTGCTGTCGTTACTCAGTTAAGTACGCCAACTTGGCTGATAATTATTGCCGTTGCCGGTTACATACTGTGGTTAGTGACACTGGTGCTGTATTTTAAAAAACGCCCTCAATCAACAGGAGAGTCAACGCACACTTCAGCGACGACTTCATCCTCATTACCCGAGCTTAAAAAGTTAGCTAAGCAAGGTAAATACACTGCGTTTTATAGTGCATTAAGTCGCTATGCAAAACACCACACAGGAAAAACAACGGGGGCTTTAGACTCATTGTTAGCCACACTAAACGATGAATCATTAAACACTGAAATTGCCAAATTACGTGCAAAACTCTATAGTTCATCGCATGAAAAACCTGATTTAGTGCTAATTGTTAATCAGCTTAACCAGGCTGAAAAACACCCTAAATCGGCAGCACAAAATCAGACATTGAAAAATCTTTACGATTAAAATCAATTAATAGTAATAAAATAATGAAAAATAACGGCTAATCTTGAGGTTAGCTGTTATTAAAAATAATGAATAATATCAGAAATTTTTTTTCTGATAGGCAGGTCTTAATTACTATGACAGAAAAACAGAAGCGATATGAAGCGCTGGTTCATATCTACCACAGTGAGCTTTTTCGCTTTGCATATTGGTTGTGTCGTGATCAAAGTGTTGCCGAAGACTTAGTGCAGGAAACCTTCCTGAGAGCTTGGCGTGCCTTGGATTCGCTTCAAGATCAGCACGCGGTTAAACCCTGGCTTTTAACCATACTAAGGCGCGAAAACGCCCGTCGTTTTGAGCGTAAACAATTTGACTACGCCGACGTTGAAAACGAGACGCTAGTAGATGAAAGAAGCACAACCTTAGACGCTGAAATGGAACAAACAGTGATCCAACGACAGATTGGAAAGTTAGCAGATGAATATCGAGAACCATTACTCTTACAAGTTGTAATGGGGTGTTCTGGCGATGAGATTGCCGAGATCCTCGATTTAAATAAAAATACCGTTATGACACGTCTTTTTCGTGCCAGAAACCAGCTTAAAGAGGCTTTAAGCAGTGATGATGACCAACTTAGAGGAGCATCAAAGTAATGGATGAACTCGAGTTTCGCCGCCGCATCCTCGCCGAACCAAGCACGATTGATAAGGACCTTGAAACGTTTGCCGAGCAGGACACAGAAAAACACGCATTTATTAATGATGTGCGAGCACTTGATGCTGAAATTCACAGCGCATTAAATGTACCCGTGCCCGAAAACCTTGCCGCACGCATTATTGAAAACACCTATGCCGCTGAGGAGCAGCGTGCTGAAGAGCAAACGGCTGAGCAACCACTTGACACAATTATTGAGGCAAAATCTCGATTCGCCTTTAAGCGCCTTTATTTAGCTGCAGCAGCGTCGTTTTTAGTCGCCGTAAGTATTTTCTTTGTCACCAACAAACAACATACTCTCTACAGTGTCGGTGAACATGCTTTTGCACATTTATACCATGAGATTGGATCGCTTGATAAACACGAGGCAATTGATCTTGCCTATGTGAACAAAAAGTTTGCCACGATCGGCGGACACTTAGATGAGCTACCAGGTAAAGTAACGTACCTTACGTTTTGTGATTTCCAAGGTAAAAAAGGCCTGCATTTAGTATTTGAATCTGATTTTGGCCCAATGACAGTTTTTATTGTCCCATCTGATGAACAGCCCTTTGGCACTGGCGCTGAAGATTTCAGCGACGAACGCTTTGCTGGACATATAAACCGAGGTGAGCGAGCAGATACAATACTCATTGCCAGTATCGGCGCACCACTTGATAGCTATAACAGTATGCTCAACAGTGCCATTCGCTGGCTACATTAGCGAAACAGCAGATAGAAAAAAACCGCACGTCGTGCGGTTTTTTTTTGACATACATTAATGTCTTATTTGCATACATCAGCAACTGCGTTAGCAAAGTAGTCAATGTTTGTATCACTGATACCAGCAACATTTACTCGGCTAGAGCCAACGATGTAGATTGAATAGTCTTTTTGTAAACGATCAATTTGCTCTTTATTGATGCCTAAGAAAGAGAACATCCCGTTTTGACGGTCAATAAATGAGAAATCTTGCGCAATACCTTTCGCTGCGAGGCTTTCTTTAATTAGAGTACGTAAACCATTAATACGGTTACGCATTTCATCAAGCTCATCATGCCACATTTGTGTCAGTTCAGTGCTGCTTAAAATAGTGCTTACAATATCAGCACCGTGAGCAGGAGGCATTGAGTAAATACTACGCACAACGCTTAATAGCACAGAATTTGACACATCGGCCGTTGCCGCATCTTTGGCGATGATAGAGCATGCACCAATACGCTCACGGTATAAGCCAAAGTTTTTCGAGCAAGAAGAACAAATGATCATCTCATCGACGGCTGCTGCTAACTTACGTAAGCCTGCAGCATCTTCTTCTAAGCTTGAACCAAACCCTTGGTAAGCGATATCGATAAGAGGTGTAAAACCAACTTCGACAGCAAGGTCTGCAACCGTGCTCCATTGTTCTGCATTTAAATCCATACCACTTGGGTTATGACAACATGCATGGAATAACACAACATCACCCTTTGGCACTTGCTTTAAGGTATTGATCATCTCATCGAATAACAGGTCTTTATTCTCGTAATCGTAATAAGGGTATTCTTTAACTGTTAAACCAGCCGCTTCAAATAGGCTAATGTGGTTTGCCCATGTTGGCGTTGTTACCCACACTGTCGCGTCTTTGTTACAACGCTTGATAAATTCAGCCGCAACGCGAAGCGCACCTGTACCACCGGGTGCTTGTGCTGTGCGTACACGGTTTGCTAATAGTGCTGGATGCTCGCCCAGTAATAAGTTTTCCATTTTTTGGCAGTAATCTAAGTTACCCGCCAAGCCAATGTACGATTTACTGGTTTCGTTTTCTAAACGAAACGCTTCCGCTTTTTTAACCGCTTTAAGTACAGGCGTATTGCCTTGCTCATCCTTATAAACACCGACACCCAAATCAATTTTATTTGGATTTGTGTCTTGTTTAAAGGCCGCCATTAGGCCAAGAATAGGGTCTGTTGGTAATGGTTTTAATTCTGAGAACATTGACTATCTCTTTTTATAGGGGTTAGCGTTGCCACTAGCTTAACATAAAAACCCAGCCTAATTACTAGTTAAATTAGACCAAGAGTTGAGGAATTTTGATACAACAAGCCACCAGTAAAGCAAGGGTTTGCTTATCAAAGAAATCATTATTAAATGCTTCAGCATCAATAATACCTAAGCACTCATTTTGTTGTGAAAGTAGCGGCAAACATGTCTCTGCTTTCACGTTGGGATCACACGTATAATATTCACCGCCCTTGGCAAGGTAATCAGCAACATTGTTAATAACTCGGCCACGCTTAGATAACGCGACTTGCACATTGTTACTGCCTTTAGCAAAGGCCTCTGTTATAGGAAACAAAGGACGACTTGGGGCACCATGGTAAACTAATTTTAATAACTGCTTACCTTCATCCGTTGCTGTCGCTTGATAAATACCAAACCAGTCCACCTGAGTTTTTTCAACAACAAAATCAATAATTTGTTGTAGTTTTGCCAGCTTAGCAGTGTTCTCTGCGTTATTAGCGACATAATCACTCAGCTTGAATGGCTCATCCTGTAAATAACCAAACAGACTACAGGCACCACCTTCACCTAATTCAGGGATTTGATACTGCCAGCGTACTTCTGGTAACTCTGCATCTGCTAGGTATTGTTCTAGATACGATAATTGCTCAGCAACAAGGTTTTCTGGTAAATCAAGCTGCGCAATTGATAAGTAAGTTGAAATCATTTAGCCATCCAAACATCTATAATGGCAGAATCATAACATGCGTTGTTAGTGTGAGCTAGTGCTTGATGAGGATAATTGATAACAAATTTCGACTTGGTTCCCAGCGGCATTAAATGAAATATGAGAGGCTATTTCACCTAGTAAACTTAACCCCCTACCATGCTCTCGCATTAAGCTTTGATCTGAGGCATGTGCCTTAGCAAAGCCATTTCCAGAATCACACACCGTAAAATACAACGCTAAGTTATCTGGGCAATAACGAATATCAATAATAATTAAAGCGTCGCTTAGAGTGGCAAGTGCGGTGTCTCTTTCTTGGTAATAAACTAAAAAACCATCTTCTTGATTTTTAATCTCAGAATCTAAACCTAACACCCCATGATCTAAAGCATTATTGTATGCCTCAGACAATATTAAAAATATATTTGCGCGATGCGCGTTCAAGCCCGCTACTTGGGTGAGCACATCCACAACCTCTAACACCGGATCTGTGCTTTTTATTTGCTTTGAATTCAGGCTCAAAGAAAAGTTAAACGGTAAAGGAGAAAAAGGCTCTGCCGCTTGTTCTGGTTCAGGAACAGGTAAACAATTTAATAGCACTAAACTCAAATCGTCTTGTTGTTCGTTACCTTGCGCAAATTTATTTACCCGCTCTAACACCTGCGCTGTTGTAATGTTTTCTTTTGAACACAAGGCTTCTTTAAAACGCGTCTCGCTAAAAAAATCACCTTGAGGATTGGCCGTTTCAATAATGCCATCGGTAGCCATCACAACGCGTGAGGTTGGCTCGACTTCGATATGTATTAGACCGCGTTCAAATTCATCTCCCTCAAGTATTCCCAGTGCCATATGCTGGGACTCTAAGGTACGTGTAATTTCGCCTTTATCGTTAATGATATAGGTGTCAGGTAAGCCGCCAAGCCACGCAGATAAACTGCGTCCAGAATGGCTAAGCTCTAATATTGTCGCAGCACAGAACATGTGCCCAGGTAATAAATTAGCCAAAACAGCATTAATTTCAGCAGCAATATCACTCACTGACATGCCTTTACTCACCATGGTATAAAACACTCGTGATACTGGCAGGGCCCCAACTGCAGCCGCTAAGCCATGGCCGGTAAAATCCCCAAGCATGCAATATAAACTGCCTATGGGACTTTGCGCGACGAGAAACATGTCACCATTAAACATGGCAGCGGGTGAAAGATGAAAATCGAGGTGTTGCGTAAATAGCTTTTGATTTTCTAACGCATTATTAAAGATATGCTCAACGATTTCGTGTTCGCGTTCAACTTGATTTTGGTGATACTCAAGTTGTAAATTTTGTTCT
The DNA here is from genome assembly GCF_015767615.1 of Pseudoalteromonas sp. A41-2. NCBI lineage: Bacteria > Pseudomonadati > Pseudomonadota > Gammaproteobacteria > Alteromonadales > Pseudoalteromonadaceae > Pseudoalteromonas > Pseudoalteromonas sp. A41-2. The sequence continues at coordinate 1,041,310 of NZ_CP065231.1, read as the reverse complement.
CGCGCCTTTTGGCTTAAGTTTCTTATTCGGCTGTGCGCCTTAATTTTTGCGTTTAAAATCACTTCTTGAAACGGCTTATGAAGAAAATCATCTCCGCCTACCGCTAAACAACGTTCAAAACTGGCTTCGTCTTCAAGCGACGTAATAAAAATAATGGGGAGATAAACTTGGCTAAAACGCTCTTTTATTATTGCAGCTGTTTCAAAGCCATCCATAACCGGCATAATGACATCAAGTAGCACAATATCAATACTGTGCTCTGCCAGTAATTTTAGCGCCATCAAGCCATTTTCAGCGTTATAAACTCGATAGCCTTGTTGCTCTAACATCACGGTTAACATGCGACGATTTAGAGCAAGATCGTCAACAACCAGGATATTAAGCATTAATCAATGTCGAACTTTTTATCGAAACGAGAAATTTGCAGAATCTTTTTTAGCTGCGGCTGACAATTACTAATTTGAATATTATCAACTTTTCCCGTAAGGTTTTTTTTCATATTTAGTAACATACCCAGCGCAGAGCTATCCATGTAATCAGTTTCTCTTAAATCGATTACAATCTTATTTATGTTATCGCTTAAGTCAGCGTATGCCTGACGAAAAGATTGCACCAGATTAAAATCAAACTTTCCTTTGATTTGTACAGTTAAAATAGCGCCATCAGCAGAAGTGCTGCGCGTCAAACTCATAATAAACTCCTAATAAACAAATCTTTTCTAAGACATATCTAAATATAACTGCTTAGAAGAAATAAGCCAAAAATTAAAACACTTAAGAGGAAATTTGTTATCATTTAGGCAAGCTTTTATAACGAGTATCACTATGAGCGATAATAATCTAGTTTATTCAACAGCCACTGGACGCATTGAGCAACCTAAAGAAACAAAGCCTTTGCAAAGTAAGGTGTTTAAAGATGGCTTCCTTCGCATTGAACGTCAAACCAAAGGGCGTAAAGGCAAAGGTGTCATGCTTGTTGTTGGCATTGACGCTGAACAACATGATCTTAAAAAGCTCGCCAAAACCATTAAAAGTAAAATGGGCCAAGGCGGTGCAGTAAAAGACGGTATTATTGAGGTTCAAGGCGACGACCGAGAAAAGCTTAAAGCGATTCTCGAAGCGCTCAAATTTAAAGTTAAAATTGCAGGGGGCTAAAAAGCCCCCTTTTAATTAACGTCTTCTATATGGCTCAAGCGCTCAAAAAGTGCTGGCAGCTGCGCTTCGGACACCGGCTTACTGTAATAGTAACCCTGTACAATATAGCAGTTGTTGTTTTGTAAAAACTCAACTTGCTCTATCGTTTCGACACCTTCAGCAACAACATTAAGCTTTAACTTTTGCGCCATAGCAATAATCGCCGCGGTGATTTCCATGTCATTGGTATCCTCAGGGATATCTTTTACAAATGAGCGGTCGACTTTGAGAATATCAACAGGAAAACGTTTCAAGTAACTCAGCGATGAATAACCTGTGCCAAAATCGTCAATAGAGATTGATACGCCCAATGCTTTAAGCTGATGCAACTGCAAAATTGCCGCTTCAACATGCCCCATCAACATACTTTCAGTTAATTCTAAATGAAGTCGCTTAGGCTCAACCCCTGTTTGTTTAATGATCTTATCGAGTGTCGAAACCAAATTAGCGTCTTTAAACTGGCGTGCCGATAAGTTGATTGAAATATTATTTTTTAGGTTTTTACTCGCTAAACGCGCAGCAAACTCACACGCTTCTTGAAGAACCCACGCCCCTAATTCAACAATTAAACCGGTTGCCTCTGCAATCGGAATAAACTTAGTCGGTGGGATCATGCCTTCTTTAGGGTGGAACCAACGAATAAGCGCTTCATAGCCAACCACTTGCTGATTTCGGCTATCAACTTGAGGTTGATAATAAACCTCAAACTGACGCTCACGAATGCCATTACGTAGCTCATTTTCAATGAACAACCGCTCATTCGCAGCGGCGTTTAATTCTTGGCTGTAGAAGTGGAAAGTATTTCGTCCTTTTGCTTTCGCCTCATACATAGCCAAATCGGCATGTTTAAGTAATTGATCTTCTTCTTGGCTATCAAATGGTGCCATTGTAATGCCTATACTCGCACTGATAATCACTTCATTATTACCAAGTTTGATTGGCTCATTGAGCGTTCTTTGAATCGTATTTGCCACTTCCATTGCATGTGTTTGATGCTCAATACCACTTAACAGTACGGCAAATTCATCGCCTCCGAGTCGGGCAATCGTATCTTCTGTGCGTAAACGTTTTTTCAAACGGTTAGCCACTTCGACCAATAACTGATCACCAGCATCGTGACCTAAAGTGTCGTTAATTCGCTTAAATTCATCTAGGTCAAAATAAAATAACGCAAACGCATAATGTCCACGCTCTGCAAGCGCCATCGATTTACGTAGTTGCATTCTAAAGAACGTTCGGTTGGCAAGTCCGGTTAGTGTATCGAAATAAGCTAACTGCTCCATCTTACGTTGGCTTTCTTTTACAAACGAAATATCCTGCGCTGATGCAACATAACTGGTAATTTTTCCGCCATCTTCACGAATCGGCGAAATACTTAATGACACCCATACAGATTGGCGCTCATTGGCTTGTAACAGTGTATCGCCACGCCAATAATTTCGGCTTCTTAAATCAACATCTATGTCGTCAACCAAAATGGCCATTTCTTGCGATATGATGCTCATTAAAGGCGAGCCAATAAAGTAGCGCTCTTCAAACCCAGTCATCTCAACCATTTTCGGATTGACGTACTCAATTTCAAAATCTTGGTTGGTGATGACAACACCGGTTCCAGAGAATGCCACCGCTTTTGATAATCGGTTAGCCGCTTTTTCGGCAATTTCTTTTTCACTGATACGCTGATTTAAACCATCAATTAGCTTTCTGATTTCTATCGCCATATCTTTAAATGAGCCATTGAGGGTGCCAATCTCATCTTTATTTGCGTACGGAAACTCTGTTTGCAATTGCCCTTTGCCAAAGCTGACAACGGCATTAACTAACGAGTGGATACGGCGCAGAACAAGCTGGTAAAGCGCTTGATGTAACAACAGTGCGACTAAGATGGCATATAAAATAAACAGTCCAAAAAACTTAACTTTTAACTCTTCTAAGGCAGACAACGCCGAAGAACGCTTTTTATAAATACCAATGTACCAGTTAAGGCCTTCTACTTTACGAATATTGATAATGTGTGTTTCGCCGCCTTGCACAAATGAATTTGCAGATTCAGGTAATTTAGAACGAATAGTCTCTGAGACGAGCGTTTGTAAATCCGCATTAACAAAGTCTTTTGTCAGTAGTTTTTTACCTTCGCGACCATATTCTTCTAATGTCGATTTATCTAAGTCGGGATGCGCAAGTAACTGTCCTTTTGCATCAAACACAAATAAATGTTGCTCGCGATCACCAATTGGTAATTGAGCAAGTAAGGTTTCTAGCGCAATATCACTGCCTGTGACACCAAAAAATTCATTATTGTGGTAAACCGGAACCAATACACTCACCACCCATTTATGCCAAATGGTGTCGTAGTAAACTTTTGACCAGACTGCTTCTCGGCTTGGGTTTAATGCTTCTTGTGCGTAGTTAAATGTTTCGCCTTTTGTAAAATCAAACTCAGCAGGTACATTGAGTGCCCAGTTTGGTGGCGCGATACGTATAAAATTATCTTTACTGACTAAATAAAAATTAAAGAAATCTTGAATAAGTGTCGGTGACACTATTTTCCATAATGACTCGGAATCGTTAATCAGCCTTTTATAAAAAGCGGAATAGTTATCTTGAGGAATAAAAGCGGCGGAGAGTCCATCTGCAGACGTACTGCGTATGCTGCCATCAACAGCAAATTTAATATCGGCATTGTGATTACTTTGCAAGTGAGACTCGTTAAGTAATAACTGGCTAGTAACGACATTATTCGCTTGTTCAGCAATATTTGTTTTTGTTTTTATCAAGCCGTTAAATTGACGACTTAAGCGTTCACTCGAATGCTTTAAAAGTTCGTGTTCTTCAAAAACGAGCTGCTTTTCTTCTGATTTAAGCATTAATGCCGCTGCACAAATACCCGCAATTAAACAAATTGCAGAAATCAGCAGCGATAGCTTCATACTTAACGAATTCACACCAAAACGAGATGGCGGGCGTCGATACACCACAGGACTACCTTATTAATAATTGTTATTATTTATTATCCAAAAACAAATATACCAGATTCATTTTTAGATTTATAAATTTTTTATGAAGATTGATGAATTTTCATAACTAATCCATGTGTTTTGCAAATTCCTTCGATATGCTGTTGACTTTATAAACGACACTTCTTACATTAACTGGATGAAACACATTATTTCTCGCACTTATTTTTCGTTTTTTAGCTTCTTTAGATAGAGGAGGCTTAACTGTTTGCGAGATAAATTCACCGAATAGCTAAAGCCTCCCTCTTGGGAGGCTTTTTTGTTTGTGCACTGTTTTGGAATGAGGAAACCAACATGAGCAACGATGCATTAAATGCGTTACGACACGATATCAATGAAATAGATTCCGATTTATTAGTATTACTCGCAAAACGACGACGTATTAGTCACAGTGTTGTTGAATATAAAATTGCCAACAATAAACCGATTCGCGATGAAGCCCGCGAACAAGCATTGCTTGAAAAGCTAATAAGCTATGGAAAGTCGCTGGGGTTAGACGCCTACTACATTAATAATGTGTTCCAGACTATTTTGGAAGACTCCGTATTAAATCAACAGGCCATGTTACAAAAAAGCCTGAACCCAGATGCAATGAGCGAAACGCATCGTGTGGCATATTTAGGTGGTCAGGGCTCATACAGCCAATTAGCGTGTCATAAATACTTTAGCCGCCGCCCGGGTAAGGTCATAGAAATAGGCTGCTCGAGCTTTGAGCAAATCACGGGGAAAGTTGAAAATGGCCAAGCCGACTTTGGCTTGTTACCAATTGAAAACACAAGTTCGGGCAGTATCAATGAAGTCTTTGATTTATTACAACACGCCCAAGTTTCTATTGTAGGTGAAGTCACTCACAGTGTTGAGCATTGTTTACTTGCAATACCGGGCACTGAGCTTTCACACATCAATAAAATATATGCGCATCCACAACCTTTCGCACAGTGCAGTCGTTTTGTGCAAGGGCTCGGTGATATCCAACATGAAACCTGTGATTCGACATTTCACGCGCTACAATCCGCAGTTGAGAACCCGAATAGTGCGGCCATTGGCTCTGCTCAAGCGGGTAAAAATGTTGGCCTCGAGGTTGTTAAGTCTGGACTTGCAAACCAAAGTGAAAACCACAGCCGCTTTATTGTTGTTGCACGTAAACCATTGCAAGTCTCTAAACAAATCCCCACTAAAACAAGTTTGATTATGGCAACTAAACAGCAAGCAGGTTCGCTTGCAGATGCCTTAATGATATTTAAACACCATCAAATTAACCTTGTAAAACTAGAGTCTCGACCAGTGCCAGGAAATCCATGGGAAGAAGTGTTTTACGTTGATTTAGAAGCAAACCTAGATGATGCACATGTAAAACAAGCGCTAGAAGAGCTAAAAGAGCATACCCAATACACACGCGTACTGGGTTGTTATCAAAGTGAATCTCTACAAGCTGTGAGTGTTTAACCTTCATTCATACACATTAAGTAAAGGAGCCGTTGGCTCCTTTACTATTTATCTGCGTTGTTTTTACGAATATTCATCGCAGGCACTTGCACCCTGCGCAGTCCCTAAGCATAATCTTGAAAACAATTAGAAATGAGATTTTTCATGAGTTGGTTAGCTGAGTTAGCAAACAAAAGAACCCCTTGGGTATTATTAGCCTTAACGGCACTCGCATTTGAAATAACAGCCCTGTTTTTTCAATATAATATGGGTCTAGAACCCTGTATTATGTGCATATACCAACGCACAGCGATGCTTGGTCTCTTAGCCGCGGGTATCATTGGAGCAATAAACCCACACGCTGTAACCTACCGATTAATCGCCTTTGCAACGTGGGGAGTCTCTGCCATTTGGGGCTACTTTATCGCAAAAGAGCACATTGCTATGCAAAACAACACAGATCCATTTGCATTTAGCTGTGCGTTTGAGCCAAATTTTCCTAGTTTCATGCCCCTACATGAATGGATCCCGCACTTTTTCGCAGCAACAGGAGACTGTGGCAACATTGATTGGCAATTTGCGTCAATGAGTATGCCCGCATGGATGGAAGTCATCTTTGCCGCATATTCAATTGTTTTTGTCGGGGTTTTAGCAAGCCGCTTACTAGTCAAAAAGTCACTGTAATGATTTACTTTTTTAGCAGTCAAATTCCTGAATTAAAGACCTTTAAAGTAAGGCAGCGTCAGCAGATAATAGCAATTGCACTGAGCCACTTAAGCCCAATGCATAAAATCGTTTTATCTGTGTGCAAACTGGCATTTTTAGCGCCCTTGTTTCTAGGCCTTGCCTACTTTGAAGGTTGGATGCTTTTACCTTGGTTATTATTAGCGGGATTAAGCTACCCATTAATCACAACGCCGGTTGAAAATATGTTCGCTCAACCTCACCTGCGAAAAGCGATACAAGAGTTTAAACAGGGCGAATAGACGCCCTGTTTAAATTACTATTTAGTTAAAGCGAAATTTTTCCTTCTATTTTAGCGAATAATTTATCACCAATCCCCTTAACCTCTTTCAGTTGCTTAACTGATTTAAATGGGCCTTGATTCTTACGATGCTCAACAATGGCTTGAGCCTTCGATTTACCAATGCCAGGTAACTGAGAAAGTTGCTCTACAGTGGCTTTATTGATACTCACTTTTTGAATTTTTGTTTGCACTGACTCAGCTGGTTTTTCAGCGAGTGCCTGAGTCGCCGGCAGTAATGCAAGACTTGCTGCAAATAGTAAACTTGATAATAACTTCATTGTTTCCTCCATGATGTCCTTACGTGGACTGTTAAATAGTCTCGTCACCGAACACTAATTCCATTACATTCGTCACTAATTTGGTGACAAACTAAATAAAGTCAATTTATGCCTTTTTGTCAAATTAATGTCATAAAAAATACACACACGCAGCTTGCAAATTCGGCCCCAAACGATTACTGTATATAAAAACAGTAATCAAAGTAGCGATTACACGCTGCAAATGCCACGCTTGAATGCAGGAGAAATCATGGCTGTTGTTGTTAAATATGTTGTAGAAAGAAACGGAGTCGAGCGCATGACGTTTACTACCAAAAAAGAAGCTGATGCGTACGATAAAATGCTCGACATCGCTGAGTCGTTAGAGCTCATGCTTGAGAAGGTAGATGTACCATTAAGTGAGCAACAAATTGAATCTCTAGCCCTTGAAATAGCAAAAGAAAAAGACCAATTTATGGCTGTCCTAAAAGGCGCTAAAGAACTGCCTAGCAAACCGAAAAAAGCCAAATCAGCAGACACAGATAAAGTCGCTGATATAAAAGAAAAAGCAGCCAGTTAATATCCCTTACTTTAGCAGCGGATATTATTCATCAAAGTAACCGGTCACTCTTAAAGTAGAGTTAAAAAATTAACACAAAAAAGGGCAACTTATGTTGCCCTTTTTAATTACATTCTAAAGAATGACACTTAGCGTCCTAAAGTGACGATTCAACTTCATCAAATAATTGTGTAATTTCTTGTTTTGGCTCTGATGTGTTCAAGCTAACGACCACAATGGCAATACTTGATAAGATAAAGCCCGGTACAATTTCATAAATAATGGCACTTAACTTTTCACCATCAATCGTAATCGGTGCATAAATCCAAAACAGCACTGTCGCAGCGCCCACAACCATTCCCGCTATTGCCCCTTGTAGGTTCATTCGTCTCCAATAAAGGCTAAGCAACACTAACGGTCCAAATGCCGCACCAAACCCTGCCCATGCATTGCTCACTAAATCTAATATAGAGTTATCACGGTCATAAGCTAAGTAGATAGCAAAAACGGCAACCAACATCACACTAACACGACCAATTAATACCAACTCTTTTTGAGACGCGTCGCGATTCAGGTAAATTTTATAAAAATCCTCAGTCAAAGAGCTCGAACACACTAATAACTGCGAAGAAATAGTACTCATAATCGCTGCTAAAATTGCGGCTAGGAGAAAACCTGCGATCAGTGGGTGGAAAATGAGTTCAGATAAAACTAAGAAAATTGTTTCTTTATCGTCGATTGGCATTTGGTTTTCAAGCATATAAGCCGCACCGAATAAACCAGTAAATACAGCACCAATTGCAGACAATGTCATCCAAGACATACCAATACGACGCATGGTAGGCATATCTTTAACTGAGCGCACTGACATAAAGCGAACAATAATATGTGGCTGACCAAAATAGCCTAAGCCCCAAGCCATTGCCGAAATAATCGCAATTGTCGAGCCACCTGCAAACCAATCCATCATGTTAAGTGCATGAATTTCTGTTTCTTTGGGTGAGCTTAATAAGAGGTCATAGCGAGCATTAGCCAAGGTGTCCATGAAAGGCTGATCAAGCATTGTAAAAGTCGCAATAGGCACAGCTAATAACGAAATAAACATAATACAGCCTTGCACAAAGTCCGTTAAACTTACTGCAAGAAATCCACCAAACAAGGTATACACAACCACAACACCCGTGGTGATATAGAGCCCCATTTCGTAGCTCATATTAAATGAGTTTTCGAATAATTTACCACCGGCAACAACACCTGATGAGGTATAAAGAGTAAAGAAGACAATGATCACAATGGCAGAAATAACGCGAAGAATATTCTTATTATCATCGAATCGATTAGCGAAGTAGTCTGGGATAGTAATCGAGTCATTCGCCTTTTCGGTATACACACGTAATCGCGGCGCTACGAGGAAATAGTTTGCCCAAGCACCTAATACGAGCCCTATTGCAATCCAAACTTTACTTAAACCAAATAAATACATTGCACCTGGCAGACCCATTAACAGCCAACCACTCATGTCAGACGCACCTGCCGATAACGCAGCTACACTGGGTGATAAATTACGCCCACCTAGCATATAACCCGATACATCGTCAGTTGATTGCTTATAGGCATAAAGCCCTATTCCCAACATAACAATGAAGTACAATGCTAACGAAATTATCATTCCTGTTTCCAAATCAGCCTCCAAAAATTAATCAATGTAGGCTTCTAATCCAAATAATGACTCGCAAGTTACTTAGTTTTAAGACATTATTGGGATAAAAGCCGGTATCACACACGACTATATCATGCTTGTGCCCCACAACTCCAATTAAGCCGATGAGCTGTATAATTTACAATAACAACGGTTTGCTAACAATTTTTCTGATATTTAATTCAAGTTATAGAATTTAAGCACAATTTATCTTAGTCTTAAGGTCTTGAACAAGAGAATAAAATTACGTTTCCCGCATAAAATTTATTTAACTAATGCTATTTTAAGCTCAATGCAATATATTGCGGGAAGGAAATGAATTAACAGATGTGGACTTGCTTCAATTATGTATTTTTACGCTGCGCGCCAACCGATTTTAGATAAGGAAAAGAAACTCATAGGCTACGAGCTCCTCTTTCGGGATGGTGTAGATAATGTGTTTCCAGACATCGATGGCGATGAAGCAACTTCACGGCTTATTGAAGGGAGCCAGTTTAATTTCGGCTTAGAAGATTTAACCGACAATAAACCCGCTTTTATTAACTTTACTTTAGACACCTTACAAAAAGGCTATCCGCTGTTATTAGGTAAAGACCACGTTGTTGTCGAAATCCTTGAAACAATTCAACCGGGAAAACGCCTGCTTGCTTTAGTCAAAGATTTAAAAGAAAAAGGCTATACACTTGCCCTTGATGACTATATTCATCAACCTGTTTGGCGTCATTTTTATCCGTTTATCGATATTATTAAAATCGACTTTTTAAGCTCCGAGGCCGAGTCAATTAAAGAGGTAATTGAGGCAATAAAGCCTTTCCCTCATATAAAATTACTTGCTGAGAAAGTAGAAACCCACGAAAAGTATCAACTTGCTCTCGACCTAGGGTTTAGTTATTTCCAAGGTTTCTTTTTTTCAAAACCTGAAATGGTACAAAGTAAAACGCTGCCTCCGTCAGAGATGGCACTTGCTGAGCTTTTATACGAAACATCGAGTGTTGATCTAAACCTTAAGAAAATCACTGAAGTCTTTGAGCGTGATGTTAATTTATCTTATAAATTATTACGTTACTCAAATTCAGCCGCGTTTAAACGCCGTGCAGAAATAAGCACTATTAAACAAGCACTTATTGTATTGGGAAGTGAAGAAATTAAACGCTTCTTATCGCTACTTTTTGCTGCACAAGTGGCTGCTGATAAGCCTGCAGAGCTTATTCGATTATCACTCACTCGTGCTCGATTTGCAGAGTTATTGGCAATCAGTCACGGAAAATTCCGTGATACAGGAATGGCATTTTTAACCGGTATGATGTCCTTAATGGACGCTATTTTAGATGAAGAGATGTCTAGCGTAATGAATAAGTTGCCGTTGGCAAACGACATTAAAGTTGCGCTTCTTAAAGACGAAGGCCTTTTAGCCAGTTATTTACGCTTGGTAAAACAATATGAGCAAGCTAATTGGCAAAATGCCAATGAAATACAGCAAGCACTTGGTCTGAAGCCTGAAGAAGTTCCCGATGCATACCATGACGCTGTTAACTGGGCGAATGAACAAATGGCTGTGTTTGGCGACTAATACCACCCCGCTTCATCTCCATAAAAAATGCCAGCATTCATGCTGGCATTTTTTATAGGATACTTTTTAAAGATTTTCTAAGAAGTCTTCATCAAAGTCATCAGGCTCTTTTTCGATGGGGGGATTGCCATCGTGAAGCTCATAGAGCTGGCGCTGAAAATAGACATCTTTTACGAAGATATACGGATCGAGCGACTCATTTAATAAACTTTCTTGGTTTATCAATGAGGCACGGGCCTCCACTGCTTTTAAAACAAAAACCAAGACGGTTTGCGGTGTAGTCAGGGCTATTTCTGGTAATACGACGTTATCGACAACATCACCAGTTAAATTACGGGCTGTACTTGGTCCCATGCCTGGGATCATTAAGTAGGCACCATCACCAACTCCCCAAACACCCAGTGTTTGGCCAAAATCTTCATCCACTATCTCTAACCCCAGTGATGAAGCAACATCGAAGAGACCCAACAAACCGACCGTTGAATTGACTAAAAAGCGTGCCAGACTAATTCCCATATTACCAGGCTTACCTTGAAGACCCGCATTTACCATGTCTGTTGGTGCAGTGATATTATCGGTAAAATTCACAATACTGCGTCTAACAGGCATAGGCGTAACGGCCACATAACCAACCGCTGCAGGGCGAAGAATGTACGCGTCGAGTACGTCCATATTAAAATCGTACATTGGACGGTTAAATGACTGTAACGGGTCACGCTCATCAACTTTTTCTTCAGGAATTTGTGCGCATCCTGCTAGCACTACAAAAAAGATAAAAAATATACTGTGCCTAAACATCGGCTATCCTTACGGTATTAACTCATTAATTAGCAACGCGTATTCTTTAACGTTTTTACGCTCTAAGACATCCGAATTACCTTCCAACTCGCCGCTAGAAGTTACCACAGTCTCATCTTTTGATAAACGCGCGGTTAAAATAATTTTATCGACACTCGATAAATTTAAACCATCAACCATGGCATTACTATCACTGAGGGTCACCTCAAGTGGAAAGCTATACTCGGTCATTTTCACAACGGCTAATGGCATTTGTGGACCACTGGCTGCTTTTGCGAAAATAAACAAAGTGCCATTTTCAGGTTGTTTATTGCTAAGTGATTCATCTAAATTGACCGTGATTTTAATCTCACTGTTGCTATCATTGACTGCACCAGCGCTTGCGACTTGTTGCTCATTATTTAAATGTGCATCAATTTCAGCAATACGCTGTGCAATCATTGGATAACGGGGATCATTTTGCTCCATACTAGCAAGTAACACTTCGAATGCAGTTTTAGCTTGCAACCAATCCTTACGCTCATAAGCAATAAGTGCTAACAATGAAATAGCATCGATATTGGTGGGCTCAGCCTTGAGCACGCGAGATAACATTGTTGCAGCACGTGACATGTTTGCGTCACTGCCTTCCATTAAAAGTACCTGAGAGTAACTGATCAGCACTTGTTTGTTATCAGGATTCATTTTCAACACTTTATCAAATGACTGCATCGCCATGTCGAACTCATTCAACGACATAGCAACACGTCCAAGCAGCATCCAAGCCACTTCATCGTCACCGCTTTGATCAAGCTTAGTACGCAGTGCTAACGCAAACGCTTGTAGCTCATTTGCTGTCAAAGGCTCACCACTTTGCATTACTGCACGCTCACCATATGACTTTAAGTTTGCCATGGCATCGTGCCAGCCTTTAATCTGTTGCTGACTGCCGGTGTAGCTGTAGAAAATAACCGTTAATGTAATTAAAAACACGGTTCCGGTTAGTGCAAAAATACGATTATTACCTTTACTATTCAGTGCTTTTTCTGGCGAAAGCTCGTTTAATAAACGACGCTTTAACTCAATAACCGATTCACTGTGCATATTTTTATCAATACGCTGGTTGTCTAAATCAGCTTTCAATTCTTCTAAACGTTGGTAATAAATTCGGATCAATTCCGAGTTTGCATTGTGATCAAGGCGTTGAATACGTTCGCGTTTAAAAAACGGCACCACAACAAACAGCAATGCAATCAGTGTGAGTAAAACAAAAGAAGCCCACATTAATGCCATTTAGTTTTGCTCCTGACGTTGATTTTGTTCAATTAACTTAGCGAGTAACGCTTCGTCTTCTGTTGTCCAAGTTTGTTTAACCGACGCTTTACGTTGACGCAAAACAATAAAGCCAAAACCCAGCACCACAATCAATACAGGTAACACCCACAACACTAAAGTTGCTGGTGTAACAGGTGGATCGTAGTGAACAAAATAGCCATAGCGATCAATCATGTAATCAATCACTTCCTCTTTGGTTTTGCCATCTTTAACGAGCGCCAACACTTTATCACGGAGATCCTTTGCGACAACGGCATCTGAATCGGCAATATTTTGATTTTGGCACTTAGGACAACGCAGCTCTTTCGTTAACTCACTAAAACGCGCTGCTTGTTCGTTATTATCAAATTGATATTTATCTTGCTCTGCAAAAGCACTCACCGTGATCAGCAAGCTTACTAAAAAAATCACCCACCTCATTGCTGTAGCTCCTGCATTAACGGTGCAAACTTAGCTCGCCATACACGCGGGTTAATATCGCCAGTATGGTGAAGTAAAATAGTACCTTGTTTATCAACTAAAAAGGTTTCGGGGGCACCCGATACACCTAAGTCGAGAGCCAAGGTGCGTTTTAAGTCTAAAATATTAAACTGGTATGGGTCGCCAGCACGATTGAGCATACTCGTGACATCGTCACGTAACGCATTAATATCAAATTGACCGTCAAAGTCAGGGTCATAACCTTGCTCATAGTACAAGCCGATAATTTTAACGCCTTGTTCTCTGAGCTCAGTTAAGTAGCCTAATTCAGCCAAACAGGTTGGGCACCATGTGCCCCATACGTTAAGAAGATACACTTCACCTTTTAAATCAGTGTCTGTCCAACGTTTAGACTCATCCATTAAATCAGGCAAATTAAAAGTAGGCATCGCTTGACCAATACGCCCTGTTTGCAATTCACGTGGATTAGCAAATAAGCCTTGGTACAAAAATACGCACAGTAAAACAAAAACCAGCAAAGGCGCTAATGCTAACAACTTTCGGTTCATGCTGCGGCCTCCCCATTCAATGATTTTTGACGGTAACGCTTATCGCCTAAGACTAAGAAACCCGCGAGTGAAATTAAAATACCACCAAGCCACATCCAACGAACAAACGGTTTGTGGTAAATACGCAACGACCACGCGCCTTGGCTAAGTTGCTCACCAAGCGCTAAATACAAGTCACGAGTAAACCCTGCATCAACCGCAGCTTCTGTCATAAATTGCATGCCAATGTCGTAACGACGCTTTTCTGCATGTAAGACGGTTACTTGCTTGTCGTTTTTAAACACGGTCACCACACCTGCATGACCACTGTAATTCGCACCACGGATTGCTTTAACACCGTCAAAACGATACTGGTATTCATTAAGCGCGACTTTATCACCCGGCTTCATCGATACATCGCGCTCAACTGAGTACGCAGAGGTTAAGGTAACGCCTGCAATTACAAATGCTAAACCAACATGACCCAATACCATCGCCCAATAACTCAAACCTAGACGTTTAAAGCCCTCAGACAATGTCGTGTGAATAGTCACTTTTGACACTAAATCGACAAACGTTGTGACAAAAATCCATATCGCCAGCGTTGTGGCTATAAACGTGATTGGCGCCACTACATCATAGCTTGAGTACAGCCATGCAGCAGTTGCAACAACACTGACTACTGCTGATAACGCAAGCTTATTTTGTAGCATTGACCACTTATTTTGTTTCCATCGTAGTAGCGGCCCAATTCCCATTAAAATAGCGAATGGAACAAGTAAAATAGCAAACATCTTGTTAAAGAATGGTTCACCAATAGAGATACTGCCTAAACCAAGCTCTTTATGGATCATAGGTAACAACGTACCTAACAGAACGATTAAAGTCGCTACAACGAGAAAGATATTATTAAGCCACAGTGCCACTTCGCGTGATGCAAACTTATATCGCCCTTCACTTTTCACTTGAGAAACGCGCAGTGCATACAGGCTCAACCCGCCACCAACAACAATCGCTAAAAAGGCCAATATGAACATACCGCGATTAGGGTCTGAGGCAAACGCATGCACCGAAACAATAATGCCTGAACGCACAATAAAGGTGCCTAATAGGCTCAATGAAAACGCAGCTATTGCCAGTAGTACTGTCCACGACTTAAATACACCACGCTTTTCTGTGGTCGATAATGAATGCAATAACGCGGTGGCAACAAGCCACGGCATTAACGAGGCATTTTCCACTGGATCCCAGAACCACCAGCCACCCCAGCCTAGTTCTGAGTATGCCCACCAACTGCCGATAGTAATACCAAACGTTAAAAAGCCCCACGCTGTCATAGTCCAAGGTCGAGACCATTTTGCCCACGTATTATCAAGCTTGCCGGTAAGGAGTGCAGCAATCGCAAACGCGAATGACACTGATAAACCCACATAGCCCATGTAAAGTAATGGCGGGTGGATAATCATGCCAGGGTCTTGAAGAAGTGGATTCAAATCTCGCCCTTCAACAGGGAAATAAGGCAGTAATCGTTCAAATGGACTCGACATTAACAAGGTGTAAAGCATAAAGCCCACGCCTAAAAAGCCTAAAACACCCAGTACACGCGCACGTAATACCCAAGGCAATGATTTAGAACGCATTGCAACAACCGCAGTCCACCCTGCTTGCATCACTAACCACAACAAAATAGCGCCTTCATGGCCCCCCCACGTCGAGGTAATTTTGTAATACCAAGGTAAGGTGCTACTTGAGTGGTAGGCTACGTAAGAAACGGTAAAATCATCAGTTAAACTGGCATAAATAAGCGCAGCAAAAGAGAGCAGTACAAACACAAACTGGCCCACTGCCAGTGAGGGCGCCGCACGCATCAGGCGTAAATTACCAGTATGAGCCCCCCACAATGGAAAAATACACAATAAGACACTGAGCACCATGGCCAGTGTGAGTGAAAAATAACCGAGTTCTGGGATCATATTAATTACCGCTTTCTAAGTTATAGGTCGGTTTTTCGTGCTTGATACCTTTCACTGCTTCAGCAACTTCCGCAGGCATGTATTCTTCATCATGCTTAGCGAGTACTTCAAACGCATCAATTTCGTTGGCATTCACAAGCACCCCTTGGGCTACAATCCCTTGGCCTTCACGAAATAAGTCTGGCAAGATGCCTTGGTAATTAATTGTCACCATTGGGCCTGTATCAATCAGTTTAAAACTGACTTTAAGGCTTGATTCATCACGCACAACAGAGCCTGGCACAACCATACCGCCAATACGCAATTTTTGACCTATGTGCGGTTTTTCTTTGTTAGGGCCTTTACCATCAACAAGCTCACTCGGCGTATAAAATAAATTAATGTTTTCTTGTAGTGCATATAGCACCAAACCAATCGTTGCGCCCACACCGAAAATGATGGCGACAACAGCTAATAAGCGTTTTTTACGTCTTGGATTCATTGCCCTGCCTCTTGCTTCGCTTTTTTAATGCGCTCTTCTCGTTGTGCTTGTTGCTTAACTGAAGAGAAAATACGTTTCGTATCGTTTAACGAACTCACTAAAATACCAAGTAAAATTAATGCACAGCTGCCAAATGACAACCACACATAAAAGCCATAGCCTCCCATGGCAATAAAATCTGCAAAAGAATCAAACTGCATGATTAACCTCGCTCAAGCATTTGACGCACCCACGGACGGTGCTTTTCACGCTGTAATATTTCATTTTTAAGACGGATCAACGTCACAGTCCCGACAAAGGCAGCAAACGCAACAATATTCACCATTAATGGCCAAAACATGCTTGGGTCAATCGCTTTTGTATCAAACTTTGTGATTGTGGCACCTTGATGAAGGGTGTTCCACCACTCAACTGAGAAGTGAATGATAGGGAGGTTTATTACCCCAACAATGGCCAAAATACACGCGGCTCGCCCTGCGGCTTTCTTATCTTCAAAAGCATGGTATAGCGACAACACACCTAAGTATAAAAATAACAGAATAAGCTCTGACGTTAAGCGTGCATCCCACACCCACCAAGCGCCCCACATAGGTTTACCCCAGGCTGCTCCGGTGATTAATGCGATTGCTGTTACACACGCTCCAACAGGCGCAATTGCAATCACTGCAAGTTCAGCATTACGTAGTTGCCATACTAATGCGATCACTGCGGCAATCGCCATAGAGGAATAAGCACCCATCGATAAGATTGCAGATGGGACATGGATAAAAATAATTCGGTAGCTGTCTTTTTGTTGGTAATCTGCAGGTGCATAAGCCAGCCCCCAGACCCATCCAACAATCATACACACCACCGTCACGACGGCGAAATAAGGCAGTAAGGTGTTACACAATTGGTAAGCACGATCTGCTTTTGCGTAGGGATGTAACCACTTCCACATATTAACTTACACTCACTTTCAATGCTGACGATATGGCAATTGGCGCAGCTAAAATCGCAACGATTAGCATGGCGCCAAGGATTGCAAGCTGTCCACTATACGCAAGCTCCATTGAACTGGTATCGATAGCAGATGTTGCAAAAATTAATACTGGGATATACAAAGGCAACACAAGTAAACTCATTAAAATGCCGCCTTTTTGTAAACCCACCGTGAGTCCAGCACCGATTGCGCCTATAAAGCTTAGCAAAGGTGTGCCCAATAACAGGGTTAGCACTGTAGCAAGAAGTGCTGAACTTTCTAAATTTAATAACAAAGCGAAAACTGGCGTCATTAATACCAAAGGCAGCCCTGTAATCACCCAATGAGCAGCAACTTTAGCTAATACTGTCAAAGGTAACGGGTATGACGAAGCTATAAGCTGCTCTAATGTGCCATCGTGGTAATCATCACGAAAAAGTTTGTCTAAACCAAGCATGGTTGAGAGTAATGCGGCGACCCAAATAATACCCGGTGCCATTCGTGCTAATAAACCCGGTTCAGGTCCAATCGCCAGTGGGAAAAGAGTGATAACAATCAGAAAAAATAGAATAGGATTAACGATTTCAGCACGCTGACGAAACGCTAATTTAAGATCTTTTGAAAAAACCGCAGAGAACAGTTGCCAATAAGAGTGCTGCTTTACCATCAGTGGCGATACTCCAAAGTCACCGTTTTAAGATCACTAAACTGTGTTGTTAAATCTTGGTGCGTAGTGAGAAGAATAGCCCCACCAGCATTTAAGTGTTCAACGAATCGTGCTTGTAAAAATGCCACACCGCTTTTATCAAGTGCTGTAAATGGCTCATCTAAAATCCATAACTTTGCACTGTTTAGCCATAGTCGCACTAAAGCCACACGACGTTGCTGTCCTGCGGAGAGCATGCGTACTGGCACATCTTCAAGCCCTACTAAACCAATTTTGGCTAAGATAGGATAGAGATCTTGCTGTGTATCGTAACCATTAATCTTTAGCCAAAATGCCACATTCTCAAGCGCCGTCAGTTGGCTATTCACACCTGTTTTATGACCGATAAATAAAAGCGATTGCGCATACTCATCGTAGTATTTTGCAATTGAGCGCTCTTGCCATAAAACATCGCCCTCATCTGGCATAGCGAAACCAGCAATAATACGCAATAATGATGTTTTACCAGCCCCATTCGGACCAGCTAACTGCATAATTTGCCCCGATTTCAAGCTGAAATTAAGATCCGCAAACAAACAACGATCTTGCTTGATGCAGGTGACGGCCTTAATGTGTAACAAGATGATGATTCTCTATACCCAAAATTAGGCGTTAGTCTACCATAATGATAGGGTAATACGAATATTGCTTTATAACGATTAACTTATATTTGATCTAAAATAATGAATAAACAAAGCCAGTTGACTCTCACCACTCACCTAAACCTTGATCCAAAAGGCATACATTCGGCTGGTCAACAACACCCCAACGACGCGTTAAAAGCACTCACAGATCAGCACTTAACAGCACGCAATATTGTTGTAACTAAACATACTGTGCAAATGGATGTATTAATTAATAACAGCTGGCAAACTTTACGCTTATCGACAGAACAAGCGAACCCACAACTTGAGAAATTTTTAGCCGCAACCATTCAATTAAGCAGCGATGGTAAACAACTGACAATATCACCCTTACCCGTAACAATGACGCTGAGTAAAGCGCCTCAGTTACACGCTTTACTTAATCTGTTAACACAGGGTGACTCACGTACAACCGCCCCCTTACCTGCAAACCTTGCTGCAACAAAGCCGGCTTTGCAATTACCCGTACTCAACACTGAATTTGTACTCAATAACACCCTTGCAGCACTCTTAAAAACAGAAACCCCACTCAAGGCTGTGATAGTGCCTGCCAGCAATAAACACAACGAATTTTCGCTGACAATCATTAACCGCTTTGGTGATTCACTTCACCAACAAAGCATTAGCCAGCAAAAGGTCGCTGAACTTTTGGCAAAACTCACACCTGAGCTAAACCTAAAGCTATCTGGGCAACAAGTGCAGTTGAACTTACCTGAAAAGCCAACGTCCTCCTTAACGGTGCCATTAAATACACTGCCCTCTAAGCAAGTAAAAAACATTCAAGCTCAATGGCAGTTAAGCCCGCTTAGTTTAATAATGACACCTAAAGCAATTAAAGACACTATCACGCTTATTAACCAAGCGCCTGCACAGCAAATAACACTTAAAAACTCTCTCGCAGAGACCTTTATTCAAGCACTGCAAAGCCAGCGCAATGCCTCCCCTAAACAGCATGTTGAATTAACGCCACTAAGCACCACAGACTCACCGATTCGCTCATGGTTAAAAGGCAGTTTTGCCGACCTAAAAACGCGCATAACCGATGCTGTTCGTTATTTCGAAAAACTACCCGCTGCAAATAAAGCCACAAATAATTCACTTGATGCTGCATTGAATACTAAAACCGACTCAATCAGTCAGCTTGGCTTTAATGCTAAACGACTCGATATTGTCAAACTCGCGGCTTTTGAAAATAACAGGCCAAACGAAACACGATTCCATCAGTCAATATCAGCAACCGCTGTGGCTGATGCACCAAAGACTCATGCCCCCTTAGCCAACACTTCAGGGACAACAGCTACAATACGAGCGCTGGCCGAAAACCCGATGCTGCCTGTTAGCTTTACTAAATCGGCGCCACTTGTTCAGCTATTTCAATTGATTAAAGCAAGTGTTTTTCCACGCATCAATAGTCAACAAGCAATTGAATTACAAAAACTAATCCCCGCTGAGGCTAATAAAACTCAGGGGACAGAGTCGCCATTAATAAAGCCTCACGCTAAATCTGTTGCAGCAAACCAAGTGACACTAACCCAGCCGCCAAGTAATGTAGCAAGTCTCAAAACGCAACCAACGCTGACACACCCCATGTTAGACAAACTGCTGACAGATGCGGGTAATACATTAAAAATGCAGCCACCTTATTTAGCGTTGAAAGAGCCTAACTTAGCGCAACCACTACAACCCATTAGGCCTTTAGAGACGGCGTTAATTGCAAAGTTACTGCCTTTACCTAACACCAAAAGTAGCGCAGTCAGTGATCTTCCTGTACAGCTGAGTCAAAAAATCAATGAACTAAGTGAGCAGAACAAATCCCCCTCAGTCGATTTAAATAGATTGGTGAATCAAGCATTTAATAGAATGATATCAAATCAAAATGTACACCCTTCAACCATTGAGCGTGAGTTACTGAGCATTATAAGGCCCTCAAGTTTGACACCTCAAAGCCAACAAGCCAGTTTTACTCAAGGGCTTGAACAATTAGCTATAACCACACTCGCGGCCCCCATCGTAAGCCAAGCCCCTACAAATCTTAGTTTTAATAATCAAACAGGGCTTGATGCACTTTTACAAGTGTTAGTACCTAACTTTAAAGCCGTGAACAGTAATAAGTTACTCGAACAGCTTCAACAACCTAGCTTGCAAGCCATGGCAGCAGAAATAAGCCAAGTAAAAACAGCGCTCACTCAAGTGCAAGCAACACCGATTAACCAGCAACAAGATGCCAGCGCCCTCGCGCAATTTTTCTTACCCATGAAACTCCCCCCAGAAACAGGGCAAACAGAGATAAGTCTTGGGCAATACAAAAAACCCAGTAAAAATAAACTCGAGAGCAAGAATGTGTGGTTTGTTAGGTTAAACTTTGACTTTGCAACGCTTGGTAAACTGCAAGTAACGGCTGAGGTTATGGATACCGCGGTCGATTGCCAATTGCTTGCATCGTCGCAAGAGGTAACCGCTCTAGCGCACCCGCATTTAGATACACTGCGCCATAAGCTCGCTAGTCATGGTTTAAATGTAGGAGAGTTAAGTTTAAAACAAGGTGCAACGACTCATCAGGCATTTTATAAATCGCATGCCATCATCAACATAAAGGTTTAATATTCAATGAGCGAACAATACACACATAAGTCAGCCATTGGTCTTCTCTACGAAGCTGGAAACTCGCCAAAAGTAACCTGTAAAGGATTTGGTGAGCTGGCAGAAGAAATTGTGAAGCTTGGCGAACAAAAAGGCATTTTAGTTCATCAAGATGCTGATTTAGCAAAAACACTGTCACATCTTGAGTTAGGTGAAGAGATACCGAAGGAGCTTTATTATGTGATTGCTGAGCTTATTGCCTTTTCGTATGTTTTACGCGGTAAATTCCCCCCTGGTTGGCAAGATTTTCAAGGCAAGTTAAATATTCAGGCTTAAAAAGGAACGTCCTTTCACGTCATTAAGTAATACCATTCCGCTTAATTAAGTGGTCTATTTTGAGGCAATAAAACCGCGTTGATAACAAGGCAAAAATGTCGTTATTTAGTTGTTCTCGGCAATTGCTCCTACCCTACCTCCTGCACCCATGCAGTCGTAAATCAGACATTTCTTAACGCAGCTAACGACAGGTTTAATCCCTCAAAATGATTAAGCATTAGTGCAAGTTGGCAAAAAGGTGCTCTTAAGCACCTTTTTGTTTATGAAGCGACATAAGTAACTCAGCTTCAGCTCTGGGTAGTTCACATTCGTGAATAATCTCTTCGAGATCAGCACCCAGTTCAACCATTTTGACCGCGCGCGAATAGATTTTCGCATTAGGATCATCATATTTTTGTGCGTCTTGCAGTTGCTCAAGCTCTTGGCTTTTTTCTTCCACTGCGACAACACGTTTGCCAATACTTAGCATTCCTGCGCGCATTTCAGCCACTTCACTACGCAGAATACTCAGTTGTTGTTGAGTTTCTTGCAGTTGTTTTTGCTTTGCTTGAATAGCCGCGGATTGTTTATTGTTATTAACAAAAATAAGCCCCAAACACACTAATACAAGTAGGATTGAGGCACCAAACAAGGAGTATAACAGCATATAATTTCCAAACGCTTTATAGTGCGCTCAGCTCGTCCCACTCATCGTCATTTAATAGCTTATTCAGATCAACCAAGATCAATAACTCACCATCACGGTTTGAAACGCCTTGGATAAACTTAGCGCTCTCTTCAGTGCCAATATTTGGCGCACTGTCGATTTCAGAGCTGCGTAAATAAACAACTTCAGCCACACTGTCGACTAAAATACCAATAACTTGTTTTTCGGCTTCAATAATAACAATGCGCGAATTGTCTGTTACTTCTGCACCCATTAAG
Organism: Pseudoalteromonas sp. A41-2; assembly: GCF_015767615.1. Taxonomy (NCBI): domain Bacteria; kingdom Pseudomonadati; phylum Pseudomonadota; class Gammaproteobacteria; order Alteromonadales; family Pseudoalteromonadaceae; genus Pseudoalteromonas; species Pseudoalteromonas sp. A41-2. The sequence goes on along the minus strand of NZ_CP065231.1, from coordinate 1,018,878 downwards.
CCAAAACGTGCACGCGTATCGATAACCGTAACAACATTACCACGCAAGTTAATAATGCCCAGTACATAAGAAGGCGCGCCTGGTACAGGAGCAATTTCGGTATAGCGAAGTACTTCTTGTACTTGCATTACGTTAATGCCGTACGTTTCTGCTTCAAGTTTAAAGGTTACCCACTGTAACACTTCATCGTTGCTATCAGCATTTTTATTCGCTGACAGTAGTCTTTCTTCACTCATGCTATTACTCCGTAATAATAGTTACTGCTCACGGCTGTCTAAGCCTTGCTCTAGCAATTGATATAAATTTTCAACATCAATCAAGGCACACATTTTTTCTTTGATAACCCCAGCAAGCCAAGGCCGCTTACCTGATTTTGCTCGCCATTTTACATCTTCTTTGCGAAGCGTAATATTATTTACGAGCTTTTCAGCCAACAATCCCCATTGGCTATCACCTAAGGTGATTAAATACTGATAATCTAGTGATTGTTCTAGCTTTTCATTATACTTTTCTGGCATAACCCAGCGAGCGGTGTCTACCACATTCAGTTTTTCATCGCGGTTAAGCATGACCCCTTTAAACCACTTAGGCTTACCAAATAATTGGTTTACCTCTGCAAGTTGATGGATACCGCCTAATGCTTTTAACGGCACTGCAAGGGTTAACCCTGCCACCTCAAAAAATAAAGCCTGAAACTCACCATCAAAATAGTCTTCTTGACGTTCAGATGACGTTTTAGCTGCAATGTCATTGCTAGATTTCTCGACTATATCTTTGATATTAGCTTGGTTCTCGGTTTTCTCAAGCTCTTTAGTCGGTTCAACTAGGGGTATTTCGGGTTCAGGTGCCGCTTCTGGCGGAGCAATATCTACTTTTGGTTGTTTTACTTGCTCCAGTAATTTTGCAACAGGCTCTAGATTTTGTTCAGCAGGTTCATCTTCGCACAGCAAGGCACCCAAGTATTGGGTCATCACTTTTTCATTGGCAAATAAATGCTTACTCATCGTTAACCTTGTGCAATTAAGAAATCAAGTAACGCGCGATATGCAAAAACCCCGCGTGAACGCGGGCAAAATTGAATCGGCACTTGTTGTGCCAAACTCGCATCTCTAAATTTTGTATCCACCGGCACTACACCAGACCACACTTTGTCTTTGTAATTATCCTGCAACGTTTTATAGGCTTCAAGGGATGCTTTAGTCCGCTTGTCGTACATAGTAGGGATAATTGTATATTGGTATTGTTTCGACTGTGAAGTTTGCATTAACTCCATAGTACGCATCATTCTATCAAGCCCTTTCAATGCCAAGAATTCAGTTTGCACAGGAACCAAAATACGCTCACTGGCAGCTAATGCATTAACCATCAGCACCCCAAGGACTGGCGGGCAGTCAATGATAGCGTAGTCATAATGCTCACTAATTTTAGCCAGTGCTTTTTTTAAAATAAGGCCCATGCCATTTTTGTTGCCCATGCTTCTATCAAGCGTTGCTATGGCCATGGTCGCGGGCATTATATCAAGGTTTTCAAGCGTTGAAGGGCACAGCGCCTGTAAAATTTCTTCACTTGCCATACTATTGCCGCGGGCAAAAATATCATAAACACTGACTTCCAGCTCTTCTGAATCAATGCCAAAATAATAAGTAAGTGACGCATGCGGATCGGTGTCTATGAGTAAAACGCGCTTTCCTTGTAATGCTAGAATACCAGCAAGACTAACAGCTGTTGTTGTCTTCCCTACTCCACCTTTTTGATTCGCTACTGTCCAAATTTTCACATCACACCTTATTATTGTTCATTGCGCGTGGTAATTCGAATCCCACCATGGGGTAATTGAATCACTTTAATGGTGTTATCATTGCTTGGCAACTCAATTTCAGCAGGCTCTTCAGGTGCGACATCCATTGGTTGATCATTATTCTGCTTTGGCTCTGGCGGTAAACCGTATTTAGATAATGCCACCACGACTTTACGATTTTCGGCTCGACCTTGTGCTGTATCATTACTGGCAAACGGTGAATACTGGCCATACCCTTCAATTGCCATTCGTGCAGGGTTAATTCCTAAACTTTCAAGCTCAACAAGTATAGACGTGGCACGTGCAACAGATAACTCCCAGTTAGAACGAAACATTTCATTACGGATACCTTCATTATCCGTGTAGCCTCTAACGCGAATATAGTTATCAACAGGGGCAATAATCTCTTTAACTAGAGCAACCACTTCCTTTGCTCGTTGTTGTGCAACTGCGCTACCCGATGAAAATAACATGCCTGAGCTCAATTCTATGATAAGCCAATCTTGATGAAGCTCTAAACTAGCCTCACCATCCCGAATTTCATCGATTAATGCCGATTGTAACTTGGTAAGCAAGCTATCAAGGGGTTTACCTAAGTGCTTTTTATCTATATTGCTGGTTTCACTTTGACCGTCGAGTAACTCGGGGCCTTGCTCATCTTTACGTATACTTTCACCGTACAAAATGTCGTTTTCAGGGGTCACACGGTCAGTTAAAATACCCGTCCCATTGACGCCTGTGCCTGCCTGCTCCTGTTTTCGAGCTGACTTTTCAAACACCTGCTCAAGCGAATCAGACAAAATTTGAAAATCTTCATTCTTGCTAATAGCGATAGCGTACATAACAACAAAAAAAGCGAACATGATAGTCATGTAGTCCGCATAAGAGACTAACCAGCGCTCTGTGTGCTGGCTTTTTTGAGTGGTATGACGCATACGACGGCGCATCATAAAAACTTACTCACTGACTAAGCTTGGACGTTCGACACGGTACGCCTCAAGTTTAAGTTCAATATTGAGTGGGCTCTCGCCTTGAGCAATCGCAATAATGCCTTCAGCAAGTAATTCGTGATACAGCATTTTTTGTTCAATCTGTTGTTTTAGCTTATTTGCCATTGGCAGGAACAATAAATTAGCTAAACCGACGCCGTAAATCGTCGCAATAAACGCCGTTGCAACGCCTGCGCCTAACTTTTCTGGGTCAGTAATAAATTGCATTGCCTGAATAAGGCCAAGCACGGCCCCTAATATGCCAATTGTGGGGCTATAGCCGCCCATTGCTTCATACACGCGACTGACTTCTAACAGACGTTCGCGTTCAAGCATTAAATCAATCTCTAGCGTATCTCTGAGCTTATTTTCGCCGGCGCCATCAACAAGCAAGCTTAAACCTTTTGCAGCATAGGGGTCTGGGTGCGCAAGCGCTTCAGACTCTAAAACTAAATACCCTTCTTGACGCGCTTTTTGTGACCACCGCTTCACTTGTTCAATCGCGGCGTCCACGTCATGGTAAGGCGGAAAAAACACCCAGTGACTAATTTTCAGCGTTTTAGTAAACACACTGCCTGGTGTTTGCAGCATGACCGCACCTAAAGTTCCGCCAAGTACAATAATTAAGGCAGGACCATTGAACAAAGCACTGACAACCCCTCCCTCAAGCGCGTAGCCGAAGGTTATGGCACAAATAGCAACGATTAATCCAAGAAAAGACAGCTTATCCACAGCCAGTCTCACGTATTAAGCGTGTAGCAACATCATTAAGAGCTAGGTTTTCACTGGCTAAACCCGCATTAGCAACGGCCTGTGGCATACCATAAACCACACTGGTTTTTTCATCTTGTGCCCAAATAGTGGCTCCCACTTGCTTCAGCATGCGAGCACCATCACGACCATCAGCCCCCATACCAGTCAGCACTACCGCTAATACATCACCACCAAATGCTTTTGCAGCACTGGCAAATGTAACATCGACACTGGGTTTATAGGTAATACGCGGACTGTCATCTTCAAACACACGCAGTGTGCGCGCAGAGCCACGTCCCTCTATCAGCATTTGCTGACCACCCGGTGCTAAATACGCAGTGCCAGGCATCAGTCTGTCACCCTGCTGTGCTTCTTTCACATTGATTTTACACAGGCCATTTAAACGTGCAGCAAACGCTGGCGTGAATGCAGCCGGCATATGTTGAATAAGTAATATGGGGTGCGGAAAATTAGCAGGTAGTTGCGTTAATATTGTTTGCAGCGCAACGGGGCCACCTGTCGAGGTGCCAATTGCAACAACTTGGTACTGTTTCCCTGACGCTCTAACATTACTCGACGGCGAAGGCGCTGCGGGAGTTGAACGGCTAAAACTACGATCTGGCTGAACAATGCCGCCAGTTCGCGTGCTAGTTGCAGGTGTCGGGGACGCCGGACGAGGTGAAGTCAAAGGACGTGTAAAACGAGAAATACGGCGACGCCCTATTTCCTTTACTTTATTTTGTAGTAAGGCAATCGCTTCTTCATTGTTTCTTGCAATGTCTTCAAACTTTTTAGGCAAGAAATCAAGCGCCCCCGCGTCCAGTGCATCTAGCGTGGCTGTTGCACCATCTCGGGTTAACGAAGAAAACATTAATATTGGCGTAGGCGTTGCTGCCATAATTTCTTTAACAGCACTAATGCCGTCAAGTACCGGCATTTCAACATCCATTGTAATAACGTCTGGTTTTAGCTCACGCGCTTTATCAACTGCTTCGCGGCCATTTACAGCAAACCCTATTACCTGAATGTCGCTGTCTTGCTCTAATATTTCGCTTACTCTGCGACGAAAAAAGCTTGAATCATCAACAACTAATACTTTGACTGCCATTAGCACTCTCTTGTTATTTATGCCATAAAGTGCAGCATATTAGCTGCACTTTAAAATTATTGAGCCTAACTATTATTAGCCAACGTAATGTTTTAGCATACTTGGTACATCTAAAATCAGTGCAATGCCACCATCAGAAGTGATTGTTGCGCCTGCCATACCTGGTGTACCTTGCAGTAAAGCATCGAGAGGTTTTATCACCACCTCTTCTTGACCAATTAATGAGTCAACGACAAAGCCCACTTGCTTAGTACCAATCTGTACGATAACCACATGACCTTCTGCTTTACGCTCTTGGCGATTGGCTCCTTTCACTAACCAATGTTGTAAATAAAATAATGGAATCGCTTTTTTACGGACAATAATTGTCAGTTGCCCATCGACAACGTTGGTCTTTGTTAAATCAAGATGGAAAATTTCACTCACCCCAGCCAGTGGTAAAGCAAAGGTTTGCTCACCCACAATAACCATCAGAGTCGGCAAGATTGCCAGTGTTAAAGGTACTTTGATCTCAAGTATGGTTCCAACACCTAGCTCAGACTGAATGTTCACAGAGCCATTTAGTTGGGTGATTTTGGTTTTCACCACATCCATACCCACACCACGACCTGAAATATCTGAGATTTCCTCTTTGGTTGAAAAACCAGGTGCAAATATTAAATTATACGCTTCAGTGTCCGATAAACGACTCGCTTGGTCGTGATCGATAACCCCTTTGTTTATTGCTATTTTTTTCAGCTTCTCAGGATCCATACCTGCACCATCATCACGAATGGTGAGCAGAATATGATCGCCTTCTTGCGATGCTGAAAGCGTAACTGTCCCTGTACGAGGCTTACCGGCCGCTTCGCGCACCGCAGGCATCTCGATACCATGGTCAACAGAGTTACGCACTAAGTGAACAAGTGGATCAGCAAGGGCTTCAACTAAGTTTTTATCTAAGTCGGTTTCTTCACCGACTAATAGCAAGTTGATGTCTTTTTTCAAGCTACGTGCTAAATCACGAACAACACGCGGGAAACGACCAAATACTTTCTTAATTGGCTGCATGCGGGTTTTCATTACCGCACCTTGCAAGTCTGCCGTGACGACATCTAGGTTCGAAATGGCTTTCCCCATCGCCTCACTGTTGGTGTTATTTGCAAGGCTCACTAAGCGATTGCGCACCAACACCAACTCACCAACCATGTTCATAATTTGGTCTAACCGTTTAGTGTCGACACGCACGGTTGTTTCAGCTTGGGGAGGCGGCGCTTTTTTCGCCGCAGCAGCTGCCTGTTTCTCAGGCGCTTTTTCAGTTGGCGCAGGCTTACTCGTTGCAGGTTGTGGCGCAGGTTTAGCAGGCTCAACCTTTGCAGCCACTGGGGCCGCAGGTTTTGCTGGCTCAACTTTGGTTGTTTCTGGCGTTTGAGGCTTATCTGTCTCTAATGATTGCGGCGCACTGCCTTTGCCATGTAATTCATCAAGTAATGCTTCAAACTCATCATCACTAATTTCATCATCAGAGCCTTCATTGCTGACTGCAGGGGGGCTTTGCTCGACCGGAGCGCTTGGCTCAACGGGAGCTTGGCTGGTAATTTTGTCGGCTTTTACTTCACCAAAGCTGCCAACGCCGTGAAGCTCATCTAATAAGCTGTCAAACTCATCATCGGTAATATCATCGCTGTCACTGCTCATGGTGTCTGATGTGATTGATGCAGGCCCTTGGCCTTTACCGTGCAACTCATCGAGCAAGCTTTCGAATTCATCTTCAGTAATTTCATCTATGTTTTGTGGTTGAGCTTGGGTATCACCCAATCCCCCATCAAATAACATATCAAATGCAAACGGATCGTCGTCATCAATATTACTAGAGACATCAGCAGTAACTTCGGGTGTATCAACAACCGGTTCAGGCTCAACAGTGACTTCTTCTGCTACTTCGTCTGTTACGGTTGTGTCTTCACCAGCGAGCTCTTCTGCTGTTGGTGGTTGACTTAATTTATGTAGGACGTCTAAGAGGGCTTGATCTGCTGGCTCTGGTTGTTCACGATTTTGAATTGTCGCGAACATTTCATTGATTGTATCGAGGGCTTGTAAAATAACATCCATAAGTTCTGGAGTTACACTGCGCACGCCTTGGCGCAACAAATCAAACACATTTTCAGCACCATGACACGCATCAACAAGCTCAGTCATGCTTAAAAAGCCTGCGCCACCTTTTACGGTGTGAAAGCCTCTAAAAATAGCGTTTAGTAAGTCTTTATCATCTGGATTATTTTCAAGCTCGACCAATTGCTCCGACAAAAGCTCTAAAATTTCCCCTGCTTCAACAAGGAAATCCTGTAAAATATCTTCATCGACTTCAAAGCTCATGCAGCTACTCTCCTCTTAGAAGCCCAGACTTGATAATAGGTCATCAACTTCATCTTGTCCTGAAACAACATCATCGCGTGACTCTTTATCAATAATTGGCCCTTCTGGACCTGCCAGCGTATCGCTTTGTGCAGGTGCTTTGTCTATGGCCTGTTTTTCTTGTTTTATTTGACCATCGTCTTGACTGCCGAATACAGTTAAGAGATTGATTAAACTGTCTTCTACTTCGCGCACTAATTCGATAACACGGCGTATTACCTGCCCCGTCAAGTCTTGATAATCTTGCGCCATTAGCACGTTGGTCATCAAGCCTTGTAACTCATCTGTTTTGGTGTGCGAGTTATTCATGAACTTATCTAAGCTGTGGCATAACGTTTTAAATTCACCGAGTTCAATTTCTCGATTCATTAAACGATCCCACGTTGGTTTAATCGTAGCAATTTCATCAGCGAGCTGTTGTGCTATAGGCAAACTCGCTTCCACGGCATCCATCGTTTTATTGGCCGCGCTTTCAGTCATTTCCATGACATAATTCAAGCGCTGCTTTGCATCCGGGATTGCTTCTGTTGTTAAATCTGTGAGTCGAGTATCAAGATCGAAGTTTTTTAGTGCTTCATGAAGTTGTCGTGTCAATTTACCGACTTCAGCAAACAACTCTGATTGTTCTTTTGATGCTGTTTCAAGTATCAGCTTATCAGCTTTCTCTTGTTCACCATTTTCAAGATACTCAACAAGTTGACGAGCTTGCTCTAAACTTATTTGAGGCGCAGCAAGTGCTGACATAAGCCTCTCCCCTTAGATTAACCTAAACGTTCAAACACTTTTTCCAATTTGGTTTTCAGTGTCGCAGCAGTGAATGGTTTGACGATATAGCCATTAACACCCGCTTGAGCAGCAGCAACAATTTGTTCTTTTTTCGCTTCAGCTGTCACCATTAACACGGGGATATGTTTAAGGCTATCATCAGCACGAATTGCGCGTAATAGATCAATACCTTGCATTCCAGGCATATTCCAATCTGTTACAACAAAATCAAACTCTTGATTTTGCAACATCGGCAATGCTGTTGAACCATCATCAGCTTCCTGCACATTGGTAAAACCTAAATCCCTTAACAGGTTTTTAATGATACGTCTCATTGTAGAAAAATCATCAACAACAAGAATTTTCATGTTTTTATCCAAAACATCCTCCGGTGAGGTTTGAACCTTATTTACTTACTACTAATTAATCCAGTCATTGATTTTTGCTTTGAGCTTAATCATCGCCTGACCATGTATTTGACTCACACGCGATTCGCTAACATCGAGTATGTGCCCTATTTCTTTTAAGTTCATTTCATCGTTGTAATACAAAGACAAAACGAGTGCATCTCTTTCTGGTAACGATTGGATAGCCGTCAATAGAGACTGGTTAAACCGTTCATTTTTAACATTATTAAACGGTTTGTCTAGTGCTAAATCATGCCCCATAGGTGTGATGACGTCTTCATCAACGCCTAAATCCTCTATACCCAGTACCTTACTGGAATTTACATCATGTAGAATATGATGGTACTCATCCAGTGTAATATCAAGTTTTTCAGCAACTTCTGTGTCTTTTGGCTCGCGGTTTAAAATACTCTCTAAATCCGAAATCGTTTCAGCGACAAGGCGTGCATTACGGTGAACTGAACGGGGAGCCCAATCACCTCGACGGATTTCATCGAGCATAGCCCCTCGAATTCGAATACCCGCAAATGTTTCAAAACTGGCCCCTTTACTCGCATCAAAATTTTTCGACGCTTCTATAAGGCCAATCATACCTGACTGAATCAAATCATCGAGTTGCACACTGGCAGGTAAACGAGCAATTAGATGACACGCCACTTTTTTAACTAAAGAGGCATGTTTTTCAACAATCGCATTTAAATTCTGTGCTGATTGATATCCCATCGCTTTATTCACCGATGTTGTCATAGTTAACCGTTTACTAGTTTTTCAATAAAAAATTCTAAATGACCTGACGGTTGATTTGGAATTGGCCACTTAACTGCTTTCGTTGCTAATGTTTTAAATGCCACAGCGGCTGGTGAGTTTGGAAATAACTCCACAATCACTTTTTGGCGGCGGGTCGATTTGCGCATATTCTCGTCATACGGAATGGTTGCGACAAGTTCCATAGACACATCTAAGAATCGATCCGTTACTTTTGAGAGTTTAGCAAATAATTCTTGCCCTTCACGCATATTGCGCACCATATTGGCAACTATTTTAAATTTGTAAACGCCATGCTCACGACTTAACACTTTAATTAGGGCGTAAGCGTCGGTAATTGAGGTAGGTTCATCGCACACAACAACAACAACATCTTGTGCTGCACGCGAAAAGCTTAATACCATGTCTGAAATACCCGCAGCGGTATCGACAATTAAAATATCAAACTCAGTATTTAGCTCGCTAAATGCGCGAATAAGCCCCGCATGTTCTGACGGTGTTAACTCAACCATACTTTGCGAGCCCGAAGTCGCTGGCACAATTTTTATACCTGCTGGGCCTTCGACAAGAATTTCATCCAGTTCACACTCACCAGATAAAACATGAGATAAGTTTCTCTCGACACGTAAACCAAGCATTACGTCACAATTTGCCAACCCTAAATCGGCATCTAATACTAATACACGATTTCCCAGCTGACCTAATGCGATCGCGGTATTGAGTGACACATTCGTTTTACCCACACCACCTTTGCCGCCAGTGACAGCGATAACTTTAACGCCACTATTATTATTTTGATTCATTTTGCGCAGGCCGCTTGCTTGATCTAATACTGTGTTAATCATACATCCCTACTGTGTTCGACGCTACTGCTTGACGTCGTGAATGTTGTGCTTTTGCTCGTTTTAAATATAATTGCTCAGCTTTTTTTACTAGTTTTTCTGCATTCGCAACGCGAATATCTTCAGGAACACGCTGACCATTAGTAAGATACCCTATTGGCAAGCGATTTTGAATCGCAATACTAATAATCTCACCTAAACTAAGTGATTCATCTAACTTAGTGAAGATACAACCACTTAGTTGCACTTTTTTAAAGTGGCGAACGGTTTCTTGTAGCACGTTAATTTGCGCTGTTGCACTTAACACTAAATAACTGCGAATGTCGACACGCTGATTGCGCATTAATGTATTAAGTTGCTCAGTTAAGCGTAAGTCGCGTTGACTCATACCCGCAGTGTCTATTAATACTAGACGCTTATTGCGTAAATGGTATAACACTTCAGCTAATTCATTTGCGTCTTTGACTTGTTTCACACCACAGCCAATAATGCGGCCATAAGTGGCTAGCTGCTCATACGCTCCAATACGGTAAGTGTCTGTTGTAATAAGCGCGACTTTATCTGCACCATATTTTTGTGCTCCAAGGGCTGCCAATTTCGCCACGGTGGTGGTTTTGCCCACCCCCGTAGGACCCACTAAAGCGTACACACCGCCTTGACGTAAAATTTCATTATTTGTTGTATGCATTTGGTTTTCAACCATTTGCAATAAGGCTTGCCACGCTTGTTGACGCGAAACGTCATCAGGAATAAAACACGCCATTTGCTCCGCAACATCACGCTCAATGCCCATACCGGCTAGGCGATCAATCATACAAGCACGGGTAGGATCGCGACGCGCCATGTCTTGCTGCATCAAACCAGACACTTGATGTTCAAGTAATTGACGAATGGCATTCATTTCTTCACGCATCGTCGCCATTTCTGAGTGGTTTGCGGGTGCGGCCGTTTTGTGTTCTGCTGGTGAATCTAAATCGTCGAAGCCTGTGTCTAAATCATCATCAAAACCTAGGCTATGTGCTTGTGTTTGCACTCGCGGTGCTGCTTGCTCTTGATAGCGAGGTTTTGCTGAATATTGCGGTTGCTCTTGCGGCGCAAAACTGTGTGCTTTTGGCTGATAATGTTCGCTCGTTTCAATACCAGATTGATTAAACATTGAAGCAAGCTCTGGCGAACGAGGGCGTGGGGCTTGACGCTCTAGTAACGCTTGTAGGCTGTCTGCAACTTGGGCTTGTGGCTCAGGTTTAGCGCGCATAGGTTCTGGTTTTACGAAATTATGCGACTGTTGTGGCGCTGTGTGTGCAGGCACCGGTTTCGCTTCGGCTTTTGGGGCTGCTTTGTCATAATCAACAGCGGCGACAATTTCAACACCATTCGCTAACTTTTTGTTAGACATAATAACCGCATCAACACCTAATTCATCTTTCACTTCTTTCAGTGCGGTGCGCATATCTTTAGCAAAAAAACGTTTAATTTTCATGGTACAACCCCTTTACTATCCTATTGTTGGCCTACTGAGCTGACAATCTTAATCTGTCTTTCGTCTGGTACCTCTTGGTAAGACATTACCCTTAAACCTGGGATGGTGTACTTAACAAAACGAGATAACACAGTGCGTAACATTCCTGACGTTAGTAATATCGAAGGTTCGCCGGCCATTTCTTGGTTTTGATGCGCTTCATTTAATGATTGCTGAAGTCGCTCTGCAAGTCCTGGCTCTATTCCGGCACCTTCGTCACCTGCATTTTGAAGTGACTGATGCAACATCTGTTCCAACTCAGGCGCCAAGGTTATGACAGGGATTTCAGATGACATACCAACCGCATCTTGAACAATCAATCTGCGCAGTGAAATTCGCACTGCAGCCGTTAGTACATCTGGGTCTTGGCTACGTGGGCCATATTCAACAAGGGTCTGAACAATTGAACGCATATCACGAATTGCGACCCCTTCGTTAAGTAAGTTTTGCAGCACTTTTACAACCGTGGTCAATGGTAATACGTCAGGAACCAGTCCCTCGACAAGACGAGGATGACTTTTCGCTAACATATCAAGTAGGTTCTGTACTTCTTCATGGCCTAATAGTAATGCTGCGCTGTTTGTTAATAGCTGGCTAATATGGGTTGCCACGACAGTAGCCGCATCAACCACGGTGTAACCCAATGATTGGGCTTCATCTTTCTGGTCTGGCTTAATCCATACCGCATCGAGTCCAAAAGCAGGATCTTTTGTTTCAACACCTTTGATTGGGCCAAATACTTGCCCTGGGTTTATGGCAAGTTCGTCACCATGCTTAAGCTCACCTTCACCACTGGATACACCCATCATTGTGATACGGTAGGCGTTAGGGTCTAACTCTAAGTTGTCACGGATATGCACGGGCGGTACCAAGAAACCGAGTTCTTGCGAGAGTTTCTTACGCACACCTTTAATACGGTTAAGTAGCTCTCCCCCTTGCGACTGATCAACCAGTGGAATTAAGCGATAACCGACTTCTAAACCAATCACATCTACTTGCTGTACATCATCCCAGCCCAATTCTTTTTGCTCTTGCTTGTTAGCAACACCGGTGCCTGGCGCGCCCCCATTTGCTTCCAATTCAGCTTTTTCTGCTTCTGCTTTAATTTTTTGTTGTTGGGTAAAGTAAGCAAGGTAACCTAACAATGCGCCCAAGCTTAAAAATGCAAGATGAGGCATGCCTGGCACAAGGCCCATGGTGATCAAAATACCTGAAGCGATAAATAACGACTTTTCGTTTCCTAGCTGCGACTTAAACTGATCGCCCATGTTATGCGACTCATTTTGACGCGTCACAACAATCGCAGTACCAATTGAAAGAAGTAATGAAGGTAATTGCGCAACGAGACCATCACCAATGGTTAATAGAGTATATACTTCCATCGCACGGCTGAAGCTTAAGTCATGTTGAATCATGCCGACAAATAAACCACCCACAATATTAATCACAAGGATCACAATACCGGCAATAGCATCACCTTTTACGAATTTACTGGCACCGTCCATTGAGCCATAAAAGTCGGCTTCACGCGTTACTTCTTCACGGCGCTCACGCGCTTGCTCTGCACTAATAAAACCTGCGTTTAAGTCAGCATCAATCGCCATTTGTTTACCTGGCATAGCGTCAAGTGTAAAACGCGCTGACACCTCTGAAATACGCCCTGCACCTTTGGTGATAACCACAAAGTTGATAATAATGAGAATAAGGAACACAACAAGACCAACGGCATAGTTACCGCCGATAACCACCGAGCCGAACGCTTCAATTACTTTACCAGCAGCATCCCCGCCATTATGACCTTCAAGGAGTACTACCCGAGTACTGGCAACATTCAATGCAAGACGCATAATAGTGGCTATTAACAGCACGGCCGGAAACATACCAAACTCAAGGGGCTTCATGGTGTAAACCGTAACGAGTAACACCACCAGCGCAAGCGCGATATTAAACGAAAAAAGAATATCTAAAAGAAAAGGAGGCAGAGGTAAAATAACCATGCCAAGGGCTGCCAGCACCAGTAATGGTGTTCCAAGCCCCTTCGCATACTCTTTTTTATCTTTATTAAGTTGTTGTAATACCGCTTTAAATTCCATAATTCAACAATTTCAAAAAATTGACACTACACGGAATTTGCAATAACTATTCCAAGTTATTAAACGGCTAATTAATATTTATAAGCCTCTGGGATAGGGAGCTTTTTATTAAGTGGAACAGGACGTTTACCACGCCCTTTTTGGAAGCGTTTTAATTGAAATACATAGGCAAGCACTTGCGCTACTGCGGTAAACAGTTGATCAGGTATTTGCTGGCCCACCTCGGTGGTGTGATAAAGCGCACGGGTAAGCATGGGTGATTCAACAATAGGCACATCGTTACCCTTACCCACTTTACGAATTTGCATAGCAAGCTCATCGACCCCTTTAGCAAGTACAATTGGCGCACCTGCTTTGGCGGTATCGTACTTTAGGGCAACCGAATAGTGAGTCGGGTTGGTCACGATAACATCGGCATCTGGCACGTCTTGCATCATACGCCTTTGCGACATTTCACGCTGAGTACGACGAATACGGGCTTTAATTTGTGGATCACCCTCTGAGTTCTTATATTCGTCTTTTACCTCTTGCAAGGTCATTTTAAGCTCTTTGTGATGCTTGTGGCTTTGATAAGGCGCATCTATCGCTGCAATAATAATTAGCGTACAAGTCAGGCCTAAAAACATCCAAGCTAGAATCTCAAGGGCATGAATGAAATTCCCCGGCGCACTTTCAATACTTAGATGTAATATTTCATCAAAAAAGGTATTAATTAAAAATACTGCAAAGCCTGCAACCACCGCAAACTTCAATATCGACTTAACCAGCTCAACGCCTGCTTGGGGACCAAGCATACGTTTAATCCCTTTAGCCGGTGACATTTTGCTGGCTTTAGGCGCTGCAGCTTGCCAACTAAAGTTAAAGCCGCCCAGTAACGTGTTACCGATAAATGCCGCTATTACAATAATGAGAACAAACATCGCCATTGGGAACAACAAGGCATCAGAGACAATACTCCACACTGAAAACATTTTGGTGGTGTCGTAAGTTTCATTACGATTAAGGCTTAATAATCGCCCCATCACATTATATAAGCCCTTGCCAATTTCGGGGCCATACAACAGCAATGAAATAGCCGAAAAAATTAATACGAACATCGTTCCCAACTCTTTAGAGCGGGCAACTTGGCCTTTTTTCTTGGCGTCTTCTATTTTTTTCCCGGTGGGTTCTTCGGTTTTCTCTTGACCTGAATCTTCAGCCATGGCGCGCTCCTAAGGTGTACAGCCAACAAGGCTGCACATTAACTCAACCATTTTTAACCACTGAAACTCAAACTGAGTCATAAAATTGCCTAACGTAGCCCAAATAATCACAAGCCCTGCGACAAGAGTAAAAGGGAAGCCTATCGAAAAAATGTTTAATTGCGGAGCAGCACGCGTCATGACCCCAAATGACATATTGATCACAAGCATCGCTGTCAATGGAGCAAGAGCCAGAACTAACGCGGTGGTAAACATCCACCCACCCCATGTAACGATATCCCAGTAGTGGTCAACCGACCACCAAGTACCATCAATAGGCAAGACTTCAAAACTGTGTATGACCATTTGAATCATCATCAAATGCCCATTAAAGACAAAAAATAGTAACGTGGCTAGAATCAGGTAAAACTGGCCCACCGCGGGTACACTCAAGCCATTCGAGGGATCAACAACAGAGGCAAAACCTAAGCCTGTTTGCATCGCCAATATTTGACCTGCAAGTACAAAAGTATTCAGCAATAATACCGAAGCAAAGCCAATTGCCACACCAATCAACAATTGTTGGATAACAACCAGTACCATTTCAAACGAAAACAGGTTTGTAAACGTGCTCTGCGACAGCATAGGCACAGCCACAAAGGTCACTACGACCGCTAAACCCAGCTTAATACGCGTTGGCACATTCTTCGCACCTAAGCCTGCCATGATCATAATCATGGAGCTAATGCGTACAAATGGCAGTAAAAAGTCACTGAGCCACTGTAAGATGACCGCAAATGGAAACTCCATTTACCCCGCAATCTCCGGAATCGACATAACAAGCCGCGTAAAATAATCCATGAGTTCTTGAGTGAACCAATGACCACCCAATATAAGCGCACTGATTGTAATGAGTAGACGAGGCAAGAAACTGAGTGTTTGCTCGTTAATTGATGTTGCAGCTTGAAACACCGCAACGACAAGCCCCACCAGCAAGCCAGGCACAACAATCGCTGACACCAGCTTGATCACTAAAAATAAAGCGTCGCTGAGAATATCGACAAAAATTTCCGGTTCCATCGTATGACTCCTAACTGTTACACGCTATGTTACGCATTGCTACACACCAAGCCCAAAACTCTTCGCAAGCGTCCCCATTACTAAGCTCCACCCGTCAACCAGTACGAACAACATAATTTTAAATGGTAAGGAGACGATCATCGGCGATAACATCATCATACCCATGGCCATCAAGACTGACGCAACCACGAGATCGACAATCAAAAATGGAATAAAGAACATAAAACCTATGATAAAAGCGGTTTGTAGCTCACTGGTCACAAATGCGGGGATCAGCACGATTAAAGGCGTGTCTTCAGGGGAATCCAACTTATCGTAACCCGCTATTTTTGCAAATGTTTCTAAATCTTTAAGGCGCACTTGCGAAAGCATAAAGGCTTTCATTGGTTCTTTTGCCAATTCTAACGCTTGCACTGAGGTGACTTGTTCATTTAGGTATGGCTCTATCGCACGCTCATTCACTTGCTGGTAAATTGGCGCCATAATAAAGATACTTAAAAACAATGACATACCAAGCAATATTTGATTCGAAGGAGTTTGTTGTAAACCGATTGCTTGGCGCAAAATTGCCAGCACTACAATAATACGCGTAAATGAAGTCATCATAATCACTGCCGCAGGAATAAAGCTCAGCGCAGTCATTATTGCAAGTACTTGCAAAGTTACCGAGTAGTCTTGCGAGCCATCAGGGTTGGTCGTGATAGTGAGTGCATCGATGCCTTCTGCATTAACAGATGGCAGGAATAACACGGTAGCTAAAATAAGTATCCACTTGATCATAGCGTTAATTCTTTTTATTAGGGGGTGATTGTGAGTTCAACAACTTGCCAAAGCGCTTGGCAAGTTCCGGTAATTCTTTTTCTTTTAAGGGAGTTTCTAGCTTATGCAAGTAGTTAATACTGTGCGGCGTAACACCTATTAAATGCTGAGCATTATCAATTTCAATAACCATCAAGCGTTCACGCGAGCCAAGCGGTAAACTGCGAACAACTTTAAACTCTTCACTGTTTGCTAAATTAGGGTTGAGCTTCTTGACAAAAAACGCCAATACCACAATAACCACTAACACTAAAAGCAAAGACATCACCATAGACAGCAAATCTGCCGTAGGTGATGCTGTAGGAAAAACAGTGCTACTGGCACTAGATAAAGCTATAAATGCGCTCATCGTAACTTTTTAATTCGCTCAACTTGGCTAATCACATCTGTAAGACGAATACCAAACTTGTCATTAACAACCACCACCTCGCCGTGCGCAATCAAGGTGCCATTAACTAACACATCAAGTGGCTCACCAGCGACACGATCAAGCTCAACAACAGAGCCTTGGTTTAATTGTAATAAGTTGCGAATATTGATTTTAGAACGACCAACTTCCATCGAAATGGTGACTGGAATATCTAAAATGGTGTCAAGTTTGCGCTTTTCATCACCTGAGAGTTCATGCTTCTCATCTTTCAGCTCGTCAAGCTCAGCAACTGAGGCATTACTTGTTGCACTTTCGGCTTCCTCGGCCTCGGCTAATGCCGCTGCCCATTCGTCCATTGTATCTTGATCATCACTCATTATATTTAACCTTATAAATCGACTACCAGTCTAAATCGACACCTTCAGAGAGGTGAAGATCTTCTTCTAGTTCTGCTAATTCTGCATCCGAATCCAGTTTTTTGCCACCTTTAGTGAACACATGGAGTTCAGACTTAACTGATTCAGGGCGTTTAATTTTTTCGCTAATTTGTAATGCCACATTGTCTCGAGAGCGGCCCATTTTAGCTCTAAAGGTCGGCAGCTCTTCAATAAAGACCGTAATGTGTTCAGGCATTTCAACGGGAATAATATCACCCGCTTTTAATTCCATAATTTGCGCAAGCGTTAAATCAACCTCTAA
The DNA here is from genome assembly GCF_015767615.1 of Pseudoalteromonas sp. A41-2. NCBI lineage: Bacteria > Pseudomonadati > Pseudomonadota > Gammaproteobacteria > Alteromonadales > Pseudoalteromonadaceae > Pseudoalteromonas > Pseudoalteromonas sp. A41-2. Next base: position 1,001,296 of record NZ_CP065231.1, on the reverse strand, counting down.
TAACTGAGTTGATAAATCGACTTCGACATCCATAATTTCATCACGGAGAGCTTTACTCCAACGCAAATCAGTGTCTTCAGTATCTGATTGAACACCGGCATCAAGTAATTCACGAATTGGCTCAAGCATTGAATACGGCAAGGCAATATGAAAATCACCGCCACCGCCATCAAGTTCAATATGGAACGAGCTAATAACCACCACTTCTGTTGGGCTAACAATATTTGCCATCGCAGGGTTAACTTCAGAGTCGAGGTACTCAAACGACACATCCATAACCGGTGCCCATGCCTCTTTATAATCTTCAAAGATTATTTTGAGTAGCATTTGCACAATACGACGCTCTGTTGGCGTAAATTCACGGCCTTCTATTTTTGCATGATAACGCCCGTCACCACCAAAAAAGTTATCGACCAAAATAAACACTAAGCGTGCTTCCATGGTGATCAGGCCGGTGCCTTTTAAAGGACGAAAACGCACCATGTTTAAACTTGTTGGTACAAATAAGGTATGGATGTACTCGCCAAACTTAATCATTTGTACGCCGTTTATTGATACCTCTGCGGTACGGCGCATCATGTTAAATAAGCTGATCCGCATATGACGGGCAAAACGTTCATTCACGATTTCCAAGGTCGGCATGCGACCACGGACAATACGATCTTGTGATGAGAAGTCATACTGAAGTGTATTACCGTCTGAATCACCACCGTCGTGAATATCTTCCTCTTCGACTTCATCAACGCCGTGTAAGAGCGCATCAATTTCGTCTTGGGATAATAAATCGCTCACGCTGACCCCTTATTGCATCACAAAGCCGGTGAACAACACCCGCTCAATCACTTTACTGCCTTCAACATCATTTAAGGCAGTTTGAACTTTTTCTAGTGCCGCCACACGCACTGACTCTTTACCTTCACTGGTGCCAAGTTCATCAGCTGTGGTCGTAGACAACACCCCTAATAAAGTACTTTCGATAAGTGGAATATGTTTCTTTGCCGTTTCTTCGTTTACTTCACCGCGTACTAATAACTGCACTTTAATTTGTACAATTCGATCACGACTGGCACCTGGCACATTAAACACAAAAGGACGCGGCATCGCGACATATAGCGCCGAACCGACCTTCGCAGAGCTTGATGGAGCAGCCGTTTCAGAAACCGTTGTTTCATCAGCAAGGCTTTCTTGTGGGGCATCATCGCCCATAAATAAAAAATACCCCGCACCTGCGGCTAAAATCACAACAACTGCAGCAATGATTATAATCAGCTTTTTTTTACTTTTACCGGTATCTTCTATTTCTAAATTTGCGTCTTCGGCCATAATCACTTCCTTAAGCGTTACAGTAAACTCATTCTCTGTAACTGTATTATTTCTTATAATAGCAGGACTTATGCATAGTAATCTATTGATGATGACGATTGTTGTCGAGAAGTTTCTACGCTTTGCGTCGTGACATCTTGCTGAACCTCTTCGTCATTATGATGCCCTGCAAGCTGCCCTTGCTCTGACTGGCTGCCTTGTTGTTCAGGGTTACCTTGCTGAATACTACTTTCGCCTAGCTCAATCCCCTGTTGCGCTAACATTTCACGCAGACGTGGCATCGATTGCTCTAAAGCTTCTTTGGCTTGTTGATTTTGCACAACAAAGTTAATTTGTGCTTGCTCAGCATCACTGCGGATACGAATTTGCATGCTGCCCATTTCAGGCGGATCAAGACGTATTTCAGCTTCTTTGTTATTAATATTTAACAGGGCACTGACTCGCTCTTGGAGCATTTTTGCCGCATCACTTTTTATAATATTAATTGCTTGCATCACCCCAGGGTCAAGGCTCACTGTTTTACTGTGTGGCTGCTGTTGAGCCTGTGTTTGAAAACTATGCACATCTAAGGCTTGTTCATATTGTTGATAGGCCGCGTCATAAGCCCCTATTTGAGAGGGATTAAGCGGTGCCGTCAACTGATTGAAAAGCTGCACAACTCGTGCAGTCGACACCTCTTTTGGGCGCTCAGTGTCGAGTAAAGTATCAAGCTTTGATGTTGTTTCAGTGTCTGTGTTTACAGCGCTGGCATTTTTTAGCACTGATAATTGCTCACTGCGCTCAGCTTTAGGGCTTTTACTGTCAGACTCTGTTGTCGCCGTTAATGTGGGTGTTACAGCATCCGCTTTCACGGGGGTAACCGCGTCAGATAAAAGAGTCTGCACCGCCACTAATTTTTCATATTGTTGAGTGCCTGGTGTTAAAGATTGCAACTGTGCGTTGACTTTATTAAGCAATGCTTGCTGCTCATCTTTCGTTAATGTGGCAATTTGTTTTTCTATTGCAGCCGGAACTTTACTGTCAGGGACTTTACTGTCAGACACTTTGCTTTCTGTAGCATTACTTAGTGCTGCTTTCGCTGCGTCTGCGACTAATGCCGGCTGCGGTGTCTGTGTTTTTTCACTATGAGTATTCATCGCTTCGCTAAGTAGCGCTTTAATCTTATCAACGTCATTTGAGCTTAGCTCACCTGCCGCCTTTAATTGATTAATTTGCTGCTCAAGTTTTACCTGCTGCGTTGACGTTAAAGTCAATTCTTTGGCAAATTGACCGACCGCTTGACCATCACCACTTTGTACTTTTGCCAACAAGCTGACAATTGATTGATTCGTGACTGACTCGTTTGCCGCTTTCTCACTCATCACGCTATCAGCTGAATTTGTCGCCGCCATTTTAGTAATGGTATTGTCAGTATCTATCGCTGGCTTACTAGCGATATTTTTCGCATTTTCAGCAGCGTTGTTAGTCGGTGCTAACTTAGCATCTACAACTTGCGATTCTTGCACTTCGCCACTGGGAGTCACCACTGAACCTAACGATGCGGCCTTCGTATCATTACTTACACTGCTCAACAGTTCTGTAGCCTGTGCGGCCTGTTTCATCGCTGCATTTTGCTCAGTAGTATTTGCCGTGATAACTTGAGGCTGCTTGGCAGTGTTTACTGTTGTCGCATTTTCAGTGTCATCGAGTACAGACGGACTATCAATAATTGGCGTGACTGAATCTTTCGGTGGCAATTCGCCAATCGGTTTCAATTGATTGTCAATCGCGGTAGCAACTTTAGACTTAGTTAATAGATTGGCAACTGAGTTTTCGCTGTCAGACAACGCATCATCATCTGCTAAAGACGCACTTAAAGGCGAAGGAATAACAGGCGTAATATCATCAATTGGGGTGGGCTTTTTATCAACCACAATCCCACTAAATTCATGTTTGTCTGCGAGCACGTTTACACGCGTGCTCATTGCGTGTGATGCATTAATTTGTGAGAGCAGTGGGTTGTCTTCCCCTTCGATGAGGGCAACGTCTGTGCCTTCATCATTATGCGTCGGCTTATCAGAGACCTGTTTGCTGTCTGTATTATTTGCTACGACACCGCCTGCTTGTTCAGCCTCACTTTGCATTACGTTACTATTGTCGCTCTGTTTATTAGCGACAGTTTTAGAGTGTACCGCTTCGCTTGCTTCAGACAATTCAGTTAAAAAGCTTAGGCCTGATGCGTGATCATTTGCCTCTGATTCTTTGCTTAAAAAACCAGTATCGTGCTCAGTTTTAACCTGCAAATTAATATCACTGATCGCCATAATTCACCTAAATATAAAGAGGCAATTTGCCGCCGCAAGTGCCAAAATTAACGCTGTTAAGCAGATAGCTGCAAATTGCATGCCTAAAAATCAGGATTATAAGGTTGGGTTTTTCAGTTGACGCTGGAAGAACTGATTAGAGGCAAACTCGTCCAACATTTTTTGTTCATTTTTAGCCACTATCGCAGCCTGTTTTAACGCGTGTTTCTCAATTAATTTAGCGACTGCTTTTGCTTTAACTTGCTGTTTTAGCCACAGTGTTTTTCTTTGCGATACAACTTGTTTTGCCGTATTAACAGTACTGGCTTGTTGGCGAATGGCTTCTTCGATTTTTGCTATAAACGAATGGTACTGACTAAACCCTGCGCTTGATAAACCAGAACGGCCTTTTAAGTGCAATTGCTGTGAGTACTCTAATCGAAAGTTGTTTAGACCTTGCAGTTTTTGTTGATTACTTTGCAAGTGCTGCTGCGCTTTTAAGTAATCCATGCGCAATGATTCTTCTTTGTCGTTTTCAAGCTTTAATAATAAATCAAGTTTACTGTTTGCCATTATGCTTGTCCTAATAACTGCGCAAGGCCTTGAAGGCCATCATCATAACTGATCACATCTTTCATGCCTTGCTGTAGGAATTGATTGACTCTTGGCATCATATTAATGGCTTGATCGAGCATCGGGTCAGTGCCTTTTTGATATGCTCCAAGCGTGATCATATCTTTATTCTGCTGATACATTGAATAAACCTGTTTAAGCACACGTGCTTGCTGCATATGCGCCTCTGACACCACTTGCGGCATCACCCGCGAGATCGACTTTTCAATGTCTATTGCGGGATAATGGCCGCTATCAGCAAGCTCTCGAGAGAGCACAATATGTCCATCAAGAATAGCTCGAGCCGAGTCAGCAATAGGGTCTTGCATATCATCCCCCTCACTCAGTACCGTAAAAAAGGCTGTGATAGATCCTTGCCCTTCGCCGCCATTCCCCGCGCGTTCTACCAATGCTGGTAACTTAGCAAACACCGAGGGTGGATAGCCTTTTGTTGCCGGTGGCTCACCCACTGCCAGCGCTATTTCACGCTGTGCCATAGCATAACGGGTTACAGAGTCGAGCAGTAACAGCACATTAAGCCCTTGGTCACGAAAATATTCTGCAATGGTTACTGCACTTTCGCAGCCTTTTAAACGCATCAAGGGAGATGCATCAGCAGGAGCAGCAACGACCACTGAACGTTTACGCCCTTCTACTCCTAGTATTTCTTCAATAAACTCTTTGACCTCACGGCCACGCTCACCCACAAGACCAACAACAATGACGTCAGCCTCTGAACCACGAGTCATCATTCCTAGCAGCACCGACTTACCAACACCAGAGCCTGCAAACAAGCCCATACGCTGGCCTTGACCCACCGTAATCACAGAGTTTATCGCACGAACACCCACATCCATCGGCTGACTAATTGGTCTTCTTGAAAGGGGGTTAATCGTATTTTGCGCAAACTTGAGGTAGTGCTCAGCATTAACAGCACCCAGCCCATCCAACGGTCGACCTAAGCCGTCAACAACCCGACCTAATAAGCCCATCCCTACAGGTAAACCCGTTTCATTAACTTGTGGGATCACCCTTGCACCGGGGAGTACTCCAGAAATATGGTCGTTTGGCATCAAATAAAGCGTTTGGTCGTTAAAACCAACCACTTCAGCATCGACAAACCCATTGATAGTTTCTATTTTACATTGGCTGCCTACTGGCGCTCTCAAACCTCTTGCTTCAAGCGTCAAACCGACTACGCGCGTCAACATACCCGCAACGGCCGGTTTAGAAACTTTAATATGCTTTTCGTACCGTTTTAAACGGTCGCTAAGGGTCATTGATTGACTACTCATAGTGAGCCTAAAAAGAGTTAGATACCACTATTATGCAAGAAGTTTTCCAATGTTTCTTTGACGCGTGTTTTTACGGTCATATCGATGGATGATTGCGGGGTTTTTATTTCGCAGCCGCCGCGTTCAAGTGTCGGTTCTGCTACTAATTGCCAGTGATTATCTGTAATAGTTTGCTCACCGTAACTTTCGGTGATCAGCGCAATGTCATCTGGGTGTAGATGAATACGCACTCTTGTTTGCTCGTCTGCTAGTGCATCAATAGCGTGTTTAAGTGCGTGCAAAATAACATCTGGTGATGTTTTTATTTCTTGATAAATAAGCGATTCGCTAAGCATAACGGCCAGTTGAACAAGTTGCTTTTCAGCACTTTCATCCACTTTTGATAAGGGCTGAGTTAGGCTATCAAGCAAACTTCTTAGCGTAGTCAGTTGCTCTTCTAAAATCGGTTTTATGTCTTCTTGGCCTTGTGCTTTACCCAGCTCAACACCCTCTTTGTAGCCCGCTTCTTTTCCTTCACCCACGCCTTTTTCAAAGCCATCAATGTAACCTTGCTCATGGCCTTGCTTTAAGCCTTCGTCGAAAGCATCTTGACGAATTTTTTCAAGCTCAGCCATCGTCAAAGGTGGAAATTCAGGTTCTTCTGGCTCTTCTTCAACGTCTTTTTTTTCTTGCTCTTTACGGTACAGATCAGCCAAAGGGGTACCGTAAGCTGTTGAGCGCCCAGCAAACTTTCGGGTATCTTGCGCTACATCAGGAATCGGCCAGTTCTCGAGTAGTTCATCGACTGCGTCACTTGCATGAACTGGGCGTCCGGGATGAAAGGAAGGCTTTGTCATGGTTTACAGGAACTCCTCACCACCGCCACCGCCAAGCATAATTTCGCCTGAGTCAGCTAAACGACGTGCTGTAGACAAAATTTCTTTTTGTGCCGCTTCTACTTCACTAATACGCACAGGGCCCATAGCTTCTAAGTCGTCGGCCAGTAATTCCGCTGCACGTTTAGACATATTACTTAAGATCTTCTCTTTCAGTGCCTCATCTGTGCCTTTAATCGCTTTCATTAAGACATCTTGCTGTACTTCGCGCAGAATCGCTTGAATACCTCGATCTTCTACATCCATTAAGTTTTCGAATACGAACATCAAGTCTTGAATTTGTTGCGACATTTCTTCGTCATGCTCACGAATCGAATCCATTAACTGACCTTCAATATTGGTATCAAGGTAGTTCATGATATCTGCCGCTGCTTTTAAGCCGCCCATTTTCGCTGCCTGTGCACCTGCTTGGCCGGCGAACTGTTTCTCCATGATCTCGTTTAACTCTTGCAATGCAGCTGGTTGAACTTCTTCAAGGTTCGCAATACGCATCGTTAAATCAAGACGCACTTTCTCTGGGAATTGCGACAGAATCTCGGCTGATTGCTCAGGCTCTAAGTAAGAAAGCACAATGGTTTGAATCTGCGGATGCTCATTACGAATAATATTAGCCACCTGTTTCGAGTCCATCCACTTAAGTGAATCAAGACCTTTCGCTCCCGAACCCATCACAATTTGGTCGATTAGGCTGGCGGCCTTATCTTCACCAAGTGCGGCCGTAAGCGCTTTTTTAATAAAGTCTTCAGATTGGAAACCTATGGTACTGAAGCTTTGAATTTGCTCAATAAACAAGTTATGAACGGCGCTGATTTTCGCTTGCGATAAATCGTCTAATGCAGCCATCGCCATGCCCACTTTTTGCACTTGCTTAGGCTCTAAGTGTTTTAGAATTTGCGCAGCATCTTCTTCCGATAAACTCAGCAATAAAATCGCTGCTTTATCAACACCGTCTAATTTATCAACATCAAACGCCGGTGGGAGTTGTTTTTGTTCTTGATCAGTCATCTTCAGTTAACCACGCTTTCACTACTTGAGAAGACAGTTCTGGTTCATTAGCAACCAATGCACGAACTGCTTTGAGTAAATCTTCATCACCATGTAAATCTGGCAGCTGTAGTGTACCATCACTTGAGAATCCTACAGCAGCAGAGTCAAAGTCTTTATTTAGCATATCTAGCGTACTATCACCAATATCTACACCAGAGCTAAGTGCATCTTCATCATACTCTTCAAGTGTATCATCTGGGTAAATTAAGCGTTTCAGCATAGGTTTCACAACCGCCATGATAAGTACGATAATCACTAATGCACCTAATGATAAACGCAATATCTTCATAAACCAGTCTTGTTCCCAAATAGGCACTTCTATGGCCGCAGCGGTGTCTTCACGTACAAACGGAACAGTAACAACTTCAAGCGCATCACCACGTTGCATATCAAACCCCACTCCGCCTTGTAGCAAGCGACGGATATTTGACAGCGCTTCAACAGAACGAGGAACCATTGTTGTCTCGCCGTTTTCACCCACTTGTGGCACATAGTCAACCGCAACAGATACACTAATACGACGAATAACACCTGTTTGCTGACGCTTATGAGAAATAGTGGTATCTAGCTCGTAATTACGGGTTGCTTCTTTGTGCGAACGACTTGGGTTCATTGCACTACCAGCACCCCCCTGTCCTGCAACTTCAGGAATATTTGAATTAACAGGCGGTTGATTAGTCAAGGCACCTGGGATCCCCACAGCAAGACCACCAATGTTATTTTCTTCAAATGTTGTTTCACTGCGCACTGCAGGTAAGTCTGGGTTGTAGCGCTTTTGTGTTTCTTCTACCGCACTAAAGTCCATATTTAAATCAACTTGCGCAGTGTAATTACCTAAGCCTACGACAGGAATTAAGATGCTGTCGATTTTATTTAAGTATTCTTCTTCACGCTTGCGCTCAATTTCATATTCTTTGCGAGAACGCGCTGCCAGTGAATTTTGTGAACCCGAATTAAGTAAGCGACCGTTTTGATCTGTCACCGTAACACGCTCAGGTGAAAGACCTTGTACTGCAGAGGCAACAATATCAACAACTGAGTCGATTTCTTCACCATCTAACATACGGCCACGTTTAAGAGTCAGTACAACGGTAGCTGATGGTAGTTTTTCACGACGAGCAAATACGTTTTCTTTTGGAATTGCTAAAAGCACTTTGGCGCGAGTGACATTTTTTAGCTCTTCGATTGTGCGAGCAAGTTGCTGCTCACGACCATGTTTTAAACGTTCACGTTCTAAGCGTTGGCTAACACCAAAGCCCATATCTTGCATGATGATGTCGGTGCCTGAGCTTGGCGCTTGCTCAAGACCTTCACGGGCCATCAATAATTTAATATTTTGGTATTCGCCTTCTTCAACTGAGATGACATTACCATCAAGTTCATAATCAATCTTCTGTGCGTCTAAAAAGTCCAGCGTTTGGATAAGCTCTTCGGTTGGCATTTTACCCAGCGGTCGCATATCTGGTTGACGAGCCCAGATAATAATAAAAATTGCGATTGCCAAACAAATAGCCAGTGCAATGACCAACGTCACCTGACGTAATACATCAACGCCATTGAGGGCACTGAGGTAGCCTGACTTTTGCTCTTGTTGATCATCCGTGTCTGAAGTATCGACACCGCCGCCTGCGAGGGCTAGATCAGTTGATTGATTAGATTGCGCCACAATAATTCTCCACTACCTAGTTAAACAGGCATGTTCATGATTTCTTTATATGCTTCAACAAGTTTGTTGCGAACTTGCACCGTTGCTTCAAAAGCAACCGAAGACTTTTGCGAAGCAATCATTACTTCAGCAAGGGATACACTGCGGTCTCCCATCTCAAGTGCTGTTACTTTTTGTTTTGCTTCTTGCTGCAGGCCATTAACGGTATCTAGCGCGCTTGTAAGTAAGTCACCAAATTGCGCCGATGATGTTGGCTGAGCCTGAGTTGGTAAATTATTAACGGATTGACTACGGCTAGCTTCAAGTGCCATAGATTGCATTTCTTGAAATAATGCGCTGTTTTGAACTTTCATAATACTCTCTGACAATGCAGTTTACTTATACACAGATAAAGCACAAAACGTGCCACAAAATAAAACACTATAAATCAATGTGTTAGATGGTTATTTTGTTTGTCAGAGTTTTGACAGCAAACAAGCCCACATGGAGTGAGCTTGTCAGTTAAAGGGGGATGCTTTTAAGCGGGTAATGCAATACCTAAGTCGCGCATTTGAGCTAGTTTATATCTAAGTGTTCGTGGACTAATCCCTAATGTTTCAGCAACCTCTTTACGCTTTCCTTGACACCTAGCTAGGGTTTCTAAAATAATGCGATGCTCTTTGTCTTTAAGCTCATCTTTATAATTTCCCTGCTCGTTAACAGATGGAATTTCGTCATGCGTGGGGTTAACCACTTGCTCTTTATAAACCGGGGCATTTTGCACCGGTGCACTATTTACAGTCTGTGCTTTAACCACTAAGAGCTCTTCAATAAATATATCGTCTTCATGAATGCTATTACCATCACATAGTATCAGTGCACGCTGAATCACATTATCAAGTTCACGGACATTACCCGGCCAAGCATGCGATAGCAGTTTTTGCTTAGCTTGCTCAGTTAATAATGCGATAGGCTCTTTACTTCTGATGCAATGACGCTCAATTAAATGCTCTGCAAGGACAATAATATCACCTGGGCGCTCACACAGCGGACGCCACATTAAAGGAAAAACATTTAAACGATAATACAAATCTTCTCTGAATAAATTTTCGCTAACAGCTTCTTTTAAATCACGGTTACTGGTTGCGAGTACTCTAACATCGAGCTCAATGGTTTTACGACCACCCAAACGCTCAACTTCACGCTCTTGCAAAACACGCAATAACTTAGCTTGCAGACCCAAATCCATTTCGGTGATTTCGTCAAGCAAGATAGTGCCACCTTGTGCTTGTTCAAATTTGCCCGGACACGCTTGAATCGCCCCAGTAAACGCGCCTTTTTCATAACCAAACAAGGTCGCTTCTAACATGTTCTCAGGAATAGCGGCACAGTTAATCGCTACAAAAGGAGCATCTGCGCGACTTGATTTATCGTGAATAAAGCGCGCCAGCACTTCTTTACCCGAACCACTGGGTCCGAGCACCATGACACTGGCATCTGAACGTGCCACTTTACTGGCCAGCTCAAGTAATTTAATACTGGATGGATCCGCGACAATCGGCCCATCGGTTTCTTTTTCTTTCTCGGGTAAATAACGACTCACCATATTCAGTAAAACTTCGGGTGCAAATGGTTTAGCCATATAATCAATGGCCCCTAAACGCATTGCCTCAACCGCATCATCAATGGTGGCGTATGCTGTCATCATTAATACTGGTAGTTCAGGGTAATTAAGTTTAATGCTACGCAATAAATCAAGGCCGCTCATCGCGCCCATTTGTACATCGCTTACCACCAATGAATACGTTCCTTGCTTTAGCAATACCATTGCTTGCTCGGCACTGTCGGCAGCGATGCAATCAATACCTGACATTTCCAATGTATCAATTAAGGCTTCGCGTAAGCCTGCGTCGTCTTCAACGACTAAAATAGAGTTCGTATTCATCTTGCCTCCACTGACGTAGTTTCTGCACTAATGGGCAGGATTAAACTAAAACATGCCCCCCCATGGGCATTATTAGCCACTTCGACCCGCCCTTGATGCGCATTAGCGACTGAGCTTACGACTGCAAGCCCAAGCCCTGTACCTTGGCTTTTCGTTGTGTAAAAGGGTTCAAATAATTTTTCGGCTTGGCTAATATCGACTCCAGGGCCATTATCGCTGACGCTGATACGAACACAGTGTTCACTCCTCTCATCACGCTGAGCGCTGAGTGACACTTTTGCGTGCTGGCCAATAATTTGAATACTGTTATGAATAAGATTTTGAACAGCACTGGCTAACGCTGTTTTATTGCCCACAATTTCAATATCGGGCTCTGGCAAACTAACGGTTAATTCACTGTGGTTTTGCGCCACCATAGCATCAGCTCCTGCTTTTACTTCATTGAGTAATTGCTGCATTGATACACGCTCAACTACTTGCTGTTCGCCACTTTTAGCAAACAACAACATATCATTCACTTGGGTTTCTAAATCTTTTAATCGTGACATTAACTTGTTATGAAAATTACCCCGTGAGCTTTCAGGTAAGCGTTTAGAGCCTAAATTAGCCGCATATAACATAGCAGCCGAAAGCGGTGTTCTTACTTGATGCGCAAGCGATGCGACCATTTTACCCAGCGCACTCAGGCGCTGCATGTGCGCAACACGCTTTTGCAGTCGGCGTGTTTCGGTCAAATCGGTCATTAAAATTAATTGCCCCGGTTCTGGCGTCAGAGCCGTTATATCAAGCTTAATCAAACGACCATCTTTGAGTGAGACTTCGTGACCATCATCTTGTTTAGGACGAAAAGAGCGCTGAATAACGCTGAACCACTTTTCACCTTCCAGAGGCTCACCAAGCATATCGATAGCGATTTGATTCGCTTTTGCAATCATGCCGCGGCCATCCAATACCACAACCCCCGCAGGCATGGTATCAACCAAATGGCTCAACCAACTTGCTTGCTGACGAAGTTCACTCAACTCACCCACATACTCTTCTTGCTGTAAACATGGGTTATATTGATTAGCTGTGATAAATTGTGGTTTTAGTACATGTGCTAAGGCCATAATCGATACTCAAAAAATCGTGTCTAGCTGTATAAATGCACAATCCGTACCATAATTATTATTGTTTTATTTCAGTAGTTTAGCGTTAATTTTACAACGACAAAAAAATGACAATTGCGAGGGAACGATGCAACACCATCACCACAACCGCTGCCCATGGCTCGATACCAGCAAAGACGATTATGTCGCCTATCATGACGAAGAATGGGGGGTGCCAATTTATGATGACCACCGCCTTTTTGAATTCATTACTTTAGAATCTGCACAAGCAGGACTCAGCTGGTACACAATTTTAAAAAAGCGTGATGGCTACCGTCGCGCCTTTAAAAATTTTGTTGTTGACGACGTTGCACAAATGGATGACAGCGACATTGAACGCCTAATGCAAGATGACGGCATTATTCGCAATCGCTTAAAAATTGCCGCCACGATTAATAATGCCAAGCGATTTATTGAGATACAAAAAGAGTTTGGTAGCTTCTCAAATTACCAATGGCAGTTCGTTGGGGGCAAACCTTTGGTGAATAATGTCGATAAACTTGAAGATTACCCAGCCATTACTGAAGCCTCGACATCATTTGCAAAAGATTTAAAAAAACGTGGTTTTAAATTTTTAGGTCCAACAACTGTTTATGCCCATATGCAGGCCTGTGGCATGGTTAACGATCACAGTAATGATTGTTTTAGAAAAGCCCAGATAATCGAGCAATATTAAGCGCTTGATTTAAATAAAGGAAGGTAATGCGATATCAAGTAGGTCGTACTTTAGCCTGTTAATTCAGGTATTCCCGTAAACATCGACCTACATAATACAAACAAGCGCTAGTCTCGCGATAAGTTATATTTTTTCATTTTTTCGACGAGTGTCGTGCGGCGCACGCCCAAAATTTCGGCAGCACGCGCTACAACATAGTCATAACGCTCAAGCGCTTGACTAATTAGGCTAATTTCAAGTTCTGCTAAGTATTCTTTAAGCTCAATGCCATCATCTGGTAATAAACCCGAGTCAACATGTGTAGCGGGCGTTTGCGGCTCTTCATCTTCATAATCGCTAAAGCCAGTGCTGAATATATCGTTAAATGCATCTCGTTCCATCAACTCTTCAGGGTACTCAGGCTGATAGGCTTCAACTTCTATGTAACGATACTTTGCAGGTAAATCTGGCACATCAACCACTTTATCAGGGAACATGATCACCATACGCTCAACCAAGTTTGCCAGTTCACGAATATTCCCAGGCCACGCATGCTCTTTTAAGCTTTGAATTGCTCGCTCTGTAAACTTCGCCGTCGTGCCACTTTGCTCGTTAACACGACGCATTAACTCTTTAAGCAGGAGCGGAATATCATCAGCGCGTTCGCTTAAAGACGGGTTCTCAATAGGAAATACATTTAAACGATAGAATAAATCTTCACGAAAATCGCCTTTTTCTATCATCTCTTCTAAATTGCGATGGGTCGCTGCAATAATACGCACATCGGCTTGAATTGGTTTCGTACCACCGACCCGCTCATAGCTTCGCTCTTGTAAAACGCGCAGCAACTTTACTTGCATCTGTAGCGGCATATCACCTATTTCATCAAGAAAGAGCGTACCACCTTGGGCTAATTCAAAACGTCCTTTTCGCGCCGAAATTGCACCTGTAAATGCGCCTTTCTCATGGCCAAATAATTCACTTTCTAATAACTCACCCGGAATGGCACCACAGTTAACGGGAACGAATGGGCCGGAGCTGCGCTTAGATAGCAAATGAACATTTCGCGCAACCACTTCTTTACCCGTTCCAGATTCACCGAGTATCAGCACATTGGCATCGGTTTTAGCAACTTGCTCAATTAAAAAGCGCACATCTTTAACGGCATCTGTTTCACCAACCAAACCATCAAACAATTTATTCGATTTTGACTGTTTATGATCGCCCGGCAACATACGTTGATACTGCTGACAATCATGTAAAAGCTGCGTAGTCACATCATGATTAAATGGCTCACAAATTAAGCCTACAACATTGGCAATGCTTAAAAGTGGTTTTAACGTTTCACCAATCAAAAGAAAAGGGATCGCAGGAAACTGCTTAATGACAGACTCATGATCTAATTGCTGAAGTGCACCAAGAATAACCATGCACTCTTGTTGTTGATGTTTTTCACAAAATGATTGAAGTGTTGACTCATCAACGAGTTGTACAGCTTCTCCGATAAAAGTGAGGGCTGCATTTAAACCAATCGCACGATTATTATTATTGTCTAAAATTAAGATCATTATTGGCGAACCACAGTGACTACGGGTTAGTTAGTTTCTAAATTGTAAGCGAGTTTAAGAGGGATGCAAGCGCTAAGCGGCAACTTTTTGACATCAACGCCAAAAAATAGTCACTCAGCAGCTATAACTAATACTAAAGGGTTAAAGCAAACCCAAAATTGATTCTGCAGAACGGTTTGCTTGTCCACGCAGTGCAACGGATGCCTGCGATAAAATATCATTAGCAATTTGATCAGACACCGCTTTTGCATAATCAGTGTCTTCAATTCGACTTTGACTTGCTGCAATGTTTTCGCGTTGGTTACCCAGTCCTTTTATTGTACTTTCTAAAGTGTTTTGAAATGCACCTAGCTCAGTACGTTGCGTGTTAATTTCTTCGCTCGCTTGGTCGCTTATATCAATCGCAGCTTGTGCTCCTGCTTGTGTCGAGATATCAATACCCGCAATCACTGAGGCGATACTGCCGTTACTCGGCGTAATTGACTGGGTGGTATTGGCATCTGGTCCCACTTGAAATGATACTTGCTCACCATCAAACAATGGCTTACCACCAAAAGTGGCATTTTCAAATGTTTCTGTGATCTGCGTTTGCAACTGCGTTACTTCTTCTTGCAATGCTGCTCTGTCATTGTCTGTCAGTGCACCATTGCCTGCTTGGATAGACAGCTCGCGGATTCGCGACACCGCATCGTTAACGCCCGACAAGTTAGACTCAGTCACTTGCGAGTAAGAAATACCATCATAAGCATTGCTAATAGCTTGGCTATAACCATTTTGCTGAGAGGTTAGCCTATCAATAATTTGCAGTACAGCGGCATCGTCCGCCGCAGAATTTACTTTTTTACCTGTCGCTAATTGTTCAGCAAGCTTGTTATTTGCTTGCTGAGTTTGATTGAGTAACCCGATTTTGGGTGATTGAATTTTCATAGCGGCCTCCGACAAACCGATTGCTTAAATTATAAGCAAAAAAGTGGCAAATTGGAATTTATACCAAATCGTTTAACTAAGAGAGGTATTCTGAGGTAAGAAAACCGCAAAATGATTTTGGATTTTTACAGATTGATATCAGATAGGCGATCGAGACTAATTCCAGGCTAGCTATGAACATCCTCCTAAGTAAAAGAGAGTCGCATTGCTAAAGTTCGAGTAAATCAGTAAAGCTAATTGTTAAAAAGCTATATCACGTGTATTTAACGACAAACTTTATTGAAAATAAGTTATAGCCTATTGATAGATCATAGCAACGGTCTTAAAGATTTTAACTGTGCACTCTTGAAGCAATAAGTTAATTTAAGAAAAGCATATTACTTATAATTTCTCTACTTATGTGCTTCGTGCACTGTTTTACATTTGGTTTTCCAGTTCACTCTAAAATCACTTTTCACTTCAATTAAGAAAGCAATCCAAAGTTTATTAATCCGAGAAAAGTAATCTTTTGATATTTTTTCATCTTCAAAATAATACAAAGTAGTTAGAAGGGGGCAGAAAAAGTACAGCATAGTCCCTTTTAGCAAATTAAAAATATGGGGGTGGGCTGAGTGTTTATAAGCATATATGACGCGTTGCTGCCGATTAACTAAATTACTCGCTTCTTCACGAGATGAGTAATGACTACTCGCTAACTCAATTAAATGATCACAAAGAGACTCAAACTCATCAAAGTTAAGTTTACCTTCAAAATCATCAAAACTGACTTTTTGGAAGTTTGCTGACTTTATCTTTTCGATAATCATATCTTTATCATCGATCACTTTTGATAAAATTACATCATCCTCAGATAACGGTTGAGTTCCTGAAATTCGAGCACCCTCACCTACATTGTATACGGCCACGGATTTAGGTAACTGCCTTGCTAGTCTTTCAAGACTGTTTTTCGACATGGCCATTAAAGGTGTTGCTTTAACGGCATAATTTAAATTCGCTTCAAAGTCAATATCAGCACCAGCTGGGGCACTGTATTTTGATTTAAGGCCTGTATCAGAGTAAATACTTAGCTTCGAGTGCGTTTGACCACTTAACGAATAACCATTATCGACACCTATTAGATAAATATTTTTAAAACCTAACATTGTTGCAAAAGAAAAGGCGGTATTAGATACAAAAGGCCCACTCGCTGGTAGTTCTGTAATTGGTTGTCTGTATTTTAAAAAACTATGTAGTGTCAAAAATGCGGTAGATGCTTCAGGCCCTTTTAGACCTAAACCTGCCCATTTATAAAGCTTTGGTAATTCAGGATAAATAACATCTACTGATAAAAGATTTAGCTTTTTGTACTCTTCTCTTGGCAGTATATCTACTAACACATCATATTGAGATTTAGGCCTTTCAACAATCACATGAAAATCTGGTGTTATGCCTACTTTTAATAAACTTTGGAGTGCAGTTCCGGCAGCAAATATGATGGCTTTATCTTGATTTTCTCTTATTAGATCAATAGATTGGTCTAATGAAGGACCATTCCCTACTACAAATACTGGAACATCATCTAAAAACTGATTTTCTTTTTCATTCTTAAAGTAAAATTCTATTCCGTTTTCAACATTGTAAATACTGTGGGCTAGCCCTGTAATTCCATCATTGTAAAAACCAAAGCCTTGGTGAAGCTGGTAGTAGTTTTTGAAAAAAGATTTAATTAACTCATTAATTTCTTTTGAAGGGTAATGTTGGAAACAAAAGCTATTTACTACAGCAGTAGAACCTACTTCGAGAGATATCCTGTATACCTCTTCAAAAAACGACTCATAATCAACGCCAATACTTAAAAAAAGTGAGCTTCCCGCATTATCTAAATCATGAATGACTTTTTGCCAATCAATACAAAACAAACTCGCAAAAAATAGCTCAAAGTCAGGCTCACAAATAAAAACATAGTCAAAACTGTGCTTTTTCATTAATTCAGGAATGTGATACCCCAAACCAATGCCAAAGATGAGTGCCGTAGGATAATGAGTAGGGAGACTAAATGCTAATTTATGCGAACGCTCTTTCTTCCGCTCACTTAAAATACCACTTAATTTAGACATATATTTCATGTGCAGACGATCGTCATCAGGACTTGTATCCCATTTCTGAGTTGAAAAATAGTCTGCACGACCAAAGTTTGCTTGCGAGGTGTATTTATCTACTTGTTCTTTAGCTTGGGCTTTTGGATTATCACTATATAATACAACTTCAGAGTCTTTTGGTTTAAAGTTACCATGGCCTGACTTAGTGACATGAAGGCAGAAATCTTCTCTGGGTTTATAGCTACTTACAACGTTAAAAATATCAGGATAATATTTCCTAAAGACTTCTAGGTTTAGTACAAATCTTTCATTTGCTTCTGAAGCAAACTTTTGCTCACGCTCTTCATGCGCCCTTACCTCTGTCAATTTATCTGCAAGGTGATCTAATTCTTTATCTAAACCCAAAGTGCTTTTCATCTGTTCCTACTTTATTTGGTTATAAAGGCCTACTTTCTTTTTATTTTTAACGATACTCGTTAGTTGGCTTTTAGCTTCGTTCTTCTTTAAAAGAATATCAGAACTGTATCCATCTAACTTCTGTAACAACTGATTTAATTGAGGATGAACTTCAGATGGGATGTCACTATCTGAGTTAAAAAAACTCTCGAGCATCAAATGTAACTCATTGACTAATTCAACACAGCTTTCAATGTTTTCTTCGCTCAACGCTGACTCAACCTTTTCAAGTTGAGCTTGCAAATCATGAATATTAGCTTGCATGAGCACTGTTTTCTGAAAACGTTTTATTGCGAACTTCAACTGGGATCGCATCCCATGCAGATTTAATTTCTTTTAATAACCCAGATACTTCATCAATAATTTCTATATCATTTTTAATTGATGCATCAATGAGTCTGTCAATCATGTATGAATAAAGTGCGTATAAGTTTTCAGTAACCTCTCCACCCACTTCAAAATCTAAACATCCACGTAATGCTTCAAAAATTGCTGAGGCTTTAGATAAGTGCTCACTCTTAGCTTCTAGATTTTTTTTCTCTATAGCAACTTTAGCTAGTACCATTTTTTCTAAAGCACCAGCCATTAACATCTGGATTATTTCATAGCGATCAGCACCCGCCACACGAGTCTTAAGTGCCTCTTTTTGGTAATTTTTAACTTTAGCGTTATACATGGTACACCTTTATATCTAAAAAAGAGAAAAGCAGCGTTTACGAAGATGACTTCTTAAACCCTGGAAGGCTTGATAATTGAGCGCTCAAATAGCTTTGTGTTGACTGCATTTGCGCTAACAATACGTCTAAACCCGCATATTGCTGACGAAGTCTAGCCTCTAACTCTTCCATTCTGTATTCATGATTAATAATATCATCTTCTAAGTCATCAAGTTGCGAGTTTAAGTTAGTTTCTCGCTGATTCATGATCCCTTTAGAATCTAGATAGTTATCAAACAATGACTCTAGTTGTTTTGCTATTCCATTTTCACCTGCAAAAGCCTTGCCAATATCATCATAATTCTCATCCATCGCTTCATTTAGGCTGCGAACTAAACTAGACTTCTCAAGATAGCCTTCTTTATCTATTCCTAAGCCTATATCAAATATGCTTGAAAATGGACCTGCATCGGTCAAGGGAGTTGATAGTGCATTTACTAACTGAGAATCAAAAGAACGAATTGTAGAATCTGAGTTTAATGGTTTGCCAATTCGAGTCTGTAAACCTATTTGACCGATTAAATTGTTATAGTTTTTTATAAACTCATCAACTAGAGCTGTTACGCTTTCTCTATCAGTCTCAACGGATAGTTTCGCTGTTTCGCCATCAACACTCTGACGTTTAGCAACAATTGTCATATCCTGTACAGCATCTTTAAAAGTATTGGTGTCGTTAGTTATAGTGATACCATCAACTTTTATTGTTGCATCGCGTGCTTCATTACCCGCAGCAATAGCGATACCACCAGCTCCTCCAGCGTTTGCAACTGTTGAAACATTATCGAGTTCAGCATTATCGTTAGTAATAACTAAATCATTGCCAGTTCCAGACACACTAGAGCTAAGCACTAACTTTGATTCTGTTCCAGTATTTATAATATTAGCAGTCACACCAAAATTATTATCAGAACTGTTAATTGCGTCTCGTAAATCAGCAAGCGTGGCGCCCGCATCAAGTGTAAGATCAAAGCTCTTATCGCCAGCGGCAAATGATAATGTACCGCCTGATGCTGTCACTACATCATCTGTTGACGTAAATAGACCAGCATTAGATGTTGCTCTACTACCTTGAGCAAGTTCAACCACTTCAATATTAAAATCACCGGGTGATATGTCAGAAGTAGGTGTAACCGAAATTAAATCGCCATCATCACTCGTAGGCTGTTTGATGTTAGCAATACGCTTGTTGAAATTATCAATGTCTGCTAGCTTTTCAATTGTATCTTGAAGCGTAGACATTGCTGACTTTACTTCACCAAGTGAAGAAAGCTCGACCTGCAAAGATTGTTCTTTTCTAGCAAAAGCTTGTAATTTAGGGGTATTTTCAGCTGACAGTGTTGCACTAATAATACTTTCTAGATCAAGGCCAGAACCAACCCCTGCTGATGTAATTAAAGCCATACTAATACTCCTAAAATATCTAAATCTCTATGCAGTTCTATCGAAGAGCAAACCTTTATTGCTTAATTTATCGGCAAATTCTTCCAAAGCTTTAGCCACTTCTCGAAATTCCTCGGTAGGGATTTCTCGAATTACTTCATCGTTCTGTTTATCAAGAACTTTGATTACTGGGGGGTCACCCAATTCATCAAATTCAAAAATCAAATTTGTCGAAGTAACGGGAATATACTCATTCAGCTTTTCTAAGTTTTGCTTCACTTCAGCAATCAGATCTTTTTTATCTTTTTGCTCAGTCTTAGACTGTCTTTCTATGTCTATTGGTTCTCTTCCAGCAAGTTCCGTGCCTTTCGCGAGTTTTGCGTTATCTAACTCTGCTTTTGTGTTGTTGGCACTATTCGTTGTTGAAAGGTTTTCATTAGACCTTTGAGTTGAATTAAGATCTATCATCATAACACCTCAAAATGTTAACTCATATCAAGTATAAGCCACTTCAGGAAAAAATACCTCTGTCTAAAGTGGCTTATAAATCAAGTAAATTAGCCTAGTAGAGAAAGCGCTACTTGAGGACGTTGATTTGCTTGACTTAAGATTGACTGGCTAGCTTGCTGTAAGATTTGCATCTTAGTTAAGTTAGCTGTTTCTGTTGCGAAGTCTGTATCTTGAATACGAGAACGTGCCGCAGATAAGTTTTCAGCGATGTTTGATTGATTACGAATGGTTGATTGGAAACGGTTTTGTACCGCACCAAGTTCAGCACGCTTCTTATCAACAACCGCGATCATCGCATCCATACCAGCCATAACAGCTTGAGCATTACCTTGTGTCGATACACTGATACCTGTTTCTGTAAATACACCAGCGAAAGTATAAGTTGAAGCGGCAGCAGTACCACCTGCATCACTCACACCAGCTACCGATGACGCTAATACACTGCCAGAGATTGCAGATGCAATACCAGCGATACCTGATAGCGTGAAACCACCGTTTGCAGACATCGTGTTGGCTGTTCCACCAACATTCTGCATGCTAAAACCAATTGTTTGAACTGCATCTGCGCCGACTTGGAAGTTTGCTTCATAAGAACCATCCAGAAGGTTTTGGCCACCAAAAGTTGTATCTTCTGCAACACGGTTTACTTCTGAAGATAAAGAACGAATTTCTTCTTGAAGCGCTAAACGGTCTTCATCAGTATTTGAACCGTTTGTTGCTTGTTGAGCAAGTGTACGTATACGTTGAAACATTGATGTTACTTCATCAAGCGCACCTTCAGCAGTTTGCGCAAGTGAAATACCATCATTGGCATTACGGTTACCTTGAGTTAAGCCATTAACTTGGCCTGTTAAACGGTTGGCAATTTGCATACCAGCCGCATCATCTTTCGCACTATTGATGCGTAAACCAGATGATAAACGTTTGAATGATGTATCTAATGAGTTGCCAGAATTCATTAACTGGCGCTGTGCGTTCAATGAACTCACATTAGTATTTACGTATAAAGCCATATTAGCCTCCGCTTTATCATTTTATAGAAGAATAGCGGGATACCCCTACCCTGCTATTCAACCGACTTAGAGTCCTAGATTGATAGTTCTCTAACTCATTTATCGTCTGATAAAGCGAAAGCTTTAGCTTTATTTGTAAATATTTTAAATATTATTTAATTTTTTATCCTTGAAGTAAGCTCAACGCAGCCTGAGGTCGCTGATTTGCTTGACCCAAGATTGTTTGACTCGCTTGCTGTAGGATCTGGTTTTTTGTCAACGCTGCTGTTTCTGCAGCAAAGTCTGCATCTTTAATACGCGATTTTGCAGCTGATAAATTCTCTGAAATATTAGCTTGGTTACGAATCGTTGATTGGAAACGGTTTTGTACCGCACCAAGTTCAGCTCGCTTTTTATCAACAACAGCAATCATCGCATCCATACCAGCTAATACAGCTTGTGCATTACCTTGCGTTGACACACTAATACCTGACGCTGTAAACACACCAGCATAAGAATACGTTGAAGCAGCTGCTGTACCACCTGCATCACTGACTCCTGCAAGACTTGAAGCTAAAACACTACCAGATACTGCTGATGCTATTCCGGCGATGCCTGATAATGTAAAACCACCATTCGTAGATAATGAATTATCTGTTCCACCGACATTTTGCATACTAAAGCCGATAGTTTGTACTGCATCAGCACCCACTTGAAAGTTAGCCTCATAACTACCATCAAGTAAGTTTTGACCACCAAAAGTTGTATCTGTAGCAATACGATTAACTTCATCAGATAACTGGCGAATTTCTTCTTGAATTGCCAAACGATCTTCATCCGTATTTGAACCATTCGCAGCTTGTTGAGCAAGCGTCCTAATACGCTGAAATGTAGATGTAATTTCATCCATCGCGCCTTCAGCTGTTTGCGCAAGTGAAATACCATCATTCGCATTTCGGTTACCTTGATTAAGGCCTAGAATTTGCGATTGTAAACGGTCAGAAATTTGTAAACCTGCTGCATCATCAGCAGCACTATTAATACGTAAGCCTGAAGATAGACGTTTAAATGAAGTATCTAAATCAGTACCTGTTCTGTCCAATTGTCTTTGTGCGTTTAACGCACTAACATTAGTATTTACATATAAAGCCATAATAAACTCTCTTCTTATCTGTCAAAGTTTAGTCACTTCAAAAGTGATTTTGACAAAGTGACTCGTTACAGCGGCAAACCTAAGTCGCCTGGGGCAAAAAACTGCCACTTTGCGGGTTAGTTAGTTAACTTGAGATAAGTAGAGCAATTAGTAGGCCAATTATTTAAAAAGATAATAAAGAGAACGAAAAAAGGCTCCAAAGGAGCCTTATAAAGAGATAAGTTTAAGAGTGGGTTAAATCAACACAAACTATGGCATAATCTGTGCTTAGTAATTTATGTTCTTACAAATGTTAGAACACTACTGTCAGGATTTTGAGCGCCTCCGCTTTATAATCCTATCTTGGCGCCTTTGTTAATACCCCATTAGACAAAGGCGCTTTTTCTTTAAGTCAATATTTTGACTTCATATTCTTTAAGCTAACTATTAACCTAGAAGACTTAATGCCGCTTGTGGACGTTGATTTGCTTGGCTTAAGATTGTTTGGCTAGCTTGTTGTAAGATTTGCATCTTCGTTAAGTTAGCTGTCTCTTGAGCAAAGTCTGTATCTTTAATGCGAGACTGTGCAGCGCTTAGGTTTTCAGAGATATTCGATTGGTTACGAATTGTTGACTGAAAACGGTTTTGTACAGCACCCAATTCCGCACGCTTCTTATCTACGACCGCAATCATTGCATCCATACCTGCTAACACAGCTTGCGCATTACCTTGAGTAGATACACTAATACCTGTCTCAGTAAATACACCTGAATAAGTGTATGTTGAAGCAGCTGCCGTACCACCTGCATCACTCACACCTGCAACACTTGAAGCAAGCACGCTACCTGAAATTGCAGATGCAATACCTGCGATACCTGATAATGTGAAACCGCCGTTTGCAGACATTGTGTTAGCAGTTCCGCCTACATTTTGCATACTAAAACCGATAGTTTGCACCGCATCAGCACCCACTTGGAAGTTTGCTTCGTAGCTACCATCTAGTAGGTTTTGACCACCAAACGTTGTATCAGCAGCAACACGATTAACCTCAGAAGATAGTGAACGAATTTCTTCTTGAATAGCCAAACGGTCTTCATCTGTGTTTGAACCGTTTGATGCTTGTTGCGCCAAAGTACGAATTCGTTGGAACATTGATGTTACTTCGTCAAGCGCACCTTCAGCTGTTTGCGCTAGAGAGATACCATCATTCGCGTTACGATTACCTTGGTTTAGACCATTAATCTGTGATGTTAAACGGTCAGAAATTTGTAGACCTGCTGCATCATCAGCTGCGCTGTTGATACGAAAACCTGATGATAAACGTTTAAACGAAGTATCAAGTGAGTTACCTGAATTCATTAATTGTCTTTGAGCGTTTAATGAACTAACATTTGTATTTACATAAAGTGCCATGATATTTCTCCCGAAGTAAACTTATCATTTACTCTCAAACTTACTCTAATTAAGCGGTAGCGGTTATTTGCTACGCTGCTTGGTTAATTAAGTTATCGGTCCGCTCAAAAAATCCTTTAGCTATTTTTATAAAAAATTTAAAAATATTTCTAATACTATGAATTTAAACAGTAAAAAACATCAACTTTTTACTGTTTAAAATTAAACCACAGCAAACAAGCAGTAAAAAATTGGGTGACATTAAGTCTAAAGAAATAAAAACGAATACTTAAATGACGTAGAAAGGGATATTTTAAAAGTGGTTTTTAAAAGCTAAGCTCAAAAAATGAGCTTAGCTTGGGGGAAATTATAAATAATCAAATAACGAAAGGTTTGCTAAACGACCAAAAGTCGCTTGTGATGCTTGCAGCGCCGTTTCTTGTTTAGTGAGTTCAGTGATAGCTTCTGCCATATCAAGCTCAACAAGCTCTGCTTTCGCTGCTTTATTGCTAATATCTAAATCACTATTTGATTGCTCTATTTTTTCTGCCGTATTTAACCTGCCACCCAGGCCAGCTTGAACCAACGACACCTTATTTTTAGCATTCTCTAATTGCACTATTGCATCAGCCAATACTTGGTCAAACTCATCCTGAGTTAAATCAGGATTGGTGAGCCCCGCAATTAAGCTATTTAAAGTATTGAGGGCGTTTTCTTTTTGTGGGGCTTCTAATTGAACGTCAATCTGCCCATTAGCAACTGGCTCAACAGAAATTTCCATACCTTGGTAGATTATTTTACCGTTTTCAAAACTACCACTGTCAATAGCGGTTCCGCCAAGCTCGACCACAAAAGTATTTGGGGTGCCAGTTGTGGTAATAAAGCTCAGGGTATTCGCATTGGCTGCTGCCGTCGGATCTGCGTTGTAATTGGCTTTGTGAAATTTATCAAACTCAGCTTGCTCAGTGACATATATTTTAGAACTGGTTATGCCGCCTGAAACTGTACCATCGTTCGACACCACATTTAAACGTGCATCGACTTTTTCAAAAGTATCATAGCCATTGTCACTTGATTTTATTTCAACACCTTCTGCGACCTTTATCTTATGTTGGCCTTGGTCGCCACCATATTGATAACTACCCGATGTACTATCATAAGAATAAGCAGGGGTATTATCTTGATAACCAGAAAAAATATACTTACCGTCTTCTGTTTTCGCATTCATTAAATCAAGCACGGTACTTTGCAGTGCTTTTACTTCTTCAGCAATGCCTTCGCGGTCAATATCACTATAAGCGCCATTACCTGCTTGGATTGATAAGGTATAGGCAGATTCAAGTGCACCTTTAATATTCTGCAGTACACTTTCTTCTGTGGTTAATCGACTCGTTAGCATTGTAATGTTTTTGCTGTACTGCTCGTTACCCTGAATGCGGTCACTGTAAAGCAATGCACGTGCTGTAGCAGAAGGATCATCTGCGGCTGTTAATACGCGCTTTTGCGTATTGACTTGCTCTTGTGCTTTACTGACATTTTGTTGACTGTTAAGAATAGAGTTAAGGTTATTCTTATACATCATGTTATTTGAAATACGCATAATTACCTCGCCGCACTTAATAAGGTATCAAAAATAGTACGCGCTGTTGCAAGTACTTGTGCTGATGCCGCATACGATTGTTGGAACCGCAGTAAATTGGCAGCTTCTTCATCGAGGTTTACACCTGACAGAGATTCGTACCACGCTTCAGACTGCTCTGCGAGCGCATTAAATGCTGCGCCGTTCGTTTGCGCTTGACTAGTGATAACACCAATATCGGTTACGATCCCCGAATAAGCCTGATTAAATGTTTGATGATTATCAGCCGTGCTACTCGCTTCAACGTTTTGACGCACTAACTCACCATTTTGTAGGTCGGCAAGTAATAAACCATTACGGTTATCATCGAAACCACCCTCATTGAACTCAACAGTAAACGTATCACCTATTGCAGGTGTACCTTCGATATTAAAATCAAACCCGTAAGTATCGTAAGGTGCTCCCGCTTGCGCAAGAATATTTTCTGCAGGTGGCGTAATCGTAAAAGTACTGGTGCCATTGCCGTCGGTAATTTGATATTCGTTAGCATTGGCGGTTTTTACTAGGGTAATATCACCGTTTGCTAAGCTCGGTGGTGGACCAACCGCAATTCCACTTGAATTGGCAATATCTGATACAGTTCCAGCTGAAATACTCGCGTCGCTGTTATTATTAATATCATTTGCGGTGCGAATGGGTGATGCCAGCGCTAAATCTTCTGGACGCTCTGTTGCCAATTCTAAGCTTGTTGCTGCCTGTGAATTTAATTTAATTTGAAATTGATCGCCTGCGTTTGCAGTACCAGACACATTTAGCTGTAAACCGAAGGCTTCGCCACCGGTGATCGTTGATGAATCAATCACACCGCCAACCACATTTGCTGTTGATGCGGTGCCTACCGGTTCACCTTTATTATCGATTGCCTGAATTTCAACTGTCGATGCGCTGGTGTAAGTAACTATAAAATCACTGGCAGGCAACTCACTGCCCTTACCAGGTTCAAGTGTTGCCGTCATGGTCGATGAACCAGTATTAGCTTGATAACCAAAACCATTCACCGTTGGAATGGCAAAAATATCACCACCAATTTCACCATTTGCGTCCATACCAAGACGGTTTTGCTGATTAAAGGCATCAGCAAGGGCTAAGCCCATTTGGCCTAATTGATTCTGGGCTGGCACTAAAATGTCATCACGAAATGACAGTAAGCCGCCTATTTTGCCTTTAAGTTTACTTACATCAACCTCAAGCGGCACGGCTTTGCCACCATTAACATCTAAATGTAGCTCTCTAAAGCTAGGATCGGGATCGCCAGTAAATGAAAACAGGTTAAATGTACCGCTTTCCATCACTAATGCTTGACCAGATCCCAAATAGACTTGTTTCTCACCGTTATTACCGTTGAGAGTTTCTACATCAATGAGTTCTGATAAGTCACGAATTGCTTTGTCGCGCTCGTTGTACAGTCCGCTAGACGCTGATTCACGATCAGTCCCATGCACCGCGGCAATTTTAGAGTTCAATTCGCTAATACTTTGGATCAAGTTATTTGCTTCATCCGAGAAAATTTCTAATTGCTCGTTCACAACAGTCTGCTGGTCAACCACGATGCTTGAAAGCCTGTCCATTTGATCAATCAGGTTTTGTGCATCTGTCATAACCAGCGAACGCGCCACCGTCGATGAAGGCTGATTTAAGCTTTCTTGAACATTATTAAAAAACGAGTTAATGCTGGTTGATAAGCTATTCGACTCTTCAGAAAACAAGCTATCGACTCGGCTTGCTTCTGTTACAAACTGATCAAAAAATGCTTTATTTGACGTGTCACGATTTAGCTGTTTTTGAGCAAACTCATTGAGTAAACGATACGTTTCACCCCGACCAACTTGGTTGTCGATCATGGTGCTGAACTCAGTGCGCTCACGAACATAACCCGCTGTATTTACATTGGCTATGTTTTTACTGGTCGTTTGTAAAAGCTCAGAATTCGCTCTTACACCTGAATTTGCTATGTCATATAAGCTGAATGACATGAGGACTTACTCCTTAACGTACCAATGAAGCAGCGACGCTTTGAAGCTCAACACGCTTCAATACCTGCTTAATTTTGTTGGCATAATTTGGATCAGTTGCATAACCTGCTTTTTGTAACGAATCTAAAAAGGCTGCAGGTTCTGCGGTGTTTTTTAGTGCGTCTTGATAACGTGGGTTTTCATTTAAGAAATCCACAAAATCATTCACACTGTCTTTAATTGACTGATAAGAACGGAAGCTTGCATGCTTTTTAACAGGCACACCTTGCTCAAACTCAAGCGTAACTTTACTTGCTTTGTCACCTTGCCAGCTCTTATCAGATTTAATGTTAAAAAGGTTATTACTACTGGTGCCATCCGCTTTACTAATAATATGCTTACCCCAGCCCGTCTCAAGCGCAGCTTGAGCAACCATCACAGCAGGGTTTAAACCAATTTTTTCAGCCGCATTTTTTGCGTGCTCCCAAACAGAGCTAATGAAAGACTCAGCATCTTCAAAGCGGTTTTCTGATTGCTCATCAGTGGCAACTTCAGCCATTGAGTGTGTTTCTGGCTTAGCTTCTTGATTACCGCGAACACGCTTATCGCTATCAAACTCCGCGGTTGTTCTTAACACGGAACCAGGAGTAAATTTCTTACCGTCGGGCGATAGCTGCTGCACAATAAGATCAGCCAAACCCAATGAGCCGTTAGAAGACAACTCAACTGAAAGCTGTTGATCATGCATTTCTTCAAAGAACTTTACGCCACTCGAGTTAAATGGGCTGTCTTTATCTTCAAATGCTTCATTAGCCTTACGCATGCTTTTAAGCAGCATTTGCGTAAAGATAGATTCAAATTGTGCCGCCGCTTTTTTCAGCGCCTCTTTTGACGCATCGCTAGAGGCATCACTTTTTAGAGCACTTTGACGCAATGAGTCTAAGTTGCCTAAATCAAAAAAGTTTTGCTTGTCGAGATGATTCGTATCCATCAGCTTTTTGACACAATAATTAATAATGCATAATCAAATGCAATAATTACGCCAAAAGAGGGTTTATCAGATTGAGGGAAGGTAAAAATGAAAAAACGCGCTGAGCTCAGCGCGTTTTTAATTGATTATATAATAACAAGTTGCCCGTTTATGGCTCCCGCCTCTTTCAACGCTTCAAGGATAGCCATTAAGTCACCAGGGGCGGCACCAACTTCGTTTATCGCTCTCACTAAATCATCAAGGCTAATACCTGGATTAAACACAAAAGCGCGAGAATCATCTTCATTAACATCGATAATACTTTGGTTTGTCACCACCGTCTCGCCTTCGCTCAGTGCATTCGGCTGCGATACGTTTTGCTGCTCAGCAATGGTCACGGTTAATCCACCGTGGGTAATTGCAGCTGGCTGTAATTTTACGTTTTTACCAATAACAATGGTGCCCGTACGTGAATTGACAATAATTTTTGCCGCAGTATCAGCCGGTGTGAACTCTAAGTTTTCAAGCGTTGATAAATACGATACGCGCTGCGATGCATCGCGCGGTGCAATGACACGTACAGACGCTGCATCAATTGCTTGAGCACTGTTTGGCCCAACTAAATCATTAATAGTTTGCTCTAGGCGCTTTGCCGTTGTGAAATCTGGACGATTCAAATTAAAGGTGATGTAGTCACCTTGCATAAACGGGCTTTTAACAGCGCGCTCAACCGTTGCCCCATTCGGAATTCGGCCAACGGTGGGAGTGTTTATAATCACTCGGCTGCCATCAGCACCTTCTGCGCCTAAGCCCCCCACGACCAAACTGCCCTGTGCAATGGCATACGTATTACCATCAACCCCTTTCAAAAAGGTTTGTAATAACGTACCACCGCGTAAGCTTCCTGCACTGCCAATTGAAGACACGGTAATATCAATGGTTTGACCTGGTTTTCTAAACGCGGGTAACTCGGCATGTACAGCAACGGCTGCAACATTTTTAATCTTTGGTTTTAAGTTCGCAGGAAGCGTGATACCGAAGCTATTTAACATCGCTTTAAAGCTCTGCTCTGTAAAACGACTTTGCTCGCCCGTGCCAGGTAAACCCACCACTAAACCATAACCGACTAATTGATTTGAGCGTACACCCTCAACCATAGACACATCTTTAACTCGCTCAGCCTGAACAGAAAACTGTACGCTAATTAAGCAAAGAGCAATAATGTATTTAAACCCATTCATGATTTGTATCCTCTAAAATGGGAAAATAGAACTGCTAAAGAAGCGAGTTAACCAACCCGCACTTTGCGCTTCTTGAAGTTGACCTTTACCTGAGTATTGAATGCGCGCATTCGCAACTCGGTTTGAAGTCACCGTATTATCTGCTGTCACATCTTGGGGACGCACTAAACCTTCAAGACGAATAAACTCTTCACCGGTATTTAAAGTAAGCCACTTTTCGCCACGGATCACTAAGTTACCGTTCGGCAAAACTCGCATAACATTAACTGAAATATCACCAAATAAGCTGTTCGATTGATTCGATTTAGAATCACCTTTAAATGATGAATCTGAACCAATACCAAATTGGATACTATCACCACCTATATTCACAGGATTGCCGCCTAAACCAATGACTGGGTCAAGGCTTGCGTCGGTTTCTTTATCGGTTTCGGTTTTCGCCGCTTTGGTTGCCTGAGTCGATTCTTGCAGTTTAACCGTGATGATATCGCCTGCCCGCAACGCTTTTTTATCTGAATACAGGTCATTTGATAAATAACTATCAAATAATGAACCAGTGGGTACCATTTGCTCTGCTGCAGGCTCTGGGTACATTGGCGCATAGTAAGGGTCATCCTGAACCACATGGTTATTTTGTGTTGCCATACAACCACCGAGCAATAACGCTGTTGATGTGACTAAGATAATGTTACGCATGCTGCCTCCTACCCATTATAACTGTTGGTTAATGTAACTAAGCATTTCATCAACAGCCGAAATCACTTTTGAATTCATTTCATAAATTCGCTGTGTTTCAATGAGGTTAACGAGCTCTTCTGTTACATTCACATTTGAAGTTTCAAGTGAACCTTGTACAACAGT
Source organism: Pseudoalteromonas sp. A41-2 (assembly GCF_015767615.1). Taxonomy (NCBI): domain Bacteria; kingdom Pseudomonadati; phylum Pseudomonadota; class Gammaproteobacteria; order Alteromonadales; family Pseudoalteromonadaceae; genus Pseudoalteromonas; species Pseudoalteromonas sp. A41-2. The sequence continues at coordinate 970,655 of NZ_CP065231.1, read as the reverse complement.
TCCTAAACCATCAATACCGGGATTACCTTGCACAGGAGCCCCACTTACAGCCGTTTCGGTGTAAAGGTTTTGACCCATAGGCTCAAGGCCAGATGGATTGATGAAATCACTGATAGTTAGCTGACCAATAACAACATTGTCAGCTTGGCCTGAGATACGCACCGACACTTCACCATCTTGTGATACCGTAATTGATTGTGCATCGTCTGGCACATTCATCTCTGGTTGCACAGGAAAACCGGCTCCCGCGGTAACAATGCGGCCATCTTCATCGGTGGTAAATTGACCATTACGCGAATAAGCGATATTGCCATCTGGGAGTAAGACCTCAAAAAAGCCCGGTCCTGAAATCATCCAATCCAATGAATTTTCAGTGGTAAGCATGTTACCTTGTGAAAAGTTCTTTTGGTTAGCAACCACTTTCGCACCCGCGCCTAACATCAAACCTGATGGCATTTCAGTGTCTTGTGAGGAACGACCACCTGGCTGATTAATATTTTGATACAGTAAATCTTCAAATACGGCGCGGCTTTTTTTGTAACCGACCGTGCTGGCATTCGCGAGATTATTTGAGATCACCGAAATATCGGTTTGTTGGGCGTCAAGCCCGGTTTTACTGATCCACAATGCAGGATTCATAACTCTACCCTCTCAGTCATCTTAAACAATGCGTAACAGCTGATCTTGACGTTCATCAATTTCTTCCGCTGTTTTCATCAATTTAACTTGTAATTCAAATTGGCGTTGATTGCTGATCATATCGACCATTTCATGTACGGGGTTAACGTTGGACATTTCAAGGGTGCCCGAAAGCACTTTTACATTATTTGAAATGTCGCAAAACCCACATAAATCATTTACCAACATGTCTGGCTTTGGCCTAAATAAGCCATCATTGCCTTTTTCTAGTTGATTGTTATCGGCTTCGATTACCTTTAAACGATCAACCACTTCTAAAAAGTTTGCAGGTGCCCCTTGTGGACGCACCTGAATTGACCCATCAGAACTAAATTCAATCTTCTCGATTGGTAAAGGCAAAATAATGGGGCCACCTTCGCCAATAACTTGACGACCATGACTGGTCATCAATGCGCCATCGGGAGTAATATTCAGCGTGCCTGTTTTGGTATAGGCTTCATTGCCCGATGCATCTTGTACGCTTAACCAACCCCGATCACTCATGGCAATATCAAGTTCTCGGCCTGTTTCAACAAAACCACCCGACTCCATGTTAGAACCTGGGCGCTCTTGCATTGCGAATACACGCGATGGCAAGCCTTCGCCAAATGCTTGCATTGAGCGTGCTTGTGCAAAATCAGCTTTAAAGCCAGTGGTGTTTGCATTTGCTAAGTTGTTTGCCTTTAATTCAAGGCCACGCAAGCTTTGCTTTGCACCAGACATGGCAATGTAGACCATTTTGTCCATAACATTGACTCACTAAAAATACGATAACTATGAAATGCAATAAAAGTGCCAAAGTAAAATTGACGCGGAAATAAGAAAAGGAAAATAAAAAAAGGCTGCCAATAGAGGGGGCAGCCTTTCGTGTCGGATTAAGCTTAGAGCCGCTAAAATTAACGGATCTGTAAGATATTTTGTTGTAATGTTGAGTTAACTTCTAAGGCACGTGAGTTCGCCTGGAAATTACGCTGTGCGCTGATAAGGTCAACCAGCTCATTCGTTAAGTTAACGTTTGATTGCTCAAGTGCTGATGAGTTAATTGAACCCAATGTGCCTGAGTTGGGCTCACCCGCAATAGGCTCGCCCGAGGTTAGGCTTTTCTTCCAAGAAGTGTCACCTGCTTGTTGTAAGCCTTGAGAGTTTGAAAAGCGCACCATAGCCACTTGGCCTAAGAATGAAGTATCGCCATTGCTGTATGAAGCAACTACTTTTCCATCTGCACCAATATCAATGCCCGCTAAACGACCGACTGTCGCACCATCTTGCTCAAGTGCTTTTACTTCAAAGTTACTAGCGTATTGCGTAGGCACTTTATTAGCGGTGCCTGCTTCATCACGCCAATTAACCGTGATTTCATTCGGGAACTGTGCGCCATTACCAAGTAGTGTCGATAAACCTGTCGAAGCATCTGAAGGCAAAATAATGTCATCAAATGTGGTTTCTGGAGCGGTTACGTTCGGTAAACCCGCCGCCGTGAACTCAAGTGTATCAATTGGCGTGTGTGCACCTGTGCCCGTTGCAGCACCTGAAGCATCAAACGCTTGACCATCCATTGTGGCGTACACTTCCCACGTATTTGGCGTTGCTGTAGGGTCTTGCTTTACAAAAAATAACTGTACAACATGCGGCTCACCTAATGAGTCATAAACAGTTGTTGAAGTAGACGAGTTATAGCTCGTGCTATCAGTTGGATCAAAGGTTGTCGTTGTTGGCGTATCGACACGTGCGTCTAAATTCATTGAGCTGTAGATATTACTCGTATGACGAGGCGAACCTGAAGCATCAGGAATTTGAATCGGTGAAGTAGTACTTAAACTTACCGACGTCGTATTACCCGTTGATGGGTCAACAGGGAAACCTTGCAAGTAGTTACCATTGGCATCAACAACAAAGTTATCTGCATTTAATTTAAATGCACCCGCACGCGTATATGTAAAGTCTTGTGATGCGATGTCATCACTCATCGCAAAATAACCTTCCCCTGTGATTGCTAAATCAAGTGAGTTATTTGTGAATGATAACGACCCTTGGTGAAACTGTTGTGCAACCGTTGCTGTTTTAACACCGTCGCCGTTTTTTGTTTTACCAGAACTAAATACTGACGATGCGTACACATCAGCAAACTCAGCACGCGACTCTTTAAAGCCCGTTGTGTTTACGTTGGCAATATTATTTGCCGTTACGTCTAAATCTTTTTGTGCGGCTGCTAAACCTGTTAATGCAATATTGAAGCTCATAACTCACCTCTAACCTATCTCTTAGCCTAAGCTAACCCAAACCTTTTTAATTATGCGATTTCAGCTATATCAGTTAGCCTAACCGCACCCTCTTTTGTATTTACGATAATGCCGCTGCTGCCATTAATATTGACACTTTCAATGTTCTTAAAGGTTGCCAGAGGCATGCTGCTGTAGTCTCCATTTACGAAGCCTTCAGCGCTAATATTGTATTCGCCTTCAGGAAGAACATTGCCCTCACCATCTTTACCATCCCACTCGAAACGGTGAGCACCGGCAGATTTCGATCCTAAATCAATAGTGCGAACTAATTGTCCCGTCGAATCAGTGATTCTTAACGTAAGAGATTCAACAGTTGTTTCTGCCACAACGGAACCTTTAGCTAAATTTTCGCCATCAAAGTCAATAGTCTCTGACTCAAGCAATGCTTGCTTACCCACTAACGTTGACGCTTGTAATGCCGAATTTGATGTCATGGATGCAGTGAGTGACTCAAATTTTGTGTTTAAATTTGAAATACCTTCTGCCATGGTAAAGTTCGTCATTTGCGCAATCATTTGATCGTTATCAGCAGGATTGCTCGGATCTTGAAACGACAACTGCTGCGTTAACAACGAAAAGAAATCTTCTTGAGACAGTGTATTACTGTCTTCTTTTGCTGTTGGCGTGTTTGTCTCATTCCAACGCAAGCTATCCATATAGGATGATGATGCAGAGCTGATGTCGTTACTCATAACTTATCCTCGATTACCGTTGTCCTAACAACAGTGTTTTACTTAACATTTGCTTAGCTGCATCAGCAACTTGCACATTTGTTTGGTAAGAGCGAGAGGCAGAAATCATATTAGCCATTTCTTCTACAACGTTGACATTTGGTTTATAGATATACCCATTTTCATCCGCGCTGGGGTGATTCGGGTTGTATTCTATTTGTAGCGGCTTATCGCTCTCTACAATGCCTAATACTTTAACGCCAACAGAAGAGCCCTGCGGATTACTTTGCGATGCTGACGCTTTTGTAAGTTCAGCAGCAAACACAGGATGGCGCGCTCGGTATGTCTGGTCTTGGCTTGAGCTAATTGTATTTGCATTCGAAATATTACTTGCTGTGGTATTTAAGCGAACATTTTGTGCGCTCATACCCGTGCCCGAAATATCAAAAACATTATATAAACTCATGATTAAGCTCCTTGACTACCGAGGGCTTTTTTAAGGCCTTTAATTTTACTACTCATAAATTGCAGGCTTGCCTGATACTCTAATGAGTTTTGTACATACAAGTTTCGTTCCACTTGTATATCAACAGAGTTACCATCACCTGTATCTGCTTGATTTGGCGTACGAAACATTTCTGAATTACCAACAAATCGACTGCCACCGGCAAGGTGTTTCTCATCCGTTCTTACCATGCTATTGCCGCCGTGCTGGTTGCTTTTTGCCGCTTTTAATGCGGATGCAAAATCGACATCTTTCGCTTTATAGCCCGGCGTATCAGCATTAGCGATATTTGTCGCTAATAACTCAGCGCGTTGTGAACGGATCAACATGGCATGAGGATGCACACCGAATGCTTTATCAAAACTGATAGCCATAACCATCTCCAAAAATTTGACTCTCCTTAGCTAATGCAAAAGGTAAGCCAAAAATTAAGCATGATTATTTTATAATTAAGGTGTTGATATATAATGAAATTAGCAACCTAAGAACTAGGTTGCTAAGGAAAGATTACTTTTTCTGGTAGATGATACCCGGATTACATCGCACCATATCAAAACTGTCACTAAGGCCAGCCATTGACTCTGAAGCGCCTAAAAACAGGTACCCTTTTGGATTAAGTGCTTGCGCAAATTGCGCGATAATTTTTGCTTTTACTTCGGGTGCAAAGTAGATCAATACATTACGGCAAAAAATAATATCAAATTTACCCATCAAGGCATACGAATCCAATAAGTTTAAATGCCTAAAACTGACCATTTTCTTTATTGGATCAACTACTTGAGCCATACCGTTACCACTGTCTTTAAAAAACTTTTGACGTCTTTCAACAGACAGGCCACGTGCCAAAGCCAGTGAGTCATATTCTGCGTTTTTGCACATATCAAGCATAGTATTAGAAATATCTGTGCCGATAATTTGTGCGCCCATTTTTAAAACGCCAGGTTGCTTAGATTGAAACTCAGCAACCGACATGGCAATAGAATACGGTTCTTGACCTGATGAACTTGCCGCTGACCAAATTTTAATTGGACGACGCAATTCTTTGAATTCAGGGAAAAGTTTAGTTTTAAGCAATTCAAATGGGTATTGATCACGAAACCACAAAGTTTCGTTTGTTGTCATTGCATCAACCACTGCGGCACGAAGCTGCCTCTCGTGAGGACTCAAGGTTTTACTTACCAACTGTGACAATGACTCAACATTAAAACGCGCCATCAATGGCGCCAAGCGACTTTTCACTAAATAAAGTTTGTTATCGCCTAGTACAATGCCACATTGTTGCTCTAAAAAAGAGCGGAACTGATCGTATTCGCTTTGTTGTAAGTGCTTATTTTCCAAAGTAATACCACCTATAAATAATTAATCACAATGAACCCACTTTTTAACGGCAGTCGCTAATTCGTCTGGGTTAAATTTTGCAATAAAATCATCGGCACCCACTTTTTCTATCATCGCTTGATTAAAAACACCACTGAGTGATGTATGCAAGATTACATGCAAAGGTGATAATTTTGGATCGGCCTTAATTTCTGCGGTTAAGGTGTAGCCATCCATTTCTGGCATTTCAACGTCTGAAATTAACAAGCCAACTCGCTCAGTAATATTATTTACACAATCAAGTTCTGCTATTTCACGTAAGCGTATTAAAGCTTCTTTACCATTTTTAGCGAGTTCAGTTTGTACACCGAGAGGTTCTAACGCACGTTTTACCTGATTACGCGCAACGGCCGAGTCATCAGCAATAAAAACGATTCGCTCCCCTAAATCTTTTTGGATTTCTCCCTCACCAATCACATCCGCACTTACTTCAGTGTTAACAGGGCAAATTTCGTTAAGGATCTTCTCGACGTCTAAGATTTCTACCAGTTCGTTTTCTATTTCAGTGACCGCGGTTAAATAAGAGTAACGCCCTGCACCTGAAGGTGGCGGCATAATTTTTTCCCAGTTCATATTAACGATGCGCTCTACGCCACCGACTAAGAACCCTTGCACTGAACGATTGTATTCCGCAATGATAATAAAACTATCTTTGATATTTTCAATGGCAGGACCGCCAACAGCCATTGATAAATCGATAACAGAAATGGTTTGACCACGAATGTGTGCAACACCACGAATATAAGCATTCGATTTTGGCATGTTTGTAAGCGGTGGACATTGTAGAACCTCTCTTACTTTAAACACGTTAATACCAAAGCGTTGTCGCCCTCTGAGTTTGAATAATAGTAATTCAAGGCGGTTTTGCCCAACCAACTGTGTACGCTGGTTTACTGAGTCTAAAATGCCTGCCATTTCAATCTCCTAAAGATAAACAACCAGAGCCGGAACAATAATTGCTTACTTTGTGTTAAAGCTACATAAGGTTACGAAGCGTCTGTTTTTTGACGCAAAATATTTATACCTTGTTTTCAACAATAAGCATAGTCGAAACAATATGAGTTTGTTAAAAAAAAGCCGAAGATACAGTGTTTTTTATTTTCTTTCTAGCTTGTTATTTGCCACGCATCTACAAGCTGAAGTGTATAATAACGAGCAACTTCAACAAATCGCTATTGATTTTGTCAGCGAGCAGATCCCCGATCTCGATACGGCACCGCAAGTAAGTGCATTACCACTTGATAGCCGTATTCCAGAAAGATTGTGTGAATCGCCATTAAATAAAACATTACCGACAGAACCTCCTTTTAATCGGCAGGTTACCGTACAACTTAAATGCGATGACATAAATAGTTGGACTCAATATGTGCATGTTCGCATTATTGAGCTGGAACCCGTTGTTGTCGTAACAACCAATTTAGCACGCGGTGAAGTAATTAGAGCAGAGCATTTGCGCTTAGAGATGAAACCTAAGCAGTTTGTAAGAACGCAATATGTTCAAGAAAAATCAATGCTTGTCGGCAGTCGTAGCAAGCGCAATATTCGCAGTGGTGTGCCTATTGTAATGAGCCATGTTTGCATGGTGTGTAAAGGCGACAATGTGACTATTTATGCTTCACTGCGTGGCTTGAGGATCAAAACAACAGGTATTGCGCTTGAAGATGGCACATTAGACGAATTAGTACGTGTAAAAAACAAAAAATCAGGTAAAGTATTAAATGCACGTGTGGATGGTGTTGAGTCTGTGCAAGTGAATATTTAATTTTTTATATTTATGCTAAAGTATCCGCTGTGCCCGCCGATATATAGGCATATGTTGGGTAATGTATAGGTCAAAAATTATGGTAAGCAATGTCAATAATGGTCAACAACAAACTTCTGTGTTGACGAATACCAAGCAAAAAAATCTTGATTTACAAAAAGATAACGCTAACGCGGCAGCGGCAAAATCGACAGCGCCAAAAGCAAGTGCAGATTCGGTAAGCTTAACGCCTCAGGCTAAACAACTTAAATCTTTACAAGATAAAGCTGAACAGTCGTCTGGCTTTGATAGCAATAAAGTGGCTGAGTTAAAAAAAGCAATCAGCGAAGGTAAATACCAAATTGATGCTGAAAAGTTAGCTAAAAATATCGCCGCATTTGAGTTTGATGTGTATGGCTGATCATAATCATTTAATCGCCAGCAAATTAACACAACAAGTCACTTGTTTAGAGTCTATTGCTGTGCTTTTGGATGATGAATTAACAGCCATTGCTGCAAAACGTGGTGAGGGGCTAAAAAGTATTGCCCAACAAAAAGTCTCTCTACTACAGCAAATTCAGTTAATAGATAAAGAAGTGCAAACGCTGGTTAGCAAAAATGACTCGCCAGATGATGAAGTAAACGAACTCATTTCTAAAGTAAACTCTCTTCTTGCAGCCTGTAAAAAGAAAAATGATGTGAATGCACATGCAGCTCATCAAGCCCAGCTTAGTGTTAAGCAACTAAAAGATATCTTGATTGGCGCACCTTCATCGATGACCTACGATCAAGGTGGCAGTGTGATTCAAGGCGATAAAAAAATAGTGCATAACCTTAAAGCATAATGCCCGTTACTCGTTTCTAGCTACTCGTTACCCGTTTCTCGTTACCCGTTGCTCGTTACCCGTTGCTCGTTACCCGTTGCTCGTTACCCGTTGCTCGTTGCTCGTTACCCGTTGCTCGTTACCCGTTGCTCGTTACCCGTTGCTCGTTACCCGTTACCCGTTGCCCGTTACCCGTTACTCGTTTCTCGTTTCTCGTTTCTCGTTTCTCGTTTCTCGTTTCTCGTTTCTCGTTTTACAAACTACCCAATTCAAAAAGAAAGCGCGATAATTATCGCGCTTTTCTTATTTAAGCTTAACTATTTATCTAAATATCAATTGAGTTATTGCCTCCCTCAATGAGTTTTTTGATTAGCTCATCTGACTCACTTTGGATATTACTGGCAGGCTCTGACGTGACTTCTGAATTGCCTGTAAATGCTAAGCTCTGACTTTCACTGTTGCTATCAAGGGCAAGTAAATTACTTTGCTCACTATCACTTAAGACATCTTCGATAGTCACGTCAAGCGCAGCAATGCCACCACTTGAGGTTGGCTCTGGGCTTGCATCTAATAGAACAAGGCTGAGATCAATACTTTCTGCAGTTTGCTCGTCAGCCTCAATGCTGTCAGCTCCTAAGGCCATTTCTTCAGGCCCCGCACCACCAGTGCTTGCGGGCTCTCCATTAATTTCAATATCATTGCCGTTAATATCAACAACGCGCACATTACCAATTGAATCTGTAATGCTAAAGCGTGCATCTGCTAGGCCTAAACCCAATATATCAAGCAGGTTAATATCAACGATACCTATTGACCACTGTCCATTTTGTACAACCGAGCCGCCTTCACTTAATAAGGTGATCCCTAAAGCAAGGGCGTTATCTAATTGCACGATAGCCCCATCTTCTGCATCCGTTGTGCCGTCAAAGCCAGTAATGACAAGCCCTAAGTTTAGTAAAGAGTTAACATCTATATTTTCAAGTGTCGGCGGAATCGTATCAATTTCTAATCCTGAAATTGCACCTGTTGTTACGCCACTACTAACAATCGTTGCGGTTACCGTGTAAGTGCCATCCACTAACGCACTGTCTGGTGTTACACTCCAAGTGCCATCACTTAATGAGGTAACCGTTTTCGTTTGTTGCGTAGTGCCATTATCAAACACCACTTCTATTTCACTGTTTGGTGCAATTGATTTACCCGTAATGAGCGGGGTGTCATCGTTGGTTAGCTGTAACCCATCATCAATGGTTATAGTCAATCCAGCATCAATAATACCTGAGGCTGTTTGCTCTGTAGTGCGGTCTTCAGCATCTGTGACACTTGCCGTTACGGTGTAAGTGCCATCAACAAGTTCAGATAATACTTCCACTGACCAAGTGCCATTACTGTTCACTAAGGTCGTTAGCGTTTGTGAAGCACCATCGGCACCTTGCACAATCAGTGTCACAGTTTGCCCTGTTCCCACAGTACTTGTGCCGCTTATCACTGGCGTTGTGTCTGCTGAGATAGCGGGTACATCTAATGTCAATTCAGGGGCAGAATTGTCAAAAGTGTCTGTACTAATAGTCGTGGTATTACCGGCGGCATCTGTCGCTGTTGCCTCTACATAAGCTAAGTTCAATAATGACACCGACAAGTTCAATACTTGCCAATCACCATTGGCATCAACGGTTGCTGTATATGGCACACCAGCCACTCCACCGACGAGGTAGTTTGTTATCGTAATAACACTGCCTTCAGGTAAGTCAGATGTACCAGATAAAGAGACCAACAGACCTAATAGGAAAGATGGCACAATGGTGAGCTCTGGGGCTACGGTATCAACTTCGCCACCTGTTTTACTGTCTGTTCCGGTATTACCCGCAGTATCCGTGATACTTGCAGTAACAGAATAAACTCCATCGGCCAACACTTGATCTGCTGCTGCTTGCCAGTCACCGTTCGCATCGGTGGTCGTTGTAACACTGTGCTGTGCTCCACCGGCTGCGATAAAGGTGACTGTAATAGTGCTATTGGCCGCATCAGACGTACCACTAATAAGAGGGGTTGAGTCGTTCGTTAAAGTTAAACTACTTTGATCAATGCTAACGACAGGTGCTGTGGTATCAACCGCAGATGTCGTTGAAGCGCTGCCATTGTTTCCTGCGGTATCCGTCACGACTGCGGTTACCGTATACGCTCCCTCAGCAAGTGCTTGAGTCGCTTCAACTTGCCAATTTAAACTTGCATCTAGTGTCGTTTCGACACTGTGACTTACGCCGGAAGAGTCTACAAACGTAACGACGACTCGATTGCCTGCCACTGCGCCAGTTGCACTGCCCATTATCACTGGCGTTAAATCGGTTGAAACAGCCACAGTGTCAATGACCACATTCGCAGGTGTAATATCAATCACACCCGATGCAGAGGCTGAGCTGGTGTTACCAGCAGTGTCAGAAACGCTTGCTGAAATCGTGTAGGCACCTTCAGCTAATGCTGTACCTAATGCAACAGACCAAGCACCTGATGCGCCAACAACCGCAGATGCTGTCACAATATCGCCCGCACTGTCGGTGACACTTATCGTCACCACGCTACCCTGTGGTGCATCACTTGTACCACTGATTGTTGGTGTGGTGTCATTCGTGATTGCTGGAGAGTCAACTGTTAACGCTGGCGGAGTGAGATCGATGTCACCTTGACGACTTGCCGTACCAGTGAGTCCATCTTCAGACACACTTGCTGTAACAGTATAGTTTCCTTCACTGAGCGGCGTTGTTAAGTCTACAGTCCATGTACCGCTGCTAATAGTGGCGATAGCTGTTTGGCTATTACCAAGTGCATCGACAACAGTAATGGTCACTTGAATACCGTCAGCTGCATCACTTGTTCCCGAAATGGTCGGTGTGGTGTCGTTAGTGACTGCAAGAGCATCAATCGAAATTGTAGGTGCATTGGTATCTAGCGTTGCCGTGTCTGTTACCGTTGCCGTGTTGTTTGCAGCATCGGTAATTGTCGCTGTAATAGTCAGTAAGCCATCAGCCAATGCTGTTGGAACATCTGCTGACCATGACCCATCAGCCTGAACAGTTGCAGTAAAGCTGTATGTATTCCCATCATTTACCACACTAATATTTACGGTGCTGCCTGCAGGCTCATTGGTGCTACCACTAATTGTTGGTGTTGAATCATTAATAGTCCCTAAACCATCAAGAACCAACTCAGGTGTAAGAGTATCAATTGACCCCGTTTCGGTGTCAGTACCAACATTACCTGCAACATCTGTGATAGTCGCTGTGACACTATAATTGCCATCTGGCATAGTACTCGGTGTTACTTGCCATGACCCATCACTTTGGACGGTTGCCGATAATGTTTGTATATCGTTGTTGCTATCTGTCACCGTAACAGAAACCTGAGTACCTGTGGCTTCTGTCGATGTGCCCGAAATAACAGGCGTACTTGAGTTACCAAGTCCCAGTGTATCTATCGCCACAACGGGGGCGACGGTATCAACCGTTATAGATGCCGTTGCAGTTTGCGTATTATTAGCATCATCCGTTATGGTCGCCGTAATAGTGTAACTGCCATCGGTAATATCAACCGGTACTATAAACTGCCAAGTACCATCTGATGCTACTGTGGTGGTAATGGTTTGTCCTGCAACCTCAACGATAACTAAGCCGCCTATTTCGTTACTACTACCTGAAATAGTTGGACGCGCGTCAGAGGTGCCATCAACCGCGTTAACAACTAAGGTTGGCGCAATGCTGTCTAACACACCCGATGTTTGCTCTGTAGTTAAATTACCGACCTGATCCCTTACCGATGCCGTTACTGTAAAGGTCCCTTCAGCTAGCGCTGTGGGCACATCGACAGACCAAGTTTGGTTACTTTGCACAGTTGCAGTAAAGGTTTGTGAATCACCATTGGCATCTTGAACGGTGATGTTGATCACCGTGCCTTCTCCCATATCCGTTGTGCCCGAAATGGTTGGGGTTGTATCATTTGTTAATGCATCAACAGTAACCGTCAGCTCAGGCGCCACATTATCAAATTCTAATGTGCTCACAGTAGCAGTGTTACCCGCCGCATCTGTGCCACTTGCCGTAACATAAGCCAGGCTAATAAGTGGGACAGTAATGTTGGCAAGCGTCCAATTACCATTTGCATCAGTCGTGGCGGTATAAGTCGCACCTATTAAGCCCCCTACTAAATGTTCAGTAATTGTGATCACACTGCCTTCTGGCAAATCTGATGTGCCCGATAAGCCAACTAAATTTCCTAATAAGAATGAAGGAATAATACGGATATCTGGTGCAATTGTATCAACTACACCACTGTCTGTGGCGCTGCTGTTATTACCGGTTGAATCGCTGATACTCGCTGTCACACTGTAGTTACCATCGGCCAATGCTTGCGCTGCATCGACACTCCAATTACCTGACGCATCGGTGGTCACTGTCACTGTGTGGCTGGTGCCATTGGCATCAGTAAAGGTCACATCAAGATTCGTATTGGCTAAGTCGGATGAACCTGTCACCGTTGGCGTGTTGTCATTGGTTAGCGCTGGCGCATCAATGGTGATGGTTGGCGCGGTCACATCAATTGTGCCAGTTTCGGTGTCGGAGCCTGTATTACCGGCGGCATCACTCAGTGTCGCAACAACGGTGTAGTTTCCTTCCGCCAGTGCTGAGCTCAGCTCGACTGACCAACTGCCATCAGCCTGCACAATGGCTGTGGCGCTTTGTGTCACCCCGTCACTGTCAGTCACGGTTAACAAGACTTGAGAGCCTGCTGCCGCACCACTGCTTTGGCCACTAATAACAGGGGTTACATCGTTGCTGTCAGCAATCGCATCAATACTAACAACAGGCGCGGTGATATCCACTTCACCGGTAGCACTTGCTGATGCTGGGTTACCAGCTTGATCGCTGACTGTCGCGGTAACGGTGTATTCGCCTTCCGCTAGAATCGTGCTGGCTGCCACTGACCAACTACCATCACTTTGCATGGTGGTGGTCACGGTGTGACTGTTGTTGTTTGCATCGGTGATCACCACGGTGACTGTGCTGCCTTGTGGCGCACTGGCTGTGCCGCTAATCGTCGGGGTGGTGTCGTTTGTAATACCCAGTTCGTTAATGTCAATCGCTGGCATGGTGGTATCAATAATACCGGTGCGTGTGGCGGTGCCAGTGTTACCATTTTCGAGCACTGAGGCGGTCACGGTAAACTCACCTTCTGGTAATGCGGTCATCGCTGTGACACTCCACGTGCCCCCACTGACGGTGGTGGTAATTGTTTCGACAGGGTTTGTCCCATCATCAATCACAACCGTCACCACACTGCCATTCTCTGCATCACTGGTGCCGTTGATGGTCGGTGTGGTGTCATTTGTTTCACCAATCACATTAATCGTGACACTTGGGGCCGTGGTGTCAAGCAGTGCACTGTCGCTTGCGGTGGTGGCGTTGCCTGCCGCATCGGTAATGCTGGCATCAATCGTGAAGGTGCCATTATCCAGTGGGCTAGGGACATCGGCGCTCCAAGTGCCATCCGCTAATACTGTCGCGGTGAAGGTGTAGGTGTTGGTGCCATCAGAGACACTTAAGTTCACCACACTGCCCGCAGGCTCGTTAGACGTACCGCTAATGGTTGGGGTGGTATCATTCACCGTTCCCAAGCTATCAATTGCTAAGCTAGGCGGTAAGGTATCAATGCTGCCGGTGCCTGTGTCTGTGCCAACATTGCCCGCAGCATCGGTGATGGTTGCCGTCACAGTGTACGCACCATCTGGCAAGCTGCTTGATGTGGCTTGCCATGACCCATCAGCTAAGACTGTCGCGGTCAAGCTGTGTGAATCACCATTGCTATCAACAATACTAAGGTTCACGACCGTGCCAGCAGGCTCGGTTGAGGTACCACTTAAGGTTGGTGTACTGTCATTACCTAGGCCATTGTCATTTACAGTAACAACGGGGTTGGTGGTATCGATATTGCCTGTGGCGGTAACGTTGCTGGTGTTGCCTGCATCATCACTGATGGTCACGGCAACCGTGTAGCTGCCTTCGGCTAGGGCTGTCGGTACTTCAACGCTCCAATCACCACTGCTATTTACGGTGGCGGTGAGTGTTTGCTCTGCCCCATTGCTGTCGGTGACTGTCACAGTGACGGTGCCGCCCACTTCATTACTACGACCACTGAGTACCGGCGTGACATCACTGCCCTCACCCACACCGGTTAAGGTTAGTGTTGGCGCAAGGGTGTCGATAACACCGGTCACGGTTTCTTCGCTTAAGTTACCAACCCCATCGCGGACACTGGCTTCAACGCTAAACTGACCATCGGCTAAGGCGGTGGTTGGGCTCACGCTCCAATTACCATTGGCATCAACAATGGCAGTCAGTGTTTCTGTTGCACCGTTGGCATCGGTGACAACCACGCTGACTTGTGCCCCTTCACCGGCATCGGTGGTCCCGCTAATAAGTGGGGTGTTGTCGTTTGTCAGTGCATCCACGCTCACGGTTAAGGTCGGCGGTGTACCATCAAAATCGGTTGAGGTAATCGTGCGTACATTACCAGCTTCATCAGACGCACTTGCGGTGATAGACGCTAAACTGGCCAGTGGCACAGTTAAGCCGGTCAATGACCAATCACCATTGGCATCAGTTGTCGCGGTGTATGTCACTACGCCACCACCTACCAAGTTTTGGGTAATAGTGACCGTGCTACCAGCTGGTAAATCAGAGGTACCGCTTAAAGTAACCAATTGACCCAGTAAGAAGGTTGGCACAAAGGCAAGCTCTGGTGGAATTGTATCAACTACACCACTGTCTGTGGCGCTGCTGTTATTACCCGCTGAATCGCTAATACTCGCTGTCACACTGTAGTTGCCATCGGCCAATGCTTGCGTCGCATCGACACTCCAATTACCTGACGCATCGGTGGTCACTGTCACTGTGTGGCTGGTGCCATTGGCATCGGTAAAGGTCACATCAAGATTCGTATTGGCTAAGTCTGATGAACCTGTCACCGTTGGTGTGTTGTCATTGGTTAGCGCTGGTGCATCAATGGTGATGGTTGGCGCGGTCACATCAATTGTGCCGGTTTCGGTGTCGGAGCCTGTATTACCTGCGGCATCCACAATGGTTGCAACAACGGTGTAATCACCTTCGGCGAGTGCCGTTGCTGCTTCAGCTGACCAACTACCATCGGCTTGTACAGTTGTTGTTACTGTTTGAACATTACCCGCACTGTCGGTGATGGTTAACGTAACAAGCGTCCCCGCAGGCACGCCTGTACTTTGGCCACTAATTGCTGGTGTTACATCGTTGCTGTCGGCAATCGCATCAATACTGACAACTGGCGCGGTGATATCTACATTACCTGTCGCATTGTCTGTGCCTGTGTTACCAGCAGCGTCTGTAACAGAAGCTGTGACTGTAAATGTACCTTCGGCTAATATAGTCGAAGCGGCAACAGACCAACTACCATTGGCTAATACTGTCGCGACAACTGTTTGTGTATTTCCAAGAGAGTCAGTAATAGTCAAGGTGACTAAACTGCCTGCACTTGCGTCTGTCGTACCGCTAATTGTTGGAGTGGTATCATTGGTGTCGTTAATATCATTTATGGTGATACTAGGCGCAGTAAGATCGACTGTTCCTGTGCGTGTTGCCGTGCCATCAATAGTATTAACTGTCACCGTTGCGGTAACTGTAAAACTTCCTTCTGGTAACGCATTGTTTGCTGTCACAGACCAAACCCCGCCGGTGACCATTGTGGTTAATGTTTCTACCGGATTGACACCATCATCAATCACAACTGTCACCGTGCTGCCATCAGCGGCATCAGTTGTGCCCGTAATCGTAGGAGTTGGATCGTTAATTTCACCAATAACATCTATCGCAATGCTTGGCGCAGAGGTATCGAGTGTAAAGCTTTCAGAGGCTGTTGCGGTATTACCCGCAGCATCTTCAACCGTTGCCACAACCGTGTAATCATCGTTTGTTAGTGACGGTGAAGTAACAGACCAGTCGCCATTTCCATCAACCACCGCTGATAAGTTCAGCGTATTTCCGCTTGAATCAGTTACAACTAAAGAAATAACTGTGCCAGCCGGTTCTGACGAAGTCCCACTGATTGTTGGCGTATCTGTATTGACCGTCCCTAGATTATTAATGGTTAATAATGGTGGCGTTGTATCAATACGACCCGTGCCTGAGTCTGTGCCAACATTGCCTGCTGCATCGGTGATCGTTGCAGTAATAGTATAATCGCCGTCAGGTAATACAGAGGCATCTGTTTGCCACGACCCATTGGCAGCTACAGTCGCGGTAAAGTTATGTGTATCCCCATTACTGTCAATAACAATAATACTGACCAGTGTTCCCGCAGGCTCGGTTGAGGTACCACTTAAGGTTGGTGTATCGTCGTTACCTAGGCCATTATCATTCACAGTAACAACCGGGTTGGTGGTATCAATATTACCTGTTGCAGTCACGCTGCTGGTGTTACCTGCATCATCACTTACTGTCACCGTGACGGTATAATCCCCCTCAGCAAGACCATTAGGAACTTCTCTACTCCAGGTTCCGTTGCTGCCAACAATGGCAGTAAAAGTTTGTACTGTGCCGTTGCTATCCGTGACAGAAATAGTAACCGTCGCACCAATTTCATTACTGGTACCACTTAACACCGGAGTGACATCACTGCCCTCACCCACACCGGTTAAGGTTAGTGTTGGCGCAAGGGTGTCGATAACACCGGTCACGGTTTCTTCGCTTAAGTTACCAACCCCATCGCGGACACTGGCTTCAACGCTAAACTGACCATCGGCTAAGGCGGTGGTTGGGCTCACACTCCAATTACCATTAGCATCAACAATGGCGGTCAGTGTTTCTGTTGCACCATTGGCATCGGTGACAACCACGCTGACTTGTGCCCCTTCACCGGCATCGGTGGTCCCGCTAATAAGTGGGGTGTTGTCGTTTGTCAGTGCATCCACGCTCACGGTTAAGGTCGGCGGTGTACCATCAAAATCGGTTGAGGTAATCGTGCGTACATTGCCGGCTTCATCAGACGCACTTGCGGTGATAGACGCTAAACTGGCCAGTGGCACAGTTAAGCCGGTCAATGACCAATCACCATTGGCATCGGTTGTCGCAGTGTATGTCACTACGCCACCGCCAACCAAGTTTTGGGTAATAGTGACCGTGCTACCAGCCGGTAAATCAGAGGTACCACTTAAAGTAACCAATTGACCCAGTAAGAAGGTTGGCACAAAGGCAAGCTCTGGTGGAATTGTATCAACTACACCACTGTCTGTGGCGCTGCTGTTATTACCCGCTGAATCGCTAATACTCGCTGTCACACTGTAGTTGCCATCGGCCAATGCTTGCGCTGCATCGACACTCCAATTACCTGACGCATCGGTGGTCACTGTCACTGTGTGGCTGGTGCCATTGGCATCAGTAAAGGTCACATCAAGATTCGTATTGGCTAAATCGGATGAGCCAGTGACTGTGGGCGTGTTGTCATTAGTCAGCGCTGGCGCATCAATGGTGATGGTTGGCGCGGTCACATCAATTGTGCCGGTTTCGGTGTCGGAGCCTGTATTACCTGCGGCATCCACAATGGTTGCAACAACGGTGTAATCACCTTCGGCGAGTGCCGTTGCTGCTTCAGCTGACCAACTACCATCGGCTTGTACAGTTGTTGTTACTGTTTGAACATTACCCGCACTGTCGGTGATGGTTAACGTAACAAGCGTCCCCGCAGGCACGCCTGTACTTTGGCCACTAATTGCTGGTGTTACATCGTTGCTGTCGGCAATCGCATCAATACTGACAACTGGCGCGGTGATATCTACTTCGCCTGAGGCCGTGTCGTTTCCTGTGTTACCAGCAGCATCTGACACCTCAGCGTCAATGGTATAACTGCCTTGCGCTAATGCTTGAGATACAGCAACTGACCAACTACCGTCGGCTCCCGTTGTTGCCACCAGCGTTTGCACATTGCCCGCACTGTCTGTAATTGTCAGCCTAACTTCGGTGCCGGTTGGCACACCTGAGGTTTGTCCGCTAATGACGGGGGTTGTGTCATTTGTCACAGCTTGTGGGTCGATGACCACTGTCGGTGCTGTGATATCAATAAGACCTGTTTCGGTGTCTGTACCTTGATTTCCGGCTGCGTCTTGCACTGTTGCAACAACGGTGTATTCACCTTCAGCTACCGCATCTAACGCCTCTACAGACCAACTACCATCGTTGTTAACGGTTGCAAAGAGTGATTGCTGTACGCCTTGGCTGTCTGTGATCACTATACTGACAACAGTGCCCGCAGGAACTCCTTCTGCCATACCACTGATCACAGGTGTTACATCTGAACTTGGTGCAAGTGCATCCACCGTGATAGTAGGTGCGGTAGTATCCACAACACCAGTCGCGGTATCAGTGGCTGTATTACCTGCCGCGTCACTTACTGTTGCTTCAACGGTGAATGCGCCTTCGGCAATAATCACATCAGCCTCAACTGACCATGAACCATCTGCTAAGGTAGTCGTAATCAGGGTTTGCGTATTACCGTTACTATCTGTCACCAAGAGGGTAATTTGTGAGCCTGCGGGTACGCCCGTTGTTTGACCAGACAACACGGGCGTTACATCATTTGTGTCGGCAATATTATCAATGCTGATTGTTGGGGCTGTTAAATCAATAATGCCTGTTTCGGTGTCTGTTGCTTGATTACCTGCACTGTCGGCAACCACCGCGGTTACTGTATATTGACCCTCGGCTAAGTCTGTACTTGCCGCCACAGACCACGAACCATCTTGTGCCACCGTCGCTGAAACAACCTGCGAATCCCCATTACTGTCTGTAATGGTCACGGTTACAATACTACCCGACACTAAACCCGATGTTTGGCCTGAAATTAATGGCGTAACATCACTGGTATCTGCAAGTGCATCAATAGTGACTGTCGGAGGGGTTATATCAATTAAACCCTGTGCACTGGCATCGCTGGTTAAGCCATCCACAGTGACCGACGCCGACACAGTGAAACTCCCCTCACTAAGTGCTTGTGTTGGTTCTACACTCCATACGCCATTTTGCACTGTCGCAGTAACAGACTGGCTATTGTTATCACTGTCTTCAATGATGACTGTTATTAGCGTGCCATCAGGGGCATCAGACGTACCGCTAATTGTCGGTGTTGTATCATTGGTATCATTAATGGCATCAATCGCAATACTCGGTGCAGAGCTATTAAGAATAAAGGCGCTGTTAGCTTGCGCTGAATTACCCGCCGCATCGGTCACAGTAGCAGTAACACTAATATTACCATCTTCTAACTGAGCAGGTACATCGCCTGACCAGCTGCCATCGGCATTCACAATTGCTGTAAATTCATAACTTGCGACACCATCAGTGACCACCACAGTTACGATGCTGCCCGCAGGTTCATTTGTTTGACCACTGATCGTTGGCGTGGTGTCATTCACTGTGCCCAGATTATCAATCGAAATGGTCGGCGCAGTGATATCAATCACCCCAGTATCCGTTACTTGAGTTTGATTACCTGACTCATCCGCGACACTGGCTGTGACTGTAAATGCGCCCTCAGCCAAAGGCGTATCAGGGCTGATAGACCACGTACCATCAGCAGCTACAACAGCCGAAAGAGTTTGCGTCGTTCCATTGCTATCTGTAACAACAACCGACACAACCGTGCCAGCAACTGCATCTGTAGTACCCGAAATAAGTGGGGTTGTATCATTTGTAAGCGGATCGAAATCAAGCGTTAATAGCGGACCCACACCATCAAAGTTACCAATTTCGGTATCTGTGCCTGTATTACCCGCATTATCAGTGATACTGGCCGTCACTGTAAATTGCCCTTGCGCGACTGCACTGGTTACAGGCACAGACCAATTTCCATTGGCATCTACTGTGGTGGTATACACTTGGCTATTATTTTGCGAATCAACCACTGTCACAGTCACTGTACTGCCATTCACGGCACCTTGTGATGTACCCGAAATCACTGGTGTGCTGTCGTTTATTGAGCCTATCGTATCAATTGTCACGCTAGGAGCCGTAATATCAATCACCCCTGTAATTGAGTCGCTTGCTGTATTACCAAATTGATCTGTCAGCGTTGCATCAACGGTAAACTCACCCTCAGCTAACGCTTGCGATACTGTAATGGTCCAATTACCATTTGCATCAACCTGTGTGGTAAAGGTTTGAGCCACGCCAGATTCAGGCGTAATCACCACGGTGATTTGATCTCCCGCTGTCGCGTTTAATGTAGACCCTGAAATAGTGGGGGTTATATCATTTGTCTCACCGACAGCGTCTATTAAAATAGTCAGTGAAGAACTATCGATTTGACCTGTTTCAGTGTCAGAGGCTTGGTTGCCTGCATCATCTGCCACCAAGGCTGTTACGGTATACTCACCTTCAGCAAGGCTTGTAGGCACATCTGCACTAAAGCCACCATTACTGTTGGTTACCGCTGTAAATGTTTGACTATTACCGTTGGAGTCAGTGACCACGAGCGTGACTGTTGTTCCAGCATTAACACCTTGTACCGTACCTGTAATGGTCGGGGTGTTGTCGGCACTGCTCCCTAAGGGGTCAAGATCAATAATTGGCGCGGTTAAATCGATATTACCCGTTGCGGTATCAAGCGCTTGATTGCCAGCTTCGTCTGCCACCGAAGCAGTTACCGTGTATTCACCCTCTGCTAGGCCGTTTGGTACATCCGCACTAAAGCCACCTGCGCTGTTGGTTAAGGCCGTGAACGTTTGGCTATTGCCATTAGAGTCAGTGACCACAAGCGTGACGGTTGTACCCGCATTAACGCCTTGCACCGTCCCCGTGATAGTCGGGGTGTTGTCTGCACTGCTTCCAAGGAAGTCAAGAGCAATAATAGGAGCCGTTAAATCAATAACGCCTGTTGCTGTATCAATTGCTTGATTACCAGCAGGGTCACTCACCGTGGCGGTGATTGTAAACTCACCTTCTGCTAAGACCTGATTTGCACCGACTTGCCACGTGTTGTCAGCATTTACAACCGCAGTTAAGACCTGTTGATTGCCATTGCTATCAACAAGCGTAATAGTGACTAAAGTGCCGGGCTCAACGCCCGAAACAACACCCGATATAACGGGTGTAACATCATTTGAATCCGTAAATTCGTCTATCGCAATGCTCGGAGCGGTTAAATCAATAACACCTGTTTCAGTATCTTCAGCACTATTACCCGCTTTATCCTGTGTTTGTGCAACAACCGTAAATTCACCTTCCGCTAATTCATCAGTGACTGTAACTGACCAGCTACCATCGGCATTAGTAATTGTTGTGAATGTTTGTGTACTGCCTGCACTGTCTGTCACACTTACCGTGACTGTCGTTGCTGCATCAAGTCCTTGCGTCGTGCCTGATATTGTCGGCGTTGTGTCGTTACTATCAGCCATTGTATCAATGTTGATAATAGGCGCGGTCAAATCGATAGTACCTGTTGCAGTGGCGGTGCTGGTATTCCCGGCTTCATCACTGACACTTGCTGTGACAGTGTAATCGCCTTCGGCTAATTCGCTGGCAACATCGACCTGCCAGTTACCTTGCGCATCGGTTGTAGCTGTTAGTGTTTGCGTTACTCCATTGCTGTCTGTCACAAGCAATGAAACGGTAGTACCTGCGGGTACATCAAGTACTGACCCTGAAATTGTTGGCGTTGTGTCATTGGTATCATTAAGGGGATCAATGAAAATAGTTGGATCGGTTAAGTCAATTTCACCAATTTCACTGGCTGTGGCCGTGTTACCCACCTCATCCGTAACGGTTGCCGTGACGGTAAATTGGCCTTCGACCAGAGGAATGGTGGCCTCTACAGACCAATCACCATTTGCATCAGTAATAACCTGTATTGTTTCTGTCGCGCCATCACTGCCTATAAAGGTCACGGTGACCACTGCGCCCGGGGCAACATCTTGGGTCGAACCCGATACACTGGGGGTTGTGTCATTGGTATCAATAATAAAGTTAATACTGACTGTTAGGTCAACATTACCGATTGCAGTAGCTTGCGCTTCGTTACCTTGTGGGTCTAGCACGGTTGCTACAACAGTAAAATCCCCCTCAGGAAGAGGTTGAGTCATTTGAATAGACCAACTTCCGTCAGCTTGTGTAATTGCTAATAAATTAAATACGCTACCATCACTTGCTGTAACAGACAGCATGATAGTTGTGCCCGGCGCAACTCCCTCAGTTTGACCACTTAGTAATGGCGTGGTGTCGTTGCTATCTGCAATAGAATCGATCGTGATTGAAATAGGCGAAAACGCCACTGTCCCAGAAGTATTAGCCGTCGCAGAATTTCCTGCCGGATCTGATACTGTTGCAATCGCAGTAAAACCGCCTTCAGGTAATGCTGTGCTCGCCTCCACACTATAGCTGCCATCAGCTAACACAAACGCTGTAAGCGATTGTGATTGGCCATCACTACCCACAACTTGAATAGTCACTTGTGTGCCTTCTGGCACACCCTCAACACGACCAACAAACACAGGCGTGGTGTCATTCGTATTGGCAATGGCAGTTAAGGTGATGTCTGGTGCCGTTAAGTCAATCACCCCTGTTGCGCTATCCTGTGCTTGGTTTCCTGCCAAGTCGCTGACAGTTGCAGTCACCTCAAACGGCCCTTCAGCCAGTTCACTTGGAACATCGAGAGTCCAATTACCATTAGCATCGGTGAGGGCGGTTAAAGTCTGTACTTGGCCATTTATATCGGTTACCACAACCGTCACAACGCTACCTTCAACCACACCGACTACATTACCGGTTATGGTTGGCGTGGTGTCTTGCGTATCATCAATTGGGGTAATATTTATTATCGGGGCGGTTACATCAATAATACCAGTGGTGCTTGCTTTTGCTTCGTTACCCGCTGCGTCTAAAACAGTGGCTGTGACGGTAAATTCGCCTTCAACCAACGCAACTGGCACATCAATTGTCCAGCTACCGTCGTCAGCAACAATCGCTATCACGGTTTGAATAGCGCCATCGGCTGCAGTAATCACCACCGTGATCTCACTGCCAACAGTCACCCCACTCACATTGCCTGAAATCGTGGGGGTTGTGTCATTAGTTTCACCAATTGGGTCTATGTTTATCACCGGTGCCGTTAAATCAACGAGTCCATTTTCTGTATCGGTGCCTTCGTTACCTGCCGCATCTACAGCCGAAGCCAATACGGTATATAAACCTTCAGCAAGCGCTTCTGTGGTAATACTCCAATTACCTTGCTCATCAACTTGGGTGACAAATGTTTGTACTTGGCCTGCGCTGTCTGTCACCGTAATTGTGACATCATCACCTGCGCTAATGCCTGATACAGAGCCATTAATCACCACCGTTTGTGACGCAGAGTCGGGCAATTCATTAATGGTAACAACAGGCGCGATGGTATCGATATTCGCACCAATCGTGTCACTCACAGGGTCGCCATTCGGGTCAATAGCAACCACTTCAATCACAATAGGGCCATCAGGCAGTGGATCCAAAGGTGGAGTCGTAAAGGTACCATCGGGTTGAACAACCACCGTAACCACTTGGTTATTACCATTCACATCGGTGACAGTCACGGTGACTGTTTCACCAACAAGATTTTCAGTGGTTCCTGTGATCACAGGTTGAGAGTTATTTATAACACCTGGGTCATCAATACTAACCGTTGCCGTTAAGGTGTCTGTTGGGACAACACCATCGGTTGTATCACGCGGCGAAAAAATACCACTGCTATCGCTATTAAAACTATCATCAAATGCGAGACTTGAAGGGTCAATGCCCTCTGCAATACGTGCTAATTCTACAAATGAAGTACCGCCACCTGAGGTCGCTCCCCCTGTACCACCAGCGGCAGTGGCTTCTAAACTATCGAGAATATCGCCACCGCCTTCAAGCGCATCTAAAAAGTCGCTTATGTCACCACCTTGCTGCGGGTCTGGGGTTGTTTGATTTGGTTGATTCAAGCTTGCAATGGCGTCGTCAATACTGTCATCAAACACCGTATTTTCAGAGCTATCTTTGACCTCTTTTGCGAGTAGGTCCGGCGTAATGGTGACCTTTTTATTAGCAGGAATAGATAAAGACTCACCTTGCACGTCAATTAACAATGTTGACTTATCCGCAGTGATAACGGTATCACCCACAGTGATAACATCACCCACACTCAGTGCTTTAATTGACCCATCGGCTTGAATAATACCGGCAGAGCCTTGTACATCAATAACTAATAATTGGTTCGCATCCATTTGCTATTCCTCAACATATTTAAATTGCACGCGTATAACGTAAATCTAGTAGAGAAACAGCACTTAGTTACTGGACTATGGTACAGGTTTTACATAAAGCTAATACTATAGAACTAAAGTACGGGTACACGAAAAATGTGATCAAACACCCGCAAAATAATACAAAAGAAGTATTTGCAGTATCTAAATTTGTTGACTAAAACTAACTTAGCGTGAATTAAATTTAGTCGATAAAAGAGGATGATATGACTATTAGCGAAAAGTTCACTACCAAGAAACTCTCTGTATTTTTCACTTTTATTATTTGCTGCAAACGGCAGCTTTTTTAATGCTAATGCAGAACAAGTTTCAGTGATGCCGCTAAATTATGTGGCAGATAAAGCAATTTCAACCAACCCTGAAGTGCAACAAGCTTGGCATGCATTTAAAGCATCTATGCATGGTATTGATGCGGCACGTTCTGGCTATTTACCCACAGTGGATGTGTCGGCCAGTGCTGGGTACGAAAAGCGCAATTACGGTATTGAAGAAGAATATAACCGTAACACTGCCGAATTAACGCTCGGGCAAATGCTTTACGATGGTTTCAGAACCTCAAATAACGTAAAACGTTTTGAACGAATCCAATTAATACGTTATTTCGAGTTATTAGATCAAGCCGAAAAAACAGCACTCGCTGCAAGTATCGCTTATTTAGACGTACAAAAGTTTACCGAGCTTGTTTGAACTTGCTGAAATTAACCTTAAAGAACATGAATCGGTTTATCAGCAGATTGAACAAAGTGTGGGAGCTGGCGTTGCGCGTGCTGCCGATCTTGAACAAATTAGTGGTCGTCTGTCATTAGCGCAGTCAAACGTGATGACAGAATATGAAAACTTGCATGATGTCAGTGCACGCTATTTGCGTATTATTGGCGAGCTTCCGACTCAAGGTACGGTAAAGGCAAAGTTGAGTGATGACGCAATCCCCATCACAATAAATCAAGCCCTTGATATCGCCTATAAAAACAGCCCAAATTTTTATGCATCGCTTTACAATATCGAAGCACAAAAAGCCAATGCAGACTCGCAAAAATCTGCCTTTCATCCGAATATTGATTTATCTGCACGCTACGGCATGCAAGACCGAGACGAGTTAGGGTTAAACGAAACCCGCTCTGAGGCACGTGTTGGTATTGACGTGAGATACAACCTCTATAACGGCGGACTCGATAGCGCAAATCTAGACCAAGCCTATCAAGAAGTGAACGTTGCTAAATATCAACGCGATCAAACATGTATAGAAATAAGGCAGAACTTACAAATCGCCTACAACAGTGTACAAGTTCTACAAAGTAAAATACCTTCGCTCGCTAACCATAAAGAATCGTCGCAAAAAGTTAAATACGCCTACAAAGACCAATTCGATATTGGTCAGCGCACATTGCTCGATGTACTTGATGCAGAGAATGAATCATTTCAATCTAATCGCTCTTACACTGCAGCCCTTTACGATAGACAAGCAGCCATACTAACGATGCTAGCCGAAATGGGGAAATTACTTGAAACCCTCAATGTAAAATCAGATAAATTCCCTGCAATCAGTGAGCTAACCGACGACCCTATCGCACTCAGTGCTGACAGTATTTGCCCTAAATTTGATGTTGCAGCGACCTTGAGTCGACAAGCCTTTTTACAAAAAAAGAAGCAACAAGATAACGCGTATATGAGTGTGACAGCCATGCCGAGTTATCTCACCATTCCAACAACACCCGCAAGCACCTTCGTTGACGATGACAACGACGGCGTTGCTAACGAAAATGATGATTGCCCATCAACTCCTGCTTTTACGGAGGTCGATGAAAGAGGCTGTACAAAGTACCGTAGCAACACTAGCAATGTCGAAATAGGTATTCCCTTTCTTGCCGACTCTAGTGTTGTACGCCCTGAATATATGCAAGAAATTGCAAGACTGGCAGACTTCTTAAAAGAACACCCCAGTAAAAATGTCGAAATCCAAGGCCATGCTTCATTAGAAGGCCCTGCTCTTTACAATAAAAAACTGTCAGAAAAACGTGCTTTTTCGGTCGCTGAAATACTCATTCAACAATACGGTATCTCACCAACAAGAGTGAAGTCATTAGGCTATGGAATTGATCAGCCAAGAATAAATGAGATTTCTGTTCGCGCAAACGCAGCAAATCGTCGCATTGAAGCGGTAATAACCGAAAAAGGTAATCGCCCACCCGCCATGAAAGACGGCTGGTCTTAAACTTTAGGTTTATTAATAATGGACATTTTATGCAAGAGAACGATGTACTCGACCACGGCGGCAGTCTTGTAGACTGCCTAGAAATTTTATGCCGCTATCATGATCGAGAGTTTTCTCGTGAAACACTGCTTAGTGGGCTTCCCCTTGAGGATGGCTTATTAACGCCATCGGGTTTCTCGCGAGCAGCAAAACGTATTGGTTTTAAAACCAAGGTTGTGCGCAAAGCACTTTGCGACTTAAACGTTGCTTTGTTACCCGCCGTATTAATTTTGCAAGGGAATGAGGCTTGCGTCATTACAAAACTCGACACTCAAAATGATAAAGTCGAAGTGATCTACCCCGAGATGCCAGACTCTGCTGTGACATTAAGCCTTGAAGAGCTTTATAAAACCAGTACATCGATGATCATTTATGCACAACCCGAGTTTGCCTTTGATGCGCGCTCCCCCGTACTGCAAAAACTGTCGAAAGACGGCTGGTTTTGGGGTGTCATTAAAGAGTGTCGAAGCTTATACAAAGATGTCATTATTTCTGCCATTGCTTTGGGCATTCTTTCCATTGCAATGCCATTGTTTGTCATGAATGTTTATGACCGCGTTGTGCCTAACCATGCCACTGAAACGTTATGGGTGCTTGCCACAGGCGTACTAATTGCCCTTACCGCAGACTTTATTCTCAGACTCGTGCGCAGTTATTTTGTAGAGCTGGCAGCCAGTCGTATTGATGTCAAAGTGTCGGCAGTGATCATGGAACGCGTGTTGGGTATGAAGTTAAAAAACCGTCCTGCGTCAGCAGGCTCGTTTGCCAGTAATATTCAATCATTTGAGGCAGTGCGCAGCTTTTTTAGCTCCATTACTTTAATTGCCCTTGTCGATTTACCTTTCGTACTGCTTTACCTCACAGTCATCGCGATTATTGGCGTTGAATTAAGTTTACCTATTATCGTTGGGGCACTGCTATTAATGAGTTACGCGCTGGCTGCCCATCGAAAACTCGAGAGCCTCTCAGAACAAACCATGAAAGCAAGCTCTATGCGCAATGCTGTTTTGGTTGAAAGCTTAACAAACATTGAAGATGTCAAAAGCTTTCACAGTGAATGTAAAACCCAGTCAAACTGGGAAAAATCAACGATTTTTATAGCCCGAGTCAATGCCCAAAGTCGCTTAATATCATCTTCTATAGCCAATGCTGGCTCGTGGGTTCAGCAATGTGTTGGTGTGGTGATTATGTTAATAGGTGTACACCTAATTATCGAAGGTGATTTAACCCAAGGGGGGCTAATTGCCGCTTACTTATTGTCGTCACGTACTATGGCTCCTATTAGTCAATCTGCGGCTGTACTCGCGCAATTTCATCATGCCGCAATTGCAATGCACTCGTTAAATGAAATCATGGAAAAAGACGTTGAGCGCCCCACAGGCAAACATTGGTTAAGTCATCCAGTGTTGCTTGGCGACATAGAATTTAACGACGTACGCTTTAAATATACCGATGAAAGCAACGAAGCGCTCAGTGGTGTTAGCTTTAAAATAAAAGCCCGGTGAAAAAGTAGCTATTTTAGGGCGCAATGGCTCAGGGAAAAGCACCATAGAAAAACTAATTTTAGGTTTGTATGAGCCAACAGCGGGCACTATTTCAATTGATAATAACGACATCCACCAAATAGACCCCCGCAGAGCTTAGGCACAACATTGGGTATGTGCCCCAAACCATTTCATTATTTTTTGGTTCGTTAAAAGACAACATCACCCTCAGTGCGTGGCACGCTAAAGATGAGCAAATACTTTCGGCATGCCAGCAAAGTCAGTTATTTGAACTTATAAACTCTCACCCCGATGGGTTCGACATGCAAGTTGGTGAGCAAGGCCGATTACTCTCTGGGGGTCAACGTCAGGCGGTTGGTATTGCCCGAGCACTGTTAAATAACCCGCCAATACTGTTGATGGATGAACCAACTTCGGCGCTTGATCACAACAGCGAAACTAAGATCATTAATAACATCAAACGCAGTTGCCAAGAAAAAACCTTAATCGTTGTAACTCACAGAACCTCGTTACTCGAACTGGTCGACCGTGTCATTGTGCTCGATAACGGTAAAGTGGTTGCCGATGGCCCTAAATCTCAAGTGTTATCAGCGTTAAATCATCAAACAGTAGGAAAAGTATCATGAGCGATAACAACCTACCTATTGAACAGCGCTCGTTTGAGCGCTTAAACAAAGCACTTGAAAAACAAAAAACAAAACGCCCTTCGATCTTTTCAAAGTTATTTTCAGGTTGGTTATCACCCCCAACCAGTCAAGACTGGGTTGTAGATGCACAATGGGAAAAAATGCAACAGCAACCTGCTAGCGCTAAAGTACTGCTTTATATTATTTGTTTCAGCCTGTTAGCCTTAATTATGTGGGCCGCATTTGCGCACCTCGACGAAGTAGCTCGGGGCGAAGGACGCGTTATCCCGTCGCATAAACTACAGGTCGTGCAGTCTTATGATGGCGGCATGATTGAGCAAATCTATGTCAGAGAAGGCCAAATAGTTAACGAAGGCGATGTATTAATAAAGATAGATCCAACACGCTTTATTTCTTCATTTAGAGAAAACCAAGCAAAAATACTGTCGTTAACAGCAAAGGTAGAACGCCTTAAAGCGTTAACCCAAAAAAGACCTCTCGCGTTTGATCCAGAAATTATAGAAAAAGCCCCTGAGGCAATCGCCCACGAACAAGCCATGTTTGAGAGCAGTAATCAAGAACTCGAACAGCAAGTTACTATACACAAGCGGCAATTAGAGCAACGCCGTCAAGATTATGCCGAAGCAAAAGCAGCACTTCAGCAACATACTAACTCGTTAAGTTTGGCCAATCGTGAGTTGTCTGTCACCCGCCCATTATTACGCTCTGGTGCCGTTTCTGATATTGATATTATTCGCCTAGAGCGCCAAATAGTAGAACACACAGGCGAAATAAACAGAACCAAAGCCGCCATAAACCGCACCATGTCAGCCATTAACGAAGCTAAAAACAAAGTGACCGAAGTTGAGCTTGCCATGATCAACCGCTGGAGCAACGAGTTATCAGAAGCTTTACTTCGTCTTGATGCTGTAAAAGAAACCGAATCAGGGCTTGCCGACAAAGTAACACAAACCGAAATTCGCTCCCCCGTGAATGGCACGGTTCAACGTTTACTGGTTAATACCGTCGGGGGCATTTTACAACCGGGCAGTGATGCTCTTGAAATTATTCCACTTGATGATCAGCTCGTTGTCGAAGCAAAAATTTTACCGAAAGACATCGCTTTTTTACGTCCAGGCCAAACTGCGATGATCAAATTCAGTGCCTATGACTTCGCTATTTATGGCGGCTTAGAAGCCGAAGTAACACATATCAGTGCTGATACCGTCACCGATGAAAGAGATAATACGTTTTACATTGTGCAGTTAAAAACGAACCGCAATCATTTTTCAGAAAACCTGACCATTATTCCGGGCATGACCACTCAGGTAGATATAATAACCGGCAAAAAAACCGTACTAGAATACCTTTTCAAACCCATTTTACGTGCAACGTCTTTAGCGATGACCGAAAGGTAAGACGAGATAATTACAGCATTTTTACGGAGTATTCATGCGCCGCAGTATTTTTATTACACAAGATAAATTGCAATCGCCTCATTGGCAAAGTGCGTTTCCAGATTGTGCCGTTCATACCTCGTCGCCCAAGCAATTAATTGCAGACACATTAATTTGGTTGTTAGCCGATGGACCTGAGTGGCCGTCTCTCGTTGAGAAGTACAGCGCCCAACGCATACCCGTTATCGTAATGACCACACAACTTGATATAGCCCAGTTGTGTCAAGCACTTCAACTTGGTGCACGTGGCTACATAGAGGCATTTGCGAGTAAGGTGATTATCGAGCAAGTAGCAGAAACCGTGTGTTCAGGCGGTATTTGGTTACCGGGGCAGTTACTGTCGAATCTGGTCGGTGTTTTGTCAAACCAACCTATTAGCTACCAACATCAATGCGATTTGAGCTGTTTAACTAAACGTGAAAAACAAGTTGTTGATCACGTTGTCACTGGCGCAACCAATAAACAGGTTGCGCAAACCTTACATATTACAGAGCGGACTGTAAAAGAGCATATGAGCTCTATTTTTAATAAATTAAAAGTACGCGATCGTATGCAATTAATGTTGGCCGTAAAAGGCCATTAACCAACACGTTCCTCAATTGCGACTAAGCCATCAAATCCTAAACTGTGCAGTATGGCTTGGTCACTCGGGTTTTTAACTCCCTCTGCAACCACTTTAATACCTAAAGAATGAGCTAAAGAGCATACGCCACGTAAGAACGTTTGGTTATCTTCACTAAAACTAATATTGTGGCAATAAACCGTGTCAATTTTAATCATCTCAAGGCCAAGTTCTTGTATTTTAGTGAGCTTAGTAAACTCAGCCCCCACTCTTTTCAGCGCAACTTTGGCGCCAATACAGTGTACTTGCGAACAAAAGCTTCTAAACAAACTAAACTCTTTCACTGCAAAACCCGCTCTTACCTCAAAACATAAGCGTTTAGCTAAATTCGGGTAAGCAGAAAGCCCTGTTAAAATAGAGGCCACTGCCATGTCATCTCGCAAAGTATCGGCGCTCAGCTCTATGGCAAGTATTGATTCATCCTCACTATCACCATATTCAAGGATCATCAGTTTCATTAAACTCCAATCAAGCCTTGCTAATAAGTGCAAGCGATGTGCCCATTGGTAGTAAAATCCAAAGCGGTATTTTTCACCGTTTAACAGTAAACTCAATGAAATTTGCTGCTGGAGTAACGAGCCACTAAAGCTACTGACCGGGTATAAGGCAATTTCAAGTTGATTCTCTTTAAGTGCAGTTTCGATTGTTGTGCGCCATTGGTCGGCATCAATATGTTCTTGATGGACCGGCACATTGTCGTTAATGCATGCATTACATCCTGGCTGGGCAATAGCAATTTTTAATAGCTGATCAACGCGTGTTAGTAACTCTCCTCGAGTATCATCGGCTTTAATAAGGCTACAACTATGAGACACCCCAAGCTCCACTTGAGCAAACTCTGCCACTAACTGTTTGTGTATATTTAGCACATTATCGCTGAGTGTTTTTAGCTCGCTGACATCACTAAATAACACTAAAAAATCGACATGCGACATACGTGCAATTTGGCTCTCACGAAAACTGTCTTCATTTGATTCTAAAAACACCACTAACGACTCTGAAAAACGGCGTAAAAATGACACCATTTCAACTCGCCCCACTTGGTCAGATAATGCATCAAGATTAATCACTCTAAACAAAAATAAAGCACCGTGTGCTTGTGAGTTTTGTAAAAAGGTATCGAGTGTTGCATTAAAATACTCACGATTAGCAAGCCCCGTTAAATCGTCGTGCTGACTTTTAAAGCGCATTTCTTCTAGGCGTCGGCGGTCTTCTTTGACTGTGCGACTAAAGCGAGATGATAATTGGTTCATTGACGTGACAAGCTTGGCAAATTCGTAGGTTCTTGGCACTTTTGATTTAATAAAGCGCTTTTCACCCAGCGCCACCGCTTGTTTCATTACATCGCTCAATGGGCTTAATATTTTTGATAAGAAATAAGCACCAGCAATGCATGCAGACACCGCAACCGCTAAAAAGCTATAAAATAAATTTACGGCGCTCTGCCACAGTGCATCTTGCGTATATTCGCTGTGGCTTTCGACATATAACGTACCAAATTGTTGCCAGCCATCGCTAACTTGTGCGATGCCCGGCGCCACATTTAGCGAATATAAATGCCGAAACCAACGGGGGGCATTTAGAGTTAGCTCACCACTGTATGTGCGTTTTATTATGGTGTCGCCTTGGGGGTCTTTGAGCTCAATACGATGGTAGTAACCGGTATCAAAAGTAGCCGAAATAAGTAACTCTATTTCCACCGGATCTTTATTCATTTGACTCAGCATTAATGCCAACGAGTTAGCATTATCGACATTTTTCATTCTAAGCTCAGTGGTAAAGTATTCTTTTGCCGAGCTGGTACTAATCAGCAAACTACTTACAAAACCAATAATGATCACCGTTAAAATGGCAATCCACAATTCCTGTTTTAAGGTAATGGTTTTATTTCTTTTGCGTTTTAACACTTTAAATACGCTCACCATTTAACTCCTTCTTTACGCGTTTGCTCTAAAATATGACGCCAACGCGATAGTCTCGCGGTTGGATCTGCCACACTTTGCGTCGAATTATTTGCCCAAAGGCCTTTACTATTAAAACTAAAAACGGGACTAAGATCGGTGCGTTTGGCTGCAGGCAGCACCTTAACAATCAAACTGTCTAAAATAAGGGGTTGGGTATTAGGCTGAGTAAAATAACCGAGCACCATATGCGCTTGGGTTTGCCGAGTACCGGGGAGTTGGGCTTTAACATAAATAAGCCTAAGTTTGTCGTCACTGATACCCAGCGCACGTAAACTTACATACTTGGCAATCGCATAATCTTCACAATCCCCCAACCCTTTGCCCATGGTCTCGAGAGGGGTCGCCCAATAGTCGTTTTGCTTCCAAAGTTCTATATCAGTTTGATAACGAAGTGTGCGGGCAAAAAAGTCATTCACAACTAAAATTTGCTGCTGCTCGGGTAAGCCTGCAGCATGTTGCAGCATGCCCTGCCACTGTCTGGCGACAGTCACTCGGTTAGCACCATAACGCTGTTGCATTTGTTGGATAAAGGTTGAAAACTCAATCACCAAACGCTCAGCAAGCGCGACGCTTGTTAAGCATAAAACCAAAAAAAAGAGGATCGAAAAAAAGCGATAGCGCCAAGCAAAGCGGCATGCACTCACAATGCCTTTACTGAGCATAGGCCATGCCAAAGAACAGAACAGCTTGGTTTAAGTAACGTGTTATCACCAGTATGCTTTTATTAAAACCTACAGTCTTAAAAGCATAGCACCCAAGCTGCAACTATGAGAATTTAACGGTTAATAATAAGTCACTTTTTTTACTTCACGCGGCTTAATTTCACCAATATATAGGTCGTGAACGCGTTTCATATCTAGCTGTAATTCGGTTGCATACGTATCGCCTACAGCGTAGCTTTTGATCACCTGAGCGCCTTTGATCACCCCTTGCACTTGGCTTTGCAATTGATCGTTGTGTGCAACACTATTTTGCACCGTGGTGCCGGCGGAAATTTTTTGCCCATAAACTTGCTCAGCCAGCTCTCGGTAGGCTTCAAGCTTAGAGGCTTTAATTGCAAGCAGCGCTCGTTGCGATTCACTGCCGCCTGGCTGCGCACTAATAGGCGCGTAACCCACCGCTTTTAGTATTGGGTAGTCATCTGGTTCAATGTAAGTATACTCAACATGCTTATCAAAAATACTGCTACAGCCCGTTAATGCTGCGCAGGTAACAAGCCCAATAAATAGAAGTGCTCGCATAATTTGCTTCCGCTTAAAACTCATTTGTCACAAATATGCACGTTTAATGCCACTTCTGGTACATTCCTTGCTCGTTTAGGCTAATCAATAGTTATCGGTGCTAGGTGTCAGCATGAAACGTAAAATTATAGCCAGTTTACAAGGTATCGGATTAGCCTTCACAATTGTGTTTTCAAACAATAGCTTAGCTCAATGGTTTGAGTCTACAGGGCATGCCGTAGTGAAAAATGGCGACACGAGTCAGGCAAAATCAGCCGCCATTAAAGATGCGATCACCCAAGCATTGGTGTTTTCAGGAGCCCGTGTAACGTCTGTTCAAACCCTTGTTGACGGGGTTTTGACACAAGATCAGTTGAAGATCAGCAGTCATGGCGAGATCCAAAAAATAGAGTTAATCAGCGAAGACCGTCATAACGACACCTATGCCATTACACTTCGCTTAGATATATTCCCTCAAGCCGAAGAATGCCCTGCAAATCAATACACTAAGTTTATCGCGGTTACACAAAGCCAATTAGTAAATCGTGAACAGGCAAGAATGGGCCAAATTTTTGACGTTAATAAAGCGATCAGTGAGCAACTGTATGCCAGTTTAAGTAATACGCAAATGGCAGCCAAGCCAACAGCCTATTACAACGTGCCTCTTAGGGTTGATCACTTTTTTACCCAACAATACGATTACAGTAATGCCCTACTTGAAGAAATAACCAGTCGCAGTAATTCGCAATACGTGTTGCTTAGCCGTATTCGCGACCTGTCGGTTAATCAAAAGCTCAACAACGACTATGCATTTTGGCAGGACGACAGCTTTAAACGTGCTTACAAAGTCGATTATGTTTTATTTGATGGCACAACCTATGAAAAACTGTGGGAGAAAAGCTATCAAGCAGAAGGGGTCTGGCCGTACAAAAAAACCGATATCATCGATGTTTACAGCGATAGATTTTGGGCAACCGATTATGGCCAAGCAATCAGTGATGTAAACCAAACTCTGACCTACGACTTGCAAGCAGCCATGGCGTGTTTGCCCACTCAAGGCAAGATCTTACATATTGAAAACGACACGCTCATTATTAACTTGGGCAAAGCTCATGGCCTGCAACAAGGCCAAATTTTAAATATTGCGCATCACAACTACATTACAGATGCACAAGGTAATAAGCTGCCACACAAAATTACCACTTTAAACCAAGTGAAAGTAACACAGCTGTATCAGCAGTCAGCGGTTGCTACCAGTATCGATAAACAACCTTTGCCCGCGATTCAAATTAACGACATTATAGAATTAGCAGGCGCTGAGTAAGCGTTCATGTAAGCCCTTATGAGCATTTAGCCATGCGGCTAATTGCTCTACCCCAGCGATATGTGGGTAATGTTTTCGTGTAGCAATTACAATTTGACGCTGCTGATTAGGCGCAATAGACACATAGTTGATACCCGCTCTGGGTGAACACGCCAATTTTGGCACAAAGGTCACGCCATCATCCATCGCCACCAGCGCAAGCAAGGTTTCTAAACTGTTTCCTTTATATTGATTAGACACTTCAACCCCTGCCGAAAAGCAAAACTGCTCAGCTTGCTCTTTAAAACAGTGCCCTTCATTAAGCATCAGTAACTCGCCGCCATTTAACTGTTTTAATGCAACCTCATTATGGCTTGCCAGCGCGTGCTGTTCAGATACCGCAAGTAAAAAGTCTTCTTTGTACAAAGCCGATTTGTGATAACTCTCTAAGTCTGGCACATCTGCAACAATCGCAATGTCTATTTCGCCCTTGTCGAGGGCGCTTAATATTTGTGCTGTTTGCATTTCTATAAACGAAAACTGTGTTTTAGCGAATGCATGCTTCATTGAGGTCAGTAAAGTAGGTAATAAATAAGGCGCTATGGTAGGAATAATACCCACATTAATTTTACCTTGAAGGGGGTCATGTGAACTCGCGGCCAGTTCTTTTAACACTTGAGTTTGCTCAAGTATTACAATAATTTGGTCAACTAGCCGCTGCCCTTGCGCTGTTATAGTAACGTGCTTGGTTGAGCGGTCAAAAATAGTCACGCCAAGCGCTTCTTCAAGCTTTTTTATTTGCCCACTTAACGTAGGCTGGCTGACATAACATGCATCGGCCGCTTTACGAAAGTGCTGAAATTGGGCAACGGCTTTAACATATTCAAAGTCTTTTAAATTCATATCCGTCTCAAAATGATTAAGCATTATTACTGATTGGTATTACCTATCGTATCAATACAAACAAACGATTGGAACTATTAAGAGCAAAACGTCACAATAGTACTCAACAAATCAAGAGGAATTAAAAACAATGTTAAACAATATCGAAGGTCAAAAAGTACCAAACGTTACATTTGCAACACGTGTAGGTGAGCAATGGCAGTCAATCACCACTGACGACATTTTTAAAGGTAAAACCGTGGTGTTATTTGCCTTACCAGGTGCGTTTACACCCACTTGCTCATCAACTCACTTGCCTCGCTATAACGAGCTTGCAGCCGTATTTAAGAAAAATGGGGTAGATGACATCGTATGTATTTCGGTAAACGATACATTTGTAATGAACGCATGGGCACAAAACCAAGAAGCACAAAATATTACCCTGCTTCCAGATGGTAATGGCGAATTTACTGACGGCATGGGTATGTTAGTAGATAAAAACGACTTAGGTTTTGGTAAACGTAGCTGGCGTTATTCAATGCTTGTTAAAGATGGCGTGATTGAAAAAATGTTTATTGAGCCACAAAAGCCAGGTGACCCATTTGAAGTCTCTGATGCTGATACCATGCTTGATTACATCAACCCAGCGCAAGTTAAACCAGAACCTGTGAGCATTATTACTAAACCTAATTGCCCATTTTGTATAAAAGCAAAAGCATTGCTAGACAGCAAAGGCCTTGTGTACGAAGAAATTGTATTGGGGCAACATGCGTCACTTACGAGCTTAAAAGCCTTGTCTGGTCGTGAAACTGTTCCACAAGTATTTATTGGTGGTCAGCACATTGGCGGCTCAGACGACTTAGAAAAACATTTTGCATAAGCAACGCAAAACTTCCTTTAAGGGCTACTTTGTAGCCCTTTTGTATTTGCGCTATTTAATCGTTATAAACCGCGCTGAATAAACCTTAAATAAAACCTTTAACGATTCTGCCCATTAGAAATCGCGGCCTATGTACCTTACGAACTTTTCCCCTGCTATTTTTAGCACCTTCATACCTAAACATTACTCATATTTATATTGGATATACCTACATTTTTATTACTTCTTTGTTACAAAAAGTACAAAAAAAATCTAAAATAGCCACCGCTTCACACAGTAAATACCGTCGACTCTAAATATGACTAAATGGAACACACAATGAACAAACTGATACTAGGACTCCTGCTCTCCTTGGTAGGATTCAGTAGCCAAGCTTACGCTGAAACAACAGCCGCTATTGACCTACTTAACCACCCCGTCGGCATTATCTGTGTCGCTATTTTTATTTTTGCCTATGTACTCGTTATTCTTGAAGAAAAAATCCATTTACGAAAATCAAAACCGGTTCTTGTCGCTGCCGGTATTATTTGGACCTTAATTGCCTGGCAATACAGTGCCCAAAACATGTCTGACTTAAGCACCAATGCATTTCGTCATGCGTTGCTTGAGTTTTCTGAGTTAATGCTCTTTTTACTGGTCGCGATGACGTACATTAACGCGCTTGAAGAGCGCCGCCTATTTGACGGCCTGCGTAGCTGGTTAGTCGCACGCGGTTTTAGTTATAAACAATTATTTTGGATCAGTGGCGTACTCGCTTTTTGTATTTCGCCTGTGGCAGATAACTTAACCACCGCATTGCTGCTATGTGCCGTGGTAATGAAAGTAGCAACCGATGATAACCGCTTTATTGCAATGTCGTGCGTTAATATTGTTATTGCTGCCAATGCGGGCGGTGCATTTAGCCCATTTGGTGACATAACCACACTTATGGTCTGGCAGGCTGATGTTGTTGCCTTTTCTGAGTTCTTCGTTTTATTTTTACCCGCGTTAGTCAGCTATATTATTCCTGCTTTAGTTATGTCTTTCTTTATTAACAATAAACACCCACAAACAGCCGATGAAGATGTGGAACTAAAACGCGGTGCTATCCGTATTTTATGCCTATTTTTACTTACCATTCTTACGGCTGTGGTACTTAAAACAGCGTTTGGTTTACCCCCTGTTGTAGGTATGATGATGGGGCTTGGTTACTTACAATTCTTTGGTTATTTCTTACGTGTAACCCTACCGGGTTCACTGGCAAGAAAACGTGCTATGGCAGAGCGTGAAGGTGATAAACAACGTTTAGAGCGCTTAGGAAATGTGGTGCCATTTGATGTATTTAGCCGCGTATCTCGCGCAGAATGGGATACCCTACTGTTCTTCTATGGCATTGTAATTTGTGTGGGTGGTTTAGGGTTTATCGGATACTTAAGCTTGTTGTCTGATTTGCTTTATAACAACTGGTCAGCAACAGGTGCAAATATAATCTTAGGTTTAATGTCGGCAGTGGTAGATAACATTCCTGTGATGTTTGCAGTACTGCAAATGATGCCAGATATGTCTCATGGTCAATGGCTATTAATTACCCTCACCGCTGGCATTGGCGGCAGTCTATTGTCAATTGGTTCAGCTGCGGGTGTGGCTCTTATGGGGCAAGCGCGTGGTATATACACCTTTAATAGCCATTTAAAATGGACACCGGTTATTTTGCTCGGCTATTTTGCAGGGGTGGTCACACATTTATACCTAAATACAGGTTATTTTAACTAACTCAGTAATACGCCCTCGGTAAAGCGCCGAGGGCTTACCTCTTTATTTGCCGCTTAAAAGCACGAGGCGACAGCCCGAACCAGTGTTTAAAACTGCGACTAAACACCGAGAACTCTGCATAACCAAGGTTCAATGCCAAGGTGGTCATCGACATATTACTCATTTCGAGGGTACGTAACGTAATTGATTTTCGTGTTTCATTTAACACTTCCCGAAAGCTTGTTCCGGCTTCTTTGAGCGATCGCTCTAACTTTTTAGGGTGCATACCAAGGTTTAAAGCCACGCTGTCTTTATTGCATTCACCTGTCGGTAATAACATTGTAATGCTGTGCTTAACTAAATCGCTAATAGGTAGCACTACAGATGCACTGTTTAGTTGAAATTGCTGATTAATAATGTCGGTAATTAAATTATCTGGACGAATTGGTTTTTTCATCAAAATATGCGACGAAAACAATAAGGCATTATTTTGAGCCTGTGGCACAACTTCACATTGAAACATCTTACGGAGTATTTTTTGCTGTTCGTGGCTAATGGCTTGCTGTAAACAAATACACTGAAGCTCAAAATCAGCCCCCGCCATATCACGTAAAATACGGTAAATAAGCGCAATGCTTAATTGCACGACTTGTGTGCTGCGGCTTAACTCGTTTATCACTAAACTTATTTGCAGCTCGCATTGTTTTGCCGTCAAATGTGTTAGCGCTAGCTGCGCCCCTTGCACATGCATAAATGAATATTTACGTGCAATACTCAGGGCTGTCGCAATATTTTCTTGCTGCGCCATATGTGCGCCAATTAATCCTAACGCGCGGATCCCTTGGCGTAATCCCAACTTAAAACCAAATAAAGGGTCGGCCAGCTGCAGCGCCGTTAGCTCTAATAAGTGCGATACTTTTTCGTATACAACCATGTTATCAGCGTCACGCAAGTGGCTAGGTAAAAAACCCGCTTGTTTTAATAAGCTAATAGGGTTTGCACCCAGCTCATTCACCAACTCTTGATACCCAGCTAACGAACCTGCACGTACACAATAGTCCATGTTAATGCTCTTATTACTTTGTTATGTCGCAATTTATCATGTTTTTGTCGTAAAAAGTCAAGATATACCCTGCCAGTTTACTTAGTGTAGATAGCACACAAGGTGAAAACCTTTCCCGTTCAATTGAGGATACACATATGAGCCAAATGAATTCGGTCGCTATGCAAAATGGCCAACTACATGTAAAACAAATAGCCATTCCAACACCTGGGCCTGGACAAGTACTTGTAAAAAGTCTTGCGTGTGGAATTTGCGGATCAGACATTCATATTACTCGCCATACGAGCGATGTATTTGATATTTATAAGAACCTTGGCATCATGGATAAAAGCGCAGGGAACGATCAAGAAGTATTACTCGGCCACGAATATGCCGCTGAAATTGTTAGCTACGGTCCAGATACAAAAGGCGAGCTTACTGCGGGCACTCGCGTAACATCGGTGCCTATTTTAATGTCGGCAGGCGGTGCAGGAGTTGGAGTAACACCCGGTATATATGGTGCTTATTCAGAGTACTTTATTGTTGATGAAGCGCTATTATTACCTATTCCTGATGGCGTGCCGTCAGAAGCGGCCGCCATTACAGAGCCTCTTGCTGTGGGCTTGCATGCCGTTAATCGCGCAAACATGAATAAAGATGATGTCGCCGTTGTCGTAGGTTGCGGACCTATTGGTCTTGCCGCTATTGCCGCTCTAAAACTGCAAGGCGTAAAACATATTGTTGCCTCTGACCCGCAAGAGAGTAAAAAACAAATCGCCCTTGAGTTTGGTGCAACACACTACGTAAACCCCATGGCCGATGACGAAGTAACAACAGCGGCCACACTCGCAGGCGATCACAAGGTAGTAATTTTTGAATGTGCAGGTGTAAGCCGCCTACTAAACGACTATATTTTGCGTGCGCCAGCCAAAGCAAAAATTATTGTAACAGGCATTCATACCGCACCACTCGAAGTGAACTTTGCGTATGCAACCGTAAAAGAGCTCGACCTTATTTTCTCTTATTACTATCAACCTGAAGAGTTCGCGCAATCACTTGAGAATATTGCCTCAGGCAAAATAGCGTGGCAAAAAATGCGCACCGGCAAAGTCGGCATCGACGGTGTACAAGGCGCATTCGACACCTTATTTAAACCAAACGACCACATTAAAATTATCATCGAACCATGGCGCACAGGTGCATTAGAAAAGGTAACAGATTAGTCATCACAATGACTAAAACGGGGGGTTATTCGGGTTGATATGCAACTTGGTAGCCCCTAAAACCAGCAAACAGATATTCTAAAAAACCGATAAGTAAAAACCCTTGTTACCCGCTTTTATCCATGGCGTTTAGAAAAACCTAACTCAATCACTTTAAATAGCTAAAGTCCTATTATACGGTTTAGCTACCCGCTTGCAGAATGGCAAGAAAGCTCTAACTTGGAGTTCTGTAAATAACTGTACTATATAGTGATTTAATAAAACGATATTTAACCTGTTTTTATTAAATTTATTGCAATGCTTTTCTAAATTATGTGTAATGGTACAGTAATTGTATGCGTTGCAGGGAGAGCTAATCGCTAAACAATTTATTTAAACCTCTCACCTGCCAAAACTGGTTTCATGAATTAACTAAATTAATCACTCTACATGGTTAGAAATAGGCAATTTAATGTAACCACTAACAAGCTTGTTTTAAGCCTTAATCTCAAAAGATGGATCCAGAATGAGAATAGAGAAAATAGAGTTTAATGGTTTCAAAGCTGATGACAGAATAGCTACTGTTGATATGTCAGCAAAAAATGTAACTGTAATTTTCGGTGATAATGGTTGTGGAAAAACAACATTTTTAAAAGCAATTAATTCATTTTTATCACAGGATGATGAAGCTCTTTTAGCAATAGGTATAAGATCAATTAACTGTGATGTATTTGATGGTCATAAAGAAACAAGAGTCTCTGTTGTATTATCAGAGCATGGCTATGATTGGGCTAGTTTCGATGAGAGCCCTCTATCTAGCTCTAAATCTTTATCTTTAGGTGTAGAGAGGGGTATTAGCACACAATCCATGAAAATTGAGCCTGACGTTCTACTTGATTTTTTTATGCACCCCAAATGGCAGAGCCAATTTTTTGGTCGAGAAAGAGGTATTAGTTATTCCCGTAAAATGATAATTGAACTCTCTGAGGAATTATCTTATTTCCTTAGAAGAAAAAATGCAGTCAGAAATAGAAACAGAAGACCCGAAATAGATTTCAACAAAAGTCACTTGTACCTACAAAGTATAAAAATTGAAAATATTGAAGAGTTATTACTTCAGCGATACAGAATTGCAAGATTCACAGCAACTAAAAAAATACAAAGTGCTTTATTTGACACTTTGTCTGTAGCAATTGACGTTGAAAATAGCTCACCGCGTCAATTTCACCCAGAACGTCAAAACCTCGGCCCCCGAATTTTAGAAAGCAAAGACAGAATAATAGAGGCTTTAGATGATGGCGAGGATAATAATTTCAAAACTCGCATAGTTAACATTTTAGGTAAAATCAACCAAAAAGGAGAACTAGAAAAAATATTAGAACACTCATTACTTAGTGAATTATTCCAAAATATGATTGATGAACTGGAAGTCGAAAAGTTAATTTTAAGCGCTATAAATTTACTTGTTGAACGCTTCAACGCTTATTTAATTGGTGACAAAAAACTTGTTGTGAATGGTCAAGAGGTTTTTGTCCGAATTGATGGTGAGCGACATTCCGTAAACGAATTATCTAGTGGTGAAAGACATATTCTAACTTTCTTAGCATTAGTGTTATTTGAGGGTCAAGATAGAAATTTCTTAATTATAGATGAACCTGAAATCTCGCTAAATATAAAATGGCAAAGAGAGCTAATGTCAATTTTTTCAGAGCTACTACCCAAAACTCAGATAATTGTTGCTTCTCACTCTCCTGCACTTGCAAAAAGAAATCCAGACTATCTTTCTAAGCTTTTGGTTAGGAGATCTTAAGTGGAGAGTTGTTTTTATGAAATCGATGAAATACTCAATGAAGCAATTATCACTGGAGTACCAGCTTTAATTGTAGAAGGTATAGATGATATTTCAGTCTATGATAATTTAGCACCTGATGTCGAATTTAACTATGAAGTATATTCAATTGATAATATTGATGGCTTTGGTGAGGGATGTGATCAAGTTATACGTGCAATAGAAGAGCTAAATTCTTTAAAAAGTGAAACCCATAGATTAGATGAGCACATCTTAGCAATAATAGACAAAGATGTTAGAGACTTCAGGTTAGAGCTACCTGAACTTGAGCCAATTTTAGTATTAAATTATTATTCAATTGAAAGTCATTTTATAGCTAAAGAAATTGTTCAAAGAATTCTGAGTATATGTTGTAAAGCGAATAGAGATCTTATTACAGATGAGCTTTGTAAAAAGGTCATGGATGAAGTATCAAATAAATTACTCGATCTTTATTACTTTTCACTCGAAGCACTGAAAAAAGCTTTAGAGCCTGAATATGAATCATGTTTTTCTTATTCATATAACTATGGCCGAACAAAAGATCCAAAAATTAGACAAGAACTTGAAAATAAAAAAGAGGCTTTAAACTTATTTGCGAATGAGAAAAACCTTACTAACTCGTTAGAAACTTTAAAAAGAATTACCAAAGGTAAATGGTTACTTGATTTATTTGCAATAGAGCTATTAAGAGCAATTAATGATTTGCAGTCAAAATGCCATGATAATGAAATATCTAACTGTAAGCCTTGTAAAACTGGAGCTTATGATAAATGCCTGTATCGGATTAATGACGGTTACACCAATAAGTCGTTAAAAAGTCTAGCATTATCTCAGCCTTACTTCGAGGATTTAACGTATATAGTTGACAGAATAAAACAAATCAAAAAGAGTAGTTTGCACTCTTAATGACAGAGTATCATTTCAAGTCATGGTGCCTTCAGTGCCATGACTACAATATATAAAGAACTCCTTTCATCAATACTTGGCAATATCAACAGATAAACCTTAATTTATTTAATCGGGCATGGCCCCTGCTACAAATATGCTACAAATATGCTACAAATATGCTACACATAAAATGAAACACAAAGAGTTAGAATGGCAACTAATTGATTTTATTGGTAGCCCCTACAGGAATCGAACCTGTAACTGCCCCTTAGGAGGGGGCCGTTATATCCATTTAACTAAGAGGCCACGTTTGCGCTGGTTTTTCTAGTGACGGTCACTAGCGGTATGCAACTCGTAAAATTATAACGGGCTAAGGCTTTGGTAATCAAGAGATTATACCAACCGACTACGGTTTTAGCCGGTTGGTATTAATTTTTGTTAGTTTAGCTGGGCTGTTGCCGACTGTATCGACTCATTTTGCAGCACAAAGTACGGGATTACTTTGTTTGAGGTGGCGACAACTTGCTTGGTGGTTAAGTTGATCACGCGGGCATTCACTTCAACGCCACTGGGGCGATAAATTAAGGTACCCGCTAACACATGGCTTGCAATTCGGCGCTTGGTTAATTCGTTGATATCGCGTGAAAAAACAAAATCACCTGTTTTATCAATAACCACACTATCGCGCGTCTTAAAATCAATAACACCGTAGCCAAATTTTTGCAGTTGATGATACAAGGTTTCTGCCACTTGATTACCAAGTTGGTTACTTTGTTGTAGGCTTTCATTTAAATCGACAAACGAGGTCACGGCTATGCCAAGCTCGGAC
Source organism: Pseudoalteromonas sp. A41-2 (assembly GCF_015767615.1). Lineage (NCBI taxonomy): Bacteria > Pseudomonadati > Pseudomonadota > Gammaproteobacteria > Alteromonadales > Pseudoalteromonadaceae > Pseudoalteromonas > Pseudoalteromonas sp. A41-2. The sequence goes on along the minus strand of NZ_CP065231.1, from coordinate 926,002 downwards.
TCTTGTTGCATGGTGTCGGCTATATCAAGCGCCATTTGTTCAACGTAATTACCTAACGTTTTATAATGCTGATAAGGCTTAAATTGACGACTATTGGTTTGTAACTCTGATTCATTTTGCTGCTGAGCAAGTAGCATCATGGTGTTTATATCATAGTTAGTTGGTGCGTTGCTCGCAGTCTGGTTGCTTGGCTCAGGCGCTTGGCTAAGTAACTCACACCCAGATAAACTGAGTGTCATAGCGGCGGTTAATGCAACAAGTTTAAACTTGCTCATAGCTTACCTCACTCACTCGCTTGTTTAAGCATAATACCGTCGGTACGGTTGCTACTATCAAGAGCATCAACCACTGACTGCGGAATAAAGCCTTGTGCCGAGCCAACCACAGCTTTGCTGGCAAGCCCAATAATACGTGCATTTACCAACACACCACCTTGGTGGTTTACTAACGTGCCTGCAAGTACGTAATTAAAGTTTTGATCTTGACTCAACTCTAAATAATCACGGCTAAACACAAAATCACCGCTTGGGGTTACACGAATGTAGTCTGTGGTTTTAAAATCAACAACAGGCACACCAAACGTATGCAGTTCGTGCATGAAGCTTTCGGCAATTTGATTACCTAGTAAGCTCGATGTGTTGTATTGATCATCTAAAAAGATGAAACTCGATACGGCAAGGGGTGTTTTATCACTAACGTATTGAAGATTTTGTGCCATGTCTTGCATTAATCCACGTACATAATGATTTATATTTTTGCGCGTAGGGGCTGCGGTAAAGGTGGTGTTATTTTTAACGGCCTGACTACTTTGATAAACCGACACATTTGTTTGTGGTGCGGCAACCGCGCGCTCACTGCGGGTAAGCTGTGGCTCTTTGGTGTCTATCGTTTGTGAGGGTGACATCATTTGTGCGCAGCCGAACCCTAATGGTAAACATAAGCTGAGTAGTAAACGTCTCATGAGTGGACTCCTAATTAGTATTCACTGCGGTAGATCATGCCACCGCGCTGCTGAACTTTTTCACTTCCCCACATTACATTAATGGGGATCTCGGTACTGGCTGCAGACACGATCCGCTGATCGGCTGCATCCACTAAACGGGCATTAACAATATAGGCATGTTGTTGCCGCGTTAAGGTGCCGGTGATCACAAAGTCAATATTCTGACGTTGGCGCAAATTTTTTGTATTTCTGCTTAACATACTATCGGCAGATGATTGTAAATTTAAATTATTTTCTAATCGGTACTCAATGGTATGGTAACCAAGCTGAGCAAATTGCGTCATTAAGCTTTCTTGAATTTGTTGACTAAGCCCTGCCCCCTGACCTTCTGCAAGGCCCGAATCAAGTGCATCAGCCAAGTAAAAGCTGGTTACAGCAATGCGTGCATTACTTTTAAAAGCCCCTTGAATTCGGCTTAATTGCGAACTTAAATCAGCCACATACTGGTGTACCGTATAAGGCGCCATTACGGCTTTTGGTGCTGCTGTACTTACCACAGGTTTTGGCTCTTCAGAGAGCTTACAACCCGCTAAGCTTAAAAATATTAATGACACTAGTAGACGCATAATTGCCATCCCATATCGAACATGGTTAATTAAAAGCAATAACTGTGCCTACTTAGTATAAATCGTTTTAGCGACGTGATAAGTCGAGTGGTTCGCCTAAAAAAGGCGCAGTTAAACAGTGCTGTTGTAGCTGTTTAGCAAGGTAACAAAACACGGTTGCTTCGTTGTAGTTGGCAAACGGGCCAACACGCAGTGCATACCGTGTTTGTGATTTTGTGGGGCGTTCTAAAAATACAAACTCTAGTTTATCAAATGCACCGGGATACTGTTTTTTCATTATTAACACTTGGCGCTTAATTTGGCTTGGGTCTAAATACACTCCAAGCTGAGCCCCAGCAGGCGCCTGAGCATTTCGCGCTACGGCATCATTGTAGGTTATTGACGCGTTATCGGAATGAGTTTGATCACTCTCAGATGCTTCAGAGAGCGTTTGCACGTCTGGCTTACTATTGAGTTCGGCCGTCATAATGCGTAAATCATTTTCCATTTCGGTTAAACGGGCAATACTTTGCTGCTGTGATTGATATTGAGCCGCAAATTGCTGTATTTGTTGCTCTGAATATAGCGGCTCTGGTTGCTGTTGCAGCAACATACATGCAGGCAACAGACTCACACTGGCAGTAATTAATAAGTGTTTGAACAACGTTGAAATTGGCATATTTATCATCAGCTAAAAAAACAGAGCTTAAGCACAGCAAATAAAATGCCAGCTTTTAGCCTTTATATCAGCACGCTATAGGTAAATGCGATTATCGGTATAATTACTTACCCAGCAATCAAGCCCTTGACGCTTAATGGCTTCACAATCAGCGGTTGCGTTTTTAAGGTATTTATAGCCACCAAATTTTAAACGGTAATAGGTGTTTTGATTAACATCAGCCACTTCAACATTTAATAGCGGTTTGCCCTGAAATACCTCGGGGGCTAAGGCTTTCATTTTTTTAAATGTAATGGCTAAGTTTTTTTCTGAATTTACTGCAACAAGCTGTAATGCAAAACTGTATTCAGGTTTAACCTGTTCGCTGCTCTTACGCTCGTCTGATTTAGCCATAGAATCTGGCTCTTCTTTAGTAGGCAGCCCAGCTGCAGGTAACGCGCTATCTGTGCTCTCTGTGCCATCTGTGCTTAGCTCAGGCAGCGATTGCACGTTTGCTAATACGCTTTGCTCATTGGCCTGAACATTCATTGACTGAAATAGATGACTAAACGACAAAAAATTAAATAATGTGGTAGGTAATGAATGGTTACTACAACCCGATACAACAAACAGCACCATTAGGCACGCGCTGTAACGCAACGGTTTTAAGCAATATTTCATAAGCAGGATTCTTAAACGTACCATTATATATTTGCTTCTTAATCTGAGAAGACCGTTTGTTAGTACTTACCTGCCTGTAAAAAGCCTGAAATATCGTTTAGATATTAAACAAGAAAACACTAACAAATTGCTTTTTTATTATTATATTTTCAGTACAGTGCTTCTACTAACTGCAATAAAAACTTAGTAGCACCCTCAGCTTAAGTTTTCATATACGACAACCTAAAGCAGTAAAAATCCGTTTCATTATAGGTATTTTTATGAGTATAGCTTAATTAGCTATTCTACAGTGGGTAACTAAGCACTTTTCTGTAATAACTATCTTAGCAATCTGCTAATACAAAGGTATATCAGAAAAGTCCTTAATTAGGTAATAATCGACAATTGTGCATGACATGTAAATAACAAAAAAGTGCCATATAGACACTTTTTTTACATCATTTTTAACTAATCAAATAGAATTGATTATTTAACCAGCGTTTTTATGAAGTCGGTGAGCTCATCTTTAAATTCATCGCGTCGTAATGAAAACTCAACAATCGCTTTTAAATAGCCTATTTTGCTTCCACAGTCATGGCTTTTCCCTTTCATTGAGTAGGCATCAACGGTTTCTTTTTCCATTAACATTGCAATCGCGTCTGTTAACTGAATTTCATCGCCTGCCCCTGCTGGGGTTTTTGCAAGAAGTGGCCAAATGTTTTTACTTAATACATAACGACCAACCACGGCGAGGTTTGAAGGCGCTTGATCAATTGGCGGCTTTTCAACCATATTTAAAATAGCGGCACTTTCACCTTGTTTAATTTTCGCATCACCTAGGTCAACCACACCAAACTTATCAACTTCGTTAAGTGGCACAGGCTCAACCATAATTTGGCTTTGACCAGTACTTTCAAAGCGTCCAATCATCTCTGCAAGGTTGTCTTTTTTTAGATCGCTCGCCACATCGTCAATAATCACATCGGGTAAAATAACCACAAACGGTTCATTACCAATGATTGGCGCTGCACAGTTGATTGCGTGGCCTAACCCCTTCGCTTCACCTTGGCGTACTTGAATAATAGTGACATCTTTAGGACAAATAGACTGTACTTCTGCGAGTAGTTGACGTTTAACACGCTTTTCTAATGTTGCTTCTAACTCAAAGCTCGTATCAAAGTGGTTTTCAATAGAGTTCTTACTTGAATGCGTCACTAATACGATTTCTTTAATTCCCGCTGAAATCGCCTCATTAACCACATATTGAATCAAAGGGCGGTCAACGATAGGTAACATTTCCTTTGGAATCGCTTTTGTTGCAGGCAACATACGCGTGCCAAGACCAGCAACTGGGATCACTGCTTTCATTGATTTCTCCTTAAACTTTTTTCTTTTTACACTGAAAACGGATACTTAATTGCATCGTGACACTGATAACCTTCTACTTCAAAATCGTCTTTTGTGACCCAAGTTTCAATGTCTTCAAGTGATTTAATATTTGGATTTATTTTAAGTGTAGGTGATGCAAATGGCTCACGCTTAAGCTGTACATCACGCATTAACTCTAACTGATTTTCGTAAATATGTGCATTTGCTATTTTATGATACGCCTTTCCGGGCTTGTGTCCGGTGATTTGTGCAACCAACGCTAATAACACAAAACATTGAATTTGATTAAAATTCAAACCCAGTGGGACATCACAACTACGTTGATACGAGGTTAAGTATAGAGTATCACCCAGTAATGAAAAAGTGTGCGTATGCATACACGGACGTAAACAACCTAGTTCAAACTCGCCCGGATTATAAAACGTGACAATTTCACCTCGGTCATCAATGCCGTTAGATAAGTTAGTAATTACCTTTTTAAGTTGATCAAGGTGTGTACCATCTGGGCGCTGCCAGCTACGGCCTTGTACGCCGTACACACGGCCCATATCATCTTCACCACGTCGATGCGGGTTTTCGAGCCAAGCTTTATTTTCGTTCGCGTTGGCATTCCATGTCATGCAACCGATATCACGAAACTGTGCCGCACTGTCGTAACCACGAAGGTAGCCTAACAACTCTGCAATGGCTGCTTTATAAAAGCTTTTACGTGTTGTTATAAGCGGAAACTTATTGTTTGCTACATCGTACTCAAGGTCAGCATTAATAACGGTTAAACATTTGGTGCCTGTACGCTTATTTTCGACCCACACGCCTTCATCAACAATGCGTTGACATAAATCTAAATACTGTTTCATTGACTTGCTCTAATTATGCTTTGCTTGCAACGCGTCGTTGCGGCTTCATGTAGGCCCATATTAACAAACCAAGGCCCCCAAATACCATTGGCAGCGAGAGTATTTGTCCCATTGAAATCACACCTGCAAATAGGCCTAAATGCGCGTCTGGCTCACGGAAATACTCAACAACAAATCTAAATACGCCGTAGCCTAATAAAAATAAACCGGCGACACTCCCTGCTGGGCGTGGCTTTTTAATAAACCATTGCAAAATTAAAAATAGCACCAAGCCTTCTAAAAATGCTTCGTATAGTTGTGACGGATGGCGTGGTTCTGGCCCACCGGTAGGGAAAATAAACGCCCAAGGTACATCGGTTACGCGTCCCCATAACTCACCATTAATAAAGTTACCTATGCGGCCGGCTAGCAGGCCCAATGGCACTAATGGCACCACAAAATCACCGACCTCTAACAATGATTTTTTACGTGTCCAGGCAAAGACCATAATTGCGGTAATAACCCCCAGTGTGCCGCCATGGAATGACATGCCACCTTGGTCGATTCTGAATAAATAAAACGGGTTTTCAATAAAATAACTAAACTGATAAAACAACACATAGCCAATACGCCCACCGAGTATTACCCCGAGCATACCGTAAAATAATAAGTCGCTTACTTGCTCTTTCGTCCACCCAGAATTAGGTTTTGCAGCTTGACGGTTTGCCAGCCACATAGCTAAAGCAAAACCAATTAAATACATTAAACCGTACCAACGTACGCTGAGCGGTCCTACCGAAAAAATAACCGGATCTATCTCTGGAAATTGAAGAGCCATAAAAATAAAAACCTTTAACTAAACACCATTTTAAGCGCAATTATGACAAGTAATAGCGCGAATACTTTTTTTATTGTTGCCACAGGTAAATAATGCGTCGCTTTTGCACCATAAGGAGCAATTAATGACGACGTGATAACGATGCCGACTAATGCGGGTAAATAAACAAATCCGGCAAAACCATCACTAAAGGAGGTTACTTGCCAACCTGCAGACACATAACCAACCGAGCCAAACAGCGCAATGACAATACCACATGCTGCGGCACAACCAATGGCCTTTTTAATATCGACAGAGAAATAATGCAGCAAAGGCACAATAAGTGCACCGCCACCAATACCAATCAGTCCTGATAACGCCCCCATTATTGCACATAAAAAGCCAATTACGGGACCTGAGGGCAATGGTTTTTCACTTGCAGCCTTGGTACGTGTAGATAACACCATGCGTAACGCGATAAACACCACACTCGTGGCAAAAACTAAACGTAATAACTGCTCAGGAATAAAACTCGCCGCAAAGCCACTCACGAGTGCACCAATACCTACACCGGTCATGACCCAAGGAGCAATTTCCCACGGCACATTAGCATTACGATGATGAGCCAACGCTGAAGAGGTAGACGTAAAAATAATGGAAGCAAGTGAGGTGGCTATGGCAATAACTAATACATGGCTTGAGTCAGCAACATTAAATGATACCAACATGGCGCTCAGTACAGGCACAATAATTAAGCCACCACCAATGCCAAGCAGACCGGCTAAAAACCCTACTACACTGCCTAAAATAGCGCAGTACACCATTAAAAGTATTACGTCATGCATAGCACACTCATATATTCAGTTTGTTATATGTATATACTAAACGAATATATAAACGCTTCACAGTACAATTTACTCTCATGCTTGCCCTTGGCTAGGGGTGTAAAATAACTCACCCAATTGGTGCTCTATCATAAAGTTACGTGTGAGCCTCAATACTTGCTTAGCGGTAGGCTGCAATAAACATTCGCTAAGCAGCTCCTCCATATCGCTTACTTTTAAGCGACGCAGTACAAATTTAATTTTACTGATTGATGAAAGGTTCATACTTAAGCGACGATACCCCATGGCGATTAGTAATAATGCCCCTTCTGGGTCACCACCAAGCTCACCACATAAACTAAAGGGTAATTCATGGTTTTGGCACTCTTGAGCAACTTTAAGTAGCACTCGCAGCACACTAGGATGATAGGGGTTAAAGAGCTCTGCAACACGCGCATTAGAGCGATCAACGGCCAGCATATATTGAGTTAAATCATTGCTACCCACAGAGCAAAAGTCGACTTTTTGTGACCACTCTTCGAGCATGAATATACTTGAAGGGACCTCTAACATAATGCCAACTTCTGGGCGGTCAATGGCTTGCTCTGGGTATTGTTCTTCTAGTTCGAACAGCGCTTGTTCAACTAACTTAATTGACTCGTCGACTTCTTCAGAGCCACTGATCATGGGTAACATTATTCTAAGGTTACCTAAACCGATATTGGCCTTTAACATCGCTCTGAGTTGATCTAAAAATAGTTCAGGATGATCCAAGGTGACGCGAATACCCCGCCACCCTAAGAAAGGGTTCTCTTCTGTGATATTAAAGTAGTCTAATACTTTATCACCGCCGATATCTAAGGTGCGCATTACCACAGGATTCGGGTGATAGCTGGTAAGCACTTCTCGGTACCACTTTTCTTGCTCCGACTGCGAAGGAAATTGCCCCTTTTGCATAAACCAGGCTTCGGTACGATACAAACCCACTCCATCACAAAACAGTTTGTTGTCTTGCTCTGTGTTTAATTCAAGGCCTGCATTTAACAATAAGCTAATGTGCTCGCCATCTAAGGTGACCGCATCTAGGTTCTGCTCTGCGACGAAACGATCATTCAGTAATGTTTCTTGGTATTTTAATTGGCTGTATTCATCGTGGAGCATTTGCGAAGGTGAGATATATAAACGCCCTGCGTAGGCATCTAAAATCATCGGCTTACCTTCAAATTGCAGTAAGGGAACGTCTTCAATACCCCAAATAGCGGGTATCCCCATTGCTCGCGTTAATATTGACGCATGGCTGTTTGCTGCCCCATTTACACTAACCACCCCCGCTAAATGCCCTTTGGGCACTTCGGCAAGCATGGCAGGTGTTAGCGTACTGGCAATTAAAATGGTGTCTTTAGGGTAAGGTTTTGCCGCATGCTCGGTATTAACTAAGTGGTGTAAAACACGCAAACCAATGTCTTTAACATCTACTGCGCGCTCTTTTATGTATGGGTCTTGCATGGCGTTAAACTGCGCCACCAGCTTTTCGATAACTATTTTTAATGCGCTTTTTGCACTCCAGCCTTGTTGAAGTTGCTCTTCAACATTTTTGCCTAGGCTTTTTGCATCAAGTAGTTGCTGATACACATCGAATACCGCAAGCGCTTCTTGCGGAATCGAATCACTTAATGTCATTGATAACGTATTAAACTCGTTGCGTGTTGCCGCAACAGCCTGCGTAAATAATTTACGTTGCGTACTTATGTCATCGTCTTTTTGCAACTCAATCGATTTAAAATCGAGTTTAGGCAACACCACAAAAGCTTCACCAATGGCAATACCCGGCGCGCTCGATACCCCTTTGAGTACCGAAGTCTGATGCGAGAATTCATCAAGCCTTAAAATCTCTTTGATCTCGGCATGCGCAAGCTGCGATGCAAGTTGTGCCGAAAGTGTAATTAAAAAAGATTCTTCATCGGGACTAAAAACACGCGCTAACTTTTGCTGAACAACAATAACGCCCAGCACTTTTTTTTGATGCACCACAGGCACAGATAAAAACGCGTTATAGCCTTCTTCATTAACTTCTGGAGAGAGTTTAAAGCGAGGGTGTGATTTAGCGAACGCTATATTAATTGGCTCTTCGCGTTGCGCCACTAAGCCAACTAAGCCTTCGGTAAAACCAATTCTAAACTTACCCACAGCATCTGGGTTAAGTCCTTGCGTGGCCATTAATACAAAGTTGTCTTGGCTGTAATCAGCAAAGTAAATTGAGCAGCACTGTGTTTGCATGGCATCTTTTACCATTTGCACAAAACACGCTAAGGCACTGTTTAAGTCCGCTTGTTGCGACACAGCCTCAGCAATTGATCTGAGCGTGGCTAACATGATGCTGCTCCTTTCATTTAGTTGATAAAGTTGCCCTTATCGCTTTTGTCGCCAATTATCTTTATGTTGTTCTCGTTTATTAAACGGCATTGCAAACGGGGCAAACTCTTTCATTACACGACGGTAAACCTCGCGCTTGAATGACACAACTTGCCTCACCGGATACCAATAGCTCACCCATCGCCAGTCATCAAACTCTGGATGATGAGTTTTAAGTAAGTTTACATCTTCGTCTTTACAACGTAATTTCAGTAAAAACCATTTTTGTTTTTGCCCAATGCACACAGGACTTGAGTCTCTGCGAATTAAACGCTTGGGTAATTTGTAGCGTAACCAATGTTTTGAACTTGCGACGATCTCGACGTCTTCAGGAAGCAAGCCCACTTCTTCGTGTAATTCTCGGTACATGGTTTGCTCTGCTGTTTCACCATCGTCGACACCACCTTGGGGAAATTGCCAAGAGTGCTGACCATAACGTCGAGCCCAAAATACTTGTCCCTGATTATTGCAAATTACAATTCCGACATTGGCACGAAAACCTTCGGCATCAATCACCTTAGTGCCTCATTTGTAAGTCGATTTTTATTGATTGTTCCACATAACCTGCGATACAGCAAACACTTTACACCTTCGCCGAAACCAGATTTGAAATTAGCATTTTAACAAGCGCTTTTAATCAATATGTTAGAAAGCAATTATTACGAAAATACGCGCTTTTAATAAAATAGTAGTTTACAACCGTATTTTTCTCACCTTACCCACAGCTTGTGCATAACTTTTGTAAATCATGCTTATTTTGCAAACAAATCCACAATAGTCAGTTCAAAAAAGCACTTTCTCCACAGAAACTGTGGATAAACATGTTCATATATCTGTATTTATACAAACAACTGTCTAATTAATACAACAGCCAAAAATCAAACATCGACAAAAGTCATTAAATTTCAATATATTAAGATGTTATTCCCACAAAACAAATTGACTGTTTTTAACTCACTTTCAACATGCGCAAAAAACACCCAAATACAAAGATATCCACGGCAATGCGCATTTGCTATCATGTTAAGGTTAATAACACAATCAAATAAACGCCGTATGCGACCACTAAAACCAAGCTCAATCAACGAATTAATGCAACGCGTGAATGCAATAGCGGGGCTTACACTCGGCCAGCTTGCAGAGCAGTACCAATTTAAAACACCCGATGACTTGCTGCGTGAAAAAGGCTGGACCGGTCAGCTTATTGAATATGTATTAGGGGCAACCGCGGGCTCGAAACCCACTCCTGATTTTGAAGAGCTTGGTATTGAGTTAAAAACCTTGCCTATTTCGTTTAAGGGTAAACCCTTAGAGACAACTTTTGTCTCTGTTACGCCGTTATTGAACGTAACAGGTCTTACATGGCAGCAAAGTACGGTGCGTAAAAAGCTCAATCATGTGTTGTGGTTACCGATTTTGGGAGAACGCGAAATTCTGCCATTTAATCGTACCATTGGCAGTGGTTTTTTATGGCAACCCAGTGCTGAGCAAGATGCACAGTTGCAACGTGACTGGGAAGAGCAAATGGAACTTATCGCGCTGGGTCGTATCGATGAAATTTCGGGACACTTGGGTGATGTCATGCAAATAAGACCAAAAGCGGCTAACAGTAAAGCGCTTACTGATGCTATTGGGCCAAATGGGCATGTGATCCAAACCCTGCCTCGCGGCTTTTATTTAAAAACAAGCTTTACCGGCGAGATTTTAAAACGCCAATTTCAGCTGTAAGGGTCGCAACTCTTTGTATTTATAAGCGGTTTGTCGTGCTAACTCGTAAAAAAGCCGCGATGATGGTCGTCGCGGCTTTGTTCTAACTTGAATTCTTAACGTATTGTTATTTCCAACTTTTCATCTTATGGCCTTTAAGAGCATAAAATAAAATGAATAGATAACTTGGGATCATAACAATATACGCACCTTGCGCGCCCAGCCCTGCTACGTTACCTAAACCAATCAGCAGCGGACCTAAAGCACCACCTGCAATACCCATGATCAACAACCCCGATGCAGTGCCAGTTAAGCGGCCTAAACCCGCCAATGCTAATGGCCAAATTGCAGGCCACACCATCGCATTAGCAAAACCAAGTAGCGCGATACACAATAAAGGATCAGGGAGTTCAGGGCCTCCAAATGGCACAAGTAATAGATTAGAAATAATAAACGAGTCATTGCTACCAAATACCACCAGTAGCACGGTGATTATGCCAGCGATACCCGACATTAATAGTGCTGTTTGCTGGCTCATAAAACGTGGGATAGTTGCAATACCTATCGCGTAGCCAATCAACATACACGCCATTGTGTACGAAGTCATAACGGAGTAATCAGCAACGCCAATTTGCAAAGCGTAAGAGCCAATCGTATCGGCAGCAATCACTTCAACTGCGACATACAAAGCAATGCCCACAACACCTAGAACAAGGTGCGGATGAGCAAGTGTTTCTTTTAACTCACCTTTACCATTTGATGACTCGCCTTCGTCAAACACTAAATCAGGAAGAGGCGCAAATTTTGCGAACGCAGCAAATAACATAATAAGACCCGCAATTAATACATACGGCATAATTAAGCTATTGGCCATAATGTCTTTTTGCTCTTGCGACAGTTTACCCGCACCATCGACTACACCGCTTACAACGACCGCAGCAAAGATCACCGGTACGATAACTCCAGCAAACTTATTCAATAAGCCCATAATACATACACGCACCGCGGCTGATTTTTCAGAGCCCATTTTTACTACATAGGGGTTAACAGCCGTTTGAAGAATTGTTTGACCTACACCTATCATAAGCTGTGCAAATAAAAATATTTCGATCATTTGCAGTTTCGCGGCAGGAATATACATTAACGCCGACAGCGCCATGACAGCACAGCCAATCGCCATTCCATTTTTATAACCAACGCGTCTTATGAGCATCGCTGAGGGAATACCTGCAACAGTAACCGCAATATAAAACGAAGAAATAATAAACGAAGCTTGTAACGGCGACAGCTCAAGCATTTGCTGCAAAAATGGTGTAATTGCACCATTAAGCCACGTTATACACCCCAGAATAAAAAACATTGATCCTGCCAATACCATTGGCAGCCAAATGCTTTGTTTTGTGTTGTTGTCACACTCAACCGTTGCTTCCATAATTTTTCTCAACTAGTTATTTTAATTAATTATTTTTATTTGGCTGGCTTTAAAACATCATTGTGCTGTTTAATTTCCATACCAATCACAAAAATTTAATCATACACTAACAAAAATGACAGCGCTATCATTTTGCATTCAGCTAAACGTAAAAAAGCCGTAACTAGCTGGCTAGTTACGGCTTTATTTAAATATTTACAACGGCTTAGTTATTACTTACCAATCGCTTCTTTTGCGAACAAGTGTTTAATTGGCCCCAAGTTATCAACAAGGCTAAGCCCCACACCGCGCACGAGCTTTTTAAGCGGATTAGCACCGGCAAATAACTCTTTTAGTCCTTGCATCATGGCAATGTGTTTTTGCGCATCAAGCTTACGGGTACGTTCATAATCACGCAGCGTGCGTGTACTTGCAAACTCACCCTGCTCATTGGTTAATAACTCAATTAGGTAAGCGGCATCTTTTAAGCCTAAGTTCATACCAAGCCCGGCAAGTGGGTGAATAGTATGCGCTGCATCGCCCATTAACACGACTTTGCCCGACACCCACTGCTGTGCATAACGCATTTTAAGTGGAAACGCCATGCGCTCACTTTGAACTTCGCATAAACCGCATTGGCCATCCAGTGCAGCCAGTAGTGCTTTATTAAATTCGGTATCGTCAAGTGCTAGTAACTGCTCGCAGTGCACAGGGCTGGTTGACCACACAATCGAATGCGTGTGTTTATCAGGCAGCGGCAAAAACGCTAAAGGGCCGGTTGGTAAAAACACTTGGCGTGCTGTGTGATTATGCTCATCATCGGTTTTTACAGTCGCAACAATGGCATGATGATCATAGTCTTTAAACGTAATTGGCATATTGAACTGCTTTCGAATCGCCGAGTTTGCTCCGTCGGCTGCTACCAGCAATTTAGCAATCACAGGCTCACCGCTTTCAAGTGTAATAAAGACATCGGACTCTGTTTGATGTATTTGTTGATAACGGGTTTCGAATAATAAGCTGGCATTACTTTGCTTTTCAAGTTCACTAATTAAAGCGTAGCGAATAATGTCGTTTTCAACGATATGACCAAGCTGCGGTAAGTCGAGATCATTGTGATCAAAATGAATTTTGCCAAAGCTGTCTTTATCGCGTACATCCATCGAGGTATAAGGCGTGGCGCGTTGCTTAATGATTTCTGGCCACACATTCAGTGACTCAAACAAACTTTGGCTCGCCAAACTCAGCGCACTAACGCGAAGGCCGTACTCATCCCCCGGAAGCGCCTGCTTTTCACTGGCATCAATCACCACCACACTAATATTGGCTTTAGCTAAACCAAGTGCAAGCGTAAGGCCTACACAGCCACCGCCAACAATACAAACCTGTGCTTGTTTCATATCCGTTTACCTTGCTTAACTTGACCCATTAACTGTTTGGCTAACGGGGTTTTTAACGAGGAGAATAAATCCATTGAGAAAAGACCAATGCTACGACCAAGCGCAAGCATTCGCGATGAATTTGAAAATAACCGCACCAAGCTGTCAGTTAAAGTCATAACCGTGGCAATATCTTGACTACGCACTTGGCTATAGTAGCGGGTAAAAGCGTAATCACCTAAATCGCTGCGGTGCGCCATATCACAAAGTAGTTGCACATCACGTAAGCCTAAATTAAAGCCCTGCCCCGCAATGGGATGAATAGCATGACCAGCATTACCTATAAGTACAGTGCGATGGCTGCTTAGCGCATCTACTTTTCCATACACCAGCGGGTAGCTGGCACGCATACCAACTTTACTGAACGTGCCGGCACGATAGCCAAACGACTTTTGCAAGGCAGCTAAAAATGCATCATCTGAAAGCGCCATGTGCGCATCTATATGCTCAGGCTCCATGCACCATACTAACGAGTAACGGTTATTGCTCATGGGCAAAAGCGCCATCGGGCCATGCTCGGTAAAGCGTTCAAATGCGTGATGATGATGACCACCCGCCACTTCAATATTGGCAATGATCGCGCCTTGCTGATAAGGGCGCGTATTAAACTCAATATTAGCCAGCTTTCGACTACTCGAATTAGCACCGTCGGCTATAACCACCAGTTTTGCACTCAGCTGTTCGCCCGAACTTAAAGTAACGTTCGCAGCATCGGCTTGGTACTCAAGTTTAGCAACCGTGTCAGGACAAAACAGGCTCACATCTGTGCGAGTTAACTGCTGGTGCAAGCTGCGACCAAATGGATTCACCTCAACGACATACCCAAGTGCATCTTGCGCATATTCATGGCAATCAATGTGGGTTTTACCAAAGTGACCACGGTCAGAAACCGTTACTTTTTCAATTGCAGCAGCAAATTGCGCTTGGCAATCAAATGCATTAATGGATTGTAAGTATTGAACCGATTGCTGAGCCAGTGCAATACTTCTATCATCAAAGCTTGGGTGATAGTTTGCACTTACTTCATTTGCTTCAATCACAGCGATTGATAACTGTTTATTGCTGTGTTTTAGGCCTAATGCACAACTTGCGCCAGCCAAACCACCGCCGATAATGACAACATCAAACTGCTCTGCCACGTTTGCTCCTAGCCTTTATTTGCCTTGCATCACTGCTTCAATGTCACTGATAGTTTTAGGTACTGAGAGTGTCAGGTTTTCATGACCCTCTTTTGTGACAAGTAAGTTATCTTCTATACGAATGCCAATACCTTTGTATTGCGCAGGTGCTTTGGCATCTTCGCTGATGTATAAACCGGGTTCGATAGTTAAGACCATTCCTGGCTCAAATACGCGCTCTTTTTCGTCAAGCTTGTATTCGCCTACATCATGCACATCAAGGCCTAACCAATGGCCAAGGCCATGCATATAAAACGCTTTACAGGCTTGGTTTGCCATTAGCTCATCAAGCTCACCCGTTAAAATACCCAAGTCAATTAAGCCTTGCGTTAATACCGTTGAAGCCAGTTCATTGGCTTTAGATAAACTACCACCGGGTTTCACTTGGCTAAATGCAGCCTCTTGCGCCGCAAGTACAATATTATAAAGCGCGGCTTGTGGCTCACTAAACTTGCCATTCACAGGGAATGTTCGAGTAATGTCTGCTGCATAACCCTCAAGCTCACACCCTGAATCAATCAGTACTAGGTCGCCCTCTTTTAGTTCGGCGTCGTTTTGTGTGTAATGCAGTATATTGGCGTTATCACCACTGCCAACAATGGTGCCATATGCTGGGTGGCGAGCACCATTCATTGCGTAGTGATGATGCAGTTCTGCTTCTAGCTGATATTCAGTTGCGCCTGGTTTTGCAAATTGCATCGCACGAATATGGCCTTGCGCACTAATTTCACAAGCAGTGCGCATAATGTTTAGTTCAGCGTCAGATTTAAATAAACGCATTTCGTGTACTAGGCCACGAATATCTTTAATAGTGTGAGGCGCTTTGTAACCTTTTTTTGGTGCACCACGAAGCGTGCTTAATAAGTCCCAAATTTTCGTATCGAAATGTGGGTAAGTGCCTTGTGCATAAAATAAAATCTGCTGGCCGTTCACCAAATCTAATAATTGTTCATCTAGTTCACTAAGTGGACAGGTTGCGTCGAATAAGTACTCAGATTTCGCTTTTTCGAAGCCAATTCGACGGCCATGCCAAATTTCAGCTAATTTATCTTTATTGCGACAGATAAGCGTACTTGGCGTGTCACTTGATGGGCAAAGCACTAACACTGCATCGGGTTCGTTAAAACCCGTTAAGTAGAAAAAGTCACTGTCTTGGCGAAATGCGTATTCGGTATCACGACTGCGTGTAACTTCAGCAGCTGCAGGAATAATCGCGATGCTATTTTTGTCCATCATCGCAAGTAAACGCTCGCGACGGGCTTTAAATTCAGCTTTATCGATAGCAATAGACAACATGCTAAACCTCTGTAATTTAATTAGTGAAGGGTCTTTTTAGTGCTTTTATCTGTTTGCTCTTTACCGAGTTCAGCAAAACATAATAAGGCAGAAACGCGCACGTACTCGATCACCTCGTGTAGTGCTTGGCTGTCTTCTTCGGTTTCTTCGAATAAAGTATCCAAGCGAGTAATTTCGCTAAAATCGCTAATAACTTCTTTTACGTCCGCAGACAATTTGCCATAGTCTTTTTGCTTTAAACCGAAACCAAGCATAAAACCCGACACCCAAGACACTAGGCCGTTTGCTACGTCAACTAGGGTCTCGTCATCACTTGGCAAGAATAAATCGAACTGAAATTCATCGTCACCAAAACTCGCCACAACCTGTGTATATATAGTGGCAAAAAACGCTTTTAGAT
Organism: Pseudoalteromonas sp. A41-2; assembly: GCF_015767615.1. NCBI lineage: Bacteria > Pseudomonadati > Pseudomonadota > Gammaproteobacteria > Alteromonadales > Pseudoalteromonadaceae > Pseudoalteromonas > Pseudoalteromonas sp. A41-2. Next base: position 909,427 of record NZ_CP065231.1, on the reverse strand, counting down.
CGGTATTGAATGCTAAACCATCATTGAAAACATCGCTTAATAAGCCTAAATACTCGTCGGCTTCAATATTAATGCCACAAGCAAGTAAGCCACTTATTACGCCATGGGCTTCGGCGGGTGCGACAAAAATTTCATTTTTTTCTAATAGCAATTGCGCTTGCTGGTAATCAGGTAACGTACTCATAACTTTTTCTTTGTTCGTCTCAGTAACGCCATGCTACCACTCGATAAATCGCAACTCCAATTAATTGTATGATTGAGGTCAAAAAGCAATCTGAAAAGTAAATGCCTCGTTAAAGGTGGGGAAAAACTACCCGAACGATCCGCTTTTTTGGTTTCTATGGTTTAATGATTGAAACTTGTCTTATATACTGAATATGTTCCCTAGGGTGTTGGAGCTTGGTTAAGTCCCTGAGCCGATAAATTTTATGTTAGGGTTTCTGTTCGTTTACTATTGTGCAAGCTCGGCATGTACCGAGAAGCCTACGGTAGACCGCAGATTCCCGCCCTGAAACCTCAAGGTTTCAGGACTGACACCGGGCACCGCATACTTGGGGAACACCTTCATTACTTCATGCTACGAGCTACGAGCTACGAGCTACGAGCTATCAATACTTTCATTTTATATTTTTCTAAACTGTATTTTTTGCACGCAGAATAAATTCTCACCTAGACCATTTGGCATTTAAACGCCTCCTTCGGTTTATCTTTAATCTTTAGAATTTGCTAACTTACTTGATTTCGCTACGCTCGAATCTACTTACGAATAAAAACGCGGAATAAATCCGCCGCCACTTTTTTACCTGTAGCAGCAGGTTTACCCCGCGTTATAGCACTGAGTACTTGTATTTAGAATCTAATAACGAGTACCTAGTCTCAAGCCTATTTAAACCATCCCTGAAAACGTTCCATCAATAAGTAATTAACCGGAACAAGTAATAAGGTGATAAGGGTTGCAAAAATAATCCCAAACCCAAGGCTTACCGCCATCGGGATTAAGAATTGTGCTTGTGTGGCTTTTTCAAATAACAACGGCATTAAACCAATAAAAGTGGTTAAACTGGTAAGCATTACTGGGCGAAAACGCGATGCTCCCGCCATTTTAACTGTTTCGAGAAGGTCACCGCCCTCCTCGCGCTTTTTATTGATAAAATCAACCAGCACCAGTGAGTCATTCACAACCACGCCAATCAAGGCCAGCATACCGAGCAAGCTCATAATGGTAAGCTCCATCCCCATGATCCAATGCCCCATTACCGCACCTATCATGCCAAAGGGGATCACACTCATGACAATCAATGGCTGCATATACGATTTAAACGGTATTGCCAACAGCGCATAAATAATGAAAAACACAAACACCAGCCCCCAAGCTAGCGACCCAAATGACTCACGCTGCTCTTTAGCTTCACCTTCAAGCGAATAGTCTGCACCAGGGAATTGCTGCATTAGTTCATCAAGGTACGATTTTAGGTCTGCCTGCAGCACTGTCATGTTGGTGTTTGATTTTTCAACATCGGCAGTCACGTTAAGCGTACGGTATCGGTCAATACGGTAAATTGATGACGGGCTTTGTCCCGGCACTAAAGTGGCAACATGCGACAATGGCACCGTACCACCGCTAGGTGTATTTATAAGAATATCTTTTAAATCGGCTACTGAACGGCGCTCATCAATGGGTAAGCGCACCATGACACGTACATCGTCACGACCACGCTGAATGCGCTGTACTTGCGCACCAAAAAACGAGTTACGTATTTGCTGCGACACATCAACGCGATTCAAACCAAGCGCTAAACCTTGCTCTGTTAGCTCTATTTGCAGCTCTTCTTTACCATCGGACATGCTGTCGGCAATTTCGTACACTGTTGGGTATGTTGCCAATCGTTGCTTTACTTTTTCTGCAACTTGCTCAAGTGTCGATATTGAATTGCCTGTTAGCTGTACGTCGATAGGGCTCGATGTTCGACCAAATTCAGCACGAAAGGTCACGCTTTCCGCACCGGGGATAATACCAATTAAATCGCGCCATTCACTCGCAAGTTCTCGAGAGCCAATGTCTGATTCGCGTTTTTCTGCTGGCATAATTTCAAACCGAACACTCCCCGAATTAGACGCGCCACCACGGCCACCTGTAGTAGCCAAAATGTTTAAAATAACACTTTGACCGTCTTCGTCACGGTACTTATCTTGCAGCTCTTTTGCTTTATCAGACATTTTAATCACGTATTTATTAGTGACTTCAAACGGTGTACCCGCAGGAAATGTTACTGAGGCTCTCACTGTTTCACTTGGAATGCGCGGGAAGAACACAAACTTTGTCCATCCACTGGTAATTAACGTTAAAATAATAACGAAAATACCCACAAACAAGCTGACTGTTGCCAGTTTATTCTTAAGAGCGTGATTAAGCAGCGGTTGGTAATATTTCATAATGGCATGCTCAAAGCCATCGGCAAAACGCTGTTGTAAGCGCTCCAGCTTAGTAGGCTCACCCTTTTCGTGGCGCAGCTTTAAATACTTTAAATGTGCCGGTAATACAAACTTAGACTCAATTAACGAGAACAGTAATACAGGAATAACCACCACAGGGATTTGCGCGAAAATAGCACCACGCGCACCCTCAATAAAGGCAAGCGGTAAAAATGCAGCCACCGTAGTCAACACCCCAAATGTCACTGGGGTCGCTACTTCTTGTGTACCACGAATTGCAGCCTGCTCGCCTGTTTCGGCTGTTTTTAAGTGGGTATAGACATTCTCGCCGGTGACAATCGCATCATCCACAACAATACCCAGCACTAAAATAAAGCCAAATAAACTAATAACATTTAATGTGATACCAAATAGTGGCATCACTAAAAATGCCCCCATAAACGATACCGGTATACCAATAAACACCCAAAATGCGATAGCGGGACGTAAAAACAGTGTCAGCAAAGCAAGCACCAGAATGCCACCTTGAATCGCATTACTGGTGAGGGTTGCAATACGACTTTTTACCACTTCTGAGTCATCATCCCAGTAGCTTAATTCGAAGCCTTCAGGCAGGTTATCTTGCTGTGCGACAATAAAGTTTTTCACTGCATCTGCAACTTCAATCGCACTTTGTGGGCCAATACGATAAACATCAATAAAGGCGGCTTGTTTACCATTAAAACGCGTGCGTACCGGGGTTTCTTCAAAATCGTCTTTAATGCTAGCAATGTCTCCCAAGCGAATGATCGTGCCATCTGCTTGATGCTTAATTACAATCTTTGAAAACTCATCTTTACGATATGCCTGCCCTTTAGAGCGAATAAGCACATCGCCCCCTTCTGTTTTTAAGTTACCTGCTGAGACATCGGTACTTGAATTACGAATAGCAGAAGAGATATCCGACAAACTTAAATCGTATTGACGCAAGGTATCTTTGCTTACCTCAATGGCAATTTCATAATTGCGCACCCCACTTAGCTCAACCTGAGTCACGCTAGGTAGGCGCAACAATTCATCGCGCACTGTTTCTGCATATTCTAAGGTTTCTTTTTCACCATAAATACTTGAAACGGTGACCGCTATTACTTCACGTTTCCATTCAGCGAGCGACACTATCGGCTTTTCAGCATCAACCGGAAAGGTATTAATCGCATCGACTCGGCTTTTTATATCCGCTAATAACTCTCGCGGGTCATAACCTGTTTCGACTTCAATTGTGACCGAAGCCGAGCCTTCAGCTGAGCGACTCGTTATGCGTTTTACACCTTCTAAATCTTGCACCGCTTCTTCGATTCGGATTGTGACCCCTTTTTCGACGTCTTCAGGTGTAGAGCCACGTAATGAGACGCTGACGCTGATGCGATCAGATTCAAATGATGGGAACACCTCAAGCGGTATTTGCGTTGAAACGCTAAATAACCCCGCTAATAAAATGCTGATCAGCAATAAGTTAGCTGCAACATGATTTTTTGTGAACCAAGCTATCATTATTGCGCTCCTTGCTCACGAGCGGCGCGGCGTTGCTCAATCAATTTTTTAACCGTAATGCCTTGCTCTTTTGCTTGCTTTTCAAGCTCTTCGCGGCTTAGTCGCGGTGTATCCGCGCGCGTAGCTTGATAAGCTTCGCTGCCCATTACCGTTACTTGCGTACCTGAACTTACTTGCCCAAGTGGTGTAAGCACTAAATTATCTCCAGCCGATAAACCATCAGCCACGATTGCCTGAGTTGCATTTTGCCAAGCCAGCGTAATGTCTTTTCGACGTAAAACCCCTTTTTCCTCGGTGTACACATAGCTGCCTTGGTAAATTGCACTGTTTGGAATAACTAAAGCATTCTCAACGGTTTTACCTTTAATCTGCGCTTTAATATATTGACCAATTTTAATGGGGTACTGGTTATCGCTTGTGGCTTTATACGGGTCGTGAATTTGAGCCACAACATAAAGTTGCTGAGCACTTTCATCAATCGCACCTTCGGTACGAATCACTTGGCCTTGCCAATGCTGTTTGCCTACTAGGTTTGAGCTGAACTCAACAAGTGAACCCGCACTATTTTTAGCACCATCGCGGAATTGCTCCGGCAAATTAATAAACGGTAAGTCTTTATTTTTAATAGGTAGCCTAATTTCAACACTGTCTACAGCATAAATAATGGCTATTTCCATGTTATTGCTAACAACTTGGCCTAAATCAACACTACGGCTTAACACTCGTCCTGCATAAGGCGCGGTTATTTTAGTTCGCTCTAAATCAAGTTTTGCTTTTTCAAGGTTGGCTTGTGCCGATAATACACTCGCCTCTGCGGCTGCCAGTTGAGGTTTGCGAAGTACTAAGCTACTCGCTTCTTCGCCTTTACCTAAGCGCTGCCAATCTGTCATTGCTTGTCGGCCACGCGCTTGCTCTTCAAGTAAACTTTGTTCAGCGGTTAATAGTGCGGCTTGCGCTGATTTAACTTCAGCGCGGTGATCTCTATCATCAAGCTGTACAAGTACATCGCCTTTTTCAAAAAAGCCCCCTTCACGGAATTGCTCACTTATTTTAATGATTTGTCCTGAGGCCTGCGCAACCAACTTACTCTGTGTGCGCGGTTTCACTGTACCAAAACTGTCGATCATAATTTGAAAGCTTTGCGGTGTGAGGCTCTCAACAGCAACATTCACTTTTGCTTTAGGAGGTGATGAAAAGCGATTAGCTTGCGGCGGATTCCCTTTTATAAACATCACTAAAAGTACCGTCACGATTATCACTACGAGTGGAATTAATATTTTACGAGTTTTGCTTTTCATGATTATTGCTCTGCTACTTCGGTGTTTGCTTCACTAAAATCACCCCCGAGGGCAATATGTAAGTTGATTCTGTTGATGATAAGTTGGTTTTTAATTTGAATAACTGAACTTTGTGCGTTAAAAGAGCGGTCTTGTGCATCCAGAACCGTGGTGTACGTTACCAAACCACTTTGATATTGCTCAAAAGCAAGTTGCTCTGCCGCGATGGCATTTTTTTGTGCTTCAAGTGTTTTTTCGTAACGCACTTTTAGCGCTTGCTCTTGGCTTATTGCTGTTTCAACATCGTTAAATGCATCATAAAGAGTCGCTAAGTAAACTTGTTCTTGGCGTTTAACATTGAGCCTAGCTTGCTCTTCGTTCGCTTTTAAACGTCCGCCTTCAAATAACGGCATCGAAATGCTGCCAAGTAAAGACCAAGCAAGGCTTGAAGGCGAAAATAAATCACTCATTCGATCAGTGCTATCACTGATTGAGGCTGATAAGTTCAAGCTTGGAAAACGCTGTTTGTGCGCATACGCAAGACCGGCATCGGTGCTGAGTAATTGATACCAACTGGCCATTAAATCAGGTTTACGGGTAATAAGCTCAGACGGCAAACCAAGTGGTATGGCATTATCAAGTAAAGGTAAGTCTGCGCTAACCGTAAGCGCTCCTCTGGGGTATTGCCCTGTTAAACGCTCTAAATCACGAATTGATTTTGTTAACGTAGCTTGCTGCTCAGCAATGTTTGAACGCTCTGTATTTAGCTCATTGCGAGCAAGGTAAACATCCAGTGCTTCGTTTAGACCTTGGCGGTAACCAGATTCAATGATTGATAAGTTTTGTTCTGCATTTTGTTCGCGCTGCTTATAAAGATCGAGCAATTTATGATTGCTGATCACATTAAACCAACCCGAAACAACATCAGCAACTAACTGCTGCTTAGCTTGCTCAAACGACGCTTTCTCTGCTAAGTATTCTAAGTTAGCTTGGCGCTCTGACGCCGACAACTTACCCCATAGATCAACTTCATATCCGAGCTCAAGTGATGCTGAACTTGCATTATTGTAATTTACCGGGCGGTTATCTTTACTGCGGCTAGTTCGTGTTGATAAGTCTAAGCTTGGCCACAAAGCCGCACCCGCAGCAACGAGTTGTTGCTCTTTAATTGCAACATCATAACCCGCTTGTAAAATCCCCTGATTATTCGCTAAAGCCTGTTCAACTAAGCTCAGCACCTGTGGATCTTGTAACTGCTGTAACCAATTACCCTTCACAGCTAATACTTTTGAAGCACTGTCTAGTTGTTGCCAAGCGTTTGGTATAGCTTCAAGTTCTGGTACTCGTTCACTATTCGTTGGCTGGCTTGCGCATGCACTTAGCAAAACCACACTTAAGGCAACTAAACTTGGCCTACATTGCCAATTCATCATAAAAACCTGAAAAATAACTATTTATGAGTGTAATTCAAGCATTGCATTAAGTTTTGCTCAACTGACTTTACATAAAATTACACTCGTTGACGTTGTAGTACGATAAACGGCAGGTATTTAGCGATGAGATTAGAGTTACAACGTTCAAACGTAAGCTGGGAGCAATTTGAGGAGAAAAAGCAACCCAGAGTGAAACTGTATTAGGAGCGACCGGTTTAACACTTAAAGCCTATGACCATTACTTGTTACTATTTTTTGCAACAGAAACAAAAAAGCCTCGCAATAGCGAGGCTTTTAAATAATGGTGCCCAGAGGCGGAATCGAACCACCGACACGAGGATTTTCAATCCTCTGCTCTACCGACTGAGCTATCTGGGCATAACAATTTACTAATTGTTTAATAAATGGTGCCGACTATCCGAGTTGAACGGATGACCTACTGATTACAAGTCAGTTGCTCTACCAACTGAGCTAAGTCGGCACACTAAAACTGTGTGCGTTGTGCACTATAATCACTTTAAAAGTAATTATCAAATAATGGTGCCCAGAGGCGGAATCGAACCACCGACACGAGGATTTTCAATCCTCTGCTCTACCGACTGAGCTATCTGGGCTTAAAAACTAGTTAATTAACTAGACTTTTAATAAATGGTGCCGACTATCCGAGTTGAACGGATGACCTACTGATTACAAGTCAGTTGCTCTACCAACTGAGCTAAGTCGGCACACTAAAGCTGTGTGCTGCTGCACTATATTAATGTTATAATCTTTTGATTTAAAACACCAATATTTTTAATAATGGTGCCCAGAGGCGGAATCGAACCACCGACACGAGGATTTTCAATCCTCTGCTCTACCGACTGAGCTATCTGGGCGTGCGGCGTATTAAACGGGTTTTGCCTTCGCAAGTCAACTTTTTTTTTGAGCTTTATAACTGTTTGAACAGTTTTCCATCAAGATTGCTATTTTTAATACTTTTACGGTTATTTAAGCATCAAACTGACGCTTTCTGATAGTTTACTCTAATTGTTATTTGGTTTCCTTAGGTAAAAACGTGGTGAATTTTTCTTCGTTGATGGTAGGATTGTTCTACCATCAAGGAACTGCTTAATTTTGCTGTAAAATTATTGGATAAGACCCATGCCGAGTAAATCGACCTCTACTGTAAAAGGCCTATTACCTCTTTTTATAATAACAAACGTAGTTATCACCCTATTAGCGGTGGTTGCTTACTCCTTTTACCCAACCAGTAACGCGCCGAAGCAAACAGAGCCCCCTCGCTTAACTGCAATAGAAGTTTCAGAGTTATTATCTGCACCACTTATCAGCGCACTCACTATGCCTGGACAAGATAAAGTTAAAGAAGTACTCGATTTAAGCCTATTGCTTAATAAAGATTTTGATTACTACTTATATAGATACGAAATTAATGGCGATGCATCGCTTGTCTACGCTAATAACAAAGAGGCGCTTATCGCTTCAAGTAAAGTGGACCAGCAACTTGCTCAAGGCACAATTATTCATACGGTGCTTGAGCTGAATGATCAACCCGTTGGTGAGCTTATAGTAAAACAACATCCACAGCAGCAACCAATCATAGAATCAGCCGCGCTCTCGTATGCCCTCGCGGGTTTAACGCTTTTAGCTTTAGTTATTTTATCATTTGCCTTGAGTGTATTAATTAATAAGCGTTTTATGAAAAACAGCGAATCACTCAGCAACGAATTAATGGTAATAACACAAAATGCCGATTATCAAACGCAGGTGTCAGAAGAGCTCGATTTTGGCTTAGATAAAGTCGCTAAAAACATTAATCAATTACTTAATAAAGTGTTGTCGGTTATTACCGAAAACAAAGCCGCTCAGCAAGACTTAGAAAAACTACAAAGCGGTCTTGAAGCAGAGGTACAAAGCAGAACACTGGCCCTTGAACAAGCCACCTTAAAAGCAGAACAAGCAAACGAAACCAAAACGACCTTTTTAGCAACCATGAGTCATGAAATTCGCACTCCCATGAATGGCGTGATTGGTACAATTGATTTACTGCGTCAAACAGAACTTGATGGAGCGCAACATAGACTAAGCACCATTATTAGAGACTCAGCGTTTTCATTATTGGGAATTTTGGATGATATTCTTGATTTTTCTAAAATCGAGGCGGGTAAACTTAATATAGATAATACGCCATTTTCAGTGTCAGACACCATTGAAGAGGTCGCGCGGGTGTTGTCCTCTGTCGCGAGAAAGCGCGATCTTGACCTTGAGCTTGCCATTGCCCCCGACATTCCAACCAACCTGATTGGAGATACTGTTCGCGTACGCCAAGTACTGTACAACCTATGTAGTAACGCCATTAAGTTCACCACCACCGATGATAACCGTAAAGGCTGCGTAAAAATATCAGTAGAAGTGGTGCAAAATACCACCGATCACTACACCTTACGCTTTAGTGTTTCTGATAATGGCAAAGGGATGACACGCGCACAACTTGGCGAAATATTTAATCCCTTTATACAAGCCGAAAGCTCAATTACGCGTGAATACGGTGGAACAGGCCTGGGGTTATCCATTTGTAAAAGCTTAACAGAGCTTATGCTGGGCACTATTTCTGTCACTAGTGACTTGGGTATCGGCAGTGAATTTATTGTAGAACTTCCTTTTAGCACGCAAGGTAAAGTCGATTTTGCACATAAACACGTCATTAAAGATCAGCGCGTTGTAGTTGTTACGAATCATGATGGCCGTAAAAAACTATTAACGCGCTATCTCTCGTTTATGGGGGCCACCGCCGTCATTGCCGACAGCAACGAAAAAATAGAAGCAGAACAAGACAGTAAAGATATTATTTGGGTTCTCGATGGGATCGAAAGCATGGAGGACATTAATTATATATTGCGCCGCCTGCTTTACACGCTAGAAGATAACCACCAACAAGTAATCGTTCTCAGTAAATTAGATGAAGCAGCCGTTAATCATAAAAATATTTTCTATTTAAATGCTGCCCCACTGTGTAAGTCTAACTTTATGATGTCGCTACTTGTTGCTGCGGGCTTACATCAGCCAAAGCAAATTACTTCTGCAAAAACATTTAACAACTACTTAAGCGTTGAACAAGCGCGCGAGGAAAATAAGCTTATTCTGTTAGTGGAAGATAATGTTTTAAACCAGCAAGTGTTAACTGACCAACTTCATTTACTCGGTTACGGGGTCGAGTTGGCAGAAAATGGCCAACAAGGTTTAGAGCTGTGGCGAAAAAATCACTATGCGATTATTCTCACCGACTTACACATGCCAAAAATGTCAGGTTACGACATGGTAAAAAGTATTCGCGAAGAAGCTTCTCAGCTAGAAGACATTAATGCACAACCGTATATAGTAGCAATCACAGCAAATGCGCTTAAAGGTGAAAAAGATCGTTGCTTGAGCATTGGTATGAATGATTACATCACTAAGCCTGTTGAATTAAATGTGCTTGAATCCACCTTATTAAAGTGGTCTAACAAAAGAAATCCACAAAGCACATCGGTTGAAGCCAAAAAATCAGCTATGCCTATCGATATGAACATGCTCGCTAAATATATTAATAACGATGAGGCTAAAAAACTGCGCTTCTTTAAAATGTATTTAGAGCAAAGTAATCAATTGACTAAAAATATTAATGCGGGTGTCATTGAACATGACATCGACAGCATTATTTCGTCGTGCCACCAGCTAAAATCAATTTCGAAAACGATTGGTGCGATGAAAGTCGCCGAGCTTGCCGCTGAATTTGAGCACTTTTGCAAAAACGAAGAGCCAACCAGCGATGAGCTAATTGAGCTGCGTGATGGTTTTGAAATTGAGTACTCTAAGGTAGCGCAGTTTCTCAAAGAGCAAATTAAAAAAGCTGAAACCGAGCAATAAAAAAGGGCCTTTTGGCCCTTTTCTATTATTTTTCAGGTGGACGGTAGCCTTCAATTTCTACGTCTTTACCTTCAAATAAAAACCCTACCATTTGCTCTTCTAAAAAAGCACGGTGCTCTGGGTCCATCATATTTAAATGTTTTTCATTGATCAGCATTGTTTGCTTATGCTGCCATTGGCCCCACGCTTCTTTGCTGATGTTGTTGAAAATCTTTTCACCAAGCTCACCTGGGTATAGTTGGAAGCCTAAGCCTTCAGCTTCTTTTTGTAACTTTTGACAAAATACTGTACGTGCCATAATTGCTCTCTACTCTTATTGCGTGATGCTATTGTAATCTATTGTGCTTAATTGTTTAACCAGCTTTTTAGTGGGTGCAGCCAACCCAACTTCAACCGATTCGTCAAGCGGATACCAAACAAGTTGGCGCTCGTTAATAAAATCAGGAATTGCCGGTAAGGTTAGCACATGTGGGTTAATGGTTAATTCAAAATGCGAGAATACATGGGTAAATGCCTCAAGTGCTTGCGTGTTATCAGTTAAACCATGTTGTGCTAAAAAGTGTTCTAACTCGCTGTACTCGGTAAATTCAAAAAAGCCAAATAAACCTCCCCAAATACCGCTACTTGGCCGCTTTTCCATTAATACTTTATTGTCACAGGCTAAAATAAGTTGATGACACGCTTTTTTAGGCACCGCTTTTTTAGGTTTTGAGTGTGGAAACTCTTTCACTTTACCTTGATTAAATGCCTGACATTTACTCTTTAACGGGCATGGCTGACAATCAAACTTACTGCGAGAACAAAGACTTGCTCCTAAGTCCATCATGGCTTGGTTAAATTCAGTAACCGACTCTTTGGGGGTTAACTGAGACGATAACGACCAAAGCTGGTTTTCAACTTTTTTAACCCCGTACCAGCCCTCAACCATAAAGAACCGCGCAAGAACCCGCTTAACATTACCATCTAAAATAGGGTGATGTTGACCCAGCGATAACGATAAAATAGCGCCTGCAGTCGAGCGGCCAATGCCAGGTAAATCCATGACTTCTTCGAGGGTCGTAGGAAACTTGCCTTGGTATTTATCACGGACTATTTTTGCTGTTTTATGTAAATTACGGGCACGGGCGTAATAACCAAGCCCAGTCCAGTGATGTAAAACCTGATCTTCATCAGCATTAGCGAGCGCGATAATATCAGGGAAGCTTTGCATAAACTTCTCAAAGTATGGGATAACAGTGATCACTTGCGTCTGTTGCAACATCACTTCGGAGATCCATACTTTGTAAGGGGTTTTATTTAATTGCCATGGCAGTGTCTTACGACCATGAAGGTGATACCAGTCAACCACTTGGTTAGCAAACCAAGTTGACTCCTTATTGCTTAAATTCAAAATAACATCTTTACTTGCTGAAGCTCATTGCGGCTCAGTCTATTGCAGTTAGTTAGGCCAAGCAAGTGAAAACCCAGCATCGAGGCGTGTTGCCCTTACAGGATTAAATAAGAGTTAATATAAGAGTTAATCCGTCCTTAAATAGAGCAAAAGCGCTTCGCGTATTTAACAGCGACACAGCGCTTTTGCCAATTATGCCCCCTCTCCACGTCATAAACTCCGCCATGCCTCAATATCAAATTCACTACAGCAAAATTAATCTCGAAAGATAAACAGGTCCTAACTATTGTACTCAAGGCGCTGGTCAGGGATAATACGCACCCTTTTTCTATAGTCCGTGTTTTTATCAGGCCAAATTATATGAATGACTCAAGTAACCCTAACCTCGAGCAAGCAAAGCAAGAGGGTAAATATATCCGCACTATTCGTAGTTTCGTTAAGCGCGAAGGTCGCCTAACTAAAGGCCAAGCAGCCGCCATCGAAAAGTGTTGGCCAACAATGGGCCTTGAGCATAAAAACGGCATGCTCGACCTGAAAGACGTCTTTGGTAACGATAACGATATCGTATTAGAAATCGGCTTTGGTATGGGTAAATCACTTGTTGAAATGGCTAAAAATGCCCCTGAGTTAAACTTTATTGGTATCGAAGTACATCGCCCAGGTGTGGGTGCATGTTTAATGGATGCCGATGAAGCGGGTATTACCAATCTACGTGTATTTGAGCACGATGCTGTTGAAGTGTTGGCTGACTGTATTGCCGATGAAAGCTTATCTAAGCTGCAACTGTTTTTCCCTGATCCATGGCATAAAAAGCGTCACCACAAGCGTCGTATCGTGCAACCTGAATTTGCACAAAAACTACGTAGTAAGTTAAAAATAGGTGGGGTTTTCCATATGGCAACAGACTGGGAAAATTACGCAGAACACATGCTAGAAGTTATGCAAGTTGCAGAAGGTTACAAAAACCAATCTGAAACAAACGATTATGTTCCTCGCCCTGATTCTCGCCCGTTGACTAAATTTGAGCAACGCGGTCACCGTTTAGGTCACGGTGTATGGGATTTAATGTTTGAACGTACGAAGTAACATAAGGTAAAGCCAGAATGAGTAAGTTAACCAACCCCAGTTTATTATTACTTCGCAACGACGAAGAGTTAGTTGGGCAATCCATTTTAGTGGTTAACTTTGAACAAGATGGCTTTTTACGAGAGCTAAAAGCATTAAACCCAAATGCGGCCATAACTGCATTTAGCTATAACCACGCAAATGCACAGTATGCCAGTAAAATTAATGGCATACGCGCGGTGGTTGATCACACTATTCCTGAAGGGAATTACGACTTAGTTATCTATTACTACCCTAAAGCGAAGCCTGAAGCTTTAATGTGTCTTGATAATATTCGCGCTAATTGTAAAGAAGATGCACAGCTTCTTATTGTTGGTGAAAACAAAGGTGGCGTTAAGTCAGCAGAAAAACAGCTTAAGGATTTATGTGGTTTTAGTAACAAAATCGATAGCGCCAAACACTGTATTCTATACCTTTTCTCTGAGCTGACATTAAACGATAGTTTTGATATCAGCCGTTACCACAAGCCATTTCAAGTCAAAGCGGGCGATCTTGAATTTACCGCTATCAGTGTACCGGGAGTATTTAACCATGGCGCACTCGATGTAGGGACCGCTGTGTTATTAAATAACGCCCCTAATATCAGTAAAGGTAAAGTACTCGATTTTGCTTGTGGGGCCGGTGTAATTGCCGCCTATCTAGGAATTAAACACCCTGACCTTGTGTTTACTTGCAGTGATGTCAGCGCACTTGCAACCTATGCAACCACACAGACTCTTGCGTTAAACAATTTACAAGGTGACGCAATATTAAGTGATGGTCTTGAAAGTATTGATGGTAAATTTGATTTAATAATCAGTAATCCACCTTTTCATACCGGCATTGCGACCGACTACACAATTGCTGAAGCGTTTTTAGCTAATGCAAAACAACACCTTACTAAACAGGGTAAGCTTACAATCGTCGCGAACAGCTTTTTGAAATACCCTCCTATTCTTGAAGCACAATTTGGTCAATACACAACTGACTTCAAAAATACTAAGTTTTCAGTTTACTCAGCGGCTTAGTTTTCGTTAATTAATATTGGTTGTTGAAATATTTTTCTTATTATTTAGTTACTTTTTGTTGTCTTTGCTAGACTAAGAAGTTACTAATAATACTAAAAAGATTGGCTTTAGACAGCGCATGTCAATATTCTCTGCACAAACAAGTATTCGCAAAGCTTTAACTAACGCAGTAATGTTAGTTACCGCACTCTGTTTGTCGCTATCTATTTCTATTTCGACCTACCTTGATGTAAAAGAGCAAAAATCACTCATCATCGATAAGATTACTATTTTATCTAAAATTGTCGCATACAACGCACAAGTTACCGTGCTATTCGACGATAACGAAACAGAAACTGAGCGCTTAAAATCATTTGAGTCAGTGCCTTTAATAAAAAACATTCATATTTACTCTATTGACGAGCTTTCTAATGAACCGGTTTTTTTCAGTAGCTTTAACGCCAGCAAAACACCGCCCGTTCCAATTAAAGTAGGTAGTATTAATGACTTATTAGTACCTAATGTTAAAGATAAGGTTATTGAGCTTGTTACCCCTATCGTTTACGAGGGGAACACCATTGGCTATGTGTATATTCGCGGTGGTCTAGACCGATTAAATGAATACATTAATCATAAAATTATGATTGATATCCTACTGACGCTGTTCGTACTGGTATTAGTGTTTTTTGTTGCGCGAAGTATTCAAAAGCGTATTGCAAACCCCATTGATGAGCTGAGTGTGTTACTGCAAGACGTTTCTAAAAATCATAATTATGAAACGCGCGCGCAAAAAACCAATATTGATGAAATAAATCAACTCGCGGGCAGCTTAAACATCATGCTTGCGCGCACTCAAAAACAAATTGAGCGCCATGAAAAAGACAAACAAGAGATAAAACAACTCAACCAAAGCCTTGAAGAAAAAGTAAATCAGCGAACCATTGCCCTTCGTGAAGCAAACCAAGAGCTACTCAACACCCTTGAGCGAATGCATCAATATCAAAACCAAATCGTTGAAAACGAAAAAATGGCTTCGTTGGGCCAAATGGTTGCAGGGGTCGCACACGAAGTTAACACCCCAATTGGTCTGGGGATCACCGGGTCGACGCTGTTGCGTGACAAGCTGGCTGAAATCAATACGCTGTTTGAACAAAAAACCTTAACATCGGCACATTTAAAACGCTTTATAGATGATGGCATTGAAAACCTCGACTTAATTTATCGTAACCTCAACCGCGCTGCCGAACTAGTGTCGAGCTTCAAAAAGGTGGCTGTAAACCAAGATGGCGAAATGACTTCTCTGGTTAACTTACATAACCTATTAAGTGATGTTGTGCTCTCAATGCGTTCAGAAATTGAATACCGCAGCCCTAAAGTAAACATTAATTGCAGTCACGACATTAGCATCGAAACAAAGTCAGGGCCGCTGCAACAGATCTTACAACAACTGTTAAGTAACTCCGTGATACACGCTTTTACTGACAATCAAAATAACGAAATAACCTTTGACGTTGAGCGTAATGAGAGCAGCTTAGTCATTCATTATTTCGACAATGGCGTTGGGGTAGACAAATCGATTAAAAAACGAATTTTTGATCCCTTTGTTACCACCAAACGTGGCGAAGGTGGAAGTGGTCTAGGCATGCACCTCGTTTATAATTTAGTTACCCAAGCATTAGGGGGCAGCATTATTTACGATGAGCTAAGTAATGAAGGCGCTCACTTTATTATTACTCTGCCATTGAACGAAGGTGCAGTTTAATGAGAGCGCTCTTTTATCTATTTGTATTAGTGCTTATAACATACCCCGCGCAGGCTAAGTCGCCTGACCAAGTAAAGTCGGCATTTTTATTTCAAATTGCGAAGTTTGTTGAGTTCACACATGATGACACTGCACGCCCTGTGTCATTTTGTTTTTACAGTTTAAATAGTGGTCCTGGTGCATTTATGAAGGACCGAGATGAACTGCAAATTAACAACAAACCAATTAATGTGATATTAGTTAAAAAAACTCAGCAAATTTCTGAACTTTCTCAACTTTGTGATATCACATACATTGATGAAACATTAGAAAATGATATACTTCCACTTTGGACCGATACAATTTCATTGGATACTTTAACAATAGGTGAAAGTATCAGTTTTTTAGAAAACGGCGGCATAGCCTCTCTGGTTCAAGAAGGGAATAAAATCCGACTGTATATCAATAAGCAGCACGTATTGCAGCAGAACTTTAAAGTGCAATCTCGATTGTTAGCTATGGCTAAGTTTTATCCAAATTGATTTTACTTGTTAACAATTGGATCTACTCCTATAATCTCTAGTATTCGGTTTTGCTTGATAATACCGAATTTTTGTAAATAAAATTTCCGAAAAGGTTAATATACAATGCAAACGCCAGTCATTCTGATCGTAGAGGATGAAGACGTAACTCGACTAAACCTCGTTAGTTTATTTGAAGCTGAAGGTTACAAAGTTATTGAAGCCATTGATGGCGATGATATGCATGACAAGCTTACAAATAATGATGATGTGAACCTTGTAGTTATGGACATCAACCTACCAGGTAAAAACGGGTTAATCTTAGCTCGTGAATTACGTCAAAAACGCAATGTTGGCCTGATTTTCTTAACAGGTCGTGACAACGACGTTGACCGTATTCTAGGTCTTGAAATTGGTGCAGATGATTACATCACTAAGCCGTTCAACCCTCGCGAACTAACGATTCGTGCGCGCAACCTAATCTCTCGTACAGCGTTAGGTGGCGAAGAAGCTAATATCGAAACAAATGGTGTTATTACATTTAACGGTTGGGAACTTGATGAAAACAGCCGTTGTTTAACATCACCAAGTGGCGATGCTAAACGTCTGCCTAAAGGTGAATACCGTGCGTTACGCTTAATGCTTGATTCTCCTGGCCGTATCTTTAGCCGTGAGCAACTTATTAAGCATATGACTGGCCGCGAGCTACGCGCTAACGACCGTACAGTTGATGTAACAATTCGTCGTATTAGAAAACACTTTGAAAGCGATAACAGCACATCTGAGCTTATCAGCACCATCCATGGTGAAGGCTACCGCTTCATTGGTAAAATTGACAACTAATTAGAACTAATCTTCTAACTGTTGTAAAAATAATTGGAGGGCTTCATGCCCTTCATTTATTTTGTCTGCTAAAACACTTAACCACTCTTGCAGTTCTTCTGCACTCTCATCAAGCGCACCGTGTTCCATCTTTTTAGCATGTAATTGCACATCGTTTAAACCAACAGAACCTGCAGCACCTTTTAGCTTATGGGCTACCGATTTATATTCTTCTCTGTCGTCTATAGCCAGAGCATCGGCTAATTCTGTTTGATACTGCGGGTTAAGCTTAGCAAATAACGCAGCGCTGCGTTTAAACACCTCTAACCCCATAGAGCCAACAAAATCTTCAATGGTTTCAATGTCGAGTAATTCTACTTTGATACCGGAAAGATCTTTCGGCTTAGCGGCTTTAACAGATGCAGAGTCAGGTACTTTTTGCTGTTTAATATCAAATAGCTCACCCAGCATTTTATCAAGCTTCGTGGTGTTAATTGGTTTTGCTAATGCACCTTGAATACTTATACCAGCGAGCTCCTCTTCGGCGCTTCTTACGTTGGCGGTAAGGGCGACTATCGGTAAGTTATCAAAATGCTCATCATCACGAATTTGCCTTGCTACTTCATCACCATTAATGTCGGGTAATTGCATATCCAGTAGCACTAAGTCTAAATCATCCTCGGTGTAAACAAACGACAGCGCATCTTCACCGGTTTCAGCCCAAATAACTTCGTGACCACGCTGCTCTAACAGGTTAGTTGCTATTTCAGCATTTAATGGCACATCTTCAACTAACAAAATGTTTAAGCTGCGAACTGCATAGCTTTGCTCGGTTGGCGCAATACAAAGTTTAAGGGGGATTTCTACCACGAATACACTGCCCTCGCCCTCTGTGCTGCTAACATGTATTTCACCTTTCATAGCACTAACCAACGCTTTGGTTACGGCTAAACCAATTCCCGAGCCAATTGCGTTGGTGCCATTTATATCTGGCGCTTTATAATACATGTCAAAAATACGGTGTAACTGCTCTTGAGGGATCCCTTGTCCTGTATCACTCACTCGCATTACTAACCAAGGCCCATCTGGGCGATTTTCACGGCGGCATTCGAGTTCTACATGACCTTGCTGGGTAAATTTCACCGCATTATTAATAAGGTTCCAAACAACTTGGCGAAGGCGGGTCGGATCTAAAGACGCATACACATCAAGCGTGCCTTTACGCTTGATATTAAAGTCGAGGCCTTTTTGTTCAGCAATTAAACCCGCAAAGTTCACAACATCATTGATAAAGTCTGCAACATTCACTGAATCGGCTACAATATCAAGTTGCTCACGGTCAATTTTATCTAAATCTATAATATCATTAAAGATATTACCCAGCGTTTCAGCACTTGAGAACACCGTGTTACACCAGCTTCGTTGCTGCTTATCGAGCTCAGTATCGAGTAGCATGCGGGTTAAACCAACAATGCCATTAAGTGGGGTTCTTAATTCATGGCTCAGAGTAGCAATGAATTTCCCTTTATCTTTGTAGGCTGCCTCTAGCGCTTGAGCAGCTTCTTTACGGCTGGTGATATCACGACCGAACGCAAGTAAGCCTATGTATTCACCTTTTTCATTAATAAACGGCAATTTACGCATTTCAAACCAACGTTTCTCCCCTGCTACAGGGTATTCAACGTCTAAAGTGAGTGCTTGATGAGTCTGCGACACTTTTTTGTCGGTGCGTAATACTTCAGGTAGATAATCGCTTGGGTAAATTTCTTCGACACTTTTGCCAATCAGGTCTTCGCTACTTTTACCAATCACCTCTTCAAACATTTTATTACACCCAGCGAACACACCATTGTTATCACGGTAGTAGAATAAATCGGGTGAGGAGTCGACAATAGAGCGAAGTAACATGCCCTGTTGTGCTAACTCTTGTTGTGTTTTCTTACGCTCGGCAATTTCTCGTCTTAACTCTTCAATTGCTCGGTGTTTGGCATGAAACGCCATTTTACGTTCGTCAATTTCTTCATTAAGGCGACTAATATTGTCTTTTAACGTTTGGTTTAAGAGCTTTTCTTGTTTGGTTGCACTGTCTAAGTAACTGTATGACGCTTCTAACTGACGAATAGAATTTAACAGTACAGAAATTAAAATTGGCGATACGACAGCCGTAAAAAACATTACAGCCAATACATCAACTAAGGTTACGGTTCCAACTGCCACGTAGTAAAACATACACGACAATATTAAAGACATAACCAATAACAGGGCATAGCAAGCTGCGGCGGTTTTGAATTCACCGTATTTTGATATAAAGCTTGAGAGTGTGCGAGCCCACGGACTCAAAGAAGAATCAATCATAGATAAAGCTTAGGCACATAATCTAAAAAAAACAGCATAGCTAATTTTATCACTATTCCTTATGAAATATTCATATTGTGCGATAAACACAGAATTTTTTCATCAACGCCGCGTTTTTTATATTTTTTCATGTAAAATACCGCGCTTTAATAATTGCAAAGAATGAGTATTACCATGCAGACCACGATGCCAGATATTGCTGATACGGCTCCCGCCTTACGAACAGGAAAATTAGACTGGGTTGGCATGGGCGAAATTGAACTTCCTTTCATTTTTGAATCTCGCAATATTGCCCCTGTAAATGTAGTTGCTAAAGCACGCGCATTTGTAAATTTACATAAAGAAGATGCGAAAGGCATTCACATGTCGCGCTTATTTTTAGCACTCGATACCTTATCAACTGAGCAGCAAGTGAACCCACAAACACTTGCTCAGGCACTTGATACCTTTATTAGTAGCCATGATGATTTAAGTGACCAAGCACAAATTGAATTTAAGTTTGAGCTTCCGTTGCGTCGTGAGTCTTTGTTGAGTGGCAAAGTGGGTTGGAAAAACTACCCAATCCACCTAATAGCCAAAATTAATCAAGGTGTATTAAGCTTTGAGCTAATGGTTGATGTCACTTACTCATCGACTTGCCCATGCTCAGCTGCGCTCGCAAGGCAATTAATTCAACATGCATTTGATGAAAAATTTGCAGAGCAACAACTTGATAAACAAACAGTTTTAAACTGGCTTGGCACAACAGAAGGGATTGTCGCCACACCGCACTCTCAGCGATCAATTGCAAATGTGAAAGTGAAGCTTGATAACGCTCTCACCAGCTTTGATGTGGTTGGCTTAATAGATGCATTAGAAGGTGAATTAAAAACCCCTGTGCAAGCGGCAGTTAAACGTGAAGACGAGCAAGAATTTGCACGTTTAAATGGCCAAAACCTGATGTTCTGTGAAGACGCGGCTCGTAAAATCAAAGGGCTGTTAGAAGAGCAAGATTATGCCGATTACTGGTTGCAAATCAACCACTACGAATCACTCCATGCGCATGATGCTGTTGCAATTGCCGTAAAAGGAGTTGCTGGCGGTTATACTGCTTAAATAATTTGGTAACTCCCGACACTTAGGCACACATATTGCTTTTATATTTCAGTGTCAATTTGTTGTTGTGGAGTTACCTTATGGAATTCGCTTTATTATCAATTTTAGTTTTAGTCGTAGTGGCTTCTGTTGTTGCGTCAAAGTTCAGCGATGATGGCGGAAACCCGTACCCTTTCACTCGTAAACAAAGTGTTTTTACTCAAGTTGAAAGTGCTTTTTTAAACCTTCTTGAACGTGCCGTTGGCGATCAATACAAAATTGTAAGCCGCGTAAAACTAATCGATTTAATTGACTGCAAGCAAGGCTTATCTGTTAAAGCAAAGCGAGCAGCCATGACGAAGGCAAAAGGTAAGCAATTAGATTATGTGCTTATCGATAAAGAAAAGCTAACAATCGTTGCAGCGGTTGATTTAGTAAATAATACCAACAAAGACGGTCATAAAGCACAGCGAGATTGGTTTGTTAGTGGCGCATTAGAAGCGGCTGGCATTCCTCATATTCGTATGAAGGTGAAATCGGGTTATCAACCAAGGGAAGTCCGTGATGCGATTATGTTTAAGCTAGGGAAACCTGCAGCAGCGCCGATAAGACCAACACGCAACCGTGTTACAAAGCCTGCAGTATTGTCGCCATCTCAAGCAAAAGCTCATACGAGCTCTACCGCACTTGCTGAAATATAAGTTGTCATAATAGTGGCAAAAGCAGACTTTCGGGTCTGCTTTTTTGTTTGTTTTATACATTTTTAGGTATAATCATCCTATTCAATCTAAGGAATCAAATATTATGCACGTTGGTATTATTGGCGCGATGGAGCCAGAAGTAAAAATTTTACGCGAAGCAATGGCAAACCCAAGCACGATGACAAAAGCAGGGTTTACATTCTACACAGGCGAATTAGCAGGTAATAAAGTAACACTTGTTCAGTCTGGTATCGGTAAAGTGGCGTCTGCGGTAGCGACCACGTTACTCATTGATAACTTTACACCTGATTGTGTGATCAACACCGGTTCTGCGGGTGGCTTTGAACCGTCATTAAATGTGGGTGATGTGGTTATTTCATCTGAAGTGCGTCACCACGATGTTGATGTTACTGCGTTTGGTTACGAAATCGGTCAAGTACCACAAATGCCTGCTGGTTTTGCAGCTCACCCAAAACTGATTGAAGCTGCAGAACAAAGCGTTAGCCAAATCAGTGATGTTAAGACCATGATTGGCCTAATTTGTACTGGCGACTCGTTTATGTGTGACCCGGTACGTATAGAAAAAACACGTGCTGAATTTCCAACAATGCTTGCCGTAGAAATGGAAGGCGCTGCAATTGCTCAAGCTTGCCACGTACTTGAAACGCCGTTTGTGGTTATTCGTTCTATGTCAGATATAGCGGGTAAAGAATCACCGCAGTCATTTGAAGAGTACATTGAAACAGCATCAATTAATTCATCAAAAATGGTTGTGGCCCTATTAGAAAAACTGACCTCGGTGAGTTTATAAGGTGATTACACATTTTGTTCAAACCCATTTGGACATTATTGTATTTTTTATAGCGCTCCTTGCTGAGCGCTTTTTCCCCTTAGTTAGCTGGTATCACCCCAACACTTTTTTAAGCATTATATTCGCAGCCTTGGGAGAGCGTTTATATAACCGTTCAAACCCCACGAGTTATCAATATCTTGCCTCTACCCTTGCCTTTACTTTGACCGTTTTAGTGATTGTCGTTCTTGTTGTATTGTTCTTAGAGTTTGCTTTCTACCCCGAGTTACTGAATGGCTTAATCTTATATTTACTGCTAAGTAGCCGCTTACAAGAAAAGAAGTCGCTGCGTATTGCTAGACTCATAAAACAAAATCAAAAAGCTATCGCAAAAGAGCTACTATCGAGTTTGGTTGCACGTGATGTGTCACGACTTTCATCGCCAGGTATCTGTAAAGCCACCATGGAGTCATTGGTGCTGCAAAGTGCGAGGCATTATTTTGCCGTTATATTCTTTTATTTAATCGGCGGGCCTATTAGCGCAATCGTTTATCGTTTATTAACGCTTATTCACCAATCATGGCGTAAAAAGCAACAGCCAAATAGTCCATTTTTAAAACCTATCGCAAAGCTGTTATTTGTCCTTGAGTGGCTACCCACTCGATTAGTTGCCATCACGATTGCGGCAACCAATGCCAGTAAACACAGTATTCATTATATTAAATACTACGGTAGACATTTTTATCAAACGAATACAGGCTGGTTATTAAGTGTGACCTCAGCAGCCTTACACGTACAACTTGGCGGCCCCGCACTTTATCAAGGCGAACGTTACAATAAAATGCGTGTAGGCACCGAACGATTACCCACTGCCGATGATATTCCTGTGCTTGTAAACCGTTTAAATCAAGCAAAAGCATTCTGGCTGCTATCAATCGTTGCAATCGAAATAGCCACACTATTGCTCGTTAACTAATTGCGACAAAAAAACCAGCCGAAGCTGGTTTTTTGTTTTGCTTAGTATGGAAGTATTAAGCAACCGTGATCTTTGCAAACTTACGTTTACCTACTTGGTAAATCTCAGTGGTACCTTTTGCAACTTCAAGCTTAGTATCTGTTACTTTTTCTTCACCATTAATTTTAACTGCGCCTTGCTTGATCATTCGCATTGCTTCAGACGTACTCGCTACTAAGTTTGCTTCTTTTAGCAAATTAGTGATAAAGACCGACTCTTCAGCGATGGTTACAGTCACTTCAGGGATTTCATCTGGTAAAGCATTTTTTTGGAATCGTTTGATGAAATCTTGGTGTGCACCTTCGGCTGCATCTGCGCTGTGGAAACGCGCAATTAATTCTTTAGCCAGTTCAATCTTAATATCACGCGGATTAACACCCTCTGCAACGCGTTGCTTAAGCGCAGCAATTTCTTCAATAGATAACGCACTTAGTAAGTCATAGTAACGCCACATTAGCTCATCACTAATTGACATCACTTTACCAAACATATCGTTTGGTTCATCAGTAATACCAATGTAGTTGCCTAATGATTTAGACATTTTTTGTACGCCGTCAGTCCCTTCAAGCAGCGGCATCATTAGCACTGTTTGTGGCTTTTGACCTTCGTCTTTTTGTAACTCACGACCCATTAGTAAATTAAAACGTTGATCAGTACCACCTAGTTCAACGTCTGCTTCTAATGCAACTGAGTCCCAACCTTGAACAAGTGGATATAAAAATTCGTGGATTGCAATAGATTGGCCACCGGCATAACGCTTTTTAAAGTCATCACGTTCTAGCATACGTGCTACTGTTTGACGCGCAGCCAGTTTGATCATGCCCGCAGCACCTAATGTCTCCATCCACGTAGAGTTAAATGCAACCGTTGTTTTAGCAGGATCAAGAATCTTAAATACTTGCTCTTTATATGTTTCGGCATTTGCAAGCACGTCATCACGGGTTAACGGTTTACGTGTCACGTTTTTACCCGTTGGATCACCAATCATACCTGTGAAATCACCAATCAAGAAAATCACTTCATGACCTAGGTCTTGGAAGGTTTTCATTTTATTGATAAGTACTGTGTGACCCAAATGTAGATCAGGCGCAGTTGGATCGAAACCCGCTTTGATCTTTAACTTCTTACCAGACTTTAATTTTTCAACTAATTCGTCTTCAATTAATATCTCTTCTGCACCGCGTTTTATCTCAGCTAGAGCGGTTTGTAAATCCACTGTGTATTACTCCAAAAATTCAGCTTACCGGGCGTGGTGGCCTATTAGGGTTAAAATAGAACTAAAACATTAAAATTTAGCTAGTTAGCGCCAGAAATACTGCACAAAAATAAAGCTAACTTAACCGTGTTAAGTAAAAGCCCCGAAGGCAGCGCGCGTGATTGTTCTTTATACCGCGTTATTGCATTTTAATGAAGGTACTTTAGTTAACTAATGCATAATTAGTTTAACTCTTGGCATCTGCTGCAAATTTAATCAAAAAAGTTTAACGCGCCTACTAATTCTAGCGTAAAATAGCGCCAGTTTAAATCTACAAAACTCTGGTATTTGCTCTATTTTAGGTATATCCTGCAATATTAGTAATTAATTTTCTTGACAGCAGAAAAAGGCACGTTATGGTTCACGTTGTGCACAAACTCCCCAAAAAACACAAACTGCTTATTCTCGGTTTGGTTTCTGCTATTGCTGGCTTAGCATTATTACCTTCGGAAAAAGCCACCGCATCAAAGGATAACAGTGCGAATGCACTTGAGATTGGCAAGCGCTACGAATTACAAGTTAAAGTTGACGATAACGAAAAACTGACTGAATTAAATTCTGAGCAAGCAGCAGCTAAACTTCCAGAATACGACCTTATCGACCATGAAGTTCGCAATGGCGATAATTTAGCACTTATTTTTAAACGTGCAGGTTTTTCAGCACAAACATTACACAAGCTAATCAATACAAACGCTGAAACGCGTAAACTGACAAAAATTCATCCAGGTGAAGTATTAAGCTTTGCAACCGCAGAAGATGGCTCATTAGCACAGCTTCGCTATGTTATCTCAAAAACAGATACCTTATACGTTACCTTAAACGAAGAAGGTAACTACGACACCTCTATCGATAGTAAAGAGATAGAAACGCTGAGTAAATCAGCCGGTGGAGAGATTAATAGCAGCTTTTGGACATCAGGTATTGCCGCAGGCCTTAGCGAACGTCAAATTATGAACTTTGCTGATATTTTTGGTTGGGATGTCGATTTTGCCAATGATATTCGTAATGGCGACCAATTCGGTTTAATTTACGAAGCACATTATGTTGATGGTGAATACATTGGCGACGGTAAAATTATTGCCGCAGAATTTATTAACCAAGGCGAGCGCTACACAGCAATTCGTCATACAGATGGTAACTTTTACACTCCTGAAGGCCGTAGCATGAAAAAAGCCTTCTTGCGTGCACCAGTTAACTTTAAATATATTAGCTCTAGCTTTAACCCACGCCGTTTACACCCTGTAACAAAGACAGTTAAGCCACACAACGGTATCGATTATGCCGCGCGCACTGGCACACCGGTTGTTTCAGCTGGTAATGGTAAAGTGCTTAAGGCAGGCTACAGTAAGTACAACGGTAACTATGTTTTTATTAGCCATGGCACTCAATACGTGACTAAGTACTTACACTTAAACAAAAAAATGGTTAAAACGGGTCAGAAAGTGAAGCAAGGCCAAAAAATTGGTACGGTCGGTGCTACTGGTCGTGTAACAGGCCCACACTTACATTATGAGTTTTTGGTAAATGGTGTACACCGTAACCCTAAAACGGTAAAACTACCTAAATCAGAACCCTTGCCTCGTGATGAGTTAGCCAAGTTTAAACCTATTGCAGATAACTTCTTAGCGCAATTACAGCGTAACCGTGAAATGCAATTAGCCTTAAACAAATAAGCTAATTAATAATGACAAAGCCGCTGCACGTTGTAGCGGCTTTTTTGTGCTTGGCCCTAAATTACCTTACGAGTAAATAAATAAGCTGAATAACCATTGAGATCATCACCAGAGGCCAAATGTACTTAGCGTATTTAGTTGCGCCATCAAGGCCCAGTTTTGAATGGTACTTTTCAAGTAACGGCACCAGAATAACCAAGGCAATAAACAAGCAAAGTAAGATAACAAATATATTCATGGTGGCTTCCTAATGTAGACGGTAATGTAACCAGTCTATAGGCAAAAAAAAGCGCAGTAAAATTACTGCGCCAGTCGGTTGGAAGTAAAATGTGTAATCGATTTATTAACCTACAATCGCTAACAAAATACCAGCTGCAACAGCACTGCCTAGTACCCCTGCAACATTTGGCCCCATTGCATGCATTAACAAGAAATTATGCGGGTTACTTTCAAGGCCTACTTTATTAACAACACGCGCAGCCATTGGAACGGCTGACACTCCAGCAGCCCCTACTAGCGGGTTAATAGGTGATTTAGAAATCTTATTGAGGCCTTTTGCCATAAAGACACCAGACGCTGTACCAATGGCAAAAGCCAATGCACCAAGTACTAAAATACCTATCGTTTCGACAGTTAAGAACTTATCGGCAGCCAGTTTTGAGCCAACAGCAAGACCTAAGAAAATAGTGGTAATGTTAATGATCTCGTTTTGCGCACTATTACTTAAACGGTCAACAACACCAGACTCTCGCATTAAATTACCTAAACAAAACATGCCAACAAGAGGGGTTGCCGCTGGTAAGAACAAAATAGTTAGGCTCAATACCATAAGCGGGAAAATAATCTTCTCAGTTTTCGACACAGCACGTAATTGTGGCATTTGAATTTGGCGCTCTTCAGGCGTTGTTAAAGCTCGCATGATGGGCGGTTGAATTATAGGAACCAATGCCATGTACGAATAAGCAGCTACTGCAATGGCACCTAATAAATCAGGAGCCAATTTCGACGCTAAAAATATTGCCGTTGGACCATCTGCACCACCGATAATAGCGATAGCGGATGCATCTTGCAGGGTAAACTCAAAACCTGGAATAAAGTTAAGTAAAATGGCACCAAATAAGGTTGCAAAAATACCAAACTGAGCAGCAGCCCCCAATAACAACATGCGAGGGTTTGCAATTAAAGCACTAAAATCTGTTAATGCACCCACCCCCATAAAGATCAACAGTGGAAAAACACCTGAGTCGATACCAATGTGATAAACATAATATAAAAGCCCACCTGGGTCAGATAACCCAGCAACTGGAATGTTTGTCAAAATAGCGCCGAAGCCAATGGGTAAAAGCAGCAACGGCTCAAAATTACGTGCAATTGCCAAATACAGCAATAAACACCCTACGGCAATCATAATCAAAGCAGGAAAGGTAAAGTTTGCTATACCCGTTGCATGCCAAAGGTTTAAAAGACCATCCATCTTCTATCCCCTACGCTAACGAAATCATAGCATCGCCAGTGGTAACTGAGTCACCTTCGGCTACTAAGATTTCAGCGACAGTGCCTGTATGTGCAGCACGGACTTCGGTTTCCATTTTCATTGCTTCCATAATGATAACCACATCGCCTTGATTTACCGTTTGGCCCGGCTTTACCTTAATTTTAAAGATATTACCCGCCAATGGCGCATTGAGCGTTTCACCCGCTGACGCTGATGCCGATTGTGGAATTAATTCGCTGTCTTTAAGAGTAACTTCTTTAAGCTCACCACCTTGCGCTACTACGACATCGTAAACTTTCCCATCAACTTTTACGCTATACTGCTCAGCTTTAACGGCATTTTTGCCTGACGTAGGTTGTTTACTTTCAGTCTGGGCAGTTTCAGCTGTTGGAACTGCTTCAAATGCATCAGGGTTATGGCGGTTTTTAATAAACTTCAAGCCAATTTGCGGGAATAATGCATAAGTAAGCACATCATCAATTACTTCATCAGCAAGCTCTAAGCCTTGCTCTTTGGCTTCTTTTAAAAGCTCGGCTTCTAATTTCTCAAGTTCAGGCTCAAGTTTATCAGCAGGGCGACAAGTAATCGGTTCAGCACCATCAAGGACGCGTTCTTGCAGCTCTTTATTCATTGGCGCTGGTGTCGCACCATATTCACCTTTAAGTACACCGGCAGTTTCTTTAGTGATTGTTTTATAACGCTCACCAGTTAATACATTAAGTACCGCTTGTGTTCCTACTATTTGTGAGGTGGGTGTAACAAGCGGAATGAACCCTAAGTCTTCACGAACACGCGGGATCTCAAGTAATACTTGGTCTAATTTATCTGCTGCACCTTGCTCTTTAAGCTGGTTTTCCATGTTAGTTAACATGCCGCCAGGCACTTGTGCGAGTAAAATTCGACCATCAACCCCTTTTAAGCTGCCTTCAAATGCCGCATACTTTTTGCGAACATCACGGAAGTACGCAGCAATTTCTTCAAGTTGATTTAAATCGAGTTCAGTATCGCGCTCTGTGCCTTCAACAATTGACACAATTGTTTCAGTGGCACTGTGGCCATACGTCATACTCATTGACGATATTGCGGTATCAAGCATATCAATACCTGCATCAATTGCTTTTTGATATGTTGCAGTGCTAAGCCCTGTAGTCGCATGACATTGCATAGCAATCGGAATTGAAACTGTCTCTTTCAACCCTTTAATGAGTTGCTCACACTCATACGGTTTTAATAAACCCGCCATATCTTTAATACAAATAGAGTGACAACCAAGCTCTTCTAATTGTTTAGCAAGTTTTAACCACATATCAAGCGTATGAACAGGGCTTACCGTATACGAAATAGTCCCTTGCGCGTGCGCTCCCACTTTAACAGCCGCTTTAATCGCCGTTTCTAAGTTACGTACATCATTCATCGCATCGAAAATACGGAATACATCAACACCATTTTTATGGGCGCGTTCAACAAATTTTTCAACAACGTCATCAGCATAGTGGCGATAACCTAAAAGGTTTTGACCGCGTAATAACATTTGCTGTTTAGTGTTTGGCATTGCCGCCTTTAGCTCACGGATACGCTGCCAAGGGTCTTCACCTAAATAACGGATACAGGAGTCAAAAGTAGCTCCCCCCCATGATTCAATAGACCAATAACCTGCATGATCAAGCTTTTCGGCAATAGGCAGCATATCATCTAGGCGCATACGCGTTGCTAAGAGAGATTGATGCGCATCACGCAATACTAATTCGGTTAGTTTTAATTTAGCCATGTTCAAGCTGCTCCGTTATTGTTGTTTATTTCTAAATTGAGCGATAGCAGCGCTGATAGCTGCAATATGTGCCGGTGGTACCCCTTGCTGAGGCTGTAATTTTGCGGTTCGGACTGGAACTGAGCTCGCAGAGTTTTCAAATCGCCCCAACAATTTCGACATCAGCAGTACGGCTGAAATCAAAATACTGAGAAAGATAAATACACCCACCATACCCGTTAGCATTAAGCTGGCTGCGGTTGTAAGTAAGCCACCAATATCCATACTGCTCCCCTCGCTACTCAGAATAAAAAAACACTTAAATCGAATATTTATACATTCATAATAACAAACAAAACTTATTTTTAAAGCTTTATTGTCAATTGGTAAAACCAATTAATTACAGGGTAACACATCAAACAATTAATTAACACCAAGCCATTACGGCAATTAACTACCCAATATAGACGATAAAAATACTCAATATAGTCAAAAGTTATATGTAAAAATAGTTAACTGTGTAACGTAGCAGCGTAAAAATCAGCTAAAGCAAGGGGTTTGGTAACTTGTATGCCATACAGGTTAAATTGGTCTTACCAAGAAAACATAATCACAGGCGTCCACTTTCAGCATAGAAGTTGAAAAATTATCACTATGAATAAGTTACATGATCACTCGTAATAATTACCAAACGACACGCCACAAAAAAAACCGAGAACAAAACTAACAAATTGAAAAATAAGGACTTTAAAACTTTGGTATGGAACTCGCTTCAGTCTAATCAACCGAAACGAAATTAAATAACCAAGGAGAACATTATGTTACGCTGGACAGTTACTTTTTTAGTTATAGCGCTAATCGCTGCAGTGTTAGGTTTTGGCGGTATTGCAGGGGCCGCAGCAGGCATAGCTAAAATCATATTTTTTATATTCTTAGTTTTACTTGTTATTTCACTTATATCAGGTGCTCTTAGAGGCAATGTACCTAAGTAATAACAAACCAACAGCAATTTACTTTACTAATTTATTTACAAGGAATTTCATTATGAAAAATTCAACTTTAAAAGCAGCTACTATTGCCCTATTTTCAGCTTTATTTATTATGGGGTGTGAAGACAACACAGCAGAAGAAGCTGGTGAGCGCATTGATGAAGCAGTAACCGACGCTCAAAATGCAGTAGAAGATGCATGCGAAGAAGTTAAAGAAGGTGTAAAAGCAGAAGAAACTAACTGCTAAAAATAGAGACTTTACGAAAAAAAGCGGCTTTATAAGTCGCTTTTTTTCGTAAAGCATTGGTATTTTTGAAAAACATATACAAAATAACGAAGTATTTTTTTACTTTTACCTAATATGTATACTAAGCTGATATTGCTAAGAATGGACTATCAGCAGTATTCCATTGTTTTCTAGCCAACTATAATTTATTGGGAGATAACAATGTTAACCAGCAAACTATCTAATGCTATAAGATTAGCAATTAGTACAGGCTTCGTGTCATCAGTTTTACTGTATGCACCAACAAGTTCAGCCGAAGAAGAAACTGAAGCAAAAAAAGATCTCGAAGTGATATCAGTCACCGGTAGTCGGATTAGACAACCTGGTGCGGTCTCTGCAAGCCCTATTGTTTCAATTGGAGAAAAAGAACTAGGTTATCAACAAGAACCTGAAGTAGAGCAAATCCTTAGAACCCTTCCCTCTACAATCCCTGGAGACGGTAGTAACGTAAATAATGGCTCTGGCGGTGCCGCAACCATTAACTTAAGGGGCTTAGGTTCACAACGCTCTTTAGTGTTAATGAATGGTCGCCGGATGATTCCATACAACTATAATGGGTCTGTTGATAGCTCAACAATCCCCACAGCCCTCATTGAAAGAATTGACATTATTACCGGTGGTGCCTCTGCGGTATACGGCTCAGATGCGATTGCAGGTGCTGTGAATGTAGTCTTAAAAGATGACTTCCAAGGCGTTGATTTAGACTTTAAGCACTCTGAAACAGGTGATGGTGATGGCGATAAAGACAGCATAGCCCTGACAATCGGCTCTAATTTAGAAGATGATAAAGGCAATGTGGTTCTCTCTTTAGGCTGGAGCCAACGTGATCAAATCTTACTGGGTGACCGTCCGCTGGGCCTACTCGGTATAGAAACTAAAACAGGTGCTAACTACGAGCAATTCCTCAATGGTGAACCCCCAATTCCAGCACCAGCAGATTGTAGCGGTCCAAACTCTGTTGAAAGTGGCGGTTCAACAACTGCATTCCCTACGAGATTTGCGATTGTAGGTGCGGGTACAACAGGTTCTGGGCAATTTAGAAATGACGGAACATTGCAACCAGACACCTGTAGTGTATTTAACTTTAACCCTTATAACTTCTACCAAACACCTTCAGAGCGTTATTCTGCTACAGCCATTGCTAAATATAACTTAACTGATGAGCATAAAGTATATTCAAGCTTCAACTACACAAATACCAGTGTTGATACTCAGGTCGCACCATCTGGAACATTTGGTTCAAGCTTCAACTTACCGCTTGCTAATCCACTAATTGGTGACCAAGCTAGACAATTTATGATTGACGGAGCAACAGCAGCTCTGGCAGCTGGAAGCTTAGATGATAGCAACTGGCAAGACGTCAATGGCAATGGTATCGTTGATAGTGAAGACTATTTAAAAGTTCAACTTCGTCGTAGAACGTTAGAACTTGGCGCAAGAACAGAACGTTATGACAGTGCGCAATTCCAACTTGTAACTGGTGTGACAGGTTTCTTCCTTGATGACTGGGAATACGATGTTAGCTACCAATATGGTGAATCTAACAGAACCACAGTGCGTGGCGGCTATACTAACCTAACTAATATTCAAAATGCTCTTGATACAACAGATGGTGTCACTTGTAAAAATGGTGATTCTAGCTGTGTGCCAATCAATTTATTTGGTGGTTTCGGTACAATCACTGAAGAAATGGCAGGATACGCTCAAGCAATCGCCCTGCAACAGCAAAAATACAGCCAAGAAATTTTCACCGCAACGGTTAATGGCGCCATTAATTTTATCGAAATTCCAGGTGCAGGTGCGCCACTTTCGATGAGCTTTGGTTATGAAAATCGTCGCGAAAAAGGCCTTTTTGAACCGGATGAATGTTTAAAACTTGCCCCTGCAAGCTGCCAAGGGGGAGCCGGTGGTAACCAGCTACCGATTTCGGGTGGCTTTAAAGTTGATGAGGTATTTTTAGAAGGTTACCTACCTGTGTTAGATGGGTTACCTGGTGCTGAAACACTTGATGTTGAATTTGGTTTCCGCTGGGCAGACTATGACACTGTTGGTAGTAACGAAACTTGGAAGCTCGGTTTTAACTGGCGCCCTGTAAGTGATGTACTTGTTCGTGTAATGCAACAACAAGCAACACGTGCACCTAATGTTGGTGAGATTGCATCACCTGTAGTCACAGGCTTAGACAATGCACAACAAGATCCTTGCTCTGTCGCAAATGCCGCTAATATTGATGCAACGTTGAGACAACTTTGTATTTCAACTGGCATGACTGACGCGCAAGTAGGTAATGTACAAGATGTAATATCTGGTCAAGTGCAAGTTATCAGCGGGAGCGATCCTTTAAACCCACCTGGTGCTGAAGAAGCAGAAACATTTACTGCGGGTATTGTCTGGACGCCTGAGTTCAGTGCAGTTGAAAACTTTACAATTACACTCGATTACTACGATATTGATATTGATAATATTATTGGTAACTTCTCAGCTCAGGAAATTCTAGATGCATGTTATGTACTTGGCGATGCAAACGAGTGTGCAAAAATCAACCGCATTGGGGGTGATTTAACAATTGCTGGCGCGGGTATTGAGCAATTTACGACCAACTTAAAAAACCAACGCGCCGAGGGTGTAGAGCTTGGGTTTAATTTTGGTATTTTGCTTGATGATATGGGCGAATTGCAGTTCTCTGGTAATGTAAACAAATACCTAACTCAAGAATCACAAAGTTCCAGCACTGCCCGCATTATTGACTGTAAAGGGTATTTCAGCACAAGCTGTGATCCTGTTTCTGAATTACGCTGGGTACAACGTACTAGCTGGATTTGGGAAGACTTTACGGTTTCATTACAATGGCGCCATATAGATGGTGTTGATGTTGAGCCAATCGAAGCACCTAATGTTTTTGAAGAATTCAGAAGTATTGAAAGCTATGATTACTTCGATTTATTTGCCAGCTATCATGTTACCGAATACATGAATGTTACATTCGGTATTGATAACATGTTTGAAAAAGAGCCACCTGTAGTGGGCGGTGAAGCTGGTGATACAAGCTCAAACTCAGGTAACACATTCCCAAGTAACTATGACGTTTTAGGTCGTCAATTTAAAATGGGTGTGAAGTTAAAGTTTTAATAACTTAAAACCAGAGCGGCT
Source organism: Pseudoalteromonas sp. A41-2 (assembly GCF_015767615.1). NCBI lineage: Bacteria > Pseudomonadati > Pseudomonadota > Gammaproteobacteria > Alteromonadales > Pseudoalteromonadaceae > Pseudoalteromonas > Pseudoalteromonas sp. A41-2. The sequence goes on along the minus strand of NZ_CP065231.1, from coordinate 875,736 downwards.
TATAAAGCCGCTCTTTTTTTACTTAATTTTTTACTTACATTGAACAGTTAATACCTTCCCTGACGCCATACTGTTAATTTGCCAATGACCATCGACTAAACTCACCTTCGCTATATCACTTACTTCAAAGTCGCCGGGTACATTCAAACGGGTTAAATTATCAGCCAGTTGCTGCTGACAGTATGGGGGTGTATCACCATGCATTACCAACACCGGCTTATCAGTGCGCTTTGCAAAGTCATTGATTGCATCTCGATATACTTTAAAGGCGTCGCAGTCGCTTCGGCGTGAATCAGCGCATGGCTGCTTTTTAGTTGAACGATAGATATCGGCTTGAAAGCCAAACACATATGCCTTCGCACTCTGATTAACTAACGCCTGATTTAACCAATTTACATTAAGCTTGTCTCGTGTATCGGCCGCATCGAGTGCAACATATTTATCAGTTTTTAGTATTTGAGAGCGGCCATTAAACGTACCTGGTATATGCAAAGTGCGAAACTCTATTCCGTCAAACTGCCAGCGAGCGTTTTCAAGCATATCGGCCTGCTGTGTAAAGCCCTCTAGCTGCTTCGCTTTTTTAACGTATGCTTCGTCATACATTAATCCTTTAACGTAGTTTAATCGCTCAAGTTCATCAAAACGGGGATTTAGCGTAGCACGGTCACAGTCGGTCCATTCATTGTCGCCAGGCGTGTAAATAAATGGCTGAGAAGAAAGAGAAGTAAGTAGTTTTTTATTGCTTGTTAAGAGTTCATTGGTACATGCAAGAGAGCCAGATTTCATATCACCTAAATGCATCAAAAAGCCATGAGGCGTAGTCGCAACAGCTTTTGCTAACTTGCCATTGGGCTTAGCAAGGTTAATTTCATCAATCGGTGTATAAGGCATGTCGGCCATAACTAAAAACGAGTTAGTGGCCACTGTAAGAGCTAAAGATAATGAGCTAACGAGCATAATATTTTCGCCTAAAAACACATTTACTTAAACGCATTCACTTAAACTCTAGGCAGCTTAATTAAATAAGCTGTTTAGAGACAGGTAAAACGGGCAATAGCAAGGCGAAAAGCTTCATCATTACGTTGTTCTAGATAGAAACTTTTAACGCAGCTAGCGTCAGGTTTAATCCCTCTGAATGATTAAGTAATATTGCAGGTTGGTATAAGCTCTCATAATGACAACAAAATGAAAACCAACTACGGTAGTTTTTTTCTAAAAATGATAAACTTCATGTATCAAATAATGTGAGTACTATGAATGTCGCTAAGTATAACTTACACACTAGATAAACCTTATTACTATGAGTGCTTTGATGAGTCATTGCCCTACTCTTCACAGGCAAAACCAAAATATCCATTATTAGTATTGCTAATAAGCCTAGGGTTACTTGCCTTTTATATGCTTGAAAACCATTACCTTGGCAGCTTTATGTTTATGCTGGCTATCGTTGAGTGTTTATCGTTTTACTACAAACGCCCTTGGTGGGTCACTAGACAAATGCTGAGTCGCGCATCAGGCAGTGAAGTAACCGTTAGTTTTGATGATGAGGGTGTAAAAGCCGAAAACCCTTACAAAAGCTACCAATTAAGTTGGCAGCAAATCAATGAGATTATTGAAACAGAGCGGGGTTATATTTTAAAAGCAGACAAAGGCATGCAGTATTTATCAAAGCAAGCGCTAAACGAAGCAATGACCACCGTGCTAAATAAAAGAGCCACTCAATGAGTGGCTCTTAAAAAAATCTTGTTGCTGATTAAACATTACCCGGATTAGGGTTAGATTTCTCTGCTTGGATTCGCATGTAAATTTCTTCACGATGTACAGAGACATCTTTAGGTGCATTTACACCAATGCGAACCTGATTTCCTTTAACACCAAGAACAGTAACTGTTACTTCGTCACCGATCATTAGGGTTTCACCTACTCTTCGAGTTAGTATTAGCATTCTCTTGCTCCCATGTTCCAAAAAATTAAAAGATTCCGCGTCAAAATCATTTTAATGAAAACTAGACCTAAAAGTAAGTAAAAACTCTATATCTTACTCATTTTCAGTTAAAAAAACTTTGTGTAGTGCACGTACAGCCAGTTCTAAATACTTTTCATCAATTAAAACTGATATCTTTATTTCTGATGTTGATATAAGTATCACTTTGATGCTTTCTTGTGCAAGTGCATTAAAAAATAAACTTGCGACACCTGAGTGAGATTTCATCCCTACGCCAACAGCAGATACCTTGGCAACGTTGCTTACTCCATTTATAGATTCAGCTTTGATAGCACTTTGGTTACTGGTTAAAATTTCAAGCGCCTGCTCAAAATCATTTGTGTGCACAGTAAAAGCATAGTCTATTTTTTCAAAGTTATGATTAACTTGATTAATCATATCTATTTCGATACCGAATTCTGCAAAAAGTTGCAAAATTTTTGCAAGGTTTTCCATTCCTTGTGGCACTGCGTTGACATAAATAAGACTTTCATCTCGATTAAACGCAATACCCGACACAATATTTGCTTGCACATCCGGCTCCTCAAAACTGATCAAGGTCCCTTGATCGGGATTAAAACTCGATAACACCCTGAGCGGTATATTATACTTTCCTGCTGCTTCGACACTGCGAATATGTAAGACCTTTGCGCCTAAACTCGCCATTTCGAGCATTTCTTCAAAGGTAACATGGCTCATACGACGCGCATTTGGTTCAATGCGTGGATCGGTCGTATAAACGCCGTCAACATCAGTATAAATTTGGCATTCATCGGCATTAATTGCCCCCGCAATTTCAACTGCTGAGGTATCAGTGCCGCCGCGACCTAACGTGGTGATATTGCCCTCGATATCACGGCCTTGAAAACCAGCAATAATTGCAATTCGGTTATGTTCAAGCTCATGCTTTAGCCGTGTCGCTGCAATTTCTTCAATACGGGCTTTACCGAACATATTGTCAGTACGAATATTTACCTGATCGGCAAGTAAGCTAACAGCTGAGTGTCCACGCTTAATTATTGCCATTGCCAACAACGATACCGACACTTGCTCACCAGTGGTAAGCAACACATCGAGTTCACGGGCACTAGGCCGAGAATCTATTTGTTTAGCGAGGTCAATCAGACGGTTAGTTTCTCCCGACATAGCCGAGAGCACCACCACAACTTGATGGCCTTGTTGTTTTGTTTTAACAACAAGGTCGGCGACGGCCTCAATACGCTCAATGGAGCCCACTGAAGTGCCGCCGAACTTTTGGACGATAAGTGCCACTAGTGATTAAGAACGTTCAGATAACCAACTAGTTACGCTTTCTAAAGCTGCGCTTAGGTTCTCTGGCTGAGTACCACCCGCTTGCGCCATATCAGGACGACCACCGCCTTTACCGCCCACTTGTGCAGCCATGTGATTAACAAGTTCACCCGCTTTCACTTTGCCTGTCAGGTCTTTAGTTACACCGGCAATTAAGCTAACTTTGTCGCCGTTTGCTACACCAAGTGCAATCACGCCTGAACCAATCTTCGTTTTCAGGTCATCAACCATGCCACGTAATGCTTTCGACTCTGTACCAGCTACATCAGCAACTAGAAGTTTAATACCATTCACTTCAACAACTGAGTCAAGTAGCGATGCACCCGCCGCACTTGCTAGCTTATCGTTAAGCTGAGCAATTTGCTTCTCAAGCCCTTTTGACTTTTCAAGGAGTGCTGTTACTTTTTCAAGTACCGTGCTGCTATCACCTTTTACTAGAGCTGCAACATCGTTTAACTGTTGCTCCTGCTCACTGACATACGCAACAGCTTCAGCACCTGTTACCGCTTCGATACGACGAATACCAGCTGCAATGCCGCTTTCTGATACGATTTTGAATAAACCAATATCACCAGCACGCTTAACGTGAGTACCACCACACAGCTCGATTGAGTAATCACCAATCGTGACTACGCGCACTTCGTCGTCGTATTTCTCACCGAATAACGCCATCGCCCCTTTTGCCTTGGCCTCATCAATTGCCATAAGCTCAGTCTCAAGCGCAAAGTTACGACGGATTTCGTCGTTCACTGCACGCTCAATTTGACGTAATTCATCTTTTGTTACGGCTTCAAAGTGAGAGAAATCAAAACGTAAACGCTCAGGGTCAACCAGTGAACCTTTTTGACTTACGTGATCACCTAAAATTTGGCGAAGCGTTTCATGTAAAATATGCGTGGCAGTATGGTTTTTCTTAATGCTATCGCGACGTGCAGCATCAATTGTAGCTTCTGCTTTGTCGTTTGTACCAATGCGGCCTTGTACACGACCATGGTGCGCAAATGCATTACCCAGCTTGGTAGTGTTAGTAACAACAAACTCACCACCCGCCACTTTTAACACACCCGTGTCACCAACCTGACCACCTGACTCGGCGTAGAATGGTGTACGGTCAAGAATTGCAATACCTTCTTGGCCATCTTCAAGTACAGAAACAGATTGGCCCTCAGCAAATAATTCAACCACGGTGCCAGTGTAGTGCTCTGAGTCGTACCCTTTAAAGTCTGTGTGTTTTTCAGATTTAAGTTGCTGGTTATAATCAGCACCAAATTTACCCGCTTGCTGTGCTTGCTTACGCTGAACAGCCATGCACTCTTGAAAACCTTGCTCATCAATAGTCATGAAACGCTCACGCGCAACGTCAGCCGTTAAATCAGCAGGGAAACCGTAAGTATCGTAAAGCTTGAAGACTAAATCACCCGGGATCACATCACCTTCGATGTCAGTAAGGCTTTCTTCAAGAATCGCTAGACCACGCTCAAGTGTTTTACCAAACTGCTCTTCTTCGATGCGTAATACTTTTTCGATAATTTCTTGTTGCTTAGCAAGCTCAGGGTACGCTTGACCCATTTGCTCGATTAGTGCAGCAACAAGCTTATAGAAGAACGCGCCTTTTGCGCCAAGTTTGTTACCGTGACGTACTGCACGACGAATAATACGACGTAATACGTAACCGCGGCCTTCGTTTGATGGCATAACGCCGTCAGACACTAAGAATGCACACGAACGAATGTGGTCAGCCACTACGCGTAATGATTTATCATTTAAATCTTGCGCGTTGGTTACTTTAGCCGCCGCAGCAATGAGTGCTTGGAACAAATCGATTTCGTAGTTTGAGTGAACGCCTTGTAAAATAGCCGCGATACGCTCAAGACCCATACCAGTATCAACAGATTGCTTAGGAAGCGGCTCCATTGTACCGTCGGCATGGCGGTTGTATTGCATGAATACGAGGTTCCAAATTTCAATGAAACGGTCGCCATCTTCTTCAGGTGAACCTGGAGGCCCCCCCCAAATTTCTTCACCGTGATCATAAAAGATTTCTGAACATGGACCACACGGACCCGTGTCACCCATTGACCAGAAGTTATCGCTGGTTGCAATACGAATGATGCGGTCTTCACTTAGACCCACTTCTTTGTGCCAAATGTTAAACGCTTCTTCGTCATCGTGGTAAATAGTAACCAATAACTTTTCTTGCGGTAACTTTACAGTCTCTGTTAAAAACTGCCACGCAAACTTAATCGCGTCTTGTTTGAAGTAATCGCCAAAGCTGAAGTTACCTAACATTTCGAAGAATGTATGGTGACGTGCAGTGTAACCCACGTTTTCAAGGTCGTTATGTTTACCACCTGCGCGCACACAACGCTGTGAGCTGGTTGCACGTGAATAAGGGCGGCTTTCCGCACCTAAAAATACATCTTTAAATTGCACCATGCCGGCGTTATTGAATAATAATGTGGCATCGTTGCCCGGGATCAGCGAGCTTGAAGGAACAATTTGGTGTTGTTTAGAGGCAAAAAAGTCTAAGAACTGTTGCCTGATCTGTGCGGTAGTCATATGCTGCATGTGAAAGTCTCACCCGTTTATTGCTGTGCTTGCATTGCAAAATCAATTTGTTCGTAATTAAAGCCTCGATACATCAAGTAGCGTACACGTTTCGCTTTTTCTTTCTGATCGAGTTCTCTACGTGAATTTGAAAACTTTTTTAAATATGCGTCCTGTGCGAGCTCAAACCAATCGATTTCGAACTCTTCGAGCGTCTTGTCTAACAAAGCCCGATCTATCCCTTTTGCCATTGCTTCGCTTTGGATGCGTTTAGCCCCATGATACTTCGCTAAATGGCGGCGTACAAACCCTTCGCAGTAGCGCTGCTCGTTAATAAAGTTGTGTGACTCACACCAATCTAACAAACGCTCTGTAAACTCGGGCGTCGCTTCTTTTTGTTGTAGCTTTCGGGTTAAATCACGACGCGAGTAATCTTGTCGTGAAAGTAACCAAAGTACGTAATTTTTTAACTTTTTTTCTTTATCATCCATTACGCGTCAAAGCGTCCTGATTGTGACGATGTTTCTGGTGTCTTTGGTTGGTCATCACTTTTTGGCACAACTGGCATAAAAATAGCCTGAAAAGACACGAAGAAGCTAATGTAACAAATTGGCATTAAAACCAATAGTGGAATAAACGATAAAGGTATACAGATCAGCATTAATACAGCACAAATCAAACCGTAAACACCTAACGGAGCCATATTATGATAAAACACCATGAACGAGGTTTTTAATACCTGGAACATGTTGGTTTGCTTTTGAAAATAAACCAAGGGGACTGCATAAGCAAACGCCGTTAAATACACACAGATTGCCAGTAAAAAAACGGCCACCTGCCCCATAGAAATGGTTGCCAGTAAATCCGCTATGTGTGTTTGGTTTTGTGGGTCGAACGTTTGACTTGAAATAACCGCATAGGCATCTGCAAAGATAAAATTAGATAACACCGCTAATAAAATGCCCGCCGCCATTTGATACACAGCAACTCGCACTAAACCAATACGATTCCCTTTATTGGTAAACGGTTTAAAGATATCTGCCTGACTAATCGTGCCACCTTGTTGTTTAGTTAGCACGGCTTGATAAAAGCCCGCCATTAAAAATGGGGCAACAAATGCACCGACAACTTGCAGCAGGGGTAACACTAACGATAAGAAACCAATCACACCTATTAATAGGTGCATTAAAATAAACGTAAACGGTTGCAGCTTAAAGATTTCCCAACCTGCTTTAAACCATTTTACGCCTGCATCGGCTTTAAAAATACGCACTTCGATCGACATAGCTTCTCATTCAATAACGACAAAACGCACCGAGTATAACTGGGTGCGCTATTTGTTTATAGTCACCTGCTGTGAAAATTATTCAGGCTTTTTAATTTTTTTGATATCAAGCATGTGTGAACCATGTTTGATTTTTGTTTCTAAGTAAGCGCGATTACCAACAACACCTGCTTTAATGTGTGCATGCGTGCCGACAACTGAATCAACTTCAATGCCAGCATCACGCAGAGCTTTGAGCTTATTTGGGTTGTTAGTCATTAACTTAACATGCTTTTGATTAAGTGCCTCGAGCATTAAAACAGCGTCAGAAAAATCACGCAAATCATCGGCAAAACCTAGGTGGTTATTCGCTTCGTAAGTATTCATACCTTGCGATTGCAATACATAAGCATCAATCTTATTGTATAAACCTATGCCACGCCCTTCTTGGCGCAAATATAATAAAATTCCACCTTGCTCATGCATCATTTCAATGCACTCATTTAACTGCTCACCACAGTCACAACGCGAAGAATGAAATACATCACCCGTTAAGCACTCTGAATGCATACGAATTAAGGGGATGTCTTGCTCGGTGTCGGCTTGATTAAATACTAAAGCAATATGCTCTTGACCATCATTTAAACCACTAAACGAGACGATTTCTGCAGGGATATCACTGTTTTTGCCAACATTTAGCTGGACTCTTGCTCTTACTTGCGCCACGACAAATCCAAATTAAAAAAATAAATGCAATACTGCAAATGTGATTACAACAGTTTGAGGTTGTAAGAATGCAACATACGACGAGTGATAACTAATATTGAGGCAGTTACCAGCAATTCAAGTATTATACACTCAAACCAGACGAAGATACGAGCTTTGCACATCTTTCAAGCTTAATTTTACAGCCGTATTCATCAACACTTCCTCCGCATTTTTAACTAGAAATTACCCAATTAAGTGACATTTATAATACCTTTTGTTAATCTCGACTAATAAATATGAGTAACCCTCGTTTGTGGTTTATTTAAAAGCTAACTTGCGAAATATAATAAGGATTATTATGAAAAAAGCCTCTTTAGCCATATGTTTATGGCATACTATTAAGCCAGCCTTGTTTAGCTAATCAAGATATAAACAGTGAGTTTAATGAAACTTACCGCGCCTATTTAGCTGCGCTTGAAAACCAACAAGACACTACCGAACTTGCGCAAAAAGCCTATCAACTCGGTCAAAAAGTGTATGGCGAAAACACCGATAATACAGCGAATTTAGCCATTAACTACGCAAATAGTCTTGCCACGTACCAGCACGAAAAACAATACGAGTTATACAAAACGGCATACACTATTTTAGAAAAAAGACATGGTGAACACAGTACCGAAGTCTATGATGCACTGCTCGGCATGGCTGAATCGACTCAATCAGCAAGAAAAGCAAGTGCTTACTTAAGCGACTTAATTAGCATTGCTGAGCAACAAAAGAATGACAAACTGGTTGCCGACAGTAAGCTCAGTGCAGCACGTATTTTGGCCCTTAAAAACAGTGGTGAACGTTACTTAACAGCTAAACGTTACCTAGAAGAAGCCGATGAATATTACAAAGATAATGTGCCAAGTAACTCGCTAGAGCGTATTCAAGCAGACTTTTTAGCCGCCGCTTTTGCTCAAAGCAGGCACGATTATGACTACGCAATTGAGCGCCTTAACCATGTTGTTAAAGTATTTGATGACGCACTCAGTTTTGATCACAAAGCCGAACTGGACGCCCACTCTAAGCTAGTTCATTTATACGAAAAAATAGGTAAAAGCGATGAAGCAACCAAACACTGTATTGCTATCGCAAAAATGGTGCCGTGGAAAGACAACCAAGAGCAAGAGCCCTTGTATCGCGTGCATCCTAAGTACCCCATGTCAAAGGCACAGCTTAGACAAAGTGGTTCTGTTATTATGGAGTTCGAAGTGACTCCCACAGGCTTTGTAGATAACGTTGCCGTACTTGAGTCTAAAGGCGGTAAAGCATTCGAAGTAGAAGCTATAAAAGCAATGAAAAAGTGGCGTTATGCCCCAAAATTTGAAGATGGGCATGCCGTTGCATCAACAACCCAAGTTCAGCTCGACTTTAAAATAAACTAATCAAAATAAACTAAAAGGTCGCAGTGCGACCTTTTAAAAAAATTAAAGCTTTTTGAGCAAGTTATCCGCCGCGTTTTCGATTAAATCTAGGACCTTTTCAAAACCTTGATCGCCACCATAGTAAGGATCGGGAATTTCTTGCTCGCCCGCATCACCATGGCTTAAAAATAACGACAATTTATATTGCAAATGCTCAGGGCATTGCGCGTGTAAATCAGCAAGGTTTTGCTTGTCAGCCGCTAAAATAAAATCAAACTCATAAAAATCAGCCTGCGTAACCGGGCGCGAATAAATCCCTTTAAAGCTGTAGCCTCGTTTTTCGCCTGCTGCTTTTGAACGTGAATCAGGTGGATTACCTTGGTGATAGCCAATCGTGCCTGCTGAGTCGACTTTTACATTAACATTAAGCGTCTTTGCACGACTTCTGAGCACCGCTTCAGCAGTTGGTGAGCGGCAAATATTACCCAAACATACAACCAAAACCTTCTTCATTACTCGTCCTTAAAAGTTCTTTAAAATAGCCTCATCATAGCGCTCGGCATCCAGGCTTAAATTATATTTCTCGGCGACACTATCAAGCTCAGCTTGTTTAATTGCCAGCTCATCCATAGTGATGGTGTTGTCGTCGAGCTGCCATAACAAACGCGAGCCAGCATAGCTGTAATGAATCGCTAATAAAGCATCGGCATTGCCCTCACGCCCAGCCGCTTTTAGCTTTGGCATTTTACGGGTAATCTTATTCAGCGCTTTTTTAAGCTCCCACACATACACAATCTCGGTCATATAATCATGGTTGCGGTATTTATTGAGTACAAAGCCCACCAGCAAACTGCACACAACAACCCCCAATAGATTCCAGTGAAAATGACTCCCACTTGGGTCTGGGAATAACGCAATCAAGGTTTGTGAAATGGCTAAACTACCAACGGCTAAAGCAATAACACACGCTACAATAACGTGGTTTAAATGCTTACGGTAACGGGCTTTATCTATTTGAATGAGTTTCATAACTACCTAAAGAATCACACTAATTAAAGTGAAAAAATAAAAAGTGAAAATAGTTTCACCCCTTTTTTATTTGCCAGCCGTTTTAGCTATGAAAGCAATTATCCAAAAAGGAACGGCTATGCATACTTTACCACTAAACTCAGCAAGCTTGAATAACAGCAATGGCGCTTTAAAGACAACCGTCGCAATTATAGGTGGCGGGGTAATGACCTTTGCTGCATTTGCTTTTATGCAATACCTAATTTCAGCAGAGCAACGCGCAGATATAAAAATGGGCCCCGATATCACCGTTGAAATTTACCAAGTGCCCGAAGACTCAAAAGTGCAAGTAAAGCAAACTTTGCCGCCACCGCCCGTTGCTCAGGTGCCACCGAAAACGCCCCCGCGGCCAGCTGCTGAAAACCCAGATACAATAATCATTTCCGATGCAACACCTACTATAAAATTTGATGGCATTGGCGACTCACTCAGTAAAGCAATTAATCAACCAACCGGTGATGCGACCCCTATCGTGCGTATTAACCCTAAGTATCCCCCTGTTGCTGCACGTGATGGTATTGAAGGATGGGTGCAAATTAGTTTCAGCATTTCACCCACCGGCGAAGTTATCGACCCAGTCATTATTGACGCTGAGCCAAAACGAGTATTTGACCGAGAAGCTATTCGCGCTATAAAACGTTGGAAATACCGCCCCAAAGTAGTTGAAGGTGTGGCACAATTACAAACAAACCAAAGCGTTCAACTTGATTTTAAAATAGATGGATAACGGCCTATGCTAATGAGCATCAAGACATGGTTATTTGACACGCCAAACAGCGATTGTTTGGCGCTGTATGCCAAAACAGGCGACAACCGTTATCTCAACCAACTTGTTGCTCAATACGGTAACGACCTTTATCACTACCTAGTAACACAAAGTGATAAAGATTTAGCATTCGATATTTGCCAGCAAACCTGGTTAAAAGTCATTGATAAACGTGACTTTTATCACGCGCAAAACAACCCAAAAGCGTGGCTATTTCGTTTAGCGCGTAACGTGCTAATTGATGAGTTTCGAAAACAACAAAAATTTGTTGAACTAGAAGACAACCAGCTAGTGTCTGAGCCACACGATGCAAGTTATCACTACGATTATGACGCATTTGATAAAGCACTAATGGCGCTTAGCTTTGTACAGCGAGAAGCCCTGACATTACAGCAAGAAGGCTTTAGCCTCGATGACATTGTTGCCATTACACAAAGCAACCATGAGACCATAAAAACTCGGCTGCGATACGCCCGTCAAAACCTAAAACAACAACTTGGAGGCAATCATGAAGCGTGACGACGAGCAATTTGATGCCGATTTAAAAGCGCATTATCAAAAACGCAAAGCACAGCATACTTTAAGTCCTGAGCAGCTGACGCAAATGCAAAAGCCACAACAAGCTCGCTCAAAACAGCAACGCTTTTTAGGACTTCAAATGACAGGTGTTTTTGCTGCGCTGGCCATTTTGGGCTTTATTATGTTGCAATACAATAACCGCGAACTGACTGACGTATATGCTGTAGATTTATCAGATTACCACTGGCTTGAAGTTCATGAACTTGACGCAAAAGGCAGCTATGTCAGCAACCTAAAACAACAAAAACAGACCCTAGATGCCGACTACCAACACGCCCTTGCAGCTCATCAAACCCGTACCCGCTTCACTGGCCGCTTAGTCAGTGTTGATAACGATTGGTATATCGCAGACTGCGAGCAAAATATACTCGTACAAATAAAACAGTCACTACTTGAAGAGCTACAAAAACACGGCACACTCGATACCCACATTCACCAAGGCGACCTGTTGGCCCTTGACCAAAACCAACAAGGGCAAATCATCGCACTTAAACAGTTAACGCATGAGGCCGTGAAATGTGAAAGTTAAGACACTCGTTTCCAGTCGTTAGTTGTGAGTCGATTGCGCTAACTTCGAGTAATGAGAAGCGAGAAGCGGGTTTACCCTGCGTACTAATCTCACGTAATTCACGGCTGAAGCCACTCCTACTCCTACTCCTACTCCTACTCCTACTCTAACCTCTAACCTCTAACCCCTAACCTCTAACCTCTAACCTCTAACCTCTAACCTCTAACCTCTAACCTCTAACCTCTAACCTCTAATCTCTAACCTCTAATCTCTAACCTCTAATCTCTAACCCCTAACCTCTAACCCCTAACCTCTAACCTCTAGCCTCTAACCCCTAACCCCTAACTTACAACCGCTTTTGTTCTATCCCGCTTTTTCTACCAATAGTCGCACTTTACTGAAAGTTAATAACAATTTACCTACGAACAAGCTAGGCTAATAGTATTGTGCTTAATAATTTGGAGTAACCATGAAAAAGTCTTTATTTAGCAGCCTCGTCGTCGCTTCTATCAGTTTAACCAGCTTGCAGGCATGTGCGCAGCCAGAGCAAACAATTCCGTTAGATGCCAGTGCCAATAAGTATGAGCTTGAATTAGTGAGTAAAGGGATTCAGATCCCTTGGGGTATGGCGTGGCTAAACGAGCGTGATTTATTAGTGACCGATAGGCGTGGTGAGTTAAGGCTGATCCGCGATGGTCAGCTTGATAAACAAATAATCAAAGGAACTCCTAAGCTTCACGCAGAAGGCCAAGGGGGATTACTTGATATAGAGCTCGACCCAAATTTTGCCGACAATGGCTGGATTTACCTTTCTTACTCAGGTTATGAAGGTGATGATGAAGGCTATAACACCTCAATAATGCGTGCACGTTTAAAGGACATGACGCTTGTAGACCAGCAACTCTTATTTAATGGTGAACCAAATACCACAACAACTAAACACTATGGTTCGCGTATTGAGTTTGATAAAGACGGTTATTTGTATTTTTCGATTGGCGACCGTGGCGACAGAGATGTTCACCCACAAAGCCTTGATTACGATGCGGGTAAAATTCACCGTATCAACAGTGATGGCTCTATTCCTGAATCAAACCCTTTTTATAACCATAAGAGCGCGCGTAAAAGCATTTACTCATATGGTCACCGTAATCCTCAAGGTATGGCTATGCACCCAGAAACTGGGGTAATTTGGAGTCATGAACATGGCCCTCGTGGGGGAGATGAAATTAATATTATTAAAGCTGGGGCTAATTATGGTTGGCCTGAGATCACCTACGGCATTAACTACATTGGTACAAAAATCACCGATGAAACAAGCCGCAAAGGCATGGAGCAACCAGATTGGTACTGGGTACCTTCAATTGCGCCCTCTGGTATGGCGTTTATAAATAGCGATAAATACCCGCAGTGGCAAGGGCAAATAGCCGTGGGCTCAATGAAGTTTGCTCACCTTGTGCTTGTTAAACTCGATGGTAATAAAGTCACTGGCCACAGCAAAGTATTTGAGGGTGTTGGCAGAGTGCGCAGTATTGCGACCCATCCAAATGGAGATTTATACCTTGGGGTTGATGGTGTAGGTATTTATAAAGTTGTGCCTAAAGCCTAGATCCAAGCCTTAAGCTGTCACCTCGAAGAAGCTAGTTTTCAGTCGTCAGATATCAGATTTGAACGTGCTGGCTATCGAGATTTGAGAAGCGAGCCTAGAAATACGAGGTACGGACAATAAAAAACCACAGATTTCTCTGTGGTTTTTTATTGTTTGCTTAAGGCTTAAAGTTACAAAACCAAAATACTGGTTACCAAGTAAGCGATAAAGGTTAATGCGCCGCCGAATAAGGCGTAAGGCATTTGAGTTTTAACGTGGGTTAATAAGTCACACCCAGAGGCAATCGCCGATACCGCACTGGTATCTGAAATTGGCGAGCAGTGATCGCCAAACACACCGCCACCTAGAATGGCAGCAATAACCAGTGAAGGCGGTAAACCTAGCGCTTGAATAAGCGGCACACCAATTGGAATAAGAATGGCAAATGTGCCCCACGAGGTGCCCGTAGTGAATGAAATAACCGCTCCGGTTAAAAATAGCACTGGCACAACAAGGTAAATAGGTAAGAAATCACCCACAAGCCCCGCTACAAACACACCGGTGCCTAAGTCTTTTAAGCTCGCACCAAGTGTGAGTGATAACAAGACAATTGCAACCAGCGGTAATAATTCACCCATGCCTTTAAAGCCAATATCAACAAGCTTATGGTGAGTAAAATCACGAGAGCTAATCATTAAAAAGTAAGCGACTACACAGGCTAAAATGGTTGCATACAACACTGATTTTGAGCCACTGCCACTAGCAATATCGCCATCGCCAGTCCAGAACATAAAGCCAACCATGCTGCCAATTAAGGTAATAAGTGGAATAAGCATGTAACGCGCTTTTGAGCCTTTAACTTCTTCTGCTAATTCGGTTTCTTGCTGCTCAAAGTTCTCTTCGGCTTGTTTTAATGGCCCATGTACTTTGTCGAAAGTAATGGTATAAAACACGATGAGCAAGGTGATAATCGCATAAAAATTATAACCAATACTGCCCCACAGTACCGAAACAGCAGACTCTTCCATCTCGTAGTTACCAAGTAGGCCAAGCACATACGCACCCCAGCCGTTAAGTAAAATTAAAATACACACGGGTGCACTAGTACTATCAATAATATAGGCAAGACGCGCCCGGCTCATTTTAAATTTATCAAATAAACCTCGCGATAAAATACCCGAAGTTAATACGCTCAAGTTCGATTCAATAAACACCGCAATGCCCGAGAACATGGTTAAATAACCCACTTGGCGCTTACTTTTAGCAACACCTTTGTTCATTAATAGGTTTACGGTTGCTGCCACACCGCCAGATTCACGAATATAGGCAAGCAGTGCACCAATCAAAATACTAAAAATAAGAATACGGCTGTTACCCGCTGAGCTCGCGACTTCGATTACCCGTTCAATGGTATTGATAAAAGTGTAAAACACGCTATTGCCTTCACCATTGAGGGCTAGCAAAAACTCAGACGACGCAACGGCGACCAATAAAGCCATGATCACTTCTTTGCGCCAAAACACAATTAAGATAGCAATCAAGGGTGGTAAAATTGAATACCAAGACATAAAAACCCTTTTAAATTAAGACCAATATTTTATTTTTATTATGCAAAAACTCGCTAAGCTTAATGGCTTTGCCGCTAAACTCAACTTAAATCGACTAGTGATTTAATATACTCTCATAAATCAGTGAGATAATTGAACCATACTTACCTGTTTCAAAACGCTTTCCGACAAATTCATAATTTTTATCGTTGCCCTCAATAGGTGTGTGACGGGCATTGGTAAGTAACACGATGGCAAGGTCATACTCGGGGTCAATCACAGTAACGGTGCCGGTCCAGCCAGTATGACCATAGGCTCTTGGGCTGGCATACGGGCCAAAATGCCATGTGCGTGCTTGGTGCCCTGCTCTTCGCCAGCCTAAGCCATAGGTTTCGTCGCTGGCTTGAGGCTGAGTAAATTGCGCGAGTACTTGTGGGGTAAATAACTGTTTATTGTCGTAGCCACCGCCGTTAAGCAGCACCTGCATCAATACCATTATATCGCCAGCCGTACTAAAGAGGCCTGCATGCCCTGCTACGCCCCCTAAAGCATAAAAGGCTTTTTCGTCATGTACTTCACCTTGCAATACATCGGTACGAATATTGTCAAACTCAATACGCCCGCCACGGGTGTTACCATTTATTTCAGTTGCAGCAATCTGCGACGCTAAAAATCCCTTTTGCAAAGGGTTGTACACTGTGTGTGTTAACCCTAGCGGCTGATAGAGTTGGCTTTCAACATAGCTGTCGAGAGGCATACCGCTAATGCGCTCAATCAATACGCCTAGCAACATGTAATCAATATCTGAATAGAGGTGCTTTACATTACGCCCCGCCACAAAAGGCACTCCTGTAAGCAGTAAATTTTTGGTACGTAAACTGTTTTGCGAGAAAAACCGTTCGCCAAATTTATTATCTTTACGGTGAAAATCAACCACTGCAGGGTAACCTGCGCTATGCGTGAGCAAATCCTTTACTAAACGCTGCTCTCGACCGCTGCCTCTAAATTCTGGCAGGTAATAAAATAATGGTTTTTCTACATCTAACTTACCTTCGCTTGCAAGTTTCATTAACGCAAAGTTAGTAGCAAACATTTTTGAATTCGAGGCAATGTCGAATAAGGTATCGTTTTTCATCGCTTCAGGCGATGCGAGTAATGTGCCATCTGCATGGTACTTTTTAGCAGCGCCATAGTGGCTTAATTTAATTAACTCACCCTCTTTAATAACGCCAAGCACAGCGCCAGGAAATCCTGCGGCGACTTCTTGATTTATCAGCTCATCAACAGCCTTAAAACGGTCTTTATGTGTGTTTTTAATCAACGTTGGGTAAGGAAACCGCAATGTTAAGCTCGCCCCCTCGGGTTGAACATTGTCAACTTTAAAGGTGTTAATACCGTTATGAGTGCGTTTCGCTAAGCTGTATTGATATACTTTTTCAGCTGTTAATGGTGATGCGATATTAATTTTTTCACCATTAATATAAATATCAGCACTGCGGGCATCGTGATTTTCAATGATTATTTCACCACGTCCCTTATACGCTTGAAACGTGCCTCGGTTATTTACTAACTCACGGCTACTAGGGTCGAGCGATGGAATACGTACGACAACTTGTGCATTCGCAAGCACCGTTGTCTCAGGCTCCGTTGCCAGTTGCTGTTGCTGATACTCTTTAAACAGTCTCTCGCTCTTTTTAGGAAAATACTTTTCTAATAAAGCAAACAGCACAGCTGCACTTCTGGCATCGTTATTACCGCTAACATGCCAAGGTAAAAAGTGCATTTGAAAGGCGCTCAACGCATCTAATGTTTGTGAATCAAGTTGCCCTGTTGCAATCACCTCGTAACCGTAGCTGCGCATGGCTTTTTGCATTAACTCTGTCGAAGGTTTCGATGCACTAAATAACTGCCAATACTTATCGACCGTGTCGCTGTCGTACCACGCGCCAATACCCGCTTTATATAATTGATACCAAGGAAAACGCGGACCAGGATCATTTTTACGACTTGGCGCAATGTCTGAATGCCCTACAATTTGAGTTGGCCCAATATCTGGATTGCGTTTAAGAATATCTTTGCTTAACGTAATTAATAATTCAATTTGCTTGGCATCATAATCAGGATAAATACACAGCTTGCTTGCATCATTTTGCATTGCAGGCGAACTATGCTCAGGAATATGACATGTAGGCACATTCACTATTTCAATGCCAATGGAGTGATCGTTTAAATCTTCACGTCCTTGCCAGTAACTTCGTCCAGCATGCCACGCGCGATCGTTCTCATCAACAAGTTGAATAATTTCTAATTTATCGTGCGGATAACTTGAATCGCCCGACTCCGGTAATAAGTAATGTGAGCTTAAGCCCCCTTCATCCACTAAAGCTCGCATCGACTTTTCGTAATCAATCGCGGTGTAGTGCATCACTAAAAACTTAACGCGATGACTGTAGTTAGCTGACTGGGTAAACGTATATTGATTACTGGCACAACTGACTAAAAGCGCAGCGCCACTGAGATAACACAGCTGTTTAAGTAATGTTTTTAAAGAGGGAAAACTCATAACAGTTTCATACCTGAAGTTTTAAGCATTGACGATTCACTGCAATACAGTAGCAACACCCACTTAACATGTAAAATATTTTATTTTAAGATCTAAGAATAAAAAGCATACATTATCGCTACCTCACTAAAAATGGTGCTATCTCAACAAATAATGTTGTATCTATTATGGAATAAAACTATATTATTCCATCTAAATTAAGAAAAATATTCCAAAGTTAATTCGAGTAAAACAAAAATAATTCGTCGTTTGTACTTAATTTTGCGTCTTGGCGCTTAATATTCTCGATTGAAAGGTTTGTATTACACAAAGAATAAGTTAACTAACAAAGTGAGCCCGAATGTCTACTTTTGTAAAAATTAAAGCCTTACGCCAGTCTTTGTCGAGCAGCGAAGCAAAACTAGCAGATTTCACATTAAACTCGGCCAATGCGATTCGTAATTTATCCTCTGTTGAATTAGCAAAAGTGGTTGGTGTTAGCCAATCAAGCGTGGTTAAGTTTTCACAAAAATTAGGTTACAAAGGGTTTCCTGCTTTTAAGCTAGCCGTTATCGATGCACTAAACGATGAAAGCAGCGAGCCCAAGTTACACGGTAAAATTACCTTAAACGACTCTCTTGAACAAATTGCCGAAAAATTACTTAGCAGTAAACTGGCCGTTTTAACTGAAACCAAAAACCTTAACGAAGCGCCTGCAATCGAAAAAGCGGTTGAATTATTAAAATCAGCTAAACGTATTCTTATTTGCGGTTTAGGTGGCTCGGCGCTGGTTGCCAAAGATTTCTCTTATAAATTACAAAAACTAGGAATGCCAGCTATCGCTGAACCAGACGGCCACGCCCAACTTGCCTACGTTGCTACATTTTCAAAAGGTGACTTGGTTATTGCGATTAGTGAATCGGGGATGACCCGTGAAATTGCTGAGGTCGTTAAACAAGCTAAGAAAAACGACAGCGCAGTGATTTCAGTCACTAAGTTTGGTAGTAGCCCCGTCGCAGACTCAGCAGATGTAAAACTCTACTCTGTTGCTGAAGGTGAATCAGTAAGGCTGTCATCAATTTTAGCCCGAACTGCACAAGATTTTGTCATTGATATTCTGTTCATTGCACTGACTCAATCGAGTCGACAAGGCAGGAAATTACTAGAACATTCTAATGAAGTTGTAGGCGAATTTAAGAATAACTAATTTTTAAATACTGACTATAAACCTAAAAAAGCAGCGAAAGCTGCTTTTTTTATGCCTTTATTTAGCAACTAAATTTGCACCTCACCTATCTTGTTATGTATTGATTTGTATAAGCTAATAAAAAATAAAGCGATCATAATTTCTTACAAAAAAGCCCCTCACATTCCGTATGCTCTTAAAAGCAAATGAACACAAACACTTACCCAATAAAGGTAATATATTTTATTCCACAAACAAACATGAGTAACAAAAAAATATTCTTGACCGATTCTTCTAACAGCTGTTTAATGTATAGGCAACATAATTTTAAAGTTCATAAGTCTCAATTGGGTAAGCAGTCCAACAAAGCATATAAATATAAGGACGGGAAACAATGAAACAACATGCATCCTCACTCGTAATAAGCTCCATAGCTAAAGCGACACATAATGCACTTCGCGCAAAGAAAACAGCTCTAACAGGTGTTGTAATGGCCGCGGCTTTAGCCAGCGCACCAGCCTTTGCTAATTTAACCGGTGGAATCAAGGGTAAAGTATCAACACCAGAGGCACAGCAGTCTCTGGCGGGGATCACGGTAACGGCAAAAAGTAACGTAATGCCGAAACCACGCACTGTTGTGACTCGTGAAGACGGAAGCTACGACTTACCCCAACTAAAACCGGGGACTTATGAACTCACTTTCACCGATAAAAACGGGGTCACTCAAACGATGACCGTCGATGTTTTGCTTGAGCAAACATCGAGCCTTAACGTTACCTTCGGCGGCGCAAATGAAAATGTTGAGGTCATCACCATTACTGGTAGTAAATTATACCGTCAGGGTAAGTCAGCTCTGACCAACTCACTAGGCGAAGAGGCAATCAACAACGTGCCAGTGGGTCAAGACTACCGAGACCTATTAAAACTTGTACCAGGTGTGGAGCTTTCGGCGAACACAGTTTTAGGTCCGTCAGCAGGTGGTTCAGGGGTTGATAACTCATACGGTTTTGATGGCGTAAATGTTTCTATGCCAATGTTTGGTAATTTAGCGTCAGAGCCTTCGACCCATGACGTGGCGTATGTCACCATGGACCGCGGTGGTGCTAAAGCGGTAGGCTTTAACCGTTCAGGTGGCTTCTCAATCAATACAGTATCAAAATCTGGTACTGATGAATTTCACGGTAACGTTGAATACAAAGCACAACCGAAGAGTTTTGTTGCGACCCCTATAGGCGAAGAAAGTTATGAGATGGATAAAAGCTGGTTAACTGCAAGCCTAGGTGGACCGCTGATTGAAGATACACTGTACTTTTATACCTCGTATTATCGCCCTGAAGAAACGAAGGCTAACAAGAATACAGCTTATGGCGAAGTAAAAGACTATGAAAGTATCCGTGACGAATACTTCGGTAAGCTTACATGGGCACCGACCGACGATATTTTAATTAATATTTCACAACGTACCTCTGATAAAGAGGTAAAAGGCGATTCAATAGGCGCTTACGAAACTGACAGTGTATCTGTTGGTAGCAAAGCCGACCAAGATATCTTTACGTTAGATGGCTCTTGGATTTTAGGCTCTGCAACCACCCTGTCATTCCAATACAGTAAGTTTGAATTAGAAACAGGTTCGAAACCAGATACTGAGTTGAGTGTCGTACCTTCGTTAAATAGTCAGCTTGATGTTAACAACCTTACTCAGATGGGCTATTTTTCGGTGCCAAAACCAAGAGAATATGTCTCTAAAGAAGGTTTCACAGAAGAGCAAATCGCTATTTATAATGCCGGAGCTACCGCATTAATTAATACTTATGGCTATCTTGAAGATGGTGTAATGAAAGGCAGCGGTGGTGTTGGCGCTTATTCACAATATGACAATATAAACTTCTATCGTGATTCATTTGAACTCAACTTAGAACATGAATTTGATTGGGGTGACACGTACCATACACTCCACTTTGGTGCCAAATGGGAAGAAAGTGAAGAACAACTTACCCGTTTATCAAATGGCTGGGGGCGCATCTCTTACCTTGGCGGTTTAGTTGATGCTGATGCAGATACGGCAGGCTTTGACCCTGCAGATGCTATATATCGTGCACATGTGCAGCAAATGAGTCTGGCAACTGAAGATGGTACAACTGTTTCTGGCATAAACTCAGAAATGCGTAGTATCAATTTTGAAATAAACGATACCATAGAACATGGTGACTGGACTTATAATATCGGTTTACTCGTAAGCCAAGATACGTGGTACGGGCAAGGTTTAAAAGCGAAGTCAGGCACCGTTTCAGGTTATGAGTTGGCTCCAGGACAGAAGTACGAAATGTATAAAACAGACTGGAGTGATATGCTGCAACCTCGTTTAGGTGCAACTTGGACGTACTCAGATGAAGACTCAGTCTTTGCAAATTTCGCAATTTATAATCCTGAAGCAAGTTCACTCGCTCGTGCAGCCTCGTGGGACCGTAATACGCGCTCAGAAATTGAGCTACTTCTAGATGAGTCTGGCAACATTCTTTCTGCATCACCTCGACGTGGTTCATCAGGTAAAGCATTCCAAGAAGGCATGAAACCTCGTCGTATCAATGAATTCACGCTTGGCACAACGAAATATGTGGGCTCTGATTTAGTATTACGTGCTCACGTACGTCACCGTAAAGGTATGCATTTTTGGGAAGATATGCCTAACAATGCACGCTTAACTGATTACTCAGGCGTTGATGCCGAAGGTGTGCCACAACATATCGCAGATAAAGGCCTTTATGTTGAAAACCTTGCCGATATTATCGATGAAATCGGTGGCTCATCGTATGTAATCGCTGAGGTTGATGGCGGCGAAACGAAATACTGGGAAGCCAGTATCGAAGCTGAATACCTAGGTGAAAACAGCTATATCAATGCCTCTTATGTGTGGAGCCATTACTACGGTAATTTCGACCAAGACAATACCACGACAAGTAACGATGCAAATAACTTTATTGGCTCATCATACTATGGTGATGGCCGCGGCCGTTACTCATGGGATAACCGTTACGGCACACTTTCAGGAGATAAGCCGCATAAGGTTAAAGTCTATGGTTACTACACTGTGCCGTGGGAAGCAAACATTGGTGCGTACTTTGTATTCCAGTCTGGTCAAGCTTGGGAAAACTGGGATGGAACTATGTATGGTTATCCGACAAGCCATGTTAGTCGTTATGCAGAACCTGCTGGTTCTCGAAGAACAGCAAGCCACTGGCAACTTGACTTGAACTACACGCAAGACTTTACGTTCTCAGGTGACATGGAACTACAATTCCGTGCTGACTTATTTAATGTCTTTAACCGTCAAACTGGTTACAACAAAAACCCGTATGTACTTGATGAAAACTATGGTGAATCACGCAGTTACTATAATCCACGTAGTTTACAGCTTTCAGTTAACTTCAAGTTCTAAACCAATCAATCCTGTTGGGGGCCGCATATGCGGCCCTTTTTCATCCCTTTTAATCTAAATTGTACAAAACGTTTTTGCTTCATCTAAATTAATGGCCTGCTTCATAAAATAATCAATCTGTACCGTACGTTTAATAGCGTGTTGCTGGCTGTTTTTTGATGTTGCTTGCCAGTGCCAGTCACTAAGTGCTTCACGCGATTCACTAATAAACATGCCTGCGGGGAAACTTTCTAGAAAGGTAATATCTTTGCTATTCCCGTGTTGATCAATCGTAATAATGAAGCGTGCACAGCCCGCTTTTTTGGTCATCTGTGCCACTTTAGGATAGCTAGGTTTAGTTACGCGTTTTAACGCCCATAGCTGATCTGCAGCGCTTTTATCGGCGCTTAAGTCAAGTATACGTGCAGCCTTGCTAGGGGCCTGTGAGCAGCCAGAGAGTAAGGCAAATACTGCCGCACAAAAATAGACCTTCATAATACATCCTTTTAATTATTCAGGGCCTAAATTTACCACAGCCGTCAAAAAGTGATAATAAAAAAGAGGCAAGTGCCTCTTTTTGAAATGTTTTGTTATTGATACAGTAAATAGGGCTGTCGCTTACGTTTAAATGCTGCAAGCTCAGTTTGCCAACTCTGTTTTATTTGTTGCTCGGTTTGTCCCGCCTCAATCGCTAAACGAAGCTTATCTGTGCCCGCTAACTTATCCATAAACTCAGCACGTTCAAAAAATAACTGCTGTGAATCGGTTAGTTGTTGATAAGCAGCAATAAATAAACTTAAATCTAAGCCATGCATGTTTGAATCACGTAAATCTTGACCAAAAACCTCAACGTCTTTGAATTTAGGGTTCATTGATGCCCCTTTAATCGCACGTGGCGTAAAACTAAACTCTCCTAGTTTTACAGGTGAATAGCCGACGACTTGGAACGGAAAATCAGTTCCACGACCAATGGTTATGGGTGTCGCTTCAAAGAAACATAATGATGGATAAAGCTGAATAGATTGAGCATTTGGCAAATTAGGGCTTGGTTTTACTGGCAAGTCGTAAGTCATGGTGCGCTTATAATTCGCCACCGGTACCACTGATAGCTGAAGTTCAGCTGCGTTATTTATCCACCCTTCGCCTTTAATCATCTGTGCAAGCTCAGCAACCGTCATACCATGTAAAACGGGAATTTCATGCATACCCACGAACGAACGGAATTTGGGATCTAAAATTGGCCCATCGACATAAGCAATGTTCGGATTGGGTCTATCAAGAACAATAAATGCTTTACCATTTTCAGCAGCCGCTTCCATCATATAATGCATTGAACTGATGTATGTATAAAAGCGCACACCGACATCTTGGATATCAAAAATAATAACATCCAGATCAGCCAGTGCTTCTGGGTTCGGTTTTTTATTGCTGCCGTATATAGAAACAACATCGATGCCCGTTTTGGCATCTACAGTACTTTTTACATGGGCACCCGCATCATGATCGCCTCGAAAACCATGTTCCGGGGCAAATATTTTACGCACCACAACCCCTTTCTCGAGTAAAAAGTCGACTAAATGTTGACCATTAATTTCTGACGTTTGATTGACAACTAAACCAACGCGCTTGCCTTTAAGTTCTGGCACATAGGCTTGATAGTTAACAGCCCCCACTTGTAATGGTTGTGCTTTTTCTGGCACATTAACTGGCGTTTCCTTACAACCAAGTAATGCTAAACAGCTCACAATTAAAATGGCTAAAAAACGCATTATTCCTCCACCGCTTTACGTAAAAACCCATTCGTTTGGCAAAGCAGCTGTTTTGCCTCATCTGCAGGCTTACCCGTTAATACAATCAAAATAGCTAATTTGGCACTTTGCTCGGCTTGCTTTAAAGCATCGACAGCTTGCTGCTGTGAGCAACTAGTTGCCTGCATCACTATACGAATAGCACGTGCATGGAGCTTTTCGTTACTTGCATTTACATCAACCATCAGGTTTTTATACACTTTACCGGTGCGGATCATACTGGCAGTGCTTAACATATTAAGTACAAGCTTTTGTGCCGTACCCGACTTCATTCGTGTTGAGCCTGTAACAGCTTCTGCCCCTACCACAGGGCAAATACCAATTTGCGGTAAACGCATCACCGCTGAATCAGGGTTACACGTAATGCCCACCGTGACACACCCTAACGACTTAGCATACTCAATTGCAGCACACACGTATGGAGTACGTCCACTGGCAGCGATACCCACAACGATATCTTTTCCTGTAAGGTTCGCATTTTTTAAATCTTCCACACCAAGTGTGGTGCTATCTTCGGCACCCTCAACAGCTTTTTTAAACGCGGTGTCACCGCCAGCAATAATGCCTAAAACCTGCTGTTCGCTCACACTGTAGGTCGGGGCACACTCAACAGCATCAAGAATACCTAAACGGCCGCTAGTGCCTGCGCCTATATAAATAAGTCTGCCACCTTGTTGAAATGCTTCAACAATATGATCTACTGCTAAGCTTATTTGCGGGATAACCAGCTTAACGGCTGCTGCAACCTTGTGATCTTCATTATTGATTTTTGTGAGGATCTCAGTGGTGCTGAGCAGATCGATATCCAAAGTGTCAGGGTTTTGTCCTTCAGAGACAATACCGTTTAATTCTTCAAGTAACTCACTTTGATGCTTAAAGACGTGCTCAGGGCTCATTACGTTGTCCTTTTTCAATAATGTCATGGTAATGCTTTACCGCTAGTATAGCGGCACCAGTTAATGAATCCCCTTTACAAGGAGATAATTCGTTTTGCAATGTAAGTGGCAATAAGTCTTGGCTCACCTTAGCAAGCCCCCCAATTAAAATTACGGGTAACGGCGATGTACCGCGACTTTTATTAATTAACTCAACCACTGACGTCGTGTGCTCAGTTAATACCTTATTGGCTACTTTACATTCGTTTTGTAAGCTAAACACAAGCGGACTAAAACGTGCATAATCCGCGGGTTTGGCTTGTTTAAGCCAATGACTAATTGCTTGACGAGTGCATCCTAGCTGCTCACTCAAGCGAATCGTTAATCGGCTTTTTGGTAAATCGTAACAATCTATATCGTTTAATAAATACTGTACAGCCATTAGACCAATACGCGCGCCGCCACCAAAGTCATCCACAGTAAAACCCCAACCACCGACTAATTTAGCTTGGTTGTTTGATTGTAAACGCGCACCGACAGCACCTGTACCAAGGGCAACAACAACACAAGGTTCCCCCAAATTTGCACCATAAAGCGATGTAATGGCATCACTCTCTATGCGAAGACTTGCAAACTCAATCTCGTAAATTAGCTTGAGCATTACTTTAACTTGCTCAGCTAATGTGGTTGATGCACCTCCGGCGAGGCCCATTACAGCAACGATATCACTGGCCTTTGCACCACTTTGTTCGCAAACGTCTCGAACAACCTTCACAATATTCTCAACTGCTAAATCAAGATCATTCGAAATAGACGCGGGCCCGCCTTGTGAGCGAAACGTCAATTGTGAGGATTGCTCTGTCAGTTCAGCTAAAACTTTAGTACCGCCACCATCAATGGCTAGAACATAACGCACTGTCATTTATGCAAATGCCTCATTACTTGCTTTGGGTTTGCCAACACAACACACTAATGTTGATAACAAGGTGCCAATACATAACTGCCAAGTAAAACCTAAATAAAAGCGCATCGACTCAGGCAATAACCAATCAATCATATAGGGTTGCATTAATAGCGTAACAACAAAACCAACAATTAATGCAGCGAGCACAGAACCTTCACTGCCGCGTTTTGTAAATAACGTTGTGAAATAAACACCCAATAAACCGCTGTACGAAAACACCATAACGCTTAAGGCAAACTTTAATAACGGCATATCACTGTATTGCTGCCAGAAATAGCAAAGTATTGCCATCAACGCCAACGCTAAACTAACTACTGCCATCCCCACTCTACCAGCTTTAACAAAGTGGTGGTCACTCACGTGTTTATTGGCTTTTTCTAGATACGGGCGATATAAATCTTGCACTATCACTGATGACATTGAGCTCAGCCCCGAATTTAATGTTGATATCGCCGCAGCGATTATGCCCACACTAACCAAGCCTTTAATTCCTGCAGGTACTTCATTTAATACGTAATACATAAAAATAGTAATTTTTTCGCCATTAAACTCTTGTACAACCGCCTCTCCAGCCTGATTATTCATAAGTGTTGGTTGCTGATAAACAATATAAAGCAGCATGCCAATGAAGATAAAAATAGCCATAACCGGTATTACCATCAGCACCGATAGCAATAATGCCTTACTGCCTTCTTTTGGACTCTTACAGGTTAATAAACGCTGTGTCATGTCTTGATCAAGGCCAAATGCTGCAATATTTAACAATACAAACCCGGTTAATACAGAGGCCATATTGAATACCCCTGATGGCGTAAAGTCTAAATCAAACTTAAACAAAGCAAGTTTCGAGTCAGCACCAGGAGCGGGTTCATTTAAGGTGGCTATAATGGTCGAGAAATCGGCAGGAATAATATTCAGCAAACACCAAATAACCGCGATCGCTGCACTAACATAAACAACACTCTGTAAAACATCAGAATAGATAACGCTGCGGATCCCGCCTAAAAAGGTATAAAGTAACCCCGCCAGCGCCAGTACTAAGGTCGCTATCACCACACTGTCGGCATGTATATTGCCATATAAAATCATAGCCACCGCGATGGCTGCCATATAAAGACGCGCACCACTGGCAAACACACGACCAAATAAATACATTAAACCGCTACGGCGTTTAGCTTTTGGGCCTATACGCTTTTCTAACAGCTCATACACTGTGTACACTTTTTGTTGGTAAAACTTAGGAATTAAAAATGCCGACACCACAAATGCCGCAATAAACGCCCCTATATTTGTTGCGATATAAGAAAAATCACCTTGATAACCTTGATCAGGGCCACCAATAAAGGTTGCCGCAGATTGCGACGTCGCCAAAACAGAAATAGCCACCATCCAGGTCGGCATGCTATTTCCACCCAAGAAAAAATCTTGGCTTGAGTTGGCACGTTTGCGATTAAACCACCAGCCACTGAGCAATAAAATTGCGCCATAACTTGCGAATACTAACCAATCGAGTAATGCGTAATTTGCACTCATTTATTATCCTAACTCAAACCTTAATGGAATATATTATTCCACCATTACGACAAAAATAAAATACTTTTATTTTATTATTTTTAATTTTCCAGTACCGGCAATTGCCACTGACTTTGTTTTTGCTGATATTGCTGCTTAGTTAAACTCACCAATAATGGTTTTTTACGCTCATCAAGCCAAGCTAATAAGGTATCCATATCGGTTTCGGTCATCGCTGTACATCCTGCTGTTGGTTTACTGGGCGCACGCCATAAATGCATAAAAATACAACTGCCCGCCCCATCGACATTGTAAGGATTGTGCTTTACCACGATCCCCTTTTTATATAAGTCGTCTTGGCTGTAAATATCACGGCGCATCCATTCAGATGAGTTTTTTACCGCAGCGTCTCCCACTTCTGACTTATCAACGAGTTGGTTGTAAAAAGGAGACCCTTTTACATCAATGCAGTAATCGTTAGCAGTCATAGCTTGATAGCTAAGATTCGTTTGTAATGTGTCTAAGTAACCAAATGCAGTACCTAGTTCAAAGATACCCGCTGGCGCTTTGCCATCCCCCTCTTGTTTTTGCAAACCAGCTTGCGCTGGATGTAAGCCAACACCCCAAGCAAGCCCAGTACGCCCAAGCACAACAGCGTGTTGATCACCTTGTTGTTGCCATTGTCGCCCTTTTTTTTCAAAGCGATAAAGCGTCGCATCAATTGCGTCACTGTCATTGGCTACAACCACAACTAATTGTTGATGTGTATTATCAATCACAGGCGTGTACTGCTGCGAGCTTGCACAGGCGGTTAAACTCATTGCTGCAACAAAACTAAAGATTTTTTTCATTCTGGCCACACTCCATTTGTTATCAGTTCAAGACCGTTGATTAATTCAATACCAAGACCTGGGGCATCCGAAAGCGTGATCTGTGGGCCATTAAATTCAACCCCACCTTGCACCGGATCATACTGGCCAAGGGCTGGACCATCTAAATCAATTTTACTAATTTGTTGGGCTTTTGCGGATGCTAAATGTGCAGCACCCGCCACAGCAATACTGCCCTCAAGCATACAACCAATCATACACTGCGCTTGATACTGCGCAGTGATATTGGCTATTTCAATCGCACGGCTCAACCCACCGGTTTTCATCAGCTTAATATTAATAATATCAACGGCGCCAAGCTCTAAAAGCTGAATAACCTGCTGAGGAGAAAAAGCACTCTCGTCGGCCATAATCGGTGTATTAACACGATCAGTAATGTATTTTAGT
This sequence comes from Pseudoalteromonas sp. A41-2, assembly GCF_015767615.1. Lineage (NCBI taxonomy): Bacteria > Pseudomonadati > Pseudomonadota > Gammaproteobacteria > Alteromonadales > Pseudoalteromonadaceae > Pseudoalteromonas > Pseudoalteromonas sp. A41-2. The sequence continues at coordinate 846,881 of NZ_CP065231.1, read as the reverse complement.
CCTTGGATGTCGTTACTTTTAACAGGCTGCTCTACAAGCTCAAGCACGACTCCGGCGTGTTCTAGTTGCTGTAAGGCCTGCACTGTTTGCTTAGCACTCCAGCCTTGATTAACATCAAGACGCAAGAGTGCTTTGCTTGCAAAGCCCGCATAAATTGCTTTAACACGCTCAATGTCTTGATTCAGGTTATTGCCGATTTTAACTTTTAATACATCGAAACCTTGATCAACTGCGAGCTGGCAGTCGCTGAGCATCTTATCGATATTATCAACACTGATAGTGATATCTGTTTTAAGCTTTGATTGCCCGCCACCGAGTAATTTATACAATGGCGCTTTATAAAGCTTGCCCCATAAATCATAAACAGCAATTTCTAGCGCCGCTTTTGCGCTACTATTACCGACTACTGTCGTTTGTATAATATGGGTGAGCTGATTAATATTTTCTATTTCGAGGCCCAATAATTTCGGCGCAATAAACTGCTTAATAACGCTTATCATGCCTTGGTGAGTATCCCCTGTAATAACTGGGGTTGATGCTGCTGAACCATAACCAATCTGGCCGCAGTGAGTCTCGATGATCACCACTAAATCTTCTATAAAACTAACTTCTCTCAACGCCGTTTTGAATGGGGTCACTAATGGCACTTTGAGCTTTGCAAAACGAATTGCTTTAATTTTCATACAGGCCTCTAGCGAATACGTTTAATGTTGTACACACGGTCTAAATAGCTTGTTTCTTGCGAGAGTCTTAACGGCAATAATGGAGTAACCGATACCCCATTTAGAGCACTGCTGTAAAAACTACCATCGCCTTTGTTGTAGCCAAGCCCTTTCACGTCGTGAATTACGTACGGCTCACCTTGGTGTTCACCTAAATACATCATCACATGACCTGGAATATAAATTAAATCACCAATTGCCATATTCTTAACAACGGATAATTTAGACGCTTCATTGGCATTTTTATCAAAGCGGCTATTTTTACCGTACTCACTGCTCCCTTGCTGACCGGAGTTACGTGGCATGAGTAAACCAAAACTTTTATAAATTTCCCCCACAAAACCAGTGCAATCTCGGCCATTGTAATCGTGCCCCCACCCATACCGCTCACCTAAAAACTTAAAGCCTTGCTTAATCAGGTTTTGTTCGGTGTAGGCGAGGTAACCGATATTTACATCTGCGGTTTTACTGATCATTGCTGGCTTTATGGCTAATTGGCCATTTTCATCGCGCGTTGGTAATTGCACAATATGGCTGGCATAGGTATTTTGCCCATTCAGTAAGTAAGGAACTTGCTCGTTATCAACAAGGGGTAAACGCACCCCCATATCAAGCTGAACTTCTGAGCGTGCATCATCATTAGGCACATAAGCAGTGTGCACTTTAGCGCCAGTGATGACTAAAAAGTTTTCTTGGTCACGGTACGCTTTAATTTTATCAGCATCGGCAAAAGCAATATCCTCAGCGGGCGTCCACGCTAAATAGTTATAAGCACGCACTAAAAGCCACTTTTTATCCGCGCTTTGATGCAAGACAGCGACAGTCTCTCCCGGAAACATGCCACTTTCTTGAAAGCGATCTAGGTCGTGATCTAAGCCACTGTTGAGCACCCGATCCCACGTTGGAAAGGTCCGTAATGACGTACGTTTCACCACCACACCAAAGCGAACTAAGTTAGTACTCGCGACCTTATTAATATTTAAATTTGCCTGATATTTAGCAAAATCTTTCGCTGTTAATTGACGTCCGTCAGTAAAAAAACGCGGGCTTTTTGGCACTGAGCTGGCTTGATTAATTAAGCTAGTGAGTTCGGCTTTAGACAGTGATTTTTGAAATGACAGTGGATCAACAATGTACTTATTTTCTTTGATTAACTTATCGTTAAACGCCTGAATTTGCGCATTTGTCATGAGCATTTTTGCTGATGCGCCTTGCTGCAACCAATAACTAGGTGACAACTGTGACTGAGTGACGGCTATCACATCTGACTGCCACCCTTCGGCATGCATAGGTGAGCTAAAGGCAACACCTAGGCTAATTGATAAAGCGATAATTGAACGACGCATGTGTGTTCCTTAATACTTATTGAGCGCGTGAATCTAATAGTTTTGTAAAAGCTGCCTGCAAATTTTGCTGCATTAGCTTGCCGACTTTTGGCAAGTGGGCTTCCTCTGCACCAGGGGTTGCTTGCTGAATACTCAAGGTAAACTCGCGACCGCCATTAATTTGCCCCAAGCATACATGTGCGAGCATAACCGTTTCGGTCGCAGAGCGAGTTTCACTTGGGCCCCAGCCGATTTTTTGCCACACTCGCCACTGCCCATTTGTCGCGGTATCAAGTACTTCTTTTGCCGAGCGTGTATCATTGGGTGCAATCGCTTTTGCAAGTGCATTAGTCACAAGATGACTGATGCCAATCATCATACCACCTACTTCAAACTGTTGGTCACTATGACCCGTGCCATTAAGGAGTACATCAATATCGCTACTTTGCAAATACGGCATACGGGTACTGGGTTCACGGTCGTGACTAACAAGGCGTTTTAACCATTCAGCTTGTGCCAAGGTAGTCATTGCCTTATTACCCGTTAAACCGCAGTTATCACAACGGTAACTTAAATAACCAGGATCATCACGATTTGCTTTGTAATGGCTGATCTTTGCATCATGTTCTGGGTGTGCAGGGTCATGCCAATATTCATCAGATGGCATAAACTGCTCACCGCCATAGGCACCATTAAATAATAAACCAGGGGTTTTGAGCTTTAACCAGTCATTATAAAAGAAGCTTTGTAATGTATTGCGCCCAGCAACATTAATAAAATAACTCGCGATTGCATTTGAATTGCCATCCGCTTTTCCAAATGGCTCATAGCTATTTACGCTACTAATTAAATCAGCCAAGAGAGTATCACCAGCCAGTGCGTGCGCACCTAATTTAGGCTGCTCTTTTCTCACGGTAGCGACAGCACCTGTGAAGGCTTGAATCTTTGATGAGCTCCACGGCTCATAAAGCTCATTGTGCGTGCCATCACTTAAGTAACGGTAAGCAAGTGCCCCACCTCTTACCTGATAATCAATAACAAGCAATTTTCCTTGCTGTTGAGACGGAGAAAAATATTGCCAATCCGCGGCAATTCGAGACTGCCAATCAGGTTGCTGATAAGCCACTTGGTCAGCACTTTTATAGCCTTTTCCAGTTCCATTATTAGCGAGACTTAAACAACCGGTATTATTTAAATCACGTGGCATGATTGCAGGTGCCATCATCACTTCGGCAAAAAACTGCTCGTCAGTCATTGTGTCCACGGGGTTATTCGCGTGACAGCCAACTAACAGCAAAAGGCTACTACAAAGCGTAAAATTGAGAGAGCGTAAACGCATGGTGTGCATAAAATAAAATTCCCACTTATTTTTATTTTTGGAATATTTTATTAAATTTAACACAAATTTCCCATGAAGCAAATTAACTCAGCTTTATTACGATTCATCTATTCTGCATCCAAAAAAATGACTTACGCGTATATACTTTTAATACCAAATAGAAAAGGGATTTATAAAATGAAAAAGTTATGCTTTATTGCGGGCTGTCTAAGCTGTTCTGGTGGCGCATTTGCTAATATTGAAAAAATTACCGTATATGGCCACCGCACTGGCTTAATCGGTGAATCAATCAGCGCCTCAAGTGGCATTATTGGCCAAGGTGAGATTGAAAATAGACCCATGCTCAGAAGCACAGAGCTACTTGAGTTAATCCCCGGTATGGCCGTTACTCAACACAGTGGTTCAGGTAAAGCAAATCAATACTTTATTCGTGGTTTTAACCTTGACCATGGTACAGACTTTTCAACCAATATTGATGGTATGCCAATCAATATGCGCAGCCATGGACATGGGCAAGGCTATACAGACTTGAACTTTATTATTCCCGAAACGATTGCCACAGTCAGTTATCAAAAAGGCAGTTACGATGCCAAGCAAGGTGACTTTTCAACTGCGGGCAGCGCCTACTTTCACCTGACAGATAACCCAAAGCATCAACAGTTAGATTTCACTATTGGTGAGGATAACTATTTACGCGCGGTTGCTTTAGGCAGCATTCCACTTGGTAATAGCAAACTTATTGGCGCCACAGAATGGCAAGGTTACGACGGGCCATGGCAAGACATTAAAGAAAGTGTAAATAAAAAGAACGCCCTCCTTCGTTTCGTTAATGAGTCTAAGCACGGTAACCTATCCATCAGTGCTATGGCATATGATAATACGTGGAATTCGGCTGACCAAATTCCGCAACGCGCCGTTGATCAAGGTATCATTTCATCGCTGGGCTCTTTGGACACCACATTAGGTGGCAGCTCTAGTCGCTATAGCTTATCGGCTAATTGGCAAAACGAACACCTCACAGCTAATGCCTATGTAATTGATTATAAAATGAACTTGTATTCTAATTTCTCGTATTTTCTTAATGATCCTGTTAATGGCGACCAATTTAATCAACGTGATAATCGTACGGTGTCTGGCGGGGCAATCAGTTATCAATTTTCGGATGTTTTAGGCTCTATTTTACTGAATCATGATGTAGGTGTTGAACTTCGTAACGATAACATTGATAACGTAGGACTGTATAACACACAGTCGAGAAATTACTTATCAACCGTACGTGAAGACCGTGTTGACGAAACAAGTTATGCTGCTTATTGGCAAACCCAACTTACTATGAGCCCTCAATTAGAGGCCACTGTAGGCGTACGCTATGACTATATTGATGCGAGCGTTAACAGCGATAATCACTTAAATTCAGGCGATGCAAATGACGATTTACTCGGTTTCAAAGCAAGCCTAACTTATTTATTCAACGAGAACGTAGCGGGTTATGCCAACTGGGGGCAATCGTTTCATTCTAACGATGCACGCGGCGCAACAATTCAACAAGACCCTGTAACCCTTGCAGCCACGGATACCGTTGATTTGCTGGTTAAAAGTAATGGTGCTGAGTTGGGCATGCGCTACTTTGATGAAAAGCACTTTAACTTTTCAGCGGCACTGTGGTGGCTTTCACTTGACTCAGAACTCCTCTTTGTTGGTGATGCAGGCAATACTGAAGCCAGTGATGCATCAACACGTTACGGATTAGAACTAAGCGCTTACTATTGGCTAGCCGAGACACTTAGCCTTGATGCTGAAGCATCGTTTACACATTCACGCCTAGACATAGATAGCCAGAACGACCGCATTGAAGGGGCTGTGCCAGTAGTTGCCAGTGCTGGGGTAAACTGGCACATAACAGAGCAATGGCAAACATCGTTGCGTCTTCGCCATATAGGTAAACGCATGCTCAATGATGATGGCAGTCAACGTTCAGAGCCTTTGACCGTCGTTAACGGTTTAGTTAGTTACCAACATACTCACTGGAAAGTCGGCTTAGAGCTACTTAATCTATTCGATAGCAGTGATCATGATATCGATTACTATTATGCATCACGCTTACCGACTGAGCCCGCAGAGGGAGTAGAAGATAATCACTACCACCCCATAGAGCCACGTACGCTTAGATTCAACGTCAGTTTACTCTTTTAGAGAACCTGCTCTGTGTACTTTTGCAAGTTAGTGATTAGGTCACGGTAAAGCGATACACTGTTATCTTTGATGCGGTCGAGGAAAAAGTCGTCAGTAATGCGAGTTATTTGCTGGCGCTTGTTCTTATCACTTAACTTACTGCCAACAATTCCTATTAGTTCAGAAATTTTCTCTTGTTCATACGCATTTAAAGACGGATCAGTACTGATATCTTTTAGCATAATCAGTGATTCAAGCATGGAACCGTTTAGTGTCACAGTGATCGCCTTCGCTAAACTGGGCAACCACGGCTTCTCAATTTGCTCACCAATCACATAAAACATATTTTGCACCGTTGCCAAGTCACCATCACGAACAGCAACACTACCTATGATCAGATATGAAATCAGCTGCTCTTTCGGGTAACTTTGACTAACCGTTTTAAAAAGTGGGTCGGTACGAATGAAATCGGCTTTCTGCTTCGCCATTTTTCGCCAACCTTTATTATAAAATGCCAGTTACTGAGCACTATAAGCTAAATACTTTCCCCGTATATCAGTGGCTTTTGCTAGCGCTAGATCGCTCTCGGCGATGGCAAAGTCATTGCTTAATCCCATGCTAAGAATATAGCTCATCATAGCATGGGTCAGTGTTGGTTCAATTTCGCCAACCTGTTTTAATCGCTCTTTTTGTAGAGTCTTATAACCATAAGCAATGGTATCTACACTGGTATCAGATACACCCGAGTAGGCTTCATAACTAAAACTACGTTGCAGCTCAGTATATTGTTGATGCTCTGATTTTGTTGACTTACATCCACTTAATAAAGCGATACTTAATACAGAGCAAGTTACGAGTTTAGTGAGTGCGACTCGATTTAAAACGTGCATCGACAATTCCTTTTTCTGCTTCGATGGCATCATGTGCCAAACCTTGATAAAGCGGGCTATTAATCGTACTTAACGAAAAAATGATATTACTATCATCAACGACGCTCATAGCATGCTTAGATGCGTTAATCATGACCCCAGCACCATCAAAACGGCTTTCGTTAAGTTTTATCGCTCGTTCAGCATCGATTGATACATTGGTTAACTCAACCACGGAGCGCTTAATATTTAACGCAAGCTCAGCGCCCGCCAGTGTGACATTTTCAAGCCTAACCAATGAATCCTTAATACGAATTGATTCAGCAACCACATCTTTAAGCAGCACGTTGTGACAATCTTCAATAATCATATGACGATAATGTCCCGTAAATTCTCGACTATGTTGATCTTCACAGTGAAAGGTCGCGATTTGTTTATCAGTAACCTTTCCGGATGTGACATCCTGAATAGCACCTGTTAATGCTTTATCTAACAAGGCCAAAAATGCCAAGGGCGTTTGTTTCATAGGAACATGACCGACACCGGGCAAAACTGCTAATTCACTGTTTGCAAGCTGGCTATTTAATACTTTTGCGGTACGCAGCGGAGCAATCGCATCGCTTTCCCCCCATATTATATGGGTTTCGGTTGTGAGGTTTGCGACAATATAGCTAAAATTTTCTTCTACTAAACTTAGCGCAGCATTCATATTAGGCGTATCCCCCATCACTAGCTTCCAAGCTCCGTCGCTGCGCTGTAATAACTCACTAAGGTAAGAGTCAATCGCGCCTTCTTCGATAAGCCCTGTTGTAAAGTCGTTTAGCTGTGCTAATTTCGTTGAGATAAATGCGGGTAGCTTACTATTGGGTTTAGGCACATTAGAAATAGGCTTAATAAAGGCGACTTTATGTAGGATACCTGCAGCATCGACCAACACCAATTTATTGAGCTTTTCAGAATACTTACCAGCAAAATATAAACTCACAGCGCCCCCCATAGAATGGCCGACAACCGAGGGAGGTTTTGTCATGTAATAATCGACAACCTCAGCCAAAACTTTCGCATAATTGCGTGGTGAGTATCGACCATCAGGGCTTTGTGAATGCGCAAACCCTGGCAAATCAATAGCAACTATATAGTAGTTTTTACTAAGCTCAGGAATAATACTAAACCAGTCTTGCATACCCAATACGCCCAATCCATGCACTAATAATAGCGGAGGAGCCTGCTTATCACCCACCTCTAACACCAACATCGATGAATTAAACACAGACTCTCTAAAGGTACTAAATTGCCAGTCGTCTTTAGGAAGAAACTCAAAATTGAGAGCTTGGATCTGCTGTGAGCTTAATTGTATTGAACGAGCCGCCGTTGACTCACTTTGCGCAGCAACAGAAAAAACAGCAAAGCAACAGATATATAAAAAGTGGAGTAAACGCAAAGGAAATTAATTTAATTATTATTGTATTAGCAAATTGTACCCTTTACATGCTAAATGTAAATAATACCATTCCGCTTAATTAAGTGGTCTATTTTGAGGCAATAAAACCGCGTTGATAACAAGGCAAAAATTTAGTTATTTAGTTGTTCTAAATCAGAAATTTTTAATGCAGGTAGCGACTGGTTTGATCACTCAAAATGATTAAGTATTTTTGCGGATTGGTATAATAGGTCAATATTGATTAAAAGGTGAAGCTGCATATTGTTAAGAAGAATAAATATACTGTAATACCGCGGCTGCGGATTTCGGGCACAAAAAAACCGACTTTCGTCGGTTTATGTCACTTTCAGAGTGAAAGTGGCGGACGCGGGAGGATTCGAACCTCCGACCGCCTGGTTCGTAGCCAGGTACTCTATCCAGCTGAGCTACGCGTCCGCAATAGTTCTGCTTATTTACGTCTTGCAATGACGGTGTCGTTTAAACACAAAAAAACCGACAGTTTGTCGGTTTATGCTTTCTTACATTGCTGTATGAATGTATAGAAAGTGGTGGGCGCAGGAGGATTCGAACCTCCGACCGCCTGGTTCGTAGCCAGGTACTCTATCCAGCTGAGCTATGCGCCCACATTCTATTCTAGTTAGTTTAAGTCTCACTAAGACTTTTCAAAAGTGGTGGGCGCAGGAGGATTCGAACCTCCGACCGCCTGGTTCGTAGCCAGGTACTCTATCCAGCTGAGCTATGCGCCCACATTTTGATGTTAGTAAAGGATGGTGGGCGCAGGAGGATTCGAACCTCCGACCGCCTGGTTCGTAGCCAGGTACTCTATCCAGCTGAGCTATGCGCCCATTCTTTACTTTACAAGATAACCATTTAAAAAATGGTGGAGAAGGAGGGATTCGAACCCTCGATAGAGCTACAAACCCTATACTCCCTTAGCAGGGGAGCGCCTTCGGCCACTCGGCCACCTCTCCGTCTTGTGGGGCGTATAATAAAGATTTCAGAAAATATGTCAAACACTTTTCAAGGAAAATCGCACAGATGGTTATAGATTGTCCACTACGGGTAAAAACAACAAACTTTTGCTCAGCCTTTGACCGGTTTTGCTTTTTGTCTGAACGAATCGATGCCCGTTAATGGGATATGCTCATCGGTTATTTCTGCTAAATATTGATCCTGATAGCCTAGTTGTTGAAACTCGGCGATGCAGGCACGATAAAAAGCTTCACGTTGCTCATCGCTTTTACTGGTGTCTGTCTGCAACTGCACAGGCTTTTTTGTCATTATAATTAAGTCCACTAATACGTTGAACGACATTTGTACAATGTTCTCATACTCGTATTAAAAAAACACCACTGTAATTACGAACAAAAGGCGATGTTTAACACTTTTACTACAACAACAACGCAGACTTAATCAGTATTTCTTTTTTTATCAATTAATTACAAATCAGTAGTCACAGAGCTCAACGTTTAAAATCAGAAATTTCCGATAATAAAAACGCCGCTAAAAAGCGGCGTTTATTAGAGTCTTAGTACTGATTAATCAGCTTGCGGACGCATATGAGGGAATAAAATAACGTCTTTAATCGTTGATGAGTCTGTAAATAACATCACCAAACGGTCAATACCAATGCCCTCGCCTGCTGTTGGCGGTAAGCCGTACTCTAATGCACGAATGTAGTCTTCGTCGTAGTGCATTGCTTCATCATCACCCGCGTCTTTCTCTTCAACTTGACGAGAGAAACGTTCTGCTTGGTCTTGTGCATCATTTAGCTCAGAGAAACCATTTGCAAGCTCACGACCCCCTACAAAGAACTCAAAACGGTCAGTAACAAATGGGTTTTCATCGTTACGACGAGCCAGTGGCGACACTTCCCAAGGGTATGCCGTAATAAATGTAGGTTGAATTAACTTATGCTCTGCAGTCTCTTCGAAGATTTCACACAAGAACTTACCTGGGCCCCATACACAGTTTTCAGGTACTTTAACGTGAACTTGCTTCGCATACGCTTTAAGCTCTTCAAAATGATTTTCTGGGTCATTAAATACAGCCGCATCAAAGTCAGGGTTGTACTTAAGAATAGCTTCGCTCATTGTTAAACGTGCGAAAGGCTTACCAAAGTCATACTCTACAGAGTCAACTACGTCGCCATGCTCGTTTTTCGTTGTGTTAACAACGATTGGTGAACCAAGTACGTCTGTTGCAACTGTACGTAGCATATCTTCAGTGATGTTCATTAAATCGATGTAATCAGCGTATGCTTGGTAGAACTCAATCATCGTGAATTCTGGATTATGACGCGTCGATAAACCTTCGTTACGGAAGTTACGGTTGATTTCGAATACACGCTCAAAGCCACCCACAACTAAACGTTTTAAGTAAAGCTCTGGCGCAATACGTAAATACATATCGATATCAAGTGCATTGTGATGCGTTACGAATGGGCGTGCAGACGCACCACCAGGGATAACCTGTAGCATAGGCGTTTCAACTTCCATGAAATCACGGTCTGCTAAGAAACGACGAATACCTTCTACCACTTTTGAACGAATACGGAATGTCTCACGCGTCGCTTCATTAGTGATTAAATCAACATAACGTTGACGGTATTTTGTTTCTTGGTCTGATAGACCATGAAATTTTTCTGGTAATGGACGCAGTGACTTAGTCAGTAGCTCATACTCAGTCATTTCGACGTATAAATCGCCTTTGCCTGATTTATTTAGCGCACCTTTAACACCGATGATGTCACCGATATCAAGTTGGCCGTATTTTGCTTTTAATTCTTTTTGTACGTCTTTTGATGCGTATGCTTGAATTTGACCTTTCATGTCTTGTAACGCAAGGAAAGGACCACGTTTAGCAAGGATACGACCTGCTACTGAAACTACATGTTGCTCAGCAACTAATTCTTCTTTCGATTTATCACCAAACTCAGCTTGCAAATCAGCCGTGTAATGTTCACGACGGAATTGGTTTGGATGACCGTTGGCTGGGCAATTTTCGCGAATAGCGTCTAATTTGCCGCGACGCTCAGCGATTAACTTATTTTCGTCTTGGATTTGATCAGTCATTTTTTAGCTCTTTTTTAGCTTGGTGGTTATAGGCCAGATTTAAGGCTGGCTTCAATAAATTTATCTAAATCGCCGTCAAGAACCGCTTGAGTATTGCGGTTTTCAACGCCCGTTCGTAAGTCTTTAATGCGCGAGTCATCAAGCACGTATGAACGAATTTGACTTCCCCAGCCAATGTCTGATTTTGCATCTTCTTGGCTTTGCTTCTCGGCATTTTGTTTTTGCAACTCAAGCTCAAACAATTTCGCTTTTAACTGCTTCATTGCTTGGTCTTTATTTTTATGCTGCGAACGCTCATTTTGGCACTGCACAACCGTATTGGTTGGTAAATGCGTAATACGTACTGCTGATTCGGTGGTATTTACGTGCTGACCACCCGCACCCGACGCGCGATATACGTCAATACGTAAGTCGGCGGGGTTAATATCAATTTCAATATTATCGTCAATTTCTGGGTACACGAAAGCAGACGCAAACGAGGTATGACGACGACCGCTTGAATCAAACGGGCTTTTACGCACTAAACGGTGCACACCCGTTTCAGTTCGTAACCAGCCATATGCATATTCGCCAACAAAGCGAACTGTCGCCCCTTTAATACCAGCCACATCACCGTCGGTTGCTTCAACAAGCTCAACTTTAAAGCCTTTCGCTTCACCCCAACGTAAATACATGCGCAGTAGCATATTACACCAGTCTTGCGCTTCAGTACCGCCAGAACCCGATTGTAAATCTAAGTACGCGTCGTTTTGGTCATGGGCACCTGAGAACATACGACGGAACTCAAGCTTTTCTAGTTGCGCATTTAAATCGGCTAATTCAGCTTCGGCTTCAGCAAAGGTTTCCTCATCTTCGGCTTCAACAGCAAGTTCAACTAAGCCTTCAACATCTTCAGTACCGGCCACTAAATTATCAATGGTCTCAACGATAGCTTCTAATGCCGACTTTTCACGGCCAAGGGCTTGAGCACGCTCAGGCTCATTCCACACTGCTGAATCTTCAAGTTCTGCGTTAACTTCTTCTAACCGCTCTTTTTTAAGAGGGTAGTCAAAGGTACCCCCGAAGCAGTTCAGTACGTTCGCGAATTTCCTTGATTTGATTAATCACAGGATTCACTTCAAACATGTACATTACTCCAAAATGGCTGATTTACCGCGCACAGCTCTCAAGATGAATTACGGTAAAATATCTACAAATATTAAAAACGCCCGATTTTAACAAAAAACCGAGCGTTTTATTAGCCTTTTATGTCGATTATAGCGATATTTTTATGTCGCTTTTTGTAGCTCTCGAATAATCAGTTGTAACGAGAATTTGCCACGGAATTCATTTATATCGAGTTGGTAGGCAGCTTTAACATAGCGTGCTTCGGTATCGGGCCAGGCACGCACATCGACACCAAATGCAATACCATCAACCAAACGTCCAGATTGATGCTTTAACACGAGTTTTAAGTGCTTTTCACCTACAATACGTTGTTGAATAACCTCGAATAGGTGCTCGAATACCGGCTCGGGAAATTGCTGTCCCCATGGCCCTGCATTTTTTAACAGGTTGGCAAACTCCATCGAAAAACACTCATTTGGCAACTCGCCGTCGGTCAACAAAATACTTTGTTTATGCTCATCGGTCAGTGTGTCGGTGACCATGCGCTCAAACACGGCTTTAAACTCGGGAAAACTCTGCTCATTAATGCTCAAGCCGGCTGCCATTGCATGCCCCCCAAACTTACTGATTAAGTGTGGGTGCAAGGTATTCACTCGTTCAAGTAAGTCACGCATATGCAGACCTTCAATTGAACGACATGAGCCTTTTATTTCACCGTTATCGCCCGCGGCAAAAATAATCGTTGGCCGGTGATATTTCTCTTTTAAACGCCCCGCTAATATACCAATTACCCCTTGATGCCAGTCGGCTTGATACAAGCAAATCGCATCGGGGATAGCGTCGGTTTTAAAGGCAAGGCGATCGAGCACGGCCTGCGCCTCAACCTGCATGCCCTGCTCTATTTCGCGGCGCTCATGATTAAGGCTGTCGAGTTCACTGGCAATACGGCGAGCTTGGTTTATGTCGTTTGATAACAAGCACGCGATGCCTAAGCTCATATCATCTAAACGCCCTGCAGCGTTTAAGCGAGGAGCCAATGAAAAGCCAAAGTCACTGGCACTTAAACGTGCCGCATTTCGATTAGCCACTTCAATTAAAGCGCTTATTCCCGGACGAGTTTTACCACTGCGAATACGTGCTAATCCTTGGTGAACCAACGTACGATTATTGGCATCAAGCGCAACGACATCAGCCACCGTACCAAGGGCGACAATATCAAGTAACTCAGCAAGGTTTGGCATTGGACTATGCTCAAAGGCCCCTTGTTCGCGTAAGTGGCTGCGCAGCGCAATTAATAAATAAAATGCCACGCCTACACCGGCAATCGATTTAGATGGGAACTGACAATCATGGCGGTTAGGGTTCACGATAGCATCTGCATTAGGCAGCGTATCCCCTTGTAAATGATGATCTGTAACCAGTACCTTAATACCGGCGCGCTTCACAATCGCAATGCCATCAATGCACGAAATACCATTATCCACTGTAATAACCAGCTCAGGCTTCATTTCAACAATTTGCGCCGCCAGTGCGGGGCTTAAGCCATAACCAAGGCTAAACCTATCAGGCACTAAATAGTCAAGGTTGTTAAACCCAAACATGGCCAAGCCTTGCATTAAAGTGGCCGTACTGGTTGCGCCATCGGCGTCGAAGTCACCGACAATTAATACTCGCTGTTGTTCTGCGAGTGCGTGTTGCAGTATTAATACGGCTTTGTCTATGTCTTTAAATAATTTAAAGTCATGCAGGGTCGCTGCACTGTTATCTAATTCATTGGCATCTTTTACCTGGCGCGAGGCATAAATTTGCTTAATAACGGGATGTAAGTGTTGAGGAAGGTATGAGTCATCGACACGGGGACGAACTTGGATTATTTTTTCCATGTTGGAAGTATTACTTTAGTTAGCTTAAAGCGAATAAAAGGCCTACCTAGGGCAGGCCTATTTATAAAAAGATTATGAAGATGTTTTTGGTAAGGCATCAAGCGCTTGGCTAATTTGTGCTGCTGATTGATAACCTGGGATCATCGTTCCATCTTCTAAAATAATTGCAGGTGTACCCGACATACCAAAGCTTTGGCCTAATTGATAATGCTCAGCAATAGGGGCACTGCATCCTTCTACCTTGGCAACCTCTGCACCGGCTTTGGCTTCAGTTAGAGCTTCTGCTGGGTCTTTTGCACACCACACATTCATTAAGTCTTCGTAACCTTTACCGCGTAAACCGCCGCGAGGGAAAGCTAGGTATTTTACGGTGATGCCCGCTTCTAAGAAATCGTCTAATTCGCGGTGTAATTTACGACAGTAACCGCATGTAATATCGGTGAATACAGTAATTGAATGTTTTTCATTTTTTGCTTTATAAACAATCATTGAATCTTCGTATTCAGCCACACCCGCCTTACGTACATCACTTAATGCGTGCTCAGTGAGATTGACACGATTTTGAAGATCAATCAGTGTACCTTGCATTAAAAATTGACCGTCAGGGCTTGCGTAAAGTACCCCCTTGTCAGTAATTAGCTCTTTAAGGCCAGCAACAGGGCTTGGGTTTACTTTTTTAACCGTAACACCTAACTCAGCAAATTTAGCAATAATTGGCGCATCTACAGCGTCGGTGGTCGACACACCATTTGCAAACACACTTAAACTCGTACCAAGCAGTGCCGTGGCTAAAACTAACTTTTTCATAACTATCCTATATCCTGATCATTTATTATATAGACCGGTACATCTTTAAAAATCTTGCACTAAGCACGTGGATGATGTTGCTCGTGTACCGACTTCAATCTCTCATTCGCTACATGGGTATAAATCTGTGTTGTTGATAAGTCACTGTGACCTAACATCATTTGCACGACACGAAGATCAGCCCCATGATTCAGCAAATGCGTTGCAAACGCATGTCGAAGCGTATGCGGTGATAACGGCGATTCAACTGATGCCAAAATAGCATAGTGTTTGATACGATGCCAAAAAGTTTGTCGCGTCATGCCAATCCCTCTCTTAGATGGGAACACAAAGTCAGTTGCATGCTTGATCATCTGCGCGCGGCCAACTTTTAAAAAGCGCTCAAGCCAATACATCGCTTCTTCACCAAGCGGCACTAAACGCTCTTTATTTCCCTTACCTTTGACGAACACAACTGCTTGGCGCAAGTTAATTTGCTCCATCCTAAGCCCTACCAGCTCAGTGACGCGCAGACCCGTTGCGTATAAAAGCTCCAACATCGCTTTATCGCGCAGCCCCATAGGCTCTTCAATATTAGGCGCAGCGAGTAGTGCTTCAACCTCAGCCTCAGACAGAGTTTTGGGTAATGACTGCCCTGCTTTTGGCTGTGCAATATTCAGCATTGGCGAATCAGCAATGGCTTTTTCACGTACAAAGTATTGGTAAAAACGTTTAAGCGCACTGATGCTGCGCGCAGTGCTGCGTGATTTAAGCCCTAAATCAACTCGGTATGCCAAGTATGCTTCAATATCTTCACTGCTGACAGCCAGTAGATCTTTGTCTTTTAAAAACTGACAAAACTTATCAAGATCGCTGCGATATGCCATCAATGTGTTTTCACTGACCCCTTGCTCAAGGTACAAAATATCTAAAAACAGCTCTAAATGTTCGGCATTGTTTGACGTTATTGCTACTTTTTCAGCTGTGAAATTATTTTCAGCCACGCGTATTGTCATCCTTATCAAGGTATCAATTAAAAAAGCCTTACGGTAAAATAGTATCAAACTACAGGAAGATAGATACTAAAAGCAGCTTGAGTAACTATCATATCAAGCAAATAGACGGTGATAAATACGATGCAGATTGGTTTATTTTATGGTTCTACTACTTGCTATACAGAAATAGCGGCAGAGAAAATTCGCGATATTATCGGGCAAGATGTTGTCAGCTTACACAATATCAAAGATGAGCCATTAAAAAATGCAGAACAATTCGATTTCGTTATCTTCGGCATTTCAACGTGGGACTTTGGTGAGTTACAAGAAGATTGGGAATCAATTTGGGACGACATCAAAGAGGTGAATCTAAACGGTAAAACCGTGGCCCTTTTTGGCATGGGCGATCAGCAAGGTTATGGCCAGTGGTTTCAAGATGCTTTGGGTATGCTACACGACGAAATTTGCCATCAAGATATTACCTTCTTAGGTCTATGGCCTAACGATGAAAGCTATGAATTTGAAGCGTCAAAAGCTCTCACAAATGAGGGTAAACACTTTGTTGGATTGGCACTTGATGAAGACAGCCAATATGAACTCAGCGATGAACGTATTGCTAATTGGGTTGAGCAAGTGATGACTGAATACAGCGAGACCCTGTAATATTCACTCCCTAATTAAGTGAATTGCTGCATAACCCATTTATTTATTAAAACGCCAAGCATTGCTTGGCGTTTTAATGTCAGGCTATTCAACACGCTGCCAGTATTGGTTGCGGTAGAAAAAGGCGATATAACCGCGTACTTCAAGCACTTTTCCCTGTTCTTTAGGGGTGAGCTTTAAGGTGTAGGTTTTGCCATTATTAGGGTCAAGAATTTCACCGTCTTGCCAACTGCCATCGCCCGCTTCTTTCGCGCCATCGATAATGGCCATTCCCAAAATTGGCTTATTTTTTTTATCGCCTTTACATGCATCACATATTGCATCTTGTTTGGCTGGGTTAAGAATTTTTTCAACTTCACCAATAAGTACACCGTTTTGCTCACGAATGCGTACCAAAGATTTAGCTTCATTGGTTTCTTCGTCAATGGTTTTCCAAAGCCCGACAGGGCTCATTGCAGCGACGCTTAATTGAGAAAATAAAAGGGCTGATAAAGCGATTGTGAGTCGTAACATAAAATACTCGCATAAAATTTAAGGCCTTATTACTATATCAGGGCTTGGTAAAACACACCATTTTGCTATGATCAGAAAAAGACAACACATTGCGAGGGAACACAATGAGTCAATATACGTTACTTACCGGAGATATTGTCAGCTTCGACAATAATCAAGTCACCCCAATTAAAGCAGATGGCGAGATTAAAACAAACCGCTTTGGTGAGTCATTATTTATTCCGCATAGCGCTAAAACCGCCGTAGAGCTTGGTAAACTCGACGATAATTTATTTAACTTAAACAAATTAATGCGCTCTGGGTATGCCGACCCCTGCCCTGCCACACGCGTGCTAATAGAAACCAAAGACCCTTTACCTGATATCGATGGCTTATTGATAAAACGCCGTTTTAGTATCATTGATTTTTGCAGTGCTGAAATAGAAAAACAGCACACAAAAGCAGTCTTAGACGCCTTGCTTGAGCTTGAGCATGTTCAACAAATTCAACTTGATGAAGTAATGCAGCTGCAACCTCCCGTGCAATTAAGTGCAAAATAGAGGTACAATCAACGCATCAATATGCCATACCAATTCGCTTAATTAAGTGCGCTATTTTGGGGCGATAAAACCTCGTTGAAAACAAGGCAAAGGTTTCGTTATTTAGTTGCTCTCGGTAACTGCTCCTAGATTGCTCCTGCATTGCTCTGCATCCATGCAGTCGTAAATCAGCAATCTTTAACACAGGTCGCAACCGGTTTAATCCCTCAAAATAATTAAGCATTTTTTGCGAATTGGAACCATACGGCAGCTTCATTAGTAAAAGGAAAAACAATGAAAAATGCGCTATTTTTACTCTTTGCAACAACGCTGCTTGTAGGGTGTGATGAGTTAGAAGTCGAGGAAAGTCATGATTTTGGCAACCAGATGTATGAGAACAAGTATACATTGATAAACACCACCGCCTTAGAGGTTGACTACTCCATGGCAAATACCGACCTGTTTGGTAACGCAAGAGAAGTCAGTGATGCGCAATATTATGTAGACACGCTCGCATCAGGTTCATTACCTGTTGATATAACACACCTTCACAATGAACGACGCCGTATTTCATTTTATGTAGAAGATCACAGTGAAGCGAGCAACTTCGCAGAGCAAATGTATCAAGTGGACAACGACCAGCCTTACCATTT
The DNA here is from genome assembly GCF_015767615.1 of Pseudoalteromonas sp. A41-2. Classification (NCBI taxonomy): domain Bacteria; kingdom Pseudomonadati; phylum Pseudomonadota; class Gammaproteobacteria; order Alteromonadales; family Pseudoalteromonadaceae; genus Pseudoalteromonas; species Pseudoalteromonas sp. A41-2. Next base: position 828,821 of record NZ_CP065231.1, on the reverse strand, counting down.
TGTCGCCTGGCAAAGTGCAGAAAAGCTGCGTTTAACGCTCATAAAACAGACTCAAAATAACAAAGAGGGCTTTTTTGCCGTCCGCTTTCTTGCCACCGAAAACATTCGCTTAAAAATAGAGAATCAAATAGTTAGCCTATATCAAAATCAATTAAGTACGTGGTATCACACTGATGACTGCGCAGATGATATTAAAGTCTCTCGACTGAATGATGAAGGTGAGCGTGTTGATGAATCAGTTGCCATTTGTCATGCCTCATATGGACACTCTTATACATTATTAGTAAGCGAAGATGGTCTACAAGCGAGCATCAGTGAATAGCAATTACGACCGTTTAGAGTAAAGTGATGACGGACTATTAATGGCTGGTATGCGTCACATTTTCAAATAAAAGTCCTTGCAAAGCGCACTATATTCAGCACTGTACGCGCCACTGTTTGCATGAATCGTTAAATGTGTTGTCGTTAAAGGGGCTGCAACCTGACTAAATAACATTAAACTGCGACTAGGTGCTTTTTTCTCGGTTGTTTTAACTAAACACAGGTGGTTTAAATACCAGCCTTCTTGCTCTGCAATGGCAATAAATTGCTCGGCCTCAGGACAAGGCAGTATCACATTGAGCAGAGTATGTGCATGACTCAGCGCACTACACGCTTTGATTAATTCGCTAAAACTCAATCCATCGGTGTGGCGCGCCGTATTACGTGCTGCATTATCGCCTTTAAGGCTGGCATTGAAATAAGGTGGATTAGTGATAATTGCATCAAAGGGGGTTGCTGCTTTAAAAGACTGCACAGCCCCTTGATAAAGCATAATGTCAGGCCAAGGGCTATTAGCAAAATTAGCGCGAGCATCAATACACGCGTTAGCCTCTATTTCGATAGCGTTAACAACCGCCTTCGGCGCACGTTGTTTTGCCATTAAAGCAAGCAACCCGGTGCCTGTGCCAATATCAACAATTCGTGCAGCATCGCTTACATGTGCCCATGCCCCCAACAAAATCCCATCTGTTGAAACCTTCATCGCAGTGTGAGTTTGCCCTATCGAAAACTGTTTAAACACAAAACCTGACATTTTTTCACCTTTTCATTCACCAACAGCTGGATAGCGCGTATAATTAACGCCAATTGTCCTCTATTTATGTCACTCTATGCAATTTTCTGAATTTGATATCGATAACAAGCTGTTAAATGCCATTAATAAAATGGGTTTTGATACGCCAACCAGCATTCAACAACAAGCGATCCCTGAAGCATTACAAGGGCGCGATATTTTGGCATCTGCACCCACAGGTACCGGTAAAACAGCCGCGTTTTTGATCCCAGCTATTCAATACTTGCTTGATTTCCCTCGTCGTGACCCTGGTTTTGCCCGCGTACTTATTATGACTCCTACTCGCGAGCTTGCTTATCAAATCCATGAGCATTGTGAACAGCTTGCTGAGCAAACACACCTTAAAATAGGTGTCGTGACGGGCGGCATTAACTATGGAACGCACAAAGAAATTTTTGAGAACAATAACGACATTCTTATCGCGACACCTGGGCGCTTAATGGAATACCTCGAAACCGAGAATTTCCATGCTGAAAATGTCGAAATGCTTATTTTAGACGAAGCCGACCGCATGCTCGATATGGGCTTTCGTAAAGAAATGCTGCGTATTTGTGATGAAGCCAGAAATCGTCGTCAATGTTTTCTATTTTCAGCCACACTGGAAGGTGACAGTGTTGAGCTTTTCGCTGAGCGTATTTTAAATGATCCTGCGTTACTAGAAGCAGAATCGTCGCGTAAAGAAAAAGCAAAGATCCACCAGTGGGTTCACTTAGCCGACGACTACAACCATAAGCTTAAAATGTTAGTCGATATCTTAAACGGCGATGATATCCATAAAGCGATAGTGTTCGTTAAGACCCGTGAACGCCTAGAATCATTAATTGGTGCGTTAAATAACGAAGGACTGCGCGTTGCTTGGTTACGTGGTGAAATGCCACAAGATAAACGCATGAAAGCAATGGAGAACTTCCATTCTGGCCGCAATAAAATATTGGTAGCAACCGATGTGGCTGCCCGTGGTATTGACGTGGCAGATATCAGCCATGTGATTAACTTTGATATGCCTCGCACCGCAGACATATACGTTCACCGTATTGGACGTACTGGTCGTGCAGGCAAAAAAGGAATCGCGATTTCATTTATCGAAGCGCATGACGTTGCCATTTTAGGCAAAGTTGAGCGTTACATCGAACAAAAACTAAAGCGCCGAGTAATCAAAGGGATAGAGCCGCAACACAAAGAAGCAAAAATCCCTTCTAAAAAGAAAAAAGATCCAGCAAAGATCAAAGCGAAGAAAAAGGCAAAACCAAAAAAGAAAAAGTAGTGCGTGCTTAATATGCCTTGTTAATAAAAATGCCGAGCCTGTCTCGGCATTTTTATCGCTGTTATTTGCCGTGTCTTTTTTACTGAACTATGTGTAATTACTTCACATACAGTTTCTTCAAAAAAAATAAAACCTATAAAAATCAACAAACTAAAATTGGAACAGAATTTGTAATTGTTCATACAGAGTTCAATTTGTCATTATTGCGAGGGAATTGTATGAGCCGTTTCAAATTATCTGTTGTCGTAACCCTATTTAGCTGTCTTTTTTTATTGGCTTGCGCCACACAAGTCAGTGCCAACACCCATGTTTTAACAACCAGTACTTCGGCGCAACCGCGATTACAGCAAGTGGCTTTAAAGAAACTAACGAATAACCGCAATTTTAAAATTGAAAACTTACAGGTTATTGTAAATGGCGATACGATTGAATTATTAGGTTCAACGGAAACGGGGTTTCAACGTGCGCTGGCACAAAAGTTCTTAGAACACAGTCAGGGTGTCAGGCATGTAAAAAATAACCTTAAAGTGAGCAAACTAGAGAGTTGAACACTTTAAGGTTATTGCAGCTAACGCACGGCTGCGGTAAGCGGGTTATTCACCACTGGCTTTTAAATTAATAAATTTCGCAAGCTCTTCAGGCTGACCAACCAGCATCATGATTTGCTGGTTGATTTGCATCATCGACTTGCCTTCAGGTAGGCGTGCCGATAAAGACAATTTTGATAAACCACTGGCAAAGTTTTTAATCGCAGTGTCTAACTCCGCACTTACAGGAGCTTGTTGTAATTGCATTGCCACAACTTGCTCAAGGTCATCAAGTGTCATGCCTTGCGCTTTTAAGAAGCTTTCGACAACAGTTTTAAGTTCACCGTCGTCGTTGATTTCAAGCTCGATACTGCGCGGCTCTAATTGGCTCATTGCCGCCATCATTTTTGATTGTTGCTGTAGTTGTTGCTCTAAAGTGAGCTCAGCCCCATTCGCAGCATTTTGTGCTTGGCTGATTGATAAAGATGCTTCCATCAACGCCGTTGAATTTGCTAAACCAAGATTAAAACGTACATCAGCCACTTCGCTTGCCTTCACGTTAAGCGCAAACTTGCTATCACCTGACTCTTTGTTGTAATCAAGCGATGAATTCACGTTGTAACTCGTTGCGGCAAGCTTATTATTCGCACTGTCTGGAAGTTGCGATAAGAACTCATCACTAAAGCGGAAATTTGTCATCACGAAGCCCGTGTGGGGTGGGATCGCATCAACTTCGTAACCCGTCACTTCAATATTGTCGATAGTGGCAATGGTTTCATCGCCTTCAATGCTTTGCACATTTATACCAGACAACTGCATGCTACTACTGAACACACTTGCTGAAATATCGCTGTAAGTGATATCTACACCACTTTGGCTTGATAAAGCGCTTAGTTGCTTATCAACAACCTTTTTCACTTCCTGTGTTGCTGTATAGTTTGCGTAAACGACGCCACCTACAGCTGCAGCAACAACGGCTGCAATTACTAACTTTTTCATTTTATTTCCTTTGATTGGTGTTTTTTATAGTCTATCAAATTACAACTAGTTTATTAAAGACAGTAACTCATGCACTGTTTTAACAGGTGTAATTTTTGCGCCCAATCCTTCCATTGATTTATGGTAGTTACGATATGGAATAAAAATTTCAGTGAAACCATGCTGAGCGGCTTCTTTTACTCGCGGCACCCCACTGTCGATGGGCCTAACGTCACCATTTAAGCTTAATTCGCCCATAATACAGGTGGTTCTTGGCACAACAAATTCATTCAAACTACTCAACAATGCCGTAACTAATGCTAAGTCGATACAGGTTTCAGACTCATCAATTTTTAGGCCACCGACAATATTAAAAAACGTGTCATGAAAAATTTTAGTCTTGGTGTGTTTACGCAAAATCCCTGTGAGCATTTTGATACGATTCATATTTAAACCAACACACACTCGCTGCGGAAACTCAGCCTCGGTTTCTGTGGTTAAGCACTGAATCTCTAACAATAAATTACGATTACCTTTACGAATACATGTAATCGCCGATCCCGGCGATTCGGTGCTTGATCCCGATAAAAATATTTCGCTTGGGTTGTCAACACTGAGCATACCGCGCTCACACATTCTAAAAATACCGACGGTATCAATATCGCCAAAACGGTTTTTATTGGCACGTAAGGTACGAATTTGCCCATCGTTGGTATCAATATGCAGCAGCGCATCAACAATATGCACTAAGGTTTGCGGGCCTGCGATTTCGTTGTTTTTATTTACGTGAGCAATAATGAACATGGTGACGTCATTTTGCTTACAATATTGAGTGAGTGCTTGTGCTGCACTTTTAACTTGTGAAGGAGAGCCTGGGCTGCCATTAGCGGCTTCTGTCACAACCGCTTGAATTGAATCGATCACCGCAAACTTAATCTTGTTCTTATCAAGCTCTTCAATAATTGCTTCAACGCTGGTTTCTGACAGTAAATAAAGCTCATCAGGGTTATAATCTAAACGCAGTCGGTTTACACGGTTTTTAAACTGCGATAATGACTCTTCTGCCGTACAATAAAGTGACGGCATCACTTTCGACATGCGAGCAATTAAATCTGACAATAATGTCGTTTTTCCAGCCCCTGGATCGCCCGAAATAATATTTACGGAACCGGTGGTCACACCGCCACTTAATACACGGTCTAACTCACCAATGTCGGTTAAGCGTTTTTCTGCTTCGGCGGTTTCGACTTCATTAATTTTTTTTGAGCCGCCGCCAACACCGCCTGCGTAGCCTGCAACCACGGCACGGCTTGCCGCTTGTTTTGACTGTCCGGCTGAGGGCTTAAATTCTGCTAGCGTGTTCCATGCACCGCACTTACACTGTCCTTGCCAGCGCTGATAGTTCATGCCGCACTCTGTGCAGACAAATTCGATTTTTGCTGATTTTGCCATTCGGCCTTACCTATTTAGGTCGCTAATTTGTGACTAACTTGTTATTAAAAACTGACACTTAACACAATTAATGTATAGTAAGTTTATAATCACAAAAAGATAACTCGTTGTAACTAAAACCTCTTACTCCAGCTCTTTATTCAACACACTGTTAAATAAAGAACCGCTTTAGGGCATAGTTTTTGCTTACAAATAAAACTTAACAGTGCTTGCCATTTATTTGGCAAATACTTATAACAATAATTAATAAAATAAAAAAGTGACTACTGTTTGTGTTTTTACTGCGTAATTGCCGACTAGTATACCTACTTTTTTTAATAGACGTTGATGGTTTTATAAATGGCTGAAGACATTCTGCTTAAATATGAAAGCCTAGTTGAAGAGCTAAAGGCGTATTTAGGCACCCCAAAATTCGACAAACTGTTTAAATCAAAAACAGCGGGCTTAACTAAGCCTGAGCAGTTTTTGATCAAAATGGAGATGTCGCGTTTATCTCAGCCTGTTGCACGGTTTATTGATTTACGTGGGCAAGTAACGGGTCAAGTAAAACCATACGAATACGAAGGTAAACAACACTTTATGGACGATACTGCCATCGAAGTGTTTGAACAGGCTATTAAACGCCATGGCGGTTACACCCTTGCTGTCTATGAAGCGGTGATGAACACTGAAAACAACCATCGTGTCATGCAAAAGAAAGCGGCCGAACAAGCTCTTACTGAAGACGATAACGACAGTCAGTTATCAGCCAAAGTGATAAAATTTGCCTCCTACGAAAGCCGTCGTGAAGAGCGGATGAATTACTCTATCAAAATCACTGTTGAGTTTGATAAAGACAGCAAAGTAGCCGCAACAACATCTGATATCTCACTCAGTGGTGCGAAGATAAAGCTCGCGCCACGCTACAAGTTAAAAAAAGGTCAACTTATAGGCCTGCGCCTAGTCGGCCTTGAACAAGATTTTGAGTTAGGTTTAAAAAACGGAATTCAGTACGAAGTCGTCGCGATTGAAAAAGTATCACGCGAATACAATCATGTTCGCCTAAAACGCACCTTTATTGAAAACAACGAAAAGTTTGATGAGTTTTTAGAAAGCTTTATCCACGGCAATAAGCGTCGTTATAAAGTTAACCTAGACAATACGCTCGATGCGGTTGTGTCAAAAGGCTATGAACAATACTACATTCCGCGTGTGACCTCTCTTTATACCTTTTTAAGCTTACAAGGTGACAAGCTATACCCAAGCCTTGCCTTAACAACTGAAAATAATATTTTTATTCAGCGTTATTTTTGTGACGAGCGCAAGCTGTCTTGCTTATACAGTATTATTAACCAACAACGTATAGGCCACTTATTAAGCTCACCTGAGGCAGTAAAAGAAGAGTACCTGTATACTTTCACGCATGTTGTTGCTGGTAAAGTGTATTACTACTCTGCCACGCGTAGTGAGCTTGAAAGCCAGCCTCAGCTTAAAAATTTATTTTTAGGGTTTGGTAGTCAAAAAGACAGCTGGCAATGTTTTAAGTTGCAATTGATGCCAAGTCACCCTGAAGATTCGTATATTCCGTTGTCACTGCCAAGTAGTGCAGGGAAAGACATTGAAAAGTTGAACAAACCGCCCTCACCTCGCGTGCAAGGGTTGATCAAAGACGTTAAATATTTACTGATCTTAACGGCCGTTGGCACGCCCTATGAGCAGCTCTCTTATAAACAATTAACGTTTGATAAAAGCGCGGTTAATCAACTAAAACAATTTGGCCATAGCAAACATAAAACACCGCCACACCTAGAGCCCGTAGCCCTTGAGTATGTCAATTTAAGGGCGCACAAGCGCTATTTGTACAAGACAGCTATCACCATAAATCATCACGAGCAGATTATCACAGGCCATACCCGCGACTTGTCAGTTATGGGATTACAAATCGAGTGTGATAAACCTGTTGAGTTTAAAAAAGGCGACATAATTAATATTAGCTTGCCTGATTTACAAAAAATTACCAAAAAACATGATTTATCGAGCCTTGCTTACGAAGTCATGGCGATTAGTAAGTCACTCACCACGGTTAATCTAAAAGTTCACCGTATTACAGACTTACCACATATGGCGATTAAGTTCTTTACGATACTGATTGAAAACAATAAAGATAAGTTAAGGGTGTGTGAAGAGTCGCCTAAAATACCGGGTCTTTCAACGGCACTCAGAAATATGGTAACCAAAAGTGTTTGCCAATTTCCGTTTTATTTACACAAAGAAGCAGCGCATTTTAAAGCCGGTGCAATTGGTCAGGGTTTATATCCGAGCCCATTACATGTATTACTGCAAAACTTTGCGCTCTTAAACGAAAACACCAGTATTGAAGGGATTTTATCAACGCAGCAAATCACCGAAGTCATTACACCACTCATAAAAGATCGTAGCCGCCAAGACCCGCCGCTTGCTTTTACCTTATTTATTCGTTTTGACCCTCGCCAACCTTCAATCAGCGACGCGATTACGAGTCGGTGCATTAGTGAAGATGACTACAAACCCCAGACTTTGTTTGTAAAAAAAGCGCTGAGAAATGACCTCATGTTTGTGTTTCGTTTATATGTATCACGTACAGGGCGCCCTGATATTGATTATTTATCAAACGAACTCAAATATATAAGTCAGTATGCCTTACATAAAGCGAAAGATCTTGAAGAAGCGCTGTGGGCCGTGGCAGGTGTGGGTGATTTAATTGATATTAGTGATGAAGCGCTTACGCATTTTGATATTGATGAAACACTCAAAATCGAAATGAATAAGCGCAAGAAAACGTGGTTAAAGCGTGTAATCTAATGGAATTGTGAGCAAGTAACTGACTTGAAGTAACGAGCCTTCATTAATGGCTGTTTGTGCTTGCTCAACAACTTTCGGTTTTCCATGAACAGCCACGCCAAGCCCTGCTGCAGCCATCATTTTTAAGTCATTAGCCCCATCACCCATGGCAACAGTTTGACGGGTATTAAGCGCCAGTTTTTCTGCGATTCGCTTAAGCACTCGCGCTTTTTCTTCTGCATCAACAATCGTGCCTATGACCTTACCCGTTAGCCGGTTATCTTTAAACTCAAGTGTATTAGCATGTACTTCATCTAAACCAATAAGCGATTGTACTTGCTCAGCAAATGGCACAAAACCACCCGAGGCAATGGCAAGATGCCAGTCATACTTTTTAAGGTATTGGCAGAGCTCATTCACACCAGGCATCAAGGGTAAACGCGATTTTAAATCATCGATTAAATCAACATCAATGCCTTCAAGCTTTGCAACACGCTGTTTTAAGCTTTGTGCAAAATCAAGCTGCCCAGCCATGGCTTGCGCAGTGACAGCAGCCACTTCATCATACACATCGGCTAAACGTGCAATTTCATCAATACATTCTATCGTAATCGCTGTTGAATCCATGTCCATGAGTAATAAACCGGGCTCATTCACGGTGGGTGGATTCGTTAACTGCACCAATTGCAAGCCATGCTGATTAGCAAAGGCGGTTAATACGGATGGACTGAGTGGTGATGTTGAGTCGCTATGAACACACCACGCTGAGGGCATAGATTCAATAGGCTGATAACAACACACGGTTAAATTTGTGAAGCCGTGCGAGCTTAAAAATGCTGTCAGAGCAAGTAAATGGTCAGCACTGAGTTCACCGCCAAACGCCACGCTCAGTACGCCTTGATGTGCTTTGGGTAAAATATCTGTCGCAATTAGGTGTTTATTTTCAATTTTATACCAGCAATTTAGTGTTATTTGACCTGTTAAATTTGCTGTAGGTGTAGCAGCTAAGCTAAGCTGTGACATAGTGGCTCCACGTTAGACTTATGTCTGTTGTTGTGCGTGTATTTGCTACTCGCAATCAATGAACTAATAAGGTTATTATACTGGTTTAGTTGTACCATCAATTGTAAAAGCTGTCAGCAGCGTATACGGTGACTATGAAAAATAACCAACTTAAAACTCCATTTTCGGCTACTTATCGCCAACGCATCGTGCGATTAAGCCTAGCTGCGGCCTGTTTTGTGTTGCTTAGTTGGGTTGCCGTTAATAGTAGCTTTCAAAGCCATCAACTACTTTATGACAGTGCAAACAGTACCGCGACAAGCCTAACAAAATTTATGGCGCTTAATGCGCAGACCCCGCTCGAAGAAAAAAATAAGCCCGCATTAAATGCACTGTGTAATAACATAGCAGAAGACGAGTATGTTTTAGCAGCCATCGTTTATGACCAACAAGGGATCCAAATTGCCGCCAGTGATAACTGGCAAAGCCACCACACATTTGGACTTTTACCAGACTCGACTCCGGGAATAAGTAAACTCAAAACCCCCTTTGTCGAGCCTGTAATAAGCGATGATGAGCGTCCGATAGGCTTTGTAACCATCACTTATTTAACACAAGCGTCAATTGCAACCAGCCACAGCAGTTTTCATGATTTAGGCAGACAGGTCTTACTCATGTTGGTTATTACCTGTATTTTTACATGGCAACTAGGCCGAGGATTAAAGCGCTGGCAGGTAAATCGTTATATCAAAAAAAGTGCTGAGCAAGAGTCATAAAGCGCATCAGCTAACGATTGCTTTTCAGTACCCGAGACACCTTTTAGCTCACATAGGTGAGTAAACACCTCTCGTATTTTTAGTGGCGTATTGATTTGCCCTTGAGAGCCTGCAAGTGGCATTGAGGGCGCATCGGTCTCAAGCACTAAATGCTGGGGGGCAATATTACTTATCACTTGGCGTGTTTTTTCAGCTCGAGGGTAACTTATCACCCCACCCACCCCGAGTTTAAAACCTTGCTTAATATAGCTGTTTGCTTGTTGCTGCGACCCGGAAAATGCATGAATTACCCCGCCATATTTAGGCTTGCATCGCTTGAATGAACGCGCAATGAGATCATGGCTTTGTCGGTGGTGAACTATCAGCGGGAGTGCCAATTGGTTAGCAAGCTCAATCTGCCCTTCAAATAACGCAATTTGTTTATCAAGATTATCAATACTGCGATCAAGCCCGCATTCACCAATCGCAACAAGTTCATTCGCATGGGTTTTAGCAAGCTGCTCTAGCTCGCTTAGATGATGAGGTTGATGCTGTGATAAAAAATAAGGGTGTAAGCCTAGTGCAATTGATACGCTTGGATACGATTTTGAAAAGCAAAGCAATTGGGTCGATTGTGCCAAGCTAATACCCGGCACAACAAAGTGTGCGATCCCTGCGTTTTGACACGCGTCGATAAGCGCGTCGCGATTCTCATCAAACTCGCTAAAATCGAGGTGACAATGGGAATCAATAAAACGCATTTATGGATTTAAACGACCGAATTGCCAACTGCCGTCAGCGTTGCGCTGATACATAAAGCGGTCATGCAAACGGTGTGCACCGCCTTGCCAAAATTCAACTTTAGTCGGCTCTACACAGTACCCTCCCCAAAAATCAGGGAGAGGAATTTCACCATTAGAAAACTTCTGCTTCATTTTAGCAAAGGTTTCCATTAGCACTTTACGAGACGAGACAGGGCGACTTTGCGCAGACGCCCAAGCTGCAAGCTGGCTTTCCTTAGGACGCGATAAAAAGTACTTTGCCACTGCTGTGGTTGGTAATGGTTTTGCTTCGCCATACACAATTACTTGACGCTCCATATGGTGCCAAGGAAAGTGTAAGGAAATTTTGTTGTTCCCTTTAAGCTCTTGCGCTTTGCGTGAGCCCGTATTGGTAAAAAACACGAAGCCGTTTTCATCAAGGTGCTTTAGCAAAACGATGCGCTGCGAAGGCTGACCATGCTCATCAACCGTTGCCACCACCATTGCCGTCGGATCTGGCAAGTTAGTTGCCACAGCCTGCTCAAGCCATTTTTCAAACTGCTTGATAGGCGATGCATCAAGCATGTCTTCAGATAAACCATCCTGTAAGTATTCACGGCGAATATCTTCAAGTTTCATTTAAAAATTCCTTCTATCACAGTAAGCTATCAGCTAAAAATTAAGCAACATTTATATCTTGTCAATTTTTGTTGGGTGTCGCTGCGCTCTACCCAACCTACGAAGGCGGTAACATACGTTATCTGCAAGTGTAGGGAAGCAGCGTTCACCTAAGTAGTTCAGCCTAAGACAAAACAGAAAACCGACTTCCCCCTATGAGCACTCAAACTCTCTGCAAGTGTAGGAGTGCTAGCAAGGCAATGAGCTTATTTATACCAAGGAGCATACATTTTTGTATGTGACTTAGGCTAAATAAACTCATTAACGCAGCTAAAGCGAACTACACGAAGCAGCGTTCACCTAAGTAGTTTAGCCTAAGACAAAACAGAAAACCGACTTACCCCTATGAGCACTCAAACTCTCTGCAGTGTAGGAGTGCTAGCAAGGCAATGAGCTTATTTATACCAAGGAGCATACGTTTTTGTATGTGACTTAGGCTAAATAAACTCATTAACGCAGCTAAAGCGAACTACACGAAGCAGATTACATTTGCTCCATAACTTCGATACCTAACAAATCCAACCCTTTTTCAAGCGTCTTCGCAACCAAATTACACAGTACTAAACGGCTATCACGTACACTTGGTTCTACACCGTCTTTAAGTACTGGGCACGCTTCGTAGAACGTCATGTATAGGCTTGCAAGTTCGTATAGGTATCCACATAGTACGTGTGGTGTTGCTTCGCTGATCATCAGGTCGAGTACTTCTTCTAATTGGAGAAGTTTTAGCGCAAGTGCTTTTTCTTGCGGCTCGTTGATAGCAACGTCTGCTGTTAATGAAGCGGCATCGATACCTGACTTGCGGAAAATACTGCGAACACGCGTATACGCATATTGAAGATAAGGAGCAGTTGCGCCTTCGAAACTCAGCATCGTATCCCAATTGAAGATATAGTCGCTGGTGCGGTGCTTTGAAAGATCCGCATATTTTACTGCGCCAATCCCTACTTTACGGGCAATTTCACTACGCTCTTCGTCGCTTAGATCTGACTCACGCTCTGCAAGTTTTGCTGCTGCACGCGTGATTGACTCTTCAAGTAAGTCAGCTAGTTTAACGGTGCCACCCGTACGTGTTTTGAATGGCTTGCCATCTTCACCCATCATGGTGCCGAATGGGCAAAACTCGTAACTAGTTTCATCACGTAACAAACCGGCTTTACGTGCAGTTAACTCAACTTGGTTAAAGTGTAAGCTTTGACGCGCATCAACAAAAATTAAGATACGGTCAGCACCTAGTTTGTTTGAGCGGTAATCACACGCTGCTAAGTCAGTTGTCGCGTATAAGAAACCGCCGCCTGATTTTTGCACGATAAACACTGAAGGTTCACCGTCTTTATTAGCAAGCTCGTCTAGAAACACAACTTGTGCGCCATTAGACTCAACAGCAATGTGCTTGTCTTTTAATAAAGCGATGATATTAGCAAGCTCACTGTTGTAAGCACTTTCAGCCATGATATCGTCTTGTTTAAGCGTAACATTTAAGCGCTTATACACTTCTTCAGAGTGCTTCACTGACGTGGCAATGAATAGCTTCCACAGCTTTTCACAGTGCGCATCGCCACCTTGTAATTTAACCACGTAGTCACGGGCTTTATCGGCAAATCCTTCTTCATCATCAAACCGTTTTTTCGCATCACGGTAGAAGGTTTCTAAGTCTGCCAGAGCCACTTTGTCTAAGTCGACACCTTGGCTAATTTGGTCTTCTAAATGCGCAATCAACATACCAAACTGCGTACCCCAGTCTCCCATGTGGTTTTGACGAATAACATCATCACCACGGAATTCAAGCGCACGAACAACGGCATCGCCAATGATCGTAGAACGTAAATGGCCAACGTGCATTTCTTTCGCAAGGTTGGGTGATGAGTAATCAACCACAACTTTTTGCGCGGTTGCATGCGGTGAAACCGCGAGCTTTTCATCTTCATTCGCTGCTTTTAAGCTTGTTGATAAAAATTCAGGCTTTAAGTGAATGTTGATGAAACCTGGGCCTGCAATTTCTGTTTTTTCTGCGATATCAGCAAGGTCTAGGTTATCGATAATTTTTTGTGCCAGTTCGCGTGGGTTTGATTTTAGCTTTTTAGCCGCTCCCATCGCGCCATTGATTTGGTAATCACCAAACTGCGGGCGTGTACTTTGTGTTACAGCGGGGTTCGTGTCTTCGGGTAGTCCTGCTGCAACCATGGCTGCAACGGCTTTTTCAATTAAAAGAGTACGGATGTTCATTGTAATTTTTACCTTTATTGCCCGCCATGCGGGCACTTAAAATATGTGCCTGTGTAAGCTTAGTTTTCGCGTGTATGGTTAAACTTAATATCAGGATAACGTTCCATTGATAAGTTTAGGTTTACACGACTTGGCGCGATGTAGGTAAGGTTATCCCCCCCATCTAGCGCTAAGTTGCTTTCGCACTTGCGTTTAAACTCTTCAAACTTTTTAGTATCGTCTGAACTTACCCAGCGTGCAGTATTAACACTGACCCCTTCATAAATAGCATCTACGTTGTATTCTGCTTTTAAGCGTGCAACAACCACATCAAACTGTAGTACACCAACAGCGCCAACGATAAGGTCGTTGTTAATAAGTGGTCTAAATACTTGCACCGCCCCTTCTTCTGATAACTGCACTAAGCCTTTTAATAACTGCTTTTGCTTAAGAGGATCTTTTAGACGAATACGACGGAATAATTCAGGCGCGAAGTTAGGAATACCGCTAAACTTCAACTTTTCACCTTGGGTAAAAGTATCACCAATTTGAATCGTACCGTGGTTATGTAAACCAATAATATCGCCCGCATAAGCATCCTGCGCACGTTCGCGGTCGCCGGCCATAAAGGTTACCGCATCAGAAATGCTCACTTGCTTGCCAATACGAACGTGATTCATCTTCATACCTTGGCTGTATTTGCCTGATACGATACGCATGAAAGCAATGCGGTCACGGTGTTTAGGGTCCATATTCGCTTGAATTTTGAATACGAAACCAGTGAAGTTTTCTTCTGTTGCAAGCACTTGGCGATCTTCTGTTTCGCGTGGTAATGGTGACGGAGCCCACTCAGTTAAGCCATCAAGTACATGGTCAACACCAAAGTTACCTAGCGCCGTACCGAAGTAAACAGGTGACAGTTCGCCCGCTAAAAAGAGGTCTAAGTCAAACTCGTGCGATGCACCCATTACCAGCTCAAGTTCTTCACGTAATTGCTCTGCTAGTTCGCTGCCGATGGTTGCATCTAGCTCAGGGTTATCTAAGCCCTTAATTGTACGAACTTCCTGAATAGTGTGGCCTTGGCCGGTGCTATATAAAATCGTTTCTTCGCGGTGAATATGGTAAACACCTTTGAATTCTTTACCACAGCCAATCGGCCATGTTACTGGTGCACATGCAATGTTTAGTTCGGTTTCTACTTCGTCTAATAACTCCATAGGATCACGAATATCACGGTCACACTTATTCATAAAGGTAACGATTGGCGTGGTACGTAAGCGCGTTACTTCCATTAATTTACGTGTGCGATCCTCAACACCTTTTGCCGCATCGATAACCATTAAACACGAGTCAACTGCGGTCAAGGTACGGTATGTATCTTCAGAGAAATCTTCGTGTCCTGGTGTATCAAGAAGGTTTACCAAACGCTGGTTATAGGGAAACTGCATTACTGACGTAGTTACCGAGATACCACGTTCTTTTTCCATTTCCATCCAGTCAGATTTAGCGTGCTGGTTTGAGCCACGACCTTTTACGGTACCTGCTTTTTGGATTGCTTGTCCGAATAACAGCACTTTTTCTGTAATGGTGGTTTTACCCGCATCCGGGTGCGAGATAATCGCAAAGGTGCGTCGTTTATTAATTTCGGTAGTTAAATTAGACATGTAAGCTGCTTTTAGTCATAACAAAGCACACCTAGCGGCTCTAAAAACGAGAGGGCTCGGTGCGCACTGAAAAATAAAATAGAATTGCGGGCATTATACCCTGTTTGTCTTAGCCAAAAAAGCAGCGATTGTAAGTAATTATTCCCCCTTGATAAGCAATTTTCGTTGTTCACTTTTTTGCTAAGCTTGTGTAATCAAGTTGTAACGCATACTATTGACAAATTGCACGGAGGGATATCAATTTAGGTCATGAAAACCAGTAAGCTCAGTATTCGATTATTATGGTATATCACGCCATTAGTGATCTTACCTTTGTTGTTTTTAGGTGGCTTTACGTTAACCAATGTGACCAATTCAACAAAAAAACAAGCAGAGCTTATTGTGAGTCGCTTTGTTGAGCAGCAACAGCATAAAATTTTCAACTATATTGACTCATTTCATTCTATTACTCGCCTTTTATCAACCTCTCCGGTACTTGCCGATTTTTTAGCACGCGAGCCTAATTCGAAAAATCAGTATATAGAACACCTCGGCGAGTTAATGAATGTATTTGCCAGTTACTCAGAAGCGTACCCCGATATTGTCAGCATTAACTATGTTGACTCGCAAGGTAAAAGTGATGCGTTTTATTCGAGCCAATTAACTCCTGCACCTAAAAGTTACCCGTTTTTTGATCAAGTTCTACAGTCTAATTTGCGTCAACAACAATTTATGATCCCCAAAGAAGACGGCTCAACCAGTCTTTATTTTGTGCACCCTATCTACAATATCGACTATTACTTAAAACGACCCCAAGAGTTAGGCTTTATCGTTGTTCATGTTGAACCATCAATTTTGAACACCAGTATTTTAGAAGCCCCTTTTAATAACACCTTAAACCTATTTTTGACCAGTAAAGGGCAAATACTCTTTAGCTCCGACTACGATTTACGGGGCAACTATTTAAGTGAGTATGAATTAGAACAAATTAAAGGCTTGGCCGATTATGGCAAGCTGTCTAGCATTGAACTGTCGAGTATCGATAAAGAAGAGCGTATTATTTATGCGGTACAAATGACCGATGGCGATTATTACGTATCGACCACGCCCAAAGATTTACTTTACCAATCAGGTAAAGCCATTAGTTTAATCACCGCGCTGATTGTGATCATCTCGGTTATTTCGTTACCCATTTTAATTTATATTGTGGTACGCAATTTACTACTCACCCCTGTTGAGTTATTGGGTGCGGCCAGCCATCGCGTTGGAGATGGTGACTTATCGGTGTATTTACCCGCCCACACCAATGATGAAGTCGGTGTATTATTTAACGACTTTAACCACATGGTGAACCAGATTCGTCATTATCAAGATGAGTTAAAAGAGTATAAACACCACCTAGAAGATAAAGTTGAAAGCCGTACAAAAGCACTTGAAGCAATGAATAGCAAGCTTGAAATAGCCATTGCACAAGCTGAACAAGCGAATCAACTTAAAAGTCGTTTTTTAGCGAATATGAGTCATGAAATTCGCACGCCTCTTACTGCCATTATGGGGTTTACCGAACAGCTACTTCACAATAAAGATGCCGTGAATGACGACCAGCATTTAAGCACTATTTTAAGAAACTCAAAACACCTGCTTGAGCTCATTAATAACATTCTCGACTTATCAAAGATTGAAGCTGAGAAGCTTGCTGTAGAGTGTGGGCCATGCTCAGTCGTCCAATTAATTCATGATCTTGATTCGATTATTCGTCCACTGGCAAACGAAAAACGATTAGAGTTTACAATTAACTACAGCCTGCCAATTCCTAAAAGTATTAACAGTGATACGACCCGTTTAAAGCAAATATTAATCAACATAGCCAGTAATGCGGTGAAATTTACCGAACAAGGGCATATCTCCATTGATATTCGCTACAACAGTGCAAAACAATATTTAGAATTTGCGATTCAAGATACAGGTATTGGTATGTCAGAGCGCGAAGTTGAACGGGTGTTTAAACCGTTTGAACAAGCCGATGCCACAACAACTCGCCGCTTTGGCGGTACTGGGTTAGGACTTTGTATTTCAAAAAACTTGGCTCAGCTATTAGGAGGGGATGTTTACCTTAAGAGCGAGCCCGGTATAGGCAGCTGTTTTACAGTGCAAATTGCGTGTCACCTAAAACCAGAGCAACAACAAAATGACGCCTTTATTCATAACTTAGAGCAATTGTCACCCAGTAAAGATCTACAGCTTTCTTTTGCCTCAAATAGTTTTGATGCAAATATATTGGTCGCCGAAGATAACCCTGATAACCAATTGCTTATCAAACTGTTATTACAGACCTGGGGACTTGAGCCAGACATCGCGAAAAACGGCGCAGAAGCCGTTGAAATGGCACTCGTCAATGACTACCAACTCATTATTATGGACATGCAAATGCCTGTTATGGGTGGTTTAGAGGCGACGCAAATGCTGCGCCATGCAGCCTACGATGGCCCAATCATCGCGCTTACGGCAAATGTAATGAAAACCGATGTTGACACCTATCTCGAAGCAGGCTGCGATGAAGCACTTGCAAAACCGATTGATAAAAATGCCCTTGAGCAAGTGCTGGTTAGTTATTTAAATATTGAAAAAGACAGTCAAAACAAGTGGGAAAATTTACTCAAGAGTGAGAAGTTCCAGCAAATTAACGACAACTACCGTTCTAAATTACCTGACTACCTCAACCAAGTCGTGCAGTTGTACCGAACTAAAGAGTGGGAAGCATTACGCTCGCTGGCACACAGTCTAAAAGGCAGTGCGGGTTGCTTTAGCTTTGAGGAAATCCATGAGACTGCGGGGCAACTCGAAACGGCACTACGCAGTAACCAAGCCCAGCAAATAGAACAAAGTTACGAAATGCTTATCAGTGCGTTAAAAAAGGCTTCTTAAACGCTAGAAGCGTAAAGTTAAGCCCATTAAAATGGCATCTTCGTTACCTGTTGCTGTCGGATAATAATTTTTTCGCACCGACATATGAGAAAAACCTGCACGCTCATATAGTGCAATGGCACGCGTGTTTGACTCTCGCACTTCTAAAAATAGATTCTCAGCGTGCTGTTGCTCACCATGATGAATAAAAGCATCTAAAAGCTGCTTTGCAATGCCCTGCCCCTGATGACTTGGCGCCACACAAATATCCATTAACGTGTAGTCAGGCCCAGCTTGCTCACCAATGTAAAAACCAAGCATCTCATCACCTTTAAAAGCGGCAAGATTAAAGTAACGTCCAGCTAAACACGACAACATGGTTTTTTCGGTCCATGGGTGACTGTGACAGGCATTTTCGATTGTCATTAGCTGAGTTATATAATTTGCATCAACAGGCTTAAAGCTTATCAAGTTGTTCACCAATTAAAGACCACAATTGTTTTTTTTGCTCACTGTTAAGTTTCTCACTTGGTAAGGCTAAACAGCCATCCTGCCAGCTTATATTTGGCGCTTTGACAACGTGTGTAATCACCAAAGGAGCACATGCTTTTTCAAGATCATGATGAAACTGTAACGAGAGTGTAAGCGGCGTTTGCTCAGACATTGGCGCATGTTCTACTTGAACATCAGGCACTGTTCGATAGTGTTGGTTTAACTCTAAAGATTGTACAGAAAATATCGCAGCGTAACTTGGATTCATAACAACTCAATCATGATTAAGAGCAAGTAATATAGGGAGATTTGCGATTAAAGTAAAGCGGGAAGAAATGGCAGGGGCGGAGAGATTCGAACTCCCAACCGTCGGTTTTGGAGACCGCTGTTCTACCAATTGGAACTACGCCCCTGCAATGACGATGAATTATATAGAGCTTTTTATAAAGGTAAAGTAAAAAAACACAGTTTGTGGTTCAACTGCTTTCAAAATAAACAAAACGGCGAATTAGCAAGCTAATCCGCCGTTTTTTATACGGTAGTTACAGAAATAAAAGGATTATTCCCACTCGATAGTTGCAGGTGGCTTACCTGAAATATCGTAAACAACGCGTGAGATACCATCAATTTCATTAATGATACGGTTAGACACCACCCCCAAGAACTCATAAGGTAAGTGTGACCAACGTGCTGTCATAAAGTCGATTGTTTCTACACAACGCAGTGATACAACCCAATCATACTTACGCGCATCACCCATTACACCGACTGATTTAACAGGTAGGAATACCGTAAACGCTTGGCTTACTTTGTGGTAAAGCTCAGCTTTGTGTAGCTCTTCGATAAAGATAGCGTCTGCACGGCGAAGTAAATCACAGTATTCTTTCTTGATTTCGCCCAGTACACGTACACCTAAACCTGGCCCTGGGAATGGGTGACGGTAAAGCATGTCGTACGGTAAACCTAACTCAAGACCGATTTTACGTACTTCGTCTTTGAATAGCTCACGTAAAGGCTCAACAAGACCCATTTCCATGTCGTCTGGTAAACCACCTACGTTGTGGTGAGACTTGATTACGTGTGCTTTACCTGTTGCTGATGCAGCAGATTCGATCACGTCTGGGTAGATAGTACCTTGACCTAACCAACGTGCATTCTTCAGTTTCTTCGCTTCTGAATCAAATACTTTGATAAATGTATGACCAATTGCTTTACGCTTGTCTTCTGGGTCTGATTTACCGGCAAGATCTGCAAGGAATTGATCTTCAGCATCTACTTTGATGATGTTTAGGCCAAACTTGTTACCAAACATATCCATGACTTGTTGGCCTTCGTTTAAACGAAGTAAACCGTTATCGACAAATACACAAGTCAGCTTGTCGCCAATCGCACGGTGAATAAGCATCGCAACAACCGATGAATCAACACCACCTGAAAGACCTAAGATAACTTCATCGTCACCGACTGTTTCTTTAATTCGCTCAATCGCATCGTCGATGATTTTTGCAGGTGTCCAAAGCTTTTCACAGCCACAGATATCAATCGCAAAACGCTCAAGAAGACGAAGACCTTGGTGAGTATGTGTCACTTCTGGGTGGAATTGTACGCCGTAAAAACGCTTTTCTTCCCATGACATAGCAGCATGTGGACACGTTGATGTTTTAGCAGTCGTTTTGAAAGTATCAGGTACTTCCATTACTTTATCGCCGTGGCTCATCCATACATCAAGTACGCCTGCGCCGCCATCTGTAATGTGATCTTCAATAGCATCGAATAACGCACAGTTGCCTACTTTTTCAACTTGCGCATAACCAAACTCTTTCTTATCTGAGCTGTGTACACTTCCGCCAAGTTGCATTGCCATTGTTTGCATGCCGTAACAAATACCAAGTACAGGCACGCCTGCATTAAATACATACTCTGGAGCACGTGGGCTGTTATCAAGCGTTGTTGACTCAGGGCCACCCGACAAGATAATACCTTGTGGGTTAAACTCGCGGATTTGCTCTTCTGTTACATCCCAAGCCCACAGCTCACAGTAAACACCAATTTCACGTATACGACGTGCGATTAATTGCGTGTATTGCGAACCAAAATCTAAAATGAGAATTCGTGAATCGTGAATGTCTTTGCTCATGGAGTATCTCGTTAGTCAGGAACTGCTCTCCCACAGGGGAGATGAAAAATAAATAAGGGCTAGCATATGCTAGCCCATGTAATTTCAATACGTTACGGTTATTAACCTAAACGGTAGTTTGGCGCTTCTTTGGTGATTTGCACATCGTGAACATGTGATTCACCCATACCAGCCGACGTTACACGGACAAACTGAGGTTTAGTATTTAACTCTTCAATTGTCGCACAGCCAGTTAAGCCCATTGCACTGCGAAGACCACCCACTTGTTGGTGAATGATTGTCGCAATAGGTCCTTTATAAGCAACACGGCCTTCGATACCTTCAGGAACAAGCTTGTCTGCTTCGTTCGATTTCTGGAAGTAACGGTCTGATGAACCTTCTTTTTGGTTCATCGCACCAAGGCTACCCATACCACGGTATGACTTGTAGTAACGGCCTTGATATAGCTCAACTTCACCTGGTGCTTCTTCTGTACCCGCGAGCATTGAACCCACCATGACACATGATGCACCCGCAACCAGTGCTTTTACGATATCGCCAGAGAAACGAATACCACCGTCAGCAATAACAGGAATGTCACGGCCTTTTAAGCCTTCAACTGCATCTGAAATAGCGGTGATTTGTGGTACACCACATCCTGTAACGATACGTGTAGTACAGATAGAGCCTGGGCCAATGCCCACTTTAACGGCATCAACACCTGCATCAGCAAGGGCAATTGCACCTTCAGCTGTCGCAACGTTACCCGCTACGATTTGTAAATCTGGGTATGTTTGACGAGTTTGTGCAACACGGTCGATAACACCTTGTGAGTGACCATGTGAAGTATCGATAAGTAATACGTCAACACCCGCTTCAACAAGGGCAGCGATACGCTCATCAGTACCTGGGCCAACACCTACAGCAGCGCCTACACGTAAACGACCTTGTTCGTCTTTACATGCGTGAGGTTTGTCTTGTGCTTTTTGATAATCTTTTACAGTGATCATGCCTTTCAGTTTAAATGCATCATCAACTACAAGAATTTTTTCGATACGGTGCTCGTGCATGAGACCTAAAATTTCATCGCGGTCTGCACCTTCTTTTACAGTCACTAACGATTCTTTTTTCGTCATCACTGTAGAAACAGGCTGCTCAAGTTTAGTTTCAAAACGCATATCACGGCTTGTAACAATACCTACAAGGTTATTGTCAGCGTCGGTTACAGGGAAACCTGAAAAACCTTTTTCTTCTGAAAGCGCGATAGCATCAGCAATTGTTAGATCCGCAGTCACAGTAACAGGGAAAGAAACAATACCTGCCTCGTACGTTTTTACTTTACGTACGTTTTTAGCTTGCTCTTCGATTGTCATGTTTTTGTGGATAAAACCTAAACCGCCTTCTTGCGCTAGCGCAATCGCCAAGCGAGCTTCTGTTACAGTATCCATAGATGCTGAAACTAGCGGCAAGTTAAGTTTGATACCACGCGTTAAGCGAGTTGAAATATTTGCCGTGTGTGGCAAAACAGTAGAATGACCTGGTACTAAAAGTACGTCGTCAAAGGTAAGAGCTTCTTTAGCAATTCTAAGCATTTTGGCAACTTCTCACATGTGGATCTGAGTATAAGGAATTGCGGCCAAATTTTATCAGCGTTATGCGCATGAGTAAATAAAATTCCGCATTTATTTATGATAAAGTAGACGCAGTTTATTTTATTGGGGTTTTAAATGGCTTTAACGCACTCAACACAGCCTATTTATACGGTCTCGCGCCTAAATAAGGAAATTCGCCATGTTTTAGAGCAAGGCTTTTCATCACTTGTGTTAACGGGCGAGATTTCTAATTTTATTGCCCCGGCTTCAGGCCATTGGTATTTCACTTTAAAAGACGACAGAGCTCAAGTGAAAGCGGCTATGTGGCGAGGCAATAACCGTGGACAGACTTTTCGCCCAACAAATGGCGCGCAAGTCACAGTGCGTGCTCGGGTTTCATTGTACGAACCGCGCGGTGATTATCAACTCATTGTTGAGCATATGGCACCGGCTGGTGAAGGGTTACTAAAACAAGAATTCGATGCACTGAAAATGCGCCTTGCCGCTGAAGGCCTTTTTAGTTCTGCACATAAAAAGCCCCTCCCCACTACGATAAACCGCGTTGGTGTCATTACCTCTGCGACTGGGGCTGCCATCCGCGATATTTTAACCGTTTTAAAGCGTCGCGCACCGCAGCTTGAAGTTGTGATTTACCCTGCCATGGTGCAAGGGGCTGATGCCCACAGCCAACTTATTGAAAAAATTAATATTGCTAACCAGCGACATGAAGTTGATGTATTAATACTCGGTCGTGGCGGTGGCTCATTAGAAGATCTATGGTGCTTTAACAATGAACAACTCGCCCGCGCTATATTTGCCAGTGAATTACCTATTGTCAGCGCAGTTGGGCATGAGGTCGACACCACAATCAGTGATTATGTAGCCGATATACGTGCCGCTACACCTTCTGCCGCTGCCGAGCTTGTTAGCCCTAACACGCAGGAGCTACACAATAAAGTCAGTCAGTTAGTGAAGCATTTACACCATGCATTTAAACATACACTGTCTGTTAAACGCAGCACTGCAACACAGTTTGAACATCGTTTGCAGCTGTGTCATCCGCGTAACCAGTTAAACCAGCAAACTCAAAAATTAGATGAGTTAACCCTCGCATTGCACAGCGCTATTAACGGTAAAATTCAGCATTATGAGCGCGTTCTTGCAAACTTAACACCGCGTTTAATGCAGCGTTCACCTGAAAAGCAGCTGGCCAGAAGCGAACATCAATTAGTGCAATTACATGGCCGTTTAACGCAAGCTATGCAACAACAGCTCTCAATCTCTCGTAACACCCTTTCACTGCAAGCAAGCCGTTTAGACTCGGTGAGTCCGCTAAGCGTGCTAGCACGTGGCTACAGCATCACTAAAAATGAGCACGGTCACGTTGTGAAGTCAGTGGCTGATATCAAATCAGGGGAATTATTGATAACTGAACTAGCGGACGGCCAATTAAAATCAAACGTGATCTAGCTGTGCGTTATTTACTGTTCAGTACTAACAATGATGCTCAGAGTATCGTCGCTTGATGTGGAAGAAGAGTATTTAAACTGCTTCCACCAGCCTTGCTCCATCAACTTATCGCTGATATTTCGCCAATAATGTGCAGGAAGTGAATCAACCCCTTCAGGCTGTTGCAATTTAAATTCACAGACGGAGGTTTTACAGTTGGCAACAGTCATATCTGGCTGTACAGGTAAATCGGCCATGATAAGAAAGTCTGCCATGGCCGTTTCTGTTTGATACGCCCATGCTTCATCACGCGCCTGCTCTTCTAATAAACTGTACAATGCCTCGGTACGCGAATTAATCTGTTGCGGTGAGACAACCGCCGCTTTGTAACTGGCTATAATTGTTTGTTGATTTGCCACTTGCTGCTGTAACTCTTCAATTTGTTGCACAAGCTCAGTTGCCGTAGCGGATTCTATAGGCGCCTTGTTGAGTGGCTCATTTTGAGCGCTCATGGTTTCAGGTTTTTTAATGCTCACAGATGAAGTTTCATGCGGTTCATAACCAGCAACACTCGGCGCTGCTGGCTCAATGTCAGACGTTGTTGTAGCAGAAAAAGATTGATAGAACGACATCGCAGCAGCGCCACATAAAAAAGACGCTGCAACGACTAACCCTAAAGATAATTTAGACACTTCCGTTGCCCTTTAAATAACAATGTAATTGAAATTACAACATAGCACTCGTATGCGATTCATTGCTAGGGGTGGCTGCACTATCATCTAAAAAGTTTTGATTCATGCTTTCTGCGGGGCATGGGCAGTTTGGTTTACCGACTACTTTAGCTGGCACCCCAACCACCGTTGTATGGGCAGGAACAGGACTCAATACCACAGAGTTTGCGCCAATACGCGCACCCTCACCGACTTCTATATTACCAAGTACTTTTGCACCCGCGCCAATTAGAACGCCTGCGCGAATTTTAGGATGGCGATCGCCTTGCTCATTACCCGTACCGCCTAATGTCACAGACTGTAGAATCGATACGTTATCTTCGATAACCGCGGTTTCACCAATTACAATCCCAGTTGCATGGTCAAACATAATACCATGACCGACTTTACAAGCAGGATGGATATCAACGCCAAATACTTCTGAGGTTCTACTTTGAATAAAGCGAGCAAGCTCTTTTCTGTTTTGCAGCCATAAACAATGTGCGAGTCGGTGTGCTTGTATTGCATGGAAGCCCTTTAAGTTAAGTATCACAGTTAAATAACTATCGGCTGCGGGGTCACGATCTTTAACAGCTTTTATGTCATGGGCCACATGCGTTAGCATTAAGTCACATTTTACAAAGGCTTGGTCAAATAATTCACGAATAGTAAATGCTGACACGACGGCATCTGCCAGCTTATTAGCAACAATAAAACTCAGCGCCGACCCCAAACACTCATGATTTAACACACACGAGTAAACATGACTTGCTAATAATGGTTCGCGAGTAACGACTTCGTTTGCTTCTTCGCGAAGCTGTTGCCAAATTTCATGACGCATATTTTTGCCTTTCTGGTTGTACCTAACTGCTATGCCTTAAGTTTAACGGATTTGTAGCAAGATGTACTAACCCGTTGTTTATTTGTTCTGGTTATATCTAATAACCAGAGTGTCATCGCTACTTTTTTGTTATCTAACGGTTATTTTAGTGCAAGCCAATACGACAGTGACCGATACAACATCAATCGAACCACTTAAAATAATTCGCTTATATTTCAATAACAAAACCAATATGACATCTTGGCTGTCATATGCCAAAATAGGGACTGGCGTATCGCTGACGGCGTAAAAAACAAAAATAATCATTAAATTTACATCATCAACTTAACAAGGAAACGATGATGAAAAACGACGTACTAAACTCACATAAACTAGGTTATAAACTTTACTTTCAAGATGGTGATAACCAAATCGCATGCTTTGGTCACATCATGAGCGGCAAAGAAGAAATATATGTAAACGATGAATTGGTTAGTGAGAAGCGCAGCTTCGGCTTTAAAAGTCGTCACGACTTTAACTACCAAGATAATGCGTATGCAGTCGAATTTAAGATGCAAAATATGCTAACAGGCAAGCTTGAATGTTCGTTTTTTAAAGCTGGCAAATTGGTAAAGCAAAGCACGCAAACCGCACTGACTGATAACCCAAAACAAGTTGCTATGGTTACCTTAGGTTGCTTTATTGGGGGGGCTATTTTTGGTTTTGCCTTTATCACACTTATCGAGCCGTTTATTGGGAAGTAAGTGATGCAATTAAACCCTAATACAATTAAAACATTAAGGCTTAAGTTCGACTGGACACAACAGCAGTTGGCCGACGCCTGTGATGTAAGCCTACGAACCATTCAACGCGTTGAAAAAGAAGGTGCGGCATCAAAAGAAACCACCATGAGCCTATGTGCGGTATTTGAAGTACGCCAAGGTGAGCTTATCAAACTAGACGATGAACCAGCCGTTGAAAGCGAAGCAAAAGCAGTATCGAAGCAAAACTTGGCCGCAATTGTTGCAGCTTCATCGTGTGTTAGTTTTGCACTGGGTATGGCAACAGTATTTGTTATTTTTTAGGAGTGAACGATGAAAAAAGAACAGCGTGGTCACGCAGTGCTCATCGCCTTTGTTGCAGCAACCTTGTTGTTAGCTATCGGCGTGGAAGTTGGCGCATTGTTATAACAAATAGATTAACTGTCAGAGTTGAGCCTTGGTGTGATTCTGGCAGAAAACTAAATAGCAAAACCTTAAAACCGACTCAACAGCCTCTCTATTACGTAAAACAGGTTACTTAAAATATGAGTAACCTGTTTTACTGTTATTTGAAGTATCGACTTATTCCCTGTTGTAACACCTTCACAATGCAGTAAAATGAACTGCGCAATAAATTAAGTGCTTCGGATTATTTTTTACATCAACAACAGTGAAAACTCAGCATTTATTGCTAATCTTAATTGAGTAGTCATGGTCAGGAACCAATGTGGTTGAATCAAAAGAATTTTTGAAATTAATACTTGATACCATCTCAGAGCATATCGTTGTTATCAATGAGCTGGGCGATATCATATTTGTTAATCGCAGTTGGCAAACGTTTGGCGATGAGAATAACTGTGACTGTAATATTCAATGGCAGAAACAAAATTACTTAGCTATCTGCAAGTCAGCCGCAATACAAGGCGATGATTTTGGAATAAAAGCCTTAGCAGGTCTCAATAAAGTCATCAATCATCAAGAACCTGAATTTTACTTAGAGTACCCTTGTCATAGCGACATCGAAAAACGCTGGTTTATGATGCGTGCTGTGCCACTGGAGTATAATGCGCAGCGTTTCGTGGTGATTAGTCATTTAAACATCACTGAACGAAAACTTGCTGAACAGCAAGTTCAAGAGTTAGCGCATATTGATGGTCTGACACAAATTGCTAATCGACGTCATTTTGATGACTTTTATGAGCAAGAGTGGAGCCGCTGCATGCGACTCAAACTTCCCATATCGCTGGCGATGATTGATTTAGATAACTTCAAACTTCTCAATGATAACTTTGGCCATGTCGTTGGTGACACTTGCCTAAAAGAAGTCGCAAAAATACTGCCCGACTACGCGCGTAGACCTGGCGATTTATGTGCAAGATACGGTGGCGAAGAATTTATATTAGTGTTGGGAAATACTCACTGTTTACAGGCTCAAATGCTATTAACGCGTTTTATGGCCGAGCTTACAGCATTAAAGCTCCCCGAACTGGCTGGCCACCCTTTAACAGTCAGTATTGGTTTGGCAACACTTGTGCCAAACGTCGCTGATAATGCCATGCAATTGATCGAAATGGCCGATAATGCACTTTATCAAGCGAAGGATACTGGCCGCAACAAACTTGTTGTTGCTGATCACTACCCGCAAACAAATAAAGAAGAGTGCCCCTAAAGGAGCACTCTATTGTGTGTTATTGAAACACCTTTTCTACATCAACGACTGATATATTTTTCGCTGGAATAGCGAGCTTATAATCAGCAATCACGTTGTCTTCCGCGACAAGTTCTGCTGGTTTTT
Organism: Pseudoalteromonas sp. A41-2; assembly: GCF_015767615.1. Classification (NCBI taxonomy): domain Bacteria; kingdom Pseudomonadati; phylum Pseudomonadota; class Gammaproteobacteria; order Alteromonadales; family Pseudoalteromonadaceae; genus Pseudoalteromonas; species Pseudoalteromonas sp. A41-2. Next base: position 801,004 of record NZ_CP065231.1, on the reverse strand, counting down.
CTGCGTTATAAACCATAGGCGATGTTTGCTCTGACGCTAAGCGCTTTTGCATGTCTTTACCGTCACCTGTAATAAACACATAGTGAATATTGTCGGTTTGCAGATTCTCGCGAATAACACGGTTCACATCCTCAAGTGTTAGCTTTTCAAGCTTGCCACGTACATAGTCAACAAAGCTCTCTGTATTATAAAACTCACTATCTAGCGCGTAGCCTAGTTGGCGGTCTTGGCTTGCCACCATTTGTGGCACAAAGTTAATTAAGAAGTTGCGCGTTGCTTCAAAATCTTCTTTGCTGATGCCGTTTTTAATAAGCTTATCTAACTCGAATAACGCGGTACGGGTTGCAAAGTGCGCATCGTTATTAGAGCGCAATGGACGCAGCCATACTTGGAAAATTTGCTCAGAGCGGCCTAAGTTCGCATCAGGCTTAGTTTGGAACATACCACGTGGGAAGTATTCAACGTACGCATAGTCACCGTAGTTCATACCACGGGTTTGACGAATACGCTGATACAAGAAGCTATTTGAACTTCTGTGCTCGCCAAAGTATGAACGCACTAGCCATAATGCAGTCCAATCTTCACTACTACGAATCGTCTCTATTGGGAAACCAAACGACACGGCTGTTGATTGCGCCGACTTTTCAACAATGGTGGCATGGTGACCACTCAGTGCTGGCGCATCGGGAATTACTAAACGGCTTTCTTTGCCTTGTGGCAGCGATGTTAAATCTTTTAGCATCGCCGATTTTACATCGCTTGGAATCGCACCAATTAAACCTACAGTTAGTTTTGATTGTGTGAATTGCTTGTCGTAAAACGCTTTTACATCATCAAGCGTCAATGCTTCCAGATCAGATAAGTCACCATAGTTATAGCTTTCGTATGGGTGGCCTTTATACAGTTGATGATAAAGCACTTCTTTACCGAGCTCTTCATCGTTTGATGCTTTAAGCCCCGCTTTAATGCTATCGATAAGCTCTTTTTTCAGGCGTTTGAAGTCATCTTCTCTAAAACCTGGGTTGAGTAATTGTTCACTCACAAGCGCATACCACTGTGCCGCATTGTCTTTGTGTACACGACCGCGCAACGAAATCATCTCTTTATCGATTTGATACCCAAAGCTACCCGCGAGTGGGTATAACGCTTTTTGAATGTCTTTATAGCTCATCGTTTCTGAGCCACCTTTCGCAAGCATGGCTGCCGTTAATGCGGCGACGCCTTTTTTACCTGCTGGATCGGCCGCGGCACCGGTATTAAATAACCAGTTAACATCAACCAATGGTGAACTGTTGGTTTTATCGAGCACTTTAAAATGACGCTCTGTTGGCGCTTGTTCTGTACTTGCAACGGCTGCGTTTAGGTCAACTTCTTGCTCAAATCCTGCCACGTTATCTAAAGCCGACATCGTCACTGTAGTTCGGCTTGAATCAACAAAGTATTTATTCGCTATCGCTTTAATGTCTTCTGGGGTGATGCTATCGGCAGTCGCATAGAGCTGATTGATTACCTCTGGATCACGCTCAAAATGCATGTAGCTTGCAAGTGTCGAGGCGATTGATTGCGATGAATCAAGCCCATTGATAAAGCTGTATTTTAAATTTGATTTTAAGTCTGCCAGTTTTTGGGCATCAACAAGCTCAGTGCGTGCTTGTACATATGTGCGGTTAATGGCATCACGTGCTTTTGCAAGATCGGCTTCGTTTTCTACTTTTACAAAGACATGCAATAACCCCGGATCTTTTGTATCAGGATTATAAGTGAACATTTGACTTGCGATTTGCATATCAACCACCAATTCTTGATAAAGCGCTGAGTTATTTGAGAAATAAAGCTGTGAGATTAAATCAAGTGCGGCGCGATCTTTTTGCGTTGGATCCCACGCAGTGCCTTTATACGATACAAGCAACCAATGGCCTGGTAAACCGTCATTCTGCTCATGTATATATTTTGGCGCTTGTTGCTTTGGCTCTACTGGAATATCTGCTTGGTAATCACCTTTTTTCCAGTTACCCCAATGTTTTTTCACCATTGCCATGGTTTCTTGAGGGTCGACATCACCAACAATGACCAACGATACATATTCTGGTTTATAAAATTTTGCGAAAAACTCTTTCCCGTAAGCCATTTGATCTGGCATGGCTTCAATGTCTTCAAAAAAGCCCATCGTGGTGTGTTTATAAGTATGTTTCTCAAATGCTTCGTTACGCACTGCTGAAAGCAATTTACGAATTGGACTGGCATTATTTTTTAAGTACTCACCTTTCACTGTTAAGGCTTCTGTACGGAACTGTTCTTCGCTGTACGTGAGGTTTTGAAAGATATCAGCTTCAATTTCAAGCACTTTATCAAGGTGCTCTTTTGAGAAGTTTAAATGATAGTTGGTGTAATCATTAGTAGTATACGCGCGGTTATCAACACCCGAGTTTTTTAAAATATCTGAATACACGTCTTGTGGGAATTTTTCTGAGCCTTTAAACATCATGTGCTCAAAAAAGTGAGCAAAGCCCGTTTTGCCTTCTTCTACTTCGTTACGAGAACCTACCGACACGGGAATTTGTAATGAAACAACATCGGGGTAATCCGTTTTTACCACCATGACACGAAGACCATTTTCTAGTTCTTCTAAAACGTAATCTTGGCTAAATACACGGTTATCTTCTTGGCTGACAACCTGTTCTATTTCGACTTCTTTAACCATATTTGATTGTGAATTCGTCGCACACCCGCTAAGAGCAAGCGTTACAGCAACACTGGTCGCTAATAATCTAAATGTCATAATGATCCTTTAATTTTACTTGTTAGTTATTTTTCTCATAATCAGTTGTGTTTGATTATGCATGAAAGTACTGGAAAATATGAGGGTCAAGGGCACAATTAATGTAAACAGGTGTGTCAATTTAAGATAACACCTCACCACCAACTTGAATTAAATTCATGCTCATTGAAAAACTTTCAACAGAAAAATCTATCTAGACGTCTAAATGGCTGCTATATTATTTCCCATAGACGCAGGCACGAGCTGGAATGAGGATTATGGCTTTATCACTACAAGAGAAAATTGAAGACACCAATCAGGGTGTATACCTGATTGGTACCACACCGCCTAAATCAGGCACTGATAAAGCCATGCTTGAAACCATTGCACAAAAATTATTGGGTCGCCTTCATGAAATTGAATACGATGGTGTCATTATCTACGACATTCAAGATGAGAGCAGCCGTACAGAAAAGCCGCGTCCGTTTCCATTTAAAGAAACCGTAGACCCACGTGAGTACAGCCATTTGTTGCGTAGCCTGTCTCATTTAGATGTTATTACTTACAAAAGTGTTGCTCAGCGCGGTGAAGCTGAATTTACCGATTGGCTACACGAAACACGTAATGAGTTTGATTTAAAAAATCTAGTCTTGGTAGGCAGCCCATCTTCGCATGGTGATATCAAACTAAGTTTACCGGATGCTTACAACACCCTTGCTAAGCAAGACAATGATGTGTTTCTTGGCGGTGTGACTATTGCTGAACGCCATGCAAGCAAACGTAACGAGCATGACCGTCTATTAGAAAAAACAGAGCAAGGTTGTAAGTTTTTTATTTCACAAGCCGTCTACAACGCACAAGCAACCATTGATTTAATCACTAGCTATGCACGTAGCTGCAAAGCGTTAGGCATCGCACCTAAGCGTATAATTTTAACGTTTACACCCTGTGGTGGTGAGAAAACGTTAGATTTTATGGAGTGGCTGGGTATCTCTGTACCGGAGGCAACAAAATGGCGCATGCTTGATTCTGCAAATCCATTGAGTGAGTCAGTACGCATTTGCCGTGAAAATCTTGACCTCATATTACAAAGCTGCGCACATTTAGCGGTGCCACTTGGTTTAAATATTGAGAGCTTAACAAACCGTAAAGAAGAAATTGATGCGTCAATTAATCTTTACCGCTTACTTAAAGCAACCATGGAATTAAACCTAGCCGAAAAACAAATCGCTTAAATAATGTGCGTGTTTATACCAATACGTTTAATTAACAGCGATTTTAAAACAAGAAAACGTGGTCGCTAGCAAAGAAAATGCGGGTAAGCATAACAGTTCATTAAACGCTTTTGTTCACCAAGCTAATGTACATACGACTTTATGCTATTAGCGTGTTGATTAGTGCTAATTTAGGCTCCCTTAAATTAGCACTGATACAGCTTAATCTATCGGCGCCTAGGATTTTTTTGCCCTAATATACGTTTTTTGTCACGAGAGCGTCGTGCCTTATTCGTGTTTTTTCGGACTTGTTTTGGCTCTTTTGTTAAATCAGGCTCGTACCCTGGCAGCCATTGTGGTGTTAAGCGTGTATCTAATAAAACATCAATTTCATCCAGTAACCATTGCTCATCAATACTCACCAATGACATGGCCAACCCAGTTTCACCCGCTCGTCCTGTCCGCCCTATACGGTGAACATAGTCCTCTGCAACATAGGGTAGTTCGTAGTTAATTACATACTTTAATGAGGCGATATCAAGGCCACGCGCCGCAACATCTGTAGCGACAAGTACTCGAGTGACACCCGTCTTAAAATTTTGCAGCGCTTTGTCTCGCGCCCCTTGGCTTTTATCGCCGTGAATAGACTCCGTTTTTAAGCCGTCCTTACACATTTCTTTTGCCAGACTATCGGCCGTTTGTTTAGTGCGGGTGAATATAAGTACTTGTTGCCAATTTTTCATGCCGATCATATGTGAAACGAGTTCGCGTTTACGATCCTCATCAACCGCATACACAATCTGTTCAACTTCAACAGCAGCCGAATTGCGTTTATCAACCTCAACTAACTTAGGATCATTCAACAACTGTTTACTTAGCTCAAAAATGCTGTCATCAAATGTGGCTGAAAAGAGTAAGGTTTGGCGCTGTTTTGGAACATGACGAAGAATACGCTTTATTTCATCAATGAACCCCATATCAAGCATGCGATCTGCTTCATCAAAAACAAGGGCACTAATGGCAGATAATTTAATGCTCCCTTTAATCACATGATCAAGTAATCGTCCCGGTGTAGCCACCACAACTTGCGCACCTTTAATGGCTTTAATTTGTGGGCCAATACTGGCGCCGCCATAAGCAAGCGCGGCTTTAATAGGTGTATTAGCTGCATAACGCTCAACACTGGCAAATACTTGCTGTGCAAGCTCTCGCGTTGGTGTCAGGATTAAAACTTTTACAGCCTCGGGCAGCGGCTCTTCACGCAATAAGTTATCAAGCAGTGGTAATACAAAGGCAGCTGTTTTACCCGTGCCTGTTTGTGCACTTCCCATAACATCAACCCCGGCTAAAATAAGCGGGATAGTTTGGCTTTGAATAGCCGTTGGGGTGTGATAATTCTCTGCTTGCAATGCTGAAAGGAGTTCAGGCGCAAGGTTTAACTCTGAAAAGCTGGTTACTGACATGATAGGGTGCACAATTACTGTAAAACGTCTATTGTACGCGCAACACTAAAAACAAAAAAGGCGCTAAAGCGCCTTTTCTTACAAGCGTTGCCGTTATGCAGGTTTAAGTGTTTCTTTGCGTTGATTATAAAACGCAATCAAATCATCCACGGTTGCTTGGCAGTATTCACGAATACCTGACACCACCATGTGCTTTTCGCCTGACCCGACTTTTTCACCCTTTTCTAATAAATCGAAACGTAAGGTGATTTTTCCTCGCTTACCTGTATAAGTGAAATCAGGCTCCGCGAATTGCAGCGCTGGTGACGTAATATCAAGTCGGTCTAAATTAATGAGCATTGACTCATAGATAACCATAGGTCGTGCTGGATTGATCATTACATCTTGCTTACCCATTAATGGAATGATCACATGCGGGAAAGTGGTACCAGAAAACTCAACGTAGTTTTTAATTAAGCTATTGATCAAATCTGGACATTGACTGACCGCCCCCTCACGTTTCACTTTAAGCATTACTTTATCGCCATCAGTGATATCAAATTCATCGGCGCCTTCTGGAAAAGAGAGCTTTGATGTCTCATCAACCATACCAGCAAAAGTGAATTCCATCTTTTCGCTGATCCCGTAACGGCTGAGTACAAGCGAAAAAAGTAAATCGCCAGGTACACAAAACTTTTTGGTATCTTTGTCGTGTAACGGATTAAAGTCATCTGCCACGGACTTAGCAAAACGACAACCTTGCTCACGAGTAATAGAGACGTAATCAGCATGTTGCTGATAAAATGGACTTAACATAATTGTTCACTGCTTAAACTGCTTATAACCTGCCTATACTACCAGAAAAATTTATAGGAGAGGTCGAATCTGTTAAATATAAGTCACACGCTCAGCGAGAGTTTAGCTACAATTACTAAAATGTTGGTTTTTATATCTAAAATGAACTTTGTATCAATTTGTACGCAACAGTTAACAAATGAACAACAATAGTGAACACTAAAGCAGCGCCAGAGCGTAATGAAAAGTTATTAATTTTAACTAAATATAAATTCAGATTCTATTTTAAAACAAGGCGCTAACTTAGAAGTCGCGACAAAAACACAAATAGGTCTGAAAGCGCTGGCAGTTCTTAGTGCTATTTGTGGCGGGAACGGTAAATAAGGTATGATGAACACGTTTTTTATCGTGTAATTGCCACTCATAGGCTGCATAATCATAATTATAATAAGCGGCATAAAAATGAGCTCTCATATTGAGATAGGTACGTTACACCAACGTTCAATGGTTAATATTACTTTGAAAAAAAGACTTTTAGAAAACAGGGGCTTGGTTAAATGATAAACCGATTAAGCTGGTCATTACTGTTTTTATGTTTGTGCTTTTCAGCAAATTTGCTGGCCGATGAAAGTACAGACCAGCCTTTTTTTAAAGTATCACCCATTGTGTGTGTAACAGATACAAAACAAAAAGTATGTGAATTTAATATTCAAGTTCACTTTAGGTTAGCCCCATTTAAAGAACTTTGCTTAGAGGTAACACAACGCCCACAGTACACACAGTGCTATACACAAAACGGCTTAATTATTGAAAAATTTATAATAAAAACCGAGCACCCGCTGACTGTTAAACTAATAAATCCGATAAACAATGAAGTTGTTCAACAACAATTACTTTCAATAGCAAACTATGAAGCTAAAGATTATCGTATTAAACGGCGTTTTGGCTGGAGTTTATAATGCACCATATTTTTTTGATTGAAGATGATGTAAAGCTAGCTAGCTTAATTCAAACGTATTTATTGAAGCATGGCTACACAATTGATGTTTTTAATACTGCAAAGGCATATCGCCAAAGCGAAATTACCTTTATTCCATCACTTATTATCTGCGACATAATGCTCCCAGATGGTAATGGTTTTGAACTAATTTCGCAGCTGAAAGAAAAGTTCAGCTGTCCGGTGATCTTTTTAACCGCCTTAGATTCAGTGCAATCACAAATTAAAGGGTTAGATTTGGGCGCCTATGACTATCTTTTAAAACCAATCAAGCCTGAATTACTACTGGCCAAAATTAAAACCATAATTACCCACTCAGTTGGCCAAGATAACTTTTCTAAACAAAACGATATTTTGCGCATCGATAATAAAAAAAGAGATATCTTTTTCCATAACACAGCGCTTAACCTGAACGACAGTGAATTTGAAATTATTGCCTACCTTGCCAAAAACTCACCACAACCCGTTTCACGTGAAGTCTTGTTCAAACATATTATCGGTCGTGAGTACGACGGACTTGACCGTGCTATCGATTTAAAAATCAGTCGACTCAGGAAAAAACTAAAAGAAACCATTAAAGATCATAAAGAATCTTTAGATATCAAGTCTGTGCGAGGTAAAGGATACAGCTTGGATATTTCAGAAATATGAAGCAGCAGTTTTTTAAACTTTATTTAATCATCACCGTAAGTTTAATTGCCTTAGTGCTTGCATTTGGCCAACTCTATAATCAGTTTTTCTTAGAGCAAACCCCTAGTATTCAACTCAGTGTGGATGAATTAGCACTCATCGCTCAACATAAAGACACGCGTATTAACGCATTTAATCAAAATGAGTTAATTTTACCTGACTCTTTACAGGCATCATTCGACAGAGATGGCATTATCAGTGTCAATGAAAACGGCCAACAATTTGTTTATTTGAAGAGCGATAATGGTGCAATACAAAGAGTCGGCCCTATTACGCTTATTTCACAAAGTAAAAATGACTGGCTCGCTTTTTTTGCATTTTACATTTTGCTTGCAGCCATGATCTTAGCCTTTATTCGCCCTGTATTTCGTGATTTAGGGTTATTGCAACGTGCCGCATACCGTTTCAGTAAAAAGCCGCAACGCATAGAGCTGGATATCAAACCAAACTCCTCCATTGCGCCTTTAGCAAATACCTTTACTCATATGTCTGATCGCATCACACAGTTTGTACAACTTCATAATGATTTATCACGCATTATTTCCCATGAGATTCGTACCCCACTCTCGCGAATGCGCTTTGCACTGTCGATTTCTGAATGTGAAACAGAAGAAAGTATTCAAATAGAACGCGATATCGATGAAATTGAATTACGCCTTGAACAATATTTGTCATTTGCACGATTAGAGCATCAACAAAGTGTCTTTAATCAAGAGAAAACCAACCTGACAAGGTTGATTGAGACTGAGATCCACAAATTTGAACTCTACAAAGAGCTTAAGTTTAGCGTTAAATTAGACGTAATAAATGCCTATTGCGAAGCAAGCTTTATGGCCATTGCCGTTCAAAACTTGCTGATTAATGCCACTAAGTACGCAAAACACACCATTTTAATACACAGCGCGGAAGAAAGTGATTTTTATACCATTAGTGTGACTGATGACGGGCCCGGACTGCCTATAAATGCTGACGCACTCATAGAGCCTTTTAAACAAGGTGAAGGGGATAAACTCGCAAGCGGCTATGGGTTAGGGCTCTACATTGTGCATCGCATTGCCAGCTGGCATGGTGGGGTCATAACACTTGCAAACAACACAGACACCGGTGGGGCTGAAATTGCAATACGCTGGCCTAAAAGTGGTAAGTAATTCCAGCAAAACCCGAAAAGTAACCATTTTTTTCGATCATGTGTGAACGTGCCAAATGGCTATCAAGCCACGTGTGTTTGAGCTTAAAGTCGATACTAAAACTGTCACTCAGTGGGTATACGTAACTCACTTTTAAGTGATAATTAACCGCACTCTCTAAATCATATTTAGGTAAGCGAACCACACTTTCTGATGGTAAAACGGTATAGTAATAATCGATTAATTCTTCATTCTTATAGGTCGCGCCGGCCTCTATACCCGCGATACCCGAAAACAATTTAAATTCACGAGAGCCAGTCAAAAGTAATTCATAACCGTCATGTACATGCGTTACATCGTGAAAATATGCAGCACTTAACCACACAGAGTCGTACACGTTTACCGCTGAGGCTACCCCTGCCATATACGATAAATCGCGTTCAATGGGGGTCAGGTTTATTGGTGAAGCTGAGGGTCTTGTTGGTCTATCAGTGCCTGTTCTAATGACACCCGTGGCATACAGTTTATCGATACCATCCAACTCAAAAAAGAAACCATCATCGTTAAAGCGGCCGAGTAAATCGACATAGTAATCTGGGGTTTCGATTAAGCTGTAACCAAGCGAAAAGTCGTCGAAGTACCAATCATCACCATAATAAGCCACGCTTGGTAAAACAGGAGACGTGACGTTATCCGCACCAAGAACAGGGTTCTCTATACCACCGTATCCTAGTGTAATACTGGCATGAATTGTCGACTTTTTTATCAACTGTGGTTGTTTTACATCTCCCTGCGCATAAGCGATAGACGTCGTTAAACAACACAGTAAGCCAAGCAATTTTTTCATCAACTTAATTCACCTTAATAGCATTATTAATGATTATAATGATGCCTAAACACGATTAATAACCCACAGGTTTCCACCCTTCTGGGTGCGATCATAGCGTTTGCACACATTTTTGTATAATTTTTTCACTCAACAAGTATGTTAATGCGGGGCTAATCCCTCACTTACTTCAAACTAACACACTGAAAAAAATATGAAATACTCTGTACATTTTGCTACAGAGGATTTTCAATCGCTTTATTACTTTTAGCTATAAGGTAAAAACCCATCTTTCTAAGATGACTTATTTTCCCTTATAAAAGAGTAACATAAACACTCACCTTCCCTATCCCCCCTTTTTGCAATCTGGCTTTTGCCCCCATTTTTAATTAACTGCAAACGTTAATAAAACAGCCTGACTAAAAAGCGAAGTAAACACGACATGTAGGCCACATCCTTTTAAGTCGAGCAGAGTACACAAACGAAAAAAGGGCCCGAAGGCCCTTTGTCACATAACACACTTAGGGAGTGATTAGCTGCGCTTTGCTTTACGGCGTCTTAAGCCTGCAAAACCTGCCATTAGAAGTGTTAGCCACGCAAGTGAGCCGCTTGAATCCTCATCGTCATCTGAGTCATCAACCTCGGGAGCTTCTGTTACTGATAACTGTAAGCTTTGTTCAACCGTTGTTGTACCATCACTTACTGTCACAGTATAAACATAGTCACCCGCAACGAGACCTGACACTTTCGTGCTCGCACTGTTTGCTGACTCTATCGTACCTGGACCCGTCCACTCATACGTTAACTCATCACCATCAAGGTCTGATGCCGTTGCGCTAAGTGTCGGTACTTGACCTTCACGTACATATAAATGAGTCTCTGCAAGCTCTACAACAGGCGCATCATTCACTGCGTTTACTGTCAGTGTAAAGGTTGTTTGTGCTACCGCCGAAGGCTCGTCTGTATAAGCAACCATTACTGTTACTTCAATTTCACCATTGAAGTTTGCTGCCGGTGTCAGTTTTAGCATTGAACCCGTTTCATGACCCATTACCTCAACTTCAGCATTGTCAGCCATTGCTGTAATAACGGTTTCTTTACCTAACTGGTTGTCAAAGTTAACCGCAATCTCTGTGCTGTTATCTTCATCAACTGATTGGTTAGAAATAGCATCAATTGCTAAGCGCTCTGCAACAGTAACTACTTTCACATTCATAGTTGCTGATGTTTCAAGTTCACCATCTGATACTGTCACTGTAAATACATGGTCACCCGCAGTTAAGCCTGACACGGTTGTTAACGCTGCGCTTGCATCTGCAATAACACCGTTACCTTGCCAGCTATAACTCAGCTCATCACCATCTGGGTCCATTGACGCTGATGCATCTAGTGTGACCGTATCGCCTTCTGTGATAACCATCTCTGTATTCGCTACATTTGCAACAGGTGCATCGCTCACTCCAGTTACTGTCAACATAAACGTCGTGCTTGCAGCATCTGATGGGTTCTCAATGTCAGAAACAACCACCGTCACTTCTGTTTCACCGTAGAAATTCTCATTGGGTGTTACGGTGACTGTATCGCCATCAACTTCAAAACTTACATTGTCTGAAATAACTGAAATTTCATTTTTCGAGTTTGTTTCATCAATATAGTGAACATCAAAGCTAATTGCTGTTTCTTCTGTGGTTACCATATCGTCAAGCGCTACAACTGTGATGTTGCTTGGTACTGTAATTTCATTAAGCTTAGTGATTGCTTCGATGCCATCAACATTTGCAATCGTGTTCAGTGCCAATGTTTGACCTGCAGCAGAAGGGAGTACTTCAGCCCATGCCGTTACTTCGAACTGAGACATTTCAGGGCCAACGTAATCCATACACACGATGTAGTCATCTTTTACTACTTCGTCGATGTTATCGTACGCAATATCAACCCCTAAATAATCACCTAATGGACCAAATGTTGATACTTGGCCTTTAAAGCCTTGCACACCGATACTACCGTGAGTACCTGTACTGCCAAAGTCGATGTTATCGTACGCATAGTAGATTTCATGCTCATTCTTACCAAAACGTGTTTCAGCATTGAAAATTAATTGGAAATCGAATGAGTTATCACGACGGTCATAAGAGTACTGACCTCTAAAGCCAAACTCGTTACCGTAGTCAGATGCATTATCCCACTCAATAATAGCCCAACCATTTGCTGTTGAAGCCAGTGAGATACCTTCAGATGCAGATAGACCTACAGAGAGAACATCTTTGGTGATAGATGATTCAGTGATAGACCAACCACGCCAAAGTGGTGCCATATTTTCGTATGGAACATTGTTGTAAGGGAAGCGTAAATGCGCAGGAACAAGGTAACGCGCACCTAGCGTATCAACCGTACCAATCCCTTTAACTTGGATGAAGTTATTCCACATATTTACTTCATCACCATTATTAAACAGGCTTACTTTATCGTATGCACCATTGAATAAAGTGTTAACTGGAATTATCCAACCACGGCCATAGTTAGCTTGACCATTTTCTTGGAAACCCGACAACATTGGGAAAATACCAAAATCAGATAAGTTAACATAACCACCTGGGTTTGAATTACCAAAACTTGGAAGGCGACACATTTCATCGGTTACATTGTTAGTAACAAGGTAATCAGGTTGAACATCTCGTGTATCTGGTTGTACACCCGAGATAACAAGTTTACCGTCAACAACTTCAGCATCCACATCTGATGTGCTTGAGATTTCAATACGGTCAGAGTGGAAATTTAATCCTGCAGGCGCATCAATATCAAATGAGAACTCACGGTCGGCACCCGAGTTATTCGCAAGTACATTAAAGCTAACAGGAATTAAGTCACCGACTTTAGCTGCTTCAGTGCCTACGGCTACGTCAACAACATCAACACCACGTTCAATGCGAAGTGGAATAGTCCCTAGATTATCTGGATTTACGGTTGATGTGCCAGCGTCGATTGCACTGTAGTAAATACCGCCCGCATTCATGTTCATATCCCAATTGATTGTCATATCAACTGGGTTTACGCCATCACTTGCAGGAAGTGTAACGTCAAGCGTATCCGCTACATCATTACTAACAACGGCTGTTGCAATTTGAATTTTTTCGATAAAGTCAGGGTTACGTTGTTTCGCTGGGTTATAAATAACGGCCCAATATTCACCTTCTTCTGGGTTATTGATATTACAGAAGTTGTTATAAACAACGTGACCAGAGACACACAAGATTTCATCTTCAATCTGAATTTCGCCATCACCATTGTAGTCTTTACCAATGTAGACAAGCGGGTTAGCACGGTCAGAGTTTCCTTCAAGTTCAGACTCTACGCCCACAACTTCAACGACTAAGCGTTTAGAATCAGCTGGCACAGTGATGAACTTAGAATAGGTAGCCTCATCAAGTATATCAGCGGGGTCTACTTCAACCGTACGATTAGAAGCCCACGGGAAGAAATTGTCTTTATCTTTTGGTAATTCAAACGTATCTATGGTTGCTTCAACTGGCATATATGCTTGTGCAACAGGTGATGAAACAACTGGTAACTCAACGCCTTGTACAACGTAGCTGCCTTTATCAGAGTGTGCAACGGTTGTAAGGTTAGCAGGTAAATCGCCACGATCATATTTGAATACAACAGGCCAACGCGCATCAGGAATGTTCTCTTCTTCTGCTTTAAACAGTAGGTTGCTGTGCAGCTCTACTTCTGAGTTACTTGACCAATCTTGCGTTTCCATGATTGATGCTTTAACAATAATGGTTTGTGTTTCACCCGCTTTTAGAGAGAACTTATTAGGGGTAATTTCAAAGTTGATACCATTTTGTGGAATTTGCTTATTCATGTCGAAATTCCAGTTCACAACTTCTTCGTTGCTTACTGTCCATGTACCATCTTCGGTGGCAGTAATGGTACGCACCCACTGACACTCCGGCTTACATGAGAAATTAACAAGATTTGGCATGTTCAACTTATGTGGTGTACCGCCACTGTCAGGGTTTGCTGCAATAAAGTTTTCCGCAGACTCATCCATGACAAAACCGGCTTTAGCTGCATTAGCAACATTAATACGACCCGCACCAGCACGGTAAACTGACGCTTCACCGATGGTATCTTTTTCATTGTTCAAGCGATGATATTTCACCACGTTATCAGCAGTCATTGATAATGCTGATTGAATTTCAGTTGCTGACCAATCTGGGTGTACCTGGCGTAGCAATGTCATTGCACCTGCAACGTGCGGTGATGCCATTGATGTACCACTAGAACTTGAGTAATCAGTGCCGTATGGTGTGGCAACAAATGGATGTTCATCAGCGTAAGCCGCATAAATGTCAACACCTGGCGCTGCAAGGGCTGGAGCCAATACTTCACGGTTTGGATACGACGGACCACGAGAAGAGAATGGCGCTAACCAATCAGCATCTTCAGCATTAACTATACGCTCAACATTGGTTGCTTTAATGGTGATCATGTGGCCTTTTTCAGAGAAGCTATCAACCCAATCCTCTAAACCATCATTTGGGTATACACCATTCCACTGATCATAAGTAAAGTGAACACTTGGAAGTGAGTAGCCTTCAGCAACTGTCCCTTGGTCTCTATTACGGTTAAACATAATGAAACCATCTGCTCCGCCTGCTTTGATATGATCAGACTTTGCACCACGTGCATTAGCATTAGGGTCTTGAGGGTCATGGCGTTGACAAATAACGATTACGTTAGTTTCACCCTCTGCAGCACCCACAATTGGCGAGCCATCTTTGTAAAAGTCAAATGTGCCAGCTGGGTAGTCAGCAGTACAATACCCATTCGCATCTTTAACACCATTCACATCAGCATAGTCTTTAGCCCACACAACGACACCCGTGATGTCTGTTTGGTTAAGTGAGCCACCTGTTAGACCCATTTCTGACCAGCTTGGCACTTCAGAGCCCATTGATGCGTCAGCAAAGCCTGCATATTCAACCGGCGTTTCAATCACAACACTTCGACCATGCGTCGTTGCTGCAACTTGCGCAAGCCAAGGTGATGAGTTATCCAAATAGCCGAAACACTCTGCGCTGCCACACCCTTGTCCGCTGTTACCAGCCGCAGCCGCAACGTTAATACCCGCTTCACGTGCTGCTAAAAATGCAAGTTGTACTGGGTCTGTCCAGCTGTTTGAATCTGAACCACCAATTGAGAAGTTAATAACATCAACACCATCAGAAATCGCATCTTCGATACCTGCTAGTAATATTTCGCCCGGACAGCCATTCGCACCGATATCATTTGATGGGTAACACACTTGGTAAGAAATAATATTTGCATGCGGTGCCACACCCGAAATTTCTGGGAAGAGATCTTCTTTAATCACCATGCCATCTGATTTGTCACCAGCACCAACAGTGACTAATGGTACGTTTTTAACTACGTTACCCGCTGCTGTTGACGCAACGTGCGAGCCATGCCCTTGGTAATCTTCACCAATTGCAGGCCAGCCTGGGATAATTTCAGAGAACACATCGGTGATCATGTCATAAGAACGTACACCGATTAATTTATTATTACATTGGATGAACTCTGCATCGTCAACACAGTCACCTAAGAAGTTACCATCGCCGAGCGGGTTAGTGTGAACATAACCGTCGCCGCCAACTTCTGCAAAAGACGGGTGATCTGAATTAATACCGGTATCGATAATACCAACGATTTGCCCTTCACCTTTGCCTTTGATACCGCTTGGTACACTCGTACCATTCCACACTTGGTCTGCACCAATATGACGAGGGCCTTCATCAGATAAAAGGTCATAATTCTTTGAACGCATAACAGATGAAACAGAGCCTAGCTCTGACACTCTACGCGCTTCGGCTTCTGTCATTTTTACTGAGAAACCATTGATTGCTTTAGTAAACTGGCGGCGCATTTCTGTACGGCCTGTTACTGAAGCCACGCTCTGCATTACCGATTGCTGCTTAGTTAATAACTTATTTTGATAGTCGATTACAGCAGGAGAAGACGGCTTACCGTGTTCAAAAATCTTGCTTACACCTTGTTGTTGCAAGCTACGAGCAAGTGGAGATTGAATATCTCTTGCTTCTAATGCAACGGCATTGTCACGAAGTTTTACAATATAAATACTTTCGCCTGTGATGCCTTCTTCAACGAACTTTCTTGTTTGTGCATTTATTTTTACGTTCAAGCCATTGTTTTGCAACATTTTTTCTGAACTAGCGTCATGAACTTTATTTGAAAGTGCTTTTACTTCATCGAATGTAATATTAGGTGCTTGTAATTTATTTGCGTTGTTATTAGCTTCAATACCAGTCGCATAGGCTGCGCTGGCACTGTAAAGAGCCGCAGCAACAGCAATTGAGAGTGTTTTTACTTGCATAAGTAATTCCTGGATAGTTATTTGAATAATTATTTAAGTTTTATGAATATCCATTTCAAAACTTAACCGTTATTCAATCACACCCATGAAACAAATTAATCAACTTAGTTGTAGCGTTTTGTACTTAACCTTAACAAATAAATTACCAAAATAACGACAAAATCAAATTTAAGCTTATAAAACAAGCCATAACGCTAATCGAAATTTAATGAACACTCTCTAAATGTGAAAATTTCTACTTTTATTTAAGACGCAAAAAATCGACACTGTTAACAAAGATTCAAGCTTAGTTACATTTTCAACCCCATTTAAGACTAACCAAAGTGCATAAATGGATGTATTGATTCAATATTAGCCTCAATTTTTAACAACAAAGTCATGCTTTTAGCGATAGAACAATAGAACTTAGTTAAAGTGAAAAAGACATCACTCGACTGCTCGTTTTACTCACCACTTTTTCAACTTTATCTGCCTGCGGCAACATAGGTTTAAGACTAACAGTCCCCTAATTTGTTTACTTATGAATTCGAAAAGTAGCGAATACAGGAATTTATAAGTGAAGAACAAGCTATTCAAAGTGATGCATATTATTTTGGCGATGTTGAAGAACTTAGCTGCCTAGGGCAACGTTCAGTGCAATCTAGCGGTTACAATCCAACAGCGATAAATAGAGTATTGCTATTGAGCAGTTAAAACGTGAGGGGGTAAATAGAGGCGGCAATGGCTACGGGGTTGAAAGCTGTAAAAGCTTTACCAGTGACGAACAAAACTGCGATGTCGCAACGTCGTGCCCTGGTAAAGCCTATATTGTTAGCGGTTTAGCGCTTGCTTTGAAATCATTTCAGCGACACTATCCACTTGTACTGACATGCTCTCTTGGCTAGGCGGGAAAGCCTTAAAGGTTTTTACAAACTCTGAAATTTGATTACCTGCAGGGCCTAAAATCCAGCTACGGTTTTCTGCCCACTCATCGTAACCCCTTGCATCAATGAAGCGCTCAAATGGGTCCATTTTTAGGTTAATGATATAAGGTGTAGTAAGGGCTTGTTGCGAAGATCTGAACCAATGCTCTTGCTCTGTGAAAATTAACTTCCAATCACCGTAACGCATACCGTGGAAAGTCGTTTCGGTAAAATAATAAAACTCTTTACGGTTTGTTTTACCATTATTCAACAAGATATCACTTTGATCGAAGCCATCTAAATGAACTTTATACTTTTGGCCATTAATTTTTGTACCTTTAAGCAAATTAGCTTTTAGGTCTTTATCACCGAGCCATGACATAATCGTTGGTATCCAATCTTCCATGGTCATAAACTCACCCGTGCTTACACCACTTGGAATATGGCCTGGCCATTTAACAAGCATAGGAACTCTGAAACCACCTTCCCAGCCACCAACACCTTTTTCACCATGAAACGGCTGGTTGCCACCATCAGGCCATGAGTTTGATGCAGCTCCATTGTCGGTAGAAAACATCACTATTGTATTATCAGATACTTTAAGCTCATCAAGTAAGTTAAGCAGCTCTCCTACATCATCATCCAGTTCAGCCATACCATCAGCATATAAACCAAACCCTGTTTTACCGTCATACGCTTTATTAAGGTTAGTTTGATAATGCATCCGTGTGGTGTTATGCCAAACGAAGAAAGGCTTATTTTGTTTTACTGCATCACGAATAAAACGTTTTGATTCAACAAGCACTTCTTGGTCTAAATTACGCTGACGTTCTTTACCAAATGGGCCAAGATCTTTAACCTCTTGTTTACCATTAGCAAGCGCTTTTGAATGAATGACTCCACGCATTTTTAGACCAAACTTTTCTTGTGTTTTGGCGTCTTGTGGATAATCTTGCTGTTCTGGGTATTCACCCGCATTGAGGTGGTACAAAATACCAAAAATTCATCAAAACCATGATTTGTTGGTAAGTGTTCATCAAGGTCACCTAAATGGTTTTTACCAAACTGCCCTGTTACATACCCCTTAGATTTAAGCATCGTTGCTAACGTTGGATCTTTCTTTTGCAAACCTTGTGGTGCTCCAGGTAGACCTACCGTACTAAGACCGGTACGCATTGGGTACTGACCAGTAATAAATGCAGCACGACCAGCCGTACACGAGGCCTGTGCGTAATGATCCATAAATATCATGCCATCATTGGCAATGCTATCTATGTTAGGTGTGCTACCTCCCATCATGCCACGATGGTAAGCGCTAATATTCCACATACCAACATCATCACCCCAAATAATAAGCACATTGGGTTTATCAGCAGCGAAACTCGACATACTAATGCCAAAAAAGGTCAAACAGACCAATAAGTATTTGAACATCACTTTCTCCTTGAAAATTAACCGAAGCATTCACTTCAGCTTAAAAAATCCCTCGCTTGCAGCCACCTTATACTGCTTAATTAAGATATTCCTACAAGTGATAAGTTGTACATGTTTAATACTATTAGAGTAGTACCTATTTACAAGTTAAATCTGCGTTAACTTTGATTTAAATATAAAAAAACCCCCAGTAATTGGAATGTCCAACTATTGGGGGTCACTTGACATATAGCTCGGTTTTTAAAGCGTAATAATTTTTAAGCTTGCGGGTAATCGCGGTAAGCGCGCTCAATATTTTTCGCTTGCTTTTTTGACACGCCAATGTGCGAAAGTGCAACACGTAATCGCGCACGCGACAGGTCTGAGCCTAATATTTCCATTGCATCAAGTACCGATGTTGATGATGTTTTGCCCGTAATAGCGACAAAAATCGGCTCAAGAAAATCTTTAATCTTCAGCTCATGGAACGTTGCAACTTCTTTCGCAATGGCAAAAATCGCTGATTTTTCCCATGTACGTAAGCCTTCTAATTGCCAGATGAAGAATTGCAGTGCTTGACGTGTTGCATCTTCACCCGCTTTACCAGCCGTTAACAACGCAGGATCATAGCTTGGAATACCGCCCACGAAATGACCGGCAAGATCAACCATGTCTGATAACGTATTAATACGTGTTTTTGCTTCTGGTAATACTTTAGCGAATAACTCAGTATTAAATTTCCAATCAACAAAACGTTGCATTAATTCAGCATCTGACAAGTTTTCACGGATCCACATACCGTTTAACCAGCTAAGCTTATCCACGTCGAAAATAGGCCCACCCAGAGAAACACGTTTCATATCAAAGTGTTCAATCATCTCATCTAGCGTGAACTTTTCACGTTCATCAGGCATTGACCAACCCATGCGGCCTAAATAGTTCAATAGTGCCTCTGGCAGGTAACCCATTTCTTTGTAGTAATTGATTGAAGTTGGATTTTTACGCTTTGATAACTTTGATTTATCTGGGTTACGAAGTAACGGCAAGTGACCAAGTACAGGCGCTTCCCAACCGAAGTCTTCGTATAATTTTAATAGCTTAGGCGCTGAGTTGATCCACTCTTCACCACGGAAAATATGGCTAATTTGCATGTGGTGATCATCAACAACGTTAGCAAGGAAATACGTTGGGAAGCCATCGGCTTTCAGCAACACTTGCATGTCTACGTTTTCCCACGGGATCTCAATTTCGCCACGAAGATAGTCGTTAAACTTAAACGTGCCGTCGCTTGGGATCTTCATACGAATAACGTACGGCTTACCCGCGTCAAGATTCGCTTTGATTTCATCGTCTGATAGATTTAAACCACGACCATCATATTTAGGACGCAAACCCTCAGCCATTTGTTCTTCACGCATTTGATCTAGCTCTTCGCTAGTTGCAAAACAATAAAATGCTTTGCCTTGCTCAACTAACTGATGCGCAAACTTTTTGTATAAATCACTTCGCTCAGATTGACGGTATGGACCAAACTCACCGCCCACATCAGGACCATGATCCCAGTTTAAGCCTAACCAACGTAAGCTATCCATGATAGCTTGCTCTGATTCAGCTGTACTGCGCACTTGGTCAGTGTCTTCTATACGTAAAACAAACTCCCCACCTTGCTGTTTTGCAAAGCAGTAGTTAAATAAAGCGATGTAAGCAGTACCTAGATGCGGATCACCTGTTGGTGAAGGAGCAACACGGGTGCGAATTGTCATGGTTATATCTCTCAAAAGACAATTAAAAATTTGCCCAAATGCTAGCACAGCATGAGCTATTATCGAAGTGAAAAGCCGCTTTATGCAGCGACTTTATCTAAATAAGCAATGATATCGTTTGATTCATACAACCACGTTACTTGGCCGTTTTCTTCAATACGTAAACACGGTACTTTAATTTTTCCGCCCTGCTCTAATAGCTCTTGGCGAAAGAGTTCATTACCTTTGGCGTCACGAGTTTCCACAGATAAGCCCTGGCGTTTAATCGCACGGCGTACTTTTACGCAAAATGGGCACGCTTTGAATTGATATAGCTTAAATTGTGATGTTACTAAATCAAGCTGTGCTTGCTCTGCAGCAGGACGTTTTTTACTGCGCGGCGTAAAAATAAAATCAAAAAGTAAAATAAGGCGGCCTAACAACCAGCGGACAAACTTCATCTCACATTCTCATACTGAATAAAATAAGGTGGGCAATTTTAACACAGCACTACACGCTGCAACAGGCTCAAAATAACTCTATCGAGTCATCATTGTGTTTATTATCTTGAATATCCAATTCGCAATACGCCGTTATGCGATTACGCCCCATGTTCTTTGAATGATACAAGGCGTTATCTGCTTTTTGAACTAAGCTTGCAACCATTTCAAACTCACAAATAGGCAAAAAACCACAACTTACAGTGAGGCTACCTACTTGCGGAAATGGATACTCAGCGACACACGCACGAAATCGATTTAACACGTTGCGCGCATCACATTCGTCGGTTGCTTGAAATAAAATGGCAAACTCTTCTCCCCCATAACGAAATACATAATCTTCGAATCGGAAGTTATTTTTGAGTAATTGTGCGACCAGCAAAATGACTTCATCACCAATAACATGGCCGTAGTTATCATTCACACGTTTAAAATGATCAATGTCGATCATTGCCAAATACCAGTGGCGGTGATTTACATCTGAGTGAGTAACTCCATGCGCGGCTTGCGCCGCAATATCAATCACTTTTTTATCAAACGTTTGACGATTAAGTAATTCTGTCAATGGGTCAAGGCAGGACTTATACAACAATGAAAGTTGGTTAGCGTAAATATTTAGCATGTAAATTGCTAACATACTACAGCGTTCGGTGAGCTCTTGATTCGACTCAATCACTAAAACCCCTACTACATTTCCCGTATGATAAACAGGCACATAGGTATAAATGCAGCCATAATTAAGGCTAATGCGGATTTTATTGCGACTGACTTTTTCTATTAATTCATTGACCTCGTGTTCAGAGAGCTTCTCTATCACGGTGTCTTTATTAATTAATTGTGCAGGTAGCCCAGGTTTAAAAAATTTATTGACGTAAACAGCAAACCGCGAAAACTCACCTAACCCTGCCACCGCATCGATAAGGGCCTGATCAAGCTCTGGCTCTTCTTCTTGCTGTGTTATCGTCACAACCCATTCATGTCCGCAAGGGTTTGCCTGCATTGAAAAGTCCCCAGAACTATAAGTAACTTTAGTGTAGTTAAATTTATAAAAATTACTAAAAAACTATAATAAAATCATATCATCTCTGTGTATTACTTCACTGCTTGGTGCAAACACAAGTAACTGCGCAATTTGTGATGAGTGGCAGCCTTTTATTGTATCGATTTCTTGATGGTTAAAGTTAACGAGCCCCTTTGCAATACATTGACCTTCACTCGATATCACTTCAATTACATCACCTCGTTCAAATTGGCCTCTAACAGCTCTGACCCCTTTTGCTAAAAGACTGGCTCCGCGCTCTTGAAGTGCCAAACTGGCACCATCATCGATCACCAGTTGCCCAGAACTTTTAGGGCCCGCTAATAGCCATTTTTTTCGACCATCTTTGGGGGCGGTTAATTTTAAAAACCGAGTACCTGGCAGTTTGTCAGCCATGCAATTTAAAATCACATTTTTGCCCGCACCTTTGGCAATAATCACTTCAACGCCTGCACGACGAGCAATATCAGCAGCTTGAAGTTTAGTTGCCATTCCGCCAGTTCCTAAACTTGTACCACTTCCACCAGCAAGCTCTCTGAGCTCATCGTTAATGTGTGATACTTCGTTTATGAGAGTTGCATTAACATCAGAGCGCGGGTCACCAGTAAACAACCCCTCTTGGTCGGTAAGCAGCAAAAGTTTTTCTGCATTTGCTAAAATAGCCACCAACGCAGACAAGTTATCATTATCGCCGACTTTTATTTCAGTCGTGGCTACGGCATCATTTTCGTTAATGATTGGAACCACATTATGCGCAAGCAATGCATTGAGTGTGTCGCGGGCATTTAAATAACGTTCGCGGTCTTCAACATCTGCTCGGGTAAGCAGCATCTGCCCAACATTAATACCATAGAGTGCAAATAAACTCTGCCAAGTATGAATAAGATGACCTTGGCCAATTGCTGCCAGCATTTGTTTTTCGATCAAAGAACGGCCACAGGGGGTTATTAATTGCTCACGACCCGCAGCGACTGCGCCACTGGATACTAAAACAACCTGATAACCTTGTTTTTTTAACTCACAACACTGGCGAACAAGCTCCACCATATGTGCTTTATCTAATTTGTCTGTACCGCCTGTCAGCACACTTGTGCCTAGCTTTACAACAACGACGTGTGGCCTTTGCATCTGCGTTATTAATTCTGTAAATAAAATAGAGAATTTATATATACCAGCAAACAGTTTTTGAACAAGTTAAAAAAATTCATGCTAGGATCGTTTTTTCATTTTTAACACACGAAGCGACACCTATGCCTGCCAGTTTATGCTTAATAATTGCCACTTTTTTATGGGGAAGTTCCTATATTGCGTTAAAGCATGCAATCACAATTTATGACCCCGTGTTGGTAATTTTTTTAAGGATGTTAACCACCCTTTTAATTTGTTTATGCTTGTGGCGATTTGTGATCCGCTTTGAATTTAAAAAAGGCGACTGGAAATACTTGATAGGCATGTCGCTGGCAGAGCCTTGCTTATATTACTTATTTGAAGGTCATGCGCTTGAATACACATCAGCATCGCAAGCGGGTGTTATTGTGTCTTGCTTACCGATTATTGTCGCTATTTTAGCTTTCTTAATGTTAAAAGAGTACATCAGTAAAGCCATTGTGGTTGGCTTTACACTCTGTATTGGTGGCAGTATTTTGTTAACCTTGCTTTCGCCAAGTAGCGAGCAAGCGCCAAACCCTTTACTGGGTAACTTTTTAGAGCTCATGGCCATGGTCTGCGCGGCCTTTTATACTGTCAGTGTTAAACACTTAGTAACACGTTACTCCCCGCTTACACTGATAGCCATACAAGGCTTTAGTGGCAGCCTATTCTTTGCACCCTTTTTATTCTTTATTGAACTGCCGAGCGAGAATCAACATGATTTGAGTGCCCTATTGAGTATTTTATATTTAGGCTCGTGCGTGACCTTAGGCGGCTATGGTATGTATAACTATGCCATCAGTAAAGTATCGGTTCTAACTGCCGCGGCTTACTCTAATTTGATTCCTATTTTTGCGTTAATTTTATCCGCTATCTTACTGGGGGAAGTGCTAACAACTTGGCAGTGGTTAAGTATCGGTGTGGTATTTGCGGGCGTGATTGTCAGTCAACGCCATCAAGAACTTAAAATTGACGTAGATGATGAGAGCTTGTCTGCCGACACTAATAATCTCAACTCGGTACCCGATGCCAAAGAATCAAAAGGGTAACAGGTTAATAAATACAAACCGGGTTGCATTAAAAAGGCCTGCTCGTGTTGATGAATGACACGAACACTGCGTACTTGGTAGTGCACGACTTGGCCGTTTTGTAACTGCATAGAAAACGACTCGCCCACTTTCACATTTTTTAAAAATGCAAAGTGGGTATCGTTGTGGCCTGCAATTAACACCCCATTGTCACTCGAAAGTTCACCACTGGGTAAGAAATGCCCGGGAGCAAAGGCTAAGTTACGCCCCGACGCCCCCGCTAAAATAGTTAAACGTTGCTGCTGAGTAGGCCAATTTAGTTGTGCTGTGACATAACCGTCAGCGTAAAACCACGGCCTGACTTTTTCATTTGGCGTCAGCAAAGCATGTTGCCAAGCTGATTCAATCAGATGCTGGGCAAGCCACGCCTTGGCTTGCATATAACTGCCATTGAGTAGCAGTGAAATGCCAAGCAACCCCACACACAGTGGTAAGGCCTTTTTTAACGTCGCCATTGCCATAACCATGCTAACGATACCAATAACAAGCCAAACACTATAAATACACGACTTTGCCCATCTGTTTGTGGCAATGTCATTCCACTCGGCAGCCTATTTCTTAGTTGCACTGAGCGCTCAGCAATTTCGTTCCCAGCGACGTTATCAACAGCAATAAAAGCAGTAAATGGACTGAGTAAATGATGCTGAAGTGCCAATGTTTCGACTTCTGACTTTACGCTGTCTTTATCATTATAAAGCAGGAGTGACTTAATTTTCTGCCTTGCCCATAGTCTTGCTATGCCCTCACCTTGCGCCGCGTGATTCGCTGATAAGTTAATATTAAGGGGTCCTGATAGAGTCTGCCCGGTCAGGGTTACATGTTGATTTCCAGCTAACTTCACCGCAACTAACACGGGCTCAGAAAAATAAAGATCGGGTAAAGGCGATGGCCAGTACTCAAGCTCTTGGTTATCTGCATGTAAGACAAGCTCGGTTACAACTGGGTGAGCGAGTTTATCGAATAATAGCTGCATTTTAGGCTGTACTTGGCTGGCGCTACTAATAAAGGTAAACGTACCACGACCAATATCAGCAGCGCGTGTCATAAAGAAACTATTTGGTGCACTGCCAATACCAACGGTAAATAAGCGGCTATCACCTAAGTCAGCTTGAATTTGCGAAAACAACTGTGTTTCATTGCCCACACTGCCATCGGTTAAAAATACAATTTGACGCACAAAACCATCATGTTGTTTGCCATCTAATACCCTCGATAGTGCATTACTTATCTCTGTGCCACCATCGGCTTGCAAGCCATATATAAAACGCTCTGCACGGCGAATATTAAAGTCATTGGCAATCATTGCAGACTCACTGAGAGCCGTAACGTCATTATCAAAACCAATAATATTAAAGCTATCGTTTTCATCGAGTAACGATAAAGCATAAAACAAGGCGTGCTTTGCCTGCTCCATGGACTGACCATGCATAGAACCCGACGTGTCGACTACAAAGACCATTTCACGCGGGAGGCGTGCCTGTGCGGTAAAATGATCCGCTGGCGGCACGAGCATCAATAGTCCATATTCTTCGCCATTGACGACTTCTTTAAAAAACGCAGCCTGTGAACTCTCTTTGTCGAGCGGCTTAAATGTCAGCTCAAAATCACGTGTCATCGGTACATCGCGATTAAGGGCAAGTATATAGCGCCCAAAATGTGGGTTATCAATTTGCATACCGCTCAGGTTTGCATTTATATCACTAAGCTCTAAACCAATATCCATGTTAATAGCCAAGTTTAAATGTGCATCAACCTGCTGACTATTTGTGCGTTGGTACACCGGTTTTAACCACGCAGAAGCCAGAGCGCTCTGATTCAACATTGACGATGAATTAGGTTCTGGGTTTTCGCTTGTATGAGGCTTAAGCTGAGCTGTTTTTGGTTCATAGCGGGGTGTAATCGTGGTTGGGAAACGCAGTGAAAATACCCCATCACGAAAACCAATTATCTCTTGATACTGTAAGGTGATTTCAATTTCATCGCCCGCCCCGATATTTGCAACATCGGTTGCGAAAATATTCGCCCGTTGCTGACGTACTAGGGCTGCTCGCTTGCCTTGCTGCTGCGCCTCTTTAAACTGCTGCTCAGCTTGCTGTTTGAGTGCAATATTGCCCGTAATCACACGCTCACCAATTTGCATTTGTAATGCATGTACTGCGCTTTCATCGGGCAAAGGAAATACATAACGCGCATTAACTGCAAACGGGTGTGGGTTTTGATAACGCTGCTTAACAACCACATGATTGATTAAACCTGTGAGCGTCATCGTCACATCGTTTTTGACTAAAACGCCTGATGACACTTCGCTGTGCAAGTTATCATAAAACCGTAATTGTGCACTGACATTAGCGGCTAATGCAGGATTTATAGCATATCCTAAAAGTAGGATAAAAAGGCTCACGGACAAGAGCCTTTTGGTTCGGTTACTCAACATAACATGTCACTCCATCGACAGATGAATTAGCGATTGCTTTTTGCAGTCTGTAATTGCGTGTTTTGAACAGGTCGTGTGGTTAGTGTGACTCTGCGATCAAACACGTTATCTTCATAATCATTTGAACTTGCAACACTTTGTTTCTCGCCAAATGCTGTAGCAGACAGTCGCGTGTGCGGCACACCTTGTTTAATTAAATAACTTTGCACGGCATTCACTCGTTTCTTAGATAGCATTAAATTAGCGAGTTCATCACCCCGTTGGTCGGCAAAGCCGTTTAAGTCGATAGCCAAGTGCGGTTGTTCAATCAGTAACCGTGCGACTTTATCGAGCTGACTGGCAAAATGCGGGGCTATCTCACTTGACCCTGTTTTAAATTGAACGGTCATGGCCAGCAAAGTATTTAGTTGGGCTTGAAGCAATTGCTCTTTCTCATCATTCAAGCTCTCAAGTTGCTCAGTCAAAACCGCATTATTAGCAATAACCTGCTGATAATCTGCGGTGTGCTGCTGCATAACAACAAGTGCCTGGTTTTGCGCTTCGATAACACGCTCACCGGCTTCTTTTTCACCGATTAATCCTCCGGCAAATGCGCCAACAAATGCACCCACAGGGCCCCCAATCAAACCGCCAACAACAGCGCCTGCACTAAGGCCAATAGCTGTTTCTTTTGGTGTTTCTTGTTTTGCTTGAGGCACAGCCTCAACAAATTGGCTTGTTGATAGGGCCGACGTTATAAGTGCAGCAATGATGATCTTTTTCATAATTTAATCCTTTCTTTTACATTAATTGTTTGGCAACTATTGGTTGGCGTTGCAAACGTGGTATAGCGCTATTAAAACAAGCCGAAATGGCAATAAAGGGGATCAAAAAAGGCAAACTGCTGAGCAATTGTGGCAGAAAAATGGCAATCGCATTTTTGCCAGTACGCACAGTAAAATTTTCGGTATAGTGTATTCATAGTGCTGACTATGAAGCTAAATAAGTAGGAAGAATGAAGAAAATAGCCATTGTCGAAGATGAAACAGCCATCCGCGAAAACTACACTGAAATGTTGAGCGCACAAGGCTATCAAGTCATTGGGTTTGCTGACCGAGCAAGCGCAGAGCTGTCGTTTAGCCAGTCATTGCCAGATTTGGCCATCGTGGACATTGGCTTAGCGCATGAAATTGATGGAGGGTTTTTATTATGTCAAACATTACGGTCGCTCTCGAAAACCTTGCCTATTATCTTTTTAACCGCGCGTGATAGTGAAATTGATACGGTCTGTGGCCTGCGCATGGGCGCTGATGACTACTTAACAAAAGATATCAGTATGGCGCACCTTGCCGCACGAATTGGGGCTTTATTCAGACGCTTAGATGCACTTGAACAACCGGCTAATCAAGATGCGCTACTGCATCGTGGTCTATTAAAATTAGATAGCCAGCGTATGCAAGTGTTTTGGCACGATCAGCTTGTTGACTTGACGGTGACTGAGTTTTGGATGGTGCATTCACTTGCGCAGCGTCCAGGGCATGTAAAAAGTCGCAATGAATTAATGAGCGATGCAAAAATTTATGTCGATGACAGTACGATTACTTCCCATGTTAAGCGCATCCGAAAAAAGTTTATCGCCTTAGATAATAGCTTCGATTGTATCGACACAGTGTACGGTATGGGTTATCGCTGGGAGCAAGCTTAATGCTCAGATTTGGTTTGCGCAGTAAGTTTATTTTACTGTCTTGCTTTTTGTTTTTACTGCCTTGGCTTGGCTATGAATATGTCTGGGAAATGGAAAAGTTTTTAAGGCAAGGCCAAGAAAAAACACTCGTAGGCACCACACGAGCCCTGGCAACAGCGCTACATGAACGGCCAGCCTTATTCGACTCGCAAACCAATTTTTTAGATCAGGTCGTTAAAGGCCGTGATTTATATGCCTATAACCTCAGTAACCCGATTCAACTTGATGGCAAACTTGCTGACTGGCAACCCTATAGGGCACTTTTTTGGCATTACGATAAACGCTACTTACAACGTGTAAACCCCGCGCACGAAGACGCTGATTTAGCATTTAGTCATATGGTTGGTAAGTACGAAAACTATTTGTATGCAGTCTTTGAGGTGCGTGATAGCTCGTTGGTGTATCGCGCTAAAAATACGCTCAGTATTACGCGCAATGATCACTTACAAATCATGTTAAAGACCCCCGAAGGTGAATTTAAGCATTACGTGATTGCTGCTCGCCAAGATGGCTGGGTTAATGCCTTTGACGCTATCAGCCGCGAGCCTGTTACAAAGATTCAAGGCTATTTTCAAAGCACAGAAACGGGCTATAACATTGAACTGCGCTTTCCATTAAGCATGCTTGGCAACAAGCTGGGATTTGCAATTGAAGATTGGGATGATGACAAAGTTGAGCCTCAACTTATGTCAACGTCTAACCTACTCAATCCCAACGACATTGGCTCGGTGCTTGTGCCTTCACCAGAGATAAACCGTATTTTAAAAGGGATGGGCCATAGCGGCAGTCGAATTTGGGTAGTCGATAGCCACCATCGCGTACTCGCACAAGCGGGGTCTATACATCACGCTGATGGTGTCTGGGCAGATGGACTCACAGATAAACCGGCAACAACATGGTGGCAACAATTTGAGCGTGATTACTTGCATCCGCTTTATTACCAAATACTAACTCGCCCTGAAAATGAGTTTATTGATACTTTGCATGATGTGGCCGCTATGCAAGGCACGCATATCGCCAGTGCATTAAACGGGAAACCCGCTTCATCGTGGCGCTTAACTCCCGATAGCAAGGCGGTGATCTTATCAGCAGCCTACCCGATTTGGATTCAAGATAAGGTCATTGGTGCTGTTATCGCAGAAGAAACCACCAATGGTGTGCGTACTCTTCGTAATAAATCGCTCGAGAAACTATTTAACGTTATTTTAGCTGTCATGCTAGTCGGTACTGTCACCTTATTCTTTTTTGCATCACGGATCTCAAGCCGTATTCGTCGTTTACGTGATAACGCTGAGCAAGCTATTGATGCACAAGGCCGAATTACAGGCAAAATAACGTATACCGATTCAAATGATGAAATTGGTGATCTCTCACGTAGTTTTGCCAATATTGTCAGCCGCTTAAGTGGTTATACCGATTACCTTGAGAATATGTCATCACGCCTTTCTCATGAATTACGTACCCCTGTTGCGGTGGTGCGCTCATCGCTTGAAAACTTACAAATGCAGCCGCAATCTGAGTTTAGTCAAAAATACCTCGCGCGCGCCAGTGAAGGCGTTGAGCGACTAGGTAAAATAATAACCACAATGAGTGAAGCAACACGCCTAGAACAAAGCATTCAAAATGTGGAAGCTGAGACGTTTGATCTCACTCAAGTGATCACTGGCTGCATGCAAGGTTACCAAATTACTTATGGCGAGAAATTATTTAATTTATCACTTTATGAATCACCACTGCCCCTGCGAGGGGCCCCGGAGTTTATTGCCCAACTTCTTGATAAACTGATTAATAATGCGCTCGAGTTTAAATCTCCTGACAGCCAAGTAACGGTGAGTTTAGCTAAAAACGAACAGCACGCTATTCTAAAAATTGTGAACCAAGGCCCTTTGTTACCAGAGGGCTTAGTAGATCATATATTTGATTCGATGGTATCAGTGAGAACTCAAGAGCATCAGCAACAACCCCATTTGGGATTAGGCTTGTATATTGTTCGTTTAATTTGTGATTACCATGAGGGACAGGTCAAGGCTGAAAATCTCGCAGATGATAGCGGCGTGGTGTTCACTGTAAGTTTGCCTATAAAACAACGATGACAGCGTTACACTTGATAACAATTTAATGCTTAGTTATTCACCAATAATTCAGATTGGCGGGCTTAGTATATTGTACTATAAAAGGCAAATTTGACTCGAGGGGGCATCATGCAATCAAGGCTACAACGTGAAGAAATCGAATTCATAATGGCACTTTATAATTGTAATGATGTAACAGATAAACCCGCAGAGCCTAAAAAGCAATCAAAGAAAATACCGACTAAAAAAGTTGATACAGCGCAATATAAGTCACCAAGTTATTTGACCTAGCTTAACTTAGCTCATTACAATGCCCCACCATTGAAATTTGACCTTATGTAATGAAAAATCACTCGCCAAAAAAAGAGTTAATCTTATTGCCTGTTTTGTTTGTGGCAATCTTGTTATGTGTTGCTGGGCACTTTTTACTTCAGCCTAACTACCAAGATAGCCATACTGTAGAATATTTACTTGCTGCACTCCCTTTTGCACTGTTTGCTTTAGTCATCATTGCTTTTAAGGTTGCCAGTAAAAGCGAGAATGATGACTAATTAATTCACTATAAAACGTGATAGCCAAACCAATCGGGTTTCATCGCTTGAGAGTGCCCACTTGGTGTTAGCTTAAGGGTCAAGTTGCTATCGAGTAAATCAATAGCAAAACAATCATCTACGTCATGTAAATCATCTTTGTGCAAATGTGTCAGCCCTGCAAGCAAAGAGTCTTTAGCACGTTGCTTTGCTTCCTCACTGCTGCGCGCAACATACAATGCAAAGTCATGTTGTTCGGCAAGACTGTCTGCTCGATACGCGCCTAAATTAACAAAATAAAGCTTTTCAGGTTGCTCGTGAGCCCCTTCTATCACCTCTACTTTGTAACCATCAATGTGCTGAATATGCATGAAGCTATCCATGTGCACACTGCCTTTGTCACCCACCCACTGCGCTTTTAGCTTTGAGTAGGTGTCTTCAATTTTATCACCAACAACAAATCGAACATCGTGCATTTCGATATGACAGCCTTGTATACGACCACCAAGGTAAACTAAATAAAGCCCCATGCGCTTTCCTTTTTTTGCATCTAGGTTTTGTTGTATCTAGATTAAATTTTCTACATTAATGTTGTGTTTTTTAATTAGTTTATAAAAATCTGAGCGATTTCGTTTTGCAAGCTTTGCAGCCTCTGCGACATTGCCAGCTGCCATTTTTAGCGTATTTATTAAATAGTCACGCTCAAACTCTTTTTTAGCATCGTTTAATGATAATGGCTCTGCATTACTTACATTGCTATTGAGCGCGCTTTCAACTAGCTGTACCGCAATTACATTACCTGGGGTCAGCGCGACAACTTGTTCAATCACGTTTTGTAACTGACGAATATTACCAGGCCAGTCATAACGCACCAATGCATGCATTGCGTCATTAGCAAAACGCTTTTCATCTTGATTCATACGTTTTGCTATTACGCTTGCAAAGTGCTGTGCCAGCAAGCTTATGTCTTCCCGTCTTTCACACAAAGGAGGAAGCTTTAAGTTCACCACATTGAGTCGGTAATACAAATCTTCACGAAACAATTGGTTATTAATCGCTTCAGGTAAGTTTTTATGCGTTGCCGATACTATCCGTACATCAATAGGAATTTCTTCTTGAAATCCCACGGGACGAATTGTTTTTTCTTGCAATACACGTAATAGCTTTACTTGTAAATTCAGAGGCATATCACCTATTTCGTCAAGAAAAAGGGTACCACCTTGAGCCTGTTGAAACAAACCCTGGTGATCTTTTACCGCCCCAGTAAACGCACCTTTTTTATGACCAAATAATTCTGATTCTAATAACTCACCTGGTACAGCCCCACAGTTAATTGCAACAAAAGGCCCATCACTAACGTGACTATGCTGATGAATCGCCTGTGCTAATAACTCCTTACCTGTGCCACTCGCCCCTGAAATTAATACATTAACATGCGTTGGCCCAAGTAACTTTACTTGCTCAAGGAGGTGTAACATGGCACCGCTGCGCGTAACTATGTTTGTTTGCGTTGGAGTTTCATCACCATGCACACCATGGATCTCGATTGCTTTGGCGAGGCTATCAAATAACTCATCTTTATCAACTGGCTTGGTAATAAACGCAAAGATCCCCTGCTTAGTTGCTTCAACTGCATCGGGGATAGAGCCATGCGCTGTCATCATAATGACTGGCATAGACGGATAGCGACTTTGCAACTGGCGGTGCAGCGCCATACCGTCCATTTCATCCATACGTAAGTCGGTAATCACAGCATCAAAGGTTTGCATTTTTAATTGCTGCAGCGCAGCCAGACCACTCTCAACCGTGCTAACTTGATACCCTTTTGATTCGATTCTAATTGCAAGTAATTTCAGTAAACTTGCATCGTCATCAACCAACAATATGCGTGGTTTTGTTATCTCAGCCATGGTTACTGCTCCTTAGTTTCTTCGCGTAACAGCAATTGTTGTTCAATTGCCGCCAGTGACGACAACGTTTTTTCCATTTTTTCTGTTAAGGCCTGCTTGGCTTGCTTGGCCTTTAGACTATGTTGAACACTTTGTTTTTGTAGCCATAAATACTGTTTTATATCATCAGGCCAATAATAAGCTTGATCACTGCTTTCGAGTAATGCTAATGCTTGTTTAGGTTCTGAGGCACTGTGTATACATAAATATTTAAATAAACTGATCAACTCTTTTTGCCCTACATACGCCTGCTTCTGCGGCGTACTTTTAAAGCCACCGCATTGCTCTGCATGCCATGCAATAACCAAACGTGCAGGCGGATACACAGGCTCGCTTTTAGGCCTTGGCTTAGGATTAGGTTGCTCCTTTGGTGTTAGCTGTGTTTTATGCTCTTTTTGTGCTGTCGATGATGTTGGCTGTGTTAAGGCACACCCGGTCAAAAATACAACGAGTACAGCGGGTATAAAACTGGCTTTATTTACGAAGCCCATATCAGTTAACTCCTTGGGTTACTTGAATTGGTAATGTCACTGTAAATCGACAGCCTTGCGGTTCATTATCAGCAATATTAAGTGTGCCTCTCAGTTGCTCAACCGTTTCTTTCACTATTGTGAGGCCAAGACCACTGCCCATTTCAGTTTGCTCTTTGGCATTTTTCCCCTGATAAAAGGCACCAAAAACAGCGGTCTTTTCAGAATCAGCAATGCCTTTACCGACATCACTGACCGTCACTTGAAGCTGAGTGTGTTTATAACGAGCTTCGACCGTGACAACGCCTTGTTCAGGTGAAAATTTCAAGGCATTGGAAATGAGTTGCACAAGCATCATTTCTAACAACTCGGAAGAAATATACATCGCTTTTGAGGGAAGTTCATTTACCCATATTAACGACTGATTTCGCGCAATTAAACGATGTTCAAAGTGACACTCAATATTCGATTTCATACTATTGAAGTTAAGCTCTGTGACACTCTCTTTACTGGTACGAATCGCGTTATAATTTAATAAGCTTTCAATCATCACTCGTAAACGCGCCATACTCTGTGTAATTAGCTCAAGGACAGCTTGCTGCTCGCTATTAATTGGGCCAACAATTTCATCAGCGAGTAAATCAGTGCCTTCAACCATGGAGGCAAGCGGTGTTTTTAATTCGTGAGTAACATGACGTAAAAAGGTGTCTTTTTGTTGCTCAAGCATATGCAGCTGCGCTTGCACCCATTCTAATTTATTACCTAACTCAACGAGCTCCGATGAACCTCGTACAGAAATTTTCTGCTGCCAATGACCTTGACCTAGTTTATCTATTACACTTGTTAGTTCACCTAAACGGCCACTGATCCGCCATAAAAACCCACCACTTACTAATAATGTGATTGGAATTAATGCAATCAACCAGTTTATAAACGACGCTTGAAGCGCCTTTAATTGCTGTTGATTCTTGGTGATCCGTAATTCATTTTGATCACGTAGCCACACAGTTTGCTCTGCAATAAGTTTGCTTGCTGGGGCAAATAATTCACCATCTTGTTTTTGCTCTGCAACTAAGTGTTGCTGGGCAAAGTTGAGTACTTCTGCCAATTGCTGCCACTGCGCCACATACTCTGTCGATGGACTAAGAAAAATAAGCTCATCAATACTTTGCAGCGATGACTGCCACTTATTTTCAATTAAGGTATCGAGTGATTCACTTTTTAAAACCCAATTTTGTCTTGTTGCTCTTTCTAGGCTATTTAAATCTTGTTTTAAACTATTAAACGCCTTTGTAACTAAATAATTATCGCTGACAATTTTTTGTGTCACAGCCAATTGTTTATTCAGTGCGTTTAAAAACACGATCACAACCAACGATAAAGGCAGCAAAGACAACAAAGTGCTAAAGACAAACTGGCCAATTAAACTGGGCCGCCAATCGAGCGCATGTTTAAATTTATTCGCAACGAGACCTTGCATACTGATCCTTTTCAACGTGACAGAAGATGATTATTAGATAAATAACTTAGACACTCGCTGAATCCAGCCTATATAACAGCACTTTTTAACCAATAAATGCTTTTTTGTTGCTAATCAGCAACAATATAACTCTCTGTTTTAAAATGAATAATCCTTTAGAACCCAAAAAACGTTGCAAAAAAGACACAACTCTTTGTAAGTATTGCTGAGCAAATCACTCGGGGAACACATAAACCATTGATATTAAATGAATTTTAAAGTTGGCATTGTTTTTGTTTATACCGTAATAAGTTATAGATTTTAGGAAACAAAATGAAAACGATGGCCTGTATTTCAATCATGCTTGCCAGCTTAGTATCAATAAGCTCATACGCGCTTGATCTCAACGAGACGTTTAATGAACTTGATAAAGACAGTAATGGCGCGCTAAGTGAGTCTGAAGCATCTGAGGACGCACTGTTACATGGCAATTTTTCTCAAATTGATAGTAATGAGGATGGCCAAATTTCATTTCCAGAGTTTCAGTCGTTTATTCAATAGGAGATTGTTATGAAACAACTTATCGCTGCCTTTTCGCTGATATTTTTGGCTATCAGTGCGACCGTTTTGGCATCTCAAATGGATGTTCGTTTTACTAAGTTTGATAGCAATGCAGACAATGCAATTTCACTTTCTGAAGCCAATGAACACCCTGAGCTAATTAAGCAATTTACTGATCTTGATACAAATAATGATCAGCGATTATCTGAACAAGAGTTTGAAAAATTCAAACCTTAACCTCTTAAAGTGCTTGCCATAATCCCAGAGGGAGCGTGTAAACGGATTTAAATTTTGGGATTTAAATTATGGCAAGCACTTTTCCCAAAAAGGATTTTACTTTCTGAGGAGTTTTATTATGAAAATTGCGACACTTGCTTCATTCACTTTAATTACTATAAGCTTCAATACCTTAGCATTAGATGTTAAGCAGCGATTTGATCATTTAGACAAAGATAAAAATGGTTATTTAAGTGTTGAAGAGCTTGCATCTCAGCCACACTTGCAAAAGCACATGGCTAAATGGGATACAGACAACGATCAGCAAATATCACTCCTTGAATTTAAGCACTACTTAACAAACAAGAGTTAAAGCAATGTCAAAATACACTTTCGCCAGTCTTATAATCTGTGGTTTATATAGCAGTATGGTTTTTGCAACAGAAAGTATTGGAGAAAAATTTAAACAACTCGATCGTAATGAAGATGGCTTCTTAAGCCGTTCTGAATCTGCACGAGACCCCGCTCTGTGGTCTCGTTTTAAAAGTTACGACAGCGATAAAGACAATAAGTTATCGTTTGCTGAATTTAATGAATATGCTAGCAAATAATGCTGAGGGTGCGAGTCACCCTTTTGCACGTTTTAATTACCTAATTATTTGCAGTTTACAGCAACTCTGATACTGTTTTTATAAATCAATAAAAATAAGAATAGTATGAAACTCATTATCAGCTTACTCGCAACTGCATCGATATCTTGCTTCGCTAACACCACCGTTATTTATAACGTAAATGGTTACACACCAACCTATCAAGGTCAGACACAGCAATTTTCAACCTTAGTCTTTAAAGATGGAAAAGTTGTCAAAACAGGCGATGATTCCCTTAAGGCTAGTTTTCCTGATGCGACAACGATCGATGGTAAAAAGGCAACACTGCTGCCCGGGCTTATTGATGCACATGGTCATATAATTGGGCTTGGCCATAACTTGTCACAACTGGATGTTAGAAATACCCAATCTGTCGATATGGTCGGTAAAATGTTGGCCGAATTCGCTAAAGATAAACAAGGTTGGATAATTGGCCGAGGCTGGAACCAAGAACATTGGCCTGGCGGTCAATTTCCTACGGCAGCAGATTTAGACAAATACGTAAAAGACAAACCTGTTGTGCTGTCTCGCGTTGATGGTCATGCCGTGTGGGTCAATTCAAAAGCAATGGCGTTGGCTGGCATAACGGCGCAAACAGATACGCCCTCTGGAGGCGAAATAATTAAACTTCCTTCGGGTCAGCCATCAGGGGTGTTTATTGATAAAGCAGAAACATTAGTAACGCAACACATCCCCAAGACAGATCACGCGAGTATCAATCGCGCACTTGATAACGCCGGTAATCACCTACTCAGTTTAGGCATTACATCAGCACACGATGCAGGTATAGACTACGATACGTGGCAAGTGTATAAACAGCGTGCAGAACACAATAATCTGCCTGTTAGAATTGTTGCTATGCTCAGTGCTGGCGATCCAAAGCTCGAAACCATGCTTAAAGCTGGTCGCTATAAAGATATGAACGACATGCTCTCCATTGGCAGTGTAAAAGTCTATGCAGATGGTGCATTAGGCAGTCGAGGCGCTGCATTAATTAATGAGTACGCTGATCGCAAAAACCATCATGGCTTAATGCTCGAAACGCAAGAAAAGCTAGAACAACTTTTTACCTTAAGTTTTTCACACGGCTTTAGTGCGAATACCCATGCGATTGGCGACCAAGCTAATAAAACCGTTTTAGATGCTTATGAGAATGTCTTCAAGAAATCGGGAGGCATTTTATTACGGAACCGCATTGAACACGCGCAAATTGTGTCGCCAAACGATATTCCTCGCTTTAAAGCGTTAAAAATTATTCCTTCCATGCAGCCTGTTCATGCGACTTCTGATATGCACATGGCTGAGCAACGTCTGAGCGAAACACAGTTGACAGGTGCCTATGCATGGAAAACATTTTTATCACAAGGCTCCATTATTGCGGCAGGCTCTGATTTCCCCGTTGAACTTGCTGACCCATTCGATGGCTTATACTCAGCAATTACACGCATGGACCATAACCAACTTCCTGAAGGAGGTTGGCGTCCTGAAGAGTTACTGTCACGTGATGAAGCACTAAGAGCGTTTACATTGGGAGGCGCTTACGCTGCCCATCAAGAATTTAAAGTAGGAAGTTTAGAACAAGGAAAATGGGCTGACTTTATCTTAATCAATAAAGATTATTACACGGTGCCGCTCACTGACGTTCACGCTATAAAAGTACAGCAAACCTGGCTGGCAGGTGAGCTTAAATATACACTTGAAAACGAAAATTAAATTACTTTTTAGCGTCAACTGTCGGTTGACGCTTTAATTTTATAATATGGTAGATATTTACGAAGGTAAGCAAGCCATTGGTAAATGCCACAGGCACGGCATCAATTGCTACACCATAAAGAGTAAATGCGATACAGCCTGCTAAGTTAAGCCAACGAAGCTTCATAACATCGCTCATTGTTAAAGAAGCGACCAATAATGCAGATGCTAAATAGCCTAAATATTCCCAACTCAATTGTTCTCTCCTAGGCTTTAGGTTAGCATTAGAGTTTGTCATTTTTAGACTCACTCATTGCTCACTTTGACAATGAAAATAAAAAAGCTAACTTACTAAAAACCTTGTAAAGCCTGAGAATTAACCCGACTTTAAAATCATTACACGGGAAATGAAGGTATGAGTAATGTGAACACCTTACTAGTAAGTTAGCATAAATTCTTAGAATCTTAATGCTAGCGTCATTAAGATGTAATAAATAGGACAATTGTCCGAAGAGCGGCGTTAATGTTTCAATATCATTTTTCAAGCTACCTTGTTGATCAATTACTCACTTTTGCAGGGAGTCGTTTTCAACAAGCCAAAAAAGAAGTGCTGATCCATCAAGATCAACCACTTTCCAAACTCGTATTAGTGAGAAGTGGTACCGTTTCGTTTAGTTACGATGTCGGTAATGGTCGCCGCCTTTTGCTCGGTCAACTAGACTGTAATAATACATTAATTGGTGAGATTGAAGCTCTTAACAACCTCCCTTGTATCTACACAGTTACGTGTTTCAGTGATGTTAGTTACAATCTCATTGAGCTTAAACATTGGCGCGCACTACTTTTAGAAAAACCAGAACTGAGTTTATACACAGCACAAACAATAGCCGCTAAGTTTCAAGAGAACCAAAAAATCAACCTAGACAAATTGCTATTACCCTTGAGCTATAATATTGCTAAAGATTGTTTATTAAGAGCTGAAAATAATAATCCGACACTGCTTAGAGCCTACCCAACAGTAAATGCTGAAGCTGAACGTTTTGCCACCACCGAACGTGCCTATCGACGTGTTGTGACTGAGCTTGTAGAAAAGGGCTTAGTAAAACGCAGCAATCAAGGTTTACAAGTGGTCGACATAGACAAACTGAGTGATTACGTGGACAGTTTTTCGCAGTTATAAACTTGTTACATAATCTGTTATTATGCTTTACAATTACGCAGGCAAACTGAAATTAATAGTCAGCATGAGTTCAGTTGCATAAACTATAAATATTCATAGAGTTGAGCTTTTTAATAGCTGGGCTCTGTATTATAATTCGGCAAAGCGAAATGTGCCGCCCACAATGTTTGAAGGACGAGACAAAACTTTCTTATTCTATTAATGAAAGTATATATAATGTTCACTTGACGTATATATAATGTACGCTTATCCTTCAATAACAGATAACCATGTGTGGCGTATTTCGGTGCACAAACCGGTACTATTTGCTCTAATAAAAGTCTGATTACTTTACGATAAAGGAAAGAAAGGTAACGATTATGGGAAACAATGAATTTAAACTAACAAAGCTAGCGCTAGCGTTAGGTGTCACTCTAAGCTTAAGCGGTTGTTTTAGTGATAACGACGACAACACAACTGTACCAAAGCCTCCAGTACCAACGCAAGATGTAGCTGTTCCACCGACTGCAGTTGAGACGCAAGCTGGTGCTATCTCAGTTAGCTTACTGGATGCGACAGGTCAACCTTTAGCAGACACTGTTACAGCTACTATAACTTTTACATCACCTGAAGATGGACTTTTAAATGTAGCTGGTGAAGCGCTTGCAGATGCAGATAAATCAACAACAGCAGGAACATTCTCTTTCACCGTTGGTTCTATTCCTGCAAATGGTATTACGTATGACTATGTTGTTTCTGCAGATGGTTACTTAAACAACTCAGGTTCTTTAACTGTTACAACGGCAGAAAATGTATCGGCAGAAGAAATTCGTTTAACTCCACGAACTCTTGCTAACTCTGATATTGCAATTGTTGCTGAAACAAAGACTCTTGAATCACTTGTGCCTGCAGGTGAAAACACAACTGTTTCTTACGATCCAACTACTGGTCTAAGCATTTCGGGTGATAAAACTGAAATTGAACTACCGCAGTCAATCAATAAAGCTGGTGTTGCTGTTGGTGGTACAACAGTAAAAATTAAGAATGGCACTCAATTCTTAACTAAAGACGGTACAGCTCTAACATCAGCTCCACAAATGACCGTAGCTTATTTCGCGAATGAAGCAACTCGAAATGACACTGAAACTGAAGCTGACGCTACAGAAAACTCTTCGCTTGACGCTTTCCCTGGTGGTTTAGCTCTTTCAGTTGCAAATCCTGATGGCACTGATTCAACTGTGGATGGTTCATTTACCTCAGGTGGCTTTGTTGCAATCGAGTTAGTAGATGACGAAGGCAATAAAGTTAGTACTTTTGGTCCTGGAAATTCTATCACTGTAGCAATGCAGGTTGATAAAAACACTTCTAACCCATGTCCTGTCTCTTTACCAGCAGGCACAACTGATGTTGCAACTTACGCTGAAGCAAATGGTTACAGTAAAGGCACTTGTACTTTAACTACCCCAACCGCTAGAAAATTAGCTGTTGGTGATATCTTCCCAGTGTGGAGCTATGACGAAGATGCAGGTAAATGGTCATTTGAAAGCTACGGTGAAGTTAAAGATAATGGAAGCGCAGACACATTTGACGTAACTGTTGATGTTAACCACTTATCTTACTGGAACTTAGACTACTTCAACAACAATCTATGTTCTAGCCTTCAGTTTGACATTGTCGATAGTAATGACCAGCCTAATGCAGGCCGCTATACCCTTCTTCTTGAGACGAACGGTTATCGCCGCAATGTAGGCCAATTAAAAGCCAATACAGGTGATTATTCACAAGCTAATATCGCTAACCCTCCTGCGTTCCCTGTGAATATCAAGATCCGTCAGAATGGTAAAAACGTGTTAGATGGTTTAGCCAGTAATTCAGATGGCACAGCCTCTAAATTAAGTGTAAATAACTTATGTGACTTGAACGGCGAAACGTTAAAGCTTACATCTACATCACCTAATAAAGTTTCTAAATCTGTCACTACACAACTAGTATGTAGTAATACAGAAGACTTTGATGTAAACACTGCTCCAGTGCCTACACCAACAACATCATTGTTGTATTCTGGCAATAGAGTTGTAAATGCATACTACGGAGAGGGTGCAACTTTCAACGTTTCACTTGAAGAAGGTGCTAGCTACACCATTCGTTACTATGATTATGTTAATAACGCGTGGCTATCTCAAGCTCTTGCAGTTAACACTACAGCCGTTGCGCTTAATATCCCAACAGTATGTGAAGTTGTAGAACAACCAATTACTGGTGGTTCAGGTGGTTCAGGTGGTTCAGGCGGTAACTAATCCACGAGTTTAATCCAATTAGACTAAATAAAACCGCGCATTGTGCGCGGTTTTTTATTACATCAATATCACCTGCCGAAAAGAAGCTTTTGACACTAAGGCTCTACTTTATAAAACCCCATAAAAATTATCATGTTGAACAACAGTACCATGAGTTTTATTCTCTTGAACATGTGA
Source organism: Pseudoalteromonas sp. A41-2 (assembly GCF_015767615.1). NCBI lineage: Bacteria > Pseudomonadati > Pseudomonadota > Gammaproteobacteria > Alteromonadales > Pseudoalteromonadaceae > Pseudoalteromonas > Pseudoalteromonas sp. A41-2. Next base: position 759,533 of record NZ_CP065231.1, on the reverse strand, counting down.
GTATGCTAAATGTGCTTGCTGATCTTTAACATTCTAATAGTTCCCTAAAATAATTCGGTAAGATTGAGGTTTCAGAGCGGTGCTGTATACACCCTAAAAAGACAAGAGATATATTATACCAATCCGCAAAAATACTTAATCATTTTGAGTGATCAAACCAGTCCTACCTGCGTTAAAAATTTCTGATTTAGAACAACTAAATAACTAAATTTTTGCCTTGTTATCAACGCGGTTTTATTGCCTCAAAATAGAGCACTTAATTAAGCGGAATGGTATTAAATACACTCCCGGAGCACTAACTTTTTTTTCTCATCAACAACAACGAATAGCAACTGGGACTAGTAGCAAACAAGGCTAAATAACAAAAAGCGATCTTCAACAAGCACTATCAAATGATACCAATTCGCTTAATTAAGTAAGAAATTTTGAGGCGATAAAACTTCGTTGATAATAAAGCAAAATTTCGGTATTTAGTTGTTCTCAGCAATTGCTCCTGCATTGTTCTACCTCCTGCTTCGATGCAGCCGTAAATAAGAAATTTTTAGCCCGGTAGTGATCTGTTTAATCTCTCAAAATGATTAAGTATTATTGCGAATTGGTGTGAGAACTGAATACAAAAAAGACCCTAAACAGGGCCTTTTCATGCATTTTTTAAAAACTTACTTTTTGAGCAGTAAATCGTGGATATTGGCTAAATCCGATTTACCTTCAATAATTTCATCAGGTGTTAAGCCTGAAAGCTCGTGAGGGAACACCAGCCACTCGTCAGACTCATGAATATAATAATCTGGCACCATGTCTACCTTTGAGTTTTTAGGCTTGTAGTAGGGGCAAGCAACGCGAATATCGCGTGGTAAGTTTAAGCGCATTAATTCAGATAACTTTTCTTTTAATGCAAAAATACTGCGGCCAGAATCAAAAACATCATCCACAATAAGCAAAGAGTCACCCGCATTTGCATTTTCAATAATATAATGCAGGCCGTGTACTTTAATTTCTTTCGATTGCTGATTGATACCGTAATACGATGATGTACGAACAGCAATGTGGTCTGTCTCTATGCCTTTGTAATCGTAGTATTCTTGTACTGCAATACCAATTGGAGCGCCACCACGCCAAATACCAATGATGAAATCAGGACGAAAACCATCGTCATAAACTTGTGCCGCAACACGAAATGAATCTTCGAGAAGCTGCTGCGCAGTGATATAGCACTTATCTGACATAAATAGAAACCCCAGTGTGAATTGATCATCCAAGTGTAGTTAATGAAATATAAACTAACCACTTGATGAGAAAATGTGGGGCGAGATTTTATACTATATTGTGCGAAAAATCTTGTATCCGTTTGTAAAATTACCAAAAACGAAAAAACGCCCATCATCGGGCGTTTTTACTTATTTAGTTAGCAAACTGGTTATTACGCTTTCTCTAATAACGTTCTTGCTACTGTGCGCATCCCTTGGGTTGTTGCACCTGCAGCCCACTCGCTTGTGCTACCCATATTAAATGCTGCTGCAAGGTCAATATGAACCCATCCCTTGCCATCATTTGGCACAAAGCGAGATAAGAAACCAGCCGCATTCGATGCACCACCATAGCCACCGCCTTTTTGTGGGCGGCTGTTTGCTGTATCAGCATATGGTGAAGGGCAATTTTGTTGATGCCACTTCTCAAGCGGTAATGGCCAAGCGCCTTCCATTTCTTGCTCTGCAAAGTCTTGCACTTCACGGACAAACTCTTTATCAAGGCCAAATAGTGCGTTGTACTCTTGACCAACAGCCACCAGTGCAGCACCGGTTAGCGTTGCCGCATCAATAATTAATGGCGCACCGGTTTCACCCGCAGCCATTAAGCCATCAGCAAGCACTAGACGGCCTTCGGCATCGGTATTAACAATTTCAACTGTGGTGCCATTTTTATAGGTAAGAATATCACCTAGTTTATATGCATGGCCTGAAATTAAGTTTTCAGCACAACATAGGAATAATTTAATGCGCTTATTAACGCCACGGTTAATCGCAAGTGCTAAACCAGCCGTTACGGTTGCTGCACCGCCCATGTCACACTTCATGCCTAGCATGCCTTCACTTGGCTTAATAGAGTAACCGCCAGAATCAAATGTAATGCCTTTACCAACAAGCGCAGCGGCCACTGGCGCCGTTTCGTCACCCGTAGGGTTATAGTCTAGCTCAAGTAGTACAGGTGGGCGCTCACTACCACGACCAACCGCATGAATACCAATCCATTGCTGCTCAAGTAATGCATCCCCTTTAATAATTTGATAGCTAACATGCTCAGGCGCTAATGACTGAATAAACTCAGCCGCTTTACCAGCAAGGCTTTCAGGGAAAATATCATCAGCGGTCCCATTGATCATTTGACGAGCCCAAGTCGCTGCTTGCGTTAAAGAAGCCAGCTCTTTGCTGTCTGTTTTTGCATTCTCGGCAAATTCAACTGCGTCTAAATTCTTTGGTGAAACAAAGCCTTGGTAAAAAGCCCACTGTGTTTCTGTGCACCAAACATCACCCGTTAGCGCAATATTTTTTAAACCTTGATTCGCTAACGTACGCGCTGCTTTCTGAACGTTTTTAAGTGTATCTTGTTCAGTTAAATGAATAGTTGCGCCTTGTTCAGTAAAAGAAAGAGAGGCTTTATCACCCCAATGTGCGGCAGCAGCCTGCTCGCTTAGTTGAACTAAAAATTTTTCCGACATGTTAGAATACTCTTTTTGCGCTAAAAATTGTTCACTGAGTTTACTACAGGCTACGTCAGTTCCCAACCGCTTGCGATAAATAACGCCTTAAATGACAACGAAGGTGCACTCTGCTTGGTTATTCACTTACAATATAGAAAAGCTCAAATAAAAACAAAATAATGAAATTTAATCCTCCATTACAATCAGCCACTTTATTAAAGCGCTATAAGCGATTTTTAGCTGATTTAGTCACGCAAGATAATCAACAATTTACAGCACACTGCGCCAATACAGGCAAAATGACAGGCTGTGCCGAGCCAGGTTTTAACGCGTTTTACTCAACCAGTGATAACCCAAAACGTAAATACCCGCAATCGTTACAACTCACCCAAAATCAACATGGGCATTTAATTTGTGTTAATACTGCAGTTGCTAATCAAGTCGTTCAAGAAGCTCTCGAAAATCATCTTATCAAGCAGCTTGATGGCTACGATACACTGCAAGCTGAAGTGAAATACGGTCAAGAGAATAGCCGCATCGATTTTTTATTAACGGCTGAAAACGCCGCTCATTGCTATGTTGAGGTTAAGTCAGTGACCTTGCTATCAGAAGAAAAGCCAGAAACTGGCCAAGGTTACTTTCCCGATGCTAAAACAGTGCGAGGACAAAAACACCTGCGCGAGTTAATAGAAATGGTGCAACAGGGGCACCGAGCTGTTTTGCTTTTTGCTGTATTACATCAAGGAATTAATACAGTCAGTGGCGCATCACATATAGATGCTAAATACAGCGAACTATTAGTACACGCCGTTGACTGTGGTGTAGAAGTATATGCTTATAAAGCAGAGATTTCAGCCAGTCACATTGTACTGGCTGAAGAAGTGCCGTTTATTGCTTAGTCATTGAGATATCAATTTCATCGATCAGATTTTGTTCTATATCTGCTTCTTTGTAGTATAACGGTCTGAGTTTTGCTGTTTGAGAATAATAACGGCTTTGATCATCAAAGTGCTCTGAACGTGAATCAGAGCTCTGTGACATGGTTAATAATCCTTTAGCAACCGGTCCATCCTCAGTAAAATTCATCACAAACATCCAGCTTGAACCATAGTTCACAGGGTAGCCTTGCGCTGATAAATTTGACGCTAAAGGTTGGCCTGTAACTGCATCCGGTAATGTTTGATAATCAGCATAAGGTATCAGAGTAGAGCGTGTTAAATTACTTCTATCGTATCTGAAAACATTAAAGCCTCCCTCAACATGCATCGGCCCAGCCCATGGAAGCTGCTCACCTGAAGCATGCCCTCCGGCCAGTGATTTTTCTACGAACTGAAGCTCAGCTAAAGTACTTGTTAATGGCACCCCATTCGCCTGCACATTTAACATAGCGTGCGCCAGCGCTTTTAATGCAATTTTATCTTGGCGTAGAGTATGAGGCGTATTAGCCGGGTCTGTAACATCAAAGTTGTTATATAAGTGTGCTGAAGGATTAAATAGATGCGCAAACTCACGGATCAATGCAGCACCTTCTGTATCTAAGTTCATAGCACCATTCCAGTTAGCAACGATATCGCAGGCAGGACTGATATCCACGTCAATACCCGCTGAAACTTGCACCGGTGTATTTCCTTGGGCAATACATTGTGAGGCTAAATCGGTAAATACCAGTTCACCTAAGTAGATGCGATTGCCAATTAATGCCTGTTCTAATTCATCAAGTGTAAATTTACCGTCTTCTCCCCCGCCTTCTTGCAATAACTTCAGACCCATTCTTGTTCTTAGTGATAAAGGCTTATGTACATCACCATACTGAGCAGCAAAACCAAGTAAAGGCTGTTTTAAGTTTGTCACCCAATAACTATCATTCGAGTTTTGTACATAGTCTGTCCGCGTAAGCTGGGGTGCTTCAGAAAAAGGCACTTTACCTTGGCTTTCAAAAAGCTTCATGTTGCCAGGCACCAAATCAAAGCCCGTTGATTCCCTCAAAGCAACGAGCTCAGGCTGCAAACGAATTGCTAGGTTAGCAGTGTCATCTAATTTAAGCACTGTGCTGTCATCAACGTAAAAAACAGTGCCCGTTTTATCTGTTGCCATCGTATTGTTGAACGACACCCCATCAAACTGAGCGAATGACGCTTTCATATCATCAAGACTCACGGCTTGGTTGAGTGCTGACCACTGCGCTACAACATCCATATTAAATTCATTGGCATCTTTTATGGTAAATGCTTGAGTGTCATTCCAGCCTAACCCTCTTTCAGCAGGCGTTTCTAGCATCAAACCATGGTGGCTGTAATAAAATGGTTTTGTAAGCTCAATCGTTGTGTTTGGCCCCACAGCAACCTCCACCGTTACCATTTTACTGGTAATAGTGTGTTGCTCACCCTCAACACCATAACTCATGCGATCATTTTCATTTAATGCGAGCTGATAAATTAAAAAGTGACGTGCCGTCGAGAAGGTGTGCGTCCAGGCCACATGTTCATTAAAACCTATATTAATAACACCAGGCATGCCTTGCAGGCTCCCACCCATCACATTCATGGCACCAGGGACTGTTAAGTGTGACTGCCAAAAACGCAAATTTCCTTCATGAGGAAAATGTGGATTTGCTAATAATCCGCCCTGACCGTTGGCCATCATGTCTTTACCCAGCCCCCAGCCATTTGAGCCTAAGTGCTCAAACTTCTTCTCTAACTTAAATTGCTTTGCTTGCTGATTTATATTTTTAACAAGGCTCGAAACGGCACTCGGTTCACTACCACTTGGCACAGGCAAATACTCATCACCATCACCTGGGTTTGCAAAAAATGCTAATTCTAAAAAGTTAGCTGAGCTTGCAAGTTGCACTGTCGCCATTGAATAAGCCAGCATATCTTGAGCCGTTAAGCTAATCACCCAAGGCTGAGATGCACATTCAGGCGCTAAATTTTCAGCCCCCGTATCAGTCACATATTTATTGAAGCCCTGCACAAACCCTTCAAAATGAGCACGACTTGTTTCATCTAATTCAGCATAATGTTCCGCCGCATACTCATTTACACCTAGTGCTTTATAACCAAAATCAGAGATTAAGTGTTTTGAATCGCCACTCCCCGCAACTTGATCAGGGCCATAGTATTTAGCACGCTCGCCGCGGGTTTTAATTATTTGATCCATTAATAAACACGCATGATCTTTTGCATAAGCATAGCCACTGCCAAATGCCAAGCTTTCAAGGTTTGATGCTGTAATATGTGGGACGCCATAACTTGTCCAACGAATATTGGCATCAAGCGTCTTGTTATCTGCAAAAGTAGGTATTGCGACCTTTACAACATCTTCAGGTTCGGGTGTTGTCGTAACGGGGGGCTCAACGGTTTTATTATCGTTATCTGAGTTACAACCTACAGCAAGAAATGCGGCTGCAATGCTGAACATTATTGGATGAAGTTTCATTGTGCTTCCTTTATTATGAGTATTATATCCATCAACCAGCTTGCCTTAATTAAAAGACTAAATCTTGACCCTCCACGCAAAATATTGACTTTGCGCGCCTAGTCATGCAGCTTAACTGTTGCTAATAATAATAAAAAATGAACGACTATGTTTTATGTCAATAGCCAAATCATTCGCTCCTTGGTCTATTTCTTACAAAAACAAGGGCTTGAAAAAGAACAGCTGCATGCATTACTTGCTGAGCGCCGCTGTTATCTCAATGAAACTAGCTACCGATTTCCTGTATCAGATTACGAATCGTTAATGCATTATGCTGACACCCAGCTTAAGCAAGAGCATATAGGCCTTTTGTTTGGTCAATCACTCAAAGCACAAAACTGGGGGGCTATTGGGGCATGTCGCCTTGGTGAGCCAAAATCTTGAGAAAGCGCTGCAGCATGCGCAAAGATTAAATTCACTGGTAAGAAACATTGGTCGAATAGAGCTGAGAAAAGTGCAGCAGCAATGCCAACTGAGCTGGCATGCACGAAGCCCAATACGACATTACATGGTAGATGAACTGTTTAGTAGTTGGTTATCGTTTGCAAACCACTGCTGCCAGCAGAACGCTGAACTTGCGCTTGAAAAAGTAACCCTTACCAGACCCATTCCGAGCACTGCGAGTGTGCACATTTATCAGCATACTTTTAACTGCCCTATCGAATTTGGTGCCAAATCCAACAGCCTTATTTTTAATGAAAAACTACTTAATAGCCGTTTACACTCGCCAAACCCAGAGCTTGAACAACTCTTGTTATCGCAAGCGGGAGATTTAACGCCGTATGCAGATCATATAAATGAATTAAATGCCTTTATTGCCTGCCAATTCCCTGTTATTCCAAGTGTTGAGCAAGCCGCATTACAATTAGGCTTAAAGAAACGCAGTTTGCAGCGCTACCTCACTGGGCAGCAACTAAGCTTCACAAAGTTAATTGATCAGCAAAGAAAACAACACGCAAAACGCATGTTACTGCAAGGCTATTCAGTGCTTGAGATCAGCAATAAACTGGGGTTTTCAGAGCAGAGTGCTTTACAACGCGCATTTAAACGCTGGTACGACACAACCCCCAAAAAGTTTCTCAATGAACACATGTTTTAAGTTGTAATATGATTTTTTGCCCATATAACTTAGCAAATTAAAAATTGCACGGGCCGTGTAAACGAATAAAACCGCCCATTCTTATTTTTAAAGTCGATAAGTTGGGGCATACAGGATTAATTAAAAAATAAATTTGCCTCAAACAGAAGATTCTGCTATTTATAGCCGCCGGCTAATGCTGGGCAAAATATTAAGGATTTAGGAGAAAGTTATGCCAGACCAGAAAAGACTAGGGTTATTGGCTCAGGCCGGGTTAGAGCCGTATCAGGAACAGCCGGGTGAAGAGTATATGAATGATGCACAACGTGCTCATTTTAAAACAATTTTAGAAGCTTGGCGTAACGATTTACGTAACGAAGTAGACCGTACTAAATCGCACATGCAAGATGAAGCAGCTAACTTTCCAGATCCAGTAGACCGTGCAGCACAAGAAGAAGAGTTCTCTTTAGAGCTTCGCACTCGTGACCGCGAACGTAAACTGATCAAGAAAATTGAAAAAACAATTCAATTAATCAAAGATGATGACTTTGGTTATTGTGAATCATGTGGTATCGAAATTGGTATCCGCCGCTTAGAAGCGCGTCCAACAGCTGATTTATGTGTTGACTGTAAAACGCTTGCGGAAATTAAAGAAAAACAATCAGGACGCGGTTAATTACATACATTAATTAACCTATGTCTACCACAGCCGTTAATGCGCCTATGCGCACATACAGGGGCCGTTTTGCGCCATCACCTTCTGGGCCATTGCACTTTGGCTCATTAATAGCGGCTGTGGGCAGCTTCCTTGATGCAAAATCAAATCAAGGTAAGTGGCTAGTCCGAATAGAAGACATTGACACAACCCGTGTTGTACCCGGCGCAAGCGATGACATATTACGCACTCTAGAAGCGTATGGTCTGCACTGGGACGAAGGCGTTATCTACCAAACTAAACGCCATACTGAATACCAAGCCGTTGTTGACGCACTCATTGCAAAGAACCTTGTCTACGCCTGTCATTGCACACGAAAAGAAATCAAAGCAATGGGCGGAATATACCAAGGGTATTGCAAATCAAAACATCACCCATTAAACGATTCTGCACTGCGCTTAACTCAGCAATTTGCGACGAGTGAATATCACGACCTTATTCAAGGTCAGGTGAATATTGACAGCCGCCTTGCTAAAGAAGACTACCTTATAAAACGAAGTGATGGCTTATTTGCTTATCAGCTGGTTGTCGTCGTCGATGATATTGCACAAGGAATAAGCCACGTGGTGCGTGGAGCCGATTTACTCGAGCCAACAGCAAGACAACTCAGCTTATTTAAGCAACTAGGGCAACCAGCACCTAACTACGCGCATCTACCATTGGCTGTTGCAAAGCCCGGTTTTAAATTATCAAAACAAAACTACGCACCGGCCATATCAAAACGTGCGCCAAAACCAGCATTATTTGATGCGTTTCGTTTTTTAGGTTTAAACCCAGAGCCTGCTCTATTGTCTTCAACAGTCGAAGAAATGCTTAATTGGGCAATCTCAGCCTACCGTATTGAAAACATCCCAACAGCACTCGAAATACAAGTTAGTGAGAATCCACACGCCACTTTTTGTGATTTTCAAGTCATTACAAAATAAATTGCCAATTTTAAAGGCAGAGTAACTTAATTTTTGAGCCACGCTGGTATATGATAGCGACCCAAAGTGTGCGAATCATTAACACCATACTGTAGCGTCATATAAAACACACATTTACTGACTCAATCTCATATCGACGAAGTGAAAAAACACACGCTATACTTGATGAGTCGCAAAGTCCGCGTCGTAGGAGACAGATTATTATTTCCAAGCTTTTTCAATTTTGTCGGCAAATTATCGGCCCAAATGCCTCGACTTCAACAAATGCCGCACAAACGAGCGAGTTACCTTTGGTGATCGAGCGCAGTGAACATGGTATTTCACGCAAACAATTTAGCCCAAATGCAATCAAAGTATTATACCGCCTCAAAGAAGGTGGCTACGATGCTTACTTAGTCGGTGGTTGTATTCGAGATATATTGTTAGGCCAACAACCTAAAGACTTTGACGTAGTTACAAATGCGACGCCAGAACAAATCAAAAAACTATTTCGTAACTGTCGCCTAATTGGTCGTCGCTTTCGTTTAGCGCACATTGTGTTTGGCCGTGAAATAATTGAAGTTGCTACGATGCGCGGCCATCATGAAGCCGACGAAGAAAAAAACCACGTTAGCCAATCAAGCGAACATGGGCAACTGCTGCGTGATAATGTGTACGGTAGTATTGAAGAAGACGCCGAGCGTCGAGATTTCTCAATTAATGCGCTGTATTATTCAATTAATGATTTTTGCATCTATGACTACGCCAACGGTATTAGTGCAATAAAAGCCAAACAGGTTGAATTAATTGGCGATCCAGAAACCCGCTACCGTGAAGACCCTGTACGTATGCTGCGTGCAGTCCGTTTTGCAACAAAGTTAGGCATGACCATTGCGCCTTCGACAGAAAAGCCAATGAAAGAGCTTGCAAGCTTATTAGACCACATTCCTCCTGCACGTCTATTTGAAGAGTCACTTAAGCTGTTTTTAAATGGTAAAGCAGAAGAAAACTATATCATGTTGCGTCAGTATGGCCTTTTCAAAGCCCTATTCCCTGCCCTTGATAAAATTTTGAATGCTAACCCAGATGGACTCGAGCACGCATTTATTCTGCAAATGTTTAAAAACACAGATAAACGTATCAATGCAGAGAAAAAAGTAACCCCTGCGTTTATATTCGCTGCACTATTGTGGTTCCCGTTATTAGACATCGCTAAAAAATTACAGCAACGTGACCAACTTTCTGAGTTTGATGCATTTGCACAAGCGATGAATAAGGTACTCAGTGAAAGCGCACAACATGTTGCCGTACCTAAACGGTTTACGTTAGGCGCTAGAGATATCTGGCATATTCAACAACGCCTTGATAAACGCGGTGGTCAACGCGCATACCGGTTAACGCAACAGCCTCGTTTTAAAGCTGCCTACGACTTTTTACTATTACGTGTTCAAGCTGGTGAGCAGCAACATCAGGAACTTGCTACGTGGTGGACGGCGTATTTAAGCCAAGATATAAATGGCCAAAAAGAGATGGTTAAAGCACTTGGCCATCAAGGTGGCCCTAAACGCCGCCGTCGACCTCGTAAGAAAAGAGCAGAATAAACATGAACATAGTGTATTTAGGGTTAGGCGCAAATTTAAATGCGCCACGTACACAAATTCGTAATGCTATTGCAGCATTACAAGGGCTACCAGAAATTGAGCTGGTTTGCGTATCGCATGATTACGCAAGTAAGCCAATGGGGCCACAAGATCAACCCGACTATGTCAATGCGGTTGCGTGTATTAAAACGGCTCTGCAACCAGAGCAACTACTCGATTTAACCCAAGCAGTAGAACGTGATCATGGCCGTGTACGTAAAGAAGAACGTTGGGGACCTCGCACCCTTGATATTGATATTCTATTATTTGGTGACCAAGTGATCGACACGCCTCGCCTTACCGTGCCTCATTATGGCCTCGTTGAGAGAGAGTTTGTTGTTTATCCTTTATTAGAGATAGCCCCTTCTCTTGTTTTACCGAATAACCAATCACTTGCTGATATAACAAAAACGTTGCCTTTAAACGATTTACAAAAACTCCCTCAGCAGTAATCAACCTAGGCGAAGCCTTAGAGGAAATTATGTCTAAAATCACCGTTTCAACTCTTAATAAAATGAAACACGAAAAACAAAAAATTACCGCGCTTACAGCTTACGATGCCAGCTTTGCAAAATTGTTTCATGATAATGGCGTCGAAGTGATTTTAGTCGGTGACTCACTGGGCATGGTTTTACAAGGTGGTGATGACACATTAGCAGTAACGAACAGCGAGATTGCTTACCATACACGGTGTGTCCGCGCCGGTAGCCGCGAGCTATTCATCATCGCTGACTTACCTTTTATGACCTACTCAAACCCTGCCGATGCGTGTAAAAATGCAGCCGAGTTAATGCGTGCTGGCGCCAACATGATCAAACTTGAAGGTGGCGAGTGGTTACACGACAGCATCCGCGCAATGACGCAACAAGGCATACCTGTGTGTGGTCATTTAGGTTTAACACCTCAGTCTGTGCACGTATTTGGCGGCTTTAAAATTCAAGGCCGCGAACAATCACAAGCTGATAAAATGCTTAGCGATGCTAAAGCGCTTGAAGCTGCAGGTGCACAATTATTGGTATTAGAGTGTATTCCTAGTGAATTGGCTAAGCGTATTACCGATGAATTAACTATCCCGACAATCGGAATTGGTGCTGGCAATCAAACCGACGGACAAATTTTAGTTATGCACGACCTCGTCGGCATTTCAGCTGGTTATATCCCTAAGTTTTCAAAAAACTTTTTACTTGAAACAGGGAATATGCCAGCAGCCGTGCAAAAGTATTGTGAAGATGTAAAAAGTGGTGCTTTCCCAAGTACCGAACATGAGTTTAAATAATGCAATCAATCACTGAAATAAAATCGTTACGTAGTCAAATCAAAGCTTGGCGTCAAGCTGGACTTAGCATTGCACTCGTCCCAACCATGGGCAACTTGCACCAAGGGCATTTTTCATTAGTTGAAAAAGCAAAAACGTTAGCCGATAAAGTCGTCGTCAGTATTTTTGTTAATCCAATGCAATTTGGCGCCAATGAGGATCTCGACAACTACCCGCGCACGCTCAACGAAGATAAACAAGGCCTAGCAGAACTTGAAACTGACATCGTGTTTACACCGTCAGTTGAAACCATCTATCCAAATGGCCTTGGTGAACAAAGCTTTGTTGATGTACCTGGCGTGTCGATGGGTTATTGCGGTGGTTCACGTCCCGGCCATTTTAAAGGTGTCGCTACCGTTGTGACTAAGTTATTCAATCTTGTGCAACCTGACTTTGCCTGTTTTGGTGAAAAAGATTTTCAGCAACTGCAAGTGATTAAAACCATGACACGCGATCTCTCTATCCCTGTCGAGATTGTCGGTGTACCTACGTGCCGTGAAATATCAGGCCTTGCTATGAGCTCACGTAATGGCTATTTGTCTGATGAGCAAAAAGACACCGCAAAAGCATTATTTGCAACCCTTAACGAGACGGCTGAGCAGCTAAAACAAGGCCAAACGGATTTCGCTGAATTAGAAGCTAAAGCCAAAGCCACGCTTGAAGCCGCAGGCCTAAAACCTGATTATTACTCGATTGCCGAACGATCAACGCTAAAAGCTGCATCAGCAGCGGATAAACAACTGGTTATTTTAGCCGCAGCCTTCTTAGGATCGGTTCGTTTAATTGATAATTTGCAAGTTACGCTGGATTAAGTTTCAACAATCTGGGTAAGATGGATTTAAAAGAATAGCCATAAACTAGGGATAAGCATGAAAAAATTACCAGCTATTGCAGTATCATTGTTTGCATTCACCTTGTTAGCAGCTTGCTCAAGCAAGATTGATAACCCAGAAATGCAACAATGTGCCCAACAAAACTATCAATGCGAAGCCAGCTGCGAACAGCAAAGCACCGCAGATGGCTTAGTTCATAAAGTCTGTAGTAACAAGTGCATCGAAGCTTACAATCAATGTAAAGCGAATGCAGAAAAGTTAGGCGAAGTTAAATAAATTTGCCTTTCTGAGGCACTGAATTATATCAATTTACTTAATTAAACATTCTATTTTGAGTGTTATTGCGAATTGGTATGTGTCAGTTCAGTGCCTGCACCTTCCTTCTCGATTACAATTTCACTTTTTCAATTAAGCGTCTGCTAATTTTGTTCATATTTTTGTTCATCCTTTAAGCTATTCATATTAGGGCAAGCTTTCGTTCATTAAACTTCTCCATATTGGTGACGAATTAACAACTGCTACCGTGTAATTGTTTCTCACTAATTTCAAAATTTACTCTTCGCATTTAGCTGTACCAACTCAACGTCATTGAGATTATTAGTGTTTTTTTAGGTTCACTTTTTGCTGAGAGGTATGAATGAATAAACGTGATTTACGGCTAAAGGAAAAATTAATGAAACCAGAAACCCGAACTAAGCTCTTCAGCGCTGTTAAAAAGAAGACCTTCTTGGGCGTATTATTAGCCATGAGTGCAGGCCATACTTACGCAACTGAAAACCAAACTCAGCCACAAAAAACTGAAACACAGCACACCGTTGTTGAGCAAAAGCCTGCGATGATCACAATTCCACAAGAGAAACTATTTGATGTAATCACTGCTCGCGCTAAAAAGTTAGCCTCTGAGCCGTATGTCGCACTAAAAGATTTAGAACTTGAAGCATTAACCAGCATTAGTTATCAAGATTACCGTGCTATTCGCTTTCGCCCAGATCAAGCAATCTGGAAAGATCAAAGCTTATATGAAGTGCAATTATTTCATCCTGGCTTTTTATATAAATCACCGGTGGCAATTAATACCCTAGAGCAAAATGCCGAAGTTAAAAGCCTGCCTTTTAAAACTGATTATTATCGTTACGATGCAACCGCGGCTCCGTTGGAAGCAGAAATAAGCACTGCAATTAAGAATACTCAGTTGGGTCATGCCGGTTTTCGTCTGCATTTTCCGCTCAATAATAGCGAATACAAAGATGAAGTTGCGGTATTCCAAGGTGCCTCTTATTTTCGTTTAGTGGGCCCACACCAAGTCTATGGCCTTTCAGCCCGCGGACTTGCGGTTGATACTGCTCTTAGCTCGGGCGAAGAATTTCCCGTGTTTAAAGAATTTTGGTTAGTAAAACCAGCGCCTGAAGACACCACTATCGTGCTTTATGCACTGCTTGATAGCCCATCTGTTGCTGGAGCATATCGTTTTGAGTTAACACCTTCGACAAACACTGAAGTAAAAACTCAGATGCAAATTTTTGCCCGCAAAGATATTAAAAAACTGGGTATAGCACCACTAACAAGTATGTTTTATCACGGTGAAAACAGCACCAAGTTTTTTGATGACTACCGTCCAGAAGTACATGACTCAGACGGCCTATTAATGCAATCAGCAGAGGGTCAATGGGTATGGCGAGCACTTAACAACCCTAAAAAATTAAGTGTTACATCATTTAGTTATGATAATCCGAAGGGATTTGGCCTCGCACAACGTGACCGTGATTTTAACAATTACTTAGACACAGAGGCACATTACCATAACCGCCCGAGTATGTGGATTGAGCCAATGGGTTCGTGGGGGAAAGGCCGCGTTGAGCTGGTAGAGATTCCCACAGACACAGAAACTAACGACAACATTGTTAGCTACTGGGTGCCTGAGCAAGCGATGAAAGCAGGCGATAGCTTAAGTTTCAGCTATAAGCTATCAACTTTTAATGCAACCCTTGCATCTCAGGATAAAGCGAGTGTTTTAAGAACACGCATAGGCAGTGCAGCCCTGCCTGGCGAAAAGAATCCACCACCAAAAAGTCACCGTCAATTTACTGTTGACTTCAGTGGTGAAAACATCAATCAACTGTCTGCAAATTTTGCTATGAAGGCCGATTTAGCACTGTCATCAGGTGAGATTAGCGATAAAACAGTTCAGCAGTTACCGAATAATCAAGGATGGCGCGTCGCGTTTAAAGTGGCGCCAGAGGGAGATAAGCCTGTCGATATGCGCTTATCGTTAAAACTACGTGACAAAGAAATCAGCGAGGTATGGAGCTATGTCTGGTATCCAAATGACGTCCAATAGCAAAACATTAACACCAACCGCAATGCCATTTAAGAAAACTCGCGTTTGGCTATTTTCATGCCTTGCGCTAGCGATTACTGCATATGGTGTGTGGATCATGTTCGATATTTTAAATTCTAACGGCATGACACCGCTTGAGTACGCATTGCTGTTTTTATTTTCAGTGACCTTCGCGTGGATCGTAACAGCCTTTTGTAGTGGCTGTATGGGCTTTATTTTACAACTGCTGCGTATTGACCCACTGACGCTTAAACGTCAAAAGCCCATTGAAATTAACGAACATGCACTAAGCCAGACTAAAACAGCTGTCGTGATGCCAATTTATAACGAAGATACCGAGCGTGTGATCGCTGGTTTTGAAGTGAGTCTTCGATCGCTCGCTAAAACGGGCCAAATGCCGAACTTCGATTTCTATTTACTTAGTGATACACAAGATCCAGAGATTGCGCGCAATGAACTAAAAGCATGGAATGCATTAACGGCACGTTTAGGTGACTTAGCTCAGCATACTTTTTATCGTCGTCGTGAAGATAATAAACACCGTAAAGTGGGTAACCTCACTGATTTTTGTGAACGCTGGGGAAGTCAATACGAGCACATGATTGTACTTGATGCTGACAGCATCATGACAGGAAAATGTATGCTTGAGTTAACCACAAGCATGATCAGTAATCCAAAATCAGGCCTTATTCAAACGATTCCGATTCCGGTTCGCCAAGATACTTTTTTTGGTCGATTTTTACAATTCGCCTCAATCTTATACAGCCCTATGCTGGCGACAGGTTCTGCATTTTGGCAAACCAATCAAGCAAATTACTGGGGACACAACGCAATTATTCGTGTTGAAGCCTTCACGCAATGTTGCGGTCTTCCTGTATTAAAAGGCAATGCCCCTTTTGGTGGAGAGATTTTAAGTCACGATTTTGTTGAAGCATCACTGCTACACCGTTCTGGTTGGGATGTATTATTACTCAGCGATATTGAAGGCAGCTATGAAGAAGTACCGAGCAACATTCTAGACTACGCAATTCGCGACAGACGATGGGTGCAAGGTAATATTCAGCATCTCGGTTTATTGCCAAAATCAGGTTTGAAACTGATGAGTAAAATGCACTTTTTATTTGGTGCCACAGCGTATATCTCATCACTTATTTGGTTATCTATGCTGGCATTAAGTACCTTGGATGCAGTTACGCGTGCACTGAATAGTGATGTGTATTTTAACCATGCGTACCAGCTATTTCCTACTTGGCAAATTGCTAAAACTGATTTAATTGATTCACTGCTATTTATCACTGCGGTATTACTACTTTTACCAAAACTTATGGGATTGATAGTGACTTTAGTGCATCGCAATAAAGCCTTTGGTGGCAGTGTAAAATTGATCGCAGGCTCACTCATTGAGAGCGTATTTGCTATTGTAATCGCGCCACTCATGATGGTGTTTCATAGCTACTTTGTAGTGTGTGTATTTCTTGGTAAGAAAGTTAGCTGGGATGCGCAGCCTCGTGAAGGACGCATGGTGCCGTGGCAAGAAGCAATTGGGTATACTCTATTTTCAACCATCACCGCTATTATTTGGGGTGGTGTAGCTTATTACTATACCCCGACTTTCTTTTGGTGGTTATCACCTATTTTAGTTGGACTGATTTTAGCAGCCCCGATTGTACGTTACTCAAGTAGTATAGGATTAGGCATAAAAATGCGTAAATTGGGCTTATTCTTATGCCCAAGCGAAGTGCAAAACGATGACACTCTGGCAGCACTTCGTGTGCATCAGCAAGAGATTGGTCTTCCTAAAGACGAGCACGCTAATTTTAACATTCCCGCATTACCAACCGAGACCCCAACGGTGATGCCAATCCAAAGCTTTAAAGCTAAGCCTGGCAAAAAGCGCAAACAAGTTCGCCTTGCTCAGCAACGCATAAAAGCAAAACTCTTTGCTAAAAGCTAAAACGAAAAGAACCGCTCATTGAGCGGTTCTTTTATCACTGTCTGTATTGATTGTTACAGAAGATCTAGCTTTTTAAGTTCAGCCATTGCCATCTTGCCTGAAAGCGGCACATAACCATCTTTCTCAACAATTTTTTGACCATCTACTGATAACACCATTTTTAAGAACTCTGCATCAATAGGTGCAAGTGGCTTATTAGGGTGTTTGTTAACGTATACGTATAAGAAACGAGAAAGTGGGTATTTGCCCGTTGCAACGTTTTCTAATGTCGCATCAACAAAGTTATCACCTTTCTTAGCAAGTGGCACAGTACGTACACCCGATGTCTTATAACCGATACCTGAGTAACCAATCGCATTCACTGACGAAGAGATTGACTGAACAACCGATGCAGAACCTGGTTGCTCATTTACATTGTTACGGAAGTCACCTTTACACAATGCTTTTTTCTTGAAGTAACCGTAGGTCCCTGATACTGAGTTACGACCATAAAGTTGGATATCTTTTGCAGCCCAATCACCTGTTAAACCTACATCACTCCAACGATTTACTTGAGCATCAGCACCACACTTGCGAGTTGAAGAGAAAATAGCATCCACTTGGTCAATACGTAAACCTTCGATTGGGTTATCTTTATGTACAAAAACCGCTAGCGCATCAATTGCAACGCGAACTTCTGTAGGCTTGTAACCATAACGTTTCTCGAAAGCTTCAATTTCTTTAGACTTCATACGTCGGCTCATAGGGCCGAAGTTTGCAGTCCCCTCTGTCAGTGCTGGAGGCGCAGTTGAAGAACCCGCTGCTTGGATTTGGATGTTTACATTTGGGTAAAAGCGTTTATATTCTTCCGCCCAAAAGGTCATCATATTGGCAAGTGTGTCAGAGCCCACAGATGAAAAGTTACCAGAAATACCACTTGTTTTTTGGTACTCAGGCATATCTTTATCAACTGCAGCTGCTTGAGCTGATACAAATGTTGTTACAGCCACACCCATTGCGGCAACGAGATTTTTAAATTTCATAGGGGTTACTCCGATTTGTTCGTCCCATTTCCTAACTGCAGTCTACTCTAAAGACACTAGATGACAGTTAGATTACCCTAAAATGACAGTTTTATGACTTTGCATTAATTTCTAAAGAGTCTGGTAAGCGAACGACTTTATCGCTGCTAAAGGCAAACGAAAATGTCGATCCTTCACCAACTTTACTCTTAATATTCAAATGACTATCGTGACGTGTAAGTACATGTTTTGTTATCGCTAAACCTAAGCCAGAGCCACCCGTTGTGCGACTACGTGCTTTATCTACTCGATAAAAACGCTCTGTTAGGCGATTAATATGTTCGCTGGCAATACCATCACCGTTATCAGTGACACTAAACGCAGCCTGATTATTTTTAAGCTGCCAATCGACCACAATTTTACCGCCAGGCTTAGTGTAATGAATGGCGTTAAATACCAAATTAGAAAATGCACTGCGTAACTCATCCTCAGCACCTTTAATATCTAAATGGCTATCGACATTAAAAATAAGCTCATGGCCTTTATCTTGATTCAGCGATTGTGCTTCTGTGTGAATATAGGTGAGTAACTTTGGCACATTCACAGGCTTGTCGTTGTCTTGACGGCGAGCGCCTTCAATGCGAGACAATGACAAGAGTTGGTTTACTAGACTGTCCATGCGTTTGCATTGTTCGAGCATCGTTGTTTGCGCTTTATTCCACATACTTGGCGGTGGCATGTTATCGCCATCAAGCATTTCTAAATAACCAGTCACGACCGTAAGTGGTGTTCTCAATTCGTGTGATACATTGGCCACAAAGTCTTTACGCATTTGCTCTAATTGCTTTAGTCGCGTGACATCACGAACAACCATCATTAACTGCGAGCTTGCATAGGGCATGACCCTAAATTCGAGTATTTGTTCATAACTGTGACCACCATCCAGCTCCAGTGGCTCATCAAAACTGGCTTGGTGCATATATTTAGCAAATTTAGGATCACGAATAAGGTTATCGAGTCGCTGTCCATGATCCGTTGGCCATTGTAAGCCCAATACTTTAAGCGCGAGTTGATTACACCAAATAATACTCAGATCTTTTTGCAACACCACAACCGCATCAGGTACCGCCTCTGCACCATCACGAAAACGGCGAATTAAATCAGCCAGTTCATTACGCTTTTTACGATTACGATGCTGTAAATGGTAGATCCCTTCAAAAACTTGCTCCCAAGCTCCCTCACCTTCAGGTGGGTTGAAGCTACGCTGATTAAGGAGCCAATCACTAAGGCGATAGAGTTGATGATAATGCCAAATCAGTAGTGCAAAGGAGCCTAAAAATAAAAGCAAAAATGGCGCACCTACAAGCACGCCAACTAATAACAAAGGTAAGAAATACATAAACAGGCGTTTTGCTAACGCCTGTTTATTGACTACTCGATACATACACTCACTTTACCTTAAGAATGTAAATTAGCTGAATATAGTCAGCCAACGCACTTATAATTTACTTGAAAAACGATAACCTGCACCACGCACAGTTTGTACGAGCCTGTCATGTCCAAGGGGTGCTATCGCTTTACGTAAACGACGAATATGTACATCAACAGTACGGTCTTCAACGTAAACGTTTGTTCCCCATACATGATCAAGTAATTGTTCACGGCTGTAAACACGTTCAGGGTGAGTCATGAAAAAATGCAGTAGTCTAAATTCAGTAGGTCCCATATCTAATTCGCTTCCCTCAGAGGTGACACGATGTGAAATAGGGTCAAGGCGCAAACCATGTACTTCAATAGCCTCTTCGAGTGAAGTCGGCGATACACGGCGGATAACCGCTTTAATACGGGCCATTAATTCTTTTGGCGAAAATGGTTTAGTAACATAATCATCAGCACCCACTTCAAGACCGCGTACTTTATCTTCTTCTTCACCGCGGGCTGTTAGCATAATAATAGGGATTTGACGTGTATATTCGCTTTGCTTAAATTTCTTCGCAATCTGAATTCCGCTTCCACCGGGTAGCATCCAGTCTAATAAAACCATATCGGGGTATGGCTCAACCATTGCCTCAATTGCAGAATCATAATCTTCGGCTTCAATTGCTTGAAAACCATTTTGCTCTAAAACAAAAACCAGCATCTCTCTGATAGGCGCTTCGTCATCGACGACTAGTACTTTACGTGACATTCCAATTTATCTCTTTCGTTAGCGAACTGGTTTCATTATTATGACTAAGTATGACATTTTTATGAAAGTCTAACGAGTAATTCAAAAAGCACCAAAAAAACTCAGTAAAAATGAATGGTTTTCCGCTTAAATATGCTTTTTTACACCTTAAAAGTCATACCTTAATGTTACAGCAAGGTGATCTTCATCAGCTTTATTATCGAGTGAAAACTGCGTATACCACATATACATACGTGCTTGTTTCGAAAGGCTTCTCTCAACGCCGACCGATGTTCCGGTGCCAGAGTCTTTTAATTTACCAAAGTCTCCTTCTGAGTCTTGATATTGAGCAAGTAACTTATACTTATCAATTTTATAAGAGGCACTAAGCAAAAAACCATCTTCAGTATCTGAGCCTGATACTTTTTCACTTTGTTGATACATGCCCCCAATCACAAGATCACCTATTTTGCTTTGTGCAGTAAACCGCGTGATGTCGTAACCCGCAACCTGACTGTCATGTGCAACACTTACAAAATAAGGTGTGTTTTTAAGTTTGCTATCACCGTATATAAAGGCAGCAGAGATGCCTGTTTCATCATCTTGCTTTGAATTGTCTTCAGCAATATACGTCACAACAAATTGTAAGTTTCCGACAATTGGTGAGCTGTAATGTACGACATCACCTAAACGATTTTCACCATTAAACAATGCTTTAACGTCCCCATTAAAGTCATTCATTTGGTCAATCTTGCCTTGTGATATTTTAAGGGCAGTATCATGACGGCCTAAAACAATTTGACCATAACTGCCTTGTAAACCGACATACTGATTACGCGCAGAGATATTTTCTTCGGTTTTACCATCGCTATCTTGATCTGCTGCATTTACAGCAAACTCAAACTTATAAACCGCTTTCAGACCCTCATTTATTTCACCGCTGCCTTTAATTCCAATCCGCGAGCTGTAGCTTTCAACTGATGTTTTACTTCCTTCATTGGTGTCACTATTGGCAACCCCTAAATGCGCCCGACCATATATATCAACGGCTTCAGCAACACTATTAAAAGAAAGTAGGCACATTGCAAAGCTCGAGAACATAATGGCGGTTTTTTTCATGGTAGCGATCCTTAATGTAAGCAATAACTTAAAAATCGAACATAAAGCCATATTGGTCAAGTTCTAAACAGTATATTTAAGATAAACATTTCAGATCACTGATCTACTAACTTCGGCGAGTCAGGATCAGATTTTTACCAAGCCGATCTATTTCGGATCATGATCTTACTAAGTTAGTCTACTAACTCTTTGATTTAATGCTCAACACGTTACCCGCTTGTTTAAAAGTTAAACAAAAATAGGCAATGATCATCCTAAAACTAGTAAAATAATGATCCGGGCTATTTATGGTTAGTAAAACAATGATCTTAAAATAAACAGTAAGTAAAACACTGATCCGTTAAGATCGAGGCAATAAAAAACCGGCAATTAAAGCCGGTTTTTTATATTAGTATCAATTACTTGATTTTAGGATCAAGTTCACCTGATAAGTATTTCAGGTGCATATCATCTAATGAGATAGGTTTGATCTTACCTGCTTGACCTGCTGTGCCAAATGCTTCATAGCGAGCAACACAAATTTCTGTCATCGCTTTCGTTGCTTCAGCTAAATATTTACGCGGATCGAAATTCGCAGGGTTTAGTGCAAGGTGACGACGAATGGCACCTGTTGATGCTAAACGTAAATCGGTATCGATATTCACTTTACGCACGCCATACTTGATACCTTCGATGATCTGCTCAACTGGCACACCATAAGTTTCAGGGATCTCACCACCGTATTGGTTAATTACTTCTAACCATTCTTGCGGCACTGAAGACGAACCATGCATAACTAAGTGTGTGTTAGGAATACGCGCGTGAATTTCTTTGATGCGATCAATCGCTAAAATATCGTCTGTTGGTGGACGCGTGAACTTGTATGCACCATGTGATGTACCACACGCAATTGCCAGTGCATCAACGTGAGTTTTACGAACGAAGTCAGCCGCTTCTTCAGGATCTGTTAGCATTTGATCTGTTGTAAGCTTGCCTTCTGCGCCTACGCCATCTTCTTCACCCGCTTCACCAGTTTCAAGAGAACCGAGTACACCTAGCTCGCCTTCAACTGATACGCCACACGCGTGCGCCATTTCAACTGTTTGACGAGTAACTTCTACGTTGTACTCATAGCTTGAAGGTGTTTTACCATCAGACATCAATGAACCATCCATCATGACTGATGAAAAGCCTAATTGAATAGAACGTTGACACACACCAGGTGACGTACCGTGGTCTTGGTGCATAACGACAGGGATATGTGGCCATTCTTCAACAGCTGCTAAAATCATATGACGAATAAAAGGGGCGCCAGCATATGCACGTGCGCCAGCTGAGCCTTGTACGATTACTGGGCTGTTAGTTTTGTCAGCTGCTTCCATAATTGCACGCATTTGCTCTTGGTTATTAACGTTAAACGCTGGTACGCCATAACCATGTTCAGCTGCATGATCAAGAAGTTGTCGCATACTGATTAAAGCCATTTGGTATTCTCCAAATTGTATCGACAGTAGTTTCCTACCATCTAGTTTGAACGGATAAATTATTTTTTGATGCATCACTGCATCACGAGAAGCCATCGCTTACCGCAAAAACTGTCTATAAAATAAGGGTGAGAGGTATTTTATAAACAGCCAAACCAGCGTAATTAAATAACCACGCTGGTGTTCGTACTAATTACTTAGCACGCTCTTCTAGCATAGCAACTGCTGGTAATTTTTTCCCTTCTAAAAATTCAAGGAAAGCACCACCACCTGTTGAAATGTAAGACACTTTATCGGCAATGCCGTATTTATCAATCGCAGCAAGCGTATCACCGCCGCCCGCAATTGAGAATGCGCTTGAATTTGCGATAGCTTCAGCAATCGCACGCGTGCCATTACCAAATTGGTCAAATTCAAATACGCCAACTGGACCATTCCACACAACCGTGCCTGCTTTTGCAATAATATCTGCAAGCTGTTTCGCTGTATCTGGGCCAATATCGAAAATCATATCTTCATCGGTTACTTCATTCACATCTTTCAATGTCGCAACAGCCGATTCTGAGAACTCATTACCAACAACAACATCAGTTGGCACTGGAATTTCACCATTATTTGCTTTTGCAGCGGCACTTAATTTATTTGCTTCGTCAATTAAGTCAGCTTCAAATAAAGACTTGCCTACAGGGTGACCAGCTGCTGCGATGAAAGTATTTGCAATACCTCCACCCGTAACAAGTTGATCAACCACTGTTGATAGTGAATCAAGTACGGTTAACTTAGTCGACACTTTAGAGCCACCAACGATAGCCACTAAAGGACGCGCAGGGTTATCAAGCGCTTTACCCAAAGCGTCTAGCTCTGCGGCTAAAAGTGGGCCTGCACACGCTACATCGGCAAATAAACCAACACCGTGCGTTGATGCTTGTGCACGGTGAGCCGTACCAAATGCATCCATCACGTAAACATCACATAATGCAGCTAGCTTTTTAGATAATGCTTCATCATTTTTCTTTTCACCTACGTTAAAACGTACGTTTTCAAAAACAACCACTTCATTATCTGCCACGTCAACGCCATCAAGGTAATCTTTTTCAAGACGAACCGTTTGCTCAAGCGCATCATTTAAATAATTAACGACAGGGGCGAGTGAAAACGCTTCATCATATTCCCCTTCCGTAGGGCGGCCAAGGTGTGACATCACCATTACTTTTGCGCCTTTTTCTAACGCTAATTTAATAGTAGGTAATGCTGCACGAATACGTGCATCAGAGGTCACTTTACCTTCTTTTACAGGCACATTTAAATCTTCACGAATTAACACGCGTTTGCCGTTTAAATCTAAATCTGCCATTTTAATGACCGACATGGACTTCTCCTTTGTTAACGATACTAAATTATAGTTATAAGTTATTGGCTTACAGCCATCATCGCACGCGCTGTATCGAGCATACGATTCGCAAATCCCCACTCATTATCGCACCACACTAACAACTTTATCAGTCGTTTATGACTAACACGTGTCTGAGTGCCATCTATGATACAAGAATGTGAGTCATGATTAAAATCTACCGACACCAGCGGCTCTTCAGTGTAACTTAAAATCCCTTCAAGGCGATCTTTTGCTGCTAACTTAAGTGCTTGATTAACGTCGCCTAAATCAACATCAGTGTTTACCGTGACGCTTAAGTCCATCGCGGTGACGTTAATCGTCGGTACACGCACGGCAATGGCTTCAAAGCGGCCATGAAACTTAGGTAAAATACGTTCGATACCACGGGCAAGTTTTGTATCTACAGGAATAATAGACTGGCTTGCCGCACGGGTACGACGTAAATCATGATGATAAGCGTCGATCACTTGTTGATCATGCATCGAGGCATGAATTGTCGTGATTGCCCCAGATTCAATAGAAAATGCATCATCTAATACTTTAATCACAGGCACAATACAGTTAGTTGTACATGAGCCATTAGAAACAATTGTATGCGCTGCTTTTAATTCATCGTCGTTGATACCATACACAATGGTTGCATCAACGTCGGCATCTGCAGGTTGCGAAAAAAGTACTTTTTTAGCCCCTGCATTTAAATGTAACTTAGCATGTTCACGCGAGTGATAAACACCCGTGCATTCAAGTACAACATCGACATCAAGGGTTTGCCAGGGCAATTCTGCCGGATTCTCTTCGGCAAATAGCGCAATAGAGTCACCTGCGACTGTTAGCGTATCTTCACCTAAATTAACAGGAAACGAAAAACGACCGTGGGATGTATCGTACTTAAGGAGATGGGCAATGCCCTTAGGGTCAGCTAATTCGTTAATAGCGACAATTTTGATTTGATCTTCAAGCCCTGATTCATAAAGGGCTCGGACAATATTACGCCCAATACGACCAAAACCATTGATTGCAAGTTTGATTGCCATGAAGAAGAAAATCCACTCTATTTGCTTGCAGATAAAGACAGCTGCCTTTTAGATGACGGTATTGTAATCGACCTTACACTTTTTTATAAGAGGGCAAGCTAAAATAAAGTGGTTTTAGGTGTTTTAGATGACGCTGGTTTTGGTAATCGACCTTACACTTTTTTATAAGAGGGTGTGCTTAAATAAAGTGGTTTTAGGTGTTTTAGATGACCCTGGTTTTAGTAATCGACCTTACACTTTTTTATAAGAGGGTGCGCTTAAATAAAGTGGTTTTAGGTGTTTTAGATGACGCTGGTTTTGGTAATCGACCTTACACTTTTTTATAAAAGGGCAAGATAAAATAAAGTGGTTTTAGGTGTTTTAGATGACCCTGGTTTTGGTAATCGACCTTACTCTTTTTTATAAGAGGGAGCACTTAAATAAAGTGGTGTAAAGTCGTGGTGGCGATAATTGAAAAATACAGTCTTCAGCAGTCCCTAGTCTTATTCAGCTTTGATTGTTATATCCATCGACGAACTGCTTTTTTATATTCACTATATTCATGCCCAAACTT
Source organism: Pseudoalteromonas sp. A41-2 (assembly GCF_015767615.1). Classification (NCBI taxonomy): domain Bacteria; kingdom Pseudomonadati; phylum Pseudomonadota; class Gammaproteobacteria; order Alteromonadales; family Pseudoalteromonadaceae; genus Pseudoalteromonas; species Pseudoalteromonas sp. A41-2. Next base: position 733,850 of record NZ_CP065231.1, on the reverse strand, counting down.
TTGCTGCATGTACCTCTCTTCAGGCACTATTTGAAATCGATTCATGTAAAGGACAAACACCACAGGCAGCATAATATTTACGATATTCCCCAAATAAATACCCCACCCAATTAAAATAAGTAAGAAACCGACATACATCGGGTTTCGACTAACTTTATAGGCTCCATGAGTGACAAGGCTTGCCGACTCCTCAGGCAATCTCGGATCGACCGTCGTGCCAGCAGAGTGAAACTCATAAACACCCCATAAAGAGAAAGCGACCCCAATTAACGCGGTGATCACTGCCACAGGTAACAAAACGGCAAGCGTCATACTAAAAGGTGCCAACACATCAGCTAACATCCACATTATGGCAGCGAATATCACGACTTGAATAATTGGCGGCACTGTTAATTCTAATTTATCCATACCAATTCCGTTTGTTGTCTAACTTAGCGATGAGCATAACACATTACAGCAACTCCCCCACTTTTAAGGCTTTACCCCGACTGATTTGATGGCACTGCGCTAAAAAAAGCTCGGCGGTGGCCATGGCATCGGTTAAAGCATGGTGAGAGCTGTAATGAGGTAAGCCATAGCGTTTACGGCACTCGCTTAATGTTAGGTCATCGTGGCCTATTTCATGGCCTTGCTGATGGAGACGCTTTTTTTCAATAACGAACGTATCAAGAATTAACCGCGCTTTAGCTTCTAAGCCTAGTTTACGGCACGCTTGTTTTAAAAACCCCCAATCAAGCGTCGCGTTATGAAAAACTAAAATACAGTCATCAACGTGTTGGTGAAGCTTAGCAAGAATTGCTTCAAGGCTTTCACCGCTATCGATATCTTGCTTGGCAATGCCGTGATAAATAGGGCTTTGCTCTAGGCTCTGTACGTCTTTATTAATTATGTGCTGTGCCCCACTCATTTTAATGCACTGGTCTTCTATCATCACCCATGCCACCGAGACAATTTCATGTTGGCGGGGATCAAGCCCCGTTAGTTCCATATCTATCACAACGTAACGTTCTTTATAGGCATCAGCTGCCAATAATTGTTTGCGAGCCATATAACGACTGAGCCAACGTTTAACCATCAGTTATCCTCATAAGCTGCCACGCGCAAACTTAAAAGCGGCGGCTTGCTGAGCTTGTTTAACTAAATAAAAGGCTTCTTTTAATTGATGGCGTTCTAAAGAATTCAAGGTATTGGGGTTAATACAATTGCTCGGTAAGCCTTCTTCATTTATTTGTGTGCGTAAGCGCAGCTGCGTTAAGAAACGCCAACAATCTTTTAAGTTATAAACATCGTCTTTATTAAGTAAAGAATACTTCAGCAGTGCATCCAAACGCTCTTGGGTATTCGCCCGCTGAATACCCGCTTTGAGTGAATACAAACGCACTATATCGTTAATAATCACCACGCCGCGTTTTTTTAAATCAAGGTACTTGTGCTGTTTCGCATCTTTTTCTAATTTAAATTGGTTAAATAACCCAATGGGCACATGAGTATTTTTAATATCACTCGCCATAGCAGCATAAAATAAATCATTTTTAGAGATACGTTTTAATTGCTCATAAAAACGCGTGTACAGCGACATTGAGCCCTCAATAAAGCGTAAATCAAAGTAGATTTTACAATTTAACATGGCTTCTGGAGTCGGCGATGTGATCCATTTATAAAAGCGTTCACACCACTCACTGATGCCCATTCGACACTGTGCATTACTGGCCATAATGTTACCTGGACAACGTTTAATACCGCATTCAACCAACTGCTCACACACAAACTCCCCCATGCGTTTAAAGTAGTCTTGCTGCTCTGTTGTTAAATCATCAGGTAAAAGTAAACCATTATCTTGGTCAGAATGCAGGGTTTGCTCTTCACGGGCTTGTGAGCCAAAACAAATAAAACTAAAGTGACTGGGGGCAGCGCCGTTATCTTCTTGAAATAAATGAATTAAGCGCGAAGTTAACGCATCGGTTAAACCACTTAATAACTTACCGATAAGCGATATATCATCAATATTATTCGAAAAGCCTTTTAATAAGCTGGGGATCTCTTGCGAATAGCGCTTTAAATCAACCACAGAGTGGGCTTTATATATGCGTCCAATTAATTGCACTGGGTCGCTTTTTTGCTGACGCAGTAAATCAGTACTGGTCAACATGCCTAAGGGCTTATGATATTCATCGAGCACAGGTAAATGATGAATATTGTGTTTGAGCATTAAGTGCAGCGCTGAGAACACCCGATTATTCTCAAAAATAAACTTTGGCTTACAAGTCATAATCGTGCTCACAGACTCGTGTGGGTCAACCTCATCAGCAAGCACGCGATTACGAAGATCTCGGTCTGTTACCACCCCTACTAAGCGCTCGTTCTCAGTCAACATTATTGATGAAACACCCTGCTGCTTCATTTTTTTGGCTGTTTGGCGAATACTCGCATCAGGCGAAAGAGTTACCGCTTTGCGGTTCATTAACTCTGCTATTTTCTTCTCAGACCAACTGTCGTTTTGACTCTTATAATGCGATGACAACAAACGATTCTTATGAGCACGGACAAAGTATTGCTCAAACACTTTGTACTCGCGGCGTAAATAATCAAAAGACGCTTGGTCCAGCATATAAACAATGCCTTCTTTTTGCACCGAGAGACTATTTTGAATAGCCTCCCCCGTTAGCAAAGAGGGAAAGCCAAAATAATCCCCTGCAGAGAGCTTCGTGATCACATCCCCTTTTGCATCGACTAGGTCATAATCTCCTGAGCGAATTAGAAATAATCTCGGATTGTCAGAGCATAACCATTTATTTTGGTTTTCTCGTGTGAGGTAAATAATATCGAGGTGATTAACAAAATACTCGCTTGCCGCCGAATCGAGCTGATTAAACGGGGTTTGATTAATTACAAATTGGGCGACTTCCTGTTGCTCTGCATTCATAGCTATTCTCGAAATTAAGTGAGGCTAATAACTACACTACCCCTGTTTTAAAAAAATAAAAAGCCCGACTTAAGTCGGGCTTTGGGTTTATCAAAAGTGTGTTCTTTTAGTACCACTTTGTTAGTGTGCGTGCGCTGCACTTGACCCTTTAGGGTTACGAATGCCTTCCACCATTTCTTGAATTTCAACAGGTGTTTCAGCTGTTAGTTTAAGTACGATACCTGCTACTGCAAAGTTAATAATCATACCCACTAAACCAATCCCCTCAGGTGAAATACCAAATAACCAGTTAGCTGGGCCATTTAATTCAGGGCTAACAAACTTGAAGTAAATAATGTACGCCGCGGTGAATGTAATACCTGTAACCATACCTGCGATCGCACCTTCTTTGTTCATCTTCTTAGAGAAGATACCCATGATAATCGCCGGGAAGAAACTTGCAGCCGCTAAACCGAATGCAAATGCCACCACCGACGCCACAAATCCAGGCGGGTTAATACCAAAGTACGCTGAGATAACAATGGCGACCATCGCAGCAAGTCGCGCTGCAAGTAGTTCTTGCTTATCACTAATATCTGGTTTCAAGGTACGTTTTAACAAGTCATGCGATACCGAGGTCGAAATAACCAATAACAAACCCGCAGTGGTTGACAGTGCTGCCGCAATACCACCTGCTGCAACAAGGGCTACTACCCATGCTGGTAAGTCGGCAATCTCTGGGTTAGCAAGTACCATGATGTCGCGGTCAACATTCACTTCGTTGGCGCTATTTGGATCATCAATCTTGCCAGCTGAGTAGAACATTTTGCCATCACCGTTTTTATCGTTAAAAGTGATTAGGCCTGTTCTTTCCCAATTTTTAACCCATGCAGGTGCTTCAGCATACTCTGTACCGTTACCATCTTTACCGTTAATAGTATCAATCATGTTTACACGTGCAAACGACGCAACAGCAGGTGCAGTTGTATAAACGATAGCAATAAATACTAATGTCCATGCCGCAGAGATACGCGTGTCTTTAACACGTGGAACCGTGAAGAAACGTACGATAACATGAGGTAGACCCGCAGTACCCACCATAAGCGCACCCGTGATTGCGAATACATCGATCATACTCTTAGAGCCTTCGGTGTACTGCGCAAAACCGAGTTCGGTACTCAGTCCATCTAATTTATCAAGCACGTATTGACCAGAACCATCTGCAAGCGTGGCACCAAAACCAGTTTGTGGGAAAAAGTGACCTGTCATCATCATTGAAATGAAGATTGCTGGAACAAGGTAAGCAAATACCAGTACGCAGTATTGCGCAACTTGCGTGTAAGTAATGCCCTTCATGCCGCCAAGAACAGCATAGAAGAATACAATCACCATACCAATGTAAACACCGGTCTCAATATCCACTTCTAAGAAGCGAGAGAATACAACACCAACACCCCGCATTTGACCCGCGATGTACGTGAAACAGATAAAGATTGCACATAAAATTGCAACCACACGTGCTGTTTGTGAGTAATAACGGTCACCAATGAAATCAGGGACAGTGAACTTACCAAACTTACGTAAGTAAGGTGCTAAACACAGCGCCAGTAATACGTAACCACCCGTCCAGCCCATGAGGTAAACACCCCCATCGTAACCCGCAAACGAGATAATACCCGCCATTGAGATAAACGATGCTGCACTCATCCAGTCAGCTGCTGTTGCCATACCATTTGCAAGAGGAGGAACGCCACCACCTGCAACATAGAATTCATTAGTAGACCCTGCACGAGCCCAAATTGCGATGCCGATATAAAGCGCGAAGCTTAAACCGACGATAATAAACGTGAGTGTTTGAACATCCATTGCTTAGCTCCTATTCGTCTACGCCATATTTTTTATCTAACGTATTCATTTTGAAAACGTACACAAAAATCAAAGCTACAAAGGTGTAAATTGCGCCTTGCTGGGAGAACCAGAAGCCGAGTTTAAACCCAAAAAAACGTACTTCATTCAGTACATCTACCAATAAAATGCCAAAACCAAATGAAACGATAAACCACACTGCTAACAGTTTAAATAGCAGCGAAATGTTTTCCGCCCAGTAAGCTTTTGCTTGTTCTTCATCTTTAAAAGCCATTTTTATCCCCTTATGCATCACTTAAAAGTAATGAGTGGTATTAGTTGTCATTAACTAAGTTAGCAACGGTTCGGCATTATGGAATTGAGACCATAGTCGTAACAGCCAGTTTACGTTTACGTAAACTGCAAAGCACCTTTTGTTAATCAATAGTAAAAAACTATATTTAACAATAAGTTAACCTACAAATATAAATGAGAGAAATAACCAAAATAGTAAAAACGAATGATCTGCGACATTAGTCTAATAAAAAGGCCAAAATAAAATTAAGCATTAAATATCATAAACTTGTAAAAATTGATTTTTAACAAATCAAAATCAACACATCGAAATCAGCTTTAATTCTGGTAAGGTAGTGGTATTACAATAATGACTGAATTTGAACATGACTGCTGCGCTTATTTTTGTTGCTCTTGCCTACATTGGTGTATTGTTTTGGTTAGCAAACTGGGGGGATAAAACCACGCCTCTGGCTAAACGCATTAGCCATCACCCTTTTGTTTATTCGTTTTCATTAGGGATTTACTGTACATCGTGGACTTACTATGGCTCAGTCGGTACTGCCGCCACCAGCAGTTGGAATTACCTTCCTATTTTAATTGGTCCTGCGCTGTTATTTTTCTTTGGCCAAGGCTTTTTACGAAAACTGGTACTTGTTAGTAAAAAACAAAATATTACGACCATTGCCGATTTTATTTCTGCTCGGTATGGAAAAAGACAAACAACAGCAATCATGGTCACAGTTATTGCACTGTTGGCGACCATTCCTTATATCGCGCTGCAATTAAAAGCCCTTAGTAGTAGCTTTTTATTATTACAAAACGACAACCGTATCTCAGGGTCAATGTTAGCGCTGTCAGCAACACTAATTATGGCCATGTTTGCAATATTTTTTGGGACCCGTAAGGTCGATGTTACTGAATATCGCTCTGGGTTAATGCTGGCTGTTGCGTTCGAATCGATGGTGAAACTATTAGCTTTAGCTGCAGTGGCTGGGCTTGCCTTATACACGTTATTTAACTTAAACACCGTACAAAGCGAGCAGTTAACTGGGTCATTGTGGCAGCACTGGCATAATTTTGACTTTTTTAGCTTTAATTTTATCGGTCAATCGTTAATGGCCGCGGCGGCAATAATCTGTTTACCAAGACAATTCCATGTAACCGTTGTTGATAACCAAGATAAACGCCATCTTTATACCGCCCGCTGGGCTTTTCCGCTTTATTTATTGCTTACCGCTGCAATGATTTTCCCTATTGCCACAGCAGCAATCCATCCTGGTATCGGCAGTGGTTTTTCACCCGACAGCTTTGTATTAGCCCTGCCTTTAATGCACGAAAATGCGTTTTTAACCACCTTTGTATTTATCGGTGGATTATCGGCAGCCACCGCGATGATTGTCGTCGCGACACTCACACTCAGTACTATGATCTCAAATGATGTGGTGTTGCCATTAATGTTGCGTCGCAAATTTAAACGTAACCTCATCACCAGTAGCTACAAATCACAAATATTACTGGTGAGACGTTTTACTATTGCCGGTATTCTGATCCTGTCTTATTTTTATCAACAGTGGTTTGGCCATGGCAAAGCCCTCGCCAGTATGGGCTTAGTTGCATTTTCGCTTGTATCTCAACTACTCCCTGCCATTGTCGGTGGCTTATATTGGCGTAAAGGTCATGCTTACGGGGTATATGCAGGGTTACTTGCAGGCTTTATATGTTGGGTGTTATTCCTCATGTTACCGATTTTAGATGCCGGTAATAGCCTAAATGCAGAACTACAACAAACCCTTATTACGCGCGGAACACTCATTGCGTTGTTTGCCAATATTGGTTGCTATATAAGTTTCTCGTTAGGGGCTGATGAGCGTTTAATTGATAAAATTCAAGCGGCTGCATTTGTTAACCCAAAAGAACAAGCGGTGTTTGCACGGCGTTTAAATAAAAATGTAAAGGCCACTGTGTACGACTTTAAAGTACTGCTACAGACCTTTTTAGGTATTCAACGCAGTCAGCAAGTACTGGCGCATTTCGCTTTAACGCACAAGCTAGATGATAATAATGCCCACCCTGCCCCTGAATTTATCGCCTATTGCGAACGCGCTTTAACGGGTGTATTGGGCGCGTCATCGGCGCAAGCGCTTATTCATACTGTCGCTTCTGGTAAACGAATGGCCTTTGAAGAAGTGGTAAACTTCTTTGACGAAACAACACAAGCTCTGCAATTTAATCAAAACTTATTATTCACATCACTTGAAAACCTCAGCCATGGTATTTCGGTTGTCGACAAAGAACTCAATTTAGTCGCGTGGAACAAGCGTTATGCCGAAATGTTTAACTACCCCGAAGGGTTCTTAGAGGTGGGTCAAGCCATTGAAGAAGTGATTCGCTACAACGCCGAACGCGGTGAATGCGGCCCCGGTGAAATAGAGCGACACGTAGAAAAACGTGTACAACACCTTAAAAATGGCAGTCCACATCACTTTATTCGTCATCGCCGAAATGGCCAAGTATTTGAAATGATAGGTAACCCATTACCTGATGGCGGCTTTGTGACCAGCTTCTCTGATATTACAGCGCATATCGAAACACAAAATGCCCTTGAAGAAGTGAATATGGATCTTGAAAATCGGATTGAAGCACGCACGCAAGAAATCCGAACAATCAATAGAGATCTACAAGCACAAATAGACAGCCGAGTACAAACTGAGCAAGCACTTACTTTAGCTAAAAAAGAGGCCGAGCAAGCTAACGACAGTAAAACCCGATTTTTAGCACTCGCAAGTCACGACATACTTCAACCGCTAAATGCTGCCCGCCTGTACTTGGCGGCAATTGATGATAAGACGCTTTCAAGTAACAATTTAAATAACTTTGAAAAACTGGGGGCAAGCCTCGATTCAACTGTCCACTTAATGTCGGCACTGCTTGAAATAGCCAAGTTAGAACAAGGCGCAATGACCCCAACGCCTCGCCACTTTAGCATTGATGACATTTTAGCCCCGTTGAAAAATGAATACGCCATCATGTCGAGCGAAAAAGGTCTTAAGCTTAAAGTGCGATCAACCGGTGTTATTGTACATAGCGACATCACTTACTTACGTCGTATTGTTCAAAATCTTGTTTCAAATGCTGTTAAATACACTAATAGCGGCCAAGTTTTGATTGCGTGTCGCAAACGAAAACATCATTTAAGAATCGAGGTATGGGATACCGGCCCTGGCATTTCAGAGCTAGAACAAGCGAAAATCTTTAATGACTTTTACCGCATTGAAGCGGGCGATAATAAAGGTGTTGGCCTAGGTCTTGGGGTCGTAAAAAGAATGGTCGACCTTTTGTCTTTGCGTCTCGATGTAAGCTCAACACCCGGCAAAGGAAGTCGCTTTAGTATTGAAGTACCCTACGGAGACAGTCAATTTATACAACAAAAAGAGACACCGAAAAAAGGCGTTGAGAATCGTACAGCCATGAATATTGTGGCTGTTGATGATGACCCCGAAAACCTGCATGCAATGGCAAGTTTATTACAAAAATGGCAAGCAAATTATAAGCTATTTGAAAATGTCGACACCGTACTTGCGTATGCCAAAGAACATCGCGCACCCGACGTGATTCTAATGGATTATCAGCTTGGCCATGATTGCGACGGCATTACCTTAATAAAAACACTTCGAGAGATTTGGCAAAGTCCTGTTCCTGCCATTTTAATTACCGCAGTGCGTGACGAAGCCCTAAAACAGCAAACCAAAGCCGATAATATTCACTACTTGAGCAAACCAGTGAAACCGGCAAAATTAAAAGCGCTGCTTAATCACAGCACTTAAATGACCCCATTATTAAGGCAAAGCAACGGGCTTTGCCTTAAACTTTTGAAATAACCAGCTCAGTGCCACTAAAGATAATCCCAGCCCTATAAACGAGACGGCTCTTAACAGCCCTGTTAAATTTGCCATATCAATCAAAAATACCTTTAATACCACCAGCGCTAATAAACCAAGCCCTAGCTTTTGCACCGTAGCCAATGACTTTAAATGACCCATCACTACCACTAAAGCACCTATGATCAACCACACTAATGAATAGCTATAAAGCTCAGCATCTGAGGTAGGCTGCGCTAAGTTAATAAACTCACCTTGCCAGTTATGGCGTATTTCTGCATTAATATACAGTGCGGTGAAAGCACCCGCTAAAATATAAAATGGCTTCAGTAAACGGGAATTAATAGACCTAGTTAATTGACCTGCCCATACACATATTAATGCAGGCACTAACCACACAAGCAGTAACCAGTTAAAAACAGGCATTTGACCAATGCGTATCTGTGCAAAGAAAGGATTTAACTCCATGAATAAAGTAGCAGCGAGTAACCCTGCAAGTGTCAGTAATCCTAACCCCGCTAGTTGGTAAAGTTTTACCATTTGCTGCGTATACCGAGCACGCAGTAAATATACACACCCTAATACCCCCCAATTACACGTAAGCAAGATGTGCTCGTACACTGACAGGTTATTAAAATCAGGATAATGCCCAACCAATTGATAACTGGTCTCTGTGGTAACAAATAAAGCAATACAGTGTAAGCCTGCGCCTTCTAACCAAACCCTCAATGGCTGCTGTTGCCAAAACCTTGCAGCCCAATAAAATAACCCAGCACACAAAGGATAGACAACAATACTCCAATGAACGCCAAGCAATACTGCATCACTGTAACTTGGTGTCCAAGGTGCTAAGCTTAAGCGTACCAACAAACACGCTATTAACGCTTTTAATGGCCACATTGGTAAACGCAGTGCATGCTTATTAATATAAAAGCTAATTAATACAACCTGCATAGCTAATGCAAGCGTCAAACTACTTCCTTCAAGCAACATTGTGAGCGCTAAGCTGATGTTGCCATTGCCACCTAACCAAAAACAAAAAACCTGTAAGGGCTGCTTGCTACGCACCGCTAATTTAAATAACAGTGCACTGACCCCCAATAACACCGTATACCAGAGCGGATAAGCATCTGTAAGCGCATTATTTGGCGTAATAGCATACAAGCAACCAATAATCACAAAGCTCGACAGCGAAGCTATCAGCGAGAATCCTAACCGCTGTGGATATTTGCGTGCGAACAGCAAACCATAACTAATAAACAGCGCGATAAAAAACAGCCCGACTCCGTAGTTTTGCCTAAACACAAAAAGCTGCTCGGTAAAATCAACGCTATTACGCTGGCTAATTAATAACAGCACAACACAGCCGACTGCAATCGCTAACCAACTATCCCACGCGCTGTTTTTAAGCACTAAAAACAACAGCACACTGACCATTAACAGACTACTAAGTTGCCAAGTGAGTAACGCATTATTGCTAAACATCAAAAAACCAAGCGGCGCTAAAATCGCTATAAGCAATGGATTATCGGGTAGTTGCTTAAGCTGCTTTATGAAACGCTGAGGGCGGTGTTCTATTTGAATAAACTTAAGACCCAAACGCACAATCGCAATCAGTAGAAAGATACTGAACACAGCGTATACGTTAATAAACCACAGAATATTATGTGAAGCGCTTACTGCCACTAACCAATACCAACCAAGGTGTCCAGTCCAGAGCAAATACCAAAGCCACTGACGTTTCACATAATGAGCCACCAAAGAGGCCGAAACACTCACAAAGCCAACATAGGTCAACAAACCAACAAAGTCGTTACTCCCTGTATTCACCCAGACCGGCACACTGTAAGCACCAATAATACCAATAGCCGCAAGCAGAGGACCAAAGCGCAATGCCATCCAACTGGCAGCCAACGACACCAATGTCAAAATAGCGAAGGCAGGCAAAGGCGCTAATAATGCATAGTGGGTATAAGCAAGTAATGTTAAAGCAAAACAACTGATAAAGCCGCCACTGGCAAGCGCTGCCGGTATATAGTTATTAAAGCCTTCAAACACTATTCCTTTACGGTGCAAGTACTCTGCTGCCACAATTAAACTTACCCCAAAAACAGCGCCTAAAGTTAATCGCATCGTTTCTGACAAGAGCCCTGCTTCTAGCGAATAACGGGCTAAAAAGATTCCGCCAAAAGCAAGTGCAATAGCCCCAACCCAGGTCAGCCAATTAGTTTTAAACACTGAAATAAGAGAAGTGATAAACTCAAACGGAGCGGCTTTCTCTTGGGTAAGTATTGGCTCATGAGACGCCCCCTGAGGCTGCCGTGCTGCAGAGAGCATTGGCTCAACGTGCAACGAATCAATCGTTGCTGTTATTGTTGAATGCGAAGCTGTGTTTGTTGATTGTGATGAGGTTCTTGGTACATGCTGTTGAAATTCAGTATCCGTTTGCGGCTTATCGGGCCTTGGTTCAGCAAGCTTCTCTCTTAATAACGCGACTTCTTTTTTTAAAACAGATAGCTGAAATAAAGCAATTATTCCTGCAACAGAACCGCCGAATACCACTAAAACAAGCAATATTAATAACGCAATACCTTCATCCATACCCAATCCTTGTCTCTGCTTTAACAACATAAAAGCGTTCATTGTTTATACAATAAACACTTAGTAAGAGTAAAGCGATGGTCGTTTCGCGTATTTTTCTATTAGCGAGGGTCAGCTCCCATTCGCTCAAACATCATTTTATAGTTTAAGTTATACCATCATGCTCTATCCTCGCTATTTTCGCCCTTACCGAGTTACGTTGCTTAAAAACGACGCTCTGTCGGCTGTGTTCACGTATCACATAAGATGCGTGCACTTCATTCACAACAACGTGTTGTTGGCTCATCGGGTTAAACCTCAACACTATTGCATGTAATATCAATAGTTTCAGCGCTTTGACTGTTATAAAGCCAGACTAGTCTGTTTAAAATTAATTATTAGATAGTCGAAATTGCGCTATGCAGCGCTAAAAAATTAGCAAATAATAACGTTCACACAAATGGGATTAGAATGAGGACTATGAACACGATTTTAACAACACAATGCGATGATGATGTGGGTCTAATTGCCAAGATCACCGGTCTTTGTCATCAACATAATTTGAATATTACCCGTAATAACGAATTTGTAGACAAAGATGCCCAACGCTTTTTCATGCGCACCGAATTAAGCGGGGTTATTTCAGATGACTTTTTACCAAGTCTTGCTGAGCTACTTCCTGATGGCGCAGAGCTTGCCTTACACAGCAGCGAAAAAACCAAAGTCGTCTTATTGGCCACAAAAGAAGCGCATTGTTTAGGGGGAGTATTACTTAAACAATTTGAAAAAGCGTTGAATATAGAGGTATTAGCTGTAATTGCTAACTATGCAGACTTAGCGCCATTGGCAGCAGGTTTTGGCGTGCCGTTTCATGTAGTTTCACACGAAGGCTTAAGCCGTGCTGAGCATGACCAAAAAGTGGGTGATTTAATTGCCAGCTACCAGCCTGATATTATCGGCCTTGCCAAATACATGCGTATTTTAAGCCCTGAGTTTGTGGCACGCTTTGAAGGTAAAATTATTAATATTCACCATTCATTTTTACCTGCCTTTATTGGTGCAAAACCCTACCACCAAGCCTTTGAACGTGGGGTAAAAATCATTGGTGCAACCGCTCATTTTGTTAATAACGAACTCGATGAAGGGCCAATTATTTTGCAAGATGTGACGCATGTTAGTCATGCGGATACCGCAGAGATGATGGCAAAAATGGGTAAAGATGTTGAAAAAACAGTATTTTGCAAAGCCTTACAGTTGGCCTCTGAACATAAACTGTTTATAAACGGTAATCGAACCGTGGTGTTTGCTTAAGTAATGAATGAAGAGGCTGCTCGCCTCTTTATTATTTTTATTATCTAATGACTAGTTCGATTCAATAGGATCAAGTTGAAGTTTTGAGGCAATAAGCACGGCTTGAGTACGGTTGTATACGCCAAGTTTTCTGAAAATGGCCGTAATATGTGCTTTTACTGTCGCTTCAGAGATATGTAACTCATAAGCGATTTGCTTATTTAACAAACCTTCATGCAGGTACTGCAGCACTTTGTATTGTTGTGGGGTTAGTGATGCCACCTGAGCTGCAATTTCTTTGTCTTCGCCATCAACGGCTGCTACTTTATCTTTAAGCTCTGCTGGTAACCACACATCGCCTTCTAGAATATGATTAATCGCCATTGCGATATCATCCGATGATGATGATTTAGGAATAAATCCCATCGCACCGTATCCCATTACTTTCGACACAATATTTATGTCTTCACTCCCCGACACAACTGCAATCGGTAAGCTTGGGTAATCTTCGCGAATACGAATAAGGCCGTATAAATCGCCATTTCCTGGCATGTGAAGGTCTAGTAGTAAGATATCAAGATCTTCTTGTTCGCTTAGCACTTGCAATGTGGTATCGAAGTTTTCCGATTCAAATACTTCCAAATCCGTAAACTTAGTACTCAATGCCCCTTTCAGCGCTTCACGAAATAACGGATGATCATCCGCTATTAAAAACTGACTCATGGTTCACTCCTAATAAATTCGGCTGACACCTATTTCTAAGTGACAGCCGATATACTACGTTTAGAATCAACTTCTAATCAAGTTTTTAACGCGTTTTTAACGATTTAATCTATTCTCGATTAGCTCATCAACCACACTCGGATCGGCCAGTGTTGAAGTATCACCCAACTGTTGGTGCTCATTAGCGGCAATTTTACGTAAAATTCGACGCATAATCTTACCTGAACGTGTTTTTGGTAAACCTGGCGACCATTGAATCATATCTGGTGATGCAATAGGACTTAGCTCTTTACGAACCCAGTTACGCACTTCTGCGGTTAATTCATCGCTCACTGTGACGCCTTCATTTGGCGTGATATACACGTAAATACCTTGGCCTTTGATGTCGTGCGGGTAACCCACCACGGCAGCCTCAGCAACGGCTTCATGAGCAACTAAGGCACTTTCAATCTCAGCCGTACCTAAGCGGTGGCCCGATACATTCAGTACGTCATCAACACGCCCAGTGATCCAATAATAACCATCTTCATCACGGCGACAACCATCCCCCGTGAAATAAACACCAGGGTAAGCAGAGAAGTAAGTTTGTTCAAAACGCTCATGGTCACCATACACTGTACGAGCTTGTGAAGGCCAGCTATCTAAAATAACCAAGTTACCGTCAACCGCACCTTCAAGTGTATTGCCTTCTGCATCATAAAGCGCAGGTGCAATACCAAAGAATGGACGAGTTGCAGAACCAGGCTTCATGTCTGTTGCACCCGGCAATGGTGTGATCATGATGCCACCCGTTTCTGTTTGCCACCAAGTATCAACAATTGGGCAATTCTCATTACCGATATGCTCGTAGTACCATGCCCATGCTTCAGGGTTAATAGGTTCACCCACAGAGCCCATAATACGCAGACTTGTGCGTTTTGATGTCGCTGTTGGCTCATCACCTTTTGCCATCAACGCGCGAATAGCGGTTGGTGCAGTGTAAAGAATAGTGACATTGTGTTTGTCGATTACTTCACCCATACGACCTGCAGTTGGGTAAGTGGGTACACCTTCAAATACCACTTGTGTACAGCCGTTAACTAATGGGCCATACGCAATATAACTGTGACCCGTGATCCAACCAACATCAGCACTGCACCAGAAAATATCGTCTTCTTTTAAATCAAATACATATTCATGGGTCATTGATGCGTAAACAAGGTAGCCACCCGTAGTGTGAACAACACCCTTAGGCTGACCAGTAGAGCCCGATGTATAAAGAATGAAAAGTGGATCTTCAGCATTCATTGGCTCTGGTTCACAATCTGCCGGTAAATCTGCCACTAAATCATGCCACCATACGTCGTGACTGTTCCACTCTACTTCACCGCCAGTTAACTGGTGAACAATCACATGCTCAACTGTGGTTACTGAATCTTGTGATACCGCTTCATCAACATTTGCTTTTAATGGCACGCAGTTACCAGCGCGACGACCTTCATCAGATGTGATCACGACTTTTGCACCTGAGTCATTAATACGGTCAGCGATTGCTGATGGAGAAAAACCACCAAACACAACAGAGTGAATCGCGCCAATACGAGCACACGCTTGCATGGCATATACAGCCTGCGGAGTCATTGGCATATAAATCGCTACGCGGTCACCTTTTGCAACACCCAGCTTTTTAAGACCATTTGCTAATTTTGCAACTTCATCGTGCAATTGTTGGTAGGTAATATTTTCGCTTTGCTCTGGGTTGTCTCCTTCCCAGATAAGGGCTGTTTTGTTTGCTTTAGCAGCGAGATGACGGTCGATACAGTTATATGAGGCATTAAGTTGGCCATCTTCAAACCAACGAATATTGATATGGCCTTTGTCAAATGATGTGTTTTTAACTTTAGTATAAGGAGTTGACCAATCAAGACGCTTACCATGCTCTCGCCAAAATCCTTCAGGGTCATCGATAGATTGCTTGTACAGTGTATTATATTTATCGTTATCAACTAATGCGGCATTCTTGATATGCGCGGGAACTGGATAGATACTTTGTGACATTGTTGTCGTCTCCATTTTAATTACTTGCCTTCGGCCTGCTTCAAGGATCACTCAGCAACGCCCCTTAAAGTATTAGACCTTAGTTGTATATCTCGCCAAATAGCTAAAAACTTCGTAATAGCCACCTATAATCTACTCCAATATATTGATGTAAGCGATTTATCGCTATGTAACACCTTAGTCTAATAGACCAATAGATAATTGAGAGAAGTCATTTCTTAAACAACAGTGATACAACAACACACAAATAGCTTCAACAGGAATAGACATTATGACAACAACAAAAATAACCGCTTTAAAGACCCTCACGGCATCGGCCGTGTTATGCGCACTAACAGGCACTGCAAGTGCTGCCACTTTAGGTAATACCGATATCACTTATGGCGGTTATGTAAAGCTAGATGCGATGTGGAGTGACTATTCATCAGGTGTTCCAGATGGTACCAGCATTGGTCGTGATTTTTATGTACCGAGTACAACTCCCGTGGGACCTGACGTTGACAGCGATGCAGTCTTTGATATGCATGCCCGCCAATCGCGTTTTAATTTTGGCACTGCAACAAAGTTAGACAATGGTAAAACTGTTAACACTAAAATCGAAATTGACTTTTTAGCCTCCGCACCGGGTGGTAATGAACGTGTTACCAACTCCTATGCTCCGCGTATTCGCCAAGCTTTTATCACGTATGATGGCTGGTTATTTGGTCAAGCGTGGTCAAACTTTCAAAACGTAGGCGCACTGCCAGAAACGCTAGACTTCGTAGGCCCTGCAGAAGGGACCGTTTTTGCCCGCCAATCACAAATTCGTTACTCAACGGGCAACTGGTCGTTCTCTGTTGAAAACCCAGAAAGTACAATTACGACCCAAGGTGGCGCACGCGTTGCAACGGATGATGCATCTTTACCTGATTTTACCGCGCGTTATGCTCATAAAGCAGACTGGGGTGAATTAGTTTTTACAGGTTTAGCGCGTCAACTAACCTATAAAAAGAATGGCGTCGATGCAGACGAAACATCCTTTGGTATTAGTGCATCGGGTAAAGTTAATTTTGGTCAAAACAACCTCAAATTCATGCTGACACAAGGTTCAGGCTTAGGTCGATATGTTGGTTTAAACGTAGCGCACGGTGCAGTACTTAATGGTGATGAACTAGATGCCATCGACTCAACTTCAGGCTTCATTGGTTATCAACAACACTGGAATAGTCAGTGGCGTTCAACTTTCCTTTATTCATTTTTCTCAGCTGATAACAACACAGATCTGTTAGCTATTTCGGGTGATCCGACTAAAACAAGTCAAAGCTACAGCGCGAATATTTTATACTCGCCAGTAAAGAAACTCACATTTGGTGTTGAACTGAAACATGCTGAACGAGAATTAGAAAGTGGCGCTGATGGTGATATGGACCGCCTTCAATTTTCTGCAAAATACGTTTTTTAAGTATAAAAATAGTTTTACTTCCTGAGCGGCTCCGGCCGCTTTTTTTATTAAAGCCCAAAAAAGCAAATTGCAAATCATTTTCATTTAGATTAAATTACGCATTAATTTAAATCATCATTGAACTATTTGGAAATTTGCATGTCATCAACTAAATTTTTGCGCTTGTCACAATTAAGCATAGTGACTTCAGCTCTTCTTAGTGGCTACGCTTTAGCAGAACAACCAAAAGAAGAACCTGCGATCGAAAAAATTGCTGTCTACGGTCAACATCACAAAAACTATATTACCGAACAAGCTCAATCAGCGACCAAATTGGGCTTAACCATAAAAGAAACACCTCAGTCTATCTCTGTTGTTTCTCGTGCGTTGATGGATGACTTCTCACTTGATGATTTAAACTCAGTACTTGAAAGCACCCCGGGTGTGACTGTTGAGCAAATTGAAACCGATCGCACCTACTTTAAAGCTCGCGGCTTTGAAATTACCAACTTTCAAGTTAATGGCATGGGTTTACCCCAAGATAATGGCTCTATTCAAGGCACACTTGATACCTCTATATACGATAGTGTCGAAATTGTTCGTGGTGCTAATGGCTTAATGACTGGTGCTGGTAATCCATCGGCAACGGTCAACATGGTATTAAAACGCCCAACATATCAAACACAGGTCAATGCATCAGTGTCATATGGCTCATGGGATAATAAACGTCTTGAACTTGACGCATCAACGGCTATCAACGATAACCACGCAGTGCGTGCCGTATTTACAAAGCATAAAACAGACTCTTATCTTGATCGCTACGAGCAAGATAAAACAATTTATTACTTAGCATATGAAGGCCAACTGACTAACAGCACAGTCGTAACAGCTAACTATGTTAAACAAAATAAAGACGCAGACAGCCCTCTTTGGGGGGCGTTACCACTTTATTATAGCGATGGTACTGCGACTAACTTCGATGTATCAACTAGCACTGCATCCGATTGGTCATACTGGAACAACACCACCGAGCAGTTATTTTTATCCATTGAGCAAGCAATCACTAATACTTGGTTTTTAAAAGCCAGCTATGCACACTTAGAAAATGAGCAAGACTCTGAGCTTTTCTATGTTTATGGCACGCCTGATAGAGAAACAGGTTTAGGCTTAACAGGTTACGCAAGTGAATACGATCATAAAGATAAGCACGACATTTTAGATATCTATGCAACGGGTAAATTTAATTTATTTGGTATGGAGCATGACCTATCGTTTGGTGTTAACCAAGCAGACATGGATTATAATGATAAATCTCTTTATGACCGCACCACAGGCAATGGTTTCCCTAAAATGCCTGAACTGGGTGGTTGGGACGGAGTTGCACCAATTCCAACACTCACTGATGGTTTAACAGGAGCAGATCTGACTAGCCGTCAACGTTCAGCTTATATTTCAACACGCATTAGAGCCACCGATTCACTTAGCTTCTTAGCAGGTGTCAGCCAAGTAAATTGGGAAACTGAAGGTGAGTCATACGGGAAAGCGAAAGATAAAGACAGCGATCAAACCGTGCCCTACTACGGTGTTGTTTATGATATCAACGAGCGCTTTTCAACTTATGCAAGCTACACAGAAACATTTGTGCCGCAAACTGAGCGTGACATAAATGGTGACTATCTCAACCCTATTACTGGTAAAAGTAGTGAAGTGGGTTTAAAAGCACAATTACTTGATGACAACCTGTTTGTCACTGTTGCCTACTTTGATGCAGAGCAAGTGGGTCTTGCTGTAGCAGTACCAGGATCCTTACCGGATGATACACGCTACTATGGCGCAGACGGCATTAATAGCGATGGTTTTGAACTAGAACTTAGCGGTCAAATCAATGAAACATTGAGTGCAAGTTTTAGCTATAGCAACTTAAACATCGATGGTGATGAGCTGGTAAAAGACTACACGCCAGAAAATCAATTTAAACTTGCGCTAACTCACAAAGTGCCTGAAGTTGATGGCTTAACCTTTGGCCTAAATTACCAATGGCAAGACGATACGCAGCGCGTACAGGTTCGCGATGCTGATACTAATGCACCGCAAATAACTACTCAGCAAGATGCCTATGGTTTATTAAGCTTAATGGCCACTTACGATATTAACGACAATGTTAGTGTTAACTTAAATATTAATAACGTCACCAACGAAAAGTACCTTCATAGCCTATTCTGGGCACAAGGTTACTATGGTGCGCCACGTAGCTATGCTGTTTCATTCAACTGGCAGCTTTAATGAGTGCCAAGTTTGAAACGATAAGCTCTAAACTTTAAGAATTTAAAAGCCGCACACTGTGCGGCTTTTATGTATCGACTCGTTGCAGCTGGTTTATCCCGCGTTTACAGATTGAATCCCTTTTATCCCCTTACCTTAATCCCTTAAATTGTTCACTTATAGCATTACGCTTAATTAAGTGGTCTATTTTGAGGCAATAAAACCGCGTTGATAACAAGGCAAAAATTTAGTTATTTAGTTATTTAGTTATTTAGTTATTTAGTTATTTAGTTATTTAGTTATTTAGTTATTCTAAATCAGAAATTTTTAACGTAGGTAGCGACTGGTTTAATCACTCAAAAGGATTAAGTATTTTTGCAAAATGGTATTAATTAAGTGAACTGGTATAGGCCCGCCCCTGTAAAATCGCCGCAACACCCAGCGCAACTTTTCACCTATAAAAACGGCTCAGTGCGACTATTATTCACCCATAAAAAAACCGCTAACTAAGTAGCGGTCTTTTTGTGTTAAGGGCGGGTCAAATCACGCTTAACAATACACTGTAAAGGTGTTTTATAGCTCGTCTTCAGCTATCAGGCCAACATCTACACCGTCTTCAGGCTTAATAGTTGCTTGAAGTAATAGCATTTCACGTAACTTACCTTCAATCTCATCTGCGATCTCTGGGTTGTCTTTTAAGAACTTAATTGAATTTGCTTTACCTTGGCCTACTTTATTACCGTTGTAGCTATACCAAGCACCTGACTTTTCAACAATCTTATGTTTAACACCTAAGTCAATTAATTCACCGTGTTTAGAGATACCTTCACCATACATAATGATGAACTCAGCTTGTTTAAACGGGGGTGCAACTTTGTTTTTAACAATTTTAACGCGGGTTTCGTTACCCACAACTTCATCACCCTCTTTCACCGAACCAATACGACGAATATCAATACGTACCGATGCGTAGAATTTAAGTGCGTTACCACCCGTTGTTGTTTCTGGGTTACCAAACATGACACCTATTTTCATACGGATTTGGTTGATGAAAATACACAAGGTGTTCGAGCGCTTAATATTACCCGTTAATTTACGAAGGGCTTGCGACATTAAACGAGCTTGAAGACCCATGTGTGAGTCACCCATGTCGCCTTCAATTTCAGCCTTTGGTGTTAATGCAGCAACCGAGTCAACAATAACCACGTCAACCGCACTTGAACGAACAAGCATGTCACAGATTTCTAATGCTTGCTCACCAGTATCAGGCTGAGAAACAAGTAACTCATCAATGTTTACACCTAGCTTTTGTGCGTATACAGGATCGAGAGCATGCTCAGCATCAACGAATGCACACGTTTTGCCTTGCTTCTGAGCTTCAGCGATAACTTGTAGCGTTAGCGTTGTTTTACCTGATGATTCAGGGCCGTATACTTCAACGATACGTCCTGCTGGTAAACCACCTATACCTAATGCGATATCAATCCCCAGTGAACCTGTTGAGATAGCTTCAATATCAAGGGCTTTGTTGTCGCCCAATTTCATAATTGAACCTTTACCAAATTGACGTTCAATTTGTGATAAAGCAGCGTCCAACGCTTTTTGTTTGTTATCGTTCATTCTGTTCTCCAAATCCGGCTAATGCAGACAGTATACTGTATGAAATCACAGTATCAAGCTAATTTTCTGATTTTATTATCTCGATAACTTTTTCTATTGAATAAACAATAGCTTGAGCTCTAACACTGGCTCTATCACCGGTAAAAACATGTTTGCTTGGGTAATTTTTTCCTGCAAAATGCACGCAAAACCACACCAAACCAACCGGTTTATCCCGGGTTGCCCCACCGGGGCCCGCAATACCCGAAATAGCAATCGCAATATCAGCCTTTGCAGCCTTCGCAACACCTGACGCCATTTCTAAAACAGTTTGCTCACTGACAGCGCCAAAGTTCTGTAAAGTCTCGTTACTCACACCAATTAATTCATGCTTTGCTTGGTTGCTGTATGTAACAAAAGCACGGTCAATATAATGAGAACTTCCTGGTGTATCTGTTAGCGCATAACTCACGCCCCCACCCGTGCACGATTCAGCGGTAGTGATCCATAAGCGTTTATCCGTTAAAATAGCTCCTAATTTCGCAGCAAGTGTTTTAATCTCTTGATGTAATTCCATATTCAGCCTTTGGGTAAATACATGTCGTTTGATCTTTATGCTCCACACACTATAAAACAACAAACACCGATGATGCAGCAGTATCTAAAAATAAAAGCCGAGCATCGCGATATTTTATTGTTTTATCGTATGGGTGATTTTTACGAACTCTTTTTTGATGATGCTAAACGTGCAGCTCAACTTCTTGATATTTCTCAAACTCATCGCGGTAAAGCCGGTGGCGATCCTATTCCAATGGCCGGCGTACCTTATCACGCAGTAGAAAATTACCTAGCACGCCTTGTACAAATGGGTGAATCGGTTGCTATTTGCGAACAAATAGGCGACCCAGCAACCAGCAAAGGTCCGGTAGAGCGAAAAGTCGTGCGCATTGTAACACCCGGTACTATTTCCGATGAAGCCTTACTGCAAGAGCGCCAAGATAACTTACTCACAAGTGTGTGGCAAAATAAACACGGTGTTTACGGCATTGCCTACCTCGATATTAACTCAGGCCGTTTTAATGTACTTGAAGTGAATACTGACGAAGCATTTAGCTCAACACTGCAACGCCTTGCGCCAGCAGAACTGCTTTACAGTGAAACGTTTGCCAATATTCACTTAATCGAACATATTAAAGGGGCTCGCCGTCGCCCAGAATGGGAGTTCGATTTAGACACCGCACAACACCTCTTATGCGATCAATTTGGCACCAAAGATCTAGTTGGCTTTGGGGTTGATAAAGCCCATTGCGCTCTGATTGCCGCGGGCTGTTTAATGCAATATGTAAAAGACACTCAACGCATTGCTCTGCCACATATTCGCGCCATTACCCTTGAGCAAAACGAACACGCAGTGATCTTAGATGCTGCAACCCGTAAAAACTTAGAGCTCACGGTTAACCTCTCTGGAGGCTATGAAAACACCTTGGCACAGGTGCTTGATAAAACCGCTACAGCAATGGGGTCTCGTTTATTAAAACGCCGAATTCATACCCCTGTGCGCAGTAAAGATGAGCTTAACTCACGCCTAAATGCGATTAGTGCGATCATCGATGCTCAACTGTGCGGCGAACTGCACGAATCATTAAAACAAATTGGTGATATTGAGCGAGTTATCGCGCGCCTTGCATTGTGCACAGCCAGACCTCGTGACTTAACGCGTTTACGTAGTGCATTACAAGCGCTGGCACCACTGCATGAGCTACTTAATGATGCCAGCGATCCACGCATTAACCAGATCATCGCACAGTCACAAGAATTACCAGCGCTGCAAGATCTCCTAGAACGCGCAGTCATTGAAACACCACCGGTACTTATTCGTGATGGGGGAGTTATTGCCCCAGGCTATAATAGTGAGTTAGATGAATGGCGTGCGCTTAGCCAAGGCGCAACCGATATCCTTGAAAAACTGGAAGAGCGCGAGCGTGAACGCACAGGCATCAGCACCTTAAAAATTGGCTACAATAAGGTGCATGGCTTCTTCATTGAAGTTAGCCGTGCTAATTCACACTTAGTTCCTGCTGATTATATTCGTCGTCAAACATTAAAAAATAACGAACGCTATATCATTCCTGAGCTAAAAGAGCATGAAGACAAAGTACTCGGTAGCCAATCAAAGGCGTTGGCTCTCGAAAAACAACTTTATGAACAACTATTTGAATTTATAGCACCGCATATTGAGCAGCTACAAACGATGGCTGCAGTACTGGCTGATTTAGACGTTCTTAATAATTTAGCTGAACGTGCGCAAGCGCTCAACTACGCCAAACCAACACTGTGTGATAACGACAATATAAGCATAAAGCAAGGGCGTCATCCCGTTGTTGAGCAAGTAATGAAAGACCCCTTTATTGCCAACCCTGTCGAGTTAAGCAACGACCGTAAGATGTTGATCATCACAGGGCCAAACATGGGGGGTAAATCAACCTATATGCGTCAAACTGCGTTAATTGTACTCATGGCACATATTGGGTCTTATGTCCCTGCTGACAGCGCAGAAATTGGCAATATTGACCGCATTTTTACGCGTATTGGCGCAAGTGATGATTTAGCATCAGGGCGTTCAACCTTTATGGTTGAAATGACAGAGACAGCGACCATTTTAAACAATGCCACGGCGCAATCTTTGGTCTTGATGGATGAAATAGGACGCGGTACTTCGACCTATGATGGCCTGTCTCTCGCCTATGCTACGGCCGATTATTTAGCCTCAAAAATTGCCGCAAAAACCTTATTCGCCACCCATTATTTTGAGCTAACTGAACTGGCCGAGCAGCAGCAAGGATTGGTTAATGTTCACCTAGATGCGATTGAGCATAACGACACTATTGCCTTTATGCATACCGTGCTTGAAGGTGCAGCAAGTAAAAGCTTTGGTTTACAAGTTGCCGCGCTTGCCGGTGTACCAAAAGCCGTTATTCAGCAAGCAAAGCAAAAACTAAAAATGCTTGAAAATCATCAGCCTGTTACAGCCCCTGTGCAACAACAGCAAGCACTGGCGTTTGACAATGAACCCTCTGAACTTGAGCTAACTTTACAGCAGCTCGACCCAGACAGTTTAACACCAAGACAAGCACACCAGCTGTTATACCAATTAAAAGATTTACTTTAATTGCGTGCATAAAAAAAGCTGACAGTATGTCAGCTTTTTTGTGTGTTCTAGAGACCCGAAGGCCTCATACCTGAGTCAGGTATATTGTTGTCAACTCAAGTAAATTGGTCAAACAGGCTATCTGTACTTAAGCCTTCGTGTTGCAAAATATCTTTTAAACGACGTAATGCTTCCACTTGAATTTGTCTTACACGTTCACGCGTTAAGCCAATTTCACGACCGACATCTTCAAGCGTTGAAGGCTCGTAGCCAAGTAAACCGAAACGACGTGCTAGTACTTCGCGTTGTTTTGGGTTTAATTCACCAAGCCAATCAACAATGTGTTTGTTGATGTCATTATTTTGTACTTCGCCCTCAGGACCAGAGCCTTTTTCGTCAGCAATGATATCGAGTAAGGCTTTGTCGTTTTCGCCTCCAATTGGCGTATCAACCGACGTGATTTTTTCGTTTAAACGTAGCATTTTAGTCACGTCTTCAACGGGTTTGTCCAGACACTCTGCAATTTCTTCTGCGGTTGGTTCGTGGTCAAGTTTTTGTGTTAGTTCGCGAGCTGTTCTTAGATAAACATTCAGTTCTTTTACAACATGAATAGGTAAACGAATTGTTCGTGTTTGATTCATTATGGCACGTTCAATCGTTTGACGGATCCACCAGGTTGCATAAGTTGAAAAACGAAAACCACGTTCTGGGTCAAATTTTTCAACAGCGCGAATCAGGCCAAGGTTACCTTCTTCGATAAGATCTAGCAGCGCAAGACCTCGGTTGTTATAGCGGCGAGCAATTTTCACCACTAAACGTAAATTACTTTCTATCATTCGTTTGCGAGAGGCTTCACAGCCTTTCAATGCTTTACGCGCAAAAAATACTTCTTCTTCTGCACTTAAAAGAGGAGAAAAACCAATTTCACCCAGGTATAACTGTGTCGCGTCTAGGTTTTTGACGACTTCGTCTTTTGTAAAAATTTCATCATCGTTGTCGACTTCTTCGAGTAACTCAGATGAATCATCTTCAACCATCGTGTCATCAAATTTATCATCAACTGTTTCAGTTGTTTTCTCAAGTTTTGCTGTGTGACCCATAAGCGTCCTCCCGAGCAAATATGTGATTGAGCTAAATCACTTTATCAATACCTTTGGCTAAGGTAGATACTTAGCAGGATTGACTGCTTGACCTCGGTAACGAATTTCAAATCTTAAAGCCGTAACCGACGAATCTGAACTGCCAATTTCTGCTATTTTCTGCCCCGCCTTTACTTCCTGTTTTTCCTTTACAAGCAACTTTGAGTTGTGTGCATAAGCACTTAGGTAATCATCATTATGTTTCAGTATGATTAAATTACCGTAGCCCCTCAATGCGTTACCCGCGTATACCACAGTTCCTTGTGCAGCAGCTAAAACAGATGCCCCCTGTTTATTAGCGATTTGTAACCCTTTATAGCCATTTTCTTTTGTAGAGAAACGGCGCGTGACCTTACCCTTAGCGGGCCAGCTCCATATGACTTTTGTATTAGGATTACTATTTTTTGCACTAACTTTCTTGTTGGCTTGTTTTTGAACATACTCTCGTTGTTTTGGCTGATCAAGCTCTTTTTTTAATTTTTTGTTATTTTTTTGTATCAAAACAGTAGACTTTTTACTCGAATTCGTATATTTTTTCGTCTTTTTTTGTTTTTGTGCCGATTTTGTGAGCAAAATGCGTTGCCCAGGATAAATCGTATAAGGTGCTGGAATATCGTTTAATTTTGCTAAAGTACGAAAGTCTTTTTGAGCACTAAACGCGATTGAGTATAAAGTATCGCCTTTGTTAACCTTGTAACTTGAGCCAGAAATATTAACTTTGCGGGTAATTTGTTTTGTATGATTATCTAAACTACTAACAGGAGCGGGAGCATTACGGGAGGAGCAACCAAAGAGCAAAATACTAATAAACAAAGTAACATACACTGCTAACTGTCTGTTCATCGTAAAATGCTCCTTATAATACTAACTGTGAGTTTTAGGGGTTATCGTAGTAAAAAGTACGCAACAACAACTAAAATAACTAATCCCCAGCCAAGCGCTTCAACATATTGACGTAATTTTTGCTCCATTTTCACGCCCCCCCACTTC
Organism: Pseudoalteromonas sp. A41-2; assembly: GCF_015767615.1. Classification (NCBI taxonomy): domain Bacteria; kingdom Pseudomonadati; phylum Pseudomonadota; class Gammaproteobacteria; order Alteromonadales; family Pseudoalteromonadaceae; genus Pseudoalteromonas; species Pseudoalteromonas sp. A41-2. The sequence continues at coordinate 707,740 of NZ_CP065231.1, read as the reverse complement.
ATTAAAGCCGACACTAAAAAGAACCGAGCCCCACGTCCAATTGCAGACGCAATTAAGAAAGGTAAAAATGCCATCTGCATTAAGCCTGCCCCAATAGTAAAAACTTTATAAGGGATAGGCGAAAACCCAGCAAGAAATACAACCCACACGCCGTATGTTTCAAACCAGCCTAGCGCAGTATCAAACTTTGCTTGCCAGCCCATTTGAGCAATTAGCGGCTCAACGACGGGCTCAAATAGCCAAAAGCCAAGCAAGTAACCTAAAATACCACCAATAACAGACGCAATAGTAGTAAAGCTGGCAAATCGCCATGCTTTATCTGGCTGAGCGAGTGACATAGGAGCTAACATCACATCTGGCGGAACAGGGAAAAAAACAGATTCAGCAAAGCTCATCCCTGCTAAATAACGCTCTGCGTGACGATGCTTAGCCCACACAAGCGCCATATCATATAACTTAGTAAACAACTTCAAAGTGTAACGTCCTATTCAATATCACCAGGTACTAAAGGTACAAATCGTACTGGTGCAACTTTATGTTCTGTGAATGTGTCGCCATTTCTGACAACCATCATTAATTGCTGATCTTGCTCGCCCACGGGGGCTATCATCACACCGCCATCAGCAAGTTGTGCTAGTAACCCTTGCGGCATCGTTGCTGCCGCAGCAGTCACGATAATCCCTTCAAATGGTGCTTGCGATTGCCACCCTTGCCATCCATCACCATGTTTCATCGTTACATTGTATAAATCAAGCTTATGTAAACGGCGCTTTGCTTGCCACTGCAACGCTTTAATGCGTTCAACTGAACACACTTTAGTGAACGTTTTTGCAAGAATCGCGGTTTGATACCCTGATCCCGTGCCAATTTCAAGTACCTTATCGCGTACTCCTGCAAGTCGCAGTAACTCTGTCATTCGCGCAACGATATAAGGCTGCGAAATTGTTTGCCCTTGACCAATAGGTAAAGCGGTATTCTGATACGCTTTATGCTGTAAAACATCATCAACAAACACATGCCGCGGGGTCGTCGCAATCGCCTCAAGTACAGCGGCATCTTCTACGCCATCCCGCTTTAATAATTCAGCCAATGCCAACGCACTGCGATTATAATTAGTCAGCACTATTAATCTCCATCTTCGCTAACCAGCTATCGACGGCTTGAAGACTCTCCTTCGCTGTCATATCAACACTTAACGGTGTTACTGAGGCATACCCATTATTAATGGCGTAAAAGTCAGTCCCTTCTCCTGCGTCACTTTCAGCGCCGAGCGTGCCATACCAAAAAATATCACGCCCCCACGGGTCTTGTTGTTTGGTCATGGTTTCAGCTTTATGACGTGCGCCAAGGCGTGTTACTTTTACTCCTTTGAGTTCTGAAAGAGGAATATCTGGCACATTTAAGTTAATGATCTGATCTTTCGGTAGAGGGTGTGATGCAAGCTCTTTAATGATACCGACAGCCACTGCTGCTGCCGTTTCAAAATGATTCCCTTCTTTAGAACAGAGTGAGACAGCGATCGCTGGCAGCCCTAAGTGGCGGCCTTCGGTTGCGGCTGCAACCGTACCAGAATAGAGCGTGTCATCACCTAAGTTAGCCCCATGATTAATACCAGCCACAACTAAGTCAGGCTGCTCATCGGTTAGCTCATTCACGCCAAGGTGAACACAATCCGTGGGGGTGCCATTAATAGAAATAAAGCCATTATCTAACATGGTCGCACGTAACGGGTTCATTAAGGTTAATGAATTGCTGGCGCCACTGCAGTTACGGTCAGGGGCAACCAGCGTCACATCGGCAATTTGCGTTAACGCATGATATAAAACGGCAATCCCTTTTGCATGCACTCCATCATCATTGCTTAATAAGATTTTCATTTACGCATCCTTTTGTTTTTGTTCTCTTGGGCTGGCGTCTTTATAGTCCACCAGCTCTCGCAAAAGCGCGGTTGCAAAGCAGCCTTTTGGTAAACCAAAACTCAGTTTTACCGTTGTCTCATCAAGTGTTTCAACAGTTAAAGACTCGGGAATTAAGCGCAGCATTCTGCGCTCATTCTTAAGCCCAAGCTCAGCTAATCCCTCTATCCAAGACTGATAAGGGAGCAACCATTGCTTTTCGGTTTCGGTTAAGCCTTTTTCGCCTTTGCCCACCATTGGTGCCGACATAACAATATCGCCAGAGGCTAAACGTGCAATATTGTCATCGCTTATATTGTCTTCAAAAAAGGCATTACTGCCGCTAAGCATAAACACTTCGCGGTGCATGGTTTTCGCAAGACCATGCTCAGCTACACGCATACTTACTATTTCATTGAACACATAAGAACGGGCCGCTGAAATCACTAAACCACGCAGCTTTTTATCGCGAATACGCTCTCCTGCAAACATCCGTTTAGCCATTTCAAGGTTATGCCCTCCATGACCAAATCGCTGTTCGCCAAAGTAATTTGGCACCCCAGCACGCATTGCATTAATACGACACAAAATATCTAAAGGCTCGGTCACATTACGCAGGGTAATCGTAAATCGATTGCCCTTGTGGCAGCCTGTTCTTAATTTACGGTTGTGGCGCTGCTGCGCGATAATAAAGAATTGCTCGTTATTCAGTTCACTAAATTCAATGTGCTTTTTAATCGGCACAGGCACACTAAACCATTGTGTACAAACACCGTGGCGATCTTTTAAACCCGCATAGCTTACATCACGCGGTGATACGCCCGCTTTTTCGGCAATTCGCTTGGCTATAAACTGGGTGTTTTCACCTTTTTTGACGACCTGCAAGCACACATGCTCGCCGCTGCCAGTGAATTCAATACCGAGGTCTTCGTCAACCATAAAGTCTTCAGCAAACGTTTTAAAGTCGGCTTTTGATAGTGGTTTTCCGTATAAATAATTCAATTCACTCATGAATTTTGTTTACTCATAATAACCACTGCGTGGCTTGAAATGCCCTCTTTACGACCTTCAAAGCCCAGCTTTTCGGTGGTAGTGGCTTTCACATTCACTTGCGAAATATCGGCTTCTAAATCAGCAGCTAAATTTTTACGCATGGCTTGAATATGAGGCAGCATTTTTGGTGCTTGAGCTACAATGGTTACATCTGCATTGCCAAGTTCATAGCCTTGCTCTTTTGCAAGCTTAACCACATGACGCAATAATATACGGCTGTCGATGTTTTCGTATTCACTCGCAGTATCTGGGAAGTGCTTACCAATGTCGCCCATTGCCAGTGATCCTAATATAGCATCACATAATGCATGAATAGCCACATCGCCATCTGAATGCGCTAAAAAACCTTGTGGGTAATCAATTTTTTCACCACAAATAACCAACGGGCCTTCGCCGCCAAATTTGTGAACATCAAAGCCATGGCCAATTCGAATCATGGGGTTCTCTCGTTTTGTTGTTTTTGCAGTAGAAACGCTGCTAAATCTAAATCTTCTGGGGTGGTTATTTTAATGTTGTCACTGCGCCCAGCGACTAATTTTACTGGCTGCTTTGCCCACTCAATCGCCGAAGCTTCATCGGTGATAGTCACGCCGTTCTCTAGGGCATTTGAAAGTGCATCTACAAGCGCCTGATAAGGGAAAAATTGAGGGGTAAGCGCCTGCCATAAATCATCACGTGGCACAGTTTGCTCACTATGAGTATGGCCGCGTTTAATAGTATCTTTGACTTTAGAGGCTAAAATACCGCCCTCGTTAGCTGCTAGGCACTCATCGACCAAACGAGTTATATCGCTTAAACACACTAACGGTCTTGCTGCATCATGCACCAGTACCCAGTCTGGCGGGTTATCAGCAAGTGACAGCAAAGCATTAAGGACTGAGTCGGCACGCTCTGTGCCGCCCGACACTCGTTCTATGCGGCTATCGATTTGAGGTATCACGTCAAAGTAACCATCGTCGTCACTTATTGCTACTTTTATCGTGTGAATAAAATCTAATTCAGCAAGCTTGCTAAGGGTATGCTCTAAAATGGTTTTACCCGCCAGTTCGATATACTGTTTTGGCGCAGAATGTTGCATTCGGCTGCCAACACCGGCTGCGGGAACTATTGCAGTGATTTTCTGTTTAGTTTTCATTTTGTTGTTGGCCTGGCAATACACGAATAAACGTTTCACCAGGTTTAATCATTCCTAATTCATTACGCGCACGTTCTTCTATGCCTTCTTGGCCGAGTTTTAAATCTTTAATATCGGCTTTGAGCACTTTGTTACGTTTTAATAATTTAGCATTTGTATCTTGATGAGAGGCGACCGCTTGTTTTAGACGAGTGTAATCCTGCACACCATTATGGCCAAACCATAAACGATACTGGATAAATAAAGCCAAACATAACAAGGCGAATTGAAACACCCGCATTGAACACTCCTTCGCGGTTAAATTAAGTCAAAGGGCGTTTTAAATTACGCCAATTTATATTGCTTGCTAGTAGCATTTCTCTTAATGACAAACGCTTAGGTGTAATCCGTTTATTAAGTTGCCATTGATGGCCACAACAGGCTGCTGCCATCACTGCTTTTGACGGTTTTAATAACTGCGCTGGCGCGTGTTCTAATGACTCACCGGATAACGTAAACCAACCAAGCTCATTACAATGTACCTTATTGTCGCTTACTTGATCTAAGCTGTCTATGCGCACGGTGGTACATTGCCCGTCATTAATTAGCACGGGGACAATTAACCCACGCTTAGCATATTGACTATAAAAGTCTTCTGATGCACTTTTGCTATATACAGGCGGCGTAGTTTTTTGTTTTTCGAGCCAGCTGCCATTTTGTGAATCAAGCTGTAAAGGCGCATCACCACTGACTATCCGTATTGCTAGTCGCTCTATGTAATAAGGCAAACTTGCCAATAAGCGTCTAAGCCTTGCCGCATCAGGTTCATCGACCAAACGCGGGATTTCTCGAGCATAAAACGCATTACATAACTGTGCATACAAAGCCCGTTCGGCATCAGTTTGCCAAATTTCGGCTTGTGGCGACGGTTCGCTCTGTGGATTAGAAATAGACAATGCCCGCTCTTATAAAACAATTGCTTGACTGTTTTATAGCATAGAGCGTTAATTGAGCGCTACTTTACTGCGCCTTTTTTACCCAGTTTAGCATTACCCGTTTCTAAAAACTGCACAACTGCATCGCGTTTTTTGCCCATTAACAAACTGCCATCGGCTAAAAACATAAAGTTTTGCCAGCAACGTTTAAACACTGCAAAGCTAGTTTCAATAATATTGTCGCGCGCCATACAAAAATACACGGTGGTGTTGGCTTCCCAATCAAGGTGCGCCAAGATTGCCTCGGGGAGTTGTTCTTCACCAGCTTCCCACGCATTTTCCCAATTAATGGTTTCGGTAAAGCTGTCTTCTTTGCCACACCAATCTGTTTTATCGAAAAAATCTGGGTGATCATGCTCGCGGCTCACCATGGTAGACCAAAGTACAGCGGCACGTTCACTGGTCATTGGTTTGATTTGCTGCGCATCTGCTGCGTTAATTGGCATGTCTTTATGGCGAAAAACCCATGCTTTTTTGTATTCATCTAACGAAATATAATTCATAGTGTTGACAGTTTATTTAGCATTAAAAAGTGCAAAACGTAATTATACAAGAGATCAAAACATGACTACAGCAATAAAACCTCATCCTCTAAAATCAGGCATATACCAGCATTACAAAGGCCCAAAATACAAAGTAGAGTATGTCGCCACTCACAGTGAAACCGAAGAGCCACTCGTTATTTACCAAGCACTGTATGGTGAGTTTGGTATGTGGGCACGCCCACTCAGCATGTTTTTAGAAACCGTTGAGGTAAACGGCAAAACAGTCCCACGCTTTGCATACCTTTCAGACGCAGAATAACTATGGCATCATAGCATTATTAATCACTGCTCAGACCAGATAAGGTGACATCGTGCTTTTTAATTCAACCGACAACTACATTGCCAGTAACTCATTAAAACAAGCGGTTAACGCAGCCATCTTGCTCGAAAAACCTCTGCTTATAAAAGGGGAGCCCGGCACAGGTAAAACCATGTTAGCCGAGGAGCTTGCAAAAAGCTTAGACACCACGCTTATTCAATGGCATATCAAATCGACCACCAAAGCACAGCAAGGCCTATACGAATATGATGCAGTGTCACGGTTGCGCGACAGCCAGTTAGGTGATGAGCGCGTTCACGACATTAGTAACTACATTGTAAAAGGTAAATTATGGCAAGCCTTCACCTATGGAGAGCAACATAATAAACGCCCCGTATTGCTGATTGACGAAATCGACAAAGCCGATATCGAGTTTCCAAACGACTTATTGTTAGAACTCGATAAAATGGAGTTTCATTAAAGAATAAAACCTAATTTCATAATATTTATGATGGGTGAGTGAGTGAACTCTTTTAATTTCAATGGAGTGAGGTTACAAAAGAAATATTACACTATAACAATTAATATACTATTTGAGTTTTTTCTCCCTAATACTAGAAAGTTTTATTATACATTGACGGAATACTCCCTCGGCTAATTCGAGCTATGACTCAGCTTATAGCTGAACGTCAGGTTAGGCGTTACAGTACCCAATTAGCGAATGCCGTCTTCATTAGATTTACCAAGTCCTTTCATTAATACATCAAACATCAATCCAGCAAAGCTTTTTGCCAATGTTCCAAGCACAGACTCAGGATCTTGCTCAAAAATGGCTATGAATGTGTTTGAGCGTACATAACGCTTATTTTCATGCATAAGCATAGCGTTATCAGGTGCTATTTTTTTGTAAAGCGCGAGATCACAAGTGCAAGAAGCTAGGCCAGTGCCAAACTGCTGGATCAAGTCAGCACTTACTATTTGACCAAAAAATTCAAGGCTAAAGTCAATAAAAGCGAGGCGTTAACGTTGTGCATGGTTTAGATTTTCAAGCTGCATACTTTAATAAAACCAATTTTAAATCAAAGTACAGTAGCTTAAACTGTGAAAAGGAGCAATCAAAGTGATGTAATCATTTTGATTATTTTATGGTTGATGGTGTAGGCTTAAGTGACTGTTGACTAGAAAAAGGCATACCCGTTATGGTTGAAGCTGTCATAAGGTTTGAAATTAATAATGACTCTCTAACGTTAGATGATATTGACAACTGTCTCTTCGAGGCGGGGTTTGATGATGCAATTGTAAGCCACTCAGGAGGTGGGACAATTGCAATCGAATTAAGTAGAGATATGACTAGCTACGATAAGTTGGTCGAATCAGTCGTTGCCACGGTCATGAGCGTTATCCCTAGTGCAAAAGTAATCCAGGCTTCGAGTAGCAGTTGGCAGACAAGTCAAGGGCGATATTCAAACCCGTTTAAACTATGTAATCTTGGTAACCCTGGTGTAAGTGTGACGACTTCCAGAAGTCGCAGCCAAAAAAAACTTGAATACATTGCTGAAATTGACGACAGTGATATTGTCGATATTCCTGACGACAAAGAGATGCTTCACCCAGCAAGATACTTCGAGAATTTATTTTTCCACAAGCTGAAAGCTCAGGGGCTTAATAATAAAAACCTCAACAAGATGCTAGACCTATCGATGGAACAATTCGACGACTTTGTTAAGGAGAACATAAGCGTAACAGTTACTTTGGCTAAACGACTTGAGGCGTTAACCGGAATGCCTTGCGACTTTTGGTTGCGCGCACAAAATAAATTTGATAATTCGCGTAAATAAGATTGCTTGTGATCAGAATGAAGGCTTCATTTCAATATTGAGATCAAAATGAAGCCTTATTTTAAATATTCGAGTTTATCATCAAGGCTTCATTTTAGTATTGAGATCAGAATGAAGGCTTATTTCAATATTCGAGTTTATCATCAAGGCTTCATTTTAGTATTGAGATCAAAATGAATGCTTATTTCAATATTCGAGTTTATCATCTAGGCTATATTTAAGTATTGAGATCAGAATGAAGCCTTTTTCTAATATCCTTAAACAGAGTCAAGACTATTTAAATACCATACGCAGGTTGATATATGATTGTGACAGTAGGTAAAAATGGGGCTATTCCACTTCCTGACAATAAGGAATGTAATTTAAATATCGGTGATATTCTATTATGTAAGCTTACTGAAGATAAACGCTCAATTGAACTTGAAAAATTTTCAGATCAATCTTTAAATGATGAACAAATAAAAGCAAACGGCTATTTAGCTCGCGTGGAGCCACTAAATCCTGATGACTACAAGTAAGCTATTTGACTGAAATGATTTCTTCGTTAACTTACTCTATGATTGCTGAAAGCAAGTCTTCTTGTATCATAAAGAAGGCTTAATTCTAATATCGGCGATCAGAATGAAGGCTTAATTCTAATATCGGCGATCAGAATGAAGCCTTGATGCTAGTAAAATTTAGATGTAGTAATTTAGATGCAGTAACTAATACTCAATCTTGCATATTCACTGGTTAGTCAAGATTAAATCGTCCAGTCGGACTTCTGGTATCGTAACTCACAATTGGACAGAAATGAGTTAGAGCCGACCAGTGGCTCTGTGCCAAAAGCGGACTTGGTACAAAAACAAAGGCACCTCATGTATCAAAAGGTGCCTTCTTATTTTGTTAAAAGTTGTTTTTATTTTTAACCGCTATAACTTGACCATTTTTTGCAATTTGGAAGTAAAGCTTATCTTCGTTGCTAGCATTAGATGCACTAACTACGTAGAAATTGTCTTCAACGCTAGCAATCGAAAGTTGCGACTTATCAATATTTTTCCATGACTCATCTAACTTACCAACTTCAAAACCAGCGTCTTTAAATGTCATCTTTTGAATATGTGTTGCAGCGATGCTAACAGCTTTCTGACCGCTGATGACACCATGATCTCCATGTGCCTGTACATTACTAGTTAGCAAGGCACCACAAAGCGCAACGATTGATATTAGTTTGTTCATTTTAGTCTCCATTTTGTATGAAATTCGTAAAGTTAAATTCGTTATTGTTTAAGGCCAATAACTTCGTATTGCCCTTTGACCATTAGCTGTATTGAAACTGGCTTGTCTGATTTGTTTTTCCAGTACCAGCCATGAGAGCCTTCAAATGGCGTGGTATAACTACCTTTCATTTCATTAGTAGTAGCAATAACATAGCTTTCAAAATATCCCGTTGTGTCACCTTCTGGCTCACCATGTAAATCGAAGTACAATGGAACACCATCGGTTAACCATTCATAAGTCATTTTTTCATGCTGCTTCATATAAAATTTATATTCGATGCCGCGTCCCGCAGGGACTGTCACTTCTATTGTTTGAAACTCATCCGTGCCTTTAGTTGTCTCTAATGACGTTGTTTCCACTTCAGCCGCTTGTGCAAGTGCTGTTAAACCTAACTTGTTTCCAATACCTGTCGGATCGATGTTGTACTCTGCTGGTAAGATAAAGGTAACCAGTGCAATAGCCGCGACAACGACTGCTGAAATACTCGCTTTAACGAGTGTTTTGGTACTAACTGTATGTTGCATAAAATTCTCTTTTATTTCTGTATTTCTATAAGTTAAAAATCGATTAAATGGTAAAGTAACCAGCAAGTTGTAAGCCCATCAACATCACACCAGCACTCATTAGTGCGGTATTTGTGACTGTCGAAAAGCGTTGAAATGAAGGCAGTTTTCGCCATGCATTTATCATGATCAAAATAAGTGCGAGCGCAGCAAATTGACCAAGTTCAACACCTAAGTTAAAGGCAATCAGGTTGGTAATAAGACCTTCATCAGCTAGGCTAAACTCTTGTAATTTGGTAGCTAAACCAAAGCCATGAAACAGACCGAAAATCAGCACCGCCCATTGGGTATTAGGCTGCCAATTAAAGCAAAGCTTAAAGCCACCTAGATTATCGAAGCCCTTATAAATTACGGAAAAACCGATAATGGCATCAATTAAATAAGCATTGACCTGTATGTCACTTAACACACCAAATAACAGGGTTGTACTATGCCCAATAGTAAACATGGTGACGTACAACAGTACGTCACGGCTACGATATAAAAAGAAGATAACACCGACTAAAAACAGCAAGTGGTCATAGCCCGTTATCATATGCTTAGCGCCTATATATAAAAACGGGATAAACTGTACTCCATTATTTTGCTCTAAAAATGCTCTGGTTTTATCATCGACTCCGTGAGCAAAAGCTTCGATACTGACAAGCGCTAACAGCGCAATCGTCAGATAAGTCAGTACTTTAATCATGTTACTTGGCATCTTGAGACTCCAATACTTCAACATCAGTCAAAATAGACTCCTTTTCTTTATGTAAAATTCTGTATAAGGCAGGGATGACAAACAGAGTCAAAATCGTTGACGAAATAATGCCACCAATGACTACTGTTGCCAGAGGCCGCTGAACCTCCGAGCCTATGCCTGTATTTAACGCCATAGGAATAAAACCTAATGAAGCAACGAGTGCGGTTGTTAACACAGGTCGAAGACGCGTCAGCGCACCATCAAAGATTGCTTTATCAAGTGCCAAACCATCTTTGCGCAGTTCTCTGATAAACGACACCATAACCAGTCCATTTAGGATGGCGATGCCCGATAAGGCGATAAAGCCAACCGCTGCCGAAATTGAGAACGGAATATCACGTAGTAACAGCGCAGCAATACCACCAGTTAATGCAAGCGGAACCCCCGTAAAGATGATCATGGCATCTTTAAACGAGTTAAGGGCGAGGATTAATAAACCAACAATCATGATTAAAGTGACAGGTACAACAATACTCAGGCGCTCTGAAGCGGATTGCAGTTTTTGGTAAGTGCCGCCATATTCCACCCAATAACCAGCAGGTACTTCAACGTTTTCATTAATGGCTGCTTGTATGTCTGCAACAAAACTACCTAAGTCCCTACCACGAACATTGGCAGTTACTACCAATCTACGTTTACCATTTTCACGATTTATTTGGTTAGCACCCGATATCAGCTCAATATCAACCAATTCTTTAAGTGGTACTGTATGTCCATCAGCCAACGTTATCGGTAAATAAGGTATTGAATCGATATCATTACGTTTGGATTCTGTGAGCCTTACTACAATATCTGAGCGCACATCGCCTTGATAAAACTTACCTGCAACTGTACCGCCCATAGCCATTGCCACTTGAGACTGTACTTGGCTAATACTAATACCAAACTGCATCAGTTTTTCACGATTTGGCACAAGATTAAGCATGGGTAAACCAGTGGTTTGCTCAACTTGTATATCTACGGCACCTTCAACCTGAGAGATTGCACCCTCTATCTCACTGCCTAACGTAGTCAACGTATCAAAGTCATCACCAAACACTTTTATCGCAAGTTCAGCTCTCACCCCAGCTAACAATTCGTTAAAACGCATTTGTATTGGCTGTAAAAACTCATATCGGTTCCCCGGAATTGGCTCTACTAGCGCGGCTAACTCTTCTACAACTTGAGTTTTTGTCTTATCTGGATCAGGCCACAACTCGCGAGGTTTCAGGATAATGAAGTTATCTGCGACACTTGGCGGAACGGCATCAGTTGCAACGTCGGCAGTGCCTATTTTGGCAAAGACGCGTTCAACTTCTGGCATTTGTTTAATTTTATCTTCTAAAGATTCCTGAAGCGCGATTGCTTGAGACAATGACGTACCCGGAATTCGCAGCGCGTGCATGGCAATATCACCTTCATCCAAATTAGGCGCAAATTCACTACCTAACTTAGTTGCCTGATAACCTGAGAAACCCACTAATACTGTTGCGGCTATAACAACGAACCAACGGGCTTTTAAAACCCAGTTTAAAGCAGGCTTGTAAAGAACAGTAGCACCACGAATTATTGGGCTATGTTTTTCTTTCACAGGCTTTTTAAATAACAAGGCAACCATAGCGGGTACAAAGGTAACCGATAACACCATAGCGCTAAGTAACGCGATAACCACGGTGATCGCCATCGGGTGGAACATTTTGCCTTCAACACCCTCAAGAGCAAAAATTGGTAAGTAAACAGCGGTGATAATAAACACGCCAAATAGCGCTGGACGTATGACTTCCTTTGTGGCTTCGAACACGAGTTCCATGCGTTCTTTTAGCGGCAGAGGTTTGTTTCCTGCTTGACTTAGCCTGCGAAGACAATTTTCCACGATAATAATGGCACCATCGACTAACAAACCAAAATCTAACGCGCCTAAACTCATCAGGTTAGCACTCACGCGAGTTTGTACCATACCTGTTACTGTCATCAACATGGCAAATGGGATCACTAAGGCTGTTAAAAATGCAGCCCTGAAATTACCCAGTAGCACAAAGAGTACAACGATAACCAATATCGCCCCTTCGATCAGGTTAAGCTGAACCGTTTGTAGCGTTTTATCTACTAATTTAGTGCGATCATAAACAGCAGTTGCGACTATACCTTCTGGTAAAGTGGCGTTAATTTCCTTGAGCTTTTCTCCCACGGCATGAGCTACTGTGCGGCTATTTTCGCCAATAAGCATAAATACCGTACTCATCACCACTTCACGACCATTTTGTGTAGCAGCGCCAGTTCTAAGCCCTTTGCCGTTTTCAATATCGGCTACGTCTTTTATATAAATTGATGAACCATCAAGCGACTTAAGCGGAATATTACCAATGGCAGTCATATCAGTAACCTGACCGGGCAGCCTTAACAACCACTGTGCATTTTGCTCAATAAAGCCTGCACCTTGGTTTTGGTTGTTTTGCGAAATTGCATCAACCACATCGGCTTGTGACAGCCCAAAAGCAAGTAACTTTTCAGGTTTGAAAGCGACTAATATTTCACGCTCAAATCCGCCTATCGGGTTCACTTCTACTACAACCCGGCACCCGCATTAACTGTGGTCTTATTGTCCAGTCATGTACGGTTCGTAAATCCGTTGGTGTAATAGGCGTGCCATCAGCATGTGTAGCATCAGGCTCAGCATCAACAGTGAACATGAATATTTCACCAAGACCTGTCGCAATTGGCCCAAGTTGAGGCTCTAAGCCCAGCGGTAACTCAGCGCGTGCCGCTGATAAACGCTCATTAACAAGCTGACGGGCAAAATAGACATCAGTATCATCACTGAATATTGCAACCACTTGAGATAGGCCATAACGAGAAACTGAGCGGGTATAGGTTAACCCCGGTAAACCCGACAATGCGGTCTCTAACGGAAAAGTTACCCTTTGCTCAACTTCTAATGGCGTAAACCCAGCCGCTTCGGTATTGATCATTACCTGCACATTGGTGATATCAGGCACTGCATCAATCGGTAGTTTGGTAAAATTCCATATACCCAAACCTGACACAGCTAACACCATCACCATGACAAGGAATTTGCGCTTTATTGAAAAGCGTAAAATTGACTCCAACATTTATACACTCCTAGTGATCGTGTGATGCGCCAGACTTTTCAATGTCGGCTTTTAAGATGTAGCTATTGTTGGTCACGTATTCGGTTCCCGCTTTTAGGCCACCTAATACTTCAATCCATTCGCCTCCAGTGCGGCCCAACTCAAGCATACGAACTTCATACTGCTCACCCACTTTGGCGTAAACAACAGTAAAGTCTCTAAAACCTTGTAAGCCAACACGCTTTACAGCCAGTGGCACATCAATGGTTGCAACTTCAATGTCAGCTTTTACGAAGCCGCCTTCGGCAAGGTTACGACCTTCTAATTCGACCCAAACTATTCTTGCCTGATCATCTCTCACGCTAGGTTCAATAAATGACACCTCACCTACAAGGGGGTCCTCATGACCTTCAATGTTTAACGTAACTGGCGTTTCCAGTTTAACCTTGGAATAATCCGAAGGATAAACCGCTAATTTGGCAATATGGCGATTAAGATTGGTAATGGTGAGTAAGGTTTTACCATTAGTTTGCTCACCCGCGTTTGCGAATAACTGGGTAATAACACCGTTAATGGGCGCTTTAATAACGTAGGGCTTAAGACTTTCATTACTTTCTACTGTGAATAGCGTTTGCCCTTTTTTAACAATTTCACCGTAATTGACGTGTAATTTGGTGATTTCACCATCGAAACGCGCAGCAATGTTTCGCTTAGCGTCCACAGGTAAACTTAATTTTCCATAAGCGGGTATGGTTTGATGAATTGTCGCAGGGCCTGCGATTTCAGTGTTGATTTCCATTGCATCGGCAACTGCCTGTTCAATTGTGGTGCGACCCTCGAAGTTGTCATATCGCCAATTGTACTTTTTACCCTGATAAGTTGCTTCAATGGCAACAACAAAAGAGTGAGGCTCATAAATCACCATATCACCGCGAAGAAAGTCACCTTGAGCATTGAAGTTAATATCATCAGTGCCATCGCCTAGGCGAATTAATTTTACGTTTAAATCGACATTCTTTGGGTCTATAGGTTGTCCATCATTTGTCGCCCAAACACGAAACTCTGGTGGCACACCAGTTTCAAAAATAGAGAGTTCAATGGCAAAATCACCATCTCGTAACATGCGCCCACGGTGTGGACCTTTCTCTGGTTCAGCTTGCTCTGCCGCAGGTGTTGATGCTGCAATAGCATTAGGTGCGACGACACCTGTGAATGAGATAATAATCGCCAAGCTCAATGACGACAGAATATTTTTATTTTTCATAAATTTACTCATGGTTTTACTCGCTATCACTAACGGGCACGCCAGTTAGGCGTTGAATTTCAATATGTTGTAAATGCAAAGATTGATAAGCATCAAGTAACTGATTTTGGGCGCTGAGCAGCTCTCTACGTATATCACTCCACTGGTTGTAGCTAAGCTTACCGATATCAAATGCCTGACTTGCTTCAGTCAATGCGGTTTCTAGTACGGGAATAATTTCAGCTTGAATCGTTTCAATGACATGGTGGGAATGCGCCATTTCTTGTAATAGCACATATAGCTGTGCATCCAGTTTCTGCATTAAGGCTTGTTGCTGAGTTGCCAGTACATCTTGTTTTGCGCGTAAGGCCGCTATTGTTCCTGCATTGCTATTGTCATTCCCCCAAGGAATAGATATACCCGCTACTAAACCAAAGTCATTTGTCGCTTCATATCGTCTCAATCCCGCAGTGAGTTGCCACTGAGGTTTTGCTTCAATGCGTGCAAGCTCCATTTGAGACTGAGCGATACGTTGTTCATTAACAAACTGCTGTATTTGTGGGACTTGCTTAAGCTTGATTAGCTGGCTTTCTACCGAGGGAATTTCCGGCTTAAGCATTAAATTCCCAGTTAATTTAAGCTCAGCCTGAGGCTTGCCCCATAAGGATGACAGTTGATAATGACTAGCTTTTAATTCGTGCTCTAAATCTTCTACAGCGAGATTTCTTCGAACCAGCTCGGCTTGAGCCAAGCGCATTTCAACATTGGAACTTTTACCCGCTTTTACTCTTTTGGCAATAGCGTCAACCACTTCCTGTGCCTGAGACACCGCTAATTGATTGAGTTTCAAGCGCTCTTGCTTTATCAAGATTTCAACAAACTGTTTAGCAACAATCGCAGATAAATCGAGGGCTTTTATTTTTTGCTCTACTATTACTGCATTTGCTTGGCTTTTTGCCGCATTAACTCTGCCATCAATTTGATCTTGTTGAAGCAACCAAGAGTATGTGAGCGTTGATTGCATACTTTGTAATGCGCTATGCTCACCTGTCCCTAACGCATCTTCAATCATTAAACCTATTTGAGGACGCTCTCCAATGCCAGCTTGCTCGATATTACCTTGCCACACAGCTTCTTGAGCTATCAAGGCTTTTAGCTCAGGATGACTTTGTAGAGTCATGGTCACAGCCTTGCTTAAATTTATAACCTGATGTGATGACTGTAATTGCTGTTGGGACTGCGCATTAGCCAAAAAGGGAGTTGATGTTACTAAACCAGCCCCCGTTGTTAAAACTAGACCAACAGCCAAAAACCGATTGCCGATCGGTTTTTTTCCGTTGCTTTTATAAAAATTAAATCTCATTCCATATCCTTAATTAATGGATGAAAAAAGTTTCGATAAAGTGATGAAAACTATCGACAGTGGATGCCGCTAGTACTGGCATAGTTGCCAATAATGCTAGAGTAATGATGATAGTAGTAAGTGACGGTTTATTAATTGGATTTAATAAACCCTCAACACGAAGACTCGTGTAATCATGTCCGAAGTAGCTAACAGACGCCTGATCGCAGTCCGTAGGAAGTGCTTTTTGAAGTCTAGCGACATCAATTAATGTCTGTGCGATATCAAGGTGGTCGTATTCTTTTGTGACCTCATTGTCGGCCATCTTTTCCGTCATTAAGACATATTGCTCGATTAGGGTTTGTTTTATACGTGACGGATAGAAGCTGGCAAGTGCCGTGAAAAGCACTTTAAATAACGGGTCTCTTGCCGTTACATGGGCCAGTTCATGATTAACGATGATATTAAGTTGTTCATCGCTAACTTGGGTTTGTAGTCCGGTTGATACATATATCTTGGGAGATATAAAACCTGTAGTAAAGGCAACAGGCACTTTAACAGGCATCAATAAATATTGATTGCCATTAGTCGTCCTAGCACCTTGTGCATCAGTAAAGCTTAGTAAACTCGATAATGCGATGGACTGTTTGGTTCTAACAAAGGTAGTCTTAGTTACGCGCCAAGCTAAATAGATTAGTGCTAAAAGTAAGGTTAACGCGTGCCAACTTGAAAAGCTAAAAATATCGATATGGTGCCAATGGGCAAAATCTTCGAACCAGCTTATGTTAAAAACTTTATCAAACCCTAACGAGTAAGGCATAAAGTAACCAATACAAGAAAAGGCTATCCACCAAGGTGCACTCACTAGTGACCACAATATAAACTTTTGACTATTAAAACTGACTTGTTTGAGTCTGAACAACACAAAACGAGATACGACAGCAACAGTTGCAATACCGATCACAAATGCAAGCACTGAAACACTGAGCAAATTTAGAACGATTGCCATATCTCCAACTAACATAATTAAGCCCGTTCCTTTCTTAGCTGGCGTTGTTTCTCGATCATTTTTTCTAATGTATCGAGTTGTTCGTCATTAAGCTGTGCCGAAGCAGAACTGAACGCTGCAATTAAGCTATTTTCACCATCATCAACAAAGTCACTGGTTACATTTGAAATAAGTTGAGCAATTAAGCCTTCACGATCTACTCTGGCTGAATAACAATACGCATGGCCTTGTTTAGTGCGTTTAAGTAATTCTTTTTTAAATAACCTATCAAGCGTACTTTGGATAGTATTTAACGAATTACCACGAGCTAACCCCAGTACTTTATGTACTTGCTTTGCATCCGCCTCTTTGACATTCCAGAAATGTTGAAGCACTAATTTTTCTAGTTCACCTAATTGCATAACACTTTACTCTATTTAATTCGCTGGCTATATTGCCACAACAAAAACCGATAGGCAATCGGTTTTTAGATTTAAGGGTATTATATGGGTTGGCTAATAACTAAGTATTTGATCACCGCTACGGTCATTGTCGCGGCATCGGAGCTAGCAAAACGAAATGATAAACTAGGCGCACTCATAGTGGCCTTACCGACAGTCACAATTTTAGCCATGATTTGGTTATATGTTGAAAAGCAGCCGTCAGAGAAAATAGCCAATCATGCTTGGTACACTTTTTGGTATGTACTTCTCACATTGCCCATGTTTTTACTTTTCCCCATGCTGATGCAGCGCTACAGTTTTTGGCTATCGTTACTCATCAGCTCATTAATAACTGTAATTTGCTTTTGGCTGTTTTCTTTATTGCTGAAGCTGTTTGGAATAGATTTGCTTCCTTGAGGTTAACAGCAAGGTCCTTTGTTCACCCCACAGCTGCCATTAGAGTATTTACGTTAACGCGTAATGGGGCGTGCGACGTGAAGTCGTATGAAGCGCTGTTCACCGCTTAATGAGTGAACCATCTGTATCACCAGATGATCCTAGGAGCCTGAATAAAGTAGCGGCTCTGACAATGTAACGAAGGTTGGTATGCGCCAATCGGGATCTTAATCGTGAGAGGACGATCCTCCTGATAACCACAAATCGGGTGAGTGCTAGGCAGTCAGTATGATGAACATAAGTGAATCCGCGTAAGGTGCGTTATACGATGAAACAGCGGAAGTGGTTAATACGCTGTAGCCAAAAGGCGCGAGAGTCGGAAAGAGATTGCCCCATGCTCTTTCGTGATCACTGAACTCTCCGCACTATAGCGGGCATCTAACCTGACATTGCGCAACATACGGAACACGGTAAGCCTGTATCACTCCCTTTGGGAAAGCTTATATAGCCGATAGTGATGCAGGTAGAGGATGTTGGAGAAAGCAAAGGCTGGATTGTAATGATGCAGATACAGACGTCTGTCTGGCACGAAAGTGAGCTGACTTCCGACTGGTCTTCCTTTGCAAGAGAATTTGAAGAACTTTATTCAAGGAGAAACGCAAATGATGATTTCAAAAGAGATTAGTGCCTCTCCTGACAGTGCTCAATGGCAATCCATAAATTGGAAAACTGTTGAGTCACACGTTTTAAAGCTTCAGATGCGTATTGCAAAAGCAACAAGAGAAAGTAAACACGGCAAAGCGAAAGCATTGCAGTGGATACTGACTCACTCGCATTCGGCAAAACTTCTTGCTGTTAAGCGAGTATCACAAAACAAAGGCAGTAAAACGCCCGGAATAGACGGCGTCATCTGGAATACGGATACGCGCCGCATGAAAGCAGTCAATCAATTGAGCAGAAAAGCTTATCAAGCCAAACCGCTCAAGCGTATCTACATCCCTAAGAAAAACGGCAAGCTCAGACCTTTGGGTATCCCGTGTATGGTCGATAGAGCGCTGCAAGCGCTTCATCTTCTCGCACTAGAGCCTGTGTCAGAAACACTTGCTGACCCAAATAGTTACGGCTTTCGGCGCAACAGAAGTACTGCTGATGCTATTGCTCAGTGTTTTCTCTGTTTGAGTAAAAAGCAATCCGCTCAATGGGTTCTTGAGGGAGATATTAAAGCCTGTTTCGACAAAATTGGGCATCAATGGCTTATGAATAATATAGCTGTAGATAAACGAATGTTGGAACAATGGTTAAAGTCTGGTTTTATGGACAAAGGGCTGTTCTATCGCACTGACGAGGGAACACCACAAGGCGGGATCATATCTCCAACCTTGATGCTGATGACTCTTGCAGGTCTTGAGCAACGCATAAAGTCCACCGCACTTAAAAATGGGGCGAGAGCCAACTTTATAGGATACGCTGATGATTTCGTCGTCACTTGCACTTCAAAGGACGTGCTGGAGAACGATATCAAACCGTTGATTGCTGACTTCTTAGCACACAGAGGCTTAACGCTCTCCGAAGAGAAAACGCAATTACTCACATTAGCCGTGGTTTTGACTTCCTAGGCTTTAACCATAGGAAGTACAAAGGAAAGCTGCTCATTAAACCGAGTAAATCTAACACGTTAATATTTCTGAGTAACTTGCGCGAACTCACTAAAAAGCACGCAACCACCCCCGTTAACGATCTAATCAAGTTGATAAATCCGAAACTCAGGGGTTGGTCGAATTACTATCGCCATTGCGTTGCCAAACAAGTATTCGGATATGTGAGCCACAAACTATTTCTAGCGTTATGGCATTGGGCTAAAAGGCGTCATCCAACAAAATCCAAAACTTGGATCGCCATGAAGTACTTTATCAACCGTCGAGGCCAATGGCAATTTCACGGTTGGCAGAAGAGCATGAATATGGATTGTCAGTTTAATCTATTTCAAATAGCTAAGGTGCCAATAGAGAGACATGTGAAAATCAGGAGTGAAGCTACGCCTTTTGATCCTTTATACCAAGAATACTTGGCAAAGAGAAAAGCAAAGAGGCAATGCCGCAACTCTTGGAATGAGCCTAATCTCGCTGCTTTATAAGTTGCTGGGTACCAATTAGGTGCCTTCGTGAAGGCTTGAGCCGTATGCAGTGAAAGTTGCACGTACGGTTCTTAGGAGGGCGACACTTGGTAACAGGTGTCGTCTATCCGACAGAACCAATTTAGAGCAGACTGTCAGATATAGTCACATCAAGAAAACGAAACTGACAGATTATATTCAGACTAATCCAATTTTTAGATCCAATTTAGATGCTCTATTTCTTATATCCGCAACATTTCATAAAGGTAGCTATTTCTATTGTTTGAGTTACTAGGTAATTGGATGATTGATTTAAAATCTTCAGATGAACCGACAATGTGTATTTCATTTTCAGCCCGAGTGATAGCTGTATAAAGCCATGCCCTGTCAACAATTCGACCTTTTTGAAGCGCTATGATTACTCTAGGAAACTGAGAACCCTGGGCTTTGTGTAACGTTATCGCATACCCTAATTCCATTCCATCAAGCACTTGCTGAGTGATTTCAACTTTATCACCAACATCTAGTGTCACTTCACCAAATGCGCCTTCGGTAGAAATAACCGAAGTGAGTTCCCCAAGCGAGCCGTTATTAATTCCTTTATCGTATAAGTTCTGAGTGAACAGTATTTGATCATTAATTCTAAGATTTACATGAAACTCATCGCCATGGAGATTGAACTTTAATTGCTCCCCATGCTCATTAACAGCATCCTGAATTTGATTATTAATGTCTTGAACCAGTTTTTTAGTCGGTGCCATAACACGGCTATTGTATGGTGACTCTTCATATAACTCGCAACATACATCTGCAATAAGGTGCTTAGGAGTTTCGTGAAAGTATACTGCGGCAGAACTTAAATTTTCAGGGATTTGGCCTTGGTTAATTTGCTTTGAATATTCAGGTATACCGGTTGAGCCTTCCTGGCGTTTTACGGTATCCAGCACAGTGTTTGCAATAGTATTCGATAGAACTATGTCTGCAAGAACCTTACCGCAACCTATTGGTGGTAGTTGGTCAGGGTCTCCTGTGAATATAATGCGTACCTCTGGATGATGATGGTTTACCAAGCGATACATTGTGGGCAAATCGATCATACTGGCTTCATCAATAACCAATAGGTGCTTTGGTTGTTCATTACTTGGTTCAATTGGTGCATCACGAAGTAATTTGGCGATGGTTGAAGTAACAAAACCTATTGATTCATGTAACCTCATTGCCGCTCTGCCACTTAGTGCAACTGCGTGAATTTCATATCCTAGATGATGATATGCTCTTAGTGCCGTTCTGAGAACAGTTGTCTTTCCCGTTCCAGCCCCACCGGTTATACAGCTTACTCTATTATCTAAACATGTTATTACTGCTTCAGTTTGTTTTTGGGTAAGCTCGTAAGGCAATTGTTCAACAGCAAAGCAATATGCAGAATTTGCATTTTCGTCATATAAATTATTTTGCCTAGCAAGCTTATTCAGTCGTTTTGCAACGACATTCTCCATCAGTAATTGTGCTGTTGGATGATATGTACCTAATTGATGATTAAGAACGTATTGAGCCTTATGATGTCCAGCTTTAAACGCCTTGGCACATAACTCTTTGTCTTTTAATAAAGCAGCTAACTTTGGCTTAAGCTCATTTTGTGTTGTATAAGTGTGACCCAATTCTATTTGTTTGCGAATTGCAATTTCTAACGCTGCGCTTAGGCGTTTGGGTTCATCCTCGTCACGGTCGAATATGGTAATAGCGAGTTTATCTGCATCCTCAAATGACATACCAAAACCGATCAATAGATACGGATTTTCCTTAATGGCGGTGACGGACTTTTCGTTATGATGCTTAAGCAAACGCTGTTGAATAGAAGAAGGTATATGGTGATTTGACATCCAGTTACACGCGCTTAAATTAGCATACTTGGCATAGCCTTTATAAAGTGCATTGATGGACTCTTCGCTTAGAAGGCTGCTAAGTCGACTTCTCGACTCTGTTGTGTCTTTCTTAGCAAGATGATGAAAGTCACTCCCCAAGGCATTCCACAACCGCCTGGCTTTACTTTCACCGATACCTATAAAGTCTTTTTCGTTGGATATAAACTTTATGAGTTGTTCACCAATTTCAGGAAGAGAGCATTTTGCTTCAATTGGTGAGTCAAAAACATGCTGTGTCATGACATAGCCATTGTTCACATACTCACTGAGGGTTTTTACACCTTTAACTTCCCAGTGTTGACCAATGGCCGGACTCACAGGGAGGCTATCAGGGCATGCTTTAACTGAAACAGTGTACTTTCCGCTGTGCATTTTATAGCTATTTTTTTTGAGCGGGATGCCCATGAAAATCACATGTTTATTGCTATGAAACCTTATGCTAGTTACACGAAAATACTCTGTATTCATCGAGGCATAAACCCCATTTCATAAAGGGTGTCCGATAACTCACCAAAGCGCTCAAGCTTAGATTCTAATTCTTTGATTTTAGCTTTCAGTTCAATATTCTCGGCTTCAATAGCCGATAGCCTTTTCGACTCAAGGTGTCTTTTATGAGTAGTGTTGTCGTATTGCTTGGGTTTATCTGATTCTTCTTTTGCCTTTACTGTTAAGGGAGGTAACACACCTTCCTTGCGAAGCCTATCTTCCAAGTTGCCAAGAGCTGTTTTAAGCGCTGGGTTCTGATTAAGAGCCGATTTACCACAACCGATGGCTTTGGCTATCTCACCGCGATTGAGTTTCTCCCCGTAGATTAACTGAGTGAAATCATCATTGGTTTGAGTCGAAACCCACAGCTCAAAAGCTTTGAGAGTTTGTTGAGCTTTTTGTTGGCCGTTAGCCATCATTTTTTCCTATTAGTGACTGCTCAGACACAACGTTAAGTTTCTCAATCGCATCGACAAACCCACGCTTAGTTAATGCCTTTCCCGATTCATCAATAATCTGACCATCATTTGAGACTGACCAATTTCGACTATTTATGTTATCTTGACTAATAAAGTGTGAAAGTGCTTTCAATTCAATAAGATTTAGATCGATACCTATTGCGGAATGACTAATAGGATTCCCCTGTAAATCACTCCAATCTGGAGCATTCAGCGCCATTTGCTGTTGTTTAATTTGGTTTTCAAGTTTTTTATTCTTAGCTAAAAGATCCAGCATTCGAATTCTAATTTTATGGTCTTCTACACCCGCTAACACATCTTCATAGCTTTCAAGAATTCCTACCCTTTCTTCTTTCTTAGGTTGATACGTTGTAGCGTATGCTTTAATTAGGCTTCGATACACCTTGCCAGAATTTGTTTTATTCCTTATTGCTTGCTCCTTGGGGCCTCCCATCGACTCCGATAGTCGACCAATACTCGCAATAGTAAAATTAAGCCGCCCTTTTTCGAGCTCATTCTCACAAGCTTTTCTAATTATACCTAAACTTTTAATAACACGATGAGAGCTTTCTGATACTAATGAGTCAAAAACACTATCAACCACACTTTGTTTTACTTTATTACTCATGACGACTTGCTACCTTATTAACATTAGAATTTGATGTGAGAGCAGTGTTTATTTGTCCTGACATCAAGAACTCTAACTCTTTCATTGTTGTGCTTTGCTTTTCAATTCCAAGATCTTTCAACGTTATATCAGAATCTTTATCCATCAATTCTGAGACTTTTTCATAGCTTCCAAGTCGCGCAAATAATAGGTTTGTAATCTGATTCCCAACTTCTATTTGTTGCTTTTGTGAAAGTCTAAACATACTAGGAGCAAACCCATTCTTTGAAGCAAAAAGGTCAATGAATTGAGAGCGATTTAAAGAAGCATTTTCGGGGCGAGAGGATTGATAATATGCAGCACTTTGGCAAACCATATCTAGCTGCGTAAATGAGCTTTCTTCAGTTAATTGAACTGATATATCCTCCTTACTTTGTAATGTAATTAAGCTTGTGCTTTGGCCATTTTCACTTTGTGAATCCAATAAGTCTACCGAGTTCATTGAATATCTAATTACAGTGATCATATCTCGTGCCAGACCATCAAAACGTGTTACTTCAGCTTGGTAGTGTGATTCTGATTGCTGAAGAATAAGGTTTTTCGAGAATACTCGACCTTCTTTCATTGCTTCGTACTGCTGATGTTCAAGAACATCTATTTCGCATTGCAGTTCATCTATCCTTATAGCAGCAGTCTTACACTCTAGGCCTAGTTCGTTAGCAAGCATTTGGAGTCCGCCTAAAAAGGCGGGGCCAGTCATGAAAAAACGGCATTGCAAACAATTTTCAACTCCTAAATACCCAGGTTCCACGGAGCCGTAAATATTGCCTGCACGATGAACGATTTCTCCTCCTTTAGAGCACATTGTTCTTCCATTTGGGCAAATCCCATAATCCATAATAGAGTTAAGCGCAGCATGAACATTT
This sequence comes from Pseudoalteromonas sp. A41-2, assembly GCF_015767615.1. NCBI lineage: Bacteria > Pseudomonadati > Pseudomonadota > Gammaproteobacteria > Alteromonadales > Pseudoalteromonadaceae > Pseudoalteromonas > Pseudoalteromonas sp. A41-2. The sequence continues at coordinate 683,484 of NZ_CP065231.1, read as the reverse complement.
AACGCTGATTTTTTTATTTTCCCTTGACTATCAATCAACTCACTTGTCAAAGCATCCATCTTGCGCTGACGAATCATTTGCTCAATTCTTTGTGCTTGATTTTTGATGATCTTCGATTCTGCCGTTTTTAACTCATCGCGAATCGTTTCCGCTTCAACTTTAGTGTAGTAAATGGTCATAACTAATGAAGAGTGTCCCACCAACTTTTGAACTATTTCAGGCGCAATTTTGGCATCTCTAATATATGCAGTAATTAATGAGACTCGCATACTATGCAATGTGAAAAAAGACTTGATGCCTGATAAGCTTGATGACCTAAAACGTGCTCCCTGCATTTTCCTAGCTGCATTTTCTAAAACCGCTGTCAATGGAAGTTCATCATCTTCTATTAGATGAAGTATCCCTGCAAGAGTAGACGAGAGTTGAGCTTGAGTTATTGGACTTTTTCTATCGCCATAACAAGGGTTTCTAAACAGAAAGCAACTTTTTCCCTGATAGCCGTACTTTGATAATTCACCTTGATTAGACTCTTTGTCTATTTTGGCGTTTGCCCAGGCAACAGGAGCATCAATTGGGTTATATTTTTCTTGCCAATTCCTAAGCTGAATGATGAAAGGTAAAACTCGTTCATCAATATATGGTATGTCATATCCAGAGTAACTATTTCTTGCTGTTTTATTCGTATTCACATGTATCTGAATAGAAGAGTTTAAATCAGCAAAATTTGTAGGTTTTAAAAAACCTTGAAATTGTTTTACTGGGATTCGATGGTTATGCATCTGCTTATTTTCTTCCCAATGATAGCTTGCGCCGTTTGATACAAGCTTATATTGATCACATTCACCACTATCAGCCCAAACAACTTGGCAGCCTCTCAAGGGAACATATAATTGTAATAATGTTGCAATCGTCTTCACGGGAGACCAAACCTGGTATTTTTCACCATTAATTCGCCAAACACAATTTGGATCATTTTTATCTATTAGACTTGGTTTTACATCAAACCAATCATTATAGTTGTCGAAGTAATCAGCCTTTTCAGAAACGCGTTTGTATATATCGCCTATGGTTCGAGTTGTTTCAGTAGCTATGAAATCCCTCGCTTTCTGAATATACTTGAAGGGCAGTGCTTTCTTGTTTGATTCATTTAATTTGAGACTTACAAACTCAATTGGAAGAGAGTCAAATCGAATTGGAATTCTGTACCCCTCTAAATAAACAACTTCCCCATCTTCGCTTACATGTGCGCATTTTTTATCCAGCACAAAATCAAAAAATGCCTTAATTTTATTTAATGTTGACTGATTTCTATTGGACTCTGCGAGACTATTAAACCAATCAGTTGGATCAATTAATTCACGATGAACAGAACATTGTGTTTCAACCTCTGGAGCCAAGATATTTTTGTGAAAAGCAAAAAAGTTTCTGATTGTATCTCTTCTTTTCCCTGCGCTTTTCCCTTTAGAGCAAAATAACTCAGCTAAATTTATCCAATCTTTATAATTATCGTCCCCAAATACATCAAATGGTGATGGTTTATAGTTGATTTGACTTAGCCGTGAAACTCCCTTTATCATTTTTATGCTTAGAGGTAGCTTCGGAGTTACCCTAGCAAACTGTTTATATTCCTCAGCGCTTATAATCTTGTTTTTATTGCAAAATAATTGCGCATCTTTTCTAGAGAATAATTGCGATTTATCGAAAGTCAGAAACTGCTCAAATGTTTTAAAACCGTAGCTCTTAAGGGGATCTAATGGGAGTGATCCATATAATTCCCGCAATCCGGCATATTCGTCATAGCTTTGCAGGTTTGGTCGTACATTTTTAATTAATTTCAATGCGTCAAGTGGGCACTCATATTCTATACCGACAAGGCTAACAAAATCATAATATCCATTTAGTTTGTTAAATTTAATAGGGATACGAGGATCACCTGCACCAGCGACTACAAGTTCATGATTTCGTCTTGGCTTTGGACTAAGTGTATCAATCCAAGCTCTCATTTCTGGATAAGTAAATTCTGTGACTCTGAGAAAGTCTCTAATCCCTATGCCTTCTTGTTTGTAATAAGCAATTGGATTTACAGGCAAACGTGGATCTTGCTTATAAAACTTGTAGTATTCTCTTTGTGTCCTTGGAACTGGGTTAAGTTTTTGCGCTGCGCTTTGTGCTTCTTCGAAGGTTTCATAGTAACCTAAAGGTGAACTTGTCCCAAGAAAAGCTGGCCAATTTATCCAACCTTTATCTTTATAAATTCTATCCGGTGTAGCTACTAGACGTGAGTCTTGGGAATATACATTCTGATATTCACTATATGTGTAAGGAACAGGGCTAAGCCTCAGCAGGGCAGATTGTGCCTCATCGTAAGTTTCATAATAACCTAAAGGTGATCCTGTTTTTAAAAATGCAGGCCAAGATATCCACCCCTTATTTTTGTAAATTCTATTGGGTGCTGATGGCAATCTAGGATCTTGTCTATAAACTTCAGAATATTGCTTATTCGTCACTGGAATCGGCTTCAAGTTATTTAACGCAGAAGCCGCATCACCGTAATCTTGGTAAAATTCGCAAGGTATATCTTTACCCAAGAAATCATACCAAGTTGTCCATCCTTTTTTTTGATACATTACTTCAGGCGTCGAAGGTAACTTAGGATCCTGTATTCGAAGCTTTTGATACTGTATCTGACTATTTGGTACTGGTTTTAAACTTTGTACGGATGCTTTTGCCTCTTTGTAAGTAATATAACAACTTGCAGGCTCTTCTTTTTCCAAAAAGTCATACCATGATTTCCAACCGTGTTTTCTGTATATTTGATCAGGTGCTGCTGGAAGCCGAGGGTCCTGAAGATAGCTATTTTGATATTCGTTAATGCTCGTAGGCAGAGGCACTAAGGCTTGGACAGCCACTTTCGCTTCGTCTAAGGTTTTATATTTTGCACTCATTACAGCTTCCTTAATATCCCTAAAAGTTAGCGAGAGAGTTAATAGAATTCAATGATTCAAATTTTTGTTCTTGATGCTCTAAACGCTCAATCCCCTTTTTTAGAGCTTCCGTAGTCTCACGAATTTGCGGTTGAGTGTAGGCTTGTTGGGCTTCTAATGATGCGTGATGTAAACATCTTTTAATCAATATTGGGTCAATGTTAGCGTTTGCAAGCCTTTTACCATAAGCATGACGATGACAGTGTGGTGTACCTGAATAATCAAGTTTAGGGGTCATTCCAATTCGTTTTACTGCTCTGGAATGAGCCCTTATATAAGCCACCATACTTAAAGGATCCCCATTATTATCTGTAAAAAGAAACGGATGTTCTCTACCTTTTAGGGGCTCTTGCCTAATCTCGATGTACAATCTGAATAACTCAAAAAAGAGTTTCTGTAGTTCTTGAAAACCAAACAAAAACACATGGAAAAATTTCCCCGTTTCATTAACAACTGAATTTTTCCAGCCAGCATGCAACCGACCTTTCATATGAAGTCTATCTTGCATATGAAATGCCTTAGCTAGATATTGTTTCCTACTCATATGTCCATGTTTATACTTTCGCCGAGCATGCTCTGGAGCCAACCCTTCGCAGGGGTGATAAACTCGAATTTGCTGGCCTTCTTCATTGGGAATAATGTCATCTACGTAAATATGAAAAACTTCACTTAAACGTAATCCTCCCAAGTGTTGTAAAATGGTGATGAGAATGTAATCAATGCGGTACTTTATATGGATAGGGTCAGTTAGCTTTGATTTTTTTTTCTTAAATCCATCGAAAAGTAGATCGATAAAACGCTCATCAGGAAAAGCTTTTTTAGGCTCGAAGTCTACTGTTGGAAAGCTTTCAATCTTAGTGTTTCTCACATTGCTGAGCTTTTCTTCTTTTTTACTTGATGAGAAGGTATGTTTTAAAAATGCATTGTTGTGTCTATGGTTATAAGCGGCAGTGTTTAAAACTTTCTCTGCTAGAGTAGCTTCTCTCAAAGGGTTCAACAGTTCACTTTTACCTCCTGATTCATCATACAACCAGTCACTAAAGCCTGTAATTTTCTTTAAAATCCTTTTAGATGAATTTGATGACTTAGGATCCCACCTCAGTCCACTATGATCATTTCCATTCTCATCAACTGTTCCAGTTTGCAAACGATATGCAAAACTTTCAAACATATCTTTTGCATTTTCGAAATATCCATTGTTTGCGATGGAGTAATCCAACAATAAACGCATGGCCTGAATAAACTGCCTTTCCCATGACTCAGATACTCCTTTATTCTTTTTCATTAAGACGAGATACTTCAAGCCAGAGAACAATACACTTCCATCGCAATAGATTGCTGTCGCTCGGACTGGTTGGCTTTTATCTATGCTAACCCGGTGTGGGCGTGTTGCACTATGAATGTAGTATCCATCGTTCATTTAACATCCAAATGTTATGTTATTATACAAAAGAGTTTGATACCGATAAATTTAGCCCAAAAAAAGCAACTAGTCCAGCTATTCTGAGGTTAAATATTATATTAAAATAGGGTTCTATACATGTTTATGAAACCGGTGAGCGCGTTATTGCCAAGCACCGCCCTATTGTTATTATTACCTCAAACAACGAAAAAGGCGTGCCTGATGCCTTTTTACGTCGTTGTTTTTTCCACTACATCGACTTTCCATCGAGCGACGAAATGGCGCAAATTATCGATGTACATCACCCGCATGTTAAGCAAGACTTGGTACGCGAAGCACTTGAAGTATTCTTTAACCTGCGCGATGTAAATGGCATAAAGAAAAAGCCCTCAACCAGCGAGTTACTCGATTGGTTAAAATTATTGATGGCTGAAGATATCGATGCCAAAACACTGCATGATAAAAGCCAAAAAGGCGGCCTAATGCCAATGTTTGGTGCGCTATTAAAGAACGAGCAAGACATTAGCCTCATCGAAAAACTTGCTTTTATGAGTCGTCGTTAAGATGTTAATTGCGTTTTTCTTTAAGTTACGTGAATACCGCTTACCCGTGAGTCTGCGTGAGTTACTTGATTTGATCAACGCGCTCAAGCAAGGGGTCATTTTTGCCGACGTAGACGCGTTTTATTACTTAGCGCGTACCATCATGGTCAAAGACGAAACTCACTTTGACCGGTTTGATAAAGCCTTTGCCGATTACTTTAGCGGGGTTGCTGACCTTGATTTACTCGAAAGCTTAAAACAACAGCATAACCTGCCTAACGACTGGTTGCGCAAAGAGTTTGAAAAACACTTAACAGACGAAGAAAAAGCACAGTTAAAAGCGATGGGTGGCCTCGATAAACTTATGGAAGTCCTGAAACAGCGCCTTGAAGAACAGCAAAAACGCCATGCTGGCGGCAACAAATGGGTTGGCACTGGCGGCACCTCGCCGTTTGGCGCGTATGGCTTTAACCCAGAAGGCGTGCGTATTGGTCAAGACGGTAATCGTAACCGCCGTGCTGTAAAAGTATGGGATAAACGGACATACCGCAACCTCGACAGTGACCGCGAAATTGGCTCTCGCACCATTAAGCTCGCGCTTAAAAAACTGCGTAAATTTGCCCGCACCGGGGCTAGCGACACTCTCGATTTAACCGAAACCATTCGTGCTACTGCAAAGCAAGGTGGCATGCTCGATGTAAAAATGGCACCCGAGCGCCACAATGCTGTAAAAGTGCTGATGTTGTTTGATATTGGCGGCTCAATGGATGATTACATTCATACCTGTGAGGAGTTATTTAGTGCTGCACACAGCGAATTTAAGCACCTCGAGTTTTACTATTTTCATAATTGTTTATACGAGCGTGTTTGGCAAGACAACGAGCGCCGCCACTCAAATGTGATTGATACCATGACCTTGATTAACAAGTTCACCAGTGACTACAAGGTCATTTTTGTTGGCGATGCCACCATGGGTCCTTACGAAATCGCCTACCCTGGTGGCAGTATAGAACATTGGAATGAGGAACCCGGCAGCGCCTGGCTAAACCGCATAACAAATCACTTTGATAAAGTCGCTTGGCTCAACCCACAACCGGTTGAGCACTGGCGTTACTATCAATCGATTGATTTTATAAAACAGTTAATGAACAACCGCATGTATCCACTCACCTTAGATGGCATAAGTAATGCGATTAGGGAATTGAGTTAGCCTAGATTGTAGGCGCGATTTTATATCGCGCAATACTAAAAATTGACTTGGGATAAACCCACTGCTGACACACAATGATGCTGGATTTCACTTCGCTCAGGCAAATTAGGTAAACTTCCAAACCAAAAACACCAGCGCAAAACCCACTAAATAAACCAAACCCAGCCAGCTTAGAGTGCGAATTAAGGGGGAATGCACAATACTTGGCTCTGAGCGCACTAAACTAAAGTTAAGCCATGCAAATACTGGGGTGGTAACAAAGGCGAGAGTCATGGCAAACGTAAGCATGGGGCCAAGTGCCGATTTAAAGAATAAAATGATTGCCATGCCAGAAAATGCTTGCAGTAAAAGCCACATATTTAAACTGTGTTTGGACTGTTTTACAGGCAATAATTTGTGCGATTCATTTAAGGTTCTGGCGTAGCCGTCAAGCACGGTAAGCGTGGTGCCAAACATACATAAAAATGCGATACCCGACACCAATGGCCTTGCCCACTCCCCCATTGTAAGGGCGTACATATCAATAAGCTGTTTAGCAAACGCCACCCCGCCTAATTGCACGGCTTGTACGTGTCCGTATTGCACTAATACACCTAGCGAAAAAAACACCAAAGCTAGGGCTGCGGTAAGCCAGTAGCCTAAATTAAAATCAAATAAACCTTGCTGCTTAGTAATAACTTGTTGCTGCTGCTTTTCTTTAAGCCAAAGTGAACTAATCGCTGAGATTTCAATAGGAGCTGGCATCCAGCCCATTAGCGCCACCATAAACCCTAGCATTGCAAGCTCATACGGCGACGGGCCCACGTAGTCAACTGGAGCCATAAGACCATTATTAATTGCCACCACCAAAGCAGCCACAGTTGTAACAGTAAGCAGCACCATAATGATTTTAGACACGTTATCGAGCGCCTTAAAATGCCCCAACAACAAAATAAGTAAACAGACAGCCAAAATAATCCAACACAACAAGGTCACCGAAATGGTGACCGGCAGTGCGTAATGTAATAGGCTGGCTGTTAAAAGTAGTACCCCTGCGGTATTCACTATTGCTGCCACAATATTTAACGCAATAAAACTGTAAAAGTAACCCGGCCCTTTTTGCTTGTAGCCCTCAACTAAACTTTGTTTAGTTGCAAGGGTGTATTCCATACCAAATCGAAAGAATGGGTACTTAAGTACATTCACAACAATGATTAGCCAAAATAGTTGCCAGCCAAATAACGAGCCAGCCTGCGTCGACGCCACCAAATGTGAGCCACCAATCGCCGCTGTGGCCATTAATATGCCAGGGCCAAGTGCATTAAGTTTAGATTGCCAATGTGATACTGCTGATTGCATATGCTTTATGTGTTTTATTCTTAGTTACAAGCAACTTACAGCGTTTTAGATGAGATTGGAAGACACTCCTCGCTTCTGAGTTCTAAGATTAAGTTGTCAGTTTATAAAACCAAAAAAGCCAAACATATTTATGTTTGGCTTTCTCTTGTTCGAGGTTTTGCGCTAAATTTTTGTGGCTAACACTTAGCGTCTAATTTATTAGCTTAAATTCATTTCTTGAATAATCTCATGGGCGATTTCCGGCGTTGTGCTCACCGGTTTTTCATGTAGTTTAGCTTTCATTTGCCCTTTACGATGTTTTAGCGATGCATCGAGTTTTTTAGCTGCATTTGCAAGTGCTGGGTACATCACTTCATCTTCTCCTTTAACTGATAAACGTGCACCTTCATAAATAGTGCTGATCTCAGCTTGATACTTGTGATGTTCTTTTGAAAGAATAATATCGAGAGATATTAACGATGGAAAATGGCTAGCAATTTTTGAGAATTTCTCGTTGATATGAGCTCTAACAGCCTCAGTAACGTCAACATGATGACCAGAAATATTAATCTTCATAGGGTATCCTTTTTTCTTGTTACCTCATAGTTAGTATTGGGGGCGATTTGAATTAACACAAGCGAAAATCAAAGATAATTAGTAATTGATTGTAACCACACATGATTTAGATCATGCTCTGCGGATAAAATATGCAAAAGCCCGTATTACACGGGCTTTATAGAAAGGTTATCAACTGCTCATTAAGTGTACGAGCAACAATAATCAGCAAAGTCAGTTACCTTTACGCGAAAGGTAACATTGGCGTCTACATTAAACGAATCTCCAGCCTTCATGGCTTGCCACTCAGTTTCGCCTGGCAGTAACACTTGCCACTCTCCCGCAAGTAACTCCATGTGCTCTTTTTGATTTGTGCCAAACTCAAATTCTCCTGGTTGCATAAAACCTAATGTTTTAGTACTGCCATCGGCAAAAAGTACAACACGGCTCGAAACTTTACCATCAAAATAGACATTCGCTTTTTTTACAACACTTACACTGTCAAACTGAGTCATACTCACTCCTGTTATGTTTTATAATCTTCTTTATTTCAGCCTGCCCGAATTTTAAGTAAGCAGCAACTGAAGATTATTCAATTAACCTCTATATGTGAGCTGATTTTTTATTATCTTTTATACACTGAGCAATTAAAAAAACAAAGAGAGTGCCTATGTGTTCACCAAAACACTAATAACGCCCCCTACGGTATTAAGTACCCAAGTAGCAGTGATAATTATTGCTGATCTGTCGGGTATGTATCGAATCTTTTGACTGGCAGCAAAAATCCATAAAAAAGCCCGCGCAGTGCTAAGACCGCGCGGGCTTTTAAATTTTAGCGACTAAAGCTTAGAACAAAGCGTTTGCTTTGTTTACGATGTTTTCAACCGTAAAACCAAAGTGCTTGAATAACTCACCAGCAGGTGCTGACTCACCAAATGTCGTCATACCTACTACTGCGCCATTTAGGCCTACGTATTTGTACCAGTAGTCTGCAATGCCCGCTTCGATAGCTACGCGGCGTGTTACGCTTGCTGGTAATACGCTTTCTTTGTAGGCTGCGTCTTGCTCATCAAACAAGTCAGTTGAAGGCATAGAAACCACACGTACTTTTTTGCCTTGTGAACGAAGCTCTGCAGCGGCGTCTTGTGCAAGCTGCACTTCTGAGCCCGTTGCAATAAGGATAAGCTCAGGCTCACCATCGCAACTCAGTACGTAACCACCTTTTTTCACATCGCTTAACTGTTGTGCAGTACGCGTTTGTTGCTCAAGACCTTGACGTGTGAAGATCAATGACGTTGGGCCATCTTTACGCTCAATCGCTTGTTGCCATGCAATTGCAGACTCAACTTGGTCACACGGACGCCAGTTAACAAGATTAGGCGTTAAGCGCATGCTTGCAATTTGCTCTACTGGTTGGTGCGTAGGGCCATCTTCACCCAGACCAATTGAATCGTGCGTGTATACAAAAATGCTTGGTTGCTTCATTAATGCAGCCATGCGTACCGCATTACGCGCGTATTCCATAAACATTAAGAATGTTGCGCCGTAAGGAATAAAGCCTTTGTGCAGTGCAATACCATTCATAATTGCCGACATACCAAACTCACGGACACCGTAGTAGATGTAGTTACCGCTTGCGTCGTCTGCTGTTACGCCTTTTGAACCATCCCAAATTGTTAAATTTGAACCAGCAAGGTCAGCTGAGCCGCCCATAAACTCTGGTAATAATGGACCAAATGCATTCAGTGCATTTTGTGAAGCTTTACGTGTTGCAGGGTTTGCAGGGTTTGCTTGCAGCTCTTCGATGTACGCTTGTGACTTTTCAGCCCAATCTGCTGGCAATTCGCCATTTGTACGACGCTTAAATTCTGCTGCTAGCTCTGGGTGTGCATTTGCGTATGCCGCAAACTTTTCGTCCCAGTTTGATTCTAGCTGTTGGCCCTTTTCTTTTGCGTCCCATTCGCTGTAGATATCAGCGGGGATTTCAAATGCTTCGCCTGTCCAGCCTAAGAATTCACGTGCCGCTTTGATCTCATCATGACCAAGTGGAGCACCATGACAGTCATGACTACCCGACTTATTAGGTGAACCGTAACCAATCACTGTTTTACAACAAATTAATGATGGCTTGTCGGTAATACTACGTGCTTCTTCTATTGCTGCGCGGATGGCCTCTGGGTTATGGCCATCAACATCACTCACCACGTGCCAGCCATATGCTTTAAAACGTGCAGGTGTGTCGTCGCTGAACCAACCTTCTACTTCACCGTCGATAGAGATGCCATTGTCATCCCAAAACGCAACAAGTTTACCCAGGCCTAATGTGCCCGCTAATGAACAGGCTTCGTGAGAGATACCTTCCATTAAACAGCCATCACCCATAAACGCGTAGGTAAAGTGATCAACGATGTCGTGGCCTTCACGGTTAAATTGAGCAGCAAGCGCTTTTTCAGCAATTGCCATACCTACCGCATTTGTGATCCCTTGGCCTAATGGGCCCGTAGTGGTCTCAATACCTGGTGCATAGCCATACTCTGGATGCCCTGGTGTTTTTGAATGCATTTGACGGAAGTTTTTAATTTCTTCAAGTGGTAAGTCGTAACCACTTAAATGTAGTAGAGAATAAATCAGCATCGAACCGTGGCCATTTGAAAGAATAAAGCGATCACGGTCTGCCCACTCTGGGTTCGTCGGGTTGTGCTTTAGATAATCGCGCCATAGTACTTCTGCGATATCTGCCATGCCCATAGGGGCTCCAGGGTGGCCAGAGTTGGCCTGTTGTACTGCGTCCATTGATAAGACGCGAATAGCATTTGCAAGTTCTTTGCGAGATGGCATGAATTCTCCTACCTTTAATGTATTTGCGCTGGTTGTTTGTTAAGCCCCATTCTTACTTATTGTATGGGTGCAGTGCAATTAAAAATCCGTATTAAATGGGTCTATTACCACTGTTTATTAAGAACGAAATGTTATTAGTAATTTAAAATAGACGTCTAGGCGTAAAATAACTATGCAAACATAATTGTTTTAGATAAAATACGCCCCTTAATTTTTTAGCGCTATTACCGACGTTAGTGAAGCGCAATATTTGTGAGCAGAAATACAATGGCAAAACATTTATTTACTTCTGAATCTGTATCTGAAGGTCATCCGGATAAAATCGCGGACCAAATCTCTGACGCGGTTCTAGATGCTATCTTAGAGCAAGATTCTCATGCCCGTGTTGCATGTGAGACTTACGTTAAAACTGGTATGGTTATGGTGGGTGGTGAAATCACTACTAGCGCGTGGGTTGATATCGAAGAAATTACACGTAAAACTGTACGTGAAATCGGTTACACGCATTCAGACATGGGTTTTGATGCTGACTCGTGCGCAATCCTAAACACTATCGGTAAACAATCTCCAGACATCAACCAAGGTGTTGACCGTGCACGTCCAGAAGACCAAGGCGCGGGTGACCAAGGTTTAATGTTTGGTTATGCATGTAACGAAACTGACGTTTTAATGCCTGCACCAATCACGTATTCACACCGTTTAGTTCAGCGTCAAGCGCAAGTTCGTAAAAGCGGTGAGCTTAACTGGTTACGCCCAGATGCAAAATCACAAGTAACATTTGCATATGAAAATGGTAAGCCGGTAGGTATTGATGCTGTTGTTCTTTCAACGCAACACTGTGATTCAATCTCACAAAACGACCTAGTAGAAGCGGTAATGGAAACCATCATTAAGCCGGTTCTTCCAGCAGAGCTTATCTCTAGCGCAACGAAATTCTTCATCAACCCAACTGGCCGTTTCGTTATCGGTGGCCCAATGGGTGACTGTGGTCTGACTGGTCGTAAAATCATCGTTGATACATACGGTGGTATGGCGCGTCACGGTGGTGGTGCTTTCTCAGGTAAAGATCCATCAAAAGTTGACCGTAGCGCTGCATACGCGGCACGTTACGTTGCTAAAAACATGGTTGCTGCGGGTCTTGCTGACAAGTGTGAACTTCAAGTTTCTTACGCTATCGGTGTTGCAGAGCCAACATCTATCAGCATCGAGACATTTGGTACAGGTAAATTAGAAGAAGCACGTCTAATCGAATTAGTGCGTGAGCACTTCGACCTACGCCCTTACGGCTTAATCCAAATGCTTGATCTTGAGCGTCCTATCTATCAACCGACTGCCGCTTATGGTCACTTCGGTCGTGAAGAGTTCCCTTGGGAGCGTACAGACAAAGCAGACGCACTTCGCGCAGCTGCTGGCCTGTAATAGGGTATACAGACTGAAAAAGCGCCATTTTGGCGCTTTTTTTGTGTTTAATTTTTTACTCTAAATTTTTATACCATTGCGCTTAATTAAGGGATCTACTTTAAGGCAATAAAACCGCGTTGATAACAAGGCAAAAATTTAGTTATTTAGTTGTTCTCTGCAATTGCTCCTGCATTGCTCTACCTCCTGCATCCATGCAGTCGTAAATCAGATATTATTAACGCAGATAGCGACTGGTTTCATCACTCAAAATGATTAAGTATTATTGCGATTGGTATTAATTACAGTAACGTCATTATCTTTTCATACATCGCCACCAGCCAAACCAGCGCTAAAATAACCAATGACAAGGTCACCGCTGCCGAGGCCATATCCTTTGCGCGCCCAGACAGTACATGATATTCAATCCCCACTCTGTCAGTCAGCGCTTCGATGGCCGAATTGAGTAGTTCAACAATCAACAGTAATAAATACGGAATAAACAACACGAGCCAATGAGTCAGTGACTGCGCCAGAAAAACCGATAACGGTAATAAACACACCCCTAAATAAATTTCTGAGCGAAAAGCTGACTCTTCTTTAAATGCGGCCTTAAAACCTTTAATTGAGCACCTTGTGGCTTTTAAAATACGTCCAATACCAATGCCGTTGGGTTTATTGACCAAGGGGATTTTGGGTTCTTTCATGCTGTTCCTAGTACGAATAAACTTCGCAGATAATATTCATAAATACCTAAAATGTCATCTTCGCTTTACTAAGATAAGCACTTTCCTGGCACACTTGGGGGATTTGTCCGTGAAAACGCATTCTTTTTTAGCTGTTCACGCAATGCTTGTAATGACTTAAACACACTTTTTAAAGATACTTTATTACTTAACCAATGCGGAATAGCACCGCTTGGGTCTGCATACGCTTGGTGAGTAATCAATAAGTTATTTTGCTGTTGCTCTAAGCGCCAATAAGCGGCGAGCTCTTTAATACGCACCACCCCTTTTACCAAAGGTTTAACGTAGGGCTGGCTGGTAATTTTAAGCTCGGTTTTATTATCGCTTAAGGTGTGATAGCAAGAGTAGCTCACTAAATCACGATCAGAAACCGGCCAAGGCGAGTTAAAGCGCGTATAAACGAGCGTCTCTGCGGGGCTAAGCCGCTCTATTAAGGTTACACTTTGAACATTTTCGAGCCAATTTGGCGCGTTGTCGGTATCGCTAAGTAAGGCCATAAAGTCATCTGCCTTGGTATCTTCAACAACCACAGATGCATTAATTTCGATAATGCCACTGTCATGTTTTTGATACGTGACCTTTATACCTTCTTGCTGCTTGTAAGTATGCCATTCTATTGGGGTCGCGACAGTTGAACAACTAAACCACGCTAACCCAATGAATAGCCAACGATTCACAAATTTATAACCAGTAGGGATCAGTATTGAATGAGGCATGACGACTTTGTTCCATGGCGCTCACTAAAAATTCTGACTTTTGCTCAAGCCACGTTTGAATCTTTGCTAATTCCTGATCGTCTTGTCCTGCACACAACTGCTTTAAATACTCAAGAGTACTGAGCTCGTAAATACCATGCGAAATATCTAACCAAGGAATACGAAACTCGCTTCTGTCGTCTTTATTGAATAATGCCCCCAAACAGTTACCACTTAACAGAGAGTTTTCTAGACGAGTACGCAACGATAAATAGTCTTTATCACTCAGTGCTTGTTGTTCAGGAATAAGCTCATGCATATCGTGCCAATCTTTTGCAAATAAACGCTTGGCTATATCTGCTACTGGTTTTTCTGCAGCTTGGAACTCTGCCTGCCCCCACGACTTACGCCATTGCTTTTCAATCAACCAGGTGGTCAATTGCAACAGCAAACGGTTGTAACGGGTGCTGTGAAATAACGCTTTTACATCGTCAATACTCGGCTGAAGCTCTTTTAGGTCGTTAATCACTTGAGTTAGCTCTGGTGCGCTATTAATTTTTTTATAATAGGCGTGACGTTTTGAGGTATAGGTTTTTAACTGAATGGCGTTTTCAACCCACGCCAACTCACTCAGCAACCACTTTAACTCAGTACGTAATGACTCTGTATCATCCTTACTAACAATATCATCGAACAGCCAAAAGGTGTGGCGAATTAATCGAATGCCATCTGTGACTCGTTTTAAGGTTTTTAAGCTCGGCTTGATGAAGTAACAGGCTTCATGCTTTTGTACAAAGCGAATCGCGTAATTTATCCCTGCGACCAAAGCTTGTTCTTGTGTGGCCTCTTTTTTAAGAGGCACAAACCCAATCGATTTACTTGCTTTTAGTGGGGTGTTATCAGCTAAGCCATAACCTCGTGCAGCTTTCGAATATAGCCCAAGACGCACATTACATTCGCTAACCAGTTTATCTGCAAGGGCAAATAACTCGTGGCGACTGCCTTCAATTAATTCCACTTCAAGCTCAGAGATCAGCTCAACTTTACCTGACGCTGCAATTTCACCTTTATCAAGTACAACCTCAATTTTAGCTCCACTGTTGGTTTCGATTAACCACGTGCGACGAATAAAGTTAGTACTAAAAATAGGATACAGGTTGTCAGCAATCGCATTAACTTGCATGCCATGCGGCCAAATTGTGGCATCAAAAGCCATTAAATCTGGGCGACCACCCTCTAAAGGTAAGTTATATTCTGGGCGTTGATGTAATCCACCTACAACTTCGCCAGCGAGTTTAATCGTTTGCTCGCACTGGTTATCACAGCAGCGGGTACGCAAACCAATATCCAGTGCGCGTAACTCACGACTTGGCGTATCATAGTAAGCATTTTGTAAGCTGCGTGACGGTTTATTTGTAACGGTTTTTGCAAATTGAGTAATTAATGCGGGGATCAGTGGAACAACGGCATCTGACACCAAAAACTTCAGTTCTATCTCAGTATCCATTCGTTTTGCGGAGTACATTTAAAATAAATAAGTGCTCAAAATAAACAAAGCAGCTACTTAATGCAAACTTTTTCCTGATTTTTACCCTCAAACCCTGTCTTGGATTACAATATCAGCCTTGCTATTAATAGTTGAAATCCCTACTATCTCTATACATTACGTATTTAAAAATTTGACCATTTTTGGGCAAGGTTACATTAACAAGGTAGATTGATGTTAAAACAGTGTATTTTTGGGCTGCTCTTATCAGCCGCCACTTTCATTAGCTATGCAGAAGAAGCGCCTACAAGCGACAACGGAAACACCGCATACATAGTCGACAACCTCTATACCTTTATGCATTCAGGCCCGAGTAAAAACTACCGTATTTTGGGGTCAGTTGATGCAGGTACTCAAATTACCTTGTTATCAGAAGAAGATAATGGTTATTTTAAAATTCGCGACGACAAAGACCGCGAAGGCTGGGTAGAAACGAAGTTTATCAGCGAAAACGCCGGTATCCATCAGCAATTTCAAGCTCTGAATAACGACATGACCTTGATGCAAGAGCAATTACGCCAAGCAGAAATTGAACTACCGCAATTACAAGAACAAAACAGAACCCTCACTGAGCAAAACCAAGCGCTAAGCGAACAAATTGAAAAACTAAAAAGTACCATAGAATCTGAGCGCAACGTGAAACAATTAGCCAGTGCCAAAGAAAAACGCCAACTATTAACATACGGCGGTGCTATTGCATTTATTGGTTTATTACTTGGTATTATTTTAACGATTATGCTTTCACGCCGTAAACGTTATGATGGTTGGGCGTAATAATAGCAACCCGCAATAATAGTTAATCATTTTTAGGGATTAATTAAGCGAGTGGGTATAACCCAGCAAAAAATCTTCATAAAAAAAGCACCGTTTGGTGCTTTTTTTGTTTAGATATCGAATCTTAAACCGCTATCTTGTTTTATCTTTTCGATCACCATATAGGTGTGGTGCGTACCAACACCGGGAATATCAACCAAATCACCCAAAACTTGGCGATATTCGTCCATATCAGAGACTCGCACTTTTAATAGGTAATCGTATCCGCCTGCCACCATGTCGCACTCGACCACTTGTGGAATATTTAAAATATATTCTCTGAACACTTTAAACACTGAGGTATTTGAGGTCACTAACGACACTTGCACATGAGCCAACAAACTTTGATTAAGCTTGGCTTCGCTTAACTTTGCATAATACCCCTCAATGTAGCCCTCTTGCTCTAAGCGCTTAACACGGTCAAGGCATGGACTCGGACTCAAATTCACCTGTTTTGCCAGGTTTACGTTCGATATTCTGCCATTTTTTTGCAGAGCGTCTAAAATTGCTAAATCGATACGATCTAACATGCGTAATCTATTCGGGTTAGTCATAACAGAATTTTATGCGGCTAAGTTAACGGTATGCCCTGTAAATTATCGTAAATCGAAAAATATAACCAGCATATTCTGCTGGATTTTAATTAGAATGCACGGATTATATCAATGGTAAGAAATACTTTTAGTTTATTTCTAGACTCCACATACCAGAGGGTTACATATGCTATTTAATGGCGATTTGACAACTGAATGTCCAATTAGACAAAAGATCCGCGACTTTTACCGTATAGATGAAAATGCGGTTATCGATCACATTTTGCCTTTGGCTGAAGTAGGCGTTAAAGCCCGTAGCCGAGCGTGGGAACGTGCTCGTCAAATGGTTTTAAATATCCGTCGCGACCAAGATGGTCAAAGCGGTGTCGATGCTCTGTTAAACGAATTCTCACTATCGAGTGAAGAAGGCGTTGTTTTAATGTGTTTAGCAGAAGCATTACTACGTGTTCCAGATAAGGCAACGCAAGACTCGCTTATCCGTGACAAGCTTGCCAAGGGTGATTGGAGTTCGCATTTAGGTAGCAGTGACTCTTTATTCGTAAACGCCTCATCTTGGGGTCTGTTAGTAACGGGTAAAATGGTTAACTACAGCGACAAATCTAAAGAGCAACAATTTGGTGTGCTTAAGAAAACCATTGGTCGTTTAGGTGAACCGGTTATTCGTAAATCTGTGAACTTCGCGATGAAGATCATGGGTAAGCAGTTCGTAATGGGTCGTACCATTGACGAAGCAATTGAACGTGCTGCTGATAAAGAACAAAAAGGCTACGTATACTCATACGATATGCTAGGTGAAGGCGCGCGCACCATGAAAGATGCTGAGCGTTATTTCCAAAGCTACATGACAGCCATTCACGCAATTGGTAAAGCTGCAAATGGTCGTGGCCCAATAAAGAGCCCGGGTATTTCAGTGAAAATTTCTGCGATTCATCCACGTTACGAGTTCACGCATCGTGAACGTGTTATGGCTGAAATCGTACCAAAACTAAAAGAACTCGCACTTGCAGCTAAAAGCTACGATATCGGCTTTACGGTTGATGCTGAAGAAGCTGACCGTTTAGATATTTCTTTAGATATTATCGAAGCGGTATTCAGTGATGAAGAACTGGGTAACTGGCAAGGTTTCGGTTTAGCAGTTCAAGCCTACCAAAAACGCGCTATTTTCGTTGTTGAGTGGGTTGCAGACCTTGCACGCCGTGTTGGCCGCAAATTAATGGTTCGTCTTGTAAAAGGCGCATACTGGGATACCGAAATCAAAACCACACAACAAGATGGTTTAGATCACTACCCTGTATTTACCCGTAAAGCAACTACCGACGTATCATACAAAGCCTGTGCGATTAAACTGCTTGAAGCACGCGATGTTCTGTATCCGCAATTTGCAACACACAATGCTTATACAGCAGCGACGATTTTAGAAGTTGCAAAAGGCGATCACGAAGGCTTCGAATTCCAACGTTTACACGGTATGGGTGAATCACTGTTCGACCAAATCGTTGAACAAGAAAAAATTCAGTGTCGTGTATACGCACCCGTAGGTCAGCATGAAGACTTACTTGCATACTTAGTACGTCGTTTATTAGAAAACGGCGCTAACTCATCGTTTGTTAACGCGATTGTTGATACCACTCAACCAGTTGAAGCACTGTTACCTGACCCAGTTGAAACACTGCAAGGGCTGCGTAATAAGTACAACACGCAAATCAAGATGCCTATCGATTTATACGGTGACGAGCGAGCGAACTCAAAAGGCATGGATTTAACTGACATCAATGCCATTACACCATTTAAAGAAAACCTAGACACCTGGTTTGCAGAAAATCGCATTGATTTAAATGATGTACCAGAAGGTTCAATTGCAGTTAAAAACCCTGCGAACCACAAAGAAATCATTGGTCATGTGAAACTACAATCATCTGATGAGATGACTGCGCTTCTTGAAAATGCTGAAAAAGCGTTTGAATCATGGTCACAAACACCGGTTAAAGAACGCGCTAACTTACTTCGCCGCATCGCTGATATTTTAGAGCGTCACCACGATGAACTCGTCGCTCTTTGTATTAAAGAAGCGGGTAAAGTGGCGCAAGATGGCATTGATGAAGTGCGTGAAGCCGTTGATTTCTGCCGTTATTACGCTGCTCGTGCTGAAGAGTTATCTGAGGATGAGCGTTTTGAAGCGCGTGGCGTGATCTTATGTATCAGCCCATGGAACTTCCCGCTTGCTATCTTCTTAGGCCAAGTTGCTGCTGCTATCGTAACGGGTAACACGGTGATTGCAAAACCAGCTGAGCAAACAAGTTTAATTGCGCTTCGTACAATTGACCTTATGTTATCTGTTGGCTTACCTGAGCATGTTGTACAACCTGTTATTGCACGTGGTAGCGAAGTAGGTAAGACAATTGTACCTGATGAGCGTATTCAAGCTGTGATGTTCACAGGTTCAACTGAAACAGGCACAATCATCTCGCAAACACTAGCTGCACGTAACGACATTCAAGTGCCGTTAATTGCAGAAACAGGTGGTCAAAACTGTATGATCGTTGACTCAACAGCGCTTCCTGAGCAAGTTGTTGATGATGTGATCAGCTCTGGCTTCCAAAGTGCGGGTCAACGTTGTTCTGCATTACGTGTTTTATTCTTACAAGAAGATATTGCTGATGGCATCATTGAGATGATCAAAGGCGCATTAAAAGAGCTTCATGTTGGCGACCCTTCATTACTTTCGACTGACATTGGTCCTGTTATTGACGAAAAAGCACTGAAAAACTTAAACGAACACGTTGAATACTTAAAAGGTAATGCAACACTTCATTACGAGTGTGCAATTCCTGATAACAACGAAAATGGCGCTTATTTCTTCGCACCGCGTTTATATGAAATTAAAGACCTTTCTGTACTTAAACGCGAAGTATTTGGTCCATGTGTGCACATTATTCGTTTCAAAGGCTCAGAGCTTGATAATGTGATTGATCAAATCAATGGCACAGGCTTCGGTCTAACAATGGGTATTCACTCACGTATTGAAGAGCGTTGTGAATACTTAGCAAAAATGTCTCGTGCAGGTAATGTGTACGTAAACCGTAACATGATTGGTGCAATTGTTGGTGTGCAACCATTTGGTGGTCGTGGCCTTTCAGGTACTGGCCCTAAAGCAGGTGGTCCTAACTACTTACAACGTCTTGTGAAAGAAAAAGCGTCACCTGATAACGTACAAATGACGAACCTATCACCTGATGAGCTAGACACTCACCATTATTCAGGTGCGGCTGAGCAAGTTGCTAAGCTAATGGAAAACTCATTACGCGATGAAAAAATCTGGCGTGCAACACCGTTAAACGACCGCGTTTCTGCGGTACGTCAGTTGTTAGCAAAAGTCGCTACTGTCGAAATTATCGACGAGCTTGCTGATGACTTAGCATTAACATTAGCCGATGCACGTGCGCAGCTTAACCGCCTTGAAAAGCACATGCGTAAACACACGGTATTACCTGGACCAACAGGTGAATCTAATACGCTTCACCTTGAGCCTCGTGGTTGTGTTGTGTGTTATGCCGATAAGAGTACTTCATTTAACTTCTGGGCGATTTCAATTATCACAGCACTTGCTGCGGGTAATACAGTCATCACCGTTGCATCTGAACTATTCTACGAAGAAGCGGTTGCTTTCAAAGACAAGTTTATTTCAACAGGTATCGCCGAAGGTGTATTCCAAGTTGCTAAGCCTAACCAGTTACAAGCTATCTTGGCACACCCTCACCTTGCCGGTGCGGTTGTAGCAGCTCGCTCATCACGTTTAGGCTATTTCAGCCAACAGTTAGCACAACGTAAAGGGGCGATTCTGCCAGTGATTAGCTCTGAGTACTACGATACGTTAATCAAGCGCTTACTGACTGAAAAAACAATCAGTATCGATACAACAGCGTCAGGTGGTAATACATCACTGATGACGCTTGTTGAAGACGATGAGTAAACAGCGCATAAAAGTTAACTAACTTTGCTGTTATAAAATCTAAAAGCCCCTGTACCTAACAGGGGCTTTTTTATACCCAGATAAAATAGCCTAACATTAAGAAAAACAACCACTTTATAGACGAAAAGCTGCTCCAATTACAAAATTATCACCTTTATTATTATTTACTAGAAGACAAAATATCTGCTAGGTTAAAGGTAATGTATTTAACTTGAAGTAAAGGCCTTGAAAACTCTCCCTATTGATCAACTTAAGCCCGGTATGTTTGTACAAAGCGTTACAAAGCAGACAGGCAAAATCCGCATTAAAAACCAAGGATGGGTGAAGACTCAGGGAGGTATCGATAAACTAGCTAAAGCGGGTATCTTAGAAGTCGTTATCGACCCCGATAAAACGCTCACAATGAGCAGTGACAATAAAGTAGAAGAGCAGCAAAATACTTCGCCGCCAGAGCCGCAAACCGTCGCCCATAACCCCTGGCATACATCGCATAGCGTGTCTGCAGAAATGGCCAAAGCGAATAGTTTATACAACGAAGCAAAATCACTCCAAAGCAAAGCATTTAATGATATTCGTACTGGTAATAAAATTGATATTGCGCCATTTCAAGAATTGGCCAGTGGCTTTATGGACTCCGTTTTCCGTAATCAAGATGCCCTTGCCTGCATTACCAGAATGCGCGAAAAAGACGCCTATTTACTCGAACACTCAATTAACGTTTCAATTCTTATTAGCATTTTTGCCAAACACTTAGGCATCGATAAAAGCATCATTCAAGAAATAGCGACAGGTGCCCTACTGCATGATATTGGCAAAATAAAAATACCTGATGAAATACTCAATAAGCCAGGTAAGTTAACAGACGAAGAATATCAAATCATTCAAGACCATGCCCGTTTCAGCAAAGAAATATTAGAACAATCAGGCCTCAGTGGCATCGCAGTTGAAATTGCGGGTTTCCATCATGAGCGATTAGATGGCAGCGGCTACCCATTCGGTAAGCATGGTGATGAATTAAGCCTGTACGTTCGTATGGCGTCGATTGTTGATGTATATGACGCACTCACCGCAGAGCGAGTCTATAAAGCCGGTATGGAGCCAATTAAAGCATTTAAAATTCTAAAAGATGGCTGCCCAGATAGTTTTGATGGCGACCTTGTGACGAAATTTATTCAATGTATCGGTATTCACCCTGTCGGCACCTTGGTGAAACTTGAAAGCCAAAAGCTTGCCGTGGTTACACGAAGTAACCCAAGCAGCCCATTAAAACCCGTGGTAAAAGTGTTTTATAACGCCAAACATGCACACTATACCGAAGTGCAAGATATTGATTTAGCAAATAACCGTTGTCACGATAGCTTAGAAGCAGCAGTCAGACCCAATGACTTTAATGTCGATCTGATCCGCTTCTTTAAAAACTCAATTTTGCCATAGCCACTATTTTTAAATATAAGACTGGCTACTCTGGCCAGTCTTGCAGTGCTTTTAACGTAAACTCGTAACCGTCGTAACTAAATAAACTTTGCTCAGGTGTGATTTCTATCACATTGAGTACGCCAATATTATCGCCTTCATACAATTCACGACCATTTATCTTTATCCAACGTTTAGAGGCTTCAGAGGCATAAATGTGCGCCTGATACTTAATTGTTGGGATCAAGCTTTGCAGCGAGTCAGGCAGCAGTTCGACAGGCTCTGCGTATGATGAGTTTTTAGTACTGCGCGTTATATCAGCCACATGCTTATTATCGACATCTTGCACTGCTCTCTCGAAGGCACTTTTTAAGTTATTAGGCACGTCGTTAAATTCGTCATCAACCACGGTTTGGTTGACTTGCGATGGGCTTTGATCATTTAGCGGCTTACCCAGCACCTTGTATTTGCTCATGTCAATGTCTCGACTGCTCATTTGCTGCGGTGTCATTTGTTGCATTTGCATTGGCTGCGAAAATTGTGGTTGCTGAGGCTGATAAATTGGCTGATTTTGATACACAGGCTGTTGATAAACAGGTTGCCCTTGATAACCTTGATTAGCATAAACAGGCACAGTATTAACGGGTACTTGCACCCATTGATATTGCTGCCCTTGCACAGGAACTTGCTGCATCATTTGCTGCTGAGGTGCGACTGTAACAGGCACTTGGCCCATATTATTCGCAGTATTGTTAACAGGCGGATTGGCCTGTGTATTGGCAGCTTGCGGAACGGCTTTTGCGGGTGCCTCCTCTGTTACAGGTACATTATTTGTATCTGTTGTCGCTAAAGTCTCTGTCGCTTGTGAAGAATTTTGTGTCTCTTCAGCACTGTTACTAGTAACTTGCTTTTGCGCAAAAGGTTCATTTTTTTGCAGCCATTTACCAATAGAGAAGCCTGCCATCAGCGTTAAAATAACCGCTAGTAATAACCCAAACGAAAAGGCAAGACGGCGATAACGGGTTAATTCTTGTTGTTGTTTAAGCTGCAGAGCAGCGTGGTCATGATCAATCGCTGTTTGCTCGTGTTGACCAGATTGTTTAATTGCATCTAAAAGTAATGACATAAATGATCACTCGTTATATTAGGTAAGATAAACCAATACCCATACCCAATACGGCTAAAAATGAAACAGGATAAAGCCAAACATAACTTGGCTCTTTGTTCGCAGTTGACGAAATAGGCGCACTGCTTGGCGGTAAAGCTTCAACTGCTGAGCGCATGACAAGCTCACTATCAATGCTCAGCTTTTGCTGTGAAAAAGCTCCGACTAAGCAGCGCTCACACAATAAATTAATAAGCCTTGGCACCCCTTCTGTTACTTGGTAAATCGCTTTTAAGGCATCAGCAGAAAAGAGAGCTTGTTCAGTACCTGCTTTGAGTAAACGGTGTTTAACATAAGCAAATACTTGGCCTTCGCTAAGCGGTAATAAGTGGTAACGCGCCGTAATACGTTGAGCAAGTTGTCTAAGTTCGGTGCGTTTTAATAGCTCTTGTAGCTCAGGCTGCCCAACTAACACTATTTGTAGTAACTTTTTATGATCTGTTTCTATATTCGTCAATAAGCGTAATTGCTCAAGCACATCGGGAGCCAGCAATTGTGCTTCATCGATAATTAAGATGGTATGACCGCCTGCTAAATTATTCGCCTCAAGATGCTTTTTAATCACATCTGTTAAGGTTTTTAATGTTGCATTTTCGCTGTCATAGTCAATCTTAAGTTCGTCGCAAATACTGGCTAGCAATTCAAGTTGAGACAATGCCGGGTTGTGAATTTGTGCGACTTGCGTGTTTTCAGGTAACTGCTCTTGCAGACTTCTGGTTAATGTTGTTTTACCTGTTCCCACTTCGCCGGTTAAAAGTACAAAACCGCCGGCTTCACCTAGTCCATAAGTAAGGTGCGCTAAGGCCTCTTTATGACGCTCACTAAGAAATAAATATTCAGGATTAGGGGCAATCGAAAAAGGTTTTTCTGACAAGCCAAAATAGCTTAAATACACCGTGATGTTCCTTGCGTTTAAAATCACGGCCTATAATGGCAAAAAACTACGCGACTTAAAACCTTGTTCGTACGTTATACTAAAATTACTTTAAGATAAAAAACACGGCCCCGAATAAAGCGCCTGTTTTTTGGAGTTTGGGTATCGCTGGCAAATAACGTAAAATACCGAAAAGGTAAAAATAATAGGTGTACTATGCAGGTTTATTTGGTCGGTGGCGCTGTAAGAGACGCACTGTTAGGTCGTGAAGTAAAAGAACGCGACTACGTTGTCGTAGGTGCAACTCCCGAGCAACTAATTAAACAAGGCTACCAACAAGTCGGCAAAGACTTTCCTGTTTTTTTGCACCCAAAAACAAAAGAAGAATATGCACTTGCCCGAACTGAGCGGAAACAAGGCCAAGGTTATACGGGATTTATCTGCGATTTCACGCCCGATGTCACTTTAGAACAAGACTTAATCCGCCGAGACCTAACTGTTAATGCGATAGCGCAAGCCGAAGATGGCACATTAGTTGACCCTTTTGGTGGGCAAAGCGATATCGAGAACCGTTTATTACGCCATGTTTCAGATGCGTTTTCTGAAGATCCGTTACGTATTTTACGAGTCGCCCGATTTGCTGCTCGTTATCATTACTTAGGCTTTTCTATTGCGCCAGAAACAGAACGTTTGCTTATTGCGATGGTAAAAGCAGGCGAGCTTGAAACACTCACAGCGGAACGAGTTTGGTTAGAATGCGAAAAATCTCTTAGTGATGGCGCATTTGCAGAGTTTTTAAATACTCTCTTTAAAATTGGAGGCTTACATGTGATCAGCCCCACGTTAGAATCACAGTGGAGTGATGCATTGTATCAAACGATGCAAGCGCGCTTTGATTATGCCAACAAGCACTCTATTACAGACACAGCATTACTTTTTAGCCAAGTGACACTCTCGCTAACAGAATCTGATATTCACACAATCGCACAGCAGATCCGTCTACCAAATGAAGTGCGTGATGTTGCTCTTAACACTGTTGCTCATCGTTCAATATTGACTGACAAGCAGCCGGATTGTGACGCACTGCTAGGCTGTTTTAACCGACTTGATTTATGGCGTCGTCCTGAGCGTTTAAACGCCGTACTCAAGGCGTTAGAAATAAGTGAACAAAAGCCAGTGGCATGTATAACACAACTACACCAAGTGACTGAACAGGCAAGCGCTGTCGATCCACAGCAATTTATCGCCCAAGGAATTAAAGGGGCCGACATAAAAACCGCGCTTGAAAACGCGCGGCTATCTATCATTAAAAATTATTTTTCATAACGTACGAGTCGCAGAAATACATCGGATTCTTTAGCGTGAAGACTGTTTATGCCTTTATCAAACTGATAAACCCAAGCAAGGTCTGTTCGCTCTTTTCCTGATGTGCTGCTCCAGTAATTTTGCAGCTTAGTAGCAAGAAAGACACTTTCGTTAATACTCGGCTGCACGCATCGATGCTCTAAAATGCTGGCTAACTCTTTTACATTAGGCACATGCCAATCAGAAAAACCGGCAAGACGCGTATTCTTTGCACCGCGTAATGCTTCACCCCAGGTTAGCTGCTGGCTGGTGCCTTCACATGTTGCCGTTGCACTATTGTAAGTTTGTCCAAAGCTACAACGTTGCCACATTAAGCCTGTTTCTACATCACTTACCGTGCCATTTTCGTTAATGACAAAGCGGCTGTCTGGGGTCGTTTGCGTTACCGCATCGTAGCAAACCTGCGCCATAGCAAATGTAGGCTGTGTTGCCAGTAAGGCAACCGATGCATAGAAAGATAGTTTACGCATATTATTCTCCCGGTGTTCTTACTAAGCGGACAAAGGCGGTTTTCCCTTTCGGGTAGGCCAAGTCGTTTGCGCTACTCATATCAATGATATATGCCTGCGACAAACTGGTACCATCCACAGCGGTTTGTGATGTCCAATACGGCATAAACGGGTTGCCATCATCGCTTAGCTGAATATTGCTTGGCTGATTTGGAAAAAACTCACTGTTGAGTAAGCTTGCTTCACCTTGTTTAGCGTAATCCAGTATTCCAAGAAGTTCGGTATAGGTGGGAACACGCCAATTAGTGCCGCCGCAAAAATCAATCGCATTCACTTCATTCACATACGTTTGTAAACCACACGCAGTGTTACTTGGGCACGTTGAGTTTGCTGCACCTTGAACACTGCCCGTTTGTACCCCGTTATTACTATTTAAATACCACGTGTAATGATTTGTTGCTGCACGGTTAGTGGTTGCCGGTGGCAGTGTGGCACTTGCCGCTTTTACTTCCCAAATTAAGCCTGTCACGTTATCGCGTACACAACTAAAGTTTACTGCGTCGTCTGGCAGCTCATCCGCAAATTCATTTAATTTTGTAAAATCAAATGCCAAGTCACCTTGGCCTACTTTATCAAGTTGATTAGCAACACTGTCACGCCCTAAATCTGCATCTTGAGCTGGGAAGTTGTCACTTTTGCAGTTAATTTTTTGCGTGTTGTTATAGCAATCGCTCATGCCCGTATCATTTATAAGGCCGAGGGGTTTAGGGCTGATACCAATCACTACCGTATCTGTATCACTGCGCGATTTACTGTCGGTTACGGTAACCTCAAAACTAAGTTCTGTGTCGGTATCAACATCAGGGGCAATGAATGTGGTGATACATTGATTTTGATTTGCAAGGGTGACTATTTCACCCGTTAGTTGTTCCCAATAGCACTGCTTGGTTGCAGTCACAATTTCACTGTTACTTGCATCAAGCGTAACGGTATCAAACTCTATAACTTGCTGATCTTCCCCAGCGTTAGCAATGATTACTTCAAGGGTTTTATTAAGCGTAAATGACTGTTCAGAGCTTGCAGAGCCCCCTTCATCATCGGTCACTGTTAGTCGCCATGTCATTGGCGTGTTTGATTCTAGCAGCGGGTGAGTAAAGCTAATCGTTTGATTATTAAAGCTATCAACGGTTAAATCTGGGCCCGAAAGCTGAGTCCATAAGTAACTGTCTATCGAACCATTTTCATCAATATCGACAGACTCTTCACCACTGAGCACAATAGTATCATTGTATTTTGAGGGCAGTTCTTGCGGTGCAGTTTGCGTGATCACGGCAACAGGCAGCTGGTTATTAGAGGTAATGAATATGCTTACTTCATCACTGACTAACTGACCATCACCCGTTTGATAATTAACTTTAAGTACGAGCTCTGAGTCTCGCTTAATATCAGGGGCAGTGAGAGTTTGCTCAGCACCTTCTGCTGGGAACCCCTCTACAACAGGGCCACTTACTCGTTGCCACGTAAATGTTCCATCAGCAGGCGAGCCCTTAGCCAATAATGTAAACTCGCTTTTTTCAATAATTTGCTGATCAGCTCCAGCATTAACTGTCGCAGCGATTGGTGTTGTGTCACTCGACCCACCGCCCCCACAGGCTGTGAGTGTCGTTAATGCAACAACTACAAGAGGCACTAATCTCATGTTTACCACCTTAAAATGCAACGTTGGCTTTATAACCAACGGCCAAATAAGAAGATAACTAGCAAGTAAAGTGCCAAGAACACCCTAAATTATAAGTAACTTTCTTGATGAATACGCACAAACAATTTAGTGCCAATTTTACTGTAATCTATCTTATATTCTCGGCCATCAAGGGCTTGAATGAACAATAGACGTTTTTCTTCTGCAAAAACATCAGGGCTGGTGATGTAAACCATTTCGAGGTAACGCTCTTTTGCTTCACGACGGTTTTTTGGCAGATCTTCTTTAAACGGTTCAAGACCATTTTGTGTCACTTTTATACGTGGGTGGGTTTCGCCATTCACAATTACTAAGTCGAGTTTTTTATCTTTATGAATAATTGTGTTTCGACCACTTTTAATAAAAGAACGTTCTTGACTCATAGCCTTTTCCTACTTACTGCCACCTAATTACTTACATCTTTCTGTAAACGAGTATTGATAAATTCACTAGGGTTTAATTTCCAACGATTCAAATCTGCACTGAATTGCCAAATATCAGTATCAAGTGCATTGGCAGGCAACAATAAATCGTACCCTGTCAATTGCCTCAAATGCTGCGTACGATTAGCAAACATGGCAATCAATCCTTTGTAAAGCTGACCACTAGGGGCAGTGTAGTCCGTCTCTTCAACTAACCATTCTGATGGGCAATTGCCATTTTTGCAATGTTTTTGAACAACTTGCATAAATATATGACGTTGTTCTATTAATAATCGCCCTGCAATTCGGGGGTGAATCTGAGTTAAAAATTCATCTATGTTATTGAGTTTAATACCAACTGCGTTTAACTCAAGGTATTCTAAGCCTTGTTCCACTTTTGGGACGCCACTGTGGTGAAAGTTTTCTCGTTTTAATTGCCAATGCCCAACTTTATGATGATATATAAGCAACTGATTAGTATAGGTAAAGCTATAATAAGGCTCTTGTGTTTTTAAAAAGCCGACAAATATAGCAGCAAGGCAGCTACTGACTAAAAAAATTTCCACTATACTAATCTCACCGGGCCGTAGCAGGTTAAACAGCATAATGAATACAAGCCCAATGCCTCCGACCAATAAAAACTCAATACCATGTCGCGAAGCCTGTGCCCGTACCTTTAAAATCGCGTTTTTGTTATCCATACACTGAAAAGTAAAAAATAAACATTACAATTGTGACCAAAACAATCTTTCTAAGCGTTAAACAATACGGACACTTGGTTTGTTTACTCATACTTACACCTCTCTTCTCATAACAATTAAGGAACAAATACGCTGAACTTTTAACTTTTACGCCAAATGCACAAATATATGAGATACCTGACATACGGGGCACGTACTAATTTTGTACACTACACTCAACTAATTTTCTGGTAACACGATGATGTATTCGACACAATCTGGTAAAGCGCTTTTTCCTTTTATTATTACCCTTTTGCTAGGGTTATGTATTTATTTATATTTACCTTCAAGCCAAGGCGAGCAAAGCAACTTTGGAGACCGTTCAACCCAGGTTGTCGCACATACCGTCACGGCTGAAGAAAATGCCGTTTTAATCGAAGCGATAGGCAGCGCGCGCGCGAATCAAGCGATCTTCATTCGCAGTGCACAAAACGACTATGTGACTGATATATTTTTCAATGATGGCGATTTAGTAAGTAAAGGTCAAAAACTAGTTCAGTTACAAGCACAACAAGAAGAATTAGCAGTAAAAGAATTGAGTATCAATTTACGTGAAGAAAAACGCCAACTAGACCGCTTAACCGAACTATCACGTTCGCAAGCAACCGCTAAATCGTTACTTGAAGAGCAATTGTCTCGTGTAGATGCCACCGAAGCTCAGCTTGAAAGCGCCAAAACTAAACTGGCAGAAATGACCATTAAAGCGCCTTTTTCAGGCTTATTAGGTAAGCGTGAAATCTCGATAGGTACTTATGTTAATAGCACCACCAATATTACCACTCTCGATGATATCAGTATTATAAAAGTGGACTTTAAAGTTCCTGAAAAATACCTTGCGCAACTGCAGCTAGGCATGAAAGTCATGACTCAAAATGATGCTTACCCAGGAAAAACCTTTAACGGCAAAGTCACGCACATCAGCTCACGCATTGACTCGGTTACTCGCAGTGTTGAAGTGACGGCCAGTTTTACCAATTCAAGCGGTTTATTACGCCCTGGCATGCTGTTAAACACTGCATTACAACTGAGTTCAAACCAAGCACTCATGGTGCCTGAAAAAGCAGTAATCCCTCAGCAAGATAAACACTATGTATTCAAAATTGAAGACGGGGTTGCCAATAAAGTTGAAGTACATGTAGCGGGACGTCATAACGGGTGGGTTGCCATCGATAAGGGTCTAACAGATGGTCAACAAGTCGTGACTGAAGGCATTATCAAAATTCGCACTGGCAGCAAAGTTAGTATCAAGGGCTAAACCATGAAAATTACAGATACTAGCGTTAAACGTCCGGTCTTTGCGATCGTAATAAACTTACTGTTACTTACCTTTGGTCTCGTCGCTTTTTCGATGCTACCACTGCGTGAATACCCTGATATTGAAACCCCGATTGTGAGTGTAAGCACATCGTATACTGGGGCCAGTGCAGAAATTATTGAAACCAAAATAACCCAAGTGCTCGAAAATCGTATTTCGGGTATTGAAGGGATTAAAAGCATTAATTCGTCAAGCCGTAATGGCCGCTCAAACATCACTATTGAGTTTAATATCAGTCGCGATATCGATGCCGCATCAAACGATGTGCGTGAGCGTGTAGCACGTGCGCTTGATAGCCTACCAGAACAAGTACGCCCACCTGAGGTGTCAAAATCGAACAGCGATGAAAGTCCAATCGCTTGGTTTGTCCTTAATAGTTCGACAATGGATTCGTTGCAACTTTCTGACTACGCACAGCGTTTTATTGTCGACCGTTTAGCCGTAGTTGATGGTGTGTCGAATGTACGTGTCGGTGGTGAGCGTAAGTACGCCATGAAAATTTGGCTAAACCGCAAGGCCATGGCGGCGCGCGGGATTACCAGCAGCGATATCGAGAATACCTTACGCACAGAAAACGTTGAACTGCCCGCTGGTGAGATTGAATCGATTGACCGTGATTTTACTGTGCGTACAGCACGCAGCTATAAGGATCAACGCGACTTTAGAAACCTGGTTATTAAACGGGGCGACGACGGCTACTTAGTGCGCCTAGGTGAAGTGGCCGATGTGCATTTAGAAGCCGCTGACGACGAAAGTTTATTCCGTGGTAATGGCCGTAACATGATTGGTTTAGGCATTGTAAAACAAGCAAAAGCGAATACCCTTACGGTGGTAGACAATGCCCGCGCCGAACTTGAGAAAATAAAACGTAACCTACCTGAAGGTACCACGATTCAAGACAGCTACGACTCGTCAGTGTTCATCAAAGAATCGATTAACGAAGTGTACCGCACACTCGCTATTTCAATGGCCTTGGTTGTCTTAGTTATCTACTTATTCTTGGGGAGTATTCGCGCGACTTTAGTGCCCGCAGTTACTGTCCCTGTGGCACTCGTTGGTAGCTTTATGTTCTTGCTTGCCATGGGATACTCAATCAACTTGCTTACCCTACTCGCTTTAGTGTTAGCCATTGGTTTAGTGGTCGACGATGCCATTGTAATGCTTGAAAACATTCACCGCCGTATAGAGCTTGGTGAGCCACCTTTACTTGCTGCCTTTCGTGGGGCACGTGAAGTAGGCTTTGCCATTATTGCCACCACGCTGGTGCTTATTTCAGTGTTTGTGCCACTGGTCTTTATGGATGGCCGTATTGGCGCATTGTTCACAGAATTTGCCATGGCAGTGAGTGCGGCTGTGTTTTTCTCAAGTATTACAGCGCTAACCTTGTCACCAGCGCTGTGCTCAAAGGTACTTAAAGCCTCTGAAAAAGAAAGTAAATTTAGCCAATGGATGGATAAAACATTTGCCAAAATTGAACATGCGTATCGTAATTCACTAGCATCAAACATGAGTCGAAAATGGAGCTTGTTGCTCACCATGATCATGACAGGCGTTGCCAGCTTCATGCTATTTCAGCAAATTCCTTCGGAACTGACGCCAAAAGAAGACCGCGGTACTTTCTTTATCATGATGAGCGGCCCTGAAGGGGCAAGTTACGAAAATAACGCCGCTAATATGGCTAAAATCGAAGAGCGTTTAATGCCATATTCAGAGTCTGGTGAGTTGAGCCGTGTGCTCATTCGTGTACCTGGCTGGGGCGGCCAAGGGGGTGTTGCAATCGTTGGTATGGCCGATTGGGATAAACGAAAACGCTCAACATGGGAAGTGATCGATGAAATTAGTGGAAAAATGCAAGAAGTGACCGACATTCGAGCCTTTGCTATTATGCGCAGTGGTATTGGTGGCGGTGGCTCATCACGTCCAATTGAGTTCGTATTACAAGGTAACGATTACGACCAATTAGCCGATTGGCGTGACCGCATTATTAAACGTGCTGAGAAAAACCCAGGCCTTGTGCGCATTGACCACGACTATAAAGAGACATTCCCACAGTTTTTAATCAATATCGATAAAAACAAAGCCGCTGATTTAGGCGTGTCTGTATCCGATGTAGGCCGCACTCTTGAAACCATGCTAGGTCAACGTCGAGTGACAACCTTTATCGACCGTGGTGAAGAGTACGATGTGATCCTAAAAGGGACCAAAGAAGACTTTGCTAACCCGACGGATATCTCAAATATCTACTTAAAATCACGTAGTGGTGAACTCGTGCCGCTAGATAGCCTCATTACGCTAAAAGAAGAAGCGACTGCATCACGTTTAAATCGCTACAACCGTATGCGTGCGATTACTCTTAGCGCCAACTTAGCTGATGGCTACACCTTAGAAGAAGCACTGAACTTTTTAAATCAGGTTGCCGCTGAAGAGAACGACATTGATGGCGCCATTGATTACAAAGGTGAGTCTCAGCTGTTTTACGAAGGTGCATCAGCGATGACCTATGTGTTCATCCTTGCACTGACAGTGACGTTCTTAGTGCTTGCAGCCCAGTTTGAAAGTTTTATTCACCCACTGGTGATCATGCTAACCGTGCCACTCGGTTTAGTTGGGGCCTTATTTGGTTTATGGTACACAGACTTAACGCTAAATATTTACAGCCAGATTGGTATTGTGATGCTAATAGGTTTAAGTGCTAAAAATGGTATCTTGATTGTTGAATTTGCAAACCAGCTACGAGATAAAGGCGTTGAGTTTAACGAAGCCATTACACAAGCTGCTACGCAGCGTTTACGTCCCATTATTATGACCTCATTAACAACCGTAATGAGCTCTGTACCGCTAGTACTCGCAAGTGGTCCGGGTGCAGAAAGCCGTATGGTAATTGGTGTTGTGGTATTCACTGGGGTAATTGTGGCAACCTTACTCACCTTGTTTGTTGTGCCCGCTGCGTATACTGCCTTTGCGCGTAATACACAGTCACCAGAGTACTTACAAAGTAAACTGGAACAGCAAGCGAAAGACAAACCGTTAGAAGAAATTTAGACGCTCTGTAGCTTTCAATAAAACGCCGTCTTTACGGCGTTTTGTTTTTTCAGCTATAGTCAGCAAAACAGTGAGGGAGTAAAACATGAATAACAACATACAAATAGCCACATTGGGTGGTGGCTGCTTTTGGTGTATTGATGCCGCATTCAGACGCGTCAAAGGCGTATTAAATGTAAGCTCTGGTTATGCTGGCGGCGAGATTGAAAACCCCAGTTATCAGCAGATTTGTACGGGGTTAACCGGACACGCCGAGGTCGTACAACTGGACTTTGATAGCAGCATTATTAGCTACAATACCTTACTTGAAATGTTTTTTACGCTGCACGATGCGACACAATTAAACTGCCAAGGTAATGATGTTGGCACACAATACCGCAGTGTCATTTATTATCATGATGAACAGCAAAAAGATGAAGCAGAGGCGATGATAGCAGCCTTACAAAAACAAATTCGTGAGCCGATTGTCACCGAGCTGAGCCCGCTTACAAACTTTTACCCAGCAGAGCAATACCATCAAGATTACTATAACGAAAACCCGAACCAAGGTTATTGCAGTATTCTTATTGCCCCTAAACTTGAAAAGTTCGCTCGTTATTACGCCGATAAATTAAAATGAAAAAAGCCCGCTAAGTAGGTAGCGAGCTTTTAGACGCAGAACTAATAATTTCCTTTATTATTAGAACTGATAACGGGCACCTACAAATAAGCGACGCTCTGGCGTATTGTAGTAATAAAATTCGTCGTTGATGAAATCACCATCGAGATCTTTCCCATACGCATCAACGGCGTTATATTCTCTATCGAATAGATTTTCTACGCGAAGTGACACGGTCAGGTTATCGGTTGCTTGGTAATGGCCCACAAGGTTCCATAACGTGTATGAAGGTAAGTGTGTCAGTTTGCCATCTCGATCACCGCGATATTGCATATCAATACCAGCATCAAAGTCGCCCCATGCTTTATGTAATGACCAATTCACGCTGTGTTTAGATACATAGGTCAATGCATTACCTGTTTCAGTATCCTCTGCTGATAGGTAGGTAAAATTGAAGCTGTGATCAAAACCTAGCACTTGGTTTTTAAAGCTAAATTCAACCCCTTCGTGGCGAGCTTGATTGATATTCGTTGGTTGCCAAGCGCCGGATGCATTTGGTGCCCAGGCAATTTTGTTATCTATTTCACTGCGGAAAATAGCGATATCTAGGCTGATATCATTCACATTAAGTGATAAACCTAACTCTTGGTTATCTGATGTTTCAGGATTGAGTTCTGGGTTACCAGAGCCGGGATAATACAGATCATTAAAGGTTGGTGACTTAAAGCCGGTGCTTTGGCTTAAGCGGAATGTCGCGATATCATTTAGATGATAACCGACCGCTGCCGTATAGGTTGTTTCGTCACCAAATTGTTGGTCATCATCTTGTCGTACCGTTAGATTTGCCAGCACGTGCTCATCATCGTAGTAAGCCCCAACAAACGCAGCGAATACCTCACGACTGTCTTTTAGATAAGTGCCAGAATTAGTATTTACTTCATCTTTATACCAGTTTAAACCACCGCTAATTGTTAAACTTTGATTTAAAAAATATTGGCCGTTGTAATCGATTTGCTCACGTTCTGTCTCAAACTTATCAACCACCGTTGCACCAGTGTAGTCGATACGCGAGTCATCTGAACTGTCGCTAGAGATTGCAATATCAATCGCATGGGCGTGTTTTTCGAATGCTTTTTTCCAACCTAATGAAGCTTGGTAGTTTTCGAACTCACCTTTTTCTACTGTACTATCAGCAGGACTAAAAGAGCTATCGTATTGCGCTTCACCTTCTGAGTACTGACCCTGTAATAAAAGCTCCCCTAGTCGCTCATTTTGATAGCCTAGGTTAAAACCAAGGTTTTTATTTTCATAGCCATCTTCATCAGGTGCTACACCTTGCAATACATCAAAGCCGTCTGTTTTTTCGTAACCTGCATTAACAGAAATATCGACGTCTGCAATCTGACCACCAGTAGCCACTTGGTACTCTTGGTAAGAATCTGAACCAAAGGTGACATCCAAAGTGGTATTTTGTGCTTTACGAGTAATAATATTGATCACACCCGCTAACGCATCTGAGCCATACACAGCAGCACGAGAACCCTTAATGACCTCAACGCGTTCAATACTGTTTAACGGAATATTGCTAATACTTTTATAGCCCAGCGTTGCCGAACCTGTGCGTACACCATCAATTAAAATAAGCGTATGACGTGAGCTGGCACCCCGAAGTGAAACACCTGAACTTTGCCCAAAACCACCATTAGCATTAATTTGGAAACCGGCTTGTGTTGCCAGTAAACTAGGTAAGTCGCGAACATAGCTTGCATCGATATCAGCACGGTCAATGACTGTAACGCTCGCTAAGACTTCATTAATAGATTGTTCGAAT
Organism: Pseudoalteromonas sp. A41-2; assembly: GCF_015767615.1. Taxonomy (NCBI): domain Bacteria; kingdom Pseudomonadati; phylum Pseudomonadota; class Gammaproteobacteria; order Alteromonadales; family Pseudoalteromonadaceae; genus Pseudoalteromonas; species Pseudoalteromonas sp. A41-2. The sequence goes on along the minus strand of NZ_CP065231.1, from coordinate 647,962 downwards.
TTATTGGCAGTCACTGTGATGTGCTCGATTGATTGCTCATCCGCAGACACAGAAAAAGACAACGCAGCAGCAACCGCTACGCCTAACGTAGATTTATTTAGCATGATATCCCCTAGCCTGTGCCCACCGCACACGCAAATAGTAAGTTAATTCAAGGCCGGTCTCCGGACTCTGCATATACTGAGCATACGCATTACCGTTGCGGGGGCAGTGTTGGCATTGTTTTCTCCTTGAAAACGCACCAGCTTCCCGATTATCTTGCTGTTATTTCAGCCTTTGAAATAGCATGTATCTAAGCAGATACAGCAAGCACCTTGAAAATAGGCTGCTATTGTGATGATTTTAGGAATAAATGTCAATGGACGTCTAAACTTCTAAATAAAGCTAGATAGAAAGTAAAATAAAAAAGCCAAACACGTTTATGTTTGGCTTTAGATTAGTCACAACTTCACCGTTCTTCTAGTAGAGCTGTGCGTTCGTAGTCAGACAGTGCTTTCGCAATAAAATTAATTAATCGCGGAAGTTTTTGAATTGGAATGGTTGACCTAAATCAGCAGTACGAACAACTTGCATTGCTTCTTGTAAATCATCACGCTTTTTACCCGTTACACGTAACTCTTCACCTTGAATAGCGGCTTGTACTTTAATTTTTGAGTCTTTAATCAACTTGACGATTTTCTTTGCAACGTCTTTTTCGATACCTTGCTTAAGTGCCACATCACGCATGACGAATTTACCGCTGCGCGACTCATCTCTAAGCTCTAAACTAGATACGTCTAAACCGCGCTTTGAAATTTTCGCAGCAAGAATATCGAATAATTGCATAACTTGCTGTGGTGCTTCAGCTTTTAGCTTAATGACTTTGTCGTTTAATTCGATTGATGCATCAACACCACGAAAGTCAAAACGTGTTTCTAATTCACGCTTAGCATTATCCACTGCATTCTGCGCTTCGTTCATTTCTACTTCAGAAACAATATCAAATGAAGGCATGGGGTTCTCCTAACAAGATTTTTAAAATAAATATGCCTAGGATTATAACGTCAATTTTATAAATCTTTACATTTTTCTGCACACCGTTCAGGTGCGATACGAAAATTGTTTGATATACTGCCCATTCATTTTTTAGGCAGTTTAAAGGTTTATTGTGACTAGGCGCATATACCAAATTATATTTTTAGTCAGCATTATTGGCTTCACTATTCTTTTCGCCAAAGAAATTAAAGGCGTAAGTAACCTATTCCCACATGTTGATAAAGTCGCGCATTTTGGCATTTTCTTCGTACTGGCTATGGTGATGGATAAAGCGTTTAAATTACCCCTTATAGTGCAAATATTATTGCTTGCAGGGTACGGTGCTGCCATTGAGTTTATGCAAGATATGCTGCCTTATCGTCAAGCTTCAGTTGCCGATTTTGTTGCCGATTTTATAGGTGCTTCGAGCTACTTTATTATTAAACTTGGTTTTCATTTAGGTAATAAACAGCGCAATGGCTAATATTTTAATTGTAGGTGATGGTGCTATTGGCTTGTTATTCAGTCATTTTTTATCAGCTCAACATACTGTTACCTTATTAACGCGCAAGCCCACTTTGACCACTCGTTTTTATCAACCTTCAAATGGTAAATCACAACCTATTAACGCACGCCTAATTAATCATAAAGAACTTAACCAGTTTGCCCCATTCGAGTGGGTGTTATTTACGGTGAAAGCCTTTCAGGTTGAAGCTGCATTTAAGCAACTTCAACCTTATCTAGCTGAGCACTGCCAAGTTATCTTGTCTCATAATGGCATGGGCAATGTGGATGAACTTAACGCCGCGCTTTCGGCCCATCAAGGTCTATCATTTTTAACCACTCAGCAGGCGGGGTTCAAAGCAACTCAATACAGCGTGAATCATACTGGTGACGGTGCCAGTCTTTTAGGTACGTGTAATGATGCGGCGCGCAAAGTGCTAAAGCAGATCGAGCAGCACTTTAGCAGCTTACCTAATTTTAGTGTTACCGATGATATTCATACCCTTCGTTGGCAAAAACTGTTGGTGAATATCGCAATTAATCCGCTGAGCGCTATTCATAATGTAAAAAACGGTCAACTTCGTACGCCGCACTTTAGCTCACGAATTATTAATTTACTCAGTGAGGCGTGCTTAGTTGCTAACAAACAAGGTATTTCACTCTCATTAAGTGACGCGCTAAACAATGCCTACAGTGTAATGAGTGCAACCGCCGCAAACTTTTCGTCGATGCAACAAGATATTAGCCATAATAGAGCGTCTGAGATTGACGCTATTTGTGGGTATGTATGTGAGCAAGGCGCTAAGCTTGGAGTGAAAACCCCCTACAATCAAGCCATGCTTAGTATGATAAAAGCCAAATCTGCAGGGCTTTAACAACACCCCTCTTCTATTATGGCGGCTGGAAGGTGTGCCAATTAACAGCAAATTGAAAAGTCAGCGTCTTTCGTTAGGCATTAAAAAAGCGCGAAATTCGCGCTTTTCTATACCCGTTTACTTATGGGCGATACACTTTTACGTTGCTAAAGCCTTCTTCGTGTAAAATAAGCGCTTGTAGCTGGCTCATTACCCCTTTAGCACAATATAAGTAGTATTCTTTATCTTTTGGTAAATCACCAAACTTAGTCGCTAAGCGGAAAAATGGTAAATGAATTACTTCGATACCTTCAAGCTCTAGCGGGTTAGCGTCTTCTTCTTCTGGTGAACGAATATCAACAACCACAGCGTCTTTTGGAAGATCAGAGACTGACTCTGCTTCTTTCACTTCTTGTTTTGCTTCGGTATCAATGTCGCGGACATCCATAACACGTGCATTTTCAACCACCGTATTAAGTACATCAAAATCAAATTTAGCTTCTTCAGCTAAGATGGTTTTAATTTTTGCTTTAACTGTTGGTTTTTTAGATATTACACCACAGTATTCAGGCATACTCTCTGCCATTTCTGCTGTGCCAATTTTACGTGCAATATTAATAATATCTTGCTTGTCGTGTTGAATAAGTGGGCGAATGATCAGCGTTTCGGTGACACGGTCAATCACACTTAAATTTGCCAGCGTCTGACTCGAAACTTGGCCAATACTCTCACCGGTAACAAGTGCTTGTACACCTAGTTTTTCAGCCACTTGGCTACCAGCACGCATCATCATACGTTTAAGGACAACGCCCATTTGGCTGTTTTCAATGTTTTCGAGTATTTCCGCTACGACGGGTTCAAAATCAACAGTGACAAATTTCACTTTATGGGTTGAGCTAAACTGTTTCCAAATGTAGTAACTTGCTTGCTTCACGCCAATTTCATGCGCTGCGCCGCCTAAGTTAAAGAACAAAAAGTGAGTACGAGCCCCTTTTCTGATCATTTGATAACTAGCAACACCTGAGTCAAAACCACCTGACATCAGTGATAGCACATCTTCTTGCGTTGGTAATGGGAAACCAGCCATACCAAAATGAGTCTCTGTAACAATGTAGGCTTTTTCGTCACGCACTTCTAAACGTACTGTTACCTCTGGGTGAGATAACTTAACGCGCGCGCCCTCTACATGTTGATTTAACCCACCCCCTACATAGCGTTCAACATCACTTGATGTAAAGTCGTGCTTACCAGAGCGCTTACAACGAACACAAAATGTTTTGCCTTCAATGGTGTGGCCGATTAATTCTTTGGCTTTTTGGTAAATGTCATCAAGCGATTCGAAATCAGTCTCGGTTACTTCTATAAACTGTACGATCCCAGGTATACGCTTTAAGCCATCGATGATATCAAGACGGACTTGTTCTGACTCCAAGAGACTTACAACTGAAATATTATCCCAGTTGTTTCTTACTTGCACTTTTTCGTCAACACGACGTAAAACGATCTTAATGTTATTTTCTAATAACTTGGTAAAACGCTTACGTACAGATTTACTCTTGATAGCGATTTCTGGGTGTAATTTGACGATAAATTTAAGCATAGTTCACTCTTAGACTGTGGAATTCACACGCCTTGAGACATACCAACCTCAAGGGCGCGCGATTATAACAAAAATTATAGCGTCTAGGAAATAAACTGCTTTAGACGGATTATTGTGCCGTTGGTTCAGCGTTAGCTAAAGCTAAGTACTTCGCGCGTAATTGGTTAACTTGCGCTAGGCTATGCTCAGTACAGTGGGCTTTTAATAGTAATAACACCTTTAAAATACCGTGGTAAATATCTTGCCTTGCCAATTCACCACTTAAGCGACGCGCTTTGATATAAGGTGTCCAGAAACTCACTGTCATTTTTAACATATGAGCAAGCTCTGTTACATCAGCATCTTCAATGGTGATAATATCACCCGCTCTCAACGCTAATAAAACCTCTTTGACTTGTTCAAGTAATGCCGCCTGAAATTCGATGTAATCTTTTTTAAGGGCTTCGTCTCGCGACAAAATGTCACCCAAGTTGTCATAAAAAAACTGGTATCGCCACATCAATTCAAACAAAGAGTCTAAATACCCTGCTAAGTTTTCGAGTGCATCATCATCCGGGGTTAACGGCTTGAAGTGAGTGTGCAAGTGCTCACTATATAAAGCAAATATATGACGGATGATATCTTCTTTATTTTTAAAGTGATAATACAAATTACCCGGACTAATACCCATATGTGCAGCTATATGATTGGTTGTTATGGCACGCTCACCATGGAGGTTAAATAACTCAATGCTGGTGTGTATAATTTTATCCTTAGTGCTCATATGCTGATTACTCTGTTTTTTATGATTATTAAGTACTGAAAGCCAAGCAGTATAAACAAATGCGCGGCAATAAAATACTACCTTGAAAAAATCTAACCTCAATCGGTTTACCGTTCCTTTTTAGGGACAAAAACTAGTAAGATACGCGTATTTTCTAAGCTGCATACAGACTCAAACACTGTTAATATAACAAGCAAATTTATAGATAGCTGATAGTTATGAACGTTACTGCAATATATCCGGGCACATTCGACCCGCTAACAAATGGCCACACAGACCTAATTCATCGCGCTGCAAAAATGTTCGATCACGTTATTGTTGCAATTGCGCACAACCCAAGTAAGCAACCTTGCTTTACACTTGATGAGCGTGTTGAACTGGCTAATAAAATATTAGCGCACCTTGATAATGTCAGTGTTATCGGGTTTTCTGGTTTACTGGCTGATTTAGCGCGCGAGCATAAAGCAGAAGTACTTATTCGCGGTATTCGTGCAGTGTCAGACTTTGACTATGAATTTCAATTAGCAAACATGAACCGCCGCCTAAACCCTGATTTAGAGAGCGTGTTTTTAACGCCTGCCGAAAAAAATTCTTTTATCTCTTCAACCCTAGTGAAAGAAGTAGCACGTCATCATGGCGATGTAAGTGAATTTGTTGACCCAATAGTTGGCAAAGCATTACAGGAAAAAATACACGGATGAAATTAAAGAAGCTCATTAGCTTAAGTGCATTACTAATGATCTCTGCGCCAAGTATTGCTGGGCCATGGATAGAAAGCGATGACCCACTGCTACGCGCATCAATCGAAATGCTATTTAATCAAGGCGTTATTAAGCAACCGATTAATAGCTACCCGCTTATGTGGCAAGGAATTGCACGAGACTTAGCGTCTGTAAATACCAGCCAACTTAACGCGCAAAGCTTGTTTGCTTATCAGCATGTAAAACATGCGTTAGATAATGCGAAGCAAAAAACCAGCTCGAGTGTGCGCTTAAATTACAATAGCGAGCCTGAAACACACCAAAGCTTTGGTAAACGCCACCAGCAAAAAAGCGGTATAAATAGTTACGGCTCAATCACAGGTCAGCGTGTCAGTGCAAAAGTCAGTGTTAATTACGCCGATGAGGCACTCGATACACAGCATGTTAATTACCAAGACAGCTATTTAGCTGTGCTTGTCGGTAACTGGTCTATTAGTGCTGAACAAGTCAGTCACTGGTGGGGGCCTAGTAACGAAAATGCGCTGTTACTCTCTAATAATGCCGCGCCCATGAAAGGACTGCGTTTTAGTCGAGCTAATAGCCAGTATGTTGGCCCACATTGGTTATCGTTTGTGGGGAATTGGCAGTTAACGGGGATATATGCCAAGCAAAAACCGTATCTAAACAGCAGTGAAAAAGGTGATTATTGGGCCCTCAGATTTGCCAGTACACCACTTATGGGACTAGAAGTTGCCTTTAATACTGCCGGTTCTGACTATTTAACATCAACCGAGCGTGATGTCATTGCATTAGAAAATAACAAATCGACTCACCGTTTAACAAGTTTTGATATTAAGTACTCAACAAGTGCGTTATCGCACCCTGTGGCATTCTACGCAGAGGTAATGGGTCAAAACAAAAGTGGTTTAGCACCCAGCGATCCGTTCTACACGTTAGGCGTTGAAAGTTATTTTGGTACATCGGATAGTTTACTAAAAACGTATTTAGAGTACTCAAACACAGAACAAACATGTGAACTACATAGCGAGTGTGTGTACGGCTCAGGAAGCTATACTCAACGCCAGCGACTTGTAGGAAGCTCAATACCACAACAAAGTAAATCGGCTATCCTTGGAGCCTATTACCATACTTTAGATGGCTATGGTGGACATGCAAAGCTACGATGGATTGATAGTGAACGCCTTGATAACGAAACCATTACCAGCGTAAGCCAATTGCAACTTGAACTTGGCTACCAACAAGCACTCTTCAATGGTCTTTGGAAAGTAACAGGGCTGGTCTCAAAAGATGAGATGGGCGACGACTCAAACACGAATACAGCACTTAGAACAAGCTGGGAATACCGTTTCTAGAGCGGGTGAGGTCAGGCTAATTTGGTTTGACCTCGCATGCTTCTATAAAGCTTTACTAACCCTAAAAAATCCTTATTACAAAACAGCGCTATAAGCATCATCATGTCCATGAGATTCACTGTAATAGTGTAAAAATCCCAAAACCACCACTCACCCGTATAAGTGTAGTTAATATCATAGTACATCCCTAAAAACAGCGATGTATTTACTAAAAGCCCCGTGTAAATATACAGCTTTGCAGGCACTTCAAGAAAGGTTTTTTGGTGGGCGACTAACCAGATAACGGCCAACATCAATAAATCAGAGCCAGCCCAAATGACGTATGCAAAACTCGAATCTAACATATTGTAGCCAAACGCTATATTAAGTAATGGGTCACTAGCCATGTAAGAGATAAACATAGCCAGCGCCATCCACATCACTGTTTTATCACCATTTGGCGATGAAGACTTCTTCACCATGTTATATAAAAAGGCCATTAAAAATCCCCACATGATGAAAGTAGCGAGATAAAGGCCAAAGTTTTCTTGCAAGAGTTTAAGCACTGGGCAGTTTTCTAGTCGCTTTAGGACTAAAACGTTTCGCTACTGCTGCAAACTTAAAAAAATCCTTGTTAGTAAGTAATGCGGCTATCATCATAAGATCAATAATATTTACGCCGAACGAATAGATACTCCAAAGGATCCAAGGAGTACGATTTTCAACAAGTACGATATCTACAAAAATAGAAAGCATCAAAAGAGAGTTTAAAAACAAGCCTACAACGATATAATAAATGGCACAGAAAGAGTCGGCTCGCCCACAGTAAATCCAAATAAATATGGCCGCGATGGTTATAACATCAAAGTAAAACCAGTTCAGATAGATATTGCTTGATAAATTTAATACTCCACTCAAGAAGTATGAAAGCATCATTATCAAGGACAAAACGACAAGACGTTTATCTGGTTTGTTAATGTGGGTTACTAAATTGAAAAGGAATGCCATTAAAAACCCCCATTCAATGAAGGCTCCTATCAGGCTTCCTACTACATCACTGATATACATAGCTTAACTTTTTTAAGCTAACTTATGAGTTTTGAGAGAATTATGTATAAATGTTTTAAACTTATTCAATCCAAGAAAGTCACGATCAACAATCAAAGCAACAATCATACAAAAGTCTACAATATTTACTCCTAAAGAGTAGATATCCCATAAAATCCAATGAGTTGTATTTTTATATACCTGCACATCTAAATACACTGCAAGAAATAAAATTGTGTTAATTAAAAGGCCTGTGATGAGGTAAGCAAAGGAAGGAGTTGTACGTTTTATAATAAAAAATGAAACAACTAAAAACGTAAGAGTTGCAATGTCATATAATGCCCATTCAAGAAAAGTAGCAGCTGTATAAGAAATCCAACTAAAGAAGTAATCTCCCGCCATGTAAGAGATCATCATAATAGTAGAGCTTACGAGCAACGTGGTCTTACGCTTATTTTCGTCGATAAAATAAACAAAAATATTAAAGAAAAACGCCATTAAAAATCCCCATGCACTCATCGCAGATAGGGAAAAAAAACCAAGTTGCTCAGTAAAAAACATTCAGTACCTATTGCTCTTTCTTACTTGGTGGGAACATCGCACCACCACCACGTTGAATCTCAGCACCACTTGATAAAGAAAGCGCTTCACTTGATATACTCACTGTATCAGATTGCAGGGTTTTATTACTAGTAGTTTGTTCCAAAGCGGGCTTTGTTTGTTGCATTTGGCTGTAAGCTTGCATTTGAAGTTGGCTATTGTTCGTAACTTGCATGAGTTAAATCCTTTAAAGTTATTAGTTGTTTACAATAAGCTTACAACAGGTTGTAAGCTGAGTTAAGCGTTCTCATTCTTTTGACGCTTTTTGCAGTAAAATAACTGCTGTCTCTAACTTTGCAATTAGTGATCCAACTTTTTAGAAACAACGATCATTTTGATCAATTTCGGCTGATCTTTGTAAATTTTAGGCATAAAAAAACGCACAGGGGTAACCGTGCGTTTTTCCTATCCAGGGAGTTAAGCCTCGTTTTTACACGGGATCACCGCATTATCACAAGACTTCAAAATGAATTTCGTTCTTTTAACGTGAGCGACACACATTATTTTCATCGTGTATAAGACAAACAGCCTCATCACACTTTTTGCATAACGAGTAATACATTATGGCGTTGAGTTAATAGACATCGTGCCAAATTTTTGGCTATTGTTTATAAACTATCAGCACCACACAATAAAATGTCTGTGCACGCTGTCACGTTGGTGCGGCAAGAATTCAGCCATCCATAGCTTTAAGCCGAAATAACAGAACCGTTAATTCGGCATCAGCTTAATGTGCATTACACATCTTTATTAGCAGACTTCTTGGCATTGTCGATGGCGCTCGTTACTTGTTCTAACGAGGTCCCCCCTAAAGCCTGTCGCGCTTTAATACATGCATCTATTTCTAATACAGGATATACATCTGATTCGAAAATGCTATGCACAGATTTGAATTGCTCTAAACTTAAATCTTCTAAGTTATTCCCTTCGGTAATAGCCATTTGCACTAAGGTGCCTACGATGTGGTGACCTTCTCTAAAAGGGATGCCTTTAGCCACTAAATAGTCAGCTAATTCGGTGGCGTTAGAGTGCCCCCCTTTTGCTGCGGCTAGGGTCTTTTCAGCATTAACTTTAATCCCTTTAATGCATGCTTGTGCCATATGAATACACGCAAGCCACGTTGGCATCGCATCAAACAAGCCTTCTTTGTCTTCTTGCATATCTTTATTATATGCAAGTGGTAAGGCCTTTAAGGTCATCATCATGGCACTAAAAGCACCAAAAACTCGCCCTGTCTTACCCCGAATTAGCTCAAGTGCATCTGGGTTTTTCTTTTGTGGCATCAATGATGAACCCGACGTCACACCATCCGACAATTCAACAAACCCTGCTTCACCAGAATTATAGAAAATAAGATCTTCAGCCATACGAGATAAATGAATCATTGAGATAGAGGCACAGCTTAATAGCTCCACCACAAAGTCGCGATCAGACACTGCATCAAGACTGTTGCGCGTTGCAGCGGTAAAACCTAGCCCCTCGGCAAGCGTTTGCCTATCAATTGGGTACGCCGTACCTGCCAGTGCACCACTGCCTAATGGACAAAAGTTCATACGCTTTTTCGCATCTGTTAAACGACTTTCATCACGCTCAAGCATTTCCACATACGCCATACACCAATGGCTAAAGAGCACGGGCTGCGCGCGTTGCAAATGTGTATAACCCGGTAAAATAGTACCCAGCTCACGTTCTGCTAAAGCAATAAATTCGGCCTTTAAATCAGCAATAGCGTCAAGAATATGATCCGCTGTATCGCGACACCATAAACGGAAATCTGTAGCAACTTGGTCGTTGCGGCTACGACCTGTGTGAAGTTTTTTTGCTAAGTCGCCAACTTTGTCAATTAATGCCGACTCAACATAAGAATGAATATCTTCATGCCCTGCCACAGCGACAGCCTGTGGATTAGCTTTAACCTCATCCAACAGAGTATTAAGTGCTGCGACAAGATCGTCGTATTCTTGTTGATTTAATACATCAACCTGTTTAAGCGCACCGGCCCACGCAACTGAGCCAATAATATCTTGCTCTGCAAGCTGATAATCAAAGGGAAGTGAATCGTTAAATTGCTTAAATGCTTCATCTGGACCCGTAGAAAAACGTCCGCCCCATAATGCCATTGAATTCTCTCCAAACGCTGATATTGCCCCGCTGAACGGGGCAAAATAAAATTATTTTTTCGTTAATGCAGAGATTCTGCTCGAAAGTGAGAATAAACGAATAAACCCTTCAGCATGTGATTGGTCGTATACATCATCTTCACCAAAGGTTGCAAAGTCTTCACTGTATAAGCTGTTAGGTGACTTCTTCTGTACAGCAGTTACTTGACCTTTATACAGTTTAAGAACAATTTCACCTGTTGCCAGCTTTGAGAGTGATTCAGCAGCTGCAAGAATTGAATCTTTAAGCGGCGTAAACCAACGGCCGTCATACACTAAGTGTGAAAACTCACCACCCAGCACTTCTTTCCACTTGCGGCTTGATTTATCTAACACTAGCTCATCAACAGCTTGCAGTGCAGCCATGATTACTGTGCCCCCTGGTGTTTCATAACAACCACGCGATTTCATACCAACTAAACGGTTTTCAACAATATCTACACGGCCTACACCATGTGGCGCTGCGATATCATTTAGCTTAACTAAACAATCGTATGGTTTTAATGTCTCACCATTAACCGCAACCACTTCACCTTCTACTACGTTTAATGTCACATATTCAGGCTCGTTTGGTGCTTGCTCTGGAGAGTTAGTCCAGGTCCACACTTGATCGCTCGGTTGGCACCATGGATCTTCAAGCTCGCCACCTTCGTGCGAAATGTGCCATGCGTTTGCATCACGGCTGTAAATTTTTGTAGCAGATGCTGAACAAGGGATATTGCGCTCTGCCAAGTAATCTAGTAATGATTCACGGCTTGATAAATCCCATTCACGCCATGGCGCAATCACTTTAAGATCAGGCGCTAATGCTGCGAAACATGATTCAAAACGCACTTGGTCGTTACCTTTACCTGTGCAGCCATGCGACAGTGCATCAGCCCCCACTTTACGCGCAATCTCTACTTGTGCTTTTGCAATAATAGGGCGCGCCATCGACGTACCCAGTAAATAGGTACCTTCGTAGATAGAGCCTGTTTTTAATGTCGGATAAATATAATCACTGACCATTTCGTCTTTTAGGTCAACCACATAACACTCAGATGCACCTGAAGCGATTGCTTTGGCCTCAACGCCTTCAAGCTCTTCAGCACCTTGGCCTACATCAGCAACGAATGCGATAACTTCACAGCCGTAGTTCTCTTTTAACCACGGCACGATTGCCGATGTATCTAGACCACCAGAATAGGCTAATACGACTTTTTTGATTGAACTCATTGGTGTTCCTTAAACAAAATTTGGATTTAATAATGTGACAAGCAGTGCGTTTTGCGCATGCATACGATTTTCTGCTTGTTGAATAATTTTTGATGCAGGGCCATCCATTACCTCAGAGGTAATTTCAAATTCGCGATGAGCTGGCTGGCAATGCAACACTGTTTGCGCGCCCGTTTGATCAAGCAACGCTTGATTTAACTGGTACGGCATATATTTAGCCTTAACTTGCTCAAGTGGGGTTTTATCTCCCATAGATACCCACGTATCAGCATAGACTGCATTTGCGCCGACTGCCGCTTCAATTCTGTCACTGACCATCACAGATGCACCATTCATGGCTGCAATTTGCTCTGCTTGTTTGAGAATCTGTGAATCTGGAGAACTCCCCTTAGGGCAAACCGCCACAAAATCAGTCCCTAACGTTGCAGCAAGTAACATAAGTGAATGCGTCACGTTATTGCCTTCACCTAAATAAGCAAGCTTCAGTTTACTGACATCGCCGTGTACTTCTTGCAGCGTTAAGAAATCCGCTAATGCTTGGCATGGGTGGTATAAATCACACAGACTATTCACCACAGGCACTGACGAAAATTCAGCAAGCGTAGTTAATGTTTTATGTGCAAATACACGAGCCACAATACCGTCGGCCCAAGTAGAAATATTTAAAGCAAAATCTTTCACCGATTCACGTGCACCCATAGCCCCAATTTGTGAGTCTAAATACACAGCATGGCCACCTAATTTATTAATGCCTATATCGAATGATAAACGCGTGCGTAAGCTTGGTTTTTCGAATAATGTCACCACTGATTTGCCCGCTAACGCTTGGCTAAAATCAACAGGGTTTGCTTTAATTTTTTGCGCTAAGTCTAATAATTTAAGCGCGCCTTTTTGGTCTAATTCAAGACCCGATAAAAAGTGAGTTAACATGTAATACCTATGGTGTAATCTTTGTTCCAACGTGCTCGCCTTGCAATAAAGCGACTAAATTTTCTGGCTTTAACCAGCTTGAGATATACACACCACGTCGTAAATGTTGGGCAGCAAGAAGACTGGTCTTAACTTTGACCTCCATCCCGCCCTGAATAACTCCTTGAAGAATTAATGCATCTATTTGCTGCGTATTAAGTTGATGTAATGGTTGCTTATTTGCATCAAGTACCGCTTCTACATCAGTCATAAAAATAAGTTCTGCATCAAGCTCTTTCGCAATCGCTGCGGCCGCTTCATCTGCATTTACGTTGTACCAAAGTCCCTCTTCATCAAAACCAATAGAGCTGACTAATGGTAGACGGCCTTGTTCAATTAAGCTGGGTAAAATACTGTCGATACTGTCACAGCATTGCCCAACTTGCCCCAACGCTTTTAATTTTTGCTTAACCACAACACCGGCTTCATAAAGGCTCATACCCACAGGTTTATGACCCGAGGCAATGGCTTGACTCATTAGTTGTTTATTAGCACAGCCAGCTAACGCCCCAACGATGTATGGCATTTGTTCTTTTGGACTGATACGTAAACCTTGGTGCTTAGCACTGGCGAATCCCGCATCCATAAGCCATGCATCAACTAATGCACCCCCACCATGAACAATCACAAAGTTAGCTTGCTGTTGTGAGATTAAAACATCAAATAGGGCTTTTGCAGCATCGGCAGTATTTAATACCGCACCGCCAATTTTAATGACCCATGTTTTCATCATAACGCTCCTACTAATCCGGTATGATGAGGTATACCCATCGCTAAATTAATACATTGCAATGCTTGCCCAGCCGCCCCTTTTAACAGGTTATCAATGGCCGACATAACAATGAGCTGTTCGCCTTTTTGTTGCCACGCAATATCAACATACGGCTGTTTAGCAACGCCTTTAATACTGGGTATTTTGCTTCCAAGTAAACGAATCAACGGTTCATCGGCTAACACCTGATACGCTTCTGTTACTTGCTCTGGTGTTACACCGGGTTTTAATTGCACATAAATAGTTTCTAAAATTCCCCGCGGAAAATTCCCCAAATGCGGGGTAAATAACACAGGATGGCCTAAATGTTGTTCAATTTCAGGTGTGTGCCTGTGGTTAAATAACCCATAAGGCGCAAGTGATACTTCGCAAAAATGCGTATTAACACTCGCTTTTCTACCCGCCCCCGTGACGCCTGACACGGCATTAATAATAATTGTTTGCTCTGCTAATAAGCCGGCTTCTTTCAATGGTTTTAATGAGTTAAGTGCGGCTGTAGGATAACAGCCTGCAACCGCAACCAAATTTGCCTGACTGATTGCATCCGCATTCCACTCTGCTAGTCCATAGGCTGCTTGTGTTAAAAGCGTTGGATGCTGATGCGCAAAGCCATAGTAAGTGAGGTAATCCTCATTCCCAGCTAAACGAAAGCCGCCTGATAAATCGAATACTTTTTTACCCATTGCTAAAAATCGAGGAGCAAGGTCAACACTCACTTCATGATCTGTACATAAACACACGTAATCAGCATGCTGTTCGATGTCGGTATAAGCGGCTGCTGTTAATGGCTGTAATGGATGGTCTAAAAGCCCTAAATGCTCAGGATATAAGTCACTTAAACACTTATTTTTATCTAAGCTGCCCTCAGAGACATAACATGCCTTTAAAGTTAGTTGTGGGTGCTTGGCGACTAAACTCGCAAGCTCTGCGCCGCTATATCCACTTGCGCCAATAATCACTACATTCATTGCTTGGTTTTACCTATTTAACTTATCTATTTACACATTTAAAACTACTCGCTGTTTAGCGAATAAAAACACTATCTAAAGTAATGAAATAAGGTTATCGTCGTTTTGTGTTCATACGCTACTTTAAAGTATATTTATGCTCAAAAAGTGAATTGATATTCATAATAAATACTTTTATATTGTTATGCAATTAGATTGAATAATTATTTTTGGATTTTTTTATGTCGCTTCCCTCTTTTTTATCGATGTATCAACAATTGATTGCTGCGCCTTCAATTAGTGCAATTGAAGACTCTTTATGCATGAGCAATAAAGAGGTCATTACCTTACTTGCCAATTGGTGCGAAACCTTAGGCTTTAGCTGCGAAATTACAGAGCTTGAGCATGGCAAAGGTCGCTTTAATTTATTAGCGAGACGGGGTGAAGGTGAAGGGGGACTGATGTTAGCGGGCCACACCGATACCGTGCCATTTGATGACAGCCGCTGGAATTATGATCCGTTTAAATTAAGCGAGCATGACAACAAGTTATTCGGTTTAGGCAGCATTGATATGAAAGGTTTTTTTGCTTTTGTACTGCAGGCCATTAGTGAGCTTGATGCAAGCCAGCAAACAGAGCCTTTATTAATTTTAGCCACAGCCGATGAAGAAACGACAATGGCGGGTGCTCAGCAAATATGTCGCCACCCTAATTTAAAGCCCGCGCGCTGTATTATTGGCGAGCCAACAGACATGACACCGGTGTTTACTCATAAAGGCCACATGAGTTCAGCGATTCGCGTTGTGGGTCGTTCGGGTCACAGCTCAGACCCTGAGCGAGGCTTAAATGCCATCGAAGTCATGCATAAAATGATTACAAAACTGTTAATCATTAAAGACGAATTAAAGAATAAATATTCAGTTGAGCACTTTGTAATACCGTACCCAACATTAAACCTAGGTCATATTCATGGCGGCGATAACGCAAACCGTATTTGTGGCTGCTGTGAAATGCACATTGATATGCGCCCACTACCCGGTTTAAGCGTACAAGAGCTGCAAGCCATTTTGATTAATGCAGCCAATGAAATAAATACTGAGTATCCAAACGCTGTCAGCGTTATTGACTTACACGACCCAATACCTGCATTCAGCGGCAGCACAGATAGCGCTTTAGTAAAACTGGCAGAAAAGGTGTCAGGCCAACCTGCGGTTGCAGTTAACTACTGCACCGAAGCGCCGTTTATTCAACAATTAGGCTGTGAAACGATTGTTATGGGGCCAGGGTCAATCAACCAAGCACATCAGCCTGATGAGTTTTTAGCCATGGAAAAAATCAAACCATCGCAACAGATCATCAGTGAAATGATTAAGGCTAGCTGTTTTCAAAAGGCATAATACCATTTTGCAATAATTTTTAATCATTTTGAGGGATTAAACCAGTCGCTAACTGCGTTAAAAATTGCTGATTTACGACTGCATAGATGCAGAAGGTAGAGCAATGCAGGAGCAATGCAGGAGCAATTGCCGAGAATACCTAAATAACGAAATTTTTGCTTTGTTATCAACGAGCTTTTATTGCCTCAACCTTGCTCATTGAAATACGCAAATTGGTATAAAAAAAGGAGCTTTCAAGCTCCTTTTTACTTATTTATATCACCTAATCCATGTACTTACTTAAATACTTTTTAAATACAGGATCTGTTTTAGACAGTTCTTTTTGCTCTGCAAGAATATCTTTTAATATAGCCTTTGACGTAAGCGGATTCGCTAACACAACTCTAAACACCACGGTAGGCTGGTAATCGTATTGCGCAGGGGTTAAACGTGTACGCGATACAAAAGAACGCCCAGCTTCACGCTGACGTTTTTGCATACTGGCCGTAAAACGGTTCAGTGAAGCATAAATATCGAGTTTAGTTTCTTCGTCAGCATTTTTAAGTTTTTCTTGAATCTGTTTAGGGACATATCGATAGGTTAATAAACACAATTCAGGTTCTGAAATCAGCTCAAAGTCTTCGTCTTGCCTAATTAATTCAGCAAAGGTACGTGCTTTAACGATACTGCGATCAATCAGCATCTCGTAACCTTTACGACCAATGACACGTAAGCATGCATGCACCAACATTGCCATGCCTGGGCGACTACCTTCAAGCGTATGACTCCCCAAATCTTTTGAGCCTTTACGTAAAATATACTCTGCATGATGCTCAATCGCATCGGTTGCTGCTGGGTCTTTAAATAACACTAAACCAGCGCCCATTGGCACATACATCTGTTTGTGGGCATCGATTGTAATTGAATCGGCTCGCTCAACACCACTCAATAAATGGCGATAGTTTTGCGATAATAAGGTTGCTCCTCCCCATGCTGCATCAACATGGAAATGACAGCCCAATTCTTCACTTAAATCAGCCATATCATTAAGGGGGTCAATACTGCCTGTTTCCGTAGTACCCGCAACACCTACCAGCGCCATTACCTTAATGCCTGCCGCTTCCAGTTCTTGCGCTTTTTCACGCATGGCTTGAATGTCTACTTTATTGTTCTTATCGGTTTTTATTGCAATGATATTGTCGCGACCAATTCCCAATAAATCGACTGTTTTACCAAGAGAGTAATGACCTCGTTCAGAAACCAGTACAGCAAGCCCTTTATAGCCATAATGCAACATACCCGCAATTAAGCCTTGAGCTGCAATTCCTTTGTAATCGCCATCCGCTCTTAATAAACGGTTTCGTGCAATCCACAGTGCGGTAATGTTGGCAACTGTCCCCCCTGAGCAAAATGCACCGAGTGACGTTTTTGCACTATGCATCCACTTACTGTAAAACGCATCATCTTGTCCATATACAAGGTGATGCATCATACCAAGCACTTGTCGTTCAAGTGGGGTGAACGCTTTTGAGGTTTCAATTTTTACTAAGTTTTGATTCAGACCTACCATCAACTTTGATAACGGCAGTACAAAGTGCGGTAAAGCAGAAGTCATGTGGCCAATAAAGCTAGGCGCGGCTGTATGAACTGAATGCGCAACAAGTTGCTCCATAATATCTTGAGCATAGTCAGATACAAATGTGGGCTCTTCTGGAATCATTGCCGATTGAAAGTCTTTCTCTATCTCATGAAGAGGCTTCTCAATCGCAGCAATATTCTCGTTTAAGAATCCTGCAAGGTTGCTTGAAATCTCTGATTCAATTTTACTCAGTGTCGAGTCTGGTGCTTCTGGCACCGTAAAAATACGAATCAAACTTTCTTTAGAGGCGACGGCACAACGCTTTTGATCCATCCTAATACCCATTATAAGCAGCTTAAAAATGAACCCAATGCAGGAACATTGAGGTTTACATTTTGCGGCACTGTTTCTATGAAATTGGCTAACTTTACTGGAATATCATGAAAATGTCTCGCTTAAAGCCAAAAAGCCATGCTTTCGGTGACAAAAAAATGATCGATGGGTGAATTTTGTCGTAATTTTCTGCTATCAGCTGCGTATTTTTTAAGTATAATCAAGTCATAACTGCAAAGGGAACACCTATGCCGAATGGAATGCAAAGAACACGCTGGCTTATTTATGGTTTTGCCGCATTTTTTATTAGCTTATTTGGCTATATTTATTACACCTATGAATCAACACGTAGTGAGATAATGGCGAATGTTGATGCCAAATTACTCAATGCGGCAATCAGTGTTAAGCATATTTTAGGGGATGATTATCATACCCGTGTGAATGCAGGCCAAACTATTTCACCTGAGCTGTATAAAGATAAGAGCAGGGCTTTATCTGACTACGCTAAGCAAATGCAGGTAGCGTATGTATATGCGATGGTGCTGCGCGATGATACGGTATTCTTTAGTGCCTCTAGCTATACTCAAAAAGATCACAACAGTGGACGCGTGACACACTTTTTAGATGCGTACCCTGAAGCCACCGACATCAATAAAGAAGCTTTTTTTTCGACAGAACCCGTTTTTGAAATATCACAAGATCACTGGGGCAACTTTAAAAGTATCTTTGTGACCTTTGTTGACAAAAACGGCCACACTTATATTACAGGTGCAGACATTGCTATTGATGATCTCAATGAGCAACTGCAACACAGCATAACAAAAGCAACCATTACAAGCGGCTTCTTTTTCTTTATTGTTGCTTTAATCGCGTGGCTTTATTTTTTACAGCTTAAACGCTCACTCCTGACTGATGCTCGCACCGGCTTTGCCAATCATATTGCGCTCGAGAATTACATAGAAAGAACAACCAGACACCGCATGGAACTTGCTGTTATCAGTATCAATGAGCTTGAGGATATTAGTAGTTTTTATGGCACCGATGTCAGCGATAGAGTGATGGCTAATCTACTCACATATTTTCAATCCCGCATACCAAGCGAGAGCGCAATCTTTCGTTTAGCGACGAATAAAATCGCATTATTGAATATTCGCAACGCTGAGCAACGTATTGACGATATTATCAATACCTTTAATCACGCAATTCCTGTGCTAAGCGAGCCATTTATTTATATTACTTTGCATGCTGGAATCGCCTCGTGTAACAAACTCATGCTCATAGAAAATGCACATATAGCCTTGCAACAAGCCAAGTTAAATAATCAACGTATTGTTCGCTATGAGAATGTATTTAAACAAGTTGAAGAGCAATTTAGACACAACGTCACTCTCGCTAAAGAAGTTAGAGAAGCGTTCGATAACAATCGAATCGTGCCCTACTTTCAGCCAATTTATAACACGGAACTTAAGCAAATAAGTCACTATGAAAGCTTAGCCAGAATGGCAACTGCACAAGGTCGGATTCATTGCCCTGATTACTTTATGGCTGTATTAAAACGCTCACGCATGGACGGGTTGTTAACACGCACCATGTTTTCACGATGTATTGAACAATTCAGAAAGACAAATGTGCGCTGGAGTATCAATATCACCGCGCAAGATATTCTCGATCCAAGTTTAAGTGAATTTCTAGAGCAGCAATTAAGGCGTTACCCAAAACCACACAATATTATTTTTGAGTTTCATGAAACTGAAGCCATTGCATACTTTAGCCAAGTGAAAGCCTTTATTAGTTTATTAAAGAATAAAGGGGCGCAAGTGATGATCAATGAATTTGGTGCGGGGTACTCAAACTTGTCTCACATTTTAAAGCTTGAAGTGGATGGCTTAAAGCTCGACAAAGACCTAGTAAGCCAAATACACAATAATGCCGATAGTTTTATGTTTATAGAGCATTTAGTGAAGTATGCTCAGCAATTAAACTTAGCGGTTATTGCTGAGCAAGTAGAAAGTGAGCAAATTGCCGATGCACTTTCACGTGCGGGTATCACACTCATGCAAGGTAATTATTTTGCTCCACCCACTCCCTACATTAACACGCAAATTTAAAGGTTTATGACCAAGCGGTGGCTCTGCTGTCCACTGGCCCAATACTTTCGCTCGAACGGCGTAATAGGCACATCGTGTTCATAGCGTTCAACTTGGCATGGATGTCCAGCCAACTCAAGGGCGCGAGCGAACTCTTTAACGTAGATATCCCAGTTACTTCTGAGCTCTAATTGGCCGCCAAGTTTAACAATAAATGGAAAAATTGCGGCCCCATGCCAGCGCCTTTGTAAGTGCTTAGCTTTTGGCCAAGGGTTTGGATAAAGCAGATAATGGTGAGTTGGCTGCCAATTTGCTGCAACCGCTAAACGCCAAAAATCATTTAAATCAGCTTGTACCAAAATATACTGGCCAGTGTCTGTTTGTTTATATTCAATATCGTGCTTATCTAAACGATGTGACGACTTGTCAATTCCAATAACAAGTGCCTCTGGGTGGCGCTTAGCAAGATTAGCGGTACTCTCTCCCACCCCACAGCATGAATCAAGAATAATTGGTCCATTGAATGCGTGAACTTTTTCATTCACTTGGTCAAATGCAGCTTGCGTGTGCGCTGCAATTGGTTTTTTAAACTCTGCACTTAAGTGCTTTAAAACAATCTCGTCTAGCTTGTCATGCAAGCCGGGTTGATTCGATACAATACTTCTCGAATTTGCATCTGTCATTAGTGTCTAAGCCCCACACCGCGTTTAATTAGCGTTAAAGCTAACGTAAATAACCCCACAATAAATAATCCTAGTACACCAAACGCGACCGATAAGTCGACATCCGACACACCTAAGAAGCCATACCTAAATGCATTAACCATATATATAATTGGGTTTACTTGCGATACCCCCTGCCAAAACTCAGGTAACAGGGTAATCGAGTAAAACACCCCACCTAAGTAGGTTAATGGCGTTAAAATGAACGTAGGTATAATGCTGATGTCATCAAAGCTATTTGCGTAAATTGCATTTATTAAGCCCCCCAGAGCAAATACGGCTGAGGTTAAAATCACAGTCGCCATAATCACGAAAATATTGTGAATTTGAATATCAACAAATAGCAAAGACACGCACGTAACAATTAAGCCAACCAACATGCCTCGTGTCATACCTCCACCCATGTAGCCTAGTACAATGATGTAATTAGGCACCGGTGCCACAAGTAGCTCTTCGATACTTTTTTGGAATTTAGTGGAATAAAAGCTCGACGCCACATTAGAGTATGAGTTAGTAATCACCGACATCATGATGAGGCCAGGTACTATAAATTCCATGTAGGAAAAACCACCCATATCACCAATGCGTGAGCCAATTAGGTTACCAAAAATAACAAAATAAAGGCTCATCGTAATTGCTGGCGGTACCAGCGTTTGCACCCAAATACGTAAAAAACGAATACACTCTTTAATCCAAATACTCTTTAGCGCTACACCATATTTAAACATTATTCGCCTCGCCCTTGTTCTAATAAACCCACAAACAACTCTTCTAATCGATTGGCCTTATTACGCATACTGAGCACTGTATTGCCTTGCTCGGTTAACGCCGTAAACACCTGATTTAGCCCCTGCGATTTAGCCACCTCAACTTCTAAGGTATGATCATCGGTTAAAGTAAACTGATAACCATCAAGGCTGATAGGGTTAACTGGCTGTTTTAAGTCAAGCACGAAGGTTTCTTTATCAAGCTTGGCAAGTAACGCTTTAATTGTGGTGTTTTCGACAATCACACCACTATCAATAATAGCGATGTTCTTACACAACAATTCCGCTTCTTCTAAATAGTGCGTGGTAAGAATAATGGTAACGCCTTGTTTATTGATTTCACGCAAGAAATCCCACATAGAGCGACGCAGTTCAATATCAACCCCCGCCGTAGGCTCATCAAGAATAAGTAACTTTGGTTCGTGCATAAGCGCACGGGCAATCATTAAACGGCGCTTCATTCCCCCCGATAACGTGCGAGCTTGTTTATCTTTTTTCTCAAATAAACCAAGTTGTTTTAGGTATTTTTCAGCACGTTCATGAGCAAGCTTTCTTGGTACGCCATAGTAGCCAGCTTGATTAACTAATATTTGGTTAAGCGTTTCAAACTGGCTAAAGTTAAACTCTTGCGGTACTAAGCCGAGCTCTGATTTTGCAGCTTCGAGATCTGTATCGATATTATGACCAAAGACTTCAACACGGCCTGCGCTTTTATTCACAAGTGATGAAATCACGCCAATTGTGGTTGATTTACCCGCCCCATTGGGACCTAACAAAGCAAAAAAGTCGCCTTGTTTTACCTGTAAATCAATCCCTTTTACGGCTTCAACGCCATTTTTATAAACCTTTTTAAGGCCTTCAATATTTAATGCGATTGTCTGTTCGCTCACTGTTTGCCCTCTCCATAACCCCAACGTTTCGTTAGAGTATGTTCAATATGTAAATGATCTAAAATACGTGCCACCATAAAATCGACCAAGTCAGAAATGTGCTCAGGTTTATGATAAAACCCGGGTGCTGCAGGCATAATGGTGACACCCAATTTTGCTAACTTGAGCATGTTTTCTAGGTGTATTTCACTAAAAGGTGTTTCGCGTGGCACCAAAATAAGCTGACCACGTTCTTTAATAACCACATCAGCAGCACGTTCCAATAAGTTATCAGATGCGCCAACGGCAATGGCCGAGACTGAGCCTGCACTGCAAGGACACACCACCATTTTTTTAGGGGCTGCCGAGCCCGATGCTACGGGGCTAAACCAATTATCTTTACCAAATACTTTTAGCTGCTCTGGGGCTGCATTGAACAGCTTACTAAGCTGCTCTGTCGCTTTGTCTTCATTACCTGAAAGCTTAATATTTGATTCGGTATCAAGTACCACACGCGCAGCGCTTGAGATCAACACGTACACTTGAAACTGTTGTTCTAATAATACTTCTAACAACCTTAAACCGTAAGGCGCGCCCGACGCGCCACTAAACGCTAGGGTTATTTTATCTTTAAATTGCATACAGTTAACTCCGTATACTGGTTAGTTTTGTTCTAATACCGTGATCAAGCGCTGATGAATACCTTCAAAACCACCATTACTCATAATCAAAATATGGTGATGGGCAGCCGCACTGTTTGCAACCAACGTAATGATTTCCTCAGTACTCGTGCTGCAGTGCATACCCGCTTTGTCAGCATAGTCTTTTAATGACCAACTCAAATTTTCTGGCTCAAACAAATACACCTCATCGGCTGCACTAAGCGAGTCAATAAGCGTTTGCTGATGCACGCCCATTTTCATGGTGTTCGAACGGGGCTCTAGTATCGCAATAATTTTCTCATTGCCGACTTTAGCGCGCAGGCCTGCTAAAGTCGTTTTTATCGCGGTTGGGTGATGGGCAAAATCGTCATACACTTTAATGCCCTTTATATCAGCTTTGAGTTCCATGCGACGCTTAGGTGAAATAAACTCAGCTAAACCTGCAATGCTCACGGGCACAGCGATACCGACATGACGCGCAGCTGCAATCGCCATAATCGCATTTTTGACATTATGTTCGCCCATAGCTTGCCACGACACAACGCCCTGTACTTCTCCCGCTAACAACACTTCAAACTCGCTGCCATCCGCTTTAAGTAAGCGATAATCCCAATCACCTGACAGCGTTTCGCTATCACTCCAAAGGCCGCGCTCAATCACATCCTGCAGTGCTTCATCTTGGCTTGGCCAGATAACTTTGCCACTACAGGGTAATGTACGCATCAAGTGATGAAATTGTTTTTTAATCGCATTTAAATCTTCAAAAATATCAGCATGATCAAATTCAAGATTATTGAGGATTAAGGTCCGTGGTAAGTAATGCACAAACTTACTGCGTTTATCAAAAAAGGCGGTGTCATATTCATCGGCTTCAATGACAAAAAAAGGCGTCTCACCAACTCGTGCTGATACCCCAAAGTTTTGCACAATGCCACCAATCAAAAAGCCCGGTTTCATACCTGCATATTCTAGCAGCCATGCCAACATACTCGCGGTTGTCGTTTTACCATGCGTGCCTGCGACAGCAAGCACCCATGAGTTTTGCAATAAATTATGCTTAAGCCATTCTGGGCCTGAGGTGTAAGGTAAGCCTTTATCGAGCACATATTCCACACAGGGGTTACCACGGCTCATCGCATTGCCAATGACCACCATATCGGGCGCGGGGTCTAATTGTGTAATGTCATAACCTTGAGTTAGCGTAATGCCAAGCTCTTCCAGCTGCGTACTCATTGGGGGGTAAACATTTTGATCAGAGCCTGTCACTGTGTGACCCAACGATTTAGCGATTGCGGCAATCCCGCCCATAAAGGTGCCACAAATTCCAAGAATATGAATATGCATCTACTGTCCTGAACAAAATGAATTACGAAAAAATAAAGCGTTATAATGCCAAATATAACCTTTACTTACCATGATTAGACGGCAATAGACTTTTGCCGAATAGCAAACATAAAAAAACACCTCAAGACCGAGGTGTTTTTTAAAGTGAGTAAAACGGTTTTTTACAGCATTAAAAATGCAAATAAACCGACACCAAGTAACAAGCGATAGATAACAAATGGCATCATGCCCATGCGCTCAATTACTTTTAAGAAAAAGAAAATACAGGCATAAGCCGAAACAAACGATAGACCTGCACCGAGTAAAATAGCTTGCCAATCAATCGCTTCACCTGCAGTTGCAAGTTGATATATATAATATGAACCTGCCGCAGCAATGACCGGAATCGACATTAAAAACGAAAAACGTGCTGCGCTTTGCTTATTTAAACCCAGCAATAAACCCACGGTTATCGTTATGCCAGAGCGCGACGTGCCAGGAAAGACCATTGCCAGCACTTGCGAAAAACCCAACAGTAACGCACTAAAAAAATTTACTTGGTAGATATTTTTTACTTGTTTTGCTTTTACATCGGCATACCAAAGTAACAAGCCGAAAACGATAGTTGAAGTGGCAATCACCCACGCATTGCGTGAATAGCTCTCTACAAAGTCTTTAAATAAGTACCCAATTAATAACGCAGGAATCGTGGCAACAATGATCCACCAGCCCAAACGGCTGTCATCGGTTGCGCCTTGTGAGCCAAACGACTTAAACCAAGCCCCCAAAATATCAACCACTTCTTTACGGAAATACAGTACCACCGCACCAAGCGTACCTACGTGTACTGCAACATCAAATGCTAAACCTTGATCATGCCAGCCTAAAACTTGCGAAGGTAAAATTAAATGCGCTGAGCTCGAAATAGGTAAAAACTCAGTCAATCCTTGAATTAAGGCTAAAACAATTATCTCAATAATACTCATGGGTTAGTAAACTCCACCTTCCATAGTTTTTGTTGTGGGTTGTTATAATTTTCCCATAGCTCAGCCAGTGTTTGCTTAGCTACAGGGTGAAAAAAATCAGGGGCAATTTCTGCTAGCGGTTTTAAAACAAACGCATTTTTTGTTATTTCATCACGCGGTAATTGCGCTGGCGAATCGCAAATAATGTCATCATAAAACAATAAATCAAGGTCTAATGTTCTAGGACTAAACTTTTTATCTTCACGAGTACGACCGTTATCTAACTCTATTTGCTTCAGTAATTTACACAGCTCAGGCAGTGGCATGTCAGTATTCGCACCGAGCACTGAGTTATAAAAATTATTACCCGCAAATCCCACCGCTTCACTTTCATATACCGATGAATGAACACTATCAGGGAAATACGGCTTTAACGTCTTTAATGCTTGGCGAATATAATGCTCTTTATTTACATTCGAGCCTAAGCTGATAAAAATCTGTGCCATATTAACTTGCCTTGTGACGGGTGATTTCGACTCCCACCGTTTTAGCTTGAGGAACCGCAGCTGGTTTGCTGACACGAATTGTGACTTGGCTGGTTGTAAATTCGGTTAAAATAATCGCGGCGAGTTGTTCAACTAAGGTTTCAAGAAGTTCGACGGGTTTTGCCGTCGTGTGCGCTATAACGCGTTCACTGACTTTAGCGTAATCAAGCGCTAAGTTTATATCATCGGTTGCCGCTGCGGCTGAAATATCACACACCATTTCAATATCAAAATACAGGCTTTGTTTCGTTTCTTTTTCAAAATCATACACGCCTATAATGGTGTCTACGTGCAGTTGTGATATGTATACCTTGTCCATTGATACTCCAAGCGACATAAATATTAAAACCAATACCTATCGTATACGCGTATTAATTTCAATAATGCGCACAGAGCTGTCATAAAGTTTTAATATATAAAAATTCCCTCTACAATAACGGGTAGATGCACTGCAAAATGTAGCGTACTATCTACTCAAAAGTAGCGGCAGATGGTTTTGCCGCCAATGATAGCCCAAAAGTGCAGATTAAAAAATAAGGAAGCGCGTGTTAGAAGTTTTAATGTTAGTTTTAGCCTATTTACTGGGGTCGGTTTCCTCCGCTATCCTCGTGTCTAGGTTATTTAAACTACCAGACCCACGCAGTCACGGATCGAATAACCCCGGTGCCACCAATGTGTACCGACTTGGTGGAAAAGTCCCGGCTGTATTAGTGCTGGTGTTTGATATTTTAAAAGGCACCATCCCTGTGTGGGGCGCTTATTTCTTAAAAATCGAACCGCTGATGTTAGGTTTAATTGGCGTCGCAGCGTGTTTAGGGCATATGTACCCTGTATTTTTCAGCTTTAAAGGGGGTAAAGCCGTTGCGACGGCCTTTGGTACTTTACTACCTATTGGATTATCTTTAGGTGGATTATTAATCGCGACTTGGCTATTAATAATCGCAATAACGCGCTATTCGTCACTTGCAGCACTTATTACAGTGTCGCTTGCCCCACTTTATACATGGTGGATAAAACCACTTTATACGTTGCCAGTCACGTTTTTAACACTGTTGATTATTTTCCGTCACAGAGCAAACATAACCCGTTTATTAAGTGGTGAAGAGCCAAAAGTAGGGACTAAGAAAAAAGCCCCTGACAATAACAACGACTAAGTTACAGCGCTTCTAATGAGTCGATTGGCCAGCGCGGCTTAGTTTTCATATCAAGGCTTGCAAACTGCCCCGCTTTAAGGCGTTGCATGCCCGCGTAGGCGATCATAGCGCCGTTATCTGTACAAAATTCAGTGCGAGGATAATACACTCGACCTTTCATGCCTTGCATTACACGCTCTAATTGCGCACGTAATTGAACGTTAGCACTCACTCCACCGGCAATCACTAAGCGTTTAATACCTGTTTGTTTAAGGGCACGCTTACACTTAATAATCAACGTATCAATTACTGCAGTTTGAAATGCGTGGGCTATGTCAGCTTTAGTCTGCTCATCATCAGCACTGTCACGAATAGCAAGCGATGCAGCCGTTTTTAAACCACTGAAGCTGAAATCGAGCCCAGGTTTATCTGTCATCGGACGTGGAAACACAAACCGTTCAGGCGTGCCTTGCTCAGCTAGTTTTGCTAAACGAGGGCCTCCTGGGTAATCAAGCCCTAATAACTTCGCTGTTTTATCAAATGCTTCACCTGCCGCATCATCGACAGATTCACCCAGTACTTCGTACTCACCAATCCCTGACACTTTCACCATCATTGTATGCCCCCCCGACACAAGTAGCGCAATAAACGGGAATTCAGGCTTATCTTCTTCGAGCATTGGCGCCAGTAAATGCCCTTCCATGTGGTGCACAGCGACAGCAGGAATATTCCAGCCATAAGCAAGAGAGCGACCGATAGAGGTGCCCACTAACAAAGCCCCCACTAAACCTGGCCCTGCGGTGTAAGCAATGCCGTCAATATCGTCAGGACCACAACCGGCTTGCGCAAAAGCTGCGTCGATTAATGGCAAAGTTTTACGTACATGGTCGCGTGATGCAAGCTCAGGTACCACACCACCGTAGTCTGCGTGCACTTTAACTTGGCTGTATAGTTGATGTGCTAATAAGCCTTGTTCATCATCGTAAATGGCAATACCTGTTTCATCACATGATGATTCAATACCTAAAATTCGCATCAATTACTCCGCCAAGAAAAATAAGCGCGTATTTTACAGCTAAAATACGCATTACTGAACACTAAATTGCAATACCAATGTTGGTTTGACCGTCTGAAATAGCAAGCTGCTTGAGCTCTTTTACGTTTTCTGAGGTAATTCGGCCCATTTGCTCAACAAAATCAATTAGCTCTGCAAGCACATCCATCTCGTACTGCATTAGCGGGTGTTCGCGGACTGATTTGTTATCAGCCACTTCACCTTCAACCGTTAATTGGTATTCAATAAAGCGTGCAACAGAGGCTTGTGAAATTTTGCTAATGTTTAAAAACTCTTGGTCATCTTTAGCCATCAGACCATGCAACATTCCCAATAATGCGGTTGCAGTGTCAATAGCGGGGTAAGTGCCAAACATATCAAAGTCACTGAGCTCTGGTACATTAGGCTCAATTTTTTCAATTTGCTTTTCAAGGCTTATCTTACTTTTTGGCAGTAATATTTTTTCCCAGCATACATTCAGTGCGCTGCGAAATACCGCTGCGTCACCAAAGCCAGTTGCTTCACTAAATAAGCTGTAATTAGGCAACATACGCTCAAGAAGCGCGCCGCCTAATACCGCTTTTTGCAAATAGTTTAATTCTCTAATGCGTTGAAAATTATTCGCTTTCGTCATTCTTAACAGTCCTACAAGACCAACATATTTCAAATGTTGGGCCATTCAGTTCGCTGCATGATGGGCAAACCCAGTCTGGAGCCGATTGTTTTACTTGCCGGTAGTTTACCAATATTTCTTGTGCATGGCGCTCTTTTAATGCGTAAACAAGAATATCAACCCCCGTTTGTTCAAAGGGAATCTCTCCCAATGCACCTTGCAGAAGCTCACCTTGCAGTTGGCATTGTATTCCTGCGGTATGTAAAAGCCCTTTTATAATATTAGCTTCAAGCCCATTAGCGGCTTGGTAGATACGTACCCATGAAAAAGGTTCTGACGTAGTTGGTTGATTTAAATTATTTTTATGCAAATTTACTCTCTTTTACTTTGCAGCTTTAGCAACCTAAGCTACCCTAGCAATTGACCCTGCTACAACCTATATTGAAGGTAGCCTTATGACATTAACAACGCCTGGGCTGTTATTCCCGGCCATTTCTTTACTATTACTTGCATACACCAATCGCTTTTTGGTACTTGCCCAACTCATTCGAGAACTGAATGCGCGAGAAGGAGAAAGTATTCGTCCTTTGGTTGTTGCACAAATCGCCAACCTCAGAAAGCGTATTAAACTGATTCGTATAATGCAAGTTTACGGCGTGGCATCATTTCTCATGTGTACCTTGTCAATGTTCGCTTTGTTTATTGAGTTTAATACAACAGGCATCATATTATTTGGACTCAGTCTTGCTTGCTTAACTTTATCGCTTCTTACCTCTTTATATGAGATTCATATTTCATGTGATGCAATAGAAATTGAATTAAGAAATATAGAAAAAAAACCCTTAGTGGATAAGGCAGAGTAAATTTCTGCCTCTATACTTATTGTTACCTGATACGACAATAAGTGGTGCTTGTGTGGATGATTTTTTATTTTCTGAAGAACGGTTAGAAGAAAATAACGTACAAACTGAAGAACCAGAATACTGGCATATTCTTGTTGTTGATGACGAAGAAGATATTCATCAAGTTACCAAGCTTGTACTAGCTGGTTTTCAATTTGAAAATAAAAGCTTACGCTTCTACGATGCCTATTCTGCAGCAGAGGCTAAAGAGCTTTTGAAAAAAGATATCCCTTTTTCAGTGGCACTTGTTGATGTCGTCATGGAAACAAACCATGCCGGACTTGAACTTATTCAGTATATTAGGGACGACATTGATAACCACCATATCCGCCTAATTCTGCGCACCGGACAACCAGGTGAAGCACCTGAAGAATCTATTATCCGTGATTACGATATAAACGATTACAAAAACAAAACCGAATTAACAGCCATAAAAATTAAAACACTGCTCTATTCTGCACTGAGATCTCATCGTGATATCCAAATTATTGATCGCCATAAACATGGCCTCGAACAAATCATAAATGCCTCAGCTAACTTTTTAAAATGCGACAGTGTGCAAGAATTTGCATCCACTATTTTAAGCCACGTGACAAATGTGATGGGTATAAACGACACTCAAATTTATTGTGCTGCCGCGGTTAATTTACAATCATCTCCTGCAACAGACTTTCAATTATTGGCGGCTTCAGGCGTTGGGCCTATCCCCAGTCAAAATAATATTCCTGACGAAGTTAAAAGTTTATTTATTGATGCTCATGATCGTAAGTCATCACTAAAAACAAGTACCGACTACATTGGTTACTTTCCAACCAAAGCGGGCCTTGAAACTATGCTGTATGTAAATAAAGGAAGTAAATTACATGCTACCGATCATCAACTTCTTGAGTTTTATGCAAACAATATTGCACTGGCCTATGACAATCTTAAATTGCGCGAAATGGTAAAAGAATCGCAAAAGGAATTGTCCTATATTCTTGGTGAAGCAGTAGAAAAACGCTCTAAAGAAACAGGCTCACATGTTAAACGTGTCGCGTTATACAGCGAGTTACTTGCAAAACTATCAGAACTTAATCCCTTTCAGTGTGAAATCATCAAGCTTGCCTCCCCCTTACACGACATAGGAAAAATAAGTATCCCTGACAACATCTTAAATAAGCCCGGAAAATTAGATGATACAGAATGGGAAATAATGAAGACACACGCTGAAGTAGGTTATGAAATTCTAAAAAATTCAAGTAACGAGATCATGACTTGCGGTGCAATGATCTCACTTCAGCACCATGAAAAGTGGGATGGCTCTGGGTATCCACACGGTTTAGCAGGTAAAGATATTCATATCGTTGGTCGTATAACTGCGCTTGCTGACGTGTTTGACGCTCTATGCAGTGACCGTTGTTACAAAAAAGCGTGGCCACTCGATGAAGCACTTGCACTAATAAAAAATCAACGTTCGAAACATTTTGATCCAACTTTAGTCGACTTATTACTTGAAAATTTACCACTTTTCTTGGAGATTAAAGACCGTTACCCTGACTAGTTGTAACTTACCTGTAAAACAACACTTTTAAAAATGGGTACAATAATTTACTATACTCAATGTTAGGTATTATTATTTTAACTCAATGTAAGGGCTTACTTAATAAAAAGGGACTATATAAAGTGAGATTTGAACAACTTGAACAATTCGTTGCACTCGGCGTACTCAGACACTTCCGCCAAGCTGCTGAAAAACCCAGATAAGCACTTCAGCGTTAACTCGTAGTATTCAAACACTTGAAGATGAAGTGGGCTATGAACTCGTTACTCGCTCTACTCGTTCTGTAAAGCTAACCAAAGAAGGTGAACTTTTCCTCGAGTACGCACAACAAACACTTAATAATTTAGAAGAAACAAAAAAACGTTTATTCGAGTCATTAAATGGTTGTGAAAACGAAAAGCTCGTTATCGGCTACACAACTAAAGCAAGTGCAGTTGTACCTGTGTCGTGTGTGGGCAATTTTTAGCACAATACCCACATGTTAAAATTGAAATGCAGTTGCAAGAACAAAGTGAGTTAATTCGCAAACTGCAACTTGGTGAAATTGATATCAGCGTTTGCTCACAAGCCATGAATAGCATTGGTAGTGATATCCATTTGCCTGATCAGCTAATTTTATTTGTATCAAAAAATCATCCAATTGCTAATAAAACAGACATTAGCAAGAAAGACTTAACAGACTACCCAATGTACAGCTGTTTTTCACAATCGAAGCCGGTTCAATCGATGCTAAACGAAGCAATTGATTCATTCAATAAATCAACCAGCGTTAAGGTCGGTAGTATTGAACAAGTTATGGAAGGCTTGAAAAAGTCAAACCATATTGCGATTGCGAGTATTGAGCATGCCAACAGCGTTTCTTCAGACCCTGAATTGCTAGTATTAAAAACCAATAAAGGAATCGCTCACGAACAGTTAGTGATCCAAACTAATCAACAAATTAATGAAAACTCGCACGTGAGTTATTTATTAGATCTTATTGAAAAAACAGCATTATCTAGCCACAACTAAATGCACATATCAAGCTGGCTTGACTACGTTAGGCCAGCTTATACATCCTCATTGTTTTACTGCATAAAAAGCGTGCATGTAATTTTTTTTCAGATACACTTACGCACCTTTTTTTGATTGTGCATATGAATGACCGCGCAGCTTATTTCCAATACTTATTTAAATGCAATTGAACATACTGGTTATGCCATTGTTGAAAACGCAATTGATGAGCAGTTGATAAATGATTTAATTGCAGATTGTTACCGAATTAATCCCCATTTTCATGTTGCAGGTATCGGTAGATTAAACGATCAGCAAATCGATAAAACGGTACGCAAAGATAAGACCTTTTGGTTTGATAGCTCAAGCCAAGCGCAAATAACTTATCTCGCGACCATGGAAGCAATTAAGACCCAGTTAAATAGAGAGTTTTTCTTGGGCTTGTTTGATTATGAATGCCACTATGCGAAGTACCAACAAGGTGACTTTTATAAAAAGCATTACGATGCCTTTAAAGGACGCTCAAACCGTATTTTTACAACGGTTTGCTACCTAAATAGCCCCGCGTCTGGCGGCGAGTTGGTTATTTATAAACCTAAAAGTAAAGACATTGAAGTGGTCATAAAACCGAAGGCAGGCACATTAGTCATGTTTGAAAGCGAACGCTTTATGCATGAGGTATTACCCGCAGACGATGTGCGTTATTCAATTGCTGGTTGGTTCAGAAAAAATGCCTCAATAAGCGGCATTATCGACCCACCGCGATAATCAAAACGGTAATGGCAAGGATGCTACAAGGCCAATAAAAATAACCAGCCCGACATAATGATTATTTAGAAACGCTTTAAAGCAGTGCTCTCTGTCGCGATAGTGAATAAGCGTTTGCTGGTAAAGTAAAAATCCAATCGCCGCTATTAAGCCTAACCAATAAGGCATATCAAGCTGATTGCTTATGCCAATGTAACTGAGTATCGCAATGAATAGCGCATTCAGTAAGAAAATAATATGCCTGTCAAAACGTGCAAATAAGATGGCCGTTGATTTAACACCAATCTTTAAATCATCATCACGGTCAACCATGGCGTACATGGTATCGTAAGCCACAGTCCACACGAGGTTTGCAATAAATAACAGCCACGCTTCAATTGGCACTGAGCCAATTGAGGCCATGTATGCCATTGGAATAGCCCAACTAAATGCGGCTCCTAGTACCACTTGTGGTAATTGGGTATAACGCTTCATAAACGGATAGCAAAATGCCAACGCAAGAGCCCCCAAAGAGAGCAAAATCGTCGACCACCCCAGCATTAAAACTAATCCAAATGCCACGGCAATTAACAACACAAATAAGCTCAACGCCTCACCACTGGACACTCGCCCTGCGGCTAGGGGACGCGTTGCTGTGCGCTTTACTGAACCATCAATTTTACGATCAGCAAAGTCATTGATAACGCAGCCTGCACTTCGCATTACAAACACCCCTAAACTAAACACCACAAAATTTAATAAGCTTGGTGCTCCCTGATTTGCAAGCCATAACGCCCAGTACGTTGGCCAAAGCAATAGCAAAGTACCAATCGGCTTATCTGTTCGCATAAGTTGTTTGTAATAAGGAATGTGTGCGCTTTTTAATGCAGCTAGTTTCATAAGTAAATATAAGCCTCTGGCAGAAAAACTTCGGCCACTAAAAAATGGGCATTTGACAATGAAAATACACTTCGTCTTCCCCACAGTGGTTTAGACTCTTTGCCAAGCACAGCTAATAAAGTTTGAATAGTGTGCTGCTCATTAAACTCTGCCACTTCTATCTCTGTGCGAGATAAGCTTGGGTCTTGAAAAATAACATCCCCTAATGGCCGTGTTCCCATGCTTAGCAACTGCTGCTTTTTTAAGGTATCATCTGCGGGTAACCAGCTTTGTGCATAAACCATTGGTTTATCATCACATAATAGTAGCACTTCGCGGTTAAGCGCTTGGCTCAACGACGTATTTAATAAAGCTTGTTGCTCCTTTGTAAGATCAAAAGGGGCTTCATTGAGCACTTTAACCGAAAAGTGTTGGCAATGACGCTTAAGCTTGGCCGTCAATGACCCTGCTTCAAGCAACCAACCTTGCTGCTGTTGCGTTAAATAAGGGTATGCCGAAGCAGGCTGCCAATGCGCAGCTAACGAAACTGGGAATGTAATCACAACGACTCAATAATTATAAAAACCGCGTAAATGATATCACTGCAACCCGTTTCGAAAAAGTCATGATTTAATCTCTACATGGGTTAAAAAACAGAGAACAACCTGTATCTTAAGTTAATTTGGGTATAGACTAAAAACCATTGAATAGGTGGGATATTCTTAAACTATGAAAAAGTCATTGTTATCAATTTACTTGATTAGCATGCTAGTTATTGGCGCTACGACAAGTTTCTCGACACGCGCAGAATCAAATGTCGGTTACTTCGGTTTTGAGCCTGACATTATCACCAATTATATTGGCCAAGGAAATAAAAAACTGGGTTATGTACGGATCACTGTTGATCTAATGCTTAATGATATTTCTGATATTGGTGTGGTTGAGCACCATACTCCACTATTGCGTGATGCGATTGTCGAGATACTGTCAAAAGAACCTGAAGAAAATATCAAGTCGCTCACGGGCCGTGAAGAAATTAGAAAGCGCTGTACAGAAAAACTCAAAGCACTGTTAAAGCAAGAGACTGGACAAGAAATAGTACGTGAAGTATTGTTTACTAAGTATTTATACCATTAAATAAACGTGACGGCAAAGGCCGTCACGTATAATAAAACTACTTACGCGACAATAGTTTATCTGACATGGCGTAAGCCATACCCGCAATAAGCCCTGCTAAATGTGCCCAGTTCGCCATCCTAACCGGCAACATATCCACAAAGCCTAAAATCAGCCACACCAACATAAAGCCAACTATACTGTTGCTAACAAGCGGGGGTTGTTGAGGTCGCATTACACTGTAAATCCAACAGAAACCGAGCAAACCATACACAACACCACTGAGCCCACCAAAGTTCGGACCAACAACTAAAAACTGTGCCCAATTACTGATAAATGCCGTCACTAAGAAAAGCCCAACTAAGGTTAATTTGCCACTGCGTTTTTCTATGTCATTACCCAGTGTCATCCACCAAATCAGGTTAAAAATGAGGTGGATAGCGCTAAAATGAACAATCGCTGGGGTAAACCAGGTTAGCGGCTTAGCAGGGTTAAATTGCAACATACCATAAAGAGTTTCAAACCCACCCAGTAAAAACGCCACAAAAATAGCGATTGAAACCAAGGTAACAGTACGGTTTAACCAGCTCAATGCTTTAAAGCGTGCTTTTAGGTTAAGTGACTGGCCTTGATATAACAACGGCGACTCAGTACTGCCAACTTGCCACGATGCTTGAAGGTACTTTTCGTCATTTGGATTCGCGGTGAACGCTTGCCACAGTGGCTGAGCTTGATGAAAATGCTCAGGAGCAACACAAATAATCACTGTCTTACCATCGTGTGAGCGCAGTTCACCCTGCAAGCCTTTACTTTTAATGTAATCGATAAAGCCTTGCGCGGCGCGAGGATTATTAATGCTGCCCAATTCAATCATCGTTCAATGTGCTCCGGTTGTTGTGTCTGCCATGCTGTAAAGCCGCCATCCATACTGTAGACGTCTTCAAAGCCTTGCTCTACTAAATAGCTTGCTGCGCCTTGAGAACTTACGCCATGATAGCAAACGATAATAATAGGCTGATCAAACTCTTTGTTCATCATAAACTCACTGATATTAGCATTTGATAAATGCTCAGAACCAGGGATATGCCCAGCTTGAAATGAGTTAGGGTCGCGAATATCAGCAATCACCACATCATTTTTATCTAATAATGCAAACGTTTCACTGACTGAAATATGTTTATATGACATAACACTCTCTAAACTAAAAAGGCGGCCGAAAGCCGCCTTATCACACTCTACGGTATTAATCCCAGTTTAGGATTACTTTACCTGATTGGCCTGAAATCATTGTATCAAAGCCTTCTTGGAAATCATCCACTGAGAATTGATGCGTGATAATTGGATTAAGGTCAAGACCAGACTGAATTAGACTCGCCATCTTGTACCACGTTTCAAACATTTCTCGGCCATAAATACCTTTGATAATTAAGCCTTTGAAAATAACTTGATTCCAATCAACCGCCATATCTGATGGTGGAATTCCCAGCATGGCAACTTTACCACCATGATTCATGTTATTTAACATGCTGTTGAATGCAACAGGTACACCTGACATTTCAAGACCAATATCAAAGCCCTCGGTCATTCCGAGCTCTTTCATAATATCTTCTAGGTTTTCATTCGCAACGTTTACAGCGCGTGTCGCGCCCATTTTACGCGCTAAATCTAGGCGGTACTCGTTTACATCAGTAATCACTACATGACGCGCACCGACGTGCTTAGCAACCGCTGCTGCCATGATACCAATTGGACCCGCCCCGGTGATAAGGACATCTTCACCAACAAGATCAAACGACAACGCTGTGTGTACTGCATTCCCGAATGGGTCAAAGATTGATGCTAATTCATCAGAAATATTATCTGGAATTTTAAATGCATTGAATGCAGGGATCACGAGGTATTCGGCAAATGCACCTTCACGGTTCACACCCACACCTGTTGTGTTACGGCATAAATGCACGCGACCAGCGCGACAGTTACGACAGTGACCACAGGTAATATGGCCTTCACCAGAAACACGATCACCCACTTGGAAACCACGTACTTCCTGACCCATATCAACCACTTCACCCACGTATTCGTGGCCAACAACCATAGGTGTTGGAATAGTGTTTTGTGCCCATTCATCCCATTTATAAATATGGACATCTGTTCCACAAATTGCTGTTTTGCGGATTTTAATAAGCAGATCGTTATGGCCAACCTCAGGTTTTGGCGCATCGGTCATCCAGATCCCTGGTTCTGCTTTTAATTTAGATAATGCTTTCATGATTTACACTCAATTAAAAAAACCGAAGCAGGTGCTTCGGTTTAGAAAATAAAATTAGATAACACCCATTTCTTTACCAATACGGGTAAAGGCAGCAATTGCAGTGTCTAATTGCTCTTTTGTATGCGCCGCAGAAATTTGCGTACGAATACGTGCTTGGCCTTTAGGTACAACAGGGAATGAGAAACCTGTTACATAGATACCTTCAGCAAGTAACTTGTCAGCCATCATCGAAGCGACCTTCGCATCGCCAAGCATTACTGGAATAATCGCGTGGTCTTTACCTGCGCAGGTAAACCCTGCTGCTTCCATTTGCTCACGGAAGTAATGAGCGTTATCCCATAATTTAGCGCGAAGTTCGCCACCGTTACTCAACATTTCAAGTACTTTGATTGATGCTGTAACAATTGATGGAGCTAATGAATTAGAAAAAAGATATGGACGTGAACGCTGACGTAACCACTCAACAATTTCTTTTTTACCTGATGTATAACCACCTGATGCGCCGCCCAACGCCTTACCTAATGTGCCGGTAATGATATCGACACGGTCTAATACGCCACAGTATTCAGGTGTTCCTTTACCGTTTTCACCCACAAAGCCAACGGCGTGAGAATCATCAACCATAACTAATGCATCGTATTTATCAGCAAGGTCGCATACTGCTTTAAGATTACAAATAACGCCATCCATTGAAAACACACCGTCAGTGGCAATAAGCTTGGTTTTTGCCCCGGCTTCATCAGCTGCAATTAATTGCCTCTCTAAGTCGCTCATATCATTATTAGCGTAGCGGAAACGTTTTGCTTTACATAAACGAACCCCATCAATGATAGAAGCATGGTTTAACGCATCTGAGATGATGGCATCATCTGGGCCTAAAATTGTTTCAAATAAGCCTGCATTAGCATCAAAACACGATGAGTAAAGGATCGTGTCTTCTGTTTCTAGAAACTCAGAAATTTTGTGCTCTAATGTTTTATGAATATCTTGAGTACCACAGATAAAACGCACTGAAGCAACACCAAAACCATGATCGTCAAGGCCTTGTTGTGCGGCTTTTATTAGCTCTGGGCTATTTGCAAGACCTAAGTAGTTATTTGCACAGAAATTGATAACTTTATCACCTGATGCAACTTCAATTTGAGCTTGTTGCTGTGAAGTAATAACACGTTCGCTTTTGTATAAACCCTCAGCTTTTACTTCATCTATTTGTTGCTGAAGCTGAGTGAAAAACGCAGATGCTCTCATCTGAAATCTCCAAATAATCTTTTAAGTAATCAGAGCCGATTAGCTGTGACTGTGAAATTTGCGCCTATTGTAAAAGCTTAGGCGAACAATTGCACTGTTTGTAGTTCGTCGCACAACCTAAATTAGGCGCGGTAGATAGGAAAAAACTGGTCATACCTGCTGTAAGTGTAAAATCAAATTAGGTAATTCAGCTAACGAGTCGCATACATAGTGCGCATGCTGCTCCGTTGACTCTGCATAACTTTGTCCAGAGCGCACTAAAACACGCGTTGCCACATTGGCTCTTTCGCCAGCGAGTAAATCACCAAGCTTGTCACCAACCATGATACTTTGAGCGGGATCTATGTGGTGCTCTTCAATCGCTTGCAACAACATGCCAGGCGCTGGCTTACGGCATTCACATTCTTGTAAATAGGCAGGCAACGCTTTACTTGGATGGTGTGGACAAAAATAGACATCTAGAATGTGTACGCCGTGTTTTAAAAACTCATTTCTCATCCATTCACTTAAGTGGTGAAAATCTTGCTCTGAGTAATAGCCTCGACCAATTCCAGATTGATTCGTCACGATGATAATTTCATAACCTGCATCAGTGAACTTTTTACACGCCGTAAAGACCCCTGGCACAAACTCAAAATCATCTGGCTTGTATACGTAACCATGGTCAATATTTACAACACCATCGCGGTCTAAAAATAGCACTTTACTCATCACAATTGCTCTTTTAATAAAACAAGATCAAACATTAAAGTAACCTCTTCAACACGTATCTGCGCCATTAAATCTGCACCTTTAACGCGTGTCCCCCACGGCAGCTGGTCTGCTGTTTTACCTGTTTGCTCAAGTAAGTTTTGGTGATAAACCTCAACAACATAATTTTGATATAAATAAGGCCCCGTGCGTTTTGGATTTGAGTGAGCGTATAAACCTATCACCGGTGTACCCACTGTAACGGCCATATGCGCAGGTCCTGTATCAGGCGCAAGCACTAATGAGGCACGCTTTAGCACACACAACAACTCTTTAAGCTGAGTTTTACCAACTAAGTTGAGTACAGGCACGTGACTGTGCGCAATAATTTGCTCAGCCAGTTCATTTTCAAGGGGTGTTGGCCCCCCCGTAATCACAACTGAGAATCCTTGATTATGAGCGTAATCAGCGAGCGCAGCATAACGTTCAGGAAGCCAGTTACGCTCTTTTTTACTGGCCGCAGGTGAAATAACAAAAATACGTCCTGCTAACCGCTCAGTACCGAGTAAAGTATCTGCCGTATGTTGATGAGCATCTGTTATTGGCATCTGCCAGCTAGGCTCATACTCTGGTACACCGATTGCTTTTGCAAAACCTTGGAACCCTTCAAGAACATGTGCTTCTGCTTGAGCTGCAATTCGCTTATTGATAAATAGGCTATGTAATTCTTTTGAACGTGCCCAGTCAAAGCCCACTTTAACTTTAGCAGGTATACAACGTGCAGCAAGATTAGCTCTGAGCGCTACCTGCATATGAAGTAACACATCAAACTTTCGCCCTTTAAAGGTTTCTTTAAGTTGTTTGTATGCTTGCTTACCCTGCTTTTTATCAAATACAACAAACTCAACACCCGGTAAATCAGCAAGCAGCATCGCTTCCACTTTACCAATAACCCAAGTGATTTTCGCATGAGGATGCGCTTTTTGAATTGCTTGCACCGCCGACACCGCATGACATACATCACCAATAGCCGAAAGCCTTAATATACAAATATCTGAATAGGAGGTTGATTGAGTCACGTGCACCCTTAGCAACAGCAAATAATAGGCGATCTTAAATTAACCTGATGCTATTGCAAGCACTTATGCGAAAAGCTAAAAATGCGGTACTATATAGCTATTCACTGTTTATATTTTAAGTTGTTATGTTCGACATTCAGCATCTGCAAAATTCGACCCTTTTGTGCCACCCTGCATACACTCAGATGCTTACATATGACTGGTTTGATGCTCACTTTTGGCAACAACAAAATAAAATAGTTGGCGCTAAAAAAGGCCGAGCAACGGCCTGGTTTTTTAAGCATGAACAACTGACTGGTGTATTGCGTCATTATTGGCGTGGCGGACTCATAGGCAAACTATTAACAGATCAATATGTGTATGTCGGCTTAGAGCACACGCGGGTTTACAAAGAGTTTTCGTTGATGATGCACTTAACTGAGTTAGGCTTAAATGTGCCCACACCTATCGCTGCAAAAGTCACACGAAGTGGTTTTATTTATCGAGGCGATATTATCACCGAGGCAGTAAAAGGAGCACAAAGCCTTTTAGATATTTTGGTGACTCGCCCGTTAACTCATGACGAATTAAAGAATGTGGCCACAACGCTCAGTGAATTTCATAACCGCGGTGTTTATCACGCTGATTTGAATATCAATAATATTTTATTTGACGAAGCGGGTAAGG
Source organism: Pseudoalteromonas sp. A41-2 (assembly GCF_015767615.1). Lineage (NCBI taxonomy): Bacteria > Pseudomonadati > Pseudomonadota > Gammaproteobacteria > Alteromonadales > Pseudoalteromonadaceae > Pseudoalteromonas > Pseudoalteromonas sp. A41-2. The sequence continues at coordinate 607,305 of NZ_CP065231.1, read as the reverse complement.
TCTTTATTATCGATTTTGACCGTGGTGAAATAAGACAGCCCGAAATTGCGTGGCAACAAGAAAATATTAAACGCCTTGCCCGTTCATTTGCCAAAGAACAAGGCCGTAATGAGATAATGCACTGGCAACAAAGTGATTGGCAGTCACTGTATTGTGACTACCAAGCATTGCTTAAGATTTAATTTTGCTGATGACGTTAGACGTCGAGCAACCATTAAGGAACTCAAGCACTTCAACTTTACCGCCATGGCGTAATACATGGTCTGCACCCGCAATTTGATCAACCGTGTAATCACCCCCTTTCACCAGTACATCGGGGCTAATTTGCTCGATGAGCTTAGCTGGCGTGTCACTCTCTTGTGCACTACCAAATGGAATTACCCAGTCAACCGATGCAAGCGCACTGAGAACCATAGCCCGCTCTTCAAGCGGGTTTATTGGACGTTCAGGTCCTTTAAGACGCGTGATTGATTCGTCATTATTTAAGCCAACAACTAAACGATCGCCTCTGGCTTTTGCCTGCGCTAGATAACGCACATGACCTGCGTGTAGAATATCGAAGCAGCCATTGGTAAAAACAATTTTCTCACCATTTTGTTTTGCAAACTCGATATGCTGCAACACATCTTCAAATGGCGTTTGATAATGCTCGCCGGTTTGCTGTAAGTACTGACCCAATTTACGACTCAATTCTTCAGGAGATACCGTCGCTGCGCCTAGTTTACTTACGGCAATACCCGCTGCAAGATTAGCAATTTCAACGGCATCTTTAGGTTGCATGCCAGCGCCTAGCATCACCGCTAATGTAGCAATTACAGTATCTCCGGCACCAGTAACATCACTGACTTCTAATTGCTGCGCCGCAAAGTCATGCTTCTCAGTTTGACTGATTAACGACATTCCTTGCTCTGAACGAGTTAATAACATCGCCGCAACGCCCGCATCTTCAATAAGCTGGCGCGCACTCTCGGTTAAGCTTTGCTCAGACTCAGTTTTACCACCAGCCAGCTTAAATTCATTTAAGTTTGGCGTAATATAATCGGCACCACGATACAAATTTAGATCCGATGATTTAGGATCAACAAGAACCGTTTTACCTGCTTTTTTAGCCACTTGGATCATGGCTTGAATTAAGCTTAGCGAGCCTTTGTTGTAATCAGAAAATAGTACAAAGTCATAATCATCTAACACTAACTCTAAACGATTCAAAAGCAACTGGCTGTGTTGTTCAGTAAAGGTTTCTTCTAAATCTAGGCGCACCACTTGCTGATGACGACTTATCACGCGCATTTTAGATATGGTGGGTAAATCACAGACGCTAACAAGCTGCGAATCAATTTTCTCAGAACTCAAAATGGTTTCAAGAATTTGCCCGCTCTCATCTTCACCAACAAGCCCTAATAAACCGACCTTACCATCTAAACGGGCAATATTTTTAGCCACGTTTGCAGCGCCACCCGCTTTGTCTTCAAACTTACTGACTTTAACTACGGGCACCGGGGCTTCTGGTGAAATACGACCCGAGTCACCATGCCAGTAACGGTCTAGCATCACATCACCAACAACTAAAATTCGCGCTTTAGATAAGTTTTTAAGTAACGCTAAATCCATTACTGTTGCTCCGCTACAACCATATCAATGGCTTCACATAACCAGTGACCGATAAACATATGTGCTTCTTGAATGCGTGCTGTTTCATCGTTTTTAATGATAATTGGCAGCTTCGCGATATCTTTCACTTTACCGCCGTCACGGCCAGTTAAAGCCACTGTGAAAGCGCCTATTTCATTAGCCGCAGCAAGCGCAAGATTAATATTAGGGCTAGTGCCTGAAGTCGTTAAGCCAATCACTAAATCTTCAGGTTTACACAACGCCTGAACTTGGCGTTCAAACACAGTATCAAAATGATAGTCATTACTGTGCGCCGTTAAAATTGACGTGTCAGTTGTCAATGCGATTGAAGCAAGCGGCCCACGCTCTAACTTATAACGTACAACAAACTCTGCCGCTAAATGCTGCGCATCGGCGGCACTGCCACCATTACCAAACCAAATTACTTTACCACCTGCCTGCAAAGCGCTGTGGCATGCTTCAAGTAATTGCATTACCTCAGGATGATAAGTTTCCATGGTCTCAAACAGCATTTGATGACGATTTAAACTTTCTAGGTAGCTTGCCGCTACAGAATCAAGATTAGACATATAAATTCCTTAAAAAAAACGGCTAGACCTACCAGTATAATGCAACAGATAGCCAAGTATAATTTTCACCAAACACATCTTCGCCATAAGTCAGGGTGGTTTCGAGTGTATGTTCATTCAATTGACGCGTATTGCTCAGTTGAAGTTCAATGGCACTTTCGTATTCTTTACTATAACCGCCAATATCATAATGGTAGTTACTCTCATTTTTAATGCTTGTTAATTTCGCTACCCATAAAGAGCTCAGAGACTCTAAGTAGCTCAGCTCTAATACATGAGTTTGAGATGGAACACCATCTCCGAAATAGCGTTGATCCGCTGCAAAATGTCCTACGACAAAACCATCAACGGTGTTCCCAAAAGTTGGATATATATAATTTTCATACCACAAACTGTGCATATTTGTATGCTCATAGCGTAGCGCAACGGTATCCGTTATTTGTGGGAAGAAAGCACCGATACTATAAGCAATATTGCCGAATTGGTAATTTTGGTGCTCTTTTGTGTCTTCGCCACCGTACTCAAAATACAACTCGGTTGGAAAGCCAAAATCAAAATTGATAGTGCTAGTGATAGATGCAAACTGATCCCCTAGCTCATTATCTGGCCCACCTGCAAGCTCGCTATTATCATTACCCGCTGGGTCAAAAAATGCATCAAACACATCACCTGCATCAACCTCTCGAGGACCACCACCAAATTGCATCATACGGTTGATGCCAATTTTCCAACCACTTAGGGGTTCTATACTGAAATGCGTACCAGCAAGCTTTGGCGTGCCGCTATGCAGCTCCCCTTGATATAAAATACCGTTTTCGACATGCTCTAATTCAGAATAATACAGCTCAAAGTCAAAATTCCACCAATTATGCGCAGGTTGCACCATACCTAATGAAATAGAAGGGGCTGTTTTTGCATTAGTAGAAATAATTTGAGCTGAATGTTTAAACGGTGAAAACCAATGTTCTTTATAACCAACATTCAGTTGCAAATCATCTCCAGCAAAACTTACAAAAGTATTGTAATTCACAAATTTATTTTGCTTGGCTCTGTAATCAACACCAACTTGTACTAAGGTATAATCGTTTGCACGCCAAATACCTTCAAAAAAGCCTTGGCCCCACTCATCTGAGCTTAAACCACGTTGATTAGCAATTTTCTTCGTAGTATCACCATCGACCTGAAATTTTAGACCCACACGCGTAATAGCATCTTCACGCTGATAGGGTTTAATCTTAGCGCGGATCGCTGCAGCCAAACTTGGCGCTTTATTTTCAAGTTCATTAAGTGCGTATTCTACCTCAGCCAAACGATATGGCTTCGTCATAGGTGTGCCTGAGGTTAATGCAAATAAAGTATCTAATTGATGATCAAGCTGTGCATCCATGCCAATCGGTAAGTAAGCGGTGGGTGTTGCCAATAAAGGAGAAGAGCAACTGAGTAACACGCTTATAGCCGTGGCTTTTATCATTTTAAATTTCATAACTATAAAGACTAAATATAAAGTAACTGAAATACTACCAAATTAGCGGCGACGAAACACTTAAAACTCTGCAAGATAACCCTTTTTAACATTTTATATTTAGCTCGATTGGCTAACACGCTATCATAATGTTTTACACTGATAGGCTAACCAATGGCACGTATTTTATATTCTCTCATTTTATACATTCTTAGCCCGCTTATTATTTTCTACCTTTACGCTTTGCGTGGAAAAAAAAATAAAGGCTACCGTGCGCATTTTACACATCGTTTTGGTGTTTCATCATTACAACAGCATGACGTGGTTATACATTGCGCGTCTGTTGGTGAGGTTTTAGCAGCAACGCCACTTATCAAGGCGCTGCAACAGAAAAATTCGCAGCTAAGTATTTTAGTAACCTGTAATACACCCACTGGTCGTGAGCAAATAAAGAACAACTTTAAAAATACGCTCAGTTGCTGTTATTTACCGATTGATTTCCCGTGTGCCACCAGCCGGTTTTTAAAGCGAATTAAGCCTCGCGTCCTGTGCATTCTGGAAACAGAGTTGTGGCCCAATTTAATGGCGCAATGTAAAAAACGCAATATTGAAGTACTTGTTTTAAATGCGCGGCTTTCAGCTAAGTCGCAGCAGGGGTATCAAAAAGTGATGCCTTTAACAAACGTGATTATGAACTCAATTAGCGCCCTTGCCAGTCATAACCAAGATGATGCTAACCGTTTTATTGAGTTAGGTTTAGCGCCGCAGAAGGTGCGTGTCTTTGGCTCAATTAAATTTGATATTACCCCCACGCGCGCGCAATTAGATAAAGTCGCCGCTCTTAAGAGCGAATATAACAACGCGCGCTTTATTTGGGTTGCAGGTTCAACCCACCCAATTGAACATGAGCGTGTTCTAAGTGCACATCAGCAGTTGCTCAGTGTAGTACCCGATGCCCTGTTAATTATAGCTCCGCGTCATCCTGAACAATTTGATAAAGTAGCATTACTCCTTAAACATTCAGACATGACTTTTAGTCGTCGCAGCGAGAATAATTATACGAGCCAACAAGTCGTTCTTGCCGATACCTTAGGTGAACTACAATGCCTGTATGGCGTTGCTCGCATAAGCTACATTGGCGGCAGTTTAATTGAACGAGGTGGCCATAACCCACTCGAGTCTGCGGCATTTTCAGTTGGCGTACTAGCAGGTCCTCACACGTATAATTTTGACCATATTTACCCTGAGCTTATAAACGCTGAAGGCGCTAAAACAGTTAACAATGAACAGCACCTTGCTGAAACACTTATCGCTTTAAGTGCCGATAACGAGGCCCTCGTTAAGTTAGGTCAACAAGCCGCAAAATGTGTTGTTAATAATCAAGGTGCTATTCGTAAAACAGTGCAATTAATTGAGCAATTTTTAGAGAAACAACGTGAATCATAACCAGCCAAAAAGCCGTCCCGAACTACAAATGCGCGAATGGGTATCAAGTGTCATTGTGAAATACAACTTTTGCCCATTTGCCCGTAAAGAAGTAGAAAACAACTGTATTCACTATCAAGTCAGTCCGTCAGTAACGCTAGATGATGCTGTCATGGATATGCTTGAGCAATGCACGGAACTTGACCACAATGAGCAGCGCGAAACAACTTTACTAATGTTTGAGCAAGGCTTTAGTGATTTTGACGAGTTTTTAGATTTGGTCGACCTAGCCAACGCGCTACTAGTTGCACAAGGCTTTGAAGGGAAATATCAAATCGCTAATTTTCATCCCGATTATGTGTTTGCGGATAGTGATGAGACAGATGCTGCAAATTATACAAACCGTGCTCCGTACCCGACACTTCATTTAATTCGTGAAGCGAGTATGAGCGAAGCGCTCGCCAACTACGATGAGCCTGAATCTATTCCTGAGCATAATATTAAACTTGCAAGACGCAAGGGTATCGACTTTTGGCAGCAGCTGTTAAAAAGCTGTATTGATAAAGGCTAAAGCCAGCTTTCGCTGGCTTTTAGCACCTTTAATAGGTTATTTTTTTACCCATTGCCCATTCACTTCAATATAGTGACCAGTTTTTGTTTTTTCGATAGTTTTCGCGGCCGCCAATGCCTCTACTTGCGCTAAAGATAAATTGTTCTTTTTGGCAAGTTTCAAGTATTGCTCTTTACGCTTCGCATTGATTTCATCAACCACGGCTTTCGCTTCACTGTTATTGACGACTAATCCGAGATAACCAGAGCTATCTTCACCCACTAATCCTTGGTTTTTAGCCTCATCTAGGCTAATAGCCCAAGCAGAAAATGATAAACAAACAGCACTGATTAAAGTGATCACATTCAATTTTTTAAGTTGGAATTTACGCATGTTTGCTCCTTAGAATAATTCGCTGTCGTCACTGAATAACGTGTCGAGTTCTTTATCCACTTTAACGCGGATTTCGTGATCAACTTTCACATTTAAGTTGATTGTAATAGGTTCTTTTGCTGCTACCTCAACGCGGTGTGTGCAAGCACTTAACAAACCGACGGCTGTTAGCATTACTAACCATTTAGCCATTATTGCTTCCTTTTTTTGCATACTCTTTCTCAACCTTTTGAGTAATCTCATCACTTAAACGCAGTGCTCTTAATAACGTAAACACATTTTCCTCGTGATTATAGTTAAAATTAACGGCTTGCTGCTGTTTTTCATTAAAGCCTTGTAAGTTAACACCTAAGTGCAGCCACCCATCCGGTTTAAGATCAACACTGCTTTTTAATTGTTTAATATCTAAATTCTCTAACAAGCTAAGCGTGGTACTTAGTTCTTGTTGCTGTGCTTTTACCGCTTCAAAACCTGCATTGTTAGTAATCAATAATTTACCATCGCCTTGATTAACCAGTTGCCCTTGCTTAACGGCAATGCCCTGCTCATTTATAATGACAGGCAAGGTCCCTGCTAAGCGCCCAGATAAACTAATACCAGACTCCGCATCCAGCGTTACCAACTTGCTGGCGTCGATGTTTTCGAACTTAATCATTGCAGTTTGGCTTGTTGCAAGCGGGCAAAATTCATTCACAACAAATGCTCCCCCCATCACAAGACCAGTGACATTTGATGTACATGGCTTATTTGCGTCAACCTGTAATAGGCCTTGTAATTTTGTAACCACAGCACCTGCACGCAGTTCATTAAGTGTAAATTTAGTTGGGGCAATATTAAGCTGACCTGAATTAAACTCTCCCTTCACCTCAACGTTAAAATCATTAGCGAGATAATCATTATAAAGCGCACTGAGCTTAGCAATGCGAATATCCCCGCTTGCCTGCAGTAAGTTTACGTCACCTTTTATAAGGCCCGAGATAACGCCATCGGTTAACGTCGCTAATGGCTCAAACTGCTTTAAAATAGGGTTGAGTTTTGACATAGCTTGTTCAGGTATCACCAACTCAAATGGATGAGCAACCTTAGACATATGATGTGTTATCAGCGCTTCAATACCGTCGACAAAAACATGGTGCGTTGCCTGTAATGCGCGACTTTGGGTTGCATTTGACACCACAGACAAATTCGTTAATGTCAGTTTAGGAGTCACTAGCTTAGCTAATTTACTGGTCGCGCTAATATCAGCAAATAACTCTCCCACACTTAAATCACTCTTCACTGTGAGCTCATTTGTTAGTCCCGACATCTGCATATCTGAATAGGTCGCTGACTTTATAGCACTATTGAGTTTCGCTGTTACGTTCTGTGAATCACTGAGATGCACGTTTATTTTAGTTTTTAAATCAGTCACTTTCGCATCAAAAACTTGAGCTCTTTTAACGGATATATCAGCATTGAGATTACCCGCTATAGGACGAGTAAGTATATTCTCAAGCTCTACTTCACCTTTGATACTCACGCCATCCGCTAGTACATCAATAAAATCAGGCAGTGATGCCATTGAAAGTTGAAATTCAGAGTTAACGCGCCCTGCTTCAATACGAGCCTTCAACATTAGCTTATCTATCTCGTCACTGGTGAAATTTACTACAGCGTGTGAGTAAAGCGTTTTAAGGGGAGCATCTAGCGCTAATTGGGTATTTTTAAACACCAATTGGCCTTGTTTATTACTCGAAGTCAGTTCCAACTCGGGTAAAGAAAGCTGCTTTTGTTGCAGCGCAATGGGTTGTGTAAACTGCACATGCCAAGTAAGGGGGGTGTGTGCTCGTGCAAACTCTTGGTATTGCTGCTGTTCGATTTTATCTAAACAAATAGGTGAAACAACGACTTGACTCTTTAAACCACTCAAATCAGCAGTGAGCTGTTGTTGATTGAGCTGAAATTCAGCCGTTACTTGGCCACGGCTCTGTGCGCTAAAATCACAGTGTTCAATGCTTTGCTTATTTTGCTGATACTGATGTTCATGTTGATAATCGGCAGTAACTGAGCTGGCCACATTGAGTGTTATGCCATCGAACTTAATCTGTAAGTCAGTCGAAAAATGGGCATTTTTTGGCAGCGCAATAAACCTTCCGGCAAGTTCATCATTAAGCATTATATTGGTGACTATCTCACCACCAGTAACCGTGACATCCGCATTAATATCACGGCTGACTGTAAAGTGATTTAAGCGATTTTCTTGCACGGTAACTCTAACCGGCTCGGCGCTAAAACCCGACGAAATATCAAGCTGCTCAATATTTATAAGCGGTCTTTGCTTTGGAAGGTCTAAAGCAAGTTTTTTTAATTCTGTACGCTGATTGTCGCTTTTTGATAAGGGGCTATTGATCGTAAGGTTGGCACGAGAAATGATAATTTGCTGCTTATTAGCACGTATACCCGCAACTTCTAATTGCTGACCTTGATAACTCAAACACAGCTTTTCGACCTTTAAATCAAGCTTTCTTGTTAATGACCAATCAATACAATGCAGCTCAATGCCATTAGCACTCAGCACAGGCGTTAAGTACCATGAGGTCAGTGGTAATCTAAAAATATAGGCAAGCAGAAAAACCCCGAGCACTAAACCTAACAAGCCTGTAATAGCACGTTTAAACTTCAAAAAACTCTCCTTGCCTTTGCTCTCGCTTCTCGCTTCTCGCTTCTCGCTTCTCGCTTCTCAACCCATTATAAACAAAAAGGCTGCACTTAATAGTGCAGCCTTTTTAGTTTAACCGGTTTATATGAACCTAAGTAGATTACTTAAACTCTACCCCACGTTTTTGCGTGCGTTGCGGAACATACGCATCCACGGGCTGTCTTCTGTCCACTCATCAGGGTGCCATGAGTTCGCTACTGTACGGAATACACGCTCAGGGTGAGGCATCATAACCGTTGCACGGCCATCTGTAGACGTAATACCTGTGATACCCTCTGGCGAACCGTTCGGGTTAGCTGGGTATTGCGTTGTTGGGTTACCGTAGTTATCAACAAACTTCACAGCCACAGTGCCTGACTCAAGCGCGGCTTTTACTGCATCGCTGTTAGCAAACTCAGCATGACCTTCACCGTGAGAAACAGCGATTGGCATACGAGAACCCGCCATACCATTAAAGAATACCGATGGGTTTTCTTGTACTTCTACAAGGCTAAAACGTGCTTCAAAACGCTCTGACTTATTGGTTACAAAACGTGGCCAGTGCTCTGTGCCGGGGATCAACTCTTTCAATGTTGAAAGCATTTGACAGCCATTACACACACCTAAGCTGAATGTATCTTCGCGGTGGAAGAAGCTTTGGAACTGCTCGCGAGCCATCTCGTTAAATAAGATTGACTTAGCCCAACCTTCACCCGCACCCAATACGTCACCGTAAGAGAAACCACCACATGCCACTAAGCCTTTAAACTGCTCAAGTGTTAAACGACCTTCAAGAATGTCGCTCATGTGTACGTCTACCGCTGCAAAACCTGCGCGGTTAAATGCCGCAGCCATTTCTAAGTGAGAGTTAACACCTTGCTCACGTAAGATAGCCATTTTCGGTTTTGCACCTGTTGCAATGTAAGGTGCAGCTACGTCTTCGTTTAAGTCGAAGTTTAATTTAACGTTTAGACCTGGGTCTTTGGCATCAAATTTTGCATCAAACTCTTGCTTAGCACACTCTGGGTTATCACGACGTGCTTGCATTTGGTAAGTGGTTTCTGCCCAAATTGTACGAAGCTCTGTGCGTGTGTGATTAAGCACGACTGCATCACCGCGAGTAAATACCACACGGTCATCGGCATTTAATGCACCAATTTCATGGCTAATAGCCGCTAAGCCGTGATCAGCAAGTACCGCTTTAACTGCGTCTAAATCTGCGTTAGCAACTTGAATTACTGCGCCTAGTTCTTCGTTATAAAGTGCTTCGATGTCTGACCCCGTTAAGCCTGCAAGGTCAACCGTTACGCCTGTGTGGCCAGCAAACGCCATTTCAGCGATTGTGGTAAATAAACCACCATCAGAACGGTCGTGGTAAGCAAGTAACTTGTTATCAGCAACAAGCGCTTGCATCGCTTCATAGAAACCTTTTAATAACGCAGGGTTATCAACGTCTGGGGTTACATCACCTAATTGCTTGTAAACCTGTGCTAGGCTTGATGCGCCCAGTCGGTTTTGACCCGCACCTAAATCGACTAATAATAGCGATGACTCACCTTTATCAGTGCGAAGCTGTGGCGTTACTGTTTTACGTACGTCTTCAACGCGACCGAATGCAGTGATGATCAGTGATAATGGAGCTGTTACTGATTTTTGTTCACCGTTTTCATCCCACTGTGTCTTCATCGACATAGAGTCTTTACCCACAGGGATCGTTAAACCAAGTGCCGGACACAACTCTTCACCTACCGCTTTAACCGCTTCGTAAAGACCCGCATCTTCACCTGGGTGACCCGCTGCTGCCATCCAGTTTGCAGATAGCTTGATATTATCAAGGCCACCGATGTTAGCACATGCAATATTAGTTAATGACTCAGCCACCGCTAAACGTGCAGACGCACCATAGTTTAGAAGTGCAGCTGGCGTGCGCTCACCCAATGACATTGCTTCACCGTGATAAGTATCATACGTCGCAGCTGTTACCGCACAGTTTGCAACTGGCACCTGCCAAGGACCGACCATTTGGTCACGTGCAACTAAGCCCGTTACCGTACGGTCACCAATGGTGATTAAGAAAGTTTTTTCTGCAATCGTTGGTAAGCGTAATAAGCGCTGTGCTGCATCAGCTGCATCAATTGCCGTCACATCTAATGGCTGCGACTGTGCTTTTTTAGACTCAACTTCGCGGTGCATTTTTGGTGCTTTACCAAGTAATACATCAAGAGGAAGGTCTACAGGATTATTACCAAAGTGGCTGTCTTCAACCGTTAAGTGACGCTCTTCAGTGGCTTCACCAATCACTGCGAATTCTGCACGTTCACGTTTACAAATTGCCTCGAAACGTGGGAAATCTTCTGGCGCAACAGCAAGTACATAGCGTTCTTGTGATTCGTTACACCAAATTTCGTGTGGTGCCATACCCGGCTCATCATTCGGGATATCACGTAGTTGGAATTTACCACCACGGCCACCGTCGTCTACCAGCTCAGGGAATGCGTTTGATAAACCACCCGCACCCACATCGTGAATGAAAGCGATTGGGTTTGCATCACCTAATTGCCAACATTTGTCGATAACTTCCTGACAACGGCGCTCCATTTCAGGGTTTTCACGTTGAACAGAGGCAAAATCAAGATCTTCATTCGATTGGCCAGATGTCATACTTGACGCAGCACCACCACCTAGACCGATGTTCATCGCAGGACCACCTAGTGCAATAAGTTTTGCACCAACTGGGATTTCACCTTTTTGAACATGCTCAGAACGGATATTACCTAAACCACCGGCAAGCATAATTGGTTTGTGGTAACCACGTACTTCTTCACCATTATGGCTTGATACTTTTTCTTCGTATGTACGGAAATAACCAAGTAGATTAGGACGACCAAATTCGTTGTTAAATGCCGCGCCACCTAATGGACCGTCTGTCATGATATCAAGTGCAGTAACGATACGACCTGGTTTGCCGAAATCAGTTTCCCACGGTTGCTCATAACCAGGAATACGTAAGTTAGATACCGTAAAGCCAACTAAACCCGCTTTAGGTTTAGAACCACGGCCTGTTGCACCCTCATCACGAATTTCACCACCAGAGCCTGTTGATGCACCTGAGAATGGCGCAATAGCTGTTGGGTGGTTGTGAGTTTCAACTTTCATCAAAATTTCGATGTTTTCTTGATGATACGCGTACTCACCTTCGTTATTCGGGAAGAAGCGACCCGCTACCGAGCCTTTCATTACCGCAGCGTTATCTTTATAAGCTGATAGTACGTTTTCAGGATTTTGCTCGTAGGTGTTTTTGATCATTTTGAACAATGATTTTGGCTGTTCGATGCCATCAATTGTCCAATCAGCATTAAAGATTTTATGACGACAGTGCTCAGAGTTTGCTTGTGCAAACATGAATAATTCGATGTCGTTCGGATTACGCCCTAACTTTTGGAAGTTTTCTACCAGGTAATCAATTTCGTCATCAGCAAGTGCAAAACCTTGCTCAACATTAGCTGTCGCAAGCGCTTCACGGCCACCACCTAAAATGTCAACTGATGACATAGGACGTGGTTCATCATGACGGAACAGCTTAGCAGCATCAGCCATCTCAGCGTGTGTTGCTTCTGTCATACGGTCATGCAATAACGCAGCAACGTCTGCAAGCTGCTCAGCACTTAACTGACCTTCAACATAATATGCAATACCACGTTCTACACGGTGAACTTGGCTCAAACCACAGTTGTGTGCAATGTCAGTTGCTTTAGATGCCCAAGGCGAAATAGTACCAGGACGCGGCGTTACAAGAATTAACGACCCTGCTGGTGTATGCTCGGCAATAGTTGGACCATAAGTAAGAAGCTTCTCCAGTTTAGTGTGCTCATCAGCTGAAAGCTCAGCAGTAAGATCAGCAAAATGCATGAATTCTGCATAAACATTGGTGACTGGAAGTTGCGCCTGTTGGCAACGCGCTAAAATTTTCTGAACTCTAAAATCGGAAAGTGCTGGTGCACCACGAAGGATCAACATAGGTATTTTCATCCGGGGTTAGGGATTGAACGATATTTTAGGCGCGTATTATATACCCAAACCACCTCGAAATGCGAGTTTCAGTTGGAATTAAACGCGATTTAGGCAAGGTATTGATTGCAAAGAATAGTCACCCCCTTATTAAAATCAATTACGCCGTATAAATGCGAGTTTCAGTTGGAATTAAACACAATGAAAGCTGTTATAAATCTTCACGTTGATAGGCTCACCAGTCGTCATAATACAGACCCTTGTTATAGTTGATAAAATAACGATAAGGTCGCTCATAATTTTTGTTAGTACTATTCGCCAAGTGACGCAGCAACGAAGTTTTGCTATAACGGTAAAGTAATGTATTAAGGGGCATTTATTTTTTATGCAAAAGTTACTCGCTATTTTTAGCCTAGTGCTCATGTTGTGCGCGTGTGATATGCAACAGCAACCATCGCAATTAGCGCAAATCAAAGCACAAAATAAAATTAGAATTGGCACATTAGCGGGTGCGAGTAATTATTACCAAGCCCCTCAAGGCGTACAAGGTTTCGAATATGAATTGGCGCAAGAGTTTGCTGACTACGTCGGTGTTGAGCTTGAAATGGTGCCATTTTTTAATTTATCCGACATGTTTGCTCGCCTCGAAAGTGGCGATTTAGATGTGATTGCATCGGGTCTTACCTACAATACAATTCGCGCGCAGCACTACCGATTCGGCCCGACTTACCGCACAATTAGTCAAAAGCTTGTTTATAAACAAGGGCATGTTCGTCCTCGTGAGTTTGCAGATTTAACAGGTAACCTAACCGTACTCGCCAAAAGCAGCCATTCCTTAGCGCTGCAACAGCTAAAGCAACTTCATCCCAATCTAACTTGGCACGAAACAGAAGACATGGATGAGGAAGAGCTACTACAGGCGGTGATTGATAATGAAATAGATTACACACTGGCTGATTCACACACGTTATCGTTGTTTAGACGCTATCACCCTAATTTGAGTATTGGCTTTTCAGTAACAAGAAATGACCCAATAGCTTGGCTACTCAGAAAAGATGGTGATGATTCTTTATACGCTTTGATGGTGCCTTTTTTCGGCGAGGTAAAACAAAATAATCAGTTATACGTCCTCGAAGAAAAGTATTTTGGCCATGTAAGGCAGTTCAATTATGTAAATACACTGGCATATATTGAGGCCATAAAAGAAACCTTACCCAAATACCAACCGTGGTTTGAGCAGTATGCAGGCAATATTGATTGGCGCTTGTTAGCAGCCCTCAGTTACCAAGAATCGATGTGGAACCCTAAAGCAAAATCGCCCACCGGAGTGCGTGGTATCATGATGCTTACACAAGCGACTGCGAAACAAGTGGGTGTAACAAATCGCTTAGCCCCAGAGCAAAACATCAAAGGGGGCGCCGAATATTTAGCTCAACTCATTTCATGGATCCCAGAACGCATCCCACAGCCTGATCGTACTTGGTTTGCATTAGCCTCTTACAATGTCGGGTGGGGGCATGTAAATGATGCGAGAATTATCACAGAACAAGAAGGCGCGAGCCCTGATAAATGGGCTGATGTAAAAAAACGCTTACCGCTGCTCATTAAAAAGCGTTATTATCGTCAAACTAAATACGGTTACGCGCGTGGCGATGTTGCCGTGAAGTATGTTGATAATATTCGCCGTTACTACGATGCTTTGGTTTGGTTGGATGAAAATGATGCGATTGCCAATCCAAGCACCGAAGAAAACATTGAAGAACAACCCGTCATTTCGCCTGAGTTAGATGAAAATACGGCTCAACCAGCTGACACTCAACAACAAACCAGCTCTGAACAGCAAAAGCCAGATAACAACTAGCCTAAAGCCAGAGAAACCTGTTTACTTGTCATCAAATGATCATTATCTTCTAGTATTGATGGAATGGACAATGTCATGCTTTACTCTCACTTAAGGAGCACACATGTTAAAAAGAAGACGTACCACACATAAGTTCAAACGGAATGTTATCTATTCGACAGCGACTCGCCGTCGTATTATGTTACGCAATACCCACAAAAAAGTTATTTGGCGTCGTCGTTTATTCGCGATGCAATTAATGGAAGCACAGGAAACTCCTGCAACGCCAGTTGTTTAACTAGGCGTTGCGAGCAGCGAGTTTAGCCGCTTTTTTCTCTTCTCTGCGGCGTTTAAAAAATGCCGAAATTACAGCCCCACATTGCTCAGCCATTATCTCACCGGTTACTTCAACCTGATGATTAAGACGCGGTTCTTGCAGTAAGTTCATAATAGACCCAGCCGATCCTGTTTTTAGCGTCTTTTGCGCCGAATACCAGACGCTTAATTCGGCTATGAACTAATAGCCCTGCACACATAGAGCAAGGCTCTAAAGTGACATATAAAGTGCAATCAATAAGCCGATAATTATTAAGTGCCTTACCTGCTTCACGAATAGCCATCATTTCGGCATGAGCAGAAGGGTCGTTATCAGTAATTGAGCGATTATACCCATACGCTATTAATTGATTGTCTTTGACTAATACCGCCCCCACAGGAATTTTCATTAATGTTTCCCGCCTCATTTGCATAAGCGAGGGCTTTTTTCATCCAGTATTCGTCGCTATATTGTTCGCTCATAAATCACACAAAACTTGTAAACTGCCTGTAATTATACCTAGTTAGTCGATAAAAAGGGCGATAATTAAGACTACACTAAAAAATTAAAGTAAATTTTAATGGCTTTATCATGGCTCAATGAACCTATATTGCGCTATAATCTCGCGCTTTTTTTATTTAGCTAATAGCAATTCAACTAGGTAAATTTGTTGATTTACACTTTGCAATTGATATCAATACACGGGTAGCAAATGAAATTTCCTGGACGCCGCAGGCATAAACATTATTTTCCAGTGGAAGCCAAAGATCCACTAACAAATCAACTGAACTCAACCGAGCGGCTACAACGTAGTTATATAACGGGTATCGATCAAATAGTTGTCGATATTGAAGCGAAAGTTGATCAAGCTTTCCTCGATGAATTTCAATTGCGCCGTGGCATGTCACAGGTAATTGATAGCGACATTACCAATGCATTATATGACCGCCTAAAGCTTGACGATATGATCGATTACGAGTTCGCAGGTGGCACCATCGGTAACACGATGCATAACTACTCAACACTTGCTGATGATCGCTCTGTGTTGTTAGGTGTAATGAGTGAAAACATTAAAATTGGCAGCTATGCGTACCGTTTTTTATGTAATACATCAAGCCGGGTTGATCTAGATTATTTACAACCTGTTGATGGCCCAATTGGTCGCTGTTTTACACTGATTGATGAAACTGGTGAGCGCACCTTCGCGATAAGCGCAGGTTTAATGAATCATCTACGTCCTGAATCAATTGATAAAGAGTTAATTGAAAATTCATCAGCACTTGTGATCAGCGCATACTTAATGCGTACCCAAGGTGATGAAACCATGACTGAAGCAACCATGCAGGCAGTTAAATATGCCAATGATGCAGACGTGCCAGTGGTATTGACTCTAGGCACTAAATTCTTAATTGAGCAAGACCCTTTATGGTGGGCCGACTTTGTTAAAAAGCATGTCGATATCTTAGCAATGAATGAAGAAGAAGGCCTTGCGATTACAGGCTTCGAAGACCCACTTCTTGCGGCAGATAAAGCACTTGATTGGACCGACTTAGTGATTTGTACTGCAGGTGAAAAAGGCTTGTTTATGGCCGGTTATGTTGACGAGCAATTTAAACGCGAAACAGAGTACCCGCTGCTACCAGGCGCTATCGCTGACTTTAATCGCTATGAATTTTCGCGTGCAATGAGAAAAGACGATTGTCAAAACCCAATCCGTGCATACAGCCACACTGCCCCATTCATGGGCGGCCCTGATAGCATTAAAAACACCAATGGCGCGGGTGATTGTGCACTCGCTGCTGTGCTACATGATTTATCTGCAAATGTGTACCACAAGCTTAATGTTGCTAATTCGGCGAAACACCAGCAACCAGCGATGACTTACTCATCACTGGCGCAAATTAGCAAGTATGCCAACCGTGCGAGTTATGAAGTTCTCGTACAGCACTCTCCGCGTCTATCGCGTGGTTTACCTGAACGTGAAGATTGTTTAGAACAAGTATACTGGGATCAGTAATACTCATTAAAAAATCGAAATATCCAGTTTCTGGGATAAACGCTCAAGGGCGGCTATCCCAGCCACTGAGTTACCGTATGAGTTTAAACGTGGTGCCCACACAGCAACTGTAAACTGATTAGGTAAAACGGCTAATATTGTGCCCGATACCCCTGATTTTCCGGGCATCCCAACACGGTAACCAAAATCTCCCGCCGCATCATATAAACCACTGGTAAACAGCAACGAATTAAGCTGCTTATTTTGTCTTGTACTCAGTACTTTATTACCCCGAGTGTCTTTGCCTTGGTTTGCAAGATAATTATACGCTTTAGCGAGCTCCACACAGTTAAGCTCAATGGCACAAAAATTAAAATAAGCCCACAAAACATCATCGACTTCATTATTAAAATTACCAAATGATTTCATTAAGTGTGCCATAGCGGCATTGCGATGACGAAACTCATACTCTGAATTAGCAACTTTTTTATCTATCACAACCGATGGATTGCCTGACAGTTGACGAAAAGATTCAAGCATCGAGTGCATTGGCGCTGAAAGTCGGCTGTATAAGGCATCGCAAGTCACGATGGCTCCAGCATTAATAAACGGGTTTCGGGGAATACCCTGCTCAAACTCTAGCTGAGTGAGCGAGTTAAATGCAGTACCAGAAGGCTCTTTGCCCACGCGTTGCCAAAGTTCATCACCATAACGCTGCAGTGCAAGCGTTAATGTCATCACTTTAGACACAGACTGAATGGTAAAGCGAGCACGGCAATCACCAGCGCAAAAAGTGTGACCATCGACTGTATGAATAGCAATTGCAAATTGGTTTGGTTCAACATCCGCAAGTGCAGGAATGTAGTCTGCCACTTTGCCTTGACTCAATAATGGCTGAACTTCTTTGGTAATTTCATTAAGTACGTGTTGGTAATCAGTATCTGGCATACTGCATCCTTAAAACAGAAAACCCCGCATTTGCGAGGCTTTATAGTAGAGATAACTCTGAAGTCCGAGCTCTTAATTAGCTCGTGACTCCATTAGCTCATGGCTGTTTGCAGTTTTTTCATCGCTGTTTTTTCTAGCTGGCGAACACGCTCTGCTGACACGTTATACTTTTCAGCAAGCTCTTGCAGGGTTGCTTTATCATCAGCTAACCAACGAGCACTTACGATATCTTGCGAGCGTTCATCAAGCGTTTTTAATGCACTAAATAAACGTGCATGCGACTGTTCTTGCCATTGCTGCTCTTCAATATCGTCAGCAAGGTCAGCACTGCCATCAGTTAAATATTGTACTGGCGAGTAGGTGCTTGTAGGTGCATCGTCATTGTCGTCACCCGTTAAATCAAAGCCCATATCTTGGCCACTCATACGCGATTCCATCTCACGTACTTCTTTTTCACTAACCCCTAGCTCGTTAGCAACAGTGCTAACCTCGGCTTGGTTAAACCAACCTAAACGTTTTTTGTTTTTACGTAGATTGAAGAATAGTTTACGTTGCGCTTTTGTCGTTGCAACTTTCACGATACGCCAGTTTTTTAGTACGTATTCATGAATCTCCGCTTTAATCCAATGTACAGCGAATGAAACTAAGCGTACGCCGACGCTCGGGTCAAAGCGTTTTACAGCCTTCATTAGACCGATGTTACCTTCCTGAATTAAATCAGCTTGCGGTAAACCATACCCTGAATAGCTTTTTGCAATGTGAGCTACAAAACGAAGGTGCGACATAATGAGTTGCTTCGCAGCATCAAGATCACCTTCTTCCTGAAGACGTGTCGCTAACTGCTTTTCATGCTCGGCATCAAGCATTGGAATCGTACTGACAGCTTGAAGATAGCCGTCCATACTCGCGCTTTGTTGACCTGCAGTAAGTGCCATTGCGTATAAATCTTTACTCATTTTTCACCTCAGTGATAAACATTTGAAACCATCTTAGCACTCTTTAAGCGAGAGTGCTAACTTCAATTAAAAACTTTTTTAACGTTCAAATCAAGTGGTTTTTGTATCTATTTTTAGTCTACGCTAACACGCTGAATATGCGGTGAATTCTAGCTTTAATTGAAAGAGCGATAAATTTATTACTGCTTTTATTTAGTGCTAATAAAGCAGTGTAACAACGAATTGTTACACTTTATTGTTATACTTTATCGGGTTCTATTTCTTTTATATATCTATTTACAGACAAATACGAGCCGACAAAACCAAGCCCCGTTGCAAGTGCAACTAAAATGGCAAATTCAGATAACGTCAAACCGATTAAATTAAAACGGCTGCCATAAACTCCCGCGACTTCGCTCACCGCTGCACCTAGCCACCACATCATCAAAGCAACACAAATAAATGAAAATAGTCCACCGATAATGCCATACCAAATACCCGTCCATAAAAATGGCGCATGTATAAATGCATTTGTTGCCCCCACTAATTTCATAACTTGGATCTCTTCCTTTTTATCCATGATAGATAAACGAATCGTGTTTCCAATGATCAAAGTCACCGAGGTTAATAATAGTAAAGCAATGGTAATGACGCTCTCTTTTAATAAGCTTAACAGTGCGTTTAAGCGCTCAAGCCATGCAATATCCAGTTTACCAAAATCAACTTCACGCTCATCTTCAAGTTTTTTTAGTAACTGTTCAGCAGCATTTGGCTGACGATACCGTGCCGTCGGTGTCACAATAACAACATCGGGCAGTGGATTCGCATCTAAGTATTCTAATGCTTGTCCAAATCCTGACACCTGCTTAAATTCAACAAGCGCATCTGCTTTAGAAATAAACTCAACTTTATCGATTTCAGGGTAAAGCGCTAAACGTTTGACTAATGTTTGTGTTTGTTGCTCTGTCATAGACTCTTTAACAAACAACGAAATTTCAGCGGCATCTTCAAACCCACTGCTTACCTGAGACACATTTTTCACGACTAAATACAAGGTCGCTGGTAACGTTAAGCTTAGCCCTAATACCGCAATAGTCATCAAGGAGGCAAGTGGCGTGCGCCACATTTCACCTAAGCTATGCACACCTTGACGGATTAAGTTAATAAAAAAGAAATACGGCGCCGCTAGAATTGATTTCTGCTGACGATCATTGTGACTGGCTCTACTTTTAAATAATAGGCTCATAGCGCTCCCTCAGCTAATGGATCCTGGATCATACGTCCATCTTTAAGGGTTAGGCTGCGATAGCGCATCCGTGCAATTAAACCAATATCATGGGTGGCAATTAACACCGTCGTACCATGATTATTAAAGTCTTCGAATAAGCGTAAAATATCCATTGAAAGTTCGGGGTCTAAATTACCGGTCGGTTCATCAGCTAACAAAATAGGCGGTGAATTTACGATAGCCCTCGCAATTCCCACACGTTGTTGCTCGCCTCCAGATAAAGTCGCAGGGTTACATTTGGCTTTATCAAGTAAGCCCACTTTATCAAGCGCACCATGCACACGCTTTGCAATTTGTTTATGGTGTGTGCCTTCAATAATCAACGGCAAAGCGACATTATCAAATACCGAATAGCGTTCTAACAAACGATGGTTTTGAAAAATAATCCCTATATCACGGCGTACATAAGGAATTTGACGAGACTTAACAGCATTTAAATCAATATCATTAATTAGTACTTTGCCAGCCGATGGACGTTCCATCAAACTAATCAGCTTTAATAATGTACTTTTACCTGCGCCACTATGCCCAGTTAAAAAAGCCAACTCGCCTGACTTAATATGAAAACTGACTTTTTCCAGCGCACGGTGACCGCCGGGGTATGTTTTACTGACTTGCTGAAAATTTATCATTTTAGTTATCAATCATCTTGCAGCTGAAAAGGGAGCATGCTCCCTTTTTTATGAATTATACGTCGTCCTCATCTTGGCTAAACAACGCATCAATGAAGTCATTACTATTAAAAGTACGCAGGTCGTCGATTCCCTCGCCAACGCCTATGTAACGAATTGGAATATTAAACTTATCTGCCACAGCAAAGATAACCCCCCCTTTTGCTGTCCCATCCAGTTTAGACAAGGTAATACCCGTTAAGCCAACACATTCATTAAATAGTTTTACTTGGCTAATAGCATTCTGCCCCGTGCCCGCATCAATTGTTAGCATGACTTCATGCGGCGCATCTGGGTCGATTTTCTTCATTACACGCGCTATTTTTTCAAGCTCTTGCATGAGGTTATCTTTATTTTGCAAGCGCCCTGCTGTATCCGCGATTAATACGTCTACATTACGAGCTTTCGCCGCTTGAAAGGCATCAAACACAACCGATGCACTGTCTGCACCAGTATGCTGTGCAATAACAGGTATACTGTTACGCTCGCCCCACACTTGTAATTGCTCAACCGCGGCGGCACGGAAAGTATCCCCCGCAGCCAGCATGACTGATTTGCCTTCATTTTGGAATTGCTTAGCAAGCTTACCAATGGTCGTGGTTTTACCCACCCCATTTACACCCACCATTAAAATAACAAACGGTTTTTTATTTTCTGGCACAGTTAATGGCTGCTCAGCTGTCTTTAACATTGCGGCCATTTCTTGCTTCATTAGCTCGTAAAGTGCATCGCCATCTTTAAGTTGTTTTCGATCGGCTGCATCTGTTAGGTTATCAATCAACTTCATGGTTGTATCGACACCTAAATCAGCCGTTAATAGCTGTGTTTCTAACTCTTCGAATAGCTCATCATCAATTTTTTTACCACTAAAAATAGAGGCAAAGCCCGAGCCAATATTAACGCGAGTTTTTAATAAGCCTTTTTTAAGGCGGGCAAAAAAGCCTTCCTTTTTCGGTTTATCAGTAACTTGCTCTGTTTTTTCTTTTTCAATACGAGCTTGTTCTATACGCTCAGCTTCTGCTTTTTCTGCTGCAATACGTTCCTGTTCTACACGCTCAGCTTCTGCTTTTTCTGCTGCAATACGTTCCTGTTCTACACGTTCAGCTTCAGCTTTTTCTGCTGCAATACGTTCCTGTTCTAAACGTTCAGCTTCAGCTTTTTCGGCTGCAATACGCTCTTGCTCTAAACGTTCAGCTTCAGCTTTTTCTGCTGCAATGCGTGCTTGTTCTACACGTTCAGCTTCAGCTTTTTCGGCTGCAACGCGTTCTTGTTCTACACGTTCAGCTTCAGCCTTTTCTGCTGCAATGCGTTCTTGTTCTACACGTTCGGCTTCAGCTTTCTCGGCTGCAACACGTGCTTGCTCTACACGTTCGGCCTCTGCTTTTTCTGCTGCAACGCGTGCTTGTTCTACACGTTCGGCTTCAGCTTTTTGTGCTGCAATTTGCTCTGCTTCACGCTGCACCTGTTCAGCTGCAATACGCTCTTGCTCTAACTTCATGGCCGCTTCTTGCTCTGCAAGACGCGCTTGTTGCTCTTGACGACGTTGCTCTGCTGCTTGCTGTTCTGCAGCGATACGTTCAGCTTCAGCCTTTTCTGCCGCAGCGCGTTCCTGCTCTATGCGCTCAGCTTGTGCCTGTTCCGCTGCAATACGTTCTTGTTCTAACTTCATGGCCGCTTCTTGCTCTGCAAGACGCGCTTGTTGTTCTTGACGACGTTGCTCTGCTGCTTGCTGTTCTGCTGCGATACGTTCAGCTTCAGCCTTTTCTGCTGCAATGCGTTCTTGTTCTACACGCTCGGCTTCAGCTTTTTCTGCTGCAATACGTTCCTGCTCTAAGCTCGCCGCTTGCGCTTTTTCAGCTTCAATACACTGTTGTTCTTCTAATTGCTTTTGGTTATCAGCCTCATTTGCTGTTTGCTCTGCTTGTTGTTTTTCTGATTTGCCAAAACCAAACCAAGACAAGAATTTACTTTTTTTTGCCATACTTGCTAATAACCACTTATAAAAATCTGATAAACTTACATGAATAATAGTTTGGTGATAGTTCAGCTATGCTCAGCCAAACCGAAACGGGTACCATCTATCGCTAAGGTCGCAATACTACCATTTTTAGCGCAGTAGAAAAATGACACACCAGCTATTGCTTGCAATATTATCTGAGCTGGGGGTCAGTTACCAATAATTAGTGAGTTAAATGAGAAAAAAATCAACAGCTAACCGCCAAGTAAACGCTAGCAATAATAAATCAGCAAATGGCTTTATCCGTATTATTAGCGGACAATTTCGTGGCAGAAAACTTCCTGTTAAAGATGTACAAGGTTTACGTCCAACGACTGATCGCATTAAGGAAACCGTGTTTAACTGGTTAATGCAAGATACGCGTGATGCAGCGGTCCTTGACTGCTTCGCAGGTTCTGGCGGGTTAGGATTCGAAGCGTTGTCACGCTTTGCTAAACGTGCTGTATTTTTTGAGCTTGATAAAAGTGCTGCATCTCAACTTATACAAAATATAAGCACCCTCAAACTTGAAAATGCCACAATTAAACAGGGCGATAGCCTCGCATTATTGGCAAATAATTCGCTAGATGAGCAGTTTGATCTTGTTTTTGTTGATCCGCCATTCCGACAAAATTTAGCTGAAAAAAGTTGTTTATTACTCGAATCAAATCAATGGTTAACTGAGCAAGCGTTGATTTATGTGGAAGTTGAAAGTGAGCTAACCAGCTTCACTCCCCCAGATAACTGGCTGCTTTTAAAGGAGAAATCTGCAGGGCAGGTAATTTGTCGTTTGTATCAACGAGAGCCAAATTAATACTGTTTAGCCGCCTCAGTTTCTGTTAATATTATTCTTTACATGTGGTGTTGCTTCGGATTACAATACCGCACCATTTTTGAACCACTTGATCGTTATTCGATCAACTTGAGCAACGCTCATTATTTAGGTAGGTGAATTTTTAATGCCAGTAATTAAAGTAAGAGAGAACGAACCGTTTGACGTAGCACTTCGTCGCTTCAAGCGTTCATGTGAAAAAGCAGGTATCCTTTCAGAAGTTCGTCGTCGCGAGCACTATGAAAAGCCAACAGCTGAGCGTAAGCGTAAAAAAGCTGCTGCAGTAAAGCGTCACATGAAGAAGCTTTCTCGCGATAACGCACGTCGCGTTAAATTATACTAATCAGTATTTGGTCTTGTATAAATGAGCCTTTTATTAACGCTAAAAGATGCGCAAAAAGATGCGATGAGAGCAAAAGACAAAGACCGTCTTAAGCCAATCCGCATGGTACTTGCTGCAATCAAGCAACGTGAAATTGACGAGCAAATCACGCTAGACGACGACGGAATTACCGCTGTTTTAGTGAAGCTTGTAAAACAACGTCGCGACTCTTACACCCAGTATATTGATGCGGGTCGTGAAGATTTAGCAGAAATTGAAGCCAATGAGATTAAAGCTCTTGAAGAATTCTTACCTCAACAATTGAGTGAAGAAGAAATCATTGCTCTTATTGACTCGGCTATTGCTGATACAAACGCAGCAGGTATGCAAGACATGGGTAAGGTAATGGGAGTAATCAAAAGCAAAGCCGAAGGTCGTGCCGATTTAGGTAAGATTTCTGGCTTAATCAAGCAACGATTAACTGCCTAACCCCCACATACAGACGTATGATTCAAGCAAACCGAGCCTAGTGCTCGGTTTCTTGTTTTTAGTCTTTCATAAAGAGAGTAATTGTGTTCAAATCTCACTTTAGAACGCAAAAATAGCGCAGGAAAAACAACAGCTATGGCCGGAAAAATCCCTCGACAATTTATTGATGATTTGCTCGCACGAACAGATATTGTTGAGCTAATTGATTCAAAAGTTGGCCTAAAAAAAGCCGGGAAAGACTACCAAGCATGTTGCCCTTTTCACAACGAAAAAACCCCGTCATTTACTGTTTCTCAAGATAAACAGTTTTACCACTGCTTTGGTTGCGGAGCGAATGGTAATGCCATTTCGTTTGTCATGGAATACGACAAATTAGAGTTTGTTGATGCTATTGAAGAGCTGGCTAGTATTCTAAATTTAGACGTACCACGTGAGCAAGGCACTAGTTCAGGTCCACAGCGTACCGCTGAGCAAAAACGTTCCGATTACGATTTAATGCTTCATGCCGCCCGTTTTTATCAGCACCAATTAAAACACCATAGCAACTCAAAAGCGGTAATTGATTACATAAAAGGCCGTGGCCTAAGCGGTGAAACCGCTAAAAAGTTCATGATTGGTTATGCGCCAAGTGAATGGGAAGCACTGTGCCAGCAATTAGGCCGAAATAAAGAGCAAAAAGAGCAATTAATTGAGCTAAAACTCGCGTCTGAAAAGTCGCCGGGTCGCCAATTTGACTTTTTTCGTGATCGGCTCATGTTTCCTATTCGTGATAAGCGAGGCCGGGTTATTGCCTTTGGTGGTCGCGTGATGCAAGCCGATCAAGGTCCAAAATACCTTAACTCTCCTGAGACACGTATTTTCCACAAAGGTTTTGAGCTTTATGGTCTATACGAAGCTAAACAAGCACATAAGAAACTTGAACATATTTTAATTGTTGAAGGGTATATGGATGTGGTTGCCTTAGCAGAGCAAGGCATTGAATACGCTGTAGCAGCACTTGGCACAGCAACCACAGCTGAGCACATGCACACCTTGTTTAGAACCACTGATAAAGTGATATGCTGCTATGATGGTGATAGAGCGGGTCGTGATGCAGCATGGCGCGCACTCGAAAATGCCCTGCCTTATTTAGCTGATGGCAAATCACTTCAATTTGTCTTTTTACCTGACGGTGAAGACCCCGACTCATTGGTACAAAAAGAAGGAAAAGAGGCATTCGAAGCACGCCTAGCAGAGGCCGATGATTTCAGCAAAGTGTTGTTCAGCAAGCTAAGCCAAGAGATTGACCTAACGAAAGACGCTGGCAAAGCAAAGTTACTCAGTGATGCCTTACCTTTAATCGAAAAAATACCGAGTGAATTTTACCAAGAAAATATACTGGAACATTTGGGCCGATTAATTGGTCGTACACGAGAGCAATTGAGTAATCGGGTTAAAACCCCGAAGCAGCAACATGCAATTGAGCGTAAATTTAAAATAACGCCGATGCGTCAAGCTATAGGTATTTTATTGCAGCATCCGAATCTAGCAACGAGCATCGCTTACATGCCTGAACTTGCTGAAATGAAAATTGCCGGCATTGAGCTATTTTTACGGATACAGCATTTAGCACGTGAACGACATGGTATTACAACCGCGCAAATCTTAGAATCGTTCCGAGATAGCGCTGAATATGATGCATTAGTGAAATTAGCAACTTGGCAGCATCAAATAAATGACGATCGTTTAGAGACAGTTTTCAAAAATACTTTTAAATTTATTGAAGACCAGTGTTTAAATTATCGACTAGAGACCCTATTAATAAAAGACAAGACCCAAGGCTTAAGCAGCGAAGAACGGCTAGAATGCCACTTACTGACGCAAGCGTTAAAAGGCAGCAACAGCTAGTCAGAATTGAATAAAGCTGTTATACTGTGCTATTCACTGCGTCTAGTTAGTTTTCGTGTCGCTTATTTTTTAAGCGAGCTGGCGCCTGTTGTATCAACTTTCAGAGTGGAAGAAAAAATCTCTATGGATCCAACTCCTCAGTCACAATTAAAGCTTCTGATTCAAAAAGGTAAAGAGCAAGGTTATTTAACTTTTGCAGAAGTTAATGATCACCTTCCACAAGACATTATCGACTCAGATCAGGTAGAAGATATCATTAGCATGATTAATGATATGGGTATCAAGGTAAGTGAAAACGCGCCTGATGCCGATGAATTAATGATGCAAGAAACAACGACAGACGAAGACGCAGCAGAAGCCGCGGCCGCTGCACTTGCGACTGTAGAAAAAGAGATCGGTCGAACGACTGACCCTGTGCGTATGTACATGCGCGAAATGGGTACTGTTGAGCTACTTACACGTGAAGGCGAAATTGTTATCGCCAAGCGTATTGAAGAAGGTATCAACCAAGTTCAGATTTCTGTTGCTGAATACCCTGAAGCAATTACATATCTACTCGAGCAATGGGACAAGTTTGAAGCAGAAGAAATGCGCTTAAGCGACATTATTTCTGGTTTCTTTGATCCTAATAATGAAGACGAATCACAAATTTCTGCGACTCACATCGGTTCAGATCTAAATGAAGAGCAGCTCGACGACGAAGACGACGATGACGACGACGACGACGATGATGACAGCGATGATGATGCAGATGGTGACACAGGTCCAGATCCTGAAGAAGCACGTGTCCACTTCGAACATTTGCGTGAGCTTTACAATAAAGCACGCGATACATTCGAAGCAAAAGGCCGCTCACACCCTGATTCACAAGCTGCTATTTTTGAAATCGGTGAACTGTTTAAAACATTTAAACTAGTTCCTAAACAGTTTGATCGCATGGTAAACAACATGCGTGAAATGATGGATCGCGTTCGTGTACAAGAACGTCTTATCATGAAGCAAGCTGTACAAATTGCGAAGCTACCAAAGAAAAACTTTGTGAAGCACTTCGCTAACAACGAAACAGACACTGCTTGGATTGATCTTGAAATTGCTGCAAACGAGAAGTACTCAGTAGCACTTGAAGAAGTAAAACCAGAAATAATTCGTTGTATTAGCAAGTTATCTGCAATTGAAGAAAGCACAGGCTTAAGCATTGAGCGTATTAAAGATATCAACCGTCGTATGAGCATTGGTGAAGCTAAAGCGCGCCGTGCAAAGAAAGAAATGGTTGAAGCCAACTTACGTCTTGTAATTTCAATTGCTAAAAAATACACCAACCGTGGTTTACAATTCTTAGACCTTATCCAAGAGGGTAACATTGGTCTAATGAAAGCGGTTGATAAGTTCGAATATCGCCGTGGTTATAAGTTCTCTACTTATGCAACATGGTGGATCCGTCAAGCAATTACGCGTTCAATTGCTGACCAAGCGCGTACCATCCGTATTCCTGTGCACATGATTGAGACGATCAACAAGTTAAATCGTATCTCTCGTCAAATGTTACAAGAGATGGGCCGTGAGCCGAGCCCAGAAGAGTTAGCTGAGCGCATGTTAATGCCTGAAGATAAAATTCGTAAGGTACTTAAAATCGCTAAAGAGCCAATTTCGATGGAAACTCCTATCGGTGATGATGAAGATTCGCACTTAGGTGACTTCATTGAAGATACAACCATTGATTCGCCAATTGATTCTGCAACAATGGAATCTCTTCGAGGCGCAACCAATGACGTATTAGCAGGTCTAACAGCACGTGAAGCTAAAGTACTGCGTATGCGTTTCGGTATCGACATGAACACCGACCATACTTTAGAAGAAGTAGGTAAACAATTTGACGTAACACGTGAACGTATTCGTCAAATTGAAGCGAAAGCGTTACGTAAATTACGTCACCCTTCTCGCTCAGACTTACTAAAAAGCTTCTTAGATGCTAAATAAATAGCATTATTAATATATTAACTAAAAGGCCGCTGTTGCGGCCTTTTTTCTATTTGAGAGACGACCATGGCTTGGATCCAAATTCGCATAAATGCAAACGCTGATAATGCCGAGATGATCAGCGACTTACTTATGGACACTGGCAGCGCATCGGTTACTTATGTTGATGCGAAAGACACTCCTATTTATGAACCAAAACTTGGTACAGTACAACTGTGGGCTGATACCACGGTGATTGGTTTATACGATGCTAATCATGATATGGACAGCGTCGTAGCCGTACTTAAGGCTGAACCGACGCTCGCTGACAAACTCGTATACAAAATTGAGCAACTTGAAGACAAAGACTGGGAACGTGAGTGGATGGATAACTTCCACCCGATTAAGTTCGGTGAGCGCTTATGGATTTGTCCAAGCTGGCGTGATATTCCAGAACCGGATGCTGTCAATGTATTGCTTGATCCTGGTCTTGCTTTTGGCACGGGCACACATGCAACGACAGCGCTATGCTTAAAGTGGCTAGAAAGCCAAGATTTAACCGGAAAAACGGTCGTCGACTTCGGGTGTGGCTCAGGTATTTTAGGAATTGCAGCGATCAAATTAGGTGCTGAACGTATGATCGGCATCGATATTGATCCTCAAGCAATTGAGGCCAGTCGCGATAATGCTGAGCGCAATGGTGTTGCAGACAAGCTCGAAGTGTATTTACCTGAAGATCAACCTGATTTTAGTGCTGATGTGGTTGTTGCGAATATCTTAGCACAACCTCTTAAAGAGCTTCATGAAGTCATTTTGGGACTATTAAAGCCCAACGGTAAAATTGCTATGTCGGGTATTTTAGAGGAACAAGCACAATCTGTTGCCGATGTTTACGCACCGTTTTTAGCACTTGACGAGATTGCTGTTGAAGGTGAATGGACACGTGTTAGTGGTACCAAAAAGTCATAATACACATCTGAACATTTAATAGGTAAAGCCAGTATTTAACAGGCTTTACCTTATTTTTACACTCTTCAATTTGTTATCTATTTTCACGCGAATTTTTTTCTGGTTAAATAACAAACAAATCAACCCGCCCGTCAAACTGTTATCAAAAGTCAATACAAAATAGGCAAAAAAAAGTCACTTTTGTTCAATTTATAGCCTTTGATTTTTGCAAAAAAAGCCGTAAACTTAGCGCCCCTTGAAAAGAGGCCTATTGAATAACAGTGCGTATCGGTTCATACCAACTTGAGAACAACGTAATTGTCGCGCCAATGGCAGGCATTACAGACAGACCATTTAGACAACTTTGCCGTCGCTTAGGTGCGGGGCTTGCGGTATCTGAAATGCTCTCGTCAAACCCAAAAGTGTGGAAAACCGAAAAGTCGATGAACCGTATGGATCACAGCGGTGAATCGGGTATTCGCTCGGTGCAGATTGCCGGAGCCGATCCTGAGCTTATGGCACAGGCTGCACAATTCAATGTTAGCAACGGTGCACAGATCATAGATATTAATATGGGGTGCCCAGCTAAAAAAGTGAATAAGAAACTCGCAGGCTCAGCCTTATTACAGTTTCCTGAATTAGTGGAAGAGATACTCGATGCAGTTGTTAATGCTGTCGATGTCCCTGTCACCTTAAAAATCCGTACTGGATGGGATCAGGATAACCGTAATGGTGTCGAGATTGCGAAAATAGCTGAACGTTATGGCATTGCTTCTTTGGCTGTACATGGGCGTACGCGCGCATGTATGTACAAAGGTGAAGCAGAGTACGCCACGATTAGGGATATTAAACGTTCAGTGTCGATCCCTGTCGTTGCCAATGGTGATATTACATCACCAGAAAAAGCAAAACAGGTTTTGGATTATACGGGTGCAGATGCCATTATGATTGGTCGAGCCGCCCAAGGTCGCCCTTGGATATTTAGGGAGATAGACCACTATTTGCGAACTGGAGAACATTTGCCAGCACCTGAAATTGCAGAGGTGCGTAGCATTTTGATGGAGCACTTAGCAAACCTTCATCAGTTTTACGGTGAGCCAATGGGAGCGCGTATCGCTCGTAAGCATGTATCTTGGTATTTGCAAACCCATGACAGTGACGGTCAGTTTAGGCGAGTATTTAATGCGTTAGATAACCCACAGGCACAAGTCGACGCATTAGAGCAATACTTTAAAACACTAGCAGCTAACTAAGAAAGAAAGAGACATATAACGATGTTCGAACAAAACGTGACTTCTCCATTTATCACAAACCCTCATGTACAGTCACACGAGAAACCACAGCCGTTGCGTGATGCAGTGAAAAAAGCGGTTCATCACTACTTGAAGCAACTTAATGGTCAAGACGTACAAGACGTATACGACCTTGTTCTTTCTGAGCTAGAAGCACCATTACTTGAAGAAGTAATGACGTACACGCGTGGTAACCAAACTCGTGCAGCAATCTTACTAGGTATCAACCGTGGTACTTTACGTAAGAAGCTTAAAAAATATGGCATGAACTGATACCAGTTGTATTGAAACCGTAATCATTCTAACGAGCTAAATAAGTCCCTAACTGCGTTAAAAATTTCTTATGTAGAATAACTACACTGCAAAATTTTTGCCTTGTTATTGACTTATTTCTCTGTCGTTATAATTGCTTACTAATCCAATACAACTGGTATAGAA
The DNA here is from genome assembly GCF_015767615.1 of Pseudoalteromonas sp. A41-2. NCBI lineage: Bacteria > Pseudomonadati > Pseudomonadota > Gammaproteobacteria > Alteromonadales > Pseudoalteromonadaceae > Pseudoalteromonas > Pseudoalteromonas sp. A41-2. The sequence goes on along the minus strand of NZ_CP065231.1, from coordinate 576,435 downwards.
GTTTTTTAAGAACTGGTATATAAGTTTTTAAAGAGCTGATATAAAAGTTTTGAATAAAAAGCACCTTAGGGTGCTTTTTTTATAACCGTTAAAAACTATGCAAATTCCTCACGCTTAAAACATCGTTTTCTCAGCAATATTCAGTTAAAATACCGCCTTTCTAAGCTAGCTCAAACATTGAGGTAATCAAAACTACAATGGATACACATCGTCCAATTCGTCGCGCACTATTAAGTGTGTCAGATAAAACCGGTATCGTTGAATTTGCTCGCGCTCTTGAAGCTCAAGGCGTAGATATTTTATCAACAGGCGGTACTTGCAAATTACTTGCTGATAATGGCATTAAAGTCACTGAAGTATCTGACCATACTGGTCACCCTGAGATCATGGATGGTCGCGTAAAAACACTTCATCCAAAAATTCATGGCGGCATTCTTGCGCGTCGCGGCCAAGATGAAGATGTAATGAGCGAGAACAATATCTCTGCTATCGATATCGTTGTAGTTAACTTATACCCCTTCGCAAATACAGTTGCGAAAGAAGACTGCAGCCTTGAAGATGCAATTGAAAACATTGATATCGGCGGTCCAACAATGGTGCGTGCTGCAGCGAAAAACCACAAAGACGTGACTATCGTTGTTAATGCGAAAGACTATGACCGTGTAATCAGCGAAATGCAAAGCAACAATGGCTCAACAACGTATAAAACACGTTTTGACCTAGCGATTGCTGCGTATGAGCACACAGCACAATACGATGGTATGATTGCAAACTACTTCGGCAAAATGGTTCCTGATTATACAGAGGAAGCTGCTGAAGAAACTAAATTCCCTCGTACAATCAACATGCAATTCACTAAAAAGCAAGACATGCGCTACGGTGAAAATTCACACCAAGATGCTGCTTTCTATGTTGAAAATGACGTTGCAGAGGCATCTGTTGCAACTGCAGTACAACTTCAAGGCAAAGCATTATCATTCAATAACATCGCAGATACGGATGCTGCATTAGAGTGTGTTAAAGAATTCGACGTACCCGCCTGTGTTATCGTAAAACATGCGAACCCATGTGGTGTGTCTATCGGTGAAAATATTCTTGAAGCTTACGACCGTGCATTCAAAACTGACCCTACATCAGCATTTGGTGGCATTATTGCTTTTAATAAAGAGCTAGATGCAGACACAGCCGAAGCGATTGTTTCTCGTCAGTTCGTAGAAGTTATCATTGCTCCTAAAGTATCAGAAGCTGCAGCACAGATCGTTTCAGCTAAACAAAACGTACGTTTATTAGAATGCGGTGAATGGTCTGCCAAGACAACAGGTCACGATATCAAACGTGTTAATGGTGGTATCTTAGTTCAAGACCGTGATTTAGGTATGGTAACCGAAGGTGACCTTAAAGTTGTTACTAAGCGTCAGCCTACTGAGCAAGAATTAAAAGACTTATTATTCTGCTGGAAGGTTGCAAAATTCGTTAAGTCAAACGCAATTGTTTACGCTCGTGACGGTATGACTATTGGTGTAGGCGCCGGCCAAATGAGCCGTGTTTACTCAGCGAAAATTGCAGGAATTAAAGCAGCTGATGAAAACCTTGAAGTAAAAGGCTCTGTAATGGCATCTGATGCATTCTTCCCATTCCGTGACGGTATTGATGCAGCTCGCGACGCTGGTATCACAGCGGTTATTCAACCTGGTGGTTCAATGCGCGATGAAGAAGTTATCGCGGCAGCTGATGAAGCGGGTATGGCAATGGTATTTACTGGTATGCGCCATTTCCGCCACTAATTACATAAAGGGTTAAGCAAATTGTTTAACCCTTTTTGTTTGCTACTAATTCACGTATTCTGATTATTAATAACCCTAAAAATGAAGGAATAGATGATGAAATTTGCCGTAAAATCGCTACTTGTTGCAAGCCTAGCACTTGCATCTGCACACGCACTCAGTCACAGCCATGAATCAGCGCTTACAAGTGCTGTACAATCAAGTGAACGTGACGCTAAAAACAGCGCGCGCGATACATATCGCCACCCTATTGAAACCCTTGAATTCTTTGGTTTCAAACCGACAATGACAGTGGTAGAAATTGCCCCTGGTGGTGGTTGGTACAGCGAAATCTTAGCGCCGGCTGTAAAAGGTCATGGCGTCTATTACGCGGCACATTTCCCAGCTGATTCAGAAGTCGGTTATTATCAACGTTCATTAGCGGGTTTTAAGAAAAAGATGAGCGATGATGCACGTTTTAGTGAAGTAAAACTCACTGAATTTGCTCCCATTACTCACCTTGATATTGCCCCAGCCGGCAGTGCTGACTTAGTACTCACATTTAGAAATGTACACAACTGGTACATGGGTAAAGAGAAAGAAGGCACCTTAAGTGCATTTAAAGCATTTTATAAAGCACTTAAACCTGGTGGCACACTAGGCGTTGTTGAACATCGCCTTCCTGAATCTCGTAGTGATGACGATCAGAAATCTTCAGGTTATATGAAACAAAGCTATGTGATTGATATTGCAAAACAAGCAGGCTTTGAACTGGTAGCAACTAGTGACATTAATGCAAACCCACTCGACACAGCAGATCACCCTAAAGGGGTATGGACATTGCCACCACGCTTAGCGCTTGACGAACAAGACGCTGCAAAATATAAAGTGATTGGTGAAAGTGACCGCATGACGCTGAAGTTTAAAAAACCGCTTTAAATAGGATTATTTCGCCATGAATGTACTTGTCATCGGCAGTGGCGGCCGCGAACACGCACTTGCGTTTAAGGCTGCTCAAAATAGTAAAGTAAACACGGTATTCGTTGCGCCAGGTAATGCTGGTACGGCACTAGAGCCAAAACTTGAAAACGTTGCAATCAATGTTGAAGACCTTGAAGGTCTTGTTACGTTTGCAAAAGAAAACGCTGTAGAGCTCACCATTGTAGGTCCTGAAGTGCCATTGGTACTGGGTGTTGTTGATACATTCCGTGAACACGGTCTTGCTATCTTCGGCCCTACAGCTGGTGCGGCACAACTGGAAGGCTCAAAGTCATTCACGAAAGACTTTTTAGCACGACACAATATTCCAACAGCTGATTATCAAACATTTGAACAAATCGACCCTGCTCTTGCTTATTTAAAAGAAAAAGGCGCTCCAATTGTTGTTAAAGCAGACGGCTTAGCGGCAGGTAAAGGCGTTATTGTTGCAATGACTGAGAGCGAAGCTGAAGAAGCTATCCGCGACATGCTTGCAGGTAATAGCTTTGGTGAAGCGGGTAGCCGTGTGGTTATCGAAGAGTTCTTAGAAGGTGAAGAAGCGTCTTTCATCGTCATGGTTGATGGTAAAAACGTATTGCCATTCGCCACAAGCCAAGACCACAAACGTGCTTACAATGGCGATAAAGGTCCAAACACTGGCGGTATGGGTGCATACTCACCTGCCCCCGTTGTTACAGATGAAATTCACCAACGTGTTATGAATGAAGTGATCAACCCTACGGTTGAAGGTATGGCGCAAGAAGGCCACCCTTACACTGGTTTCTTGTACGCAGGTTTAATGATCACTGCAGACGGTACACCAAAAGTGATCGAGTATAACTGTCGTTTTGGTGATCCTGAAACACAACCAATGATGCTGCGTTTGAAATCAGATCTTGTTGAATTAATTGAAGCGGCTAACCGTGAAGAATTAGATAAAACAAGCATTGAATTTGATCCGCGTGCAGCAGTGGGTGTTGTTCTTGCAGCGAAAGGTTATCCTGGTGATTACCCGAAAGGTGATGCAATTAACGGTTTACTTGTTAATTACCCTGAAGGCGAAAAGGTATTCCATGCTGGCACTAAGCAAGATGGTGATGCGGTTGTAACCGCGGGTGGTCGCGTATTATGTGCAACCGCACTAGGTAATACGGTAACCGAAGCACAGCAACGCGCGTATAAGCTAGTTGAGCAAATCAGCTGGGATGGTATGGAGTATCGCACCGACATCGCTTACCGTGCTATTGCACGTGAACAGCATTAAGGTCGAACCTGTACCCTTGTGAAAAAAGCGCAGTTTAACTGCGCTTTTTTAATGCTACACTGTAGTAAAGTATTAATTTGTTAAAGAACCCATTTTGAATAATAAAACGCTGAAATATCATTTTGTTTCATTTTTTATTCTTGCAACTTTGTTTTTTATCATCACGACTTTGTCGACTCATCTTGCAAGCCCTACTCGTTATACTATTGATAAAACAGCGCCTGTATACACCCACACAGCTTACCGTATTGACGACACTGAATCATTAACCCTTAAAGAGCTCCTTTCTGAGCCAAAGAAATTAATTGAGCAACCCTTCGAGTACATAGAATGGGATTTAGCGGCAAAAGATTACTGGCTCAAGCTAGACCTGGAAAATAGACAATCGAAAGCAATTGATTTATTTATCCACTTCGACAATCCCATGGTTGACTATTTAACCCTGTTTGAATTGGATGCTGATCAAAAGCTGATCAAAAAAACGAGATTAGGCGATAAAGTTACTGGGCTTAACTTATTTCAGTACAGTACGCCTCATGCGTTACTCACATTACAGGCTAACGAACAAACAACTCTGGTTGTAAAAATTGATACGGTTGGTATCAGCAAAACCCCCATCAAAATTTATGGTAAAAACGAATTTCAACACCTTATTCGCTCACAAGTGGGGATTTGGGGGATATTTATTGGCGTGCTTATCATGGCGGCCCTTTATAACTTAGTGTTATTTTTTGGTATTCGTGACCGTGTTTACCTAATTTACATTGGTTATATCATTTCAGCCTTATTACTTATGGGCTCAGTACTGGGTTTTGGTTTTTATTTATGGCCTCTTTCATGGCAACTATTTTTTAATGAACACGTCGTTTTTAGTAACTATGCCATTGCCTTTTTCACGGTCGCATTTTGCACCATGTTTTTGCGTTACCACAAAGACAACTGTCTTCTCTACAAACTCAGCATTAGCTTTTTAGCCTTACTGTTCAGTTTTAGCTTAATTAGCTTCTTTATGTTGGAGTACCATTCGTCAAAGATTTTCTTTGCCTTAATGGTGCCGCTGTATATTTTATGTATTTGCATGATTTACAAAAAGCTTGTGAGTGGCTTTCGTTGGGCAAAGTTTTATGTGATGTCATGGGTCCCGTTAATAATAGGTGCTGCTGTGCAACCACTCGAATTAACGGGTTTTATCCCTTACAGTTTTGCAACTCGCCACCTATTTTTAATTGCGATTTTATGCGAGATCGTATTAATGGCAATGGCTTTGGCCGACCGTGTACGGTACCAACGAGAGAAAGCGCTGTATCATGCGACTCATTCGCAGCAAACAAAATTACTTAATCAGGCCATGTTAAAGCAAGCCTACATGAGAATGATAAATGAGCATAGAAACGCCAACTTATGCTTGTTAAAAATCGAGCAGTTTAATGCCTTAATGAGCATTTTAAATCCGACCCAAAGCAGTCATATCATTACCACAGTTGCTAAATCTTTAGAGCACCAACTTAGCAAACAAAGACAGTTTATAAGCTTAGAATCCTCACTGGATACCGCCCCAAAGGTAGCCGATTTAGGCAACGGCATACTGGCTTTTGTTTCAACCAAAATTCAACCGCAAGACGAGCTCAACGAAGAACTCAATACGCTTTGCAAACAACTGCCAAAGCAGTATCAAATATCAGGGCTAGATTTACAGCTTTATTACCGCTTCAGTATTACAGAACCTGTGGAAAATGATGGTTTTGACTCTTGGTTACAACGCGGCTATTTAGGGCTGTCACAAAAGCACCAAAATACAGATACAACCGCCCCACATATCGACATGGATTTAAGTTTAGCGGTGTCATTACAACACGCGATTCGCAGCAACTCTCTCGCCATTTACTTGCAACCCATTGTCAATTTACGCACCGGAACTATCGTGGGTGCTGAGGCGCTATTGCGCTGGCCATCAGCCGATAAGCACCTTGATATTGAGCAACTAATTTTACTTGCTGAACGCACAGGCCTTATCAACGAGCTAAGCTTATGGGTTATCGAAAAAGCATGTCAGACAGTGGCAAAACTGAATCAACAAGGCTATTACGATCACACGATTAGTGTGAATTTAAGTGCTAAAAATTTAGCCATTCCTAAATTAATCGAAAAAATCGAAAACAGTATCTTAAAGCACGGGGTTTCTGCTGCGCAGTTAAAATTTGAGTTAACTGAATTTGCACTGATAAAAAATCACACTGATATGGTGCGTTTCGTAAATGAATTAAATAAATTAGGAAGCCAAGTGATTCTTGATGACTTTGGTACAGGCTACTCTTCATTGAATTATTTAGTTAATTATTCATTTAGTACCATTAAAGTTGATAAGTCATTTATTCTCGACCTTACCAACAACGAGACACACCAAGTTATCGTTAAAACAGCCATTGATATGGCTCATAACCTGGATATGAATATCACCGTTGAAGGCATTGAGGATCAAACGACAGAACAGTTATTAATTAAAATGGGCGCCGACCAAGGACAAGGTTTTTATTACAGCAAAGCGATTCCATTCGATAAGTACCTGTCGTTAATTGCCACACATTCTAAATAGAGCATGTTACACTAGCCTTTTTTACATCTTTAGGGGCTATGTAAAGATGCAAGGCACACTTCGCAAATTAAAATCGTCGCACGCTGCACCCGTTCAATACCACCTGCCAATTGGTGATGAACTCGTTTCTTTAAATGATTACATTGGCAAAACACTGACACTGACTTTTACAGGCAATATTTTTTGTAGCAACTGCGGCAAGAAAACCAAAAAAAGTTACTCGCAAGGTCACTGCTTTGTATGCATGCGTAAGCTCGCTAGCTGTGATATGTGTATTATGAAACCAGAAACATGCCACTTTGATAAAGGGACTTGCCGCGAGCCACAATGGGGGGAAGAAAACTGCATGATCCCTCATTATGTCTATTTAGCAAACACTTCTGGATTAAAAGTCGGTATTACCCGTCACACGCAAATCCCCACTCGTTGGATTGACCAAGGCGCGACCCAAGCACTTCCTATCTTTAAAGTGCAAACTCGACTTCAATCGGGTCTTGTTGAAGTTGCTTTAGCACAGTTTATCGCCGATAAAACGAACTGGCGAAACATGTTAAAAGGCCAATCAGAAGTCATCGATTTAAAAGCTGCTGCTGCAGAACTTATTCCGCAAATAGAGCCTAAGCTCTCTGAACTTGCAGCGCTTTTTGGTGCAACAGCCATTGAAAAACTTAACGAAGACGTTGTTGAACTAGACTACCCTGTTAGCGAGTATCCGACAAAGGTTAGCTCTTTTAACTTTGATAAAAACCCTGAGGTATCTGGCGTACTTCAAGGTATTAAAGGTCAGTACCTCATTTTTGATACTGGCGTCATTAATATTCGTAAATTTACGTCTTATGAAGTCACTCTGGGTTAAGCACTCTGGGCTTTAGCAAGATAAAAGTCATACCATTGCTGCTTCGCTATGGGGCGGCAAAAGTAATACCCTTGGATGGTATCGCAGTTAAGCATTTGCAAATAGTTTAGCTGCTCTATTTTCTCCACGCCTTCAGCAACCACATGAATACTTAGACTTTTTGCAAGCGTAATTATTGCAGTTACAATCTCACTATTGCCATATTCATCCGGCACTTTGGCGATAAAACTGGCATCAATTTTCAATGTATCAATGGGTAACTTGGTTAAATAACTTAGCGCAGAATACCCCGTGCCAAAATCATCAAGCGTAATATGCACACCGAGTTTTTTTAGTGCGAGTAACTCTTGCTTCGCTTCACTAAAATGACTAATAAAGCAGCTTTCTGTTAGCTCAATTTCTAACTTGCGGGGGTCTACATCATATTGTTCAAGTAAACGCGCAACATTAGATGCCAGCAACCCCTGCCGTAAATGATTGGCCGAAATATTAATCGCTAAACGGCCTGCCTCAATATCATATTGCCGCCATTTGGTTAATTCCTTACAGGCTTGCTCGATCACCCATAAATCAAGCTTAACAATTAAACCAAGCTCTTCTGCAAGAGGGATAAATTTGGCAGGCGATATCACACCTAAACTCGGCTCTTGCCAGCGTAATAATGCCTCAACGCCTAATATTTTACCGCTATTTAAATGCTGCTTAGGCTGAAAGTACAATTCGAATTCATCGCTTTCGATAGCATTTTGTAAACGACTCATCATCGCTAAACGCTCTAAAGAACGTGCATTCATCGCGGGCTTAAAGAGCTGAAATGAGTTTCGTCCGACTTCTTTAGCACGGTACATCGCTATGTCGGCATGTTTAAGCAACGTAGCACTATCAACGCCATCATCAGGGTAAACAGCCGCGCCGATTGAAGCAGTAATCGCAACCTCATGTTCATTAATTAATAGTGGCATACTGACTTGTTGTAATACTTGCTCTGCGAAGCCCAATAAAGTTTCAACACGGCTCACTTCGCACAGCAATACAAACTCATCGCCACCTAAACGCGCCAGAGTGTCTCCTTGGGGGAGAATAGATAAAATACGATCTGCAACTTGCGCTAATAAGTTATCGCCAGCATCATGCCCTAAGCTGTCATTGACTTCTTTAAAGCGGTCTAAATCAATAAACATCACAGCGAGTAGATCATCGTTTCGCTTAGCCGCACTTAATGCAATTGAAAGCCGGTCATTAAATAAGCGTCGATTAGGCAGACCGGTCAATTCATCGTAATAGGCAAGCTGTGAAATCTTTTCTTCTGCGCGCTTACGCTCCGTGATATCACTGAAAATAGCAGCGTAAAGAATTTCATCAACATTAGGGTCTTTAATTTTAATGATGGTCAACCACTCAACAAACTCTTCTCCCCCTTTTTTGCAGTTACAAATTTCTCCCTGCCAAACTCCGTCGTACTCAATGGCATGCCACATTTTCTGATAAAAAGAACGACTGTGTTTTGTAGAACTTAAAATACTCGGCCGTTTGCCGATGACTTCATGCTCAGCAAAACCTGTTAGCTTTGTGAACGCGGGGTTTACTTGAATAATCGTGCCGTCTCTTTGAGTCAGCATAATGCCATCGAGTGAAGCATCAATAATCTTATTAGCAAGGAATAAGTTACGCTGAGACTTTTGTAGTGCAATGTCGCGTTGTTCAATTGCACGCTCTAATTCACAGCAATAAGCCGATTCAATTTCAGTAATCAAATCGGCAAATGAAATAACGCCACAAATATCGGTATCTCTCACAACAAGATGACGTACATTTCGATCAGACATCAATCGGTACGCATCAAATAGGCTGCTTTCACTATCAATTTCAATCAATGGATAACTTGCATACTGCCAACAAGGATTGAGCCATTCAGTTTGAATGATCAACCCAACAATATCACGCTGCGTAATAATGCCATGAATGTCTAACGCTTGATTATAAACAAGAACGCTTTCAAGGCGCTTCGCGCGCATAATCTCAACCACGCCTTCGATAGACATCGCTGAGTCCACAATTTCTAAATCGGTACGGTATTGCTCATGAATGGGTCTAAACTGTAAATAATGATCAAGCCCTTGATTATGAACTATATCAGAAAGGCTGAGCATTCCCGCAGGCTGCTTATCGTTATCCAATACCAACAAGTGACGAATCCCATGCTGCTGAAAACGTAATGTCGCATCACTCAGCAAGCACTGACTTGGCACAGACACAACTGGCGCCGACATCACCTCGTGAATCGCCACATCTTTAAAAACTGGGCTGGTAATGTCTACCTGCAAGCAGTCAGCTTCGGTCCAAATACCGACAATTGATTGTTCGTGTTTAACAAAAATAGCCGTTACATTATGAACATGCATCAACCGCACAGCATCAACCAGCGGAGTATGCGCAGGGCACGATACCAGCTTTTGCGAGAAAACATCACCGACCTTTTGATGGCGTCTTGGTTGATTCATAAGCAAACTTACCTAGTTTTGAAAGGAGTTAGCAATTATAATCATTTCAACCTATGTAGCTTTGATGCAGGACAATAAATGCACCAATCATTTCCCTTGATCATCTGCGCACAGCAGGAGTTGGACTACTTAAAAGATGAGAGTGATCTGGAGAGTTTCTTATTTAATTTAGATGAAAATCAAAAAAATCAGATCATTTTAATAGCCAAAAACGGCCAGCACTTTGACTTATATAATAACCAACTTGCCCCATTGAGTGATACAGATCTGGCAAAGCGCGTAACGCAACATTTAACTCAAGAAGGTATTTGTTGTCTCAGTAAAGTGACGAGACTGACCACGCAACAAGCATTTTCACTGCTGGAGTCTTAGGGCGCATCCACCAGCGCTTTTACATGAGCAACGGCGCTGCGACCTAATGCAGAAAGAGCGTATCCCCCTTCTAAAAAAGACACAATTCCCCGGCAGTGTTGTTGCTCACACAGCTCAGCGAGCTGAGATGTTAGCCATGCATAGTCATCTTCTACAAACTTTAAGCTTGCCATATCATCTTCTAAATGAGCATCAAATCCCGCACTTATGAATAATAATTCAGGCTGAAATTCAGTCAGTTTAGGAAGCCATTGCTCAAGATAAACAGCTTTTAAATCATTACCATCACTGGCAATTGGCAAGGGGGAATTAACCAGAGTTTGATTATTTTCAACAGCCGTATTCGGATAAAAAGGATGTTGGAACAAAGAACAAAATAATACATTTTCATCGTCTAAAAAGATGTCTTGCGTACCATTACCATGGTGGACATCAAAATCAACAATTGCAATGCGTTGAACCCCTTTACTTTGGGCATACTTAACCGCAATTGCTAAATTATTAAAGACACAAAACCCTGCAGAAGTGGTGCGGTTAGCATGATGGCCAGGGGGTCTTATAGAACAAAATGCCGCATCAATGTTATCAGCAAGAATTTCATCAACCGCAAGTATGCCCGCCCCTACAGCTCGCTCAATGGCTTTCATCGAGTCGGGACATAACCATGTATCACCATCTAGTTCAGCAAGGCCAGAGCTTGGAATCGTTTGCTCAACATACCGAACAAGGGATTCATCGTGAGCACGTAAGAAGTCATTCCGGGTGGCTTTAGGCGCTTGTAAATGAGTTACCGCAATATCAACACCACTTGCCAGTAAGCGATCAGTGATCATATCTAATCGTGCTGGACACTCTGGATGATCTTCTATCATTTTGTGTTTACGGCACATTGGGTGTGAGATAACAGCCGTTCTCATAACATGCTCCTTGAACAATTTTCTCCGATTATAACAAAGCCGCCATGTGGCGGCTTTGCGACTTTGGTTTACTTTTTAGCCTGTAAATCGAGGTTTCTAAAGTCAAAGCTAAAGTCAGTGACCTCGGTCGAAACGGCACGCATTGTTGCGCTACTGACACGGTTATCGGGGTTCATTTGGAACTCGATATACGCATCTGCTTCAAGCAGCTTCTCATCCCATTTAACAATAAACGTATTACCCGTGTAATGCTCAAGCTGACCTTTTAAACGTTTGGTATGAGTGAAATCAATACGTAGTTGACCATTTAATTCTTCAATTATTACATCGCCATACCAGTTATCATGCAATGTGCCTGTGTAATTAATATTAGGCAGTTTAGGTTGATAATCAGCGGGGGTTTCTGGCGTAGCGTTCGCGTAGGCCTTTTCTTTGTTCTCAAAATGCTTTTTCGCTAACTCTTCCACCCAATCTTTATCGTCAAGTTCAAGGGCATCTTCCAATACTTCGTAAGTCACAGCTGATAATGCACTGAATGCTTGCTGGTTACTTAAAATGACAATCCCAAGGTTTTTCTCTGGGAGTAACGTTACTTGCGAAACCATGCCAAGAATCCCCCCACCATGGCCTAGCTTTTTAATTCCATGAAAATCTTCAATACTCCACCCTAAGCCATAACCTCTAAATTGCTGATGATACATGTCATAGGCACTTTTTGATGCCAGTGAGGTAATGTGTGGATGCCACATTTGCTGCTGTTGTTTTTCTGTGAATAGTTGCTCACCGTTAGGCATTTTTCCGTGAGCAAGTTGTGTACGTAGCCACTGGCTCATATCGTTTACACTGGATGCTATTGCACCTGCACCACGAAAATCTTCTAAGTAATTAACGAAAAATGGGTGTAACTGACCATCCATCGGAATGTGACCTATTGCCCAGTTTTTATTGCTTTTAGGAATACGTGAAAAACCTGCTCGTGAATTCTCCATCGCAAGGGGTTGTAGTATGTTTTTTTCGATATAATCATTCCAGCTCATGCCTGAGACGCGTGCAACGACTTCGCCTGCCGTAACAAACATTAAATTGTTATACGCATACTTACTGCGAAAACTACTTGCCGGTTTTAAATATTTTAGACCTGCGATAATCTCATCAATCGATTTATCCGTGTCAGGCCAGATCATCAAATCGCCTTGGCCTAAACCAAGGCCACTGCGATGGCTTAATAAATCGCGTATGGTCATTTCTCGGGTCACGTACGAATCGTATAAACGAAACTCAGGTAGGTGATCAATCACCTTGTCATCCCAATTTAACTTACCTTCATCAATCAGTTTTGCTAACGCGGCTGCCGTGAATGCTTTTGTATTAGAGGCGATACCAAATAACGTGTCTTTGTTCACTTTTTTACCGGTATCAAGGTTCGCAATACCAAAGCCTTTAGCTAGCACTACCTTGTCATTTTCAACAATCGCAACAGCCATCCCCGGTACATCAAAACGTGCCATTGAGGTTTCAATAACTTTTTCTATTTTTTTCGTGTCGATATCGGCATAGCTGTTAAATGCACAGCTAGTTAACAGCGCAGCTGCTACGGCTAATTTACGGAATGTCATAATGTACCTTGGTGATTTTTATTGTTATGAATAGCGAACTCTTTCGCTGCTCGGGTTTTATCTGGATCATCGCGACTGTCTCGCGATAGGATAGCTTCACTGTAATGATTTGGCACGCCAGCTTCAAGTGCGCCGCGATGAACATGCTGAAGATACCAGTCGAATGGCAGTAACGCGCTGTCTAATGTATTTGCAATGTAGCAATGCGCTGTCAATTGCTCACCTTCAACCAGTTCTACACACACATCAACACAATCGTATCGTGGACCTTCAATTTCATCTAATATCGCTTTTTCAGCTAAACTTAACTGATACACCACACCATAAACTAACGCTTCAGGCTCGTGGGTTTGACGAATACTGCATTTAGCTGAGCCATCTGTGCTCACCATATCAAACGTCAGTTCGTAGCCTTTCAATACCGCTGTCCCGACACGCTTTGCTTCAGGCAGCCTAGCTAATAGACGACTTGACGACATGTTTGACCCAAATGAAAAGTTATATACTGTCATAATCACCTCACACGACTACACGAATGGCTAAGGCAATTAGCACCACACCAATGCCTCTATCAAACCAATAACCACGCTTTAAAAAAAATGCGCGAACCGATGCCTTGGAAAGCATCAGTGATAAAAATGAAAACCACAGCCAAGTAGCCACAGCCATATACACCCCATAGCTAGCTTGCACTCCAACTGGCGTATCTGGGCTAATTACAAGTGTGAATAACGACATAAAAAATAATGTCGCTTTAGGATTAAGCGCATTAGTAAAAAAGCCACGTCGAAACGCTTTGAAGTAGGATTCAGGTGCAGTTTCAGTGAGTGTTTGTTCATCAGTGTGAGCGGGCTTAGCACTGCGAATTGCGTGTACGCCTAAATAAGCTAGATATGCACCTGCCACGTATTTAAGCACCATAAATAAGCTGGGTGATTGTGACAAAATAAGCGCCACGCCTAAAACACAATAGCCAATATGCAGCAGTATTGCCGCGCCCACTCCCGCACTAGTCCAAAGCGCATTTTTACGCCCTTGTTGAATACTTTGTTTAAGCACAACAGCAAAATCAGGGCCGGGGCTTGCCACAGCAAAAAAATGCGCCACAGCAATTAATAAAAATTCATCAACATATTGCACGTGCTAACTAACCTACTTTTTGTTCATCTAAAGCAAGTAGCAAAGGATTAGCGCTATCATTAATAAAGGCTTTTATCTGCTTTTGTGCTTTTTTATATTGGCTACGTAAATGTGGTTTCAAATATTTTTTAGTTTGATTGTCTGTTTTAAAGTGCGTGACCAGTGCATGCATAAATAACGTTTGAGGCTCTGTTAATGCAGCCTGACGATTTGCATACGGATTATAACCACACCCACATCCACCTTTAAACTGATAGACCGTGTTACTCATCATAACCCCAAACCCTAAATAACACGCAAGTGCATCACTGGCCTGTGGTAAAAACTCTTTTCCACCTGGCGGTAACACGCCAACATGATGAATCAATATAGTTGCCAACGTACCAGCAAAGCTCGCCACTAAATCTTGTGGTTGGTTAATTTGATTTTGGTTAAACGACACATTAATCAAATGATTGGCAGGTACCATAAGCGTTGCACTCTCTCCTCTTAATGAGTCTTGAAACGCAAAATGAGGAAATACCTGTGGTGTTAATTGCGAGGGCGAGACCAAATTAACTGGCCACGCTTGCATGCCGGCATAATCAACAACGCGGGCAAATACCTTTTTTGCCATGTCTTCAATGCTAGACACACTGTCAGGAAAGAACTGACTATTCGGCAAAATTATTTGTGTCTGATTTAAAAAGTAATCGCTGTCAAAGTGCTCAACAGCCCACATAAACGTGTCTATTAACCATTGTTGTTCTTGTTCATCAACTAATGGGGCTGATTTAAATAGTGCTAACATAATTTACTCTTGTGAAAGTGCCCACTGCCATGCTTCGGTATTATACAAAGGCACCGTAGATAAGGCGTGATGATGGCTGCCTGTTGACTCTTTGGTTGAATAAGATAGATACAATAAAGTACGCGTTGGCGCATCATAAATGCGACGGACTTTTAACGATTTAAATAAAATACTTTTCGATGACTTAAACACCACTTCACCAGATTTACTACGATCGATACTTTGTAACTGCTGAGCCGTAATTGGTCCCGTTTGACGACACGATATCGACATATCCGATGGATCGGCAAAATCGAGGTTCGCCTCAATATGACTAATATGACAGGTTACACCGCTAATAAGTGGGTCTTGTTGTGATACAACTTTAATATCTTTAGTCGTAAATAGCCCTAAACTGACTGACGCAGCCTCATCCGAACAGCCGTTGAGCAACGCCAAAGTCGCTGCACAGGCTACATATTTCAGTAACTTCATGTTAGTTATCCTTATAAAAACGCGCGTTATGCATTTACAACAATTTGCCTGCTATGTTTCAATACTATCTCAAAACATCCTCAACAACGAGCACCTAAACAATGAAAAAGTCGCTAACTGTATTGTGCTTAATGCTAACGAGTTTCACCGCCTCTGCTGGGTATTCTGTCAGTGCAGGTTTTGGCAAGAATTTCAGTCAATCATTAGAAACCGAAGAAAACCTAAAAATTGATCTCGACGATGATAGTCAATTTACATTCAGCATTGACCGAACTATTGAATCAGCACGGTATGGGCTATTTTACTCAGCAACAACATTGAATATGGAAGCACAGAGTGATAAGAAAATCGAGATGCAATACCTACTATTTCAAAGTGCTGTTGAAGTGCCTCTAGGTAAAAACATCAGTGGCTTTGTCGGTGCACAAATTGGTGCAAACCATGTTAGTACCAACTTTACAGAGTCTGATACCTTTTTTACCACAGGCTTATATGCCGGTGCTGAGTACTTATTTACCGACAATGTACGTGTTTATGTTGAAAGTCGCTGGTTGGCGACTATTGTAAATAATGCAAGTAATGTGTCATGTACCTTGCCCACATCAGAAAACGAACAATGCCTTTGGCATTTCGACGGTGATGTGTTGAACCAATTTCAGACAAACATCGGTTTTAGCTACCGCTTTTAAGGAACACCCCATGCCGCATATTGTTATTGAACACTCTGAAGACTTACCAATTCTTCCGCAAGTGCTGGTTGAAAAAGTACACTTGGCAGTCTTTGATTCTGGTTTATTCGAACTATCAACCATAAAAACGCGTGCCATCGCTTATCAACACTACCAGCTAGGTGAAGGAAAAGACGGTTTTATTCACATTAGCGCATCGATAATGCAAGGTCGTACCGTTGAACAAAAGCAACTCTTGAGTGAGCAATTGCTGAATTGTTTGAGAACATACTGTCGTCGTTCGTACAGCTTAAGTGTCAACATTTCCGACATGAACCCAGACATTTACTGCAAGTGTTAAACAATTTGCTGAGTTAGAAACTCTATTCATAAGCATTTCATTTCTATTTAAGGCAACAAATAAGCAGTAAGCACTCACCACGCTCATTGGGCGACAATGCAAAACCCAATGAGCAACTCTGTGCATATTCAGCTCTCCCTTTAAATCAAAAGAATGTGCTGTTTAAAAAATGATAATAACTTGCTTGCTTAGTCATTAAGCGAACATCCTCAGTACACTTAGATTAGTGTCGTGGTTCTCACTCAATGCTTTACTCTCCCTCTAACACTATTTCAGCGCCGAATGCTGTTAGTAGTCGCTTTTTCAAAGTGTTACCCAGTAATAAAACAAGCTAATAAACCATCAAAAGAGAGCGAATATTACATAGTTACTGGCTTTTAGGTACTGGCTTTAACGTACTCACTTTAGACTAATGAGTTACATAGCTACAATCTTATTCGCTTCTCTTTAAAATCATCAAAAACATAACAAATTGTTTTTATTAAACAATATTTAAAAATAGATGTAAAAAAGACATATAAGCCATCAAAAATAGAGTTTAAATGATTTGTTACCTCATTCTGTACTTGCGATAACTCATTACAGGTGCTCTTTTCGCCTTACCTTAGTGATGGATGTTGCAATGAATTAACACCTTCGAGTACATCCCTAGCACCTGATGATAGAGACAAATAACGTAACGCACATAGAAAATTAGGAGGTAAAAATGAATAATCACTCCATAGCAAAGCGAAAGCATAAGTATCGTGAAGAGCAAAAAGGTGTACTGGCTTTAATGCTTGATTTTACGTTTATTATTTTCGTTACATTAATCTGCTCTTTATATATTTACTCACTTTGCTTTATATCTCTTAAAGCTTTGTAATACGCAATTAAAGAGAACCCGAGGTATTAACATGCTCTTTTCTAAGTTTTTAATTTACACATTACTTCTTACAAACTCATTGTTTATCACCACAGCATTGGCACACAATAACGATGAAAAAAGCACCAAGTATGATGATGGCCCTTATTTATTTTATAATAACAATCACATCCAACAATTTGATGTGATTAACAGCAAGCTAGAAATTACAAACTATGCTGGCCCACTTGCTATTCCTGAGGAGTTTAAAGCGACAGACAAGGATCAATATAGTGATGTAAAAAAGTTTGCTGCAATCAGTGATATCCATGGGCAATTTGCAATATTTAAAAAATTGCTCATCAACAATGGTGTAATAAACGACGCATTAAATTGGCAGTATGGTACTGGGCACCTAATCATAACTGGCGATATTTTTGACCGTGGCGACACTGTTACAGAAGCACTTTGGCTAGTATTCAAGCTTGAGCAACAAGCAGCAATTGCCGGAGGTCACGTTCATTACCTTCTCGGTAATCATGAATATCTAGTTTTGCGAAATGACCAACGCTACCTGCACCCCAAATATAAACATACCGTCTCGTTTTTTAACGATAATCTAACAGAGCAATACAGCGTGCAAAGTGTGTTAGGCCGCTGGTTAAGAAGTAAATCAACCATTATAAAATTAAATGACTTTATTTTTTTACATGGGGGCATTCATGAGGACTTTCTGAATCTAAACATGACACTTGAAAGTGCAAACCAAGCGTTTAGAGACAGCATATCTAAAAGTAAGAAGGAATTAAAAGCCAATCCTTTATGGGCTACTTTACATGGAAAAACAGGCCCTATCTGGTATCGAGGCTACTTTAGAGATGAGCAACTTAAAGATGAAGCGGTTGCTGGCGTGCTAAGAAAGTTACAAGCGAGTAAAGTAATCGTAGGCCATACTTCAATGCCATCAATCGAAATGCGTTTCGATGGTAAGGTTATCGCGATCGACAGCTCAATCAAACGAGGAAAAGAAGGTGAATTGCTCCTATGGGAAAACAACCAGTTTTTTAGAGCAACGCTTACCGGTGAAAAAAAGCCACTGTAATAAATGCAATTTAAAGCTGCAACATTAACCACCCAATGCTTAAAGGAGTGCTTAATGTTGCAGTTAACTACACCGTTAATGAGAATGGGTAATGAATAACAGGTAACTGAACAGATTAAGACGTACTTGCACTTAAGGCATTTAGTTTTAAACCCACAGTGTTAAAACCCACTTAGTCTTGTACGCGCTTAGCCTTAAGCCCTCTTGTTTTACACAGAATTTGTCCCCTATTTCGCTGCCTTGGCTATCAGATAAAGACACCGTAATTACATATACATGCCTTTTCTTTTAATACTTACCGGCAAAGCTGTAAAACAGAGGCAGCAAAACTAGAGTTAGAGAAACTAGGGTATAAACTCGGCAGGTAAACGCTTGATCTCTATCTCAGGCAATAAATAAGCGGTATAGACTAACCAACGCTCATTAGGTATGTAGGTTAAACCTGATGAGCGGCTGTATGCTCGTTCAGGTAACGCAATTAAATCAAAATGACGTTGTGTTTCTAAATCATAATAGCTAATACGGTAGTCGCCTAAGCGCACTTTATAGTAATAAATACGCCCTTCATGAAAAGCATTTTCAGCAACATATAACCATGTATAGTGATGCGCTAAATTAATATCCTGTACCAGTAATTCTTCTACACCTGTGTCGTGATGCTTAACCCAAATAGCATCATTTGAGTTACTAAATAATATATCGCCTTGCGATGTCTCAATACCATAACGAGCTTTAGTATTTACAGCCTTGCCTTTAATTTGCCCATTTAAATCATAACGGTATAAATAATCACCATCCGACACCAAAAACGATTGACTGTCTGCTGAAAATCTCGGCTTAATATCAGGCTTAAATGGCAGCGTTAGCGCTTGGCTTTGCTCGACTTTGAAATCATAAAAATATAAAGACGTGCGTCCTTTGTTTTCCAAAAAGAACAAAATATAGCGGCCATCAGGTGACCACGTGGGATCGAGTATTTGCCCTGTAACATGACTAAAATCAGTAAGCTGTTTGCGAGAACTACTATCAGGGTTCACAATCCATAATTGTGAACTACCAGATTCATCAGATACATATAAAAGTTTATTCTGTTGCTCGTTATATTCAGGAAAACGAGAGCTAAAATTAGTTGAAAGCATTGAAAAAGGTGAACTTGCAACTTGCTCGTCTATTTTCAAGCGCGTGATCACTCTATCGAGATCCCACTGATGATAATACACACTGCCATCACTACTAAAGTTAGGTGAACTCATACCTGCAATTTGTGTATTTATTAAAGAGTTGTCACTTATGTCGTAAAAGTACCCATAACGCTTTCCTGCTTCCACAGCTGTAAAAGCCAGTTTATCTTTATGTGGATGCCAATCAACGCCATGAATATCAACAAAATTATCGGTAATGCGGCGGCTTTCCCCAGAAGACACATCGATTAAAAACAATGCTTTTTGATCATTTTCAACATTTCGAGTCACCACTACTTGCTGAGCATCCGGAGAAAATGACACTGATTCATCGATTACGTCACAGTGATCTGTACAGGGTATAAATGTTTCACTTAATTGATTAGCATGTAAATCAAGTAGTTTTAAGCGACTAACAGACTTACCAGATTCAGAAATTTGTTCATCAATATAAACTAATGTACGACCATCAGCACTAATGTCTAAATCAGTTCGAAACTGACGACTACACTCAGTCAGTACCACACTGGTTGCGCTCACTAAAGAGAGTTTAACAATCTCACAAAACTTATTTGTTTGATACCGATAATAATAGAGAGTCTTTGCATCAGGACTGAATACAGAGTGGCCTTTAGTGTAAGGTGAGTCAGTGAGTTGTTTTGCTGGGTGCTCAGGAAAGTGCAAATCACGTAAGTATAAGTTGGTCGGTTTGCCTAACTGTCGCCATAAATACACTAAATAATGCTGGTCGTTTGATATCGCAGGGTATATTTCTCGCCCGGGACTTGCCGTTACGCTTTCGATACTGTTAAGGGGGAGTGAAAATGCAGTATTATCTTGATTATCGGGTTGGGTAGAAAACTGCCAATACAAAGCAACAACACTAATAACAAAAACGGCTACAAAAGCACCCGCAAGAATCGGCCTAATCAATGATAAGCGCCTACTTTTGTTTTTTTCGTTTCCACTTAACGCACATTCAGAGGGAGGTTGAACCAGTCGATACCCTGTTTTACGCAACGTTTCTATATAAGTCTGTTCAGGGTCAAGCTCTTTAAATGCTTTACGTAAATGCCATATTGCATTGGTTAATGCTTTTTCACCAACATAAAAATTCCCCTCCCATACAATATTGATTAACTCTTCTCGGGTAATAGCTTCAGGATAACGCGCAACAAGACAAGCGAGTAATTCAATAAACTTTGGTTGTAAGATTTGCTCGCTATTATCATGGATCAGTTTGTTTTCTAGCGGGTTAATAACACAACGACCCAATTGATAAGCACGATTAGTTGTTTCCATTAACTCAAAATAACCCTCATTGTTGGTATGTAGCAGTATATAGCTTATTCAAGTTATCTTAAATCCTCCCTTTTAACCAGCTTTAAAGTTAAGAACTAGTTAATAGCATCTTCACAGCTAACCTACTGATTTTAAATAAATAGACATTCAATAGATGTTAAATAGAGACATAAACGAGTCATGGTTAGTTGTAGTTGCATTCACATTTATATAAAAGTTTTAACGTCAATACCTGACAACCAGAGTGTTGCTCGCTGTACATTTATACTTAACTGCCCTTAATTGAGCTTCACTCTGGTTTTTTAGAACTAAAAATAAACACAACATAAGTAGGAACACCCGTGAGAAATCAACTAATCAAACCGTGTGCTATCGCGCTTGCTGTAACGAGCGCTTTATGCCAGCAAGCTTATGCAAATGAAGCTGAAGAAGTTAAAATTGACCGTCAACAAACTGCTAACTCTGTTAATGTTGAACCCGAAGCCAAAGAAGACGTTGAGCAAATCATTGTTACTGGTTCGCGCTTAAAGCGTGATAGTTTTTCTGTAACAACCCCCTTAGTAACGATGGACAAAGCGGCGATTGAAGACACTGGTTTATCTAATTTATCAGATATACTTGTGGATAATATGCCCGGTTTAGGTATAGATATTGGTAACACAACTAGCCAATCAAATAACTCTAATACAGGTTTATCAACTGTTGAACTTCGTAATCTAGGTGCTAATAGAACTCTTACCCTAATAGATGGTCGTCGTGTTGTAGCAAATAGTTACAGTGGTAACTATGTAAGCCTTAACACTATCCCGAGTGGTATGGTTGAACGTGTTGAAATCATTAGCGGTGGTGCCTCTGCTACTTATGGCGCTGATGCCGTAGCCGGTGTAGTTAATATTATTACCCAGTCGAAAAAAGAAGGCTTTGATTTTTCGGCTAAAACTGGCCGCACTGATGAAGGTGGAGGTAAAACCTTTACCATAGATGCAAACTACGGCAGTTCATTTGCAGAAGATCGTGGTTATATGTATGTCAGTGCAAACTGGGACCGCGATTTTGGTATTAGTTACTACGATAGAAAGCGTGCCCAGATGGAAGCCGACGTATTCTATAACGAAGATGAACTATGTAATGGTGTTGGCACAACTACGGGCGACCAATGTATGCGCGATACCACACGTGCTGACTGGCGAGATAGAAGTGACGGTCTTCCTGGCGGTGTTTTCTTAGAAAGCTCAAAGAATGATACGCAGTTTTGGTATGACGGTACAAATTTACGTGATGATTGGGCTGGAAACGAAGAATTATACGGCATCAACTCAGCTCAGTATGTAATGTTAAACGTACCGAGTGATAACTTATCACTTGCTCTAAAAGCTGATTTTGATATCAATGATAGCACTACTGCATATGCGCAAGTGCAATTTAGTAAAAGTGGTTCATTTAATAACAAATCACCAGAAGACACATCAGAAGGCAGTGAGGTCGTTTATATTAACCCAACGACTGGTGAAGCAGAACCATTCTCAGCTGGTTATATTCCTATTGATAACCCTTACGTACCGCAAAGAATTATCGATAGCGACCCGTATAAAGACCGTATATATTGGGACCGAAGATTCAATGAAGTGGGCAATATTAGCACTGACAATAACCGCGAGACAATTCGAACATGGGCGGGCTTACAAGGCACTATGTTTGATGAAATGTGGGATTGGGATGTTTCTGTAGGTTATGGTCGATACAAGCAAAAACAAGTACGCGCCAATGAACTTAGCTTAGTACGTTTAGCACAAGCCCTTGATGCTGAAAAGCTAAATGATGGCACTATTCAATGTGCTGACAGTGATGCACGTGATGAAGGTTGTGTGGCTGTTAATTTATTTGGTGAAGGCTCTATCACACCTGAAATGGCTGACTGGATCCGCTCGACACCAGTACTTGAAACAACCAATGAACAACTTACCTTAATGGGTTACATTAGTGGTGATTTATTCGAATTACCAGCGGGTTATGTGTCGTCTGTTTTTGGTGGTGAATACCGTAGAGATTCGCAAGACATTAAAACATCTACAGACATGCAAACGGGCGGTATTACTTATAACTACATGCCAGAATTTTACGGTGAAATTGATGTAGTTGAGGCCTTCGCAGAGTTTGGTATTCCCCTTTTACGTGATGCTCCTTTAGCAAAAAGTTTAGACGCTGAAACATCAATACGTATCTCTAACTACGACATTGACGAAGTAGGCACTGTTGCTAGTTATAAGTTAGGGTTATTTTGGAAACCTGTTGATACACTCGCTTTACGTGCAAATTATGCACGAGCTCAACGCGCTCCTACAATTACCGAATTCATGTCACCTGAACGTGGTGATTACGATTCATACAAAGACATCTGTGATGGGGTGACAGCAACTTCTGACGATATAGGTCACAATAACTGTCGTCTAGATCCAGCTATCGCAGCTCTAATTACAGAGGATGCTAGTTTTGAACTTGATGATGACAACAGCGGTTATTCTCCATCATCTGGTAACAGTAATATAAAAGAAGAAACCGCAGATACTTATACTGCTGGCTTCACTTATTCACCAGAGAGTCTAAAAGACTTCAATTTAGCGGTTGATTATTACGATATCGCAATTGAGGATGCAATTGATGAAATAAGTAATGAGAATATTCTATATCAATGTTACGCATCAGATACTGGCTATGGTACGACTAACCCATTTTGTAATGATATTACCCGCGGTAGTGATGGACAAATCAATAAGATACAGCAGCGTGAATATAACCTTGATGAAATTAGAACTCGCGGTTATGACGTTGTAGCTACCTATAACTTTGACCTAGATGACATGGGTAATATCGCAGTCAAACTTGATTACAACCATATCATTGAACACTCTCAAACATTTTTAGGTGAAGATGGTGATTTCGTAACAACCAACTATGTTGGCTATGGACGAGGTAAAGATAAAGCTGCATTCTCGCTTTCGTGGAGCAATGAAAACTTACGTATTCGTTGGAGCTCTCAGTTCCAAGGAAGCTTCCGAGAAGATGAACAGCTAGATCGAGATTACGAAAAAGCGATTGCTAAAAATACTGAAAAGTGTGCAAATGAATCAGCTGATTGTATTAGTAACCCTGAGCCACTTGCATTTCAAAAGTTTGGCTCATTTATAAAACACAACTTAGCAGCTTCATACACTATGGAACTAGATAATAACAGCGAATTACGTTTATCAGGTGGTATTAACAACATCTTTGATAACAATGGGGCGTTTTTCCCACATGGAACAGGTAACTTCAACTCTGATTGGGGTGGTGGTAAAGGCCGCTATATGTTTATTGGAGCGCAATATAGCTTCTAAAAAAATATTTTAATGCTCCCAAGCAATCCCTGGTAAAGGCGAAGCGTGATGGCTTCGTCTTTTTTCACCATGTTTGTACCTCAATAAGGCGTGATTCTGCTCGGGCGTATTCAAATGCTAACTTGTGGCCTTGATACAACTCACTTATGCTCCCCTCGGCTGATATAATCAACAGCCTATTTCTATCATAAAATTCATCCACTAAAGCAATAAAACGCCGCGCTTCATCATCTAAAAAATGTTCTTGTAAATCTTGTTTCTCACGCTGATAACTGTCTTCAATACCGTGTACTATCTGCTTACCTGTCGCACCTCGTCCCATAACGGGGACGTTAAGCAAATACACTCGTTTAAACTGCTCAGCTAAATAGATATAATCAGCCGTACTGCGTGCTCCTGAGCACAGCGCCATAAAATCAAACATAATGGCTTCTTTTGCCTTTAGCACGAAGCAAATACTTCGATTGTGAACCGTTATAGCCTGATTCTCAGTAATTGCTTGCTCTTGCGCATAAAAGCGCTCTTTTATTGCTTCATCATTATTGATAACAAAGTGTTTATTTTGTTTTCCAAAGCGAAGCCGATGATCAGTCTCGCCCGCAATACTCATCACACAGCAATTTTGTTGTAATAAATCAATAGTCGGTAAAAAACGTGCACGTTGTAGGCCATTCCAATATAGCCTCTCAGGCTGACAATTTGAGGTGGTAACCAGTACAACTTGATGCTCGAATAGCGCTTCAAAAAGCCCTGCTAAAATCATTGCATCGCCAATATCAGAGACAAAAAATTCATCAAAACAAAGTATTTTAATTCGCGCGGCCCACTCTTTGGCAATAACAGACAGCGGATTTTTTTGTCCTTGTAATTCTCCCAAACGTGCATGCACTTGCTTCATAAAATGGTGAAAGTGCAACCGCACTTTTTCTTTGATATCGACATGATGGAAAAACACATCCATCAGCATCGACTTACCGCGTCCAACTGGACCGTGCAGATAAAGGCCTTTAATTGGCTTTCGTCTTTTCCAGAAAGGTGTTGGGGCTGTTAACTCAAAGGCTAAACTATCAAGCGCAGTAATGGCATTGCGCTGAGCAACATCATCACTTAAGACTCCCTGCTCTATTTGCGCATTGTAGTACTGTAAAATTTGTCCTTGCTGTACTGTCATAGGTCACTAGTATCCGCTATACTCGCCGCCATTGTAGCCGACTAAAAATGTGATCCCAATGAAATTTCCATGCCGTTTAGATAAATTTATCAGCCATATTGCAGAGTTACCTCGCAGTAAAACCAGAGCGGGTATAAAGCGTAAGTACGCTAGCGTTAATGGTGAGGTGATCACCTCGTTTGATTATTCAATAACTCAAGAAGACGATGTACGTTGGCAAGGCGAACCGTTAGTATTTTTAGGTAAACGCTACTTTATGCTCAATAAGCCCTCAGGCTATGTATGCGCAAATAAAGATGACTTACACCCAACTGTGTTTGATTTATTAGACGAACCAAACATGAGTGATTTTCATGTTGCCGGACGCTTAGATATCGATACGACAGGTCTTGTTATCATCACTAACGATGGCGATTGGTCACACAAAATTACGGCCCCTAAACACAATAAATTCAAAACGTATTTAGTTGAAACACAAGAGCCTATCGATGAAGATGCTATTTTAGCTCTGCAGCAAGGTGTGCAATTACATAACGAAAAAGAGTTAACTCGCCCAGCCATTGTTGAGCAACTTGCGAGTTACAGTTTACGTTTATCAATCTGCGAAGGTAAGTACCATCAAGTTAAGCGAATGCTTGCCGCTGTTGGCAATAAAGTCGTTGAATTGCATCGTGAAAAAATAGGCGACATTCACCTTGATGAAAACTTAAAGAGTGGTGAATATCGTCCGCTAACAGACGCTGAATTGATACTCTAAATAGGGACTTGAGTAAAAATCATGATAACGCTGTCATTTTTTCTTAATTAATGCTGATAAACATGGTAGAAGATTAAAGGGGAAATAATAAAGGAGGCTGACTGTGTTATCAGGACTAGCTTTAAAAACAAAAATCACCTTTTTTGCTATCGCTATTTTTATCGCGTTATCAGCGATAGCTTTACTAGGTTTGCAATCATTACGTCATGCCAGTGAAAGCGACAATATCGCTCGCATAAACCAACTAATGAAAAGTACTACCAACATTGTAGAGCAGTTTGAGTTGATGGTTAAAAACGGTCAACTTGAAGAAGCACAAGCCAAAAAACTCGCAATCCAAGTACTTAGAGAAAATAAATATCACGACTCTGAATACGTGTATGTGGTCAACAACAACCTTGATTTTGTTGCTACTCCGCATGATCCCGAGTTGCATGGTACGAGCTTTAATGACTTTAAAGATGCCAGTGGTAACAGTATTGGTCGCATGGTTGAAAAACTGGTGGGTAATACTACCAATAAAATTATTACTTATCATTGGGACTCTGTCCGTGACGGTGAAACCGTCGACTTAACCTCTGTCGTGCAAAAAACACCTCTGTTCGGTTGGTATGTTGGTACTGGTATCAGCGCAAAAGAAGTTGATGAGCGCTACTGGAGCACCGCAAAATGGTTGCTCGCTTTATCAATGCTCATTGCGATAGCTCTCACGTTTGCTATCGCTCGGTTTGGCTCATCACTCACCAATGCTTTAGGCGGTGAAATTGATGAAGTAATTGGCATTGTTAAAAACGTATCGCGTGGTAATTTGCATTCGCCTATTCGCCAAGATGCTCCTAGTGAAAGCATTATTGCCGCTATGCATTATATGCAACAAGGTTTGCGAGGCGTTGTTGGCGGTATTAAAGACGTGACCGACAGCTTACAAAATCAAAGTGTTGACAATGAATCACGTTCAATTGAACTTGATAGACTTACTCGCAGCTTAAATGAGGAAACGCAGATAGTCGCCTCTGCAATTACCGAATTAACCGCCTCAGCGCAAACCGTCGTTGAGCATGCCGAGCAAGCCGCTTATTCAGTCCAAGAAGCTGAGAATCAAGGGCAAAGTGCCAGCCATTTAACCAACGAAGCAGCCGAAACCATTGCCCTGTTAGAGAAGCAAATTGACAATGCGGGCAATAACATTCAAGTACTTGATGATGAGGTAAATAATATCGCTAACGTACTAAGCGTTATTCAAGGTATTGCGGAGCAAACAAATTTACTTGCTCTGAATGCAGCCATTGAAGCCGCCCGAGCCGGGGAGCAAGGTCGTGGTTTTGCCGTTGTCGCCGATGAAGTGCGTGGTCTTGCGCAGCGTACTCAAACCAGTACCGAAGAAATACGTAATATGATTGGGAAACTGCAATCAGCAACGCAAGACGCTAAATCATCCGTGTCGTTAAGTATTGCAACCAGTGAACAAACGGTAGAAAAGTCGACTAAAGCAAACGAAGCACTTAATCGCGTCGCCAGCTCGCTTAGTGCCATTGCTCAAATGAGTCACCAAATTGCAATTGCAGCGAAAGAGCAGCTAGATGCAGGTGAAGATACGGCAAAACGTATTGTGACCATCTCTGATACCGCAGCACAAACAGCCAATGTATCAAATCAAGCACACACTGCGACTGATTTAATTAAAGGCCTCACCACAAACTTAGAAACCGAAACAGCTAAGTTTAGCTAATGAGTACACTTAACGTGTTATTTATGTGCATTTGTCATAATGAGTTCTCAGTGTGTCAGCACATTTAAAACAACACAGTACATGACACTAAAAAGCCCAGAAAACAACTGGGCTTTTTATTATTGATTATCTAACTAAGGCCTGAACTGTACTAGGATTTAATCTGTACCAAATCAAAGTCAGCCATCCCTGGTACTATTTTTTGCAACCGTGACTCGGTAACATCTAACGAGTTCAAACACTCACAATACTCAGAGGCTTTCATTTCAAGTTGCTCTGCTTTCTTTTGGAGGGACTTATCTATTTCTTTAGATATAATATCCATACGCTGTCCCATGTCGTTGATGCGGTCTTCAATATTTCCTTCGCGAGATTTAAAGGCATCCCCCAACGAAACTAAAATAGCGCCTAATGAACCATGCACCGCTGAGTGAATTTTTTGACTGATCTCTTTAGTAAAGAAATCATCAATTTTCGATAATGATTGCGGAGCAATAAAGAAAAAGTCATCACCGCGCTTAAATTTATCCATCAACGCGCGTTCTACATATTGTAGTTGAGTTTTTAATACTTCAGGCTCTTTATCAGACATCCCTTCAACAACTTGTTCAATTGCGCTCAACCCTAAATTCACACCGTCAGTGGCCAGTTCAACTAATTCTGGCACCGTATCTCGGATACCAAGACTAAATTGCTCAACAACTTTGGTTTCTTCTGGATTTAAATCAACCCAATAACCACGAATAAACAGCTGGTTATTATTATTAATTTGCACACGAGTTTGGCCTTTATCAACAATACGAATGACATCGTCAGTAATAATTAAGCCATGACTTAACTCGACCTCACATTGTTTTTTTTCTAACGAGGCATAACTAGAAAAGCTAGAGAATGCAATGGCCGCTGCCAATAACGAGCGAGAGAGTAACGCCATATACACCCCAAAAAGACAAAAAAGAGAGGCCGCTAGATTAGCAAATATCCAATTTTATGCAAGTAAAACGCCAAAGCCTAACGTCGCTTTCGCAATAGCTCAAACGTTCATCCATGGTAAGGCTTGGCGTTTTACTTTTTAGACTAATAAGTTAAATTGGCGAGCCCGGAGGCATGGGTAATGCCTTAAAGTTATCCGGCCATTTCCCCGTGTCTAAAAATTGCGACACCTGCTCGCTCAAAAATTGCTTAAATGCACTGTTCCCTACCGAGGCACTGCCTAGCATTGACTCTTGCTGATAACTTTTTGCAAGCTTTGCCAAGTAATAACGAAACTGCGCTTGCACCTCAGGATCAACCTCATCACTGGCAACTAAATCAGCGAACTGCTTTGCCGTTAACAGTTGTACACGCTGAGTTATTTTACCCGCTAGGCCGTCCCCCATTTTTTGCTCAAAAATTTGCTGATACGTTTGTGCTATTAACGCATCTAACCCATAAAACGCATCGCTTCTGGCGTGTTGTTGTGCCAAACGGTTAACACGTTGACTATTAAACAGTAAGCTTAAACTATGTGTCGCCGCCACTTCGGGAAGTGCCATTGCATCAAGGGTCAGTCCTGTACGACCAACAATACTCTCACGTGATTTTGACTCTCCGTACGCTTTTGGCGGAATAAGCGATAATATCGATTCAGGCAAGACAAGATTATCAGCCTTAAGCGTTTCAAGAAGCGCATTAACGGCTAATTGTTGCGTTTGTTTTGCAACCACCTGTGCACCTTTAGGTTGTGAGCCATTTCGTACTTCATATTCGTAGTTTACGCCAGCTACGAGCTTTACTGCAGCTTCAACTTGATAGCGGTGGAACAAATATAACGGCACTAACATTTCCTCTAACTGCGACAATGCAGTACCCGTTTTAATATTATGAATGCCAAAACTAGCGAGTGCTTGTTTGCGCACAGCAAGTACACGCATTAATTCATCACTGGGCGAACTGCCATTATCCCAAAGATGTCCCGTAGGGTGTGCCCCACCTTGTGCCCGAGCATCACTGTCTGAGATGAACTCAAGACCTTTACTTTTGTTTTCGGCAAGAATAGCAGCAAGCTGCTTTGTTTCATCTTGATTGCTAAAATCACTGTAGCCATATTTAACGACTTGAGTATCCCAAACGCCCATCCCAGATGCATAGCCGCGACTAACATCCAATTTACCGTGCTCATTAAAACTTAATAAAGGATGCGGGTAATCCATGACAGAGGCTCTGTCGCCAACAGACGCTGCAAAGTTGTGAGAAATACCCAGTGTGTGCCCTACTTCGTGCGCACTGAGTTGACGAATACGGTCAAGCGCCATCGCATGTAAACGCGTTGCCACTTCATTTCCTTCTAAATACGGGGCAGCTAATGCTTCTGCTAGTAAGATATCTTGACGTACACGCAATGAACCAAGAGTCACGTGGCCTTTAATTATTTCACCCGTACGTGGGTCAATCACTGAACTGCCATATGACCATCCTCGGGTTGCTCTATGCACCCATTGAATCACGTTGTAACGCACATCCATAGGGTCAGCATCATCAGGCAGCACCTTCACAATAAAGGCATTTTTGTAGCCTGCTGCTGTAAAAGCATCGTTCCACCATTTAGCCCCATCTATCAGTGCCGTTTTCACTGGCTCAGGCACACCTGGATCTAAATAATACACAATCGGCTCAACGGGCTCACTAACTGGTAAGCTTGGATCTTTTTTAGCTAAACGGTGACGCGGGATATAACGCACATACATGGTTTCATCCAGTGGTGCCGCATAATCTTTATGTTCAATACTCCAAAAACCAGCCTGCGGATGGAATTTACGCGGCGTGTAGTTATCATCGGGCAATTTAATTAAAGAGTGATGCATGTGCACTGTCAGGGCATAAGGGTGCGCACTAACTTGACGAACATACTTACCAGGGTTGCTACCTTGAAAGGTTAAAACCGCTTCAAGCTCAGTATTTTCTGGGAATGCGTTTGAGCGCGTTAAATACACCGCACTTCGATTGGCGTCTACATTAAAACTACCCTGCCCCCGAGCTGCTAAGCTGCGAGTAACGCCATGCACATCACTTAATAAGTAAGGAGTGTAATCAATTAGGGTGGCAGAATCGGATTGGGCGACAACATCAAAGCCGGCAAGAATACTTGACGCGAATGCCTCTTTTATACTTTGTTGTTCAGCGACATTGGTAGTGTTAGCGCGATAATACGTATTGAGTGCACGTAACATGACTTTATCGCCAAAACGCTCGAACTGCACAAGGTGGGTATTGCCAAGTTGCCCTCGGTCTAGACCAATATCATTCGAGCCAACGCCATACGGCAAGCTTTGTTGTAATAAAAACGGCTGCGTGAGTTTATCTACCTCAACATAGACTTTGCCGTTTTCAGTGTCGTAATAAAAGGAAAAGTAACCTGAAAAATGTGTCATTTTTTCAGTAAAATCATTTATAGACTTAATTGCTGCGTGTGCTTGGGTTATCATAGTAAGTAACACGGCTAAGAGCAGGTATCGTAGTAATGGTATTTTTTGCATAATCTTATCTTTGTTATTCGCGTTTTAAATACTGTACAGGTATTAGGCAGTATAAAGTATCGCCGATAAAAAACAGCTATTTAAGACGAAATTCAGCGCTTGCTAAGACATTCTCTCTCACACTAAAAAATGTCTAGCTACAACGTTATCAGGAAAATAGAATGCGTAGACTCCCACCGGTATTGCTAGAAGATGGCTGCCCACGAGAACTGATTTCATTGATCAGAACGGTTCTTGCGGCATGTAAAGAAATTTCATTCCGTGTTGGCCAAGGCGCCCTTTCTGGCGTATTAGGGTCAACTCTTGATGAAAATATTCAAGGTGAAACACAAAAGAAGCTTGATGTCCTTACCAACCAGCTTTTAAAAGATATCTTATTAGAATCGGGCTACGTAAAAGCCATCGCTTCTGAAGAAGAAGATTTCACTGTAGCAGGGAATCCGGACGCAAAGTATATTGTGGCGTTTGACCCGCTTGATGGTTCATCAAATACCGACATAAACTCCTTAGTTGGTACTATTTTTTCAATAATGGAAGCCCCTGAAGGTGCAGACCCAGCTGACCAAAGTATTTTCATGCAACCAGGTAAAAACCAAGTTGCGGCTGGTTATGTTTTATATGGCCCATCGACAGTACTGGCATTAACAACGGGTAAAGGCACTCGCTTTTTTACGTTAGATAAAACACACGGTACCTTTTTATTAACAGAAGACTTTGCCAGTATCCCTGAAGAGACCAGTGAGTTTGCAATTAACGCCTCTAACCAACGTCATTGGCAACCGGCTATGCAAAACTACATTACTGACTTGATTGCTGGTGATACAGGTCCTCGTGGACGCAACTTTAACATGCGCTGGATTGCCGCAATGGTCGGAGATGTTCACCGCGTGTTATGTCGAGGGGGGATTTTTACTTACCCTACTGACACAAAAGATCCCAATAAACCAAACAAATTACGTTTACTATACGAAGCAAACCCTATGGCAATGTTAATTGAACAAGCTGGCGGTATTGCTTCTACCGGCACTGAGCGCATTATGGATATCCAACCTAATGCCATTCACCAACGTGTTGCGGTGATTTTAGGTTCCAAAAACGAAGTAGAAACTTGCTTGAGTTATCATAAGTAGCGACAGCTATTAAAAATAATAAAACCGTGTTTGTTAAAGCAGCACGGTTTTTTATTACTCACTCCCGATTGTGCAATCACAGGGCCAACAAAAGTTACTTAATAAGTGCTAATAACGTAATCAGCGTCTCTTTATTCAGCTCGCCCATTTGCTCAGCATTACTCAACGCAAAAATAGCCCCTTCAACAGCACTTTCATCGATATCTTGGCGTGACTCTAAAACACTCGCCCATAATTCTAACTCATCAATATCAATTTCATTGCTGATCACACGCTCTAGTACATTACAAAAAGTTGCTTTTGTTAGTGTATATATAGCGCCTTGATCATCTGCGGTATTAACGATTACAGCCACAGCTTGCTCGCGTTTCTTACCAAAACTCGCAAACTGACTTAGTGCGTCTAATTTATCCATTTGCTATGCTTACCTATTAATATCAAAAAATTACTTCTAGCCAATGACCATCCTTAGTTGTTCACAGTGTAATGCGACACTGACATGCCGTGCCGACGATATAAACGCATGCTGGTGTAATGAGTTACCTGCTATTTTACCACTTGATGACGCCGCAACATCCTGTTTATGCCGTGATTGTACAATTAAAAAGATAAATCTATTTTTATCTACACTATATGAACAGCCCCTTGCACAGCAATTGGCTTTTGCTAAACCCTTTTCGCATCATGGAAACTTAATAGAAAATCTCGATTACACAATGCAGAACAACTACATGGTATTTAGCCGCTGGTTCTTTTTAAAGCGTGGTCATTGCTGTTCAAATGGCTGCACTCACTGCCCATTTACCGATAAATAACAGTAAAGTAGAGTATTTATTCAATTATTTTGCATTTAATTGCAAATAACGCATGACTGCAAGAATAAAAATACATTATAATTGGATATAAATTCACTTAATATCCCTTATTTATTGCTTAAACTATTAACTTAGTGTGTTTTTTAAGCATAATTTTACTGTAACTTTATCGGAATCAAACATGAATACCTTTAAGCCTGCTCTACTTGCCAGTGCAATTTCTGCGGTTTTAATCAATAGCAACATCGCACTCGCTGCTGATGATACTGTTGAACTTGATAAATCAATTGAAACTATTCAAATCACTGCAACGCGACGAGCAGGTTCAGTACAAGATGCGCCACTTAATATCACCGCTTTAAATGGTGATGTAATTAGCGATCAGAATATTGGCGATCTTGAAGATGTTGCACGCTGGGTACCCGGTTTAACAATTTCTGACCAAGGTGGTCGTGAAGGGTCTCCGATCATTGTACGTGGTCTTAATACAAATACCTCAGACCGTATTTCTGACAGTGGCACTGTTGCAACTTATGTTGGTGAAATACCGCTCAGCATCGATTTGCGTTTAACTGATGTTGACCGTGTAGAGGTCCTCATTGGTCCGCAGGGCACCCTGTATGGTGCAGGTACTTTAGGTGGCGCAATTCGCTATTTATTAAAGCAGCCAGAACTTGATATCACTGAAGGTAAAGTAACCGGTGATGTATTCAGCATGAATGAAAGTGATGGCACTGGCGGTGAGTTTGGTGTGGTATTTAACACCCCACTCATTAACGATAAACTCGCATTACGTGCCAGCTTGAACTATTACGATAACCCAGGTTACATTGATTACACCCACGTGGTTAAAGAGCCGGGTGTGTCTAACCCAAATCCTGACTTTAGCGACAGTAGCGACGTTAATGCGAACCTTAAAAGCGTCAGTGACGTGAACGATGAGCAAATTACCACTGCCCGCTTATCACTGCGTTGGTTAGCAACAGAAACAGTTGATGCAACGCTTAACTACTTCTATCAAAAACAAGAAAATGGCGGCAACTCAACATCGCAATACGGCTCGTTGGCTGATAGCAGTGCTTTGCAAGGCGTACCAGGTAAATACGACAATGTCGCGCGAGTGCTTGAACCTGGAGAAGAAGAAAACGATTTATTAAGCTTAGAAATAAAAGCAGATCTTGGTTTTGCTGAACTTGTTTCAGCATCTGGCTGGTCAAGCTACGAGCAGTCGGGTCAACGAGACCAAACAGATCTACTCTACGATATTTGGTCTGGCTATGCTGATTTCCCTGCATTTGTTGGTTACACGCACGATACATCAGAGCGCGATAATTTCACTCAAGAGCTGCGCCTCGTATCAAACAGCAGTAGTAACCTCAACTGGATTGTCGGCGGTTTCTACAACAAACTAGAAAGCCACTCTGATGACCGCGAGTATACGCCGGGTCTTACTGAGTACTGGGGGGGTGGCATTTTAAATGTAGAAGAAGATCTTGAATACATTCTCATTTCAGATAGTGAAACCACTGAAAAAGCTATTTTCGGTGAAATTGGCTACAGCATCACTGATCAGTTTGATGTCACTTTAGGTGCGCGTTTTTATGAATATGACGTATCGACTACGTCGGGCTCTGCAACACCACTATATTCAGGCGACTTTGATTCACTTGATAACCTAGTAATGGAAAATGTCAGTGCAAGCGATAGTGGTAACTTATTTAAGTTTAATGCTAATTACACGTTTGATAATGGTATTCTTGCTTACTTTACCGTCAGTGAAGGTTTCCGTATTGGTGGTGGTAATGGGATTGCACCATGCCCAGACGTATTGCCAGAGCAACAAATCGTTTGTGCACTTCCAAACGAAGAAGATTATAAACCGGATACCACCGTTAACTACGAGCTTGGTTTTAAATCATCGTGGTTGCGTAATCGCTTGCACTTTAATGCCGCGCTATTCAACGTTGATTGGAAAGATGCACAAGTCGGCAGCAGTACTGTTAACGGCCAAGAACTTATCACGTCAAATGCAGGCTCTGCCAACTCAAAAGGTGTTGAACTGTCTACCCGTGCCATGATCGGCGACAGATGGGCTGCTTATGCAACCTACGCGTACGCTAAAGCAGAGCTAACTGAAGATACACCTTATTTATTTGGTGTTCTTGATGACAAACTTGCACACTATCAAAGCTACTATGACGGCGCAAAAGGAGACCGTTTACCGGGAGCACCTGAACATCAGTTCTCATTTGGTCTGCGTTATGAGCAAGACATCCTCGGTGATAAGTTACTTAGCGTAAACTACGGGATTACAGCCCAAAGCGATGTAATCACAAAAGTAGGTTTAAAAGCCGACGGTGAAATACTGCCAGGTTACGCTCTTAGCAATTTATCAGCAAAAATTACAGGCGATATGTGGTCAGCAACCTTATACATCGATAACCTTTTTGATAAGTATGCATTTACCTCTGTACGCCGTGATAAGTCATGGGCAGGACAGTCTCAATATGCTGAGCTAAACAAAGAGTTACCTGAGTTACAACGTGTATATGGCCACTACACAACAGCACCCCGTACTATTGGCTTAAAATTTAGTTATAACTTTGAGCTATAATTAGCCTATCTCATAAAAGCCTTGCTGGTTTACCGCAAGGCTTTTAAGATGAACCATGCTTAATAGTACTCAACACGCGCTTCGCACACATATACATCAACTTCTAGCGAATAAACAATTGGCTGAAGCCCACCAGCAGTTAGTTTTACGCCTGCAGCAAAACCCGCATGATCACGTTAGCTACTTTTTACTCAGTGAAGTAAATACAGCTGCCGGTGATTTAAATAAAGCGGTTAAGTTAATTGAAAAAGCCCTCAGTATTGAGCCTTTAAATATTTATCATTTAAACCTCGCTAAGCACCTTATATTGCGAGGGGAGATAAGTCGCGCCACTGTTCATTATAAAAGTGCAATGGCAACACAGCATTACAGTGCGTTGGAGTTAGATACACTCGCCAACATTGCAACTCGCTTAGGCTATTATGATGATGCCCTTACATTTCAACAATCAGCCTATCAACTTGATAAGCAAACACCTCAAATAAGCTATAACTTAGCAGTGGCCTTAAAAGTTCACGGCCTGTTTGGCGAAGCTAAAACACTATTAAAGCAGCTTATTACTGAACACGAGCACTATTATCAAGCCCATTATTCACTGGCCGAGTTGAACAATACCGAAGAAGCTAAGCAGCACTTAAACGTGTTACAACCCCAAGCTCAACGCGTACATACAGCGAGTGATCAACAGGCGTATTTCCATAGTCTTGCTTTAAATTATGAGCATTTAAACGACTACGAGAATGCATTTAAGTACTTTACGCACAGTAAACAAGCTATTGCGCAACAACTTAACTATCAATCACAGCAACATCGTCAGTTTTGCCAAACATTAATGAGACACAGCACACACAGTCAATTATCTCCTAGTAACTCTGACTTTGCCCCTGTGTTTGTTGTAGGGATGCCGCGCTCAGGCACCACTCTCGTTGAAAAAATACTTAATCAAAGTGATGAATTACAAGGGATTGGCGAACTGAATGATATCGCACAACTCATGCAACATGGCACACAATCAAACCGTGTTATTGATAGTGAAATGTTCGCCAAGGCTTACGCTTGCGCTGACATTCACCAAACAATAACCCACTACCAACAACGAGCCGAAAAACTCAGTAACACACTGCGCAGTTGTGATAAACAACCGTTTAATTTTTACTATATTGATTTTATTTTAGCGGCTTTTCCTCACGCCAAAATAGTGTGTATGCAACGAAATTGGCATGATTGCAGCGTAGCCAATTACAGGCAGTTATATAACCCGCAAAGTGTCTTTCACCATTACAGCTTTACATTTTACGATATTGTCGCCTTTCACCAAGACTACACCGCTTTAGCGACGCACTTTGCCACTAAGTACCCTAAACAAGTGTATTTACAGAGTTACGAGCAGTTAGTCGAAGAGCCAATTAAACAAACCCAAAAGCTCTATGCATTTTGTAACTTAAATTGGCAAGCAAGCTGTTTGGCATTTTATAAAAATAACGCAGCATCAGCGACAGCGAGTAAAAAGCAAATTCGCCAGCCACTTAACAAAAATAGTATCGGCAGCTGGCATAACTACGCTGCATTTATTGATGCGGGCCTTTTTCAATAGGTAAATCGTGACAAGCGCCCCACTCACTCCAAGAACCATCGTAAACCCGAAGGTTAGTATAACCACACTCATCCGCACACAAAGCAAGGGCACAGGCCGTCACTCCTGAGCCACAGCTAAATTGCAGCTGAGTGTGTCCATTTACATGTAAGTTGAACACTGTGTGCAGTGCATCAAGAGACTTAAGCTCCCCGTCATTCAATACATCTGACAAAGGTAAAGAACGACTACCCGGAATATGACCACTGCGCATGCCATCACGTGGCTCTGCTTGCTCGCCAGTAAAACGAGCTGTAGGCCTTGCATCTAGCGTGATAATACTCGTATCTGAAAGTGAATTTAGTACCTGATCTGCCGTGATAAAATAATCTTTACGGGGCTGTGCAACAAAGTTACCTTTTGTTGTCGGCGTATAATACTCAGAGTGAACATCAAATCCCTGAGCCAACCA
Source organism: Pseudoalteromonas sp. A41-2 (assembly GCF_015767615.1). Classification (NCBI taxonomy): domain Bacteria; kingdom Pseudomonadati; phylum Pseudomonadota; class Gammaproteobacteria; order Alteromonadales; family Pseudoalteromonadaceae; genus Pseudoalteromonas; species Pseudoalteromonas sp. A41-2. Next base: position 538,563 of record NZ_CP065231.1, on the reverse strand, counting down.
CTTTGCTAAACCTCCACTTAAGACTTTTACGTTATCAAAGCCCATAGCCTTAAACATCCACCATGCCCGTGCTGAACTAAATAAACCTTGGTCTTCATAAATAACAACACGTGAATTCTGATTAACTCCCGCGACTTGCATGTGTTCGGTGAATTGCTCGCTACTACACATCATACTTGGGACCGGATTACTGTTATCAGCCAGTGTATTTTTAAAATCAAAGCGCTGTGCATTCGGTAGCATAGCGGCTGGAGCGTAGCTGCCCTCCTGACCTGGGCGAACCATACCCGCATCAAAAATAACCAGATCCTTCGCTGTCAGGTTATTATTTAACCATGAGGCTGAGACTATATTTTTCATTTAATTCCTGTTTAGTCATAAGTGTTTAAACGCTGCTCACGCAATTCATCAAACTTTCAAATTCTGAATATATCTTTTATTCTAAATGTTAGAATAAAAATTAGAAAAGGTTAATTAATAGAAGTCATGTCAGTTCCTATATTTGTCATTAACATGCAAGGCAGTGAAAAGCGCTGGAAAACACTCAATAATAGACTTGCGAACATAGGTATCAGCGCCGAGAGGTTTCCTGCAACAATTGGCAAGGAACTCACTAAAGAGCAATTAGATGAGTGGTATTCACCGCAAAACAATAAACAAAAATATCATCGTGACTTAACGCTAGGCGAAATAGGCTGCTATGTAAGCCACATGCGTATATGGCAAAAAATGGTCGATGAAAAAATTAATCATTGTTTAGTGCTTGAAGACGACCTGTTTATTGAAGAGCACCTAATATCAATCATAGAATTATCAAGTTCGCTGCATGGTTGGGATCTCATTAAGCTTTCTGACAACAGAGATTTTCCGTTTATTGATAGCAAAAGCCTTCAACATAATTTCACACTTGGTAATTATCGAAAAGCCCCAAATGGCACACAGGGATACTTAATAAGTTTACCTGGAGCAAAAAAATTACTTACTCGAAAACCCTTCTGCCGGCCTGTCGATGTGGATATGCAATTCCATAGCGAGGTAGGGCTGCAAATGCTAGGTATCAAACCCTATCCAATTTCAGAAGACAGAAGTTTTGAAAGTGATATAGTGATGGCAAATTCTGGAAGGCACTCATCACGATCCACATTCCATAGGAACCTAAAGTATAGAACTTACATGTATTTGCAACGAAAAGTGAAAACAGCAGATATTGAGAAAATAGTTATAACAAATATATAAAAACGGATTGTTGAAGCATATTTAAATACTAATGAAAAACTTATCAACTATAAATAACCTCTCAATCAGCGGAAATGTACTAATTGTATTACCAAAATTTATTGGTGATGTTGTCAACTGTACCCCTACAATCGGCATATTAAAAAATCTTTATCCACAAAAACAAATTTACGTTCTTGCTCGTCCTCATCTAGTTGATATTCTTGCTAGAGATGAAACAATCCATGTTATCAGTGATGAAAGGTTTAACAAAAACCAACCTACTTCTTTATTAGGCCAAGCGAAAAAGTTAAAAGAAAAGAATATAGGACTAGCAATCATACTCCGTAATTCTCTTTCTGAAGCACTACTATGTTACGCAGCGTGTATAAAGTTTCGTGTTGGTTATGCACAAAACGGCCGCTCTCCACTCTTAACACATAAGTTTAAGCTGAATAAAAACCACCATTATATTTATCGTTATTGTCGCTTAGTCAATGAAAGTCACGGCGAGCCTTTCTCCCAATTTCCCAATACCAATTTACATTATAAAAAAAGTAACTTGATAATTAAGAAAAGTGAAAGCAAAAATATTGGTATTTATTTTGGCGGGACAAACAAAGGACACCGTCACTATCCTGTAGACTTAGCAATTGACGCTTTGCAAAAAATAAATGCTGAATATAAAAGTTGTCATTTCTATCTTGTCGGCGATCCAACTGAAAAAAAAGACTCAGAGCTTCTAACTTCTCAGCTTCAACAAGATACAATCCATATCACTAACTTAGTTGGTAAAACATCACTTATTGAAATGGTTGATGTAATTGCTAGCTTAGACTTGCTAATATCAATCGATTCTGGACCAATGCATATAGCTGCAGCTGTCAATGTTCCTTTCATTGCCGTTGTTGGTTTAGGTACTTCACCTTGGAGCACGGTTGCTCCAAAACAAAAAAATTATATTGCCTTAGTCGCCAATGGTCAGCAACTTAAAGAAAGTGAATTTATTCGCGATATAAAGCCTGAACAGATTAGTCATGCTGTGACTCAGCTTATTTAAAACGAGTAATAGCAACTCGCTTAATTAAGTGGTCTATTTTGAGACAATAAAACCTCGTTGATAACAAAGCAAAAATTTCGTTATTTAGTGGTTCTCGGCAATTGCTCCTGCATTGCTCTACCTCCTGCATCCATGCAGTCGTAAATAAGAAATTTTTAACACAGGTAGTGACGGGTTTAATCCCTCACAATGATTAAGCACTATTGCGGGTTGGTATCATATTTAACCCATCTCGAAACAAAAAAGCCAAGTGCTCTTTTAGCAAACTTGGCTTTTATACGCTACATCAGTGCGTCACTTACGAAAGAATACAGCTTAGCCCTGCTTAATTAAGCCGTATTCTGTATCTAAAATGGCAATCACTTCACTGCGTGGATCACTTGGAATAGTGATCTCTTGGCCAATGATCTTACTTGCAATACCCACATAAGTATCAGATACCTCAAGCATCACAGATTCTGGCAAGGTGTAGTCTTTTGCAAGCTGCTCACGCTCATCCATACGATCTTTGTTTAATAACACATCACTGTCAGGCACATTATTGATTAATAACTGACGGAAGCCTTCTTTAGAGTTTTCGATAATTTTACCATCGCGATACGCTTGCCCATCCCAAATACGTGATGAATCAGGTGTACCCACTTCGTCGATGTATATAAGTTTGTCAGAACCATCAACGTCTTCAACGTAACCAAACTCAAATTTCGTATCTACAAAAATTTGGTCAAGTTTAGCAAGCTCTTCGCTGATTAATTTAAAGCCTTCAACCAGTAACTGTTCGTACTTCGCAACATCATCTTCCGACTTAAAATTAAACACTGACAAGTTATTAGTGATGTTTTCACGCGTGATATTGACATCATCCACTTCGGGGATCTCAGCTACGCCGGTAATAATTCCTTTCGTTGAAGGAGTGATAAGTACGTTATCTAGCTTTTGATTTGCTGTTAGACCTTCTGGTAAATCGATACCACAAAAGTTACGGGTACCCTTTGCGTAATCGCGCCACATGCTGCCCGTGATGTATTGGCGTGCAATTGCTTCCACTTTGACTGTACTTGCTTTGCGTACAATCCACACATAAGGGTGAGGAATATCAACGATATGGTTACCAGCAAGGCCTGCTTTATCAAACAATTTAAACCAATGAGATGCAACTGAATTTAACGCGATCCCCTTACCAGGCACGCCATTTAAGCCATTCTCACCTTGCCAAATACAATCAAATGCTGAAATACGGTCAGAGATAACCATAATAGCAAGCTCAGTCCCCTTTGGAACCTGATACCCTTTTTCACTAATTAAACGCGCGCTGTCCTCATCAGTTAACCAATAAACTGAACGCACTTTACCACTGTGTACCGCACCTTTGGTACGGATCGGTAAATCATCGTTTACGTCTAAAACTTTATAGCTAGTCATGCTATCTCCGATAGTATTTGGCATGCTCTTAAAAGCACATGTATGGGATTGGGGTTATGGCCGCCTATAATAATCTAGACGCTGTGAAAGCTCAATCATTGCGCTCAGATCCGCTACGAGGCTCCGCAGATAAAATCAAAAAAAAATTAAAATCACCGTAATTTTGCTGTCATAAACAATATTTAGCTATAATACGCCTCTCGCAATAGGAGGTTTTTTTGGATTACTTAACAGCTACCGCAGAAAAAAAATACTTAATGTATATTTCACAAAACTATTCGTACGCTATTTTGCGCCCATTACAGCAAGAAATCTTAGCGCGCGGTGGCCAAGTTAGGTGGTTTTTAGAGGGTAGCAACGTTAATCATGAATTCTTAAATGAAGGTGAACAGACTCTGAGTACTATAGAAGAGGTTCACAACTGGCAACCTGATGTTGTTTATGCACCTTCAAATATTATTCCTACATTTATTCCAGGAATTAAAGTCGGCGTTTTTCATGGGTTTGATGCCGGAAAGCTAAACAGAAAAGGCGAGAATGATCACTTTAAAATTCGTGGTTGTTTTGACTTATATTGTACTCAAGGACCGAATACAACGGCTCCATTTAAGGCACTTGCAACAAAACATGGCTTTTTTGAAGTGAAAGAAACCGGTTGGCCAACGCTCGATCCGTTCTTTTCACAGATCGCAAATAACCCTTATAAAAACCCAAATGATCCTAGAAAAACCTTATTGATCTGCTCAACGTTTTCAAAGCGATTATCGCTAGCCCCTAAACTTTACGAACACATTAAAGCATACAGTCAGCAAGGTAAGTGGCGTATTTTAGTGCAATTCCACCCAAAAATGCCGAGTGAGTTAGTCGAGCAATATAAAGCCTTACAAAACGATAATTTAACTTTCGTAGAAACCGATAACGTATTACCGCTACTACAAGCGGCAGATGTCATGCTCTGTGATACCTCCTCTATTCTGCTGATGTTTTTACTGCAAAGAAAGCCCGTGGTAACTTTTTGTAATCAAGCACCCGATGAGCACCTTATTGATGTAACAAACCCAGATAAAGTTGAAGACGCAATCGATTATGCGCTCACAACGCCTACTGAGCTGATGACAAAAATTGAGCACTTTTGTCAGCAGTTGCACCCCTACCAAGATGGCTTATCGAGTCAGCGTGTACTTGCAGCAAGCAATGAATTACTATTGAACAATCCAGTACTTAAGCCAAAACCACGTAACTTTATTCGTAATTTTAAAATGCGTAAAAAGTTAAATTACTGGCGATGGTAACAACGAATAGGTCGTTATGATCACGCTTTCAAATGTGCTATTTAAATGGCACGCACAACAAGCTTCGCCCACCATTAATATTGCTTCGCTGCATATTGAGCAAGGTGAGCATGTGTTTTTACATGGCCCGAGTGGTTGTGGTAAGTCGACGCTATTGTCTTTGCTTGCGGGCGTCACCACTCCCAACCAAGGGACTATCACTCTTTTAGATAAGGCTGTTAACCAATTAAGTAATAGTAAACGCGATCGTTTTCGAGCCGATCACATTGGTTATATTTTTCAAAACTTTAATTTATTGCCGTATTTATCACCTATTGAAAACGTAATTTTAGGCTGCCAATTTTCTAAATTACGGCAAAAGCAGGCGCTTAATAACAGCCCTTCTATTAACCTTGAAGCAAGTCGTCTTTTAACAGCACTTGGTTTGACAGATGCGTTACAGCATCAGGCTGTCTCTAAACTGAGCATCGGTCAGCAACAACGTGTTGCAGCTGCACGTGCATTCATTGGCAGCCCTGAAATTATTATTGCCGATGAACCGACCTCCGCACTCGATACACAAAATCGCCAAGCATTCGTTAAATTGCTGTTTGAACAAGCTAAAGCAACGCACAGTACACTGGTATTTGTAAGCCATGACGAAACCTTGCAAGGGCTTTTTAAGCGCAGTGTTAACCTTGTTGAATTACAAGGAGGCACACATGTCGCTGCTTAAACTCGCGATTAAAAGTTTACTAAACCGCAAAGCTAGTGCCTTACTCACCTTATTTACGATTGCCATTAGCGTCATGCTCTTGATGTCAATTGAGCGAGTGCGGGTCGATGCTAAAAGTAGCTTTAGTAACACGATTTCCGGCACTGACTTAATTGTTGGTGCTCGCACCGGCGACATCCAATTATTGTTATCTTCGGTGTTTCGTATTGGCCATGCTAATAACGGGGTTAGCTGGCACAGCTATCAATACATTACGCAACAACGTGGCGTAAAATGGGCCATTCCACTGTCGTTGGGTGATAGTCACAAAGGCCTTGCAGTGCTCGGGACCAATAAAGATTATTTCAACCATTATCGGTTCGGAAAAAAGCAGCCTCTTCGTTTTGCATCAGGCCAGCAGTTTAATCACTTATTTGAAGTGGTGCTGGGTTCAGAAGTTGCCAGTTCGCTTAATTATAAATTGGGCGATAAAGTCGTTATTGCGCATGGCATGGGTAACACTAGTTTTCATAATCATGATGATAACCCATTCACGGTAGTCGGTATTTTAGAGCCAACAGGTACGCCGGTTGATAAAACTCTCCATATACCACTTGCTGCAATTGACACGATTCATGGTAAATCTCATACGCACGAAGCCGACCATGTCAAAGATGAATCTCATGAGCATGAGCATGAGCATGAGCATGAGCATGAGCATGAGCATGAGCATGACGAGATTAATTTGGTTGGAAATCCTAAGCAAATTACCGCTTTTTTGCTTGGCTTCGATTCACCGCTGTACACATTACAAGTTCGCCGTAATATCAACCAATATAAACCGGAGGCTTTATTAGCGATTATGCCGGGAGTCACATTGCGTGAACTGTGGGAGATGCTGTCAATTGTCGAAAAAATCTTGCTGCTGTTTTCCATCGTCGTGGTCTTAATTAGTTTACTTGGTATGCTAACTAGCCTGTTATCGAGCCTAAACCAACGCCGAAGAGAGTTGGCAATTTTGCGTTCTGTTGGCGCGAGACCGTGGCATATATTCACCTTGATCAGTGTTGAATCGATTCTCATCACTGGGTTAGGTTGCCTGCTCGGCATTGTACTGTTCTATGGTTTAATGCTACTGAGCGCAGATTACTTGCAAAGCCATGCAGGAATAAGTCTAAATATAGCGTTATTGTCATCCTATGAACTCATGCTATTAGCTGCGATAATAGCAGCAGGCTTTATTGTTGGGTTAATTCCTGCGACCCGCGCGTATTTCTACTCACTTGCAGATGGTATGAGTATTAAAATTTAAGGAATGTTATGCAGTTTTTTCAAAAGTTCGCAGTCTTAGCGACATTATTACTATGCACAGGGGCTTATGCTGGACCACCAAAGGAAATCTTCTGGGAAGATTTAATCCCTAAAGGGCACGTGCAAATTGACACGCAAGCACAAGCAAACCATGAAGGCAGCGAGCAAAACTGGGTACAACCAGACCTTGATGCTCCTGTAGTCAAAGAACTTGATGGCCAATCAGTCAGCCTTCCGGGCTTTGTCGTCCCGCTTGAAGGGGACAGTGAGGTAATTACTGAGTTTTTACTTGTGCCGTATTTTGGTGCTTGTATTCATGTACCACCTCCACCGCCTAATCAAATTGTTCATATAACCATTAAAGGTGGCGTACCAATCGAGAGCCTATATGATGCCATTGTGGTAACAGGGGTAATAAGCACTGAGACTTGGTCCGGTGAAATAGCCCAAGTAGGCTATAAAATGAAAGCCGTCGGTGTTGCCCCGTTCGAGCTATAATTAAAAAGCACGCCAACGGGCGTGCTTTTTACTGCCTTATTAATACACGCTTATTTTTGGCAATTTGCACAAAACACGGTACTTCTTTGGCCTAATCTAATTTCTTTTAACGGCTCTTTACAGGTAACGCACGGCTCACCTTTGCGGCCATACACCAATAATTGCTGAGCAAAATAACCCGGTTTACCATCACTTTGCGCAAAATCTTTTAACGTCGTGCCGCCTTGAGTAATCGCCGCAGCTAGTGTGTCTTTAATTATAGGCACTAATTGTTGATAACGTTTTAAGGATACCTTTCCCGCTTCACGTTTGGGGTGGATCCCCGCTTTAAATAGCGACTCATTGGCGTAGATATTCCCCACACCAACAACCACGGCATTATCCATAATAAATTGCTTAACCGGTACTTTCTTGTTTCTTGATTGCTCGTAAACACGCTCAGCAAAAAAATCATCAGTAAGAGGTTCTGGGCCTAGCTTGGTCAGTAAAGTATGGCACTCGCCAGGTGCTTGCCATAAACATGCCCCAAAGCGGCGCGCATCATTTAGCCTAAGCGCTTTTCCAGACTCTAAAACAAACTCGATATGGTCATGTTTTTTAAGTGGTTCATCGGCATTCACAACGCGTAAATTGCCTGACATTCCCAAATGTAATATGACACTTCCACGCTCACAACCCAGTAATAAATACTTTGCTCTGCGTTCAATCGAGTTAACTTTAAGACCTTGTAACTGATATACATCATCAGGCACTGGCCAGCGCATGCTGGCATTATGAATATTCACTTTAGTCACTACGTGGTCGAGCACATGCGGAGTAATCCCCAACCGACTTACTTCAACTTCTGGTAATTCAGGCATCTGTCATTCTCTTAAACGGATATAACGGAAATAACTGAGCGGCATCGGCGTGTTCAAGCGCAAATACACGCTGTAACCGCTTATCGAGTAGGTAGTAATTTCCTTCAATGGTATAAAGTTGATACACCGCAGGTAATTGCTCACCCGCTAACCACACTGAAGCAACATAGTTCGCTGATGTCTTCGAAAGCTTACTTACAGGTATACTTGCAAGATTGAGCTGTTGATGCTGCCACAGCTCAACTAATTGCTCTAACGCTTGCTCATCCCCGTGCCATGTTGTTTCTTGTAAGTTTTGACTACGCCAAGAAGTGCCAATTCGCTCAATTTTAAGTTCGGGAAATGCCATCGCCAAAATAAAACTTTGTTCAGGTAGCAGCGCGTGCATGCCGTCCTCTGCAGGTTGAGTATTGAGCTTTTTATGTAAACCATTGAAGAAAAAAATCATCAATAGCATTGAAATAATGACCACATTATTCCACGCTTTTCTGCTCAATCGCATGTGTATCTTCCTCTACTTTCAATACGTTAAAGTGTAACTAAAATTCTGGTTAATTGGCAGTTGTAATTGATCAACAAAATTTCATGTCTGTTATGTATCAATCTGTAGAGACTTTGCTAAAATATCTGCCAAATTTAAAGGAGTTCCGTCAATGTCAATGTATGTAGTGGGCCATAAGATCCCTGATTCAGATTCAATTTGCGGTGCAATTGCGCTTGCTTACTTAAAAAACCAAATCAATGAACCGGCCATTCCAACGCGTTTAGGTGAAATATCACCTGAAACACAATTTATCTTAGATAAATTTGGCTTCGAAGCACCTGAGCTTAAACTTAGCTACGCAGGTGAAGACGTTTATATCGTTGACCATACAGAAAAAACACAAGCACCTGATGACATCGATGAAGCACGCGTTGTAGGTGTAGTCGATCACCACAAATTAGGCGACTTAACATCATCAACACCTCTTGAGTGTTGGATTCGTCCGGTGGGTTGCTCAAATACCATTATTAAAATGATGTATGATTTTTACAATGTAGAAATCCCGAAAGACATCGCGGGCATCATGTTATGCGCTATTTTAAGCGACACCGTTATCTTTAAATCACCAACATGCACCACTGCTGATATTAAGTGTGTTGAAGCACTTGCTGACATTGCCGGTATCGAAGATTTCAAAGAACTTGGCATGGAAATGTTCAAAGTAAAATCTGCAGTAGAAGGCACGCCAGCTCGCGACCTAGTTATGCGTGATTTTAAAGACTTCAACATGAACGGCAAGCTAGTCGGTATTGGTCAACTAGAAGTCATTGACCTTGCTGTTTTTGATGAGATCAAAGCAGACCTTGAAGCTGACATCGTGAAGCTAAAAGAAGAAGGCGGCCGTCACTCAGTATTACTACTATTAACAGATATCATGAAAGAAGGCTCACAGATGCTGATAAGCTCTGATGACGTTGCTGTTATTGAAGCGGCATATGATGTTAAATCTGAGAATGGCAAAGTATGGTTAGATGGTGTATTAAGCCGTAAAAAGCAAGTTGTACCGCCACTACAAGACGCATTCGCAAAAATCTAATTGTCATTCGCGGTGCCGAATATAGATAAGTAAAAGCCGATATTATATCGGCTTTTTTATTGTCGAACGCAAAGATTAAAGCTGCGTCGCATTACGCTGACGTAATACCTCAAATAAGCAAATACCGGTCGCAACCGATACATTTAAACTTGATACCGTGCCTGCCATGGGTATTTTAACGAGTAGGTCGCAGTGCTCGCGAGTTAGACGACGCATACCGTCACCTTCGGCTCCCATCACTATGGCCATTGGACCTGTTAAGTTAGCATCAAATAATTCGGTGTCAGTTTCACCCGCTGTGCCAACAACCCACACACCTGCGTCTTTAATTTCACGTAATGTGCGTGCAAGGTTTGTCACTTGTACTAAAGGCACTGTTTCAGCGGCACCACAGGCTACCTTACGTGCTGTGCCATTAAGCTTTGCAGACTTATCTTTAGGCACAATAATCGCGTGTACGCCTGCTGCATCCGCACTGCGTAAACACGCACCTAAATTATGCGGATCGGTTATGCCATCTAACACTAACAAGAAAGGCGTGTCTTCGCGGGCAATGATTTCGTCGAGATCTTTTTCATTGTACATTCGCGCTGCTTTCACGTTAGCAATGATCCCTTGGTGCTGTTCACCATTGGCTTTGTTATCAAGTGCTTTGCGCTGCATAAATTGCACTGAAATACCGAACTTACGAGCTTCATCAATAATCGGGTTTAAACGCTTATCTTCACGCCCTTTTAGCGCATAAATTTCTAAAAAGCGCTCAGGCTCTTTTGCTAAAATAGCTTCAACAGAGTGAAAACCAAAAATTAATTCATTACTCACGTATTATTTGCTCCTCAGCTAGTACGTTTTCGGGCGTTCTTGCCCGGTCTTTTTGCCTTTTTGGTGGCTTTTTTCTTGCTCTTCTTCTTACCTGCTTTTACAACATCCGCTTGTTTGCTGTTAGGTTTTTTACGCCCTTTTGCATGAGAAGACTTGCCACGCTTTGCATTATCTTTCTCTGAAGATTTAGGGTCTGAGCGACTATCATCCCCTTTTTTGCCAGGGATTTTCCCTGCTTTTAACTGCGCACGAATACTCGGTTTTGCAGGTGCACTTTGCGCACGGCGTCGCGCATAGCGGTCTTGCGGTACATTACCAGCAAACACTAAATTAATTCGACGCTCATCTAAGCTGACAGACGATACCTGAACCGTCACTTTATCGCCTAAGCGATGAACCGTATGAGTTTGCTCACCAATAAGACAGTGTTTTGCATTGTCATAATGGAAGTATTCATTGCCAAGATTCGTTACGTGGATCATGCCATCTATTTGTAAGTCGTCTATGCGAACAAATAAACCAAAGTTAGTGACCGATGAAATAACCCCGCCAAATTCATCGCCAACATGGTCTTGCATAAACTCACATTTAAGCCAATCGGCGACTTCACGGGTCGCATCATCTGCGCGACGTTCAGTGGTTGAACATTGCTCGCCTAAAATATCAACTTCATCATTACTGTAAGCATACTCGCCCGACGTTTGTTGGCCTTGTGCTTTTAAAACAGCTTTAATCGCACGGTGCACAACTAAATCAGGGTAACGGCGAATTGGCGATGTAAAATGCGCGTAAGCAGGTAACGCCAAACCAAAGTGCCCAATGTTGTCTGGTTGATACACAGCCTGTTTCATCGAACGTAATAACATGGTTTGAATTAACTCGGCTTCAGGACGGTCACCTAGTTTTGCAAGTACATGTGTTATTTCTTTTGGTGTCGGCTCATCTGACAATGTTGACTCAATGCCCAGTTCAGATAAAAAGTTTCTGAAAAAACCAAGCTTTTCAGCATCAGGTTCATCATGCACACGATAAAGTGCACTGGCCTCATGTTTTTCTAATAAACGAGCTGCCGATACATTCGCCAAAATCATGCATTCTTCAATGAGCTTATGCGCATCATTACGCACCACAGGAACGATTGATTCAATTTTTCGGTGAGCATCAAACACAAAACGCGTTTCTAGCGTTTCAAACTCAATTGCACCACGCTCTTGACGAGCTGCTTTCAGTGCCATGTACATTTGATGTAAATCAGTTAAATGCGGCACCATTGGCGCGTATTCTTCGCACAGCCTTTCATCACCTTGCAAAATTGCATGCACTTTAGTGTAAGTAAAACGGGCATGTGAATTCATCACCGCTTCGTAAAACTTATAATTCTCTAAGGTGCCCTGCTCAGATACGGTCATCTCGGCAACCATACATAAGCGATCAACATTGGGGTTTAATGAACACAAACCATTTGACAACACCTTCGGCAACATGGGAATCACTTGCTCAGGAAAGTACACTGAATTACCGCGTTCTATCGCTTCTTTATTCAGTGGCGTGTTCATACCAACATAATGTGATACATCAGCAATCGCGACCCATAAACACCAACCACCTGATGGTTTTCGCTCACAGTAAACGGCGTCATCAAAGTCTCGTGCATCTTCACCATCAATTGTTACTAATGGTAAATCACGTAAATCGACTCGGCCTTGCTTTGCTTGCTCATCAACAAATTCACCTAAATGGGCAACTTGCTTTTCAACGGCTTCAGGCCATACATGCGGAATATCATGGTTTCGAAGTGCTACTTCAATTTCCATACCGGGGGCTAAATGCTCACCCAATACTTCCGTTACTTTACCCACTGCATTCATGTGACGACTTGGGTTTTGCGTGATCTGAACTTGAACCATTTGATTATGGCGCGCGCCATTCTCACTGCCAGGCAGTATCATAATATCTTGCGTGATTCGCGGGTCTTCGGCAACAACCACCGCAATGCCATGCTCAACAAAATAACGACCAACAATCGGGGCGCGCTCATTCGTTAACACTTTAATGATACGCGCTTCGCATTTACCACTGCCGCCTTTGCGATTGCCTTTAGCAAGCACAATGTCGCCATGCAGCACCATGTTCATCTGGTGTTTTGCGATAAACCAATCTTTATTTTCGCCTTCAACTTCTAAAAAGCCGAACCCATCACGATGGCCAACTACTTTGCCTTTCACAAGGCCTGATTCATCAATCAACGCGTAGCATTTAAATTTATTGAAATACAACTGACCGTCACGCTCCATAGCGCGCAAACGACGTTTAAACGCAATTTGGCGTTCAGTGTCATCCACGTGTAATTCGTCACAAAGTTGTGTGAAGTTTGCTGGTTTAGCGCGAGATTCTAAGTGAGTAAGTATAAACTCACGGCTAGGGACTGGGTTTTCGTACTTTTCTTGTTCTCGACTGAGATTGGGATCCTGTTTTGTCATTCACTATCTTGTTAGTTGGTTATGTTGTTATTTTAACCCATAACCACGCAATGAGACAGGCAAATGCTATGAAACTTTTAAGAAATTAACTAAATATGCCAAAAATAACACGTTGATATTCTTCGCAGTAAAGAGTCTGTGGTAATATTTTCTGAAAATAACAACAACCTAACAAATATATATGGATATTAATTTAACCCACTACCTTGCAGCAATGGCGTACAACAGCGCATACATCGCTCTTTTTATCGCGATAATCGCACTCGCAAAGCTGTCGTATAACTTAGCAACCTCCTACAACACCACAAATCAATTAACAGATAATGCCAATACAGCATTAGGTTTATCAATTGGTGGCTATTTGGTCGCTATTACGATTATTTATGGGTTTGTACTAGCAGGACCAAGCAAGGGCCTACTGACCGACTTAATTAATGTATCGCTGTATAGTGTACTCGGCATGGTGTTATTAACATGCTCACGCTTTCTAAATGATAAGTTACTGCTGCGTTTATTCTGCAACCAAGAACAGTTAATTAATCGACAAAATGAAGCCGTTGGCTTAGTACAAGCTGCTAATTACATGGCTGCAGCCTTAATCATTGGTGGCGCTTTAACGGGTGAAGGGACGTGGTTATCAGCCATTGTATTTTACGCACTCGGACAGCTTTTGCTGATCATGTTTGCTAAAGGCTATGATCACCTCACTGCTTTTGACCTGCATGAACAGCTTGAAAAAGGCAATAAAGCTGTAGCGATGAGCTTCTCAGGCACCATGTTAGCGTTAGCAATCATTCTGTGCCATGCCCTGCTTGGTGGCTTTCATACTTGGCAACAAAGTCTTAGTTTATTTTTTATTGATGCGTTGTTTGGCTTCTTAATCTTGCCGATCGTACGTTACTTGGTTGATAAAATTATCTTCAGTAAAATCTCTCTTGACCAAGCTATGCATGACAATAATACCGCTGTTGCCGTTATCGAAAGCAGCATCGCAATAAGTGTTGCAGTGATTATCACGATCGCTATTTAAGCTTATTGGAGTAAGGATGAACATCTATAAGCTTTTTACTATCGCGTCGATTGCTTTTTTAAGCTGTTTTTTGATACGCGCAGACCTTCAAGAGCCTCTGCAAAATGGCCAATATGGCAACTTCAAAGAATATGATGGCCAAGATAAGCCCTATTTATTTAATGTTCCTGAAGATGGCCAAATGATGCGTTTCGAGATCAAAGGCCGCTTACCTTTGAACTCATGGAAAGCCATCGATATTGAAATTTTTGATCCTGAAGGTAATTACCTATTCAGTTATTCTGATGAACTATGGGCTGAAACGGGTCGAGATTCAGAAGGTAAATGGACCGAGTACCGAGAGAAAGTTCATCACGAGGTGCATTTTCCTAAGAAAGGCCAATACAGTGCTTATGTTAGTAGCAGTTTTGGCCCAAACACACGTGCAGAGCATTTTAGTTATTCGTTTCGCATCATTCCGATTAAAGGCAATAGCAACATATTATTACCCTTTATGTGGCTATCAGGAATAGTAGCGGGCATGTGCATTTTTGTGGTTCTACATCGCTTTGAAGCAGAGCGTGAAGGCTCTGATATTACATATAAGCCAATTAATAAATTAAACCCCGAAGCCATAAAAGCCATGGAAACCCGTGTCGCCGTTTGGCCTATCGTGCTGCTTTTTTTCACCCCCATTGGTCTTGCCTCTATGTATGCTTACAGCAAAAATGATGATGAACGTGATTGGCTTATGTACTCTCTTTATCACAGCAACATCACGGTAGATAAACAATTACGAGAACAGAGTATTGGCAGCCCAGGTTTTCGCTCTCGAGGCGGTTCTGGTGGAAAGTAAAACAATCCGTGAAAGCCATATTTTACTGTTTAGTATTTTTGTTGCGGGTCTGTGCTCTATTATTTATGAGCTATTAATTGCCACAACAGGGGCTTATTTTTTGGGTGACAGCATCACCCAATTTTCTCTCACTATCGGCGTTTATATGGCGGCGATGGGCATCGGGTCGTATTTTTCGCGCTTTGTCCCTGATAACCCCTTATTGGTGTATTTTATAGCCTTTGAACTAGTGCTCGCATTGTTAGGCGGGCTTAGTGTTCCCCTTCTCTACTTTGCTTACGCATACTCTTTGCCGTTACAGGCAATCAGTGTCATATTAACCACATTAATCGGGGTGTTAATTGGTTTAGAAATTCCGCTTTTAAGCCGTTTGATGGAAAAGCACTACGCGTTAAAAGCCAATCTTGCCAATGTATTATCAATAGACTACTTTGGCGCCCTACTGGCGACCTTGTTATTTCCTTTTCTATTTTTGCC
This sequence comes from Pseudoalteromonas sp. A41-2, assembly GCF_015767615.1. Classification (NCBI taxonomy): domain Bacteria; kingdom Pseudomonadati; phylum Pseudomonadota; class Gammaproteobacteria; order Alteromonadales; family Pseudoalteromonadaceae; genus Pseudoalteromonas; species Pseudoalteromonas sp. A41-2. Next base: position 522,987 of record NZ_CP065231.1, on the reverse strand, counting down.
GTGGTTAGGTGTATTTAAAACGTCACTTAGCTTTGGCTTAATGAATCTCAGTATTGCACTGTTATTACTGTGGTATTTTGTAGACCATATAAGCCGCAACCGACGGAAAATACTCAGACTAACGCTTGTATTAGTCAGCGCAGTATTAGGATTGAGTTTATATGCCAGTCAACAACTCACACATCATTGGCAGAGCCAAATTTATGATGATCGCGTGGTTCACTCAGCACAAACGCCCTATCAGCAAATCGTTCTAACGCGCCACAAAGATGACATTCGCCTCTATTTGAATGGCGGTTTACAATTTTCTTCGATAGATGAATACCGTTATCACGAAGCGCTTATTCACCCAGCGATGGTGAGGCACGGTAATGCAAAACGCATTTTAATTTTAGGGGGCGGTGATGGTCTTGCTGCCAGAGAGCTGCTTAAATACCCACAACTAGAATCCATTACTCTTGTTGATTTAGACCCTAGCGTCGCAGAGCTTGCTCGATCTAACTACAACCTTACAGAGCTTAATCAACACTCGCTCAGTAACCCTAAAGTCACGGTGGCTCATCAGGATGCATATGTATTTATAGAACAAGATAAAACGTTGTTTGATATTATTTTTATTGATTTGCCAGATCCTAAAGCAATCAATTTAGCTCGATTATATAGCCAACAATTTTACCAACGAGTAAAACGTCGCTTACCCGACAATGGAATCGTCGTAACGCAAGCTACCAGCCCGTTTTTCGCAAAACGCGCATTCTGGTCAATTAATAATACGATGAGTGCAGCAGGCTTTGCCCATACTTTGCCTTATCACTTGAACGTTCCTTCATTTGGTGAGTGGGGGTTTGTTATGGCATGTAAACTTCAATGTGCTAATCATCAAACACTCAATGTAGATACTCGTTACTATCGGCCAGAAAATGATGCACAGCTATTTATTTTTACGCCAGATATCAGTGCAAATAACGAAAAAGTCTCGACCCTCGATGAGCCCAATGTGCTGCACTATTATTTAAAAGGCTGGAAACACTGGAACTAAACCAATGGATTAGCCCATAGGATGGTTTACAAAGCAAAGGATTACCGTTAAAAAGAGAGTTAAGCATAATAATAACAAGGGTCGCAATGCAGGCGCACAAACAAAGTCTTATGTACTTACACATTGCAGTGTTGCTATTTGGTGGAACTGCGTTGTTTGCCAAGCTCATTAACTTAAGTGCATTAGACATTACCGTATACAGAACAGGTATTGCCGGTTGTGCCTTATTGATCTTACTTTATATCCAAAAAAAGGCGATTAAACTCCACTCTCGCCGTGATTATCTTATTGCTCTATTACTCGGGGTGACAGTCGGTATTCATTGGTTAACCTACTTTGCAGGAATGCAATTAGCCGGTATTGCTGTTGGCATGATTGCCTTTTTTACTTACCCCGTGATCACTGTATTTTTAGAGCCTCTTTTTCATGGTCGTAAACCGCAACTGAAAGATATTATTAGCGCTGTAGTGGTGATGTTCGGTATTTACTTACTCATCCCAGATGCAAGCCTTGGGAATGATGTTACGCTTGGCATTGCGACCGGTATTTTATCAGCCTTCTTTTTTGCTTTTAGAAATATTATTCATAAGCATTACTTTAGCCAATACGGTGGCCCACAGACCATGCTTTATCAAACGTGGATTGCCTGTATTATGCTGTGCGCCTTCCTTGAAGTACCGCCATTACAAGTTGATACAATTAATTGGCTGCTATTGATCACCGCTGGGGTTATTTTTACAGCAGCGCCGCATTCACTTTTTGCTGCAAGTTTACAACACTTATCAGCCTCAACGGCTGGATTAATTTCTTGCTTGCAACCGCTATACGGCACGTTTTTGGCTTTTTTAATTTTGCATGAGCAACCAACAATAAGCACAATTATGGGGGGCGTTTTGGTTATAAGCGCCGCTTTTTATGAAACATGGTCAGTGACTCGGAAACACACGCAATGATAAAAGTATTCGCTCACAGAGGTGCCAGTGGTACCTACCCAGAAAATACCAAAAGTGCCATATTAGCCGCTGTAGATTTGGCTGTTGACGGTATTGAAATCGACGTACAAAGCTGCCTTGATGATTATATGATTATTCATGACACATGGCTTGACCGGACCACATCAGGTCGCGGTAAAGTGAATGCCTGCAGCAAAGCCCAAATTCAACAGTTCGATGCAGGTAATGGCGAAATAGTGCCAACGCTACAGCAAGCGATTGATTGGGTTAATGATAAAACACTGCTCAATTTAGAACTCAAACATACCTTTTCACTTGATAAGTTTGTAGAGCTTATTGAATCAAACATTAGCACTGGAAAGTTATCAAGAGATAATCTTTTAGTCTCATCCTTTGATCATCATCAACTCATGTGGCTCAAGCAAAAGTTACCCTGGGTGAAGATTGGCGCGTTAACCGCATCAATTCCTATCAATTACAGTGAGTTTGCGCAAAAGCTGCATGCCTACAGCATTCATATTGATAAAAACTTTATAAACCATGAGTTTGTTGCCGATGCCAAACAACGTGGACTTAAAGTCTATGCGTATACGGTCGATAAGGTAGAAGATATCGAGTTAATGCTTGATTATGGCGTGGATGGAATTTTTACTAATTTCCCATGCCATACACAAATGACACTGCAGTCGCTGTGACTCAAAAAGAATAAGCTATACTGTGTCGAATAACGTGGAATTAAATAAGACTAAGAAACGCCCGACATGAATCAACATAACACCTCAATGAGTAGCTATATGCGCATTTATAATTTTATCGAACAAACTTTCTTTTACACCTTAACGCGTAAAATTGTCGGTAACTTGGGGTTTGTGTTTGCCTTTCAGGTCATTACTTTAATTTGGCTTTACAGTAGCTTATCTGAACAGCAAGCAAGCACAGGGCTATTCTGGCTCATGACACTCGTTATTGTTGGCAGTTTTATTTTCACACTTTTTTATATGCGTTTTTTAATTGTGCGGCCCGTACAGGCTATGCGCGATACTTTAGCGCAAATTAATCGTCATGATGCTGACTTATCGGCAAAACTCCCACACTTTACCTTTGATGAATTTCGCGATTTAAGCGAGCAATACAATACTTTTACATCTCACCTAAGCCAGCTACTGGCCACCACATACCAAAGTGCGCAAGCCAGTGCCGATAGTAGTTCAAAAATGACAGAATCGATGCAGCAAACAGCGAAGCTTAGCCATCAACAAATTACGTTTAGCCATACAATTACCGATGCAAGTAATCAAATTACGACAAGTTTAGAGCATATCTCTGCAAACACCGACAGTGTTCATACGGTTAACAGTGAGCATCTAAGTTTTGTACAACATTCAGCTGCGGAACTATCTACTCTGGTAAAAAAAGTGGCCATGATCAGCCAAATTCTTGGCAACTTTTCTGCGACCGTGTCGGGGTTAAAAGAAAACAGTGAAAATATTCGTGCTATTTTAAAAATGGTTGAAGAGTTTTCTGATCAAACAAATTTGTTAGCCTTAAATGCCGCCATTGAAGCTGCACGTGCTGGTGAAGCTGGCCGAGGGTTTGCGGTTGTTGCTGATGAAGTTAGAACTCTTTCTGTAAAAGTGAACGATGCAACCCGTCAAATTAGCGACTTTATTAATCAAATGAATAGCTTGGTAAACGAAACAAATAAAGAGTCTGAGTTATTAATTAGCCATTCAAGTGAAGCTGAAACAGCCATTAGCAATACCTCAGCAGGGTTTAGCAACATGCTGAGTGAGTTTGAGCAAAATCAACAGCAGCTACAACAGATTGTTAGTGCTGTTCATTTACTAGAACAAACACAAACTCAAACACACCAAAGTGTCGAGCAAATTGTGGCGTTAGGTGAGCAAGCGAAACAGCAAATAGATGAATCCCTTGCTGATTGTGAGCAATCACATTTACTTAGCCAACAAACCCAACAACAGCTAAAGCGGTTTGTTTAATGGGCGCTGAAACGCTTTTAATTCTAAGCTTTCTATAACTATGATAAAGTAGCCATTCCTTGGCTACTTTTTTATTCACCGTGACAACACCTATCGATTACCAGCAACTCGCGCAGCAAATTAAGCAATGGGGTAAAGACCTTGGTTTTGCAGAAGTCGGGATCACCGATATTGATCTCTCTCAGCACGAAGCCCAGCTTCAACGTTGGTTAGATTTGGGTTACCACGGCGACATGGAATACATGGCTGCGCATGGGATGAAACGTGCCCGTCCAGCAGAATTAGTACCGGGTACTCAGCGTGTTATCTCGGTTAAAATGAACTACCTTCCACCCGATGCCAGCTTTGCTAAAAACCTCAAGCAAACCGAAACAGCGTACATAAGTCGCTATGCGCTAGGTCGGGACTACCATAAGCTCATTCGTAATCGCCTCAAAAAATTAGGCCAAAAAATAGAACAACAAGTAGGTCAGCTAGGATTTCGCCCATTTGTGGACTCTGCGCCAGTCCTTGAACGGCAATTAGCAGAAAAAGCAGGGTTAGGCTGGCGTGGAAAACACAGCCTTCTGATAAATAAAGAAGCGGGTTCGTGGTTTTTCTTAGGCGAGTTATTTGTTGATATTCCACTGCCTATCGATAACGAAAATACCTTTGAAGGCTGTGGCAAGTGTGTGGCGTGTATGACTCTGTGCCCGACAGGTGCGATTGTTGAGCCGTATGTAGTCGATGCCCGTAAATGTATCTCTTATCTCACGATTGAGCTGCAAGGCCCTATTCCTGAAGAGTACCGTTCATTACTTGGTAACCGTGTGTATGGCTGTGATGACTGTCAACTCGTGTGTCCGTGGAATCGTTATGGACAAATAACCGATGAAGCCGACTTCCATCCTCGAACGCAATTAAAAGATCAAGACTTACTCACACTCTTTGCATGGGATGAAGCCACATTCCTAAAAAACACTGAAGGCAGCCCGATTCGTCGTATTGGCCATGAGCGCTGGCAAAGAAATCTAGCGGTTGGACTTGGTAATGCTGACTATAGCGACACAATTATTATCGCGCTTAAAAAGGCGCTTCAAAGTGCAACGCCACTGGTCGCAGAGCACATAGAGTGGGCGCTTTCACAACAACAGAACAAGCGTCAGCTTAAATTACGTAAAACCGCACGTTTGATTCGTATTGTTGAAAAAGGCTTACCACGAGATGCTTAAAGCGCGGCCAGTACCGCGCGTACTCAATGAGTGTGTCATTGCTTTAATAAGACCGATAAATCGTTTTCAATCTCTTTAAATGCGGCCTTTACTCCCTGCACTGACTCTTCACGTGCTACTGAGTTTTGAATGGTTTCATCGACTTTTTGATAAATAAAGATCTCTTGGTCTTCGTCTAATCCCATTGTGGGTATTCGTTGTTCCAAATCCTCTTGTAACTGTTTAAACACCGCTTCGTTATTAATACGATTGTCATTCAAAAGCTCTATGAGCCCCTTAAACTTACTGTGTACTTTAGACACTGCGTCATTCAGTTGCTGTTGCTGTTTAACCAGTTCTTTTTTTGTAATTATCGCTTTAAGCTGCTGCTCGGTCACACTCACTAAAAAGCAAATGTGGTCACGAATACGGCCATGTTTATCGGGATCTTGTTCTGGCATATTCAAAATGAGTAAGCTAATCATTTCATAATTTACTAAAATTCGACTCGAAAATTCATGTAAACGGCCTTTGTTTTTAAGCATTTCAAATAGCTCAACAACAATGGGCGAACAAACACCTGACACTGAAAAGTGCTCTAGACCCGATGCTAAGCGAAATTCAACATTACTTTGTAAGTCAAATGCGCTTAAACAATGAAGTAATGCTTTACCCAACTCTTTTTCATCATCAATTAAACCGATATGCTCGATATAATTAACAATTTGGCCCATTTCACTACTGTTAGCCATTGCATTAAAGGCTGTTGATGTGGCGTCTTCCACTTGTTGTTCAAGCATTTCTTTTTCGATCAGTACTTGGTTTAAGTGTTGTAGCTTGAGCTTTAATTCATCATGCCCAAAAGGTTTTACAATATAATCTTCAGCCCCTACAGAATACCCTTCCATACGCTCTTCAACCGTGCCTCTGGCCGACACAAACATAACGATTATTTTTTCTGTATTCGGGTTTTCTTTTAACTTTCGGCATACTTCATAACCACTCATTTGTGGCATGCTAACATCCAGCAAGATAACTTGTGGATCAAACGCTTCAACAACATCTAAACATTCTGGACCGCTGTTGACCATTTTCAGCTCAAAATCGAGTTCTTCGAGGATCTCTTCAATTATTTCTAAGTTAAATGGTTCATCATCGACGGCTAAAATTCGCTTCAAGGCCATGTCTAGTTCTTCCGTTTTGTTAATTAAGCTTCATAGTTTGCTCTTCAGTCGCTAAATGCTGAGGCAAATCTATATTCAAAGGTAATCGCACTAAAATTGTAGCGCCCCCATATTCGTTGTTATGTGCGGAGATAGTGCCTTGGTGTAAACTCACAAACTCCCGACAAATAGCTAACCCAAGGCCTGTGCCTCCTGCGCCACTATTGGTTTTGCTACTTTGTTCAAACTTGGCAAATACTTTTTCAAGTTCACACTCTGGAATACCAATACCACGGTCAACAACCGCTACTTCAGCGATGTTATTTTGCACTGATAACTGAATATCTATCTCGCTGAACGGTTCACTGAATTTCAGCGCGTTTCCTAATAAATTGCGCATAATTTGATTGATCTGTTCTTCATCACAATCCAGAACGATATCTTGCCCAGTTTCCAGTAGACGAATCATTATATTTCGCTCAAGTGCTGTGCCAGACACATCATCAATACTGGTTTTTATAATGTTGATCAGATTGTGTTTTTGAGGGTTAAATGGAAACTTGCCAACATCCAATTTAGATAAGTCGAGTAGGTTATTAAGCAGCGATAACAACCGCTCTCCACTTTGCTCTATCCGCGATAAATACTTGTTTAACTTATCTTTATTTAGATCGTCATTTGCAACTTTTTCAAGCCCAAAGCGTGCAAAACTTAAAATAGAATGCATGGGAGTTCTTAACTCATGAGACATATTAGCTAAAAACTCTGATTTACTCAGATTTGCGGCCTCGGCAACGTTTTTAGCATGCTCAAGTTGTGCAGTACGCGCTTTAACTTCTTCTTCTAGCATGTCTTTTGCTTCAAGCAGCAAGTCTTCTTTTTCTTTCAGGTGGGTAACATTTTTAAAGATAACCGCCAACGCAATTTCACCATGGTGATCTATTTCGTTAAACGAGCCTACCAGAGGAACCTCATTGCCGTTTTCTTTAAGCAGTCTTAAGTCACAGCTAAATTGACGATTTTTATTCAGGGTGCTTATTTTATCTTTAATACGGTTTATTGAAGGTGTATCAAAAAAGTCAAACACCGAGCAGTTTTCAAACTCTTTAAGCGGTTTTTCAAATAACAGTTCACAGGCATCATTGGTTTCAATAATTTTACCCGTGCGATCAAACAATATAATCGCATCGGGAGTGTGTTTAAAAATAACCCTTAACAGGCTGTCTTTTTCTATGAGGGCATCAACGGTATTTTGTAAACGCTCAACTAACTCTGCGTTGTGGCGTTTGAGTAGCTCCGTTTGCCATAATTTATGAACCGACTGTAATAGGCTATTATCATCAACGGGCTTAACCAGCACATCCTCTACCCCCTGACGAATAGCTTCAATCATCGAAACCTGTTCAGGCTTTGAGGTATACAGTAAACAACGGCTGTTAGGCTGCGTCCCTTTCAGCTTGTTAAACAACTCAAGTCCAGTGCCATCTTCAAAGGTAAAGTCGCTTATTAATAAATCAATGCTGTGTTGATTTATTATTTCAATAGCTGAAAGCTTACTCCCAGCTTTAAAGGTTTTAATGTGCGCGCCTTTTAAGTTTTGAGTAATTTTTTCTAATCGTTCTGGGAGATGGTCAACAACCAATACCGTGGGCAGCTTTAAGATGTTGTCACTACCCAGCTCTAACACCCCTTCCAATAAAGTGCTAATTTCTTTGTTTGCAAAAAATGGGTAAATAACCACTGAATTAGGCAGCAAGCGATTAATTTCACTGAAGTGCTCGAGTAAATCACTACGCTGTGCTTTGGGTGCAAGCAATAAAAAATTTTCTTGCGAAAACACCCCACTCAGTTTCTTTATAGTTTCTGTCGGCACACCATGAGAAGCCGCAACTAAATCAAATTCTTGAGTTAAAACAGTGTCATCTATCATCGAAAAGTGCAATAACTCGACTTTACAGCCAATGAGTTCCAATAACACTTTTACGCGCATTGCTAAAACACTATTACTATCGACAATTAATATTCTTCGCACAGTACACTAGGCTCAAATTAATGATAATTACCTAATTAGAGTAGTCGAAAAAAAACAAAGTCACTAAATTTACACTGCTTTTTTTATTACTTTAAGATCTAAGTGCTTACCTAAAATAACGAGGCTGTATGCTTTATCATCCATAATTGCAACTTCAGGCAGTTCTCCCCAAACCTGATAATCAAAACGATTAAACAGTTTAATGCTCGGCAGGTTATGACTAAAAATAAACGCTAGCAAAACTTTTATATTAAGCGTTTTGGCATGCTCCTCTGCAAACGAAAGCAACGTTTTACCTAACCCCTGCCCCTGAGCGTTTGAGGTAATATATATACTAATTTCGACTGTGCCATCATACGCTGGACGCCCATAAAAAGATTTATAGCTGAGCCATGCAAGTACTTTCGAGTTTTGCTCATACACAAAAATCGGCCTTTGTTCTGTATGGGCTGCGAACCATGCTTGTCGCTCAGCCACCGTTACCTCTTCGGTATCTGCGGTTACCATACGCCCAGGAATTGTTTCGTTATAAATAGCGACAATCTGTGTTAAGTCGTGTTCTGTTGCTGTTCGAATAGTCATAAATAACTGAAATTAAATGATCACTTTCTCGCATATTAGCGTATATTCATCACAAATAACTAGCAGGAAATCATTATGAATAAATATGCTTTGTTACTCTGTGCAAGCCTTATGTCTACTCATCTTGCAGCAGAATCTCCCCCGTCAATTCAAGACCCAGTCGCAGAAACTCAATGTGATGACTTTACCAATGTAACGCTGCGTAAATTACGCTCAAAAGAAAGTGTTAATCTTTGCGAATTTAAAGGTAAGCCATTGCTCATAGTGAATACCGCAAGTAACTGTGGATTTACGCCACAGTTTGAGGGTTTAGAAGCAATTCATAAAGAATACAAAGACCGTGGTCTCGTTGTTCTTGGTTTCCCTTCTGATGACTTTTTCCAAGAAGAAGATGACGAAAAAGACACCGCAAAAGTATGCTACATTAATTACGGTGTTACCTTTACCATGTTCGCTACCAGCGCGGTGCGTGGTAGTGACGCAAACCCAATTTTTAAGCACCTAAACGAAGCAACAAGTTCACCTAATTGGAACTTTTACAAATATATTGTTTCGGCAGACCGTAAAACGGTTGAGCGTTTTAACAGTAAAACCAAACCAGAATCAAAAGCTATGCGTGACGCGATTGAAGCGCAGTTAGCTGCAAAATAAATTTAACCTTTCGTTCAGCAAATTTTGAACTAAACTCATTATTTAATTTAGAAAAACACACAATGGGGAGTTATTATGGCAGTAGCCAGCGCAAGACATATACTCGTAGACAGTGAAGCACAATGTCTAGACCTTAAACAACAAATTGAACAAGGCGCAGACTTTGCAGAACTCGCGCGTACTCACTCAAATTGTCCTTCAGGCCAAGATGGCGGTGCGTTAGGTGAATTTGGTCCGGGCATGATGGTTCCAGAATTCGATAAAGTTGTTTTTTCAGCGCCAATAAATCAAGTGCAAGGGCCTGTGCAAACTCAATTTGGTTATCATCTACTTGAAGTAACTAGCCGAACAGACTAACTTCATAATGAATCGTTAAAAGCCGCTTTCGCGGCTTTTTTTTTGATAGGAAACTAATCTATGAAACTGCTTGGTTCAACAACTTCACCGTATGTCCGCCGGATACGAATGTGGGCACTGAACAATGATATTGCGCTTGAGTTTATTAATTTAGATATTTTTTCACAGCAAGATAGACACACTATGATTGCACACAATCCCGCTCGAAAAGTTCCGATATTAATTGATAATGGTTTTAGTGTATGCGATTCAAACTCAATTATTCGCTACTTATTAGAAAAATCAGATCAACCTTTATTGAGCTGGCAGCAAGAAAACCTTTTAACCATTATTAACGCCTGCAATGACTCGCTCGTTGAAATGCTACTGTGCCAGCGCTCAGGATTTGATACAAAAGACGATAAATTGTTCTTTAATTTACAAAATGAACGAATTGCTGAAACATTGCGCTATTTAAATAGTCATTTATCTGAGCCTGCATTTAAAAGCTGTGAATACCTCAACATCAGTTTATACTGCTTGCTAGATTGGATTTGCTTTCGTGAATTAACTGATTGGAGTCAACTCGAGAATTTAGCGGACTTTTATCAACAATTCTCAGCAAAAGCAGCTGTAAAACACACAGATCCACGAAATTAATGATAAGGGTTAAGCAAATGAGCGATATCGAAATAGAATCAGAATTAGTTAACTTTGTTGAAAAAGTACGTTTAAACGAGTCTATGTGGGCACTTGGTGCCGAAGATGGTGGTTTTGTTGTGTGTGAATCAAACCAATTTAGCGACACCGATGTGTTGTTGCTATGGGGCACAGAAGACGCTGCAAAAGCACAATGTAAAGACGAGTGGAATGACTATACACCGGTAGAAATTGGTTTAGACGAATTTTTAGATGAGTGGGTTGAAGACTTAAACGAGGATGATGCGCTCGTTGGTCTAAATTGGAACGACGACCAAGTATGCGTCGAAATAGAGCCTGTAGGTCTTGCTAAGGCCCTTTGCGACTAACTATATTGACAGCAAATGGTACTGTGGTTACAGAGTGCCATTTGCTGGAAACTTTACATTTCTCAGGTATACTCTTCAAGACATCTTTATTATCAAGGTATTAGGTTGAAGTCCCATCTCGGTCGTAGGCCCTTTTCGGCCATGGAGTTACATACCCTGTATACTGGTTACATCTTTAGTGATCAGCTTTTGCCCCGTGAACAAGCAAAACACTGGCATTTTTGGCTTCCTCTTTTTGCTTATTATACTGGCGCTTACAGTGATGAAATTGGCCATCTCACCCTTGATGATATTGTCACATTGTCAGATGTGCGTTGCTTTCACTTTCATACCCACGGCAAGATAAAGTCACGCTTTGTGCCGATTCATGATGCCTTATTCGCAGCAGGGCTTGACCCATACCTAGACTTTTTAAAAGCACAAGGGCATACCCGCTTAATGTTTGACTTACCCTCTAAGTCAGGACGTTACAGTGAAAAAGTCCGTATTTGGTTTTCTGGTGAAGGTGAACGAGCTGGTTATCTACAAAAATGTGCCATTCCCAATGTTGATCAACAAGGGATGAAAACGGCTATCAGCAGTTTAAGACTCAACTTTGAACAACAAGTGCGTATTCATGCAATACAAGCTAACAGTAAAGATGCGTTTAACTATTTAATGGGCTTTAAAGAGTTTTCAGGCTCTTTATTTAACGATATGTCGTTGCTTAACGGCATTCTACAAAATGTGAGGCAAATTAATCCACAGTTGCACTGGCAACGCTTCATTGAACGCCATCATTAAATTGACAAACTTTGTTACTAACTAATTATTACTGTTCAATTTAAAACCTGATAGCATGGAAGACAGCACTCAAAGTCAGTGCCTTTCTAACAACAAAAAATCAGGGATACTTATGTTCTTAAAAAGCCTATTAACTGTGAGTGTTGCACTTGCGGTTAGCTCAGCCCATGCCAATGAATATGTAATAGAAAAACTAGCAAAACCTAGCTCACAACAGGTAGAGCTGACACTTGATCCTGCTAAAGACACTTTTTCTGGCCACACTGAAATTGCCATCGAAGTACTCAAAGCAACGAACTATATTGAATTAAACGGTATTGATTACGCGGTCAGTATGGCAAAAATTCTAGGTGACGAAAATTGTGACCTAAGTGCAGACATGCTGAAAACAGGCAAAGTAAAATTTTCGTGTGATGAAAAAATCCAACCTGGAAAGTATACGCTAACGGTTGATTTTACTGCGCCTTATAACCGCCAAAGTGTGGGCTTATATAAAACGCTTGATCAAGGTACTCCCTATTTATTTACTCAATTTGAAATGAGTGATGCACGCCGTGCCTTCCCTGTTTTTGACGAACCGAGTTATAAAATTCCATTTCAGTTAACGATTACTGCACCGACAACACAAAAAGTGTATGCCAACACGCCGGTATTAAAAACCACGGTCAATGGCGATATGACAACACACTATTTTGATAAAACGCCTCCTATTCCCTCTTATCTTGTAGCAATGGCGGTCGGTCCTTTTGAAGAGCTAGAAATTAAAGGCATGCCAATTCCTGGCAGAGTATTAACGCCACAAGGTAAGATTCATCTTGCGGATTACGCCAAAGAAAATATGCCTCGCGTTCTCAAAGCACTGGAAGATTACTTTGGTATCCCTTACGTTTATAAAAAATTAGACTCGGTTGCAGTGCCTGAGTTTCCATTCGGTGCAATGGAAAATGCTGGTCTTGTAACTTATCGTGAAGACATTCTATTAGTTGACTTAGCGACCGCGACTCGTAGTAAAAAAGAACGTAATGTATCAATCATTGCACACGAACTTGCACACCAATGGTACGGTAACCTTGTTACCATGAAGTGGTGGAATGATTTATGGCTAAATGAAGCGTTTGCAAGCTGGATGGCGGCAAAAATTACGGCACAAATTAACCCTGAATTTGAATCACACTTAAATTTACCGCAAAACTATGTGATGGCATTAGATGCACGCTTAAGCACGAAACCCATTCGTAAACCGATTAAAACTGAAGCTGATATCATGGATGGCCTTGGCCTTGCTTACAGTAAAGGGAGCGCGGTACTGTCTATGGTTGAAAACTGGATAGGCGAAGATGCTTTCCAGCAAGGTATTCAAGCCTACTTGAAAAAATTCTCGTATAAAAATGCTGAAGCAGCTGACCTGTGGCAAGCATTAGGTGAAGCTTCAAATAAAGATGTGGCGAGTGTATTAAAGTCATTTATTGAGCAATCTTCTTTTCCACTTATCAAAGTAACCCAAGACGGTAAGAAAATTACCATCAGCCAGAGCCGTTTTGTGAATGCAGGTGTTGAAGCCCCTGCTCAACTGTGGAACGTGCCTGTTGCTATAAAATATGGTGCAGGTGACAAAGTAAAAACAGCTAACTTGCTGCTAAACAAAGAAACACAACAGCTAACACTTGATTTTGAACCTGAGTGGATTTACCCAGATCAAGGAGCTATGGGCTATTACCGTTGGTTACTAGACGATGCGCAGTTTAATGCCCTGCTAGATAACGCAGCTGACAAATTAACAGTCCGTGAGCGTTTGGCACTCCTTTCTGCCGCTGACTCTTTACTTGATGCCGGTGTTATTTCTGCTGCCCGCTTAATGCAAACCCTAGAAACATTTGTGAGCGATGCACACCCACTTGTAGCGAATACAGCATTGGGTTACTTAGCTTCGCAAAAACGTGTTTTTGAAGACGATAGCAACCGCGACTTATGGCCTAAGTTTATCCGTAAGAGCATTGCTCCTGCCGCGAAGCAATATGGCTTAACAGCCAAAGCTGATGAAGATGCTGCAGTATCTCAGCTACGAGCACAAGTGATCAGCCGACTAGGTTTTGATGGTGAAGATCGCAAAGTCATTGATACGGCTAAAGCACAAGCCGCACTTTACTTAAACAATCCTGAAAATGTTGACCCATATTTAGCATCAACCTACTTAAACCTTGCAGCTTATCATGGTGATGAAAAACTACTCGCGAAGTACAAAGAAACGTTCAAAACCACAAAAGATCCGCAAGTACGCACAAAAATGCTTGCTGCAATGGGTTATTTTGGTAAACCAGAGCTACAAAAAGCAGTCCTTGAGTACAGCCTAACTGATGAAGTAACGGCCTCAGATATGCGTACTTTATTAGGGGGTCTAAGTTATGGTAAAGAACGCCAAGCGTTGTTCATTGATTGGATTTATAACAACTACGATGCCATCACTAAAAACTTACCGCCATTTTTTGTACCGAACTTACCGTTTTTCACAACGGCAAGTTGTGATGCTCAAAGCTTAGCCACAACAAAAACCTTCTTCACTGATAAAATCTCTGAAGTACCAGGGTATGAGCGCTCACTCAGCAAGCTTGAAGAAAGCGTCAATGACTGCCTTTCGCTTAAAAAGCGCGAGCTGGCCTCGGTGAATAGTTTTCTTAAACGTTAACAGCACAATGTGAAAAAGGGTCACATTGTGACCCTTTTTTATTACCATAACTCTTAACGAGTCCGCACTTATAGCCGTGTCTGTCATTAACTTATAATGCAATTAACCAACTGCATTCATTAAAATAGCGACACTATTATTGCGTTAAAATTATTGTGTTAAAATTATTGCGCTAAAATTTTATTAAATTGCTTAATAAACTGTTCTGCCGCTAACACTGAAGTAACTTTAAATGCGAGCCCATAATGAATAGGCTGGGCACTTTTATAAATACGTGTAGGAAAACGTGTCATTTCACTGCTATGGAAATAATCTTTAATGCGAGAGATGCCGTCCAATGCTTCAAAGTCGTCACTAAACACCTCAAAAACAGGCCTAATGACTAATTTAGCCTGCCCGCTTTGTTCATGCACATAAAATGCTTCTTTGGAATTAGCGGGCATAAACTCATTAATATTTTTTATTTTAAAGTTACTACGACAGCCAATTTTTATCAGTTGTTCAGTAAGTTGTTCTGCAGAGAAAGACAAATGCGCGCCTATTTTAAAACGAGAAGTAGTAGCCACATTACAGTAATCCCTTAAAAAGCGTTACTTATTTATCACAAACAAAGGCAAGTTTCTTATTATGGTAACTCAAACGTGTTATCTTGGTTTCACAATAAGACGTTAAATCTAACCATTGAGAAACCGGCTCTGGATTCATTAAATCTCGCTTATAAACGCGATTATTAATCGCATAAATAACCGTCTGCTCATCGAACAAGGTGAAATCTTGTAATTGTGCCGGTAGACGTAAAATATCTGTTACTTGGTCAAATTGGGGTGTAAAACGCGCCAGCCAATGTTGCTTATCTTTGTGGTAGCTAAATAAGTAGCTATTCGTTTGCGCATCAAAAAGTAAGGTTCGGCCAATAGCATTCGCAACGACCTTCGGTTTAGCAGCTGCAACCGTGGTATATTGTAAGGTATGTGGTTCGCCCAAAATAAACATAACAAGGTCGTTGTCGGCGCCCCATGCATGGTAACCTACAGGCTCAATCCACTCGAAGATACGCGCAGCAGATTGTTCACCCTGCAACGGATATTGCCAGAGCTTTTGCTTACCATCTTCTTCCACAACGATGGCTGACAACGCCTGCTTGTTAGGCATTAATGTGGGTGAATATTCGCTAACAGCAGAGTGCGTTAAATTTGTTGCTTGCTGAGTTGTAAAATTATAGAAATATAAATCTGTTTGCGATTGTCCATCATCGCCAAGCACCTCATGCGTGTAATAAAGCCCCTCATCAATTAAGAACGGTTGGTTATTGTAACTTTTATTATCCGTAATTCTTGTTACCTTCATACCATAAGGGGTCTCAAGATCAGCCAGTAACACTTCGCTTTTAGGCATAGCTGCGTCCGCTTGGCTGCTTAAAAACGTTCCAAATGCGCCAAAAAGGAAAGAGGTAAGTAATCTCATTATGTTCTCTCGTTTTAATTTTTATTGGCTCATGATAGCGTTATTTAATCAGGCAGTCACTTGACCTTACTATGCTCGACCTTTATAACTAGGACGTGTTCGTTTTTTATCAGTTTTTCTGATTGGTAAAAGTAACACTGCACGGCTTAACAAATAACGAGAACAACTATGTCAGCTAAACACCCTATCATCGCAATTACCGGCTCATCTGGCGCTGGCACCACCACCACCACCAATGCCATTAAGCATATTTTTAGAAGCTTAAATATAGATGCGGCCTTTATTGAAGGCGATAGCTTTCATCGTTATACACGACCAGAAATGGATAAAAAAGTGCGAGAAGCACAGCAAGAAGGCAAACATATCAGTTATTTTGGTCGTGAAGCGAATGACTTTGGTGCGCTTGAGCAACTGTTTTATCAATACGGCGAAACAGGCCAAGGTAAAATCAGACGTTACTTACATACCTTTGATGAAGCCGTTCCTTATAATCAGCTACCGGGGACTTTTACACCGTGGCAAGACTTAGAATCGAATACAGATATACTCTTTTATGAAGGCTTACACGGCGGTGCAGTAGACCAAGATCACGATGTTGCAAAGCATGTTGATTTATTGATTGGTATGGTGCCAATTATCAACCTTGAGTGGATCCAAAAACTAATCCGCGACACCTCAGAGCGAGGCCACACGCGTGAAGCGGTAATGGGGTCTATTATTCGTAGTATGGATGACTATATAAACCAAATCACCCCTCAGTTTTCTCGTACTCACATCAATTTCCAGCGCGTACCGACTGTAGACACTTCAAACCCATTTAGTGCAAAAGATATTCCCTCGCTTGATGAAAGCTTTGTGGTTATTCGCTTTAGAGGTATTGAAGATGTGGACTTCCCCTATTACTTACGCATGATAGAAGGCAGCTTTATGTCACGTATCAATACGCTAGTAGTGCCTGGAGGAAAAATGGGCTTAGCCATGGAGCTGGTACTAACACCACTCATTAAAGATATTATTCTAAAAAAACGTGCCCTTGAAAATTTAGCCCCCGTTGACTTGCCGATTTAAATGACTCGGGTACACTGCTGACTCAGCCTGGAATGACGGAGTAGTCAGCTTGAAAACGACATTAAATGTAATTGTGGGATCTAAAAACCCTGTAAAAGTGAATGCTGCTAAACATATTTTTAGCCTTTACTTTCCTGAGCACACCATTCAGTGCCAAGGTGTTCACGCACCATCTGGCGTCCCCGACCAACCTTTAGGTGAAGATGAAACCCGCATAGGGGCAGAAAATCGCGTAAAATACTGCCAAGCGCATTACGAAGCCGATTTCTACACAGCAATGGAAGGTGGCGCAGAGCAATTTAGTTACGGCGCAGCAACGTTTGCATTCGTCGTTATTGCCAATAGCGAACAATTCAGTGTCGGCCGCAGCAGCAACTTACCTTTACCACCTCCTTTCTTCAAGGCATTACTTGCGGGTAAAGAGTTGGGCGATGTGATGGATGAAGCTTTCAATACCGTCAATATCAAACAGCAAGGTGGTGCAATTGGCTTATTAACCAATCACAATGCAACACGCGAAAGCACCTATATACAAGCGCTTACATTGGCTATGGCACCGTTTTTACACCCTACACTTTATAACCAATAAACTTGGAATATCATGAAGTATACACATGTTTTATTTGATGCCGATGAAACCCTGTTTAGTTTTAACGCATTTGCAGGTCTTAAAGTAATGTTCGCCAATTACGGCGTAGACTTTACAGAGACAGATTATCATGACTATCAATTAACCAATAAACCACTATGGGTTGCCTATCAAAAGCATGAAATTACTGCCAATGAGCTACAGATAACCCGTTTTACCGAATGGGCAAACAAACTCAATGTGCCCGCTCAAACGCTTAATGATGCCTTTTTAGAAGCGATGGCATCTATTTGTGTGCCATTGCCCGGTGCCGTTGAGCTACTCAATAAGCTAAAGCCTCACGCAAGATTGGGTATCATTACCAATGGTTTTGCCAAACTTCAGCAAAAGCGCCTAGAGCATACAGGACTGCAAGACATGTTTGATTGGCTGGTGATTTCTGAGCTAGTGGGTAAAGCCAAACCCGCACCCGAGATTTTTCAACACACTTTTCAGTTAATGGGTAATCCACCGAAAGAACAGATTTTAATGGTGGGTGACACCGCAGCCAGTGACATTCTCGGTGGCCATAATGTTGGCATTGATACCTGCTGGCTTCAGCACCCTGGCGTTGAGTTACCTGAAGGGATTACACCCACCTACCAAATAAATCAGTTATGTGAACTGGAAGCTATTCTTGGTTTATAGCAACTCAAAATGATTAAGTATTTTTGCGGATTGGTAATACAAGTTATGCTTATCGTAAAGCAAAAAAAATGACGCTTTAAAGCGTCATTTTTTATAACTGTAATATGCGTGCGATTAAGCTGTTGCTACTTCAAGGCCTGGTGCTGGCATCGTCACTGGCGTATCGAATGTTGCCCATTCCCATGCTGACTCAGTTGCCATAATTTTACGAAGTAACTTATTGTTTAAATCATGGCCTGACTTATAAGCCGTGATTTTACCTAGAATGTTATGGCCCGTCATAAACATGTCGCCCACACAGTCTAAGATTTTGTGTTTAACAAACTCATCGCTGTAACGTAAGCCGTTTGGATTCAATACTTTAAATTCATCCAAAACAACTGCGTTATCCATGCTACCACCTAAGGCTAGGTTGTTTGCATGCATATATTCAATGTCTTTCATAAAGCCAAAAGTACGCGCACGGCTGATTTCTTCAGTGAAGCTTTGTGCCGTAATATCTAAACCAATACGTTGGCGACTTTCATTGATAGCAGGATGATCAAATGCGATCTCGAAATCGATGTGAAAACCATCGTATGGTTCGATCTCAGCCCATTTATCACCTTCTTCAATACGTACTTTTTCTTTAATACGAATAAAGCGCTTAGCTGCATTTACTTCTTTAATGCCGCCTTTTTGTAACAAGTAAATGAATGGTAATGCACTACCATCCATAATAGGCACTTCTGAGCTGTCTAATTCAACAATTAGATTATCAATACCCATTGCCGCTACCGCAGCAATTAGGTGCTCAGTCGTTGATAAGCGAACACCATCTTTGTTTGTTAAACAGGTACACAATTGCGTATCACCAACGGCTTCAGGTGTTGTTTCAAAATCAACAACCGGATCAAGGTCCACACGACGAAATACTATCCCAGTATTTGCGCTCGCAGGTCGGAGAGTAATAGTGACCTTCTCACCTTTATGAAGTCCAATTCCTATGGCTTTGACTACTTCTGCAATCGTACGCTGTTTAATCATAGGTTCGCTCACTTATAGTTACAGTTAGACGGCGGATTGTATCATAAATACATCCAGCTGCCAAATTTGTTTATTTATCGAACAAATTATCAGTAGAAAGTCTTAGTCAGCTTGCTTTCTTAAGAAAGCGGGGATGTCAAAATAATCGCCACCCTCTGATTTATCAGACTTTTTATTGCTCTCAGCTGTCTTTGACGAGACAGAGCTGCTTGTTGTGCTTTGCTTTACAGGCTCTTGCTTTTCAGATGTAGCTGACATGCTCACATCATCACTGCTGCCTTGACTTGCAAAGCTTGGTACATACATGCTGCTAGTCGTTTGGTTCATTGAGCTTTGTACATCAGAGCCTGATGCTTTCTTAAAGCCATTATCAACGATGCCAAACTGTGGACGACGATCGCCCCCTAAACCTGTTGCAACAACAGTTACACGTAACTCGTCGCTCATTTCTGGGTCAATTACCGCACCAACAACCACGGTTGCATTTTCAGACGCTAATGCTTTAACGTGGTTACCCACAATTTCAAATTCTTCAATCGCAATATCCATGCCCGCAGTGATATTAACAAGAATGCCTTTAGCACCTGTTAAATCAACATCTTCAAGTAATGGACTTGAAATAGCGGCTTCTGCTGCTTCTTGTGCACGGTCTGGGCCAGATGCTGACGCTGTGCCCATCATCGCAGTTCCCATCGCTGACATTACAGTACGTACGTCGGCGAAATCCACGTTGATTAGACCTGAGCGTGTGATTAATTCTGCAATGCCTTGAACAGCACCAAATAACACGTCATTTGCTTTTGCGAAGGCATCTAATAGTGTAGTCCCTTTGCCTAAAACTTTAAGCAATTTATTGTTCGGAATTGTAATAAGAGAGTCTACAATTTCTGACAATTCATTAATGCCTTGTTCAGCCGCTGCAGCACGCTTTTTACCTTCAAAATCAAACGGACGAGTAACCACTGCAACCGTTAAGATCCCTAACTCTTTTGCAATTTTTGCAACCACAGGCGCAGCCCCCGTACCTGTACCGCCACCCATACCGGCTGCGATAAAGACCATGTCAGCGCCTTCAAGGCTAGCACGGATAGTTTCAGCGTCTTCTTCTGCTGAATTACGGCCTACTTCAGGGTTTGCACCCGCACCTAAACCAGAGGTGATCTGTGTACCTAGTTGCACGGTTACATCGGCAGATGAATTACGTAATGCTTGTGCATCCGTATTTGCCGCAATAAAACGTACACCTTCAATTTGTTGTTTTACCATGTGTTCAACAGCGTTACCGCCGCCGCCGCCCACACCAATTACTTTAATGACAGCTTCTTCGCTGTGCTGTTCCATCATATCAAACATCTTTACTCTCCGACTTGAGCTTTAAAACTCACCTTGGAACCACTTCGTAATACGGTTCCACCAATTATTATCACCTTCAGCTTTCGATTTTTGTGCATTCATCGATTGCATAGTACGGCCGTATTGTAACAAACCAACCGCGGTCGCGTACGAAGGATCATCCACATAATCTGTCAAACCAACAATCCCGATTGGTTTGCCAATTCTGACTGGCATTTGGAAAATGTCTTCTGCCACTTCCATTGCCCCTGTCATTTTTGCTGTTCCGCCAGTGATGACGAGACCCGCAGCAATTTGGTCTTCTAAACCTGAGCGGCGTATTTCTTCCATAGCCAGCTCAAATAATTCTCTAAAACGCGGCTCAACAACCTCAGATAAGGTATGACGAGACATAATACGCGCAGGTCGCCCACCCACACTTGGCACTTCAATCGTGTCTTCGTTGCTCGCCATTTGGCTGCTTGCACAGGCATATTGTACTTTGAGTGACTCTGCATGTGATATAGGTGTTCTAAATATTTTTGCAATATCACCCGTTACTTGATTACCCGCAACAGGAATAACGGCTGAGTGACGAAGCGCACCATTAATATAAATGGTGATATCCATTGTACCGCCACCAATATCCAGCACCGCTACCCCTAACTCTTTTTCATCATCAGTCAGTACGGAATAACATGACGCTAATGCAGTAAAGATAAGTTGGTCCACTTCAAGACCACATCGCTCTACACATTTTTCAATATTTTTTGCCATGTCGTTTGAGCAAGTAATAATGTGGGCTCGCGCTTCCATTCTCACGCCACTCATACCCAATGGGTTTTTAATGCCTTCTTGCATATCAATGCTGTATTCTTGCGGTAATGCATGCAGCATTTTGCGCTCTGCCGAAATTGGCACTGAACGCGCAATATGAATCACATTTTCAATGTCTTCATCTGTCACCTCGGTGTTGTTAATAGCAACCACACCGCTTTCATTCTGACACTGAATATGCTTACCAGAAATACCTAAGTACACTGAACTAATGCGGCAATCGGCCATCAGTTCTGCTTCGTCAATAGCACGACGAATCGATTCAGAAACAAGGTTAAGGTCGTTTACGCCACCTTTATCCATACCATGCGATACCTGGCTGCCTACCCCCACAATACTGAGCTTATTATCTGCGGTGATTTCACCAACGGTGGCCACTACTTTTGAGGTGCCAACGTCTAATCCAATCACTAGGTTTCTTTCTGCTGACTTAGTCATGCCTTACTCTTATTTTCTAATTGTTCTTCTTGAAGTGGCTTCCAGCTCACTGCAAGACCGGTATCGTACCGTAAATCAACAACATCAATTTGTGCATCTGCACGTTGTTCCATGCGCGGATAAACGTCAATAAAACGTTGTACACGCTTCGCTTTTTCTTTGCGGCCTAAATTCAGGCGTATGCCGTTATCAAGCCATAACTGCCACGAAAAACGCTCAGAGAGCGCTAAACTTGTCAGCTCTAAATCATTCACCCTTAGCATTGCTTGAAACTGACGAAAAGCCGTCCAAGCTTCTATTTCACTGCCTTCAGGGCCATATAGCTGCGGTAGCGTATCAGGTAATTTATCACTACTTGCTTGGAACACTTCCCCTGATTGATTCAAGAGTAAATCACTGTTCCAATGGGCTACCGCTTGGTGCTCAACCACATACACTTGTAAGGTATCTGGCCACTGTTTTCTTACCGATGCCGTTGCGACCCATGGCAGACTTTGTACCAAGCGTTGCACATGTTTGACATCCAATTCAAAAAAACTCGATAAGTCGGCTTTTTTTATCGCACTAATAATTGCTTTTTCATCAGTGTATTGAGGCTGTCCAAGCACTGATAAATGCTTAATTTGCGCATCTTTGTTTTCAACCAACCAATCAGACACCCCTGTGGTAATCTTTACTAAAGAAAAAATGACCACCAGAAAAAAGCTCACACCAAAAATCAGCGACCAATTAAGTTGCTGTTTTAACTGTTGCGCTTTCTTCAAAAAAGGATGCATATTAAAGTGTTTGCTCCAGAATGCGAACAACTAATTGTTCAAAACTTGCACCATTGGCTTTAGCCGCCATTGGCACCAACGACTTTTCGGTCATGCCTGGGACTGTATTCACTTCTAATAAGTAAAAATTCCCCTGTTCATCACGCATTGCATCAACACGCCCCCAGCCACTCGCGCCAACCAAATCAAAGGCTTTAAGAGCCATATCTTGCAATAATTGTGTTTCTTGCTGAGATAAATCTGCAGGGCAATGGTACTGCGTGGTATTTGATTGATACTTAGCCTGATAGTCGTAAAAACCATTCGGTGTTGTCATTTCAATAACAGGCTGAACATCTTGACCTAAAACAGCAACGGTAAATTCACGACCCGTAATCCATTGCTCTACGAGTACTTGGCTGTCAAATTTAAAGGCCGCATTTAAAGCGGCATCTAACTGCTCAGCCGTATGCGCTTCAGCCATACCAATGCTTGACCCTTCATGTGATGGCTTAACCATCACCTTACCAAATTCATTTATGATTGCTTGGCTATCAAACTCATGGCGGCTATCAACAACGGTGTAAGGTGCTGTGCTTAAACCCATTGCTTTAAATAAATGCTTACAACGCACTTTATCCATAGCCAATGCAGAGCCCAATACATCACTGCCAGTATAAGGAAGTCCCATAAATTCAAGCGCACCTTGAATCGTACCATCTTCACCGCCTCGGCCATGAAGTGCGATAAATACTCGTTCAATATTGCGCTCTTTTAATTGCCAAAGAGGCTGTTCTTTAGGATCAAATGCGATGGCATCAACGCCAACACTCTGCAATGCGTTCAATACGGCTTGGCCCGATTTAAGCGAGACTTCTCGTTCAGCTGATGTACCGCCAAAAAGAACTGCTACTTTGCCAAATTTGTCGCTTGTCTGGCTCATACATTTACCTGCTTAAGTTGTTCAATAGACAAGTTGCTTGCTGCTAACTTTTTCACTAATTGGCCTATGTTACCAGCGCCTTGCGTTAAAACTAAATCATTATCTTGCATTACATCAGCAAGCACACCTGCAAGCTCTGCACTGCTTGCTACATGCAATGGCTCTTTGCCGCGTTGGCGTAAACTACGACATAAACTCTTACTGTCAGCACCGACTATGGGCTCTTCACCTGCAGCATAAACATCAAGCAGTAATAACTGATCGACATCGGCAAGTACTTTAACGAAATCTTCGTATAAATCTCGAGTACGGCTATAACGATGCGGTTGGTATACCATGACTAACCGTTTATCTGGCCAGCCTTCACGTACAGCAGCAATGGTTGCGGCCACTTCAGATGGGTGATGCCCATAATCATCGACTAACATCACATTACCGCGTTCATTTTCAAATGTGCCGTAATGTTGAAAACGACGGCCTACACCTTCAAATTTTACCAGCGCTTCTAAAATTGCATTATTTGCAATATTTTGATCTTTTGCCACCGCAATCGCAGCGGTTGCATTTAATGCATTGTGCTTGCCTGGCATATTCAAGCTAACAGCTAAGCTTTCACCGTGTTTATTCACTACATTGAATGAACAGGTATTGGCTGTCTGGCTAAAATCAACCATGCGGTAATCAGCATCGGCCGATTCACCGTAGGTGATCACTGGGCGACCAAAACGAGGAATAAGCTCTGCAGCCACCTCAGAATCTATGCAAACAACCGCTAAACCGTAAAATGGCAAGTTATGAATAAAGTCGACATAGGTGTCTTTCATTTTCTCAAAACTGCCACCATAGGTATCCATATGATCTTCTTCGATATTTGTGATCACCGACACCATCGGCTGTAAGTGTAAAAACGACGCATCACTCTCATCGGCTTCGGCAATTAAAAAATCACTTTTCCCAACCTTTGCATTACTACCCGCACTGTTTAGCAAGCCGCCAATAATAAAAGTGGGATCAAGCCCTGCTTGTGCATAAATGCTCGCAATTAAACTTGTCGTCGTGGTTTTACCATGTGTTCCAGCCACGGCAATGCCATGACGAAAGCGCATTAATTCTGCAAGCATCTCTGCACGGCGAACAATCGGAATACGCGCCGCTTTTGCTGCTTTAATTTCTGGGTTTTGATCGTTAATCGCACTTGATACCACGACCACGCTGGCATCTTTGACATTATTTTCATCATGCCCGATAAACACTTCTGCGCCGACATGAATCAAGCGTTCTGTCATGGCACTGTGTGCGATATCTGAGCCGGTAATACGGTAGCCTTCAAAAGCAAGTACTTCGGCAATGCCACCCATCCCTGCGCCACCAATACCAATAAAGTGGATGGTGTCAATTCGACGCATCGCAGGACGAGTGCTGTTTTCTTTCATCGTGCTTTCTTTCACTACTTATCTCTTCTATTTGCTAGCTGCTCACAGCACTTCGCAACATTGGCTGTGGCATCTAAAATGGCAAGCTGTTTCGCTTTACTTGCCATAGTTGAAATTTTTTCTGGTGCGTTTAAGTAAGGTGATAACACATTCACAACCGCACCTTTTGTAAACTCACTTTGCGGCATCAGCAAAGCGGCTTGCGCGGCGACTAAATACCCTGCATTAGCCGTTTGATGGTCATCCACTGCATGTGGAAACGGCACAAATAGAGCCATTCGACCCGCCGCAGCGATTTCACTTACTGTCAATGCACCAGCACGGCAAATTACCAAATCGGCCCATTGATAAGCGCTATCCATATCATCAATAAATTCAGTCACTTTGCTAAAATCAGCTAACCCTAACTGTTGATAGCTCGCGGTGACATTAGGTTCATTATTTTTACCCGTTTGGTGCCATATATTAAGCGTTGTTTGCGCTGAAAGCTCACTGAATACAGCCGGTAAAGTCTGATTCAATACTTGCGCCCCCAGCGAACCACCAACCACTAGCACATTAATCGGCGTTTGCGTTTGCTTAGCCGTTACCGTCGCAACACTAGCGCGCACTGGGTTACCAACGATTTCACACTGCCCTTTAGCAAAAGCCGAAGGAAAAGCAGCCAAAACCTTATTCGCACACTTTGCTAACCAACGGTTACTCATACCTGCCACTGCATTCTGTTCATGAATAACCAGAGGGATCCCTAAGCTTTTTGCGGCAATTCCTGTTGGGCCTGTCACATAGCCGCCCATGGCGAGTACGACATCAGGCTTTTGCGCTTTTAAAATTTTACGCGCCTGCAAAATGGCATTTATCACCATAAAAGGGGCTTTAATCAAGCGCTTTATACCATTACCGCGCACACCTTTTACGTTAATAAAGTCAATTTCAATATTGTGTTTGGGCACAACATTGGCTTCCATTCTATCGGGTGTTCCAATCCAGCTTACCTGCCAACCTTGCTGCTTTAAAAAATCTGCAACCGCAATGCCAGGGAAAATATGCCCACCGGTGCCACCAGCAACTACAAGTAATTTTTTACTCATCGTTTGCCTCCGCGTGAGGTAGCTTGCTTTGTCGCCATTTTGGTTTCAAAATCAATTCGCAAAAGTACACCTGTTGCGATGGTCATAATTAATAAACTAGAACCACCGTACGAAATAAACGGCAAGGTTAAGCCTTTGGTCGGTAAGATCCCCGCACTTGCGCCGACATTTACCATGGTTTGAAAGGCAAACCAAATACCAATCGCAAAGGCAAAATAACCTTCATACTCTTTACCGCACTTCAACGCTTTTTGACCAATAAGCAAGGCTCTAAAAACAAATATTGCAAGCACCACTAAAATACTTAACACCCCAAAAAACCCTAACTCTTCACCTATAACAGCGAAGATAAAGTCATTGTGTGCTTCGGGAAGGTACTGTAGCTTTTGCACACTATTACCTAAGCCTTGGCCAAACCAGCCACCTTGACTGTATGCCATTAGCGACTGTACTAATTGGTAACCTTTTCCGAACGGGTCTTCCCAAGGTTCAAGAAAGCCTGTAACACGTGCCATACGATAAGGTTCAGCAATAATCAGCACGACTACCGCAGCAATCCCCGTTAATATAAGACCAAAGAATTGCCATAGTTTTGCACCCGCTAGAAAGAGCAAGCCCACCGTCGTAACAAACAGAACCACTACGGTGCCTAAGTCAGGCTGCATCAATATCAATAAAGCATACACACCAAACACGGCTAACGGCTTAAAGAAGCCTTTCAGGTTTTCTTGTACTTCTGCGCGCTTACGCACTAAATAGCCAGCAATATAACTAAAAAAATACAGCTTAGCGGCTTCTGCTACCTGAAAACCAATGGGTCCCACTGGTATCCAGCGCTTTGCACCATTGACCTCACGACCAACTATCAATACCAGTACCAGTAAAGCTAAGCCCAGCAAGAGTAAATAAGGGTTACTGCGTTTCCACCAATCCATTGGGACATTGGTGGCTATCCAGAATAGAAAAAAGCCCATAATTAAGAACATGCTATGGCGAATAATGATGTGATAAGGATTATCAAATAAACGCTCAGCGGTGGGCATCGATGCACTGGTCACCATCACAAAGCCAACCCCAATCAACATCAACATGCAATACATCAACGGCACATCATAAAGTTGTGCAGATTGTTTAGGTGTAAGCGCGTCACGAATATCAGCAAATGCAATCATACTGCCTCCGCCAATACGCACTGGGTAAAGTCATCCCCACGCTGCATATAGTTGTTATACATATCTATGCTGGCACAAGCGGGGGCAAGTAATACGATATCGCCCTGATCACTCAGCTGTTTTGCAAGTAGCACTGCTTCATGCATGTTGTTAGTAAGGTGGCCTTTATCTGAAAGCGCCACTAATGCTTTTGCATCTTTACCAAAGCAGACCAAGGCTTTTACTTTGTCGTTCAAATACGGTTTTAGGGCATCTAAATCAGCCCCCTTCGCATCGCCACCGGCAATAACAACTAATTGCTTTGCTTGATCGGCTAGGCTTTCAATTGCGGCGATAGTCGCGCCAACATTCGTTGCTTTTGAGTCATTAAAATACTTTACACCACTAATTTCAGCGACAAACTGACACCGGTGCGCAAGTCCAGTAAAGGCACTAAATGCTTGCAGATAGTGCTCGGCTGTGATTTCAAATGGGCTTAATAACGCCATCACTGCCAATGCATTTTGTTGATTATGCGAACCCACAACATTTAAGCTGCTTACAGGTAACAGAGGCTTACCTTGTGCTGCAAAATATTGTTCACCCTGTTGATCAACTAAAGAGTAATCGGCATTACGAAGTGCAAAGCTTAACTGCGGCTGCTTTGCAGTGTGTGTTGCCGCATCAATGGCATTCACAACACAAAGCGCTGCGCCATTATAGATACGTTGCTTCGAGTCGATATAAGCTTGATAGCTTGGGTAGCGATCTAAATGATCTTCACTCACATTGAGTACACACGCACTGTGTGCTTTTAAGCTCTGGGTGGTATCAAGCTGAAAACTTGATAACTCAAGCACAAAAACATCGTAGTCATGCGCTAATAAATCAAGTACAGCCGTGCCTATATTGCCGCCAAGGCCCACTTTATAACCCGCAGCTTTGAGTACCTCAAATGCCAGCGTCACCACGGTTGATTTTCCGTTTGACCCCGTCACTGCCACAATAGGCTTATCTGTTGAGCGCGCGAAGAGCTCAACATCGCCAATCACTTCTACCCCCGCAGCCATTGCTTTTGCGACTGCTGGCGTTGTTAAACTAAGCCCAGGGCTGATAATAATGATGTCGGTATTGCTAAGCGCTGCATTATCTAAATCACCAAAGTGGGTAACCAGCTCACTCGAATGCTCAGCTAGCCAATCAGCACCTGGCGGCTGCTCTCGGCTATCCACAACCTTTGGCTGAATATTCTGAGACAATAAAAAACGCACAATGCCCAGACCGGTTACACCGAGTCCGAGCACTGTTATGTGTTTATTTTTAATCTCGTTAATTACTGTCATTTACCTGATCTTCAATGTCGCAAGGCCCGCAAGCACGAGCACAATCGAAATAATCCAAAAGCGCACAATCACACGTGGTTCTGGCCATCCCTTTAACTCATAATGGTGATGAATAGGCGCCATTCTAAAAATGCGCTGCCCACGTAACTTATATGAACCGACTTGTAAAATTACCGATAAAGCTTCCATCACAAACACACCGCCCATAATAATGAGCACTAATTCTTGGCGAACTAATACCGCAATAATGCCCAGTGCGCCGCCAAGCGCAAGCGAGCCCACATCGCCCATAAATACTTGTGCTGGGTAAGTGTTAAACCATAAGAAACCAAGCCCTGCCCCCACAATCGCAGTGCACACTACAACCAGTTCGCTTGCCAGCGGTAAATGAGGAATATGTAAGTAGCTAGAGAAATTCACGTTACCCGTTAAATAAGCAATAATGGCCAGAGCCGACGCGACTAAAATAGTCGGAACAATTGCTAAACCGTCAAGCCCATCCGTAAGGTTTACCGCGTTAGATGTGCCGACAATAACAAAGTAAGTCATGACGATATAAAACAAGCCAAGTTGTGGCAGTACATCTTTAAAAAACGGCACTACTAACGATGTTTCAGTGCCTTGCTGCGCAGTAAAATAAAGTGCGCTTGCCACAACTAAGGCGATCACTGACTGCCAAAAGTACTTCCACTTAGCGATGAGACCTTTGGGGTCTTTACGAATTACTTTACGGTAGTCATCAATAAAGCCCACTACGCCTAATGATCCCACAACAAATAACGTTGCCCACACATATTTATTTGATAAATCAGCCCACAACAGCGTACTGGTAAAAATCGCACCAAGAATCAAAATTCCGCCCATAGTAGGCGTGCCTTTTTTAGACAGATGAGATTCCGGACCATCATGGCGAACCACTTGACCAATCTGCATTTTTTGTAAACCGCGAATAAGCTTAGGGCCATAATAAAGTGAAATAAGTAAGGCGGTTAAAATACCTAAAATCGCTCGCAGCGTCAGGTATGAAAACACATTAAAGCCGCTGTAATACTGTGTTAAATACTCTGCCAACCACACTAACATGACGTTACCCCATTGTTGCCATCTTGCTGGCTGTTAACTAAATCTGCTACCACAAGTTCCATACGAGAACTTCGCGATCCTTTCACTACAATGGTGGTCTTTTGCTGAGATTCAGCGAGCACACTTTGTAATTGTTGTAATAATTGCTCACGGCTTGAGAAATGACGATTTGGCTTTTCAAAAACATCACTGGCCGACTTACTCAATACGCCAAGGCTGTAAAGTTCATCAATGCCCTTTTGCTGAGCATACTCACCCACTTGTTGGTGATAAAAACGTGCTTCTTCACCAAGTTCGCCCATATCACCCAAGGCGAAAATACGGCGTCCGGGCATATCGCTCAATAAATCAATGGCTGCTTTAACTGACTGCACATTTGCGTTGTAAGTATCATCAATTACCGTTAGCTTATCTGATACTTTCAGTACGTTAACACGTCCCTTTACTTCGCCCATGGATGCAAGCGCAGTTGCAATACTGTCTAAACTCACACCTAATTCAGTGGTTAACGCGGTAGCGATAAGCGCATTAGCAATATTGTGCTTACCAGGCAAAGCAAGCGTTACAGGGACTTTGTGCTCTGTTGTACACAGCATAAATGAAGCGCGCGCTTGTTCATCAAGCACTATATCTTCAGCCCAATAATCTAACTGTTGTGTGGTAGAAAAACGCTTTACTGTTCGGTGAGTCAGTTTATCTAACCAATAATCAGCAAAGTCGCTATCACAATTAACAATGGCAACCCCATCCGGTTTTAAGCCATCGTAAATTTCACCCTTCGCTGTCGCTACGCCTTGTAACGAGCCAAAACCTTCTAAGTGCGACGCGGCAACATTACACACAACAGCCACATCTGGTTTTGTCATGGCAACAGTGTAAGCAATCTCACCAATATGATTAGCACCCAATTCAATCACGGCATATTCATGCTGAGGCTCAAGGCACAACAATGTTAGCGGCACACCAATATCGTTATTAAAGTTGCCTTTAGTCGAGAGCACTTCACCGTGGCCTGACAGAATTGCTGCACACATTTCTTTTACGGTCGTTTTACCAACACTGCCTGTTATTGCGATGGTTTTTGGTGAGACTTCTGCCATCACCGCCGCCCCAATATGACCCAGCGCAATGCGAGTATCTGCGACAACAAACTGCACAATATCAACGTTAACAGGGCGCGCAACAATGGCTGCAATCGCCCCTTTTTCTTTTGCTTGCGCTACAAATTTATGGCCATCAAAGTTAGGCCCTTGTAATGCTAAAAATACTTCACCCTCGCACAGTGTGCGTGTGTCGGTATTTATATTTTTCACTTTGTGATTACCACCGCGGTAATCGGTTGCTAGAACCTGTGCTAGCCAATCAAAATCCATCGGGATCATAACTGCGCCCCTTGCGATTTTTCTTTTAGTTGTTGTTGTACATATTGGCGGTCGCAGAAGTCGATACGCTGATCGCCAATAATTTGATAGTCTTCATGGCCTTTGCCTGCAATAAGAATCACATCATCGGCATTTGCTTGCTCTATTGCATAACTAATTGCACGAGCACGGTCTGCTTCGCAGTGCGCGCGCTCTGGGTGCTCAAGTCCTGCGACCACGTCAGCAATAATTGCATTTGGGTCTTCACTGCGTGGGTTATCGCTGGTGACGATAATACGATCAGCATTACCTTCAGCCGCTTTTGCCATCATTGGACGCTTGCCTTTATCGCGGTCACCGCCACAGCCAAACACACAGCTCACGCCCCCGGGGACATGCTTTTGTAAAGCCTGCAATGCCAGTGCAAGTGCATCTGGTGTATGTGCATAGTCAACAATACAAGTTGGTTGACCCGGTGCGCTAAACGCTTGCATGCGCCCAGCAACCGGTTGCAATGATTTACATGCGTCTACTAACTGTGAAAGCGGGTAACCCATACCTAATAGCGTGGCCATTGCTGCTGCTAGGTTATAGAGGTTAAATTCACCAAA
Source organism: Pseudoalteromonas sp. A41-2 (assembly GCF_015767615.1). Taxonomy (NCBI): domain Bacteria; kingdom Pseudomonadati; phylum Pseudomonadota; class Gammaproteobacteria; order Alteromonadales; family Pseudoalteromonadaceae; genus Pseudoalteromonas; species Pseudoalteromonas sp. A41-2. The sequence goes on along the minus strand of NZ_CP065231.1, from coordinate 491,335 downwards.
TAATGCAGATTGCACCTCAGCGTGACCCCAGCTTGTTTCGAACGTTGCCGAAATACCGGTGTTGCTATAAACGACATCGCTAAAATAGACATAGCGTGCGCCTTTCGGTGCTAAATTTTTATGGCCATAACAAATTAGGTTATTGAAGTCGTACTTTTCTAACCACTGTTCGACTTGTGCATCGTCTTGATTAAGCACAACAGTTTCTGGATTATGATCACGCAGCAACATCAATTTGGCATCGCCATACGCATCCATTGTGCCATGATAATCTAAGTGATCACGCGACAAATTGGTAAAAACGGCGGCTTTAAACTGACAATGATCAACGCGCTGTTGCACCAGACCATGCGATGAAACTTCCATTGCAACCACATTCATGTGTTGATCACGTAGTTCAGATAAAATACGTTGTAAATCAACACTTGATGGAGTGGTATTGGCTAAGGGTGTTAGCTGTTCAGGGTGACCATAACCCAGCGTACCAATAACCGCTGCAGATTTATGGCATTGCTGCGCTAAATGCGCGATCATTGCCGTCGTTGTTGATTTGCCATTGGTGCCTGTTACGCCCACTAAATCTAACTCAGCAGAGGGCTGTTGGTAGAATGCAGCAGCGAGTGCTGGCAGCTTTTTAGCTAAATCAGACACTAAGTAAAGTGGTTCGAAATGACTTTCAAACTCACATAAGCGATCAGCAATCACAGCAACCGCACCACTTTCAATGGCTTTCTTTATAAACTGGCCGCCATCAAGCTGATGGCCTTTAATTGCCACAAATACATCACCGGGATGAACATCGCGACTATCTAGACGCAGTTGATTGACTAATAAAGAATTAGCCTCCACGTCAATATGATTAAGAATGGGTTTTAAATCACGCATCGTTATCTTTGCCTTCCACGTACGCAACCGCATCTTTGTCCGGTGCGACGTTTAAAATTCTTAAGGCATTGGAGACAATCTCTGCAAATGCAGGACCTGCCGTCGCTCCGCCATAATAAACATCTCCACCCGGTTCATTTATCATTACCACAACAGCTAAACGAGGATTGCTGGCTGGCGCTATACCTGCAAAATAACCGACATATTCGTCACCATAACCACCCACAGCGGCCTTTTTAGAGGTCCCTGTTTTACCCGCTGCACGGTAGCCATCTACGTGAACTTTTTGTGCCGTACCGCCTTTTTCAAATACACTTTCCATCATGTGAACAACGGCTTCAACATCCTTTTGTTGAAAAACACGCTCGCCTTCAGGAATTGAATCTTGCTTCAGCACAGTCAAAGGACGCATAACGCCACCCGACCCTAACATGGCATAAAAACGCGCCATTTGTGCCGTGCTTACCGCTAAGTTATAACCAAACGATAAAGCGGCAATTTCGTGATCAGACCAACGACGGTGTGGATAAAATAAGCCACTACTTTCACCGACCATTCCGGTGCCGCTGTCACTGCCAAAGCCAACTTTTTCATAAAGGCCCACAAAATAGTCTTTCGGTACGGTTTGGCTGACCTTCGTCACACCCATATTACTTGAGTACTTTAAGATTTCTCTTAAGCTCATTTCGCCGTGATTACGCGTGTCTTGTACTAAGCTCCCGCCAACGCGCATCCAGCCTGGGTAAGTATCAATAATTTCATCCGGTTGGATTGAGCCGTAGTCTAAACCAGCCAAAATGGCTAGTGGCTTAACAGTCGAACCCGGTTCAAACAAATCGGTAATGGCACGGTTACGGCGTTTGTGTGGTGCTGCGTCTGATAAATTATTCGGGTTGAATGAAGGGCTATTAACCATTGCCAGTACTTCACCGGTTTTTACATCTACGACCATAGCCGAGCCCGATGTTGCTTTGTAAGATAATACGGCTGACTTCACCGCTTTATAAGCAATGGCTTGAATACGTTGATCAATACTTAAATGGATATTCTCTGGTTCTACACGCTCACGCTCATCAAGTACTTCAACTTCGCGGCCTTGGGCATCTTTACGAATAGTACGCTGGCCTTCAACACCGGTTAGTTGTTGTTCGTATAGTTTTTCGATTCCTTCGATTCCATGACCGTCGATATTCGTAAAACCAATCACGTGCGCAGTCACTTCGCCAGCAGGATAATAACGTTTTGATTCGTCGAGTAAATGAATACCAGGCAAACGTAAATCACCAATATAATTAGCAACCGCAGGCGTTACCTGACGCTTTAAATATACAAATCGGCGTTTCGGATTATCGCGCAGGCGCGCATTGATTTTAGTTGGCTCAATACGCAGTACATCCGCCAGCTCACGCCAACGAATATCATTGCTGTAATAAGCGGCAATGCGTCTATTTAATTCTGCGGTGTTCTCTGCCAGTGCATTTTGATCTTCACCATTTTTACGCGCTTGGCGAAGCACTTTGCTGACCAACGATTTATGCAATGCTTTGGGGTCTGCATACACACTAACCACAGGCACACTTACCGCCAGCTCTTTGCCATTGCGATCAAAGATCATACCGCGTTGTACATGTTGTTTTTCAACACGTACTGTGCGTTTATCACTTTCTGAACGCGCTTTGTCTGGTTCAATTACTTGCAAAAATGCGGCACGCGCTACCAGCGTCATAAAGACTAAAAATACAACCGAGCACACCAGCATAAAGCGCCATGTGATCAAGGTATTAGTTGGCTTTTTCCTTCTGCTTATCATTGCAGTATTACCACCTTTTCGTCTTGGCTGGTTGGCCGTTTCATTTCTAATTGCATGGTTGCAACTTCTTCGATACGTGCATGCTGTGAATAAAACTCTTCTTCTACCAACAAGTAGCGCCATTCAAGGTCTAGTTCATCACGCTCTTGCAATAACTTATCTTGTTCTATTAACTGTTGACGAGCTAAGTGAGTTACCTGCACGACACTCAAGCTCGATGCGAGAATCACAACCAACAAGGCCAAGGTCAGCTTATTAGCTCCTAGGCCTTTGAAAATCTCTAAAAATAAATTTGGTTGGCGATGTGTCGCTTTTGCTTTCATTACAACCTCTGTGCAACCCTTAGCACCGAGCTGCGCGAACGAGGATTTAATTCAATTTCTTCCTTGCTCGGCTTAATGGCTTTACCCACTGCTTTTAACGTCAGGTTTTTATTTATTTGTGCATCTGTTAAAGGCAGACCTCTGGGTATCGCCTCTCCCTTACTCTGTTTCTTAATAAACTGCTTAACAATACGATCTTCGAGTGAGTGGAACGAAATAACCACCAGCCGTCCACCCGGCTTTAATACTTCAACAGCAGCTTGAAGCGCCGTTTGAATTTCTTCGAGCTCACTGTTGATATAAATTCGAATCGCCTGAAAGGTGCGTGTTGCAGGGTGCTTATGTTTATCTTTTACTGGCACGGCTTGATCAACTAAATCAGCCAATTGTTTGGTACTCGTAATCGGTGTGTGCTCGCGAGTTTCAATAATTTTATGAGCAATACGACGACCAAATTTTTCTTCACCAAAGGTTTTGATCACATGGGTAATGTCTTCAAGTTCCGCTTCGGCTAACCACTGTGCAGCACTGCGACCACTGGTTGGGTCCATGCGCATATCAAGCGGGCCATCTTTCATGAAACTAAAACCGCGTTCTGCATCGTCTAGTTGAGGTGATGACACACCAATGTCTAATAAAATGCCATCGACTTTACCAATTAAGTCATTGTCTTCCGCCACCGTTTTTAAATTAGAAAAACGGGTATGAGCAATTGAAAAACGGGCATCATCAGCAAATTTTTCGGCAGCTTTAATAGCTTGCGGATCTTGGTCGATTGCTTGTAAGCGACCGTGATCATTTAGACGCGCTAAAATTTGTCCTGAGTGTCCACCGCGACCAAATGTGCCATCCATGTAAATACCTTCGGGCTTTATGTCCAAAGCATTTATGGTTTCTTCCATCAGTACAGAGACATGTTCAAATTGCGCTGTCATTAGCTATTTTTTGCCTTTTTTATTTGTGGTTAGAGTGAGAAATTATCGAATTCGGGATTCGCCTCAAAATCGCCTAGGCGTTCTATCTCAGTATCTTGGCGCATTTGTTCATGCCAACGATCTTCATCCCAAATCTCAAACTTATTCATCAAGCCAACCAACATGATTTTTTTTCCAAGTTCAGCATGTGCACGTAAAGACGGTGCAAGCAAAATTCGGCCATTTTTATCGAGTTGATACTCTGTAGCGTTACCAAGCAACATACGTTGCATTCGGCGTGCACGTGGATTCATATTAGAAATTTTTAATAACCGCGATTCAATTTCAAGCCACTCAGCCAACGGATATAACCACAAACAAGGCTCATTAAGTGCTACGGTGCAAATAACGGTGCCCTGATCTTCAGACAAGATCGCATCTCGGTACTTAGTCGGTACCGCAAAGCGTCCTTTATCATCCAAACTCAGAGAGCTCGCACCCCGAAACATAGCTTGCCTTAAAATTAGGTTGTAAATCGTTAACGATTATTACTGATCCAATTTGATCCACTAAAAACCACTTTTTACCACAGTGCTCCAGTTTAGGGCTTGACAAGCTATTTTGTCAAGTAAGCAGATCATCATAACTTGCTTGTAAAGCCAGAAAAAATAAGGCTTCAAGCAAAGCTACTGAATTACGTGGGAAAAAGTGGGAAACAAAGAAAAAAATCTTTTTTGCAGTTTTCTTGGCAAGCTATTGGGTAAAAATGGCTAATGAATGACCAATGAATAATTACAAATTAGTAGAATAAAATCGAATTCGGTAATTTTTACGCAATAACCCTGCAATAGTTACGGGTAATACCGACTTATATGAGCCATTAATTTCATAACAACCTGATATTAAATAATATTATTTGTTGGTACGAAGGTTGCGACAGTGTACTTACCAATTTAATGGCAATTTTTAAGGAATGATTATGACTACCGCAACAAACAAATCGAATTCAAGCACCACAAGCAGTGCAGATACGAAAGCGGCTCAAGTAGAGGCGCCATTTACTGAAAAAGCAACCGAAGCAGCGCATCATGCCGTTGATGCTCTATCATCACGTGCAGCAAGCGCTGAACACAGTGTTCGAGAGGGAGCTACTAATTCGGCAAAAACATTGTCTGAAAAACAAGCGGTTGCGCGTGAAAAAATAAATGAATACAGCGGCAAAACACGTCAACTAGCATCTGAAAACCCATTAGCGACAGCAGGTATTGCATTTGCAGCAGGTATGCTAGTGAGCGCACTAATCCGTCGTAATAAGTAACGATTATGTCGCACTCTCACCCTACTGATGAGAAAACGCAAGAAACCACTGATCAGCAACTCCATGCTGATCAGTGGCAAGATCATCTTGCCAAACTCACTGACTACACTAAACAGCTTTACGTTGATTACCGTCAACAAATGGGGATCTGCAAAGATTTAGCTGCTGCTGAATGGCGTTTGTCAATGCGTTCACTGGCACTCACCATAATATTGATCGTCTGTTTTGCTGGGGGATTGGTGTTACTTTGGGCTGGACTATTAGCATCCATCGGTCTTGCTATATTTAGTCTAAGTGAATCAATTTGGCTGTCAGCGGTGTCGCTGTTTACCATGCAAATACTTTGCTTAATTTGGCTGTGGAAAAATATTGGTTATATCAGCAGCAAAATTGGCTTTGATAAAACCATAACAAGTATTCGACAGTTACTAAACCTCAATAAGGAAAAATGATGTTTATTGATTACTTCATAAAAAAACCGCAGAAAAAGGTTAATAACTTAAGCCAGCAAATGGATTTACTCGATGAATTGAAACGCCAACATCACCAAGCATTCAATTATCGCTTAAAGCGATTCGCCGTTACTAAAGTCGGGCTTGCGAGTGCCTTTTCGGCGGGTGTAGGTTATGGGGCTTTAAAAAATGATGATCATCAGCATGGAAAGCTTAAACAACTCAGTCAATTTAGCTGGCTGTTACGACTGTTGTGATCTTTATCACAAAAAATACGCTTTTTACTTCTCATTTGTTAGTCTTTTCTTTACCGTGTAAATAAGTTTTGCGTGTTAACAGGATAACCTAATTGAAAAAACGGATTGTATTAACCGGTGGCCCCGGTGGCGGTAAAACAACAGCAATCGACTTATTACGACGCGAGTTCTCGAAACAAATTGTGGTAGTGCCTGAATCGGCAACCATGTTATTTGGCGGCGGAATAGAACGGGGTAATGCCCCTCACCTTGTAAAAGCTCACCAGCAAGCTATCTTCAGCTTACAGAAACACCTTGAACATATTCAACGTACTATACACCCTGATCGTTTAATGCTGTGCGATCGTGGTAGCTTAGATGGTCTCGCATATTGGCCAGGTGATCAGGCGGAGTTTTTTCAATGCTTAGGGACCGATCTTCACACTGAACTTAATCAATATGATGCTGTGATTTTTTTTGAAACCGCGGCCAAGTCAGGGCAAAGTATCCACAGTAACAACCCTGTTCGTAACGAGTCTGACCAGCAAGCAATTTTGCTAGATGATAAATTACAAGCAGTATGGTCACAGCACCCGCATTTTAATCTCGTAAAAAGCGCTGAGTCGTTTATTCAAAAAGTCATGTTTGGTATCGACACTATTCGCGACGTAATGAAAGGGTATCAGTAGCAGCTCACATGAGCTGCTACTCTGAGTACTATAATTGGTCACGATTGTGCGCTCGGCCATAGTCTATATCGGGTCCTTTTGGCACCACTTGCGTCGGATTTATCATCGTATGGCTGAAGTAATAGTGACGTTTTATGTGGTAAAAATCGACCGTCTCACTCACCTTTTCAATTTGGTATAACTCGCGTAAATAATGACTAATTGCAGGGTAACTTTCGATGGTGCGTAAATTACATTTAAAATGACCCACATAAACACTGTCAAAGCGAATTAAGGTCGTGAATAAACGCCAATCAGCCTCTGTGAGTGTGTCGCCCACTAAGTAGCGATTATGAGTCAAACGCTGTTCTATTTTATCAAGAGCGGCAAACAAATCATCAAACGCTTCGGTGTACGCTTCTTGCGTTGTTGCAAAGCCTGCACGGTACACACCGTTATTGATATTGTGATAAACAAACTCGTTTATTTCATCAATTTCAGTACGTAGCGCTGCAGGGTAAAAATCGCGTTCATTGTTAGTAAGTTCATTGAATGCACTATTAAACATCCGAATAATCTCTGCAGACTCATTACTGACAATGCGCTGGGTCTGTTTATCCCAAAGTACAGGTACCGTCACTCTGCCAGAATAATCAGCTTTGTTACGTGTATAAATTTGATGCATATAGTCGCTATCAAATAAAGCATCACCTGTGCTGTGATTATCTTTATCGAATGTCCACCCATGCTCTAGCATGTCAGGACTCACAACCGAGACACTAATGTAGTCTTCAAGGCCTTTTAAATGGCGAAAAATCAGCGTGCGATGAGCCCATGGGCACGCTAATGAAACATACAAGTGATACCGACCTTTCTCAGCCTTGAATCCCCCATCGCCACTTGCCCCTTTGCTACCATCAGCCGTTACCCAGTTACGCAACTGCGCTGATTCACGCTTAAATTCACCTTGGTTGTTGTCTGTGTCGTACCATTTATCTTGCCATTGGCCGTTTACAAGTAATCCCACGATAACCTCCTAGAGTGTGCCAAATTTACCTTGTTGATAATCTCGTACAGCCTGATGTAACTCTGCTTGCGTCGTCATAACAAAAGGTCCCATATGAGCAATCGGCTGCTTTAGTGGTTCGCCCGCAAGCACCAAGACACCCGCCCCCGTTTGCGAATTAAATTCAATGTCACTGCCAGGCTCTAAAATTAACAAGCTCCCCGCTTTAACAGGCCCTCCCTGTTCAGTATTAATTTCTCCCGTGTGTATATACAACATCACTTTAGTTTGCTTAAGAGGCGCGTGTTTAAATTCAGTGCCGGCAGGCAAAGTCACATCAGCTAACATGCCATTAGCGGCTAAATCTTGTAAGCTTGAAACCTGCTCTTCACTGGCAAACTGCCAACTACCTGCAAGCGCTTTTAACTCAACCCCTTGATCATTACGAGTCACCGGTGCGGGGGCTTCTGTTGTATCTTGGTAACGCGGTGCTCTGAGCTTTTCTGCACTTGGCATATTTAACCAGATTTGGAATCCATGCATGCCTTCTTTTGCATCTGCTAACGGCATTTCACTGTGGATCACACCAAAGCCAGTACTCATCCATTGCACATCACCTGCACGAATCGCTTTTTTGTTACCCATTTGATCTTGGTGCTCAAACCCTCCTTTAATAATATAAGTGAAGGTTTCAATGCCACGATGAGGGTGTGCAGGAAAGCCCCCCATAAAATCACTGTGATCGTCAGACTTAAGCTCATCGATCATTAAAAATGGATCTAAGTATTTTCCATCAAAGCCTGGGATACGGCTAATATTGACACCATCACCATCTTGAGTGGCATGGCTATTTAATTGTTGAATCACTTTCATAACGTTACTCCCGTAAATTATATGAAATGATTGTAGACGCCAATTTAACTAACAACCATGCGTAAAATTAGCGCCAATCGTTCTATTCAGAAGAATGTTTAGTCTGCTGTGTCATCAATGTATCTGCTACGGTTGCTCCGCGCTCTCCGACTTCTTTTTCGGGGCCGACAGTACTATCAATGACCGTTTGCTGTTCAGCACTGGCATTAATTGCCGCCCCAAAAATAATGATATAAGCACTGATATAAAGCCACATCAGCATAATAACCACGCCCCCTAAAGAGCCATAGGTTTCGTTATAACGTGCAAATTGCGAGACATAAAATGAAAAACCAACCGATGCCCCGATCCATAATACAGTCGCGAGCATTGAACCCGGTGTGATCCAACGCCACTTAGCGGGGTTTCGATGAGGTGCGTAGCGGTATAAAAATGCCAATGCACCGTTAAAAATGATTGCCAGCAGCGGCCAAGTTATCAGCGTGATCATTAAATCTATTAGCTCTGTTAGGCCAACCAGGTTAAGCACAATAGGTAAAATACCAATAATTAATAACGCCACGAGAGCGACGATTATAGCACCCAACGAAAATAAAAAACGGACCAGTAACGCCACAAAAAATTGCCGTTTGTTATGCTGATGGTATGTAATATTACAGGCCGTGATCAGCGCTTGGCAGCCCTTACTGCTACTCCAGACTGTTAACAATAAAGTGCCTATAGCACTCATACTCAAGACTTTTTGCGATTGCTGCGTCACTTCACTCACTTGCAGTAAAATAATATCGCGACTACTGGCAGGTAAAATTGCAATCACTTTAGATAACTGCTCATGAATGTCCGTTGGTGAAGCAAAATAGGCATAAATAGACACAATGGCAGCCAGTGCAGGAAAGATTGCTAGCAGTGCATAAAATGCGACACCTGCCGCAACAAACGATAAATTATCTTGTGATAAATTATGATATACCCGTTTGCTTATATCCCACCAACCCCGTAATGGAATTTCCAGCGGCGAGCGAGCCTGAAAACCGCGATTGCCATGAGACATATTCTTCCTCACTTTCTACTTAGCTTAAGGTGTCGTTGCAAACTACTTGCCACTAATAATGGCGTCTAACTTGCATTGAGCTACGCTTATAACTGCCCGGCTATAATCCATGGAGTGGTGCAATGAATTTTTATTTATATCTTACTAATCAAGTAACTAATTTAATCACACCCATACTATCAACCACGACGTCGACGCCAATTGAAAGCCTTACGTGGTACGATTTAAACTCACAAGTTACGCAGTTTTTACACACTGCTTGGCAAATGTTACCGGCTCTCACACTCGGTATTGTCGCCATTATTATTTGCTACTTACTGGCTCGCCCTTTGTCATATGTACTGATTAAACCACTGGGTTTTGTGAGTGAAAGTAAGCTTTTACATGTCGTTACACGGCGCTTTTTTAGCATCGTTATTATTTTGTTTGGGGTGTACTTATTTTTACGTCTTGCAGGGCTAACCAGTTTTGCCGTCGCTATCATGAGTGGTACAGGATTGGTGGGCTTGATCCTTGGCTTCGCATTTCGTGATATCGCCGAAAATTTTATCTCGAGTATGCTACTCAGCGTACAGCGACCGTTTCGGATTGACGATGTAATAGAAGTAGATGGCCGCTTAGGGGTAGTAAAAAAAGTCACAGCTCGCGCCACTACTTTGGTGGATTTTGATGGTAATCATATTCAAATACCGAATGCTACCGTCTATAAAAATGTCATTAAAAACCTTACTGCGAACCCCAAAATGCGCGGCCATTTTACAGTAGGCATTGGCTACGATAATGACATTCGCTATGCTCAGCAATTAGCCATGCAAGTCGTAAGTCAAAACCCTGCCGTTATTAATGATCCCCCCAGTCAGGTTCTCATTGAATCGCTTGGATCTGCCACGCTTAATTTAACCATTTATTTTTGGGTAAACAGCAGTGAACATAGCACGGTTAAAGTAGCATCTCAGCTAATGCGAATGTTAGTAAACACCTATTTAGCAGAAAAAATTAGTATGCCAGATGATGCTCGCGAACGAATTATTTTAAATACCGATGCCGAGCACACCAGTCATCACACCACTTCGCCCCCACAAACATCAAACACTCTCGACGACCATAGCTTGGATGATATAAGTAGTGATGCAGATGATATTCGTGAACAAGCCGATCAGTCTCGCGATCCTGAGCAAGGCAGTAATATTATTTAATACTTATCCTGTAAATTAAATACATCTATTACACCAAGATTGAACTGTGTTAGTTGTATATATTATTGCGGACATGCTGCAATTTTGATTACCTGTTAACTTTTGTAATTGTCTTTCAATTAAGATAAAAAGAAACAACTGAAACCCACTATTAAAATAATCTCAGTGATTTAGGTATCGTTATGACAATAGATAGACGACGTTTTTTAAAATCTGCCGCAGCTATTACCGCCGCGACAGTCGTGACTGGCTGTGCGAAAAGCCAACAAGGTGATAATCAAAGCACACCACTTGCGTCACAAGGTAAAAGCGTAATGGGCTTAGCTGTGCCTGCGATGGATGTGGTACGTGTTGGTTTTATTGGCGTTGGTCAACGTGGTAGCGGCCATGTAAAACACCTTTGCCACATTGAAGGTGTTGAAATTAAAGCTATCTGTGACACAGATCAGCTAATGCTCGAGAAATCAATTAACTATGTTGTTGAAAAAGGCTTACCTAAACCAACTGCTTACACGGGGTCTGATAAAGCCTATTTAGACATGCTGGCTCGCAATGACATCGACATCGTGATCATTTCAACACCTTGGCGTTGGCACACACCAATGAGTGTTGAAACCATGGAAAGTGGTAAACATGCCTTTGTTGAAGTACCCGCAGCAACCACTATGGAAGAGTGCTGGCAACTAGTAAACACTGCTGAGCGCACTCAAAAGAACTGCATGATGATGGAAAACGTTAACTACGGCCGTGACGAGTTAATGGTTCTAAACATGGTTCGTAAAGGCGTATTTGGCGAGTTACTGCATGGTGAAGCCGCTTATATTCATGACCTGCGTTGGCAAATGAAAGAAATTGACCGCAGTACCGGCTCGTGGCGTACTTACTGGCATACAAAAGTAAACGGTAACTTATACCCCACTCATGGCTTAGGCCCCGTTTCTCAATATATGAACATCAACCGGGGTGATCGCTTTGATTTCGTAACATCAGTCAGCTCACCTGCACTTGGCCGTGCAGCCTACGCAGAACGTGAATTTCCTGCAGGCCACGAACGTCGTTCACTGAAATTTACTGCTGGCGACATGAACACCAGCATTATTAAAACAGTGAAAGGCCGAAGCATTATGGTTCAGCACGACACCACAAGCCCACGCCCGTACAGCCGCCATAACCTAATTCAAGGTACTAATGGGACATTTGCAGGTTTTCCTAACCGCATTGCCCTAGAAGATGTACCACCAGCCATTGCAAAAATCTACCAGCAGCAATATGAAGCTGAAGTAGCAGCATGGGAAAGTGCGGGCTCACAAGGCCGTAAACCACATATGCAAAATTTCCATCGCTGGGATCACGATATGGAAAAATGGCGTGCAGAGTTTGATCATCCATTATGGCAACGTATGGGTGAAGAAGCCGTTCGCAACGGTGGTCACGGCGGCATGGATTTCATAATGTTATGGCGCATGATTTACTGCTTGCGTAACAATGAACCACTGGATCAAGATGTTTACGATGCTGCAGCCTGGTCATCTATCTTTCCACAAAGTATGGCATCGGTTGCAGACAGAAGTAACAGCAAAACGATACCAGACTTTACCCGTGGCGCTTGGCAAACAGGTAAGCCACTCGGGATTGTGTCTTAACACTTCCTCTCCATGGAACACTAAAAAGCCCGCCCTTTGCCCTGCGGGCTTTTTTATTTTAGATGTTGAGAGAAGCTTTAAACACGAAAAAGCCCGCAACTTGGCCGGGCATTTCGATTTGTTCTAAACCTTACTGAGCATGAGCTGCAGCACGGAAAATCGTGTTAGTGAGCAATACATTCATGCCTTCAAGGTAGGCGCGATACGTCGGTGATTGTGTAAAGCCTATCACCATGCCTTTACCTAGTGGTTGATGAACAAGGAGCGGCTTGTAAGCTAGCTGAGCTTTGTTTTGCTGCCACAAATAACCACTCGCCAGTACATCGTCTTTACCTATGAACCACGCTAAGTTTTTGCCTGAGTTAAGTTTAATTGGCGTGTAAATATCATTACCGTAAGCCACCGCCACTAAATTTTTATCGACGCCTGCGGTTAACCAATGCTCTTGGTCTACTTCAACATTAGCAAGTACACCGGCTACATAGTCTGGCGAGGTGTGTGGTTCGATGCTCGCTGCTTTTAAATCATCACGAGAAGCGAATAACTGCCCTGCCACTTTACTGCTTTTATCATCGCTGCTGTCGGCTTTTTCTTCTCGGTAGGCTTGCTCGCGCTTAACATCTAATAAGCCGTAATCAGCATGGGTGGTAAAGCGGTTTGCATTACCGAGTGCAATCAACACGCCACCAGCTTCAACCCAGCTTTTTAAATTAGCCGCGCCCGATTTACCTAATGCTTGCTCGTAATTACCTTCCGGTAAAATCAACACTTGGTAATCACTTAAATCAGCCCATGCAAGCATTGGTGTACGAATAGCCGTTACCGGATAGCCGAGCTGTCTTTCTATAACAAAACGGGTGTTACCAGCGCTTAGCTCACTAGTAGGTACATCCCATGCAATCGCCACTTTTGGCGCCACCATTGGCACTGTTTTATTACTACCAAAACTGGGGCCATCAATCACCCAGCTTGAATCAACACCATCGACTATGGCACCTGTTTGCTCTGCAATTTGACTAATTTTAGTCAGTAAGTCTTTATCGTTTAAGCGCTTTTCAATCACTAAACTGCCCGCTGGGTAGTTAGTTTTATCACCTAATACAAATGCTTGGTCAGCACTTTTAAGCTTAACGCCTGCTTGCAGCGCTGCGGTTAAAAAGCGTGCAGCGGCCGTGTCGCCCCAAGCAACTATATAAGCCACTGAGGCTTCTGGGTTATTCACTTTACCAATCAGTGTGTCGTTAGCCTGAACCGCTTTACTGTCAGCGCTCACAGCCTTACTACAGCTATCGCTATCAACATTAAACATCATTGGCAGCGACCAGCCTGTGACATCATAAATTTCGTCGCCTAGGTTACGAGCACGGCGTCTTTCTTGTTCTTTCACAAAGGCTTCAGCCATATCAACTTGGTCTGTAAATGTAGTACGAACAAATACACCACGCGGCTGCGCTGTATCAATAAAGTAGCTACCCGCTTTGTATTTAACACCGCATGCTTTGAAATCTTCATTTGCTTGTTGAACTTCTACGCCGTGTTCAGCCATTAACGTCGCAAGTTTATGCGTTCCTTCACGGTTACTTTGGTTCGGTAAAATATACACACGTTCTTTACTCTTCTTACCTGAATCAATTGCATCAACTTGATATTGGTAAAAGTCATTAAGTAGCTTCTCACGTTGATTAGCTGCACCTTCGGCGGTAGAAATTGATGCCACAAACTGACGCTTCACTGTATTAAAATAAGTGAGAAGTTCACCGGTGTTTTTTTCAAAAACATGGCCGCGAGCAGAGCCTACTTCGTAGGTTGATGCTGACGCACCATAAAATACAGGCCAACTATCACCGTACCCAGGATAAAAAGCATCAAAAATTTCGCGGGTAAAATAATCAAAGCCAAACTCATCAAAATATTTAGCATGATTTTGGCCAATAGCATCCATATTGGCTATTTGCGTTTTTGTCATATGGGGATTGAATGGCTGAGCAGCCGGCGCAAAATAATATGATTGATCGCCGCCCATTTCATGAATATCAACCACTACTTGAGGTTTATATTTATTAATTGCAGCTACTCTACCCTTTGTTTCAGGCTGAGTAAGTGCTAACCAATCACGATTCATATCGAACAGATAATGATTAACTCGACCTCGAGGCCAAGGCTCATTATGCTCTGCACTTAAACGGTCTGCGCTGTGCTCTAATCCGACAGTGGCATAATAGCGAGAAACAAAGCGCTCACGACCATCAGGGTTTTGTAGGGGATCAATAAATACAACGGTGTTCTCTAATATTTTACTGTTAATGGTATCGTTCGGTGCCGCTAATAAATGGTAAGCGGTGAACAGTGCCGCATCGGTCGAGCTAATTTCATTACCGTGTACTGCATACTGCAGCCACACTGAAGTGGGTAAGTTTTTGATGAGTGACTTTGCATCTTTCGCAGATGTACTTCGTGGGTCTGCCAGCGATTGCGTGTTTTTTGCAAGGGTTTCTAATGAGCGAATATGCTCAGCGGTGCCAACAACCGCATAAACAAGCTCACGACCTTCCCAGCTGTTTGCATACTTAAAAACTTTAATACGCTCAGGAGCGGCTTGCTCAAGGGCTGTTAAATAACGACGCATATCGTTGTAATTAGTAATGCGCTCACCTACATCATAACCAAGAACCTGCTTAAATGTAGGTATATCCGTGTTGTAAACCGTGCCTGGCCACATAGTCTCTGTATTGTTGATACTTGCTGCGGCACTCAGGCTGACAGACATAGCCATAATACACAGTGAGACGGCTTTGATTGCTCCCTTCGCAAACATATAAATTCCACCCATTTAAAAAATCTGAATAAACAGTTACTAACATATAAAACTATTGAAAATAAGGGAATTAAAAGCGTTAGAAAGGTATAAATTAGGGTTAACTGGGAAATAACACCCCTTGTCAGCGAGAGTCATAAGAGCAAGGGGCATTAGGTGTCATTTTCTGTTTTATGCTTTCGCTTTTAAGAAATCATAAAGTTCGTCTTTCAGCGCAGCTCTTTGGTGTTTCTTTTCATGCATTTCACTGTCATCAATCGGAGAACTATTAAGCTCAAGCTCTCTAATTTCTTTATCCATGTCATCGTATCGTTGCATGGTATTTTTAAAATGGGCATCGCTTTTGGCAAGGTTGTGGATTAATTCATTAAACTCTGGGAATTCATTCAATAACGAGTGTTTTTCGCCTAGCATGGGCAGCTCCTTTGGCTAGAATTAAAGTTCAAATTCACTGTATCATTCTGTGAAACAGAGTCAACGTAGCAACCTTGTTCAAGATCAATAATGATGGCGATTAGGGAATGATTATACTTGGTTAAAAATTGCTTGTGATTTAGAAAGCAAAAAGCCCACAGTTTTCACTGTGGGCTTTCATTAATTTGGTGAGTCAGCCAGTAAGCCGGGTTCTGTCGTGGATAATCATTCGTCTAGGCCATAAATCGCTCTATGGCTCAAGCAACCTACCCGGTTCTCACGTGGGCCACGCGTTCATTATTTAAAATGATAGAACCCTATTTGGTCTTGCTCCGGGTGGAGTTTACCTTGCAACCAACTGTTACCAGTGGCCCGGTGCGCTCTTACCGCACCCTTTCACCCTTACCAACCGAAGTTGGCGGTCTCCTCTCTGCTGCACTTGTCGTAGGCTCGCGCCCCCCAGCCGTTAGCTGGCACCCTGCCCTGTGGAGCCCGGACTTTCCTCCCCCTGCGCATTTTCGTTGCAGGCAGCGATTATCTCGGCTGACTCGGCGCGCAGTATACCTGAGCATGCAGCCGAGTGCAGTAAAGAATTAGTCTTTTTCGTCAATAATTGCTTTATAAAGCGCGTTTTTCTTTAAACCGAAATACTCTGCAACCACGCCACAGGCTTTTTTAAGTGGCATTTCGGCTTCGAGTAAGCCAAGCATACGGCGGGCATCTTCTGGGATATCATCGCTTTGCTTCGCTTTACCCGGCAGCATTAATACTATTTCGCCGCGCTGCTTTGTTGGATCATTCGTTAAAAACTGCTTTAGCTCAGCAACGCTGCCATTGAAAAAAGTTTCGAATGTTTTGGTCAATTCTTTGGCAAATACCACCGGTTGGTCTGAGCCTAATGCGGCTTCTAAATCATCAAGGCTTGCCATGATGCGGTGGGTACTTTCGTACATAATGCTCGTGATACCTGAATTAACAGCCTCAATAAAAAAAGTTTGTCTGGCTTTACTTTTCGCAGGTGTAAAACCGATAAACTGAAAGCGGTCGGTCGGCAAACCAGAACAACACACTGCCGTAATGGCTGCACATGCACCAGGTACTGGTGTAACATGTGCACCTTGCTCACGACACAAGTTTACCACGGCATAACCCGGGTCACTGATCAGTGGCGTGCCCGCATCTGAAACCAACGCGATATTCATTCCTTGCTCTAGCCAATCGACGATTTGCTGGGCTTTTTGTTTTTCATTGTGATCATGCAAAGCAAAGGTTTTTGCTTTGATATTAAAGTGGCTTAGCAACTTTCCTGTGTGACGAGTATCTTCAGCGGCTATTAAGTCAACCTCAGATAGGGTTTGTATGGCACGCTGGCTGATGTCATCAAAGTTGCCAATTGGTGTGGCTACAATGTAAAGAGTGCCGATTTTATCTGAATTCTCCTCATTTAACATTGAGGTCTCCTGCGTCAGTCAGTAATATAAGCAAATCGCGTTAACGTATTGGGAAATCATTGTGCGACTTAAACTTGTTAGTCTATTAATTGTATTGTCGGGGTTATCGGCTTGTAGCACAACCGAAAAACCATCAAATACGGCAGAAAATCAGTCGGGGCAAGCAAACACAGCCCTATCACAACTAACCGATGCGCAATCAATGTACCAAGCAGCGTTAAATCGCCAAGGTGCCGATAAAATTCAATTACTTTATACCGCTCGCGATGCAGCAATTACTGAGCAGCGCTGGTCATTGCTTGAAACAATCTGTTTTGAGCTCGAGAGCACACCAAGCGTAGATCAAATTCAAAACAAGCTTTACATTGCTTTAGCACAAGAGAAACAAGGTAAAAGTGATCGCGCATTAGAGCAACTACAGTTGCTCGAATCACAACTCACCTTGCCAGAGCATAAAGCATGGCATCAATATTTAACGGCTCGCGTTTATGCATCACAAGGCATGCCTAAACAAGCAATGCCTTATTACTTTGCAGCATCAACCATTAGCAACGAAAATAATTTCACGGTTGCTGATTTAAATAAAGACTTATGGGCAAGCCTTACTCAACTATCTTCTTATGCGCTTGAGCGCTTTAATCGCGGCTCGGTGGTACAACAAGGTTGGGTTAATCTGGCGCTTTATCACCAAGTGTATTTAGGGGCGCCGGTTGAATTGCATCAAGCGATGAATAACTGGATGCGACGCTATCCAGGTCACCCTGCAGCAGAGATTTTACCTAAGAAAGTCACTGAGCTTGTGCAAGTTGAGCCTCTTAATGTCAATCGTTTAGCGGTGCTTATTCCACTATCAGGCGCTAACGAACGCTTAGGCGACGCATTAAAAGCGGGTGTACTTGCCGCACTTGATACTCATCCACTTGAACAAACACTGTTTATTGATGAATCACTTTCTGCCGCTGAAATCAGCTTAAAACTCAGTGAATTTAAAGCTGACTTTGTGATTGGCCCATTGCTTAAAAGTAATATTGAAAAGCTAAGCACAGCACAAACGCTGATTGATTACCCTGTTATGCATCTTAATAGTTTTGAGGGTGAGCGTATCTCACAGCAGCATTTTTTCTTTGCATTAAGCCCTGAACACGAAATACAACAAGCATTAGAGCGCTTTTTAACCGCTGGTTACCAAAAGCCAATGCTACTTGCTCCAAACAACAGTAACGGCCAGCGCCTCGTTGAGTACTTTAACCAACAATGGCAACGTTACAGTGAAGTGAAACCACAAGTTGGTTTTTACGCAGGTAAAGATGACATGCCAAAAACTATCACGGGCTTGTTAGAAGTGGACCAAAGTAAAGAGCGGATCCAAGTGGTTAAGTCGCTCTTTAAGCAAGAAGTCGAAAGTGAAACTCGCTCGCGTAGCGATATTGATGTTATTTATATTTTAGGTGATGCAACTGAAACTCGCCTCATCAAACCGTACTTAGATGTTAATGTAAGTACTTTCGCAGATCGTATTCCGCTATACGCAAGCTCTAAAAGCCATAGCAAACAAATAGACAGTACCGATAAAGGTGATCTAGAAGGGCTGTATTTTACTGAACTACCTTGGATGCTTGACGGTCAGATAAAGCAGCATAACTTGCGTCAGCAATACGAACGCTTATGGCCTGAAAATACAGATATAAGTCAGCGCTTATTTGCCATGGCATATGATGCAACCAGCCTATTAGGTGATGTTAAGCAACTAAGTATGATTCAAGGAAAACGTTTTGCTGGCATCAGTGGCGAATTAAGTATTGAAACGAATGGGTATGTTACCCGTACGTTAGATTGGGCGCAGTACAAAAACAAACAAATCATTGCCGTTGAATTAGCAACAGAGCAACCGATTCCGTTATTTATGCAATCGGCAACAGGGATTAATTCGGCTGATTAAGTAACGACAGCACAAGGATGAAAGCATGTCGTGGTTTAAACAATTGTGGCACAATAGCCGCGAAAAAGGCCTGTACTATGAACAACAGGCTGAGCAGTATTTAAAGCAATATGGCCTAACAGCCATTGGGCGTAATTATTTATGCCAATATGGTGAGCTTGATCTCATTATGCGCGAAGGGCAAACCTTGGTGTTTGTTGAAGTGAAATTTAGAAAAAACAAACTTCGCGGTGGTGCAAATTACGCGCTCAGTAAGCAAAAACAGCAACGGCTTAGACGAACGATCGCCCATTACCTTGCTGAAAAAAAATTATCAAATCAGGCTATGCGAATTGATTATGTTGCCATAACAGGTGAACTAAATAGCGAAATAAACTGGTTTAAAAATGTGTACTAACGCCGCTTGGCGTCGGCTTAATTGGTAGGTTATGCAAGATACAATAAAAAAGATTTTCACCGAGAATATTCAAGTTCAAATTGCGGCTGGCGAGGTGCTCCCAAGCGCCCTTGAATCAGCGGCATTTACCATTGCACAAAGCCTTATCAATGGTAATAAATTGTTATGCTGTGGTACCGCGAGTTGCCATATGCTTGCACAACATATGGCTGGTTTATTAATTAACTTTTACGAAACTGAGCGTCCGTGTCTACCTGCAGTAGCCTTGGCACAGGAGCAAGTTAACTTAGGTCCCAACAACAATATTGATGATCACGAAACCTTTGCAAGGCAAATCCGTGCTTTCGCACAACAAGGTGACTTACTGCTAGCTATCGCCGTCAATGGTAATGAAAAGCAAATAATTTCTGCCGTAGAAGCGGCGTTAACTCGCGATATGAAAGTGATTGTGTTAGTAGGTGACGATGGGGGTGAATTAGTTGGCTTGCTTGGCCCTAACGATGTTGAAATCCGCGTGCCATCAAAACGCCCTAGCCGCATTGTTGAATCTCATTTAGTGAACTTGCACTGCCTGAGCGAGCTTATCGATTTAACCTTATTCCCACAGGAAGAAAATTAATGTTTAAACAGTCTCTTATTGTACTTGGTACCATTTTATTGCTGCAAGGCTGTGCAGCTGCAGTTGTTGCTGGTACCGCAGGTGCTGTCACTGCGGCCAATGACCGTCGTACTATTGGCTCGCAAATTGACGATAATAATATCGAAATAAAAAGCTCTATCGCACTGAGTGAAAACGAGCGCATACATAAATACGCGAATGTGAATGTTGTGAGCGTTAATGGCATTGTGTTGATGATAGGCCAAGTCGCCAACCAAGAAATGAAAGACGAAGCGCAACGAGCAATCGAAGGTGTTGACGGTATTCGTAAAATTCATAATCAAATTCGCATCAGCTCAAATATAGGCATGAGTACGCAAACTCACGATTCGTGGTTAACCTCAAAAGTTAAAACGCAGCTTATTACCGCAGAGAACATCAGTGCCAATAACATTAAAGTTGTCACAGAGAATGGCGAGGTATTTTTAATGGGCTTAGTGAGCGATACGGAGGCTAATTTAGCGGTTGATGTTGCCCGTAACATCTCAGGTGTAGAGCGTGTCATTAAGGTGTTTGAGTATTTATAGTTAATCACTCAATATTCATTAATAAAAAACCCGCATTTAAGCGGGTTTTTTTTGAGCATTTGAAAAGGCTACTTGATCACTCGTAAGTGAGCACCCTTCTTTTTCTCAGGCTTAGCAGGTGGCTCATCATCTGGCGAAATATCGTCAGGCGTTTCAACACTTTCTAATACCGGAGCAAACTCTTCTTCGTCCTCGATGAATTCTTCTGCAGTAAATACAGTCCCTTCACCATTCTCACGTGCATAAATTGCGAGCACAGCCCCCATAGGCACATACACTTGCATCGGTTGACCACCAAAGCGGGCATTAAAGCTTAGCTGTTGGTTATCCATAGCAAAGTTTGTAACTGCCGATGGGCTAATGTTTAAGACAATTTGACCGTCTTGAACAAATTGCGTTGGTACTTGTACAGCAGGAAAATCAGCGTTCACAACAAGGTGCGGTGTGCACTGATTATCAACAATCCAATCAAAGAAAGCGCGTAGTAAATAAGGACGATTTGGCGTCATTATAAACGGATCTCACGCTCTGCTTCAGTCAATGAAGCTTGGAAAGATTCACGCTCAAATAAACGCAGCATGTATTCTTTAAGTTCTTTAGCTCCCGAACCTGAAAGCTCAATGCCCAGTTCAGGTAAACGCCATAATAGCGGTGCTAAATAACAATCAACTAAGCTGAATTCTTCGCTCATGAAATAAGGCGCTTCAGAGAAGATTGGTGCAATTGCAAGTAATGCTTCAGTTAGCTCTTTACGTGCTTGTGCTGCTTCACTGCTACCGCTTGTGATTTTATTCGCTAAGCTGTACCAATCAGTATCAATACGGTGCATCATTAAGCGACTACGGCCACGCATAACCGGATAAACAGGCATTAGTGGAGGATGAGGAAAACGTTCATCAAGGTATTCCATGATGATGTTTGCCTGATATAAACCAAGCTCACGATCGATCAGTGTGGGTACTGTACCGTAAGGGTTAATTTCATGAAGTGCTTCTGGCAGGTTATCCTTTTCAGCCAGGTGAATGTCAACACTTACACCTTTTTCAGCAAGTACAATGCGTACTTGATGGCTATACATACAGTTAGCACCAGAAAACAGGGTCATTACAGGGCGCTTATTGGCAGCTACGGCCATGCCTACCTCCATTATATTACAAAAACAGCAATAGGGGCTTAAGCCCCTATCACAAAATTACCTTTCAAAACGTCCAGAATTAGTGAACATCTCTCCAGTATTCTTTCTTCAGCATGAATGCCAAGATAAATAGAATCACTAAGAAACCAATTACCTTAAGACCTAACGCTTCTGACTCTAAACGTGACGGTTCGCCTACGTAAGCTAAGAAGTTAGTTAAGTCACGAGCAGCACGATCGTACTCGTCGTCACTCATTTCACCTGTACCATCTGTTTCAGTGCCAACAACCTTAGTCACTGTGTGACCATGTTCCTCGACTTCTTCAGTGATAGGTGTCGGTAAACCTTGTAGTTCTTGAAGAACGTGCGGCATACCTACCGATGGGAAAACAATGTTGTTTACACCAAACGGGCGAGATTCATCTTTATAAAATGACTTCAGATACGTATAGATCCAGTCAGTACCACGAACTCGCGCTACAAGCGTTAAGTCCGGTGGCGCTGCGCCAAACCATTTAGCTGCGTCATCTTTCGCAATTGCATTCTTGATGTGGCTACCTACTTTTGAACCGTCAAAAATAAGTTGCTCTTGACCAATTTCAGTAGGAATACCGATATCGCGGAACGTACGCTCATAACGTTGATACTGCATTTGGTGACAACCAAGACAGTAGTTCATGAACAATTTAGCACCACGTTGCAAAGACGCATTGTCTTTTAGGTCAATGTTCGCGTCCATTAAAGGAACCGAAGGACCTGCTGCCATCGTCAACGTTGGCAACAATGCGAATAAACCGATAATTAGCTTTTTCATCATTTCGTCAACCTCGTTGGTAATGGCTTAGTTTTCTCGTTCTTGCTGTAAACAAATAACAATACGAAGAACATAAAGTATGTCACAGTCGTGATTTGCGATAACAGCGTTTTGAAATCAGTTTGTGGTGTTGCACCAACCCAACCTAAGATAACAAACGTTACCACGAATTGAGCAATGTTTAACTTGTGTAAGCCACAACGATAACGAATAGAACGAACCGAACCACGGTCAATCCAAGGTAGTAACGCAAGCACTACGATAGATGCACCCATCGCGATAACACCAATTAGTTTATCTGGGATAGCGCGCAGAATCGCATAGAATGGCGTAAAGTACCAAACAGGGAAAATGTGCTCAGGTGTTTTCAGTGGGTTCGCTGCTTCGAAGTTTGGCGCTTCTAAGAAGAAACCATTCATCGCAGGCATAAAGAATACAACCCAACAGAATAAGATTAAGAAACCAACCACACCCACAATATCTTTAACTGTGTAGTAAGGGTGGAACGGAATTGCATCAACAATGTCTTTCTTGTTGGTGTAATACTCGTGGAATTTAAATTTAGGCTTATCTTCTTCAGCCACAGAGCCTTTCTTACGCTTAATTTCAACACCGTCTGGGTTGTTTGAACCCACTTCGTGTAACGCAACAATGTGTAAGAACACTAAGATAACGATAACTAAAGGAAGCGCGATTACGTGTAGTGCAAAGAAGCGGTTAAGCGTCGCACCCGAAATTACGTAGTCACCACGGATCCAAAGCGTTAAATCATCACCAATAACCGGAATCGCACCGAACAGTGAAATGATTACCTGCGCACCCCAGAACGACATTTGTCCCCAAGGTAGTAAGTAACCCATGAAAGCTTCAGCCATTAGCGCTAAGAAGATGAACATACCGAACAACCACAGTAACTCACGTGGTTTTTGGTAAGAACCGTAGATCATGCCACGGAACATGTGCAGATAAACAACGATAAAGAACGCTGATGCACCTGTCGAGTGTAGGTAACGAAGTAACCAACCGTATTCAACATCACGCATGATGTATTCTACTGATGCGAATGCACCTTCAGCTGATGGTACAAAGTTCATTGTTAACCAAATGCCTGTTACGATCTGGTTAACAAGCACTAACATAGCTAATGAGCCAAAGAAGTACCAGAAGTTAAAGTTTTTAGGTGCTGGATACTGTGCAATGTGCATGTTCCAAACACGAGTCATTGGAATACGATCGTCGATCCAACCAATAATTTTACCAAACATTACGCCGCTCCTTTTTCTTCACCGACTAAAATAGTCGTGTCATCAAGGAAGGTATACGGAGGAATCTCTAGATTCAATGGTGCAGGTACAGATTGGAATACACGACCCGCCATATCAAATTTAGAACCGTGACACGGAC
Source organism: Pseudoalteromonas sp. A41-2 (assembly GCF_015767615.1). NCBI lineage: Bacteria > Pseudomonadati > Pseudomonadota > Gammaproteobacteria > Alteromonadales > Pseudoalteromonadaceae > Pseudoalteromonas > Pseudoalteromonas sp. A41-2. Next base: position 467,406 of record NZ_CP065231.1, on the reverse strand, counting down.
AGAAGAAACCATCATCTGTGCCTTCAACTTTCTCACCAAAGCCACCTTGTAAGAAGCTTGGTGAACAACCTAAGTGCGTACAAATACCAACAGCAACGAAAATTTCTGGACGTTGCGAACGGTATTCGTTCGTTGATGATTCAGGTTGTTGAGGCTCTTCAGACGCTGGATCACGAAGTTGCCCCTCGTGAGCTTTCATCTGCTCAAGCATTTTTGGTGTACGATTGATAACCCAAACAGGTTTTCCTCGCCACTCAACACGAATTAATTGTCCTGGCTCAAGCTTGCTGATATCTACTTCTACAGGCGCACCCGCAGATTTAGCTCGCTCACTTGGATTCCAAGACGCAATAAAAGGAACAGCAGCCCCAGCCGCACCAACACCACCAACAACAGAGGTAGCTATGGTTAAAAAGCGACGTCGGCCATTGTCTACAGGCGCATTGCTCATCCACTTATCTCCACTATGATTCCCAACACTTGCCATATTGAGAACATCAGTTACAGCAGGTTAATTTTTAGAAATTTTAAAATAGACGCGATCATAATTAAAACCCTTGATTAAAACAAGGTTATTCACAGTCCCATGCTCGAATAAACCCCATTTAATGAATTATTAATTTGGGTAAGCTCGAGTATGAAGCCGTTGGTTATGATAACGCATATAAAAAACAATATACTGACCAAGATCAACCTCACTAAGAGGAAACAGAAATCTGCATTAGCTGTTGTTGAACTCACTCACATTACTTGCCCCCCAATTGTAGCAAAAAAATTCATCAATTAACTGATGGATTTGAGCTTATTTTGCGAAATCGTGAAGTTTTTTTAATGTAATACGAAGGAATTGCCAAGACCGGTTAAATATCGAACGAAAAAAATGGACCATACGCAGGTTACAACTTTCTCTGTTTGATCCCTATTCACATCAGTAATCGTAAATTTAGTGGTTAGTGGTTAGTGGTTAGTGGTTAGTGGTTAGTGGTTAGTGGTTAGTGGTTAGTGGTTAGAACAAAATAAATTACTTTAACCTCAAACACGCTTTTTATGTGTGTGATCTAACGTCTAATTTCTAACGTCTAATTTCTAACTTCTAACTTCTAACTTCTAATTTCTAACTTCTAATTTCTAACGTCTAATTCCTAGAAGAAATAGCTGAAAACAAAAAACCCAGCCGAAGCTGGGTTTTTGAAATTCTGATAAACGTAAATATTAACGTTTTGAGAATTGTGGACGCTTACGAGCTTTCTTAAGACCCACTTTCTTACGTTCAACTTTACGCGCATCACGAGTAACGAAGCCTGCTTTACGAAGTGTAGGACGTAATGACTCGTCAAACTCCATAAGTGCACGAGTGATACCGTGACGGATAGCACCAGCTTGACCAGTAGTACCACCACCTGAAACAGTGATGTGTAAGTCAAACTTTTCAGTCATTTCAACGTGCTCTAATGCTTGACGAACAACCATGCGAGCAGTTTCACGACCGAAGTACTCTTCTAGAGAGCGCTTGTTAATTACGATGTTACCAGTGCCTGGGCGTAAGAATACGCGAGCACTTGAACTTTTACGACGACCTGTACCGTAGTATTGATTTGCCATGATAGTGCTCCTTAAATGTCTAGAACCTGAGGCTGTTGTGCAGCATGGTTGTGCTCAGTACCCGCGTAAACTTTAAGTTTACGGTACATAGCGCGGCCTAAAGGACCACGTGGCAACATGCCTTTAACAGCTTTTTCGATGATCATTTCAGGCTTTGCAGCTTGAAGCTTGTCGAAAGTAGTAGACTTAAGACCACCTGGGAAACCAGTATGTGAGTGGTACATTTTGTCTTTTGCTTTATTACCAGTAACAGTAACTTTCTCTGCGTTGATAACGATGATGTAATCACCAGTATCTACGTGAGGAGTGTACTCAGCTTTATGCTTACCGCGTAGGCGACGAGCGATTTCAGTAGCGATGCGACCTAAAGTTTTACCTTCAGCGTCAACTACGTACCAGTCACGTTTTACTGTTTCTGGCTTAGCAACAAACGTTTTCATTTATTAAAATCCAATGTTTTTTAATTTAAAACCACAGGTAATTATTTTTAATTACCGCTCTAAGTTGAATGCTTTAACCCCTTCGAGTTTAAGACTTTGCGCCATCAATTAGAGGCTAAACTAATATCTGGCAATAGAACGCAACGTGGCAGACGCGGGAGTATACCAGCACTTAAACCACATTGCTAGATGATGGTTGTTTTTTATTCTAAGAAATCAGAAATCAGAAATCAGAAATAATATTTACGCACTTAATGTGAGCGATGGCTTTTTTATCAACTTATTTATAAAGAAAGCGTCATCTCAAGTGGCTAATTTCTGAAAACTCACAAAAAACAACTCAACAATGACTATGCTAAATGCTCTCGCGCTAAATATTCGAGCGACTGCATTTCTTGTAATCGGCTAATACAGCGCTTAAATTCAAAGTTTAAGTTACCTTCACTGTAAAGTTCAGTGATCGGTTTTTCTGCAGAAATAATAAGCGTCACATTGCGCTCGTAAAACTCATCAACCAATGCAATAAAACGACGTGCGGCATCGTCATTTGCTTGTCCTAATGCTTTTACATTCGAGAGTATGACGGTGTTGTATAAACGGCTGATCTCCATATAGTCGACCTGACTACGGGCTGTTTCACACAACTCGCTAAAATCAAACATCACGATACAATCAGACACTTTACGGGTTTTTATCATGCGCCCTTCTATTTCAATAGCGGTATCTAAAATGCCGGGCTCAGGTGAAAGCTTATCAAAGTATTCAAATAAGTTTGCGTCTGCTTGCGCATCGAGCGGACTATGAAAAATTTCGGCCTGCTCTAAGGTCCGTAAACGGTAATCAACCCCTGAATCAACATTTACTATTTCAGTATTTGCTTTTACTAATTCAATTGCTGGTAAGAATCGCGCACGCTGCAAGCCATTTCTATATAGCTCATCCGGAACAATATTCGACGTTGCCACAAGCACAATACCGCGCTCGAACAAGGCTTCCATCAGGCCGCCTAGCAACATTGCATCCGTGATATCTTGTACAAAAAACTCATCGAAACAAATAATATCTGTCTCCGACTTAAAGATATCAGCAACGACGTTCAGTGGATTACTGGTGTTTTTTAACTTTTTAAGCTCATCATGTACACGGTGCATAAACCGGTGAAAGTGCACACGCATTTTACGCTCAGTAGGCAGTGCTTCGTAAAATGTATCAACCAAATAGGTCTTACCTCTACCAACACCGCCCCAAAAATAAAGCCCTTTTATAGCTGGCGTGCTATCTTTAGAAAAGAGCTTGGCAAACCATCCCTTGGCGGCTGGCTTGTCAGCAGTTAAGTCATCATAGAGTCTTTGCAAATGACGAACCGCATTTTCTTGCGCTGCATCATGTACGAAGTCTTCACGTTGTAAATCTTGTTGGTATTTCTGCCAAGGAGTCATAGGTCGTTACAATAAAACACAGTTAAATTTGCACAGTATATTAACACGCATCGTATCTCAGGGTATATTAGCCCGCAGTATGATTTCACAATCAAATTAAGCATATTTTAATAAAGATTGGACTATAAATGCTTTTAAGGCATAAGTTTTAGTTATTTTTCCCAAAGGGGTGGATTTATGGGCACAATTACCTGGGTAGGTATTTTAATCATCGTTGCAATCGCAGCATTCTTTATTGGTGCATTTGTAACCAAAAAGCAATTTAAACAAGACGAGCTAGAGCATCAAGTAGAACAAGCCAACAATGCACTTGAACAATATCGTCAAGACGTTGCCGATCACCTTGCGAGCACTGGCAAACTGGTTTCAAAAATGAAAGACAACTACGATCAATTGCTCAATCATGTTGAAGAAACAAATAAGTTACTCCTAACAGATAAAAAGCAGCACCCTAATGAGCCGTTCTTTTCAAAAGAAACCACGGAGCAATTGCAACATTCATTACAAGACCGCCAAAGCGATCGCTCAAACGCAGAAGCGCAGCCTGCCGACTATGTAGTAGGTGAAACAGGTCTATTTGCAGGTTCAAATAAAGTTTCAGAACATTCTAAAGCCTCTTGATGAACTTTTTTTTGACCCCATAGTCTTTAGATATAACAGCTTTATATCTAAACGAAGAAAAGGGCTGCTTATGCAGCCCTTTTTAGTTTTTGCTTTATCTCTGAAGTGGAGTAAACCCAGACTATGAAAATGAAATTATCTGTTATTAGTGCTGCTATTTTATCTACTAGCTTATTGTTAACCCCTGCAATTTCAATGGCCAAACTTCCGGTGGCTGTCAATGGTCAACAACTGCCAACGCTCGCACCAATGCTTGAACAGATCACCCCAGGCGTCGTGAGTATTCAAGTATCAGGGTCTAAAGAAGTCCGCCGTAGAGCAACCCCTTTCGATGACTTTTTTGGTGTGCCGCGTGGGGGCAGTCAAAAGCGTCAATTTAGTGGTCTTGGTTCTGGTGTGATTATCGATGCCGATGAAGGTTATGTAGTGACCAATAATCACGTTGTTGAAGATGCCGAAAAAATGGTGGTCACGCTTGAAGATGGCCGTGAGTATGAAGCAACAAAAATTGGCAGTGACAAAGAGTCTGATATTGCCTTGTTACAAATCGATGCTGAGGATTTAACCGCTTTAAAAATTGCAGATTCAGATAAGCTTCGCGTCGGTGATTTTGCTGTCGCGATTGGTAACCCGTTTGGTTTAAGCCACACTGTAACCTCTGGGATCGTAAGTGCCCTTGGCCGCAGTGGTCTAAATATAGAGGGCTATGAAGATTTCATCCAAACCGATGCTGCGATTAACCAAGGTAACTCGGGAGGCGCGCTTGTTAATCTAAACGGCGAGTTAATCGGTATTAACACCGCAATTTTAGGTGCCTCTGGCGGTAACGTGGGAATTGGCTTTGCCATTCCATCAACAATGATGAAAAACCTTGTTGATCAAATTATTGAACACGGTGAGGTACGCCGCGGCTCACTCGGTATTTCAGGCCGTCCGTTGGATGCAGGGCTTGCAAAAGCGCAAAAGCTTGATGTTAAGCAAGGTGCCTATGTCATGCAGGTAATGGATGACACCGCAGCGAGTAAAGCGGGCATAAAAGCCGGAGATGTTATTATTAGTGTTGATGGTACTGAGATCAGTGGCTTCCACGAACTGCGCAGTAAAATTGCGACCCTAGGTGAAGGCAAAAAAGTGAAGCTCGGTATCTATCGTGATGGCAAAGTGAAAATAGTAAATGTCACACTTGATGGCGCCGCGACTTCTGTTTCAGCAGGTGAAGAAACACACCCTGCATTCCAAGGCGCAACGCTTGAAAACACGCAAAAGAGCGATGGGAAAGGTGTTGAAGTTGCCTCAGTAGAAGCACGTTCACCTGCCGCACGTGTGGGCTTAGAAGAAGGTGACGTGATCATGCAAGTGAACCGCCAACGTGTTGAGAATATTCGTGACATGAATAAAATTATCGAAAACACGCAAGGTAACATCGTACTCGGTGTGAAACGCGGCAGAGAGCTTGTTTTTGTTCTGATCCAGTAAACTTAATTGATAAATCATGAAAAAATAACAGCGGTGCTTGCCGCTGTTATTTTTTTTGTGCCATCATTAGGGGATTGCTCACTGATAATAAGAATATTGTGCTAAAACTATTTAAATTTATTCTTCCACCACTTTTTACCGGATTAGGGATTGCTTTTTTGGTGGTGTTATTTAGCCCCAGTTTACGCAGCGCACTTTTTCCTAATGTAAACTTACCAGCCGCGATGTCGTCTGAGCATATGAGCTTTTCTAGCGCTGTGCAAAGAGCCGCTCCTTCGGTGGTGACCATCTTTTCTGAGAGCATTTCAAACCAACCGCGATACAAACGTCAAAATACGATTCAAGAGTTAGGATCTGGCGTGATCATGTCGCAAGATGGCTACATATTAACCAATTACCATGTGATCAATAATGCGGACCAAATTATTGTGATCTTAACCGATGGCCGTCGCTTTTACGACGTTCAACTAATTGGTTTTGATACCATAACTGATTTAGCCCTCCTAAAAATAAATTCTGATCATTTACCTGTGATCCCCGTCAACGATAACTTCAAGCCCCGAGTAGGCGATGTTGTGCTCGCAATTGGTAACCCACTCAATTTAGGTCAAACAATTACCCAAGGGATTATTAGCGCTACCGGCAAACAAAAGATCACCGACAGCCCCTACAATAACCTATTACAAATGGATGCGGCCATAAATGTGGGTAACTCAGGGGGAGCATTAGTTAACTCACGAGGCGACCTTGTGGGTATCACATCAGCGCAATTTAAAACCCGTGAAAACTTAGATATTCAAGGTATCTTCTTTGCTGTTCCCTACTCTCTTGCAAAAGATATTATGGAAAAGCTAATTAAACATGGCCGTGTCGTTCGTGGTTACCTAGGCTTTACTGGAACCGCTGTGGACAGCACCGGAAAAGATGTAAGCGACAGCTACACTCCAGTAACGGGTATGCGTATTAATAACCTAGATCCCCTTGGTCCTGCATGGCAAGCGGGTATAAAAGAGCAAGATATTGTCATTAAAATTGCCGGATTATCGGTTGCAAACCCACAGCAAGTGCTTGAGAAAATAGGCAATACAGAGCCGGGTAAAGAAATTGAATTTGAGCTGTACCGTGATGGCAAGATTCTAAAAATAATGGTCACCGTCGCAGAACTCGAAACCAAGTTATAGCAATAAAAAAGGCCTATATAATATAGGCCTTTTTTAAACAAGCAGTGCTGTTCTTAACTCGAACGACGCTTAATATTAGCACCCAATGCACTGAGCTTATCTTCTATGCGTTGATAACCACGGTCAACGTGATAGATTCTATCAACGATTGTTTCACCTTGTGCCACAATCCCCGTCAGTATAAGACTGGCTGACGCACGTAAATCCGTTGCCATCACTTGTGCACCCGATAACCTTTCGGTATCACCACAAATCGCCGTGTTGCCCTCTAAGCGGATATTGGCTCCCATACGCTGTAACTCAGGGACATGCATAAAACGATTTTCAAATATCGTTTCGGTAATTGTTGCACTGCCCTTCGCCACAACATTAAGCGCGGTAAATTGTGCTTGCATGTCTGTTGGGAAGCCAGGATGTGGCATGGTCTTAATATTCACCGCTTTTAATTCACGGCCACGCATATCTAAGTAAATACTGTTATCGGTTACTTCTACGAATGCATTTGTCGCACGCAGTTTCTCAATAACAGGGTCAAGGCTATGGTGATCGGTGTTTTTACAAAGCACTTCACCACCGGCCATCGCAGCAGCAACCAAAAAAGTGCCCGTTTCGATACGGTCAGGTAAAATACTGTACTCGCAGCCTGACAGTGATTCGACACCTTCAACTTCAATTCGGCTCGTACCGGCTCCGGTTATCTTTGCCCCCATGGCAATTAAACAGTTAGCAAGATCCGTGATTTCAGGCTCGCGTGCTGCATTCTCAAGCACCGTTTTGCCATCAGCCAGTGTCGCTGCCATCAATAAATTTTCTGTGGCCCCTACACTTACCATTTCCATGAAAATTTCAGCGCCTTTCAAACGACCGTCTACTTTGGCGTTAATGTAGCCGTTTTCTACTTTGATAACCGCCCCCATACGCTCAAGGCCTTGGATATGGATATCAACAGGACGTGCACCTATCGCACAACCGCCAGGCAGCGATACTTGTGCTTCACCAAAACGTGCCACAAGCGGGCCAAGTGCAAGCACTGACGCACGCATTTGCTTTACTAACTCATACGGAGCGAGTGTTTTATTAACGGTTGCACCGTCGATAACCAGCGTATCTTGTTGCCATTCAACATTAGCACCTAAGGTCTTTAATAAAGCCTCTGTGGTACCAATATCGCGTAAACGAGGCACATTGCTAAAAGTACTTTTACCCTGCCCTAAAAGCGCAGCAAAAAGAATTGGAAGAGCGGCATTTTTAGCGCCAGAGATAGTAACTTCACCTGCCAGTGAGGTACCACCTTGAATAACGAATTGATCCATAAGTGGAGCCTACGACTATTGAGGTAAAATGAATTTTTGTTCGCGTTTCCATTCAGTGGGTGTGAATGCTTTAATTGACACCGCATGAATTGTACCGTCTGAGATAGTTGACATTAACGGGGCATACACCAATTGCTGTTTTTTAACGCGAGTTAAACCGTCAAAACACTCACCCACTGCAATCACTTCATAGTGGCTACCATTTGCTTTAACAATGACTTCATCTAATTTTAGTTCGTCGCGTAATAACGTTTCGACTTGGCTTGTTTCCATAAATCTCACTCAAATAAGTTTGTGACCTGTCCCAACTGCATTAACTTTTGCAATTGCTCAGGTGTATTTTGCAGTTCAAGGCGAATACCTTGCTGCTTTAATTCTGCGAAAGAGTGAATTAACCAAGCTAAGCCCGCTGTGTCAACCCTCGATACATCAGAAAGGTCAAAATACCATGTTTTATGCTTAGATTCTGGCTTAGCGTTAAGAAGGCGTTCATGGCCGATTGAATTTCGAGTCAGTTCACCACTGACTCGAAACTGGTTATCTTCAAGCTGAGTAATCGATATTTTACTCATCACCACCTTCGCCTCTAAACTGAACAGGAAGCTGGCTCTTTTGCTCAAGTAAGTCACTCACATACTCAATACCTTGCTGGCGAAGGATACCTTGCATTTCGCTTTGCTTAGCATCTAGTAAACTGATGCCCTCAGCAATCATATCGTATGCACGCCAATTTCCATCTCTGTCTTCGCGTACTTTAAAATCGATTTTAATATCAGGTTTACCTGGTTCAACAATCTTCGTTTTTACAACGACAACATCTTGGCCTTTAAACGGCTGCGCAGGTGCAAACTCGACACTTTGATTGGTGTACTGAGTAAACACACCGGCGTATGTGGCGATCAAATATTTTTGAAATACATCGATAAAGCGCTGAAGCTCTTTAATCGCTTTGGCTTTTTCTTCTTTATCTTCAATCGCACGCACTTTTGAGACATGATTACCCAATACACGCAATGCCGCGTATTTGTAATCAATGTAGGGCATTAACTCTTCTTCAACAATGGTACGAAGATACTCTTTGTCTTTCTCTATTAGTGGTTGATCGTTGGTGATTCTTGCAAAAGTGTTATCAGACACTTTACGCACCATTTTATAAGGGTCTTTTAAATCAACCTCGGGTTCAGCGGCCTGTGTATTAAACGCAAATACCACAGCCAAACAGATTAAAAATTTCTTAAACATAATTATTCACCACCCTGGTTGAATAAGAACTGACCAATCAACTCTTCTAATACTAACGCTGATTTTGTATCGGTAATAAAGTCACCATCGGCGAGCGCTCTACTTTCAACACCGAACAAATCATCCAATCCTGCATCTTGCTCATCCACAGTCACATCTTCACCCATACAACGTTGTTCAGCAGATTGCGGTGCAATAACAGGATTAATCCCCAAATACTGCTCACCTAAAATCCCTGATGTTAAGATAGAGATAGACGTTGTGTCTGAAAACTTACATAAATAATTGGCGTCAATGGCCATATTAACCACTGGCACAAACTCTTTTGGATGAATTGAAATAGACTCAACACGTCCAATCACCACGCCCCCGACTTTAATTGGGGCACGGGCTTTTAAAGAGCCAATATTTTCAAACTTTGCATTCAGTTGGTAAGTTTCACCGTTACCACTAATGCCAGCGTTAGCCACTTTAAATGCTAATAAAGCAAACGCAGCAATACCAAGGGCTACAAAAAAGCCAACTAAAATTTCTAATTTCCGTGAATTCATCTTTATACCCTAATTAGCTGGTAAACATTACCGCTGTTAAAATAAAGTCAAAACCTAAAACTGCCAGTGACGAGTGCACAACGGTTTCTGTTGTCGCTTTGCTGATCCCCTCAGAAGTAGGAATACAGTCATAGCCTTTGTAAAGCGCAATCCACGTCACAATCATGGCAAAAACAAAACTTTTAATCATGCCATTTACAATGTCTTCTTGAAATGACACTTGCGATTGCATAATCGACCAGAAACTACCTGAGTCAACACCTAGCCAATCAACCCCCACTAAATGCGCCCCAATAATAGCGACGGCAGAAAAAATAAGAGCCAACAATGGCATGCTTATAAAACCCGCCCAAAAACGCGGTGCAATAATGCGTTTCAGTGGGTCTATCGCCATCATTTCTAAGCTTGATAATTGCTCTGTGGCTTTCATTAAACCAATTTCAGCGGTCAGCGCACTGCCTGCTCGACCTGCAAATAACAAAGCGGTGACAACAGGCCCTAACTCACGAAGCAAACTCAGCGCCACTAAGGGACCTAAACTGTCTTCGGCGCCATAGCCAACTAATACGGTGTAGCCCTGCAGCGCGAGCACCATACCGATAAATAAGCCAGATACCATGATAATGAGTAATGACTGTGACCCGACCATATACAATTGGCGGATCAGTAATGGCGTGCCTTTTTTAACGTTTGGCACACTCACCAAAGCACCAAACAGCATTTGCGTAGAGCGACCAAGCGCAGCAAAACGCCCTAGCGTTTTGTGACCTAACCTCTGTAATAGATCAAGCATGGTGTACCCCTAACAACTCTTCTTCATACGCAGGAGCAGGATAATGAAATGGGACAGGACCATCCGACAACCCTTTTAAGAACTGCTGAACAAGCTCTGATTGATGATTTAGCATTTGCTCAGGCGAGCCTTCACCAATCACGCCTTGATCAGCAATAATAATGACATGATCAGCAATACTGAGTACTTCTGTCACATCGTGCGTCACAATTAATGAAGATAAACCTAACACTTGGTTTAATGACTTTATTAATTTAACCAACACCCCCATTGAAATTGGGTCTTGGCCAGCGAATGGCTCATCATACATGATAAGTTCGGGGTCAAGCGCAATAGAGCGCGCTAACGCCGCACGGCGTGCCATTCCTCCAGATAACTCTGAAGGCATTAAGTCTTGCGCACCACGCAAACCAACCGCTTGTAATTTCATGAGCACGACAAGGCGAATAAGATCTTCACTAAGTTGAGTATGTTCACGCAAAGGAAAAGCGATATTGTCAAATACAGACATATCGGTAAATAAAGCGCCGCTTTGAAACAGCATACTCATTTTGGTTCGGGCAGCGTACAGCTCCTTGCGCGACATGCTTGGAATACTGTTGCCCTCAAATAAAATGTCACCAGAATCAGGCTTAAGTTGACCGCCAATTAAACGCAACATGGTGGTTTTACCAATGCCGCTGGGTCCCATGATAGCGGTTATTTTGCCTTTCGGAATGTTAAAACTCATATTTTTATATATGATTCTATCGCCCCGTGAAAAGGTTACATCCTTGATTTCTACTATTGATTGCGACAAGTCGCTCTCCATAACTTTTTTCACTAGTTCTGCCATTTTAAGGGTTTTTTAGTCAAGATGGAAAAAACAAATCGTAAAATTTTGTAATATTTACTATCAAATGAATCTAAGACTAATAACGTATGGCTTAACCCCCGCTTAAATTAAGATTGTAACAACACCGCCCTTAATCATTGCCAGCTCATTCTTTTACTTATACTTTCAGGTTCGGTTTTGTTACTATTTGCAGTCATCTGTTTAAGTAATATTGGCGTATCACAATGGTGACTTCTTTTGTCATTTTAATTATTGGTTTTGCAGCACTCGTTTGGAGTGCCGATCGTTTTGTTTATGGGGCAGCCGCGCTGGCAAAAAATATGGGGATCCCCACCCTAATTATCGGTTTAACGGTTGTGGCTATGGGGTCATCAGCACCTGAAATGATGGTGTCGGCATCTGCAGCACTTGCAAACAAAACAGTTACCGCTGTCGGAAACGCTATTGGCTCTAATATTACCAACATTCTGCTTGTACTGGGGGTCACGGCCCTATTACGTCCTCTGTCTGTTTCTTCAATGACGCTAAAACGCGAAATGCCACTTGTGTTAATCGTATCGATTGGCGCGTGGTATGTATTTTCAGACAACTATTTTTCATTCGCCGAAGGGATTGCTTTAATACTTGCTTTTGCCGTATTTATTGCCGGATTAGTGATCATTTCATTGCGAGCAAAAAATCAAGATGACCCTTTTGTTAGTGAAGCCTGTGAAGATGTACCCGATAATGTCAGCACGCGTTCGGCAGTATTATGGCTTGTGGTCGGCATGATTTTGCTACCAATTAGCTCACACTTTCTAGTGGGTTCGGCGGTTGATATTGCCAAATATTTTGGTCTTTCTGATCTGGTTATTGGTTTAACAATTATTGCTATTGGTACTAGTTTACCTGAGCTTGCTGCCTGTATTGCAGGTGTCTTAAAAAATGAAGACGATTTAGCACTGGGCAACATTGTTGGCTCAAATATTTTTAATTTGCTGGCTGTACTGCCACTGGCAGGTATTATTAATCCATCGGTTATCGACCCATCAGCCGCTAACCGCGATGCACTTATTATGATAGCGGCCACCATTGTGTTAATTGCCATGTCATTGAACTTAAAAGGTGCACGTCGTATCAATAGAATTGAAGGTGGCTTTTTGTTAGTCGCATTTATTGCATATCAAGGCTATATTTTCAGCCAAATAGGATAATCAATGACGCAACATAGCTTTATCGCGCAAGGCAAGCGCGTACTCGAAATTGAAGCGCAAGCATTAAAAGAAATTGATCAATACATTGACCAGCATTTCAATAATGCCTGTCAATTAATGTTCCAATGTACTGGGCGAATTATCGTTATTGGCATGGGCAAGTCAGGCCACGTAGGTAATAAAATTGCTGCCACACTCGCCAGCACAGGAACACCTGCATTTTTTGTTCACCCAGGTGAAGCAAGCCACGGTGACCTTGGTATGATTACCCGTGATGACGTGGTTATGTGCATTTCAAATTCAGGGGAAACGAGCGAAGTTGTCAGTATTATTCCTGTCATTAAGCGCATTGGCGCAAAAATGATTTCGCTAACAGGTAACCCAGACTCAACAATGGCCACGCTTTCTGACGTACATGTGTGTATTAAAGTAAGCAAAGAAGCGTGCCCACTGGGCCTTGCGCCAACAGCCAGCACAACGGCAACGCTAGTCATGGGCGATGCAATGGCTGTAGCACTGCTTGAGGCAAGAGGCTTTACAGCAGACGATTTTGCACTTTCTCACCCGGGCGGAAGCTTAGGAAAACGTTTATTACTTTGTCTTAGTGATGTTATGCACGCAGGTGAGGCCACTCCCATTGTTAATGAATCACAAAGTATCAAAGATGCATTAATTGAAATGTCGGCTAAAGGCCTCGGTATGACTGCAATTGTTGGTGATGACAACACACTATCGGGACTTTTTACTGATGGTGATTTACGTCGTATTTTAGAGCAACGAGTTGATATTCACAGCACCGCAATTAGCCAAGTAATGACTCGCTCATGCACAACTGCACACGCTGATATGCTGGCCGCAGAAGCGCTTAATATTATGGAACGTAAACGTATTAATGGTTTGATTGTAATCGACAAAAGCAACACCCCCATTGGCGCGCTTAACATGCAAGACCTTTTAAAAGCAGGAGTACTTTAAGCATGACATTTGCTGAGCTTTACCAACCAGTAAGCACAGACGTGAGTCAACGTGCTCAAAAAATAAAACTGCTTATTTGTGATATTGATGGTGTTTTTTCAGATGGCCGTATTTATTTGGGCAATCAAGGCGAAGAGCTTAAAGCTTTCAATACAAAAGATGGATTCGGCATTAAAGCCCTTATCAATAGTGGTTTTCAGGTGGCCGTAATCACGGGACGCCATTCACAAATAGTTCAGCAGCGAATGACTAGCCTTACGGTACAACATATTTATCAGGGCCAAGAGAATAAGCTCATTGCTTATCAAGAGTTAAAAGATAAACTTAGCTTAACAGATGAGCAAATTGCCTATATTGGTGACGATGGTCCAGACTTACCGGTTATGGAAAAAGTCGGATTTGCCGTTGCTGTTAATGATGCTCATCCATTAATCAAAAAACTGGCTCATTACACCACCCTGTTACCTGGTGGCTTTGGAGCTGTGCGTGAACTAACTGATTTATTAATGCTAGAAAATGGCAAACCGCTAACTAGCGATGGAACGAGCGCATGAATATAGCCCGTATTTTACTAAGTATTGTTTTTGTTTGTAGCATGGTTTGGTTATGGTATCCGTACTTTAATCAACCGACAAACACAGTGCTCAGTGAAGACGAGATTATCGCTACACCTGATTACACCGCAATCGCATTAAAGCAAACAGCCTATGATGATCAAGGTAAAATCAGTCATAAAGTGGCCGCAGCTAAAATGGAGCTGTATCAACAGCTCGGGTTTACCTTTTTTGAGCAACCCATTTTCACCATTTACGGTGATCAGCAAGTTTGGCAAGTAAAAGCCAAAGAAGCCACGTTATATGAAAACGATCAGCTTGTATTCGAAGGGGATGTGGTTGCTAAAAACCTTACCCATAATGGCATGATCGAAGATATTAAAGCTGAGAACATTAACATCGACATTGACAAAATGACCATGTTTTCTAAGCAACCTGTCACGCTGACAGGGCCGAATTTAAAAATTACCGGTAAAGGTTTAAAAGCCGATTTAAAAGCCGAAATTGTTGAGTTAACTAACCATACACGAACCATATACTATGACCAATAAACTTAAGAAATTACTCCTGATCCCAAGCTTATTGATTGCGTTTTCTGGCGCAGCTGCTGAGCAGGCTGGCACACCAATCAGCATTAGCTCTGATCGCCAAGAAGGTCAGCTAAAAAATGGCATTGGTATCTTCGAAGATAATGTCGAGATCATACATGGTAACCGTCGTATTACAGCGGATCGACTCGAAGCACATGCAGGTGAAGTTGAAGGCACGGTTGAATTAATTATTGCCACAGGAAAGCCCGCTTACTTTGAAGAAAAACAAGCTGACGGCACTATTATGAGCGCCAGTGCTGAAGAAGTTCGATACGATGTTGCTAAACGCTTATTAACACTCGTTGGCAATGCACAAGTGACTCAAGCAGGCCAAAAAGTCAGTGCCAAGAGCATTACATACGATATGGAACAGCAACTGATAAGTGCCGAGAAAGATGAAAACTCGACCGATCGTGTACACACTATTTTAGTGCCTGTTGATAACAAAAAGAACGATGAAGGCCAGCCATGAGCACACTAAAAGCAGAGCTATTAGCTAAAAGCTATAAGGGTCGCCAAGTTGTAAAAAATGTAGGCCTTGAGGTAGAAGCTGGCAGCATTGTCGGTTTACTTGGGCCAAATGGCGCAGGTAAAACAACCACCTTTTACATGATTGTGGGATTAGTGCCCAGTGACAAAGGTAAAATAAGCATTGATGATAACGACATCACCTTATTGCCAATGCACAGCCGCGCTCGCTTAGGTATTGGCTATTTGCCACAAGAATCATCGATTTTTAGAAAACTGACTGTTTATCAAAACTTAATGGCCATTTTAGAGACCCGTAAAGATCTCAATAAACAAGGCCGCGAAGAAACACTTAACAGTTTACTTGATGAATTTAGCATTCAACACATTCGTGACAGCCAAGGTATGGCATTGTCAGGGGGTGAACGCCGTCGTGTTGAAATAGCACGTGCACTGGCCGCTGACCCTAAATTTATTTTGCTCGATGAGCCTTTTGCTGGTGTTGATCCTATTTCAGTGTTAGATATAAAGAAAATTATTGAGCACTTAAAAAATCGTGGTATTGGTGTATTAATTACTGACCACAATGTGAGAGAAACCCTTGATGTTTGTGAAAAAGCCTACATTGTTTCTCATGGGGAGCTAATTGCATCAGGTACACCTGAACATGTGTTAGCCGACCAAACTGTACGCGATGTGTATCTAGGCGAGCAATTCAGGCTTTAAATACGCCACCGACTAGAGCATCTGCTAGACTTATAACAATGACAATAAATCAAATAAATAGTTAACGGCATCGTTCTATTGTTTGATAAGACTAAAAAGGATTGTTAGGGATACATGAGGCAATCATTACAGCTGCGCATGGGCCAGCAACTTACAATGACTCCACAACTGCAACAGGCTATCCGTTTGTTGCAGCTCAGTACATTGGATCTCCAGCAAGAAATTCAAGAAGCGTTAGACTCTAACCCTTTGCTTGAAGTTGAAGAAGCAGATTATGCAGAAGAGAGTATTGGCAAGAACGAGCAGAAAGCCGAATCTGACGATACCCAACTAAGCGCGTCGGCTGACGAAGCTGCGAGCGAGTACGAGCAAGAAAGCAGTGATGCCCTCAACAAAGACACCGTAAGTGACGACTTAGCAATGGATGTTACGTGGGATGAGTACATGAGTGCTGCCCCATCAAGTTCCTCAGGTCCAATGCCTGAAGATGAATCAATTTACCAAGGCGCATCAACCGAAACTCTCCACGAATACCTAATGTGGCAGTTACAACTGACTCCATTCAGCCCAACAGACGAAGCGATTGCCGTTGCGATTGTTGAGGCAATTGATGATTCGGGTATTTTAACCGTAAGCTGCGAAGACATTGTTGAAAGCTTCAATCAAAATAACGATGAAGAAGAAATCGAACTTGATGAAGTCGAAGCTGTCTTAAAAAGAATCCAATTATTCGATCCTGTCGGTATTGGCGCACGTAGTTTACAAGAATGTTTGTGTATTCAATTACGCCAATTCGATGCTGACACCCCCTATTTAGCTGAAACTAAAATGGTGTTATCAGAACATATTGAATTATTAGCGAGTCGTGACTATCGCACTTTGATGAAAAAGACTAAGCTTAAAGAAAGTGAGCTGAAAGAAGTCATGACATTGATCCACAGCTTAAATCCAAAGCCTGCGGATACCATTGTTAGAGAAGAATCTGAATACGTGATACCCGATGTATCCGTAAAAAAAATAAAAGGCCGTTGGGTAGTTGAACTAAACCCAGACTGCATGCCGAAAATCAGAGTGAATAGCCACTATGCGGCGATGTCACGTTCTGTAAAATCAAGCAGTGATAGCCAATTTATTCGCTCTCATTTACAAGAAGCAAAATGGTTTATTAAAAGCTTAGAAAGCCGTAATGACACGTTATTAAAAGTGACTAACTGTATTGTTCAACAACAACAGGCTTTCTTTGAACATGGTCCTGAGGCCATGAAACCCATGGTATTAAATGATGTCGCAGAAATGGTCGAAATGCATGAATCAACAATTTCGCGAGTAACAACACAAAAATACATGCATACCCCGCGGGGAATTTTTGAGTTGAAATATTTCTTCTCCAGCCATGTAAGCACTGAAAATGGGGGTGAGTGTTCATCTACGGCAATTCGCGCTTTAATCAAAAAGCTAATCGCCGCAGAAAACACAGCTAAACCATTGAGTGATAGCAAAATTGCAGATATATTGGCTGAGCAAGGAATTAAAGTAGCTAGACGGACAATAGCAAAATATCGAGAGTCTCTAGCAATACCTCCGTCGAATCAGCGTAAGAGTCTGATTTAGACGTTTTACATAGAAGGAAAATGCTTATGCAACTAAATTTAACTGGTCGTCATGTAGAAATCACAGATTCATTAAGAGACTATGTAAACACCAAGTTTGCGAAACTAGAAAGGCATTTTGACCACATTAATAATGTTCATGTCATTCTAGATGTAGAAAAACTAAGCCAAAAAGCAGAAGCAACTTTACATGTAAACGGAGGCGAGTTATTTGCCTCTACTGAACACCAAGATATGTATGCAGCCATCGACTCGTTAATCGATAAACTTGATCGTCAAGTAATTAAACACAAAGAGAAATTAGCTCGACACTAAATTATGAAACTTAGTTCACTTACTAACCAGGACTGCAGCAAAGCTGCGGTCCTTTTTAATAGCAAAAAAAGAATTCTCGAATTTATCAGCGAACTGGCTCATGAGCAGCTCCCTCATTTATCTCAGCAAGATATACTCAATGCCCTATTGAACAGAGAAAAATTGGGCAGCACAGGTATTGGCCGAGGTATTGCGATTCCACATGGTCGTATGAGCGGTGCAGATCAGCCACACGCATTTGTAATTGTGAGTGAGTCACCTATAAATTTTGACGCAATTGATAATCGTCCAGTGGATATTTTTGTCGCACTCATCGTACCAGATGGTGACTGTCAACTTCATCTAAAGACCTTATCAACAATTGCTGATAGACTTAAAGACAAAGAATTTTGTAAACAGCTACGCAGTGCTAAAACAGATAGTGATCTGTTTAAAGTCATTGCATCAGAGGCATAAATGGAATTAATTATTATCAGCGGTCGCTCTGGTTCAGGTAAATCGGTCGCTTTACGAGTACTTGAAGACTTAGGCTATTACTGCGTTGATAATATTCCTGTAAACCTACTTCCTTCGTTAGTACGCAGTGTGTCAGATAATTACGACAAAATTGCTGTAAGTATCGATGTGCGTAACCTGCCGAAAGAACAGCAAGAATTTAACGATATTCTTGAGTATTTACCGGGCTTTGCAAAACCCACGTTGTTTTATTTAGATAGTGATGATCAAACACTGATCAAACGGTTCTCTGAAACTCGCCGCTTACACCCATTATCGATTGACTCGCTGCCGCTTGATTTAGCGATTAAACAAGAAAAAGTATTACTGGATGTTTTGATCACCCGTGCCGATTTTATGATTGATACGACCGATCTCAGCGTACATCAGCTTGCCGAATCTATTCGCGAAAAAATACTGGGTAAAAAAGACAAAAAGCTCATTATTACTTTTATGTCGTTTGGCTTTAAGCACGGTATTCCAAAAGAAGCTGATTACGTATTTGATGCTCGCTTTTTACCGAATCCACACTGGGAACCGGATCTAAAACCACTGACAGGCTTAGACCAACCAGTAAAAGATTACCTTGCTAGTCACAGCATAGTGCAAAAGTTTACATGGCAAATTCAAACCTTTGTACAAACATGGCTTCCTCACTTAGAGCGAAATAATCGCAGTTATTTAACCATTGCGATTGGCTGCACAGGTGGACAACATCGCTCGGTTTACTTAGCGCAAACCATTGGTGAGAGCTTTTCGAAAAGTCACGCAAACGTGAAAATACGCCACCGCGAGCAAGATACCCAATAGGCAACGACGATGCATGCTGAAGACACTTTTTTAATCCAAAATAAGCTAGGTTTACATGCACGAGCAGCCACGGTTTTGGCACAACTTGCACTGCAATTCGATGCTAAAATAACGCTTTACCAAGACGATAAAGAAGCCGAAGGCGATAGTGTATTAGCCTTAATGTTACTCGAGAGCAGCCAAGGCAAAGAAGTCCGTGTGGTGTGTGAAGGCCCCGATGCTGACGCAGCACTCAATGCAATAGGCGAATTAATTGCACAACGCTTTCATGAACAAGAATAGCATTTGCTAAGCCTTGACTGTTTACGTTAAACTTGCATTGGGTATTTAAAATTCCTGTTAAATATCCTACTTTTATATCGCTCGCTTCTCTAAAATACATTTTTCTTAGTAAATTTATCTCAGTGCGGCGATATCCCTGCAAATACTAAATTTAGCAACTATGCTGTATTTGCTGAGTCAGATTTTAAGCTATTTTTTCAGTTGTAAGGACGCCAATGCCAGAAGCCTTTGAACAAGATTACCCGCTACAACAACTAAAACAGGTGACCAAGTCACTCAATAGTGGTCAATTTGTTCAAGTGCGCGGCATGTTAGCAAAAACAGCACCGTGTGATACCGCACTCCTTTTAGAATCATCCCCACATAAAATTCGCCGTATGCTTTGGCAGCTGGTTGACCCTGATGTGCGTGGTGACGTATTAGAAGAGCTCTCAGAAGATGTACGTTTAGGCATTATTGCCCAAATGGAACCTGAGCACATTGCTGCCGCAACCGAAGACATGGACGACGATGATTTAGGTGAGGTTCTTCGTAGCCTACCTGATACAGTCTACCAAGACGTTGTCGGCGCCATGGACTCGCAAGACAGAGAAAGAGCCACCCAAGCCCTGTCTTATCAAGAGCGCTCAGCTGGTGCCTTGATGAACAGCGATACGGTAACCATTCGCCCAGACGTCACACTAGATGTTGTTTTACGCTACCTGCGTTTACGCGGCGATTTACCTGAAGGCACCGATGATTTATACGTCGTTGATAAACATAATTGCTTTTTAGGGGCATTATCTTTAACGACGTTGTTGACCAATCCCTCAGATAAAGTGGTTCGCGACCTGATGGATGAAGACTGTGAATCTATCTTAATATCGATGGATGAAAGCGACGTGGCACAATTATTCGAACGCCATAACTGGATTTCAGCCCCCGTTGTAGATGATAACGCGCACCTACTAGGGCGTATTACCATCGATGATATCGTTGACGTTATCCGTGAAGATGCCGAACATAGCTTATTAAGCTTAGCGGGTCTTGATGATGAAGAAGATACTTTTGCTCCCGTATTGAAAAGCTCGCAGCGCCGCTCTATTTGGCTAGGAGTCAACTTATTAACCGCTTTACTCGCTGCAATAGTCGCTAGTTTTTTCGAGAATACATTAGCTATCTTACCTATTCTTGCTGTACTAAATGGTATTGTTCCCTCAATGGGAGGCGTAGCAGGCAGCCAAACGCTTACACTTGTTATTCGTGGTATTGCTGTTGGCCATATAAACCAAACCAACCAACGCTTTTTATTACTCAAAGAGCTCGCTATCGGCGCGCTAAACGGGGTAATTTGGTCTATTTTAATCGCGGGTGTTGTCGCGCTGTGGCAGTGGGACTTTAAACTCGGTGCGGTGCTTGCCTTTGCTATGTTCATGAACTTAGTGGCAGCCGGTATTGCAGGGGCCAGTATTCCGCTTATTTTAAAGAGAATGAAAATTGACCCTGCATTAGCAGGCAGCGTAGTGCTTACGACGGTGACAGATATAGTGGGTATTTTTGCCTTTTTAGGCACTGCGACTTGGTTACTTATTTAAACTAAAAACGGCCCTTGTGGGCCGTTTTGCTTTTTATAATCTATGTTGCTCGTTGCTTATTTTTACCAACACGCGGTTTGGTGTTCGCCTTCTTAAATTGGCTAAAACCTGTGTGGCGGGTTAGTGCAGCTCGGCCTGTGCGCCCTTTCCCTTTAGCAGCCTTTTCATTGCGCCCTTCCTCAGGAACTAAACAATGAGGGCCTTTACCAATGAGATTCGCTTTACCCATTTTTTTAAGAGCTTCACGGATCATCGGCCAACCAGCCGGATCATGGTAACGCAAAATTGCCTTATGCAGACGACGCTGACGTGCCCCTTTTGGAACAGGTACTTGCTCCGTGTTATTTTTAATATTACGCAACGAGTTCATCTCGGTATGATAAATTGTCGTCGCATTCGCCATGGGTGAAGGATAAAAGTTCTGAACTTGATCAAGCTTAAAGTCATTCGATTTTAACCACAGCGCCATATTCACCATGTCTTCATCTTTGGTGCCTGGGTGGGCTGAGATGAAATACGGGATCAAATACTGCTTTTTACCTGCCTCTTTCGAGTATTTATCAAACAACTCTTTAAACTTGTCGTAAGCGCCCATACCTGGCTTCATCATTTTCGATAACGGGCCATCTTCGGTGTGTTCCGGTGCGATTTTCAAGTAACCACCAACATGGTGAGTGACCAGCTCTTTAACATAGCGAGGGTCTTCAACGGCTAAATCGTAACGCACACCCGATGCAATTAAGATCTTTTTAATCCCTTTTACATCACGTGCTTTTTTGTATAACTCAATCGTCGGCGTGTGGTCGGTGTCCATATGTTTACAAATATCAGGGTAAACACACGATAAACGACGGCATGTACTTTCTGCTTTTTTACTCTTACAACGTAATTTATACATGTTCGCTGTTGGGCCGCCTAAGTCAGAGATAACCCCTGTAAACCCTGGCACCTTGTCACGAATTTGTTCAATTTCGTCAATGATAGATTGCTCTGAGCGACTTTGGATAATACGTCCTTCATGTTCAGTAATCGAACAAAATGAACACCCACCAAAACAGCCTCGCATGATATTCACGGACGTTTTGATCATCTCGTAAGCAGGAATTTTTTCATCACCATAACTTGGATGTGGAATACGTTGATATGGCAAACCAAAAACGCCATCCATCTCTTCTGTTTCAAGCGGAAAAGCCGGCGGATTAACCCAAATAGAACGATCGCCATGGCGCTGAAATAATGCACGTGCACATCCGGGATTTGTTTCTTGGTGTAAAATACGTGATGCATGCGCATACAAAGGCTTGTTTACACTTACTTGCTCATAAGCTGGCAACTTAACATAGGTTTTTTCCCAAGGCTTAGGACGCGCAGGCTGAATTGTTATCGGCTTTGCCGCCTCAGCACTTAAATCAATACCGGCTTGTTTAAATTCAGATTTACTGCAGCCAACATCATCCGCACCATACGGATTAGGGATCGGATCAATTTTGCCAATTTTATCGATGGCTGTTGAATCACTGCCGCGCCACCCTGGTAATGGCTCTTTACGAATAACCGCGGTACCACGAATGTCTTGAATTGAATCGACACTCTCACCGGCTGCAATACGATGAGCAACCTCGACCAATGGACGCTCAGCATTACCGTAGATCAAAATATCAGCTTTGGCGTCGAACAATATGCTTCGGCGCACTTTTTCTTGCCAGTAATCATAATGCGCAATACGGCGTAAACTCGCTTCAATACCACCAATCACTAATGGCACATCTTTATACGCTTCACGACAACGCTGACTATAAACAACAACTGCACGGTCAGGACGCTTTCCCCCAACATTACCAGGTGTGTAAGCATCGTCATGACGCATACGTTTTTCGGCAGTATAACGATTGATCATTGAGTCCATATTGCCCGCAGTCACCCCAAAAAAGAGGTTTGGTTTTCCAAGTGTCATAAAAGCATCTTTAGAATTCCAATCTGGCTGGGCAATAATACCAACGCGAAAACCTTGTGATTCAAGCATGCGCCCGATAACAGCCATTCCAAAGCTTGGGTGGTCTACATAGGCATCACCACTGACAATAATGACATCACAGCTGTCCCAGCCTAGCGCATCCATCTCTGCTCGGGTGGTTGGTAAAAATGGCGCTGTGCCATAGCATTCGGCCCAATATTTAGGGTAAGAAAACAGGCCACGCTCGGCTTTTAATGCGCTCATAAAATGTACTCTGCTACCAAAAAGGGGCGAATTATACCCCACTCTTAAGGATTATTATAGAAAACAAAACGCCCTTCAAATGGAAGGGCGCTTTTAAATCGTTGAGTTTTATCAAAGCCAATTAGTGCTTAGCTTGTAAATACGTAATTAACTCTTTCTCTGGCATAGGTTTAGCGTACATAAAGCCTTGCACTTCATCGCAACCAAGTTCACTTAAATAGTCTGCTTGGGCTTGTGTTTCAACTCCTTCGGCAATCGTTTTCAACCCTAATCTTGCGCCTAAAGAAATAATTAACGCCGCAATGGCTTCACAATCTTCACCGGGAAGGTCTTTGATAAATGCCCTGTCTATTTTTAGTCGATCGAGTGGTAAGCGTTGTAAATAGCTTAATGATGAGAAGCCTGTACCGAAGTCATCGATAGCAATTTCGATCCCAAAGTCTTTAAGCTCCTGCAACGTCGTAATAACATTACTAAGTTCGTCCATTACAACGCTCTCGGTTACTTCAAGCTCAATAAACTTTGGTTCAACTTGGTAATTAATTAAGGTGTCTTTTACACGCTGCGCATAACCTTTCACTTTAAATTGCGGCACCGAGACATTAACTGCAATGCTAATTGCAAAACCGAGTTGCTCCAAACGCTTTTGCTGCATGCATGCTTGCTCTAATACCCATTGACCTATTTCGACAATTAAACCCGCATCTTCAGCCATCGGCACAAATATGGCGGGTGAAATGTACTGGCCATTACCTGAGGGCCATCGCAATAAAGCTTCACATCCTATGATGTCTAATGTTTTCAAATCGAGTTGTGGCTGAAACCACACTTCGAGTTTACGCTGTTCAAAATC
Organism: Pseudoalteromonas sp. A41-2; assembly: GCF_015767615.1. Taxonomy (NCBI): domain Bacteria; kingdom Pseudomonadati; phylum Pseudomonadota; class Gammaproteobacteria; order Alteromonadales; family Pseudoalteromonadaceae; genus Pseudoalteromonas; species Pseudoalteromonas sp. A41-2. The sequence continues at coordinate 443,250 of NZ_CP065231.1, read as the reverse complement.
TTGGCGAAGCTGTCTGATAATGCCTAACCGCCATGCCATTTGCTCTTCCATGTCAGGCGTATAAGTAATAACAGCTTCCATCGACTGTTTTTTTGCTTGGTTTAATGCAATATAACCGAGCTTTAGGGTTTCGATACCTGATGGCTTGAAATCCCCTTGGCAGCACATACCAATTTTAAAATTGATCGGCAAAATGTGCTCACCCGCATTGAATGGCAAGCTTAAATGCTCACATAACATCTCAATGTCACATTGCTCTTTTGGCAGTAATAAGCCAAATACATCGGCACCAATTCGCGATATCAACTCAGCTTGAGGGTACTCTTGACGTAACCTATCAACGATAGCAACGAGTATTAAATTGCCAATTTCTTGGCCTAACCCATTGTTAATATCTGAAAACTGCGCAACGTCGATCAGTAAAAAAACATAATCATTTTTACCAGGATGATAAAAACGCTCAACCTTGTTCATAAAATCATTGCGATTAGAAAGGCCGGTTAACGTATCTTTATAAGCCGCATCACGTAAACGGTTAAACAAACGCACATTATCAAGTCCCACACTCACATTGGTGAGAAATATTTCTGCAAATTGTAACTGCGACTCACTCGGGATATGTGCGGTCTCTAAGTATATAGCGGCTTGGCGATTTTTACTTTTTAGTAGGTAAGTGCTATCAATTTCAGTGTGTTGATGTGTGCCCTGCTCTAAACAGTTTTTCACCTGTAAAATAATACGCCCATTGTCTAACTGCTCAACACCTTGGCCAATAAACTCGTTGTATTCGACACAACCACCAAGCACACAGACTTGGTTATCATCGTCTAATGATCCGCATAGCAACCCTTGTGGCTCACACTCTAAAATAAATGAAAGCTGTTTTATTACCGCCATGGTAAACGCTTTGATATCAGTGAAACCTAAAATAGCTTTTGAGGCATAGAGGATGTTATTGAGTGCTCGACTTTGAAACTCCAGCTGACAGACCTGCTCATAAGAACGAATCGCCGTCACGAGCGCAGTAATAAGCTTACTGCGGGTAAGCTCTGTTTTTGTTTTATAGTCGTTGATGTCGTATTCACGAATTACTTTTTCTTCTGGTGCGTAGCCTGGTTGACCCATGCGTAAAATAATGCGCACATTATGATTATTGAGGGACTCTCTAACTTGCTTCACAACTTGCAAGCCCGCATCATCAGATTCCATAACTACATCCAGTAATACAACGGAAATTGAATGATTATCTTTAAGCACAGAAAGTGCTTCTGCTCCGGAATACGCATGATGAAAACGCAGACCTTTATCCCAAAACTCAACGCCTGAGAGCGCCAATTTTGTTACTGAATGTATTTCTGGATCATCGTCAACAATTAAGACATCCCAAAACTCTGAGACTGTTTCGCTCAATAGCGGCTCATCATCTTGGTCACTAAACAAAAAGTCGTTAGATTCTGATGCCATTAATAATTCCTTAGACAAATCAGCGTAAAACAGTAACGATGGCTCAATTCCGGTTTACAGTGTTGCTTAAAATTCTATCACTTATTCGGCTATGATACATTAGTGATAACTTATACTGTGTAGATTATAGTCTATGATACGTATAATGTTATGAAAGCTATCAAATTATTGCCTGAGGTGGGATCATTAAATTATTCATTTTATGCCTAAAAACGCTGTTTATCAGTGCGCTAATCGCCTTGGTAATTGGCCTAATGCTGTCACAAAAATACACCGTTAATAAGTCGGTTAACGTCACAGCAGCGCCGGATGAAATAGCCAGCTTAGTGAGCGATTTCACACAATGGCCACGTTGGCAACCATGGCAAGCAGTTGATCCCAGTATTAAGTTTACTGTCGCTGAGCCAAGTAAAGGCGTTGGAGCTCATCAATTTTGGCAAAGTAAGTTTGGCTCAGGTGAAATGACAATCACCCAGTTAAGTTCAGATAAAATGACTTTCAATATTTTGTTTAATCAGGAACATATTGCCCAAGGTTCGATAAGCTATGTTGGTAAAGGCAGTGAAGTTGAGATTATCTGCACCCTACATGGTGAAGTAAATACCCCTATTATTGGCGGCTACCTCGCTTTGCTAAGCCAATATATTCTTAACAACACGGTTAAACTGGCGCTCAATAATATTAAGACCACTGCGCAGTTAGCTACTAACAACAAGGCCATTGCTCCCGATGACAGTCAAAGCGGCTCAGGCAAGAGTTAATCTTGCTAATATCATTGAAAACCAGCTTGGTTATCCCATTCATAAGTCATCGACTGTCAAAATCAACAGTCCCAGCGATGACAGCTACTCTTCACAAGGGCAGCAGCAGTTGGCGTATAAAATAAATGCAGAAGCCAGCTTACTGCAACGGGCGCAAACACGCCAAGAAATTCAATTTATTAAGCGCCAAGAGAATATTGAAACCATCATGGCAATGGCGATGGCATTTTGCCCAGATGTTACAGGTCAACAACAGCCTGATTCAGACTGGATAGAACGATTTATTAGCTTATGTGAAGACACCGCAAACATCTCGATGCAAAAACTATGGGCTAAAATACTGGCTGGTGAAACCGTCTCACCTGGCACATTTTCAATCAAGAGTTTGCAAACGCTTAAGTACATGACACAACGTGAAGCAGATGCACTGCAACGCAGCACGTCGCTATGTGGCTACAACGAAAAAGACAACAGTCACCTAATTTTGTTAGGCTTTTATAAAAAGCCATCCTTGTTTGATTTACTCAGAAAAGGTAACAAAGTCTCCCTTAATTTGGGTAAAACCCCTGTTAGTTTTCCTGACATTTTAACGTTGATGGATATTAACTTATTGTATCGTAAAGAAATAGAGTCAGCAGTATTGAAAGCTGGCCAAGAACTCTCACTAAGCTTTATGAATCAACGACTCATTTTAAAAGCAAAAAGTAATGACCTTGTATTGAGCTATTATAAGTTTACACAAACGGGGGATGAATTAAGAAAACTGATCGTCTCACCTATCAATAAGGCTTATAAGCAAATACTAACAACCTCATTAGACGATGAGTTTGAAATAAGCTGGCAAGCTACAAAATAACCTGCCAGCATACTCAATTAAAAGTGAATTTGGATACCCGCAAATGGGCCTGACGCATCTAAATCCGTATAGATATCATCAATATCATCCAATTCTAATGTCATTGAACGGTAGCCCGCTTTAACATCTAAATCGATAGCAAGATTATCAAGCAACGCATACGCAATACCGGCTTGGTAGTCTTGTACTTTGCTGTCATCAATCGCTAATAAGCTGCCTTCAAAGAAAACACTTAAACCTGTAAACGGTAAACCCACTTCTGCGCGGCCGTATACAAGAGGAACAAAACCAGAGAAATCAACACGTTCTGTTGTGTTTGGGCCACCGTCTTGCGAGGTGCCTGTCACGACAATATCACCGTCAAATTGCTTGGCGTTCACACCTAAATCAATCGACACTAAATCATTATCGAAAATTTCGTAGTAAAGAATGTAATCTACGTGAGAAAGGTCACTGACAGTGCCTACTTGTGTACCAACAACATAATCTGAACCACCAAAACTAAATGACTCATCCAACATGGTTGAACCATTCAGCTCAAGCTCTGTGTATTTTAATTTGATGTTAGGCACTAAAGGCACTGGGTGTTCTAGTGCTGCATAGTAGCTTGTGAAAGTCTCATCTTCAAAATTAAAACTTTGTAAATTACCGTCTTGAGCAAAGCTACCGCTATTATCTGATTGCCAGCCATCTACCCCAAGGTATAAACCTAATAGAGTGTCAGCTTGAGCTGTAGGAGCTAAACAGGCCATCGAAAGCGCGGCCGCTAAACAGTACTTTTTCATCATTTTATCCTTGCGCTAAAAGTTCGCTAAGTTCAATTAGAGCCGCATTGGCTCGAGAAATATAATTTGCCATTACCAGTGAATGATTGGCAACAAAACCAAAACCACTGCCATTTAAAATCATTGGGCTCCACACCGTTTCTTGTGTGGCTTCTAATTCACGAATAATTTGTTGTAGACTAACACGGGCATTTTTCTTTTCTAAGACATCTGCGAAATCGTATTCAACAGCCTGTAAAAAGTGTAACAGCGCCCACGTGGCTCCCCGTGATTCGTAAAATACATCATCAATTTCCCACCACGACGTTTTCACTTGGTTTTGCAATGGTGCATAAGTTGCTTGGTGGGCAGCCGTATCACCGGCCAAGTCAGTGTTTAGGCGTTCTTGACCAACACTTGCACTTAAACGCTGACTTAAACTGCCTAGGCGCTTTTCGGCTTCTTTTAGCCAACCACGTAAATTATCAGCGCGTGCATAAAATTGGCTGTCTCTGTCATTTTGGTCGGCAATTTGGCTGCGATAAACAACAAGTAAATCAATGCCTTTTTGATATTCAGCTTCAGCGCTTGGCCACGCCCATGCTTCGGAGCTGATGTTAAACTGCGGCTGCGCTTTTTTAAGTGCTTCATGCTCTGTTGATTGAGACTGAGAACGACTAAAGTCCTTACGCATTGATAATACAAGGTCACGCGTCATTTCAAGCGCCCCATATTCCCATGCAGGCATATTATCCATCATGACACTCGGTGGCATAATATCGTTAGACAAGTAACCACCGGGCTTATTCAATAATGTACTAGCTACATTAATTAACGTTGTCGTAGTGGTGTACCCCGTGACAAACTTTTCGCCACGCATTTGTGCTTCTTGCTTTGCCTTACCTACAACATCCATACGGTCAGGTTCACTACTCCAGTAAACCGAAACCGCGTAAAAAATAATTAAGATAATAAGTAATGCACTGGCTATTTTTCCTTTATGCTCAGACATGGTACCTCCTAGTGATGTGAGTGCTCTTTACTTTTTTGTGATGTCTCTTTAGACATATCATGTAAAGAGACAACTTTGGCTTGAGTAAATACTCGGTTGCCATCTTTAAAATATAGCGTGAGTTTTCGTTCTTGCCCTGCTTTTAACTCATCTTCAGGGTCAAACACCATCAAATGATAACCACCGGGTTTGAATTCAATGCTGCTGTGAGCATCTATCTCTAACGAAATAACCTGTTCCATTTTCATCATGCCATCAACATGGGTATGTTGATGAATTTCAACGCGCCCTAAACCATCCAGTGTTGCCTTTGTTAATGTTGTAGCCTGCTGACTCGGATTGGTAATCGTAAAATAAGCGACACTGGCCTTACTGGCAGGTAAAAATTCGCGAACTTGGGCATTGCTCACGGTTACTTCTGCAACATCGTTATGGTCATGACCGCTGTGGGCAGATGAAAAAGTACTATAAAATAAACTTGTGATAAGAAAAGGGAATGCGGGCAACAGTTTCATTATGCTTTAATCCTTGTTAAGACATCAACTTACCCGCTAAATTTAGCATACTTTATTTATTAAGGCAGTTTATTCGTACCTTAAGCTGGTGATTTCTTGTTATCAGCAATCAGCCAACACAAAGCTGCAATTAATAATAAGGGCCATGCAATCACCACAGAACCAAATAAAAACGCAAGCACTACCCCGACTAAAGCAACCACACCTGCACCAATTAAGCCTATGGTAAATAAAGCAACCCCAGCAACTAGAGCAATAACAGCGACAAGTGCACCAACCACCTCAAGCCCAGCCCAGCTCATATCGGCTATTGATAAAGGCAGCTGCCATGAATCAAAGGATACAAATGCAAATGTATCTGTGCACAGTAGTAAAATTGCTAAGACAATAATAGCTAACGTTTTCATGACCAGCTCCTAATAACCTTTTACTGGCAAGCTACAATGTGCAACAAGGTAACCCACCCCAACAATGAAAGGCATATGTAAAAACAGTATGATCATGAGCAAACGCGTTGACCATACAGGGAAGCCCAATCGAGCAGCTAAACCGCTGCACACTCCAGAGATTTTCTTATTAGTTAAATCTCTAAACCAACGTGATGATGTATGATAAGTATTCATCGTTTTCCTCCTAAGCCGACTGTTTCATAGTGGCTTTTAAATCGGCCAGCTCTTTGTCTATAGCATCATTTTTTTCTAACGCAGCAATTTGCGCCGCTGTCGAATTTGCAGCATCACTGTGTGTAAGCTCATAGGCTTCAACTTGCGACTCGATGTTTTCAACACGCTGCTCTAAATAATCAAATCGCGCTAACGCATCCGCAACTTTGTTACTATGAAGCTGCTCTTTGACTTTTAAGCGTGCCGTAACCACGCGCTCTTTTTGCATGTAAGTCAGTTGCTTTGCTTTGGCATCTGCAAGCTTATTTTGCAAACGCTGACAGTCGTCTGTTAACTTCGCTAATGAGTCAGCCACTTTATCCATTTCACGTTGCTGCGCTTCAATCTCTGCGTTTAAACGCTGTTTCTCAATTAATGCTGCTTTAGCAAGATCATCTCTGTCTTTACTAAGTGCTTTTTCAGCTTTCGCTTGCCAATCAGCTTGCTTTGCTTGTTTTGCTGCAATTTCACGCTTTATTTGCTTTTCTTGAGTTAAGAATGTTGCAGCGGTTGCACGACACTCATTAAGTGCATCCTGCATTTCTTGCACGAGTAAATTAAGCAGCTTTTCAGGATCTTCTGCTTTATCGAGTGCAGCGGATAAATTAGCCTGAATAATGTCGTTTACGCGATTTAATACACCCATGTGATTCTCCTGTTGATAATTGGGTTAATACACCAAGGAGATTCCAATTCTTATGCCAACTACAAAAAATTTTAAAATAACCATTAAAATACATAAGGTTAATTAGTTTTCACGTAACAAAACACTGACTTTAAGCTGAATGAGAAATAACTAATTTGACTAAAAAACTAACTTTTAAACCAAATTTTAGGATCAAAAAAAGCCACAAAAGAGTGGCTTTTTTTCTGTTCCAATTTGAACATTAAATTTCTGGTACAAAGCTCAATGCTTTATCCATAACACTTAAATCGGCCGTTTTGCCATGACCATTTTCTGAAAGGTGGCGTCTAAAGCCTCGCGCGCCCGGCTGGCCTTGGAAAATACCCAACATATGGCGAGCAATATGCCAAAAATTCGCGCCTTGGCTCATCTCATCTTCAATGTAATCATACATAGCTCGCACAACCTGATGACGATTAAGAGTAAACGGGGTATCACCGTAAATTTTTTCGTCAACGTCACTTAAAATGAATGGATTACTGTATGCCTCACGACCAATCATAATGCCATCAACATAATCAAGGTGCGTAATTGTATCAGCAATCGTTTTCACGCCACCATTTAGACTCAAGTGCAGTTGCGGATAGTCTTTTTTGAGTTGATAAACTCGCGGATAATCAAGCGGCGGAATTTCACGGTTTTCTTTCGGGCTTAACCCATTTAGCCATGCCTTACGGGCATGAATAATAAAGTCATCACAGCCTACATCGTGGCTTGCTTCAATCAGAGCACATAAAAACTCATACGAATCTTGCTCGTCAATTCCGATCCGTGTTTTAACGGTCACTGGAATCGATACTTCAGCCTTCATCGCCGCGACACACTCAGCAACAAGCTTTGGCTCAGCCATTAAACACGCACCAAAACGACCGTTTTGCACGCGATCAGATGGGCATCCTACATTAAGGTTAACCTCGTCATAACCGCGCTCTGCCGCTAACTTAGCACATTTAGCAAGTGCGTCAGGGTCAGACCCACCCAGCTGCAACGCAACAGGACCTTCATGTTGATTAAAGTGTAAGTAATCACCCTTACCAAATAAAATAGCACCTGTTGTCACCATTTCGGTGTAAAGCACAGCATGTTTTGTCATTTTACGATGGAATGTTCGACAATGACGATCAGTCCAATCGAGCATGGGTGCCACCGACAAACGGCGATTTAATGTCGTCGTGCTCATAGTATGGCCCCTTTAAATATCAATGCGTTCACTTGCAACTTGATTACCTAATACATTAACGCTTATTAAAGCAGTAACGGCTAAGATAATTAGCCATCACAATAAAAATAAAGTTTGCGTGATTATACCACTTAACAAAGCTGACGGCATGACTTAATCGTAGATCAGATAATGAAGAAGTGTGTAACTAACACACTTCATCTGGGAGGAAATAAAGTAATGACTAAATCTCTACTTTATTTAAGAGATTTTCTAAATTTTGGCCGGTAAGTTCAAATAGTGTAATTTCGAGTTCTTTATAATCTTCATTTTTTAGATTAACGAGCTTAGCACCCACTGCAATGCGTGCCACTTTCTCTACAGGATCGATTTCTACAATTTCAATTGATGCGTGCGTGTCATGATCTTTTGATTGCACATAATATTCACTGAAGAATGTACCATCAGCGCGCACATTCGGGTTACTGTCAGACACCGACTGCAACAGAGTGCCTTTTTTAAGATCGCTCTTGCGAAGTGAAAAGCTATATTCAGCTACATTGGCATGACCGATGATCAAGGTTACTGCACTTTCATCATTGATTTTAAAGTCATGATCTGTCACTTCGATCACTTTTAATTTGCCACTATCATAGGTCGGCTCCATGCAAGCAGCTAAACTAAAAAGCAGAAAAACAGATAAAACAACATGTTTGAGTCGCATTCTTTGTTCCTTAAATTATATTGCCTCCTTTTAAGTTAGATAATAGAAGGCAATAATTCAAAGTTTAAATGACTGAAAATGCGCTTTAATTTTTACTATACCGCAACCGTTAAGCCAAAATAATGAGCAATGCCACCCAGAATATTTGTTACCGCAACCGAAGATAAAATTAATCCCATCACACGGCTTATGATACTTGCACCACTATCACCGATGAGTTTATGTACATGCGTTGCAAGTAACAGTAAAACCAGCACTATAATCAACACCGATAACATCACTGATGACGTGATTAACTGCTCCAGCCATGTGTATTCATTGTTTCGAGTCATTAGTACTGCAGCAAGCATTGCTCCGGGGCTTGCTATTGACGGAATAGCGAGTGGAAAAATAGCCGTTTCGGTACTATTGCGGACACTTTTGATTTCACTTTCAGGCTTACTTTCACCAAAAATCATCGACAAGGCAAATATCAGTAACACAATTCCGCCGGCAATTTGAAAAGCAGACAAAGGAATCTTAATTGCGTTTAAAAGTAGTTCACCCGCGAGTACAAAAAACAATAAAACCAGTGCCGACACTCCCACCGCTTTTAATGCTACTTTACGTTTAAACTTAGCGTCTTCGCCTCGTGTAACCGCGATAAAGACAGGCACAGTACCAATTGGATCAATGACAGCAAAAAAGAAAATGAACGCAGCAAGCAATTCACTCATACCGAAAACTCCCAAGAAAACCTGCTAGCGAATAAAAACGCTGCAACTACAATACAGTATGATAGTATATCACGGTAGCGTAAGGATAAGAGAAGATGAATACAGAATCACTCGTCAGTAAAGCAAAACAAGTATGTGATAATCGTGGTGCACGTTTTACACCTATCCGTGAAAAAGTATTCCGCCTGCTAGCGAGCGCGCAAGGTGGTGTTGGTGCTTATGACTTATTAGAACAACTCAAATTAACTGAGTCAGGAGCAAAACCAGCAACAATTTATCGCGCCTTAGACTTTTTGTCGGAACTGGGCTTTATTCACAAAATAGAAAGCACAAACTCATTTATGTTGTGCCATCATTTTGATCACATTCATCCAGTACAATTATTAATTTGTGATAGCTGCGGTTATGTAAAAGAGCTGCATTCTACTGTTATTTCGCACGAGCTTAATAACTTAGCAGCTGAAAGCGGCTTTATTGTCTCAGGACAAACAATTGAAGCACACGGAAAATGTGAAAATTGCAAAGATTAAGTGCACTGTTTTATACAGCCACTACAATTAAAGTTAGAACAGCAGCCTCGCTGCAATAACCTAAGGGAAAATAAACAATGAATGTGGAGTTCATCAACCCTTTTTTATCGTCTTTACTCAATGTATTGAGCACCATGGCTCAAACAGAATTAAAACCCGGTAAACCTAGCCTCAAAAAAGATGAGATTGCGCGCGGTGATGTCTCTGGTTTAATCGGTATGGTTGGCCCACAAACTAAAGGTTCACTTTCAATCACCTTTGATGAAAGTTTGGCCTTAACTATTATGGAAAGAATGCTGGGAGAGCGACCAGATTCAGTTAACGAAGAAGTGACTGATATGGTAGGCGAAATAACCAACATGGTCACCGGGGGCGCTAAAAACCTTCTGGGCGAAAAGGGCTATGAATTTGATATGGCAACACCGATTGTTGTATCAGGTAAAGGACACACCATTACACATAAGTGTGAAGGCGCTAAAGTACTCATTCCGTTCACCTCAGAGGACGGGAATGCCAATATAGAAGTTAGTTTTGATAAGCTATGAGTTGGCAACAAAAAACCATTCAGCTAAAGCCTCGCACACGAGGCTTTCACATCATTGATGACGAGTTACTTCGTCAACTACCTGAAATCAGCCAGTATAAAGTCGGTTTATTGCATTTGTTTATTCAGCACACTTCTGCCAGTTTAACTATTAACGAGAATGCAGATCCGACAGTGCGTATGGACATGGAAAGCCACTTCAACCACTTTGTCCCAGAAAGGCAGAGTTATTATCGCCACGATTATGAAGGTGACGATGACATGCCTGCACACATAAAAAGCAGTACATTAGGCTGCGAACTGACAATTCCAATCCATCAAGGACGCCTTCAACTCGGTACTTGGCAAGGTATTTATTTAGGTGAGCATCGCGACCAGGGCGGTTCAAGACGCATTGTTGCCACAATCCAAGGTCAACTATAAAAAAAATAAATAAACAGGCGTGACGTAGCTGAAATGTTTTTTAACTGGGAATTATTTATAAAGGATAGTTTAGAATTTGGAGCGGCACACGAGGCTCGAACTCGTGACCTCAACCTTGGCAAGGTTGCGCTCTACCAACTGAGCTAGTGCCGCATTTCATTCAAAGTGTTCAGTGATTTGTCCGTTGGTGCACAACCTAAAGGTTGCGGTGAAACGTTCTGGCAACTGAGCTAGTGCCGTATAATTTGAATTTTTTATAACAATTTCTTTTGCTGAGAAATTGGAGCGGCACACGAGGCTCGAACTCGTGACCTCAACCTTGGCAAGGTTGCGCTCTACCAACTGAGCTAGTGCCGCATTCAAATAGTCAGTAATTTGTCCGTTGCTGCACAACCTAAAGGTTGCGGTGAAACGTTCTGGCAACTGAGCTAGTGCCGTATAATTTGAATTTTTTATAACAATTTCTTTTGGTGAGAAATTGGAGCGGCACACGAGGCTCGAACTCGTGACCTCAACCTTGGCAAGGTTGCGCTCTACCAACTGAGCTAGTGCCGCATTCAAATAGTCAGTAATTTGTCCATTGGTGCACAACCTAAAGGTTGCGGTAAAACGTTCTGGCAACTGAGCTAGTGCCGTATAATTTGAATTTTTTATAACAATTTCTTTTGGTGAGAAATTGGAGCGGCACACGAGGCTCGAACTCGTGACCTCAACCTTGGCAAGGTTGCGCTCTACCAACTGAGCTAGTGCCGCATTCAAAGAGTCAGTAATTTGTCCGTTGGTGCACAACCTAAAGGTTGCGGTAAAACGTTCTGGCAACTGAGCTAGTGCCGCATTCAAATAGTCAGTAATTTGTCCGTTGGTGCACAACCTAAAGGTTGCGGTAAAACGTTCTGGCAACTGAGCTAGTGCCACAAATTTCAACTATAAAGTTTAGCTAAAGACACACTAACCCCGCGAGGGTTAACGTCTTAAGCGGGGCAGGATTCTACAATAATCCGATGTGTTTGCAAATGTTTTTTACAAATTAAAGAATTTTTCTTGGTAAACCTTTAATTCCATAATTGAATCTTTTATATCATCAAGGGCAAGGTGTGAACCTTTTTTATTCACTTGAGCAAGAACCTCAGGCTTCCAGCGGCGCGCAAGCTCTTTAATAGTGCTTACATCAAGGTTGCGATAATGAAAATAGTCTTCCAATTCCGGCATGTACTTATTCATGAATCGACGGTCTTGGCCGATTGAATTTCCGCACATAGGCGATGCGCCAGCAGGTACCCACTGTTTCAAAAACGCCAATGTTTGCTCAATGGCATCTTGCTCAGTGAAAGAACTTGCTTTGCAGCGGGCTGTTAAACCTGATTGACCATGTTGGGTCGTACACCACTCGTCCATGCCATCAAGTAATTCATCGCTTTGATGAATAGCAATAACAGGGCCTTCAGCCAAGATGTTTAACTCACTGTCGGTGACAACAGTGGCAATTTCGAGTATTTTATCTGTTGCTGGTTCGAGGCCAGTCATTTCCAGGTCGAGCCAGATAAGATTTGATTTATGAAAAGACATAGTTACCTTAGCGGTGCTTTCCTTTAGATCCAACGCATTTAGATATATCATATTAGTATCATCAGTCGACCTAAAGCTTTTTTTTCAAAAAGCCCGACATTTAATCAAGTTATAGGCCAAAAGTGGCAAAACAAAAGAAATTAAGTAAAGGCCAGTCTCGTCGGATTAAGGCCAATCATCAAAAACGTTTGTCTAATGCTGATAAAAAGCAAGACAAGAGCGCAGCCGTGCAATGGCAAAACGACAATTTAGGCCCTGCTGAAAATGCCGTTGTATTAAGCCGTTTTGGACAACATGCAGATATCGAAACGGACTCTGGTGATGTGCTGCGCTGTAACATTCGTCGCACTGTATCAAGCCTTGTTTGCGGGGATGAAGTGATATTTCGTCGCGCCAAAGTGAGTGAGGGTGACTTAGCCGGTGTCATCGAAGCAACTCACGAACGTCGCTCGCAGCTTACACGTCCAGATTTTTATGACGGAGTGAAAGTCGTTGCAGCTAATATCGACCAAATTTTAATGGTGTCTGCGGTATTACCTGAGTTTACTCCTAACATTATCGACCGTTATTTAGTTGCCTGTGAAGACATGGGCATAGAGCCGATTTTAGTACTCAACAAAATCGATTTAATTGACGATGAAGGACTCGCCTATATTAATGAAATTCTCGATATTTATCGTGAGCTAGGCTATCAAGTATTACTCGTCAGTAATAAAACGGGCCAAGGTATTGATGAGCTTAAACAAACGTTAATAGATAAAAACAGCATCTTTGTGGGTCAAAGTGGTGTGGGTAAATCAACGTTAGTTAATACTGTTTTACCCGACGCTGCAATTTTAACTCAGGAAGTCTCTGAAAATAGTGGTCTTGGGCAACACACAACAACCGTTTCACGTTTACATCACTTACCCTCTGGCGGTAACCTTATTGATTCACCTGGGATCCGTGAGTTTGGCCTATGGCATTTAGATGTTGAACGCGTAACTTGGTGCTTTAAAGAGTTCCGTGACTTTATTGGCGGCTGTCGTTTTCGTGACTGTAAACATCTAAATGATCCGGGCTGTATCATTCGCCAAGCGGTTGATGATGGAGATATTTCAGAACTTCGTTTTGACAGTTACCACCGAATTTTAGAAACTATGGCCGATGGCCGTGCGGGTGCACGCGCTCCTCGCGTATAACTATTTAGGAAATAACAAGTGAGTTTAGATAAATTCAAAATTGCCATGCAGTATGCCATGCCAAAACATTTCATTTCGCGCATGGTCGGCAAGTTAGCAGCAGCGAAAGCGGGTGGCTTAACCACGGCGTTAATCAAGCTATTCATCAAACAATATAAAATTGATATGAGTGAGGCTAAATACCCCGATCCAGCTCATTACAAAACCTTTAATGAATTTTTTACTCGCCCTTTAAAGGAAGGTATTCGCCCACTTGCAGAAGAAAAAGACATTATTGCTCACCCAGTTGATGGTGCGATTAGCCAATTAGGTGACGTTGTAGATGGTCAAATAATTCAAGCTAAAGGGCACGACTACAGCTTACAGGCATTACTAGGTGGTAACGAAGACGATACTGTGCCATTTTTGGGTGGTAAGTTCGCAACAATCTATTTAGCACCGAAAGACTATCACCGTATTCACATGCCGATTGATGGTACGCTGAGTAAAATGATTTATGTACCAGGTGATTTATTCTCAGTGAATCCGCTTACGGCGCAAAACGTCCCTAACTTATTTGCGCGTAATGAACGTGTGGTTGCAATTTTCGAAACTGACATAGGCCCACTTGCTATGGTACTGGTAGGTGCAACGATTGTAGCCAGCATCGAAACCATATGGGCAGGTACCGTTACACCACCTGCCGGTAAAGATGTATTCAGCTGGAACTACCCTACCAAAGGTGATAACGCAATCACTTTGAAAAAAGGCGAAGAAATGGGTCGCTTTAAGTTAGGGTCTACCGTGATTTTAGCCTGGGGTGCAAACCAAGCTGAGTTTTTATCTGACCAGCACCCAGAAACAGTCACTCGCATGGGCACACCATTTGCGACAATCAAAGACTAACCATCTTAGTTATACAAAAATTAAAAAGCAGGCTTCAAGCCTGCTTTTTGCATTCTGCGCATTCGCTATCTTTGTGAGGTGTAAAACGTAGCTGCTGTAAAGTCAGCCCATCAAATTGAATAAACTCGCTGCCTGTTTTATGGCCTAACAGTATATTAACCGCCAGTAAGCTTTGCATACTGCCCATAACTCCCAGTAATGGGCTTATTACACCCGCGTTATCACAATTTAATACTGGTTGATCATCAGTTTGCGGGAATACGCAGCCATAACAGGGGCTGTCGGAATTGCGAAAGTCAAAGCACATTAGTTGCCCTTGTGTGGCAATCGCAGCAGCTGAAATGAGCGGGATTGTGTGCGCTAAACAATAGCGATTAATTAAGTAACGAGTGGCAAAGTTATCACTGCAATCGAGTACGATGTCGGCCCCTTGTAAAACGTCTGCAAGGTTTTTTTCATCAAGTCTTTGGCAAATGGGCTCAATACTAATTTGGTTATTTAAGCTTGCTAACACTTTCGAGGCTGCCTGTGTTTTTGCTTGCCCTAAGTGATTAACTTTATACAAAATTTGTCGCTGTAAATTTGAAAGCTCGACATTGTCGTTATCAACCAACGTGAGCTTACCCACCCCAGCCGCAGCTAAATAAAGTAGCGCAGGTGAGCCAAGCCCACCAGCACCTACTACCGCAATATGTGCGGCCTTTAATATTTGCTGCCCCTCCAATCCCACTTCTTTAAGCATTAAGTGGCGGCTGTAACGTATGCGCTCTTTATCGCTTAACGCACTCATGCTTCTGAGTCGCCTTCAACACATTGTTTGAGTTTAGCAATCGCTGCGGGGTAATCTTCAGCTTCGGTAATTGCTCGCACCACAGCCACACTGCCTACCCCGGTATTTGCCACTTGCTCTGCACGTGACACATCAATGCCACCAATCGCAACTGTTGGGTAGTCGGCCATTAATGGGACAAATTTTTCAAGCTTTTCTAGGCCTTGAATTTGCCCTGTCATGTCTTTTGTGGTGGTTGGGTAAATTGCACCAAATGCCATGTAGCTCGGGCGATAATTATGGGCGCGCAGCATTTCATAAAAACCATGGGTCGAGACGCCTAAACGCAAGCCAGCCTCTTTTATAGCAATTAAATTAGCCGTTTGTAGGTCTTCTTGGCCTAAATGAACTCCATAAGCACCGTGCTTAATCGCCAGTTGCCAATAGTCATTAATATACACCTGCGCATCGTATTTTTGACCAAGCATAACAGCACTGGCAATGGCCTCATCTAGCGTTGCATCATCTGTATTTTTGATTCGTAGCTGTACGGTTTTAACGCCTTCAGCTAAACACTTTTCTAACCAATCAACACTGTCGACCACTGCATATAAGCCGAGCTTTTTAGACTGACACTCAGCAAAACCAGCCGCCATAGTAAAATTGCTAGGGTGATCAAAGTCGAGTTCATCACCAAGCCAACTCCCCGCTTCAATCACTTGTGGGTAATCTGCTAAATTAACCGGAAAATGAGTGTGTGCAACAGGGCCAATTCCTTCACCGTAACGCACTGCCGCTTTTAAACCTTGGTTTATATACGCTTTTGCGAGAATAAATGCGTCTTTCAGTGGATAACGCTTTGCTAGGCAAGCAGCAATCACTGAGGCCATACTACACCCGGTGCCATGGCTATGCGGTGTTTGAATTTTTTCATTTCCAAGCCAGTATTCGTGTGTATCTTGCAGGCAGTAATCGATGCAATAACCACTTGGGTAGTCCCAATGACCACCTTTGATGATGACCGATTTTGCGCCATAACTTTGCAGCTTTTGCGCAGCTTCTTTTACTGCACTTGGGCCAATTAAATACACTCCGGTCAGTAACTGCGTTTCGTGAGTATTGGGTGTAACAACATCTACCCACGGTAATAAACACTCTTTAATTGCACTCACGGTATCTTCTTCTGTGAGTAAATCGCCACTGGAAGCTATCGCCACAGGGTCATAGACAACCAAAGGCGGCACTTCCCAGGTGTTTTTATAATGTTTTAAATGTTCACTTATTAACTGAATTTGCTGCACATTCGCCAACATGCCGATTTTTATCACTGTGGCGGGCATATCGGTTACTAAAGCTTGTAATTGAGATTCAATCACCTCCGTTGAAATGGGATTTAAGGCCTCAACACCTAAACTATTTTGTGCTGTTAAAGCTGTGATCACGGTGCAGCAATGCACTGAAAAGCTTTGCATCGCTTTAATATCAGCTTGAATTCCAGCCCCGCCGCCGGAATCAGATCCCGCTATGCTCCATACAACCTGATTCATGTTTTCCTCTTCTTTAATTTTGATGCCAAAATGGCATGCCCATAGTAGGTGTTGATGGGCTGGCTACGTCTTTTTCGGGCATCGCTTTGGCTAAATAGCTGTATCTGCCTGCCTCAACGGCACTGCGAAATGCATGGCTCATTGTAACTGGGCACCCAGCTCCAGCGATTGCCGAATTTAATAATACCGCATCATACCCTAATTCAAGGGCTTGGCAGGCATGCGAAGGTAACCCTAATCCAGCATCAACGATTAAGGTATGACTAGGTAAACGCTCTCGGATCATTCTTAGGTTATAGGGGTTCAGTAACCCTTTACCTGTTCCAATAGGCGCACCCCAAGGCATCAGCACTTCACAGCCTAAATCAGCAAGACGCTGGCATAACACTAAGTCATCGGTGCAGTAAGGCAGTACTTTAAAGCCCTCATCTAATAGTATTTTTGTTGCTTCGAGTAACGCAAAAGGATCGGGCTGCAAATTATATTCATCACCAATCAGCTCAAGCTTGATCCAATCAGTGGCAAAAACCTCACGGCACATTTGAGCCAGAGTAACTGCCTCTTTCACACTGTGACACCCTGCTGTATTTGGGAGCACTTTAAGCCCGGTGTTTTTTATTAACTGCCAAAAATCATCGCCGGCTTGCGCACTTTGTTGACGCCTTAATGACACGGTAACAATGTCAGCCCCAGAGGCCACAATTGATTCTGTCATTATACTGGGCGAAGGATACAATGCAGAACCAATGAGTAAGCGGCTGCGTATTTGTTCACCATAAATAGTAAAACTATCCATGCTAACCTCCTTGAATGGGTGACAAAAGCTCAATGCTGTCACCCTCGTTAAGAGTTTTTATTTCGCATTGGCTGCGTGGTACAAAGTCGCCGTTTACAGCCACAGCAAATGGCGGCCTAGCCCCATAGTTTGCCAACGCCTCGCTAAGCGATATTTGCTCAGCCACAACAGCTGATTGGCCATTTATTACTATTTTCATTATGACCCCCTAAGTCATTAAGCTAATTGCTTCATCGACAACATAAGGCGCTAACAAATAACCATGACGATACAAGCCATTAAGGCTTATAACTCTCCCTTCTCGGGTCACCTGTGGACGGTTATCTGCAAATGCAGGACGAAGCCCTGATTGCAAACTTTCAATACGCGCTTCAGCAAAACCACTGTGAACCGTATAAGCCGCCGACAATAACTCAAGTGCTGAGCGCACGGTGACTTTACCTGTGTCGTGCGATTCAATTTCAGTCGCGCCAATCACAAACTGATGATTCAGTTTAGGTGCAATATAAATGGGGTAGCGCGGATGCATAAGGCGTACTGGCCGAGACAGGTTTACTTCTGGTGCATATAAGCGTGCCACTTCCCCCCTCACACCACGAAGGCTAGGTAAAGCTGTTTTTGCCCCTAATCCCCGACAATCAAAAACAAAGTCATAACTTTGTCCATTCACCTTATGACCTGTTAAAGTAATGTGTGAGTGCCAATTAAAGCTGACTTGACGAGCAACTAATTGGTTATAGCTCGCAGCATAGAAGGCTTGGTTATCGAGCTGGCCTTCGCAAGGTAAATACACCCCTTGGTGAAAGCGTCCAGCAAGCTCAGGCTCAAGATCTGCTATTTGCGCGCTGCTCACTGTGTCAGCTGTATGCTCGGCTAATGGTTTTAAGCGGCTAATAAAACTGTGTAAATCGCCTTTATCTTGCTGATGAGCAACCACCAAACTGCCCGCTTGCTGAAAATACACAGACTCATCCAGTTCACTAATAATCTGCTGCCAGCGTTGAATGCTCGCCAGCCCCTGCAGCGCTATATCTTGCTCACATAATACCGACTCAGCCAGCGGTGCGAGCATAGCCGCCGCAACATTTCCGGCACTGTTTGCTGCGTGTTGATCATCTTGCTCATACACGCTGACTTGATGCACTTTAGAGAGTGCTAAAGCAGTAAGTCGTCCTGTTAAACCAAATCCCAAAATTGCTATTTTTAAAGACATAAACGTTCTAGGTGCTAGATAATTCGCGCGAGATAATCATTCTAGCGCCTCGTTTTCTAGCACCTAGCTCCTTGGTTAAATTGCTTTATGATAAATTTCAGAACCCGTTTTTTTGAACTCGTCGGATTTCGCTTTCATCTCTGCTTCAACATCGACCATCTTAATTTCGATAGCATCGCCTACATTGTTAGGGTCGATACCTCGCGCTTCTAGATCTTTCGCGTAATCACGTACTTCTTGGGTTATTTTCATCGAGCAGAATTTAGGACCGCACATAGAGCAAAAATGGGCTATTTTGCCAGACTCTTGTGGCAGAGTTTCATCATGATACTCACGGGCACGTTCAGGGTCTAAACCTAGGTTAAATTGGTCGTGCCAACGGAACTCGAAGCGCGCCTTCGATAACGCGTTATCACGCTCTTGTGCCCCTGGATGACCTTTGGCTAAATCGGCTGCGTGTGCGGCAATTTTGTAGGTGATGAGACCTTCCTTTACATCTTCTTTATTCGGTAAGCCTAAGTGCTCTTTAGGGGTGACATAACACAACATGGCACAGCCATACCACGCAATTTGTGCAGCCCCAATACCCGAGGTGAAATGGTCGTAACCCGGTGCAATATCAGTCGTTAATGGGCCAAGCGTATAAAAAGGTGCTTCTTCACAATGCTTTAGTTGCTCTTCCATGTTTTCTTTAATCATATGCATTGGCACATGACCTGGGCCTTCAATAAACACTTGTACATCATGCTTCCATGCAAGCTTAGTCAGCTCACCTAGTGTACGTAATTCGCTAAACTGTGCTTCGTCGTTGGCATCGGCAATTGAACCTGGACGCAAACCATCGCCCAATGAAAAACACACATCATATTGTTTTAAAATTTCACAAATTTCTTCAAAGTGCGTGTATAAGAAGTTTTCTTTGTGATGTGCTAAACACCACTTTGCCATGATTGAGCCGCCGCGCGATACAATACCCGTGACACGCTTTGCAGTCATTGGCACATAACGAAGTAACACACCAGCATGGATAGTAAAATAGTCGACACCTTGCTCCGCTTGTTCAATCAAAGTATCGCGGAAAATCTCCCAAGTGAGGTCTTCGGCAACCCCATTTACTTTTTCAAGTGCTTGATAGATTGGTACGGTACCAATTGGCACGGGTGAATTACGTACGACCCATTCACGGGTTTCATGAATATAACGACCCGTTGATAAGTCCATCACCGTATCTGCGCCCCAACGAGTCGACCAAACCATTTTTTCGACCTCTTCTTCAATAGACGAAGTGACCGATGAATTACCAATATTCGCGTTCACTTTTACAAGGAAATTACGGCCAATGATCATTGGTTCGGTTTCAGGGTGGTTAATATTGTTAGGTAACACGGCTCTGCCACGGGCAATTTCATCGCGCACAAATTCAGGGGTTATAAAATCGGGGATACTGGCTCCGAATGACTCTCCCTTATGCTGTGCAGCAAGGAGCTCTTCACGAATTTTTGCACGGCCCATATTTTCACGAATAGCCACGTATTCCATTTCAGGCGTTACAATGCCTTGGCGTGCATAATGCATTTGCGTCACATTTTTACCTGCTTTCGCACGGCGTATTTTTGGGAGGTGCTCAAAGCGAATATGGTCTAAACCTTCGTCAGCCATTCGTTGCTGCGAAAACTGCGAGGTAACTGAATCAAGAATTTCCGTGTCACCACGTTTTTCTATCCACTGTTCGCGGTACTTTTCTAGCCCTTTGCGCACGTCGAGTTTAAAATCAGGATCGGTATATGGACCCGATGTATCATACACACGAATTGGCGCATTCGGCTCGAACACGGGGTTTTCTTCGGTTCCACCTATAAAGGTATCACTGAGGGTTATTTCGCGCATTCCGACACGCACGTTTTCTTGCGTGCCTTCAACATATACTTTGTGCGAATTAGGGAAAGGTTGCCCTGTTAAGTTATAAATATAATCAGATGCAGCCGCACGAATTTCGCGGCGAGACGGTTTAGTTGTAGTGTTTGACATGACTTACCTCATTGCTTTAAGGATTGTCTTGTCAGATATTGCAGGTGCAATAGAGAGTGGCAAACGCCATTGGATCGTTAGTAAGTTATTTCACTTACAATTGCAGCCTAAGCTTAGCAACTTATGCCCCATTTTTTGGCGCACAAGCGCCCTATGAGGCAGCTTGTTCCCTACGCAGGTGTTAGCCTGATCAGGTTCACGGATCCCGCTTTCGCGATCTCAGCCTTATTAAAGGCACTCCGACAAGTATAAATTCGTTGTTTTATAAAAACGTAATCAGTGTACGTTAGTTAAAAATTCGCTGCAAGCGCTTTAGTTTTAATACTAATTCGCCTTATTAGGGAGCCGTATTAATGAAAGTAAAATGGTGCGCCCCTTGCAAAGTAAGCTGCTCGCCATTTAGCGAAATGACCGCGCCTTGTTTTAGCGTCGACAGCAGTTTCTTTTCAAGTTCATCAAGTTGATCACCGCACGATTTACGTGTCATACCTAGCTTTTTCACTGTTAAGGTATCTTCAACAAGCTGACCTTCACCAAAAAACTTGTTACATCCAGCAAACCCATTAACTTGCATCGCTTCAATAAAACGCATTGACGCTTTTTGCGATACGCTAATGGCTAACCCGTTAACTTTTGATAATTGCCACTGTGTATATTTTAATTGCTCACTGGTGACCTTCCCTGTCGATGAGCAGCCCATGCAAAATAGTACAAAAAGAATAGGCAAGGCTACTAACTTCATATTTTTTTACGACCAAAATTTCAATGCGATAATAATAACAACATTTAACGACTTTGATCGTTAAAAAAACATGTTTTATCTGTAAAAAAATGTTCTAAGCTAGCTCTTAATAGAACAACGGGCGTTATTTAAATAAGTTATCGACTTCTTCTGGTAAAAAAGGACGCCCTTTTTCATTGACAGAGGTGCCGATTACTAAGGCGCTTAGCATCACTTTATCATCATGTTTACGGTAAACGGTCTGCTTAAAAGCAAACTTTAAACGACTCACTCTCTGCGGCTCAACGGCCACATAAAACTCATCGCCCGGCACTAAAGATGCTTTGTAATCCATTTCACTGCGAAGCACCACTAGGTTAATTTTTTCTCGCGCAAGCTTTGCAAAGTCGACCCCTTTAGCATGTAGGAACTCATGGCGGGCATGCTCTAAGTAATTAAAGTAAACACTGTTATTAACAATTCCTTGCAGATCGCATTCATAGTCTCGCACTTTAAAGTCAACTTTAAAGGTCATAGTCGTATTCCTAATCAATTTACGTATAATTGCCTGCGTTTATATCATAAATACCTAAACAAGCTAAAGATTCACTTTTTTTAGGTATAAATACTCATTTGGCCAGTAGGCTTGCTAGAATAGCAGTCCCTAAAATGGAGTTAAGAACCGCATGAAACGACGTTTATCATTATTATCAGCTGCTATTTTGCCATTATTTGCAGCTTCATCGATTGCTTACGCTGAAGACACAGAGCTTGAAACTATTTTAGTTACGGGCGATTTCAAAAAAGAAAGTATTCAAACGTTAAGTGCCAGCGCAAGCCTTTTTTCAGACCATGAAATTAATCAGCGTGGAGCGAAATTTTTAGATGAAATGCTAGCCAGTGCAGCCAATGTAAACTTTACATCGGGTGCATCACGCGGTCGTTTTGTGCAAATTCGTGGTGTGGGTTTACGCTCACAATTTGTTGATCCCATTAATCCATCTGTTGGCTTAGTGATTGACGGCATAAACTACTCTGGTCTAGGGGGAAGCTCACTGTTATTTGATATAGACCAAGTAGAAATATACCGTGGCCCACAGGGGACACGTTTTGGTGCAGATGCATTAGCAGGCATGATTCAAATGGAATCAGCTGCGCCAACGCTCAATCCGAGTGTAAAAGTGCAACTCGGTGCAGGTAATTATAATAGCTACGAAGCAGGCATCGCAGCAGGTACAGGTATTACTGACGATACAAGCGTACGCGCAAGTCTTTATCAACGCGAGTCTGATGGCTATGTTGAAAATATATATTTAAATAAAGATACGCAACAGCAAGATGAACTTGTTTCTCGCTTTAAACTGCACAGCCAACTTACAAATAACTTACGCACAGAACTAAGTGTGCATTATATCGATATTAATAATGGCTATGATGCTTTCACCCTTGATAACAGCCGCTACAGTGTAGCTGATGAGCCTGGTGAAGATAATCAAGAAAGCATTGCGGTGGGTCTGGCAAATATTTATACCGGTTTTGATTGGTTTGATGTCAGTCTGAACGTATCTGGCATCGACAGCGAACTGTTATACAGCTATGACGAAGACTGGGTTTGTAACGATGAAACACAGCCACAATTGTGTGCAGCTGGCTTACATGAATGGGGCTACAGCTCAACAGACGCCTATTTACGAGACCGTAAAGACCATGCAGCAGAACTCCAATTTAACGGTAAATCTGGCGACTGGGTGGCGGGTATTTATTACCAAGGACGCGAAGTTGACTTAGAACGCCAATATACATGGTTGGCACACCCTTTTGCATCAAATTATGAAACAACTAACCTTGCAGCATATGGCCAGCTAACAACGCCTATTGGCCCTAAAACAACCTTAATCACAGGATTGCGTGTAGAACAATATAAAGGTGATTACATTGACAACAATGGTTTTATTGAAGAAACCGATGATGTGATGGTCGGTGGTAAACTTGCTCTTGAATATCAAGTCATTGACCGCACTATGATTTACACCAGTATAACTCGTGGCTACAAAGCTGGCGGTATTAACTCTGAGGCGTTAGCAAAAGCGAAAGATGAAGGCTTAAATCTTGACGCTGACTTTTTTGCTAACCACACCTCATTTGCCCCTGAATACCTTTGGAGTGGTGAGTTTGGTGTGAAAGGCAGCTCACTTGACGATAAATTCGTACTGCGCTTGGCAGCATTTTACATGTACCGTGAAGATATGCAGTTGAAATCATGGCAAGTCGAAGGGCAAAAGTTCACGGGTTATATTGATAACGCAAGCTCTGGTGAAAACTACGGGTTAGAAATAGAAGGCAGCTACCAAGCAACCGAGAATTTATTACTTACTGGGAGTGCGGGCTATTTAAATACTGAAATTAATGACTTTGTAGCCCAATCAGGCCTTGATCAAGATGGCCGCGACCAAGCACAAGCACCGAAGTATCAATATGCATTTACGGCACGCTATAACTTTACCCCTGCACTATATGCATCGATTGGTGTTGAAGGCAAAGATGATTATTACTTCTCAGATAGCCATAACTCAAAAGCACCGAGCTCTAACTTAGTGAACGCATCGTTAGGTTATGAAAGTGAAAACTGGAGCATCAATGCCTGGGCACGAAACTTATTTGATGAAGATGTACCAACCCGTGGTTTTGAGTTTGGTAACGACCCACTGGATGGTTACACCACTCACACATACACACAATTGGGTGAACCGATGGTGGCCGGTGTGACATTTATTTACGAACTGTAAGTCGTGAAGGCGCTGGTTTTAACCAGCGCTTATTATCACCTGATTTTCGCGGATGAATCTGCTTCTACATAATCATGTAACAAGGGGTTCAACCGCGAATATCACGACTCAATGAATTATTCGGTGTGAGTTAAAGGTTCCTGCATTTAAGCTCGTTCCACATCAAAGGTGATCACGTCTTTAATCTTTTGCTTGTTCGTTGCAAGCATAATTAAACGGTCAACCCCCAGCGCCACACCTGCACATTGTGGTAAGCCATGCTCAAGCGCTGCAATCAAGCGCGTATCCATCGGTACCTGTTTTAAACCATTTGCTTGGCGATATTGATTATCTTCATTAAAACGCGCGGCTTGCTCTTTTCCATCGGTAAGTTCATTGAAACCGTTAGCCAACTCCATATTTTTGAAATACAGCTCAAAACGCCCAGCAACGCGATTGTCATGCTGACAAATTTGCGCAAGTGCCGCTTGCGAAGCTGGAAAATGGTAAACAAAACATGGCTTTTCTTGGCCGATAGTTGGCTCAACCTTCATGCAAAATAACAGCTGCAACAACGTATCGCGATGCGTTTCATGCGCGGCAATATCAGCAAACCCTTGTTCGCTTGCTACGTGCTGTAACGTACTCATGTCAGCAGTTAATGGATCTATACCTAATGCATTTATAAACGCATGTTGGTAAGTTAAACGCTCAGCCGCGTCAACACCCAGTACAAGCTGCATAAGCTCGTCCATTTCATCCATAAGCGCAAATTCGTCGAAACCTGGGCGATACCATTCAAGCATGGTAAATTCAGGGTTATGATGACTACCCGCTTCTTCGTTGCGATACGCTTTACACAATTGAAAGATAGCACCCGATCCTGCCGCCAATAATCGTTTCATCGCAAACTCAGGCGAGGTTTGTAAATATAACGGCAAACCACCTGCATGACCTGGGCCCACAAACTCGGTACTAAAACTGGCTAGGTGTACATCGGTAACACTGGCCGCACTAAGAGTCGGTGTTTCAACTTCCATCACCTCACGCTCATAGAAAAATTCGCGAATACGGCGAATGATCGCAGCTCGCTCGCGTAAAGTAGCAATATCAGCGCTTGGTTGCCAAACAGCAGTGGACATACAGTCTCCAAAAAAAATCCCAGCAGAAGCTGGGATTTTATCAATTAAACTTTTTAAAGCCTATTACTTAACGCGGCTTACGTACTCACCGCTGCGAGTATCAACTTTGATCACTTCGCCAATTTGTACAAATAGAGGAACGCGTACAACCGCACCCGTGCTTAATGTTGCTGGTTTACCGCCCGTACCGGCTGTGTCACCTTTAAGACCTGGATCCGTTTCTGTGATTTCTAGTTCAACAAAGTTCGGTGGAGTAACAGCAATTGGGTTACCGTTCCAAAGCGTGATAGTACATACATCGTTTTCAACTAACCATTTAGCATTGTCGCCTAGTGCTTTTTCGTCAGCAGCGATTTGCTCAAATGTTTCGTTGTTCATGAAATGCCAGAATTCACCGTCAGTGTATAGATACGCTAGATCGGTATCCATTACGTCAGCACCTTCTACCGTTTCACCCGACTTAAATGTTTTTTCTAGTACTTTACCTGTGATAAGTTTACGAATACGAACACGGTTAAACGCCTGACCTTTACCTGGCTTTACCATTTCATTTTCTAGGATGCTACAAGGCTCGCCGTCTAACATAATTTTTAGGCCGCCCTTGAACTCATTGGTGCTATAATTCGCCATCGTTTCCTCTGTCTAAATAATTTCGAGTAATCTACGTGTCAATGATACAAAGAAATGAAGTAAATTTGCATAAAAACTGGCAAAAAGAATTAGCAAATGTTGTCACCTGCCCTGAACGTTTGCTAGAAATGCTAGGTTTATCAAGTGTAGTAGACGAAAAAGACCTCCAAGCTCGTAGTCTTTTTCCTGTACGTGTGCCTCTGCCTTTTATCAAAAAAATGCGTTTTGGTGATATAAACGATCCACTTTTGCTACAAGTGATGCCACGTCACCAAGAATTTTTAGCGCAAACAGGCTACGATAAAGACCCGTTAAAAGAGCAAGATAATAACCAGCCGGGGTTATTACATAAGTACCGCTCTCGTGTTTTGGTCATGTTTAAAACCGGCTGTGCCGTGAATTGCCGCTATTGTTTTAGACGCCATTTTCCGTATCAAGAAAACCAATTAAATAAACGCAGCTTAATTGACGCTTTAGCCTACATAAAAGCCGATAAAAATATCAATGAGGTCATTTTAAGTGGTGGCGACCCATTAATGGCCAAAGATGATGCTGTTAACTGGTTTATGGATGAACTTGAACAATTACCACAAATAAAACGTTTGCGTATTCATAGTCGTTTGCCAGTGGTGATCCCAGCAAGAATTACCGATGAGCTGTGCGCACGATTTGCAAGTTCGCCTTTAAAAGTGGTGTTAGTGAATCACATTAATCACGCGAACGAAATTGATGCTGACTTTAAAGCTGCGATGCAAAAATTAAAAGCCGCTAACGTCACGTTATTAAACCAAGCTGTATTATTAAAGGATGTTAACGACTCGAGCCATGCTCAAATAGCCTTGAGTGAAGCATTGTTCGAGGCTGATATCTTACCCTACTACCTACATTTACTTGATAAAGTAGAAGGTGCGAGCCATTTTGATATTACTGAGCAGCGCGCACGCGAAATAGTGGCACACATGCTCGAAGCATTGCCAGGGTTTTTAGTACCCAAACTAGTTCGTGAGATCGGCGGCGAGAAAAGTAAAACGCCTATCGATCTCAACCTGGTTTAATGCTTAAACGTAAACGTTTACGTTATTACCGAGTGTCGCAGTCACCGATTTAGCGGGTGTCTGTGCAGCGCTTGTGTTCATCGCTGCGCCTTCGATAAGTGCAAGTGCCGCAGCACCATCAGCTTTTTGCTGTTTTTTAGCAAGTGATGCGCTGTAAACTTCAGCGCTTTCGCCGCCGCCACTCATCGCCGGTAAGCTTGATCCTGATATATTCATAGTTCACTACCTGACTTTTTATTACAATCCACGTACTATATCGGCATTGCAGTCTAAAGCTTTAGGAAAAAAATGGATTCAATCATTGAACAGCTCAATGCTAACTTAAAAATCGTTTACCGTCAGGCACTTGATGCTGATAAAAAATTAGATGACTTACAGCAGCAAGGGCATGGCAAGTTCAAAGCCTTATTTGCAAAAGATGCCGGCTTTGATTTTGAAGCAAAACGCTTTAAGCCATATGTACTCGACGTTGCAGCCGATGTTGAGAGCCTAAGTAATGATGGCTTAGATGAAGAAAAGCTGAAAAAAACCGTTATTAAACTTCAACAGTTATTACAGCTGTTAGCGACGTTTAAGTAAGCAAATAATTGTAATCGATTAGTTTTAGCTATTTAGCCCTAAAGAGTTATAACTTTTTAGGGCTGTCTATCATCCTAAACATTTTTAAATCTGGTGCAAAAAGCAAGCATTCATAAACACAGTTATAGCGTATTTAACCACACTTTAGACTTATTCACTTAGATTCAAATTAGGCTGTAAATCATCTTCAAACCAGTCTGTAATTAAGCGCTTATCATAATAATAAGCTTCATCACGACCCATTTTGATACGATCCATAAACCGCATATCTTTTAATTTTACATCGTTAGCTTCACTAATAATGTTGCCAGCTTTGTCAGAAACGAAATAATTAAAATCTATGCGTGGAAAATAAATTGATTTAAGTACACGAAACTCATTCACTGTACCTAAATGAACATTACCAGCCAAGTCTAGCTCTGTTACTTCAACATTAAGAATATAGTCTTTAGGAAGTTCTTCCGCTAATTTATTAAAGTGTTTCTCAAAATGCGCAGCAACATCTTGATAATACTGTTCTTTAGGTAACTTATTTCCTGGGCGAACGTCACTATACTTATCGAAGCTATGCCATTTTACTTGCGCCTCACCTGAATAAGCGAACATAGGTAGAAACAAACCCATGGCTAAAAATATTTTATTTATCTTATACATCCTGTTTTCCTTTTGTATTTTATTTTCATCAATGAACACAACTGTGCAGTTATGAAACAGCACTTCCATTAAACTAGTATTTCAATTAATACAACGATAAATATGGTTTAAAAAAACAAACAAAATCAAGACTAAACGCTTTCCATCGTTATTCACTTTTCTGTATCAGTTAAAATTTGCAGGTATAATAAAACCTAAGCAGATAGCTAGAGCTGGGCTAACACAAAACTCGTATTACAATTAAATGTCTTGATTTAAAAAAAGCGCTTCAAAAAAGCGCTTTTTTATATACTCATGTTTACTCTGATAAATTTAGTGTAGGTACTAACTCATTTTCAAACCAATCAGTGATTAATCGCTTATCATGATAATACGCTTCATCGCGACCCATTTTAATGCGATCCATAAAGCCCATATCTTTGAGTTTTACATCACTCGCTTCGCTAACCACCTTGCCGTCTTTATCTGTAACTGAGTAATTAAAATCAATACGCGGAAAATAAATAGGTTTAATGATTCGAAGTTCATTGATACCACCAAACTGGACATCTCCCGCTAAATCAAGGTCAGTTACCTCAACATTAAAAGTGTATCCTTCAGGAAGCTGCTCAGCTAATTTATTAAAATGTTTCTCAAAGTTTTTCGCTACATTTTTATGAAACGCCCCTTTCGGTGAGTTATTTCCTGGGCGCACATCTCTGTAGTCATTAAAATCATGCCACTTTACTTTTGCTTCACCTGCATGAGCAAAAGCAGGTAGAACAACAACCATAGCCAAGGCAATTTTTTTTACTGTATTCATCTTTCTCTCCACGTTACAGGTTGAGCCAATAATTAAAAAACTAGCAGTAGAGAATTAACTATAGCTTAATACTCCCTCACTTTCGTGTTACTAATATGGTACAAAATGTAACCAAAAACAAGCTACCCCGCTTTTGCTTAATTTCCAAAAATAACAATTTATTTATGAAATTTTGCACGGAATATGATGAAATAAGACTAATTCAACCTGGTATTAGTTCATGGAAAATTTATGACCATTTTAGTCACCGGCGGAGCCGGATACATCGGTTCTCACACCGTTTTAGAGTTATTACAGCAAGGCACAGAAGTTGTTGTGCTTGATAACTTAAGCAATTCATCAAATGAGTCGTTGACTCGCGTAAAGCAAATCACAGGTAAAGACGTTACTTTTTATGAAGGCGATATTCTTGATAGAGATTGCCTAGATAACATTTTCCGTGAACATACGATCGATAGCGTCATTCACTTTGCAGGCTTAAAAGCGGTTGGTGAATCGGTTATTAAACCTATTGAGTACTACCAAAACAACGTACAAGGCACGTTAACACTCGTTGATGCAATGCGCGATGCAGGTGTTTTCAAGTTAGTATTTAGCTCGTCTGCTACAGTGTATGGTGACCCAGCCAGCTTGCCTATTCGCGAAGACTTCCCCGTTGGTGGCACAACGAACCCTTATGGCACCTCTAAATTAATGGTAGAGATGATGCTGCAAGATATCGCCAAATCAGACGAGCGCTTTGCATTTGTTATTTTACGTTACTTTAACCCTGTAGGGGCTCACGAATCAGGCTTAATTGGCGAAGACCCGAATGGTATTCCAAATAACTTACTGCCTTATATTTCACAAGTAGCCGTTGGTAAGTTAGAAAAGCTGGGGGTTTTTGGTGATGACTACGACACTGTTGATGGCACAGGTGTGCGCGATTACATCCACGTTGTCGATTTAGCACTTGGCCATTTAAAAGCACTCAACCGCATTAAAAACGATACTGGTGCTCATGTATTTAACCTTGGCACAGGGAATGGTTATTCAGTGCTGCAAATGGTCACAGCCTTTGAAAAAGCCAGTGGTCAGGCTGTGCCCTATCAAATCTCACCTCGTCGAGCAGGTGACATTGCAGCGTGTTACGCAGCGCCAGAGAAAGCGCTTAACGAATTAGGTTGGCGAGCCGAGCGTGGCATCGATGAAATGATGCAAGATACGTGGCGCTGGCAAAGCAACAACCCTAATGGTTACAAATAAGTGAAGTGACTTAATCATACATGTTCAAAAAGCCGATGTTACACATCGGCTTTTTGTATCCACACGCTTAATTAAATAATCTATTTTGAGGCAAGGAAGATACATCAATAACAAGGCTGTATTTTATTTAGTTCAGTTAGGTCATTTTTCCTTTATCACTCACGTTCCGAATCCATGCACTCGTAAATGAGAAACTTCTAACACCCTCAAGGTCGGGGTTAGTCCTTAAAATTAACTAGGTATTATTGCGAGTAGGTGTTAGCTCAATAAGTCATTGTATCTATTAGTTTATATTATAAAAACAATGACGACACTTTCCCAAGAGAGTATGTAAATTATTATTTTTTAATTGAAGAAAAATTTGATGTATCAAAATAAGAGTGGAACAGCTTCGTATAGAATAGCTATCACGCATTGATTTTAAATAACTTGAAAAAGAAAATGGTGGCCCCTCCCAGACTTGAACTGGGGACCTAACGATTATGAGTCGTGTGCTCTAACCAACTGAGCTAAGGGGCCATTGTATTAGCCGAAGCTAATTTATTGTGATGCGTTTAGGATGTTAAGTCTCTAAAGCGGGTTGCAGTATAAAAACTTTTTTTAACCTTGTCACTAGCAAAACTCTTTATTTTAACAATCAGTAAACTAACTGCTCAAATAGTAAACTTTTCGGTTTTTCAGTTACCTTAAAGCATGCTACTTAGTTTGTAGCCTCCGACATTGTTCTAGATCAAATAGCAAAATGCCTAAACTCGCTAAAATGGCCTCTTAATCAATTGCGGAGTGCTGACTGTGATAAATTTACCTAGCTGGGATCAATCTCTGATCAACAAGTACAATATTTCTGGACCACGATATACCTCTTACCCGACGGCATTGTCTCTTGTTGATGGTTACAACCAACAAAGTATGATTGACGCGATTACGGCATCTAAAAGCCGCTCTTTGTCGCTGTATATCCATATCCCTTTTTGCAGCCAGCTTTGTTATTACTGTGGCTGTAATAAGGTTATTACACGTCACCAATCAAAAGCGGATATCTATTTAGATAACTTGGCAATTGAAATTGCTGAACAAGCCACCTTATTTGCTGATTACCATGTTGAACAACTTCATTTAGGCGGCGGAACCCCTACCTTTTTATCTGCGCAGCAAATGAGCCGTTTAATGGCTTTAGTTGAACAACATTTTAATTTTGCCGATGACGCTGAGCGCGGTATCGAAATTGATCCACGTTCGCTGGCGGATGGCATGCTTCCGCACTTGCGCCAACTTGGTTTTAATCGCGTATCGTTTGGTATCCAAGATTTTAACGACGAAGTGCAGCTTGCGGTTAATCGCCCGCAGAGTGTGGACTCTGTAAAAGGTTTAATTAGTGAAGCGCGTGAGCTTGGCTTTAAATCAATAAACGCCGACATGATTTATGGCTTACCGCTACAAACGCCTGAGAGCTTTAAAGAAACGATTGATCAACTTATAGCATTGAATCCTGACCGCGTATCGGTATTTAATTACGCACACTTACCAGAACGATTTGCGGCTCAGCGGAAAATTAAGGATGCGGATTTACCTTCTGCGGGCGATAAGCTCACGATGTTTAAAAATACGCTCGAACAAATGTTAGCGGCTGGCTATCAATTTATTGGTATGGACCACTTTGCTCGTAAGGATAATGAACTCGCTATTGCGCAAAATGAGGGCAAATTACATCGCAATTTTCAAGGCTATACCACGCATGGTCAATGTGATTTACTTGGTTTAGGCGTGTCGTCTATTTCGCAGATTGGTAATGCTATTTTGCAGAATGAAAAAGAACTGAAGCATTATTACAAAGCAGTTCAAGAAAACGCTGGTAGTGCGTTGTGTAAAGGCATTATGCTCACCGATGATGACATTTTACGTGCCGCGGTTATTAAAC
Organism: Pseudoalteromonas sp. A41-2; assembly: GCF_015767615.1. Classification (NCBI taxonomy): domain Bacteria; kingdom Pseudomonadati; phylum Pseudomonadota; class Gammaproteobacteria; order Alteromonadales; family Pseudoalteromonadaceae; genus Pseudoalteromonas; species Pseudoalteromonas sp. A41-2. Next base: position 410,939 of record NZ_CP065231.1, on the reverse strand, counting down.
AGTTAATTTGTCAGTTTGAACTTGATATGACGGCTGTTGAACAGCAATTTAATATCGACTTTAACGAGTATTTTAGTGATGCATTACGTGCACTTGCTCCCCTACTTGCTGATGGCTTAATAAAAGTAAGCGACAATAAAATTACGGTTACAGCGAGAGGCAATTTGTTTATTCGTATTATTTGTATGTGCTTTGATGCGCACTTACAACAACAAATCAAACAAACACGTTTTTCGCGGGTTATTTGATATATCAATCATGCTCATACAAAAAAGCAGAGCTTCAAGGCTCTGCTTTTTTATGTTGAAAGCTAGTTAAATACGACGTTTTCACTGCCTGGTGCGGCTTTAAACTCGTCTATTAACTTAACACAGTCAGCTTTAATTTCATCGCTGTGTTGCTCTTCAGCACGCCAACGCGTGGAATCCATCTTGAAGACCTCTTTTTTTGAGTACTTCTTACGTGCATCATGCGTTGGCATGTCTTTTACGACATTGTACATTTTATAAATGCCAGGATAGCGTTCGCGTAAATCAAACTCTTCTGCGAAACTGTATTGAGAAATAAGAACCCAAATACGTAAGCAACCTTCTGAAAATTCACACTGCTCTTCATTCATTGCACGCGCAATTAAATGAATGCTGTCCGCTAACTTAGCATTTCGAGTCGCTTTTGACGCGGCAAGCTTTTGCTCATGCTCAGCTTGTTTTTTTGCGATAAGCTTATTTTGAGCATTTACCTTGTATAGTAATTGCCCTGCATAAAAAGCCAGTCCTGCGATAATTGCCGCCCCAATAACAATGGCAATAATCAAGGTTGTGCTCATCTATCATCCTCATCTTCGTCATCGTACCATTCATTTGCTAAGTCATCAGATAGGTACTTATCGAAATCAGAGCCGCCTTCAACATCAAAGTCATCTTCAAAGTCGTCTTCGTAGTCATCATCTTCGTCTTCGATTCCTAGCAGCTCACACAATGCTTGGTGACGAGCGATACGGCTATTGAAGTACTTCGCATCTTTGCCAGTCAATAACTCGCCACGCTCATGGCGTTCAACCAACTTTAATAAACGCTCATCATTTTCTAACGCTTCAAGCTCTTGCTCTGGTGTTAGCTCTGGCTCTGACACTTTTTTCAATTCAACCATTGGTTGTAAATTACGTTTCATTTCGACTTTAGGATCAGCCTTGACCGCCACTAATGAAACCGGTTTTTTACTACCAACACGCTTATCTTGCGATTGATTGTTTGTAGCAGCTTTATCACCCTTTTGAGCATCTGGCGCATTACGTGAACCAGGCTTAGCCCCTTTGGTTTTCTTAACTCGCTGCTCTTTTAGTGCGCGCATCTCTCTAAGCTTTTCCTTACTTAGACGTACTGGACCATTTGATGGAATTTTACGCGACTTTTTCTTTCTACTCATATATTGATCATCTCACTTAAGAGGTTGTGCACAACACCTGAATGGCATTGTAATGCTGGCATAACCAGAAGAATTCGGTGTGCGGATGAGGTTGGTCAACTTGACGAACTGCGCACTTTTCATACTTATAGTACAAACGGTGGCTATTGTAACAGGACAAATAAAAAGGCGGTAGAGAAAACATCTCTACCGCCTACTAATCTGAGCGCCAATTAACTGGACACTTCTCCCTTCGACTTTTTAGTCTTTATTATTTTTATTATTATTGTTTTTCCATTTTGTTGTTATTTTTACCTTCCATGTAGCATTCCATTTTGTTTTTATTATTAAACTTCCATGAGCTTTTATTATTCTCGGTCAATCCTGACACTTTTTTGTTATTTCCTTTAGGACACTAATCAGTGTCTTCCCCTAAAGATTTGCCGCAGTCACTTTCCTTATTACATTGTCCATGTTGTTTTGCTGTCTCAGCGACAGTGGTTAATTTACCCATTAATAATTTTGTTACAACTAATTTATATAATTTTTCTTACAACGAAGAGTTTGTAACAATATCATCTTAAATAATAACAGTGACTTACATAAAATGAAGAAATAAAAATAAGACTTAGCTTACAGTTGGATATGGTCAATGTCTCACAAGAAAGTAGGAAATTACGGCATGCTGCAAATGTAAAAAAAGCAGCTTGCGCTGCTTTTTTGTAAACTGTCTAAATTATAATGCTAGTAATTTAAGCTAGCAATCAGACTTTAGTGTAAGCCACCTAAGTATTTTGAAAGTACTTCGATGTCTTTGTCTGTTAGCTTTTTAGCAATGTCTTGCATCATGCCATTTAAGTCGTTATTGCGCGTACCATCACGGAACTTTTCAAGTTGCGACTTAATGTATTCAGGATGCTGAAACGAAACTTTAGGGAATTTAGCAAGCGATGTGCCGTTACCACGCGGACCGTGACACGCTGCACAAGCTGGGATTCCACGCTCTGCATCACCGGCTTTATAAAGCTGTTGACCAACTTCAACAACATCTTTAGGTGTTACACCCTCAGACATGTTTAATGAAGAGAAGTAAGCTGCTAGGTCTTTCATATCTTGATCGCTAAGCGGCATAGCCATACCACTCATTACAGGGTCCATACGGCCCTCTTTGCCACCCGATGTCATACCTAGTTTAAACTCTTGTAGTTGTTTATAGATATAATCTGCGTGTTGACCTGCAATCTTAGGGTAGATATTAACCGGCGCATTACCGTCTGGGCCGTGACAGGCCGCACACGTTGCCGATTTTTCTTTACCTGCGTTTACATCGCCATCAAATGCTGTTGCGTTGCTTGCTGACAACGCACCAAGCAATATAGTTAAAGATAGTGCTATTTTTTTCATGGTGAATTCTCTGTTTCCGACCCTGTATCATCTACAATATGGATGTTGTGATTTCTATATTCTACACGATAATAAATTCTCTGGCACGTTTTCTGCCCACATTAAGCTTATAATTTATAGGGATTTGACTTAGATTAAGTTTCTACCTAGCAATTTTCCTTGTTCAAAGCCAAGTTAGCACGCTTAAATACGCTTTTGAATGCTGCTTTAATAGTATAAAATACGTGCCTTGAGTGGTTTTCGACCACTGACTGTTATTATTTATAAAAGATTAGGAGAGCCTGTGCTCAAATCTCGTATCAAATACAATACTGCGTCCTTTGTTACCAGCGCACCTGATATCTCTCGTTTACCTGCTGATACGGGGATTGAAGTCGCGTTCGCCGGTCGTTCAAACGCCGGTAAATCAAGTGCTCTTAACACCTTAACAGACCAAAAGTTAGCACGTACCTCAAAAACACCTGGTCGTACGCAACTTATAAACACCTTTGAGCTCGATGCCGACAAGCGCCTAATCGATTTACCGGGATACGGTTTTGCGAAAGTCCCCATTGAAATGAAAAAGAAATGGCAAAAATCATTAGGTGAATATTTACAAAAACGCCAAAGCCTTAAAGGCATTGTTGTGTTAATGGATATTCGTCACCCACTTAAAGATTTAGACCGCGACTTAATCGACTGGGCGGTCGGGAGTGAAATTCCGGTTCTTGCGTTACTCACTAAAGCCGACAAACTAAAGCAAGGTGCACGCAAAGCGCAAGTTTTACAAGTTCGTCGTGAACTAAGCAGCTTAGAGGGCGATATTACAGTTCATGCCTTTTCATCATTGAAAGGGACAGGCTTACCTGAAGTTGCTAAAAAGCTAGACGAATGGTTCTTAGGGCCTATTGAAATGCAAGAAGCAGAGTCTGAATCAGAATCGGATCAACAACCAGACGCTTAAGTTATTAAGCCAAGTAGTAGTGCTTGGACAATGACTCAATGAAATAGCCATCCTCATCAGAGCTGGCTATTTCAGCCCACTGATAATACACATTCCTCGATACTCTGGCAGCCAGTCCATGCGGCAATTTAAGGTATGGTACCGTCACGTTTTCAAATTCACGCAGTTGCAGTGGCTGACACGCAGTGACTAACCAAGTGCGCTGTAAATTATCAATACAACACAACGCGTTTCCTTGCTCTGTTTCTTCAAAGCGCCAATCTACGATAATAAAAGGCACATCGGCCACGGTGATAGCCATTTTCTCGACAGGCGTTTTTAGATAATAGCTGTCTGCTTCTTTGCAAAGAACAGAGGCAAACAGCTTAACCATCGCTTCTCGTTTTATTTCACTGCCCGCGAAGAACCACACGCCATGCACATCAATGCTAATTGGCAACTGACCACAATGGGTCGGTTGCCACTTATCAAATGGTTTGTCTGGCTGTGCAAGTGCGGTTTCTAGCTCAGCAAGTGACTGCATTACTTTTCTTTATCAAGAGTCAGTGAAAATGTAACCGGAACGGCAGTGGCAATTGACGGTAAACCAGCCAGTTTTTGTAATTCAGCAATACCTTCAGTCACTTTAAAATCAGCAGCATTAATAATCACGGGCGTAAACGATGACACAGTTACATCACCCGTTGGCGACATATTAGCAAGTACATCAAGTGTTAGTTCTTTCTTATTACCATGAAAATCAAGTTCAGCTTTAAGACCTTTTAATACATGCTGCCCAGGCACGAGCTTTGATAAAGCTTGGCTTAAATCAGCTGTTAATACGGCATTAGGAAACTGGGCTGTTTCAAACAGTAGCTTAGTCATGCGCTCGTTACGGATGGGGATCAGCGTTTCAACAGACGTCAGGTCGATCACTAACTTAAATTGACCTTGCTCGTTTAAGGTTCCTGATACGTTTTTAAAATGATGAGCTTCAGCGATTGCGTTTTTCTTTATTGAAACAAAGCTTACATTGCTTTGTTCATTATTAACTTGCCAATTAGCACTCGCCAATGGGGCAACAAATAAACTTGATAATGATAAGGCTGTAATAGCCAAAGATTTAAACATAACGCATTCCTTCGAAAGTAATTAAGAATCACTTTGATGGTATCACCTGCGCTAATTTGTGCAATGAATTGTATGATAAGAACAAGAAAAAACGGCTCACTCAATAAAGAGTGAGCCGGTATAGCAAACTGGGGAGAAGCTATCAATACGTTGCATCTTTTCAGATGCATCATCAACAGGATGTCCTACAGGATGAGGACGGCGCGGACTTTAGCAAATACCCACCTAAAAATAAATTAAATATGCAGCAAAAGACCATTAATTGATAAACATATAACGAAACTCTAAAACCGTCTTTTCTTGTTAACCATAAGTTTACAAAACAAGTGCTCGTTCAACTGGCATAAGAGGTCATTTTTAATGGATCACACGCTCACTTTGTATGATCAAAATAACTGTGTGGTGAAGATTCAAAGTGCTCGTTTTACGTTTTGGCGGGTTAAAACATGGGCGGTATTAATGTGCAGGTTATCCTCATTGCCGAATACCCAGCATTAAGCAAGATATTCGGCATAAAATCAGCAAAACTAGTGAGCTTGCTGCCAGTTATCCCCACTGTCTGCTTCAACAATAAGGGGGACATCAAGGGTCGCAGCTTCTGACATCAGCTTACAGATTTCAGCTTTGAACTCATCAACACACTCTTCTTTAATTTCAAACACTAATTCATCGTGTACTTGCATAAGTAGCTTCACTGCGCCTTCGGCTTGGGCATTTACCCACTGATGCACTTTAAGCATTGCTTTTTTAATAATATCGGCGGCAGTGCCTTGCATTGGCGCGTTAATAGCAGCACGTTCTGCCGCTTTACGTCGTGCGCCATTACGCGCATTGATCTCAGGTAAATGTAAGCGTCGACCAAAAATGGTTTCTACATACCCTTTATCCGCCGCTTTTTGACGCGTCGTTTCCATGTATTCAAGTACACCTGGGAAACGCTCAAAGTACTTATCAATATAGTGCTGTGCTTCGTGGCGAGGCACATCTAATTGACGAGATAAACCAAATGCCGACATACCGTAAATTAAGCCAAAATTGACAGCTTTCGCTTTACGACGCATATCGCTGGTGACGTCCTCAAGACTAACACCAAAGACCTCTGCCGCTGTTGCACTGTGTACGTCTAAGCCATTGGCAAAGGCGGTCAGTAAGCCTTTATCTTGCGATAAATGCGCCATAATACGTAATTCAATTTGGCTGTAATCGGCAGCCACAATTTTATGGCCCGCAGCCGCAATAAATGCTTCACGGATACGACGCCCTTCTTCCGAGCGGATCGGAATATTTTGTAAGTTAGGATCTGTTGAACTTAAACGCCCTGTTGCCGTTACCGCTTGATGATACGAGGTATGTACGCGTTTGGTACGCTCATTCACCATTAATGGCAGCTTATCTGTGTAAGTTGATTTCAACTTTGATAAACCACGATGCTCAATGATTACTTTAGGCAAAGGATAATCATGCGCCAGCTCTTGCAATACTTCTTCAGCTGTAGATGGCGCCCCTTTTGGCGTTTTTTTAATTACTGGCAGTTCAAGCTTCTCAAATAAAATTGCTTGTAGTTGTTTAGGTGAGCCTAAGTTAAACTTTTCACCCGCCATGTCATATGCTTCTTGTTCAAGCTCGAGTAAACGTTCACCCAATCGCTGGCTATGGGCAGCTAACATGGTACTGTCAATCGCGACACCAGTACGCTCAATATCTGAAAGTACAGAGACAAGCGGTAACTCAATCTCTTCAAATACTGATTTAAGTTGGCTATCAGCTTCAATCTTCGGCCACAACACCTCGTGTAAGCGTAATGTAATATCAGCGTCTTCAGCAGCATATGGCGCTGCTTTTTCAAGTTCAATTTGATTAAAAGTCAGCTGCTTTTTGCCTTTTCCAGCAATCTCTTCAAAACTGATATTTTTATGCCCTAGGTATTTAAGTGCTAACGAGTCCATATCATGACGACTGCCCACACTATTAAATACATACGACTCCAACATCGTGTCGTATTTTATACCGTTTAATTCAAACCCAGCATTAGCCAGTACACTTTTATCGTATTTTAGGTTTTGCCCCACTTTCGCTTTGCGCTCGTCGGCTAAAATTGGGCCAATTTTTGCCATTACCGTGTCGAGTGTTAATTGTTCTGGCGCATCGGGATAATCGTGAGCAACCGGAATATACGCCGCTTCGCCGGCCTTAACCGCAAAGCTCATACCAACTAATTGTGCCTGCATGTAATCAAGGCTGGTTGTTTCGGTATCAAAGGCAAATAACTCAGCCTCATTTAACTGCTTAACTAGCGTATCAAGTTGTTGCTCAGTAAGAATGGTTTCGTAATGAGCATCACTCACTTGGGGCAATTCATTTTCTTCGGTTGGTACATCTAAATGTGTATCTGCGTCTTTCGGGTTATCGAGTAATTCAGCTAACCAGCGACGGAACTCGCACTCACCGTATAAAGCAATTAACTCATCTCGATTAGGCTCTTGTAACTTGAAGCTTTCTAGGTCAGATTCAACCTCTACATCACATTTTATCGTTGCCAGTTCGTAACTCAGTGGTAAATGTTCAAGCGCAGCTGCCAGCTTTTCGCCTATTTTGCCTTTGATCTCACCGGCATGATCGATTACACCTTGTAACGAGCCATACTTTTGTAACCATTTCACCGCAGTTTTAGGGCCGCAACCATCAACGCCAGGAATGTTATCAACCTTGTCGCCCATCAGCGCTAAGTAGTCGATGATCAATTCAGGGCCTACACCAAACTTTTCAACCACCGTATCAGGGTCTGAAATACTATCGGTCATGGTGTTAATAAGTGTGACGTGCTCATTCACAAGCTGCGCCATATCTTTATCACCTGTAGAGATCAACACATGGCGTTGTTGCTCAGAAGCAATGCGTGCAAATGTACCAATAACATCGTCAGCCTCGACCCCTTCAATACTAATAAGCGGAAAACCCATCGCCTTAATAATATTGTGAAGTGGTGCTATTTGTGTGCGTAAGTCATCCGGCATAGGTGGACGATTCGCTTTATATTCACTGTACATGTCATTTCTAAAGGTTTTACCTTTGGCATCAAACACCACCACCATATGCGACGGATCATATTGTCTGATTAGACTCTTAAGCATATTAACGACGCCATAAATAGCCCCTGTAGCCTCTCCTTTCGAGTTTGTTAGGTGAGGAGGTGAATGATATGCGCGGAATAAATAGGAAGAACCATCAACAAGAATAAGTGGATTTTCAGGGATCTGAGCCATGGTGAAATTGGATCCTAAATGAATAACAATAAATTGATTGTAAGCATGCCATAAGGCTATGAAGAAAACGACTGTGAATTATTGAGCAGTAACACATTCATAAATAGCAAGCTGTGGATAACTTTGTAGATAAAACCCACGAGCAATTCTCCCAAAATGTAAAAACATTTAGGAATTTTCTGTAAGCACATGTTTTGATTTAAAAAAGATAATACGAGGTTCTTTTTTTATTATTTTTATCCGATGTGGAAAACGGTTTTAGCTACTCATGTCCATTGCTTGCTTAACGATGAATAAATATCCCTTTTCATAACCGGAGGAGTATTCTAGCACAATGGATCAAAGATCATAGCGATCCTTTATACTTTTTTGTACGTTTGTATTTTATAAAAAGGCATAAACAGCAATTTACCAAGCGTCTCGAGCAGTCGACCCAGAAAACTTTTTTATTTTGTCGACTGACACGCATAATTGATACACTAACCAAAGTTGCATTAAGGAGGAATATCTAATGAAAAAAGTGGCTGTAATTTTAGCGGGTTGCGGTGTTTACGATGGCGCAGAAATCAATGAAGCAGTATTAACTTTGCTACACATAGCCAAAGCAGGTGCACGCTATCAATGTTTTGCTCCTGACATTGAGCAACTGCATACCATTAACCACTTAACCGGTGAAGAGATGACGCCAAATCGTAATGTTTTAGTGGAAGCAGCACGTATTGCGCGTGGCGAAATAAAAGCTATCACAGAACTAAACGTGAATGAATTTGACGCACTCATCATACCCGGCGGCTTTGGTGCGGCAAAAAACTTATCTGACTTTGCTGTAAAAGGCGCAGATGCTCAAGTACAAGATGATGTACTCCATGCGTGTACTGCGTTTGTTAAAGCAAATAAAGCAGCGGGATATATGTGTATTGCACCTGCCATGCTGCCACTTATTTATGGCCAAGGCGTAAAAACAACCATTGGTAACGACCAAGATACCGCAGCGGCTATTCAACAATTAGGCGGCGATCACCAATACTGTGCCGTTGACGACATTGTTGTAGATGAACAACATAAAGTGGTTACAACCCCTGCATATATGCTTGCGCAAAGCATTTTAGAGGCTGATGCTGGGATTGAAAAATTAGTCAGTAAAGTATTAGAACTGGCATAATAACACTGTAGCGATTCAGCACATAAAGCTGATTTTTATTGCGCTGGAGCAAAAAATGGCTTTTTTTATCAAGAAAAAGCCTTTCAGATCATTTTATAAATTGTGGCTTAGCGTTATAATCGTTCTAATTTCCGTCAGATATCGTGATTGATCACGTTCAAATCGAAGTGAGCAAGGCAAAATGAAAAAACTATCAGCTGCATTATTACTGCTAGCAACAACGGCATACGCACAAGCGTATGACAACTCTTTGACTGAAGACGCAATTAAGAAGCGTCTAGCGCCAATTGGTTCTGTATATCTAGAAGGTGATAAAGCTGCTGCGGCTGCTGAACCTACTGGTCCTCGTTCTGGCGAGCAGGTGTATCAAGCATCATGTTTCGCTTGTCACGGTACTGGCGCATTAGGCGCACCTAAATCAGCTGATGATTGGGCTCCTCGTATCGCTAAAGGCAAAGACACTTTACTTAATCACGCCTTAAATGGTTTCAATGCAATGCCTCCTAAAGGTACGTGTATGGACTGTTCTGATGAAGAAATCAGTGCTGCTATCGACTTTATGACAAGCAAATAACAGTTATAAACATAATACGAAGGGCTTAATTTATTAGGCCCTTTTTTTTATGCCTGAAATACGCACAAAAATAATAATTTAGTACTAGCAACCTTGTCTGTATAACCCCTTAATTAGCCTATCTGCTACTTGACGATCTACGAAAAAAGTGGAACTATAAAGAACAATATTTAAACAATAATAAAAACTGGTTCTAAATCATTGGAAGATTCAGCAACACACATTGATAAGCTAGTCCGTAGAAATGCTCGCTTAAAATCGCTTATACAAAAATATAAGCAATCTCATCACTTGCAACATGCTCTATTACAGTTATCAGAGCAAGCAAGCACGGTTGCCGAATTAACCCTTCTTTACCCCGCTATTCACGATATATTGCAAAGCTTTATCCCAAGTAAAAGCTTTTACGTTGTGCTGCACAACCCTGTGAACGATCTTTTAGAACTGTCGTATTTTGCAGACGAAAAAGATGGCCTTTCTGTGCCCTTAAAATACGATCAACACTTCAAAGAGGGGTTAACTGGTCATGTATTCAAACATGGTAAAACCAGCTACTTTACTAAAGAACAAACCCAACAAGCTGTTGAAAAGGGTCAATTTAAAGCTTTAGGGACCCCCGCAGAGCACTGGGTTGGCGTACCGGTCTATCGTGACAAAACCATCATTGGCGTGATGGTGGCGCAGAGCTACGATAAAGCGCAAAGCTATTCTGAGCAGCAAATTGAACTGTTAGAAGTGATGTCACTTTACCTTGCAACTGCTATAGAACGCGTTAAAAAGCGCGAACTTCTTGAGTCCGAAGTCAAAATTCGCACCCGCGCACTGACGCAAAGTAACCAGGCACTCAATGAAGAAATATTACACCGAAAAAAAGCATTAGAACGACAGCAAATACTGTTTAAGATCTCTGAGCTTGCAACACTGAGTGAAAATCTAGAAGACGTATATCAGCATGTACACAAAATAATAAAAACCATTACGTACGCAGATAACTTATATATTGCGCTGTATGACCAACAATCTCACTGGCTAAGCTTTCCTTACTGCGTTGATGAATACAGCGATAATGCCGAACCTCGGCCATTTGCTAAAGGTTACAGTGAGTTGGTACTGAGTACCGAAAAATGCCAAGTGATTGATGCAAAGCGCGCGAAAAGCCTCATAAAACAGGGTGTCATAGAAAGGCCTAGAGATATTCCGCCCGAAGAATCTGCCACCAGCTGGTTAGGAGCGCCACTAAAGACATCACAAGGGGTAATTGGCTTAATTGTTTGCCAAGCATATAACAATAAACATGAATTTAGCCAAGATGATTGTGAACTCATCACCTTCGTTTCACACCAAATCGCCAATGTAATCCAAGCCCATTTAGCTAACCAAGAACTTAAGCAAAGCCACCAAAAGCTTGAACATCGCGTTGCTGAAAAGACCAAAGAATTGCGCCAAGCCAATATGCACTTACAAATGCAAATGGAAGAGCGTAAAAAAATTGAACAACAGTTATATCACGATGCACATCATGACTCGCTCACCAGCTTACCGAATCGAAGCTTGTTCTTAACACAGCTTGAAAAAACGCTGCAGCATTATCAACGCTATCCAGAGCAACAATTTGCAGTGCTGTTTATCGACTTAGATAAATTTAAAGATATTAACGATCAATTAGGTCACCAAGCTGGGGATCAGTTTTTAATTAGTGTCGCAGAATCATTTTCTCACTGTATTCGAGAACATGATTTACTTGCACGATTAGGCGGCGATGAGTTTGTTGTTTTGCTCACCCATTTAACAGAGCCGCAGCAAGCAGAAGATGTTGCAAAACGCATTATTGAAATCATGAAGAAACCTTTCTGCATGAAAGGTCAATGTATTCAAAGCGGTGCAAGTATAGGGATTACCTACTCAAAAACGAGTTACAAGCACACCGATGAGATTATTCGTGATGCTGATGCGGCCATGTATTATGCTAAAAACGCAGGGCGCAACCGCTTTGAGTGTTTTCATCCTTTACTCAATGCGACGACCTCACAGCATGAAGCTGAAAATATGCATCACCTTGATGATTTACCAATGCATTTTAGAAGCTCAGAAATCATTACGCTTGACGAGTCAGCACATGCTGAGTCGCTATTAGAGGCGTTTGGAGAACACCCTGTACTTGGCAGTACCAGCTTTGAAGTACTCAAGAAGTTTGCCACTGATCGTATTCAGCATTTCGAAGTTGAGCTGAGTTTACTCAAACAAGCTTTTTCATTAGCCGTCCAAACAAAGTTACAAAAGGTGTTATTTCCATGCTCAGGATTAGTGCTTGAACGCATTAACTTTAAAGCGCTATGTCACCTTCTCAAAGCGCATGATGCTAAAAAGATATGTTTATTATTTAATGAACAAGAAATTCGTTATGCATCGGCTGTACAAATAGAAAACCTAAAAAGTCTTGTGGCACAAGGGTTCTCGATAGGTTTGAATGAATTTGCAAAAGATCGCTGTGAATTGAACTTACTGACCGAATTTAAGTTCGATTACTTATTATTAAGCTCAACTTTCAGTAAGCGTGTGCTACAACAAGAAAACTATCATTTACAGCTTCAAGGTGTACTGGCTATTACCCATATTCAAAATATCCAAGTCATAGCCAAAGGCCCATCGATTTTTAACTACCGTACCCTGTTAGATAAACACGGCTTATCGCTGTTTATTGGCAAACAGCATGCACTTGCGCCCTTCAATAAAGAGACGACAAGCACACACTCGACAATACCGCTTGATTTAAATATTTAAACATGTGCATTGAGCATAACGGCGTTACTTTTTAAGCATGGCACGCAAGTTAGCAACACGTGCTTGACCTTTTTCCATTCGCTCTGCTTGAGAAGAAGGCGGTTTCTTTGCTTCAAAGGCCAAATCATCCTGTGGTAACTCCTGCACAAAACGACTCAGTTCTGTATCCGATGTTTCACCAAACTGACGGCGCAGCTTAGCGTATGTCATAACCAACTCTTGCTGGGCTCGTGTGATACCTACGTAAGCAAGACGACGTTCTTCTTCAACGTTATCTTCGTCGATGCTCACTTGATGAGGTAATAATCCTTCTTCCATTCCCACCATAAATACATACGGGTATTCCAAGCCTTTTGAAGCATGCAAAGTCAAAAGCTGTACCGCATCAGATTCATCTTCTTCTTCATTGCGCTCAAGCATATCGCGCAGCGTTAACTTGCTCACCACTTCTGCTAAATTCAACGGGGGGTTATCGGCATCACCGGTCAGCATATCGGTGATCCAACGATATAACTCCGACACATTCTTCATACGCATTTCTGCGGCTTTTGCGCTAGGCGATGACTCGTAAAGATACGCTTCGTAATTAATTTGCCTGACCAGCTCTTTTACCGCTTCGAGCGTGTCACCCCGCACTGCATTATCAGACAGTTCAACCACCCAACGAGCAAACCCTGCTAACGCATTAAAGCCCCGCCCTTTTAAACGATGCGCAAGCTCAGGCTCAAAGCAGGCAGCAAATAAACTAATGTGCTTTTCGTTGGCAAGTGTGCCTAATTTTTCGAGAGTGACGGTACCTATTTCTCGTCGTGGGGTATTCACGATACGTAAAAATGCATTGTCGTCGTCTTGATTAACCAACAAGCGTAAATACGCCATGATATCTTTAATTTCTGAACGTGAGAAAAACGACATTCCGCCACTAATTTTATATGGAATACGGTTACTCATCAGCGCTTTTTCGAATACGCGCGCTTGGTGATTCCCCCGATATAAAATGGCGTAATCTTTATAGCTGGTCCGCTTCATGAACTTATGCGAAATGATCTCTGCAACAACGCGTTCAGATTCATGCTCTTCGTCACGACAGCCAATGACTTTAATCGGTTCACCATAACCTAGTTCACTGAACAGTTTTTTATCAAACTCATGCGGATTATTAGCAATAAGAATATTGGCTGCTTTAAGAATACGCCCTGCACTTCGGTAGTTTTGTTCAAGTTTAATTAAACGCAAACCCGGAAAGTCTTTACTCAATAACACCAGATTTTGTGGTTTAGCACCACGCCACGAATAAATTGATTGGTCATCATCTCCCACCACCGTAAAGCGAGCACGTTCACCCACTAATAACTTAACCAATTGATACTGGCTCGTATTGGTATCTTGATACTCATCCACCAGCAAATAACGAAAACGCTGTTGCCAACGCTCACGTGCTGTCGCATTTTGTCCCAGTAGCAAGGTGGGGATCATGATCAGATCATCAAAATCGAGGGCATTATAAGCTCGTAGTTGATTTTGATAGCGGGCATACAACTGGGCAAACAGTGCTTTTTGTGGCTCACGCGCTTCACGAATCGCCCGTTCGGGTAAAATAAGCTCGTTCTTCCAACTGCCTATCTGCATTTTTAACAGGTTTAATAAGTCTTTGTCTTTTTTTAGTTCGTCTTCTGTAAGCTCGGTTAATAATTGATTGGTATCTTGATCATCAAACAATGAGAATCCTGGCTTAAAGCCTAATGTGGTTAATTCTTTTTTGATGATCTCAAGACCTAAGGTATGAAATGTCGAAACCCATAACCCTTTAGACTCTTGCTTACCAAGCGTTTGTGCAACACGCTCGCGCATCTCTTTTGCCGCTTTATTAGTAAAGGTAACGGCTGCTATGTTACGTGCTTGATACTCACACTTTTGCACCAAGTAAGCGATTTTGTTGGTAATTACACGCGTTTTACCTGAGCCTGCGCCGGCTAATACCAAACACGGTCCACTGATATACTTTACCGCTTCATCTTGTTTTGGGTTGAGTTTCATAAGCCCCTAAGAAATTATCCAAAGACAGAACCGGCAATTTTACCGTAATCACTACACTACGCCTAGCCAATAAGGTAAGATTGTTTTTTTACGTGACTCAAGGGACGAAGATGATCAACCCAGCAAAACTTGAAGAAATCGCAAAGCAAATCACTGATAACATGCCACAAGGCGTGAAAAACCTTGCCGACACCATTGAAGGTAAAACGAAGCAAGCTATTCAAAACAAACTTGCTGAGATGGACTTTGTAAGCCGTGATGAGTTTGATATTCAAAGCCAAGTACTTATTCGAACTCGTGAAAAACTCACGGAGCTAGAAGAAAAGGTTGCCTTACTTGAACAACAACTTGCTAGCAAACAAGACGAACAATAAAAAAAGGTGAGCTACTTAGCTCACCTTTTTTCTATCCAGTTAAGTCTTAACTTTTCTCTGCAATACGTTCGAAAACACGTTTTACCGCAGTACCGTATGTCTCTGTGGCTTCTTCTGCACAGGTCACCACGGATTCAAGGTCATTTAAATGACCATTTGCTAAACCATACACCCAACCATGAATCGTAAGTTCTTGGCCTTTCGCCCACGCATCTTGCACGATATTAGTACGACACACGTTACGTACTTGCTCAATTACATTGAGTTCAATCAGGCTGTTTAAACGTTCTTTTTCTGGTAATGCGTTTAACTGTTCGATGTGTTTTTCTTTTACATCACCAACATGACGTAGCCAGTTATCAATTAAGCCAAAGCGTGCTTCATTTAAAACCGCTTGAACACCCCCACAGCCATAGTGTCCAACGACCATAATGTGCTTAACTTTAAGTACTTCAACCGCGTACTGCATGACTGATAAACAGTTATGGTCAGTATGCACAACCACATTTGCAACGTTACGGTGTACAAATAACTCACCCGGTAATAAATCAACTATCTCATTAGCGGGTACACGTGAGTCCGAACAGCCAATCCACAAGTACTCGGGATTTTGTTGCATTGATAGAATTTTAAAAAACTCAGGATCACTTTCACTCGTACGCGCAGCCCAACGTCTATTATTTTCGAATAAATTTTTTAACTTTCTCATTGCGCCTCTTTACGATTTTTAATAATTAGCTTGGATCAAGATATTCCTTGGTGTGAGCTGTTTTTCACAAAACGTACTTACTGATACCTGATAGCCTTGTTGTTGCAAATATAAAGCACGATCGAGCACGAGCCAAACTTCAATTGCTCTTCTGAACACATGTCGGATGAGTTCAATGCGTTCTGTGACCCTTTTACGCTGCTTACCTATCTCTAAAAATGCATTGTAATCAATATCATCTGGTATATGTAGTGACTTTTTATCAGCTGCCCACAAACAAAATGACCTAAAAGAATCAGAAAATACCGCTTTATTCACGGAAGGTACACTCACATAGTGCTGAACACCGGTAATTGATTTACGTAATGCATCAAAACCAAGTCGCCACTCGACTTCTGTTTTTCTCACTTTATCAACCCGACTTGGTGCGGTCACGGTTTCTTGCAAGGCCAGCTTTAAATCGCGATGGGTTAGCGTCAATTGACTATGCTGTGCATGCTCACTCATTGCTTGGTAGGCATCGTCGGTAAATAAGTGATAACAACAGGGTGAAAAGCTTATCTGCTGGGTTTTGGCCCGACTTGCCTGCTGCATAAATGTTTGGTGTAAACGACCACATGCATGTAAAGCGACGGCATGTTGCTCTGTTTTAAAAAATGCATCGGTGTTATCCGTTAATACATTCGCTTGTGAAAACTGCATGGCTAATTGTTGCTGCTTAGCACTATGAGCTCCCTGCTCACACAGGTGCTCTTGTAGTTCAATACTGTGTACCGAGGGTGCGCCACTAAATGCCAGCATCCGCCCTAAGTGTCCTTTGCCTGCACACCACTCTAAAACAGGGTGTTGCTGTGAATTTTGGCTGATCGCTGCAACAAAATCTTGTAACTGCTCAAACTTGCGTCCTTTGATGCCATTACTGATCCAAAATGGAAACTCATTCCTTGGCAACTTTGTTGTGGGCAGTTCGCATAAGGCATTAAGTTCATCAACACCGTCTATAGCATCGCAAAAGTATTGATATAAAGCATGCTGGTCGGCATCAAGTTCACTCACTTGGCTGTCATCAATCGCCCATAATAAAGACGTTAATTCAGGCCATGGAATATCATCAAAGTCAAATGCCGTGCATTGCCAGTATTGGCGAGTTGAATAAAGCAGTGTATCTAAAGCAGCAAAGTGCTGGGCAAGTGTCATAACTACAAAAACGACAAAAAATAAAAGTGAGTATAACAGTTTTTAAGAGGTTTAACGCCTTCCATTGCTTATTAGACCAATGTACAAAGGAACACATGCAATGCTCAATATTATCGCTAGAATAAGCATCCAAGATAACTCTATGCCCTCGCTTTGCTGTTGATCATACATAAACCCTGAAAATGCATGATCAAATTCGTCTTGATCGATGTTGTAAAGGTCAGCGATAAGTCGCCATTTAGCCATCGACATGCCCCCCAACTTGCTGCCCGGTGGCTGAATATAGTTAGCGAGTACATCGGCTTCATAAGCAAGTTCCTGCATACTTTTGTGCGGGGCATAATCACGCTGAGTGACATTAATACTCTCATTCATATTATGCAGTGCATAACGCCACCCTTTTAAACTTGCTTGATAAAAACGCTCAACTATATCCGGTTTATTTTTAAGCATAGCCTGCGAGGTATATAAAATATCGCCATACACATTCAGGCCAAATTTTTGTGGACAAATTAATCGGTGCCCAACACCACGCAGTGTTAAAGTATACGGCTCATTAGTTACATACACTTGCACGGCATCAAGTTCGCCAGCTAACCACTGCTCTATTCCGCCTTTTTGGCTTGCAGCCATTAAACTTTGATAATCAAGCCCCGCCCTTTGCAGCATGACTAACAACTCTGCGTTTTCAAGTGAGCTAATTTTACTGAGTTTTTTACCCGCAAAATCACGCGGCTGGAAAATATCAGAGTTATTTTTAACCATCCAACAATAGGGGGAGAACTGCAGCATAGCCGCTAAGGCAACAACGGGGGCACCTTGCACACGTTGTTGCAAAATACCAGAATGCGTAATAGCAAAGTCGGCTTGACCATTTAACACCTGATCAAACGTGTTAGGGTTGTTAGGATCTGCGGGTAAAATAGTGACATCAAGTCCAGCGTCTTTATAAAAGCCTTTTTTTGCTGCCATGTAATAGCCAGCGAACTGGAATTGATGAGTCCATTTTAGTTGCAAGGTCACCTTGTCAGAGCCATTGGCACTTATGCTTAGCATTAAACAGAGTAACCCTAAGTAATAACGCATTCCTCGCACGCATCGTCTTTGCTTTACAATCGTGCAATAACTATAGGAAAAATATGCAAAAAATCAAGGCTCCTCGATGGAGCCCTGTTTATTGATTGGCAGCTTTAGCTTCACTCAACTTTTGACCTTGAGTCGTTAAAAATTGTGTGAAACATGGATTATTGGTTTCATCCTGAACATTATAACCAAGACGATTTAAATGCTCGTTAAATACGTCGTAATCACTCGGTTCGATGGCAAATGCAGCAAGTACATTACCTACAGAGCCACCATGATTGCGATAATGGAATAACGTAATATTCCAGTTACTGCCTAACGTATCTAAAAATCGCGCTAATGCACCTGGGTATTCAGGAAATTCAAAACGTAATAATCGCTCATGTAATTGCGCTGGTGCTTTACCACCCACCATATAACGAATGTGTAATTTAGCCAATTCGTTATCTGACAGGTCACAAAATGTATAGCCATTTTCAGTGAGTACCGCTTTTAATTCATCTAGCTCTTGCTGACCTTGGCGAAGTGCAATACCCACAAATATTTGTGCTTCACCCGGTCCTGCATAACGGTAATTAAACTCTGTAATAGCTCGGCCACCTAACGAAGCACAAAATTGCTTAAAGCTGCCTTTTTCTTCTTTGATGGTGACGGCGAGTAATGCTTCGTTCTTTTCACCCAACGCAGTGCGCTCAGCAACGTAGCGTAAACGGTCAAAATTTAAATTCGCGCCCGATAAAATAGCAGCAACATTTAAGCCTTTTACACCGCTTTGCTGACACCATTTTTTCAAACCCGCTGTCGATAAAGCCCCTGAAGGCTCAGCAATTGCACGGGTAGAAACAAAGATATCCTGCATAGCAGCACAAATCTCATCGCCACTCACGGTCACAACTTCATCACAAAACTTTTGTGCTAAGCGGAACGTTTCGGTGCCGATTATTTTTACCGCTACACCATCAGCAAAACTACCAACGCGGTCAAGCTCCACAGGTTTCCCCGCCTCTAATGCTGCTTTTAAACACGCACTTTCATCCGCTTCAACACCAATTACTTTGATATCAGGTCGCAATGATTTTATGTACACAGCCATTCCTGCCAACAAGCCACCACCGCCAACAGGAATAAAAACGGCATCAAGGTCGTTTAGCTGCTGCATCAGTTCTCGCGCAACTGTGCCTTGACCAATAATGACATCGGGGTCATCAAAAGGAGGAACAAATACGCCATTGCGCTGCTCTGTTAGCGCTAACGCGTGGGCTTTTGCTGCATCAAAGTGATGACCATGTAATACAACCTCACCACCTAGCGCGCGCACTGCACTCACTTTAATTTCGGGTGTGGTTACCGGCATAACAATTGTCGCTTTGTGCCCTAAAAACGATGCACTTAACGCGACGCCTTGAGCATGGTTGCCAGCCGATGCAGTGACCACATCAGAGCCCTTTGGCAACTTACTCAACTTATGGAATGCACCGCGCAATTTAAACGAATAAACCGGTTGTTGGTCTTCACGCTTCAACCACACATGATTACCGAGCCTTGCGCTAAGTTCGGCCATTTCACTGACCTCAGTAACCTTTGCAAGCGGCTCCATATTTGCTTGGATGATAGCGCGAAAATAATCGAGCTCCTGTGAAACCATGATTAACTTAACTCCTCAAGCTTAGCTAAATCACGGACCGCCCCTTTGTCTGCACTGGTTGCCAATAATGCATACGCTTTAAGTGCCGATGATACATAACGCTCACGATCGCGTGGTTTAAAGGCCTCTTTACCACGTGCTAATTGCTTTTGCTTACGTGCTTCAAGCTCTTCATCGCTCAGGGCTAAGGTGATTTCGCGGGTGGCGATATCAATAATAATTTTATCGCCGTTCTCTACATACGCAATTGCTCCCCCGCTGGCAGCCTCAGGCGAGACATGACCAATCGATAAACCAGAGGTACCACCCGAAAAACGGCCATCAGTGATCAATGCACATTTTTCACCTAAACCTACCGATTTTAAGTAGCTGGTCGGGTACAACATCTCTTGCATACCTGGGCCCCCTTTTGGCCCTTCATAGCGGATCACCACAACATCACCCGCTTTTACTTCACCATTTAATATACCTTCAACTGAATCATCCTGTGATTCGTAAACCACTGCTGGGCCTTCAAAATGCAGCATTTCTTCAACAACACCGGCACTTTTAACAATACAACCATCCAGCGCTAAATTTCCCGACAGCACCGCTAAGCCACCATCTTGACGAAACGCATTTTCAACACTGCGAATACAGCCATTTTCACGATCGTTATCCAGTTCAGGCCAACGACATTCTTGGCTCATCGCCTTCGTGGTGCGGATACCCGCTGGGCCTGCTTTATAGAACTTTTGCGCAACGGCATTGTTTGGATCTGTGGCATTCCACTTCTCAACTAACTCCGCCATCGTCATCCCAGCAACGTGATCCACAGACAAATCAACTAAACCCGCTTTACCTAGCTCACGGATAATTGCCATCATGCCACCAGCGCGGTGCACGTCTTCAATGTGATATTTGCTTGTGGCAGGTGCAACTTTACATAAAAAAGGCGTTTTGCGTGAAAGCTCATCAATATGCGACATATCAAAATCGACACCCGCTTCTTGGGCTGCGGCTAATAAATGTAACACCGTGTTTGATGAGCCACCCATTGCAATATCCACCACCATTGCATTCATAAAAGCGGTGCGATTGGCGATGGCACGTGGTAATACGTCGGCATTATCTTTTTGATAATACTCACGGCATAAATCAACGATGCGTGCGCCTGCTTCAACATATAACTGTTTACGGTCTTTATGAGTGGCAAGTGTTGTGCCGTTACCAGGCAATGCCAAACCAATTGCTTCTAATAAGCAGTTCATTGAGTTAGCCGTAAACATCCCCGAACATGAACCACACGTTGGGCACGCTGAGCGCTCTACTTTGTCTGAGTCTTCGTCGCTGACTGAGCTATCGGCACCTTTCACCATGGCATCAACTAAGTCGAGTTTAATGTCGATATCAGCAAGGCGGGTTTTACCTGCTTCCATCGGTCCACCTGACACAAAGATAACCGGAATATTTAAGCGTAATGCAGCCAGCATCATACCTGGGGTGATTTTGTCGCAGTTAGAAATACAGATCATCGCATCGGCACAATGCGCGTTAACCATGTACTCTACTGAGTCAGCAATCAGATCGCGAGAAGGTAGCGAATACAGCATACCGCCGTGGCCCATCGCAATCCCATCATCAATCGCAATGGTATTAAATTCTTTTGGTACACCACCCGCTTCAGTAATCGTTTCGGCCATTAACTCACTGAGTTGATTTAAATGAACATGCCCTGGAACAAACTGCGTGTATGAATTCACAACAGCGATAATTGGCTTACCGAAGTCCTTATCTGTCATTCCTGTTGCACGCCACAATGCACGTGCGCCTGCGCGTTTACGACCTTCTGTTGTTGTTGCACTTCGTAATTTAGCCATAGTTACCTCTGTTGTTGCAGTGGCGTGCCACTGACTTCCTCATTCCTAATTTATTTCTTACTAAAGCATAGTCTGTGCTGCTCTAGTTACCTGTTGAATTTGTCTGTGATTAAATTGCTTGCTGTTGCAGCTGACTCTCAAGCGTCACATGCTTTACATCGACCAATTTATTTAACTGCGACGTTAATAAATGAATGGGTTTATCGCTAACCACTGTCATAGTCACTCTGAATGCATCTTCTGCCATTTCTAAGTTCATTTTTGTTAGATCAAAACCGCGATGACGGGCAACGCGTAAAAAGCGCTCAACAGCGACACTTTGATTTTTGAGTGCAATCGTTAGGGTGTGTTTCATTTTACAGTCTCCGTCATCATCTCATCATTGGCTGCACCGGGTGGTACAAGCGGCCATACATTTTCTTTGTCATCGATACACACATGTAAAATGTAAGGACCTTGACTATTCACAAGTGCATCAATCGCCGTGTCAACTTCATCCGCTCTTGTCACAGTTTGACCTGGGATACCAAACACTGCAGCGAGTTGAACAAAATCAGGGTTATCTGAAAGATTGGTCTCAGAATAACGCCCCTCGAAAAATAACTGCTGCCATTGACGTACCATGCCTAAACGCTGGTTATCTAAGATAAGTATTTTTACTGGTAAATTATTACGGCGAATTGTCGCCAGCTCTTGAATGTTCATCATGATTGAGCCATCACCTGAGACCGTAATAACAAAATCGTTTGGGCGTGCCACTTGTGCACCTATTGCCGCAGGCAAACCAAAGCCCATCGTACCCGCCCCGCCACTGCTTAAATGATTGCTGGGGTGCGAAAACTTCATATGCTGTGCAACCCACATTTGATGCTGGCCCACATCACAGCACACCACACCGGTCTTCGGCATTTTTTGGCTCAGTTGATTTAGCAGGTAAGGCGCAAATACTTTTTCACCCGGATAGTCATAACGCCACGCATGCTCTTTCATCATACTTTCAATATGTAAAAGCCACTCATCTGGGGTTACAAAGCAATCGAGTTGCGGTAGAGACGTTTTTAAGTCAGCGACGAGAGACGCTTTTACAGGCTTTCGTTTGCCGATTTCTGCTGCATCGATATCCAAATGAATAACTTTAGCTTTTGCGGCAAACTTACTTAGGTTGCCCGTAACTCGGTCATCAAAGCGCGCACCAATACACACTAAAACATCGCATTCTTGTACTGCTAAATTAGCCGCTTTGCCACCGTGCATACCTAGCATGCCAAGGTCGTACTCGTAATCAGGTAACACACTCCCCAACGCTTTTAACGTTGTTACCGCTGGCATGTGGGTTTTTTCTAAAAACTGCATAAGCTCGTTTTGTGCATCTGCGGCTTGTACACCGCCCCCCACATAGGCAACGGGTCGTTGTGCTTCACTTAATATTTGATTCGCAATGGCAACTTGGTTGGAGTCAAGTTTTGGCAACGTATCTTCTGCCGCTAACCAAGGATGGAATGGCACCTGTGCCATTTGAATGTCTTTAGGAATATCGACTAACACAGGACCCGGACGCCCTGTTTGCGCTAGGTGGATGGCTTCTTGCAGTATTTCAGCTAAATCTTCAGGGCGTTCAACCATGTAGCTGTGCTTTGTACAAGACAACGACATACCGAGTACATCAATCTCTTGGAATGCATCTGAGCCAATCGCTGCGGTAGGCACTTGCCCCGTTATCGCCAGTAATGGCACCGAATCCATCATCGCATCAGCCAATGCCGTGATAAGGTTGGTCGCACCCGGGCCTGACGTTGCAAAACACACTCCCAACTTACCCGTACTACGTGCAAAACCTACAGCGGCAAAGCCAGCGCCTTGTTCATGACGGGTCAAATAATGTTTGACTGGCGCGCCATACAAAGCGTCGTAAATAGGCATGATGGCACCACCCGGGTAACCAAAGACATCCTTTACGCCATGTTTGGCTAATAAATCGATTGTTAACTCTGCGCCTGTCATCTTAAATCCTCATTCCTCAGTGACATTGTGTATTTTTTGCGGTTAAAACAAAAAGCCCCCCGGACTGTTAAGTGCGGGGGGCTTTTTTAATGCTTCACTTTTCTCTAAGCACTAAGTAGCCCCCGCGGTAATAATAATCACCACGACGTTAATTAGGATTAGAGATAGTTTATTTGTAAGCATTTACTGATACCAAATTCGTGTCATTTGTTGCGGAAATCTAGCCATCCCGCTGCCTTTTTCTATTAGTACCGCGCCCAGCCCCTCAAGTCAACATAAAAATCAATTCAAAAAACATCACGAAAAACGAAATTAAAGAAATAAATATCTAATATTAACTGTATTTAAGATTAAAAATTCACATATAGCTAGCTATTGAAATTTCACACCTCGTTATAACCAATTAAATGATTGATTAATTTTTAGCTTTCATAGGTAATTTTTTTCGGGTTGTCCTCATTTTATTAAACCTCTCTGTGAAAATTAGTTTAGTATTGAAAACAACAACAGCATGAAAAGGAAAGTTATGAAATTCATACAGCGTATTAATGCCCTGTTTTTTGTTCTACTACTACTGGGCTTTAGTCAGCAAGTATTTGCTGAACCAGGACTTTGGAAAGTAGAGAAAAACGGCATTGCCTCATATTTATTCGGCACGGTGCATGTCGGTGATAAAAGTATGCAAGGACTGCCAAGCAAAGTAACCAATGCACTTGATAAGACCGATAAAGTCATCGTTGAAGTCGATATCAGTGCGATATCTCCTGTCGATATGCAACGTCGCTCATTGCCTTTTATGATGCTAAAAGACGGCAAAACATTACAGTCAGAACTCTCTGAAGCTAACTATGCCAAACTGCAAAAATACTTTGCTGATAAGTCCATAGATATTGCTATGTTTAAAAACTTAGCACCGTGGGCCGTCATGATAACCATGATGCAAATGGAGTTTCAAAAAGTGGGGTTTTCTGACCAATACGGAATTGACAAGCAAGTCCTTGCTTACGCTAAAGACCATAAAATTTCAGTGGGTGAGCTTGAAACGCTAGAACGACAAATGGAAATGTTTGAACACTTGGCAATCATGAATGATAAAATGATTGAAGAAACTTTCGCGCAACTCGCCGATGCCGACACCTATTTCTTTGGTTTAATAAACGCGTGGAAGTCGGGTGATATGGAAACACTCACTCAATTTTATAACGAAAGTTTTGATGACTCACAGTATGGTGAACTCAGTGAACAAGTGATGCTAATTGATCGCAACAACAACTGGGTTGAGCAATTATCTAAGCGTATCGGTAAAGAAAAGCTATTTATAGCAGTCGGGGCACTGCATTTGCCTGAGCAGCACGGTTTACTTAAACAGCTAGCCGATAAAGGCTTTACGGTGACACGCATTTAAATCAATTGCATGTCCAAAAAGCGCCTAAGGCGCTTTTTTTATGTCATTTTCCATCTCTAAATAATGCGCTATTCCAGCAATGTGATCGCTTGCATGGTGATTAACATAAATCACGGTACTGGTTTTTGCGCTGCAAATTTTTTCGATTAATAATAAAACCCGCTGTCTGTTTGCCTCATCAAGCCCTAAACATGGCTCATCGAGAATGAGTAAGTTAGGATGCTTAACCATCGCGCGGGCAATCAACAACAAGCGTTGATCACCAAATGACAACTGAGTAAATGAACTGTTTTGTTTATCACTTAAGCCAAGTAGTGCTAGCCAATTTTTAGCTATAGCCAGCTGTTTATCACTCGCTTTTTGATAAAGGCCAATACTGTCATAAAAACCAGAAATAATCGTATTCAACGCCGAAGTACCCACACGGTAGTCCATGTGTAACGCATTAGAAATATAACCAATATGCTGCTTTATTTGCCAAATACTTTCGCCACTCCCCCGCTGATAACCAAATACCTTGATGTCGTTGTTATAACACTGTGGGTTATCGCCAGTAATGAGGTTTAATAGGCAGGTTTTACCAGAACCGTTTTTGCCGGTTAATTGCCAATGCTCGCCTTGATTAATTTGCCAATTAAGCTTTTCAAAAATAGCTTTTCCGCCAAAGCTGACCGACGCATTCGTGAGTTTAACCAGGATAGGGTCAATAAGCGGTGGTGCTTGATGGTCACTATCAGCCTCTGGTATCTCTAAATCGGTGTGTGTTAGATGCAATAGTTTAAGTAAATCATCTCGCTGTTCAGCACTTGGCTGCGCTAATTGATGAGTAACTTTACCGTCTTTTATAAACGCATAATGATCAACACAGTCTGGAATCTCAGATAAGCGATTAAGCACAAAAACCATCGTTGTTGTTTCACTTAACTTTGCTAACTGATGGTTCAATTCAGTCATCGCTGCTACATCTAAGCCATCAAAGGGCTCATCAAGTACCAATAGCTCAGGCTGACCTATTAACGCTTGGATCAGCATTAATTTACGTGTTTCACCGGTCGATAAATCACGAAACGCTTTATGTAGTTTACTTTCAAAATCAAAGGTCCCTAATAGCTGATTGAGCAGCTGATTGTCGATTTGTTGAGGGCTTCGACCTGCTAAAATGAGGTCGCTGACACGACTGAATGAAGACACCCCTTCAATAATATCGTCCTGATCTTTGTTTAATTCTTCTGCAAGTAATTGCTTTTGTCTATCTGGCGATACCAGCGCGACGCGCTCAAAACTATTTGTGTACTGGCCTTTTTCGATAGTAGCAAACCCAGCGATAACAGCCGCTATTGCCGACTTTCCGGCCCCATTTGCACCTAGTAACACCCAGTGCTGCGATGCTGATACTGTCATGCTTAAATTGTCTACACAATATACATCATTGCCCTGCCCTTTTAGGCTGGCTTTAACATTAACCAACTGCGTTTGTTGCACTTTGAACCCTCATTCCACGTTATGTTTAGTTCGACGTTACCGCATTCAATAAAAAATTAAAAACCGTTTAAACCTTTTTTAATCACCGCTGCGACTAAGGTATAAAAGGTCATTAACAGGAACATACAATGAAAAAATTACTGGGTGTAGCAGCAGTGGGCTTAATACTGACAACCTCACAAGCAATGGCAAAAGATTCACGTGAACTCAATCACACGTTTGCGATTAATAATGCCAGTCAGCTTGATATCGACTTTCCGGTGGGCAGCTTAGAAGTACAAAGCTATGACGGCAGCGAAGTACACGTCACCATTCGTATTGAGCCAAAAAATGACAAAGGCTGGTTTGGCTCAGAGATTGACTTGTCAGACATCGAACTGAACCACTCTCAACGCGCTAATCTATTAAGTTTGAAATTAGATAACGATGACATTCAACAAAATTGGTTAGTTAAAATGCCAAAATCAATGGCGATTGATGTTGAATTAGGTGTGGGTGACATTGAGATTAATGAACTGAGCAATTCGGTTGAGATTGAACTGGGTGTCGGTGCAGTGCGGATCGATAGTGCACTTGATGACTACAAACGCATTGAATTAGAGTCAGGTGTTGGTGATACCAAAATTCGTGGCTTAAAAAATGAGTCTAACACGCACCGTAAAGTGGTGAGCTCACAGTCAAGTTACCAAGGCAACGGTCAGTACAACATTGATGTAGAAGTCGGCGTTGGTGACATAAAAGTTAGACACTAACTCTTCATTTTAAACAACTTATCCCTGTTTGCCCTCTGTGAATAATGCGCCGAGGGCTTTTTGCACTGACTCGACTGAAATCGGCTTATACACATGCATATCGGCGCCTAAGTCATAAATTCGTTGCAAGTCCTCATTCGAGGTGTTGGCTGTTACGGCAAGTATCGGCGTTAATAGCGATTGTTCATTGCGGATAATATCTGTTGCCTTAAAACCATCCATAACTGGCATGTTTAAATCCATAAATATCACATCGTATTTTTTTTCAGCTGTCATACTTGTCGCAATTAAGCCATTACTCGCAATGTCATAACTAAAGTCAAACTGACTAATAATACGCCCTAAAATTGTGGCATTGAGAGGATTATCTTCAACTATTAAGCAATGCAGGTTTGTTGGTAGCTGCATTGGCATTTCAGATTTGGGGGCATTTTCGAGATCCAAATGAATAACGACTTTAACCCCATGAGGCTGAACGTTTTGAAACTCAATCTTGCCATTCAGTGCTTTTACAATATGCATAACCCGTAACAGGCCTGTTTTTAAGCCCTGAAAATGCTGTTCGCTATCATGCTCAAAGTCAAGCAGCTCAGCAGGAGGATGCTCAAAACCGGTGCCATTATCTTGCACTTCCAGAATTACCTGTTTGTGACCTTTGCAAATCGCATTCACGGCAATTCGACCTTGTTTAGGGGTGAACTTAACCGCATTATTGATAAGCTCAGAAAGCACTTGTTGTAGCCTTGCGTGATCAGTCACCACGTCTTTGTCTAATGCCTCAGACATATTCACACTGAGCGTAATATTTTTATCGTTACACGCGTACTTATAAGGCGCAATAGCTTGATTCAAGGTGGTTAGTAAGTTGCTTGAATGTGGCTTTAGCTGCCAGTCGCCTGATGATAGCTGTTGTAAATCGAGTAGCTCATCGAGCATAGCTACCAAACGGTTAACGCAGTATATGGCTTGTTGCTTCGTCAGTTGTTGATTATCGCTAATATCAAGCGCTTCTATCGACGAGGTAAGACCTTGCAAGGGGGTTCTGAACTCATGACTTGTTCGCGCAATAAACCGCTCTTTATTTTTATTAACCCGCTCTGCATACTCTTTTTGTTGTTGGTATTTCTGAATGGTATTTGCAATCAGCTTTTCCATTGGTTTAAAAATAAAAATAAGCTCTATGATTAACAACACAATAGCAGCAAGCCAAAACACCACCTCAAGTACCGAGATAATCGTGACTTTATACACCGATTCTTGCTCGAGTAATTTTACCGCTTGATCTAACTTAGTTAGCAGCGCCTCTAATTGTTCGCTCACAAAAATAGAACTGTCTATATTGCTGGAGTTAGTGCGACTATTTAATAACTGCTGAGCCTGACTTATGTAGCGCTTAACATGCGCATCAAGTTGGTTTGGAGGAGAAAAGTAATGCGCTTCGAGTGCAGAGTTTAAATGAATAAATTCGCCATTTTCTTGTTCAAGTAAAAACTGATGTCCTGACACAAATTGTTCTACAGCCTGCTGTAACAACCTACGATGTTGCTCTTTTAGACGCTCTGAATCCTGATAGATCAAGGCATTTCCATGCAGCGCTATTTTTTGTGAAAGCATCCGCTGCTTACCGGCAATGTTGATCACCTTCGCATCCCCTTTTTGCACATAAAAAAGAGTCTGCATTAGGGCAGCAGAGATGGTTATCAAAATAGCAATGGCTGATAACCCCCACCGATATCGTTGTCGGATATCCTTAACTAGCTTCAACATGTATTACTCATTTATTTTTAAGCATAATTGTAGTTCACATTTCACAATAAAGCCCACTCTAGGTGGGCTTTAAACTATCGGTTAACACTATCAATTACTTTATCTATTTTCGAGCCGATTATAATCAAATAGCCCAAACTCAACACCGCGATATTGCTTGGCAACGTGGTGCAAAATATCACTGTATTGCCAAAACTGCGGGTGCGTTCGACGAATGGAAAACTCACTTTTCAAGTCTCTGTACGCTGCTTCATCAGTGACTTTAGCAAGGCCTGATGCGAACGCATTAACTTGCTCAGTATTGTGTAAGTACCAAATCGCTTCAGGGTAGTCACCAATAAAACCAGGCACAATCGTCACAGTATCTTCATCATAGGCACGCTGACCTTCTTCGTTCAATAAGCTCGAAATATTATAATGAGCATTATGGTGAATAATGGTATATGCCTTATGCGCATCCGCCCCCTCTTTCACTAACACAAATGAAATTTGTGGCAATAAGTTAATCGCTTTTACCGGTAACTCATTAATCTGCGAGAGAGGCTCTGGTACTTGCGTGTAATCATAACGCGTACTCAATATAGGCTTTAACTTTGCTTTAAGGATGTTGAATAATTCCGCCTGTGGGTCTGTGGTTTTATATTCAATGCCCGATGGCTGACTAAAGGACAGTTCATCTTCAAAAAAGCTCGTGAGACTTGGCGGTGATTTACGATACCATTGGGCTTTGATTTCTTCTCGTTTGTTCTCTGGTAGTAACGCTAAGTAATTGCCCTCACCCTCTAAGCGTAAAAAGTCCATGTATAAACGCGTTAATAATTGATGGCCTATATTGCCATACACATCAAAGCCAGCCACCAGCAAGTAGTGAATGCGCTCAAACAAAGCATAATCAAGCACCCATGCTGTTTTAGGCTGTTGGCCTATCCAGCCTTTAACCACGGTTGCACTATCAAAATGACGAAAAACGGTGAGTGCCGCATTTTGATTATGACCATCGCCACGCCACAGTAAATCGGTGGTTAAGTGCTGGCCATTAGCGAACATTTTGTTGGCCAAAGCCACTTTAGCAGAGAGATACTTATTTTGACTCTTTGAGTATTTCACCCAGCTTGAAATAGGCAGTGCGTTACTTTCTTCTTCAGCGGGCAATGCCAGTGCATCTTCATGCTGTAATAACAGTTCACCCACCTTAGGGGTTGCTGCCATTTCAGGTTTTGCAAAGGCAACCCAAAATTGATCGTTAATAACATTAAGGGCTATTTGACCACGACATACAGGGCCTTTAATAAACCCCATAATGATCAGTTCAGCTTCATCAAGCATAAACTGATAACGAGAATTTACCGGGATGGCCGCAAATGCTTTAAATGGATTTGAAGCAACATCCGGTTTATAGCTTGGCAGCTTATCAACCTGATACTCTGTTTCGATGAATTGAGCGTGCAAACGCGCAAGTTTTTCATCATTAAGAGCAAGCGGCAGGTGTGTTTTTGCCAAAATAGTTGAACGGTCATGCATCAAACGATAATAAACCCGAGATACCTTGGGATCTTCGTAAGGACGACGCGTACTAATCACTTTAACGTCTTGGCCCGGTGGGGTTGATGAGCGAACGAGTTTAAAGTAGCTGTGTTTATCTCCCTGTTCGGGGAAATAAATATGGGCTAAATACCAGTGCTCATAAATATACCGAGCTGCAAGTTGATGCTTTAAACCCTCTTGGTTTAAAAACGCTTCCCAGCGCTCAACTTGTTTAAGTACGTTTTTTTCTGGCGGCTCAATATGTGCCAGATAGCCCCCTTGCTTTAACCATTTTGCTAAACGCTGAAATTCTTCACTTGAAATACCCGGCAAACCATATGGCATCCCACTGTGCGGGTTGTCCTTTGCAAACGCATCGAACTCATTCATGGTTGTACATGTTTGCTCACGATCGAGACTAAAATCAAACTCATCACCTAAGATTGCTTGTGTCGGAAGCGGGCTACTTTGTTTAAGCACTAACGCATTGTAAAGGACACTGGCAGCCAAATTCGCCTCTTCAGTTTGCACACGCTCATTAAGCACCGGTGTAAAACCTTTTTCTCGCCACTCAGTGGTATCGAGTGCGTCAAACAGCAATCGGCTAGGCTCTTGGGCCAGCAAGCGCGTTCCATCGTAAACACGTTCTTTACTGAGGCCTCTGTCGATGCCCTCAACCGAGGATAACTTCAATTGACACGGCGCATCATAACAGCCATGACACACCACACAGCGACTATCAAGCACTGGCTTTACATCTGCCAGAAACTCAGCACCTTGTGGGGTTGATGCTGCAACAACACGCTGTTGAGGTTGCTCTTTACCAAATAGCTCATCATAGTGCGCTGCCCCTAAATAAGCGCAACCACTTAATAAGATTAAGCCAAATAGTGTCGTGAAGGTTTTTTTCATCCTTCTTCCTCGCTATCCTCTAGGTCATCACCTAAGTCAAAGGTTGGCATCATATCGACTTGAGGCGATACAAAACTGCTGTCGCCCTCAGCGCTGAGCATTGCACTTAATAGTGGCCCACGAACAAGGGTTAGCTGAGCATGGTGCTCACCCTTTATCAGTGACTGATATTGTTCAGCCAATGCTTCGAGTCGATAATCAGTTAAGGCAATAGCCACACTACTATCAACAGCAGGATTCTGGCAAAGCTGGGTAAGTAGATTTTCATCTAACGTGACGTGTAAAAGTAAATCAGGCGACTCAATGTCACGACTATTGAGATGCTCATCGAAATAAAAAAGGGGAAGGGTTAAATCGCTATTTTGCTCTAGTTCCATGTGCTGTTCTCTACATCAATATGGCTGTCATTGTAGAAGTATAGCAAACAAAAAGAGCAAAAATTAGTGAAAGTTATCAGCAGTTAACCGCTTTTTTATTGCTAACTGCTTTACTGTTAATGACTTATTTTCTCACTCTTTACCAAGGTAAAGTTTCACCATTTGAGTGCCAAAAACCACCACTATTATCAAGGTTTAGCTCATCGATGCGCTTTATTAAACGTTCAGCGGCTGTCTCTGGGCTGATATCTCCTGCAAAATTTACCATCTCTGTTTGTACAAACCCGGGATGAAATAGCCCAACGGCTATCTGCTTATCTTTAAGCTCATGAGCCAAACTCACTCCCGCAGCATTGAGTGCGGCTTTTGACATACGATAGCCTATATAACCTCCCGAACCGTTATCAGCGATTGAGCCCATTCGTGATGTAATCATCGCTACTTTGGCATCAATCCCTAAGTTTTGTAATAACGCGTGAGTAATACGAACAGGCGCGATGGCATTCACACTTATTTGCTTTTCAATTGCAGAAAAATCCATCTCATCGAGGGTTTCGTTATGAAAAATACCCGCGTTGTTGATCAAAATATCTATTTTGTCGGCATGAAGATGATTGGCAAGTGTTGTTACATCGTCTGGATTAGCGACATCAATATCACTGATTATTTTCACATCG
Organism: Pseudoalteromonas sp. A41-2; assembly: GCF_015767615.1. Taxonomy (NCBI): domain Bacteria; kingdom Pseudomonadati; phylum Pseudomonadota; class Gammaproteobacteria; order Alteromonadales; family Pseudoalteromonadaceae; genus Pseudoalteromonas; species Pseudoalteromonas sp. A41-2. The sequence continues at coordinate 378,497 of NZ_CP065231.1, read as the reverse complement.
AGCGCTTTTAGCTCTTCACTTGGCGTGCGAACAACCGCCGTAACACGGTTTCCTAGTGCTAAATAGTGCTTACAGAAATTAAGACCAATACCTTTATTAGCTCCCGTTACAACCACATGTTTTGTCATTCGTCTGCTCCTTCGTTAGCGTATACCCTATACCTTGGGACTGATAACAAAAAACCAAGGGCTGGTGCTTATTGAACTGTGTACTTTAAATGATAAATCGCACAGCCAAAGACGTGCTGTAAGGGTGTGCCGCTTTAATACATTCAGCGGCAACGTTTAGCAAGGCATGTTAATGATGGTGCTGATGCTCACTTTGCAATTGATTACCTTGCGCATCATAAAAACCAGTCGCGCCATGCTCTACAAACCCTAAATTAATCATCTTGGCTAAAAAGGGGTCGCTTTCATTGTCACCAATGTCGGCATAATCTGTCGTTTGAAAGTTATCCCACTTGGCAAATTGTGCTGTTACCGCGTCTTTATTGTGCTCAACCGTGGTTAAAGCAACTGTGCGACTATAAGAAGGCGATGAAATACGCATTTCTTTAACCAGCTGCTGATTAGCAAGCCACGTTAACTCTATTTTTGTCTCTGCTTGCTGGTATTGATAATGCTCAGTCAGCTCACAACCTTCGCCTGCACTGTTTTTTAAAGTCATTTTTTCGAGCAGTGCATTACTTACCAACTGATATTTGGCACTCCAATCCTGTTCGCCCTGAACCTCAGAAGGCTGATATTCAATACCACGCTGTGCGTGTTGAAAGTAACGGATTGGTCGCATTTGCTGATTACGTAACTGTTGCCACAACTCGATAAATTGTGGGTTTTGCTTAGCCACTTGATGAGGCGTACGCCAAAGCGTAAAGGCGTTGTCTGTGTGCTGTTTGTTAGCAACAGCATCGGTTGTAACTGTATAGTTTGCTTTCGCATAACCGGTGTTTGTATCGCACTGACCTGCAACAGCAAGTGGGCTAAGTAATGAAGCAATTAATATCGCAGCTTTCACGGGAGTCTCTTTTATTTTAAAGGTGTTGTATTCGATGTAAGGAGAGCCCCTAAGGGCTCTCTGCTAACATTTATTGGGCTAATTTAGCATCAGCTTGTTTCACAAGGTCAGCGGCATAATCCATCACATGGAAAATAAGGCTTTGCTCATTCGTACCAGTAACTAAATGGGCTCCTGGGCCTACTGCATACACACCAACATCTTCTGCTGCATGTGTTTCAGAGCTAAGCGGTACCACCGCTTCTTGATGGAAACCCGGTGTAGTTGTATCAACATCGGTGAGATCAACACGCCCAGTCACGGGTGCAAAGTTATAGCCCGCATCCGCATCAGTTTCATCACCTAAGTCACGAAAGCCACCGCCATTAGTGTATCCTACAGTAGTGTATGGCATATTATCCGCTGCGAGTGATGGCTCATCACTCCCCACAGGCACGACTTTACCTAAAATTGGGTTACCACGTTTTGGATAACCCGCAATCGTGAACACATGGCTGTGGTCAGCCGTAACAATGATCAAAGTATCTTCAATGCTGGTTTTATCCAATGCAACTTGAACAGCCTTTGAAAGCTCAACCGTATCACTTAATGCGTTGTACGCATTGCCCGCATGGTGAGCATGGTCAATACGACCCGCTTCAACGGTTAAGAAGAAACCTTTGTCATTGTTATCAAGCACGTCAATTGCTTTTGCGGTCATTTCAGATAATGAAGGCTCACCAGCAATATCGTTAGCGCGATCGGCTTCATACTGCATATGTGATTCATTGAATAAACCAAATAAACGCTCAGTTGTGTCTGCATTCACAGCATTAAAACTTGCTTGGTCCATAACATATTGACCCGCTGGGTATTTCGCTTTCCACTCAGCAGTTAGGTCGCGACCATCCGTACGGTCACCTTCAACACTGCTTACAGCGTCCGCAGAGTTAAACGCGGCATCTTTAGGTAAGAAGTGACGACGACCACCGCCCAACACGACTTCTAAGCCATCAACATCTAATCCCGCATAACGTGCTTCAAGGTTTGCTTCGAAGTTAACGAGTTGCGAGGCGATATCTTCACATCCCGCAGCGACAGCCGCTTCTGGCATATCAGATACATCTTCCCAGTTACGGTCAGCCGATTTTGCATAGGTGGCAGCAGGTGTGGCGTGTGTAATTCGCGCTGTTGATACAATCCCGGTCGATTTTCCTGCAATTTCAGCAAGCTCTGTTGCTGTTACCAGCTCATTACCCGCAACCGTCGCACAGTTACCACGTTCGATATCTTCATCAACGCCGATAACACCTGCATCTGTTTTAACACCAGATGCCATTGCTGTCATCGTACCCGCAGAATCCGGCGTTTGTGCGTCAACGTTGTATGTTTTTGCAAAACCAGAAAACGGCATCGCTTCAAAACTCAGTTGATGCTCTTCGCCCAGCTTGCCTTCAAGCTGACCCGCCATAATGCGTGCCGCTGTCACGGTAGAAATCCCCATACCGTCACCCACAAATAGAATGACGTTTTTCGCTTTCCCTGACTCTTTAGCAACCGCAGCGATGCTGTCTTCGCTTGCCGCCATCTTAACTTTTGCGGCCTTAAACCAATCATTGCTCGTCAGTGGCGCAAGCTGCTGTGCGGTCAGTGATGTGGCTGGGTCATTACACGCAACCGTTGTCTCTGTGATTTCTGCTGAGTCTAGCTCACCATTGCGGTTTGTATCTTCACCCGATACGGTTTCTGTACCGCCATTTACACACTGCTCAGACCCGACAGCTAAGGTGTTTTCAACTGTGATTGTTTCAATTGGGCCTTTGTCATCATCATCAGAACAACCCGCTAATGCCACTACTACAGCAAGAGAAATTAAATTTAGTTTTTTCATTGTCATCGCCATTATTCTTCAATTAGTTCTAGAGCTTGATTTATGATGTGGAAAATTACATTTTGCTCCACAACGCCTTGCGCTAACTGCGCACCTGGACCTTTTGCATGCAATGAAATGTCTTCGCCCGCATGCGTCTCAGAACTTAATGGCACAGTGGCTTCTTGGTGGTAACCTGGGGTCGTTGTATCAACACCCGTTAAGTCAACACGGCCAGCAAATGCAGCGTCGTTATATGACGCATCTGCATCAGTCTCATCGCCTAAATCACGAAAGCCTAAACCATTTGCATACCCGACTGTTGTATACGGCATACCGTCTGCAGCTAGAGTCGGCGCTTCTTTACCAACGGCAACCACTTGACCCAGTATTGGATTACCGCGTTTTGGGTAACCCGCAATGGTAAATACATGACTGTGATCTGCGGTGACTAAAATAAGCGTTTCTTCTGGGTTAGTGTTTTCAACAGCCGCTTGCACTGCTTTTGCAAATTCAACGGTGTCGTTTAATGCGTTGTAAGCATTTCCCGCATGGTGAGCATGGTCAATACGTCCTGACTCAACCGTTAAGAAAAATCCTTTATCATTATTTTTAAGAATGTCGATAGCTTTAGAGGTCATTTGTGATAATGAAGGCTCGCCCGCAATATCGTTACTACGGTCTGCTTCATACTGCATGTGTGACTCATTAAATAGTGCAAACACGCGTTTTGTATCTGCATTTAGTGAATCGAAACCAGCTTGATCCGTGACATACTGACCCTCTGGATAGAGTGTTTTCCATTCTGCAGTTAGGTCTCGCTCGTCTGTGCGGTCCCCTTCGACTTCACTAACAGCATCAGCTGAATTGAATGCCGCATCTTTCGGTAAAAAGTGACGACGACCACCGCCCATCACAACCTCTAAACCATCCACGTCAGTACCGACAAAACGTGACTCTAAGTTCTTCTCAAAGTTAACAAGTTGAGATGCAATATCTTCACAACCAGCTTCAACGGCATCAGCCGGCATATCAGAAATATCTTCCCAGTTACGATCCGCCGATTTTGCATAAGTTGCAGCAGGTGTCGCGTGTGTGATTCGTGCTGTTGATATTACCCCCGTTGCTAGGCCTTTAATTTCAGCCAGTTCAGTCGCGGTGATTAATTCATTGCCAGCAACTGTCGCACACTTGCCACGCTCAATATTTTCATTAACACCAATCACGCCAACGTCGGTTTTAACTCCTGAGATAATAGCCGTCATCGTCCCCGCTGAATCAGGTGTTTGTGCATCCACGTTGTAAGTCTTAATTTGCGCAGAGTAAGGGAACTCTTCAAAACTTAAAAAACCTTCTTCGCCAGACTTACCGCTCATTTGACCTGCCATGATGCGTGATGCAGTAAGTGTCGACACCCCCATACCATCACCCACAAATAAGATCACATTCTTCGCTTTAAATGCCTGTTCTGACTGAGCTACCTGTTCTTTCTTGATTAATTTAGCTTCAGCGGCACTGTACCACTCATTTTGTTTTTGACTATCTGGTAACACACCGGCATTTGCCGTCGCTGACAATGCCAACGTAAAGCCAATTGCTGAGGCAATTTTATTCATTTTCATCGTTACGTTCCGTTAGTACGTTATTTTAAGAATTGTATGCGACTAATTAAGCTGCACATGGATAATTAGCGAGCTTATGGTAGGAAGTATTTATGACTGAATAAGTGACTTTTAATGACGAAAATATTAAACAACTGATTAACAGCCAAAAGAAAGAAGCACTGTTTTAAGGTGGTTAATAATGGCGAGTAGCGAGTAGCGAGAAGCGAGAAGCGAGAAGCGAGAAGCGAGAAGCGAGAAGCGAGAAGCGAGAAGCGAGAAGCGAGAAGCGAGAACAAAATAAAGCCACGTTAACCTCAAGCAAACTTTTTGATGTTTAATTACACCAGTAAGTAACCCCCGCTCGGTAACTGACTTCTAATATCTACCTTCTAATATCTACCTTCTAATATCTACCTTCTAATATCTAGCTTCTAATATCTAATTTCTAATATCTAATCTCTATTTTCTCATCCATAAAAAAACCCGAGACTAAGCTCGGGTTTTTCTTGAATGCTTAATGCATCACTATAGTTGATTACTCAACGATAGTTGCAACAACACCAGCACCAACTGTACGGCCACCTTCACGGATAGCGAAGCGTAAACCTTCGTCCATCGCGATTGGAGCGATTAGCTCTACAGTCATCTTGATGTTATCACCAGGCATTACCATTTCAACGCCGTCTGGTAACTGTACGTCACCTGTTACGTCAGTTGTACGGAAGTAGAACTGTGGACGGTAACCTTTGAAGAATGGAGTATGACGGCCACCTTCATCTTTAGAAAGTACGTATACTTCTGAAGTGAATTTAGTGTGTGGCTTGATTGAACCAGGCTTACAAAGTACTTGACCACGCTCAACGTCTTCACGCTTAGTACCACGTAGAAGTGCACCGATGTTCTCACCCGCACGACCTTCGTCTAGAAGCTTACGGAACATTTCAACACCCGTACATGTTGTCTTCGTAGTTTCTTTGATACCTACGATTTCAACTTCGTCATTCACGTTGATGATACCAGCTTCAACACGGCCAGTTACAACTGTACCACGACCTTGGATTGAGAATACGTCTTCGATAGGCATGATGAATGGCTTATCGATGTCACGCTCTGGCTCTGGGATGTATGAATCTAGCGCTTCAGCTAGTTCAATGATTTTCGCTTCCCATTGCTCTTCGCCTTCTAGGGCTTTAAGTGCTGAACCTTGGATTAGAGGTAAGTCGTCACCTGGGAAATCGTACTCAGAAAGAAGTTCACGAACTTCCATCTCTACTAGCTCAAGTAGCTCTTCGTCATCAACCATGTCACATTTGTTCATGAATACGATGATGTAAGGTACGCCAACCTGACGAGAAAGTAGGATGTGCTCACGTGTTTGTGGCATAGGACCGTCAGTTGCAGCAACTACTAGGATTGCGCCGTCCATTTGAGCAGCACCAGTGATCATGTTTTTAACATAATCGGCGTGTCCTGGACAGTCTACGTGTGCGTAGTGACGAGTTGGTGTATCGTACTCAACGTGTGAAGTTGAGATTGTGATACCACGCTCACGCTCTTCTGGAGCGTTATCGATTGATGCGAAGTCTTTAGCTGTACCACCGTATACTTTTGCAAGTACGTTAGTGATTGCTGCAGTTAGGGTAGTTTTACCGTGGTCAACGTGGCCGATTGTACCAACGTTTACGTGCGGTTTTACGCGTTCAAACTTTTCTTTTGCCATCTTAAAAAATTCCTATAAAGAAATTAACGCCTGACCCACTATTGGGCCAGACAAGCTAAATCATATAACAGCGCGAGCTGCAATTATTGCATCTGCAACATTCTTAGCGGCTTCTGCATACTTTAAAAACTCCATAGAGTAAGATGCACGGCCTTGTGTTGCAGATCGCAGATCAGTTGCATAACCAAACATTTCAGAAAGTGGCACTTGTGCATTAATTTGCTTAAGACCACCGAATGCTTCTTCCATGCCTTCGATCATGCCGCGGCGACGGTTTAAGTCACCAACTACATCACCCATGTTTGCTTCAGGAGTGATAACTTCAACCTTCATTACTGGTTCTAGAAGAGCAGGGTTTGCTTCAAGCGCCCCTTTCTTCATCGCCATTGAACCTGCAATTTTAAATGCCATCTCATTCGAGTCTACATCATGGAATGAACCATCATATAAAGTCGCTTTAACGCCAAGTAATGGGTAGCCTGCCAGCACACCTTGAGCCATTTGCTCTTGGATGCCTTTATCTACCGCAGGGATGTATTCTTTTGGAACGGCACCACCAACGACTTCGTTAACGAATTCGTAAATTGGGGCGTCGTTGTCCGAAATATCCATCGGTTCAAGTTTAAGCCAGACGTGACCATATTGACCACGACCACCTGATTGACGTACGAACTTCCCTTCAACTTCAACAGTTGAACGGATAGCTTCACGGTATGCAACCTGCGGCTTACCAACGTTACATTCAACACTGAATTCACGTTTCATACGGTCGACAATGATATCAAGGTGAAGTTCACCCATACCAGAAATAATAGTCTGGCCTGATTCTTCGTCAGTTTGTACTCTGAAAGATGGATCTTCTGCTGCTAGTTTACCTAGTGCAATACCCATCTTATCTTGGTCAGCGATTGTGCGAGGCTCAACCGCAACAGAGATAACTGGCTCTGGGAACTCCATACGCTCAAGCGTAATAATAGAGTTCGGATCACACAGTGTTTCACCTGTTGTTACGTCTTTAAGACCAATAGCCGCTGCGATGTCGCCTGCATAGACTACCTTGATCTCTTCACGTGAGTTTGAATGCATCTGAACGATACGACCAAGTCGCTCACGCTTACTTTTAACTGGATTGTATACCGCGTCACCCTGTTTAACAGTACCAGAGTAAACACGGAAGAAGGTCAAGGTGCCAACGAACGGGTCTGTCGCAATCTTAAAAGCAAGTGCGGCAAACGGTGCGTTGTCATCAGCAGGACGCTCTTCCTCAGTACCATCTTCAATGATACCTTGGATTTGTTTCACTTGTGTTGGCGCAGGCATATATTCAATAACAGCATCAAGCACAGCTTGAACACCTTTATTTTTAAATGCGCTACCACACGTCATGGGAACAATTTCGTTTGCTAATGTACGCTGACGTAACGCTGATTTAATTTCAGCTTCGGTCAGGTCTTCACCTTCTAGATATTTATCCATTAGCTCTTCTGACGCTTCAGCAGCGCTTTCAACTAAGTGAGAGCGCCATTCTTCTGCAAGCTCAAGAAGGTCTGCCGGAATGGCCTCATAAGAGAAAGTCATGCCTTGATCTTCGGCATTCCAGTTAATGGCTTTCATCTTAATGAGGTCAATAACACCTTTAAAATCGTCTTCAGCACCAATTGGTAGCTGAATTGGAACAGGCGTTGCTCCAAGACGAGATTTCACCTGGCTAACAACCGTTAAGAAGTCAGCGCCAGTGCGATCCATTTTATTTACGAAGATCATACGAGGAACTTCATATTTGTTCGCTTGACGCCAAACTGTCTCAGTTTGCGGCTGTACACCTGATGAAGCACAAAGAACAACTACCGCACCATCAAGTACACGTAAAGAACGCTCTACTTCGATAGTGAAATCTACGTGTCCTGGAGTATCAATAATATTGATACGATGGTCGTCAAACTGCGCGTCCATCCCTTTCCAGAAACACGTTGTTGCAGCAGAAGTGATTGTGATACCACGCTCTTGTTCCTGCTCCATCCAATCCATAGTTGCAGCGCCATCATGTACTTCACCAATCTTATGAGAAAGACCGGTGTAGAACAGAACACGTTCTGTTGTGGTGGTTTTACCTGCATCTACGTGAGCGCAAATACCTATATTACGATAGCGCTCAAGTGGAGTTGTACGTGCCATAAAATCCTCTTAAAGGTTAAGGGCAGATTACCAACGGTAATGAGCGAATGCTTTATTCGCTTCAGCCATACGGTGAACGTCTTCACGTTTCTTAACCGCAGTGCCTTTGTTGTCAGCAGCGTCAACGATTTCTTGAGCTAAACGTAAGCCCATAGATTTTTCGCCACGCTTACGTGCAGCGTCTACTAACCAACGCATACCTAATGCGTTGCGACGTACTGGACGTACTTCAACTGGTACTTGGTACGTTGAACCACCAACACGGCGAGATTTAACCTCTACCTGTGGGCGAACGTTATCAAGTGCAGCTTCAAAGATTTCTAGGTGCGACTTGCCTGATTTCTCAGCAGCCACGTCTAACGCACCATAAACGATTTTTTCAGCAGTAGATTTCTTGCCGTCTAACATTACTACGTTAACGAATTTAGCAAGAAGTTCCGATCCGAACTTAGGATCTGGAAGAATTTTACGTTGACCTATTACGCGTCTTCTAGGCATTTTGTATCTCCGGTATCTTCAGGTTTGCTCTTTTAGAGTCAATACCCAAAACAATTAATTTAAAAATTTAGTGCTTGGCCTTACTAACGGAGAACCATTAGCCCTTAGGGCGTTTAGCACCGTATTTAGAACGAGCTTGACGACGGTCGCTTACGCCTGCACAGTCAAGTGCACCACGAACAGTGTGGAAACGCACACCTGGTAAGTCTTTAACACGACCACCACGGATTAGGATTACACTGTGCTCTTGTAGGTTGTGGCCTTCACCACCAATGTAAGATGTTACTTCGAAACCGTTTGTTAAACGTACACGCGCTACTTTACGTAATGCAGAGTTTGGTTTCTTAGGTGTAGTTGTATATACGCGAGTACATACACCACGCTTTTGCGGACACGCTTTAAGCGCAGCTGAGTTACTTTTAGTAACCTTGCTACGACGTGGCTTACGCACTAGCTGGTTAATAGTTGCCATTTAAATAGCTCCTGAAATTAAAATTACTACTGAAAAAATAAAAAAATCCGCCCTGTTTACATGCTCGTTACAAAACGTGCAGGCAAATGGGTGGCGGAATTTTAATGAGCAAAGTTTAACCTGTCAACCTTAACTCATCGCAAGGCAGCAGATAACTGCCTCGCGACTACTTAATCTATTGATTAAGTTGAGATTATTGGTTTCCAGAGATATCAGCATTAAGTGCGTCAGTTAATGCTTGAGTTGCCTCTTCAGCGCTAACAGTCTGCTCTTCGATGATTTCACCTTGCTTACGACGGTTCAAACGGTCTTGGTGATACGCAAAGCCAGTACCGGCTGGGATCAGACGACCCACGATTACGTTCTCTTTCAGACCACGAAGCTCATCGCTCTTACCATTTACAGCGGCTTCTGTAAGGACACGTGTTGTCTCCTGGAACGAGGCTGCTGAAATGAAAGATTCTGTTGCAAGTGACGCTTTAGTGATACCCATTAACTGGATTTCAAATTTAGCTGGGATCTTGCCTTGCTTTTCAAGGTCGCGGTTCGCGATATTAACGCGTGCCACTTCAACTTGTTCACCGGCTAAGAACTCAGTGTCACCGCCGTCAAGAATGATACATTTACGTAGCATTTGACGAATAATTGTCTCAATGTGCTTGTCATTGATCTTAACGCCCTGCAAGCGGTAAACCTCTTGCACTTCGTTAACGATATAGTTTGCAACATGAGTTACACCACGTAGGCGTAAGATGTCATGTGGTGATTCTGGACCATCGGCGATAACCTCACCTTTAGACACTTGCTCACCTTCGAACACGTTAAGTTGACGCCATTTAGGAATCATCTCTTCGTATGCGTCACCCTCTGCTGGCGTGATTACAAGACGCTTCTTACCTTTCGTTTCTTTACCGAAGCTAATTGTACCGGTGATTTCTGCAAGAATTGCAGGATCTTTCGGTTTACGTGCTTCGAATAAGTCAGCTACGCGAGGTAGACCACCCGTGATATCACGAGTCTTCGAACCTTCTTGCGGAATACGTGCAAGTACGTCACCTGGGTTTGCTGTCGCGCCGTCTGTTACTTCAATCGTTGTGAATGAAGGAAGACGTGTTTCTTGCAGACCACGCTCATCGCTTTCGATGATTAGTTTAGGTTCTTTCGCATTTACTTTACCTAAGTCTTTAACAACCACACGTGTTAAACCAGTTAACTCATCTGTTTGTGCTTCGGTATTTGAGTCATCAATATCGCTGAACGAGATTTTTGACTTATGCTCAAGAACGATTGGGTGACTATGCGGATCCCAAGTCGCAACGATATCGTTACCTTGAACTTCCGAATTATCTTGTACTGTTAACACGGCACCGTAAGGTACTTTATAACGCTCTTTCTCACGACCAAAGCTATCGATGATAGTGATCTCTGTTGAACGAGACGTGATAACAATCTTACCGTCTGTGTTTAATACGTACTTCGCATTGTGTAACTTCAATGTACCGTTAGTTTTAACTTGTACACTGTTCTCAGCAGACGCTCGAGATGCCGCACCACCGATGTGGAAGGTACGCATTGTAAGCTGTGTACCCGGCTCACCGATTGATTGTGCCGCGATAACACCTACTGACTCACCTGGATTGATGATGTGGCCACGCGCAAGGTCACGACCGTAACACTTAGCACATACACCAAAGTCATTATCACAGGTGATAACTGAACGAACGCGTACTTCATCCACTGAGTGCTCTTCTAAAAGGTCACACAGTTTTTCGTCAAGCATAATGTTACGCTCAACAAGTACTTCGTTAGTACCAGGAATAACAACATCTTCAGCAACAACACGACCAAGTACACGTTCGCGAAGTGCTTCTACAACGTCACCACCTTCAATAAGCGGTTTCATTGTTAAGCCATCTTCTGTGCCACAATCGTCTTCGTTGATTACTAAGTCTTGTGCAACGTCTACTAGACGACGCGTTAAGTAACCCGAGTTTGCTGTTTTAAGTGCTGTATCGGCAAGACCTTTACGCGCACCGTGCGTTGAGATGAAGTACTGTAGTACGTTTAGACCTTCACGGAAGTTCGCCGTGATTGGTGTCTCGATGATTGAACCATCTGGACGTGCCATTAGACCACGCATACCCGCTAACTGACGGATCTGAGCGGCGCTACCACGTGCACCAGAGTCGGCCATCATAAACACTGAGTTGAATGAAGATTGCTCTTCTTCTTCACCTTTCGCGTTGATTACCGTGTCTTTTGATAAGTTCGCCATCATCTCACGTGATAAGTTTTCATTTACACGTGACCAGATATCGATAACTTTATTGTACTTTTCACCAGCCGTTACAAGACCTGATTGGAATTGTTGGTTGATTTCAGTTACTTCAGCTTCCGCTGATTCAATGATTTCTGCTTTAACCGGTGGGATAACTAAGTCATCAATACCGATTGAAACACCTGACTTCATTGCGTAGTGGAAACCGGTGTACATTACTTGGTCAGCAAAGATAACAGTATCTTTAAGACCTAGACGACGGTAACACTCGTTTAATAAGCCAGAAATCTGTTTCTTACCTAGGGCTTGGTTGATTAGCTCAAACGGCATGCCTTTAGGTAGGATAAGTGAAAGAATCGCACGACCTACTGTTGTTTCAACAATAGTAACGTAATCAACTGCTTCACCTTCTTCATTCTTAATTGTCTCGCTGATACGTACTTTTACGCGCGCATGTAGCTCAGCGTTGCCGCTGCGGTATGCTTTTTCAGCTTCTTTAGGATCTTTAAATACTGCACCTTCGCCTTTCGCATTAATGCGATCACGCGTCATGTAGTAAAGACCTAATACAACGTCCTGTGAAGGAACGATGATTGGCTCACCATTCGCTGGAGACAGAATGTTGTTTGTAGACATCATTAGAGCACGTGCTTCTAACTGTGCTTCAAGCGTTAACGGTACGTGTACCGCCATTTGGTCACCATCGAAGTCAGCGTTGTACGCCGCACATACTAATGGGTGTAAATGAATCGCTTTACCTTCAATTAGCACAGGTTCGAACGCTTGGATACCCAAACGGTGAAGTGTTGGTGCACGGTTAAGTAACACTGGATGTTCACGAATTACTTCGTCTAATACATCCCATACTTCTGCTACTTCACGCTCAACCATCTTCTTCGCTGCTTTGATAGTCGTAGCCATGCCGCGACGCTCAAGTTTGCCGTAGATAAATGGTTTAAACAGCTCAAGTGCCATCTTCTTAGGAAGACCACACTGGTGTAGTTTAAGCGTAGGACCTACTGTGATTACAGAACGACCAGAGTAATCTACACGTTTACCAAGTAAGTTCTGACGGAAACGACCTTGCTTACCTTTGATCATATCAGCAAGCGATTTAAGAGGACGTTTATTAGAACCTGTAATCGCACGACCGCGACGACCGTTATCAAGTAGCGCATCAACCGCTTCTTGTAACATACGTTTTTCGTTGCGTACGATAATATCTGGTGCCGCTAAATCTAATAGACGCTTAAGACGGTTATTACGGTTAATAACACGACGGTAAAGGTCATTTAGATCAGATGTCGCAAAACGACCACCGTCTAGTGGTACTAATGGACGTAGATCAGGTGGCAATACTGGAAGTACTGTCATGATCATCCACTCAGGGTTGTTACCTGATTGGTGGAACGATTCCATTAATTTAAGACGTTTAGTGATCTTCTTACGCTTCGTTTCAGAGTTAATTGTTGGTAACTCTTCACGCATTTCAGCAATTAATTGGCCAAGATCAAGTTCACGAAGCAAGTCTAATACTGCTTCTGCACCCATCTTCGCTTCAAACTCATCGCCGTGCTCTTCTAGCGCATCTAGGTACTCTTCTTCACCTAAAAGCTGACCACGCTCAAGCGTTGTCATACCCGGCTCAGTTACCACGAATGATTCGAAGTAAAGTACGCGCTCGATGTCACGAAGTGTCATGTCTAGCATTAAGCCGATACGTGACGGTAATGATTTTAAGAACCAAATATGCGCAACTGGGCTAGCAAGCTCAATATGACCCATACGGTCACGACGCACTTTGGTCAGCGTTACTTCAACGCCACACTTTTCACAAATAACACCACGGTGCTTAAGGCGCTTATATTTACCACATAAACACTCATAATCTTTCACTGGGCCGAAGATACGGGCACAGAATAAGCCGTCGCGCTCAGGCTTGAAAGTACGGTAGTTGATTGTCTCAGGTTTCTTTACTTCACCGTATGACCATGAACGAACCATATCTGGCGAAGCAAGACCAATGCGAATTGCATCGAATTCTTCGGTCTTATTTTGTTGCTTCAGAAACTTAAGTAAGTCTTTCACCTTAGCTCTCCTGTCGGAGGTTAATCTTGAGGGCGAATAACTCGCCCCTACATTCTATTCGGCCTAACAGGTGCGGCTTATGCCGCACCTAAATGGCTTAATTTTCTTCCAACTCGATGTTGATACCCAGTGAGCGGATTTCTTTCAACAATACGTTGAACGATTCTGGCATACCTGGTTCCATCTTATGGTTACCATCTACGATGTTCTTATACATCTTAGTACGACCGTTCACGTCATCCGATTTCACTGTTAGCATTTCTTGTAGTGTATATGCAGCACCGTAAGCTTCTAGTGCCCACACCTCCATCTCACCGAAACGCTGGCCACCGAACTGCGCTTTACCACCCAGCGGCTGCTGAGTAACAAGGCTGTAAGAACCAGTTGAACGCGCGTGCATCTTGTCATCAACCAAGTGGTTAAGTTTCAGCATGTACATGTAACCAACGGTTACTTGACGTTCAAACTGATCGCCAGTACGGCCATCATAAAGTGTAACTTGACCGCTTCTTGGATAACCACCAAGCTCTAGTAAGTCTTTGATTTCGCTTTCACGAGCACCATCAAAGGCTGGAGTTGCGATCGGTAAACCACCTTTCAAGTTTTCAGCTAAGCGACGAACTTCATCATCAGAGAATGAGTCGATATCGACTTTCTGACGACAATCACCTAAATCGTAAACTTTCTTAACAAAGCTACGGATTTCGTGCAGTTCACGCTGCTCTTTCATCATTTCTTCAATGCGCTCACCCACACCACGTGCAGCAAGACCCATGTGTGTTTCTAGGATCTGACCGATGTTCATACGTGATGGTACACCTAGCGGGTTCAGAACGATGTCTACCGTACGACCTTTGTCATCGTATGGCATATCTTCTACTGGTACGATAGTCGAGATAACACCTTTGTTACCGTGACGACCCGCCATCTTATCACCCGGTTGGATACGACGTTTAACAGCTAGGTATACTTTAACAATTTTAAGTACGCCTGGTGCTAAGTCATCACCCTGAGTGATCTTACGACGTTTGTTTTCAAACTTCTTATCGTATTCAGCTTTAAGCTCATCGTACTGGGCAGCTAGTTGCTCAAGCTCTGATTGCTTGTCTTCTTGAGCAAGGCTTTGAGTAAGCAGCTTTTCAGCATTAAGTGATGCAATTGTGTCTGCGTTCAGACCAGCGTCAACAAGTAGCTTACGAGCACGGTCTAATACACCGGCTTCTAAGATACGGAACTCTTCGTTGAAGTCTTTCTTCGCTTCGCGAAGCTGCATGTCTTCAACTTCTAACGCACGCTTATCTTTTTCAACACCGTCACGGGTGAAAACTTGTACGTCGATTACGGTACCTGTTACAGAGTTTGGTACACGTAAAGAGCTGTCTTTAACGTCTGACGCTTTCTCACCGAAGATCGCACGTAGTAGCTTTTCTTCTGGTGTTAATTGCGTTTCGCCTTTCGGAGTCACTTTACCTACTAGGATATCGCCGCCTTTTACTTCAGCACCGATATAAACAACGCCTGATTCATCAAGCTTGCCTAGTGCAGATTCACCTACGTTAGGGATATCTGCTGTGATCTCTTCAGGACCTAATTTAGTATCACGTGCGATACATTGTAGTTCTTGAATGTGGATAGTCGTTAGACGATCTTCTTGAACTACGCGCTCTGATAGTAGGATTGAATCCTCGAAGTTATAACCATTCCATGGCATGAATGCCACGCGAAGGTTTTGACCTAGTGCTAAGTCACCTAAGTCAGTCGAAGGACCATCTGCTAACACATCGCCACGTGTAACCGGCTCACCAACCATACACGTTGGTTTTTGGTTAATACATGTATTCTGGTTTGAGCGTGTGTATTTAGTAAGGTTGTAGATATCGATGCCCGCTTCACCTGGAACGCGCTCATCTTCATTTACATTTACAACGATGCGGCTTGCATCGGCATACATTACTTCACCACCACGCTTAGCAACGATCGTTACACCAGAATCTTTTGCTAGTGTAAGCTCGATACCTGTACCTACCAGCGGCTTGTCCGCGATAAGTGTCGGTACTGCTTGACGTTGCATGTTTGAACCCATCAATGCACGGTTCGCATCATCGTGTTCTAGGAACGGGATAAGCGCGGCCGCTACAGAGATCACCTGTTGTGGTGATACGTCCATATATTGTTGGTCCATTTTGCCCATAAAGGTTGATTCACCTTTGTGACGGCATGGAATTAGTTCATCAACAAACTCATTGTCATCGTTCAAGTTTGAGTTCGCCTGAGCGATTACAAACTGACCTTCTTCAATGGCTGATAGGTAATCAACTTCATCAGTTACAACACCGTTTACCACTTTACGGTAAGGTGTTTCTAAGAAACCATAGTCGTTTGTACGTGCGTACGTAGACAATGAGTTAATTAGACCGATGTTTGGACCCTCAGGTGTTTCGATTGGACATACACGACCATAGTGGGTTACGTGAACGTCTCGCACCTCGAAGCCAGCACGTTCACGTGTTAAACCACCCGGGCCTAATGCAGAAATACGACGCTTATGCGTTACTTCTGAAAGCGGGTTATTTTGGTCCATGAACTGTGATAACTGAGACGAACCGAAGAACTCTTTAACCGCTGCCGAAATTGGCTTAGCGTTAATAAGATCTTGTGGCATTACCGCATCAAGGTCACCTAAGCTTAAACGCTCACGTACTGCACGTTCTACACGTACTAGACCAACACGGAATTGATTCTCAGCCATTTCGCCAACGCTACGGATACGACGGTTGCCTAAGTGGTCGATATCATCAACATCGCCAACACCGTTACGAATAGCGATAAGCACTTTCATAACAGCTACGATGTCTTCTTTCGATAATGTGCCAGGGCCTGTATCAGTGTCATAACCTACACGGCTATTGAACTTCATACGACCAACTGTTGATAAATCATAACGCTCTTCAGAGAAGAACAAGTTATCAAATAAGGCTTCAGCCGCGTCTTTCGTCGGTGGCTCGCCTGGGCGCATCATGCGATAAATTTCTACTAATGCTTCTAAACGGTTGCTTGTTGTGTCGATACGAAGGGTATCTGACATGTAGGCGCCGCTGTCAACTTCATTGATATATAACGTATCAATCTTAGTGTGACCTGCTTTAACCAACTCAGCCATTAGCTCAAGTGATAGCTCGTCATTCGCGTTAGCGATGATCTCACCCGTTGACTCATCAACGTAGTTTTTAGCTACAACACGACCAATGATGTACTCATGCGGTACTTCTAATTGGTTAATACCTTTTTTCTCGATGTTCTTGATGTGACGCGCAGTAATACGACGACCCGCTTCAACAAGGACTTCACCGTCATCGCCTTTGATATCAAAAGCGGCAGTTTCACCACGTAAACGTGAAGGCACAAGTTCCATAAGAACTTTACCGTCAGTTACTTCAAACGCAGTAGTATCGAAGAAGATATCTAAGATTTCTTCTGTAGAGAACTCTAGTGCACGTAAGATAATTGACGCCGGTAATTTACGACGACGGTCAATACGTACATATAGGTTATCTTTTGCATCAAACTCGAAGTCTAACCATGAACCACGGTAAGGAATTACACGCGCGTTATAAAGTACTTTACCTGACGAGTGAGTTTTACCGCGGTCGTTATCAAAGAATACACCAGGGCTACGGTGTAGCTGAGAAACGATAACACGCTCTGTACCATTGATTACAAAGGTACCGGTATCAGTCATGAGCGGAATTTCGCCCATGTAAACTTCTTGCTC
Source organism: Pseudoalteromonas sp. A41-2 (assembly GCF_015767615.1). NCBI lineage: Bacteria > Pseudomonadati > Pseudomonadota > Gammaproteobacteria > Alteromonadales > Pseudoalteromonadaceae > Pseudoalteromonas > Pseudoalteromonas sp. A41-2. Next base: position 361,027 of record NZ_CP065231.1, on the reverse strand, counting down.
TTTAATGTCTTTAACTGTGCCTGGTGCTTCTTTGTCCATCACCACAAGACGCAATTTTACGCGAAGTGGAGCAGAATAAGTCACACCGCGAATTTGACATTCTTTTACATCGAATACTGGCTCACCAATACGATAACTTACGTATTGAAGCTCAGAATTTCCCGAGTAGCTTTTGATCGGAAACACAGAACGGAAAGCAGCTTCCAAACCGTGATCGCCATCAGCGTCAGGGACTAAGAATTTTTTAAACGATTCTAACTGCGTCGACAGTAAGAAAGGTATATCCAAAACTTGTGGACGTTTACCAAAATCCTTACGGATACGTTTCTTTTCAGAATAAGAGTAAGCCATGGGGTTCCTCAGCTTGCTGATCTTTGACCCGACCTGTTCTTGTAAGAACAGACTTAACTGGCATCTATGCCAAGATGTACAACATTAAATTGTTGTTCTAGTTCACTCTGCTACTTTCAACACCTTTACAGGTAACAACTTGAAAATAAAGAGAAAATTAGATTTTATTTGCACTATAGGAAAACATCGCTCCATAGCGCAAAAAGGCCGGTGATTAAATAATCACCAGCCCTTGCCTGATTACTCAGGCAGCGAACCTAGCGTAAGCTAGATTACTTAACCTCAACTTCAGCACCAGCTTCAGTAAGGTCTTTTGCAAGCGCTTCAGCTTCTTCTTTAGATACACCTTCTTTGATAGGTGCAGGAGCTGATTCAACAAGTGCTTTAGCTTCTTTAAGGCCAAGACCAGTTGCACCACGTACAGCTTTGATTGCAGCAACCTTGTTAGCGCCAGCGCCAGTAAGGATTACGTCAAACTCAGTCTTCTCTTCAGCAGCTTCAGCAGCTGGACCAGCAACAACAGCAGCTGCTGCAGTTACGCCGAATTTTTCTTCCATTGCTTCAACTAGAGCAACAACGTCCATTACTGACATTTCAGCAATAGCATCAAGGATTTGGTCTTTAGTTACAGACATTACAAATTTCCTAATTATTACGGACTAATTTTAGTCCAAAAAAAATATTACACCGAAAGTGAACAAAAAAACAGCTTAAAATTAAGCAGCTTGCTCAGCTTTCTGTACACGTACTGCTTCAATTGTTTTACACAATTTGCCAGCAGACGCTTCTTTCATAGCGCTCATTAAGCGTGCAACAGCTTCGTCGTAAGTAGGTAGAGTTGCTAGCATAGCTGCGTCTACTACGTTACCTTCAAATGCAGCGGTCTTAACTTCGAATTTCTCGTTCTTCTTCGCGAAATCTGAGAAGATACGCGCAGCAGCACCAGGGTGCTCTGAAGAGAAAGCGATTAAGCTTGGACCAACAAATGAGTCAGAAAGGCACTCAAAATCTGTTCCTTCAACAGCACGTTTAGCTAAAGTGTTACGAACAACTTTCATCCATACACCAGCTGCACGAGCTTCTTTACGAAGGGCAGTGATAGCACCAACTGTTACACCACGAGAATCTGCAACAACTGCAGAAAGAGCACCAGTGGCTGCTTCGTTGACTTCAGCAACAATTGCTTTTTTGCCTTGAAGATTTAAAGCCATGGGTGTTACTCCTGGTTTAATGGGTCGCCGATATTGGCTTCCCTGTTCTACTCTTCCCCATCAATGATGGAGATGCTTTTTACGGCGAGAGCCAGAAGATTAGGAAAAATCTATCTGGGGATTCACACCGTCTACGTAGGTAAAAATATTAAGGCCGAAGCCGCCTACGGTCTTGGACGGAAGCCCAATTTATCGTTTATACCCGAAGGCGTACGAAATTATGGACTTCAACCCGAATTCTTTACTTGTTTTGAAATTAACTTTCTCAACAAAATGGCGCAAAATTATAGTTCAAATTTCGCGCCATGTAAACTCTTAATTAAGCAACAGTTGTGCTTAGAGAGTTTTGGTCAACAGCAACACCTGCGCCCATTGTTGTAGAGATAGTTACTTTCTTCACGTAAGTACCTTTTGCTTGAGAAGGTTTAGCCTTCTTAAGCGCAACAATAAGAGCTTCAAGGTTTTGTTGAAGTTGCTCAGCAGTGAAATCAACCTTACCGATAGTAGTATGGATGATACCGTTCTTGTCGTTACGGTAACGAACTTGACCTGCTTTCGCGTTTTTAACTGCTTCTGCAACGTTAGGTGTTACAGTACCAGTTTTAGGGTTTGGCATTAGACCACGTGGACCTAAGATTTGACCTAGTTGACCAACAACGCGCATAGCGTCTGGAGATGCAACAACAACGTCAAAGTTCATCTCGCCTTTCTTAACTAGATCAGCAAGATCTTCCATGCCCACTAATTCAGCACCGGCTTCTTTTGCAGCTTCTGCATTAGCGCCTTGAGTGAATACAGCAACACGAACGTCACGACCAGTACCGTTAGGTAGTACAGTTGCACCACGAACGTTTTGGTCAGATTTACGAGCATCGATACCAAGGTTAACAGCAACGTCAACACTTTCTACGAATTTAGCTGTCGCTAACTCTTTTAAAAGAGCAACTGCTTCGTTGATTTCGTAATCTTTAGTCGCATCCACTTTTTCGCGGATTGTACGCATACGTTTAGTTAATTTTGCCATTATCTTAGTCCTCTACGTTCAAGCCCATCGCACGCGCAGAACCTGCGATAGTGCGAACTGCAGCATCCATATCAGCTGCTGTAAGGTCAGGTCGTTTTGTCTCAACGATTTCTTCAAGTTGAGCACGAGTTACTGTACCCACTTTTTCAGTGTTAGGACGGCCAGAGCCTGATTTGATACCTGCAGCTTTCTTAAGTAAGTAAGCAGCCGGTGGCGTTTTCATTTCGAACGTGAAAGAACGGTCGCCGTAAACAGAGATCACTACAGGAACTGGAGCGCCTTTTTCGATAGATTCTGTACGTGCGTTGAACGCTTTACAGAATTCCATGATGTTTACACCGTGCTGACCTAGTGCTGGACCTACTGGAGGACTAGGATTAGCCATACCAGCGGCAACTTGTAGCTTGATAATAGCTTCAACTTTTTTAGCCATAATAAATACCTCATTTGGTGGGTCATAGCCTTGTGCGCGCGAGGACGCGTACTCTAACGGCTTCCCAGTTTAAAAATTGGTTCTCACTTTATGTGATAAAACAAGTTACTACTTGCCCTAACACAAAAAGGCCGCTGATTATAAGTTAATCAACGGCCTTTTTCAAGCATATTGCCAAAATATTAAACGATTTTGGCTGCTTTAATTTTTTATCTTACTTGTCTTGTTCAACTTGACCAAATTCAAGCTCAACTGGCGTAGAACGACCAAAGATAAGTACCGATACTTTTACGCGGCTCTTTTCGTAATCCACTTCTTCAACAACACCGCTGAAGTCAGCAAATGGACCATCGATAACACGAACAACTTCGCCTGGCTCAAATAATGTAGCTGGCTTAGGTGCTTCAGAGTTCTCTTGAAGACGGTTTAAGATGCGATCTGCTTCTTTTTGGCTGATTGGCGCTGGACGATCTGACGTACCACCAATAAAGCCCATTACACGTGCAGTGCTGTTTACTAAGTGCCAGCTTGCATCGTTCATGTCCATTTGTACAAGTACATAACCTGGGAAGAATTTACGCTCAGATTTACGCTTTTGACCTGCGCGCATCTCAACAACTTCTTCCGTTGGTACTAATACTTCACCAAAACTATCTTCCAAACCTTCAATCTTGATATGCTCAAGAATAGTTTGTGCAACACGCTTCTCATAACCTGAGAAAGCTTGTACTACGTACCAACGTAGTTTCTTTTCGTTCTTCTCATCCGACATGGGATTAGATCTCCAATCCAGTTAAAAAGCCTACGGCGCGGAATAAAATGCCATCTAATCCCCAAAGGATAAGTGCCATAATCACAGTTGCAACCATTACAATTAATGTCGTATGGGTTGTTTCTTGGCGTGTTGGCCACACAACTTTACGTACTTCGATACGTGCTTCTTTAGCAAATGCTAAAAATGTACGACCTTTTTCTGTTAGTGAGGCAATGCCTAAACCCGCTGCAACAGCGACCACTACACCAATAGCACGCAACAATACAGACTGATCTGCATACATGTGATTACCAACTACTGCGCCTGCAAGTAGCGCAATCGCTACAATCCACTTAACTGAATCCATCGCACTTGATGGTGTTTCTACATTCGTGCTCATAATATTATTACCTTAACTACAGACACAACAACCCTGCGCGAAGGCAGGGTTAATCCATTAAAATCTAAACTTAAAAACAGACTTATTTAAACCGATTTTTAATTTCAGACTCCACACTTATTGTGTAAAAAGTGGCAGGGGCGGAGAGATTCGAACTCCCAACCGTCGGTTTTGGAGACCGCTGTTCTACCAATTGGAACTACGCCCCTGCAAAGTGGATGCCTATTATACTTACGCAATTCATTAACACAAGAGTAAAAGATACCCAGAAGTTAAAATCTCACCTGTTAGTATAAAAATCAATATTAACATTGATTAAAAAGCAGTTTACTATCAGCCTAATAAAGGAACAAAAACACCAACAAGATGGATCTCTGTGCTGTATTTAAACACCCTATTATGCCTAATATTTTTCAGCTTAGCTGTTCTGAAAAGTCATGTTGTAAGTGCGCAATCACTTCACTTAAGCATCTTTGATAGCGAGCATGGCTTAAGTCAAAACTCCATCAATTGCAGTCTCACTGATGCGCAAGGGTTTCAGTGGTTTGCCACACAAGGAGGGCTCAATCGATTTGATGGCTATGAATTTAAACGCTTTAAAGCACATACTTCAGCGACCAGTATTTCCGGTAATTGGATTACCGCATGCTTAAAAGGCACTGATAACGACCTTTGGTTTTCAACAGCCAGTAAAGGACTAAACCGGCTTGATCCCACCACGGGCCAATTTTACACCTATTCGACCTTTACAAACCCACAACTCAGTGATGATAAAATATGGTCTTTGGCTTTTGATAAGAGTGGCAATATGTGGTTGGGTCATGAACAAGGCACACTCAGCTACTTTGATATTGCAGCGCAGCAATTTGAGACTTATCAGGTTGCTGAAAATACACAACAAAACATTGTCATCAGAGACATTATTGCAGTACAAAATACCCTGTGGCTTGCAACCAGCCATGGTCTGCTGTCGTTTAACCCTAAAACCAAACAATTTAAACATGACATCGCCCTCACCTCGCCACTTTGGCATCTTAACAAGTTAAGTTCAAATCAATTGCTCATCGGTGCAAAACAAGGGCTGTATATATTTTCAATCGATACAGAGACATCTTCCGAATTGCCGCAATTTAAGGGAGTTTGGATCACTGACAGTCTTCTCGACAATCAGCATAACCTGTGGCTAACAAGTTATGGGCAAGGCGTATACTTTTTAGCTGCGGGGGCAGATATATACACTGACGTTGCACACTATCGTCATGATGTACAAAAGCCTAACGGACTCAAAAATGATTACTTACTCTCTATATATCAAGACCCACAAGGAATTATTTGGATTGGGACCGATGGTTTTGGTATACACAGATACGATCCGAAACAGCAACAATTTGGACATCAAAGCACAACGTCAAGCCCTCACTCTCTCACGCATAATTTTATTCGTGCGATTATTAAACGTAAAAATGGCCAGTTGTGGGTTGGCACGCGCGAGGGTTTAAATCGTGCGATACCGCAAGGCTATCAGCACTATACAACCCGCTTACCCAATACCAACATATTTAGCTTACATGAGGATAAAAGGCAGCAATTGTGGGTTGGGACATACGGCGGCGGGCTTCTTAAATACCAAGATGAAAGCGATGATTTTGTCAGCTATACCATGCAAAGCCACCAGCTTAGCAGTGATCGCGTTTATGCAATTGAGAGTGATAAAGACGGCATAGTGTGGCTCGGTAGTAACCAAGGATTAACTCGCTTTGATCCAGATTCAGAAACAGTGACCCATTATCAGCACAATGCAACCCATAACAGCTTAGCCAATAATACCGTTTTCACACTTGCGTATGATAAGAATGATCACGCTTTGTGGGTGGGTACGCGTGCGGGACTCAATAAGTTTTCCATCGAAACAGAGCAATTTACATTACTTAATGAACGCACAGGTCTGAGCCATAACATGGTCACGTCGTTATTACTCAGCGACGATAAAACGCTGTGGGTCGGCACAATGCAAGGCCTCAACAAAGTCAATAAACAAAACTTTGATGTGGAGCATATTAGCGAGCAACATGGCCTAGTAAATGACAATATTTTTGATATTTTAGCCGATAAACAAGGCTATTTATGGTTAGCTACCAATGGCGGATTAACGCGTTATCATCCAATAACGGGCAGCATACAACCGTTTTTACCTGAAGATGGAATCCAGCATCAATCCTTCATTCTTGGGGCTAGTTTTCAAGCGACAGATGGCGAGCTATTCTTTGGCGGGATAAATGGTTTTAATCAGTTTTACCCTGACAAACTCACCTTAGATCACACTCCCCCCACTCCCGTATTAACCGAGTTATTGCTTAATAACCGTGAAATTAGCACTGATTTTTTTGACCACAGCACCGACACGCTGATCAATGCGACAAACACATTCTCTTTCGCAAAATCAGCGGGAGTTATTGGCTTTAAATTTAGTGCATTGAATAACGCCGCCACACCAAAGCATTATCAATATGGCTATAAACTAGCGGGGTTTGACCAACAGTTTTTATATAATGATGCATCGCAACGTCAAATAAACTACCCGCAGCTTCCTGCTGGACATTATCAATTACAGCTAAAAGTAAGGGATCAATATGGGCAGTGGAGTGAGGATACCACCCTACTCGAACTGAAGGTTGTTCCACCTTGGTGGCAAAGCAATGTCGCTTATATATCTTACACACTATGTGCAATGACATTAGCATGGCTGGTTATTAGTTCAATTTATCAGCGCAAGCTGGCCGAACAGCAAAAACAAAAAGAAATTGAGTTAAATAAATTAAAAGATCAGTTCTTAGATAATATAAGTCATGAACTAAAAACCCCATTGAGCTTGATTCTGGCTCCTATTAGCCAGTTACAGCAGTCCACCCACAGTTCGAAGGCTCAATCGCAATTAGCAAGCATAAAACGTAATTGCCAACGCTTGCTTGACTTAATAAATCAACTACTGCAACTGAGCAAACGACCCAGTACGGCCGTGCATTATGTATCCGCTTATTCATTAACGACTTTTTTAACTGATCTCATCGATGACTTTGCGCCGCTATTCGCCCAAAAACAGCTTAAATTTAATTTTCAAGATCACTGTGAAACTGTGTGCACTATAAATATCGCGCCTAATCATGCGCACTCTATCGTCAGTAACCTGATCAGTAATGCGCTTAAATACACCCCGGCAGGCGGTGAGGTTCGAGTGTGTTTGCATCAAAGCGATAACCTCGCGCATATCAGCGTGTCCGACACAGGAATTGGCATTGCAAAAGACCAACAGGTGAAAATATTCGAAAGGTTTACTCGCTTAGACACATGTTCAGAAACCGGCAGTGGTATTGGGCTTACATTAGTGAAACAACTGGTCGAGGATTATGGCGGTGAAATATCACTAACTAGCTCGCCAGCGCAGGGCAGCTGTTTTACGGTCTCGCTGCCTACAGTTATCAGTGCAACAAAACAAAACTTGCCAACGGTCACCACCCAACCTGGCTTAAGGCAAACACTCATGATTGTTGAAGACAATAGTGATATGAGTGAGCTGCTCTTGTCACTATTTAGTGAGCAGTTCAATTGCATCTGTGCTTGCGATGGCCAACAAGCCTTGTCACTTTGTCAGTCTGAATTACCCGACCTTATTATCAGTGATGTTATGATGCCTAACATGGACGGATACCAAATGCTTGCGAAGCTTCGTGCTGATAACGCGACCAGTCATATCCCCGTTTTATTATTATCTGCCAAAGCTGACACGCCTAGCCGTTTAAAAGGCCTTGATTTACTAGCTGACGACTTTTTAAGTAAACCCTTTGAACCGTCTATTTTACTAAGCAAAGTAAAAGGCCTACTCAGTTTACGTTATTTACTAAATCAACACTTAGCGGCTCAACTTACCTCTGAGATACAAAGCGACAATAATGAGTACGTTACGGTGCAAACTAAAGACTCTGTATTTACAGAGAAGCTTAAAAAGGTGGTCCGAGAAAACTATCAGTCGGATCAGTTTTCAATTGAACAGCTGGCATCAGCACTGTGTTTAAGCCCTCGGGCACTGCAGTTAAAAATGAAAGCACTGTATTCACTCACCCCTTCTGACTATTTACGTAACACACGTATTGAGTATGCAGCAAAACAGCTAATAGAAAGTTCATTAGCCATAGGCTTAATAGCAGAAAATAATGGGTTTAGTTCTCAAAGCTATTTTGCTCGCAGCTTCAAAGGACACTTTGGTGTATCGCCGAAGCAATATAGAGAAAAGCATCAGAAACAGCCTGATTTTCGCCTAAGTGAATAAAGTCTTCGCATATGTACTATTAATAAAGCACTGATTTTTATAGCTTATCCATACTATCGTTCATAACTTTGCCTCCCCGTTATGACGTTTATTTACTGCATGGATATAAGTTAAGGAAATCAAATGTTCGCTAAAAAATACCCTATAATTACGGTGGCCTTACTCAGTGCTGCATTATGCGCATGCCAAAGCACAACAACTTCAACAACAAATCAAAACAGTCCAAATGTGAATGAAGTAGCACAGCAACAGTATAACGGTCCAAAAGCACGTATTGCCGTGGCGCGCTTTACTGATAAATCAAATGATTCACGATGGTGGCGAAAAGAAATTGGTGAAGGCATGGCTGATCAATTAACGACTGCGCTGGTCAGTACGAACCGTTTTATTGTATTAGAGCGTCAAGCACTTGATGCCGTCTTGTCAGAGCAAGATTTAGCGGTATCTGGAAGAGTAAGCGCTGCATCGGGGGCGGCTTACGGTGAAATTGAAGGAGCTGAAATTGTGGTTGTGGCCGCAGTAACCGAATTTGATGACGACAGCTCAGGTGCCAGTGTTGGCAGTGGCGGCTTTATTGGTGATGTGTTTAGCTCGGTATCGGCAGGCTTCTCAGGCTCGCATATGGCAATTGATCTACGCTTAATAGACACACGCACTTCGCGTATTCTGGCAGCCACCAGCGTAGAAGGCGGAAGTAAGGACTTTGACTTCACCTCAGCAGCCACTAACTTTGGCGGCGCACTCGTCGGGGGTAATCTCAGCGGATGGTCAAACACCCCTAAAGAAAAAGCCTTACGAGAAGTGATTGTTAAAGCCGTCGAGTTTTTAGAAAGCAAAGTACCTAGCACTTACTATCGCTACAATAGTGATAATACCATTGCTACAGGACACTCTGCTCCAGCCCCTCTAAGAGTGACAGCAAAAGCAACTGGCGCAAAAACCGCCGTCGCAAACACACCGTCAGTCACAGTGCCCACTCATAGAATGCCCCATTACGAAAAAATGGACTTGGCAATGTCTCGTCTAAACTTAGTCTGCTTGGGCTACTTAAAAAACCAACCTCATTACGAAGAGTTTGAAACAGAAGATGTAAAATACGATCGCGCAACGGTTATTGCACTCACTGAATATCAACAAGAAAATAAACTCACCGTCACAGGTTTGGCAGATGAAAAAACCAAACAGTCACTCGATAATACCCAATGTATTGCTAAAACGAATAAATCAGGGCTGGAAAGCTTAGGCAGTATGTTTAAATTTAACTAATTGAAGTAACCAAGCTTAATAACGTCAATTAGCCTTATACAGCCAGTAATAACCACTGGCTGTATTGGCAAAAATGAGTGACGGTGTCCCTGAACGGTTTATTCTCATTTTTGCTAACATCTTCCATTTATAAAATTTGTACTAGTTCACCACGATAAAAGTCACACAATAACCAAATTTGCTGGAATGGATGCCCTTTTGGTACATCGAGATGAGTGAGCACGGCCTTAAAATCATCTAAGTGCCAAATAGTGCTGGCATTACGGATCAATAACCATGGATGCTCTGATTCATACTGTTTTTTCGCTTTTTGCGCGAGTAACCGATGCAGTGCACAATGTAAACGCTGATCGCTTGGCTCAAGTGCCATCTCAGCAAGGTCGCGCTGCATACCAATTGACAAGGGCCGTCCTAATACGGCCATCGCCTCTGTTTCACTGGCGTATAAATGCGCAATTTCAATATCGAGACGCTGCTCACCTTTATAGCAGCTCACATCAGGCTTACTTGGTGTATTATGCCAAATATTGCGCATTTTGATCCCAAACTCTTTTTCATAACAGCGCAAAAATAATTTTGCGGCGCCATGCTCAAGGGCTATTTTTTCTTGCTCACTATCACGATTCATTTAATGTCGCATATACATCACTTAATAACCCCGAAGCACCAAACCTAAATAGTTTAGGCTTTATATAGGCTTCACCCATTATAGATTCAGCTAAGGCCAAGTATTGAGCGGCATCAGCAACGGTTCTCACTCCCCCTGCGGCTTTAAAACCGACGTTTTTACCGCTTGCTTTAATTGCGGTTAAAATTATCTCTGTTGCAGCTAAGGTTGCATTAACCGCCACTTTACCCGTACTCGTTTTGACAAAATCAGCCCCGCCATCAATCGCAAGTTGGCTCGCTTTAGTTATTAACTCATCTGTTAATTCGCCACTTTCGATAATCACTTTTAACACGGCTTTATTGCCGCAGGCATCTTTTGAGGATTTGACGTACGTTAAAACCTTCTCTTCATCACCTGCAATAAGGGCTTTGTATGGGATCACTAAATCAATTTCGTCAGCGCCACGCTCAATAGCAAACAAGGTTTCATTTATCACCTGTTCTAAAGGCTGCTCTCCTGTTGGAAAATTGGTGACGGTGGCCACCTTTACTTGCTTTAGCGCACGCTCTGCCAACGCTAATTTGGCATCACTAACAAACTGACTATAAACACACACCGCCGCAGGTACGCCTAACTTTGGCTGAATACTGGCAATAAGATCTTCAATTGTTTGTGCCGTATCGGTGTCATTGAGGGTTGTTAAGTCCATGAGTGCCACAGCTTGGGCTGCGATTGTTTGCATGTTTTTCATAAATCTTATTTTTGTGTTGCCATAATAGTGACCCATAGTAGCAAATTTTTATGTTCTGGCTATAACTCATAACGAATCACCATAAGCCTAGTTATTTTCTTGTAACTCGCCGCAATCCCTTGTTAACTAAGTCTTAAGCCAAATAGAACCACCCAATATAACTTTTAGTTATATAAATTGGGTTTTAATTATTTTTTACTTAACAATACGCACTATATTCTGCTTGTCTGCAATAAGCAGTTTCTGTGATGTTTTTTAGGGGTATAAACAACGTGCAATATTTACCTATCTTTACCAAATTAGACGACAGGCCCGTATTGGTAGTCGGCGGTGGAGATGTTGCGTTACGCAAATGCCGCGCATTTTTAAAAGCGCGCGCACACGTGACGTTAGTAGCCCCTGAATTTTGTGATGAGCTTATAACCCTTGCAAACACGGGTGAAGTCACGCTAATTAACGACATATTTCAAGAGCACCATTTAGATAAACAAATGTTGGTTATTGCCGCAACAGATAACGACGCAGTTAACAGCACGGTTTTTGAGCTTGCTAACGCACGCAATATTTTCGTTAATGTCGTTGATGATCAACCTAAGTGTAGTTTTATCTTTCCCTCGATTGTTGACCGTGACCCTATCACTATTGCTATCTCAAGCGCGGGGACAGCCCCTGTTTTAGCACGTCGCTTACGTGAAAAGCTCGAAACGCTTATTCCACAACATATTGGCCCTTTGGCTACTTTAGTCGGGAGTTTTCGCGACAAAGTAAAGCAACGTTTTAAACATTTCGCCGACCGTCGCCAGTTTTGGGAAGGTGTGTTTGATTCATCGGTTGTGAGTAAAGTGCAAGCAGGCGACACCACCGCAGCGTCGGCGCAACTAGAGCAACTACTCGAAGCCAAGCCTGAGCCCGAAGGTGAAGTATATGTTGTGGGCGCAGGCCCTGGTGACCCAGAGCTATTAACGTTAAAAGCCCTGCAATTAATGCAACAAGCCGATGTTGTTGTGTATGACTACCTTGTGTCTGATGAAATTATGGAACTAGTGCGTCGCGATGCCGACTTAGTGTGTGTTGGCAAGCGCTTGGGCGATCATAGTGTGGCACAAGAAGATACCAATCAAATGTTAGTTGATTTTGCTAAACAGGGTAAAAAAGTATGCCGCATTAAAGGGGGCGATCCATTCATTTATGGCCGTGGCGGTGAAGAAGTACAAGTGCTTGCTGCCAACCAGATCCGCTATCAAATTGTTCCTGGTATTACTGCTGCAGCCGGTTGCAGTGCTTATGCGGGTATCCCATTAACACATAGAGACCATGCACAAGCCATCCAATTCGTTACTGGGCACTGTAAAAAAGAGGGTCAAGAACTCGATTGGCAGTCGCTTGCTAAACCTAATCAAACCTTAGCGATTTATATGGGGGTGATTAAGTCACCTCATATCCAAGCACAATTATTAAAACATGGTCGCGGTGCAGATACACCAGTGGCCATCATTGAAAACGGCACACGTAAAGAACAACGTGTCGTGACGGGGCAGCTAGGTGAATTAGCCGATTTAATTTCACGGCACAGTATTATTTCACCAGCGTTATTAATTATTGGCGAAGTTGCATCACTGCATCATCAACTTGCTTGGTTTGGCCAAACGGCACAAACCAGCAGCTTTGCCCAGCCTTTAACAGGCGTAGCGTAATTTAACTTTTAATCATTTTAGTAGGACGACTAACAATGGCTTTAACACACCTTCAGCAATTAGAAGCTGAAAGTATCAAGATCATGCGCGAAGTTGCTGCTGAGTTTGAAAACCCGGTTATGCTTTACTCAATCGGTAAAGATTCATCGGTGTTATTACACTTAGCACGTAAGGCATTTTACCCAGCAAAAATTCCATTTCCTCTTTTGCATGTTGATACCAACTGGAAATTTAAGGAAATGATCGAGTTTCGCGATCGTTTAGCCAAAGAATATGGCTTTGATTTAATCGTCCATAAAAACCCTGAAGGTTTAGCGATTGATATTAATCCGTTTGTTCATGGCTCAGCGAAGCATACCGATATCATGAAAACCCAAGGCTTAAAACAAGCGCTTGATAAATATGGTTTTGATGCTGCATTCGGCGGTGCTCGCCGCGATGAAGAAAAGTCACGTGCCAAAGAGCGTGTTTATTCTTTCCGCGATAAGCACCACAGATGGGATCCTAAAAATCAACGTCCAGAGCTGTGGAATACTTACAACAGCCAAGTTAACCCGGGTGAAAGTATTCGTGTATTCCCTTTATCTAACTGGACTGAGCTTGATATTTGGCAATACATCTACCAAGAAAACATTGAAATGGTGCCGCTATATTTAGCCAAAGAACGCCCTGTTGTTGAGCGCAATGGCACTCTCATTATGGTTGATGATGAGCGCATGCCGCTTGAAGAAGGCGAAGTACCGCAAATGAAGTCGGTCCGTTTTCGTACCCTTGGCTGTTATCCACTTACTGGTGCTGTGGAATCAACCGCCAGCTCATTAACTGAAATCATTGAAGAGATGTTGTTATCAACATCATCTGAGCGTGAAGGTCGCGTGATTGATCACGACTCTGCAGGCTCTATGGAAAAGAAAAAACGTGAGGGTTATTTCTAATGTCTAAAACTAACGACACGATTAATGAAGTAAGAGAGCTAGGCATCGACGCCTACCTTGCGCGTCAACAAGACAAAAGCCTTTTACGTATGCTGACATGTGGCAGTGTTGATGACGGTAAATCAACGTTAATCGGCCGCCTTCTGCATGACAGCCACCAAATTTATGAAGATCAACTTGCAGCCCTTCACAAAGACAACGAAAAAGTTGGTAATGCAGGTGAAGAGCTTGACTTAGCCCTACTCGTTGATGGCTTGCAAGCTGAGCGAGAACAAGGCATCACGATTGATGTTGCGTATCGTTATTTCTCAACAGCAAAACGTAAATTCATTATTGCGGATACGCCTGGACATGAGCAATACACCCGCAACATGGTAACAGGTGCATCAACCAGCGATGTGGCAATTATCCTAGTCGATGCACGTTATGGCGTGCAGGTACAAACTAAGCGTCATAGCTTTATTTGTGACTCTTTAGGGATTAAACAATTTGTTGTTGCTATCAATAAGATGGACATCGTCGATTTTGACGAAACCGTGTATGAGAAAATCAAAGCCGATTACCTTAAGTTTGCAGAGCAGTTAAACGTCACAAATATTAAGTTCGTACCTATGTCAGCACTGAAAGGCGACAACGTTGTAGTACGCTCTGAACATACACCTTATTACACCGACAAACCGCTTCTTGAATTACTCGAAGATTCCCCTGCGGCTGAAATTGATACTGGCTTTGAAGCACGCTTACCTGTGCAATATGTTGTGCGCCCTAACTTAGATTTCCGCGGTTTCCAAGGAACACTCACTTCAGGTACGTTCAGTGTAGGTGATGCCGTAAAAGTATTACCATCAGGAAAAAGCTCAAGTATCAAAGAGATTGTCACCTTCGATGGGAACCTTGATACAGCCGAAGCAGGCCAAGCAGTTACATTAACGCTTAACGACGAAATTGATATCAGTCGTGGTGATGTAATTGTACCTGCCGCATCTAAAGCCGCTGTAACAAACCGTATTCAAGCCAAACTTGTGTGGATGCATGAATCCCCCTTGGTGTTAGGTAAAAACTATAACTTTAAGTTAGGCAGCAAAAATACTTCAGCGGTGGTGAAAAAAATTGATCACACGATTGATGTAAATACCTTAGAACATGGCCAAGCAGACTCTCTGCAGCTAAACGAAATTGCTATTGTAACCCTCGAGCTTACAGAAACAATTTTGGCTGATGAGTATCACGACAACCATGAAACAGGGGCATTTATCTTAATCGATCGCCTATCAAATTTAACGGTTGCAGCAGGTATGATCGAACAGTTATTAAGCACTGAAGAGCAACAAAGTGGCTTTAGCGACTTTGAAGTTGAGTTTAATGCACTTGTTCGCAAGCACTTCCCTCATTGGCAAGCGCTTGATATAACTAAGCTTAAATAATCACAATTCGCCTGTTATAGGAAGTAAAAAGCATGTATCAACAGCTGGTATTAACAGGCATTATGCTGGTATTAGTCGGGTGCCTATTTGGCACACGATTAAAACCAGCATGGTTATTTGTGAGCGCCATTGGAATTAGCTATCTTTCTGGGCTTATTAGCCTTGAGGATATGCTTGTTAATTATGCCAACCCCTCGTTAATCACCCTGATACTTTTAGTATTGGTATCAATTGCGGTAGAAAAAACCACATTGGTACAGAAACTTGCCCAATCCTTATCAAAAGGTAGCCTGACAAGCTCTGTCACTAAGCTTGGCTTATCGACCGCCTTTTTGTCATCGTTTACTAATAACACAGCCGTTGTGGCATCTCTTATTAGTGCCATAAAAGAGAGCCCGACACATTCGCCATCAAAACTATTACTGCCTTTGTCGTACACCGCAATACTCGGTGGCACAATTACTTTAATTGGCACCTCAACTAATTTAATCGTCAATGGTTTTGCTGTTGAAGCAGGCATGGCTCCCTTAGGTTTTTTTGATTTTACACTGGTTGGTTTAGGCGCATTAAGTGTGGGCCTGATCACCATTATTGTAATGCTTAAATACCTACCCGATAACGGTAAAAATAACCAAGAAGTCGTGCCATTTTACTTAGAAGGCAAAGTAGAAGCTGATTCAAAGCTGATTGGTAAAAGTGTTGAAGAAAATGGTCTGCGTGAATTAAAAGATCTCTTCCTTGCTGAAATCATTCGTGGTGACAAACGTATTTGTGCCGTCACCCCAAAACAAGTAATCAAAGAAGGTGACGTATTATTATTTGTCGGCGATATAAAGTCTGTTCCTTTACTGACTCAATTTGATGGCTTAAAAGTGGTTCATGACAAGCACGAGAAAGATGTTGAACACCTTGTTGAAGTGGTCGTGAGTCACTCCTCTAAATACATTGGCAAAACGATTAAAGAAATTCGCTTTCGCGAACAGTTTCATGCGGCAGTAATTGCAATTCGTCGAGGTCATGACCGTTTACAAGGAGGCCTAGGTAAAGTGCAATTACAAGCTGGTGATTCCTTGATTCTCGCGCCGGGTAAAGCATTTTACACACTCCCAAACTTAAAGCGTGAGTTTGTTTATATTTCGGGTCTCGATTTACAAACACATTTAAAAGCAAAGCAATCAAACATTGTGTTGGCTAGTTTTGCAGGGGTTTTAACGTTAAGCATTATCGGTTTAGTCCCCTTAGTAAAAGGCTTATTGGTGTTACTCATTGGCCTAATGCTCAGCGGCACAATTAAGCTCAGTGAAGTTAAACGTCGCTTCCCTATCGAATTACTGGCGGTTGTAGGCAGTGCGATTGGACTCGCCAAACTCATGATTGGCACCGGTTTAGCTGGTGAAATATCGAATGGCATGCTTTATGTGTTAGGTGACTTTGGCCCTTACGGGGCATTTATTGCTATCTTCTTAATGACGGTCATGTTTACCGAATTGATTACCAACAATGCAGCCGCCGCACTTTCATTTCCTGTTGCGTATGCGCTGGCTATTGGCTTTGATGTTTCCCCACTGCCCTTTATTATGGCCGTGGCCTTCGGTGCATCGGCCAGCTTTATCTCACCATTTGGTTATCAGACCAACCTTATGGTGTACAGTGCGGGAAATTACCGCTTAAAAGATTACATTGCCATGGGCCTTCCTTTATCGATTATCTATTCGATTACGGTACTTACATTGATACCACTGGTTTTCCCATTTCAATAACAAACAACGAGAACAGATACAATGAATGAGAATATCGTTTGGCATAACTACGCAATCACTAAAGCACAACGTAGTGAGCAAAAAAAGCATAAGCCGACTATTTTATGGTTCACTGGCTTTTCTGGCTCTGGTAAAAGCACCGTGGCCAATGCGCTAGAAAACGCACTAAACCAACTTGGTGTTCACACCTATCTACTTGATGGTGATAACGTACGCCATGGGTTATGTAAAGATTTAGGCTTTACTGATGAAGATCGTGTTGAAAATATTCGCCGCGTAGGCGAAACAGCGAAACTCATGGTCGATGCTGGTCTTGTGGTACTCACCGCATTTATTTCACCCTTCCAAAGTGAACGCGATATGGTAAGGAACTTGGTAGATGATGGTGAGTTCATCGAAGTGTTTTTAGATACCCCACTCGACGTATGTGAAACTCGTGACCCTAAAGGGCTTTATAAAAAGGCACGTGCGGGTGAAATTAAGCATTTCACAGGTATTGATTCAGACTACCAAGTTCCAACATCACCCGAAATTAAAATCGATACGAGCAAAAACACCCTAGACCAATCGGTGCAAGAACTGGTAGCGTATCTAAAACAACAGCAAATTATAGGTTAAATCATGAATCATACGGAACTGCTAGAAGAAATCTTACTGCTGGCGCGCCAAGCAGGAAATGCCATTATGGGTATTTACGAAAAAGATTTTAACGTCGAATACAAAGCCGATGAAAGCCCAGTAACCGACGCCGATCTAGCAGCTCATAAAGTGATTGTTAATGGCTTAAAACAGTTAACGCCAGACATTCCGATTCTAAGTGAAGAAAGTGCAGATATTAGCTGGGATGTTCGTCAAACCTGGCAACGTTATTGGCTAGTCGACCCGATTGATGGCACAAAAGAGTTCATCAAAAAGAATGGTGAGTTTACGGTAAATATTGCGCTTATTGAAAACGGTAAGCCTATTTTAGCCGTTGTCGATGCACCTGCATTGGGTGTCTCATATATTGCAAGCAACGCCATTGGTGCATTTAAAGATAAGGGCGATGAACGCATCGAACTTAAAGTTACCCGCAAGCCAAATAAAGGGCTTATTCGTGTTGTTGGCAGTCGCTCACACCCTTCCCCTGACCTAGCTGAATTTGTAAAACAATTCGATGACGTAGAAATGGTCTCAAAAGGCAGCTCATTAAAACTATGTTTAGTAGCCGAAGGCAGCGCCGATATTTACCCACGCTTAGGCCCAACCTGCGAGTGGGATACAGGCGCAGGCCATGCGATTGCCGAAATAGCAGGAGCAACGGTTAGCAAACTCGATGGCAGTCCACTGCTGTATAACAGTAAAGAAGAATATCTGAATCCGTATTTTGTAGTATCGGCGTTACAGGACTAGTCTTTAGCAGTCGATGTTATAGAGTGAAATACTACATAAGCTGGGTAACGCGAAGCGAAACCCAGCAAAACTTACCCTCTCTAAATTAACGTTAAACTAGCCTTTATGCCTGTGTTCCGATAATATTTTGCCCTCTTAATCTATTAAAGGAATGACGATGACGACTGTTGAAAAAGCCATTGAGGCAGCTTACCAAGCGCAAATCACTTCTCTTTACAAAGCACTATCACAAGGTGTGCTTGCTGCTAATGGCGATGAAAGTGAAATCACAGCTGCTGAAGCTCGCTTTAAAAAAGGCTTAGCATTTGCTGCTGATATAAAAGCCCGCGCACTTGCAGCAGCAGAGTAAACACCACAACTGGGCTTAACTAAACTAGCCCAGCATTTCCTTTTGTAAGTCTCTCCTTACAGCATAGTTATCTAAATACAACGCTAAAACATGCATTCTTAGTTGCTTTTCTATATGCTGCGCGACAATTATTATTCTAATAGTGGAGTGCTAATGAACACACAACAAGATGCTGCGCAGTTTAGTGCATCGACAACAAGTAGTAACTCGAAATGGAATCTTCACGACACCCAGTGGGTATTAAGTTTATTTGGCACAGCAGTGGGTGCCGGCATTTTATTCTTACCCATTAATATCGGTATAGGCGGGTTCTGGCCATTAGTGATTATGGCGTGCTTAGCCTTTCCTATGACTTACTTAGCTCATCGTGGCTTAGCTCGTTTTGTATTATCATCAAAGCAACCAGATGCTGACTTTACCGATGTGGTAGAAGAGCACTTTGGCATGAATGCTGGGCGACTAATTTCTCTTTTATATTTTCTTTCTATCTTTCCTATTTTACTTATTTATGGCGTTGGCCTAACCAATACCGTAGACAGCTTTATCGTTAATCAATTAGGTATGGAATCACCACCACGCGTGCTGCTATCAGGCATTTTAGTGGGTGGTATGATTAGCTTAATGCTAGGTGGAGAAGCACTCATGTTGCGTGCTTTTGCTATTTTGGTCTATCCACTCGTCGGTATTCTGTTTTTCTTATCGTTGTATTTGATCCCAAGCTGGCAGATGCCTGACGTATCAGTTCCTGAGTTTTCAGGCTTTATGAAAACGCTCTGGTTATCAATTCCTATTATTGTGTTCTCATTCAGCCATGCCGCTGCAATCTCAAGTTTTGTCCATGTACAGCGAGCTCATTACGGCAATAATGCTAAAATGAAGTCAGAAGCAATTCTGAAGCGCACCAGCTTATTGTTAATCGTATTTGTATTGCTGTTTGTATTTTCGTGTGTGTTGTCTTTATCATCAGAACAAATGCTGCAAGCTAAGGCCGAAAACGTTTCTATCTTGTCGTTTCTTGCCAATATTACTGATAACTCATTCATTGCCACACTAGGCCCGTTGGTAGCGTTTATCGCCATTACGTCATCTTTCTTAGGCCACTTTTTAGGAGCCCGCGAAAGTTTCAATGGTCTTGTCAGTAAGCAAGCACATATGAACCCTAAACTCGTTGATAAGATTGGCACTGTTATCATGTTCTTCGCTATTTGGTATTGCTCGGTGATCAACCCAAGTATTTTAGACATGATGGACCAGCTATCAGGCCCAATTATCGCCATGATCTTATTCATTATGCCCATGATTGCCGTGTATAAAGTCCCTAGCCTGCAAAAATACAGGCACCGCTTAAGTACTTTATTTGTGCTAGCTATTGGCTCTCTTGCTGTTCTTGCGCTTATTTACAGCATGATTAAATAACAGTAAGTACTGAATATATAAATATAAAAGCCCAGCGGGGAAACCTGCTGGGCTTTTTCGTATTTATTCGTCAAGCACCGCGTTGTTGTGTTGCTCATTAATGAGAGACGGATTAGCGTAACCCATTTTAGAGCCCCTTGCACTTCTGTCATCGTGATTAAGAAGCGTAGGAGCGGCTTTCATCGTGAACGTCAGGGGTGTTGTATGAAGGGCATATCAGATACTTTCGGCACTAAAGTGCCTCCTACGCGCTAATTAGGTTAGCGTAAAGTGAAGTAGCCAATTTTAGAGCCTTCAACCTTGTCATCATGATTAAACAACATGGAAAGCGTGATTGAACATCGTGATTACAAAGCGTAGGAACGGCTTTAGCCGTGAATGTCTCTGGTTATGTGTGAAGAGCATATCAGACACTTTCGGCACTCAAGTGCCTCCTACGTCCTAATTGTTTGAGCCAGAAGTGAAATGAGCGATTTAGAGCCCCTTGCACTTCTGTCATTGTGATTAAGAAGCGTGGGAACGGCTTTAGCCGTGAATGTCAGTGGTTATGTGTGAAGGGCATATCAGACACTTCGGCACTAAAGTGCCTCCTACGTCTCTTCATCTTGCGCTGATGCGTCTTTTATCTCTGTATGCAATCTCAGTATGATACTGGACGATTTAGCCCTGAACGCAAAAAACCCGCTGCATTGCTGCAACGGGTTTCTCTAATTAGGAGCCATGGTGCGCTACGCAGTAGGATGTCCTACTTTCACATGGTCAATGCCACACGATGCTTACAAAGATATAGGTCGTAGGGGTCTTGGTTGGGTATTTTATTTTTCTACAGGCAACAAAAAACCCGCTGCATTGCTGCAACGGGTTTCTTTAATTAGGAGCCTGGCGATGTCCTACTTTCACATGGCAAATGCCACACTATCATCGGCGCTGTTTCGTTTCACTACTGAGTTCGGCATGGGGTCAGGTGGGTCCAAAACGCTATTGTCACCAAGCATATTCTGGTCGTTAATCGCATCTGCAATTAACTAAAATTCGGAATTCTGATAATCGTAAATCTACTTTAGTATACTAACTTCTGTCTGTTACGCTGTCATAAAACGCGTTTGGCGTTGTATGGTTAAGCCTCACGGGTAATTAGTACAGGTTAGCTTAATGGCTCACACCACTTCCACATCCTGCCTATCAACGTTGTAGTCTTCAACGGCCCTTCAGAGACTTTAAAAGTCTAGTGAGAACTCATCTCGAGGCCTGCTTCGCGCTTAGATGCTTTCAGCGCTTATCAGTTCCGAACGTAGCTACCGGGCAATGCCATTGGCATGACAACCCGAACACCAGCGGTTCGTTCACTCCGGTCCTCTCGTACTAGGAGCAACCCCTCTCAATTCTCAAACGCCCACGGCAGATAGGGACCGAACTGTCTCACGACGTTCTAAACCCAGCTCGCGTACCACTTTAAATGGCGAACAGCCATACCCTTGGGACCGACTTCAGCCCCAGGATGTGATGAGCCGACATCGAGGTGCCAAACACCGCCGTCGATATGAACTCTTGGGCGGTATCAGCCTGTTATCCCCGGAGTACCTTTTATCCGTTGAGCGATGGCCCTTCCATTCAGAACCACCGGATCACTATGACCTACTTTCGTACCTGCTCGACGTGTCTGTCTCGCAGTTAAGCTGGCTTCTACCATTACACTAACCGTACGATGTCCGACCGTACTTAGCCAACCTTCGTGCTCCTCCGTTACTCTTTGGGAGGAGACCGCCCCAGTCAAACTACCCACCAGGCACTGTCCGTAACCCCGATTAGGGGCCAACGTTAGAACATCAAAACTACAAGGGTGGTATTTCAAGGACGGCTCCACAAAGACTAGCGTCTCTGCTTCAAAGCCTCCCACCTATCCTACACATGTAGGTTCAATGTTCAGTGCCAAGCTGTAGTAAAGGTTCACGGGGTCTTTCCGTCTAGCCGCGGGTACACAGCATCTTCACTGCGATTTCAATTTCACTGAGTCTCGGGTGGAGACAGCGTGGCCATGGTTACACCATTCGTGCAGGTCGGAACTTACCCGACAAGGAATTTCGCTACCTTAGGACCGTTATAGTTACGGCCGCCGTTTACCGGGGCTTCGATCAAGAGCTTCGTCCGAAAACTAACCCCATCAATTAACCTTCCGGCACCGGGCAGGTGTCACACCGTATACGTCATCTTGCGATTTTGCACAGTGCTGTGTTTTTAATAAACAGTCCCAGCCACCTGGTCACTGCGGCTCCAATCAGCTTAAAGAGCAAGTCTCATCACCAATCGGAGCGTACCTTCTCCCGAAGTTACGGTACGATTTTGCCTAGTTCCTTCACCCGAGTTCTCTCAAGCGCCTTAGTATTCTCTACCTGACCACCTGTGTCGGTTTGGGGTACGATTCGGTATAATCTGAAGCTTAGAGGCTTTTCCTGGAAGTATGGCATCAACAACTTCACCACCTTAGTGGCTCGTCTCGTGTCTCAGTCTTAAGAGTCCGGATTTTCCTAAACTCTCAACCTACTCACTTTCACATGGACAACCAACGCCATGCTTGCTTAGCCTGCTCCGTCCCCCCATCGCAATTATACCAAGTACGGGAATATTAACCCGTTTCCCATCGACTACGCCTTTCGGCCTCGCCTTAGGGGTCGACTTACCCTACCCTGATTAACATGGGATAGGAACCCTTGGTCTTCCGGCGTGCGGGTTTTTCACCCGCATTATCGTTACTCATGTCAGCATTCGCACTTCTGATACCTCCAGCAACCCTCCCGGGTCACCTTCAACGGCTTACAGAACGCTCCCCTACCACTCAAAATAAATTTTGAATCCGCAGCTTCGGTGCATAGTTTAGCCCCGTTACATCTTCCGCGCAGACCGACTCGACCAGTGAGCTATTACGCTTTCTTTAAAGGGTGGCTGCTTCTAAGCCAACCTCCTGGCTGTCTGGGCCTTTCCACATCGTTTCCCACTTAACTATGACTTTGGGACCTTAGCTGGCGGTCTGGGTTGTTTCCCTCTTCACGACGGACGTTAGCACCCGCCGTGTGTCTCCCGGATAGTACTTTACGGTATTCGGAGTTTGCAAAGGGTTGGTAAGTCGGGATGACCCCCTAGCCTTAACAGTGCTCTACCCCCGTAAGTATTCGTCCGAGGCTCTACCTAAATAGATTTCGGGGAGAACCAGCTATCTCCCGGTTTGATTAGCCTTTCACTCCTAGCCACAGGTCATCCCCTAACTTTTCAACGTTAGTGGGTTCGGTCCTCCAGTTGATGTTACTCAACCTTCAACCTGCCCATGGCTAGATCACCGGGTTTCGGGTCTATACCTTGCAACTCAACGCCCAGTTAAGACTCGGTTTCCCTACGGCTACCCTAATCGGTTAACCTCGCTACAAAATATAAGTCGCTG
>NZ_CP065231.1:307500-335000 GCF_015767615.1 Pseudoalteromonas sp. A41-2 | reverse complement strand
ACTGTTGTCCCCCACCATAAGGTACATTCCCAAGCATTACTCACCCGTCCGCCGCTCGTCAGCAGAGTAGCAAGCTACTCTCTGTTACCGCTCGACTTGCATGTGTTAGGCCTGCCGCCAGCGTTCAATCTGAGCCATGATCAAACTCTTCAATTAAAAGTTTTTTCTGTCCTTCCCATAAGGGAGCGGACATGCTCAATGAATTCTGAATTTATTTAACATCTTTCGATGTTGAATTGACTGTGCTGAAATAAGTAAACTTATTTCCGTTGGTCACTCAGTTTAAATTGAGACTCTAAATTTGTTTGTCTTACTACCTAAGTAGCTCGACTGTTAGAACTCAATCTGTACGAGTGCCCACACAGATGATTGCTTTATATTGTTAAAGAACAGTGCGACTTCGTCGCTAGGGATGCGTATAATACATCCTTATTTTTTAGAGTCAACACTTAATTTTAAACTTTCTTTCGAAGATTTAAAACCGAAGTTTTACTTAACTCTCTGCTACGTTGCTCAGCGTCTTTCGTTGCTGTCTCCCGTCTCAGTGGGGTCGCATTATAGGGAGATCCAAAAACAGATCAACACTTTTTTTCGATCTTTTTATCGTTCGCTCACAAAGTGAACTAAAATTACCGAAAATAACAAAAACAGTCGCAATTATGGCTGTTTTTTAAGCCAATATTCATAATTTAATGCAAATTTCATTGCTATGTTCATTTAACGCGTTAAGATAGCAAGTTCACAATGTTAAATTAATGTTTATTTCCTGTTTATTGGTAGATCAAAAATGAAATTACCCGATCAAAAATCTTTTCTTTTCTCTGTTATTCTTGCTGTATTAGGGTTTGTTATTGTTAAGTTTGCATTTTCGAGCTTAGCATTAGACCCTGCGTTGCTATTTGGTGCAGGCTTATTAATTGGTGCTTTAGTTATTGCAGCACTCTCATCAACGGCAAGTGAGGAGGCTGAAGTAAAAACAAAAACACTTTATGTTGGCAACCTTCCTTACCGAGCGAATGAAGGTGTTGTACGCGCTTTATTTGAAGAACAAGGTAAAGTCTTTAACGTTCGTTTATTGAAAGATAAAAACACTGGTAAACGTCGTGGTTTTGGTTTTGTTGAAATGGCTGAGGCAGATGCTGACAATGCAATTAATCAATTAAATGATAGTGAGTTCCAACAACGTACTTTAAAAGTACGTGAAGCAAAACAAAAACAAGAGAACGAGTCTAATAGTTTCCGTGAGGAATCTGATCAATCAGCGTAACAAGCTCTACGCTTAATTGCTGGTGACTAATCGGAGCCGTTGCATAATAGTGCAGCGGCTTTTTTTTGTCTGTTGCTAAATTTAATTGCTGCGTTGTAATAATACTACTGACACGATTTGCAATTGCACGGCCTGAGTCAATCAATTTAACGCGTTTGTCGTAATAGTTATTTATTGCATGGGCTAATAAAGGAAAGTGTGTGCATCCGAGTACTAATACATCAATATCATCTGCAATAGCGAGTTCAGCCATTGCTTCGTTGAATTCGGCTTTGAGTAGTTTTTTACTATGAAACAGTGTTTCTGCAATTTCCACCAGCTTAGTCGAAGCGTACAAGCTCACTTTTGTACCTTGACTGTGTGTCAAAATTAACGTCTCGGTGTATTTGCTTTTTGTAGTCGCGGGCGTGGCAAGTAAACCAATGTGCTTCGTATTACTTATGGCACATGCTGGCTTTATAGCAGGCACAACCCCCACAACTTCAATACTTGTATAGTGTCGAATAACGTCTAACGCAGATGTCGATGCTGTATTGCAGGCAATCACTAATATATCAACATGCAACGCATGCGTGTCTATAAAGTGTAATAGCCCTAATAAGCGTTGAATGATTGTTTGCGAAGTTTGCGCACCATAAGGCAGAAAGGCATTATCCATAAAATAGCTATAATCTGCATTCGGGATCAAAGCTTGGATCTGTTCAAGCACAGTTGTCCCACCAATACCTGAATCAAACACCATTATATGGACTGACAAACTACTTACCTCGGATCATGAAAGGCAAGCAGTTTGCCATGTGACTATCTAAAAAGAAAGCGAAGACTAGTTCTGTTCATTGGCTGAACGTAGTGTATTCATTTGCTCGAACATCGCTTTGGTATAATCAACCAATTTACTGACTTCTTCTTTATCTTGATTTAACCATTGCAATATTCCGGCAAGTTGATTTTGCAAACCAATATCACCAGCTTTATTAAAGGCTTCTTTTAAGTCATCGTTAAAAGGGGCGACCTTTTCTGCAACTTCTTTCTCTGGCGTTGGTTTATATTCTTCGTACCCTTTTATAGCTGCAACTGTTTTGGTTTGCTTCAAATCCATCGAAAAACCGACTAGCTGCTCATTACTCAAGTTAAGCTCTTTAGCTTGTTCAAAGGCTTCATCGAGTGAGCCTGAGAAAAATGTTTCGCTAACGCCTTGTAAGTCTTCCATCAACTCGTTAATGGCCTGCTGCTCTTGCTCATTAAGATCGCCATTCACTGACATAGAAAAAGATAAGTCACGTGATTGTGACGATTCACTGACATACGCTTCGTTGTCACCGTTTTTACTGTAGCTACTAGCGGACTTGCTCTCATATGCATCTGCAAAGCTAATACTGACTTCATCACCTTCGGCTGTGGTAAATGTATATTCGGCATTATTACTTAAGCTCACGTACTGTGCTTGGCTAACCGTCACGGCATTAGGTTTAGGATTAAATAAGTCTTCTTCAAGCTCATCAATACCTTTAAAGATACCTTCTTTCGATTTTTCGATACCCTCTTCGATATCGTCATTTAAGATGCCTGATTCTTTAAGTTCATCATAGGCATCATCGATTCCCATTTGTACGCCTTTGCGTGCCTCGCCTAACATGCCTTTTAACTTTTCATCATCAGCGCCATCTGCTTTTGCTTTACGCAGCGCACCACCAACAAAATTGAGTACATTTTTAACGATCTCATCAAAATCAAACAGGGGTTTATCTTTCTTTTCTTCTGCTTTAGGTAAACCAAGTGCTTGTGCAAGTTTATCGTCGAGTACTTTTGCAGCCAGTTCGCGGCCACGTTGTTGATAGCTATCTTGACGATTTTGAATGGTAGGCTGCTGCACAGACTGTTTACCATTGTATTTATTCAAATTTGTATTAGGCATATAGCCTAGGTTGCCAATTTTCATGATCCGACTCCATTTTATGGTTACCTCATTATCGGCCAAAAATCGCATAACTTAAGTTTTTTGTATAAAAAAACGACACTAAAATAAATAACAAAACTAGACAAATCCTCTCTGCTCCCTACAATAGCGCCGACAAATAGCTAAGAGATAAAAGGTAATCAGCCATGGCGGTTATAAAAATTGATACAACTCAATATGATGCACAATTGAGTGAGAAAGAGCAGCGCATCACGTCACAGTTTAGGCGCTTTGGTGTAAACACATTAGAAGTGTTCAGCTCTGATCCAATTCACTACCGTCAACGTGCAGAGTTTAGAGTGTGGCATGAGGGCGACGATTTATTCCACATTATGTTTGATCAGCAAAGCAAAGAGAAAATTCGCGTTGATGAATTTGATCCCGCCGCGCCACTCGTTGGCGAAGTGATGCAGGTGATGATTGAAAATTTAAAAGGGTGTGAGGTACTTCGCCGCAAGTTATTCCAGATTGATTACCTCTCTAGCTTAAGTGGTGAAATTCTTGTTAGTTTGCTTTACCACAAACCTTTAAACGATGAATGGCTAATTGCGATTAAAGAGCTTAAAGCAAAATTAAGCAGCCAGTTTAAAATCGACTTTATTGGTCGTGCACGTAAGCAAAAAGAAGTGATTGGGAACGACTATGTCGTTGAACGATTGAACGTAAATGGTAAAGAACTCATTTATCAGCAAGTAGAAAATAGCTTTACTCAACCAAACGCAAAAGTGAACATTAAAATGCTGGAATGGGCACAAGCGTTGTGTGAGCCCCTTAATAATGATTTGCTAGAGCTGTATTGTGGTAATGGTAACTTTTCAATTGCACTAGCCGGTTCATTTAACCGAGTACTTGCGACTGAGATCTCAAAGTCATCGGTTTATTCTGCACAGTACAATATTGCTCAAAACAAAGTCGATAATTTAGATATCATTCGTATGTCGAGTGAAGAGTTTACACAAGCCATGAAAGGCGAACGTACTTTTTCACGTTTAGACGGTATTGATCTAAACGGCTATAACTGCCAAACAATTTTAGTCGACCCTCCTCGAGCGGGGATGGATACTCTTACCTGTGATTTGGTGGCGAACTACGACAACATTATCTATATCTCTTGTAATCCCGAGACATTAGAACGAGATCTTGATCACCTTTGCAAAACACACGAAGTGAAACGTTTTGCGATTTTTGATCAATTCCCCTATACACATCATATTGAGTCTGGCGTCTTTTTACAGCGTAAATAACTTAAACTTTTGCCAGCGCAGCCAATAGCGCTGGCAATTGTTGTTCACTGAACACCTGTATATTATTGTCACTAAGTAACTTTGCAGTTAAACCCATTCCTCGAATCTTTTGCCCTGTGTGACTTCCATCATAAATATAATTACGTCCACATGACGGACTAGACTCTTTGAGTAGTGCGAACCGAATCCTTTGTTCTTTGCATACACGTAATGCTTGCTGTGCACCCGCTTTAAACTCTGCGGTGACGTCATGCGCATCCTGTGTTAATACTCTACCCTGGCTAATTTCAGCAGGCGCTCTTGGTGTAGGTAGACCACCCGCAACCTCAGGACAAAAAGACACAATACGCCCTTGCTGCTTCAGTGACTCTAATCCAGGATGTAATAAGTTTTGTGATTGACCGTCATAGCGTACCGGCTTTCCTAGTAAACAACTCGACACTAAAAGTTTTTTCATTTCTTCACCAAACAAAAAAGCTCCGCGAGCGGAGCTTTTAAATAATATTTTCGAGTCTCTTACTTAGCTGCTAAGTAATTAATTAGCTCAGCCATGCTTTTTGCATCGGTAATACCTGAGTCTGCACCTAAGATTAAACGATACTTACCATTCACAATAAAGGTTGGTACGCCTTTTAAGGCTCCTTTTTGTTGATAGTACTCTTGGTCGCGTTTCATTTTCGCTGCTATCGTACGTACTGAAAAACTGTTGTAGTACTTTTCAAAATCTTCAGCAGTTACACCTTGCGATACGAAAATATCTTTCATATCTGCAAGCTCATTAATACGCGCACGTTTACCATGAATGTGGTCAAAAATTGCACCAACTAACGCATCGCTATTTGGGAGTACTGTTGCTGTTGCATAACCTTGCGCAAGCACTGTTTGGATCTCAGGATCACGAGGACCAACAAAATTAACGTGATTCTTTTTAAATTTAACGCCGTCTTTAAGCATTGGCTTAAGCTCAGCAACAATTGGCTCGAAGGTATTACAGTGAGGACAGTAGAATGAAAAAAACTCGGTCACTTCAGGCTTTTTAGAAGCTCGCGCATCAATTGTTTCATAATGCTTACCTTCTTCGTATTGCGCCGCACTCGCTGTGGCAACGAAACCTAGCGTCACGGCCACAAATGCAGCTTTAACTAATTTGATCATTATTCAATCACTCCAAAAATTATTGTTCTAATAAAAACTTTACTAACGCATCAAGCTGCTCTTGGCTCTTGATGGTATTTATATTAATTTTATATTTATCATTCACGATAAAAGTCGGCACACCCGTTACCGCCCCCATCTCTGAGTATTTATTCTGTTTGTCTTGCATCGCTTTTTCTGCACTGATCACAGGCATGCTAGCAATTTCAGAGTCAAACACATCGCCGCTAATACCATTTGTCGCCAATAATGCTTTCACGTCTTTAATATTTTGCAGCGGTGCACGTTGAATATGAATGCTATGAAAAATTTGGTCGGCCACTTGCTCACCTTTACCATGTTGCTTTGCAATTAGGTAAGCATAACTTAGGTTACTTTGTGTTTGTTTCGATACACCACCTAAAAAGTTAACGTGATTCTTAACAAACTCAGTGCCTTCAGGCAGCGTTGAGGCCAGTGCTTTCGCCACTGGTTCAAACTTAAAACAGTGTGGACAGTAAAATGAGAAAAACTCAGTTACTTGTGGTGTAGCACTCTTTTTAGTGTTTAGTACTTCGTATTGATTACCTGCTTCAAAGTCAGCTGCCAGTGCTGCAAAAGGTAAACATAGAATGAGTAGACTTAATTTTAATTTTTTGAACATTGTTTTCTCGTCTTTACTTATCTTTTAAAAATTTATGGTAATAATTTTAACGGTGGTTCTTGTAGCGCTGCAAGCTGTTCTTTTAACGCGAGTATTTGCTGCTCCCAGTATTTGTCTTCTGCGAACCATGAAAAGTTCCGTGGGAATGCAGGATCATCCCAACGTTTTGCTAACCACCCCATGTAATGCACCATGCGCATCGCGCGTAATGGCTCAATTAATTTCAGCTGGCTGTGGTCAAAATCACAAAACTCTTCATACGCTGCTACCAAGGTGTCTAACTGTAACAGTTGATTGTTACGATCGCCACTGAGCATCATCCATAAGTCTTGAATTGCAGGACCTTGTCTGCTGTCATCGAGGTCAACAAACATCAGTGCATCACCCGCCCACAAAATATTGCCCGCATGGCAGTCACCATGTAATCGAATTGTCTCTACATTTTTATATTGGGCTGTGGTTTCTTTAATAACCAAATCCAAAATCGTATAAAAAGCATTTTCTAATGACGTTGGCATCAAGTTACTTGCTTGTAACTGAACTTTAGCTGTCTGAAGGTATTCTTCACAACTGATCACTGGGCGATGATTAAATGAAGATGCTTTTGCAACTTGATGCATACGACCAATTAAACGGCCTAATACATCGAGTTGATCTAAGTTATCAACTTCGAAAATACGCCCGCCCACACTGGGAAATAAGGCAAATAAATAGCCATCATGCTCAAAGAGGCTTTTCCCGTCCTTTACTACGGGCGCAACGACGGGAACTTCTGCATCAGCAAGTTCAAAAGCAAACGCATGCTCTTCTAATATTTGTTCTTTGCTCCAACGCTCAGGACGATAGAATTTTACAACGTATCGGTAACCGTCTTCTGCTTTAAACTGATAAACGCGATTTTCATAGCTGTTTAAAGCAAGTAATCCTGACTCAGCATAGATCCCAATACTTTCAACTGCGTCTAAAATTGAATCGGGTGTGAGGTCAACAAAGCTAAATTTACTCATAGTGTCCCATTATATAAAAAAAGCGGGAAAACCCCGCTTTTTATTGTATTTGCTCAGTGTACTGAATTATTGCGCCTTAAAGAAGTTACTAGGCTGCGAAATCTGAATTTCAGGCTGCCCCTCCACCGAAAGTATAAACTCGAATTTTGTCATCGGCTTTTTCAAATCGTACGGATCAACCACTAATGACAAGGGCACGTTATAAGATTCACCTGAGGGCACTGTGAATGTTTGTTTGCCTATATATTCAAAGTTATTTAAGCCTTCCACTGTAATATTAAACGTTTGCTCGTATTGCGCTTTGTTAATCACTTTAAGTGTGTAGGTGTTTTCAACTAAGCCATTAAAGTCAACCCGGTATAGCTGATTACGGTCGCGGATAATATCAAGCTCCATTGGTTTACGCATGGCAATATTTGCCACGAGAGCCCCGGTTAACACAACAAGGATAACAAGATAACCAATCAATTTAGGTCGCAAAGCATGCGTTTTATTTTCAGGGGTTTCTAAGTTTCGCTCTGTGGTATATGAAATGAGCCCACGTGGGTAATTCATTTTATCCATTACACCATCGCAAGCATCAATACAGGCACCACAGTTGATACATTCATATTGCAAACCGTTGCGAATATCTATCCCTGTCGGGCACACTTGTACGCATAAGTTACAATCGATACAGTCACCGAGTCCTAACTCTTTCGGATCT
Organism: Pseudoalteromonas sp. A41-2; assembly: GCF_015767615.1. Classification (NCBI taxonomy): domain Bacteria; kingdom Pseudomonadati; phylum Pseudomonadota; class Gammaproteobacteria; order Alteromonadales; family Pseudoalteromonadaceae; genus Pseudoalteromonas; species Pseudoalteromonas sp. A41-2. Next base: position 327,021 of record NZ_CP065231.1, on the reverse strand, counting down.
TGTTTACGTGAACGAGGACCACGACTTTCGCCACGAGATTCATCATAACTTACTGTAAAAGTGTCTTTATCAAACATGGCCGACTGAAAACGCGAATAAGGACAGATATGCAAACACATAATTTCACGCATCCACCCTGCATTGCCGTATGTACACACAGCAAATAATGCGATACACCCATAAGAATAGGCTGTGGCATCCAAAGTAAAAACATCCGGAAGTAGCTGGCGTATAGGTGTAAAGTAGCCAACAAAGGTAAACGCTGTATACAGTGAAAACAGCCACCAGCTGCTGTGTTTTGCCGTTTTACGCCAAAACTTATCAAAGTCCATGGGGCGTTGATCTAACTTCTTACGCTGGTTTGCAGTGCCTTCAAACTTTTCTTCGAACCAAATAAAAATAAATGTCCATACAGTTTGCGGACATGTGTAACCACACCAGACTCGGCCATAAAATGTGGTGACGAGGAACAGCGCAAAAGCTGCAAGCATAAGAATAAACGCAAGAATGGTTAAATCTTGTGGCCACAGAGTGAGGCCGAAGATATTAAACTTTTGGCCTACTAAATCGAACAGCACAGCTTGCTGTCCGTGGAAGTTAATCCAAGGTAAAAGCATAAATGCAAGCATGCCAACGAAACCAATTCGTCGCCTTAACAGCTGATGCAAGCCTGTTACTGCTCTTACATAAATTCGATTGCGAGGATTAAATCTATCATCATGGGAAGCGTTTTCCGGTTTTTGGATTTTTACTTCCGTTGGGATGTTTTTAACCTTAATTTGTTTATCCATCAAAATTCCTCAACGCCACTAGGAAATAAACTCAAACTGATGTTTGCAGTTAAATAGGTTATAAAGCCAATACGACAAATTAGAATGCATCTCATTTCGTTCAGAGTTTTCTGAAATTTCCAACCTATCGAAAGTATTATACTCAATCTCTCAAAAATTTCAGGGAATGATCTAAAATATGAACTTTTTAATTATTTCATCGTATATTCTTGCTTTTAAATCAGCCATTTTATTAAACTTGTCCCAATTCCTTCTTTATTTAGATCAAAGTTCTGTGTGCTATGAAAAAATTTATCATTTTAGTACTTATTATTTTAGCATTGTTCACGATTGATCACCCTTTGATCAAAGAACCCAGAGAACGGTTGTTAGGTGATGGGGTGAACGTACTTTCAGATTTTAGCCAAGTTAACCGCAGCCCCGCCGCGAATATGGCGAAGAACACGATTAAGTCACAGCTTAATTTATCGAATTCAGAGCGTGAGTACGTCGAAGAGGCTTTTTTGAATGACGATAAACTGCAAATCTTTCATTTACATTATTGTCGTGAAAAAGATATTAACTTATATTTCTATGGTGAACGCCTAGAACGTGTTTGTAATATTGTTTCGGATGCACTTGAAGAAAGGTTAAATAAATAATGGATTTTTCTGCGCTTAATAAAAAAACCAGCGATTCATTTGCTAAACAGCGCAATATGCTAAAAAAGTTGGCAAAAGGACAGACTATGCATTGTGAAACATGCAAAGGAGTCCTTACCTTAAACCTACAGACTGAACAGCCTGGCAAAGGCATTGTTCGTTGTGCAAAAGGCTGCACAGATATTGTGTTAGAGCTTGCTTAGCCCCAGCCTTCATCATTATAAAGCTGGCTATTTACTGCAACGGCTTCGATTAACTCAGCAAAGCCTGCTGCAAACTCATTCATCACTTCATACTGCTGTTGACATAACAGCCCTTCGGTTAAACCATGCTGATTGGCAATCGATGCTATATCAGCTGAGTCGAGTATAAAGAAACACAAACTTTGCTGTGCTGTCTCAAGTGCTTCTTTTAATTCACTTGCTAGTTGTGGCGCAGCTAACAATTTAGCAATATAGCCCTGCGCCCCAAGCATAAAGCCTTGGCTCCAATGCTGACACTCTTGCATATCAAGGTACGGCTGCTGAGCAGAATTAAATTGCAAACTTACGGGTAAGCTGTATCCGGTTTCAAATACGTGTTCACTGATTTGCTGATATAGCGCCATAAATGCAAACAATACCTGCTCATCCATTTGCCCATCACAACCAGGGACAACTTGCTCAAACCACTGATGAACATCCAATGGCTCGGGCGCACAAATAACGGCAAATAAATAACCGTGTGTTTGTGCTAACGATAGCGCGTCTTTTTGCTCAGCAAGAAAGCGTGCTAATAAGGCGCTTTGCTCTTTTGAAAACTCAGGAATTTGCATAATGCCTTCAATTAAAGTCGTGTTTATAAATTAAGTGGATAGCGTCCTTCGCTATCTGGACGCCCTAAAAACTTCGCAGCGTCATGCACTTCTTTTGGTAGACTGGCTTCTGGTTTTATATACCCTGCCACTTTAAAATCTAAATTGGCTTTTAGTACAGCATCGGCCTCAAGACCTAAGCGATTTTCAGGGTCAACCAAGACAGCTATATCGCCTGATTTACAACTAAGACGGCCGCTCAGTGGGCCAACACTAAACCAGCCATTAAGTCCTTGAACATCGATATTGGGACTGGCAATCTCACCCATTAACGTTTCACAATACGGCTGACCAGAGCTGAACTCATCGAGATCAACAATCACACGCCCTTGTGCACTAATTGGCAATGGCAGTTTTAAGCGCGCCATCGCACGCTCAACGCTCAAACGTAGTGTGGTATTTTTTACCACAACAGCTTGATTGAACAACCCATACGAAAAATCAGCATGGCCCGAAATATCTGTTTTATCACGCGGATCACCAAAGCGCACCGTACCAACGAGTTTGCCCGTCAACAATGACCAGCCAGATAACTTCCACCGTACATTATTAAGTTGCTCACCATCAAAACGTACCTGCATTATGCGACCATCCCAAAGCGAACCACTGGCTTTGCCTAGTTGCAATTGTTTTGGTAAATGCGGTGCAGCTAAATCTAGTGCAATTGCAGCGGGTGTTTTTATAAGCGTAAACACCAAAAAACACATCACAAATACTGTGACTAATAAAATAATTCTTTTCATCGTCTACTTCTCTAGTACCAAACGACTGACACGAACAAAACCAGACTTATCGTCTTTACTAATGTCTAAGTTTTCAATCAGTACACCTTGTGAATTAACTAATTCATCAAGCCACTCAACCAACTTGTTAAACTCGACAGAATCGATAGTTAAACGCAGTGAATTATCATTCGGTTGCATTTTACTGATGGTGATCTGATAACGATTTCGCGTGCTATTCACAATTTGACTTAAGCTGCGGTCATTCGCTACTCGTGCACTGCCACTGGCCTTTAACTTAACAATGCTCTCATCAACCCATGCCAGCAATTCTTGTTGTTTTATCGTGTCTTGTTCTGCTTTTTCAATCGCCGCATTTAACGGCCTAAAGATTCCCATCACAAGGATAAAAATAACAAAAATCACCCCAGCGACGACAACAAGTTGTTGTTCTTGCTCTTTTAATGAACGCCAGTAACTAATTAATTGGTTTTTCATGCCGCACCTCGCAACTTAATTTCACCGACGACAAAATCACCATCATTATTTAGTGAGCCTTGATCAACCGTTAAGCCTCGCTGTTCTAAAATTGCTTTTACTTTTCCAAACGATTGGAAATCTTTACCACGTGCACGAATACGTAACTCGTTGCGGCCTTGGTCATAACGCAAAGTTTCTGGCGTGAAGTCTTTTACTTCACTAAAAATAGTCACTAAGTCATTAGTCAAATCTAAGAAACCAGCGGTACTTCCGCTATCGAGCAATGCGAGTTCATTACGAATTTGACTACGAATCAACTGTGGGCGTACTTTCTTATTAGGAAAAGCGCGCTGATAGTTAGTCACAACTTGTGCCTTCGTTTTCTCAAGTTGAGTATTTAGTTTATATAACTCAAGGGACTTAACCCCCACACTGCATACCAATGCAACCCCTGCGGCAATAGCGGCTTTTTGCCAGTATCCCCACCAAATGGCTGACTTTTTCTTTAATTGATATACACCTTGGCGTAGATTAAAACTAATTTCAGGGAGTTGTTTCGCAAATAAAGCGAGCGGTAAATCATACAGCTCCGTTTTTGCCTCAAGATTAACTGATTCAGGGAACCCGGTGGCTGGACTAAAATGTGCAACATCTGGGTGGCCCATTGCGGTCAAATAACCATCTAGCCAGTCTGTTTCAACAGCTGCAATATGCCAGTGACCTAATTTACATAACCATTGGCCATTGAGTTCAACGGTACGCAGGGTATTTTCATTGTCGACTCGAGGAAGTAATAATGCGTCAGGTAACACTTTAAATACTTCAATATCATGCTCATTGAATGTAGCAAGCCACTGCTCAAACCACTCACGATCGGTCATGGCGATATTAACCGCATGCTTTTCATCTATGAGTGTAGGCTCAGCAATCGCAATAAATAGGTCGTCGACATCACACGCGATATCTTCTTCAAGCATATAGGGCAATGCCTGCTCTAACTTACGACTCCATTTAGTCGGCAATTCAACTGTTTTTAGCTGAATTTGATCACTCGGTAAAAGAGCAACCACTTCACGGGTTTGTGCTTTTTCAGTTAACTCACCTAATTGTGCTGCACTGGCGATTTCGCCGCTCGCAATTATTTCTTGTTCTGTCGGTGAGTAAATTAGCCAACTAAGGCTATCTTGTAATGTTTGACCCGCACGGATCAACAATATTTCTGTCACTGTACGCCTCCAAATTTTCGCGCCAGTATCGTTACTTTACCATTATTGGCATGGAGTAAGGTGGTCATCGAAAAACGCAACTCTGCAAATTCAGCTTGCGTTTGTAGTTTAAAATAATCACTGTTGATGGTGAACAAGTCTTTAACAGCTTCGACGTTTTGTGCGCCTTGTTGATTAACTTGTTCAAAAAATGCGTTCATATCATCAAATCCCTCTTCAGGGCGAGACGATAATACACTTTCTGCGCCTGATAAACTGAGGCCATCAATAAGCGAGCTTAGAATAATGGCACTTTCATTAGGCAAGGTATTTACATTAATCGCTAAAAGTTCACTGTCTGGTATCACACACACAAAGGGCAATACTTTTTCCATCACTAATGGATTGAAGCCTTTAACTAAACGCAACTCTGATGTTGAAGCAAAAAAGCTGTTTGCAGTCATGTAGGGATACTTACGCGATAAGTACTCATCTTCTTCTGCACCTGAGCGATAAGTAATACTGTCTTCATCGAGCCAGTCATAGACGCTGTCAGCCATTGCCTCTTCAGACTCATCTGCGGGTAAGTCTTCAATATTCTCAAGTAAAGCTAACAATGCTTTGTGCGCTGGGTTCGTTTTATTAGCCGAGCCGGTTTGTTGCACAGGTTTTGTGCGTAAAGCATTTAAGTTCAAGCACGCTTGCAAATCCGTAATCGTGCCACTTAACGTGCCATTATCAACAGGGTAAGGAACCCCACCTTGCTGCGCCCAGACTTGCCCTAGATGAATTTTATCAGGGTCATCTTTTTTAGTTTGTTTAATCGCTTTAATCGCTAATTCTTCAGCAGCAAAAGCATACCACTTAGCTTGCTGATGACTTTGTATATTAGTACTACGCTGCACTTGCACCATCAGGTTTGCACTCATTTCGACCGCTAGCATAGCGGCTAATGCGACAATAAATAAAACAATAACAAGTGCGGCACCTTGAGAACGTTTAATCATCATGGCTGAGTACTCACTACACCTTCACCGGGCACTAAAAAGACTCGGCGAATAGGCTCTTGTTCTATTTTTTGAATGGTCACGGCAACAGCCTTCGGTAATGCAGCGACTTGCCACTGCTCTTGCCATTCGTCTTTATCATCAAGAAATTCAAACTTCAGATCTTCAATATCTTCTAGAATAACTTGCGAACGCGGTTCCATATTATCGAGCTGATCAACATATACTCGGTATATGCGCTCTAGGTTATCATCGATAACACGATAACCAACAGCTTGTAACTCAGAGCGCGGCAGCAAGTTTATTGGATTAATCCACCCATCACGCACAAAACCAATGCCATCATATTGACTGTCAAATACATAACGCCCAGCAAGAATGTAACCTTCTTGAAAGTCTCCCGCCTCATTGCGTACTTGACGTTTCGTCATTTGGCTAAAGTCTTGGTCCATAAGACGAAATACCGTTTGAAAGCCATTGAGCTCTGCGATTGTCTCATCTGAGGCTTCTTTAGCCTTGGTGGTTGATTCTAAGATTTGATGAGTCGATAACACCACAAACGCTAAAATGCCCATTGCGACGATAACTTCAAGTAAGGTAAACCCGCGTTGCTTCACTACTTGTCACCTTTGTTTAAATAAGTAACAAGTTCATAAATGGGGTATTCTAGTTTTTCGTCAGCAAACACATTAATAGTGACTTTCACGAAGCTTTTATCTGCCGTAGCAATGACATCTTGACGCCAATACCACTCATAACCAGCCAATGTCTCACTGCCTTTAGTGCCATTTTTGCCCGCCCACTTATCACCTTTTGTTCGCTGCTCAACTATGACATTTTCAGCAACCCATGATGCATATGTTTGCTCTTCAATCGTCGACAAGTGATTGATGTGTTCACCCGTTGCCTGCATTGCAGCAATACCCGCCATGGCACAAATAGCCAAAGCAACCATGACTTCAAGTAAAGTGAAACCCGCTGACTTAGTCATTACTCTGGCTCCATACGAAGTTTAACAGGAGCCATGAACTCGCCTTCGATAAAATACTGCGGTTCACGCTCCTCTTTCAGCTCATACACTAACTGAAAAGCACTGACTTCTCCTGAAGAAAGGATCAGTACCTGTGGAATCTTTAACTTTTTAAGTTCTAATAAACTATCTTCGTCACCGCCGCTCATCAATTCACGCCAGTTCGATTGCTCAAGTAAGTTATCTTGTGCCCATGCCAAATCTTCGAGATTCAAGGTTAATTTAAAATCTTCGTCTACTTTAATAGGCGCAAACAATTTTTCACGATCGAAGGTGACCCACTTTTCACCATCAAACACTAAAAATTCAAATACATTTTGATCTAAATGAAAGCCTAACTCGACCTGATTTAAGATGGCAAATTCAGATGCCATATTAATCGTGGTGTGTAATCTGAGCGCTTGTTTTTCTAATTTTTCTTCTGCACCACCATCAAAACTGTAGGCCACCATTTTAGTGACAAACCCTATCACCACAAGCACCATTAATATTTCGATGAGGCTAAAACCTTTTGCGTGCTTAGCACGCCCAGCCAAACGTAAACGATTAAGGCTTACCATAATAGTAAGCCTTGATGTGTATAAAAGGTAAACATCTGGCTGAGTTTACGCATTATTGCTTTTCTTCATCCCAGTTACCGATGTCATCATCGGTGCCAGCTTCGCCATCTGGACCCATTGAAAAAATATCAATTTTACCAATTTCTCCTGGGCTAATTAGTTGGTACGGGTTGCCCCATGGATCTTCAGGTAACTTTTCAATAAAACCACCATCTGGAAAACGTTTTGGAACCGGCTCGATGCTCGTTTTAGTAACAAGCGCTTCTAGACCCTGTTCTGTGGTTGGATAGGCTTTATTCTTCAGCTTATAAAGGCTTAACGCATCTTCAATTTGTTGAATATCTAGGTGTGCTTTGTCGATCGCTGCCTCTTCTTGTTGGCCCATAATGTTTGGTGCCACAATTGACATAATCATACCGATGATAACCAGTACCACCATGACTTCTAATAATGAGAAACCTGACTGTTTGTTCACAAAAATACCTCTAATTTTCTTCAATAATTTATTATAAAGCGACAGCTACTGGCTGTTGCTCTACCGTTCCCTAATTTAAAGTCCTACTGCCTTATTCATTGCCATAATTGGCTGCAGTATTGCCATAACAATAAACAAGACAATGACCGCCATTGATGCAATCATCGCTGGCTCTAAAAGTTTTAAAGACACGTTGACCATGCTTTCAAACTCACGATCTTGGTTATTTGCTGCTCGCTCAAGCATTTGCTCAAGTTCACCTGACTTTTCGCCACTTGCGATCATGTGCAGCATCATAGGTGGAAAAAGTTTCGTTTGTTGTAAAGCGGCACGAAGGCTCGCCCCTTCACTGACTCGGGTGGCTGCATCTTGCACCGATTTTTTCATTTTCTCATTAACCAATACCCCACCAGAGATACGCATACCTTCGAGTAAGGGAACGGAGCTTGAAGATAAAATACTTAACGTTCGTGCGAATCGAGCGGTATTCACCCCTCTCGCGACTTTACCTATACCAGGCAAGTAAAGTACTTTTTCATCAAACCAGTAACGAATTTTTGGTCGTTTGAGTGCATGCTTAATTCCCACTGAGAGTGCAGTGATAATTATTAAACTAATAAACCAATAATTTTGTACAAAGTTACTGGCTGCCATAACCCACTCTGTCGTCCAAGGAAGTACTTGTTTTGATTTTTCGAATGTTTTTAATATTTTGGGAACCACCGTGCCCAACAACACTGAAACAATTGCGATAGCAAACACAACAAGAATGATTGGATATACCATCGCTTGTGTTATTTGACTACGCATATGCTGACGTTGTTCCGTGTAATCAGCTAAACGATTTAATACTTGATCTAAGTGGCCCGATTTTTCACCGGCAGCCACCATGGCACGATATAAATCATCAAATACATGCGGAAACTCACTCATACCATCTGCGAGTGTGTAGCCTTCAACAACTTTTGAGCGTACAGACATGAGCATACGTTTTAAACGCGGTTTTTCACATTGCTCAGCGACGGCCATTACCGCCCCTTCGACAGGTAATGCTGACTGAATTAAGGTGGCAAGTTGACGAGTAATCAGCGCTAAATCTGAGGTCGATATTTTTGGTTTGAAAAAACCGCTAAATAATGACTTTTTAGCCCCTTTAACTTGCTTTTCACCCTCTGCTGCAGCGACAACCTCTAAAGGCATCAGGCCTTGGTCACGTAATGTTTGACGTATTTGCTTTACCGTATCGGCTTCAAGAATGCCTTTTTTCTCTTTACCTTTACCATCCAGGGCGCGGTACTCAAATGCAGCCATAATTAACCTTCCTCACGCGTTACACGCAAGACTTCTTCTAAGGTTGTACGGCCTGCCAACACACGGCTACAGCCATCTTGACGAATACTTGGGCTACGAGTACGAATGTACTTTTCAACACTTTGTTCGCCTTTACCGCTGTGGATCATTTCACGAATAGCCTCATCAACAACCAGTAATTCATGAATCCCCGTACGGCCACGATAACCATTAAAGTTACACTCTTCACAGCCTACAGCACGGTAAATCGTCGGTGGCTCTGCAGGGTTAACACCTAATAACTGGCACTCTCGCTCGTCGGCGACATGCCCTTCTTTACAGCTATTGCATAAAGTACGCACTAGACGTTGTGATAACACACCCAGCAAAGAAGAAGACAACAGGAAAGGTTCTACTCCCATATCTTCCATACGGGTAATCGCACCCGCAGCGGTATTGGTATGTAAAGTCGACATAACTAAGTGACCCGTTAACGACGCTTGCACACCGATTTGTGCGGTTTCAAGGTCTCGGATCTCCCCCACCATGACGACATCAGGGTCTTGACGTAAAATTGCACGCAATCCCCGCGCAAAGGTCATATCTACTTTGGTGTTTACTTGTGTTTGACCAATCCCCGGTATTTCGTACTCAATCGGGTCTTCAACCGTCAAAATATTACGGTCACGTGAGTTTATTTGACTCATACCCGCATACAAAGTGGTACTTTTACCAGAACCTGTGGGACCAGTTACCAAAATAATACCGTGAGGCTTACTGATGAGATCAGCGAACAATTCGCGATTTCGCTCGGTCATCCCCAAATCTTCAAGATTTAAGCGCGCATTATTTTTATCAAGTAAACGCAGTACAACACGCTCACCAAAACTTGATGGCATCGTTGATACACGTACATCAACAGCACGTCCAGCAATACGTAAACTTATACGCCCATCTTGTGGAATACGCTTTTCTGCAATATCGAGCTTTGCCATAACCTTAATACGTGACACGAGTAAGGATGCAAGTTTACGATTTGGTTTTAAAACTTCTTTTAAGACACCGTCTACCCTAAAGCGAATTACTAACTCTTGCTCAAAGGTTTCAATGTGAATGTCTGAAGCACCCTCTTTAATTGCCTCACTGAGCATGGCATTAATGAGTTTAATAATAGGTGCGTCATCATCCCCTGCGAGTAAGTCTTCTGTTTGCGGTAGTTCATCAGCTAAAGAAAATAAGTCAACTTCATTGCCAATATCTTCCATCATTTGCTGTGTTTCAGAACTATCGCGTTGATAAGAAGCCTCAAGTAACAGCTCAAATTTGTCGTCTGGCAACTGCTCGAGTGAAAAACCACGTCCCGCAATACGACGTACTTCAAGTAAAGCCGTTACGTCTAATTCGCCGCGATAAAAAACAGTCCAATTATCACCATTTTTACTTAGCAAGACACCAGCACGACGCGCATATGAAAACGGTAAGCGCTTTGCAGGCAAGCTAACAAGATCATCACTTGTTAAGAGCTCATCATGGTCAATAGACGCACTCTGCGCTAACTCGTCATTAATCTCTGTAATTGCATCAGTCATCTTTACGATCATCTGCGTTTTGTTGTTTCAGGTATTCTTCATACGTTGGCGGTAATACCAACGCATCATTCCATTCTGGTAAGATTGGCATATCAGTTAATGGCATTAAATCAATCCCATCTTCTTTTTGTTTATGCTGCTCACCACGGATGAAGTTATATTTTGAATGACTTAACTTATTCATGCTCATACCATCACGAACAATCGTCGGACGAATAAATACAATTAAGTTACGCTTGCGCTTACTGGTACTGGTTGAACGGAATAAGTGCCCTAAAATAGGAATGTCACCTAACAATGGAACTTTCGAGACACTTTCTTGTACGTCTTCATCAATTAAACCGCCTAACACGACCATGCCACCATCATCGGCCATAACGGTGGTTTTAATCGCACGCTTATTCACTGAGATATCGACTGAAGTTGCACCACTTACGCCAGAGACTTCTTGCTCAATCGTTAACTGAACCGCCGAGCCATCATTAATTTGTGGTGTTACTTTGAGTTTCACACCCACTTCTTGACGTTCAACCGTTTGGAATGGGTTAGAATTATTTGAACCCGTTTGTGACCCAGTGATAATTGGTACTTCTTGACCAACGATCATCGACGCTTCTTCGTTATCCATGGTGGTGACAGAGGGCGTTGCAAGAATATTTGAATTGGTATCTGTTGAAACGGCTTGGATAATCGCACCCCAGTCATTTTTCACAATACCCATTGCAAGACCATTAATACCACCGAGTAACGCACCAAGTGGCCCTAAGTCACCTTCCTGTGTCTCTGAGGTATTTGTAACATTACCGGTTTCTGTACCAACAACCGTCCCTTGAATCGTTTTATCACGTGCTTGCTCTGCCGCAACAGCCAATGAGCCAACAGGCACTGTTGTGCCGTTGTTAAACTGCATCATTCCGCCTTGCTCTGAAATCCATTGCAAACCAAAGTTAATGCCATCGGCCTCAAGAACCTCAACAATAATTGCCTCAACTAGCACCTGTGCGCGACGAATATCTAAGCGCTCAATAACTTGCTCAAGTGAGCGCATCGTATCTGGCTGGGCTGTAATAACCAACGAGTTTGAATCAGGGTGCGCTTCTATGCTTGTTTCGTTCTGACTGCGTGAACGAGCTTTCGTTGCGCCACCTTGGCCATCTTCAGCGAGTGTTTTACTCACACCTTGCAATACTTTTACTAAATCTTCTGCTTTTGCATAATTTAAGTAAATGACCTTGGTATTACCTTGATTCTCAAGTTCACCGTCTAAGCGGCTGATTAACTCAACAGCACGCGTACGGGCCTGCGCCTCACCACTGACAATCACACTGTTAGTACGACCATCGGCAACCACTTTCGGAATCAAAAATTCAGGGATGCTGCCTTTACCACTATCTTTATAAATATTGTCAACAACAGAGACAACATCATCCGCTGTAGCAAACTTAAGTTGAACAATATCAACTCGCTTATCACCGGCTTGGTCAACTGAACGGATGATTTCAACTAAACGATTTACAGAGGCAGCGTGGCCGGTAAGCATCATTACGTTAGCGGCGTTGAAGTTAGCAACATGCCCCCCGTCTTTTTGATCGCTAAACTGACGAACTAACGGACCTAACTCTTGTACGCTAACATTCTTAACTCGCACAACGCGCGTGACCATCATATCGCCACTGGCTTGGTTATCTTCCGTCACTAAAGGGACGTTCGATTTTTTAGCGTCAGAGCTTTTCTCAATTTTAAGAATGCCGTTATCCATCTCAACAGCTGAATAACCGTATACTTCTAATACATTTAAGAAAAATTGATAGTACAGCTTCTCATCCATTAACTCATAACTGCGCACATTAACTTTGCCGCGCACGTTCGGATCGATGATCACTGTTTTATTGAGATTTTTACCCACAATATTAATGAACTCATTAATATCGGTGCCTTTAAAGTTTGCAGCATACTCAACAGCCGAAACTGAGAGCGATAATCCTGTTAATAAAAAAAGCGCTGCATACTTAGCTAACCCTTTTTTGATTTTTGTGAGGTGTAGCGCGTGAACCATTCTATAAAAACTCCAAAGCTAATTATTGCAGGCTAAATTGCACATCAATTTGCTCACCATCACGCTCGATAGTGATACTTGCGTCAGTACTATTACGTAATTCGTTTATTGCTGACATTGCCTGTTTTAAATCATTTAATTGATAGCCATTAATCGCAATGGCTAAATCATTATTCATTAATCCCATCTGCTTAAATAATGCCGGGTCTTTACCAGGGCTTAAGCGATAACCCACCAGTTCACCGTCGACCATCGCTTGCGATACACGAATGTAGTCGAATAATTTACCAGGGTCGTTTAATACTTCTTCACGCGTTTCAATAATCGCTTCTTTGACTTCTTGATCTTCAGTCGCATTGATTTCATTGTCCGCATCGATATCCTGAGGACCTTCTTCTAATTCTGGCTCTTGTTGCTCAGCCAAAACAGGCATAGAAACTGTTTTTGTAAAATCGAGTCCATCAAGCATTAATGTTTCAAAGCGACCACTTACATCCAAAATAACACGATCAGGTAAGACTTGTGCGAGCTTCGCTCGAGTGCCTTGAATTACATCATCAACAACATACGTTTCTTGTTTTCCTTGAGACTCTATTATAGCCAAACCAGCTTGATCGTTTTGGCTAACAGCCACGATACCCGTTAGATTAATACTTAAACGAGTTTCAGGGGCATTGTTAATAACTTGCGTTTGCTTTGCGGCAGGTTTTTTAGCTTCAACAACCACTTTACCGAATAAATGTTGTTCAAGAATTTGTCGTGAATTGACTGTTTCGATGCGTTTCGCAGTCATCGTTGTTCGACTTGCGGGCAGTGCTTTTGTATCAGGTTCAGGCCACAACAACCAGAACAACTTCGAGGATAAAAAGGCAATATAAACAACAACTAACAGCACAACTAATGCACTTAGCTTGGCATGAGGTAAGCCGTTTAAAAACTGTCTAACTTGTTGTAAGTGTTGATCCATATATTCTATTTCTTATTTTAATTTACTGCTTTATAGCAGGCCTATAGTACCTTTTCATTTTTCATTCAACAAGCACACGTATATTAAACTTTGTAAACAAGGTCGTTTCGACTAACAGGGGTAGCAAGGAAAAACTTTGACTGTTTCTTTATGATTAAGTTTCATGGTAAATTTTGCCTATACTCTAGCAGCTTTAAAAGAGCACAATTGTGTCAAAAGGTAACACTCAGCAGTCAAAAAACAGTCAAGACGAATTAAACGTCCGCCTTGATAAATGGTTATGGGCTGCCCGTTTCTATAAAACCCGCTCTGTTGCGCGAGACATGGTGCAAGGCGGTAAAGTGCATTATAATGGTCAACGAACAAAGCCCAGTAAAATCGTCGAGGTGGGCGCAGTCATAAAACTGCTGCAAGGAGTCGACGAAAAGGTAGTGACAATAGTGAAGGTCCTTGATAAACGTCAAAGTGCCCCCATTGCACAGACCTTATACCAAGAAACTCAAGCAAGTATTGAAAAGCGCGAAGCAAATGCAATCGCAAGAAAGAATAACAGCTTCTTTGCTCCACATCCTGATAGAAAGCCTGATAAAAAGCAAAGACGTGAACTGTTAAAAATGAAATCAAGTTAGGTAATGTAACACATGCAACAAGATTTACTTCATCGTTATATATTTGATCAACTCGATGTACGTGGTGAACTCGTACAAATTGAAAACACCTATCAAGAGATGATCGCCAACCATAATTACCCAGCTCCTGTTCAGGCACTCTTAGGTGAGTTGCTTGTTGCAACTTGCTTATTAACAGCCACCTTAAAGTTTGAAGGTGAAATTGCCGTACAGCTACAAGGTGATGGCCCTGTGAAATATGCTGTTATTAATGGTGATGATAAGCAAAATATGCGTGGTATTGCTCGCCTGCAAGGTGAAGTTCAAGGTAGTACTATTAAAGACTTGATTGGTAACGGTTATATGGTTATCACGATAACGCCAACAAAAGGTGAGCGTTATCAAGGTATTGTTCCGCTTGAACACGACACCTTAGATAAATGCCTCGAAAGCTATTTTGAGCAATCAGAACAATTGAAAACCCGTCTTTGGTTTGCGACTGAAATCACCGCTGGCTCAGCAAAAGCAGCCGGCTTATTCTTACAAGTTTTACCGGTAAATAAAGATAAGTCAGTAGAAGACTTCACTCACCTTGAAGCAATCAGTAATACAATTAAAGATGAAGAGTTACTTAATCTTGATGCTAATACTGTTCTTACTCGTCTGTATCATGAAGATAACCCTCAATTGTTCGAACCACAAAGTATCAATTTCCGTTGTGGCTGTAGCAGAGACAAGACAATTGCAGCATTAGTCAATATTGGTCAAGATGCTTTATTAGATGATGTAAAAGAAAAAGGTGAAGTTAAAATTAGCTGTCATTATTGCTTAAAAGATTACGTTTTTAACGAGCAGGATATTAAAGCAATTTTTAACTAAATGACCACTTAATAGTATTATTATATTAAAAGCCGCATTTGTTGCGGCTTTTTTCTTAATTTTTATGATACCGGTGTCATGAAAAAGCCCCATTTTATGACACCGGTATCATTGAAATTATTCATGTTTTTTACCAAATATATGTGTTTTTAACCCCTTCAGACACTCGAATATCCCTAATCCTTCTGTTACTATTATTTCAGCTTAAGGGAAAACAAGAACCCCAGAGCTATCCCGTTCAATCTCACACAATTTAGGTATAAACATGACTGCAAACGCTACTCGTTTTGTCGATCTTACTGCAGCTGAACTAGTCGAACACGCGATTCGTCGTGGCGAAGGGACTTTAGCCGCTAATGGTGCATTTGTTGCTAACACTGGTCGTCGTACTGGCCGTTCTCCAAAAGACCGTTTTATTGTTCAAGAGCCAAGCACTGAAAACGAAATCCAATGGGGTAACGTAAACCGCCCATTCGATGCAGACAAGTTTGATGCGTTATGGGCTCGTGTAGAAGCTCATGTACAAAGCAACGACCACTTCATCTCTCACCTAGAAGTTGGCGCTGATCCTGAGCACTATTTACCAGTCGTTGTAACAACAGAAACTGCATGGCATCACATTTTTGCCAAAAACATGTTTATCGAACCTGAAACTTATAATGCATCTGATTTACCTCAGTGGCAGGTAATGAATGTTCCTTCATTTGTTTGTGACCCTGAACGTGATGGCACAAATAGCGATGGCACAGTAATCATTAACTTTGCACAACGCAAAGTGCTATTGGCTGGTATGCGTTATGCCGGTGAAATGAAAAAATCAATGTTCTCTGTACAGAACTTCCTATTACCTGCGAAAGGTGTATTACCAATGCACTGTTCAGCTAACGTAGGTGAAGCAGGTGACACAGCATTGTTCTTCGGTTTATCTGGCACTGGTAAAACAACACTATCTGCGGATCCGACACGTTTCCTTATCGGTGATGACGAGCATGGTTGGGCGCCTGGTAGCGTATTTAATATCGAAGGCGGTTGCTACGCTAAATGTATCGACCTTTCACAAAAGAACGAGCCCGTTATTTGGAATGCAATCCGTTTTGGTACTATCTTAGAAAACGTAGTACTTGATGAAAACCGCGTACCGGATTTCCATGACACAAGTTTAACTCAAAATAGCCGTGCAGCTTACCCACTAGAGCACGTAGAAAAACGTAAAGTTGAAAACCGTGCCGGTGAGCCAAAAGCCGTTGTTTTCTTAACATGCGACGTGAGTGGTGTATTACCACCTGTATCAGTGTTAACAGAAGAAGCAGCAGCATATCACTTCCTAAGTGGTTACACTGCAAAAGTAGGTTCAACTGAAATCGGTTCAACTAGCGATATCGAATCAACATTCTCAACGTGTTTTGGTGCGCCTTTCTTCCCTCGTCCTGCAGGTGTATACGCAGAGCTTCTTATGAAGCGTGTACGTGAATTTGGCGCTAAAGTATTCCTAGTAAACACAGGTTGGACTGGTGGTCCTTACGGTACAGGTAAACGCTTTGACATCCCAACAACACGTGCAGTAGTTGACGCTATTGTTTCAGGTAAGTTGTCAGATGTTGAAACGCAACACATCGACGTATTAAACCTAGACGTCCCTGTTGCTGTACCGGGTGTTGATAGCAAGCTTCTTAACCCAATCAACACATGGGAAGACAAAGAAAAATACGCAGAATATGCAAACAAACTTGCATCTGACTTCACTGAAAACTTCGCGAAATACGATGTTTCGGAAGCAATCAAATCTGCAGGTCCAAAAGCTTAATTTATAAGCCTTCCTAAATACTAAACGCCGGCATCATGCTGGCGTTTTTATTTGCGCTGTAATTCGTCTAGCTCAATGTGATGCTGTTAGTTATTAATGAGAGACGGATAGCGTGAGCTGAAGTAATCCATTTTAGAGGCGGCACTCCTCACCTACATTGATCAATAGATCGTGATTAACAAGCGTAGCCGTGAATGTCTGTGGTTATATATGAAGGGCATAATCAGATACTTCGGCACTCAAGTACCTCCTACTACGCGCTAATTAGGTTAGCGTAAAGTGAAGCAGCCCATTTTAGAGCCCTCCAATCTTGTCATCATGATTAAACAACGTTAGAACCGTGATTATAGAGCGTAGGAACGGCTTTAGCCGTCAATGTCAGTGGTTATGTATGAAGGGGGCATAATCAGATACTTTCGGCACTAAAGTGCCTCCTACTAAGCTCTAATTATTTGAGCCAGAAGTGAAATGAGTGATTAAAGAGAACCCTCATTCTCCACTACTGTCATCATGATTAAACAACGTTAGAACCGTGATTGAACATCGTGATTAAGAAGCGTAGGAACGGCTTTAGCCGTGAATGTTAGGGGTTATGTGTGAAGAGCATATCAGACACTTTCGGCACTCAAGTGCCTCCTACGTCCTAATTGTTTGATCCAGATGTGAAATGAGCAATTTTAGAGCCCCTAGCGCTTCTATCATCGTTGTAGGAACGGCTTTAGCCGTCAATGTCAGTGGTTATGTATGAAGGGCATAATCAGATACTTTCGGCACTAAAGTGCCACCTACGCGCTAATTTGGTTAGCGTAAAGTGAAGTAGCCAATTTTAGAGCCTTCAACCTTGTCATCATGATTAAACATCGTTATTAAGAAGTGTAGGAACGGCTTTAGCCGTGAATGTCAGTGGTTATGTATGAAGGGCATATCAGACACTTTCGGCACTAAAGTGCCTCCTACTACGCCTAGTTATTTGAACCAGAAGCGAAGTGAGCAATTTAAGGGAATCTTTCATTCTTGTCGTCATGATTATACCATTCCGCTTAATTAAGTGGTCTATTTTGAGGCAATAAAACCGCGTTGATAACAAGGCAAAAATTTAGTTATTTAGTTGTTCTAAATCAGAAATTTTTAATGCAGGTAGCGACTGGTTTGATCACTCAAAATGATTAAGTATTTTTGCGGATTGGTATTAAACAACATGGGAATCGTGATTAAACATCTGATTATAAAGCGTGGGAACGGCTTTAGCCGTGAATGTCAGGGGTGTTGTATGAAGGGCATATCAGACACTTTCGGCACTAAAGTGCCTCCTACATCTCTTCACCTTGCGCTTATGCCTACTAGGATATAGGTCGTAGGGGGTCTTGGTTGGGTGTTTTATTTTTCTACAGGCAACAAAAAACCCGCTCTTTGCGAATCGGGTTTCTTTAATTAGGAGCCTGGCGATGTCCTACTTTCACATGGCAAATGCCACACTATCATCGGCGCTGTTTCGTTTCACTACTGAGTTCGGCATGGGGTCAGGTGGGTCCAAAACGCTATTGTCACCAAGCAAAATGCGTGGAAAGGATTCTCGACAAAGCGCATCGCGCTTACGAGTCCTTTGCGCAAGGTGAACTGATTTCGCATTAAGCGCTGCGGTTCACCCTACATAAAATCTGGAAATCTGATAATCGTAAATCTACTTTAGTATACTAACTTCTGTCTGTTACGCTGTCATAAAACGCGTTTGGCGTTGTATGGTTAAGCCTCACGGGTAATTAGTACAGGTTAGCTTAATGGCTCACACCACTTCCACATCCTGCCTATCAACGTTGTAGTCTTCAACGGCCCTTCAGAGACTTTAAAAGTCTAGTGAGAACTCATCTCGAGGCCTGCTTCGCGCTTAGATGCTTTCAGCGCTTATCAGTTCCGAACGTAGCTACCGGGCAATGCCATTGGCATGACAACCCGAACACCAGCGGTTCGTTCACTCCGGTCCTCTCGTACTAGGAGCAACCCCTCTCAATTCTCAAACGCCCACGGCAGATAGGGACCGAACTGTCTCACGACGTTCTAAACCCAGCTCGCGTACCACTTTAAATGGCGAACAGCCATACCCTTGGGACCGACTTCAGCCCCAGGATGTGATGAGCCGACATCGAGGTGCCAAACACCGCCGTCGATATGAACTCTTGGGCGGTATCAGCCTGTTATCCCCGGAGTACCTTTTATCCGTTGAGCGATGGCCCTTCCATTCAGAACCACCGGATCACTATGACCTACTTTCGTACCTGCTCGACGTGTCTGTCTCGCAGTTAAGCTGGCTTCTACCATTACACTAACCGTACGATGTCCGACCGTACTTAGCCAACCTTCGTGCTCCTCCGTTACTCTTTGGGAGGAGACCGCCCCAGTCAAACTACCCACCAGGCACTGTCCGTAACCCCGATTAGGGGCCAACGTTAGAACATCAAAACTACAAGGGTGGTATTTCAAGGACGGCTCCACAAAGACTAGCGTCTCTGCTTCAAAGCCTCCCACCTATCCTACACATGTAGGTTCAATGTTCAGTGCCAAGCTGT
>NZ_CP065231.1:140000-302500 GCF_015767615.1 Pseudoalteromonas sp. A41-2 | reverse complement strand
TGCGTATGTTCGATTTAGTTACGTGTTCGATGTAGTTACACGTTCTATATCGTTATAAGTATCGACAATGATAAGTTCATCAAAACTAATCTATTCACTACCATGAGCTTCTGCTATTTACTGATCGTTGTAATACGACTTAGCGAGCTCAACGCTCTATAAATAAGACCATTAAACAGACTAAACTTTAAAGCCGATGATTGTTCTAATGGTAAAGATTCATTACTCGCCTTGATCTCATTTTTATACCATTGTGCTTAATTAAGTGGTCTACTTTGAGGCAATAAAACCGCGTTAATAACAAGGCAAAAAAATGTCGTTATTGAGGTGTTCTCGGCAATTGCTCCTGCATTGCTCTACCTCCTGCATCTATGCAGTCGTAAATCAGACATTTTTAACGCAGCTAGCGACTGGTTTAATGACTCAAAATGATTAAGTATTATTGCGGATTAAAATAAGTACCAAGCAGAAATGTGGCTATTAATAATAAATGGTAAGCGTTATCGAATGTCTAAAAGAGCTAACTGTCGAAAACAATCTGCTGGTGAAAAGAATAGAGTGGACGAAACGTGCCTAAAAAAGAGGGGGCTGCTGTTTATAAGATACCTGACCACAATTTACTGAGAAATTAGATGGCAATAGATCGCATACCAAGAAAGTAAAAAGCCGAGCATAAGCTCGGCTTTTTGGTGTCTTTACGACTTACTCTGCAGACTGTGCGTCTTCTTGAACTTCTTCGTTTGTCGCTGGGCGACCAACTAGTTCAATATAAGCCATTGGTGCATTGTCACCAGCACGGAAGCCACACTTAAGAATACGAGTGTAACCACCTGGACGGTCTGTATTACGAGGACCGATTTCGCTGAACAATTTGCCAACTACTTCATTATCACGCGTGCGAGCAAACGCTAAACGGCGGTTTGCTACACTGTCAGTCTTAGCCAGTGTGATTAAAGGTTCAATTACACGGCGCAACTCTTTCGCTTTAGGCAAAGTTGTTTTGATGATTTCATGTTTCACCAAAGAACCAGCCATGTTGCTGAACATCGCTTTGCGATGGCTGCTGTTACGGTTTAATTGACGACCACTCTTACGATGGCGCATGACCCTATCCTTCTAACTAAACTAATATAGTGATTTAGATTATTCAGCTAGGCTTGCAGGCGGCCAATTTTCTAGGCGCATACCTAGAGATAGACCACGTGAAGCTAGCACGTCTTTAATTTCAGTTAGAGACTTCTTACCTAAGTTAGGCGTTTTAAGAAGCTCAACTTCAGTGCGCTGAACTAAATCACCGATATATTGAATTTGCTCGGCTTTCAAACAGTTTGCTGAACGTACTGTTAGTTCAAGATCATCAACTGGACGAAGTAGAATAGGATCGAATTCTGGCTTCTCTTCTTTCTCTTCTGGCTCAGTTACATCACGTAAATCTACGAATGCATCTAATTGCTCAGCTAAGATAGTAGACGCACGGCGGATCGCTTCTTCAGGATCTAAAGTGCCGTTCGTTTCCATATCAATGATTAACTTGTCTAAGTCTGTACGTTGCTCAACACGGGCTGATTCAACCGAGTACGCAATACGTTCAACTGGGCTGAATGATGCATCAAGCAGCAATCGACCAATTGGACGCTCATCGTCATCAGAGGATAAACGACTAGATGCCGGCACATAACCGCGACCGCGCTCAACACGAATACGCATGCTGATCTCGCTGCTATCTGTCGTTAAGTGACAGATAACGTGATCTGGGTTGGCGATAGTTACATCACCATCGTGCTGAATATCAGCCGCAGTCACAGGGCCTACACCAGATTTAGTCAGGGTCAGAAAAACTTCATCTTTGCCTTCTAAAGTTACTGCTAGACCTTTAAGGTTTAACAGAATTTCAATGATGTCTTCTTGTACGCCCTCTTTCGCGCTGTACTCATGCAATACACCGTCGATTTCTACTTCAGTTACTGCACATCCAGGCATAGATGATAACAGTATACGGCGTAAGGCATTACCCAGAGTATGACCGAAGCCACGCTCTAATGGTTCTAAAACTACTTTAGAACGCGTTGGGTTGATAGCGTCGATATCGACTAACCTTGGTTTTAGGAATTCGGTAACAGAACCCTGCATTTTATCCTCTCTTAACTCTTAACTTTACTTAGAGTAAAGTTCGACGATTAGTTGTTCGTTAATGTCCGCAGACAGATCTGAACGCTCAGGTAGGCGCTTGAAGCTACCTTCCATTTTCTTACCGTCAACTTCAACCCAAGTCGGCTTTTCACGTTGCTCAGCCAACTCTAGAGCAGCGATGATACGTGCTTGTGTTTTAGACTTCTCACGAATTACAACAGTATCTTCTGGTGTAATTACGTATGAAGGAATATTCACAACACGACCATTAACTAAGATCGCTTTGTGGCTAACTAACTGACGTGCTTCTGCACGTGTGCTAGCAAAACCCATGCGATATACAACATTGTCTAAACGTTGCTCTAAAAGCTGTAACAAGTTTTCACCTGTATTACCTTTAAGGCGAGCAGCTTCTTTGTAGTAGTTACGGAATTGCTTTTCTAATACACCGTAGATACGACGTACTTTTTGCTTTTCACGTAACTGTAAACCGTAATCAGATAAGCGACCTTTACGAGCGCCGTGCTGACCAGGTGCAGTCTCAAGTTTACACTTAGAGTCGATAGCTCTTACGCCGCTCTTAAGGAACAGGTCAGTACCTTCACGACGACTCAGCTTGAGCTTAGGGCCCAAATATCTTGCCATGTTATTTCTCCTAACCTATTGTTAAACGCGACGTTTCTTCGGTGGACGACAACCATTATGAGGGATTGGCGTCACGTCAGTGATGTTGGTGATACGGTAACCAGCAGCATTCAAAGCACGTACAGCAGATTCACGACCTGGACCTGGACCTTTAATGAAAACTTCTAGATTTTTTAAACCGTATTCTTGAGCAGCAGTACCTGCACGCTCTGCAGCAACCTGAGCAGCAAATGGAGTAGATTTACGTGAACCACGGAAACCTGAACCACCGGCAGTAGCCCATGATAGTGCATTACCTTGACGGTCGGTAATTGTTACAATAGTGTTGTTGAAAGAAGCATGAACATGAGCCATACCATCAGCAACTTGCTTTTTAACCTTCTTACGACGAATTGGTGCTTTAGCCATAATCTACCCCACCTTATTTCTTGATAGGCTTGCGAGGACCCTTACGAGTACGCGCGTTAGTCTTAGTACGTTGACCACGTAGTGGTAACGAACGACGGTGACGTAGGCCACGGAAACAACCAAGGTCCATAAGGCGCTTGATATTTAATGTAACTTCACGACGAAGGTCACCTTCTACAGTGTACTTGCCAACTGCTTCACGCAATACGTCAAGTGTTTCGTCTGAAAGCTCACCGATTTTTGTGGTCTCGGCGATACCAGTCGCTGCTAAGATAGCCTTAGAGCGAGTCTTACCTATGCCATAAATAGCAGTTAAACCGATAACTGCATGTTTATGATCAGGGACGTTAATGCCAGCGATACGGGCCACTAACACATCTCCTATATTTGAATTTGGTTATCATCTGTTTGAAAAGCCCGTAAGGATACTCAAACGAAGACCAAATCACAACTAAAAACACAGGCCGAGTAAATAACTCAGCCTGCACGACTGTTTAATTAGCCTTGCCTTTGCTTATGCTTAGGCTCACTGCAAATTACGCGTACTACACCAGCACGTTTAATAACTTTACAGTTACGGCATATTTTCTTAACGGAAGCACGTACTTTCATTGCTCAACTCCGTAAACTGACCTTATCGGCCGTAGCCTTTAAGGTTTGCTTTTTTCAGCACAGAATCATACTGATGTGACATCAGATGCGTCTGTACTTGTGCCATAAAGTCCATGATTACAACAACGATAATCAAAATTGATGTACCGCCGAAATAGAATGGCGTTTGCCATGCCATAGTCATGAATTCGGGCACCAGACAGATAAAGGTTATATACAAAGCACCTGCCAATGTCAGGCGTGTCATCACTTTATCAATGTATTTAGATGTCTGCTCACCTGGACGAATACCTGGGATAAATGCGCCAGATTTTTTCAGGTTATCTGCTGTTTCACGCGGGTTAAATACCAACGCGGTGTAGAAAAAGCAGAAGAAGATAATAGCCGCAGCTAAAACCATCGCATATAACGGTTGACCTGGAGTCAATGTTGTAGCGATTGCTTGTAGCACATCAGCGACCGGACCTTCACCCTGGCCGAACCAGCTTGCAATTGTACCAGGGAACAGAATTATACTGCTAGCAAAGATTGGTGGAATAACACCCGCCATGTTTACTTTCAGCGGTAAGTGCGTGCTTTGAGCAGCAAATACCTGACGACCTTGTTGACGCTTAGCATAGTTAACGACGATACGACGTTGACCACGCTCGAAGAATACAACGAGGTAAGTAACAGCGAATACGATTACAGCAATCAATAACAGTACAAGTACATTCAGATCACCTTGGCGCGCCATTTCGGCTGTCGAACCAATAGCAGACGGCAGGTTTGCTACGATACCAACAAAAATCAGAACTGAAATACCGTTACCGATACCGCGTTCTGTAATTTGCTCGCCCAACCACATAAGGAACATAGTACCGGTAACTAAACTCACTACAGCAGTGAAGTAGAAACCGATACCAGGGTTAACAACTAACCCGTCCATCATACCCGGTAAGCTTGTGGCAATACCGATTGATTGGATAGTAGCAAGCACAAGCGTGCCATAGCGTGTATACTGGCTGATTTTCTTACGCCCTTGCTCGCCTTCTTTCTTAAGCTCTATAAACGGCGGATACATATGCGTTAATAGTTGCGTAATAATCGAAGCCGAGATATACGGCATAATACCCAGTGCCAACACTGAAGCGCGCTCAAGCGCACCACCGCTGAACATGTTAAACATTTCAACAATGGTGCCCTTTTGTTGCTCGAAGAAATCGGCAAGTACAGCGGCGTCAATCCCAGGGATCGGCACGAATGAACCTAGACGGTAAATAATGATAGCACCTAATACAAATAGTAATCGACGCTTCAATTCCGAAAGCCCACTTTGTGCACTTTTCATATCTTGACCTGGTTTAGCCATTAGTACTTCCTTAGTCTTCTACCTTGCCTCCGGCAGCTTCGATAGCTTCGCGAGCACCTTTGGTCACTTTAAGACCTTTAACGGTAACTGCGCGTGAAACTTCGCCAGATTTTACTACTTTAACGAACTGGATGTTCTTTTTAACTAGACCAGCTGCTTGTAACGCGTTTACGTCTACTACATCGCCTTCAACTTTAGCGATTTCAAAAAGGTTTACTTCAGTAGATACTAATGATTTACGTGAAGTGAAACCAAATTTAGGTAGACGACGTTGCATAGGCATTTGACCGCCTTCAAAACCAACGCGTACTTTACCGCCAGAACGTGATTTTTGGCCTTTATGACCACGGCCACCAGTCTTACCAAGACCAGAACCAATACCACGACCTAGACGTTTCTTTTCAGTTTTTGCACCAGCAGCAGGTGAAAGTGTATTCAAACGCATCGAATTAACCCTCAACCTTTACCATGTAAGAAACTTGGTTAATCATACCACGCACACATGCTGTGTCTTCTAACTCAACAGTGTGATTGATACGACGTAAACCAAGACCGCGTAATGTAGCTTTATGCTTCGGTAAACGACCGATAGAGCTCTTTACTTGTGTTACTTTAACAGTTTTATTAGCCATGGTTTACCCCGTGATTTCGTCTACGCTAAGACCACGTTTAGCAGCGATTGACTCTGGAGAGTTCATGTTCTCTAGAGCTGCAATCGTTGCACGAACGATATTGATCGGGTTAGTTGAACCGTATGCTTTTGACAATACGTTCTGTACACCAGTTACTTCTAGTACTGCACGCATCGCACCACCGGCGATGATACCTGTACCTTCTGAAGCAGGCTGCATGTATACTTTAGAACCCGCGTGGCGACCCTTGATTGGGTGCTGTAGCGTGTTACCGTTTAGGTCTACACTGATCATGTTACGACGTGCTTTTTCCATTGCTTTTTGAATAGCAGCTGGAACTTCACGTGCTTTACCATAACCGAAACCTACTTTACCTGCGCCGTCACCAACTACAGTTAGTGCAGTGAAGCTAAAGATACGACCACCTTTAACCACTTTAGACACACGGTTTACCGCGATTAGCTTTTCAGCCAAATCAGGCTGTTGTTGCTTTGCTTCTACGTTAGCCATTGTCTACTCCTAGAATTGCAAACCGGCTTCACGCGCTGCATCAGCAAGCGCCTTCACACGGCCGTGATATTTAAAGCCACTGCGATCAAAAGCAATCTTTTCGATGCCTTTGTCAGCTGCACGTTCAGCAACCGCTTTACCAACTGCTTGAGCAGCTGCTACGTTACCTGTGCCTTTAACTGTTTCGCTAATTGCTTTTTCAACAGTAGAAGCAGCAGCCAGTACAGTACCCTCAGCAGTAACTACTTGAGCGTAAATGTGACGTGGCGTGCGGTGGATAACAAGACGCGTTGTGCCTTGTTCAATGTAATTTCTACGAGTGCGCTTAGCACGACGTAGACGAGCTGTTTTTTTATCCATCGTCTTACCTTACTTCTTCTTAGCCTCTTTACGGCGTACATTCTCGTCCGCGTAACGAACACCTTTACCTTTATAAGGCTCAGGTTTACGGTATGCACGGATGTTAGCAGCTGTTTGACCAACTAACTGCTTGTCTACGCCCTTAACTAGAACTTCTGTTTGGCTTGGTGTTTCAATCGTAATACCTTCAGGTACTTCGAAATTCACTGGGTGTGAGAAACCAAGAGTTAAGTCTAAAACTTTGCCCTTAGCCGCTGCACGGTAACCAACACCTACTAACTGAAGCTTCTTCTCGTAACCTTCATGCGTACCAACAATCATATTGTTGATTAGAGCGCGAGCAGTACCTGCTTGAGCCCATGCATTGACTACGCCTTCACGAGGTAAAGTTGTAATAACGTTGTCGTTAACTTGTACTTCAACAGCATCGTTGATAGTGCGAGTTAATTCACCGTTTTTGCCTTTAACTGTGATGTCCTGGCCTTTTAATGTAACTTCTACACCGGCAGGAACATTGATTGGTGCCTTTGCTATGCGAGACATAGTTCCCCTCCGATTAAGCTACAAAGCCAATGATCTCACCACCAACGCCGGCACTACGTGCTGCGCGGTCTGTCATTAGGCCTTTAGAAGTTGATACGATAGCGATACCAAGACCACCCATTACCTTAGGTAATTCGTCACGTTTCTTATAGATACGTAGACCAGGGCGGCTAACACGCTGGATATTTTCAATAACAGCTTTGCCTTCGAAATATTTTAATTCGATTGCTAGCTCAGGCTTCGCTTCACCGCTTACAGCGTAATCTGCGATATAACCTTCATCTTTTAATACTTTAGCTACTGCTACTTTCAGTTTTGAAGTTGGCATCGTTACTGATACTTTCTTCGCTGACTGACCGTTACGGATACGTGTAAACAAATCCGCAATAGGATCTTGCAAGCTCATAGTCTTACTCCCGTGATACTATTACCAGCTAGCCTTTTTAAGGCCAGGAATTTCACCGCGCATAGCTGCTTCGCGAACTTTAATACGGCTCATGCCGAATTTGCGAAGGTAACCATGTGGGCGGCCCGTAACGTTACAACGATTACGTTGACGTGAAGAGCTAGAATCACGTGGTAAAGCTTGTAGCTTTAATACCGCGTCCCAACGATCATCGTCAGATGTTTTCACATCACTGATGATAGCTTTTAGTGCAGCACGCTTTTCAGCATACTGAGCAACTAATTTAGTGCGCTTTGCTTCGCGCGCTTTCATAGAATTCTTTGCCATAACCCTACCCTTATTTCTTAAATGGGAAGTTAAACGCTTCTAACAACGCACGGCCTTCCTCATCTGTTTTCGCAGAAGTAGTGATAGTGATATCCATACCGCGTACACGGTCTACTTTATCATAATCAATTTCTGGGAAGATGATTTGCTCACGTACGCCCATGCTGTAGTTACCACGTCCATCAAAAGACTTAGCACTTACACCACGGAAGTCACGGATACGTGGGATAGCGATTGAAACCAAACGCTCAAAAAAGTCCCACATACGCTCGCCACGTAGGGTTACTTTACAACCAATTGGGTAACCTTCACGCACTTTGAAGCCAGCAACAGATTTGCGTGCTTTAGTGATTAGAGGTTTCTGACCAGAGATTGCTTCTAGATCTGCAACAGCATTATCTAGGATCTTCTTGTCAGCTAGAGCTTCGCCCACACCCATGTTTAATGTGATCTTTTCGATCTGAGGGACTTGCATGACAGAGCTGAAACCAAACTTCTCTTGAAGTTCAGCCACTACTTTGTCTTTATATACTTCATGCAGTTTCGCCATCATTCTACTCCAACTATTAGATAGTTTTACCAGTAGATTTAAAGATACGTAATTTCTTACCATCTTCAATCTTGAAACCTACACGATCTGCTTTACCCGTTTCCGAGTTGTAGATCGCAACGTTTGATACGTCGATAGACGCTTCTTTCTCAACAATACCGCCAGCTTGGTTCAACTGAGGAACAGGCTTTTGGTGCTTCTTGATTAAGTTGATGCCTTCGACAAATACTCGACCAGACTCAGTAACAACTGAAAGCACTTTACCGCGCTTACCTTTGTCTTTACCGGCTAGTACGATTACTTCGTCATCACGACGGATTTTTGCTGCCATGATAGACTCCTTATAGTACTTCTGGTGCTAGTGAAACGATTTTCATGAACTTTTCAGTACGAAGTTCACGAGTCACAGGGCCGAAGATACGAGTACCAATTGGCTGTAAGTTATCATTTAAGATAACAGCCGCATTGCTATCGAAACGGATCAAAGAACCGTCCGGACGACGAACGCCTTTTTTAGTACGCACAACTACTGCGTTTTTAACATCACCTTTCTTCACTTTACCGCGAGGAATCGCTTCTTTTACAGAAACTTTGATGATATCGCCAACCGCTGCATAGCGACGGTGCGAACCGCCAAGGACTTTAATACACTGCACTTTGCGAGCGCCGCTGTTATCAGCAACGTCCAGCTGAGTTTGCATTTGGATCATGTTAATGACCTCCGGTGTAGATATTACAACACGCCTTAATTTTGTTTAAAATCAAGACATTTCGGTTAAATTCCACTCAAAAAACACACGAGTTGTCTCTTAAGGGCGGGCAATTGTATCAGCAATAGCAATGAAGTGGTAGGTTATTTTTTAATTAATTTATAATAAAGGGTCGCTATATCAAGGTGGGCTTACAACCGTTGACTGGTTTGTTATTGATTATAAAACAAACAGGGCGCCGATGCGCCCTGCTTTAAGGATTAAATTAAATTTTTATTAATTTCCAAATAAGCCTTTAAGCTTATCTTTTATTTTATCTTTCGCTTTTTCTTTCACTTCTTCTTTGGCCGCATCACTCACATCGAGGCTATAACCCACATCATGGAATGGGCCTTTAATACGCAGTGGAATTTTAAAGCCTGTGCTGTCATCTGTAGTACCTTGCCCTTCAATTGAATCAACGATGCCTGTCACGAGACGATAATCAACGTTGGTCATCGGTAAATCCACCTTACCAGCCCCCGAAATTCGAATAAGCGGGCTTAATAATGACAAGTCACGGTTTTCACCCACCCCATTAGTGAAATTAAAGCTGCCTGTTAACGCTGAGAAATCTGTTTGCTCAGAGTTATCGAAGCCTGTATCAAGACCTTCTGATACGGCCCCTATGTTACCTTTGATTAGCTCTTTTGCTTTACGGACCATTTCAGCAATGTTTGCGCCTTTAACTGCCCCATCTGCAAATTCAAATGCTAATTTACCATTCAACGCATTAATAAAGCTTTTCTGGCTTTGACCCGTTGTCGTTAAATTCCAGTTTAATGAACCTTTACCCATTAACTTATCAAAACCTGCTGCGTCAGTTAATAATGGCTGCGCATCTATTTTATCTAAAGCGAAGTTAGTTGAGATTGTATAAGGAGCTTGCTTTGCATTGAGTGTAATAACACCTTTACCATTGCCCTCATAAGCAACAAATTTGTCTAGGCTTACTTTCGCTACAGCATTTTTAAGGTTTACAGTGAATTGGTTCTCACCGAGTGTGATCTTCTTGGCTCTTAGACCACTTGAGCGAACAACTACACTCGCATCCAAGGCATTTAAACCACTTAAATCAATTTTAGTATCATCCCATACGATAGGCTGAGCGGGTGCATCTTCTGCAGGTAAAGGTTGTGCCTCTTTTGCAACGCCTTCTGGAAGGTACGGATTTAAGTCGAGCATGCCTAAATCAATATCCGCATTGACCGCTAAACGATTACCAAGATTAATGTCGCTTTTACCTTTGATTTGTAATTCATCTAATGTTGCCAAAAGCTCTGTTAGTTTGAATTTGTCACCTTGTAGATGCATGGCCCCTTTAACATTAAAGGCATTAAAAGCATTGTCTTTGGCATTTAAGTCCACACCTTGCCAATTAGCAATATTTTTAACCGAATCACCACTGATAGACAATTGACCTTGTACATCTTGACCCATTTCAGCAATCGCACCTTTAAAAGTCATATCCACCAAACGTGAATCAACCTCTGTACTAACATTAAAAGTCGCTCCTTCAATCACTTTCACGGGTGTATCAAGGGTTACATCAAGTTCAAAGCGCTCCCCCATATAGGTAATCCCGCCTCTAAGCTCTAATGTTTTACGCAGTGATGGGAGTAAAATAGCCAGCTCTAAGTCACTGATCTGTTGTTTTGCGCCCGTTTTACCATCTAGATACGTGAAGGTTCCGCCATAAATTGCCACTTCACCTAACTGAATATCAAAGTTATCAGGCAAATTTACAGCTCCTGAGCTCTTTTGTTGCTCAGTCTCTGGTTGTTCGGCTACGCCATCAAACAACTGCCAGTTAGCTTTGCCATTTTTATCAGTTTCTAACAAAATTGTTGGCTCGTTGATAACGAACTTATCAAGTTTAAACTCACCACCGAAAAGCGACATCCAGGGAATATGAATGGCCAACTGTTGCATGCTTGCCATGTCTTTTTGTGAACCCGTTTGCATATTAGCAAAATGCACATCATTCAGTTCAAGCTTCAACGAAGGGAAAACCGACAGTTTTTTATCACCGTTAATGGTGAGGCTTCGACCCGTCGTTTGTTCAACTTGCTGCGAGACTTTGTTAAAGATTGCATCAGTTGGGATAAGAAACGGTGCGGCGATTACTAAGGCAATTAGTAATACGAATATGACACCAATAATCTTTAGTAAGGTTTTCATAATCATCCTTAAAAATGGGCAAACATTGTTCATATCATAGCGGGTGTTAAGCCGAAAATCATTGCTAAACAAATAAAAAGGCTATTCAGCAAGCTTAGGTAGACAAATATGAATCGTCGCTGAAATATTTTGAAACCTTTAGGTTACATTAAATAGTTGACTAGATGATACCCAAAGGTTACATTGATACCTAGAGGTTACAATTAAAATTAAAAGGAAGATTTATGTCAAAGCAAGATATCCAAACGGAAGAGAAATTTATGAGCCAAAATGCATGGTTTTCAGTGTTTATGGGGATCACTCTACTCATTATCAGTGTTTACCCTGCGCTTAATCAAACATCGGCCCCCTTGTTGTTTTTAGGCAGTGCTGCTTTTCTGGGATCATTCTGTATGTTTGTGATAAGAGGTGGATTTACATGGAAAATGAAATATCGCCTTACTTATAAAGATGAGTTTTTAAATACGATTGACACCATTGCCTATAAACATGTTGTACTTGGTTTACTCTTTAGTATGGGTGCGGTGTATTTATTGTCTGATGAGTTAGCTTTAGATGTTTCTCATAGCATGATGGCTACCTTTTACCTGGCTGAAATGAGTTTAATATATGGCATCTCAATTCTTTGGCAAAGTAGAGACTAGGAGCAATAGTGCAAAATCATATTGCAAAATATCGCAAAGCCGCAGGGCTTTCGCAACAAGAGCTAGCCGATGCTATCGCTGTTTCACGTAAAACAATTAGTACGGTCGAAACGTCTCGCTTTACGCCTTCAGTGATCATTGCATTAAAGATAGCCCGGCAGTTTAATACAACTGTCGAGCAATTATTTTCACTAGACGAAGCAGATTAACGCCTTTAAATGCAATCTTGTGCAGATTTAACTTATCAAGATTGCATCCCCTGTATTCTTCGGTATGATGCACGCCCCTGTTGCTGTTAGCTTATTTAAGCTAAAATAAAGTGACTAAAAAATATATCAAACTGGAGAGTCTACAAGGCATGAAGAAACTGCTTATTTCACCGTCAAAAATGGCGCTTAGCGAGCAAGAAAGTCAAATTTATCAAAATATTCTCAAGCAATCTTCAGAGCTAAGCCTCAACCTAATGGCCGTGAAAGTAGACAACCACCCAGAAGACTTTTTAGGTTGGTGCTATGAGCTACTCAGTGCAAGCCGCGATCGTATTAACTATGATTTATTAGAAGATAAGCAGTTACCGACATTAAAAAAACTTCACGACTTACTGATCTCTGCCATTAGCTTCTTGCAATTGAAAACGCTGCGCGTTGCACCTTGGCCTGTTGTTACTGGCTTTATTGAGCAACATAAAGAGCTCATTGCGCTTGATGAGCAATTACGTTTAGCTAACTACATTGGCGCAATTAAATCACAAACTTTAAAAGAAATGATTCCAGAAGACCGCTTGGCTTTTGCAGGCAAACACACGGCTTCTCTTGACCCAAGTAGCTATAACTTTGATGTTGAATGGTTTGCTTCAACCAAAAGTGCCAAAGGGTTTCATCAAATGCTGAGCGACCTGCCTGCGGCTTTTGACGAGGCCCTAGCGCACATTCCCCTAGAAGGCGATGTGACGCAAGAACACTATCAACATTTTATGGTTGCTTACTTTATGGCCTTTACAGGCAGCGAAGAAAAACCAACGCTTGCGCCTGCAACACGCTTATTAGCAATGCGCCGCCCAGATGTATTTACGCCTATTACAAATAGTAAGCTTGATGCGCTTTGCGCTTCGTTGGGAGTTCCTAAATTAAACAACCGTGATTTTGAACGTTATTGGCAAGACGTGGTTACTGCAATTCATAGCATGCCTTGGTTTAAAATGGCTGCTGCAGCAAATGATCATGAACAATCACTTATTGAGATAAAAGCGTTACTACCGTGCTTCTTCTATTATGCCGATAACACCACGGCTGATAACTCTAACTACATTAAACTGCTTAGCAAACCGAAGAGCACGGGCAGTTCTGCAGGCAAAAAAACCGTGCGTCGCGGCAAAGAGTCTGCTGAGATTTTAGTAGACCGCGCGCTTGCAAGTGACGATATCCCCGAGCATATAAAAGCAAAACGAGACTCTATCGTTAGCGAAGTTGAAAAAGGACGTAGCGTTGAAGAAACAATCAGCCTAATGCGTGCCATTTTTGGCTAAGTCTCTATCAAACAAGAAAAACCTGGTTGCTTCGCGATTGTGCAACCGGGTTATTTTTTGCACCACAGGTGTGCGCATGAACAATTCAAATAAATCTAAACTTTAAAAAATAACACGCTTAAAAGGCTGTTTTTAAAGCAGTTAAACATAAAATATCCCTTTCAGAATTAACTTGGCACAACCAGTGCTACATCGTATCCAGACAACACATAAAAACTGTCCTCAAATAATAACCAGACTGCAATCTGAAATGGGGCAAATCAACATAACAACAGGATACGAGAAACATGCTAAAACTAAAAAAAACGGTCGTAGCAAGCGCCATTGCGCTATTAACTTTGAGCTCAACATATAGTTATGCAGAAGTAACAGCAAACGCTGCGGCTACTTCAAACTATTTATGGCGTGGTCAAGAGCAAACTGGGGGTGATGCTGCAATTCAGGGCGGTATTGATTACGCAAGTGAATCTGGCTTTTACGCAGGTACTTGGGTATCGAATGCCAGCTGGGCTGACGACATGACTTACGAGCTAGACCTTTATGCAGGTTTTGGCGGTGATATCAATGAAACATTTAGCTACGATGTTGGCTACATTTATTATGCTTACCCTGATGCAGCATCTTATACTGACGCTGACTTTTCAGAGATCTACGGT
The DNA here is from genome assembly GCF_015767615.1 of Pseudoalteromonas sp. A41-2. Classification (NCBI taxonomy): domain Bacteria; kingdom Pseudomonadati; phylum Pseudomonadota; class Gammaproteobacteria; order Alteromonadales; family Pseudoalteromonadaceae; genus Pseudoalteromonas; species Pseudoalteromonas sp. A41-2. The sequence goes on along the minus strand of NZ_CP065231.1, from coordinate 288,271 downwards.
AGCATCAGCATGGGTAGTTTCACTTTTGGTGCTGCAATCCTTGCTACATCAGCAGCCAGCGGTGACGGTACAGATTTTGGAGATTCTTTATACTTAAATGCTGACTATAGCTTCCCAGTTGGCAGTACCGGTGCAGAAATGGCTCTTCATCTGGGTCATTACTCAGGCGATTTCATTGGTGATGATAATATCATTGACTACGGTGTTTCTGTGTCAAAAGACGGCTTTACATTTGGCGTGTCTGACACAGACATTGATGGCTCTGATGTAAAAGTGTATGTCGCTTACGCAGTTGACTTTACGCTTTAAAAAAGAATGTGTTACTTGCTGCAACACGAAGGGCCGAAAGGCCCTTTTCTCGTTAAAGCGCACTTTAAAATTATGGCACACTGTGGCCTGTAGAGCCTTGCCAAATACGATACCATTGCTCACGATTCATTGTGAATTCTTTCGCTGCAACGGCTGATTTAACCCGGGCAATGTTGCCTGTACCCAATACTACTGATGGCAAACTTGGGTGCATGAGTAACCAAGTATACACAACTTGATCGATAGAGCTGGCTCCAATTTCGTTGCCAACTTGCTCCAACACCGCACGCAAACGCACTGCTTTTTCATCGTCATTTGAAAATAAACGCCCGCCCGCTAAAGGTGACCAAAGCATGGGTTTAATATCAAGTAATTGGCATTGATCCAAAGTCCCATCATCAAGCGCTTTCATCTCATAAGGCGAAAACTCTATTTGATTCGTGACTAAATCAAAGTCTAAACGAGACTGCAGTAAGCTGAGTTGTGACGGCGTGAAGTTTGAAACACCAAAGTCAATAACATCACCATTTGCTTTTAAAGTATTGAATGCTTCAGCTACTTCTTCTGCATTCATTAAATAATCAGGGCGATGGATCAATAACACATCTAATCGGTCGGTATTAAAGTGTTTAAGCGATTGCTGAGCGGATGCGATGATATGGGCTGCACTCGAGTCATAATGATTCGCTTTGCCTTGCAAGCCTAAACTGGGAAATGCGGGTTTAATTCCACATTTAGTGATTATTTTTATTTCATCACGAATACTCGGCTTTAGTTGTAACGCTTTACCAAATTCAGCTTCGCAGCCGTATTCACCATAAATATCAGCATGGTCAGTGTGTGTAACCCCTACTTCAATGGCTTGCTCTAAAAAGCTTAAGCATTGCTGTGGTGATATTTGCCAATCTAGCAAGCGCCAAAATCCCAGTACTAATTCATCAATACAACGCACATTGTTATTCACTATATATACCTACTTAATCTTGATTATTACACCTATCTTACTCTTTAAAGAATAACACAATTTCCCTATTCACAACTGTTAACATATAGTTACAAATCAGACTTCTAATTAATAATAAATCAGGGTATTTTAGTACCTAAAAATAAATGTTACTTAACAAGGAATAATAATGAAATCGTCGAATGCAGTGACAGCACTAGTTGATATTTTTATCAGCCCAAGCAAAGCGTTTAATGGAGTGAAGGAGGCAAAAGGCTGGTCTTTTGTTGCTTTCATATTACTTGCAGGCATGCTCGCGGCAAGTATGCTCGCTTTTTATAACAAAGCAGATCCTCAGTTTTTAATCGATCAGCAAGTCGCTGCAGCCAGTGTTGATGCCACAATTGCTGAGCAAAAAATGATCCGTCAAAGCATGGAGCAAACGCTTGATATGCAGGTATGGTTTGCGCTCTTTGGTGGTATTATTGGCTTAGCTGTTATTAATGCATTGATGGCCGGTTACTACCTATTTGTATCAAAGCAAGATCCAGAGGCTAACTATAGTTACGGTGCGTGGTATGGGTTTGGCGTGTGGACCATGATGCCAATGGTTATTTCAAGCTTGGGTATATTGATCCTCGTTTTAACTGCCAGCAACAACCAGCTTTCACCAACCCTCTTTAATTATGCCTCAATCAATCAATTGCTCATCGGCCTTGAGGTCGGTCATCCTTTTTATACCATGCTTGAAAGCCTAAACATTTTCTCTATCTGGGGCATTGTACTAGCGGCAGTCGGTTTAAAGTGTTGGACTAACTTCAACTTTAATAAAGCACTCCTGTTTGCTGCCCTACCCAGTATCGCGATCTACGGTATTTGGACAGTTATTGCAATCATCTAGCTATCAAATGAGCGGCATTGCCGCTCTTACTCCCACAAGGAAGTAACATGAAAAAAGCCATCATTATTGGCCTTGCTATCACGGCATTTGCAGCATTACTCATATCTAAGCAAATAACAAACAGCAAAAAAGTGCCTGAAATGCATGTAGCAAGCGTTGAACAAGGTAGTATTGCTGATTCAATTTTGGCCTCTGGTAATCTGGTATTTAACACCCAAGTACAGTTACGCTCAGAAGTCACTGGGCGGGTTGCGAAGGTATTTGTTGAAGAAGGTGAAAGTGTCACCGAAGGCGATATTTTAATGCGCCTTGATACCACTGCATTTGAATCTGAGGTGGCGCGAAACAAAGCGGTGTTGCGTGCAACCGAGATTGATATTAAACACAGCGAAACACGCCTGAAAAATATTGAGCGACAATTAAGTCGACAAAAAGAGCTCTACGAAGTCGGGCTTGCAGGCCAAGAAGTGTATGAAAACCTACAAAACGCGCGTGATTTAGCCGAAATTGATATTGAAGCGAAACGTGAAGCCTATCATCAAGCACAAGCGTCGTTACTGATTGCCGAAGACCGTTTAAATAAAAGTGTGTTTCGCGCACCCATGAGTGGGCTACTCGCTTCGGTCAACATTAAAGAAGGTGAGACCGTGATAGCCGGTACGACAAACATTATTGGTTCAGACCTAATGCTAGTCGCCGACCCCAGTGCAATTTTAGCGGAGTTACGGGTTGATGAAACTGATATTGCTGGCATAAAGTTAAATCAACATGCCGACATTTATGCAGCAGCCTACCCTAATCAACCCTTTACAGGAAAAGTCATAAACATTGGCACTTCAGCAAAAAACCAACCAGGTTCGCAAGGGCTATCGTTTAAAGTCAAAGTGCTGCTTGATGCCACTGAGCGTCAACTTTATGCTGGTATGAGTTGCCGAGCTGAAATTGCCACAAGCATTACCGAAAATGGTTTAAAACTCCCCATTGAAGCAATTCAAAAGGAAGACGATACCTACTTTGTATGGAAGCTAAACGCCGATAACACCGTCACTAAATCGCCTGTTAAGGTGGGAATTTCATCAGATATAGAGCAAGCGATAACACAGGGTGTAACGGTGGGTGAGCGCATTGTGATTGGTCCTGCAAGACCGCTTAGTTCATTAAAAGATGGCGATACCGTGGCAATTAAAGACAGCCTTGTAAAAGGGGCATCCTGATGTCTGTGGTAATCAAACTGACTAATATTAATAAACAGTACAAAATGGGCGAGCAAGTTTTCAAAGCCCTGGATGACATCAATATCGAAATTGCACAAAATGAGTATGTTGCCATCATCGGCCCATCGGGTTCAGGTAAATCAACCTTAATGAATTTGCTTGGCTGTTTAGATACCCCAACCAGTGGTGATTACTATTTAAAAGATAAGTTAGTTAAACAAATGAGTGAAACTGAGCTTGCTCATCAACGCAATGAAAGCGTGGGTTTCATATTTCAAAGTTTTAACTTATTACCCCGCGCTTCCGCACTGGAAAATGTTATGCAGCCGCTCGTTTATCGTTTTATCTCCGCGAAAGAACGCAAAAAAAAAGCGCTTGAGTCATTACAGCGTGTTGGCCTTGGCGATAAAGTGAACCATTTATCTAGCCAGCTATCTGGCGGTCAACGACAACGTGTAGCCATTGCCCGCGCGCTCGTAACCAAGCCACACATTCTACTTGGTGATGAGCCAACCGGTAACTTAGATAGCAAAACGACCACCGAGATCATGGCCCTATTTGATGAATTACATAACGAAGGCCACACCATTATTTTAGTGACTCACGAGCAAGATATTGCCGACCATTGTCAACGCGTTATTCGACTCGTCGATGGGAAAGTGGTGAGCGACACTCGTAAAGGTGAAGGAGCAAGGCTGCATGTTTAGATCTGCTATTGCAATAATGGAAGGAAGTAAAGCGGCACTCATGGCAATTAAAGCCAATGCCATGCGCAGTGCCCTCACCTGTTTAGGGATCATCATCGGGGTCGCTGCGGTTGTCACTGTGGTGGCCGTTATGCAGGGTTTTACCAAACAAATTAATGACCAACTCGCTGATATGTCTCCAGATGTAACCAATATAAAGCCCTATACCAGTGTTGAAAAAGAAATGGTGGGACAGCAAGCCAAGCTAACTTATAGCGACTTCTTAACCTTAAAGGCGCGAATAAAAGAAGCTGAAACCTTCACTGCATTAATGTTTACATGGCGATTTTCTGGCGCTGCTGAGTATGGCAACAAAAGCCACTCGTCACGAGTGATGGGCACCGAACAAGATTATCAAAGAGCCTACCGTACCTACCCTGAATTAGGCCGATTTATTCGCGCAGAAGATGACGAAAAGCGCCGTCGCGTTGCTTTTATTGGTCCATCGATAATTGAAAAGCTTAACTTACCCGACAACCCCGTTGGCGAGTACATTAAACTGGGCGGTGAGTGGTTTCGCATTATTGGTGTTGCTGAAAAGCAAGGGAGCTTACTTGGCTTTGATCAAGACGATTATATTAATATTCCGATCAGCACCATGAGTGCCCTCGAAGGGGGTAGCGTTGATACGAATGTACAAATGATGTTCCGCTTAAAAGACGACGCTAACGAAGCACAAGTGTTGGCTAAAATTCGTCGAATTCTCAGACAGCTTCATAAATTAAAAGACGGTGATGAAGACGACTTTGAATTTGAGACCGCGGAAAAAGTCCGTGCTAATGTTGATAAATTTACAGGTAGCGCAACTGCCATTACCGCTGGAATTGTAGGTATAAGCCTAGTCGTCGGTGGAATTGGTGTGATGAATATCATGCTGGTTTCGGTAACGGAACGTACCCGCGTTATCGGCACCTTAAAAGCCTTAGGGGCAACACCTGGTTTTATCATGCTGCAATTTCTAGTTGAAGCTGTCGTGCTATCGCTGTTTGGCGGCTTAATTGGTTTAGCGATTGGTTATGGCGCTGCCGCACTGATTTCAATATTAGTGCCGAGCATGCCAGAAGCCTACATACCGGGTTGGGCGATTATGCTGTCGTTTGGCTTTACTTCATTGATTGGTATTGTGTTTGGTTTAGCGCCCGCTATTAAGGCTGCGCGTTTAAACCCAATTGATGCGCTGCGTTATGAGTAAAACATCGCAGTGTTTATATGTGATTGAGTACCAGAAAAGCATCTCTTTTTTAGCATGCTTACTTTGAACTAAACTTAAGTTGTCTTCAACTAAGGGTTAGGTCAGCAATTTAGGGGCATTATGGCACCGTATCTGCACTTATTGTTTTTGAGTTTATTATCTTGGCACAGTCTTTCAAGTGAGCCACTTTCTGATGAACAACAAGGGATCACAAAAACGGCGGCTAATTTAGCTGGCTGCCAGCAACAATTAGCACAAAGCCGTCTGCAAACTTATGCGGGACACTATATATTGCCATATCAATTTGAACTGCTCAGTTGGAATATTTATAAAGCCCAAATTGACGGCTTACTCAACGACTTAAACACACTCAATGAAAGTGCAGATATTGTCTTATTACAAGAAGCCATTAAAGACTCAACCCTTACCAATCTAAAGCCTTATTGGCGTTTTGCCAAAGGCTATAAAAGTGGTAACGTGCAATCTGGTGTCATGACCTTAAGCCGCTGGCCAGCTACAGTACACTGTACATTAACGCATGTAGAACCGTGGCTGCGCAGCCCAAAAGCGACCAATATCGTTGAATATGCCTTACCAAATCAACAGTTATTACTCAGTGTTAACCTACACGCTATAAACTTTACCTTTGGCATTAGCGACTTAAAACAACAACTCGATGATGCTGCAGACATTATGCGCCATCACACCGGCCCCATTATATTTGCTGGCGACCTCAACACCTGGAGTGATGAAAGACAACAACTCGTCACACAAACACTCAAAAACCTTGGTTTACATGAAGCCATCTATTTAGACGATAAACGCACCAAAGCATTTGGATTAGCACTTGACCAAGTGTGGGTACGTGGTGTCAAAATAGAAACAACGGTTGTGCCTGAGCTTGAAAGTTCAGATCACAATCCCATAATTGCAACCCTCACGATAGAGCAAGAAGCACGATGAAAGTAATGATCAAAGGATATTGGCTACTGAGCCTGATGTTACTATCTGTTAGTCAATTAAGTTATGCCAACACTGCAGAGCAAGAGATTAATCATTTAATAGACTTTGTGGCGCAGAGCGATGCTATTTTTATTCGCAACGGGACCGAACATTCAAGTAAAGATGCCGCCGAGCACTTGGCGATGAAATACAGTAAAGCAACTCGTTACGCTAAAACCGCCGAAAAGTTTATAGAGAATCTCGCCAGTAAAAGTTCATGGAGCGGTAAGCCCTATAAAGTCAGACTTAGCAATGGCACGTTACTTACATCAAAAGACTGGTTAAGTAATGAGTTAGAAGACTACCGCCGAAACCTGCATACACAACTATAATGTGATGACATCATTAACAGATAAGAAGCGAAAAGCCATGCAAGAACACAAAAATAAGCCACTCAATGATTTTATTGAATACCCTCACGACGAAATGCTCAAGCGTGCAGAAGAATTTTTAGCCGTGAGTCAGCGACGACACAGTATTCGCAGTTTTAGTGACCGCCCAGTCCCAAAAGAAATAATTGCAACCTGTATTAAAGCCGCAGGTACTGCACCGAGTGGCGCAAACCATCAACCTTGGCACTTTGTTGCGATACACAGTCATGACGTTAAAAAACAAATTCGTGATGCGGCAGAAAAACTGGAACGCTCCTTTTACGAAGGCCGTGCTGGCGAAGAATGGCTGAACGCTCTAAAGCCACTTGGCACCGATGCCAGTAAACCCTACCTTGAGCATGCCCCTTGGCTTATTGCTGTATTCAGTCAAAAGAAAGGCGGTATTACATCCGATGATAAAAACACCAACTATTATGTGCATGAATCTGTCGGCCTTGCCACAGGCTTTTTGATTCAAGCCCTGCACAGAGCAGGACTTGCCACACTAACGCATACGCCAAAACCAATGAGCTTTTTAACCGAGGTTTGTGGTCGAGATAAAGATAACGAACGCCCTTATATGCTCCTTATCGCAGGCTACCCGAGTGCTGATGCAACCCTGCCTGAGCATGCCTTAGTGAAAAAGCCACTGGACGAGATAGCAACCTTTATTTGATTGACAAGATAAAAGTGCGCTCACTTTTTTATAATAAAAACACACTCACAAAGTTAACATCATAAGATTAAATCAAAGCAAGGAGCTACGATGAAACTATTCTTTTTTTATTTTTTACTTTTGACTCTTATAAGTAACACTGTAAGTGCTATTGAAAAAGATATTACTCTGCATTTATGTGAAAACTGCAGTTATAACGAAGCTAAGTATTATGCAAATCAAGAGTCACCACACATGCGTTGTGAGTCATCGAATCCAAAGCACGAAATAACTTTAGGAAATGAAGCGTGTTATGCCGACAGTAAAAAAGTAATTATTGCAGACACACAAAGCGATAACCACTTTGTTTTTTTGATTAGTTATAAAAACCAAGGCCTACCGGCTTTGAACCTTGAGAAATATAGTCAAAATATCTCACCAGCAAGTAATGATTTATCAGTTATAAACAAAGTCAAAATAACTGATAAAAACTTTTCTACTTTTATAAAAGAAGCTCAAGCGCAAATTAAGCAGCAACCTGTAAGCAGCTCTTCCGACACCACGAATAACTTCATGTCAATAAGCGAAACTAACTCTGAGACATGTCCTTCACACATAAAAAGCGCAGTTAATGCTGCATATGGCGGAAAAACAGCTTCAGAATTACAAACGAAGTTAAATCATAAAGTTTATCGAGATTTTAAAAACCCAGAATCTGCCTTCATGACAGATAAAATGGATTCAACGGGATTTTCGCTGTTTGCTTTAGGGTTTTCATATCAAGGTAGCTGGAAAAAAGTATCACGCAACTTCAATACCATAGTTGATTTACCTACCCACTCTGATGTACCTGACAGCACAGGTTATAAAGTGGTTTTTAATGTAAAGTGGATTAAAGAATTCAGGGGATTAGATGTCGAATTAAATCCATTATTTACGAAGTTCGAAGGATATACACTCTCTCTGCTAACTAAAGGGGGAGTGAAGGAGATCTCTTCTTGCCTGGAAGAAGCACTGGATCAAAATTTATCTCATTCATCTAAAACTCCCATAGGCAGTGGCAGCAGCCACTCACCTATTTTTGGAGGAAGTTCAGGAGGTTGGGATAATCATTTATGTGAAAAACACTATCATGACATTCAAGGCGAAAAAATAGCGACGGTTAAAGTCCCATGCTAAATATAAACTGGTTACATTAATAATCGACAGCCAGCACATCACCAGGGTTTAAGCCTGCAACGATGTGCTGCTTATTACCCACCATTTCGCCTAAGCGTACGTAGCGACGCACAATATGACCGCCTTCTTTCACATACACCATACTTAATTGACCATATTGATGCACCCAGCTTGGGTCAATCAATACGCCTTTGGCAGTGACCAATGGTAAACGTAATTGCGCATACAATCCCGGCATTAACCCTATTTGAGCCTGCGTTTCTAAGCGGATTTCCATACTGCGGGCTGCGCTATCAGCTACGGGAACAATTTCGGTTACCGTTGCGCTCATAGATGTCGATAATGCTGGAAGCGTTACTGTTAATGTTTGCCCAACAGCCAACTTAATAGCTTGCTGCTCCCTGACATTAAACGCCAATTGCAATTGTTGTGGGTTATAAAGCGCAAGTAACGGTTTGCCCGGAGTAGCGGTATCACCCGGTTCAGCAAATCGCTCTACGACCACGCCTGAAATAGGCGCTTTAATTTTTGTAAAACTCAATGCCACTTGCGCTTGAGTTTGCTGCTGCTTAGCAATGGCTAGATTTGCGCTTAAATTATCAAACCTTGCTTTCGCATCATCATAATCACTGACTGACACTAAACCTTGTTTGAAAAGGTCATTAACTCGCTTGAGCTGCTTTTCAGCTTGGGTAAGCGAGGCATTAATAGCATTAATTTGTGCGTCACTTTGAGCAAGCTGTGCTTTAAAATCGTCTTGTTGCAAGGTAATTAATACATCACCTTGACGCACAGTGTCACCAGCACGCACATTTAAACGCTCAACTTGCGCCATAACGCGCGATGATATTTGGGTATTTTGCTTAGCAATAACGGTCCCTGGCACAATTTCATCACGTGCAATATCAGCCAATGTCACGGTTAGTAACTGACCTGTGTACTCACTCGCCGCGGGATTTTTTATGCCTGGGGCTTGTTTATCAGAAAAGCTGCCAGCCATGTAAAGTACCGCAACAATAATGACCATTAACGCGATAATTGAACCAATAAGTTTCGATTTACCCTGCATGAGCGTGTTCCTCTTTGGCTGCATCCTTTGCAAACACTAAATAATAAACCAATGGCACAACAAACAATGAGAACAGTGTTGATGCCACAATACCAAAAATAATCGCAATCGCTAGGCCACTGAACACAGGGTCTAAAGTGATTACCAAGTTACCTAATAAAGTGGTGCCTGCGGTCAGTAAAACAGGTCGCATACGCACAGTACCCGCTGCAATAAGTGCTTCTTTAATAGCCATACCTTGCCCGCGCGCTTGATTAATAAACTCAACTAAAATAAGTGAGTTACGCACAACTATCCCCGCAAGCGCAATCATGCCTATCATGGCCGTTGCAGTGAACAGCACAGGCTCAGGGGCGCCAGCAATACTGCGCTCACCAAATTGATTCAATAACCAAAAACCCGGCATGATACCAATGACTGTCAAGGGAATAGCCGACATAATAATCAGTGACAAACTGGCAGAGTGTGTTTGAATACGCAGAATGATAAAAATGGCCGTTAATGCAAACGCAAACGCAATCCCCATGTCACGGAATACATCAATCGTTATGCGCCATTCACCTTCACCACTGAAAGTGACCTCTGTCCCCGCAGGTAATTGCCATGACGCGGTGCCACCGTTACTAAAAAAATGCCTGCTTTGCCAATCACTTTGCTTGAACGCATTACTGCTAACAGCTAAATCTGCATTAACATCGGCAATTACCTCAGCGGGTGTCCGGCCATTGAGTTCAGCCATGACGTAAATCACATTTCGCTGATCTTTACGCATAATCGGTTTTGCAACATCGCGATATTTAAATGCCCCTAACTCAGATAATGCCACCAGCGGACGTGGCGCACTTTGCAGCCCAAACTCATCGCTGGTTTTTGCAAGCTCTCTGTCGCCACGAACTTGCAATGCGAGTAACTGAGCAAATTGGTTACGATCTTGATATGGTAGCTGCAATTTAATAGCGACAGGGTTAGTTTCTCCACTAACATACAGCACACCGACATTTTCACCGTGCGAGGCAATCGCTAAAGCGTGTGCGATATCTTGGGTTGAAACAGCCGATAACGACGCTTTGGTTTTATCTGTTATGAAGCGTTGTAATGGCGCATTAGCAGCCATACTGGTATCAACTTCGACTACATGCGGTTCTTGTTTAAGTCTATTTGCAACAGCAGCTGCAGCCTGATGGTGCGTGTGTGTATCAACAAATGGATCACTGTATACTTCGGCCACCAAGGTGCTTAGGACAGGAGGCCCTGGCGGTACTTCAACCACTTTTAGCACAATACCCTCGGTTGCCAGAGGGGCTAATGCAGCACGTAAGCGCATAACCACACCATGAGATTGATGGTCACGCTCGGTTTTATCAACTAGTAATACTCTAAGCTCAGCAAGGTTTGCGGCTTCTCTTCGGTAATACCCACGGACCATACCATTAAAGTCCATGCTTGATGGCTGGCCAACATACGCTGCCGCTTCGCTCACTTCATTTAATTGCCAAGTGACCGATTGCACTTTTCGGGTAAAAGCGGCTGTTTGCTCAAGACTGGTGCCTTCTGGCATATCGATTAAGACTTGGAGTTCGTTTTTATTATCAAACGGTAGCAACTTTAATGGGACAGCGCGCATTACTGGCAACATGGCACTGGCGATAAACAACCCTAAGGTGATCCATAGTACTAGTTTTGCACGGCCTTTAGATTCAAGTAATGGCGACAAAATACGCTCATATAAACTATGAGGGTTGGCCTCTAATTGCATGTTGTCATCAACGGGGGCTTTGAGTAATTTCATGGCCAGCCATGGCGTCACAAAAAACGCCACCATAGTTGAAACCATTACACTAACAGGCACATTGAATGCCATAGGTGCCATGTAAGGGCCCATCATGCCAGTGATAAACGCAAGCGGAATGAATGCCACCATAATGGTTAGAGTCGACATAAATAGAGCCACTCTAATTTCACTCATGGCATCAACAATATTTTGTTTTTTATCACCTTTTTTAGTGATAAAACGGCTGATATTGTCGATTCCTGTAATAGGGTCATCAACAAGTAAGCCCAGAGATAAAATCAGTGCAAACAGGGTTACTCGGTTAATGGTATACCCAAATGCGAAGTCGAGCGTTAAAGTAATACCGTAGCAAATAGGCACCGCAAGACCGACCACAATAGCGGGCCGCCAGCCTAAAAACACGCCAACAAAAATAACCACTGTAAATACTGCAAACACCAAACTAGAAGTGAGGTTATTCACTTTTTCATTGGCAGTTCGGCCATAGTCACGCAGTACCGTGTAGCCAACTTCATCAGGCAATAATGTCACCGATAGTTGGTTCATCACATCATGCACTTGATTCGCAACAGCCACCGCATTTGTGCCTGCTTGCTTGGCAACACTAATCGTCACTAATGGCAGTTGCTGCTCAGTATCTGATTGAGCAAGCCATTGATAACTTTGGGCTTCGCTGGGGCCATCGGCGACAGTCGCCACATCATTCAAATAAACACTTTTACCATTTACTACGTTAACAACGAGGTGTTCAATTGCCGACTGAGTACGTAATACATCCCCCACTTGCAAAGCAATGTGCTGTTTACCATCTACAACACTGCCAACATTAACTAGCTGGTTAGACACCTTGAGGGCATAATATACGTCGTTTAAAGTGGTTTGGTGTGCCGCTAATGCGCTGGCATCAAGGTCGATAGTGAGCTGCCGAGTTCGACCTGCTATCACTTTGACTTCGCTGGTATTTTCAATGCGCTGTAAGCTTGTGGCAATTTCATTCGCAAAACGCGTTAACTGGTAGTCATCATAGAGTTTTGGGTCTTTGCTGAACAACCCAAGCATCACAATTGGCACATCATTCACCTCAACGGGGCGAATTTGCCACGATGTAATCACTGACGCCATAGTGTGCTGGTAACTGTAAAGCTTGGCATACGTATCGAGTATCGCTTTTTCGCGATCATGGCCCACTTCAAAGCGCAATGTAACCACAGCATTATTACTGTGTGTCGTCGAGTAGATGTGTTCAACACCGGTTAATTGCGCTAATAGCTTTTCTAATGGTTCTGTCACTAACCGAGCGACTTCTGGGGCTTCAACATTCGGGGCAGCAACATAAATATCGAGCATGGGCACCACTATTTGTGGCTCCTCTTCGCGTGGTGTTTGCTTTAGCGCCATGAGACCAAGCAGTATCGCCATTATAAAAATAATGACTGGAATTCGCCCACTTAAGCTATTTTTTACGGCATTATCGATAGCATTCATCCCTTAACTACCTTTACAAAATAAACCATGAAGTGTTTCTAAAATAGCCATCACACTTTTATCAACGACACGATAGTAAATTGTTTGGCTTTCACGACGAGTCGCCACAATTTCAGCTTTTCTCAGTGCAGCTAAATGCTGAGACAAAGCAGACTGTGCCAGAGGAACCGCTTCATTAAGCTCACTGACACTCAGTTCTCCCTCTTGCAATGAGCATAGAATCATCAAGCGATTTTTATTCGCTAAGATCTTTAATATTTGCTCTGCTTGTTCAACATTGTCGGCCATTGCCGCAAAATCGATGTTCATAATCACACCACTCTATATTCTTAAATATCCGTAAAGTATAGATAGATATATTAGAAAAGTCTAATATTAGAATTTACTAATGTAGAATTTTCTAATATATTAATTACATCACCCTTTGTTATTGAGGTTTAATTATGAAACTAAATGACGCGCTCCGCCTTATTGCTGGTGTAATGATCTGTATTTCATTGTTGCTCCAACAGTTTCACAATCCTATGTGGATTTGGTTTACGGTATTTATTGCTCTAAACTTAATTCAATCGGCATTCACTAAGTGGTGTCCTATGATCACCCTATTACGCAAACTTGGCATGGAGGATTAGTATGCTAACCCCAATTCCTGACCTAATGAAAATTGTTGCCCCTAATCAGCGCCGCATTAGTGCAGAGCAAGCAAAACAAGAATTAAGCGAAAATCATGGTTTATTAATTGATGTACGTGAGCCCGCCGAGCATGCCACAAAAGCCGCAACAGGTGCGATTAATATCCCGCGCGGTGTGCTTGAAATGAAACTAATGGAAATTGAAAAAGACCCTGCTCGGCCAATCTATTTGCACTGTGCAAGTAGCGCCCGGGCCACACTCAGTGCTGAAGCGCTAACCCGCGTAGGTTACGAGAATGTCACAGTAATTACGTGTAATGCTGAACAAATCTGCCACGTTTTTTAGCTTCACAGAACAGTAACACTGGTCGGATAAGCTCTTACTTTTCTTTTAACAGGTACAGAGCAATGACATTTACACGAAGACATTTTTTAAAAGCATCGGCGGCCGGATTTGGGGTCGCCGTTTTATCTTTAGGCTTAACGGGCTGCACTTTAGACGACGATGAAGATGTCAGCACCCATGTCAGTTTTGAGCATGGAGTTGCAAGTGGTGACCCACTGGCCGATAGCCTTATAATTTGGACCCGCGTTACGCCTCTTGATACCGCAACCTCCAGTATTAAAGTCAAGTGGCAAGCATCTACCGATGCTAATTTTGACACGATTAGCCACGATGGCGAGACCGACGTAACAGCGGCAACTGATTTCACCTTAAAAGTTGATCTACAAGGATTAACTGCAAACACCACCTATTATTTCCGCTTTATAAGTAATGGCAAAACATCACCTATTGGGAAAGGTAAAACACTCCCTACGGGCACCATTGAGCAAGTAAAATTTGCAGTTGTGTCATGTGCCAACTACCCCGCAGGCTTTTTCCATGTGTATGGTGAAATAGCAAAGCAAACCGATTTAGATGCGGTACTGCATTTGGGTGATTACATTTACGAATACGGTAATAACGGCTATGCCACAGAGGATGCAGCCTTACTTGGACGCTTACTGCCCAATGATAACAGTGAAGAAATTATTTCGCTTACTGATTACCGCAAACGCTATGCCCATTACCGTACAGATAAAGACTTACAAGCCGCACACGGTAATTGCGCATTTATAACGGTGTGGGACGACCACGAAATTACCAACGACACGTGGAAAAATGGTGCTGAAAACCATAACGAAGGAGAAGGCGATTTTACCGAACGTAAGCTGCACGCCTTACAAGCCTATTTTGAATGGATGCCAATACGCAATGTCGCCGATAAAGAACGAATTTATCGCCGTTTTGAATTTGGTAATTTAGTGTCATTGCACATGCTCGATACGCGTGTTTTAGCCCGTGATGAACAACTAAACTATGCCGACTTTGATTTAACAAGTGCACAAGGACAAAGCGATTTTGCCGCTGCAATCAGTTCACCATCGAGAGCCCTATTAGGAAACGAGCAACTCACTTGGCTTACCGACGGGTTAAGTACGGCAACAACACAATGGCAAGTACTGGGTCAGCAAGTATTAATGACTAAAATGCACTTACCTTTTGAAATACTGCAACTGTTAATGTCAATTCAAATAGCACAAGCCGGAGGCAATGATCCCAGTGAGTTACTTGCAAAAGCCAATGTATTATTCAGCGAACTTGCGCAAATTAAAGGACGCATTTTAGCGGGGGATCCAAGTGTGACAGCACAAGAACGAGCACGGGTAGAAACAACAGCACCTTATAACCTAGATGCATGGGATGGTTATGCTTACGAGAGAGAAGTGATACTTGGCACGGCAATCACTGCAGAGAAGAACCTCGTGGTCCTCGCTGGCGACACTCACAATGCATGGGCAGGCCAACTCGTTACCGATGCGAGTAATCCGTTTGCAGCGTCACTCACTGCCGGCGTTGAGTTTGCAACGTCTTCTGTATCATCACCTGGCCTTGAAAACTATTTGGCACTCAACAGCCAATCAGCCGAAACAGTTGCACAGATGGAACAAGTGATCGCATTACTGGTTAATGACTTGGCCTATAATAACCTAGTTGAACGCGGTTATTTAACAGTCACTTTCACCGAACAGCAAGCGCATGCAGAATGGCAATTTGTAAGCAGTATTAAAACGGCCAGTTACACCATGCTCAATGATCGCAAAAAAGCCTTTACGCTAAAAGCTGGCAGCACAACGTTGCAATCTGTTTAACGCTTTTCATCTAATAGCGTAACTAACATTTGCTCAATGTTTTTTACGCTATAGGTCAGTGAACGCAAAAGCGCTAACTGGTTATCCTCAGATTGTGGCTCAGCCTTAGCGCTTGTTTGGCTTATTTCATCCTTTTGCTTTAGGATGGCTTCACGAAATTCAGCAGCATCAATCACGCCGAGTAAAGACACCAAAGCCCCCTGACCAGATTGCCCAGCCGTTTCGAAGCTGAGTCGGTACAAACCAAACTGGCGCATTAAAGGCCCTTGGCTTAATGCCACATCAGTGATTTTTTCAAGCGGTATTGATTTTTCTTCTTTGAAGAACACACCCCGTTTAACGACCAGTTTTCGCGTTAATAGCTGTGCCGACATAGCAGCTAGAATACGCCCTGCCACCAGCCAAATAATAAGAGCAACAATAGGGATAAAAGGAATACCTATCATACTAATCACACAGGTAAACATACCCAGTAATAACCAATACTGTTTTACTTTAGGATTAAAGCGGGCGCTCAATATACTTGTCTCTGACATCACAGGCTCCTTTAAAGTGTTTTCACGACACGCACTGCAAGTGCGATAAAGATCATGCCGAGTAGTTTTTCAAAAAGTGGATTCGCTTTAGTAAAACCAAAGCGCTTTTTTGATATTTCTGTGAGTAAGGCAACCAACAAATACCAGCCAGTATCCAGTACAAATACAGTTAAGCACATGATCAAGCCAACCTGTAACGTGAGATTTTCTGGGTCAATAAACTGTGAGAAGAGCGCTAAAAAGAACACCGCAAGTTTGGGGTTCAAAAACGCAATAGCAAAACCATCTTGTAACGCAGCGCGTTGACTAGGTATGGCTTGTTCAACTTTCACGGCTTGCGAACTGGGTTTTGCCAGTAATATACGTATACCTAAATAAGCAAGGTAGGCGGCACCACCATACACGAGTACGTTATAAAGTGTAGGTAACTTGGTCATCAGTGCACCTAATCCAAGCAAAGAGGCGCTCGCATAAAACCCCACTCCCACACCATGACTCACGGCCGCCAGCATGCCGTTTTTCATACCACCGTGAAGGCTATGCTTTAACACAACCGCTAAACTTGGCCCTGGCGACATAGCACCCATGATACAAATTAACACTAAACTCAACCACTCTGTGAGTGTCATAATTCATTATTCTCTACTAACAATAAAACGGCCGTTATTTGACCATAAAAACCGGTGGCTGTGGTGATTGTTTTAACCTGCCAGCCAGATTGGCCTAACTCGTACACTTTCTGATTTAACGCAGTGATATCAAGTCCACCCAGAAAACGTTTCTTTTTAAATTCAATAATTTTTTGCATATTAGCTTGTTAACTCATACTCAAAATCATAGTAATGAATTCCCGCCTCAATGCGGATTGCCATTTTACCCGTAAGCCCCACCAATTCACCAGCGCCTGAATCTGGCACGACTTCTAAAATTAACCTGTCTGTGCCTTTATCCATGGTGCCAAAATGTTGTAATACAAAGCTACCTTGTTTGCCATTCAGACTACCAACCACTTGTTCAATAGCAACATATCCTGCACTGCCTTGGGTTGCCGTCATTGCGCTCAGCATCTCTCCTTGGCTAGTTGCTTCCAGAGCGCCTGTAAACGTTTTATCTATCGACATACGGCCAAGATTCACGCCATCTTGACCTGTCGCATACCCCCCAATTGGGTTTAATTTCACGTTAAATTGACCGCTTATCACTGTTGATTCCATACTAATCCCTTATTTTACTGTTGATTTTTAAAGCGATGATAACCATATCTATACCCTATTCACAAATAAGAATCTAGCATGGCAATTAACAAAGAAAAGGCCGCGTTCAGTAGCCTGTTACCCGTTTTAGCGTTTATTAAGCCCTACAAATGGGTGGTATTTGCAGCCCTTGGGGCATTATTACTCACCGCAGGCGTTAACTTGTCACTCGGCCAAGGAGTGAAGTTTGTTATTGATCATGGCTTTATTGCAGGCTCTCAAGAACAACTTCAACAAGCAGTGATGGTTCTTATTGGCCTTATCAGCCTATTAGCAATCGGCACATTTTGTCGTTTTTATTTAATGTCGTGGATAGGTGAACGAGTCAGTAATGATATTCGTAACGCGATTTTCGAGCGAATTGTAACGTTACACCCAAGCTACTTTGAAGAAAACCGTAGCGGCGAGCTGATGTCACGACTCACCACCGACACCACATTGCTGCAATCGATTATTGGCTCATCATTTTCTATGGCGCTTCGTAGCAGCTTAATGTTAGTGGGTGGCCTTGCTATGCTGCTAATTACTAATTTAAAACTAACCTTAGTGGTCGTTGCCTGTGTACCTATGGTGTTAGTTCCTATGCTAATTTTTGGTCGTAAAGTGCGTAAACTAGCAAGTTCGAGCCAAGATGCCATTGCCGATATCAGTACTTATGCAGGCGAAATTATTCAAAATATTAAGGTCGTACAAAGTTTTAGTCATGAAGCGCGCGAAAAAGCGGCTTTTGCTGAAGAAACGAATAAAGCATTTTTAGTCGCAAAAAGTCGTATTAAACAACGCTCACTTTTAATTGCTGCAGTGATCTTTCTAACCTTTAGTGCCATCAGCGTGATGCTTTGGGTAGGCGGCAGTGATGTGCTCGCGGGTACCATGACGGGCGGCGAGCTAGGTGCCTTTGTATTCTATGCCATTATGGTGGCTATGTCGGTTGCAACAGTTGCCGAAGTGTACGGTGAGTTACAACGCGCAGCAGGTGCGGCAGCAAGACTGTTAGAGCTGCTCGCTGTTGAAAGTATGATTCAAAACCCCGCACACAATAAAGATGATCAGCTCGAATTAAATAAAGCTGACCACCCTGCTATTCGTTTTGACAATGTATCATTTAATTATCCATCTAGACCCGATAATGCAGCACTTAGTACACTTAATTTAGAAGTAAAACAGGGTCAAACAGTCGCCATTGTTGGTCCCTCTGGTGCAGGCAAAACAACATTATTTGAATTATTGCAACGATTTTACGATCCGAGCGCAGGGAGTATTTCATTAGCTGGCATTAATATTAAAGAATTATCTCTTCACTGTTTACGCCAACAAATGGGCATGGTGGCACAAAACCCCATTTTGTTTAGCTGCGATGTAATGCATAACATTCGCTATGGCAATCCCCATGCGAGTGACGAGCAGGTATACACGGCAGCCAAATATGCACACGCCGATGAATTTATCACGCAGCTACCGCAGGGCTATCACAGCTTTTTAGGTGAACAAGGGGTACGTCTTTCTGGTGGGCAAAAGCAGCGGATTGTGCTTGCTCGCGCTATTTTAAAGGATCCAGCTATTTTATTACTCGATGAAGCAACCAGCGCACTTGATGCACAAAGCGAGTCTCATGTGCAAGCGGCACTCGAGCACTTAATGAAAGACAGAACAACACTCATTATTGCCCACCGCTTAGCCACCGTAAAACATGCTGACGTCATCGTGGTAATGGACAAGGGTGAAATTATAGCGACAGGTACACACCAGCAGCTATTGACTAGTAACCCACTGTATAAGCAGCTTTGCGAATTGCAATTTAATCGGGATTAATATCCAAGGAGGGATGTCAGGTTTGAAAGGGCATATCAAACCTGACCACAAATCTAGACTACATTAAGCCTAACCTTGTGTGTTTGGTACGATTTGAATCTCTACACGGCGGTTTAAAGCACGACCATTGGCTGTATCATTACTCGCTACAGGGCGTGTTTCGCCATAGCCACGTGTGCTAATACGTGCCGACATAATTTGATGATTAACTAAATAATCTTTAACACTTTGCGCACGTTGCTGCGACAGTGTCATGTTATAGCTGTCTTTACCTGTGCTATCAGTGTGACCTTCAACACTTAAGTAGGTTTTTTCGTATTTGTTCATCACTTGTGCAATGGCATCAAGGGTGCTGTGAAAGCCTGATGAGATATAAGATTGATCTGTCGCAAAAGTGATGTTTGATGGCATAACTAAGCGAATATTATCGCCTTCACGTACCACTTCAACACCCGAGCCTGCTAGCTCGTCACGGAATGCTTCTTCTTGCTTATCCATGTAGTCACCGACAGCAGCACCCGCTAACGCACCAATGGCCGCACCAATAAAGATACGCTTATCATCATGATCGCCTGTTGCTTTACCTAATACCGCACCTGTTGCGGCACCGATTGCAGCACCTTTACCTGTGTTAGTTGTTTCACACCCCGTTAATAAAACGGCTAAAACACCCACTGTTAAAATCGACTTGCTGAAACTCATGTGTCTCTCCATGGCATTTAGTAATTTTGATCTATTAACAATTATGAACACTAAATCATGAACATTAGGTTAATAGTTCTCTTTAATAAGTGTAACAGCTGGTAGGTTATACGCTTTAACTAATTCTGTTAAACGTCCATTACGTACAAGAGCGTGTAACTGAGATTGAATTTCCTTTGCTAACGAGGTGTCGGCAAACTTTTTACTAACAGCCATATGGCCGTAAATAATGTCTTTATAGCGATAAGGCATTTTGACGATCTGCTGTGAAGGGAGTTGTAAATAACCCGAGGCATGATCCGCGGTATCTTCAACTGAAATAACGAGTTCGACGCGATCTTTAAGCAGCATTTCAAACGCATTACCTTCACTCAAAGCCTCCACTTTAGTGAGTGAGCTGTCATTATCAAAACGCGAAAAATAAGCGGCTCCTCGCATGACCGCGATGCGCTTTCCTAGCAAGTCTTGGTAACGATTTATAACGATGTCACGGTCTGCTCTTGCATAGAACCCAAAAGAAGAAGACAACATCATGTACGGAGGAGACATAAACTGCATTTTTTGCTCACGCTCGCTGGTACGAATTAACCCGCCCATCACATCCACTTCATTTTGTTCGAGCATTTTTAAACAGCGAGAAAATGGGCAAGCGACAAATTCTAATTTCATCGGTATGGTACGTTGCAGCTCACGCATAATATCGACCACTGCGCCACTCACATGCCCTTTTTCAGACACAACGCCGTAGGGAGGAGAATGATCAACCGCAACAATAACCCTCTGCACAGGTTCTGCATACAAGGAGCTTGATATAAGTACTAATAATAGGCTTACGATACTCAGTCTCATAGGGTTACTCGTTACTACGTTCATACCTTACTATATATCCTAGCGATGTGTATGTCATAAAAACCACAAAAATGTCATAGAAATTTGTCATAATTAGGTGATTAGATTCGATGGCGAAAACAATGTTACTAGTTATATTTAAGCAATTTTTTTTATTAGGCTGCATGAGTTTCGGTGGCCCCGCAGCGCACTTAGGCTATTTTAAACGTCACTTTGTCGATAACTTAAAATGGTTAAATAGCGAGCGCTACGCACAACTAATAAGCTTAAGCCAAGCATTACCAGGTCCGGGTTCAAGCCAAGTAAGCTTTGCGATTGGGGTTGAGAAAGGCGGTCTATTGGGCGGTTTGTGTGCCTTTATTGGGTTTACTCTACCGTCTTTTTTAATTATGTTTTTTTTGGCACTGAGTGCCCACCAATTTGGTAACATTTATTTTGCTGTTATTGCGGGACTTAAATTATTTGCTATCGTTATAGTCGCTGATGCAACTTACAGTATGGCGGTGAGCTTTTGTAAAACACATTTACTTAAACTTATCGCGGTATTAAGCACGTTATCGTTGATTATTTTTTCACAGTTTTCCAGCCAAATTTTTGTGTTAATTATTGCTGCGATTATTGGCTGGCTTTATCCACAACATAAACTCCCTCAGCATGAGAATGTAAGTAAACCCGTTAAAGTATCGTGGTTACCTTTTATCATTTTTGCAGTACTGCTTATCGCGAGCTTTTTACCCTTTGGCGAATGGTCCTCACTATTTGCTCCATTTTATCAAACAGGGGCAATGGTGTTTGGTGGGGGGCACGTTGTGCTACCTATTTTGCAAGCAAGCATACCAAGCCTTGAAACCGAGCAGTTTTTGTCAGCCTATGCCAGTGCTCAAGCAATTCCTGGCCCTCTGTTTACAATAGCGACCTACTTAGGGGCTGAACTAACACCTCATTCTCCCCTATTGGGAGCACTTATTGCGACGCTATTGATTTTTTTACCGGGCTTTTTATTGATGCTTGCATTTTTAAAAAGCTGGCTACAATTGGCTGATAAACCACGCTTTGCTGGCAGTATTGCCGCTCTCAATGCTGCGGTAGTCGGGTTTTTAGCGGCAGCACTCTACTCGCCGATTTGGCTCAGCACAATCAACAACATATGGCAGATTGTATTAGTGGTTACAGCCTTCACATGGTTAAGGGTCGCTAAGCCCCCTATTTGGTGGTTATTACTTGGCTTTATTGGTATCGCTTTGGCAGTGCAGTCGCTCTAGTCTTTACTTTTAGGCGCCGCGTTAACCACTTTAATACTTGGTTTATCTACGACATGCTGCTCATTAGCCGAAAATTGCCCCGTCACACTCTGATATGGGCGCAATCCAAAAATAGGCAATACTGCAAGCAGGTGATCCATGATCTCTGCTTGTAGATGTTCGTACGATATCCAACGTTTGTCTTCGCTAAAGCAATAAAACTCAATTGGTAAGCCATGATTAAATGGCTGAAGTTCTCGCACCATGAGGGTCAAATCACGGTTAATTCTTTCATGCTGTTTCAAGTATCCTTCAGCATAACGACGAAATAAACCTAAATTCGTAACAGGATCAGGTAACGTTGTCACACGAATGTAGTCGTGCAGAGGTATCGCGCTATTTATTTGCGTATGGAAAGCCTCATCAACTAAACGAATGCTGTTCATATCTATATTTAAAGAGCGTTTAATTCGACGACCACCCGACTCCTGCATACCCCGCCAATTTTTAAATGAACCGGCCACCAACATGTAGGTAGGAATGGTGGTAATCGTGTTATCCCAGTTACGCACTTTTACCGTGTTCAAACCAAGGTCGATAACCTCACCATCAGCGCCATAGCTATCAACTTGAATCCAATCACCATAAGTAACTAAGCGATTAGCAGCAATTTGAATACTGGCAACAAACCCCAAAATAGTGTCCTTAAACACTAACAAGGTCACCGCTGCAATGGCACCAAAACCAGATAAAATATAGGTGGGCGACTTTTCAAGTAATATACTGACGATCAAAATAGCGCAGATCATGAAGGTGATCAGTTTCACAACTTGAATCAAACCTTGTATGGGCACTTCTCGGGCAAACTCCAGCTGGTTATAAATGCCCCCAGCAATACTGACAATGCTGCTGATGATAAAACCGCCATAAATAATCAGAACAATTTGACCAATGGTTTTTAAAACTAACGCTGCCACCTCTGTGACAGGGTAAACATTGTCGAATGTTGCTAAATACAACACGCAACATAAGGTGCCTGCAAAACGTCTATTAAGTTTAGTTAGCATGGGTGCTAATGCACCAATGCGTTCTGGCGAAAGGCGCGTTACAACACTTTGTATTCCAGGAAGCATTAAGCGCCGAGTAAAGACATACACCAGCAATAAAGCACTCACACCAATTGCGGTGGCTGTCAGCGCACTGAAAAGCTCCGCATCTGGCATTGCTTCAAACCAAGGCATAACCAATTGTTGCAAGTGAGTTTGCTTCATGGTGCTTCAACTTCCTTACTGATATTTGCTACCAGACTACCTTGTTTGGCCTGATAATAATTAAATAATTGCGCGTCTTTTTGAAGCCAAATTTCATTGATTCGTTGCTGAAATGCGGTTCTAAATTCACGGTCATGTTGATAATCACCAATCATCTCAGCACTGATAGCCTGCACATGTATATCTACTTTAATGAGCGCTAATCGGCCACGCATTAAGTTGCGACAAATATGACTGCCCTCACCTTGGTAAATAATAGAAGTATTAAGTAACGCATCAAACTGTTCACCCAGCACTTCCAGCGCAAACGCAATCCCTCCCGCTTTGGGCTTGAGTAAATAACCAAATGGACTGTTCTGTTTTGTATGCTTTTGCGGGGTAAAACGTGTCCCCTCAACAAAATTAATAATGGTGGTTGGGTGATTACGAAAATCACGACAGCTTCGCTTGGTACGTTCAACATCAAGGCCTTTAAGCTTTGGGTTTTTAGCCAGCTGCGACTTACTGACACGCTTCATAAAAGGCATTCCCATCGCCCACGCACCCGTGCCTATGAAAGGCACATATTTTAGCTCATCTTTTAGAAAAAACTTTGGCGCCGGTAATACATCAATCGCACTAAGCACCACAATATCTAACCAACTCATATGGTTAGAAATAAGTAAGTACCAGCTATCGCGATTAACATTGCCTTTAATATTAATTTCAATATTCGGGCAACCTAGCCACAGAGCAAAACGATTTCCTTTGCACCATCCCCGATAAGCACCATGCAAAATGTGACTAATGATGTTGAATGGTAAAATAAGTTTCAACACACCAAACAGCAACACAAGGGTTCCCCAAAGAATGACATTGGCAAACAGCACAATACTGACCAACAATCCGGTTAACCAATTTGGTAAAAATTTCTTTAACATATGTGTGCTCTCAGCTGTGCCAGCAGCATCTACTCAGCTTGCGATTCAAACTGGGCAAGCTGCTGGTTTTTCTCTTCCCAAATACGATTTAACTCCGCTTGAAAATTCACTCTAAAGTCTGCATCACCAGTGTAATCACCTATTAAATTAGGACTGACATCCATCACTTCAACGCGAACATCGATTTGCTTCACTCGGCCACTGGCAAAATCCACAAAACTTGGAATACCACCCGGGTAGTGAATGGTGACATTTACAACTTTTGAGATCTGCTCACCCATAGCTTGCATAACAAACGCCACACCACCCGCTTTCGGTTTTAATAAGTACTGAAAAGGGCTCTTTTGACGCGCATGTTTTTCAGCGGTGAAGCGCGTGCCTTCCACAAAATTTACGATGCTTACAGGCATTTCTTTAAATTTTTCACAGGCTTTACGCGTTGTTTCTAAATCTTTTCCGCGCAACTTTGGATTTTTCTTAAGCTGTGACTTGCTAGTACGCGTCATAAATGGAAAGTCTAACGCCCACCATGCAAGCCCTAGAAAAGGAACGTATATCAATTCCTTTTTCAAGAAAAAGTTTAAAAACGGGATACGGCGATTAAAAATACGCTGCATAACTAAAATATCAACCCAGCTTTGATGATTAGCAATCACTAAGTACCAGTCTTTTGAACGAAGTTGCTCAAGGCCCGTTACATTCAGTTGATAAGAAGCAAATACATTTTGGTTTATACCATTGCACGTAACCCACACTGTGGCACATTGCTTAGCAATCCAACTCATCAACTTTTGTAATGGTTTAATTGGAATGAGTTTAACCAAACCACACAAAAAAATAGGCACGAACCAAAACAGCGTATTTAGGGTGTAAAATAAAATACTCAATACACAACGAATAACGGACATTACTACTTATTCCTTTAACCTTTAATCTTCAAAATACGTATAGCCAGCAAGGCCCGCATTTAATTCAGACAAATATTGTGCCTTAGATTGCGCATCAATTTCCAGCTCATCCACACGTTTTGCGAAGTTGGCAGCCAGAATATCGCTATCATAATCAACGAACTTTAATACGTCCTTAACACTGTCGCCTTTAATCGCATTGGTTAATTGGTAGCCAGCCTCTGTCAGCTCTACATGCACTGAATCGGTATCACCAAATAAATTATGTAAGTCGCCTAAGATTTCTTGATAAGCACCAACTAAAAACATGGCAATGTGGTACTGCTGACCTGATTTATACTCAGGGATAGGTAAGCTGCTTTCAATGCCTGTTCCCTCAACATAATTGCGAATTTGACCGTCTGAATCGCAGGTAATATCTTGAATGATCGCGCGTTGAGTGAGTGGTTTATGTAAATTTTCAACAGGCATTACAGGGAATAATTGCTGGATCCCCCACACATCTGGCAACGACTGAAACAGTGAAAAGTTAACAAACAACTTATCGGCAAGCTTCTCATTTAAATCGTCGAGCACTTCACGGTGTGCACGCGCATTGTCGCTCAGTGAAGCGCGAACGCGATGTAAAATAGTAAAATAAAGTTGCTCAAGCTTCGCCCATTCCAGCATCGTCAGAAGACCATGGACATATTGATCATGTGCTTCGCTAAATAAATGCATTGCATCATGATAAATCTCCAGCGCCATGCGAGGTGTTAAGCGCTGTAAGCATTGCCACATTTCATCTAGCACTAAAACATTGTTTGACTCTGGCGGAGTTGGATTTACATGATTTGGCGCACGCTCGACATCAATCACATCGGTAATCAATACCGCGTGATGCGCCGTTAGCGCACGCCCTGATTCGGTGATTATTGCAGGCTGCTTTAAGCCATGTTGTTGGCACACTTCTGCAAATGCATTCACAACATTACGCGCATACTCATCAACACTGTAGTTCATAGAACACGCACTACGTGAACCAGACCCTTCGTAGTCAACGCCTAGACCCCCACCTACATCAACGGTATTAAGTGGTACACCTAACTGGGTTAGTTCGGCAAAATGACGTGCACATTCACGAAGTGCGCGATGAATGTCACGAATATTGGCAATTTGAGAACCGATATGAAAATGCACCAATTGCATTAAATGTAATTTGTTTCGCGACTGAAGTAATTCAACCGCAGACAGCACCTGCCCAGCAGTTAAACCAAACTTACCTTTTTCACCCCCCGTGTTCTGCCACTTGCCTTTGCCCACAGAGTTTAAACGAATACGAATACCAATCGATGGTTCAATGCCCAAGTCATCAATTTCAGCTAATAAGGTGCTAAGTTCTGACAGTTTTTCTACCACAATATGCACTTTGTGACCTAAACCTTGACCGATACACGCTAAACGTAAAAATTCACTGTCTTTGTAGCCATTACAAACAATGGTAATCGGTTCTTTGGCAACACCTAAAATTGCCATTAATTCAGGTTTAGAACCCGCCTCAAGACCCACTAAACCACTTGGGTGAGCAAGTAGCTTTGTTACGACCGAACGTTGCTGGTTCACTTTAATTGGGTAAACACACGTATAAGTGCCTTGGTAGTCGCGAGCTTGACGAGCTTTAGTAAAAGCGCTTGTCAGCGTATCAACACGATTTTGCAAGATATCAGTAAATCGAACTAAAACAGGTAAGGTAAGACCTTGCTTCTTAAATTGCTCGGTGAGTTCAGATAAAGAAATTGCAGATTTAGTTTGATCACCGTCAGGGTAAGCGACCAGCTCACCTTGTGCGTTAATATCAAAATAACCGTCACTCCAATGAGCAACATTATACGTTTCGCGTGCTTTGTCTAAACCCCAAGTCATGGCCATGTCTTCTGTAAATTCGTTAAATATAAACGCGCATTTTAATACGCTCGCGCCTACCACGCTAACAAAAATTGCCCTATATGCCAAAGTGATAAAAAATATTCGCTATACTGATTAAAATTTGATTGAGCAATTGGCCAAGCACTGGCAGAATTGCCCCCTTTTTTACCATTAACTAAAAGTGTATAAGCAAGATGGCTAATTTAGATCAAAACAACTGGTTCACTGAAATTAGTGACCGTGATGGTAGCGCCTTTTCACTGCGTATAAACAAAAAGCTTGATGAACAGCAATCGCCGTTTCAAAAAGTAGAGATGTATGAAACAACTGACTTCGGTAATCTTATGATTATTGACGGTTGTACAATGGTAAGTAGCCGTGAGAACTTCTTTTATCACGAAATGATCAGCCATCCTGCTCTTCTTGCGCACCCTAATCCTAAAAATGTAGTGATTATCGGTGGCGGTGACTGCGGCACATTGCGTGAAGTATTAAAGCACCCTGGTGTTGAAAGCGTCACGCAAATTGATATTGATGAAGTTGTAACGCAAATGTCGCTTAAATACTTCCCTGAATTATGTGAGTCAAACCAAGACCCGCGTGCCACAGTGATGTTTGATGATGGCATTAAATACATGCGTGAAGCTGCGCCAGAATCAATTGACGTGGTTATTGTTGATGGCACCGATCCGGTGGGCCCAGGTGAAGGGTTATTCAACCATGCTTTTTATACAAGTTGTCTAACAGCACTTCGTCCTGGCGGCATACTCATTCAACAAAGTGAATCACCGCTTATGCACATGCCTTTATTAGTTGAGATGCGTGACGCGATGAAAGACGTGGGCTTTAATGACCTACAAACGCTGCCATTTCCACAACCAATTTACCCAAGCGGTTTATGGTCAGTTACTCTTGCACGTAAATCACAGGCATTTGATGGCTTTCGTGAAGACGACGCGAATACACTAGCTGAAGGAACTGAATACTACAACGCTGGTATTCACTACGGCGCACTAGCAACACCTAACTACATGAAGCGCGCTTTTGAGAAAAAGTAATGTAAGGTTGTTTATTGATTAAAAAGGGCTCGCTGAGCCCTTTTTTAATTCCTTTAGAATAGTTTACGCAGAGGGGCATTACACCTTAAAACGGTTCACTAAATGATTTAGCTCATTGGTGAGCTGATTCATTCGGTTTGCCACTTCTTGTGTTGAACTTGCCAAGCCGCCTCCTTGTTGGGTTTGATCATTTAAATCAGATAAATTCTGGCTAATTTCATCTGCAACAGCCGTTTGCTCTTCAGTGGCCTGTGCTGTTTGCATTGCCATATCATTCACTTTTACCGATGAGGCTTGCATCGCATTAAGCACGTCATTCGTTTGTGTGAATGATTCAACAGCTTCATCGGCAAAACGCTTACCACTGTTTATAGCCTGCAAAGATTGCTCAACGCTTGAAGCAAATTGTTCAACCATGGTTTGAATATCGTTCGTGCTTTCTTGAGTACGCGTTGCCAATGTTCTTACTTCATCGGCAACCACTGCAAAGCCCCGACCTTGCTCACCGGCACGCGCAGCTTCGATTGCCGCATTCAGTGCCAGTAAGTTAGTTTGCTCTGCGATTGCACGGATCACTTCCAGTACCTTCGCTATATTATCTGAGCTTTGTTGTAACTCGGTAGAGCGCTGCGTTGCGTGATCCATATTCTCAGACAAAGCAACGATTTTCTTACTGGAATTATCAACCGCTGATAACCCCTTCTTAGCCAATTGCTGAGAATTATCTGCTTCATGAGAAGACTGTTGCGCCACATTTGCGACTTCACGACTTGCAACACTCATTTCGTGTACTGCACTCACAATTGACTCGGACGCCTGACTAAGCTTTTGATTAACTTGATGGTTCTGATTTGAAAACGAATCTAGATCATGCCCGAGACTTTGTAATTCTTTGGCTTGTTCGAGTATGTCTTTTATCAATTGCTGTAAATTATCCAAGAAGCGATTAAACGCGGTTGCTAAATCTGCAAACTCATCTTGGGTTTTAACATTAATACGCCCAGTTAAATCACCATCACCAGACGCAATTTCGTTTATTCGTTCAGTAACATAATTCATTTGGGTCGTTAACTGTCGTGGAATGACATAACTAAACCAACCCGCAACCACTAATACCACGGCAATCATTATCATTAGTAATGCTTTAAAACCTGTGATTTTATCCATTAGCTTTTCAGTTTCGGACTGCGAGGTTTGTTCTGCCACCTCACCCGCTTTATCTAAAATGTCACGAAGCGCCGAAAAGGACTGTTCTGCCATTTGATTTTGAGACGCACTGGTTGCGCTATTAATATAGGCTGTCGATGCCGAATACCATGCATCAAAAGCACTATTAAAATTACGAAACTGCGCTAACACTTCTGGATAAGGTGACATGTAAGATAAATATTGTTCAAAGCGCTCTTGCACTTGGTCAGCATTTTCTCGATGTTCCGCTAGAAAAGACTGATCACCTTTATCCATTGTCACTAAGTGCAACTCTGCCACTTTCGCTTGATACAAATCTCGATCTGCATTCACGATAACTGACACCGCATTTAAAAATCGCTCCGATTGCGTATCTATGGCTTCTTTTTGTAAGTTAATTAAATAACTGTAGCCAGCTATTAATATAATAATAGCGACCCCAAGCAACACAATGGGCAGTGAACTTTTGACACGAATACTCTGTAACTTCATACGTTTTCCTAATTCAAATTCGAAACCAGCTCATTCCTTAAGATCTTAGTAGAAAAATAGTAAAAGTGTGCGAAATTAAAAATACAAAATGAGGCGATTTAATTAAGGCGGCTATTACAACCTGAAAATTGAATACGTATGCAGATCACTCGTATTAGCAGGCAAGTCAATTTATGCTTAAAGCTTATAGGAACATATACGACAACAATCCATATTCTGCATCGCCAAGGAATAATAATGAAATATACAGCCTTACTACTCGCTGCCTTCTCAGGGACGTGTTTAGCACACACTACCACGGTCAGTTCGCCTGATGGGCAAATTAAAGTCACGATTTCTGATGAACAACACACCCCTAGCTATGAAATCAGCTTTGCGGGAAAGCAAGTTATTGCACACTCTGCTTTAGGACTTGTTTTTAAACAACAACCTGCAATGAGTGAAGGCTATAAAATTAGCAGCCAAACGACTAATTCTGTAAAAAGCAGCTGGGAACAACCTTGGGGTGAACGCCAAACGGTAGTTGATAACCACAACGAAGTTGCTGTCACCTTTAAAAAGCCACAACCCCAAGGTGGCACCTTTACCGTGCGTTTTCGTGCCTTTAATGATGGGGTAGGTTTTCGCTACGAACTACCGAATCAATCAGGTTTTGAAGATGTAGAGATCACCAAAGAGCTCACTGAATTTGCAATCACCGATTCAGCCAATGCAACTGCATGGTGGATACCTGCTCGCGGTTGGAATCGATACGAATATGTTTATAACACCACGCCTGTTCACAAAGCCCCTTTAGTACACACTCCGTTTACTATTAAAAACAAAGATGGTGTTCATATCAGCATCCACGAAGCTGCGCTGGTCGATTACGCGGGTATGGTATTAAACCAACGCCGTGATGGTACTTTCCAAGCTGACTTAACACCGTGGTCCGATGGGGTTGCCGTTAAGAAACATGGCGCATTCAACACGCCGTGGCGTACTATTCAAATTGGGGATGAAGCGGTTGATTTAATTAACTCTGACATCATTCTCAACCTTAATGAACCAAATAAACTCGGTGATGTATCTTGGGTTAAGCCCGGTAAATATGTGGGTATTTGGTGGGGTATGCATATTAATGAAAATACGTGGGGAAGTGGAAAAACTCACGGCGCAACGACCGCAAACACCAAATACTATATGGACTTTGCCGCACAATATGGTTTTGACGGTGTACTTGTCGAGGGATGGAACATTGGTTGGGATGGCGACTGGTTCTATAACGGTGATGTATTTAGTTTTACCAAACCCTATGACGACTTTGATATTGCAGAGCTTACTCGCTACTCCAAAGAGAAAGGTGTACAGCTAATTGGTCATCACGAAACCTCGGGGAATGTCACTAATTATCGTAACCAAATGGAAGATGCCTTTGCACTGTATGAAAAATCAAACGTAAGCCAAGTAAAAACGGGCTATGTTGCAGACGGTGGCAATATTAAACGTGTTGATGAAAATGGCATAGTGCGTAAAGAGTGGCACGATGGTCAATTCATGGTGAATGAATACCTTTATAACGTGAAACTTGCAGCAAAGCACAAAATCAGCATCAACACTCACGAACCCATTAAAGATACTGGCTTACGCCGCACTTATCCAAACTGGATTGCACGTGAAGGCGCGCGAGGCCAAGAGTTTAATGCTTGGGGCACACCGCCCAATCCACCAGAGCATATTCCAATGCTTGCCTTCACACGTATGTTAGCGGGACCTATGGATTTCACCCCAGGTATTTTTGATATGGGGTTCAATGGGTTGGGTGCTGATAGTAATCGTCCACAAACAACACTTGCAAAGCAACTGGCGTTATACGTAGTACTGTACAGCCCTATTCAAATGGCTGCTGACTTACCACGCAATTACTTAGCAAAACCGGATGCGTTCCAATTTATTCAAGATGTGCCTACAGATTGGCAACACAGTATTGCGCTGCAAGGTGAAGTAGGTGATTACGTTGTCTTTGCACGCAAAGAGCGTAAACGCGATCACTATTCAGGCAATGACTGGTACCTAGGTGCAGTCACTGATGAAAATGCACGTACACTGCAAGTTAAACTCGACTTTTTAGAGAAAGGTAAACGCTTTGAGGCGCAAATTTACCGTGATGGCGATAAAGCTGAATGGGTTAACAATCCCTACGACTTAAAAGTAGAGAAACGCCTTGTGTCTGCAAGCGATAAACTCACTTTAAAACTTGCCACAAGTGGTGGTGTCGCGATTCGTTTTAAAGCGCTGTAAAAGAAAGTCACAAGAAAATGATGCTACAACCACGTTGTAGCATCATGTTTAAAGGTATTAATTTATTTTTAATAACTGATCAAACAAATCGAACACCTGATCAAGCTCTTCAATTGTGTTGTAATGCATACAACCAATACGCACTACACCCCCTGTGTCTAATACACCTAATTGCTTGCATAAACCTTGTGCATAAAAGTTGCCATCCCATACACAAATGTGATGTTTACCTAAAAATTCAGATACAACACGCGGTTCAATGCCTTCAAAGATTAATGCAAAGGTTGGAGTACGCATTGATAAGCGCGCAACGTCATTAATACCAAACAATTTAATACGTGAGTAATCGGCTAAGCGAGTTAAGAAATGCTTACTGAGCGTCATTTCATGTTGTTTAGTAATAGCAAAAGCAGCCGCTAATTTTTCTCGGCGCGAATGACTATCATCCAACTCGCTAATAGCAGCAATGTAATCAACGGCAGCAATTAAGCCAGCTAAAGCTTCAAAGCTTTGTGTCCCCGTCTCCCAACGGCCTGGGATGACGTCTTTCGCGGGTTCTACTTTATACGGGGTGAAACCTTCTAAATGCTCACGCTTACCGTATACAAGACCCAAATGAGGACCAAAAAACTTATAGGCAGAGCATGCTAAAAAGTCACAATCAAGTGCTTGAACATCAATCAGCTCATGCGGTGCAAAGTGAACTGCATCCACGTATACAAGAGCACCAACAGTATGGGCAAGCTCGACAACTCGTTTAATATCGTTAATTGAACCAGTGGTGTTTGATGCATATGTCACGGCAACGAGTTTTGTCTTACTTGATAATAAACTCTCAAAATGAGCCATATCTAAGCTACAATCGGCTTCGTTAATTAAAGCCGTTTTAACTAATGTGCCTTTATCTTCAGCTGCTTGCTGCCAAGAGGATACATTTGAGTAGTGATCTGCGTTAGTGACAATAATTTCATCATCAGCAGTCCAATCTCGAGAAATCGCACGGCTAAAGCTAAACGTGAGGCTTGTCATGTTAGCACCAAACACGATTTGCTCTTTAGAAGGCGCATTCAGTAAGTCTGCCGCTGCTTGGCGAGCATCGGCCATTAGCTCAACAGTTTTATCACTTGAGAAAAAAGCACCGCCTAGGTTTGAGTTGAAATAACCTAAATACGCACTCATGGCACTTAAAACAGACTGCGGTACTTGTGAGCCACCGGGACCATCTAAGAAAACTGGCGATGTACCAGCCACATTTTGCATTAATGCCGGAAATTGACGACGTAATTGCGTTAAGTTCATCGTATTTTCCTTACGCAGTTAGCACGAAGCAATCAAGGTAACCCTCTTTGCTTGCATCTAATTTATTCATTGGTGTTGCGTTGTGCCACACTTCACGGTCATTAATGAGTGCGAACATGCCGTCTTTAATTTCCATTTTAAAGCAAGGATCAGCTTGTTGATTCTCGTAAACAAGTAGCTCACCGCCTTCGAGATTTTCATGTGATACACCACAGACACATACATGGTCGAAACCATCTTGATGAACCCCTTCAGGTGCAGCAGGTGTGTCACTGTCGATCGCAAGCATTCTAAATTGATGAATTTCAATATCACGGTCAGCACTGATGCCGGTCATTTCACGGAATTGATGAACAATTTGCTTCATGCCATCACTGGCTAATAAGCTGTCTTCAAGATTCTCATAGGTACGCTCTACATTACCTTGAAACGTATTGATTGAATCATCTTGAACAAATGCTTTTGTTGGTTGTAATTTTAATTCGCCATCAACCACTTTAATTACCGAATAGCGACGTTTACGAAATGCGCCATCTGCGTATGGGTTAGCGGGTAAATTAGCAAAAGAAGGCTTTACTGCGTCAATATGTGATTGGCTTACAAAACGAAGTTGTAAAAGATTCTGGTTGTTTAATGTAGTCATAAAGATCTCGCCTTAATACGTTGAGAATATTGACGAGGATTTTAATGCAATTGATGAGGAAATTTTGCGTTTTTATGTAAACACAACCGGTCTATTGTTTAATTTTAAGATCGTTTTTATTCTTATTTTAGAAGTTTAATCTAAAAAAATAAAAAGTGCTGAAATACACCGTTTAAGCTTAGGGTACCTATTTCAAACCGCTAAATAACAAGACAATGTGAAGTTGATAAAAAGCCACAGCGAACCGTGGCTTTTAGTTTACTCAATAAGTTATGGTCGTCGTATCTGAGACGCTTACAAATTCACTCGCGTAATCTGCTTATCGGAATGTACAGTCTCATTAAAAAAGTGAATCACCGAGTATTAATAGCTCCATTGTAAGCCTAATGCAAACGATACATTACTGTATTCAACTTCAGGTACACGAAGGCGTTGACCGTTTTCTAGATTCTTGGTCACAATATCACGTGACTTATACTGAGCATCGATTCCACCAATCAATGCGATATGAGACAGTACTTGATATCGCATTCCTACCCGCCCCATAACACCCCAACCATTAAAGCTATCGGTGAGTGTCGAGGTTTCAAATTGCGTATTCTGAATCTCAGAATACATAGGTGTACTTAATTCAGTTTCAATATACCAACTATATTTATTAAAACTCTTTTGCAAGCGACTATCGTAACGCGCTCCTATGGTCAGCAAGATCCCCATTTGATCTTCAGAAACCGAAATAACCGGACGTAACTGCGAAGCATAATCCTGCTGCTCTCCTGTATTATTACCTGAATTCATACCGGGTAATGTAAATCGCGCGGGATTATTTGGGTCATCTGATAATGCGATTAATGCTTCGTCGAATGCTGTTGCACCGGGTTGTACAAATGCAAAATTCGAACGCGTGAAACTAGAAGTAAAAAACTTTGTCCCTAGTGTAAATTGCACTGTTTGAGAAAAATTATACGCCCCCTTAAAACCTATTTCATTCGCTTTCGTTTTAAATGCATTTTCTTGAATAGCACCAAAGTCATCCATGTACCACGTCTCAGTTTCAATTTCTGTGGATATTGTTGCAGCACTTTCAATATAAAAGCCCCAGTTATCATCGATACCTGTGTATGAAATTTGCCGTACGGCAGGGTTTGTTACATCAATAGATTGATTAAGTTTCCCAAAGCCTGCAACATCATTTAAAGTTTCGCTGTAGCTAATTGTTTCGAAACCTACTCTAACTTCACTAAAAGAGGGGTTAACTGCCAATACAGAACTACTAAATGGGAGTAGAAAAAGGAGTGCTTTCATTATTCAGTTCCTTGAAATACAGAGTCTGCGTCGCCAAGAAATAGATGCAGCCCTTCCTTGGTTACACTTTTAAACATTAAGTTACACTAATTAACTTTTTACATTAATCAGTGTAGACAAACGTATTAGTATTTCAAATAAAACTGAACAAAAAGTTAATAAAAAAGCCCGCATATATAATGCGGGCCTTTTACAGTAAAACTCAATTAGTTACTTATTACACAGCTTGCTGAACAATTACTTGATCTGCCTTTTTAGTGTATTGAGGCATACGGTGGAAGTTCAGGTAGCGATAAGTATCAGCTGCTG
This sequence comes from Pseudoalteromonas sp. A41-2, assembly GCF_015767615.1. Classification (NCBI taxonomy): domain Bacteria; kingdom Pseudomonadati; phylum Pseudomonadota; class Gammaproteobacteria; order Alteromonadales; family Pseudoalteromonadaceae; genus Pseudoalteromonas; species Pseudoalteromonas sp. A41-2. The sequence continues at coordinate 252,617 of NZ_CP065231.1, read as the reverse complement.
TTGCGTTGATCTTATCTGCGTACTCTTGATATTCAGCCGGTGTAGGCAGCTTACCTAGAATTGCAGCAACCGCTGCAAGCTCTGCTGATGCTAAGAATACGTTTGCGCCAGTACCAAGACGGTTAGGGAAGTTACGAGTAGACGTAGACACAACTGTCGCCTTATCAGCAACGCGTGCTTGGTTACCCATACATAATGAACACCCTGGAGTTTCAATACGCGCACCTACACGACCAAAGATACCGTAGTAACCTTCGTCAGTAAGCTGATCTTTATCCATCTTCGTTGGAGGAGCAACCCATAACTGAGTTGGAATACGACCGCTGAAGCCATCAAGAAGTTTACCCGCAGCACGGAAGTGACCAATGTTAGTCATACAAGAACCGATGAATACTTCGTCGATTTTCTCGCCTGTAACGTCAGATAGTAAACGTGCGTCATCTGGGTCATTTGGCGCACAAAGAATAGGTTCTTTGATTTCAGCTAGGTCGATTTCAAGTACGTGTTTGTACTCTGCATCGGCATCCGCTTCCATAAGCTCTGGGTTCGCTAACCACTCTTGCATTGCATTAATACGACGTTCGATAGTACGAACATCACCGTAACCTTCAGAGATCATCCACTTAAGCATGACAATGTTTGACTCAAGGTATTCAGCGATAGATTCTTTAGAAAGTTTAACGGTACAACCTGCCGCTGAACGCTCAGCTGACGCATCAGAAAGCTCAAATGCTTGCTCAACTGTTAAGTGCTCAACACCTTCGATTTCTAGTACACGACCAGAGAATTCGTTGATTTTACCTTTCTTCTCAACAGTTAGAAGACCTTCTTTAATACCGTAGTAAGGGATAGCATGTACTAGGTCACGTAACGTGATACCTGGCTGCATTTCACCTTTGAAACGTACTAAGATTGACTCAGGCATATCAAGTGGCATTACACCTGTTGCAGCTGCGAATGCTACCGCACCCGAACCTGCTGGGAATGAAATACCTAGAGGGAAACGCGTATGCGAGTCACCACCCGTACCTACGGTGTCTGGTAATAACATACGGTTTAACCATGAGTGGATTACACCGTCGCCTGGACGAAGTGATACACCGCCACGGTTCATGATGAAATCAGGAAGCGTATGATGAGTGTTTACATCGATTGGCTTAGGATATGCTGATGTATGACAGAAAGACTGCATTGTTAAGTCTGCCGAGAAACCTAAACATGCTAGATCTTTAAGTTCGTCACGTGTCATAGGACCTGTTGTATCTTGCGAACCAACGGTAGTCATTTTCGGCTCACAGTATTGACCAGGACGTACGCCAGGCATGTTACATGCTTTACCAACCATTTTCTGTGCAAGCGTAAAGCCTTTGCCAGAGTCAGTAACAAGAGCAGGTTTGCGGAAGATATCTTCTGCTTCTAGACCTAGAGATGCACGCGCTTTGTCTGTTAGACCACGACCGATAATAAGTGGAATACGGCCACCAGCACGCACTTCGTCAAGAATTACGTCTGATTTTAAAGAGAACGTTGAGATAACTTCATCAGTGCCGTGACGCTTAACCACACCTTCGTAAGGGAAGATATCGATTTGGTCACCCATGTTTAGTTCATCAACAGGTAATTCGATTGGTAATGCACCAGAATCTTCCATCGTGTTGAAGAAAATAGGCGCGATTTTACCGCCTAGACATACACCACCAACACGCTTGTTAGGTACGTGAGGGATATCATCACCCATGAACCAAAGCACTGAGTTAGTTGCAGATTTACGCGATGAACCCGTACCAACTACATCACCAACATACGCGAGCGGTAACCCTTTCGTTTTAAGCTCTTCTAGTTGTGAAATTGGACCAACTTCACCAGGCTTGTCTGGGTTGATACCGTCACGCTCGTTTTTAAGCATAGCTAAAGCGTGCAGTGGGATATCTGGACGAGACCATGCATCAGGTGCAGGTGAAAGATCATCAGTGTTTGTCTCACCCGTTACTTTGAAAACAGTAACAGAGATTTTTTCAGCAACGGCTGGTTTATTTACAAACCATTCTGCATTTGCCCAAGACTCGATAACTTGTTTCGCGAATTCGTTACCAGCCTTCGCTTTTTCTTCTACGTCGTAGAAAGCATCGAACATTAATAATGTGTTTGATAAACCTTTAACGATAATTGGCGCTAACGCTTCGTCGTCTAAAAGTTCAATCATAGGTGCGATGTTGTAACCACCTAACATAGTACCTAATAGCTCTGCCGCTTTTTCTTTTGATACTAATGGTGAGCTTGTTTCACCTTTTGCTACTGCCGCTAAAAAGCCAGCTTTGATGTATGCAGCATCGTCTACGCCTGGTGGTACACGATTAACAAGAAGATCAACGATAAACTCTTCTTCACCTGCAGGTGGGTTTTTAATTAGTTCAATAAGATCAGCCGTTTGCTGAGCATCTAGTGGCGCTGGTACGATACCTAACGCGGCACGTTCTTCTACGTGTTTACGATATTCTTGTAGCACAATATTGCCCTCTTGGTGACGTGAGAGTACTCGGTAGTATTAAACTAAATACAATCATTACCCAGTACTTATAGTATTCTGACGGTTAATTATAAAGCTTTTAAGTATAGATGAAAATCCATGCTGCGGTTAGGCACTTTATATTCACTATAAATAACATGAATAGTGGTAGAAAAAAAAGCTATTCAAATGAATATTTATTAACTAAGAATCATTCCTATCTGCTTTAGCGGTCATTAACAGTGCGTTTAACCCTATTCGCTTTATTAAGCGCATTATTTAAAGGCAAGAAAATCTCGATAATAACAAGACAAAATTTTGTCTTTTAGCTGCTTTTAGCAATTGCTTTTGCATCGCTCTACCAGCTCAATCAATGCAGTCGTAAATCAGACATTTTTAACGCAGCTAGCGACAAATTTAGCACCTCACAATAGTTAAGCGTTATTGTGAACTGGGGTAGGTATTTTTGCAGATTGGCTTAACGACTTATCCTTATGAGCACACTATTTTAACCATAAAAAACCCAGCACTTGGCTGGGTTTTTAAAATTAGTCGCAAAGGTTAATTATTAACGCTCTACTTTTACACGCTCAATAACGCTTACGTGTGCTTCTACACGACGGTTTTCAGCATGTGCTTCAGCTGTATTAGCTGGGTTTTTAAGGCGCTCTTCACCTAAACCAACAGTCGTTAGACGCTCTGCATCGATACCATCTTCAATAAGTTTCTTAGCAACGGCATCAGCACGTTTCTTAGATAACCACTTGTTGTAGTCAGCTTTACCTACAGATGAAGTGTGACCTTCAAGTAGTACTTTAGTGCCTGGGTGCTCTTTTAAGAAAGCAGCAGCTTTAGCGATGTCATCTAAGTACTGTTGAGACACTTTAGATGTGTTGTTAGGGAACGTGATTAGTAAGCTCTTCGTTACTTCACGGTCTTCGTATAATGTACAACCCGTGCCGTCAACTGCATCAGTCATCGGTGTGTTAGCACATTGGTCGTCAGCATCAGGGATGTTATCACCATCGCTGTCTACAGGCTCAACAGCAACAGGAACAACTGTTGGAGCTGGCTCAACTGGCTCAGCTGAAGATTCTTGAGCACCAAAAATGTAGCTTAAGCCTAATTTAGCGCCTACATCTGTATAACCACGGTCAAGACCTTGGTATAGAGACGTTTCAGCGTTAAATGCGAAATTGTCAGTGAAGTAATGTTGGTAACCAGCACCTAGGTTAGCGAACATTAGGTCTTCGTCAACTGCATCAAGGTTTTTCAAACCGAAGATACCGTAGAATGGGCCACCACCGAAGTGATATAAACCATCGATACCGTAACGCTTACCGCTTTCTGAACCGCTCATAGTCGTGCCGTCGTTCAGAGCTACGCTGTAATCAAAATCCATATCAGCATACTCAAGACGAGCGCTCCAGTAATCGCTGAAGCGATAACCTAGCTCTAAACCCCAACCTGTAGAGTCATCAACATCTAGGCCACCTGGCGCGAAATCGCGAACATTTTCCCAAGACGCATCATAGTAGTCGCCAAATGCACCGATATAAAAACCTTGTTTTTCGGCTGCGAAGCTTGATGCACTAGTTGCAGCTAATGCTAAAGCAATAGTAAGTGATTTTAATTTCATTGTTTCCTTCCCATTTTCACAATTAAAATTGTAGCTAAGTCATCCCAGCTCAATCAGTTTAAACAGAGTAGTCGACTAATAGTTAATCAAAACTTAACACACTCGGTACAGAACAAATATCTTGCCGAGTAATTTCAGTCAATTACCCATAATAATAGGTTATCTAAATAACTTTGCATAACAATGCCTTTAGATCGCTTTGTTAAAATCAGACAAAAGCTGCTTTTTCCGCCTAATTTACTGACCTCAAAACCGATTAAAGTCCATTCCCAATTACACTATTATATTGGTTATTTTTAAATCAACAAGTTGAAAGCAACTTTATTTGTAAATATTCGTTAAAAAGCAAAACTTTAGTGCTATTTTATTGATATAAATCATATCACTGGCAGCTACCTTGCTCAATCGGCGAACACTTAGATTTTAAAAAATGAGCATTTACAGCTGCAATATATTGTTCAACATCGCCCTTAAGTACCACAAAAAGTCTGGTAATGACTATCCCCATCATGAGGGGGCTGGTACCACGCTGCTAATCGCTCTTCATAGCTATACGGGTTTTCTAAGACTTTCAACAACTCACCTATCGATGAACTCGTGCCCGTTTGCTCATATTCAGTCAAGATCATTTCAATATTATGATTACGTGGAATGACTGCAGGATTAACAGCGCGCATCACTCCGTAACTTTCACCCGAAGTTCTTAACCGCCATTTACAAAGCCATTCTTTTAAACTACCCGGGAGCGGGAAATCTGTTCGTAATGACTCTGTCAGCGCATTAAATGTGTTCGTGTAATCAAGTTTATGTTGTTTCATCAAAGTGAGTAACTCTGAAACTAATGCTTGATCGCCTGCCTGCTCGCCATCTAAACCTAACTTTAGTCGCCACATGGTATCAAATGCCGTGTTAAACTTAGCAGCAAAGCCATTTATAATCGCTGATAATTCACTGAGCGCACGTTCCTCATCTTTAAAAAGCGGTAATAAGCTTTCTGCAAGACGCGCGCAATTCCAATTTGCAATAGTTGGTTGATTACCAAAAGCATAACGTCCTTGGTGGTCAATAGAGCTAAAAACTGTTTCTAAATCAAACTGATTCATCATTGCACACGGGCCATAATCAATGGTTTCACCACTAATTAATGTGTTATCTGTGTTCATCACACCATGAATAAACCCAATTCGCATCCAGCCCACAACAAGCTCAATCTGCTTATCGATTACCGCCGCTAAAAAGTCTGTAATACGCTGCTCACCTTCACTTTTAATATCAGGAAAATGACAACTAATTGCGTATTCAACTAACTTTTCAAGTCCTTCAATATCACCCTGAGTTGCTAAATATTGAAATGAACCAACACGGATATGGCTATTCGCGACACGCGTTACAACGGCACCGGGTCGTGGGGGTTGTCGGTAAACAGTTTCTCCAGTCGTTACAACAGCAAGGCAACGGGTAGTTGCAATATCTAAGGCCGCCAAGGCTTCACTCATGATATATTCACGTATGGCAGGGCCTAGTGCACAACGACCATCTCCCCCACGCGAAAAAACCGTTGCACCTGCACCTTTTAATTGCAAATCCCATAATGCGCCATGTTTATCTTCAATGGCACCAAGCAAGTGCGCACGACCATCCCCCAAACGCGGCGAAAAATGACCGAATTGATGACCCGAATAGCCAAGCGCCACAGGCTTTACAGCGTTATCTACCTCTGAGCCACTTAAACGTTTTGCTAAAAACTCAGGGTCAGTGCTAATGTCAAACTCGCGGGCTAAATTAGCATTAAATAGCAATAAGTTCGGGTCAGAAACCGCTGTTGGGGTGTCTTCAATTGCTAACAGATCACTAATGTCTGTATATCGGGTGTGCAGTTTCATATTATTCCTTAGGGTGTTGCAATGCCTACTCGGTTATCACCCACTCCATAAGCAACTAATTGACTCAGTGCTTGCAGGCTATAACCACTTTGCTGCTGTAGTTCATTGAAAAAGTTCTGCGCCGCTTGCTGTGATTTTTTGGTCTGCAATCCCCCATCAATGAGCTGATGAGCACGAAGATAACTTTCCACATCTCGCGAGAGCAAAAAGGTATCTTTTCCCATCGCGCGCAACGCATAAGGGCCGGTGTTCCCGCCTAAGCGTGCGCCATGCTTCTTCAAGTAAGCCCATAAACCAATAATGTTGTCGCTGGGCCACTGTGCAATAAATTGGCTAAAGCTTGCATTTTTTTCAGCGACTTCATGGATCATGTAAGCATTTTCAGGAATTGTTTGCACTTTTTTGAAATTGCGAATAATTCGCTCATCCATCGCTTTTTGTTCGAGCATATCAGGTGGCATCATCAATAGTTTTTCGACGCTAAAGTCCCAAAATACTTCACGAAACCCCGCCCATTTATTATTGATTACAGACCAATAGAATCCACTTTGAAATACCTTACGAGTGAACTCCTCCAACCATAAATCATCCGCTATGTTAGCAATATCAGCATCATCGAGCGGGTTTGATAACAGTGCATGCAGCATTTCTTCACTGCCTTTTCTTTTAACGGCTCGTTGATAAATGTCGGTAAACTTTTCCATCATTCTTCCAATTCGTCTGCTTCGTTCTAAGTGTACGTAAAAACGAAGTTATACGTAACCCGATTGCTTAATTGGTCAATAAAAAACAAATCCACCGCCTTGACACCTAGAAGGCTAAAATGCTTTAATCAGCGCCAATACCCTATTTCATTATGTTGGCTTTAACGTTAAAGCGAGCATAAAGGGCTGGAAGAGGTGCGTTATTCAGGTAGCGTATGGGAAGAGCACAGACTCTGTTGATCATACGTGAGGGGAAATTAACGCCGAGAAGTAACACCGTTTGTGAGGTGCTTATTTCGGGCGACTGGGCTGAATCCCAGCGACTGTCACCAACAATAGCAATGCTATTGATAAGTTTGGTGGAGAGCTTCTGGTCTTAGTATAATAAGGCCGTCGCGTCTTTATTATTTTAAGCCCATTCGCTCTTCGAATTATACCTTGTTCGAATGACGACATGCGGCTCCATTCAATTGTTTCCGTACTGACTCTTCGAATACCTTATAAGTTCGTGAGAGATGATCAACAATTTTGATTTAAACGACTATCCATTATGGACAGCGCTAATCACGCCATTTTCTGAATCTGGCGAGGTAGACTACATCGCCCTTGAACAGCTTGTGGCTGAACAACAAGCTGCCAACAATGGTATTTTATTGCTGGGCAGTACCGGTGAAGGGCTTGCTCTTTCACTCAAAGAACAACAAGCCATTGTTGAGCACGTATGCCAGCTAACCCCTAGCGTACCGCTTATGGTTGCCGTTGGTGGTATGAACCTTAAGCAACAAGTTGCGTGGGTCGAGTACTGCAATCAACTGCCTATTCATGGCTACTTGTTAGGTTCACCACTGTATGCAAAGCCTGGCGTTATTGGCCAAACTCATTGGTTTGAAAGCTTACTAAATGCGAGTAAACACCCATGTATGCTATACAACGTACCTGGACGCAGTGCTGTTGAGATTTCACCTACCGTCATTAAAAACCTCGCCGATCATAAAAACCTGTGGGCACTTAAAGAAGCCAGTGGTGACATCGGCAAATTTGAAGGCTTTAGAACGGCCTCACCTAAGCTCGCCATTTTTAGTGGTGACGATGCACTGATGCCATATTTTGCGCAAGCGGGTGCTAAAGGCTTAGTGTCAGTGGCGGCGAATGCATGGCCAAGTCAAACTCATGAGTTTGTTAAACGAAGTTTAAGTGGTCAACATCCCAATTTATTCACCGATTGGTCTAGCGCAATTCAAAGCTTATTTGCTGTCGCAAACCCAATTCCCGTAAAAGTACTGATGCACCTGCAAGGTAGAATAAACACCCCGCAATTACGTCCACCGCTGACTCATTTAGAGCTTGAGCATACAGACAGCATCACCCACGCAAACAACACAATTTTATCTTGGAACTAAAAACAGGTTTTATCATGAGCTGGTTAGCATTATTAAATAACTTAGAATCGGGCACAGTACGTGCCGCAACACAAGACGAGAATGGCAACTGGCATGCCAATATTGAAGTAAAACAAGGCATTTTAGAGGCCTTTAAAAATGGCACAAACACGGAGTTTCCTGGTGGATTTGTTGATAAACACAATTTAGCCCCTCAAGGCTTTGCCGCAGATGCAGGTGTGCGTATGGTCCCTGGCGGTAGCAGTGTTCGCCGAGGTGCGCACGTTGCTAAGGGCACGATCATTATGCCACCCGCATATGTAAACATCGGAGCATTTATTGATGAAGGGACTATGGTCGATAGCCACGCTTTAGTAGGGTCATGTGCACAAGTGGGTAAAAATGTTCATCTGAGCGCAGCGGTTCAGTTAGGTGGCGTACTTGAACCAATTGGTGCCAGTCCTGTGGTTATTGAAGATGATGCATTTATCGGCGCAGGTTGTGTGATTGTAGAGGGCGTTGTCGTTAAAAAAGGCGCAGTGCTTGCACCGGGAGTCCGCTTGTCTGCGACCATTCCAGTCTATGATTGCGTGAACGAACGCCAATTAGAAAAAGGCGAACCAATCCCTGAGTACGCTATTGTGATCCCAGGTTCTCGCCCTGCTTCCAATGCATGGGCTCGCGAGCAAGGCCTCAGCATGTCATGTGCGCTCATCGTAAAATACCGTGACGAACAAAGTGACGCGTCATTGTTATTAGAAGAGGTTTTACGTTAATGAGCTTTTTGAGCACGCCCATCAAGCAAGCAGTTGAACAAGTTTCAGCGCACCTTGATACGCCATTTTTTATCTATGACCTTGATAAATTAACGACACATTTAAAACAACTCACTGCCCAAACCGATGTGAAACTGTGGTATGCCGTTAAGGCTAATCCCCTGTCTCGCATTATTCAGTGTTTAGACAGTGCGGGGTTTAATTTTGATGTGGCGAGTAAAGGTGAACTTGAGCAAGTACTTGCTCAAGGCATCAATAGCGAGCGCGTGCTCAACACAGGGCCAGCAAAGAGCCCTGCACAAATTAGTCATTTTATTGCGCGAGGTGTGCGTATTTTCGTCGCCGAGAGCATTAACCAAGTCCGTTGGCTAAACGAGCAAGCCACAAAAGCTAACTGCCAACTGCAAGTATTATTGCGTGTACAACTTCGCTGGCCAGACAGCGAAAAGAACCCGCTTGGTGGCGATAGCCTCACTCCTTTTGGCCTTGGTTGTGAAGAGTGGCACGCGCTTAATGTCAATGACTACCCAGCACTTAAGGTTGATGGTTTGCATATTTTTCAGTGGGGCAACATGCTCAGCACTGACAAACTGGCAGCGCTTTGGCGCGCTATGATCCAGCCATTACAGCAACTAGCACGTGCATTACGGATTGAACTTAACATACTCGATTTAGGGGGCGGCTTAGGCATCCCTTATACTCAAGATGCCAACCGATTAGACTGGTCAGCACTTATCGAGACCCTTGCCAGCATTAAAGCTCAAGCCGGTGTAGCGGAACTTTGGATGGAATTAGGCCGTTATGCCGTAGGTGAATGTGGTCATTACGCAACACCTGTGGTTGAGCGAAAAGAAAACTATGGCCAACAGCAAGTGATTTTATCGGGCGGGATTAATCACCTGCTTCGTCCTGCGGTCACAAACCAAGACTTCCCAGTTACAGTATTGCGTGAATCACAGGCTTCACTGACAACAATGACACTCTATGGTCCACTTTGTACCGCGCTTGATTGTTTAGGTGAACATACATTAGCGAATGACGTAGATGAACATGACTGGCTCATATTCAGTCAATGTGGTGCTTATGGTTTCACAGAGAGTATGCCGTACTTTTTATGCCATGAACTTGCTGCCGAATACGTCATTGAGCAAGGCAACATTGAATGTATCCGCAGCGCTGAAGATGCCAGCTATTATTTAAGGTAATCACCATGAGTAAAGATTTAATTAGCCAAGAAAACATTGTCGTCGGCGAAATTGCGAATGGCTTACCATTGACCATCCCAGTCTATCGCTTAAAAGGCGATGGAAGTGGCCCAAGCGTTTACATTCAGGCCAACATGCATGGTGCAGAAGTACAAGGTAATGCCGTTATTTACCAGCTACTTGAACAATTAAAAACGCTTAAACTGCGCGGTGATATCACACTTGTCCCTTATGCAAATCCGATTGGCTGCAACCAAAAGTCGGGGGAATTTACATTAGGTCGTTTTGATCCCATCACAGGGACCAACTGGAACCGTATGTATCGCTTTAACAACGCGTTACCTGCCCAGATTGCAGAGCAGCATGCATCAAGCAATGAAGACACGATCAGAAGTGCTCTTAAAGACGCGTTAGTCGCAGATATCAATGCACAACTAAACGGCCCAGATTACAGCTTAACAACGGGTAAACGTATCGCGCTCAACTTACAAAAGTTGGCACATCAAGCCGACATCGTATTAGACCTTCACACAGGCCCAATCTCAAGCCAGCACCTATATTGTCCAGAGTATGCCAAAAACAGCGCACAATACTTCAATATTGAACATGTATTGCTCATACCTAATGACTTTGGGGGTGCGATGGATGAAGCAAGCTTTTGCCCGTGGTGGTCTTTATCTGAAGAGCTTACTAAATACGGACGCGAACTTTCAGTACAGGTCGAGGCTTTTACTGTTGAGCTTGGCAGCCAAGAAAAAATTGATTTGAGTGCCGCCCTTGAAGATGCACACAGTATTTTAAGCTACTTGACTCATAAAGGTGTATTTGTTGATGCAGCGTATCAGCCTAAAGCGATGACTCGTTACGGTTGTATGCTCGATGACTACATTGCTTACTACGCCCCGATGGGCGGTATGGTCGAGTACTTAGCACCGTTAGGCGGTCATATCAAAGCAGGTGAGCCGATAGCCCATATTTTACGTATGGAGCGCTACTTATGTGAACAACCACTGCAAACACTCAGTTTTGATAAAGACGCGATTGCAATATTGCATTTCGCATCAGCGAGCGTAAACCAAGGTACTGAGCTTTATAAGTTCTTTACCAATGTCTTTGAGCTGTGATTAAACCCAGAGCTCATTCCTTCTCATTGCGTGAGAGTCAACGGCCAACAGGATTCTATCCAAAGGCCGTTATATTAGAGCCCCAAGCCTAGCTTGGGGCTCTCTATTTACAATAGCGTTTAACAAGTCCTCGCCTCTGTCAATTCCACCTTACCTAAACCGTGTTTAAACTCGCCGATTAAGCGGTAGAGATAACATTTGTCCACAATTCAGTACAAGTTCACGGCGAGTTATGTAAAAATCACTATACTGATCACACTTCTACATCTATTTAAAGGAATCGCAATGGGATGGCGTATTTGGCTAGTTGCCGCGAGTTTATTTTCCGTACCTGTTTTAGCCCAAACCGAAGAGCAAAATACGAATGAGCAAGATGATGCGCTCGAATTAGTTAAGCAATGTATATTAAATGAAGCGATTGGCGGAGATGGTCAGCAAACTCTCGAACAGCTGCGCAAGAAATGCTCCGATCTAGACGAAAGCAAAAAGCTGACCGCTCTGGATAAGCGTAAAGCGCGTGAAGAAGTGAGTAAAAAGAACCGCAATGTAATCACCCCCCATAAACGTAATTACATTTTACCACTTTCTTATGTGTCTGATCCGAATGTTCGCCCGTTTGATGGTTTAAAAGAGTTGGCTGATGACGCCGATGGCGAGCCACTTGATAACCTAGAAGTTAAATATCAATTATCAATAAAAGTGCCTATTTTTGAGGGCTTTTCTGATAAAGACCAAGGCGTATTTTTTGCTTTTACCATGCAATCATTTTGGCAGTTTTATAACAAAGATATTTCATCACCCTTTCGCGAGACCAACTACGAGCCTGAAATATTCTGGATAAACTACCTTGATCCTGAGCATGTACTTTGGGGTGATGAAATGGCGATAGCCATTGGTGCATCGCATCAGTCTAATGGCCGCAGCCAGCCAAACTCACGTTCATGGAATCGCATATACGCTGACTTTTTATGGGAAAAAAACGGCTTTGTATTTAGCTTTAAACCTTGGTACCGCATTCCTGAAGACAAAAAAGATAACGAGTTAAAAGCTCGCGGCGATGATAACCCCGATATCTACAAATACATGGGCTACTTTGAATTCTCTGGGGCGTATCGCTACAACGAACATGAATTTAGCTTTATGTCGCGTAATAACTTAAATTCTGATAATCGCGGTGCAATCCAACTTGATTGGTCTTTCCCGCTGTGGGGACGGTTACGTGGTTACGCACAATATTTCAACGGTTATGGTGAGAGCCTAATTGACTACAATGCCGATATAGAGCGTTTTGGTGTGGGTATTCTTTTAACAGACTTACTGTAAGCAACGCATTATGAGCCTTTAACAGCGAGCAACTTAGCGCCCGCTGTTAAAGGCTAAAACTATGCTATTTTTTTACGATAAAGTGCCCTTCAAACTCAGCAACTAACACATCGCCATCGTACACATTCACTGGGACATGGTAACTTGCTTTACCATTTGATTCTAAATCAGCTAACTTCCCTTTGCAGCCTTGCAACTCAACACGGCCTCGGGGATCGTTATTGAGAGGTTTTAGGTATTTAATGTTCGCATCAGCTAACACAATATTTCCCTCAAGACCGGCTTCTTTTAATGCAAGATAGGTTGCTCCCCACCCTGTTAATGTCGCTAAACTGTATATGGAACCGGCAAACATCGTGTTATGTAAGTTTAAATTGGCATCTAAATCAGCACGGGTCGTAAACTGCCAGTCAGTATAACTTTCAACTTTAATACCCATTGCATCACTGATTGGAATTGATTCACGCCACGTATTTTGTAGCACTTGTGTCCAATTAGGGTGACGGAACCAGCCTGGCTCAGACGGCTTTTGTTTCACCATTTTCCAATGCTGTACATCATTGTAAGCCAAATGTGCTTTTTCTTTAACTTCATAACCGTGGCGTTTATAGAAGTCGAGCGCCCGTTCACGCGCAAACAAGACTAATTCATCGGCATCTTGTGTCCATGCTATTTTTTCGAGTTCATGCAACAAACGACTACCAATATGCTGATTACGATTACCCTCAGCCACAGCCATATAACGCACTTGTGCTTGTTGATGATTATTGAAGTGCAGACGCGCTACCCCCAATACCTCGCCATCATTATTTTTGATAAAGCGGTGCTCTGCGTCTTGCTCTAAGTCATCTTGCTCAGATCCACGCGGCTCGCCCCAAGGTGCTCTTAAAACTTGCCAACGCAATGAATAATACGCTTGCCAATCTTCGCTACTTTGTGGGGTGGTCACTTTAAACATAAATACTCCTGTGATAGTTAAGCCACTGTCTGTTGTTATTTTAACGTGGCCTGACGAATGCAAATTACGATACGCGATCTTCACTCAAGTTGGAATAATACTTTGGTGACCCAACCTAAATTATTATTTAAGGCTGTAAAAACTACTGCACAATTGGCACTTTAAGTGTGCTGGTCTATGCTGAAATAATTGTATTATTTTTGTAATTCAACCGCTAAAGGCCCGAAATATGGAACATTTTTTAGAACCCAGTGGCGCAGTGAAACACAGTTTTATTGAGGAATGCCACCGACTCGGGCAGCTTATCTACTGGCATAAACAAGGTAATGACTGTATTCAAGTAAGGCAACTAAATCAGCTACGTTGGTTATTAATTAATGAAACCTTGCAATCTGTTATTGAAAAACGCCGGCCAGCTCGATTATTTTTCCCACATTTACAATACCTTGCAAAACATTGGCAAGAACTCGAAGCACCTAAAAAAGTGCTGGAACTTGGCTTAGGGGGTGGTGCAATTCGTAATTATCTACAACACACTTACCCTCAAAGCCAACTCACTTCGGTAGACAAAAACCCTGATATTATTCATTGCTATAAACGCTATTTTGGCGGAAACCATGCCAATAACCTGCGCTGTTTTGATGCCCAACAGGTGTTAGAACAAGGCAATGAATACAATTGGATTATCTTAGATTTATTTAGTGAGGTAGAAGCGCCACTGTTTTTATACAAACACGCATTTTACGCAAAACTTCGGGCTGCAATGGCTAAAAATGGCCACTTGTTTATTAATTTTTTATCGAATCATCCATCACAATTAAAACAACTTGAGCATTTACTGATCACCGAATTTGGTAAACGCCCAAGTATTGAAAAAATACCCAACTACGTTAATCATATCGTTATGATCAGAAAGTAATCACACAGATAAGTTAAAAGTAACGGGCCCATCATTACATAAGCTTACCTGCATATCAGCAGCAAACTGCCCTGTGGCAACTCGTAAATCGACCGCTTTGGCTTTTTCTACAAAATATTCGTACAACGCATTGGCTTGCGCTGGGGTAGCTGCACTTGAAAAGCTTGGCCGCATCCCCTTTTTGGTATCAGCAGCCAACGTAAACTGCGACACAACTAATAGCTCACCTTGGATGTCTTGCAAGCTTAAATTCATTTTTCCTTGCTGATCAGTAAAAATACGGTAATTACTCACCTTGTGCAAAAGCTTTTCTGCCGATTGCTCCGTGTCATGTTTTTCAACCCCTAATAACAACAGAATACCTTTTGATATTTCACCAACAACTTCCCCATCTACCTCAACTTTAGCCTGGGTTACTCTTTGAATTAAGCCTTGCATTGATCCCTCGATAACTTGATATACATTAAATCTGCGGCACGTCGCATGGCCGCCAAATATACCTGATTATCATTGCTGTGCCCAACCCCATCTAAAATAAGTAATTGCGCATTAAGCTGCTCTGCTAACTGTTGTACCGCACTGTACCTGCACACTAAATCAGCACGGCCATGAATAAACCAAATAGGTAAATGAGCAAGTTCTTTGCAGTTTTCTGCTATAAATTTTTCTTCGATAAAGCAATGATGTCGAAAATAATGCACCATGAGCGTAGCTTGGTTTAGGCCAACATGAGGTTCATGTAAACTCCAGTTTATTAATGGTTCACCATGACAAAGTACCTGCTCCCATTGACACCAACGCTTAGCATACTTACTGGCCTTGATTTGATCATCACAGGTTAACTGCGCATGGTAAAAATCAAGTAATTCATGCCAGTTAGAATACTGATGAGCAAACGCTTTAAAACATTCGGGATAAAAGTGAGCACCAGCTCCACGCGTCGTGTAAAGCCACTCAAAGTCACTGTCACAGGCTAAAAAGCTGGCACGCAAGATGAGTCCTGCCACGTGTTCACGGTGATGAATCGCGTACACTAAGGCAAGCGTCGCCCCCCACGATTCGCCACACACAAGCCATTTGTTAATACCTAATTGGGAACGCAAAAACTCCAGATCGGCGACTAAGTCCAAGGTGGTATTTGCCTTAGTTGCGTGCGGCGTTGAGTGACCACAGCCGCGTTGGCTAAACATGATCACCCGATAACGTGCGGGATCGAAAAATCGGCAATTTTCAGGCCGAAGACCCGCCCCCGGCCCCCCATGACATAACACAACCACCATGCCTTGAGGATCACCGTATTCTTGAACATGTATTTGATGCCCATCACCCACGCTTAAGTGATAGTCACGACTTGCATTGTACTGTGGATATAACTGCACCTCGCTCTCCTTAGGTGCAGTGTATTTAAATGTCTATATCAGGAGTGTCTTCTATTTTCTCAGGGCTGATACAGACCGTAAATTCTGCACCGAGTAATACGACAATCCACGACAAATAAACCCATACAAATAAAATAGGAATTGTCGCAAGGGCCCCATAAATCACTTCATAAGATGGGAAATGGCTGATATACAGCGCAAAGCCTTTTTTTGTCAGCTCAAATAACATAGCTGCAAACAGCGCCCCTGGAATTGCCGCTCTAAATGGAACTCGTGTGTTAGGAACTAAAGTATAGAGCATAATAAAGCCCACCATGGAAATAATGTAAGGTAAAAGCTTTAACAAAAATCCACTGAAGCCAGGTATCCCCTGATCGGCAAACGACACCAAAGAAACAATATAAGACGTCACACCAATACTTGCTCCTAACAAGACCGGCCCCAAACTTAATACCATCCAATACACTGCAAATGAGATCATCATCGGGCGTTTTTTCTTAATTCGCCAAATGCGATTCAGGGTGGCATCAACATTGCGGATCAATAAAAGCGACACCGCAGCCAAAAAGCCAACCCCCACGGCGGTCATTTTATTCGCATTCCCCGCAAACGCACTGATATGCTCTTTAATGACATCAGAGGAAGTGGGCACAAGATTAGTGAACAAAAAGTTTTCAATGGTAATGAGAGTGCTTTCAAAGCCAGGAAATGCAGAGAATATCGCGACCCCCACAGCCACTAACGGTACAATGGATAATAAGGTGACATAAGCAAGGTAACCCGCATTAACCGTGATCTGATCATCAATACAGCGGGTCAAATACTGCATCCACCAACCCGGTTGCTGCTTTAAGAAAATACTTATTTGCAACTTATAACGACTGAGTTTCTCATCCATAGAACCAACTTTCTGCTAAAATGTTTTGATAATCATAGCAATCCACCACATAATTTGAAACGACAGGCATCTAAAAAGGGAACTCAATGAAAAAACTGACACTTTTAAGCGCACCACTCTTTGCAGTTACTATGGCATTATCAGGCTGTCAGTCAGCTTATTACTCAGCCATGGAATCAGTCGGAGTGCATAAACGCGATATTTTAGTAGACCGTGTTGAAGAAACGAAAGAATCACAGCAAGAGTCGCAAGAAGAGTTTCAATCTGCACTAGACAGGTTAACGACCTTAATTAACTTTGATGGCGGTGAACTCGAAGAAGCTTATACTCAACTTAATAATGATTATGAATCGAGCCTTGCGGCAGCGAACGATGTCACCAGTAATATCAACAAAGTTGAAGATGTAGCCGAAGCACTTTTTGAAGAGTGGGCTGACGAACTAGAACAGTACAAAAGCGCTTCTCTCAAGCGTGAAAGCAGCAAAAAGCTTAATTCAACGAAGCGCCAGTTTGACCAATTGCTTCGTTCAATGCGCAGCGCCGAAAGTAAAATGGAACCCGTCCTGTCGTCATTGCATGACAATGTTTTATATCTAAAACATAACTTGAATGCTCAAGCTGTGACAGCAATAAAAGGTGAATTCACTAATTTAAAACGCGATATCAAAATCTTAATGGACGATATGAACAAGTCGATTGAAGATTCAAATAAATTCATTGAACAAATGAATAAAGCGGGCTAAAAATTTGAGTAAACACAGTGAGCAGTTAGATGCTCTCGGCACCGACATTTTTTAAATAAATTAAATCACTAAGCCTACAATATCGTAGGCTTTTTTATTGTTACGTCTTGTTACCTTTCGATGATTTACCCGGTATGTTAATTTGCTACACTGTGCGCAAAGTTTAAAAGTTAGTCACCTTATGCAGAACCACCTTAAAGTTATAATTGCTGCGGCGCTACTCAGTGCCTGCAGTAGTCCAAACACAGTTAATGTTATAGCAGGGCAAGAGTCTGTTATACCTTTGCACAATGAAGGTGAGCGAGCTGGTCGCTATCACAACCTGTATCCCGGTGATAAACACTACCCAACAACCTGTACTGATGATTGCTATCCCGAGACTGAGTTACTTCAATGTAATGACACTCCTTCACACTGTTTATATCAAGGTCAGCAGAATCCAGCGTCGATTAACACCGGTTTTACTGTACGTTGGCTTGGGCATGCCAGCTTTATGATTGAGACACCTAACGGCGAGCACCTGCTATTTGACCCCGTCAAAGAGCAGTTTGATTCACCGGTCGATTTAGCCTTTAAGCTGGCTGGCGGCATGTATCGCAACCCCGGATTTTGGCCCACAAAAAATGAGCTAAATCAGATTGATGCTGTCATGTATTCACACATCCACTTCGACCACTTCAATAAAGCCGACATCGAAGAAATTGGCAATCAGCCTCGCTATTTAGTGCCCCTAGGCGTCGCTGATAACTTTCCAACAGGTGGTTTTAATATTAGTGAGATGGCGTGGTATGCCAGCACCCCAATTAATGATTTAACAATACATGCTGTGCCAGCGCACCATTTTAGCAGTCGTGTGTTAGTGCCATTTATCTACGAAGATAACAACAAAGATTTATGGAATGGTTGGTTACTTGAGCAAAATGGGAACACACTATTTTTTGCAGGGGATACCGGCTACTCACAGCATTTTAGCGATATTAAGCAAAAGTATGGTGAAATAGATGTGTGCTTAATGCCAATCGCATCTTACTATCACGAAGAAAATGGTAAATGGTATCGCTATGTGCATACCACACCCGAAGATGCCTTGAATGCAGCACGTGAATTAAGTTGTAAAGTAATGATCCCATGGGGTTATGGTAATGCAAGTTGGCAAATGGGCGACCATTCAAGTCACTCAGCATTACTGCGTTTACTACACATGTCTCATAGCATGAATAAACCTGTTCCCCTGTATATTTTAAATGAAGGTGAGCAGGTTCATTTATAACATTCCAAAATGGGGGTGAGTTATTACCTCACCCTCATTTTATTTATTACAGTGAGTGTGTCTCTTGCGCTTCAAGCACTTTGGTTGCAGGTTTGCTTTGCAAAGACCCCTTTAACGACTTGCCAACTAACGGCAAATGCGCCAACAATAAACACCATATCACCAACCGTTCTTACCCATCTTAGTATCACCAAGGTGTCACTTTGTAGTAGCGCTTCAGAGCGTGCATACCACAACCCTTTAGAAGCACTTGCAAAGAACTGAATGATTCCAATAGGTAATAAACTGGTAAATAGCATTAACGCTAAACCGATATTCATCCACCAAAAAGCAGTTTTCATTAAAGTGTCATCAAATTGAAGATGAGGACGAATATAACGCAGTACTAACAAGGTAAAGCCAAGAGCTAAAAAGCCATACACACCAAATAATGCGGCATGAGCATGGGTAGCCGTCGTATTAAGACCTTGTACATAATAAAGTGAAATAGGCGGATTAATTGAGAACCCTAATACGCCGGCCCCTAACATATTCCAAAATGCGACAGCGACAAAAAACATTAATGGCCACTTTATTTTTAGCATCCATGGAGTACGGTTTTTTAATTTATAATGCTCCCACGCTTCATGACCAAGCACAATTAACGGCACTACTTCCAGCGCACTAAAGGTTGCTCCCACTGCCATTACAGGGGTCGTTGTACCAGAGAAATATAAGTGATGGAATGTGCCTGGCACACCGCCTAATAAAAACAACGATGCAGACGCCAATGACGCAATTGTTGCCGAACGTTTAGAGACTAAACCCATATTATAGAAAATAAAAGCCAGCGCAGCGGTTGCAAAAACCTCAAAGAAACCTTCTACCCATAGGTGCACAATCCACCAACGCCAGTATTCCATTACCGAAATATGCGTTCGTTCGCCATAGAAAAACCCAGCAGCGTAAAACAGCCCGATTGCCACCACTGAAGCCGTAAATAATGCCAGTAGGTTTTTATCTCCTTCTTGTTTAAATACCGGAACAATTGCACGTAACATTAGCAGCAGCCAAAATGCGACGCCTGTAAATTTACCAATCTGCCAAAGTCGGCCTAAATCAACAAACTCGTACCCTTGATGTCCCAGCCAAAAGCTTAACTCGGGAGGCATAATTTGCGCGATGGCTAAAAAGTTGCCTATAAATGACCCAACCACGACGATAATTAGCGCCCAGAAAAGAATATCAACACCTATTTTTTGAAACTTAGGATCTTTACCGCCGTTAATAATCGGCGCTAAAAATAAACCTGCAGCTAAAAACCCTGTCGCAATCCAAAATAATGCCGATTGAATATGCCATGTTCTTACTAGGCTATAAGGAAACCATTCTGAGGTATTGATGCCATAAAATCCCTGCCCTTCAACAGTATAGTGCGCAGTAAATCCACCCAATAAAACCTGGAACGTAAAGAGAGCAACAATTAAAAATAAATACTTACCTAATGCTTTTTGAGAAGGCGTTAAATTAAAGCTCGCTATTGGATCGTCTTTTGGAGCCTCAGGGGGAGCCTCGTCTTTATGTAAAAATGACCATGCCCAAATCAATCCACCGACACCTGCAATTAGTATCACAACACTAACAATTGACCAGACAATGTTTTCAGCGGTCGGTTTATTATCAATCAGTGGCTCATGCGGCCAGTTATTAGTGTAGGTTGCATCCCCATCAGGGCGCTCTGTCGATGCGGACCATGCCGTCCAAAAAAAGAACTCAGTTAGACGCTGACGACGCTCAGGATCAGGAAGTGTCACCTCTTTCATTGCATAGTTTTTACGTGTTTGCTGTAATGCCTCTGCCCCTCCAAACAAATCGTTGTAGTACTGCGCTGTTTGCTTAATTGCCGCTATCCGACGCGTCGATAAAGTAACCGTGTCAGATTGTTTATCATACGTATTAGTGCGGTACTCTCTCTTTACTTCCCACAGCAATGGTTGCTTTTGCTGCTCAGTTAACTCATCAAAAAGCACACCATATTGCGCTTGTGCAGCAATATCTAACCAATTAATAATCTCACGGTGAAGCCAATCAGCAGTCCAGTCAGGCGCTTGATAAGCACCATGCCCCCAAATTGAGCCTAGTTGCATTCCCCCTACTGATTGCCATGCAGTTTGACCATCTAAAATCGCCTCTTTACCTGTGTACAGCTCCCCCGATGTGGTGACATATTTTGCAGCTATAGGAGGGGCAACTCGGTATACCTCTTTACCAAAGTAACCCAAAATAGCAAATGTAACAGCAAGAACAGCAAACAAGGTCCACCATAACTTTTTGTATTCTCTCATTTCTATCGTCCCTCAACCCGTGCGAACAAAATAGCGTTCTCAATATGAATATGCATATTCAAATCGCTAATAAATGCCTGCAACCCTAAATACAAAGCCGTCCATGTATTACATGCTCCCGCATGCAAAGTGACATCATTTGTTAATTGGTAGATTTTCTCTATTTCTGCGATATGGGCTTCATGATCCGCCATCATTACGCTAATTGGTCCACTGACCATGGCAGGGATTGTATCGGCTTGCAGCATTGGAAAGAGGATAAGCTCTTCTTTTTGCATATGATCTTCTAACTCTACATACATATTCTTCAAATGATTCGCTAAACCATTAGGACAATTAGGCTTATCAAAATGCACCTCTTCAACACGCTCACTTAAACGTATCAACTCTTCAAGCTGTACTCGGTGAACACGGTGATAGCGAGTCAGAATATGCTCAACCAATTCCTTATTACTCAGGTTGTGGTAATCAATAGCGGTTTGCCTGCTTAGCAAAACCTCTATGTCTGAAATGATTTCTTCGCGATCAATATTTCGTTTTTCGATAACGTCTGACAACACCAGATGCCCCTGACAACAAAAGTTTATTCGGTGCGCAAAAAAGAGTGCTGTTGCACCGGGAATTTCTGTCGCAATTTTACTGATAGGCCAATTTAAGTAATTCATATAACACCCCTATTTAAACATGCATTTGAAATGAATCTTTAAGAAGTTTACACGCGTTTATTAAAGATGTAAAATAGATGCATATTTAAAATTTTAGAGTCTCACTATGAATGTCACTCGTTTTACAGATTATTCACTGCGTGTTTTGATTTTTACTGCCTTACATAATGGTGAGCTTGTGACCATTAAAGAGATCGCTGAAAAATACGAAATCTCAAAAAATCACCTCATGAAAGTAGTGCAAGAGCTAAGTAATAGAGGCTATTTAATTGCGACGAGAGGAAAGAATGGCGGTATCCGCTTAAGCAAAGATCCCACCGAGATTAACATTGGTGAGTTAGTGCGCTTACAAGAGCAAGGGTCTACGTTGGTGGAATGCTTTGGTAATGACAATCAATGTGTTATCACCCCCGCCTGTCAACTTAAACAAATATTTGCACAAGCAATGGAGGCTTTTTTCCTTCATTTAGATAACTATACACTCGCAGATCTGATCACCCCAAAACACGCAAATCAGCTCTCTCAACTGCTAAAAATAGAAAACTAAACTCACATTTTGGCGCACTCAAAGGTGTAGGTATTCCTGGAGTGTCATGGCAGTGACACTCCATTTGGGTTATTGGTTTACTAATGTATCCCTCAGTGCCATCATGAGTTTATGTGCACTGCCTCCTGACATTGCTAACGGATCGAATTCGCTGGTGCCTGAGTATTTTAAATTAAGCGGTGTGGTTATTTTTGAATACGGAATATAACCCATTGACCAGTTTTCGAACTCCCTTTCGTAAATTTCGCAGTAATTCAGCATAATAATATTTCGATGCCGATTATCATTTAAGATCTTATGGTAGGTTGCATTTACCGCCTGTCGAGATCCCTCTAGGCACTGTAAAAAGTGCGAACTATTAAAACACAGCAACCCTGTTACATTCGACGCATGATTATTTTTCTGTGCTTTTTCAATGATATCCTCAATATCACTCGGCCCAAATCCTTCACAAACTTCACTCGTATAAATAAGCCTGACTAAATACATCCTGATCTCCTTCAAGGTAGATTTAAAAAGATAGTACAGATAGAGGCTTTAGCAAAAAAGTAGCAACTTGCTGTTAGAGGTTAGAGGTTAGAGGTTAGAGGTTAGAGGTTAGAGGTTAGAGGTTAGAGGTTAGAGGTTAGAGGTTAGTAGACAAGTAATTAATTTATCAATAGAAATAAAATACGCCACCCCTTAGTAACAACAAAAACTAGTAACAACAAGAACGAACATTTGTGAGTGTGATCTTACGGCTGACAGCAAAAAACGAGTCTCCTTAAACAAAAAAGCCGCCGTATTTTGCAATACGACGGCGTGTTATTTTGCGTGAGCTAAAAGCGTAAATTAGCCTTTAGAAGCACGGCTCGCACGTTTACGATCACTTTCAGTTAAGTGACGCTTACGAATACGAATATTTTCAGGTGTTACTTCTACTAACTCGTCATCATCGATAAACTCAAGCGCTTGCTCAAGTGTGTAATTCAATGGTGGTGTTAATGTTTGCGCTTCATCAGTACCTGATGCACGAACGTTCGTTAGCTGCTTACCTTTAAGTGCGTTTACTGTTAGGTCGTTATCACGGCTATGAATACCGATAACCATACCTTCGTAAACTTCTACACCGTGACCGATGAATAGCTTACCGCGCTCTTGAAGGTTGAATAATGCGTTAGTTAACGCTTTACCTGTTGCGTTAGCGATCATTACACCATTTTTACGTAGACCGATGTTACCGCCTTTATGAGGACCGTAATGATCAAACGTGTGGTACATAAGACCTGAACCTGATGTAAGCGTCATGAAATCAGTTTGGAAACCGATTAAACCACGGCTCGGCATCATAAAGTCCATACGCATACGGCCTTTACCATCTGGCGCCATGTCAGTTAGTTCACCTTTACGCAGACCAATTTGTTCCATGATAGAACCTTGGTGCTCTTCTTGACAGTCAATCGTTACTGTTTCGTACGGTTCTTCTAATACACCATCTACAGTGCGTAAGATTACTTCTGGACGAGAAACAGCAAGCTCGTAGCCTTCACGACGCATGTTTTCGATTAAGATACCTAAGTGAAGTTCACCACGGCCTGATACACGGAAGCTATCTGGGTTGTCAGTTTCTTCAACACGTAATGCAACGTTGTGAACAAGCTCAGCTTGTAAACGCTCAAGGATATTACGTGATGTTACGAACTTACCTTCTTTACCCGCAAATGGCGACGTGTTTACAGAGAACGTCATTGTTACTGTCGGCTCATCAACTGATAGCGGAGGTAACGCTTCAACGTTAGAAGGCGCACACACTGTATCAGAGATTTTTAATTCGCCGATACCTGTCACAGTTACGATATTACCCGCATAACCACGGTCTGTATCAATACGCTCAAGACCTAAGTAGCTTTGAACCGCACCAATTTTACCATTACGTTTTGTGCCATCAGCACTGATAATAGTTACTTGTTGGTTAGGCGCTACAGAACCACGCTTGATTCGGCCGATACCGATTACACCTACGTATGAGTTGTAATCAAGTTGAGAAATCTGCATTTGGAAGTCACCTTCAGGATCTGCATCCGGTGGTGATACTTCGTCAACGATCATCTTGAACATAGGTTCCATGTTGTCAGATGGTTCGTCTAAATCTAATGTTGCCCAGCCGTTGATAGCTGATGCGTAGATAACTTTAAAGTCTAACTGTTCGTCAGTTGCACCAAGGTTATCGAATAAATCAAAGATTTGATCCATAACCCAATCAGGGCGTGCACCCGGCTTATCAATTTTATTGATAACAACGATTGGCTTCAAACCTTGCGCGAACGCTTTTTGCGTTACGAAGCGCGTTTGTGGCATTGGACCTTCTTGAGCATCAACAAGTAACAATACTGAGTCAGCCATCGAAAGTACGCGTTCAACTTCACCACCGAAGTCGGCGTGTCCTGGGGTGTCTACGATATTGATGTGGTAATCATTCCAAGAGATGGCTGTGTTTTTAGCCAAAATGGTAATACCACGTTCTTTCTCAATGTCGTTTGAGTCCATCACGCGCTCTTCATTACCGCCGCGTGTTTCTAATGTGCCTGATTGCTCAAGCAGTTTATCAACCAAAGTTGTTTTACCGTGGTCAACGTGGGCGATAATCGCTATATTTCTTAACTTTTCGATGCTCATATTTTTTCTCAGAGAAATTGAATCTCATTGATCCTGCAAGATCTACGCACTCACCTGCATTTTCAACAGATGTCTAAGCATAGGATTTAAAAGGGCGCATATTATCCCTTAATAATGGCATGGATGAAAGTTTATCCAATACAATTTTATAAACTTTCTTCAGGCTTTTTATAAGTATCTGTTTTATAAATGACAATTTTATTAATTTTATCTTTAATCGAACATCAAAACTGGTAAAAAATCACCTTTTTAGCAATATTTTGGCACTAATGCACATTTCGTTTATGCTATCTAGGGTGGCTAATCGTTGTGCAAATACAACCAATAAGCATAACGCACCACAATGAACATTTTACGCACCAAAATAGTGCAAAAATAATTAACAAAATGCGCTTTATTTTATTTTTATAAGCCTAAACAAGGCGTTAAAAATTTGGCATGAAACCAGCTTACATAGAACAAAAGCAATAATGCAGCAAAAATAAAACCCAACAATTGGAGGACACATGTCACAATCGGTTTTAGATTTTATCAAAGAAAATGACGTTAAGTTCATTGATTTACGCTTTACTGATACCAAAGGTAAAGAACAGCATGTTTCTATTCCTCATCATCAAGTTGATGAAGACTTCTTTGAAGACGGCAAAATGTTTGACGGTTCTTCAATTGCTGGTTGGAAAGGTATCAACGAATCAGACATGGTATTAATGCCTGTTCCTGAGTCTGCAAAAATGGACCCATTTTCTGAAGAAGCAACTTTAATCGTACGTTGTGACGTTGTTGAGCCTTCAACACTTCAAGGTTACGAGCGTGACCCTCGCTCTGTTGCTAAACGTGCAGAAGAGTACATGCGTTCAACTGGTATCGCAGACACAGTATTATTTGGCCCAGAGCCAGAGTTCTTCCTATTTGATGACGTTAAATACAAATCAGACATGTCTGGTTCTATGTATAAAATCGACGACATCGAAGCGGCTTGGAACTCAGATAAAGATTACGAAGGTGGCAACAAAGGTCATCGTCCAGGTGTTAAAGGTGGTTACTTCCCATGTTCACCAATCGACTCATCTCACGACTGGCGTTCAGCAACGTGTTTAGTTCTTGAAGAGCTAGGCCAAGTTGTTGAAGCACACCACCACGAAGTAGCAACTGCGGGTCAAAACGAAATCGCAACACGCTTCAATACAATGGTATTAAAAGCTGACGAAATCCAAGAGATGAAATATGTTATCCATAACATGGCTCACCTTTATGGTAAAACAGCGACATTCATGCCTAAGCCGCTTGTAGGTGATAACGGTTCTGGTATGCACTGTCACCAATCTTTAGGTAAAGATGGCGTGAACATCTTCGCTGGTGACAAATACGCAGGTCTTTCTGAAGAAGCGCTTTACTACATCGGTGGTATCATCAAGCACGCTAAAGCAATCAACGCATTCGCTAACGCGTCAACTAACTCGTACAAACGTCTTGTACCAGGTTTCGAAGCGCCAGTAATGCTTGCATACTCTGCACGTAACCGCTCTGCTTCAATCCGTATCCCTGTAGTACCATCTGCAAAAGGACGTCGTATCGAAGTACGCTTCCCTGATCCAACAGCAAACCCATACTTAGCATTCTCTGCAATGCTTATGGCTGGCCTTGACGGTATTCAAAACAAGATCCACCCTGGCGATGCAATGGATAAAGACTTATACGATCTACCTGCTGAAGAAGCAGCTGAGATCCCACAAGTTGCCTCTTCACTAAGCGAAGCACTTGCTGCTTTAGATGCTGACCGTGAGTTCTTAAAAGCAGGTGGTGTATTCACTGACGACCTAATTGATGCATACATCTCACTTAAGAACAAAGAAGTTGAAAAACTTAACATGACAACTCACCCAGTTGAGTTCGAAATGTACTACAGCGTTTAATACGTCGTAGACAGTAAATAATTAATGTGTGTTCTCAAGCCCGCTTTGGCGGGCTTTTTTAATGGTAATTAGGCGTGTTCTCCTCTACAGTTTTAATTACATAAAAAAATGCAGGGTCGCAGGGTGAAAAGAACAACTTTATTGGTATTTTTGTTACTATCAGTAAGCTTTTTTAGTTATGGAACAACAAAAAAAGTGTATTCGTGGAAAGATAAAAATGGTGTTCTGGTATTTTCTGATACGCCACGCCCCGGTGCTACCGAAGTAAAGCTTAATACCCCTAACTTGACCATGCCTGCTACCGACACCAGTATTCTTGATAACACAGCCAGTGCAACACCCGTAAACTTTAAAATCGCTATTTCCTCACCTGAAGACAAAGCAACAGTCAGAGAAAACTCCGGTTCTGTTTATGTTACAACCCGTGTCATTCCTCGCTTTGCAACGGGTTTTAAAGTACAACTTTTTGTAAATGGTGCCCCCCATGGCGAACCAAGTAATAGTTCTACTTTTGCACTACGAGGCGTAAATCGAGGCGAGCACACATTACAAGCCAAACTATTTAATGCGAACAATAAACTCGTTTCGGTCAGTCCAGTTAGCACATTCTACATGCACAGAGCGTCTGTTTTTGGTGGGAATTAATTTTTTCAAACGCGCCTCGCAATGCAAAAGGATTATGCTAAGCTGCACTTAATCGTAACGCACTAAAATGGTGCAACCATGCTCAGTGATACACAATTTAACTCAGAATTGCTCGACAGCATTTGGAAAAATTTAAGTACAGCGGTTATTTTACTTAACCGTGATTTTAAACTTGTTTATGCCAATGATAGTGCCAGTGAGCTACTTGGTTTAGGGCCAAAGCGCATTCTCAACCAACCGTTTGATAACCTGTTTAACTACCACTCTATCGATCTTAAACGCATTGCTCAGTATTCACTCTTTGATGGTGTTGATTGCCACCAGCATAGAGCTGACGTGGTGTTCATCGATTCTCGCCATGCCAAACTCACAATTAGTACACGCCGAATTACCAATAAAGATGACAATTATATCTTGTTTGAATGCCGCCAGATGGACGATGAAATTCGCCACGATCAGGCCTCAAATCAAATGCATCAGTATCAAGCTGCACGTAATTTAATTCGTGGTTTAGCCCACGAAATAAAAAATCCTTTGGGGGGTATACGCGGAGCGGCGCAATTATTGCAGTATGAGGTTGATCAGCAAGAACGAGATCAATGTGCAGAACTCATTATTGAACAAGCAGACCGCTTACGTGAATTAGTCGACCGTTTACTTGGCCCGAATCAACTGCCACATAAGTCGTATGGCAATATTCACCAAGCGCTTGAGTCTGTCGTTAAATTAAGCATGCTTGATAACAATGCAAATATCACGTTAGTGAAAGACTATGACCCGAGCATACCCAGCGTATATATCGATCAGAGTAAAATTCAACAAGTGGTATTAAACATTATTCGTAATGCACAACAGGCGCTCGTTGATGGGGGAGAAATTAGAATAAAAACCCGTATCAACCATCAACATAGACGCCCTGGTAAAGCACCGAAAAAAACCTTGCTGATCCAAATTTCGGATAACGGTCCAGGCATAGACAAGAGTTTAAAAGAAACCTTGTTTTACCCGATGATTACCAATAAAGAAAATGGGTCGGGTCTTGGCTTATCAATCGCGCAAACGTTGGTTGACCAACATGATGGACACATAGAGTGTGACAGTTGGCCAGGCCATACAGAATTTAATATCTATTTGCCTTTTACGGATTAATGGTTTTTTTTGGAGTAGTCATGAAAACAGTGTGGTTAGTTGATGATGATGCCTCAATACGCTTTGTATTAGAAAAAGCGCTGGCACGAGCAGGATTTGAAACTCAAAGCTATGCCAATGCGCAAGAAGTGCTGAATGCTTTAAAGTTTAGCCAGCCTACCGTGCTGGTGTCTGATGTGCGTATGCCAGGTATGGATGGTATGGCGTTACTAGAAACAATCGCTGAGCAAAACCCTGGGTTACCTGTCATTATCATGACTGCCCACTCGGATTTAGATTCGGCGGTTAATGCGTTTCAAAAAGGGGCGTTTGAATACCTCGCAAAACCGTTTGATTTAGAAGAAGCCGTTTCTTTAGTTGAAAGTGCTTGCCGTGCAAACTCCACAAAGAAAACCAGACGCAAACAAGCGCCGCAAACCAATGCCCATATCATTGGTGAAGCCCCTGCTATGCAGGAAGTGTTTCGTGCAATAGGTAAATTATCTGCATCAAGCATGAGTGTTTTAATCAATGGCGAATCAGGCACTGGTAAAGAGCTTGTCGCCAGTGCGTTGCATAACCATAGCCCACGAAAAGAAAACCAGTTTATTGCTCTTAATATGGCTGCCATCCCTAAAGAACTGGTTGAGTCAGAATTATTCGGCCATGAAAAAGGCGCGTTTACAGGGGCCGACAGTATTCGTAAAGGCCGCTTTGAACAAGCGAATGGCGGCACGCTATTTTTAGATGAAATTGGTGACATGCCACTGGATGTACAAACCCGTTTATTACGTGTTTTAGCCGATGGTGAGTTTTACCGTGTTGGCGGGCATCAAAGTATTAAAGTAGATGTTCGTATTATTGCCGCCACCCACCAGAACTTAGAAGACTTGGTAAAACAAGGTAAGTTTCGTGACGACCTATTCCACCGCTTAAATGTGGTGCGTCTTCGCTTACCAGCTCTTCGTGAACGTACAGAGGATATTGAACGTTTAGCACAACACTTTCTCCATAAAAGCGCCAAAGAGCTGCAAGTCGAAAGCAAAATTTTAAGCCCAAAAGCGACCGAGCAATTGCGATTATTTAACTGGCCGGGTAACGTGCGTCAGCTCGAGAATACCTGTCGTTGGTTAACCGTAATGGCACCTGGAGAGCTTATCAGTGAGCAAGATTTACCACCGGAAATTATCGCGGCAGAACCTGTAGAGCAAGAAGGTGATTGGCTTGAAGCTTTCCAACAATGGTTAAACCTCGAGCTTAAACAAGGGAAAGAAAATATTTGGCCCGCGATTCAAGCTCAACTGGAAACTCGTTTAATTAAAACCGCACTGGCAAATTGTGCAGGCCACAAACAAGAGGCTGCGGTTAAAATTGGTTGGGGGCGCAATACATTGACCCGCAAGTTAAAAGAGCGCAATATTAGCTAATTTTGCGTTATAAACGATGTAAGTAATGAAGTTAATCGAACATATTCCGCTTATTAAGCAGATGGAAATTATTAACCGATTGGCGTTCTTTCGGGAGTTTACCCTGAGTGAACGACAGGTGTTATTAGAATCTTTCAGCCATTTGTATTTAGTACAACAAGGTCGAGCTGTATTTAAACAGTTTGATAATGACAAGCGACTCTATATTGTTTTGAGTGGTTCATTAATCATCTTTAAGCAAAGCCATTTGCTTGAGCTCGGCACCATTGAACCGGGTGAGTTTATTGGTGAAGGCGCATTTATCAATAATCGCGAGCGCAGTACTAGCGCCCGCGCTAAAGTGGATACTATTTTACTGGCAATCACACCGGAAGCCCTCACCCGTTTGCCTAACGTGATACGCGAAAAAATTAAAGACCGCATCATCGAAGGCATGAGTGAGCGTATTATTAAACTGAGTAACTTCCTCGAATCACGCGGCTAATACATAGCGCTCCATTAACCATGTAGACGTTGCTTTGCTTACATTTAAAAGAAATGTGTCTGTAAGTAATGTATGTAATTGCTCACGTGATTGAATAACCTGTTGCGTATGAACTGCTGATGTTTCGTGCCAATAATGCAGTAGATTATTTCGAATAAGCCAGCGTTCACCCTTTTCAATACGAGATACAACAAGGTTGTTAACAAATGCAGCGTCTGGATGGTGATGACTATAGAAATGAGCGATTTCGCAATCACTCTCATAGAATTGAGCCAGTTCAACGCGGTATAAATGCTGAGCATTTGGTAAAACTTGCCTCACATCAATTAGCCTGTCACGTCGGCTAATTTCATATAAGTTCACACCTTCACTGACTCGTGACGACTGATCAATTGGCAATGCGATTACCGGTGTACTTACCCCAAAGCCAACATCGAGCAAATAGTGTTTACCCTCGAGTGTCAATTTTGTTAATCGGTGCGAGCGAGGGTTTTCTTCACGGCCGTTAAGCATCACCCGCGCTATGAGTATTTCAACATCAAAACCGAGTGCGACCAACGCAAGAAAGAAGATCTTGTTATGTTCAAAGCAATAACCTCCTTCTTGTAAATTAATTAAACGTGAAAACACTTTATCGTCATCAAGGCTCAGTGATTTAGCCTGTAATGCATTGACACTGCTGAAACTATAGCGAGCTAAATGCGCCGCTTGTAAACGCTCAATCAATGCAAGATTTCTGTCTTCATTAATGTAATCAATAGCCAAAGAATTTAGATAATGTTTAATGTAGTTTTGCATGGCATGTCCTTATAAGTAATGATGACAGCCATGCTAAAACCTCAAGTTTAGTTGAGGTAAAGATTTTTTAGTCCATATAGACTATTTGCAACGAGCAATTTAACCAACTAGGCTGATTAACCCTAATAGTATATCGATAGGTATCTGTTGGCTTTTCACCAAAAGGTGTACTTACATAGGGTGTTGAATGGCTGTAGGTCTGTGAATAGTTTTTATAATAAATAACCAGATAACCGTACAGATAATCCCACTTAAGTGATACTGGGGTCCCGCCAGGAAGCACAAACTCGGCGTGCTTCTCGGTAAATGTCACCATCAGTCCATTAAACTTATCCTCATCGCAGTGTGTTGTGAAAACACGATTAGGCAGAGAAATTTCATCCTCCTCACTCGGTGCTTTTAAGTAAAAGCCAATATTGCCATGATTGTAAAAGTGATTTGCGGCGGTGGTGTATTTGATCTCAGGCTGATAACCCAGTCGCTGCATGATGCCAGCTAAGATCTCAGTCTGTTCAGTCAAAATTTTATCTTCGGATAACATCAAAGTCGCGTCGCCAAACTCTCGCGGCACACTCAGTTGCGTGTATTTATAAGGTAAACGCTGAGCACTTAAGGCTAAATCGAGCTGAGCTTGCTGCTGTGCGTCTAAGTTTTCTGTATAAACATAAACAGTTGGCTGTTGGCAACCAACTAACAATAGCAGCACACACCAAATATACATCCTGTTCATACTATTCCCTCCAATAGATTACAAGTGTAGTCTATTGGAGGAAAACTGATTAATCAACTAATTTAAATGGTGACTTAGCCATTTATCAACACTGCGTCGAGTGTAAAGAATATCTTTAAATAAGCGGTGAACCTGATACTCAAGTAACTCTTCTTTACTCTCCTCTCCATAGGCAAGCTGGCTGTGGTTATCATTAAAACGCGAAATTAATGCAAAGCCTTGTTCTGATTTATCAGGCTGCGCTTTCATTGTTTGGGTTAATAATGCACGCACATCATCTGCTGCAAGTAACGATGTATCGTCTAACCCCATTAGTTCTTTTTTCAGTACTGACCTAACGCCCATGACTACTTCTCCTGAACGAATAATAAATAAAACGACGTTGCATTTAGCAAGTAGCGCACCATATCGAGACGCGCGCAGTGTACTTATGAAATACTGCAGTTTTCTTACGACTCTGCAAAATACGTCATTATTTTTTGTGCTCATTTTTTAAGTATGTGAAGCGCTTAAAAATTTAACCTTGGTTCAATCCAGTGCTAGGCTTTATAATGGCTGCGATTAAATTATGAGAGACCAACATGAACGAAGATTTCATCGAAATTGAGCTTGAAGAAGAGCCAATAGAGTTATGTAACTTACTTAAAGTGCTCGATTTAGTTGAGACAGGTGGCCAAGCAAAGACCTTAATCGGTGAAGGTTATGTTGGAGTTAACTATGAAATTTGTACAATAAAACGGAAAAAATTATACAGTGGCGACGTACTTTCGTTTGATGGTGAGCAATTTCAATTAACCTTAAGTGAGGATGCAATACCGAACCCTCGCCCAGAAAAACAACCTGAGCAACAACGACAGAACGCCCCGCAAGAGAGCAGCGCATCAACAGCCAAAAAACGTAAGCGCACTAAAAAGCCTAAAGTAGACGAAAAAACAGGTCGTCGCCCTATTTCTTTTGGTTAGCCTTGCTTAGTTAATATTTATCCCCTTTAATTGTGCTTAATAATAACAATATAAAGGTGATTTATGACTTCTCCCGCTTGGCTCAAACCACTTGCTTGGGCCGCATTAGTTTGGAATCTACTCGGGGTAATTGCCCTTATTATGCAGCTACTCATTACCCCAGAGATGATTGACCAATTACCACTCGATCAACAAGCCGCATACCGTGATATCCCGCTGTGGTCAACGCTTGCCTTTGCGATAGCGGTGTTTTCAGCCTGCTTAGCAAGCATTTTATTGCTTGCTAAAAAAGCCCTCGCGAGAGAGTTGTTTCTTATTTCGTTTGTCGCTGTGTTAGTCCAGCAGTATTACAACTTTATCGTAATCGATAGCCTCGCCCTCTTTGGTTTTAGTGCTTTGGCAATGCCATTTTGCGTGATTGTAATTGGCTTATTATTGTTGCTTGTTAGCCATCACGGAAAACAGCAGCATTGGCTAACTTAACGTCAGTCTATGTTATGACCTGCTGTCTAATTACTGCTCTTTTATTGCTCTCTCCCCTTGAAATAAGTTGCATCGGCATCAACTATAATTAGATAGCATATTTTTTCATCAGCACGGTGAATTTTAATAGCTGGTATTAAGTTTGCAGATATCTCGTAAAGGAAACATAAAAAGCGAGCATTGCTTGCGTAAACCACAGGGGCAAATAATGAATAACAGTTTTGATACCCAAAAACAGCTTACGATTAATGGTGAGCAATATCATATCCACTCTTTACAAGGTCTTGGTGACAAAGCCAAACGCCTGCCTTTCTCATTAAAAATATTGTTAGAAAATCTATTACGCAACGAAGATGGCGTAAACATTAAAAAGCAAGATATAGACGCACTTCTAAACTGGGATCCACAAGCAAAACCCTCCGCCGAAGTTGCCTTTACGCCTGCGCGCGTGGTGATGCAAGACTTTACAGGTGTCCCTGCGATTGTTGATTTAGCCGCAATGCGCGACGCCATGGAAAAACTTGGCGGAGACCCCGCTAAAATTAATCCACTGTCACCTGCGGAACTCGTAATAGACCACTCTGTACAAGTTGATGGTTATGGAGAAGATGGCTCGTTCGACTTAAACGCCAAGCTCGAATATGAACGAAATAAAGAACGTTACGAATTTTTACGTTGGGGACAAACAGCCTTTGATAACCTTAAAGTGGTGCCACCCGCAACCGGTATCGTACACCAAGTTAATTTAGAGTATTTGGCCCGTGTGGTGTTTAACGATCAAAAAAATGGTCAATCCCTCGCTTATCCAGATACCCTAGTCGGCACAGATTCGCATACCACAATGATTAACGGCTTAGGCGTACTTGGTTGGGGTGTCGGTGGCATAGAAGCCGAAGCGGCCATGCTTGGTCAGCCCATTAGCTTGCTAATTCCACAAGTGGTTGGTTTTAAGCTCAATGGTCGCTTGCCCGAAGGCACAACCGCCACAGATTTAGTGCTCACAGTAACCGAAATACTGCGTAAACATGGTGTCGTGGGTAAATTTGTTGAGTTTTATGGGGATGGCCTTGCTGACTTACCACTTGCAGACCGCGCTACCATCGCAAACATGGCACCTGAGTATGGTGCTACATGTGGTATTTTCCCGATTGATGATGAAACGATTAATTACCTGCGTTTAACAAATCGCGATGAAAAACAGCTGAAGCTAATCGAAGACTACGCCAAACACCAAGGACTGTGGCGAAACCCAGGCGACGAAGCACATTACACCGACACATTAGAGCTGTCTTTAGATGATGTAGTGCCTAGTCTTGCTGGTCCCAAACGTCCGCAAGACCGTATTGCCCTTGATAAAGCAGGCGAGGTGATTGGGGAACACTTAAAAGCTTTCCAAAATGAGCGCATGCAACAGCGTGATAAAAGTGATACTCAAGAAGCACGTATCGAAGATGAAGGTCCGACAACAAATCCGGATGATCCTGTTAACGAAGCGCAATATATGGGCGCAGCCAAAGTTAACTTTAAAGGTGAAGAGTTTGAGTTAAAAGACGGTGCGTGTGTCATTGCAGCAATAACAAGCTGTACAAACACGTCAAATCCGAGCGTTATTCTGGCGGCGGGTTTAGTTGCTAAAAAAGCCAAACAGCTAGGGTTGAAAGTAAAACCGTGGGTTAAAACATCACTCGCGCCAGGCTCTCAAGTGGTCACTGATTACTTGAAAAAAGCGAATTTAATGGATGATTTAGACGCGCTTGGGTTTAACCTTGTGGGCTATGGCTGTACCACGTGCATTGGTAATTCAGGCCCGCTCGCTGATGAAATAAGTGAAGCAATTCAAAAGCACAAACTTGTTGTAAGCTCTATTTTATCGGGCAATCGAAACTTTGAAGGCCGTATCCACCAAGATGTAAAAATGAACTTTTTAGCATCACCTCCGCTTGTTGTGGCCTACGCTATCGCGGGACGCACCGACATTGATGTATACAATGAACCCTTGGCACAAGACCCCAATGGTAACGACATTTATCTAAAGAACATTTGGCCAAGTGTGAGTGAGGTGAGTGAGTTAGTGCGTGATACCGTCACCAAAGAGATGTTTGCATCGAGCTACGGTAATGTTTATCAAGGTGATGATCGCTGGCAAAAAATCCAAATCCCTGAAGGTAAGCTTTATGACTGGGATGACGCATCAACCTACATTAAAAAAGCGCCATTCTTTGATGGCATGGAAATAGAACCGCCCGGTATCCCCACGATCAGTGGAGCACGTTGTTTAGCAAAACTTGGAGACTCAGTCACCACCGACCATATATCACCTGCGGGGGCGATTAAAGCCGATGCTCCTGCTGGCTTGTACTTACAAGAACATGGTGTAGAAAAAGCACAATTTAACTCGTATGGCTCTCGTCGAGGCAATCATGAAGTCATGATGCGCGGCACCTTCGCCAATGTACGATTAAGAAACTTACTTGCTGCTGGCACTGAAGGGGGTGTCACACGCATACAACCAACAGATGAACTTGCCAGCATTTTTGATGCGGCCATGCAGTATCAACAAGACGGTACCCCATTGATTATTTTGGCTGGTGCAGAGTATGGGACCGGTTCATCACGTGACTGGGCAGCAAAAGGCTCTTTATTACTGGGTGTAAAAGCAGTCATAGCGCAAAGCTATGAGCGTATTCACCGCTCTAACCTGATTGGTATGGGCGTATTACCGCTTCAATTTAAAGAGGGTGAAAGTTATGAATCGCTTGGTTTGACTGGTCAAGAATCCTTTGATTTTGAAGGCTTATACGACAAAACCAATGAAGTCAGCGTAATTGCAACCAACAGCGAAGGTAAGCAAGTTAGCTTTAGTGTTGATGTGCGAATTGATACACCCAAAGAGTGGGATTACTACAAACACGGCGGCATTTTACAGTATGTACTTCGTAATATGCTGGCTGAGCAGTAATCACTTTTAAGTTAACTAAGGGGCTGAGATTTCAGCCCCTTTTTTGTTTAAAACACCAATAAATTGCAGTTTAGACCAGCACACTTAGTTACAAAAAATGAAAAGCACATAAAAATCAGCATGTTAAACTTGGATCATAATTTGCAAAATGCTAACCAGATAAAAATCACAATAATTTTGGAATCCATATGACTATTGCATCATTCAAACGCGCGATGTGCGCAACTGCCATCTCATCGAGCTTATTATTAACCGGCTGTGTTATTCATGTATCTGCGGAGCAGTTTGCTGAACAAAAACAACAAGACTTACGCGTTTCGGCTGCAAATGTAAGCCAGTTAAAAATCGATGCCGAAGCAGGCTCACTGATCATCAAAGGCGATAGCAATGCCACAGCTATCACAGTGAATGCCAATATCTATGCGGCTAAAGGCGATGAAACCTATACGCTAACACTTGAAAAACACGGCGACACAGTTGAGCTTATCAGTAAGCTCAATAATGGTAGCGTGTCGTTTTACAGTGGCTCATCACCTCATATCGATTTAATCGTATCTGTGCCAGCACAGCTTAAACTTGATATTGATGATGATTCAGGTGATATCGTCATACGTGCTATGCAAAACGATATCAATATTGATGATGACTCAGGATCCATTGTGATTGAAGGAGGTCGCAATATTCGTCTTGATGATGACTCTGGCGACATTCACATTAGTAATGTAAGCGGCAATATCAACATAGAAGACGATTCTGGCTCAATTATAATAGACCAAGGCCAAGGCCGTATTGATATTGAAGATGACTCTGGAGATATTCGCATCGAGAATAGCCAAGGCCCAGCACGTATCATTGATGAATCAGGTAGTATTAGCGTTAAAACATTAGGTGGTGCGCTCACTATCGAAGACGGCTCTGGTGATATAGATGTAAGACACATAAAAGGGCTCGTTACCATCACCGATGGCTCTGGTAGTATTTATGTCAATGATACCCTTGGACTCGCTATCATTGAGGCTGGTTCTGGCGACTTAAGCATTGACAATATTAACGGCCCAGTAAAGCTTAATAAGTAACCAATCATTACTTGATTTAAAACAAACCGTCTAAGTCAGATAGCACCTACACTTTAATTACGACTTTAAATGTTGGTGCTTAAAATGACCGAAAAAAATATTATAAGAACCCTTAAGGTGTTTATTATATTAGGTATTTGCTTAATTATTTTAGGCCACTCGCTGTTAGCAAGTAACTATTTAGATGAAAGCCTAGGTGTTCACGGCATTATGATCAGTGCGGCTTGTATCGCGGTAGGCGTATTATTTTCATTACCGACAAAGATTTATTTAACCATTCTTTTAATGAAGCTTGAAAGCGAATTAACCACAAAAAACACGCACGTTTAGAGTTCTAATTGCTTATTACGTTGCTCAATTTGCTGCTTTACTTGCTCAGCATCTTGTATGAGTTGTTGTATTTTTTTAGGGTCGTATAAATTCGAATCTGCAGCTGATTTAACCTGTGTATCAGTTAACTTGCTTTCGGGGTCTGCTTGAAAACTCTCTGCGGGTAGCACCGTGATTTCTCGCGAGTCTAACGTCACCAACGTACTCGCATATTGTGGGTGAGGAGTATCTGCAAAATGCCACTGTCCCTGTTCATCTTGCCATTTATAAACCACAACAGCTGCATGATCATTATCAGGCTCGCTAAATTGCTTTAAAAGCTGCTCGGCTTTAACACCCCACGACTCAACATTTTGTGACGCGCTTTGAGTGACATCATGACTTACTTGTTGTGAATAACGTTGCAATATGCTGAGCGATAAGTAAGGCTGACCATCGGGCTTTTTTATATAAAATAGCAGCACAATACTGGTCAGTAATAGCATTACTGCAAGATAGCAAAATCGCTTCATGATCCAATTTATCCGTTATTGGTAGTTATTCATTATCTTAGTAAACTCTCCTGATGATTTGAGATTTTTCAGAAAGTCATTAAATTGTTTGCTGGTCTCTTTACCACGTTCATCAAACGCAAACTGTAACTGTAATGGCGCTTTGCCTACAGAGTAATCACTCACAGTGAACTTTTTAAAATCATTATTGCGAGCAACATACCACGTTAAGGCATCCCGAGAAATCACTGCGACGCGTTGGTTATGCTCCCAATCCATTAAGGCAAGTAGCATTTCAAATTCTGAGTAAAAATTCTCTCTGTGCATATCACCCGATTGAAATAAGTGTTCAAACTGGGGATAGGTGTAGCCATAACGCGCCATAAGCACATACCCGGCAAGCTGTTCAATCATAGGAATATGGCAGCCACTTGGCATGACCAATACATCTTCTACCATCGCGAGCGCATCACTCCAATAGTATTGATTCTGTCCAACATACCACTCTACAGACTCGATTCGACCATCAAGTAACCCTTCATCAAGCATTTTTTGTGAACGTTTCTCTGGCACATAAAAGTAATCAATACTCACTCCATATTGTTTTGCAAAACGGTTCAGTAAATCGCTCACAATGCCCTCTTCTTTACCGGCCATAAAATGATAAGGAGGATAATCGCTATCAGGCAATCCTATACGAAGCGTATCGGCTAAACACAATGAACTAAACAACAAGAATAATATAACTAAACGGCTCATGATTTTCTCTCACTCGATTGAGCCATGGACTATACATTTTTGGTATAAAAAAAGCGCAACTGATGTCGCGCTTTATGAATTTTCTGATAGGAAATTAGGACTAAATACCGTCACCATCAATGTGTAAACCACACTCACGGTTTAACCCAAAGAAACGAGTCTCTTCTTCAGTCATACCGGGTTCGAGTTTACGTGTTGTATGCACATCACCCATTGACACATAGCCTTGCTCCCAAAGCGGATGGTACGGCAAATCATGTTTCGTTAGGTACTGATAGATATCGCGATTATTCCACTCTATCAGTGGATATACTTTCACTGTACCACGGCTAATTTCAACTATTTGTTTATCAGCACGCGACGATGATTGGTCTCGACGAAGGCCACTGAACCATGTACCCGCATTAAGCTCATTCAATGCGCGGGTCATTGGCTCAACTTTATTAAGCTGATTGTACTGCTTAATTCCCGCCTCTCCTTGCTCCCAAAGCTTACCAAACTTCGCTTCCTGCCACGCAGGGCTGAGCTCAGACTTGTACACTTTAAGATTCAGCGATAACCGTTCTGTCATGTGTTCAATAAACTGATATGTCTCTGGGAACAAATAACCAGTATCAGTCAGTACCACAGGAATATCTGGCTGCTGCGATGTCACAAGGTGTAGCATCACAGCGGCTTGTATACCAAAGCTAGACGATAAAAAGTGTGTACTTGGTAAGTTTTCAAGTGCCCACGCAACACGCTCCTCAGCGCTTTTTTCAGCAAGAAGACCGTTAATATCAGCCAGCATGGCTGTTTGGTCTTCTTTGCTCATCGTTAAGATGTTTTTAAATTCACTCATGGTTAATTCCAAACCTTAAAGCGGTATCGCTTTTAAAATTATGCGTGAAAATCGGTTACTGAAACTTTGACTTCAGCAACAATGCCTTTGCGAATAACAAAATCACCAAAACATTCACCGTCATTACGCTCACTCGCCCATTGGCCTATGAGCTTATCGAATGCATCTAGGTAGACATCTTCGCCAACATTTTCTAAATACAATTTAGGAATACGCGTGCCTTCACGGTTACCACCTAAGTACACGTTGTATTTACCCGGGCCTTTACCAACAAGCCCTGCTTCTGCCAACATCGCGCGGCCACAGCCATTCGGGCAACCCACAACACGCATAATAATGTTGTCATCACCCATACCGTGTTTCGCTAAGAGCGCTTCTGTTTTCTCAATTAAGCTTGGTAAGTAAC
The DNA here is from genome assembly GCF_015767615.1 of Pseudoalteromonas sp. A41-2. Lineage (NCBI taxonomy): Bacteria > Pseudomonadati > Pseudomonadota > Gammaproteobacteria > Alteromonadales > Pseudoalteromonadaceae > Pseudoalteromonas > Pseudoalteromonas sp. A41-2. The sequence goes on along the minus strand of NZ_CP065231.1, from coordinate 212,288 downwards.
GCTCAGCTTCTGCCATCGCTAACGGACACGTTGGTAATGCCACACACGCCATTGAGTTTTTACGTTGCTCAGTATGGCTGTCATCAATTAAACCATGATTACGAGCAATCTCTTCGATAACGGCTTTTTGATCAGCGGGTACGCCAGCAATGATCAGGTTTTGGTTTGCCGTCATACGGAAATCACCTTGGTGAATTTCAGCAATTTTACGACATCCCGTTTTAAGTGGTTTACCTGGGTAATCTAAAATACGGCCACTTTGAATAAACAGCGTTAAATGGTGCTTACCATCAATGCCTTCAACCCAACCGATACGGTCACCACGATGCGTAAACTCGTACGGACGACTGTCTTCGAATTTAACACCAGCACGCTTTTCAACTTCCGCTTTAAATACATCCGAACCAACACGGTCTAATGTGTATTTGGTTTTTGCATTTTTACGGTTTGAACGGTTACCCCAATCACGTTGCACAGACACCACGTGCTCAGCAATTTTCAATGTGTGTTCAAGTGGAATAAAACCAAAGTCATCTGCTTTACGTGGATACGTAGCTGTATCACCGTGAGTCATCGCAAGACCCCCCCCCACTAACACGTTAAAGCCAACTAATTTGCCGTTTTCTGCAATTGCCACAAAGTTTAAATCATTGGCGTGTACATCCACTTCGTTATTCGGTGGAATCGTTACCGTCGTTTTAAACTTACGTGGTAAGTACGTTGAGCCTAAAATGGGCTCTTCGGTGGTTTCGCTCTTTTCGCCATCTAACCAAATCTCAGCATAAGCCTTGGTTTTTGGTAATAAATGCTCAGAAATCTTCGCGGCCCACTCGTACGCTTCTTGATGAAGCTCTGACTCAACTGGGTTCGTCGTACACAGTACGTTTCGGTTCACATCGCCCGCGGTCGCAATTGAGTCAATGCCCACGCTATCAAGCATTTGGTGCATGCCTTTAATATTGGGCTTAAGCACACCATGAAACTGAAACGTTTGGCGTGTTGTTAGACGAATACTGCCGTAGCTGGTTTTCTCGTCGGCGAATTTATCAATCGCTAACCATTGTTCAGGCTTGATGATACCGCCTGGCATACGCGCACGTAACATAACATTGTGTAACGGCTCTAGCTTTTGTTTAGCACGTTCAGCGCGAATATCGCGGTCATCTTGCTGGTACATGCCGTGGAAACGGATCAACTGGAAGTTATCAGCGGTAAAACCACCGGTGATCTCGTCTTTTAAATCTTGTGCAATGGTGCCACGTAAAAAGTTACTTTCTCTTTTCAAACGCTCGTTATCAGAAAGCTTTACGTTTTTGTCTTGTTCGCTCATGGTATTTCCTAAATTTGTTACGGTGACGGCTGTTAGCTTTAAACGTGATTAATACACGTCTTTCTGATAGCGATTGGCGCTACGTAAATCTTTTAAGTATTGCTCAGCTTGCTCATCATCTTTGCCGCTGTTTTCTTTGATGATGTCAACCAGTGCGTGGTGCACATCTTTCGCCATACGATTAGCATCACCACAAATATAGATGTGTGCTCCGGCTTCTAACCACGCAAACACCTCTTTGCTGTTTTTACGTAGTTTGTCTTGAACATAAACTTTTTCCGCTTGGTCACGGCTAAATGCCACATCCACTTTAGTGAGTAAGCCTGACTTTAAGTAGCCTTGAATTTCTACTTGATACAAGAAGTCTTGCGTAAAGTGTGGGTTACCAAAGAATAGCCAGTTTTTACCACTTGCTTCACGGGCGTCTCGTTCTTGTAAAAACGCACGGAATGGCGCAATACCGGTACCCGGTCCCACCATAATAATGGGCGTTTCGTCGCTTACTGGTAAGCGGAAGTTGTCGTTATGCTCACTGAATACTTTTACCTTACAGCCTTCTTCAGCTCGACGCGCTAAATAACCAGAACAGCCCCCTAAGTGCTCGCTGCCAAATGCGTCAAACTCAACCAGACCAACCGTTAAGTGCACTTCTTCTTCAACTTCGGCTTGGCTCGATGCAATCGAATATAAACGCGCTTGTAGTTTGCGTAAGCAATCTACTAACGTTTGTGCGTCAAGCTTTGCTGGGTTTTGACGAATAATATCGAAGATTTGGCGAGGCTCAATGTACTCACGCATAGCCGCTTTATCTTCAACAAGCTTTAATAATTCAGGGTTACCCGTTGCTGTTGCGTATTTTTCAACAAAGCCAGGGTAAGACTGCGTTAATTCTAACTTTTCAATCAGTGCATCACGTACGCTTAGCGTTTCGTCGCCTAGTTTAACCGTGCTCGATGCATCGATTTGTGTAAGCGCAAGTACTTCATCAACAAGCGCTTCGTCATTTAAGAAGTACACACCCAACGAATCACCCGGTGTATAGGTAATATCAGAACCTTCTAGAGAAATCTCAACATGACGTACATCTTTCGTTGAATCACGGCCTGTGATCTTTTGTACCACACTAAGCTCAGCGGCAAACGGGTTTTGTTTGGTGTATTGACTTGCTGCTGGTGCTGCTGCACCAAATGGCATTGCCACCACTTGACCACCGCTTGTTTGTTGCTGTGCTTTTAGGTCGGGTTCAAATGCATCAAGCGCACCGTCTATCCATTTTGCAGCTTCGTCATCGTAATCAACGTCTAAGTCTGCGCGTTGGAAAATAGTTTCTGCACCTAGCTTATTGAAGCGCTCTTCAAAATCTTTTGCTGTTTGGCAGAAGAATTCGTAGCTTGAATCACCTAAACCAATTACTGCTACCTTTACACCATCTAATTTAGGTGCTTTTTTGGTGGTTAAGAATTCATGTAAGCTTTCTGCATCTTCAGGTGGCTCACCTTCACCGTATGTTGATACCACAACAGTGATAAATTTTTCTTTTTTCAGGGCTGTAGGCTTGTAGTCAGCCATATTGACTAGTTTTACTGCTAATCCACGTGATTCAGCTTGCTCTTTTAATTTGCTTGCAACACCTTTGGCGTTGCCTGTTTGTGAGCCGTATAAAATAGTGAGTGGTGCAGCATCGCCTGCAGCAGGAGCCGCAGCAACGCCCCCTGTTAATGCACCCGCATTAGCACTTGCAGCTAAGTAACCACTTACCCACGCTTGCTGAATTGGATTAAGTTCAGCCACTAAGCCTTGCAGCTTTTGTACTTGCTCTTGCGATAGCGGGCTCGCCGCTGCATTTAGTTGACTCAACAACATGAATTTATTCCTCGTAACCCTGAAAGTTAACTGCGAAACCCCTTGCTACTGGCATTTCACTAACAATTTTTTCGACTTTAAAAGAGCTCAAACGATGCTTTTTAAAAGTTTATCTGAGCGTGAAGAATAACGAGGTCTCGCGCGATTAAAAAAGAATAGAATCTGCTTTGATATTCCATTTAGTTATTAATTTTCATATTTACTATAAAAAACAGATTAAATGCTTACTTAGTCGAATAAATACTTTGCCAATTAACATTATTGCAACATACCGTGTTTAGCCTATACTCGCTGTGTTCATTTTAAGAACAGACAATATAACAATGAAAAGGAAACAATAATGTCACACGGGACATGTAATAAAATAATGCTAGCCAGCAGTTTGCTGTGTTTAGCAAGTTCAGCAATGGCGAATATCAACAATGCTGATTTCGAAACTTGGTCAGCAGGTGCCCCCTCAGGTTGGAGCACAATTGACAGTGGTATAAATCTCAGCAGCAACAGTAATGTGGTTTACTCGGGTAACTACTCAGCTCGCGTTACAGTGAATACAGGTACGCAAAGTAATACTGATTTATTACAAATGGTTGATGTCGTTGCGGGTGAAAGCTATGAGTTTTCGGCGTGGGTTTATCATACCGAAGGGGGGGTGAAGGCACGCCTTGTCGTTGATGGCTACCAAGGTTATTCAAACTCAGCATTAACAAATCAATGGCAACAGATCAGCTATCAATATACCGCATCAGTAACAACCTCTATCGATGTAGGATTACGTTTTTACGACGTAACGGGCTTTGATGGCAGCGAAGTTGTTTATGTCGATAACTTTGCGCCAAACACTGGCACACCGCCTCCACCTGCGGGGGGCTGTACAGATAACCAAGTCGCTCTTACCCTCACCACCGACAACTATGGTGAAGAGACCAGTTGGCAAATTACCAATGCTCAAGGCGGCACAGTAGCATCAGGCGGCAGCTACGCTGCTAATACGAACTATAACGAGCAAGCCTGTTTAGTTGATGGTGACTACACATTCACTATTTTTGATAGTTACGGTGATGGCATGTGCTGTTCATTCGGTAATGGCAGCTACAGTCTTTCTTTAGGTCAAACTGTGCTTGCCAGTGGCGCAAGCTTCCAAAGCTCAGAGGCTACACCGTTTAGTTTAGGTGATAACACTGGCGGCGGGAATGGCGGCGGTACCACACCAACAGAACCGACAGGATATTATGTAACGACTCAAGGCCTTACAGGCTATGCTTTAAAAACGGAACTGTACAACATAATTAAGGATCATAACTCACAAGGTTATTCGGCTATTTGGGGATTTTACGACCTCGCATCGCGTGATAAATACTTTGAGAATGATAACTCAATTTTAGACCGTTATTCAGAGAATCCAGCAGGCCAAGACAGCTATAACTATGTTGCTGTGAGCGACCAGTGCGGTACCTACAACAGTGAAGCTGATTGCTATAACCGCGAGCATTCGTTCCCAAAAAGCTGGTTTGGTGGCACTGTTGAGCCCATGAATTCAGATGTACATCATATCTTTGCCACTGATGGCTATGTAAATTCAAAACGCAGTAACTACCCTTTCGGCGAAGTCGCCAGTGCAAGCTACACCTCTAGTAATGGAAGCAAATTAGGCAGTGCCGCTAGCTCATTAAATTACTCAGGTACGGTATTCGAACCGATTGATGAGTTTAAAGGTGATTTTGCACGGGCTTATTTTTACATGGCAACACGCTATGAAAGTGTGATTGCTAACTGGCAAAACAACACAACGTATAGCAATGCTGTGCTTAATGGCTCATCAAGTCAGGTGTTCGAGAACTGGGTCATTGCGATGCTATTAAAATGGCATAACGACGACCCTGTTAGTCAGCTTGAACTTGATAGAAACCAAGCCGCATTTGAATTCCAAGGAAATCGTAACCCATTTGTTGATCACCCTGAATTTGCAGAAATGATTTGGTAACTTCGTTAAGGCAAGACACTTAACGTCAGTTAAGTGTCTTTTTTAATCAAGTAAAACCACTTTATTTGCCGCAATTAACCCGTCTACATAGCGCTTTTCTAAATGCCACGGATGACGCTTCCATCCTCGAAAAGCGAATCCAGCAATATGTATTTTATCAAACTGCGATAAATAGAAAGCGATAGCTAGAGTGCCAGAGCTTGGGCAATAAGGTCGATGTATTACAGGTCCTAAAGTAAGCAAGTGAGCGAGTAATGATTGTCGAAACTGAGCGCTTAAACGTTCACATTTACAGTGCAGACCATACATCTTAAATAACTGATTAGCGTAGTCTATCTTGCCTTTTCGATGAATTAATTTAAAAAAGCAGTGCAACAACGGATGAGGGTTAGGATCGGTGATCATAACCTGTGAAAGCCCCTTCGAGTGGTATTGTAAGCGGTCTCTGTAGTAAGCCATGCGCCTGATAGCCTCGCCCAACTAGCCATAGATCAGTACAACGCTTACCTAAATGGGCTGGCATGTCTGCACAACGATTAAACCTAACCACGCGTGGGCAGCGATTAACGCTCGCTGCGATATGCGCACCCACAGGGCCATTACCTAAAATAATAATGTTTGGTTGTTGCATGACCCAAGGCACTCCATGTTATTCCTTAAAACAGTGTTATTTCACGCCAGCAACATGACCAGTTAATGACAGCTCACGCTAAATGTAATGTATATGCTAAACGTGTGTGTTCAATAAACAGTACATCATGTCGTTGCCGCTCAACACGGATACGGTAACCAAGCTGATGTAACACCTGTTTTAATAAAGCTTTGATGCTGCTGCGGTGTTGAATAATGAGAAATATCGAGTGCAACTAACAATGCCTCAGCGTAATGAGTTCCTGATAAAAGAGACTGAAAAATACGGTTCTGTACGTCGATGATTTGTGTGACTGAGGTGTTGTAGCAATTAATTTGCAGACTTAACAGGTAGTTTTCGAGTGCATTCATAGCAACGTCCTTCTAAAAAACGCCACTTTAAAAGCTCAACTTTAGTTGAGGTAAAGAACTTTATTTATTTTTTGCTCCACTTATTCATAATTTCCTTGAACAACGCCGCTTCTTTATCCTCACAGGGTCTGGGTGAACCACTCGGTACGCCTGATTTACCAAACACTGAATTAAAGTCAATGCCATAACACTGTCCATTCAGCATCTCGATGCGTCGACTACCATCACCATTTTCCCATAATACCGTGGCTTCGCTTGAAATTGAGTACTCTTTAGGGCTCGTTATTCGTACTCCACTCGCATTGTTTGTTGCTGAGTGTAAATTTCCTGTCGCGTGCGCGGTCGACTGGTTGTACTCAACATCCATGTTAGGTAATGGCGCATAAGGATTAAGCTTTTTAAATGGCCTTGGTGATACCTCTGATGCAACGATTTCAGGCTCTTTTGTTGGCGTAGCGACTGTTGACGCATTGGTCATTGTCCTTCCTCTGGAATTTGTTTGAGCAGCCAGACTTAAAGTACTTTCATTCATAGCTGCGTAACTCGGCTGTTCAGCAACTTCTGAAGCAGTGTCCTCTGATTTTGGTTCTGTCGCAGAACCTAATTGGCTACTCTTAGCTTTTTCTTCGGGCGTTTTTTCTACATCTATATTTAAACGAGGTAAGGTCGTGAGATCAACGGTAACATAGGCTTGCATCACACCTTTAGGTTCAAGCCAAGGCGCAACAATGACACGCTGAGCATGTTTAGCAAATATAAGCAGTATGAGAACATGAAGTGTAATCGAAAACACCCATGCTTTATAACGTCCCTTTAACACCAACACTCCTTGTTTTTTATTCTAAGAGTATTTAATAACCCAATAAGTTCATTGTTAACTCGTAAGGGGTTAGCACACAGTAAATCCCGTTTAACTGGTCGCAATTCGCTTAATTAAGTGGTCTATGTTGAGGTGCAAAACGTGTCGGTGGCAAGGCACTAATTTGGTTATTGAATTGTGCTAAATGAACAAAGTATAACGCTGTGAACGTCAGGTTTAGTGTTTTAAATGAGTAATACCATTCCTTGATAACAAGGCAAAAATTTAGTTATTTAGTTGTTCTCGACAATTGATCCTGCATTTCCCCCTACCTCCATGCAGTCGTAAATCAGACATTTATAACGTAAGTAGCAACAGGTTTAATCACTCAAAATGAGTAAGTATTATTGCGGGTTGGTATCAGTGTTATTTCAGGTGGGTATAACCCCTACTCGCTGAGCTAACGACTCACGTCACAAAGCAGTGAAGGTTGTTTTAAATACAAAAAACCCCAGCAAAGCCGGGGTTTTTTAGTAAGTAAACTTAATTAAAAATTAAGCTTGCTTTGGACGCTCAACAACGTCTACTAAAGTCCAAGACTTAGTCTTAGAAATAGGAGCACACTCACGGATAGTAACTACGTCACCAGCTTGAGCTGTATTGTTTTCGTCATGTACGTGTAACTTAGTCGTACGTTTGATGAATTTCCCATAGATTGGGTGCTTCACGTAACGTGCGATAGCAACAGTGAAAGATTTATCCATCTTGTCGCTGATTACACGGCCTTGAAGAGTACGGATTTTATCGCTCATTATTGACCTGCCTTCTGGTTAATAATTGTTTTTACACGCGCGATATCGCGACGTACTGTTCTTAGCGTGTGTGTTTGAGCTAACTGACCAGTGCTTGCTTGCATGCGCAGGTTGAACTGCTCACGAAGAAGTCCTAGAAGTTCAGCATTTAGCTCTTCTACGCTTTTGTCTTTTAGTTCGCTAGCTTTCATTACATCACCGTCCGAGTTACGAAAGTTGTTGTGAATGGTAATTTACGTGCTGCAAGGTTGAACGCTTCACGAGCAAGCTCTTCAGAAACACCTTCCATTTCGTAAAGTACTTTACCAGGTTGAATTTCAGCAACCCAATACTCAACAGAACCTTTACCTTTACCCATACGAACTTCTAATGGCTTGTTCGTAATTGGCTTATCTGGGAATACACGAATCCAGATTTTACCTTGACGCTTTACGTGACGTGTCATAGCACGACGAGCTGCTTCGATTTGACGAGCAGTCATACGGCCACGACCAGTAGCTTTCAAACCGAAAGTACCGAAGCTTACTTTGTTACCGTTTTGCGCTAAACCACGGTTGCGGCCTTTGTGCATTTTACGGAATTTTGTACGTTTTGGCTGTAACATTACTCGCTACCTCTACTTAGCACTTTTTTTGGCTTTCTTTGGCGCGCGTTTAGCTGGCTTCTCTTGCTCTTGTACTAGTGGTAAACCACCAATAACTTCGCCTTTGAAGATCCAAACTTTAACACCAATGATACCATAAGTGGTTAAGGCTTCAGAAGTTGCGTAGTCGATATCAGCACGAAGAGTATGTAGAGGTACACGACCTTCACGATACCATTCTGAACGTGCGATCTCAGCACCGCCAAGACGACCGCTAACTTCAACTTTGATACCTTTTGCACCAATACGCATTGCGTTTTGTACCGAACGCTTCATAGCGCGACGGAACATAACACGACGCTCTAGTTGTGACGCAATACCGTCAGCTACTAGTTGTGCATCAAGTTCAGGCTTACGAACTTCAGAAATATTGATCTGAGCCGGAACACCTGCAATCTTAGTTACTGCTTGACGTAGTTTTTCAACGTCTTCGCCTTTTTTACCGATAACAACACCAGGACGAGCTGTGTGAATTGTTACACGGATAGATTTTGCTGGACGCTCAATAACGATTTTAGACACAGAAGCCGCTTTTAATTCCTTAGTAAGGAATGTACGTACTTTGTGATCGCCAAAAAGCTGATCAGAGAAATCTTTTGAATTCGCGTACCAGGTAGAAACCCAAGGTTTAGAGATACCTAGGCGAATACCAGTAGGATGAACTTTTTGTCCCATTACTTATACTCCTAGCTATCTGAAACCACAACAGTGATGTGGCTTGTACGCTTAAGGATGCGGTCTGCGCGTCCTTTAGCACGTGGCATAATACGCTTCATTGTTGGACCATCGTCCACAAAGATCGTAGTTACACGAAGCTCATCAATGTCAGCACCTTCGTTATGCTCTGCGTTAGCAATAGCAGACTCAAGTACTTTCTTAACTAATACAGCCGCTTTTTTAGGGCTGTACGCCAGGATTTCTAGAGCGCGATCAACCGGAAGTCCGCGGATCTGATCTGCAACTAGACGTGCTTTTTGCGCCGAACCAGAGGCGAATTTATGTTTAGCTAATGCTTGCATTTATCATTCTCCTCTTAACGTTTCTTCGCTTTCTTATCCGCAGCGTGACCGCGGTAAGTGCGAGTTGGTGCAAATTCACCTAGTTTGTGACCGATCATTTCGTCTGTGATAAACACAGGAACGTGCTGACGACCATTATGGACAGCGATGGTCAATCCGATCATGTTAGGTATGATCATTGAACGACGGCTCCAAGTTTTAATTGGCTTCTTGTCACCGCTTTCCAACGCTTTCTCTACCTTCTTCAGCAAGTGTAGGTCAATAAAAGGACCTTTCTTGAGAGAACGTGGCATGGCTATTCCTCAACTATTATTTAGTACGACGACGTACGATAAATTTATCAGTACGCTTGTTCTTACGTGTCTTAGCACCTTTAGTCGGTTTACCCCATGGAGACACAGGATGACGACCACCAGATGTACGACCTTCACCACCACCGTGCGGGTGATCTACCGGGTTCATGGCAACACCACGAACTGTCGGACGGATACCACGCCAGCGATTTGCACCAGCTTTACCTAGTGAACGAAGCATATGCTCAGCATTGCCTACTTCACCAAGTGTTGCGCGACAGTCAGCTGGAACTTTACGAACTTCGCCAGAACGAAGACGTAGAGTAACGTATTGACCTTCACGTGCAAGGATTTGAACGTATGCACCAGCAGAACGTGCGATTTGAGCACCTTTACCTGGTTTTAATTCTACGTTGTGAACAGTCGAACCTACAGGCATGTTACGCATTGGTAATGTGTTACCAGCTTTGATTGGTGCATCAACACCAGACTGGATTGAATCACCAGCTTTTAAGCCTTTAGGTGCAATAATGTAACGACGCTCACCGTCTGCATATAATACAAGAGCGATGTTTGCGCTACGGTTTGGATCATACTCTAGACGCTCAACAACAGCTGGAATGCCATCTTTAGTGCGTTTAAAGTCGATTACACGGTAATGATGCTTATGACCACCACCGATGTGACGAACCGTGATACGACCTTTGTTATTACGACCACCAGACTTAGAGTTTTTCTCTAGTAGTGGTGCGTAAGGTTTACCCTTATGAAGATCAGGGTTAACCACTTTAACCAGGTGACGACGACCCGCAGAAGTTGGTTTACACTTTTGAAGTGCCATAATTCTAACTCCCCTTATTACTCGGCGCCGCCGACAAAGTCTAGCTCGCTACCTTCTTTAAGAGTAACGTAAGCTTTCTTCCAGTCTGAACGACGACCGAAACGCATGCCAGTACGTTTTGTTTTACCCTTAACGTTTAGTGTGCGAACACCAGTTACTTCTACTTCAAAAAGCTTCTCAACTGCAGCTTGAACTTCAGCTTTAGTTGCATCTTTAGCTACTTTGAAAACAATCGTGTTGTTTTCTTCAGCAGCGATAGTGCTTTTTTCAGAGATATGTGGAGCAAGGATCACTTTTAAAAGACGTTCTTCACGGATCATGCTAGCGCCTCCTCAAGTTGCTTAACAGCAGCAGCTGTAATAAGTACCTTATCGAAAGCGATTAGGCTTACAGGATCGATACCAGCTACATCACGCGTGTCAACCTTGTACAGGTTACGTGCCGATAAGAATAGATTCTCATCTACTTCTTCAGTCACGATAAGAACATCTTTAAGCTCAAGTTCTTTAAGCTTAGCAACTAGTTCTTTAGTTTTTGGTGCTTCAAGACCAAACTGCTCAACAACGATTAAACGCTCTTGACGAACTAATTCAGATAAGATGCTTTTGATCGCACCGCGGTACATTTTACGGTTTACTTTTTGGCTATGATCTTGTGGTTTAGCTGCGAAGCTAACGCCACCTGAACGCCAAATTGGGCTACGGATTGTACCAGCACGTGCACGGCCAGTACCTTTTTGAGCCCATGGTTTTTTACCACCACCGCTTACTTCAGAACGTGTCTTCTGAGCACGAGTACCTTGACGAGCACCTGCTGCGTAAGCAACAACTACTTGGTGTACTAATGCTTCGTTAAACTCACGTCCAAAAGTAGCTTCAGAAACTTCAAGAGCGCCAGAAGCGTCTTTAATTGCTAATTCCATCACTAAATCTCCAGGACTTATGCTTTAACAGCTGGTTTAACGATAACGTCACCGCCGATAGCGCCAGGTACTGCACCTTTAACTAAAAGCAAGTTACGCTCAGCGTCAACGCGAACTAGTTCTAAGTTTTGAGTCGTTACACGCTCAGCACCCATGTGACCGGCCATTTTCTTACCTTTAAACACCTTACCAGGTGATTGGTTTTGACCGATTGAACCAGGAGCACGGTGAGATAGAGAGTTACCGTGAGTCGCGTCTTGCATGCTGAAATTCCAGCGCTTAACACCACCTTGGAAACCTTTACCTTTAGAAGTACCGGTTACGTCAACTTTGTTGATTTCGTTGAATAATTCAACAGTAAGCTCAGCGCCTACTTCAAAATCGCCTTCACCACCATTTAGGCGGAATTCCCACAGACCGCGACCCGCTTCAACACCTGCTTTAGCGAAGTGACCCGCTGCAGCTTTGTTTACACGGCTTGCTTTTTTAGTGCCTGCGGTTACTTGAAGCGCGTTATAACCGTCTGTTGCTTCAGATTTGATCTGAGCAATACGGTTAGGAGTCGCTTCGATAACTGTCACAGGGATAGATACACCATCTTCAGTGAAGATACGTGTCATACCCACTTTACGACCGACTAGACCTAATGCCATTTTCCTAAAACCTCTCTAATCTTCCGATTAACCCAGGCTGATTTGAACATCAACACCAGCAGCAAGATCTAAACGCATAAGCGCGTCAACAGTCTTGTCAGTTGGTTCTACGATGTCGATCAGACGTTTATGGGTGCGGATTTCGTACTGATCACGCGCGTCTTTGTTAACGTGCGGTGAAGTTAGTACAGTAAAACGTTCAAAGCGTGTAGGTAGTGGGATTGGACCACGTACTTGTGCGCCAGTGCGTTTCGCAGTTTCCACGATTTCCGCCGTTGATTGGTCAATCAAACGGTGGTCAAAAGCTTTTAGGCGAATACGAATGCGTTGATTTGACATTCTTAAACCTCAATATAAAGAGCATTTAAAAAGAGCATAAAAAAACGACCGAAACAATCTTACTAACTAAGATGTCGGCTGTTCTCTTATATCTACGTTGAACTCCAAATCGGAGTTCCTGTTTTATTAGCTTGAAATCCAAGCTTAATGTTCCTTCCAAGTTCCCGAGGGAATTTTGAAAGCCTGCGTATTATAGTGAGATTGGTGATAAATGCAACAACTTTTTAGGGTTAAAACGAATAAAGTCTGCTTTGTATAATATTTCAGTTAAATTCAGTTAAGCTATGTCTTTGCTTTACTATAGTTAATTTGAATAAACCCAAAAGCCACACTATGGCAATGGTCAGTCCAGTTAATAATTGCTATTCTATGGCGCTTTTTTTGTTTCTATTATTACTCTTAATTACTTTGGTGAGTTAATGCGTATCATTAATCGTTGTTTAAATATCATTTCTGCCGGTATGAACCGCTTATTTGTTAAAAGTAAGGTCTTGCCAGAAAACCCGATTGAGCAATATAACCTAAACCCCGCCAACCCGACCTTTTATATTGTTAGACTCAATGCGCGCTCTGATTTAGCGGCACTCGCGCGCGTGTGTAAAAAATACGGCTTACCAAGTCCAACAGAAGAGCAGCTTTTGGGTAATAAAGAGCTTGATCGTTTTATTGGTATTCAAAACCCGCCGCCTCTGTTTGGTAATAAAAGTAAACCCAGTAATGCACTTCACCAAGGCAAACACATTATTGACCACCTAATGCACTCAGGTGAGAAAAACGTACAGGTTATCCCGGTTACTATTTTATGGGGTCGTAACCCAGGAAAAGAAAAGCCAGGTTTAGGTACATTGGTATCACACTCACTTACGCCAAGCTGGTTTCGTAAGTTCTTTGTCATTTTGTTTTCAGGTCGTGACAACTTTATTCGCTTTAGCCAACCGCTCGACTTATCGCTCTTGGTAAACGAAAAAGCCGATGTTGATGAACTGCCACATAAATTGCTACGTGTTGCTCGCGTGCACTTCCGTCGTCAAAAACTGGCAGCTACCGGGCCAAAAATGCCCTCACGTGAGCAGTTGTTTAATTCGCTGCTTGCCTCGCCAACCATCAAAAAAGCCATTCAAGTTGAGGCGAAAGAAAAAAACATTAGCCAAAATGAAGCGCGTCAAAATGCGCTTAAATTATTAGACGAGATCGCTGCTAACTACAGTGACGCGACTATTCGTGTTGCCGATCGTATTTTGACGTGGCTGTGGAATAAGTTGTATAACGGCATCGATATTAAATTTTCTGAGCAAGTCCATGAGCTAACCGACAAAGGCCACGAGATTATCTATATGCCTTGTCACCGCTCGCATATGGATTACTTATTACTGACCTATTCGATTTACCATTTAGGCTTAGTACCGCCGCACATTGCAGCGGGCATCAACTTAAACTTTTTCCCTGCAGGTGGCGTATTCCGCCGCAGTGGTGCATTTTTCATTCGTCGCTCATTCGCGGGCAATAAATTGTACTCCTCTGTATTTAAAGAGTACCTAAGCCAGTTATTCATTAAAGGCTACTCAATAAAGTTTTATACAGAAGGTGGTCGCAGTCGTACAGGTCGTTTATTACCACCTAAAACGGGTATGTTAGCAATGACATTGCAAGCGATGCTGCGCGGCATCGATCGCCCTATTTCGATTGTGCCCGTTTACATTGGTTATGAGCACGTAATGGAGATTAATACGTATTTAAAAGAGCTGGCAGGTAACGACAAAAAAGGCGAATCCGTTTTAGGGATTTTTAAGGCTATTAAAAACCTTAAAAACTATGGCCGTGGCTACTTAAACTTTGGTGACCCCATTTCGATAAACCAATACCTTAATGAGCAGCAACCTGATTGGCGTGAATCGATTCACCCAACAGATGTACAAAAACCACAATGGTTGGGCCCACAAGTCGCTAATCTTGCAGACAAAGTGATGGTTAATATCAATAGCGCTGCGGCGCTTAATGCGGTGAATTTGTTAGCGATGATCTTACTGGTTAACGATAAACATGCGCTGAGTAAACCCAAACTGATTGCCCAACTTGAGTTCTACTTGCACCTGCAACGTAGTGCAAGCTATAGCGACAAAGTGACCACCCCCAATGAAAGCGCAGAGCAGCTGTTAGAGCATGCATTAAAACTGAATAAATTTGATGTGATCAGCGACGAATTTGGCGAAATCATTGCAATTAATGATAAAGAAAAAACGCTGTTTAACTATTATCGTAATAATGTGTTGCACTTGTTCGCTGTTCCCAGCTTACTGGCACTGCATTTATTTAAAACACACAAAACGACTCTGGCTGATTGCCAAGCCGTGATTACACGCTTTTACCCACTATTTGCCAAAGAGTGGTTCTTACATGAGTTAGATGAAAACTACATTACTCGCGTTCTTGCCAGCTTTGTTGATCAAGACTTAATTGAAATCGATGGCAATAATATCAAAGTAACAAACAGCAACGACTGCTTAGCAAAACTCGAAATGCTAGGGCGTGCCTTGAGCTTAACCTTGCAGCGTTATGCAATCGTGGTTGGCTTTATTCAAACCAGCAAGGGGATTGAGCGAGAAGAGCTTGAGCACGAAAGCCAAGTATTAGCAGAGCGTTTAGGCACGCTGCATGGCATTAAAACCCCTGAGTTTTTTGATAAAAAAGTACTTATCGGGTTTATTTCAAGCTTACGTGAGCAAAAGTTAATTACCGAAACAGAGCACGGTTTTACCGGTAGTAATGCACTTTGTGAAGTATATATGTATCTAAAAGCATTGCTGCCAGCACGTGTCTGGCAGTCAATTGATGACATAGTGCAAAGCCAAGCTACGCACTCAAAGGATTAGCGCTGGCGCATCACCCCTTCTTGGATCGTTGAGGCAACTAAGTTGCCTTGACGGTCAAAGAACTGCCCTCTCACCAAACCCCTTCCCGAGCTCGCACTTGGGCTATCAATCGAATATAAAATCCAATCATCAAGCCTAAACGGACGATGAAACCACATCGCATGGTCAATTGTTGCCACTTGCATATTAGGTTGCATAAACGACACGCCGTGCGGTTGTAAGGCCGTGGGTAAAAATTCAAAGTCCGATGCATACGCCAATAAATAATTATGAATGCGTTGGTCATCTGGCATCTCGCCATTGGCTTTAAACCAAATGTGCTTAACAGGTTCCATTACCTGAGGTTTAAATGGGTTATGAAACGTGACTGGGCGCATTTCAATCGGCACCTCACGAATAAATTTATTGCGGATCACCTCGGGTATATGCTCAGCATTCGCTTGGTAAAATTCAAGCGATGACTTAAGTTCTTCAGGCTGCGGCACATCTGGCATATGGGCTTGATGCGACAGCCCCTCTTCTTCCCCTTGAAATGACGCTGTCATATAAAAAATAGGTTTGCCATATTGAATCGCTTTCACGCGACGCGTACTAAAACTTTTACCATCACGAATATTTTCGACGTCATAAATGATTGGTTTTTCGGCATCACCAGGGCGTAAAAAATAGGAATGCAAAGAATGGACAATGCGCCCTTCTGGTAACGTTTCTTTGGCAGCCGACAAAGCTTGCCCCATAACTTGACCACCGAATACAGCACGAAACCCTAAATCTTGGCTTTGCCCTCGATACAAGCCTTGCTCAATTTCTTCTAACGATAGCAACGACAGTAAATCATCTAATACTTGGCTCATTTATTTATCCTCAATCCCGACAAGCGTTTAATGATACTATAGACTAATTGGAAGTAAATCTTTGTAAGGGCACCTAATTATGGCTTATTGGCTTTTTAAAACCGAACCTGATGCGTTTTCAATCAATGATTTAAAAAACGCGCCAAAGCAAACCTCAATGTGGGATGGTGTACGTAATTATCAAGCCCGTAACTTTATGCGTGATGGCATAAAAGCAGGGGATTTAGTGATGATTTATCACTCAAGCTGTAAACATGTAGGCGTTGCGGGCATTGGCGAAATAACACGTGAAGCCTATGCTGATCCAACGCAATTTGATTTAAGCAGTGACTACTATGATGCGAAGGCCACAGCAGAAAACCCACGTTGGTTTGTCGTTGATGTTACTTATAAAGCGCACCTTAACAAACTAGTGAGCTTACAAGCGATAAAAGCAAATGACGCCATCACTGACATAGCCCTAAAAAAAGGCGGGCGTTTATCAGTCATGCCCGTCACGGAGCATGATTGGCAACAAATAATCGCCATGAGTGAAAGCTAACATATTAAAGTCGCAGCCATTTTTATTAAATGGCTATTTTTGCTATAATGTGTCCCCTTTATTTTAGAGGTACCGTGGGGGATATATGAAATTATTGTATTGGCTAGATGAATGGACCCAGCTCCCCCATGCAGAACAGCAAAAGCAAGTGCCGTTCACGGGCGGTGACTTACTCGGTGATGTGTATGTGAAATATCATATCATTGACGCCAGCAAACCTCTGCTATTTACCTTTTCTCCTGCGGGGACAAATTATCAAGAACATGACCTTACTGATGATTTCTCACCATGGGCCTACAAGCTCGCAAAAAAGCAAGATGTTAATATTATTGCCTTTCAACATTTAGGTATCAGTAACTGGTTTAGACACCGTAATTTATTATTTTTTATTGAGCAGTTAGCCCCCCTTATTGGCGGCTTTAAAGAACGCTTAGGCTATGGTTTAAGCCGAGGTGGCTTTGCAGTAGGTGCATTTGCTAATTTGTTGAAGCTCGATAAGGTGCTGCTATTTCACCCTGTCAGTACAAAAAATAAAGAAAAAGCGCCATGGGATGACCGTTCAAGTACTGATATCGCACAAAAATTTGATTGGGCAGGTGATTACCACGACGTAGATTTAGGGCAAGCTAAAGGTTACATTATTTATGACCCGACCAATCGAATTGACCGCGCTCACGCTAAACGCTACCCACAATTAACCCATTTACGGGTGTTTGGCATGGGTCACAGTGTTCATGCAACCTATTTAAATAAGTTTGGTTTTTATAAGGATGTGGCGGTGGATTTTATTCGCCATCAACAGGTTGATATTGCCCAGTTTCGCCAACAAACAAAAACCTTGCGCTTTAAAGAAGATTACTACCGACGCTTAAATAAAGCGAATAAAGGCTCTGCACACCGTTTAGCTTTGCTCAGTACCGCACATAATATTTTGATTGATGAAAAGGCTGAGCATCTCCAAGAGCAAAAGGAGGCTGTTGATGTACAGCCTCTGATTGATATAGCCATTAAGCACCAAGAGGCGCACCCTAAAGACGCGATAAAGTTACTCGAAGTCGCTCAGCAACTGTCGCCAGATGATCCATTGATTGAACATAAATTAAAGCAACTCAAGTAATCTAGCTTTTACCTTTACGGTGCTTTTTGACGTGCCCATGCTTGGGCACAATGGTCAGATACATAATCAAACCAAGCCATGAGAAAAAGATGATACCGATCAACCAGGCGTTCTTTTCGTGACCTTGCGTGCGCTTACTATTGAGTACAATGACCACAGGTAAAATGTAGGCACTGAGAACAATAATTAAAAACGCGACTTCATTCATTATTTCACCAAGGCCGGCCAATCAACTTCGTTGCTTAACACACGCTCAACAGCAATATAATGTAAAATATCGCCTTCACTAACGACATAGTCAAGCGGCGGATTTAAATCCATATCTTGCGCACTAAGATTATGGGCAACGCCCAATAAAATAGCGTCATGACTTTGCTTAAAATGATGAAATAAATTACCAAATGTCATTGCTTGCACTCCCTTAGGAATTGGCAAACTGAACTGTGTATCACCATGTAAGGTTGATAATAGCTCTTCCTGAACACGGCTTGAGCCAGGGTCTTGCATAGAGCGTACAAGTATTTCAGCCGATTTTGCACTGCTGCACTCGACATTATGGCAATGCTCTAGCAACATTTCGATTTTTGTTTCATCATCAAAATGCGCGCTGATATGGCAGTGTTCATTCACTAATTTGCTGATACGTAACGCTGTAGTAAACGTTTGGTCGTCATCTTGACCATCTATAATAATTTTATCTGCGCGTTCAATCGCCACTCGTTTTAGCTCGTCAATGTCGGTAAAGCTGCTTAAACGAGCAAAATCGACGTGCGGGTTGGCTAAAAATGGATGCTCCATTTGCTCTGTCACAGCGAGCAGAATACGACGATCTAAACGTTTTTGATCTGCTAAAATATAGTCAATCATCTTTTTAGTCCGCGTGTCATGCCAGCCAAAAATAATGATGTGATTGTTAATATGTGCGAAGCTTTTATCACCCGTCATAGCGCGCCTAATTAAGTAAGTTACTGTTTGCCCTGTTTTTCCTAACAGAACGCCAAATAATGCTAAACCAAATGGTATTTGTAATATTGCAACAATCCAACGTCCCAATTCTGTACTGGCGCTAAAGTCGCCATACCCTACCGTTGACGTTGTCACAACATAATAATAAAAATAGGTGCTAAGTGGTGTTAAGGCCTGCTCGCCAACAAGCACAAGTAACCACCAAATAAGTAGCATGTGCAACAGGGTTGTTATTACCACAGCTTGCCAACTCACTTGGTCAATATGGCTGCGAATAATCACCACTAAACGATTAAATAGATGATGCATAATCCTTGCAAATAGTCGTAGAGGAATTTATCCGATACGGTACTTTAATGCTTAGCCTTTGGCAACTGATGGAAAATTACTAATGCGTAACAATGAAAATTAATAGTAGACTATACTTTCTCTGTATTTAGTATTTAGGGTGATATATGTCTGGTGTTTTAGCCTCAGTCGACAAACGCACGCAACTGGTCGGTGAAAACCGTTTAGAGCTATTGCTTTTTTACCTGCATAGCCGCCATCTATTTGCCCTCAATGTTTTTAAAGTCAAAGAAGTGGTAAAAATACCACATATAAGCAAAGTCCCCCACGCCCACCCTAAGGTTGCTGGCGTGGTCGATATTCGTGGCGAATCCATCCCCGTGATTGATTTACGCAAGGCAATTTGTATGCCTGATGCACTGCATATCGAAGATTCCAACCTTGTAATTACTGAATACAACCGAACGGTGCAAGGCTTTTTGATTGGAAAGGTCGACCAAATCATCAACATGACATGGTCTGACATCATGCCACCGCCAACGGCGATTGGTAAAAATCACTACTTAACCGCACTCACTAAAATCAAACGCGATGGCCAAGAACACTTAGTGGAGATCATTGATGTTGAAAAAGTACTCGCTGAAATCATCGAATACGAAGTCAATATTTCTGACGACATTTTAGATCAAAGCATCGTTAATGAGTTTGCTGGTCGTAAAATACTGCATGCTGATGACTCTCCCACAGCCCGCAAACAAGTGAGTGACACGCTCTCTCAACTTGGTATTGAAATTATCCCTGCACGTAACGGACTTGAAGCACTTAACATGCTGAAGAGGTGGGCAGATGAAGGCAAAGATGTTGAAAAAGAACTGCTGATGGTGATCACCGATGCAGAAATGCCCGCGATGGACGGTTACCGCCTTACACACGAAATTCGTAACGATAATCGTCTTAAAAACTTACACATTGTATTGAACACTTCACTCAGTGGTAGCTTTAATCAAGCGATGGTCGAAAAAGTCGGCTGTAATGCCTTTTTATCAAAGTTTCAGCCCATTTTACTGGTTGAAGAAGTGCAAGCACGACTAAAAGCGGTACTCGAACAGCAACCGTAACACTGCTTTTTCTAATACACCGAATACAGTCTCCTCGGTATCAATTTGCCAATTAGCTTCATTCATGATTAATTGGCACTATTGATTCAACGACAACAATAAAAACTATGCTAAATCGCGTTGCTAAACCATTTACCAAGCTGGTTGAACGTTATCTACCAGATCCATTTATTTTCGTCATTTTATTAACCTTGCTGAGCTTTATTGTGGCCAGTATTTTTACCCCCTCGTCCCCGGTGCAAGTATTAGCTGCGTGGGGAGGTGGTTTTTGGAACTTATTGCAATTTGCCATGCAAATGCTGCTGGTCTTGCTAACAGGTTATATGCTGGCAAGTACCCCTGTTATGCGACACCTGTTAACTACGCTTGCGACGCTCGCGAATACCCCCGCTAAAGCAATCATACTAGTGACGTTAGTTTCTTTATTGGCAAGTTGGATAAACTGGGGATTTGGCTTGGTTATAGGGGCTTTATTTGCCAAAGCGATTGCCAAACAAACCCGGGTAGATTACCGACTACTGGTTGCCAGCGCTTATTCAGGCTTTATTGTCTGGCATGGTGGTTTAGCGGGTTCAGTACCGCTAACTATCGCCACCGATGGGCACTTTTCGGAACAAAGTATTGGGGTAATTGGCACTGAAAACACCGTCTTCGCAGGCTTTAATATTGCGATTGTGCTGGGTTTATTTATTATTATGCCATTGGTTAATCGCTACATGTTGCCAAACGAGAAAGACAGTGTGTATGTTGACCCAGCAAAACTTAACGATGAGCCCACGGCATCAGTAAAACCCACTCGCCCAGCCGAAGTAATTGAGCATAGTCGTATATTAGGTATCGGTATTGGCCTTGTTGGTCTTGGCTATCTATTTTATTACTTTGTACTCAGTGGCGGTGGCTTAAACTTAAATAGTGTCATCGCTATTTTCCTGTTCAGCGCTATTTTACTGCATCAAACACCTCATAATTTACTGCAAAGCTTACAACAGGCGATCCCGAGTGGCGCAGGCATCGTGATTCAATTTCCATTTTATGCAGGGATTATGGCCATCATGGTCAAAACAGGACTTGCCCAACAAATATCTGAAGGGTTTATTGCCATTGCAACCACTGAATCATTGCCCTTTTGGAGCTTTTTAAGTGCGGGGTTTGTAAATATTTTTGTGCCATCTGGTGGAGGTCAATGGGCCGTTCAGGCACCAATCGTGATCCCGGCAGCACACGCACTCGGTGCCGACATACCTCGTGTAGCGATGGCCGTTGCGTGGGGTGATGCGTGGACTAACCTGATACAACCCTTTTGGGCACTCCCTGTGCTTGCCATTGCAGGCCTAAAAGCCAAAGACATCATGGGCTTTTGCTTGGTGCAACTGATCATCACGGGTGTGTTTATTTCATTAATGTTGAGTTTTTATCCTTAAAAAGCAAAGCAGGAAGTGTAAAAACACTTCCTGCTTAGTCATTAGATTCACAAAAATATTCGCTCTGCTTTTGTAAACTTAACTCGATAAAATTTTCATTGGTAGGCTTAAAATTGCGCTTTCAGAGTCGGCAAAGTGCATCATAACAGCCACATGTCCGGCAACAACAAGTGCATACATTACCGCTGAAAAGCCTTGGCCATAGGTGTCCAGAGGGATTAAATGCGAGTAATGACGGCCGCGCCATTCGAAGACAATTTCCAGCGCCCCGACAAATAAGAAAAACACCAACAGCATTAAGCCAAAGGTGTAACTTAACCATAAGCCAAATAACACCCCTAATAAACACACGCTTAAACCAATCCAAGATCGCATTGAAAAGCTAATACTTTTTAAAACATGGCCGCCATCTAGCGGTAAAATTGGTAATAGGTTAAATAAATTAAGCAAAGCACTCAGTACAGCAACACCGGCAAATATTTCCATTTCAGTGGCGTAATAAAGCACCACGCCGAGCACTGAGGTAATTAAACCAAATGCAGGCCCCATGAGTGAGATCACCACATCTTGCCAGCGCGTTGTTATTTTATCGTCGGATACAGCCAGTCCTCCAACAAAAGGGATAAGATAAATACCCTTGGTTTTAATACCAAAGTATTTCATGGCTCTAACATGACCATATTCATGCACCACTAAACAGGCAATCAGCATTAACGCAAACTCGATTGAGAATAGCCATGCATAGCCAGCAACTGACGCACCAGCGAGTGCCGCTTTGACGACCTTTGCACTTTTAAAGAGTTTAAATCCTAACGCGAGCAAACCGATGATGCCACGTTTTGGCTCAGCCTCTTGCATAGCGGGTAATGCAAGTTGACTCAGCCACTGTTGATTTACATAAACACCCAAGCTTTTATCGTGCACGGTGCTGGTATCTAACCCGATACGCTGCCCTTGAAAATCAAACTCATACATTTGTTGTTCTGGGTTCTCGAACGCAATCGCTTGTTGTTGATGAAATAATTGCACTAACTGCGCGCCCTTTAAATGCAATGTAAAGGTTTCATTTGCTAAGCTCAGCTGAAGTCTGATCATAATCTATTTAACGGCTAATAAGGAGTGTGGCTATTATACTGAGGCGGCGCTAAATTACGAATTAACTCTTGTGGCCCTTGTTGTGATTATTTGCATCAATACACAAGTAAAAAACATGACGAAATAGCATTTTTCTACTACTTTTAACTAAAGCATTTCTTGTTCATGGAGTGAATATGGTGAAGTCAGCACGGCATATACTCGTAGTCGATGATTCTAAAGCGATTCTTATCGTTATGCAGGCCATTTTAAATGAGCTTGAAGTTCCTCATGTCACAACCTGCTTAAGTGCTTGCGAAGCCTTAGAGAAAATAAAAAAAGCCCCGCATTATTTTGATGCCGTCTTCACTGATTTAAATATGCCTGATATGGATGGTATGGAGCTTATGCGTCATTTAGGCGCAATGAAATACCATGGTGCGATCGCAATCATTTCTGAAATGGACCCTAAAGTCATCGATTTAGCGGCTGACCTTGCACGTAAACACAACGCGCATCTTATTGGCAATATTTCAAAACCCGTGCAACTGAATCAAGTTTACTTACTACTCCAAAAACTTGAGCATTTTTCGATTCATGTCGAACGAACAAAATCCCCGATTTCGGAGTCACTTTTACTGCATGCTATTAGCCACAATGAAGTCGTGCCATTTTATCAACCAAAAATTAATCGCCATGACAATCGGGTTGAAAGTATTGAAGTGCTGGCACGAATTAACACCAGTAAAGAAGATGATATCGTTTTACCCGAACGCTTTATCTGTATTGCCGAAGATTTAGATCTTATTAACCTTATTACTTTTCAATTATTTGAAAAGGCGACGAGCGACTTTTCTGAAATTAAAGAGCACTTTGAACCAAATTTAAAACTGGCTTTTAATTTATCGCCTTCACAGCTTGAAGACTTAAGCTGCCCAGATAAACTAGCCCTCATTTTGCACTTAAACAATTTATCGCCAAGCGAAGTGATTTTAGAGATTACAGAGCAGTATGCACTTCGTAGTGCCGCACAACTCGAAACCCTAAACCGCCTTAGAATGCGTGGCTTTGGTATTTCGCTCGATGACTTTGGGACCGGTTTCACCAACGTGCAACAACTCAAAACCCTGCCTTTTACAGAGATAAAAATAGACAGGACACTAATCAGTAATATTGAAACTGATCAGTTTTCACAAGTTATCGTCAGTAGCTTAGTAAATATTGCGATTCAAGAAGACTTAGCCATTGTGGCTGAGGGGATAGAGCGCGTAGAAGAGCTTGACTACCTAGACCGTTATAAAGAATTTATCTTAATGCAGGGTTTTTTACTTTGCCGCCCGAAAGCCAAAGAAGACTTTTTAAATTGGTCATTTTCATGGCGGCAAATGGTTAAAACCGCAGCGGGGTATCGCCGCTAAGGCTCACGTTTATCGTCGCTAACAATCGTATTACTGCTCTCTAAACGCTGCCGCCAGCGCTGCTTTGCCTCTTTTTGCATATTGGCAGATTGGTCATGTTCGTCAACGATTTCAAGCCCCATTAAGGCCTCAATTAAATCTTCCAATGTCACAATGCCTTGAATATCACCATATTCATCAACCACTAAGCAAATATGAACACGTTGCGATAATAAGGTTTCAAGCAAAGTAGGCACATGCAAGGTTTCTGGCACCGTATAAATAGGCTTGACCAGCTTGCTAATTTTGTAGTCTTCACCCAAGCGATGGTAAGCAAGCATAATATCGTTTTTATGTACAAAACCAATAATGTCATCGCCATTTTTATCGTATACCAACACCCTAGAAAATGACGATGAACCATATTCCGATAAATACTGATTCACTGTAATATCTTTGTGTACTTTAAAAAGCACAGTGCGCGGCGTCATTAATGTATCAAGTTTGGCATGGCGAAAATGCAATAAACTTCGAATAATCTCAGACTCATCTTGTCTAAGTGCCCCAGATTCAGTGCCTATATCTGCCATTGCTTCAATTTCTTGACGTATATAATATGCTTCATCGTAATTGCGCCCTAAAAAGCGCGTTAAGATATCCGCAAACCAAACAAAGGGTTTTAAGATAAAGACTAAACCCACCAGGCTTACGCTTACGATGGGGGTTAAAGCACGCCAGTAATTAGCACCTAATGTTTTTGGAATAATTTCGGATAACACGAGTACCAGTAGTGTCATTATTGCTGAAGCAATGCCGACAGCCGCATCCGAAAAAACCACCGCGGCTTGCGCACCAACACCCGCAGCACCTGCAGTATGAGCAATCGTATTTAAAGTTAAAATAGCCGCCAATGGTTGATCTATATTGTCTTTCAACTTAGCAACACGCTCAGCTAAAAGAGGTTGCTGTTTTCGTATTAAAGCAACATAGCTTGGCGTAATGCTTAGCAACACAGCCTCCATTACTGAGCATAAAAAAGAAACGGTAATTGCCACCAGCATATATACAAGTAATAGTGTCACTGTGTGCCCTCAGCTTTAATGAAGTGCCTCACCTTAACAAGTGTTTACACGAAGCTCAATCCATTCTGCATTCTAACGCAGCGCACTTTTTGACATTTTTGCTGCGTGTTATATTGGTCTAAACCACCATTTAATAGGCTAAATCATGATGTTTACAACAACTTGGCTGAGCAAGCGCGCTCGCTTAAAAACAGCACTCAGCGCTGTGGCACTGTGCACTTTAACAAGCACAGCAATGGCTGCTGCCATTGATAAGTCTGCAATACAATTTATTGGCCCACTTAGCGATGACATGCAACTTAAGCCCTATCAAACCGAGCACCGCGATGCCATCATCGCCAATCTACTGCCACACTTACAAAAAAATACCTCCCGTGTACGTGTCTTTGGTGATGAACAAGATTGGCAAGCATTTGATAAAGTAAGTGCCCTTACTTTAGGGGGCCTGCAAGCCCTAAAATTCACAGCGTCAGCCGAACGTTTTAGTCAAGGTAAGTTATCGTTAAAGGGGATCGAAAACGCCCAGTTATTTATTAACGGCGAAAAACAGACTGAAAAAGATAAAACTTATGAATTGGCATTGAGTCAAGGCGACCATCAAATAGTGATCATCACAGAGCAAGTGCCTAATTGGCATGATGTTGCCATTGATTTTGAAGCTAAATCAGAGGAAAGCGCTCTGACCTTTTCAGCAAAAGAGCAGCATGGTTTATCGGCAAAGCAATTATTTGATGCACCAACGATAAGCTACATTTCTATGTCACCAAATGGCGCACATTTTTTGGCGAGTACACGCCATTACGACGATAAATCAGCAAACCAAGCTCTGTATGTCACTGAGTTAAAAAACGCTAAAAATAAGACTATTTATCGTTTTGAATCAGCGCAGCCTAGCAATATAACTTGGAGCCCAGACGGTTCAAGCTTGGTGTATTTGATCGAGGGCGAGCTTAAGCGCTTAAATTTAGAAACACTGCAACTCACTGTCATAGCTAAGCATCTTGCAGGCGCAAATGGGTTTCAATTTTACAATAATGACAGCTTAATTTTTAGTTGGTCAAAATCACCCAGCGACGATGGAAAACTCACCAAGCACTATCAAGGGCTTCAAGACCGTTGGTCTTATGCGCGTACCACGTCACAAGTGTACTTACTCGATATAAGCACAGGATTAAGTAAAATTTTAAGTCAAGGCCCGCTGAGCCATTCACTTGAAGACTTCGATGCTCAACAAGGTGTTGTGTTAATGAGTCGCTCAGCCCAAGCTATGAACCGTTCGCCAGAACCCGCGACTGAACTTGTTGAGCTAAATATTGCCACTGCAACGAGTAATGTACTTGGCCAATTTAAAACCTTTAATCAAGCAAAATACACCGACGACGGTATTTATGTTACAGCTGGCCCTGACTTCAGAGATGGCCTTGGCCGTAATTTACCCGAAGGCATGCTTGCCAATAATTACGATGGGCAACTTTACTTACTTAGCCGCGATGGCAAAAAAGCGACGGCACTAAGCAAAGAGTTTGACCCGGCGATAGGCCAACTTACGGTGCTTGCAAATGGCGATGCACTGTTAAAAGTGACTGAGCAAGATACTGTGCAATTATATCAATACGATTTAAGCAAAAAACGTTTTAACAACGTGAATACAGGCTTTGATGTTGTTGAGCAATTTAGTTTCTCAGACGAGCGTAACCCTACTCTGCTTGTTACAGGCACCACAGCATCAACACCACAACAACTTAAGCAACTCACTGTAGGTAAAAGTCGTACTAAGGTGCTGTGGGACTCCACACCAATTAGCTACCAACACACTGATATTGCAGCGCTTGAAGAGTTTAATTTCATTAACCCTGAAGGTGTAGAAATTAAAGGTCGCGTGTACTTGCCGCATAATATAGATAAGAGTAAACAATACCCTGCTTTGGTTTACTACTATGGCGGTACATCACCGGTGACGCGTGGCTTTACTGGGCGTTACCCTTTTAACCTGTGGGCGGAACATGGTTATGTGGTTTACGTTATTCAACCAACAGGTGCAACGGGATTTGGCCAAGAGTTTTCGGCTAAACACGTTAATGCATGGGGTGAATACACCGCAAACGATATTATTAATGGCACACGAGCATTTCTTAACCAGTATCCGTTTGTCGATAGTAAACGCGTTGGTAACTTAGGCGCCTCATACGGTGGCTTTATGACCATGCTGCTGGCGACAAAAACAGATATGTTTAGTGCCTCTATTGCACATGCGGGAATTTCAAATATCACGTCTTATTGGGGCCAAGGTTGGTGGGGATATTTATACTCAGCTGAAGCATCTAAAAATAGCTACCCGTGGAATAACCCGCAACTTTATAGCCAACACAGTCCCGTGTTTCATGCTGACAAAGTAACAACGCCGCTATTACTACTTCATGGTGACTCAGATACCAATGTACCGGTTGGTGAAAGCCACAATATGTACACGGCATTAAAGTTATTAGGTAAAGATGTTGATCTGATTGAATATAAAGGTGCAGATCACCAAATATTTGCCCGTGACAAACGCTTTGATTGGTGGAATACGATGCTGGCTTATTTCGATAAAAACTTAAAAGATCAGCCTCAATGGTGGCAGTATCTTTACCCTGAAAAATAACAAAAAAACATCACTGAGTACCTGCAAAGGTACTCAGCTTTTTACAAATATATAAAAGCTAAGCCATTAAATTGTAAGAAACAGTTACAAACCGGTCCATTGCACTTCTCAGCCTTTACCATACAGTGCTAACATAACAGCAAATCAAGTATGAAATTAAAGCGAATGACTATTCAAGTTTTATTGGTTGAAGACGACGAACTTCTCGTTAAACGCATTCTCAATCATTTTAAAGAGACTGAATTTAATATTGAGGTAGATTCAACGGGAGCCGATGCTTTAAGCATCGTGCAATCACGCGCCTCTCTACAAGATGCAATTTCTCTGGCAGTGATCGACATAGTCTTACCCAAGCGCGATGGTTTGTTACTTGCCAAAGAGCTCAATGCACTGACCAATATTGGTGTAATTGTTTTATCTAGTCGTGACTCACAAGCCGATCGTATTGCAGGCCTTGCTCAAGGCGCTGATGATTATATTTGTAAACCGGTTGACCTGCTTGAACTTGAGCTAAGAATGCGCGCCCTTTACAAACGTTTAAAAGGCTCACAACACGACGATGAAAGTGAAGAGTTTATAGAATATGCCGACTTTAAGCTGCATCCTGACAATCGCACTTTGATCACCCCAAGTGGCGAAGAGTCTCGCCTCACTGAAGCTGAACATAAAGTGCTTATTTGCTTGATTGCCAACGCAGGAAAAGCAACCTCTCGAGAGAAAATATCTGAAGAGATTGGGCAACCCGACTGGAGCCCAAGTGACCGTACCGTCGATGTGTTAATTGGCCGTTTACGTAAAAAGCTCAGTGACGAAAAAGATCAAAAGCGCATCGTAACAGTTCGTGGTAAAGGTTATATGCTTTCTATTTAGGTATACACAGCGCCTAAATGACTCATTGTTTATAAACATACCACCTAACACGGTGACGCTTGCTAAAACACGTAAAATATTGAATAAAGCATCGATTTAAAATTGTGTTAATTGGCTTATTAGGCGCTCAAAGGCACGATAATTTAATGCCTCTTTTAATTCGCTTAAGGTGATCGTTGGTTGCTCTTTTAAGTCACTAATTGTTCGGGCAACTTTAATAACACGATGATAAGAACGTGGTGACAGCGCCAGTTTT
The DNA here is from genome assembly GCF_015767615.1 of Pseudoalteromonas sp. A41-2. NCBI lineage: Bacteria > Pseudomonadati > Pseudomonadota > Gammaproteobacteria > Alteromonadales > Pseudoalteromonadaceae > Pseudoalteromonas > Pseudoalteromonas sp. A41-2. Next base: position 183,296 of record NZ_CP065231.1, on the reverse strand, counting down.
TCACTGGCTCTCGCTAGAAACTGCAACTCTGCAGCTGCAAGCTCACAATATCGATTCATTTCTTTATTGTTCAATCGTGCATTCACTTTACCTTGCCGTGCATGCTGAAGCGCATGCGCTCGCTCCACACGTTTACGTACTTGCTGACTGCTCTCTTCTGGTTCGGTACTTTGCAATTGAGCGCTGGTAAGTCGTGGTAATTCAATTTGTAAATCTATTCGGTCAATAAACGGACCCGATACACGAGATAAATAGCGCAATACTTGATCTGGTGTCGCACGCTTGTCGGTATGGCTTCCCGTTGGGCTGGGGTTAAGTGCAGCTATAAGCTGAAATTGAGAAGGAAACTCCATTTGCCTCGCAGCCCTTGATATTGTTACGACCCCAGTTTCCATTGGCTCACGAAGCGAGTCTAGCACTTTACGCTCAAACTCAGGGAGCTCATCCAAAAATAACACGCCGTTGTGTGCCAGTGAAATTTCACCGGGCTTCGGGTTCGATGACCCTCCAACCAGCGCGACTGCCGAACAAGTATGATGTGGATTTCGAAAGGGACGCTCTCGCCACTTAGATAAATCAACAGACTGACCAATAATAGAATAAAGCGCCGCGGTGCTAATTGCTTCATCATCCGACATGGTCGGCATAATGCTTGGCATTCGCTGTGCTAGCATCGATTTACCCGTGCCTGGCGGGCCTAAAAAAAGCAAGTTATGGCCACCAGCAGCCGCGATTTCCAACACACGTTTGGCACCAGGTTGGCCTTTAACATCACTTAAATCATAGATTGAATCGCGTTCTATTTGTTGCTCTGGGTACTCAATATTAAGCGGTAAGGGCTGCTGATTCAGTAAGTCGTTCCATACATCTTGAATAGAATAAATCGCTTTACGTGACACACCAGAAACAAGACTGGCTAAGGTGTCGTTTTCCGCTGGTAAAAAACAGCACCGACCCTTTTCTTTCGCTCCTAATACGGAGGGTAAAATAGCATTCACTCCCCTTACTTCACCATTTAAGGCCAGCTCACCATAAAACTCATAGCGATGAATATCAGGGCACACTATTTGCCCTGATGCCACTAAAATCCCAACGGCAATGGCTAAGTCAAAGCGCCCTCCGTCTTTGGGTAGGTCAGCGGGCGCAAGGTTAACAGTGATGCGCTGATCGGGAAAACCAAATTGTGAGTTTTCAAGCGCACTGCGCACTCTATCTTTAGCCTCTTTTACAGAGGCTTCAGGTAAACCAACAATATGAAAAGCAGGTAAGCCATTCCCTAAATGCACTTCGACAATGACTTCTGGAGCTTGCACTCCTACTTGAGCACGAGAGAAAATCCGAGCTAATGACACGTTCCGTTGTCCCTGTAATGTATCCTTGTTATTACAGTTTAGTCGGGATATTTAAAAACATGTAATGTGAGATTCCACTTCATTGCTGCAAGTCGTAATGTGAGGGTCATTAACATGGCCAGTACCATGGCCATTTCTGTCACTAACCCAAGTGAAATTCCCACTGTATAAACGATGCCACCTGCGATACAAGTGATCGCATAAAGCTCACCTTTTAATAACATAGGTATGTTGCCAGCAAGTACATCGCGGATCATGCCTCCGAAGCAACCTGTAATCACCCCCATAATAATAGCCGTGGTATCTGGCATGCCTGCAAGCAGGGCTTTTTGCGCCCCCATTACAGCAAAAAAAGCCAAACCAAACGCATCCGCTATTTGTAAAGCATATAACGGAATAGAGCGCTGTTTATTGATTAGCCGTGTCGAAATAAAAACTGAGACTAGAATAGCCCAAAAGTAACTTTGATCATGTAACCAAAAAACTGGAATATCTAAAATGAGGTCTCGTAAGGTCCCACCCCCAATGGCTGTAACGGTCGCTAACACAACAACTCCAAAGCCATCCATTTTTTTATCGTACGCTAACAACGTCCCAGAAACAGCAAACACGGCAACGCCGATTAAATCAAACCAATGGTAAAGTTCCGTCATGTTTGTAACTAAAAAGTAATGTTACTTACGTTGTAACATAAACTTTTCAATCTTTTAAGCGAAGAATCAATTACTCGCCGCTTTCTACCAACTCAATAAATTGGAGACTTTGCATCATAACCCCATCAGCAAGTGTGGTATCAGAAAAGTACGATTCCTTTTCGGTCGCTTTACTGGGTGTCGCTAATAACACCTTATAGTCCTCTTCTAGCTCAAGCCATAAACTCCGCTCTTTGGCAGTCAACTGCGAATGTTGCTTGCGAACGCGATCAGCTTCATAAAAGGCTTCTTGTGCTTTTAAAAATGCATCTTGTGCACTTTCATCCATTTCTTCGCTTGAAAACAAACTAGTACCAATATCGCTGATATCTTCTTGTACTGCATCCATTGTTTTACAGGCTGTTAGGCTGAGTAGAAGAACTGAGAAATAAAATAGTTTCATTGATTAAATCCTCAAAAAAAGCCCAGTAACATTGCTGTTACTGGGCTGTGCACGGTTACTGCTTAATTAAACTGCCTGATACAAAAGAATGCAGAGCAGGGTCATCGTTATCATCATAGGTTTCTGGCACTTCGAAGCCTAAAGTCTCAACACTAAAACCGCCATCTATCATCATTATGGGGGTCATGAGTACACCATAACCGTAGTTTTGAGTAACGGTCGGGTCGCTGTACATCATTAACGAACCTAGGTGTAGCTCCCATGTCGCTTCTCTCACTTCACCCTCTAATTCAAATGTTGCGGTACCATCATTTGAAATAACAACATTCGATGTTTGCATACCACTGCCATCATCTGCCATGTAGGTAAATACATGTGAGCCCACTAACTCTGTTTCAGTAAAGGTCGCTTGTTCTATTACTCGCGTGACTCGCTCCATGATGCCGAAATCGTCGCCATCTTTAAAGTGTATAAAGTTACCTTGCGCTTTCACAATAAAGTTAGGGTCGGCTTGCTCAATAGGACTACCATAGGTTTTTTCATAGAAGTCTACTGACACCTTTTGAGTTTCTGTATCGTAGCTGTAATAACCACCTGAAATACCTAACTCATTAAACTCAGTATCATGTGCTAACTCTAAGAATGTGCCATCTTCTTTAAATACGGCAATAAAGAAATCACTGTCAAATGAGCCATCATAGTATCCTCCTATCAGCGGATTAGTTGCACTGTAAATGCGTGTGAGCGTTACAGTACCTTCACCTTCAATATCTAGGGTTAACGTATCACCAGATACGGTGGCTGTGATTGCTCCAGCATCATCAATACCAAAACTACCATTTGTATCTTCGCTAATTTGAACAGAGAACTCACCTGTTGACTCGTTCCAGGTAAAGTCACCTATTTCATAACCCGCAAAGGCTGTCTCATCATCAGGGTCTGACATAGCTTGGATTTGTAACCACTTACCATCACGTAAAATCACCGCCACTTCAGGTTCATCAGCGAGTTGCCATGCACCATCAAGAGGATGAATAGTCGCGGGACGTTCTATAACAACTTGTTCTTGAGCCATAGCCTCATCGAAGTACCATGCCTGCTTAGCATCTTCTGTACAGCTACTTCCTTGACTGTAAACACACACAGTTAAGAAATCGCGGTCAAATTCAACGACCTCAAACACCCATTCATTAGACATCAACTTACCACTTTGCAGTGCATAGCTGTTTTGCATATACGCGCCTTGATAGGTTGTTGCTATTGAGTACTCAAAAGCATCTGAACTTTTGTCAGTGATAGTTGCCAACTCAATGGTTTCTACCCCAAGCTCTTTTGGAGTATAGAAGTTTGAGAAGTAACGATAGCTTGTATCATCTTCAGCATACATATGCTCCCACCAATACGGCGCAAATCGACTTACACCATAATCGCTTGAAACAGAAAACTCTCGAATGTGAGAAGCATAATATCCAGGCATTTCGGTGCCATCCATTTCAAATGCACGGTATTTACGATAGGTAAAGAAGTGCTCGCCATCTTTTGCTAGCAGCTGTTGTGTAAACTCAGTATAGACAGGGCAGCTATTGTCGGGTTTATCACAGGTTGCCGATATGCCTCCGGTGTCGGTGTAGTAGTTATTTCGAACAAACACACCTTCGCTGTTAATCTGCCAAGAGCGATAATGTTGATTAAGGCTAAAATTCATTAAGCCATCATCATATACGTCGTAATGGAGATCAGGTTGCGCTGAATTTACACCTTGATAAATAGTCCATTTACCCAACACATCACTGTTTGTAAGCTGCAGCGTGTTATCTTTTACAAATAACCCTGTACTTGTAATACTTGAATCATCCGTTTTAGACATTAAAGATGCTGTGAATTGGTAACCGACATTCAGTGATTTTATAAACCAAAACGAGTAGTCAAACGTAAGTGACTCATCGGTGCTAGAAATCATCAACTGGTTATCAGACACTGACCAAGTAATCGCAACCGGTGCATTGCTATTATTGATAAGTGTTCCCGTACCACCTTCAACTAAATTAAAATTAACGGCACTGCTGTAGCCGTAAAAATCAGATGTATTATCGACATACCATGAACCGACTAAATCGGCTGCGGCAACATTTAAGGTTTGTGTTTTATCGATTAACGTACGATTCGCGGTCAACTCTTCTGTCGATGTTATCTCAGTCGTTGATTCGTTTTTCGTTTCAAACGCTGAATAAAGCTCAACAGTTCTATTAGCGTCATTTTCAAGTAAAATGCGCATATCCAAATCAGTTAAGTACTCGCACATTTCTTCTTGAGTCACTGTACCTACATCAAAATAACACGATACTTTGACTGGCTCAGGAACAGTAATACTGACGACATCATTGTCCTGTGTCCAAGAGAATGAAGCATTAAAATTAATAAAAACATAACTGCCCGTTCCATCAGCGTTAAAATTAATCTGACCCGCGCCAAAACGCGTGTAATACTTGGGCGCCATAACAACATAGTCACCCACAACACTGCCAAATGAGTTATCAACCAACTCTTCATCGTCTTTAATGGTTTCTTTTACTGTTTCTATTAAGGCTGGATCTTGACTGTTCACGGTGTTGATAAAGTCATCAATACCCTCGCTGTCACTGACTAAATCAAGCGTAGACTCTACCCCTTCAGGTAAGCTGTAATCAGGATTATCAACAATAATTTTAATTAGTGCTGATAGCAGCAGTTTTTCGTCAGCATCAATCGCAAGCAAGGCTTTGTCTAATGCATCCTCAGAATCAACCGTGTCGTTATCACGACTAATAAGAGCAAATTCAGCAGTACTTACATTGGTAATATTGACACCAAAGTTTTCTTCTTTGCTCAGTGTTCCATCTTCGCCTGCTTGCGAGATTAAAGTAGCAATCGACTTAAGTTGAGAAACAAACTCTACACCCGGGTTGATGGCGTTATCGCCTAGCGCAACAAGTTTCACCAGTTTATTAGCAAAAGAGTCGTCTACTTCAACATCAACACGGTAGCGGCCTTGCTCATCAGCAGTAATCTCAAATAACTCATCACCAATTTGTACCGCCACATTTGAATTTATAATGGGCTCATCCGTTACAATACCTGTAATTGTGACACTGAGCACTTTACGCTTTAATTGAATAGTGACTTGTGCATTAGCTGTTGCACCATCGTCATCGGTGACGGTCACAGATAACACCACATCCGCATCATCTTCAATTGCAGGTGCCGTTATCGTTAGGCTGCTACTGTCACTACCCGACAAAGCTAAATCAGGACCAGAAATCTGCGACCATGCATAAGTACTAATAGTGCCGTCACTATCAGTTGCTGTTGCTAGAAGCGTTAACTCGCTACCTTCGGTGAGTGTTTCATCGCTGCTTATTGATACTGTAGGGCTTTTATTTTCTGCAACTGGCGGCTTTTTATCCTCGTCGCTATCGCTTCCACTGCCACCACAAGCGGTTAAACCGACAAGACTTGTCGCGAGCAGTAGCTGTTTAAAGTGATTTATTAATCGTGAATTAGGAGGGCTCATCATGTCATTCCTTACATTGATTGCTACGTAGCCACCCAAAAAGAGGCAACTGCACAAACAGTTGCCATATCTCAAGGGAAGCGAAATCTAACAATTATGAACAAAGGCGGGATCTCCGTGACTTCCTTAACCATATACTGAGTTCAGCTATGTTTGCCCGTCAAATATGAACACGTGAGATCCCATCAAAACGGTTCATCTTTCGTTAAGTTTTATAGGTTAGATGAGATGCAAAAATTATGTATGCTTGATGCCGACAAAAATGTACTCAAATACGACATAACAATAAAAATCAATAAGTTAAACGTAGTGACACTGATATTCTTTTGCCGTCATACCATATTTTACTTTAAAAAATTTCGAGAAATGTGAGCGAGATGAAAAACCAATATCGTCAATCACCAAACTAATTTGACGACCTTGGCGTAACAACTCGGCAGCTTTTATGAGTCGATAATCCCGTAAATATTCACTCGGTGTCATGTTGAGAAACACTTTTAACTTACGCTGCAACTGACGTTCACTCAGTGCGAGATGCTTAGCACAATGCGTCATTGAGAATCCTTGTTGCTGATAATTTTCAGATACATAGTGCTCAAGCTTTTCAAGTAACTGTTTATCACGCGGATCAACGGGAGTATCTGCCTTTGGTGGGCTTTGATCTGGCACCTGAATCACATGCTGTTGAGCATATTGATTAACCCAATCAATCCAATTTTCGACTTTTAATAATAATTCTTCCCTGTCAAAAGGCTTGGTGATTACATCCAAAGCATGTTGTTTTAAACCGCTTACCCGCGTTTCATAGTCTCCTTTAGCAGTGAGTATTATCACGGGAATATGGCACGTAACAGGGGAGCTATGTAACGCATCTAATACGGCAAAGCCATCCACTTTTGGCATCATTAGGTCTGTCACTATCAAATCTGGCACTTGGCTTTGCGCTATTTGCAAACCAACGTGGCCATCTTCTGCCAGTAATACCTGATAACGCGGGTGTAATTCAGTTTTTAAATAATGACGCAACTCATCATTATCCTCGATAACTAGTACGGTAGGTTGCTCACAATTTTTCTTGGCTTTAAGGTTCTCACTGTCGATACTCACCGAGGTTGCCTGCTCGAGAGCCTCAGCTAATGGGAAACGAAGCGTAAATGTTGTGCCTACCGCTAAGCGACTAACAAGCTGAATGTCGCCTTGATACTTATCAACGAGACGTTTCACAATGGCTAACCCAACACCATTGCCTTCTACATTAGCTTGGCTGCTTACACGGTAAAAGATATCAAATACTTTCTCTTTCTCCGCATCAGCAATCCCTTTACCTGTATCGGTCACCTCAATAAAGGCATTGTTATCATGCGTTGTTATTTTTAAGCTTACACTCCCTTGTTTTGTATACTTGAAGGCATTGCTGAGTAAATTGCTTAATATAGTAATTAGCCCCTCTCGGGTGCTTGATATAAAAATTGCTTCTTCTATTTCAACATAAAACTCTACTGATTGCTCACCGAGTACAGAAAACTGTCCTGCAACCTCACGCGCAATCGCAGACAAGGATACAACCTTAATAATCTCTTCATTGCGCTCATCATAACGGGTCAATGTTAAGAGTTTATCGACCAGATTTTCTAAACGTCGACTGTTTCGTAATACCAAGGTTAACTGCTCACGTTTATCTGTGTTTTTTTCATTAAAAATAAGACGCTGCAATGGTGCGATTAACAAACTAAGGGGCGTACGTAACTCATGAGATGCATGCGTAAAAAAGCGCACTTTATTTTCAAGCGAATCACTAAGCGCATCAGCTTGCTGTTCTATCAGCGCTTTTTGCTCTGCAATTTCATCAGTGCGCTCATTGACAAGTTGCTCTAGTTGATACTTTTGTTTACGGATCCGATAGGTCCAAAGCACCGTTAATAACCACACCAAACATAAGACAAGTACTGCGCAAACAACATAAAAAGCAGGGCTTTGCCACCATGGAGCCAGTACTTTGATATTCAATAACAATGGGGCGAGTGCGTTCGCTCCACTTTCGCTACTTGCTTTAACGATAAGCTGATAACTGCCTGGCGGTAAGTTGGTGTAATCTATTGATAAGTAAGGACCAGTTACATTTCTCCATTGCTGTTCAAAACCTTCTAAACGGTAAGAATACTTATTAGTTTTAGGTTCTGAATAATGCAAATAACTGACCTGTAAGTGCATGCGTGTAATATCGGCTGGCACTGTGACGATGCGACTCTTCTCGATTTGGTAAAGGCTACCGAGCTTACTCCCAGCAGAAATAATAAGGTCTTGATCGTCAAACTGTAAACGCGTTAATGCTAACTGCCCACCTTGTTTATTCTTAACGAGTGTTTCAGGGTTAATAACACTTACACCTTGGGTGCCGCCAAACATTAACCGGCCATCTCGCATTTTCAGATAGGCGCCGGCATTAAATTCATTGCCTTGCAAACCGTGACGAGCTTTATAACTGGTGATTGCAAAATTCTCTGGATTTATTTTAGCTAATCCATTGTTTGTACTTACCCAAACCATGCCATCATTGCCTTTTAATAAAGCATAAATCACTTGATTAGGCATACCATCTGCCACATTAATAACCTTTACTTGCTGGCTATTGGTGTCAATGATATTTATTCCATTAGACGTCGCTAACCACATACGTGAACCTTCCTGTAAAAAGGCTCTCACCGTATTATCAGATAAAGCAGATGCGGGGTTACCTTTGCGATAATTAATTAAAGAATCAGTCGCAAAGTTATAGTAATACGCCCCATCCCCATCGGTTGCTATCCACATGTCTGTTGCGGAGCTTTGATATAAGCTTGTCACCCTTGCTGTAGGTATGACTAATTGAGAATGTGCCTGTTTTTCTGAAAAACTGATAAACCGACCTAATTGCCTATCAAAACAAAATAATCCACCACCATTCGTCCCTACCCAGACATTATTTTTCTCATCCACCAGCAAGGCGTAAATACTGTTTTCAGTTAATCCATGGCTCCCTTCATCAGCTCGAAAATGTGTCACACTGCCATCTTGGTGGAGCACATCAATGCCCTGCTGCCAACTACCAACCCAAATGTCTCCATTTAAATCTTCGGTTATCGCTTTAATTGCGTTACTGGTAATTGAATTGGGTAAGTTGCTCGCCACGAGGTGTTTAATACGGTTTAATTGTTGATCAAGGATATCTATCCCGCCCCCCCAACTGCCATACCAAATACGTTGCTGCGAATCTTCAAATAGCGCCCAAGCATCTTTACTTGAAAGCGGTGTCGGTTTTTTTAATTTACTGAATTGAAGTGAAGCAGGATCTAGCTTGCTGATACCATTGGCAGTACCAAACCACATAATATCGCTACTATCACGGTAAATACTGTAAACTCGGTCGTGCGCTAAGCTATATCTGTCAAATGGGTCATGGGTTAAAGCAGAAAACGTGTTGGTTTTGCGATCAAAAATATTGATGCCGCCCCCTCGCGTTGCAAGCCATACTCGACCCTGCTGATCAAACTCGATATCACGAATTTCGTTACTGGTTAACCCGTGCTCTGAGTCGCTCGATTTAAGCCATTGCTGCATCGATTTTGCTGATAAATCAATCTTAAATAACCCACCGCCTTGACTGGCCAACCATATTGTTTCGTCATTTGCCTGCTTTATCGCAAAGATACTCGAATGAATGCTAGGTGGCTTTGTAAATCCATTCAACAACGTACTGACACGTTGTTGCTTAGCAAGATCATAATGAATTAATCCTGCACCATGAGTACCTAGCCACAATACATCGTGTATTTTTGTTATCGCATAAATAGGCTTTTTTATATCCCGCACTAGTGGGGTCACTTTTTCATTGCGTTTATTGTAAGCGAATAAACTGCCATCATACGTGCCGATATACAGCACGTGAGAATCAACAAACAAACTGGTAATACGGTAGTCTGTTAAAATGGGCGAAGAAAATTGGTAATCGTATAACGGGAGTTGATTTACGCCCCCATTGCGGGTGCCTATAAAAAGGTGCGATTCGTTATCGAGTGCAAGCGGATAAATGTAGTTATTCGTTAAACTATTGTTTTCTCCTGTTGACGAAAAAACAATAAATTCATTCCCATCAAAGCGGTTTAACCCTGCTTGCGTAGAGAACCATACAAACCCCTGCTGATCTTGTTGAATATCAAATACAACGCTTTGTGATAAGCCATTATCAATACTGAAATTTTGAAACGCAGGCCACGCAAAAGGTAAAAAAAATAGACTAAAAAGATAAATAAGAAACCGAGTCATCCCTAAAAGCTACACATTTATTATTAGTTATTAATAAAGAATAGTTCAGTTCAGTTAACATTCATAATAGTTCCCCATTTTAACTACATGAAAGAAAAGCTTTTATTATAGTCGGTTCTAAAGCTCATCACGTTTAAGCCCAATAATACCGCTATTGTTTCAGGCAAAAATACGTTGATGTGTATCTAATAATTTTAGTTAATTTAATTTCAGTGGGTTGCGGAGCAGTAAATAATGAAGGCAAACCGACGACCTTCGGATTATAAACCTGAATTTCAGGCATAAAAAAACACGCGGCTGCGTGTCTGATCATGTTTGCTAATTTAATTTCAGTGGATTGCGGGAGTGGGGAATTATGAAGGCGAACCGACGACCTTTGGGTCATAAACCTGAATTTCAGACATAAAAAAACACGCGGCTGCGTGTCTGATCATGTTTGCTAATTTAATTTCAGTGGGTTGCGGGAGCAGTAAATAATGAAGGCAAACCGACGACCTTCGGATTATAAACCTGAATTTCAGGCATAAAAAAACACGCGGTGGCGTGTCTAATCATTGTTGCTAATTTAATTTCAGTTGGTTGCGGGAGCCGGATTTGAACCGACGACCTTCGGGTTATGAGCCCGACGAGCTACCAGGCTGCTCCATCCCGCGCCTGAAATTATTAAGTTTATTTTTCTTCTCACTTAATTTAAGAAGTCAGCCAATTCAAAGAATTGGTTGCGGGAGCCGGATTTGAACCGACGACCTTCGGGTTATGAGCCCGACGAGCTACCAGGCTGCTCCATCCCGCGCCTGAAATTATTAAGTTTATTTTTCTTCTCACTTAATTTAAGAAGTCAGCCAATTTAAAAAATTGGTTGCGGGAGCTGTGAAGGTGAAGAGGGAATGCCTCACGCCGTGACGACGACCTTTAAACTTCCAACAATGCACCAAAACTTTTCAAAAAATTGGTTGCGGGAGCCGGATTTGAACCGACGACCTTCGGGTTATGAGCCCGACGAGCTACCAGGCTGCTCCATCCCGCGCCTGTAATCTCTTAGTAACATAAGCATGTTAACGATGCCCTGTACCAGAGAGAGCGCTATAATATAGCAAAAAAATTAGAAATCAAGGGTTATAATAATAAAAGCGGTTCAAGCGAACAAAAAGCACACAAAACTACTCTAAAGAGCACGTTGATGAGGACTGATCATTTTTTGCCACTCCCAATCTGGGTGTCCCATTACAATAAAATCAGGATTCTCAGTACTTTCTCGTTGATTGTAAGTCAGTGGGTTAAATTCAGCGTCAGTAATACATCCGCCAGCTTCTTCGACAATTACTTGAGATGCACCAGTATCCCATTCACCTGTTGGGCCAATACGTAAAAAGCAATCTGCTTTTCCCTCAGCAATAATGCAAGCCTTTAATGAACATGACCCTAATGCTACGGTGGCAAACTGAGTATTTAAATATTGACTGACCGACTCAATTTTTTGCCTGCGACTCACCGCTAATGTTAAGTTATCTGGCGTTGCTACCGAAATTTGCTTATCTTGGCCATTTTCACGTTTAAACGCACCATTTTGATAACTTGCGAAATACGTCACTTGTTTAGCTGGCCAGTGTATAACGCCTAAGACGGGATGATTGTTTTCAATCAATGCAATATTTACCGCAAAGTCGCCACTTTCTAAAATAAACTCTCCCGTACCATCCATAGGATCTAGCAACCAATATCGCTGCCAATGTTTCCTATCTTCAAGTGCTGGAATAGGCGTCTCTTCAGACATAATCGGAATATCGGGAGCCAACTTTCTTAGGCCCGCCATCAATACTTCGTTCGATGCCAAGTCAGCTTTCGTTACGGGTGTATTATCTGACTTTTCTTCAGCACCAATATCATCTTGCTGATAAATAGCCATAATAGCCTCACCTGCCTGCTCAGCTAAACGAATGCACGGTTCTAAAAAATTATTCATTGCCCGCTCCTGACTCTAGGTACTTTGTTAATAATAGCAAAGCTGCAACACTTCGTGCTTCAGTAAAGTCATCTTGTTGTAATAAAGATTGCCAATCTTGTATTGGCCATTTAACAACAACGAGCGGTTCAGGCTCATCACCAGGTAACGTTTCTGGATAAAGTTGCTCTGCATAGAGAATATGCATAGTGGCATTAAAGTAACTGGGTGCCATCGTTACTTTTTTTAGTGCAGAAAAATGCTTCGCACCAAAACCGACCTCTTCTTTAAGCTCTCGGTTTGCGGCTTGCTCTGGTGTTTCTCCAGGATCAATTAAGCCCTTAGGAAAACCGAGTTGATAGTCGTTCGTGCCTGCACAATATTCCCTTACTAATAGCAATTCATTATCAGCTGTAACGGGCACAATCATCACAGCTCCCCGGCCTCCACCACGAATTCTTTCATACTGCCTTTGTTCATCATTTGAAAACTTCAAAGCCAGAGATTCAACAGTAAATAGTCGGCTTTTGGCGACGACTTCGTTAGACAATATTTGCGGAGGTGTTGGGTGCTTTTTCTGTGTCATTGGCATTAATTTGCTATCATGTCAGTTACACTCATGATAAATCTTTTAAAGTGAATTGCCTATGTTAAATTGGTCAAAAATCGATACAGTACTGCTTGATATGGATGGCACTCTGCTCGATTTGCATTTTGATAATTACTTTTGGCTTACCGTTATTCCCGAACAATATGCATTAAAGCATGGACTCAGTTTAGAGCAGGCGAAAACAGACATTTTTCAACGCTATCAAAAAGTAAGCGGCCAAATAAGTTGGTATTGTTTAGATTACTGGCAACAGCAACTCGATTTACCCATTATGGCGTTAAAGCGTGATATTCAGCATTTAATAAAAATTCGCGAAGACGTCCCCCCTTTTCTAACCGAACTTAGAAAAACAGGCAAAGAATTAATCTTACTTACGAATGCCCACCCAGATTGTGTCATGTTAAAGTTTGAGTTAACGGCAATAGACAATTATTTAGATGGCGTTATTTCAACCCATCAATATGGTGTGAGTAAAGAACATCAACCTTTATGGCAGCAAGTGCAACAAGAATGGCAGTTTGATAAAACGCGCACTTTATTTGTTGATGACAGTCCCGCAGTGCTCGATGCGGCCAAAGAGTTTGGCATAGGCCATATACTTGCGGTTGCCAACCCTGATAGCCGACAACCGCATAAACAGTTCGATGGCTATTTATCTACCACCGACTTTCGTGACTTCATGCCCCTAAAATGAGCATAAATAGGTTTATTTAGGGTAACGCTGCTCTAAGCCTTGATAGACAAGCTTTGCAAAATCAGCATGCTCCGTATCGAGGCTTTTAACAACTTCAACTAAATGCTCGTTATCTTCTTGACCGTTCCACACCTTTATATAACTGCCATCTTTGTAACCATGATCTTGGCGGAAGAAATTAAGTGTATTTTTGCCAACATAGCCACGATATAAATCGTCGATATCCATGCCAATTTGCGCCATACACCCTGCGAATGCGGCAGCATTAAAACGCTTTTCAGCAACGGCGGTTGCAGCCAATAACTCAAGCGTTTGTTTAAAATCGTCAGCTTGCTCAGGCGCACTTAGTTCAGCTTCAAGTTGAGCGGCAAGTTGCTCGTAACTTGTTTCCCCGTCGATACGCAGTGATAAACCAAAATGGAAAATGTCGACCAGCTCCAAAATAACTTGCTCAGTATCTGGGGTTTGTTTTTTCCACCATTTCCAACCATAGTGGTCTTTTCACTACATACATTTAAGTTACAAAATTGTTAGCCTTAATCATCTAGAGATGCTATTACATAATATATTCAAATAAGACTAGTTTTTTAGTGGTGAAATTAGTGGAAAAAAGAACTTTAAAGGATGTAAATATATGTGGGAATAGCTTCGAATCATTAACTGTCTTTCTTGACTCAAATGGAAATATAATAATTGCTCCATTGCTATACACTATATATTTAGAAAATCTTGGCGAAATCATAAAATGCAAAGAGTACGAGAAAGGTGGTGAGTTATACAAGGAGCTTTATGAAGACTCATTAAGTGAAAGCTCAATACCCCAATACATTGGGCACATTTTTAATTTTTTTCAATATATAGAAGAATTGAATCTACTCAATGAGGCTCCTGATGTTCACCACTCATATTTAATTCAAGCAAGTCTAGTTAATAAATACCTAAACTCGTACTTACCTAAACACCTTACAAGTGCATCCTTAAGCGTGCATCAGGCATCCATAAGATCTTACTTCTACTTTTTATCGAAATTAGGGTTAATAGCCCCTATGAATATTAAGATATCAAGAAAAGCGAAAAAGCTATCGTTTGATAATAATCGTAGTAAAACTAAAATCAACTACGTCAGCACTGAAGAAAGAGCTGCTCTTCTACATCGATGTAAAACGAAACGAGATAGGCTATTGTTAAGAATGGGGTTTGAAGTAGGCTTAAGGACCTCTGAAAATACAGGCCTATTACTTCAATACAAGGGTAACAGAGACGGGTATTTATTGAGTCTCTTTGACGATTTAATAAACCCAGAAAAAAGTCACCTTGAAAAGTTTAGATACATGTTACATGGAAAATTTACAAAAGGTGGGAAGTCTCGCTGGATATTTTTTTCCCGCTCATTGCTCGAAGCTATTAGGGACTACTATTTAACTGAGAGAGCTATAGTCCTCTCTGAAGCGAAAGGCAAGTTAGATCCCGATGACCTATTTTTAAATGCTGCGCCAGGGTATAAAGGAGACCCAATAAAAGAAAGCAGAGCAACTGATGTGTTTGATAAGTATAGGGACATGATAGATTGGATGGATCAAACACTAAGCTACCACGATCTTCGACACACCTTTGCAACTGAACTTTATCAATACGAGCTTATAAACTCTGAAGGTGGCGAAACGCGCTCGCAGAGCTCAGCACTTATTACCGTTGCTCAACGTCTCGGGCACGCTTTAGGTAAAGATGGTAGGCCAACTTCCGTTACTACTTGTTACATCCGTTTAAAAGAAGTGATGCTGGATGTAGAAGGAAAAAATTATGCTATCTAAGAAATCAATTCCATATTTCACTCAAGAAGCAGGAGGTGAAGAGCGAGAATTATTGCTCGATACTCGAAATCTAGTTATTGATAACAATACTATTTATCCACTTAAAAGCACTCATGAAGTATCACGATTATTGCTTAAAATTATGAAGCTTTATTTGTTGGATAGTGATTATAAAGAGAAGTCAGCAGATCACCAAAAACATACTAAAGGTGCATTTCGAAGATGTATTGAATTCCTAAACCAAAGCAAAACCCTAAGTAACAAAGTACTAAAGGAGTTTGAAAGCTGGGAGGTCGAACAATATAAACTAAAGCCACAAAGTACAAATTGCCGTCGACTCAAGACTATCTTATCTAGGATTAAGAACTCACCCAACTTGAACGTTAATGAAAAAAGACAGATAGAAACTGTGATAAATTCGTTCGTCCAATCAAAGGACGCAGAGAAAGATCCGCTTTCGCTGTCATCTTGGTTTATTGAGAACAGTCCATGGCTTAGAAAATATATGGGTGAACATTTCTTGCTTCTAGAGAGCCCCAAAAGACTAATTAAGTCATTCGAAGCAACAATTGGCACAATGTTAAATTTCATTTTAGAAGCAAGAAAACAGTTTGCATCTCACCCAGATCTTATTGAACTCTATATGAATATCCGAAATTTTACTTCAATCAGAGATAAGCAAAAGAGAATCATAAACTTTATAGGTGCATTACTCGACAAGCCAGAGAACTCGGTAACTGAGCTTAAAAGTTTCATATTGACAGAATGCTCTCACCCTAAACATAGAACTAAGATATGCCAAGTCATTCTCAAGTGTCGTGAGAATAGCAATAAAAGTAGTTCTCAAATTCTGTATGACGAACTTTTATATAAACGTCGCGCTGAATTCCCTTTCTCAGCGCCCGAAAGTTTTTACGATCAGGTGAGCCTAACAGAAGAAGCTCTCATGTCTTTTTTGTTTGCTACGCTCTCAATTCAACCAACAGATATACTTGGTCTAACACGCAGACATATAGCTATAAAAACGAATTCACAAGGTAATGTAAGATTATTAGAAGTTGACTATTTAAAAGGCAGAGGGCTAAGAAGACATAAACCGCCAACATTAAGAGGTTCAAGCCTGATTGCAAGGACAACCATTTCATATATCAACAACTTGCCCAAACATCAAGATGAGTTATTTACCAGATTAAGAGGAGATAAAAATTATGCAATAAGCCTAACAAATCCTTTTTCTGAACATAAGCACAGTAATCACAACAACTTCCAAGCTCTTTTTGCAAAACTCTTAATAACAAATAATGAATTGAATACTAACCTAGAGCGTGAACTTAAATTAAGTGGGGCTGGAAAGGTGTTTAAATATGCGATGTCACATTTCTATGATCACAATAGATATGATCGACATACTGCTGCTTCTATGTTCGAGAAAAAGAATCTTACTAGAAAAGAATATCAAGAGCGAACTCAAGAACCACTACCATCTTATTTCTTCAAGTTGGCACATATAAAAAATACAGGCGTTTACTCCAGAACCGATTTATATAGAAATGAGGATCTAGTCAATCAGAACTCACATCAGTCGAATACTGAAAAACTGTCTTACTTAACAGATGACAACAAAGAGTGGGTAAATCAAGTCGGTAGGATCACGAGGATGGTTATGAATGATATTGAATCGAGGGCTTTCAGGCCTACCTTAGAATTTATCGATAAAGAAGCTACAGAAAGAAACCTTCGGACGAAAGTTATTGATAGTACTCATTCAACAAATGTAAGAATTAACCAGTATGGTGAGGCTATACAATCAGAAAGTGAACGAGACCTTGATCATGTGATAGTTTTCGAAAACTCGCAGACTGTAATTACAATGCTTCATTACATTGATGAAGCAGAAATTAATGCTAAAGCAATCATGCAAGCCAACTCTTCGTTTTTCGAAGAAACTTTGCTAATTAATGTGGAGTGGATGCATCATTGTTTAAGCCAATTCTCCCCTGATTTAGTCAGCAAATCTGTAGAAGATTACCAGCGATTAAAGAAGTTAAACATTTTACCCAAATTATTTGAGAATGAAATTCAATCAGGTATGTCACTATGAATAAATCAATAATGAAGGAATACAATATTATCAATGAATTGAATAGTAAATTGTGCTCCTTCAACGATACTAAAAATGACTTACATGCTGATGAATGGAACTTCATTGTCGGGTCTAGTGAATTCACGTTATATCACAGCGGCAATATGCTACTTCTTGGAAATCAAGGAGACTTCTTTAATGAACTTAACATTAGTCCTGATATCATTGTTAAGTTGATTCTACTTAATTTATTTCCCAAATGTCCGACATCTTCAACGATCAGGGAACATTCGGACTTCACTCTTATTTTGTTTACTTATATGCAAAGACACGGAATAGTCAAAGTAAGCCAGAACGATCTTGTCGATATATTTTCTTACTTCATTATGCATAAAGTAGTAAGAAACATGACGGACAAATCGGATGTTCAAATAGTTAGGCGATTAACACCAAGGTCTTGGGCAAACTGCTATTTTTTACCGACAATAATTCAGCGTATCACCCATATTCTTCATATGTATGATATCGAATTCTCTTCTGTAAGCAGCATGACGGAATCAAAAGGGAAAAAACACCTGAAAGATGCTATTAAATCAGTCTCTATTGGTGAACTGACATACAACGATTGGAAGTCAGGTAAATCTTTCAATAACCTAACATTGGACTATGGTAGGCATTACGTCGAGTTTTTACAGGATTTTTATAACGAAAATTATCCTATTGCCTTGGCACTTAATTATGTCGACTCGATCAGAGAAGATATACTTTCTCGTGCTGGATATAAAGTGCATAAAAATACAGTACCAATGATTTATGGCTTGTTAACTCAGGTTAATGTTAGAGAGAACCCCCACCTGAAAACATTTGATAGGAAAAAGATCGATTTCCTAGAAAAAGAAATTAAACAAGAGTATATCCGTTTCATTCACCCAATTCTTAAACGAAACTTCATTTTAAAAGATGCCTCAGTAAGAGAAATTGCACAACAGATTGGAATTGATACAAAAAATGAAAGATACCACCATAATGCCGACATCGAACGATTAAGAAACATTCTATATTTCCTAACCGATGATGAAGATTATCCAGAATTAAGTAACGTAGTTAAAAACTCTAACTTCGACACAAGTATACAAGAGTTAGAAGAAATTATAGCTCGGATGTCGGCTAGAGTTCCTGCACCTGAGTTACCTACTTCTTCATACATTAAACAATTTGTAGGAGAATACTTTGAAAGAAACTCTAGCAGAGATGTACTAAATTTCATCCGGAAAGTCCAGAAAGCCGGACAAACTTGCATTATGGCCTTCACAGGTTGGAGGCGAAGTGAATTTGGTTTTCCAGTATCGTCAATATCAAGCAAACTCAATCATGACGTTTTAGATCAATATGCATTACCATACAGACACAATATTCATTGGCATATATTTAAAACTCAACGAGGCACTAGCCTTGATAGGGAAATTACTCAAAGAACTTATGAACTAATAAGATCAATGACTAACTTTCATTGCCCTCTAGAGCATGAACCTGCAATCTATTCCGAAACCTATAACATCAAACAAGATCCAACTAGTAAAAATGTCTCGTCAAATAAGATGGCTGATGCTTGTAACGCGAATTGGTATAACTTTGCGCAGCACTATAAACCATTTAAGGTTCTAAACGAGATATCATTATTCAATGAACTAAGAAATAAGGTTCCGTTATCTGAATCTGAAGCAATATTATTTAAGAGTTTATCTGCACATCAACACTCAGAAGAGTGGAGTTACGTTATTAACAACCCCCTATTATCCGAAGTGAAAAAGAGGATTGAAGAAGAATTACCTGTGGTTTCGTTTATGCAGACAAGAACGGACATTTCGGTTAAGAAAGGAGCTCTTGAGCAATATCAGCGCTACCTACAAAATAAGAAACACCATCTAGATGTTAGAGTTTTAAAAATTTATGAAGAACATCTACCTTCTGCAATTAAAGACAGAATAGCCCAAAGTAGTATTAAAGAACTTCGTGAGATCAATAAAGAGCTTACTCATTTTTTATATTCTGAATGTCTATACCCAACACCACACGCGTTCAGACATATGTGGGCAGAAGCAGTCTTTAGGCGATTTGATGGTGATGCAGGGTGGATGATTAGAAGTAATTTCAAGCACATTTCAGAGTCCATGTGGGTCGCTTATATTGCAAATAAAACTGACGTAAATATTCATCAACAATTGAAAGTAAATATCGCAAGCTCGCTTATGAAGAACTGGCTGAGGAATAAAGGCGTTAAAACTTCTGGTAAATACCATACATTCTTAAAAAGACTATTTAAGAATACATCTATCACTTCATTCCAAGCAGCCGACTCGTTAATTGATAAGATTTCAGAAACTGACGTTATCTCCGTTAAAGCAAACCCGTGGGGATATTGCATTAATCGTTTCACAACTACGTCTTTTGCAAAATGTGCTGAAGATGGTGAAGCAAAACCTAGAAACGCGAAACCTGATCTTTGCTTAGGGTGCATTAACTTCATGACTGATAAAACAAATGTCGATTATATTATCGAACAGTCATGGCAACACATTGACTTACTTCGCTCAGACTATGTTAGGGACATACCTAAACCACTTGTCGATACGTCTATTTCATTCGTATCAAACGCGAAAAAAAGAATTTCAGAACTCTCCCCTAATCACAAGATTTTGGAAGAATATAACCAAGCTTTACAGACTCAAATCACTTAACTCAGGAGTTTCGATATGGATTACTTTAAAGAATTGGCTGAAAAAGCTGAACAAAAGTTATTAGAAGAGCAGACTCCTAGCTGGGTTAATAAAAATAATGCTTCTCTTGCAGCATATAATGAAACAGAACGATTGAGATGTGAAAGAATTATGTTTATCAATAAACATAGCAGAGCTATAAACTTCAGGTCTAAGAAAAGCTACCAAATCTCAGGGCGAGAAGTTGCTCGTGCAGTTGGAATTTCAGCTTCAACATTACTCACAACCTCAACTTACTCTGGCGAATTTACAGAATACTTAGGAGACATAAATAAGGAACTTGAGAAAAAAAAGAACCAACGGCTCGCAAAAGTTGTAAAGTCTAAAAGTCGAGGCCCTATAGTTCAAAGTAAAGATGAGCTAGTAGAAAAAGTAAAAAAGCTTGAAGCAAAAGTTAAAGATTTAGAATCAAAAAATGTTATTGAGCAAGTGGAGCAAGCAGTTAACATGCTTCACCCTGAAATAGCTAATATTCTAGTACTAAACCAGACCAGAAACGTTGCAAATATTTCACATTTAAAACCTAAAAAGAAATAAGTATGAATATCCTTAGCTTTAGTAACCCACATCTGAAAATTTTGGTAAGTGGGTTAACGCTTCATATGACGGGCGGCTATGGTTGATCAGCGAAAATGACAACTAAACATAGCAATCAGAGTACAAAGTCATCCAAGTAACTTATTTTTCACCTCCGCAATAGTGTTGTTCTTTAAGGCTTTAGAAGAAAAGAAGCACTGATATATACATTACCTAACATCGTGAAAGCGATAAATCCGCCCATTCTCGTTCACTTCTGCAATCTTTCTCAATGCATCCGCAGGTGACAAACCAAACTTTCTGATTAACACCACAAATAGATGATAAAACTCTGATTTCAAATCCGCTGCAAAGACACCTGGGTCATCAGAGCCCAGACAAATAGACATAGAAACATCACCTTCAATCACCTCACTCGGCAAGCCCATCCAACGGAAAATATGATGTTCACTGACATCTCGATACTGACTAATTCGAGTATTGCTGGTCGGAGGGCACTCAATCGCGATATTTCGATCAGCCATTTTTGTCATTATTGCTTGTTGCAATGAAGTAACCGCCTTATCTGGTAAGTATTCAAGGGAAACTTCAACATATTCAATTCGCTGTTTTCGAACATTCTCAGAAGTCAGCCATTTACGATACAACTTCAGGACCCTTTTCATACCTGCCCTTCTCGCTAACCCCCTGACATACTCGAACTCCTCTAGCCATAAGGATTTCGGCTTCAATGGCTCACCTGACTCATCTAGTATACCCAACAGCCCCTCAGACTCAGCTAGTACACCACGCAACTCAAATACCTGATCAAGGGTAGTAATCGAGATTTCTTCTTCCAAAGAAAACACCTCATGGGCCAAATGAACCGCTTCAATCGCTGCATCACTCGCATAACGTAGCAAATCTGGGTGACTTCGAAGCTCCCGCCAGATGAATACCAAGTCGAGCAATCTCGTCTCTTTGGTCATGGATATAGACAAAGGCAAAGATCGTTTCCAGATGGCAGGCGTAATTCCAATGGCAGTGCAATGCCCAAGACGGTCGCCATTACGCAAAGGCAAAAACCTCAAGGCATCATCTATTGAGCGAATACCGCTGATCAAATGCGGAAAGTCCTCACCTACATGATAAGTAAAATGAGCAATACCTGATTTAGCTAGCACCCGAAACAAAGGTCCAAACAACTCTGGGGGCGTATGCATCTCGTTTGCAGCGGCATCCACACCTCGAATCCAGCGTGTCAAGCGAGGTTCATGATTCAAGATATCCATCAAGATAGCAGCCTGATTCTTCAGATCCTTAAACAGCATCGCAAAGGGATAGACTTCATCCTTTCTGGACTTTTTCTTGATGAAATGTGGTACTAAGGCAAGTTCTGAACATATACAACTGGGCTTAACCTGATCAAGATTATCCAGCACTTGAGTGATGTTAAGCGGCTGGGAATGCTCCCAATCTAAAGTCATATGTTCATAAAGATACTCCCAGTAACCTCGCAAAACGCTAAAGAGCAACTTTTGCATTTTACCGGGGTCGCTTTTCGGAGCAAAACGTCCTTCCAAGTAATGTACCTGAGAATTAATACCGACACCATGTGCATGTTTAAAACGAGACAAATAAGACTTCTCTGTTTCTTCCCTTAACTCCGTCATCGTGTACTTCTGGAACTGGTCAAAACCAAAGAAATCATCTCGCTGAACCAGCAGGGTCAGATACTGATTCTGAATTAACAGATAAATCCATAATAGACGCTCCAACCCCTCAGGTGCACCATACCTCCATTTCTCGAATACGCCGATTAGCCAACAAAACTCAGATTCCTGACTATATTTTTTGTCTGTTGGCCAAACAGTCGTAAACCCATATTCTTTACCATGATGTAAAATTGTGCTGTCCGCCAACTGCTGCGGATGCTGCAAAGATTGCATCCACTCAGGCAACTCAATCCCCAGGGCTACCCGACAAAGAATTTCTCGAATATTACCGGCGATTTGCAAACGTTCCCTAAAAATATTAGGCGTCAGGGAGGGGTCAATCTGGGCACAAAGCTGTCTCATCTCTTGAGATGCCCAGCCCTTCTCGAAATCTCTTACGGTCACTTCTGGGTGCTTAAGAGCATCTAACCAACACTCTTCAGCGCTTGTGCTACCATTCAAATGTTGATGAGTTTCGTGCAGACCTTCACGGGAAATGTAGTCTTCGACCGAGGGATGATAAGGATACAAAGGCCAGCGGAAACTATACTCCTGACTGACGGACTGAGAGTTAAAGACCTTATGACAAGCCATAATCGGCAGGCTCGATACTCGGCTCATCAGAGTTTGCCACTCAGAGAACAAAGCAAGATCAGTTTTGGGGCCATCTTTTTCGTTTTTAACATACTTTTCTGCGAGCAAACGTAAAGAAGAAATAGGGCCAAGCTTCATGTTCCGCTGTTTTAGTCGCTGTTCCAAGGATGACCAAGCCGATTTTGCTACATGATCAGGCAAACTACGCGCCTGTTCGTATTGTGTGAGGAACGCAGAGGACGCCACAATGTCATCACATGGTACCTCAGCCAATGAAGTTGCACTCAGCCGATGCAACAAAGTTGATGAGTTAAGAAGAAAGCGTTCCATATACGATCCTTACAAGGGGGTCATTATGTTTAGACTGCGTCGTCGTTAGAAGAAAGTGAGCTCTCCTGAGCTGTCTTAGGGTCTGGATATTTTGCTCCAGCGATTGTAGCCGCATTCAGAGTACTTATTGTTTTACTGTAAGTTTCCGGATTAGTACTTGTACTTGGAGTCTCATTCTGGAATAAATCACTTAATTCGCTCTTCGACAAAAAGTAGCTATTAGTTTCATCAGGTTGGATTATTTCCGCAATAAGATTACGAAAACTATCCTCTTTTCCATAGGATCTTGGCAAACCATTAACCCCTCCTACAGGAAAGATGAACGGGTGCAGGATTGGGCAACTTATCAATAAGAAGAATAAGGGGTGATTATCGCTCCATGATTTTCTGTTACTTTTCAGATACTCATTGATAGACTTAAGCTTTTTCTCAAACTCATCCACCGAAGTAATTGGATTGAGCCTCAAACCTTCACCAAGATACTCTTCCGAATTAACAGAGTGGTATAGGCTTTCTTCTACCAAAACAGCATGAAGAAAAGCTAGTACATTAAAACGCATAATCTTTGCGGCATTAGACAGGCTGGCTTTTCGTCCATTATTTGAGTCATTGTAGATTCTAGTTTTATGTTGGTCCGCTACATTGTTCAGATTAAAATAAAGCCGAGTCCATACTTTACCAATCAGTAGCGCCGATGGTCGAATTGAAGTCTCAATTTCTCCTACTTTTTCTAGCCACTTTTCAAGGCTCTCGATTGCGCCAGAAAATTGTATTTGGACTTCCTGACTTTCTCCATCCCCTTCGATTCCTGGATTGGTAATAGGTTCAGAAGCTGACAACGAAATGACATTATCAGTACTTTTATTTGAACCTTTCATCTCTGCACGAGCAGCGGCTTCGCTCCATGGTGGAACAATACATGTTGGTTGTGCTATAGCTTTATTAAATGCTTTAGTAATGGCAGCCCTTTCACGATGGCATGCAGAGATATCAGCGATGGCACCAATCAGATTAAAGACACTGCTGAAATCCATAAGATTACTAGAAGCAACAGAGCTCAAAGAAGCAGCCATTGCTGCTTTAGCCAAGCCCTTCTCTTCATCAATCTTAAATACATTGAAACTATCAGGTATATTTGAGCGTTTTTGTCGATTTAATTGCACCATACCAAGGAAAACACCTGCCTTGGCGTCATTGGGGTTGTTTGCTACCACAGCGCAGCACCTATTAGCCCAATGGGAAGCACTCTCATTTCTACCTACAGACATGTAGGCTAAATATTCGCTGATGAGTTGTTCGGACTTCCCACTATCATTTCCAGCCAGCTCTAAACCAGTCACAAATTGGTTGAAGATACTGACGGAACCACAGCCAACCAAAAGCATCTGTAGGAATTTTGACAGACTTCCTTGACAGTTTTCGCTTACTTGGGATGCTAAGTAAATAGAACAATTTCTTAATGCCTCACTCTCAGACTGAGGCCGCAAATAAAAGCCAGTATTAAAATCACGATCTTGCTTTACGTAGGTAAATATATCTTTGCAAAGTGAATCCATGCCAAACCGATGCTGTTCATAGTTTAAGCCCGCACGATAAATACTACTAAGCATCGAACCATACAAAGCATTTCTCAGTAAATTCGGGACTGATGGTTCCCCAACTTGTTCATTAACGCCCTGCTCACCATTAATATATTTGGTATGATTCTTTTTGGTATAGAAATCTTGTAATACCTGCATTAATAAACGCACAGGCTGTTTCAGAAGCTCATTCACGTACATATCAGCATCAGAGCCTTCTCTAAGGTTAAGTCCTACCCTTACGGCACTTCCAATAGCATCGCGAACTTCTATGGCTTCCTTCTCGCTCATATTAGGCGCTGTTTTAACCTTAATATTTTCTTTGACGTGCTCCCCCTTTTCGCCGACCAATTGCAACATTGTTTTCAACTGCATACGCTTTTGAACCGGAAACAATTTTAACAGATATTGCTGTTCAAGGTGCTCCACCATATAGCCTCTTTCTGCTAAGCGGGCACTCTCTTTTTCCTGATCAAGCAAAGTTTTGCCGTAATTTTCATATTGCTTACCGCGAATCAGCTGAGAATAAAGACGCAAGTCACCTGTCGCCACCACCACCAGCTTCTGGCTATTAAAGAATTTTCTTATAGATTCCAGTACATCCCAACCTGTATCAAACTGAGTATCGATATCATCAAACGAGATCAAAATTGCTTTACAGTCAAGAATATTACACGCACATTCAACCAGTTGGTCAAATATCTCGGATAAATCCTGACCTCCGATAGAGTAATCAAGCTGGGCATCCAATTTCAAAGCGTCACTAAAATACTCTGGTCTATATTCATTATCAGTTAACAAATGTAAGCCACGTTGGAGTTGCTCGAGATGACTTTGCCATTCTTCCTTCTGCTTTGAATACTGATTAGATGACCAGAATCCCTTTAACTTGCTTGACACCACCTTATTCAGGCGAGCTGTCACTGTAACTAAAATAGGTTCATGACGAGGTAATTTGGTAGGGTCAATAGTTGGCAGACATTTGATGCCAGTATCCGCATCATTACTTTCATGGTTCAGCCGTTCGACCACACTGTTGATAAAAGTAGTCTTACCGGCACCGCGAGTACCATCCACAAAGAATACATTACGTCCTGACTCATCAATAAATCTGGCAACACCCGATAGATTTTTGGATTTAGGTAAGTTAATTGAATTTCGAATGCTTTCAACTAACTTATCACGCAACGCTTTCTGAATTAAATCACCTTCTTTGGTGCTACCCGGAAGATTTGGGGCAAACAAGTCAATTATGATTTCGTTCATCTCTTTGTAATCATTCTGCGAGCTTTCAGTCATATCGATATCTATCCAGTTATTTTGTTTTTGCCAGCCTGAGTATCAGAACTGGAGCATTAATTTATTGCAATGTTAAATGTTCTAAGCCTAAGTCAATTAGGATGATTATGACTTCGCCACAGTCCAATCTAGACAATTATGTAAAACTGACCACCGAATTTAATCTACAGCCAGCCTTCTTCATTTCCATACTGTTTATAAAACCATTGATACACTTTGAAGAAAGCTGAGCTTTACAACCTGATGGGGTTTGTATGTTCATTTATTGGCTATTGTTATCACAGGTTTTGAGACCCAGCATGAGGATGCAATAAGTAACCAAAAATTCACCTCTAAAAGCTAGAGACTGAACATTTCATTGCTTGAAGCGAGAGTGAGAGATACGTACAACAAACTCATAACCCAAAGTGTTCAATATTATTGCTCTATTTTTAGAAATTTAATATTTTTAAATCTAAACAGTTAGATACGAGCTTAACGTAAATTTCTTGAAGGGGAAAGAACCAAAATTTCGGTTGTAATAATATAAAACAGTAGCCCGATACTTTAGGGGCTAAAATAAATGTCAATTACCAGCAACTGGCATAAAGTCTTTTTCTATTGTGAAATACTCTACCCTAGAGATAGTTAGTTTGAGTGGATTTTATTAGACAAGCTGTATAAAAAACAACCGAAAGGTTTGGAATAGTACAGGGATTCCTGCCTAGTTTGTCCTATTAATAAGGTCTGATAAGATAAAATTTTCTAATCACTTCCAGTAATTCAACGCTAAAAGAATTAATCACAGTACAACGCACAACCTTTTTACAGTCATCACTTTAATGTTAGAGTGTAATCTTAGGCTAAGTACTATAATCTTTGAGTGAGATAACGAAGAAGTAATTTCAGTCAAATGGCTTACTTGAAGTCATCAGGGTTGAATGGCTCAACACGAATTAAAGAGCCGTGTGCTTTTATTTTTTCATCATTTAAAGTTTGGTCTGGAAACTTTTCAAGCTCAATTGAACGCTTATCTTCGCTAAGTTTAAATAATAGAATATCACCGATATTTAATTTGCTTTCTTCGTTGTCCAGTAGTGGTATAGCCCCATTTTTACCTACTGTTACAATCATAATTAACCTGCCTATGCTATTTTTTAATAACGCGACATCCTAATCACCGATATTAGAATAAAGCCTTATTTCTAGTCTAAAAATATTTAAATCAAGCCTTGATCCTGATTTTTAATATTAGAATGAAGGCTTCATCCTGATCGCGGATATTTAAATCAAGCCTTGATTATGATCTTCAATATTATAATGAAGGCTTCATCCTGATCGTAGATATTTAAATCAAGCCTTGATTCTGATCTTCAATATTAGAATAGAGGCTTCATCCTGATCGTGGATATTTAAATCAAGCCTTGATTCTGATCTCCAACCGTTTTATCAGTGAGAATTATCGAATTTACTCTGAACTCGTATCCAAAACTCACACCGCATACCAGTTATTTCCTCAAGCCGTTTAGCCAAAGTAAGTGTTACGCTTATTTTCTCTTTAAGAAAGTCGTTGAATTGCTCGACTGAAAGATCTAACCGCTTGCTTAGATCATTATTGTTTAACTCTCGAGCTTTTAGTTTATGTAAAAATAAAGTTTCGAAATACCTTGCTGGATGTAGCATTCTTTTGTCATCAGGAATATCAACAATATAACCACCTTCGCTTTCGATAATAGATTTGAGCTTTCTTTGGCTGCGGATTCTAGAAGTCGTAGCATCGACCCCAGGGTTATCCAGCTTATTTTCCTTGAACGGGTTTGGATGGGTTACTTGGCTTGCCTGCCAATTGTCATGTGCAGTTTGAATATCCAACCAGAACTCGCGGGAGGTGCCAAAATATTTAGCAAGCTTATTAGCCAAAAGTTCTGAGAGCTTTGCACCATTAATAAGTTCAGCTACGGTTTGGTGATCAACATCCATCATTACGGATAACATTTCTACTGTCACACCTGAAGGAATCAAAAATTCCTGCTGGATAATTTCACCTACTGAGCTTGGCTGCCTAGTAGTTTTTCTCATTTCTCCCCCTGAAAGCTACATAAAGTTTACTAACTGAGTAAGCTATCGGTGTAATACCCTTGAACCAGGAATAGCGGCCTTAACCTGTAAAGCAACCGAAGCTACCAAACTCTCATGACTAACCGATTCCCTACACAGTTCAATTGCAATTTTTCCATCTTCATAGTGACTGACAATCGCATCATCAAATCCGGCCTCGAAAAGACGATCGTCAATCTCATCTATCGTCAGAGCATCATTATCGACTTCAAACCTTATAATTGTTTCAAACATAACGGATTTACCTTTATTTTCTTCAGTAGCCACTTAAACCTACAGCATAAAAGGAATAAAGTGATTACACACGAGGAAACGGTTTGACTATTAAGGATAGCCTAAATAATTATGTAATACCCATATAGACTTATTTAAACTTTTTAATATTAGGCCTGAAGCAGGTGCAGAAGATTCATTCGACACTAACGCTGAATATTGCTTATATGATGAGCCCCATAACGACTATGTCTTATAAGGATGCTTGAGTTAACTTTTTAGTGCACTTTATACAAAGTACTGAGCTTTCACCTAAAGAGCCTAGGAAAAAGTTAAAGGATGGTGAAAGATTAATATTAGATGATTTTATCCAATAAAATTAATCATCGATAGCGTATTCAGTAAGTAATTAAATACGCTATCGTTTTATAAGTATCTGTAAGATTGAGGAGGCCTAATTGTGTCACCTAAAAGTGATATGCAAAAAGGCTCATCATATTTCTTGAGCTTACCAACCTGGATCGCGACAGCTTTTTCCTTACCTACATAATATGTATCAAAAAACTCTTTTGAAATACCGGCACTACGTTTAGTAGCATCCCATACGAGGTCTGGGGACTCACACAAAATATCTTCTATTTCGAACTCTGCAACGATTTTTCCAACAGGCATAGTGGAATAAATTACAACTGTCTTAACGCCTTCTTTCTTGAAAAGGTTTTTTCTAAACTCAAACTTCTTAGAACCATCGAGTATTTTTTCGACATATTCTGGTTTAATAGACAACAAGACTTTCATTAACCCCTCCCAAGTTCAGTATGTTAGATAATTGATCTTTTGTTAGCTCTAGAGCACTCCAGCGTTCATTTTGATCTAATCCAACTTGCTCAATCAGCATTTTTCTATTTAATCTTTTAGATAGCGCGGCATTGTACGTGAATTTAATAATATGAGGGTATTTTTTTTGAGTATAAAAACCTTTCAATTCTCGCTCTGAAAACACCGAATAGCTTCCACAATATTTCATAAATTCAGCTTCAGTAAATTCACTTATATTTTTGTACTCTTCAATAACGCATACCGAGGTTGCTACAGAACGGTACCAGGCAGGGCCTTGCCCATCCCCTGTTCTATATATAATCACAATATCGCCAGGCTTAAATGTGGACACAAGAGGGGTACCACATAAGTAAATCTTATGAATACTGTTTGAATGAGAAACATCTTCAATTATATTTATTGATTCATTATTTAAGATAGAGTCAGGTAACATTCGAGTGTGGAACTCAGGGTAAATAGCTAATAAAAAGTTGCTAGAGGTCCTTGCATCTATATACGGGTAATCGATTAATCCATTTCCAGTAACTAATCGCATTTTCCTCACTAACACATTTTCTGTGCCATTTGGTGTGTTTTTACTACCATGAACTGTAAAGCCGTACTTAAGAAATAATCTGATTAGATATTCATGCTTATCAAAAACCGTGACATAAATATCTTCAACATACGCAGAAGTCGCATGATCAAATATTTTCTTTATGAAGCGCTCTCCTCTCCTTGTTCCATGAGAGTTAAATTTAAAAGTACCTACCTTCAGGTGAACTTGTGAGTTGAGCGGGGGATCTAGTTCATTAAGACAACCAGTTTCCTTTTTAAGATATAAAAAACCATCAACATTTCCATTTTCATATAGTACATACGCTTTTTCTCTGCTCAATGCCTTTTTGTTGAACCAAGCAGAAAACTCTGTGTAGTCTTCTTTAAGTGTGTCAAAAAAGCTATCGCCTAAGTCAATGTCAGAGAAGTATTGGTATAAAAGGTTTTCCATTCTTAAGTCCTTTTTAATTTTTTAACCCAAATAAACTATACAAAATTAGAGATTCGAAGCAACAACAAAACACTTAAAAGTCAACTTTTCTAAGGTAGCTCATAAGTCAGACAGATACTCATTCATAAACTAAAGCAATGACATTTATTCAGCTTTGTACTAAAAATAAAATCTTAAGACACTTGCTTCGACCTCTGAACAAAGGCAATTCTTAAAGCAATAACTTTGCTGAGCAGACTTTCCCATGACTTAATAAAGACTGACATTTGATTACAAAAGTGCCAAACTAAGTAAGCTTAACAAAAACTTAATTATGGAGCCGTTTATAGCATGGATTTTATGATGATTGTCACATGGATCAGTTCTGTTACTGGTGCTTTGACGATAGCAGCGTTTATAATTTTTTCTTTTTGGAAAGGTATTGAAGGCTTATACTTTTTACTTTTCAAACCAGATCAATACATCAATAAAAATTATGGTCCTGTAATGGACTCTATTTTAGATAGACAATTCGGCGATGAAATAAAAAGAGTCGTTGACACATCTGTAACTGAGACACTAAGAGATACGGGTGTGTTTAGATCTTTAGATAAGCAAAAAAGTATTCATCTTATTTTAACGAAAAATTTTATAGAGTCTCAAATAAAATCTCAATTCCCTGAGTATAAAAAAAGACTTATAAGAATTATAAAAAAGAACTCTACAGAAGCGAAAGCGAAAGTAGGCATAAATAGACCTAGTGAATATAACTTCTATATCAACCTCAGAAACATTTTACCTAATAGTCAAGATGCAACAAACCTAAGCTATATTTTGGCTGGTTTTATTTATGACGACATTGAGAAAAATGAAAAAGGGTATGACTTTGTTGCCGTTAATAGAAACGGAAATGCAATTTTAGGGTATTTAATTTCTAACTTTCTAAATTTACCGCTCGTCATAGTTAACTTTGACAGCAGATGGGAATTAGAAGGAAAGAAAGTTAAAGTCGATGGATTAAGTGAAATTCCTCGCTCAGAAAATAAAAGAGGGTTTCTAATTGATGATGCAGTCTCTGGAGGCAGTATTTTGAAAGAGTCCGTTGAGATCTTGCGTTCTCATCAATTACGTGTTGATGATGTATATGTACTATTCAGTCGAAAAGAAGATGGTGCAATTCAAGATTACAAACAAGCGTCAATAAGCCTTCATTCTATATTTGATTTAAATGACGAAGGCATAAAAAGAATTATCAATACTGAAGAAGACACTTTGGATACAATCATCGATGAACTGTAGCACATTCCAGTTCCCAACTATCGATTTATACGTGACGGGAAAGTGTAACTTTAGTTGTCCATACTGTTTTGGCGAAGATGTAAAAAAGCAAGGAATTGATGCAGAAGTTTATTCCAGAGTTCTTCGCTTTGCGGAATACTGTGGAACATCTATAGGTTTTACTGGAGGAGAACCACTACTACATCCTGACTTTAGAGTCTTAGTTGAAAAAGCAAACAAGTTAAACATACCTTTGATATTAAGGACTAATGGTATGTTACTTGGTGAATACATGGATTTAATAAACTATTTTATATGGATTGGAATTTCTATCGATGGGGCTGATGAAAAGACAGTAAAAAGAATGCGGCCCTCATCTTCTACCTTCGATTATTCTGAAGATGATAAATGGCTCTTACCTTTAGCTAATATAGCTGAGATAAATACCAAAAACCCTGAAACAAAAATACTTTTAGCTTCATTAGTAAGTAGCTTTAATGCTCAATCACTAGTAAAGCTAGCTGAAATAATAAACTCCAAAGACTTAAAGATAAGTAAGTGGAAGCTTTATCAATTTACGAGGAATAACTTTCGTTCACTTTATGCCTCTGAGAGATTCGAAACATCTTTGGAATTATTTGAACAAACAGCCAAAGCTATAGCTCTTAGCTTTAAAGGCAATGTAATATCCAAGCAAGGAAATGGCAATTGTCTATTAGTTGATACACAAGGAAACGTCAGGATAAATGAATCAATAATAGGAACTGTATTTGAAAATTTTGATAGATTAGAATCAAAAATCAGAAACTTAACAATGTTTAAGCAAATTAGTGTGAATAAGGTGAGTACATATGAGCCTTAATAATTTTATCATTGCATTCGAAGGGCTGGATGGCACTGGTAAAACTCTTTTTTCATCAATAATAAGTGATGAGTTAGATAAACTCAATGTAAGCAACAAGCGTTGGCCTATCGACTCACATGGCACAATAACTTCCAGAGAAATGCTAGATGCAGATTTATCTTATGCATATTATGTAAACTCAATAAGAACTAGATTAGCGGAAGCGACAAAAGAAGTATTGATATTCGACAGATATTTACCTTCTGCACTTGGTTATCAAAAATTAAGAAAGTCCTCGTTCGGCTCAATAATTTTTGCAAAGTCGGAATTAAATAAGATTTATCAAAGTATTGTAAAACCCGACCTTACAATAGTTTTACACTCTTCGGAAAAAGTTCGAAGAAAAAGAGTTCTTAGCAAGCCAACGGTAGATCAATACGATATCGACTCATTAGAAACAAAAAATAAGAACTTTTGGTGCGATTTTTACAGCACCATAATTGATGAGTCGGTTATATTCCTTGATACCACTAGAAGTAAAGAAGACATTACGAGGGAGATCCTAAAGGAAATATTATCGACCATGCATAATCAGAAAAAACACAATAGCACTTAAAAGTGCTGAACTTTATCCTGATTTAGTAGAGTCAAATAGAATATTATCTATGTAAGGCCGCAGACCGATTCATACAGCCTTCAATGTGAGCAAGGTTAGTTTTTGCCAGAGTGACCAAAGCCACCTTCGCCTCTATCACTTTGTTCAAATTCTTCAACAATTTCAAATTGAGCTTGCACTACAGGGACAAACATCAATTGGGCAACTCTATCTGCGGGCTCAATCGTAAAAGAATCAGTGCCACGATTCCAACATGATATAAACAACTGGCCTTGATAATCAGAATCAATAAGTCCGACTAGATTACCTAGTACAATACCATGCTTGTGCCCTAAGCCAGAACGAGGCAATATAGTTGCTGCCAAATCTTTACTTTTCATATGAATAGCGATTCCTGTAGGAATCAGCTCGGTCTGACCTGGCTCTAAGGTGAGAGGCTCATCAATGCATGCTCGAAGGTCTACACCAGCAGAACCGTCTGTTGCGTAGGAAGGTAATGGAATCTCATTGCCTACTTTAGGATTTAAAATTTTCAATTCAACTGTTTTCATTAATACTCCGAATATACGTTGAAACTTTTGATCAAGTGTATTTTATAAATATAAACTGCTACGTCTGCACTTGAAAGAGCATTTGCTCCAGTATCAGTTCTTGAACCTAAAATGTTTATGTTTGGATAAATAAGAGTAAACTTAATTTTTAACCTGCAAGTCAATTTCTGAACAGAGTCAAGGTAGCTAAAGGCAGATTAACTAATTTTTTGTAAGTAAACTTTGTAAGTGGCATTAAAACCCCAAAAAAAGATTAATAAAAAATAAATTTCAATAGGTTACAATTTAAGAACTATCTACTAACTCGTCAATACTTACAATTGTGCTGGCGATAAGCGGTCGAGCATTTCAGCACACTCAACCCAAATAGCACGATACCATTCAAAACCTTGGCTAAACCATTGCTCATGCACTTTTGTATTCATGGCATTTTGCATCTCAAGCATGACAACGATTTTTTGTAAATTAGCAGACATTTTTAATCCCAACTTGCATTTTTATTTAGCTATATACTACAGATAAATTCAGCATTGATGAAATTAAAAAACAGCTAAGCAGGTCTTCATAAGCAGTTGAAAAAAATAATTGAGGAATACCATGCTGAGAACCCTTCTTGTTAGTGCATTACTTGTGCTATCTAGCCAAACACTTGCAGCCACAGCTCATAATATTGCTGACTCGGCAGAGCACGTCAGTCCACTATTGCCTGGATTAACAATTCCAGATGTTGATTTAAAAGACCAAAACGGCACAACCGTTTCTTTAAAAAAACGTTTTAAAGAAAAAACTACCGTATTAATCGTTTACCGAGGTGGATGGTGTCCCTATTGTTCCAAGCAATTAGCCAACGTACAAAAAATTGAGGATCAATTAGCAGACTTGGGGGCACAAATTATTGCAATATCTCCGGATAGTCCAGAAAAGCTAGCCGAGACTAAAATAACCTCTGCGAACTATCAACTACTCTCTGATGATAGTTTGGCATTGAGCCAAACGTTGGGATTGGCATTTTATCTCGATGACAAGACCGCAAAAATTTATCGCAACAAGTTAGGGGTTAACTTTGTATCACTCGATGGCAAAGCACAGGTTGCGTTACCCGTTCCTGCTGTTTTTGTAGTAGATAAGCAAGGGCTTATCCACTTTCAGTATGCGAACCCTAATTATAAAGTTCGTTTAACAGAAGACGTATTGTTAGCCGCAGTTAAATCAGTGAGCGAACAATAAACACACTATCGAGTGATTAATTAAGTAGGGCTTTAAGCCCTGCTTAACGACCTTGCGCAAACGCGTGCCAAGACTCAATTAAATCAACAAAATCCTCAAAACCGCAGCCACTGCTTAAGCCATCTTCTTCAAGCATTAAATCATCATCCTGATATGCCATGAGATCTTCATTATCTTGATGAAGAGCATGGGCTTCAAACAACGCTTCGTCCTTACTCAAAATCAAATCTATTTCTTGGCCTTGCAGTGTTAAGGGCTCATGGCTATTTTTAACGGCGGAAATTAGCGCCTGGACCATCGCTATTTTTTCTTTGCCTATTTCTTCATTCAACCAACGACCGATAACTGCATGTTCAGTCGAAATTTTAATACGTAAACCGCTCATTGGATCGCGGATAAATTGATATTCCATCGTAAATACTCACAACTCTTGATGCAGTAATTATATCGGTTGCGGCATGCAGTAGCGAGTTCAGAAGGCCAAAAACAACACTAGCGCCCAATGGCGCTAGTGTTAATGCTGTTTAGATATATAAAAAATTGCTAGAGTCGCGACTTGAAACGCGCGGCATCAATGATTGCCCATAGGTATACAATCGGAAGTAATATGAAACCAACGGCGACATAAATTAATACCCCACTTATGATCCACGCTAAGAAAAATGCGATCGCCGCCATCAAACGACCTTGCACCAGTTGCCCTAAACCGGGAAAAAAGATATTACATATTGCTGCGATTACATTACCGCCAGAACCTTGCTCTGCCATACTAACCTCTGTAGTTTTTGATGATTATACTTTTTATAAACACACTTCATGCCAACTTATTATATTTTATAAATCAACACGTTAAATTTCACACTGTTTTTATTTTAGTTCTTTTTGCCACAAATAGGTCAAATTCACAATTTTTATTATGCAATTTTAATAACTTGCCAAAATAGCTGTTTATAAAAACAGTATTTTATTTAGCCTTGCATAAACACCTGTTATACTCCTCTCATTATAGATTGAAAAGGCGTAACGATGGACGTTTCTGAATTACTCGATGGCTTAAATGACAAACAACGGGATGCAGTCGCAGCCCCATTGCAAAATATGCTAGTACTTGCTGGTGCAGGTTCTGGTAAAACTCGAGTACTTGTTCATCGTATCGCATGGCTAATGCAAGTTGAGCAAGCCTCTGCCTACAGTATTTTTGCCGTCACCTTTACCAATAAAGCTGCAAAAGAGATGCGCTCTCGCGTAGAAGAAACCTTAAAAGCGCCTGTTGGTGGCATGTGGATTGGCACTTTCCACGGGTTGTCTCACCGTATTTTGCGTGCACATCATCGTGAAGCAAAATTACCTGAAAGCTTTCAAATCTTAGATTCAGACGATCAGCAGCGAATGATCAAACGCTTACTTAAAGCAATGAATATCGATGATAAAAAGTGGCCAGCGAAACAGTTTAGCTGGTACATCAGTGCTAAAAAAGACGAAGGTCTGCGCCCTAAAGATATTCAGGCTTACGATATCAATGAGCAAATGATGCTGAAAGTTTATGCAGCATATCAAGAAGCATGTGATCGTGCTGGTTTGGTCGACTTTGCAGAAATTTTATTACGCTGCTACGAAGTACTTAACAATCACCCTACGTTACTGCGTCATTATCAGCAGCGTTTTGCTCATATGTTGGTAGACGAGTTCCAAGATACCAACACGATTCAATATGCTTGGTTAAAGCTGCTAGCAGGAAACACCAACAGTATTATGATAGTGGGTGATGATGACCAAAGTATCTATGGTTGGCGCGGTGCACGTATTGAGAATATTAAACGCTTTTTAACCGACTTCGAAGCCGAAACCATTCGTCTTGAGCAGAACTACCGCTCAACAGCCACAATATTAAAAGCCTCCAATGCGCTAATTAAAAATAATGCTGAACGCATGGGTAAAAGCCTCTGGACCGATGGTAACGAGGGTGAACCAATTTCGGTGTATGCCGCTTTTAACGAATTAGATGAAGCCCGTTTCGTAAGCAGTAAACTGCGTAGCTGGCTAAATGCTGGTAATGCCTTGCAAGATGCCGCGATTCTATATCGTAACAATGCGCAATCTCGTGTACTCGAGGAAGCCATGTTACAAGAAGGGCTTAAATACCGCATTTATGGCGGCATGCGCTTCTTCGAGCGTCAAGAGATTAAAGACGCCCTTTCGTACCTGCGCTTAGTGGGTAATCGCCAAGATGATGCCGCCTTTGAGCGCGTTATTAACACCCCTGCTCGTGGCATTGGAGATAAAACCCTCAGCCACATTCGTGACTGTGCGCGGAACGAGTCTCTTCCTCTGTGGTATGCTGCAAAAGCCATTATTGAACAGCAGCATCTATCTGGGCGTGCAGCCAGTGCAGTAACAAAATTTTTAGAGCTGGTTGAGCACATTGAAGACAAAATCAGTGATCTTACCTTAGAAGAGCAAGCTAAATACGCGATTCAAACTTCAGGGTTGATGGCCATGTACCAAGCTGAAAAAGGTGAAAAAGGCCGCGCTCGCGTAGAAAACTTAGAAGAGCTCATTAGTGCCTGTGGCCAATATGAGCTACCTGAAGACGAAGAATTCAGCTCACCACTGCAAGGCTTTCTTGCGTACACTTCTCTCGAATCAGGCGAAGGTCAAGCCGATGAGCACGAAGATGCCGTGCAAATGATGACACTTCACTCAGCAAAAGGCCTTGAGTTCCCGCTTGTTTTTATGGTGGGTGTTGAAGAAGGCATGTTTCCTTCACAGCAAAGTAATGAGGAGTCTGGTCGCTTAGAAGAAGAGCGCCGTTTGTGTTATGTAGGCATGACCCGAGCGATGGAAAAGCTGTACATTAGTCACGCTGAAACTCGCCGTTTATATGGCCAAGAAAAATACCACAGCCCCTCTCGATTCTTGCGCGAAATGCCAGAAGACTGTGTTGAGGAAATTCGTATCAAAACACAAGTTTCAAGGCCCCCAGCCGCAGGCCGTTTTAGCTCATCAGTCACACATGCCGCATTTGAAGACAGTGGCTTTAATTTAGGGCAACGCGTTTTACATGCAAAATTTGGTGTAGGAACGGTACTAAATTATGAAGGCAGTGGTGCACAGTCACGTATTCAAGTGAACTTTGATGATTTAGGCAGTAAGTGGCTTGTTACTCAGTATGCAAGACTTCAAGCCTTATAACGACTACCTAAGCATGCTCATCACTGAGCTGACGATTGCCAAGCATCGTCAGCTTATTGTGGTGCAAGGCGATGCAACCTGGTGTTATGCATTTGCCAATCAACTGTCACTGCCAAACACGTATGTGTTTAGCAGTTGCCATCAATTAAAAAATAGCGTCTTCCCAAAGCATGTTCATCAAATTCTTGGACAAGAGTTTCAACACGCGATTTTTGATGGTTTTAGTGGACTGTATGCAGATAAGTTAGCCGCGCTTGCCGGTACAGTTAAAGCCGGTGGTGTGTTTATTTTATTACTCCCGAATGACCCAACATGGGTCGATCCTGCGCTTGAAAACGTCACATCATTTGGACAAACAATAACGCATAGTTTCTTTAATGAACGCCTAACTACATTATTAGAGTCGCAAACACACATTTTTAAGCAGCACATCGCACCAACGACATATCAAACAATACACCCACATCACGCATTAATTGACTTTTCTCAACAACAGGCGTGTATTGAGCAAATAATAAAAACAGCACAAGGTCGCGCACATCGTCCTCTCGTAATTAGTGCTGATAGAGGGCGAGGAAAATCAGCCGCATTAGGCCTTGCAGCTGCTGCATTAAAGGATAAAAAAATACTGCTGTGTGCGACTCAAGTTAAAGCGGTGCAAACCACATTTAAACACTTAGCTGAACAACTTAATGTCCCTTTGCAAGCCAATTGCAAGCAACTTGCAAACCTAAGTTATAGTGCTCCTGATAACCTCCTTAATGAAAAACCTCAATGCGATCTGCTATTTGTAGATGAAGCTGCAGCTATCCCTGTTCCTATGCTAATGCAAATTTTACACTCGTATCCACGTATTGTGTTTGCTAGCACCATGGTCGGTTATGAAGGCAATGGCCGCGGTTATACACTGCGCTTTTTACATTATTTGCGCAGCCAGTTTAAGTCATTAAAGACAATAAACTTAGACGCACCGATCCGCTTTGCAAAGCATGATCCGCTTGAGTACGCCATACGCGATTTATTACTGCTTGATGCGCAATACAATCAAGTCGCTAGTTCGTTACCTTTGCAGTTCGAGCAGGTTAGCAAGGAGCGCCTTATTCGTGATGAACACTTATTAAGCCAAGTTATGGCACTCCTCGCGTTAGCGCACTACCAAACCAGTGTGAGTGATTTACGTCAATTGCTTGATGCACCTGAATTACACTTATTTATTTGCCGACAAGCAGAAAACCTACAAGCCGTCTGTTTAGTCGCAATTGAAGGGGGACTATCGCAAGATATTGCAGAGCAAGTAATAACAGGCGAACGCCGCCCGCAAGGGCATTTAATGGCACAAACATTAACTCAGTTAACGCATGATACGCAGTGGCTAACAGGTCACTCTGCACGCGTTGTGAGAATCGCTGTAGCACCAGAGAGCCACCAACAAGGTATAGGATCTGCCTTATTAGATTTTTGCCAACAACAACTAAGTACGTGCGATTTCTTTGGTGCAAGTTTTGGGGCAAATGCGTCATTAGTTAGGTTTTGGAAAACAAATGGTTTTCGCCTTGTAAAGCTAGGTTTTAACCGTGATAAAGCCACTGCAGAACATGCTGCACTTGTTATTAAGCCATTAAAAACACAAAGCAAAGCAGTCACAGAGCAATTAAAAGAAGAATTTAAGCAAGACCTATCCGTGCAACTATTTGGGCATTTTAACTCTTTACCATGGCAACTAGTTGATGAACTACTCTCAGGCTATTCAACAATAGGTTGCTCTTCAGAAATGCTTAATAGAGCAGACAGGTTACTCAACAACGACGTTTCACTCTTTAAATTACAACCCTTACTGTGGCAGCTTATTTGGCACATGCCTATTAGTCTAAATTTACTCGACCAAGATACAAAAATGATCCTTATTAGACTAGTATTACAGCAAATTGATGTGAAAAGCGTAATTGATGAAGCACACTTCACGGGTAAAAAAGAGTTCGACATTCGGTTCAAAAAAGCAGTACACGATTGGTATGCCCAGTTTACTTTACTTAATAAGAGCAACCGTTAAGCGCCTAGCGATTTGCTTGCTTTTCGTGCCTATTATAGGAAACACTCAACATACACAGCCACCTATAAAATTAGGGATGTCTACCGCACTAACTGGTCCTGCAAAACACATCGGCGAGCAATTAGCACTGGGTAGTACAATCTATTTCAACAAAGTAAATGCACGTGATGGAATACATGGTCAAAATATTGATCTTATTCTTGCTGATGACGGTTATGAGCCTAAAAACACCGTTGTAAACACACGACAATTTTTATTTAATGACAAAATAGACGCTATTTTCGGCTCGATGGGTACACCGACTGCAAATGCGATTAAGCCCCTTTTAGATAGACATCGAGTGCCCTTCCTGATGCCTTTTACTGGTGCTGACTTTCTCCATAACCAGTCAATGCCAAACGTCTTTAACTTACGCGCAAGCTATCAAGATGAAGCGATAGAGCAAATTAATTATTTAGTTCAGGAGCGCAAGCATAAAAAAATAGGGTTGATGATCCAAGCCGATGAGTTTGGTTTTTTAGTTGAAAGTAACTTAATAATGGCACTGCAAAAACACGATTTGGTACCGGTTGAAGTTGCACGTTTCAAACGAAATAGCGAAGAGATATCAAAGGCACTAGAACAACTTAAAGATAGTGGAGTCACCGCAGTATGCATGGTGGGCACTTATCAACCATTAGCCGAATTTATTAATACTGGATACGAGCAAGGTTTTAAACCCGACTATACCTCAGTATCATTTGTGTCGAGTTTTGATTTATACTCTCTCATTCACCACCCAAGTACTATTATGGTAACGGAGGTTGTGCCAGACCCCAATCAGTGTGACAACTCTTTATGCAAGCAATTTAGAGCAGATATCAAGCCCTATAACACAAGCCCTAACAGAATTATTTTTGAAGGCTATTTGAATGCAGTTGCGTTAGTGAGCGCCGCACAAAAGTGCACAACACCGTTGAATAATCAATGCTTACTGACTGAACTAAATAAGCTCTTTAGTGATACGTCTGAGTTTGCCGATTTATTTAACAATCAGACAAAAGACACGGATAAAAAGATCTACCGATCCTATTTTAAAAGTAATTGAAATTAACTACTGCTAAATCGAAATAATGTTCTATGCTTTAAAGACTTAACAAGGCTTTGAGGGAAATATGGATCTGATTAATTTTCGTGTTGGGCAAAAGACCATTTCACTTAAGATTCTCGATATTCTTCTAACAGAACGTTACGAAAATAACCTGACATCTTTGCCTAATGAAAATAAAAGCTTCATTGGTGTAAAAGATTACATGGAAACACCCACGCCCATCTTTGATTTAGGCATTGTACTTAATAACCAATCAACCAATAAGACAAATGCTGAGCTCACTGACTTATTGGTTGAAAAAGAAAAAGATCACCAACAATGGTTGAGCGCACTAGAGCATAGCCTGCTCACAGGCGCAGCCTTCACAAACACAATTGATCCGGATAAATGCGATTTTGGCCGATGGTACAACAGCTTTAAAACTGACAACGAAGACCTGCAAAATATCCTCGATAAGTTCGACACCCCCCACAGAGAATTGCACGCCATGGCGCGTGAATTCTTAGACCTTCAAAAAACAATGACAAAAGAGAACGTTATTCGTTTATTTGAAGAAAAGAAGCGCCAAGTGTTTAATCAGTTAATACGCTTGTTTGAGTCTGCAAGAGAGCAGATTATTCTGGATTACAAGCCTATCATAATCTTTACCACTAAAGATGGCGTAACACCTCATATAGGCCTCCTCGTTGACAAGGTAGAAGACAATATCAATGTAAAGAAAGAGGATATTAAACCGCTTGATAAGCTTACCTCCGTAGGTTTTGATGTAGATCCTCAAACTAAAAATATGATGCGTGGTTTAATCAAAATGAAAAACAAGCATAGTTTGTTACTCGATCCTAGCGCCATATTCCGCCCTGAGCATTTAATGCGCCATGAAGCCGAAGAGACCGAAGAATATGGCTTGTTTTAATAACTAGCAATGAATCACTATCTCGTTGGAACAGCTATAGCCGTGAATATCAGTGGTTATGTGTGAAAGGCATAATCATTTTTCGGCACTAAAGTGCCTCTACGTCCTAATTATTTGAGCCAGAAGTGAAATGAGCGATTTAGAGCCCCTTGCACTTCTGTCATTGTGATTAAGAAGCGTGGGAACGGCTTTAGCCGTGAATGTCAGCGGTTATGTATGAAGGGCATATCAGATACTTCGGCACTAAAGTGTCTCCTACGTCTCTTCATCTTGCGCTGATGCCTACAAGGATATAGGTCGTAGGGGGTCTTGGTTGGGTGTTTTATTTTTCTACAGGCAACAAAAAACCCGCTGCATTGCTGCAACGGGTTTCTTTAATTTGGAGCCTGGCGATGTCCTACTTTCACATGGCAAATGCCACACTATCATCGGCGCTGTTTCGTTTCACTACTGAGTTCGGCATGGAGTCAGGTGGGTCCAAAACGCTATTGTCACCAAGCAAATTTGGTTGTTAATCGCACTCGCAATTAACTAAAATCTGGAAATCTGATAATCGTAAATCTACTTTAGTATACTAACTTCTGTCTGTTACGCTGTCATAAAACGCGTTTGGCGTTGTATGGTTAAGCCTCACGGGTAATTAGTACAGGTTAGCTTAATGGCTCACACCACTTCCACATCCTGCCTATCAACGTTGTAGTCTTCAACGGCCCTTCAGAGACTTTAAAAGTCTAGTGAGAACTCATCTCGAGGCCTGCTTCGCGCTTAGATGCTTTCAGCGCTTATCAGTTCCGAACGTAGCTACCGGGCAATGCCATTGGCATGACAACCCGAACACCAGCGGTTCGTTCACTCCGGTCCTCTCGTACTAGGAGCAACCCCTCTCAATTCTCAAACGCCCACGGCAGATAGGGACCGAACTGTCTCACGACGTTCTAAACCCAGCTCGCGTACCACTTTAAATGGCGAACAGCCATACCCTTGGGACCGACTTCAGCCCCAGGATGTGATGAGCCGACATCGAGGTGCCAAACACCGCCGTCGATATGAACTCTTGGGCGGTATCAGCCTGTTATCCCCGGAGTACCTTTTATCCGTTGAGCGATGGCCCTTCCATTCAGAACCACCGGATCACTATGACCTACTTTCGTACCTGCTCGACGTGTCT
>NZ_CP065231.1:40000-135000 GCF_015767615.1 Pseudoalteromonas sp. A41-2 | reverse complement strand
TGCTCTGACTGTGAAAAGCCAGGCATGTCTGTGTTTTCTA
Source organism: Pseudoalteromonas sp. A41-2 (assembly GCF_015767615.1). Lineage (NCBI taxonomy): Bacteria > Pseudomonadati > Pseudomonadota > Gammaproteobacteria > Alteromonadales > Pseudoalteromonadaceae > Pseudoalteromonas > Pseudoalteromonas sp. A41-2. The sequence goes on along the minus strand of NZ_CP065231.1, from coordinate 134,960 downwards.
ATATATAGGCCGTATGTTTATGGTAAAGCTTATATTCGATTAGCAAACCAATCTCATGCAATTTAGCCACAGTCTTTAACAGTGCAATCGCATTACTATCCATTGATTGCCATTGGTTCATTACACTTATTGCCAGTTGTTCCGCAAGTTGCGCTACTCGGCACGCTTGTTTTTGATCAACATGGTAACGATTCATTAAACCATCAACGGTGCGTTTGCGAATATCATGATTATGTAGCTCAGGCACCATGCTATATAACACACCTTCACGCAATGCACCGCGCGCAAGCCCCATTTGCTTTATTTCTAACGATTCAAATAAAGCAATAAGAATTGCAAGTCCAGATACAAACACCAAACGACGCTCTTCACTAAGACCAGGTAATTCAAGATCAGCAATGGTGTCAAACGTGACTGACTGTTCTTTAATTGCTAACAGTTTATCTAGCGTTAGTAACTCATCCTGGTTTTGCGCAACCATAATCTCTTGAATGGCTTGAACTGTACCGGATGCACCACTGGCAATCTCCCATCCAGCAGCTTTATATTCAGGTACAATATCTTCAACAACATCTCGCGCTGCTTTAATAGCGGTATTGAAATTTTTGTTACTCAGCTTTTGATCTTTGAAATAGCGCTCAAGGAAAGTGACACACCCCATGTTGAGGCTCTTATAATGCAACGCGTCAAAACCTTTTCCAATGACAACCTCAGTGCTTGCTCCACCAATATCAATAACCAGCTGTCGACCACCACATGAAGATGTATGAGCAACCCCTTTATAGATAGTCTTTGCTTCTAACTCGCCACTTATAACATTGATTTTATGGCCAAGGATTTTCTCAGCTTTTTGTTGAAATACATCGGCATTAATAGCAAGGCGCAGTGTTGCGGTTGCAACAATGGTGATATTTTTCTTTGGTATATCTTGTAAACGTTCAGCGAACAAGGCGAGGCATTCCCAGCCTCGTTGCATGGCTTCAGTACTTAGAACATTGTTTTCATCAAGTCCTGCTGCTAGCCTTACTTTGCGTTTGACTCGGCCAATAGTTTGTAGGCCGCCAGCCATCGATTTGGCAATCAGCATATGGAAGCTGTTTGATCCTAAATCGATAACTGCATACACATTTTTTTGCGGTTGAAGTTGCCCCACCGTTCAAAAACCTCTAGTTACTACTACGTCTTAAACAACGGCCAGTTATGATGACCGTGATTTTTGGTAACTATTATTTGGTCGACGTCCGTTGTTATTACGATTACGTGGGCCTGTTGAATAGTTCCGCTTTTTCTGAATAGTAGGCTTTGTTAAATCATCAAGCAATGCACTTTTATCATAATGTGATAATGGAATGCTGTGCTCTATGTATTCTTCGATTTCGTGAAGATTATAAGCATACTGTTCGCAGGCAAAGCTGATTGCATGACCTGATGCGCCAGCACGTCCTGTACGTCCAATTCGGTGTACATAGTCTTCACAATCATCTGGCAAATCAAAATTAAATACGTGACTTACTTCTGGAATATGTAAACCACGCGCTGCAACATCGGTCGCAACTAAAAAGTCTAAATCACCTTTGGTAAATTGCGCCAGAATTGACTGACGTTTTTTCTGGTTAACATCACCAGTCAATAACCCAACGCGATGCCCATCCGCCTTCATCCACGCATACACGTTTTCACAACTGTGCTTGGTATTTGCAAACACAATGGCTTTTTCAGGCCATTCTTCTTCAATTAAGGTTAACAACAACTTAATTTTATCATCTTGTGATGGATGAAAGAGCTCTTCCTGAATGCGCTTACCTGTTTTCACATCAGGTTCAATTTGTACATGCTCAGGATTAGTCATATGTTCAAATGCTAATTCCTGTACACGATACGATAAGGTCGCTGAAAACAATAAATTTAAACGCTCAGATGCTTCCGGCATACGTCTGAACATATAACGAATGTCTTTAATGAAGCCTAAATCAAACATGCGATCCGCTTCATCAAGCACAACAACCTCAATTTCGTTCAGGGTATAACAGCCCTGCTTATAAAGGTCGATAAGGCGTCCAGTCGTCCCAATTAAAATATCAACGCCTTTTTCTAGTTGTGCACGTTGTTTTTCATAATCTTCGCCACCATATACTAATCCTAAGTTAAGATTACAATGTGGCGCTAAAATTTTTGCATCTTTGTGTATCTGAATCGCCAGCTCCCGCGTAGGGGCCATGATCAGGGCTCTTGGATGTTTACTAGGTGCTTTGCTAGATTGTAATAACCGATGGCACGTGGCCGTTAAAAACGCCAACGTTTTGCCCGTACCTGTTTGTGCTTGGCCCGCAATATCACGGCCCTCACAAATAAAAGGTAGGCATTTAGCTTGTATGGGTGTGCAATATTCAAACCCATTTTCGGTTAAACCGGCAACCACTTCCGGTGCGATAGCAAAGTCTGAAAACTTTTTATCGGTCAAATGTGTCTTAGTCATAGCGTTTAAGCATAACGTTTAAACTTGCAATAAGAAACAAGAGTGTTTAAATACGCATTAAATATTTCGCCTAACTTATCGGAGATCGCAATGAGCGAGAAAATTATTCAATTAACTGACGATAGCTTTGAAGCTGACGTACTTCAATCAGACAAACCTGTACTTGTTGATTTTTGGGCAGAATGGTGCGGACCTTGTAAGATGATCGCCCCAATTCTTGACGAAGTAGCAGGCGATTTTGATGGTCGTGTTACCGTTGCAAAACTGAATATTGACCAAAATGCAGGCACACCACCTAAATTTGGTATTCGTGGTATCCCTACACTTCTTCTTTTCAAAGATGGTCAAGTTGCAGCCACTAAAGTAGGTGCCCTTTCTAAGACTCAATTAGTTGAGTTTTTAGAAAACAACATCTAATGAAATAATAAAAAAAGGGCTTTTTGCCCTTTTTTTAGCTTTATTTTGTTTAAAGACTGGACGCCTTGCTAGTGACCTGCTAGTTTATAAAGCCAACTAATCCTTAGTTATACCAACAAACCTCACTCATGTATCAAACGACGATTTTGAGTATGACAATTGTAATAAAGAACCCACCAATATGCATTTACGCGAATTAAAAGACAAGTCTATCAAAGAGCTTGTAAACTTAGCTGAGTCCATGGGGCTCGAAAACGTAGCCCGTTTAAGAAAACAAGACATTATTTTCGCCATTCTTAAAGCACACGCAAAAAGCGGTGAGAACATTTATGGCGGCGGTGTATTAGAAATCTTACAAGATGGTTTTGGTTTCTTGAGATCATCTGAAGCATCTTACCTAGCCGGTCCTGACGATATTTATGTATCTCCGAGTCAAATCCGTCGATTCAGCATGCGTACTGGTGACTCTATTTCCGGTTTGATTCGTCCACCGAAAGACGGTGAACGTTACTTCGCTTTACTGAAAGTAAATGAAGTAAACTTCGATAAACCTGAAAACTCACGCACTAAAATCCTTTTTGAAAACCTTACTCCACTCCACGCAAATGAACGTTTACGTATGGAGCGCGGTAATGGTAGTACAGAAGACATCACAGCGCGTGTACTCGATTTAGCCTCGCCAATTGGTAAAGGTCAGCGCGCACTTATCGTTGCACCACCGAAAGCAGGTAAAACGATGCTTCTGCAAAATATCGCCCAATCGATCAGTTATAACCAACCAGACTGTGAGCTGATGGTATTACTTATCGATGAGCGTCCTGAAGAAGTAACCGAAATGCAGCGCCTTGTAAAAGGTGAAGTGATTGCTTCAACATTCGATGAGCCTGCAAGCCGTCACGTTCAGGTTGCTGAAATGGTAATCGAGAAAGCAAAACGCCTTGTTGAGCACAAAAAAGACGTGGTTATCTTACTTGACTCAATTACACGCCTTGCTCGTGCATACAACACGGTAATTCCTTCATCGGGTAAAGTACTAACCGGTGGTGTTGATGCAAACGCATTACATAAGCCTAAGCGTTTCTTCGGTGCGGCACGTAACGTTGAAGAAGGCGGAAGCCTGACAATCATCGCGACAGCGCTTATTGATACTGGTTCGAAAATGGACGAAGTTATCTACGAAGAATTTAAGGGCACTGGTAATATGGAATTACACTTAAATCGTAAGATTGCTGAAAGACGTGTATTCCCTGCCATTGACTTTAACCGCTCTGGTACCCGTCGCGAAGAGTTGCTGACTAAACCTGATGAGCTACAAAAAATGTGGATCTTACGTAAGATCGTACATGACATGTCAGAAATTGATGCGATGGAATTTTTAATTGATAAACTGTCAATGAGCAAAACCAATGACGAGTTTTTCGATTCAATGAAACGTCAATAATCACATTTGAATGTTTTAAATAAATGCCTGTATTAAACAGGCATTTTTTTTGCCCAAAAGAAGCCCCTTTGATACCCATTCGCTGCATTCAATACTCTATTTGAAGCAAGTAATACCCCTGCCTACTCTTTTGTTATTTTGTTGTTCTAAATAAGAAATATCTATCACTGATAACAACCACTGTCACTTAGCCACGTGGGTAAGTGTTATTTCAGGTTAATATAAGTTCATAATATAAATGGAATTTCATTGAAAGCTGTTCTATAAATAATGAGATGAAATGCTTAGGAACACTCAATGACGCGCATTAAAATAGCAATCGCTCTGTTTTTAACAAGCTTACTGGGGTGTATTGCTAGTTTTGCTGTGTTTGATTTCTCTACTTCGGCTCTACTTATACTCAGTCTCTTTATCTGTGGACCGTGGGCAGTAATGATTTATAGTCTCTATTCGACAGACAAGCAGCAGCTGGACTTCTTAAATGACTTTGCGACGAATATGACCGCAGAGCAAGGTATTAACTTCTCCTTTCGTTTTGATGAAAATAACCCTAATTTACCGCAAGCATGCCATGCATTAAATGAAAGTTTAACCACAGTAGAGCACTTGCTCGGAGAGATTTATTGTTCTTCTGCGCGATTGCTCCCTATGGCGGATGCACTAAGAGACACTTATGCCTCTATGACCCAAAAAGCCACGATTCAAGATGCTCACGGTGTCGATCTCGCCATTACAATAAAGCGTACCATTGACGTATCAAGAGAGCTCGATCGAAGTTTAGAGCAAATTTATCATGCGGTTTCTAATGCCACGAATTCCGTAAAACAAACCCGTTTAGACACTGATAAGAGTCAATCAAGTTTATTAAAACTCGCCGATAATATTAATCAAACAAGCCAACAAATTGTTTTGCTCAAGCAAGATAGCGACGCAATAGGTTCTGTGATTGAGGTCATTAATAGTATTGCCGAACAAACTAACTTATTGGCTCTTAATGCCGCCATTGAAGCAGCCCGAGCAGGCGAGCAAGGAAGAGGGTTTGCAGTGGTAGCTGATGAGGTTCGAAACTTAGCTGCACGCACAAGCAAATCAACACAAGAAGTTCGAAATATGGTTGCTAAAATTCAGCATAATACTGAGCAAGCGAATCAGTTGATGCAAAAGGCATTAAAAGAAACAGAGCACACCGTTAAGCTATCTGACGAATCAACACGTGAAACAAATAAAATAGAACAAGCGATGTTAGCCATCGATGCTTTATCAGAAAGTATTCACGCACAAGTTGCACTGCAAAGCCAAATGTCTGATGAAGCACAAGCAAGTATTGACTCTATGGTTGAAATTAACTCAGATGCATTATCCAGCACACAAATTCAAGCCGTTTCAAGTAAGGATCTCGTTAATCTCGCACATTCAATAGATAATAAGTTGTCGATGTTTAAAGTGACCTACCCTAGCATTGATTTAAAAAAGCGAGTAGACCGCTCACGATTCATCAATGACGAAGAAATAAAACAAGCTCAAGATGGTGATATTGAGCTATTTTGAGCTAAACGTGTGCAGTGCATAAGCTCGAGTAGTTGCGTTACTAAGTGATTAATTTCAAACGCTGTCTTGTTTTTTATGGCCAGCTCGAGTGCTAAAGCACTGTGTGCAATATCATCTAAGGCAAACATTTTTGCAGCCCCTCCAATTCGATGAGCATCTTGTTGTAAGCTCATTAAATCATCCGCTGAGAAATGCTGCTGAATCAAGTCCGCTTCGTAGGCAAAACTATTGATAAAGCTAGTGACAAGATCACGCGTATCGGGCATTGAATTAGCTAGTTGAGAGGTACTTTTACAATGCTTTGCAAGCTGCGTGTAAAACACTTTTTTATCGATTGGCTTAGCAAGATACCCAGTAAAACCCGCTTCTAAATAACCTTCAATTTGGTGGCTAATCGCATTCGCAGTTAATGCGTATACAGGTTGAGTAAAGCCACATTTTTGTAATAGCTTCAATGCGCTTAAACCATCAAGTACTGGCATTTGAATATCGAGTAACACCACATCTGGGAACTCTTTTAAACATTGCTCAACAGCCTGCTCACCATTTTCTGCTGTAATGACTTCTAGCCCCATAGATTCTAAATAACGGCAAATTAAGCGTCTGTTATCTGGGTGATCTTCGGCAAGTAATACTTTGCCTGACAATCCTTTAGAAGCTGAGTGTGTAATCGCTTGATTGTCATCAATATACGCCGCAGGCTCAAGTTCTTTACAGGGTAAGTAAAAAGAGAACTCACTGCCTTTATTCGCCTCGCTCTCAACACTGATGTACCCGCCCATCATCATCGCCAATTGCTGCGACAAGCTAAGTCCAAGCCCAGTACCACCAAAACGACGACTAATACTGTTATCACCCTGACTAAAGCAATCAAAAATTAGTTTCAATTGCTCAGCATTCATGCCAATGCCGGTATCTCTAATGCGAAACACAATGCCTTGCTCGACGCGCGATACATGTAACTCAACTTCTCCTTGCTGAGTAAACTTGATGGCATTCGCGCATAAGTTTATTAATATCTGTTTTACACGCGTAAAATCTAAGTAGCTGAAAAACTGCTCACCAAGTTGATTTTGAAACGCAAATTTTAATCCTTTCTCTTTCGCCTGACCGCTCAGCATAGAATGCACATCTGTCAGTAATTCCACTAAGTTGCCCTCTTCTAAGTTCAACTCAAGTTTATTCGCCTCAATCTTACTAATATCAAGTACATCATTAATAAGCTCTTTTAAGTGATCACTTTGTTTTTGAATAACCGCAAGTTCTTCATTCAACTTCTCAGGCTTATAAAGACCATTCATTAAATGATCGGTTTGACCAAGAATAGCAGTCAGTGGAGTGCGGATTTCATGGCTAATATTGGCAAGAAACTGACTTTTGATATCATTTGCACTACGCAACTGCTCTGCAATTTCTTCAAGTTCTTGGGTGCGCTTAGCCACCATTAAAGAGAGTTGCTCCTTCGCCTCTTTTTCAATCTTGCGTCGGTAAATAGTAATTCCTGTCACAACAATCATTACAAACAAAATGAACAGCATGATCGTTAGCTGGCGTTGTTTTGACATTTCAAGCTCTTGCACATGCTGATGTTGCTTAAGATCGACAATTTCTTGATTTAACTGACTGGCTTGAATTTGGCTTTGTAGTTTACCCAATGATTTTAAAAGCTGTTCATTTTTAGATGCATTCATTTTGCGAACAAAGCTATCAAAGTATGACACTGCACTTTCAAAGTCTCCTTGACCCGCTTTTATCAATGCATGCATACCCAAACCATCGAGTACTCTGAGCTCATCTTTATACTCTTTCGCCATACTAACAGATGTGTTAAGCGTGACTTCTGCTTCAGGTAACTTCCCTTGTAACAGCTCGATTTTCGCTTGTGATAATAACCCCGCTAACTCGAGCCCCTTATTATCAATTTGCTTTGCGAATTTTATCGCTTTTTCCGTGTGACTTAAGGCCATCTCAAGATCGCCCGTTCGCAAGTACACGTTAGCAATGTTACCGTGTCGAGAGGACAGGTAGTATGCATCATTCGTTTCTTGGTAATGGCGCAAAGCACGCTGGTAGTAATGCAATGACAGTTGATACTCACCAAGCTCTGAGTAAGCCACTCCCATATTGCCATAAGATTGAGCGATACCATCTTCATCATTAAGCTTTTGAAAAATAGCCAGTGCTTCTCGATACATATCCAGTGCAATATCGTAGCTAGACAAACGGATATAAATACCCGCTATATTGTGCAAAATATCCGCTTTATCTTGTGCTGTTCCATATTTATCGTAAATCGTTTTCGCTTGTTTATAATAATCAAGCGCTTGATTCATATTAAACATATTGAAGTAAGCAAGACCAATATTACTCAAAAGGTTAGCTTCAGAAATTGGCTGCTCCATATTTCTTGCAACACTCAAGGCACGCATATACGCACTCACGGCTTGCTGCATTAACCCTTGATAATAATAGGTCACACCTTGCATTTTAAGAGCTTGAAAATAACGTTGTGGATGCTCTTCAAAAGAGGTTGATGTTGCAGCCAGTTGATAGTGTTCCACTGCAGCAGAGAAATTATCTTTCTCTAGTGCAAAGTCAGCTAACTGTAGATAAACCTCTAATTTTTCATCGGATGTGATATTAGGTGCGGCTAGCAGCTTTATTGAAAGTTGTTTTTTCTCATCCCATTGCTGTGATTGCGTAAACTGCTCAAACAATGAGTGAGATGAAAAACTAGGAGACGTAAAAAACAAACAGACACACGCGAGCGTTGAATAAAGCAAGCTGAGGCGCAATGTGATGTACATATGTTTATATCCCTAAAAATCAACCAAGCGTGCATTAGCAGAACTCGCTAAAGCATCGCCAAATGCATTCCTTTAAACCTAAAACATGATCGTAGTTTCAATAACGCAGCTGTGTTAGCGTATATACTTTAAGATTACACTAAACATTGGCCTACGAACAATGGTTAACCCACTGATTGATGAGATTTTTTACCTTCTCCTACGACAGTCTACTTGGAAGGTGCATACGCTAGCCAGCGCGCTGGGAGAGACGAATTACCTTAAGCAACTCGATGAAGACCCGCAAAAAGACCTCTTTAAACGTAATTTTCTAATTATGAACGGATTGTATCAGTTACAAGCACAGCTAGCCCCGACCCAGCGATTAGAGATTGCATCGCTTCATATAGAGCTTATAGATACATGCCCTACAGACCGTCCAGAAAAAGACGATCCGCTAAGAGCATATTATTTAGATTGGCAAAACTATGACACGTCACGAGACGCCATTGATGCATTACTTGACCAATTTTGGCAGCGTTTTAGCACACACAATCGCTTCTGTCTTACTCAAGTATCAGCTGAGCAACTTTACCCGATCATACAACACTGGCAACTCCCTGCAGATTATTCATATAGAGAGCTGCAAAAACGGTGGCGACAACTCGCCTTAAAGTATCACCCTGATCGACAAGGTTCTGCTACCAAGTTCAAAAAAATACGACAAGAATATGAGCAACTCAAGGCGAATTGCTCACATTAATTTTAGCGCGTTAATCGACGAGCTCGTATTTTACGCTTTTTAATATTACCTTCTGTTAATTTACGCAGAGCAGGCTTAACAGCAGCACGCTCAACAGCAATAAAGGCAACATTATCAAGTACATTTATTTTACCAACTTGGTGTCCCGCGATCCCTTCTTTACCCGTTAGCGCCCCTAAAATATCACCCGCACGAATTTTCTGCTTTTTACCTGCATCAATCATAAGCGTTGCCATTGTAGGCTTATAAGCTGGCTTTTCTAATAAACTAAACGGCGGAATAGGCTCTGGTTCAAAATCTTTTTCATAGTGATCACCTATTTGTGCCACTTTAAACTGCTCAGCTTCACCATAAATTGAACAGGCAATCCCTTTTTTACCTGCACGCCCGGTGCGGCCCACACGATGCACATGTGTTTGAGGGTCATGTGCTAAGTGGTAATTCACCACCATATCCATATCATTAATATCAAGCCCGCGTGCAGCAACATCCGTCGCGACTAAAATTGAGGCGCTTTTATTAGAAAAACGAATTAATGTACGTTCTCGTTCTCGCTGTTCTAAATCACCATGCAATGCGACGGCACTAAATCCTTCAGCAAAAAGGTCATCACAAATTTGCTGAGTCTCAACTTTCGTGTTGCAGAACACCACACAACTTTCTGGCTGAAACTTTAACAGTAAAAGTTTTAAAGTATTAAAGCGCTGCTTGTTATTATCAAGTTTGTAAAAGTACTGTTTTATTGTGCTCTTTGCCTGCTCTTCTTCAACTTTGATTGTCTCAGGATTGCTCAATACACGCTCTGCAATTGCTGCTATTGATTTCGGATACGTCGCACTGAACAATAATGTTTGACGCTGGGCTGGAATGCATTCAACAATCGCATCTAAGGTATCTTGAAAACCCATGTCGAGCATTTGATCGGCTTCATCAAGCACTAAAGTTTCAACATCATCTAAGCGCAATGTCCCTTTACGAATATGGTCATCGACCCGCCCTGGTGTACCTACGATAATATGTGCACCATGTTCAAGCGAACCAATTTGCGGTCCAATTGATACGCCACCACACAAAGTAAGTACTTTAATATTGTGAATACTACGCGCTAACTTACGGACTTCTTCTGCAACCTGCTCAGCTAATTCACGCGTTGGGCAGAGAATTAATGATTGGATTCGAAAACGTTTAACATTTAATTTAGCCAGCACGCCTAAACTGAATGCAGCAGTCTTCCCTGAGCCAGTTTTAGCTTGGGCAATAATATCTTTTCCTTGCAAAATGACCGGCAAACTTTGCGCTTGCACTGGCGTCATTTGTGAATAACCTAAGGTCGATAAATTATCGATTAACTCTTGCGGCAAAGCCAACGATGAAAAAGCAGTAGCAGTCACAGTAACATTCCAAACTTGATAGTGGAGGGATATCCTCGAAGATTCAGAGGATCATAGCAGAGAATGGATTTATTCTCTAAGTGAAAAGCCTTTCATACTGAAATTCATATTTGGTTACAGTTTGCATCTTTATAACTTGCTGCATTTGTTCTAGTTTGTAGTTATTACCAAGGAAGACACTATGCTACTTTTTAATACTGCTGCTGCTGATGTTTTTTACAAACAACCTAAAACATGCCCCCACTGTCAAAGCGAGCATTATTCATTAACCAATCACAGCAAGATACTGCGTTTTACTATTTTGCCAGTTATCCCACTATCAATCAGTTATCAGCGCCAGTGTGATGATTGTGGCTATATGACTCCCGTGTCTTGGTACGCACTTCCTACTTTAGAAATGCTCTCGATTATTAAGTACTTTGCCGGCGTGTTACTTTTAGGCTATTTTTTAATTCAAACTGTGCTTGGTGTTCATCAACAAACTACGAACGAAGTTAGTTATATAAATAAGCCAAAACTGTTCGACACGTATTTTGTCCACGCTGACAAATTTACCGACACCCCAAAACGGATTAATAATTTAAAAGTGGCGCAACTGGTTGAATTTGATAATGACAACATGACCTTTCGTGTCGGTAATTACACCTACAAATATAATAAAGACATTGAAATTGCTATGCGCACAAGCATGTTGGTCCAAGATAATTATTTCTCAAGTAAAACCATGACCTTTCGCAAAGAACAAATACAGCAATTTTATGAAGACAACAGCATTTACAAAATCATGCGCCCTGAGCTTTATAGCTTATTCGGAGGCTTTGTAATGCACCCACCAAAGCCGAAACCCTTATATACCGGCGTAAAACTTGATAAGCACAATCAAGAAGGTATCACTTATTTTAAAGATGGGCTTTACACAGAAGCGCTAGACAGTTTTACGCTTTCTGCAGAGGGGGGGTATTCGTGGGGGCAACTTAACTTAGGGCAAATGTATCGCGATGGTCAAGGCACTCAAAAAAGTCTAGAAAAAGCGGCCTATTGGCTCAATAAAGCCACACAACAAGGCAACCTCAAAGCTAAAATTGAACTTGCTGAATTATGCCTAAGCTACGACTGCAGTAATTTAAACACAAATTAAATCCACTTTTTATAACATCCAATAAAGTAAACCAATGAATAACAAACGCATTGGTTATTTATATCAGTTAGGTTACGTTATAACATATTTTAACTGATGCATAATGAAGTATAGATAGAAAGAGCAGAATAATTCTCCTGCTTTGTTTTAGGGGTTCTATGAGTGCCAGAAGACAAACACCTTTGGGTTTATATAGCTTAAAGGAACACCCTGCACATTAGCACGCTTACGTTCCCGTGCTAATTTCTTGCCGGCGAGGTTTCTCGCCGGCACTTTTTATTTAATTTCTCACTTTGTGCCACAACTCAACCACTAGCACCACCACACTCCCCGCAGCGACGCCAAGCAAACCATCGAATAAAATCGGTGTTACAACTTCCCCTGTTTTACCAAGATAAGTAAGTGCAAACTCACTCACGCCTTGCTGAGCGTGATGCAACACAGGTATGCCGTGAACGAGTATGCCACCGCCAACCAAAAACATTGCAACTGTACCTGCGAACGCTAAAAAACGCATCAACTGAGGGGCTGCAGCAACTAAAAAGGTGCCTAATAGCTGTTTAAATTTCCCGCCTGTTTGCTGGGCTTTTTGCAGCAAATACAAACCGGCATCATCAAGTTTTACAATGCCTGCAACGAGACCATAAACGCCGATAGTCATAATGATTGCAATAACCGTTAACACCAATGCTTGATTAACCAGTGTAGCACCGGCAACTGTGCCCAAGGTTATAACAATAATTTCGGCTGAGAGGATAAAGTCCGTGCGAATAGCCCCTTTCACTTTCTGTTTTTCGTATTCGTACAAGTCTTGATGTTCGATGACAGATTCATCTTCAGCTTTTGTGTGATCAAACAGCTTTTCAATAATTTTTTCAGCACCTTCAAAACACAAAAATAAGCCACCTATCATTAAAAGTGGCGTGATAAGCCAAGGTAACCACACACTAATCAATAATGCGGCAGGCACCAGTATCGCTTTATTGATAAACGATCCCTTTGCAACAGCCCAGACTACGGGTAATTCTCTATCAGCCGTGACCCCAGTTACTTGTTGCGCATTGAGTGCTAGGTCGTCACCCAATACCCCTGCTGTTTTTTTAGTTGCGACTTTACTCATTGTCGCAATATCATCTAAAAGCGTTGTAATATCATCAAGTAAGGTTAATAAGTTAGTCCCAGCCATAGCAGCTCCTTGCCCATTAATTTCAATAACAACATAACTTATCCTGGTATTTTCACCAACGGTTAATTTTTCTTTGTTAGGCTTATAAATCCACACCATCTGAAGAAACACATTTCCAATGGTTTGGGTAGATTCATTAAAACAGGGGTGTTTCCATGATTAAGCCACTTACTTTAGGGCTCGCTTTAGTCACCTTGTGTGCTTGTGCCGAGCAAAGTGCGCCAAACAATTATAAGTGCGATGAAGAAATCGCGAGTATTACCGACATCAATGAAGAGCAAGCAACACTTTCATTTCAACAAGAGTCTTTTTTACTAAGCCGACAAGTCAGCGCCTCGGGTGTAAAGTACAGTAATGACACCGTACTTTTTTGGTCTAAAGGTCCTGAGGCTATGCTCATTTTGAGAGGTAAAAAATACCACTGTGCTCTCGCCCAATAAAACAGCGAATTCTCCCTGCTAAATTAGCTTAAAGATTGATTTTGAGTATAATAGCGACAGTTTTTTCAGCGTTTAAGCGACCAAAATGAAATACAAAGATCTTCGCGAATTTATCGAGTTATTAGAACAAAAGGGTGAACTAAAGCGGATCAAACAAGAGATTGATCCCTACCTAGAAATGACCGAAATAGCCGATCGCACCTTACGTGCTGAAGGCCCTGCCCTATTATTCGAAAATCCAAAAGGCCACTCAATTCCTGTACTTGCCAACTTATTCGGAACACCCAAGCGTGTTGCGATGGGTATGGGGCAAAATGATGTGAGTGAACTGCGCGAAGTCGGTAAGTTACTGGCCTTTTTAAAAGAGCCTGAGCCACCAAAAGGAATTAAAGAGGCGCTAGGTCAAATCCCCGTATTTAAACAAGTGTTAAATATGCCAGCTAAGGAAGTTAAAAAAGCAGCGTGCCAACAAGTGATTCTTGAAGGCGATGACGTTGATTTAACAAAACTGCCTATTCAACACTGTTGGCCGGGTGATGCAGCACCACTTATCACATGGGGTCTGACGGTCACCAAAGGACCTTATAAAAAGCGCCAAAACCTAGGTATCTACCGTCAGCAATTATTAGGTAAGAATAAAATCATTATGCGCTGGTTATCTCACCGTGGTGGCGCGCTTGATTTCCGTGAGTGGTGCAAAGAACACCCGAACGAGCCATACCCAGTGTCGGTAGCCCTTGGCGCAGACCCTGCCACTATTCTTGGCGCGGTAACACCTGTACCAGATACACTCAGTGAATACGCATTCGCAGGCCTGTTACGCGGTAGTAAAACCGAAGTGGTTAAATCTATTTCCAATGACTTGCAAGTGCCTGCAACAGCTGAGTTTATCTTAGAAGGCTATATTATGCCGGGTGAAACAGCCCCAGAGGGCCCCTACGGTGACCATACAGGCTATTACAATGAGGTAGATGAGTTTCCTGTTATGACAGTGACGCACATCACGCATCGTGAAAATCCAATCTACCATAGTACTTATACGGGTCGTCCACCTGATGAACCCGCGGTATTAGGCGTGGCATTAAATGAAGTCTTTGTGCCTATTTTACAAAAGCAATTTCCAGAAATTGTCGACTTCTATTTGCCCCCTGAAGGCTGTTCATATCGTATGGCTGTCGTGACCATGAAAAAACAATACCCAGGCCACGCAAAACGCGTAATGATGGGTGTGTGGTCATTTCTTCGCCAGTTCATGTATACAAAGTTTGTCATTGTCTGTGATGACGATGTAAATGCACGTGATTGGAATGATGTGATCTGGGCGATAACCACACGCATGGATCCTGCCCGTGATACCACACTGATTGAAAATACACCGATTGACTATTTAGACTTTGCATCACCCGTCTCTGGCCTAGGTTCAAAAATGGGAATGGATGCGACAAATAAATGGCCTGGAGAAACCGATCGGGAATGGGGTGAGCCCATTGTAATGGACCCAAAAATTAAAGATCGTGTTGATGAAATATGGAACAGCTTAGATATTCTCTAAGCTGTGTCTGTGATAAACTGCTCAAAAATTAACGGTTGTGAGCGCACTCGCAATCGGTTATGCGTCTCTGCTTTATAAAGGTAAACTATGCAAACATTACTCGCTGACGTTGTTGCGATCAGCCCGCTTACAGACCACGTACATAAGGTCATTTTGAAACCACAGCAACCTGTGTCATTCGAGGCAGGCCAATATATGCAACTTGTATTAGGCGAAAAAGATAAGCGTGCCTTTTCAATTGCTAGTCGCCCATCGCAAACTGAGCAAATTGAATTACACATAGGCGCATCAGGTGCGGATTCATATGCAATGCAGGCACTTGAACACTTACGTCACGCTCATACAGAACAACAACAGGTTAACGTTGAAGTTGGTTTAGGTGTGTCACAACTTCGCACTGAAGGCGAACGCCCTATCATTTTATTAGCGGGCGGTACGGGCTTTTCGTATGCAAAATCAATGGCTGATCACCTAGCTGAAATAGGCTGTGATCGCCCCGTGTTGTTTTACTGGGGTGTGCGTGAAGAATCGGCTCTTTATGCCCATGACGAAATGCAAACTTGGGCTGAGAGTAACCCTCACTTTCAATACATTCCCGTTGTTGAAAATGCCCCTGCAAGTTGGTCTGGCAAAACAGGCTTTGTTCACAAAGCGGTCATGGCTGATATAGTGTCTCTTGAGCCATACGATATATATATGGCTGGCCGTTTTGACATGATTGGCATTGTGCGTGATGACTTTATTGCACATGGTGCAGTTCGTGAAAACATGTACGCAGATGCATTTGCATTTATAAAGTAAGTGATCCTTTCTTGCTATGAAGGCACCCAGTTTACTGGGTGCCTTTTTTATTTGTTTTAACTCACACTTAAATCCATATAACGATTTCACAAACTGCATTTCCTTGACCATACTTTATATAGAATAATGATGGGGAGAGACCCAAATGCTAAATACAAAAGTACAAGATTTTATGCAACGTAAGTTGCCACATATTACACCCGAAACCGAAATGACCACCGCCATTAGCGAGCTGCAAAAGTTTAAACTATTAGGCGCGCCGGTGTTTGATGATAATAAAGCTTTGGTTGGCTTTATTTCTGAGCAAGAATTACTACAACCACTAATGCAAAACAGTTATTTCTGCGATGGTGTGGTAAAGGTGAAACAGCTAATGCGAACAGATGTCGTCACCGTGAGTATTGATCAAAATATCATTGAGCTTGCCGACGGCATGAAGACCGGCAAACCCAAAAACTACCCAGTTGTTGAAGGTAACAAAGTGGTTGGCATGATCAGCCGTGGCGATGTGCTCAAAGCACTTTATGAGAACTATGTCTCGTGCCAAGAGCATCAAGTGTAAGTTTTGTAGCTAGCTGCTGCTCATTAGCGGTTTGCAGCTAACTCTCTTAAAGCGGCTTTATCGGCATTACTCAAATAAGCAATTTCAAGCGCATTCGCTTGTGCTTTTTCTATGTCTGTTTGGGTTAAGCCCGCAGCGGGCGCAGCGACACGATACTCATGTTCAATTTCAATGCCTTCCACGGCGGGATCATCCGTATTAATTGACGCCAAAATACCGTGATCTAAAAATGTTTTTAAAGGATGACTTGCCAGTTCGGCCACTGTGCTGGTTTGAATATTACTGGTTAAACAAGATTCAATTCCGATGCGGTTATCGCGTAAATAGTCCATAAGTTTTGGATCTTCAATGGCTTTTACGCCATGCCCAATACGCGTCGCACCCAGCTGATTTATTGCCTGCCAAATACTGTCACTGCCTCGCGCTTCACCAGCATGAATCGTCGCGGCCAAATAAGCATCGTGTACTTGCTTAAAATGGTTAACAAACAACTCTCCGGGAAACCCCATTTCATCTCCAGCTAAATCAACCGCCACAAGATCGTTTTTAAATGCAAGCAGTGCATCAAGTTCTTGTTGGCAAATTTCAGTCCCGTACGTACGTGACATAATACCAATCAAATTCACTTTAATCGGGGCACCTTGGCAAGCACTTTTTACACCATCAACAACCGCTTCCACAACACCTTGTGGATGTAAGCCTTGGCTTTGCGCCATGTAATAAGGGCTAAAACGCAGCTCAACATAATCAAGTTTTTGTGCTAATGCATCTTCAACATTTTCGACTGCGATACGACGACACGCATCATAATCTCCCAGCACTTTTACACCCCAATCAAGCTTTTGTAAAAACGCCACTAAATTAGGTTCAGGGTCAATCACCTGTACGTGCGGAATAAGTGCGTCAATATGGTCTGCCGGTAGCGCAAGATTAAACTGTCGACCTAAGTCTAAAATTGTCTGTGGTCGAACATTACCATCAAGGTGGCGATGAATATCAAGCAAAGGAAGTGTGTTGTTGATCATAATTGGCACTCAGTTCAGTCAGTTTTCGCGGATCATACGTACCCGCGTTGATATTTCAAGTTTAGATGATTTTATTTACTTTATTGAGGTCAATTGTCTGCATTAATTCACTGATTTATTTTGTAAGTGATACCACAAGGTTTTAAAGAGTTTATCGGCATCAATGGGTTTCGTTAAATATCCATCCATGCCACTGGCCAGCCCTTTTTTCAAATCATCATCATGCGCATTCGCTGATAAGCCGATAATTGGTAGGTCATTTATTAATAATTCATTACGAATAACTTGCGTTGCTTGCAAGCCATCCATATTCGGCATCTGAATATCCATGAGTACTAAATCATAACTCTTTTCGCTAATCATCTTAATTGCTTCGTGACCGTCTTTGGCAACATCGGGAAGGCACCCTTTTGTTTTTAAAATAGCGCACGCAACATGCTGGTTGAGCGGGTTATCTTCCACTAATAAAATAGCCACATTCGCAAATGATATCGCCGAAATGTCAATTTCTGATAGCACGTCATCCGTGTGGATAACAGCCTCTAAAGGCGACTCAAACGGCACTGTGAATGTAAAGGTAGAGCCTTGCCCTTCAACACTCGTTAGGCTTATGTCTCCGCCCATTAAATCAATAAGCTTTTTACAAATGCTTAAACCGAGTCCCGTACCGCCAAAGCGGCGAGATGTCGAACTATCGGCTTGAGAGAATGGTTGAAATAGCTGCTCCTGCACCTCTTTTTTAATCCCAATGCCCGTATCAATGACGCTAAAATAAGTCATCTTATTTTCTTGCCAAATTCGTAACGTGATCTCGCCTTCAGGGGTGAACTTAACGGCATTATTAAGTAAATTAAGCAGAATTTGTTTCAACCGAATAGCATCTGTTTGAATCACTAATGATTCACTTCGGTCGTAATCAACCACAAAATTAAGTGAGCGTGAGTTCAGTTCAAACTGCATTAAATTACTGATCTCATTAATTAAGCTATTAATATCGACAGGTTCTTGGTGCAGCTCTAATCGCCCAGCTTCGATTTTCGAAAAATCTAGCACATCATTAAGAACGCGCAGTAACACGTTTAGCGCACCATCTGCTTGTTCGATATAAGCGCGGGCTTGCTGCCAATCTTGCTCTTGTAACGCCAAATAATGTAACCCTTTGATACCATTAATTGGGGTGCGGATTTCATGGCTCATATTAGCCAAGAACTCACTTTTAATTTGACTGGCTTTATCGGCTTTTAATTTTTCTTCTCGTAAGCTTTGTGTCTGTTTTGCCACTTGCTGTCGAATTTGAATATTCGTGCCCGTCACCGAGATTAAAAACGTAATCAGCAACCATACGAATAGCATGCCCACTATTTGCGCAAACCAATACACAAGCCATGAGGATTGCTTAACCGGCTCCCACAGCTTTACTTGCCAAACACGCTCACCAACAATGAAATTAAAATGCGCTATTACCTTTGTACCAACCCGCTGCGGACTGAATATTTCGGTGGGATTATCTCCATCCGTCATATCATAAAAACTGGCATCAATATCGGTGTTTTGGTTGTAGTTAAGCGTTTGTGCCAAAACCTCTAAGTTAACGACAGCCACAACATAACCTTTAAAACCAACTTGGTGATGTAAATCCGCATACACAGGGTTGAAAAACAGCACTCCCCGTTCATTCCCGCCCCCTTGCATGAGCGAAATAGGTTCACTGACGGTGACACTTTTACTCAAGCGCGAATTGGTCAGCGCCTCAAAACGGACCGCACTTGAAGCCAAGTCAAAGCCTTTCACTGCTTCATTTCCAATCAAGGGATGAATGTACTGCACTGGAAAATAAATATCGCGTTTGCTGACAGCTTGCCATTCACCTTCAGTATTTTTTTCTTTTACGTAATAGTCGTCACCTAACTCATCGCGCAGTAAGTTTTCGTAATTACTCAACTGTGAGTGAATGACTTTGGGTGCCCACTCAAATGCCGCTATTTCGGTGCTATCTTGCAATTGTCGAGAGGTAAAGCGCTTAAACTCTCTAAAATCAACGTCATCGCTGCTAGCAAAAAATGTCGCCAGTAACGCTAGATGAGACTGTATTTCACCAACACGGTGTTCTAAATTAGTCTTAATGGCACTTACTTTAGTCTGTTGACGTTGCTCGTCCTTAGCTTTTTTTACACTTGATGCGCCATAAAAGCTGACACAAATAATCATGTAAATCACCAGAGACGGCACAATAATTTGAACACGTTGTTGAATGTGATTGTAACTAAACGCAGCCAGTACCAATGGAGTAAAAATCAGTACACCAATGCTGTCACCAATCCACCAAGCAACAAAATTGTTTAACGCCATATAATGGGGGATCACATCATTGATAACCAATAATGCGGTGCCTGCAGAGGCAGCTATTAAGCTACACAATGGACCGCCAATAATCAGCCCTTGTACGCTTTGTCTTAGCGAAGAAAGTTCGAGTGGGTTTTTTACTAAATGGATAATAATGTAATACGCAAGCCAAGCTTGAAAAGTTGAGGCAAGGGTTACACCGATTGCTTGCAGCATTATCTGCCAATGCAAAATGTCGGATACGTTATCTAAATGAATTAAGTTAACCAGAAATGCACCCAGCAAAACCCCAGGGAGTGCTCGGTTTCGGCTGAGTAAAATACTGGCAAGAGCAATACCCGATGGAGGCCAAGCTGCAACAGCATAGCCGTCGATTGCCAGTAAAGAATTGCTTAAATACCCCGTAAAAAAGTAGGCCAGAGCGATACTTATTGTTAACGTAAACGCATTTTTCAAGCCATCACTCCTTAACTGGCAGTCATAAAATTATTGATACAGAACCAATGCTTTGTCTGGTTGCCCACTCTTACTGTAACTCAATACAGCTTGCTGTAAGTAGTCGTCACGATTCGTTGCGTTCAGTGCTTTATCAAACACACGTGCAGCTAAATCGTATTCGCCATGCGCATTGGCTAAACACGCAAGCGCAAGAAGAAGGTCGGTATTTTCGGTGTCTTTCTTCAATACATCTTGCAAACTGGCCTGCAGTTTTAGCGCATCACCTGCTGCACTAGTGCGAAGAATACGAGCTAAGTCTTTATGTTGCAGAGGCTTTTTAATCATTTTAATTAAGCTTAGCTCTATTTTATTTAGTTTTCCTGCGCGCGCCATGGCTTTTAAGTAACTTACTTCTGCCATTGGTTTTAAGTTCTTTGTCAGTTGCTCAAAACGCTCGGTTAACGAGGTGTCAGCCTGCGCTGCAAAATAACGGTCAAACACCTGTTGCCATTCTTTTTCTGTGAGCACTTTTTTACGCAGTAATCGTGGCATAAAGTCATCAAGCGCAGACCATTTCTGTTCTTGAACTAAGACCTGAGCATACATTTTGAGCTCTAGGTTTGTTGCTTTTTTGCGCTCGGCTAACGTTTTTAATTCCGCAAAGATCGTGCTGCATTCACCGCTAGCAAGCCATAAATTAGCCACTTTTAATTGATTTGCTTGGTTGATTTTATCAAGATAGCTAATCGCTTTTTCACTGTTATTATTCGCCAGTGCAGCTTTGGCAAGCAGCGCATAACGTATATCGGTCCACGGCTCTGCGACACTGTTGTTATCCAGTGCTAATTCAAGCTCTGCGTAGTCGTTATTAATCAAACTCCATACGCCTTGTTCAATAGCCGCTTGTTTGCGCTCTTCACTGCGGGCAAAAAAACGATGGCGTGTATGGCTATATAACGACCATAAATAACGCACCAACTTATACCCTAAGTAAGCAATACCACACCCCAGCACAATAAGGGCTGCAACCCCCCATATAGTGCCCTCGATGGTCGTTTTATTGAACGCAATCAGTACATAGCCTTTTTGATCTATAAAAAAAGGAGCAATGCCTAAACAGACTGCAATCGCAATTATCAGCAATAAAAAGCGGATCATTGTGCCCACTCCTTCACCTGCTCCGTACTTTGCAATGACACGTTAGGATTAAAATCGAGTTGCTCTTTAGAAAGCTCAGTTAAACTCTTTAATGCAGCTTTAGTCACGGCATCATCTTGCTTAAAGTAGTCTTTCACAAGCGCATGTGCCGCTTCAACCGCTGTAAAGTACACACTACTTTGCTTGGTTAAAATCGCATCCTGTGCTTGTGCTAAATAGAGCCTTAAACGCTGTTTAACTAAATGACGCTCTTGTTCACTTAAAAACGGCGCCACAACCATGTCTTCTCGCGTACGAACCGTGACAAAAAAATCTTTGAATTGCAGCCACGACTTTGCAAGATTCTGACGCCATTCGCTGACATTTTCACTTAATTGATTAGGATCGTCCTGGCTGACTTCTTCAGGTAATGAAATCGCGTTAAATACCAACTCATCGACTTTTTGATTGATGCCATGCAGCTTTAAATAAATCGCTTCAACAGCCACTGGGTCAATGCCGTTCAAAGTTTGTAAGTCCTGATGAATTGCTTGGCGAATAGCCCCCGTACCAGGATGCTCTGCTAATAAGCTGTCTAATCGTGATAAAACAGCAGCCGCTCCCCGAAAGTCATGCTCAGCCCACAACTTAAACTCAGCCATACGCTGCAGACTGGTCACTTCTTGTGGGTTTAACGTATAGCTTTGTTGCTCAGCACGCTTTAAAGCGGCTTGCAGTTGTTGCTGAGTTTGTTCGGCATTTTCACGCAACGTATCCGCGACTTTTTGCTCGCTATTATACAAAGCTTGTTGCAGAGTTTGCTGAGCATTCTTGATGGCATCGAGTTGTTGCTTTAGACGTTGGTTTTCAGTTGTCAGCTCGTTAAATGCCAGAGTAGACTGCTGATCACTATTCAGTTTATGGTAAAACTCATAACCGACCGCTGAAGCAACGAGAAGTGAAATCAACAGTGCCAAACTACCGGTTTTACTTATCCCTTTTTTATGCTGAACCACTTGGTTTGATGCAGGCTTAGCCGCTGCTGCCTTTTTTGCTGGTTCAGCCGCAGCAGGTTTGGCTGACTGTTTTAGATCTGATTCACTCATTTTGCTACCTTGCTGATTAATGCAGGCGAACATAGCGCTATCACTAGCCCCTGCAGCAATATGTATATGTGTTCTAATGACATTTTTTTGTTGTAGGTATTCAGCGATACGTTCACTAGCAACATAAAACTGACACCCCTTCAACCATGCCAACTGTGACTCATTTAAGCCATTAAAAATGGCATCAACAGCCGCATTACTTGTAATGACTATACCCTCTACACCCGCTGTTTGCCAGTGGTCCATCCACTTACCTGATTCGCTTTCTATGGCACGTCGCTTATAAACAACAAGTTGATTTAACACGGCACCACGTTGTTTTAATGTTTTTGCTATTGTGGTACGCCCACCTTCTCCTTTCACTAAAACAATATTGCTAAGCTCTACATCTTGCAGTGTTTTTAGTGCAAGTAAGCCCTCGGAGTCGTGTTTTTTAGGAACTGCTGCGCGTCGCCCAAATGCCTCATGTATCGCATCTGCCGTCTGTTGGCCAACCGCATAAAGCTGCGCAGTTTTGTTAATTGTGGGGGTAAGCTTTAATAATGCGTGAACGGCATCTTGTGAGATAAAAATAATTTTGTCGGCATTTTCAAGCGGCGCGAGTGCTTGACTACTTGGCGTAAGATAATCAAGCGTCAATACTGGGCACAGGGTCGTTTGATAACCCGCCTGCTGAAGCTCAAGTGCAAGCTCAGTGCCTTTTCCTTCTGGACGAGTTATCAAAATATGCATATTACGCGTCTCTGTATACGTCAGCTAAAATTTTGTCTGCACCTTGCGCCAATAACTTTTCAGCGAGTTCAATGCCTAACTTCTCAGCATCAGCTACTGGGCCTGTAACGTCGTCGCGCAGCATTTGACTACCATCAACCGCGCCAACTAAACCACGCAAATAAACGTGATCATCATTCACGAGTGCAAAAGCACCAATTGGCACCTGACAACCGCCTTCTAAGCGGCGATTCATAGCGCGTTCGGCATTAACACGAATACGCGTTTCTGTATGCTCAAGCGGAGCCAGTAACGCTTTAGTTACTTCGTCATCAATACGGCATTCGATACCAACTGCACCTTGACCATTTGCAGGTAAAGAGACTTCTGGCTCGATGAACGCAGTGATTCGTTCTGGCATTTCAAGGCGAATTAAACCTGCAGCGGCAAGGATAATTGCATCGTATTGGCCATCATCGAGTTTCGCTAGGCGAGTATTCACATTACCGCGTAAATCACGGATATCTAAGTCTGGTCGCGCTTCTCGAATTTGACATTGACGGCGTAAACTTGACGTACCGACGATTGCACCCTGTGGTAACGCATCTAAACTCTTAAAGTTGTTTGATACAAATGCGTCTCGTGGGTCTTCACGCTCACAAATCGTATGCAACGCTAACCCTTCAGGGAACTCAACCGGTACATCTTTCATTGAATGAACAGCAATATCAGCGCGGCCGTCAAGCATCGCTTGCTCAAGTTCTTTTACAAATAAGCCTTTACCGCCAATTTTAGCCAAAGGGGTATCAAGAATAATATCGCCTTGCGTTGACATTGGAACGAGTTCAACTGTCACATCGTCATGAAAGTGTTCAAGTTGGGCTTTTACAAATTCTGCTTGCCATAGCGCTAGCGCACTTTTACGAGTGGCAATTCGAACGCGTTTGATTGTCTGTGTCATGAAAAATCCAATTATTTATCTGGCTGAACTTAATCAGCTAAAATTCTAAATTCTTTTTGTGCAAGTAAAGTGCCTTGTGCGTCAACGACTTCAACACGCCACTCACCAAGCTGTTCTGGCATAATATTTTTTGTCGAGTAAGTGCGATAACGCGGACTGCTTACTGCTAATTCAATAGAGGCTAGCTGCTCATCTTGGTAATACCATTGATGACGAACCGTTTGCCCTTGCATATTTCTAAGCTCACTAAAGAAGCTCAAACTATGCGTAATGTCCGCTAATCTTACATCGTTTTTTAGAACATTGACTGGTTCTCGATCAACAACATCGGTGGTTAATACCGCACGGCTCACTTTATCTGTATCTATTTTAGCGCCAATGGCCACGCTGGCAACATGAGCTGATTGTGAAAACTGCTGCACTTTATTATTAGGTGCTAAAGCGAGCTGCTGTTCATCGTTATTTTCAGGCTTCGCTTCACTGTCTGTGGTCGTTTTAGCCGGTAATTGAGTGTCTTGCGAAGTAACGGTGTCAAGTGATTGCACGTGTGTTTTGGGCTTGAGAGACTCAGTTTCTGGCTCATTGGCCACACTATTAGGCACAAGGTCAGGGGTATTCACATCGGGCTGCTCTGCACTGTCCTCTGTGTTCTCGTTAACGTGCTCTGCTGCAAGATTATTATCAGGAGCTTGTAATACAGCGGTAGTCAACTCAGTGTGCGGCTCATCTTGTTCACTTTGCTCAGCACTCACAGCACCTACGAAGCTGTATATTACAGTCGCCAGGGCCACTAAAATCACGCCACTGAACATAAAAATACGTCGCCAATGCCATTGGTACGTTACCGCTGTGGGTGATGTGCTTGCAGGCTCCGCCGAATTCATATTTGCTGTTATTACAAGTTTGTTTGTCATGTTGGCCTCTTCACAACCAAAAATTAACTTAAGCGAGCAATTAACCACGCTCGAATAGCCATCAGTTCTTCACCACACACCTGATGTGCCATCGGATAGTCTTGCCAGCTAACTTCCATGTTATTTGCGCTCAGTACGTCAAATGCTTGCCTGCCCGCGCTATGCGGTACAACATCATCCATACGCCCATGCGCCATAAATATATTTAACGCCTGTTGCTTAGCTTCGTCAGCCAACTTATCGGGTGCGCACATATACGTTGATAACGCCATGACACCTGCTAACTTATAATCAAGACGTGGAGCCAAATGCAGTGACACGACTCCCCCTTGCGAAAACCCTGCTAAAATAATTTTACTCGCGGGGATGCCTTTCGCTATTTCTTGATCAATGAGCTCAGCCACTTTAGCAGCAGACTCTCGTACGCCTTGTTCGTCGGCACGCTTATCTAAATCCATCGATTTAATGTCGTACCATGAGCGCATCGCCATGCCCCCATTAATGGTGACCGGTTGCACTGGCGCATGAGGAAACACAAACCGCACACCGAGCTCTTTCGGTATCGCTAACTGCGGAGCAACAGGGGCAAACCCCTCCCCCGAGTCACCCAAGCCATGCAACCAAATAACGGTTGCCTTATGCTCACCTTGCGCGGGGTATTCTACAAACCCTAAACTCATAACTCAGAACGCCACTCGATTGGTTGACCCGCTTGGCGCGAAGCCGCATCGCACATAAATTGCCAGAACTCAGCACCAGAACGATTATCAATCCACTTATCGTCTCGCAATTCAAAGTGATGACCATTGAATTTAGTTGCCACCCACACTTGGTGCAATGGCGCTTGTTTATTGATCACTATTTTGCTGCGATCTGGGAAGATGATTTCTAAAATACCTGATGCAGACTCGTAGTCTAAATCAGCATCACATTCATCGATTTGCTCTTCAATTGTTAGCATCAACGCATCGGCTAGTGTGTGGTATTCATGATCAGTCATTTTAGTGTCCTTTAACGGGCTTTAAGCCTAGATCTGGAGGCAGATTGTGTACATCAAGTGTAACAGGAATAAATTCATCCGCGAATAGCTGCATTTTTTAAATATTCTGTTACTCTGCGATTATAAAGCCAGCAACCGTATTAATCTAATGAAAGAGACTCATAGCCAAAAATTTAAAACAATTTTACCTCTTAGTGCCCTACTTATGCTCACTCTGGTGGGCTGTGGACAAAGCGGTGCGCTTTATCTTCCAGATGATACTGCAAAGCCAGCAGAATCTCAGCCACAGGCTGATCCATCCGAACAACCAGAGCAAAAACAGGACCAATAGATGGACTTTTTTAACTACAATAATAATCAGCTGTTCGCTGAAGACATCGCTGTCAAAGAGCTTGCCGACCAATACGGTACGCCCTGCTATATCTATTCACGTAAAACCTTTGAGCGCCATTATCTCGCTTTCGCCGAGGCAGCTAAATCACACAAAAGTTTAGTCTGTTACGCCGTTAAAGCGAATTCAAACATTGCTGTATTAAATATTTTAGCGCGCTTAGGCTCTGGTTTTGACATTGTTTCTAAAGGCGAGTTAGCTCGCGTTATTGCAGCCGGTGGCGATGCCAGTAAAGTGGTATTTTCTGGCGTTGCAAAAACTGCTGACGAAATTGCCTACGCGCTTGAATTGGGGATCAAATGTTTTAACGTTGAGTCGGTTGCTGAGCTAGACCGTATATCAGAAGTAGCAACTTCACTAAACCGTGTTGCACCTATCTCGATTCGCGTGAACCCGGATATCGATGCCAAAACACACCCGTATATCTCAACCGGTTTAAAAGAAAATAAATTTGGTATTGATATTCAAACAGCGGTCAGCGTTTATCAATATGCAGCATCGCTTCCAGGTTTAAACATTACTGGGGTTGACTGTCACATTGGCTCACAGCTTACAGAAATTAAGCCTTTCTTAGCGGCTCTGGAAAAAGTGCTGACCTTAATCGAAGAATTAAAAGCCGTGAATATCACACTTACCCACCTAGATATTGGTGGAGGATTAGGCGTGCCTTATAATGGTGAAACACCGCCTCACCCAAGTGAATACGTTGATAAAATCACATCTCGCTTAGCTAATTATCAAGACTTAGAGCTTATTTTTGAGCCCGGTCGAGCCATTGCAGCTAATGCGGGTATTTTAGTGACCAAAGTTGAGTTTATTAAACAAAATCAAGACAAATATTTTGCCATTGTTGATGCCGGTATGAACGATATGCTGCGCCCATCTCTTTACCAAGCATGGCAAAAAATTGTGCCTGTCGAACCGCGCGAAGATGGCACGCCACGTCAAAACTACGACATTGTTGGCCCAGTGTGTGAAACGGGTGACTTTTTAGGAAAAGACCGTGAGCTTGCGCTACATGCTGGTGACCTACTGGCGCAACGCAGTGCTGGCGCATACGGCTTTACCATGAGCTCAAATTACAACTCACGTCCACGCGTCGCTGAGATCATGGTCGATGGCAAGCAAAGCCACTTAATCCGCCAACGAGAAACCTTAGAAAGCCTTTGGCAAGGTGAGAAAATTTTACCATAAACGTTTTTATAACCGCCCTGCTCTGTGGCATGATTAGCTCAGAGCAAATCCGAATTAGAGCGCTATGTTAGTTAATTTCTCAAAAATGCACGGCCTAGGTAACGACTTTGTTGTTATTGATAACATCACGCAGAATGTTTTCTTGTCACGTGATCAAATAAAGAAACTGGCAGATCGCCACTTTGGTATCGGCTTCGATCAATTACTTATGGTTGAAGCCCCTTACTCTCCTGATTTAGATTTTCACTATCGTATTTTTAATGCTGACGGCAACGAAGTGGAACAATGTGGCAATGGTGCTCGCTGTTTTGCGCGTTTTGTGCGCATGAAAGGCTTGACCAACAAACATAAAATTACCGTATCAACCAAGTCGGGAAACTTAACCTTATACATAGAAAAAGATGGTCAAGTAACCGTAAACATGGGCCACCCAGTCTTTGAGCCAAACAAAATTCCTCTCAAGGCAAGTAAACGCGAGTTAACGTACATTATTCGCACTGAAGAGCACACTATTTTTAGCGGTGCCGTGTCGATGGGGAATCCGCACTGCGTGTTAGAAGTCGACGACATTCAAACCGCAGAAGTCGCAACCTTAGGCCCACTACTTGAAAACCATGAACGCTTTCCACAGCGCGCAAATGTAGGATTTATGCAGGTTATTTCACAAGACCACATAAAACTAAGAGTGTGGGAGCGAGGCGTAAATGAAACATTAGCCTGTGGTACAGGGGCGTGCGCAGCGGTGGTGATTGGTCAAATACAAAGTAAACTGGCAAGCACTGTACAAGTTGACTTACCAGGAGGAAGCTTACAAGTGCGCTGGCAAGGTGAAGGTCATCCAGTAAGAATGACAGGGCCTGCAGAGCATGTATTCGACGGACAAGTGGCATTATGAGTAAACTAACAGAACAACATGTAGCTGAGTATTTAAAAGCACATCCAGACTTTTTAATAAATAATCCAGATGTTCTTGCGACACTTGAGTTGCAACAGCAAACGGCTGCTGCGACATCATTAGTGCACATTCAGCAGCGTCAGTTGCGTGAACACAACACCTTATTAAAAAATAAAATTGAGCAGTTAGTTGCACAAGCAAAAGAAAATGAATTGATTCATCGTTTGTTTAGCGAATGCCATCGCCAACTGTGGACTAACTACGACTTCAAAACGCTGGCAAATAATCTGCGCAATATTATTTGCACAAACCCGCTAATCAATGAATGTCAGTTAGTAAAGTATGAAAAAAAATACGATGATTTAATTGCTCACCGTTTACAAAATGACGGCATCTACTTAGGACGAGTGAATCAGCAAGAACGCGATTTATTATTTTCAGAATCAACCCAATCAACTGCCTTGTATTTGATTGGAAATAGCAACCACCCTGTCGCTATTTTGGCGTTTGGCAGTGATGATGTTAACCACTTTGAGCCCGCTAAAGACAGTTTTTTTGTGCTTGAGTTCGTTCGCTCATTACAGCTACGGTTATTGGAACTTGCATGAGCGACGTAACAACGCCAGACCTTAATGAATTAAGCGATGCATGGCGTACGCCCATCCAGCTTTTTGCTGACTACTTACGTTACGAAAAACAATATTCGATACACACCATAAACCAATACACCAGCCAGCTCGGCTTTGCCGCTTTATATTTTAGTAAGCTCAGTGAAAACTGGTTTACGGTTCAAGGTGAGCATATTCGCCGCTACAGTATGCAGCTGCGCAGTAAACAGTTAAGTGGCCGCACCATTAGTTTAAAGCTCAGCTGTATTCGCAGCTTGTATAAATTTTTAAAAGCAAAGAACATTGCCAATCAGGCACATTACCATAACCCTGCTGAAGCTATTAAAGGGCCTAAATTCTCAAAACCCTTGCCGAAAAATTTAGACGTTGATCAAATGGCAAAATTGCTAGAATTACCCGATGACGATCCTCTCGCTATTCGTGATAAAGCGATGATGGAGTTAATGTACTCATCGGGCTTGCGTATTAGCGAGTTAGTTGGTGCCAACATACAAGATATCAACCCCCGAGAAGGCGAAATTTTAGTACGGGGTAAGGGCAACAAAGAGCGTTTACTGCCCGTGGGAAGTAAAGCGTTAAGTGCATTAAAAGCATGGCTAAAAATTCGCCCACAATTTGCACACCCTGATGAAATAGCCATATTCGTCAGCAGCCAAAAGAAACGCATTTCAATACGTCATGTACGGTTGCGCATGCAAGAGTGGGGGATCAAGCAAGGTATTAGCTCACAAGTACATCCGCACAAGTTACGTCACTCATTTGCATCACATATCTTAGAATCGTCGGGTGATCTGCGTGCTGTACAAGAGTTATTGGGACACACTAGTTTGTCTGCGACTCAAGTTTATACACACCTTGATTTTCAACATTTAGCCAAAGTATACGACAACACCCACCCACGCGCTAAAAAGCGCTCAACACCCGAGTAACCCTGTAATTATGATCCGATTTAATCGTGCCTTATCGCCCGTTTCTGTTCTAAGTTTTGATTTAGATGACACCTTATACAACAATCATCCAATCATAAAATCAGCCTTACAAGCCCAAGCTGACTACTTAGCAAATATTGAGCAATGGCCTGCCGACAGTATGAACTACTGGCTAACATGTCGCGATAATGCATTAAAACAAGACGCAACCTTGGTTGACGATGTCACTCGTTGGCGACAAGCTGCCCTGTTATATGCAATGCAGGATCTTGGCTTTGAACACGACCTTGCCAAGCACCATGCCGAACAGGCATATCAGGCCTTTGCAGATGCTCGTAGCCAAATAACCGTTGCTGATGATGTGCTTGAATTACTTGAAAAGCTTGGCAGGCATTTTCGCTTAATCGCGATTACTAATGGCAATGTCGAGGTTGAAAAGTTTAATCTAAATGGGGTATTTGAGTTAGTGCTTCAAGCAGGCCCACATGGTAAAGCAAAGCCTCACGCTGCTTTATTTAATAACGCAGCGCAGTTATTAAATGTCGCTCACAGTGAAATTTTGCATATTGGTGATAGCTTAGACACTGACGTACAAGGCGCTAATAATGCGGGCTGTCAGAGTGTTTGGTTAAATAACCAAGCGACTAATTATCAATACAAAGGGCTGGCGGATATTGAAATTGAAGATATTTTTGCATTAAATCACTTAATTAAAGAGTAACTATTTTTACACGGTCTCGGTTGTTGCTAAAGTAACCCTCTAATCATTGAGATTTCTAGGCAAAATAAATGAATACTCTGCTGAAACTTTTACTACTGTGCTCATTAAGCATTAATGGCTACTTTTTTTGGCAGCTCAGTCGTCAAGAGAGCACGGTGATAGCAGATAAACAGCAATTTACAGCAACTCAGGTTAATAGCGCTGTTCAACCTAAGCTATTTGAGCACGCCATCACATTGTTTAATAACCAACAATTCGATAAGGCTGTTGCCGCATACTCGCAGCTCAAGGACAATTCACCGCAATACGCACAGCAACTTAAACATGCATGGCAACAAACCGTTGAAACATGGCTGCTAGAGCAGCACGAGCATATCAGCGAGCAATTTCTAAGCGCCTTTTTAAACAGTCATCCATACGATGCCGCCATGTTAAAGCTCGATGCAAAACGGTTAATTAATCAAGGTTATGTACAACAGGGTATTGTTAATTTGATGGCGCTAAGTGATCAATTAGACAGTAATCCGCACAGTGACCTCACTCAGCAAATAGAAGAGCTCACTACTTTACACAGCAATCACTTAATTAACACACAACATTGGCAGCAATTGCTCGAACACAGCCAGCAATGGTTAGAATACGCGCCCTATCATGCCTACTACTTATATATTCATGCATTGGCTTACTACCACTTAGGTGACTATGTGGCGAGTCAAATAAGTTTAGAGCAGTTACCTAATAACCATGCCTTTAAAACACAATCCGACCAACTTAAGCAAAAAATACAGCATGCTTTGGCAGGCGTTGAGAAAGTGAAATTAACTCCCCGAGGGGCGCATTACCTTGTTAGTAGCGTTATTAATAATGAGATTGAGGCCACGCTCATGATTGATACGGGAGCAAGCTTTACCGTTATTGACCAAGCGCTATTGAATACACTCAGCGAACCGGCCCGCTATATTGACACCTTACACGTAAATACGGCGAATGGGCTCGTTGAAGCACAACGCTATCGAGTACAATCGTTTCGCATAGGCCAGCAAAAAGTTGATGACTTTGATATTTTGGTTATCAACAATCACACGGGCTTCGGCCTACTTGGTATGAACTTTTTAGAGAAATTTAAGTTTAATATCAATCAGCAACTGGATGAGTTAGAGTTAACAAAGACTATTTATTAAGGACGAAACATGACACTCAATGACTTCTTACAAAAATTAGCTGAAACACCCCATTTAATCGAGTTTACCGATACAATGGCGGTAATTGATCGTCATTATGACTTTACGCCCAGTGGTTTCAATAATCACGGACTAATTAGTTCAGCCAATGAGAATAATGGATCATGTAAAATCTTCGCGTTTGCAAAACTTAATCAACTCAGCAAACAAAACACCCTCGATTGTTTTGGCGCGTTTTACCGTGAAGACGTTGTTAAACACCCTGATGGCCAAGATCACATGAATATACGCACATTTATGCTCGCACCTGAGACTACGCCGTTTTTGGGGATCACCTTTAGCGAAGAAAATGTACTAAAAGCAAAATAACTACAGCTTTTTTTCCATAAAATAACGGCAGCCGTTGAGTGGGTAATTTGCCATTTGGTACACCACTTGGTAGCCGTTTTTTTCGTAGAAAGGTTTAGCTTGGAAATCAAGCGTATCGAGTTGAGCGACCGTTGCCCCAAGCGCAATAGCTTTGGTTTCTAACTCATGGAGCAAACGCGTTGCAAGCCCTTTACCTCGTGTAAAGTCGTCGCACCACAGCCAACTTATCAGCAGCCAGTTACCAAATACATAACCATGAATACCCGCAACAGTATCACACTTTTTATTCACGTATTTAAAACCTAACGGCACACGTTCAGCATTAAAGTGCTGCTTATTAAATGCAACAACATGCGCCCTTAGCTCATCGTTTAGCTCTACCGAGTCATCACTTTTTAATTGATACATAGCATACCTATAAATGTTATGACTCAGTATAAGCATTTAACGTATTCAGTATAAATGATTTTTTCCGTAAGGGACTTCTAGCATGTTGCTTGCAAGTTTTTCTGGCTGGCCACACATTTCATCGTACGCACTGGTATGACGTAACACCATCTCACCATAGCTCAAATGATCAAGTCGCTTTTGAATATGCAGCGGGCTCAAATCACGGATAAACTCGCCTTTCTCGTCAGTAACATAGTACTCCACATTATTGATAACCACAGACACTTGATAAAGTGCCATTTCCAATGAGTGCACAATAACTTTTTGCAGTGGTTGGTGCGCTGCAAGTTCAGATAACTTAATCGCCATGTGAAATCCTCTTTGTGTATAGAGTTATCTATACGTGAATTTGGTATACTGTGATCAAATTAATTGTGCAAAAATCATCCATGGTAGAAAAAGTACGGCTTGCTAAATATATTGCTCATGCTGGCATATGCTCTCGTAAACAAGCCTCACGCTTAATTGACCAAGGCGTTGTAAGGGTTAATGGCCAAGCGGCAAATCATATTGACCATGTAAACGACGAAGATGAAGTGATTGTTGAAGGACAGACGATCACAGGAAAAGCACCAATGGTTTATTTTGCTTACCATAAACCCGTAGGCATTGATTGCAAACTCAATCGTAGCGATGCACAGAGCCTTATCCATTTTTTACCGAGCGAAACCCGCGTTTACCCCATTGGCCGCTTAGATAAAGACTCCCGCGGACTGTTAATACTGACCAATGATGGTGAGTTTTGTAACCAATTAATCCACCCAGACTTTCATCAGCCAAAACGCTACTTGGTCACGGTCGATAAACCGTTAAATCACACTTTCTGTCAAACAATGGCACATGGCGTGCCTGTCGATAAACACATCACTCTTCCGTGTGAAGTAACGCAAGTAAATGAGCAGCAGTTTATGATTACCTTAAGGCAAGGGCTTAACCGTCAAATTCGCAAAATGGCGCACTATTGTGGCTACAAAGTTATTGATCTTTATAGAATTGAAATTGCCAATTTATCTATCGAACAGCTCGGCCTTGCAGAAGGGCAAACAACCCGTATCGAAAAAACAGACATCATCTAACAAAAAAACTTTGCATTATTTGACTACAGGTGTAATCTTTAATTAAAGATTACACCTGTAGGCAATAAAATGATTGAACTTTCAAAAGCAGAATTCGAAGTATTAGATGCCGTGTGGCTCGATTATCCTGCGACAGCCAGCCAAGTTATTGAGCGTTTGAGTGACGATAAAGAGTGGCACGAAAAAACCATAAAAACCTTACTCAGCCGCTTAGTTAAAAAAGGCGCACTCAGCTTTGAAAAACAAGGGCGACTGTATAACTACACGCCTTGCATTGCGCGTGAAGAGTACACACTAAAAGAAAGCCAAAGCTTTGTTGAACGATTCTTTAATGGCCGTATAGCCCCGCTGGTTAGCGGCTTTGCAAAGTCTGAACAACTTTCTCAAAACGACATTGATGAGCTTAAAAAAGTCATTAATGATTGGGAAAAGCAGCAAAAGTAAGGTGATGTCATGTTCGAAACGTTTTTTAATTGGCTATTAGAGCAGCAACTCTTTATCTCTTGCGCTATTTTATTTCTTATCCTTCTTGAGCGAAAGCTCCTCAGCCACGTATCTGCTCGCCTTGTTTATGCGTTATGGGCATTACTCCCTGCGTGTTTAATGTTGGCAAATTTGCCTGATCATTTAAAACCAATACACAATCAGTTCATTAGTCAGTTTACCATTACCCCATCTAATCCAGTGACGCCACAGCTATCACTGAGCTGGTTCGCTATTTATAGCCTAATAACAATTACACTTATGCTCTGTGCCGTGTACTTTCATTATCAGTTTCTCACTCGCTTAAAATTAAAGCCAATAGCGACCCCTAATGACAACTATAAAGGATTACGTTTTTATCAAAGTGAAAAAGTCAGTTCACCCTTAGTCATTGGGCTGATAAAAACCAAATTAGTCCTGCCATCTAATTACAACATTAATTACGACCAGCATGCTTTAGCCCTTATTTTGGAGCATGAGTGTGTCCACATTCATCGTAAAGATAATTTAATTAACGCGTTGGCGCTCATGGGCACCTTGTTAATTTGGTTTAACCCACTCGCCTGGTTGGGCTATGCCAGCCTGCGTCGATTGCAAGAGCTTTCATGCGATGAACACGTACTAAAAGATAAATCAACGGAACAACGAATTCTATACAGCAAGGCATTAGTGCATTGTGCAAGCTTTAGCACCGTGGGACTCATGGCTTACTCACAATACGGAGATAAAAACACCATGTTACAAAGACTCAACCAAATTAAACAACTCGATAATAGCTCGTTTATTGCAAAAACAGCACTTGTTATTTTTGCGGCCGGTATGCTTAGTAGCTTTGCAATTGCAAAACAGCCTGTGAATGCAGAGAAAGAAAAAGACTACCAAGCTGTGATGCGTGTAGAGCCTATCTATCCAGTGCAGGCAGTAGAGCAAGGAATAAGCGGCTCAGTTGTATTGAAATACGACATTTCACCCAGCGGGGCCACCAGCAATATCAGTGTTGTGAGTGCTGAGCCTGAGGATGTATTTAACCGAGAGGCTAAGCGCGCACTAAAAAAATGGCAATACGCGCCAACTGAATCAGGCTATAAAAATGTCCTCGTGCAGCTCGACTTTGCTTTGGATGAAAACGTTAAAGCGAAGGATTTAATTGAGAAAATTAAAGTGAGCTCTAAGTAATTAACGAGCACCAAAGACCCTAAAGCAAGCGCCTTTTTTAAGCCGCTTGCTTTGTGGTTTTTATAAACAGACTGCAATCATCGCCACGGCACAAACATAACCAACGAGCCAAACCAATGAACGCAGAATATCTTGGTTTATATAGTAAAAAATGCAGTACATAACACGTGAAACAACATGCATAACAGCCAATGTTTCGGTAACGTGATACACATTGTTAGTACTCATAACGACCGCTAAAGCAACACCAAAAACAATCAAAGATTCAAAACTGTTTTGGTGTGCAGCCAACGCGCGAGCGCCAAATCCTGTTAGTTTGCTCTGCTGCTCTCTTGGGTGTTTATTGTCGTATCCCGCAAGCTTATTTTGTGCAAATGCGACGGGCACTTTCGCTAAATAAGGTAATAATACAGCAATGAGTGCACACAGTATTAATGTTGTCATAACGCTTCCCTATTCTGTTGTATACACCTACCCTAACGTAAACAGAAAAAAGCCGCTACCTTTAACGACACCGTCTAACACAGCTGATTTTTTCTCAAGTTAATCGATAAGCTAATGCGCTTATAACACGGCTTTGTTACTCTAACAGCCTCTCCCCATTAATTTATTTTCAATATGACTTGGATTTTCTTAACCATTTTTGCCGCCTTTATGCAGTCGTGGCGAAATGCATTACAAAGTAAACTCAGCGCACATGTCAGTGTAGCAGGGGTCACTTTGGCACGTTTTATTGTTGCAAGTCCTATTGCAGCGCTGTATTTATTGAGCCTTTATCGTTATCAAGCAACCGCACTCCCCGACTTCAACCCTGCTTTTATTGGTTATATTGTTGGTGCAAGTGTTGTACAAATTGTCGCAACCGGCTTAATGGTTAAACTGTTTAAAATGAACAACTTTGCTGTTGGAGCAGGGCTTGCTAAAAGTGAAGCTTTAATGGCCGCCATTTTAGGAGTGCTATTCTTTGGTTCTGCGCTGTCTTTATTAGGTTGGTTTGGTGTATTTATTGGTGCCATTGCCGTCTTACTGCTCAGTGGGATTGCCAATGTCAAACACTTCAACTTAGGTACCGCGTTATTGGGATTGGCTTGTGGTACTTCATTTGCGCTTTCATCATCTTGGATCCGCGAAGCAAGTCTTAACTCAGGACTGAGTTTTCCGCATTCTGCAGCATGGGTTTTAGTACTTATTATTAGTCTGCAAACTATTATGCTGTGTTTTTATATCGCGTTAAAAGAACGCGACACCTTTGCAAAAATGTGGCAACACAAAGGCACGACAACTGCCGTCAGTGTGTGTAGCTGTTTGGGGTCTATAGGGTGGTTTAGTGCCATGAGTTTACAGCATGTTGCGTATGTGAAAACGCTAGGGCAAATTGAGGTGTTCTTTACCATAATGGTATCAATACTGTGGCTTAAACAGCCGCTAAAACGCCAAGACACGGCAGGGCTCGTGTTAATTGCGCTCGCGGCTATACTCGTTATGCTTCCTTAAAAGAGCGGCAATAGCCGCTTTTTTAATGACTGATTTTAAGCGTGATCACACCACTTATAATCAGTAATACACCCGCGATGCGACCAAATGTGGCTGCATCGCCGTAAAACAAAATACCCACTAAAAAAGTACCTGCAGCACCAATGCCTGTCCATACTGCATAAGATGTCCCCATGGGTATTTGTTTTTGTGCAAGCCATAACATGAACCCGCTGGCGACCATAAACGCCACGGCAATCGAAATACCTAACCAGCGGCTTTCTTGATCTTGCGACATTTTAAGCCCAACAGGCCAGCCTATTTCTAATAACCCCGCCACAATTAAGTATAGCCATGCCATTAGTCGTCTCTCTTTTTCAGTATCACATCGTACAAGTCTTCACGACGGTCTTTTAAGTTACGCACGGTTCCTTCGCTGTGAAGAATCTTCAACTTATCCATGTCTAAATCACTGAATAACAGCATTTCGGTATTTGGGGTTGCTTCGTTTAATGTCGCATCGTGTGGAAATGAAAAATCTGACGGCGTTAATACTGCCGATTGTGAATACTGTACATCAAGGCTTTCAACTTCAGGTAAATTACCAACAGAGCCAGCAATAACCACGTAGCACTCATTTTCAATAGCACGCGCTTGTGCACAATGGCGCACACGTAAATAACTGTTTTTAGTGTCTGTCCAAAAAGGCACAAATAAAATATCTAGGCCTTGTTTTGCTAAAATACGCGACAACTCTGGAAATTCAACGTCATAACAAATTTGGATCCCCACACGCCCCGCGTCGGTTTCGAATACCGCAATTTTATCGCCGCCTTGAATAACCCAGTCGTTTTGTTCATGAGGCGTAATATGTATTTTACGCTGCTCATCAATTTTACCGCTTCGATGACACAAGTAGCTGACATTATAAATCTTATCGCCCTCTGCCAGTGGCATTGAACCGGTAATAATATTGGCATTGTATTCAACAGCCATACGTGACATCGCATCGCGAAAAGTTTCGGTGTACTCAGCTAAGTAACGGATCGCTTCTGTTTGATTGCTTTGCTCAGTTAAGCCCATTATTGGCGCATTAAAGAACTCTGGAAATAAAATAAAGTCGCTTTTATAGTCAGACACTGTATCCACAAAATATTCAACTTGTTTTAGCAGTTCTTCTACCGAGTCAACACAGCGCATTTGCCATTGTACAGCCCCTACACGCACTATAGATTTAGTTGATTCAAGCACAGTATCAGTGGGTTCAAACATAATGTTATTCCACTCTAACAACGTAGCGTAGCCCACTGACTCTTGGTCTTCAGGTAGGTATTTTTTTAGCAGTCGTTTTACCTGAAAATCATTCGAAAGCTGGAAACTGAGAATCGGATCATATAATTCTTTGTGATCAACTTTCTCAATGTATTCCATTGGCGACATATCACTGCTGTGATTGTAATAACGTGGAATACGCCCGCCCGCTAAAATAGCGCGTAAGTTATACTGACGACAAAGCTCTTTACGTGCGTCATATAAACGACGACCGAGTCGCATACCTCGGTGGGTCGATGAAATAACCACATCTAATCCGTATAACGCATCGCCTTCTGGATCACTAAAGACACGGTCATGACCATCAACAATATCTTCATAAGTATGGGGGTTAGAAAAACGCGCATAATCAACTTGCACACTCAGTGCTATCCCTACTAAAACGCCATCATCCACAATCCCGATTTGACCTTCAGGAAATTGATCAATCAGTCTGAAAATCGTATGGCTTGGCCACGCGCCCCCCAGCCCAGGATAGGCTTGATCCATTAAAGTTTTTATTTGTGGATACTGCTCTTTCGTTAAATTACAGATCGCTAAATGCGTTTTTTCTGCCGGCATACATACTCCTTTTAGGCACGAGAGGACAAACCAAGCTGCAATGTGCATACTATTCTCTCAACTAATTGATTCTAGTCTGCATCTTTTGCTTGTTATGCTAAACCCTAAGCTTAGCAAATATCAGGTGAACACGTGTTTAATCCTGCGCCCAAATTGTGAACTTTTTTACTGTTATCTATGTGAATAACCTAGAATAGCTGATCACTGCTGAAATTATCATCTATACTTACATTCTCCCTGTCTGTATCTATGAGGTTGGTTTGATAAAACATCTACTTAAACAACCTACGCAGTCTGGATTAGAAGAAATTGAACATGTAAAGTTTCTCATCATTTCTAGAATTGCTTATTTTGCGTTAGCAGTTCATGCCTTATTAATACCAGCCTTTGCCCACATTGGAGCCAATACGCTTGCCATAGTAAACGTATTAAGTGTTTTTGCTTGGGGCGGTGGCATCTTTCTTATAAACCAAGGATTAACCTCATTAGCGCTGAGAGTATTTTGCCTCGAAGTGCTCATTCATGCAGTGGTGGTATGTGCAACACTGGGACTCAGCGCAGGGTTTCAATTTTATTTATGGACAATTTCTTGTATTTTAATGATCGACTATCAATTGCCGTTAAAACGCGCTGCTATTTATAGCTTTTTAATGATCATCACCTTTGCTTTGTTATATGTCTTTTTTGCCGAAGTAACCTATACCTTCTCCTACCCTGAACTCATTCCTCATATCAATGTGATCAACATCATTATCGCTGGATT
Source organism: Pseudoalteromonas sp. A41-2 (assembly GCF_015767615.1). Taxonomy (NCBI): domain Bacteria; kingdom Pseudomonadati; phylum Pseudomonadota; class Gammaproteobacteria; order Alteromonadales; family Pseudoalteromonadaceae; genus Pseudoalteromonas; species Pseudoalteromonas sp. A41-2. Next base: position 95,201 of record NZ_CP065231.1, on the reverse strand, counting down.
ACCCATGGTATATGGCATTGGCTTAATTAGAGAAATAACGATATCACAGCGAATAGAGCTGACAGAAATGGCCTCTCGTGACCCACTTACAAAATTGTATAACCGTCGTTTTGCAAAAAAACTCATCCTAGCAGCCCATAAAAAAAGCATTGAGAACGCTGATAACCTCTGCTTAGTTATGGCTGATATTGATCACTTTAAAAATATAAATGACAGCTACGGCCATGATAAAGGCGACACCATATTGTTGAATATTTCTGCCGCTATTCGTGCTTTTTTAACTGAAAATGATATTGCGGTGCGCTGGGGAGGAGAGGAATTTTTGTTACTACTAGGGCACACCAATCAACAACAAGCCTTTGCCAAAGTCGAAGCATTACGCCAGCAAATTGCAGCCATTAAACCGCATCAAGACTTTCCTGAATTAACCGTCACGATGAGTTTTGGCCTTATTGAATGGCAACCGTTAGCGTCGCTTGAGTGCATGCTGCAACAAGCAGATGCCGCATTGTATAAAAGCAAGCACTCAGGACGAAATAAAACCACCATCGCGACCGGACAAAGTAGCGTATTTAATAACGTTGACGCCGTTAGTTAACCGCGTTAATCGTAATACTGTGTACGATATTTTGCGGCAACAGTGGCGTCAACTCGCTAGACACATAATCATTAAACCCTGCACGGTAAAACTCCGATAAAGGATGACCTGACTGACCTCCAGGAATCGCCATAATCGCATTTTCTAGATAACCTGGCTGTACGATAAAGCGCTGTGATGCGCCAAAACTTCGACCTTGTACTGCGGGCATAAAAGTATCGCCAAACCCCTTAGCCGTTGGCATATTCAACAGCTTTTTAAGCACTGGGATCTGCTTAGCGAATGGGTGTTCAATCACCAATTGATTCACTTTTCCCCACTCCCAACTATGTAAATTAATGCCATACTGCTTCGTTAATTTAGCGACGGTGTGATCGAATGCTGCCAACATTTGCTGCTGCCAATCGCTGTACTTTGGATTTAACCAGTGTGCCGGTTTTTCCTCAATCAGTTGCCAAAGCGCAGGCTCTAAATCACGCTTTACATATTTCAAGCTACCGCCGTCTAACTTAAGTGTGTTTTCAAGAGGACTAAATAGGCTATTAATAACTTCGTCTCGATAACGCTTCACTAAGGTATAGCCTATTGAGTCGCTACAAGCACAGGCTTGCCAGTTGTTAAGCGCTGTTAAGTAAACAGCATACTTATCACCGGCAGCAGTTAATTGATTAACAAGTAAATTATGCCAATCTTTTAAAAAGCGCGCTTCGTTATCGTGTTGTAAGTCATAAAAGTCTTGTTCGTTAAACTGTTGTTTTTCAAATAAGCGATCGCGAATTTGCGCTGAACGAGCCCCCATCGCATACGCTCCATTACCAAAACGCGCATGGTCTGCTGCAGAAACAACACGTGAATTACCCGTCCAAAGGCGACCACTCTCAGGGTTTTTAACAAAGGGGCGATCGGTTTCATTATCATGCCATTTGGGAGAGTAATCTTGCTCCGATACCGCAAGCTGATGAGGCACTTTACGTGCCGGAATAGCCCCCATATTTTTCCATGCCGCACTGCCCTTATCATCAACCACCATGAGGTTTTGCACCGGAATACCAACATACTCTGCAAGCGCTAAAGCGTCATCGACATTGCGCGCTTGCTCAAGCTTTAAAAGCGCCATGTTTACAGCATAATCATGATGGGCAACCCAGCTTAAGGCGTATGGCTTACCGTTAATCTCTGTCACAGGGCCATATTCACTCATCGTTAATGCATAATGCTCAGTGCTGCCATCATTTAAGAGTATGGGTTCGTCGATTTGCCATGTTTTTTCTTTTCCATCCAGTGCAATCCAGTCAGCAGTGTCGAGGTACCCATTGGTAAACCCCCAAGCGATTTTATTATTAGTGCCCACAACAATAGCGGGCGCTCCCGGTAATGATACCCCTGTAATTTGCTGCATTTCTCCCTTTAATGGGTAATTCAATTGCGCGCGATACCAAATGATTGGCACAGCAAACGACAAATGCATATCATCCGATAACATGGCCGACCCTGTGGCGGTTAAATCGCCTGTTACTGCCCAGTTATTACTGCCTACTTCTTGGTTTTCATCAATGTGAGTCATCGCCCACAGCGGCTCATTTAATGCGGGAATCTTGCCTGAATATGGGACTAATTTACTATTATCTAGCGCGGCTTGATAGGGACTCGGTTGAGTTATAAATTCAACCATTGCATTACCGTACCGTTGTTCAATTTCAATCAGTGTTTTATCACGCTCAAAGGTTGCCGTTTGCAAATCTAAGTACATACTAAAAATAATCAGTAAACTGTCTTCACTTTGCCAAGGCTTGGCCTCTGCGCCCGTTAAAATATACTCAAAACTGTCGAAACCAACTTGTGCATGCCCTTCATTGACTCCCGCTGTATAGGCTTTTAATAAAGCCTGATCTTTATCCGGTAACTGTGCGAGCATAATTTGGCTGCGTTGTCGCAATTGATGAAAGCGCATTTTTTTATCAAGGCCTAGAGCTGCTTTTCCAAATAGCTCACTCAGTTCCCCTGCTGCGTTTCGACGCAATAAATCCATTTGAAAAAAGCGATCTTGCCCATGCGCAAAGCCAAGTGCATAAGCGGCATCTAAACGGTTTTGAGCATGAATTACGGCTTGCCCCAGCTTATCGCGCTCAATTTTTACTGAGTGGGTAATTGCCGAGCTGGTTCCCCGACCATCTAAAGCAGGTAAACTTAAATTCAACACACCATAAGTGATCCCCGTAGCGAGTAGCCCCACTATAAGTAAGCTTATTAGTAACCATTTGATTATCTTAAACATGCCCAAATTCCTTGCGCGAAAGTAACAAATACATGGGTATAGTAACCCGTGCTTTGTGAAAAAATAGTGTTACGATACAAATAATTAAATTTAACGTGGACAGCTCAATTGTCCATTGTTAATTACGACAGAAATTGTCTATAGTAGGAAGATAGTATAATACGCAATAAGACTTATGCCGCTAGCGACTGAAAACGACAATAAAAAGCTAAGAAAACTCAGGCTCGCTTTCTGGTTTTCGCTCGCGCTAATTGTATTGATTGGTTTTGTATTAGATCACATAAATTACAACCGCGGAAAAGACGCCTTTCGCTCTCAAGAACTGGCGAAATTAAGCGCCTACCGTGCTGAACTTGAATCAATCCTCATTTCAAATATCCAGCTTGTTCGTGGCCTTGCTGTCGCGGTTGCTGCCGAGCCCAACCTTGATCAAACACGCTTTGCACAAATTGCAGCCCCTCTATTTGAGACCTCTTCAGAGCTTAGAAATATTGGTGGCGCGCCCGATATGGTTATTCGTATGGGCTACCCGCTAGAAGGTAACGAAAAGTCGATTGGCCTTAACTTTTTAGAGAATGCAGCACAGCGCGATGATGCCATTAAAGCACGTGACGAGAATACCATTGTCATGGCGGGCCCATTAGAATTGGTGCAAGGTGGCCACGCATTAGTCGCCCGAATGCCTGTTTTTATGCCACCTGACCATAAATTTTGGGGCTTACTCTCGGTGGTGCTTGATATTAATAAGATCTATACCAACTCTGGCTTGGTCTCATTAGGTAATCATTACGACATAGCACTACAAGGGCGAAACGGCAAAGGCCAACACGGTGAATTCTTTTATGGTCAAAAGCATATTTTAGAAAACACGCCACTCAGTTTCAGTATTACATTTCCGGGTGGTGAATGGCGCATGTATGCGGCGCCAAAAGCAGGTTGGAGCCCTCCTAGTTCAACAATATGGCCACTTAGGATAGCCATAATTTTGGTTTGTGCGTTATTTGCTAGCGCATCGCTATTTTTCTTAAAAATGCTAGAACGACAATACAAAAGCGAACGAATGCTTGAAACCATGAGCAGTCTTGCCAAAATCGGCGCGTGGTCTTTTAATCTTGAAACCAAAAGCATGTATTGGTCAGATATGACCAAGCAAATATTTAACTATCCGATAAATAAACAACCTGAATGGCCTACCAATTTTAACGGCTTTAAAGCGGGCTTTAGCCGCGACAAAATTCGCCACCTTTACGAGCAGGCGCTTAAACATGGCAAGAGTTTTGAAACACAAATTCAAATTATTAATGCAAAAGGTGATGCGGTTTGGGTTTTAGTCCACTGTGAGGCTGAGCATAAGAATGGTCGATGCATCAAGCTATTTGGCTCAATTCAAGATATAGATGCGCGCAAACTAATTGAACTTGAAAACCAGAAAATAGCACTACACAACGAAATTTTAGCATCTTTAACCGTGAATGATGCAGTCCTGACTGGCAACTTAAACCTGTCTAAGCATGTAATTGTGCAAGCAATTTGCCATGCGCTCAATGTCGACCGTGCAAGCATTTGGTTGTTTAGCGACGATAGGCAGTCACTCAACACTTTTGCTATTCATGATCAGAGCAACCCACAATTTAGTGACCCCATCTGTTTGCAGCAGATTGAGGTGCAAAACTATTTTGATGCCATTAACAATAATGCCGTTATTAACGCCAGCGATGCTCAACAACATCCCTTTACTAAAGACTTATACACGGATTACCTTGATAAGTTTGATATTCGCTCTCTGCTTACGGTGATTATTCCTACAGGCAGTAAAACTATGGGGGTGGTATGTGCTGAAAAGTGCCATAGTCGCCAGCAATGGAGTAAAAACGAAGAAAGCTTTTTAATTGCCGTGGCTGCTCTGATTGGTAGCCTACATGCCAGCCAACGTCGTATAGAAACCGAGCAACAACTGGTGCAAGCGAAAGAAGCCGCAGAGCAGGCTGTTAAAGCTAAAAGTGAGTTTTTAGCCAGTATGAGTCATGAGATACGCACGCCCATGAATGGCGTAATTGGGATGCTTAATATCATCAAGCAAACCAAGTTAGATAGCCAACAAAATCATCATATTCAATTAGCACAATCATCTGCTGAGTCGTTATTGCATATTATCAACGATATTTTAGATTTCTCGAAAATTGAAGCAGGCAAATTAGATATTGAAAATATTAGCTTTAATGTATCAAAACTACTGGGTGACACCGTTGAGTCATTTGCGATTAAAGCAGAGCAAAATAACACCAAGCTTGTGCTTGATGCCACCCAAATTACCCATGAATTTATTGTTAGCGATCCTAATCGTATTCGACAAATTATTAATAACCTACTCGGAAATGCGATTAAATTTACAAAAGATGGCGAAATAATCGTCATTGCGACGGTCAAACAGATTGACGATGCGATGTATTTAGATTGCTCTGTCGTTGATTCTGGGGTTGGTATTAAACCTGAAAAACAAGCCACATTATTTGATTCATTTACCCAAGCCGATGCTTCAACCACGCGCCGATACGGTGGCACGGGCTTGGGTCTTGCTATTGTAAAGCAGCTGTGTAAGTTGATGCAGGGTGATGTCAATGTGGTTAGTTCTTATGGCGAAGGCAGCACCTTTAACTTTTCCATTAAGGTAAAATTAGATTATAAAAAACAGTCCCTCGAGCCTAGCCATATCATTGATAAAAAACAGATATTAATTGCCGACAGCTGTACTCTAAGCAGTAATATTGCCAAAAAGCAGCTGCAATTATGGGGCGCAGAAGTCGAAGAAATAAACGACATGGCCAGTTTATTAAATCGCGCCAAACAACAAAATGGTCAACGTTGCGACGCCATTTTTGTTGATTATCAACTGTATATGCAAGCAAGTGCAGCCGAAAAACAGGCCTTTAAAACACATTTTAATGCAACCCGCTGTAAACGCATTTTAATGGCCCCGATGAGTCTGACAGAAAAACAAACAAGACAAACACTGAAAGTTGAGAGTATTATCTTTAAGCCATTAACGCCCTCTGATTTGTTTAACTCTCTTGCTAACGATAAATATATCGAGCAGCAACAAATCAATAAAGAAACCTTAGTAAAAAAAGTAGCAACGTACACTGTAAATTCGGCATCGCAAATATTGTTAGTTGAAGATAATAAAGTAAATCAGATGGTTGCAGGCGCGCTGCTAAAACAAGCCGGTATTAGCTTTGACATTGCCGAAAATGGCCTTGAGGCAATTGCAAAAATAGCAAACCGAGAACATATGCCCTACGAATTAATTTTAATGGATTGTCAAATGCCTGAAATGGACGGTTACCAAGCGACACGGGCAATTCGTAACGGCGATGCAGGCACAGCACATCGCGAAGTTAGTATTGTTGCGCTTACAGCTAATGCGATGCAAGGCGATAAAGAGCGCTGTTTAAACGCCGGTATGAATGATTATTTAACCAAGCCGCTAAACTTTGATTCACTTAATAAAAAACTATCCGTGTGGTTAGACACCCACCAAGAAAGAGAGTAAAACAATGCAATTATCTCCTAATCAACAACGCGTTATTGGCTGTTTACTCGAAAAACAAAGTACAACACCCGAACATTATCCACTGTCTTTAAATTCATTAACCAATGCCTGTAATCAAAAATCAAATCGGGAACCTGTGCTCTCTCTTACTGAAGCCGATGTGCAAGACACGCTTGATGAGTTAATTGCATTACGCCTTGTCACTGTTGATGAGGGGCTGTCGGGTCGCGTGAATAAGTACGCGCACCGTTTTTGTAATACTGAATTCGGCAGCTTGCAATTTACCGAGCAGCAACGCGCCATTATTTGCTTGTTATTACTACGCGGCGCACAGACGCCGGGCGAATTAAGAACGCGCAGTAATCGCCTTGCTGAGTTTGCAAGCGTCAATGAGGTCGAAAGCGCTTTAAACTATCTAATTGAGCAAGAGTATGTTACTCGCTTAGCGCGTGAGCCCGGTAAACGCGAAAGCCGTTATCAACATCTATTTGTTGATCCACAAAGTGTACATGAAATAACGCATTCAGCAGAGCCTGAACACGATCGTGTCGATGAAGTTGAGCAATTACGGGCTGAGATCGACGAACTTAAGCGACATATAGACACTATAAAAGCACATTTAGGGCTTTAATAAAAAGCACCCGTAACATAATACCCCTAGATTCAACGCCAAAAATAACATAAAATAGGAGCTCTACCATGCGTGCCGATATTCTGGCAGAAATGAAAGTCCAACCCACGATTGACGTAAAAGCGGAGATCACTCGACGCGTCAACTTTCTTAAAAGCCGACTGCTTGCTGCGCACTCGCGCTCGCTAGTATTAGGTATTAGTGGCGGTGTGGACTCTTCAACCTGTGGCCGTTTATGTCAATTAGCCGTGAATGAATTGAACCAAGAGCATAACACCAACGAGTATCAATTTATTGCTGTGCGCTTACCGTACGGTATTCAAGCCGATGAAGACGAAGCGCAAATGGCCGTTGACTTTATTCAACCCAGCAAGCGCATGACCGTTAATATTAAAGCCGCTGTGGATGGCATGCATGAGCAAGCTATGGCGGCTGTCATCGGCGCTGGGGGTGAATTGCCTGAACAAGCAAAAATCGATTTCATTAAAGGTAACGTTAAAGCTCGCCAACGTATGGTCGCGCAATACGAAATTGCTGGTTTTTGCCAAGGCCTCGTTGTAGGCACAGATCACAGTGCTGAAAATATCACAGGGTTTTACACTAAATTTGGTGATGGTGCATGCGACCTTGCGCCATTGTTTGGTCTGTCGAAACGTCAAGTTAGAGCGCTTGCCGAGCACTTAGGTGCCCCAGCACTGCTCGTACACAAAGTACCAACAGCCGACCTAGAATGTGACCGCCCAGGTTTAACCGACGAAGAGGCGCTCGGCTTAACGTATGAGCAAATTGATGACTTTTTAGAAGGGAAAGATGTGAGCAGTGAAGTAGAGCAAAAACTAACGGCGATTTACCTGCGTACACAGCACAAACGCCAAGCTATCCCCACTGTTTACGACGCGCTTTAAACTGCATTTAACAGCTCATAAACCGTAAATGACACTTCAAGGGCAATTAACAGCAATAAAAAGCCTATTAATTGCCCGCTTTTGACCCGCGCACACACATACGCCCCCAATGGCGCACCAAGCACAACCACAGGGATCGCGGCTAATAAATACGCTTCAACCTGCGCAGTAACTACGTTAAGAAAGAAATAGTTTACACAACTGGCCACCACCGAAGTCAACGCCATTATAATCACCGTGGTTGCTGTCGCACGTTGAATATTCGCATTGTATGCAATGACGAGCAGTGCAAATATGGCAATATCAGCCCCTGAACCAACTAACCCCGATGCAATGCCACCAATAACAGCCACCAGCGCCACTCGCGCTTTATTCACGGTAATATCAGTTTGACTGCAAATATGCTGGGCTCGTCGGTAAATACGCCACGCTAATGTGAGCGCAAAACACAACAGTAGTGAACTAAATACCCCTTTCACGACTAAGCGAGGCACGTAATCTGCAATAAACAGTAAGCTAAAAATAGCGCCCACAATTGCCAAAGGCGCAGCAATCAACACCACGTGCTTGTAATAGGCAATACGACCAAAAATAATTGTTAAAGCCGCGGCTGTCATACCAAAACTTTGAATCGCTAGAGAGAAAACTTTAGCTGTTGCAGGCTCTATTGCTAATACTTTGGTCATCACAGGAAACGCCACCGCCCCGCCCCCTAATGCCGTACCTCCGGCAACAAAGGATCCGAGAGCCATCGTGGCGGCAATACTCAATTGCGCCATAAAGTGACCCATTAGCCCGGTGGCTCCTTGAGAAAATAATAAGGAACAGTACACACTGATAATGAACAGCCATGGCATAAACCGTAACCAATGCCATGACCTTAAAAAAGCAAACATAAGCAGCTAGAAGAATCTCGAGTGCGATTATTATGCCTGACTCTTGAATTTCAGCAAATGATCTATATAGAGATTAGATACGTAAAAGTTTTGCTTACATGATTGCAGTAAAGATGAAATAGTTCTGTAATTTGGTTTATAGTTGTTACAGTAACGTACTCTTAATGCATACCTTATCGCATTAAAAAGTCTAAGGATTTATATTAATTTATGTCATCGCCCATTTTAATTACTGGTGCAGGTCAACGTATAGGACTTGCTTTAGCAGAGCACTTTTTAGCACAAGGGCAAGCAATCATTGTCACTTATCGCACACGTCATGAAGCGATTGATACACTTGCTGGAAAAGGGGCAACCTGCATTCATGCAGATTTTAATAACGACGAAGCAATTGCGCACTTTATTGAACAATTAAAAAGTCACACAAACCAGCTTAAAGCAATTATTCACAACGCTTCAAGCTGGGACTGCGAAGCAAATAATCACGATTATGCTGCCCTGTTCGACAACATGATGCGCATTCACGCGAAAGCCCCCTATTTAATAAATCTCGCTTCGGCAGACTTATTACTTAATTATCAAAAAAACACAGGACACCCTGCCGATATTATTCATCTTACTGATTACGTAGTTGAAAAAGGCAGCCCTAAACACCTTGCTTATTCTGCGAGTAAAGCCGCGCTTGATAACTTAACAAAATCATTTGCTGCAAAATTTGCCCCAGCAATCAAGGTCAATGCTATCGCCCCTTCACTCATCATTTTTAATGAACACGATAGCGACGAATACAAAGCCAAAACATTGAAAAAATCGTTGATGGGTATTGAGCCCGGCTGCGCCGAAATTATTAACAGTGTAGAGCTACTACTTAACAGTCATTACATCACAGGCCGTTCGATGCCCGTTGATGGTGGCAGACATTTAAAATAACGAATTATTGAGAAACCTATGCACGATGATTTAAAAAAGAGTTACCAAGGCATTATTAGCGCTGTAGGCGAAGACCCTCAACGCGAAGGCTTACTAGATACACCTAAGCGTGCCGCAAAGGCGATGGAATATTTAACAAAAGGCTATCGTCAAACGTTAGATGAAATTACCAACAACGCGGTGTTTACCTCAGATGCTGATGACATGGTATTAATTCAAGATATTGAACTTTACTCAATGTGTGAGCATCACTTGCTACCCTTTGTTGGTCGTTGCCACATTGCTTATATTCCAAATGGTAAAGTACTTGGTTTATCAAAGTTTGCACGTATTGTTGATATGTTTGCACGTCGCTTTCAAATCCAAGAGCAACTTACTCATCAAATAGCGAAAGCAGTTGAAGAAGTCACTGGAGCAAAAGGCGTGGGGGTGATTGTTGAAGCGAAACACATGTGCATGATGATGCGTGGCGTTGAAAAACAAAACTCAAGCATGCGCACCTCAGTGATGCTTGGCAACTTTAGGGCTGATCCAAAAACCCGTAACGAGTTTTTACAACTAGTTAGAGGGTAATTATGGCCAATGCAATTATTAATGTAACGAATTTAAGACTGAGAACCTTTATTGGTTTTAACCCAGACGAGCGGGAAAAAAAGCAGGATGTGGTGATCAACTTAGAAATTCACTACCCGGCTGACCAAGCATGTGAAACAGATGCCGTTGATAAAGCGCTCAACTATAAAACCATCACTAAAGAGGTGATCAGTCTTGTGGAGCAAGGGCATTTTTTACTCTTAGAAAAACTCGTTGCAGAGATACTGGCAATTTGCCATGAGCACCAGAGCGTTCATTACGCTAAAGTGCGCGTTGATAAACCTCATGCTCTTCGCTTTGCTGACTCTGTGTCACTCACACTTGACTGGCAAAAAGACTAAAGCAACCCTTCTAGCCCAACCGCAAAGGCAAGCACGGCTAAATAACGTGCGCCTTTGCCAAGGGCAACTAATATCAAAAACACAGAAAATTTAACTCTAAATATTCCCCCAACCACTGTCAGAGGGTCGCCCACAACAGGCAGCCATGCAAACAACAAACTGTATATGCCGTACTTGTTAAATTGCGTTTCTGCTTTTTTAATTGATTTTTCTGACACCGGAAACCATTTACGGTTTTTAAAACGTAAAACTTGTGTTCCTAACCAATAGTTTACACAGCTCCCTAACACATTGCCTAAGGTGGCACTAAGCCACAGTAACCATAAAACGTAGTTGCCTTTGGCTACCATCGCTGTCATGACTAATTCTGAGGAACTCGGTAATAAGGTGGCTGAAATAAAAGCAGTAAAAAAAAGTGATAAATAGGCCATTACACACCAAAAAAGACAAGCTCAGCACGGTTACTGAGCTTTAACAGTATATTGCAATCCCATTATTTTATAAATTCAATACTCAACGGGTAGTTAACGTCTTTACCATCATTGGCCTTAATTGCACTGACCACCACCATGATAAAAGCAAACACCGCAATCACAGGCAGTAAAATCACGCCAATCACTACAAAGATAAGTAAAAAACTCACGATGTAGGCGATCATCATGGTTAATTGAAAATTAAGTGATTTACGGCCATGCTCGGCGACTAATGGCATTTCATCCTTTTTAGCAAGCCACACTATAAGCGGACCAATCACGGAACCAAAGGGGATCAACAGCCCTGCAAACGAGCTTAAGTGGCATAACATCGCCCAAGTGCGTTGCTCTTTATTACATTCCACTAATTCAACTTTTTGATTATCTTCCATTTTATCTCCTTGTTGTATTGTTTTCGTTTTTCATTTGCCTATATTATGAGGGCAGATTAAAAATTAAACGCTCACGATGCAAATGAAAAAAACACGCATAACACTGATACTCTGTAGTTTTCTAGCAACCGCTTGTTCTTCAAACGGAGCAAAGCAAGCTACGACCCCAGCGTTACCTCAAAACGATTACGTCACGTTTATTAAACCAGGCGGATCATTTAAACATAGCCAATTTACTGATATTGAAAACTATATCGTACAACTTAAGAATAAGAAAAAACTAATTATTTTATTTGCCACCTGGTGCGCTGATTCTCAGCGTACTATTGAGCAATTACAAGCAAGTCCATGGGTCAATAATTCTGAACTGCAAATTATTGCGATTGGCCGTGAAGAAAATTCCACGTCGTTGGCACAGTTTAAACGTGACTACCATCTTAACTATCCGCTTATCAGTGATGAAAATCGCACAATTTATAATGCCTATGCAAACAAAGGGATTCCTCGCCTATTGCTACTCGATGAAGATAACCGACTGATTCAAGAAGAAAATGGCGAAGATGTATACGCCCTTGAACGGCTACTTAATTTGCTGTGATAAAAAAGTGATAACTTCGTGAGGCTTTCTTGATATTGCGCTTTGATACTGTTTTTAAATCATCAAAAACAGGAAAGAACAATGAAAGCTTTACCTTTATCAATGTTAGCAGCCAGCGCTTTGACTAGTTTTTTAGGCCAAGCGGCTGAACTGGACATTAAACTGACCAACCTCACCCAAGGGTTACATTTTACCCCAGTGCTCATTGCAGCCCACAACAGTGAACATAAGTTATTTAACGTAGCAATGCCTGCCTCAACGGCATTACAAACAATGGCTGAAGGCGGAAATTTAGAGCCTTTAATTAATGAAGCGACTGCTGCAAGTAGTGACATGGTTGCGAATCCTGCAGAAGGCTTATTAGCGCCTACCAGTTCCACTATGGCCACATTAACCACCAGCGATGGCAACAATTATTTATCGCTAACTGCAATGTTACTCCCCACCAATGATGGTTTTGTCGGCTTAGATAGCTGGATGATTCCATCGCAAGCAGGAACTTACACCGTGTATTTAAATGCTTATGATGCGGGTACAGAAGCCAATGATGAACGTGTTGTTGAGGGTGCGGGTGCGTTAGGTGTTTTAGGTATTCCTGCGGCACCTGGTGGGAATGCTGGTAGTGGAGCAAGTGGTGTAACAAGTAACGAAAACAATACCATGGTACACATTCATCCAGGTAACTTAGGTGATGACGACCTCGAAGCGGGTATCAGTGATCTTAATAATACAGTACACAGATGGCTTAACCCTGTTGCGATGTTAACTGTAACCGTGAAGTAGGAGGCCGTTATGCGCTTTTCAAAAAGCTTAATTATACTCGCGCTGGGTGTAAGCCTCGCAGCATGCAGTGATTCAGATAACAATGATGTGGAAGTAAAACCTCCCGTGGTTGTCACTCCGACAAGCTACGAATTTACTGTGACAATAACCAATTTAACCGCCGCACAACCTTTTTCTCCTGTTGCCCTTATCGCTCACACAGAGGGTATGCTATGGCAAATAGGAAACTCTGCTTCAGAGGCATTAGAAAGAATGGCCGAGGGCGGTGATAACAGCCAACTATTAACCGTTGATTTTGCAACACACGCTCAGAGTGCTGAAAGCCCACTACCTCCGGGAGAGCAACTTACTCTTACACTCACCACGGAGCAGCTTGAATCATTAAAGATTAGCTTAGCGACAATGTTGGTGAATACAAATGACGCTTTTACCGGTCTTAATGCTATAGACGTGTCTTCGTTAGCTGTTAATGAATCACTTTCTCGCCATAGTCATGCTTATGATGCTGGTACAGAGACCAACTCAGAAGCACATGGTACGATCCCAGGTCCTGCTGACTCAGGAGAAGGTTTTAACGAAAGCCGAGATGATATCAACAGTGTAGCAATGCACCCTGGTGTTGTTAGCCAAGATGATGGTTTACGAAGTTCAGTGCTAACGAACCAACATAAATTTGATAACCCTGTTGCTCAGATAATCATAACGCGGACGCAATAATAATAGCACCCACTTACGCTGAGGGCATAGGGAGGTGCCTTAGCGATTTGGATATGACTATGCGCACAGAAAAAGTATTAATTGTTGAAGATGACCGAACTATACGACACTTGATCGCCACCCAGTTACAAAGCTTAAACCTACACATTGATGAAGCATGCAGTGCTGAATCAGCGATTAAAAAGCTTGCTAGCAATCACTATGGGCTTGTATTACTAGATATAAACTTGCCGCAGATGGATGGATTAAGTTTATGTCGAAAAGTTAAGGAACATTACCCAACTATCGCAGTCATTTTACTAACCGCTCTTAGCAGCGATATGGATAGAGTTATAGGGTTAGAAATGGGAGCAGATGATTATATTTGCAAACCTTTTTTCGCCAGAGAGTTACAGGCACGTATAAAAACCCAACTACGCCATCGCGCACAGCTTCTTATGGCACAATCAAGTAACGAGCAAACTGAGAAACAACCCATAATACAACTAGGCAAACTGCACATAGAATTTGCCAGCCACCAAGCATTTTTAGCTAACCAAGCAATTAACTTAACCGCCACCGAGTTTGATTTACTGGTGTATTTTGCCAAGCACCCGAACCACGTATTTAGCCGACAACAATTACTCGACCAAGTGTGGGGTTATCAACACAGTGGTTATGAGCATACAGTGAATTCACATATCAACCGTCTGCGGAGTAAATTTGAGCAATACCATCAAACACCATTTATAGAAACCGTCTGGGGTGTTGGCTATAAACTAAACCCTCGTCAGTTGAGTGCCAATTAATGCACTCGATGACCTTATATCAAAAGCTCGCATGGTCGTTCATATTTATTTTTAGCCTGTTGTGTACACTGGTATTCAACTGGAGTAAACAGCTGGAGCAAAGCGCCCAAGATCATGCACAACAAAACCTGCATTTACAGTTAGCTGAGCACCTAGTGAATGACAATCCATTAATTAAACAAGGTGTCTATGACTATAAAGCTTTGGAGAACTTATTTCATACCTTGATGATCCTCGGCCCGGCTTTTGAATTCTACTTTGTTGATTCAACCGGTAAGTTACTGACCTATTCGGCTAAACCTGGGCAAGTAATTAAACAAAAAATAAATCTCGTCCCTATCAAAGAACTAATTAATAAAACGAGTACAACACCGATTTACGGTGATGATCCTCGCAGTAATACCCAAAAAATATTCTCTGCCGCGCCGGTTTATAACCAACAACAATTGCAAGGTTATTTGTACGTGATTATTGGTGGTCAAACCTTTGATACTTTACTTAATAATATTAAAAGTAATGACATTCTTAAGATTGGTGCAATAGGGTTTGTAGTTGCAGTCATTACGTTACTTATTATCATGCTTATTCTCTTTCGATTTTTTACCTTACCCCTCACGCAGCTAAATAACGAGATTTGCCAAATTAGAGCGGCAAATTACAGCTTAACAAAAATGACACAAAGCCCACGCTATTCGGGTAACAATGAAATAGGTAACTTAAGCAAAGGAGTTCATGGCATGTTGTCTCGCATTGATGATCAATTAAAATCGTTACAACAGGCAGATAAACAGCGCCGCGAGTTACTCACTCACCTTTCGCATGATTTAAGAACACCGCTTGCTTCATTGCACGGATTTATTGAAGTAATAAAAAAACCCAAAAGTCATTTGAATGAACACGAAAAACAGCACTACTTAAGCCTTGCTATGGATAACTGCCAGCAGTTAAAACTGTTAATAGAACAAATTTTCGAACTAGCGCACTTAGAAAGTGGCCAAGTAAAAATAAACACAGAAACCTTTAATCTAGGAGAGCTTATTTATGATTGCCTGGCCAAGCTAGCATTAACTGCACAAAAAGCCGGCATAACTCTCCAGGTTATCCCTGAAATCTGCGATTTCACCGTGACCACGGATATTGCCAAACTAGAACGTATATTAACCAACCTGATCGAAAATGCTATTCGCCATACTCCGGAAAAGGGCACTGTCTCAATTAGCGTGTCACAGCAAAGTGAGCAACTTTACGTCACAGTATCAGACACGGGTATCGGCATACACGAAGACGAGTTACACGCGATCTTTGAGCCACATTATCAAGCACGAAACAGTATAAAACGAGGAACATCAGGGCTAGGGTTAGCAATATGCAAGCACTTACTAACCCTAATGGACAGTAATATCGAAGTGAAGAGTACCTTAGGGAAAGGCAGCCAGTTTCGCTTTAACTTATCAAAATAGGCATCAATAAAAGCGCATTGATGCCTTTTTGCTTATTGTTGATAACCCGCTAAATCAAGCATAAAGGCATAGTACAAGGCGGTGTCTTGTAAGCTTTTAAAGCGTCCCGACGCCCCTCCATGCCCGGCTTCCATATCTGTTTTAAACAGTACTAAATTGTTATCTGTTTTGTATTCGCGCAGTTTAGCAACCCACTTTGCAGGTTCGAAATATTGCACCTGCGAATCATGTAACCCTGTAGTGACCAACATATGAGGATAGGCTTGTTTTTTTACTTGATCATACGGTGAATATGACAGCATATAATCGTAAAATACTTTTTCATTCGGATTACCCCACTCGTCATATTCGTTGGTTGTTAGTGGTAAACTTGTGTCTAACATCGTGGTGACTACATCAACAAATGGCACTGCAGCAATCACCCCGCTATAAAGCTCTGGCGCTTGATTAACGACCGCCCCCATTAATAACCCTCCGGCACTGCCTCCCATGGCAAATATGCGTTCTTTGTCACCATACTTTTGTGCAACTAAAGATTTAGTTACATCAATAAAGTCATTAAACGTATTTTTCTTATGAAGTAATTTGCCATCTTCATACCAAGGGCGACCAAGCATTTGAGAGCCACGAATATGTGCAATCGCAAACACAAAACCGCGGTCGAGTAAGCTCAAACGCGAGCTCGAAAAACGCGGATCCATCGTCGCACCATACGAACCATATCCGTATTGTAAAAGAGGGTTACTGCCATCTTTTTTAAACTTATCTTTACGATAAACAAGGCTGACCGGTACATCAACACCATCACGGGTTGTTACATAGATACGCTCAGATGCATAGTTACTTGGCGTAAAGTCACCCAAAACGTTGCGCTGCTTAAGCACTGTTTTTTCGCCGCTTATAAGGTCGATATCGTAATGGGTATCTGGGGTTGTCATACTTGAGTAGTAAACACGTAAACGAGGATTATCCAGCTCAAAATTTCCATAGCTATCAACCATATAAGTTGGATCATTAAAAACAATCACTTGTTCATTTTGGTTTCGTAAGTCACGAATAGTTAAACGGGTTTGCCCCATTTCACGTTCCTTGTATACCAAATGATTCTTAAATAACTCGATATCTTCAAGTTTAACGTTATCCCTACCCGCAATCACCGTTTGCCAATGGCCTTTATCATGCGCTTGTGATTGATGTACCTTCATTAATTGAAAATTAACGGCATGTAGATTGGTGACTATGTAGTACCAATCCCCGTGCTTTTTAATACTATATTCAAGTTCTGGTTCACGCTCAATGAACCGCTTCGGCAAAGTACCTGTGTCATTTGCATCAATAACAGAGACACCAGAAGCACTAGTACTTTCATGATAAATATAGATTTTTTGATGGTCTTTACTCTTACCTATGCTGGTGTAATAGCGAGTATCTTTTTCTTCATAAACCAGTTCATCATCAGCTTGTGGGGTGCCTAATGTATGGCGATAAACCTGATAACCTAATAACGTTTGTGGATCTTTTTTAATGTAGTAAAAAGTGCGGTTGTCATTTGCCCAAACAACATCTCCCTCACTCCCTTCTATCGTATCTGCCAGTCGCTCACCACTGACCAAGTCTTTCACTCTAATGGTATAAATACGCCGACTTAAAGTATCTTCACCGTATGCCAATAAATGCCCATTAGGGCTTACCTCTAAGCCTGTTACAGCAAAGTAGTCATGCTCTTTAGCAAGCTCATTAACATCCAATATGACTTGTTGGTTGTTACCATCACTGGATTTGCTTCGCACATAAATTGGATACTCATCATCACCTCGCGTCTGCGATGAGTAATAATAGTCTCCCTTTTTGGTAGCCACAGAGTTATCGTCTTTCTCTATACGACTTTTAAGCTCATTAAAAAGTGTATCTTGCAGCGCTTTTGTATGCGCCATCGTGCGATCTACGTAAGTATTTTCAGCAGTGAGGTGGGCAATTACCGCCTCATTTTTACGCGCATCATCACGCATCCAGTAATAGTTATCGACACGCGTATCACCATGAATACTCATTTCATGGCGAATTTTTTTTGCAATAGGTGCCGCTATAACTGCATTTTCTGTAATACGTGATTGCTCAATATTATGTGCGGTATCAGGGACTTTATTACACGCCGTTAAAACGGCAAATGAGAGTGCTGCAAAGCAGAGAGAGTAACCAACGTTCATGAGATTCCTGTTGTATTTTTTATTATTCATCCTCCAATATAAGTAAAAACAGAGCAAGATATAAGCATGCTTTGTGAAGCAATGTAAAAAGGGAGCCGAAGCTCCCTTTATTAATTACAAATCAAGTCATTACTTTTGCTTGCGACGGCGCATAAATGCAAACGGTGCAGCTAGTAAAGTTAACCATGCTAATGAACCTGAATCATCTTTATCATCATCGTCATTACTACGAATGTCATTCACTTCAACTTCAACGTTTACTGCGTCTGACATATTGCCGGCAGAATCAACAGCAATTACAGAGAATGTAAATTCACTTTGGAATTCATAATCAAGCTCGCTCGCAACACTAATAACACCATTAGTATTAACAGTAACTAAGTTGCTACCCGATACGATAAATTCAACAACTGGCGTTTCATCTGAATCAGGATCAGAGAACTCTAACGTGCCAATCACAGTACCTAAAGCAACATTCTCATCAACAGAGAAGCGTTGTCCTGAAGCTATAACAGGCTTAGATTCTGCTGGGTCTTCTGTAACTTCAATAGTAACTAGAACAGCCTCAGACATATTTTCAGCACTGTCTATCGCAGTAACCATTAATTCGATAACTGGTGTTGTATCAAAATCAATTTCACCTACAACAGTCAGGCTGCCCATTTCATCAATAGCAATACCATCATGACCTTCTACTGAGTAAGAAACAATTGGCGTAGTTTCAGCGTCTGGATCAGATGCCAAAACAGTACCAATCACTGTTCCTGACACTGCATTTTCTTGAACAGTAAACATTTGACCCGCTTCCACAACTGGCATCATTTCAGCGGCTTCATCTGCTAAGTTATTAACCATTACTGTAACCATAGCCGGTTCAGAAATATTGCCAGCAGAGTCAGTTACCACAACTTCTATCTCTATAGACACAAGTCCTGCGTCGAAATCAAGCATTGCTTCATCCATTACAACAACATCACCTTCAGAAGTTACTGAAACAGCTGTTGAATTGGAACTGAGTACAATAAACTCAGAGATAGGGTTTGCAAGATCTGCACTGTATGTTGCTTCAAGTGTGCCAATAACAGTACCTGTCGATGTATTTTCATCAACGCTAAACATTGCATCAGAAAGAACTGGGGCTGAATTTGCGTCATCACGAGGTGTTGCTACAAATGCTTTAGAACCTGAATCAGACAGGATCATGAAGTCTGCACCTGCGTTTAATAGCGTTGCTGATGCACCAGGCTCAACTGAGCTTACTGCTTCACCAGCTTCATTCACAAGTACAGCATATACATCATTAGAAGCATCAGTAAACGTATATGTTCCCATTGCAACATCGCCTGCACCTGTAGCGATTGGTGTCCATGTTTCTTCCTCTGTACGGAAGCGAACATTTGCTGAGACTTTACCAATATCTTCAGCAGTTAAACCAAAATCACCCAAGCAGCTTTGCATTGTTAAGTGATTATTACCAATGATTTGATAGATATTATTCAGCGCGCCAGAGCTGCTTCCATAACCATGTGTAAAGGTAATTGCAGTACCAGGCTCAACATCATAGAACCACTCAAGTTTACCATTTTGAACTGTTACATCGTATGTACCATCTTGGTCTATATCGAAGTCAGCCATAAAGCCACCCACATAAGAGTGAGTGATACCTTCATTCATCACTACCGTAGTTAAAGTAACAAAACCGCTTGCACAGACTTCTGTTGGCACAGCAAACGTCTCAATTGACGCGCCCACTAAATCAAAGCGTTGGTCTTCATCTATTTCATCAGTCATTACTGTTGGTGCAAATACTGGTTCAAGTGCCACTGCACCAGTATTAGTTAACGTATGAGCAAGGCCATCTTCTGTCATCACAGGAGTAAAGCTCATTGCAGCGTTTGCTTTTGGCAATACGTGATACACAAGGTGGAATGCTCTTTCACTACCATCAGAGAAGACTAACGCACCATCAAGCTCTAAGTTTGTTAAATCAGCAGTGACTGCTTGCGAGCCAATGTTATCATCCGTCAGTGTCCATTCTGGTAATGTAGTAGGGTCAATCGTTGCTGTCACATCAAATGATAGCGTTTGACCTGCAGGAACAGTGATTGTCTCTGGGTAATCTAATGAGAATGAACCACGGTCAATATCGTTTTGATAACGCTGTTCTAAAGAAAGCGAATACACTTTGACTTCATTCGAGAAGTTCTTAACTTGTACCGTTTTTGTTAATTTAACTGTTTCTGATGCATTCACTAAACCAAACGAAAGAGCCGCTTGTTTGGTATCTGCTGCCCAAGCAGCAACAGGTAAGTTTGCAGCTTTATTAACATCAACTAAACCCGCACCGATGTAACTAATTGGCGCAAGTTCAGCATCTGGGTTAAGTGCTAATGGCTCCATTGTTACGTTTAAGTTAGCGGTATTCATTAACGTTGCTTTAATTTCAAGTGCATTGCGCTCTGGTAATGCTTCTTTCAGTAAACTCACTGCACCAGCCGTGATAGGACCAGAGAACGAAGTACCTGTAGCGCCTGTTAAACCATCACCAAGACCTGGGTGAGCCGTCATAATGTTCACGCCCGGCGCGGTAATTTCTGGTTTTAATAAACCGCCCATTGATGGACCACGTGATGTAAAGTCTGCAATTGCACCAGACAATACTAAACGCTCAACAGTTAAGTTAAATGTTCCACCCGCTTTAAGCGCAGCACCTGCTGTAAATGTTACACCTACAGAAGGAATTGTGACTGCTGCATCGGCACCGCCCATAGGTGCTGGCGTGCCATCATCTGTATTATTTGCAATGACAACGAACTCTGCACCTTTTGCTTGAGCTGCTAATACTTTAACTGTGAATGCACACGCACCACGGTCAATAATCACACCTTTGCCAGTAAAATCAACGTCATCAGCAAATGCTTCACACGCTGTTTGATTTGCTTCTGGGTAAACTAATTCAATGTTGTCATTTGTGTAACTAAATGCAGTTTGTGGACCGAAGCTAGCTGGTTGAACAATAGTTTCTTCATCGTTAACTGTACCGCTAGCAACTGACTGCTCTTCTGTAGGGTGAGTCATTGCTCCAACAGACAACGCATTCTCTGTTGTACTCGGACCACCAACAATAAATGGGTATGCACCATCATTACCCGCTGAAATAACCACGTTAGTGCCTAGCTTTACAGCCTCATTAATGAAAAGTCCAACCGCGTCGTTAGCAATGTCACCATAGTCACCACCTAAAGACATATTAATGACATCTACACGATCAGAAATATCACCATCACCATCAGGGTCCATCGCATTCTCTAACGCAAGTAATTGCGCCAACCCTGGACAGTTAGCAGCACACACTGAATAAACAAATAAATCAACATTTGGTGCAATGCCATTCACAGAGTGAGATACGTGCGTACCATGGTTTGTCGTTACATCTATTGGATCCGCATCATTATTAATGTAATCGAAACCACCAAGCACTTTTCCTTGCGGCCAATCAACAGTTGTAGGGTCTGCAATGGCTGCTTCATAGGCAGCTTCAGTGCCTTCACCACCAAATGCAGTGTGCGTATAATCAATACCTGTATCTAGTACAGCAACACGTACACCTTGACCCGTCGCTAAGCCATTCGCTACAAGTGGAGTCGCTTCAATATAGTCAGCACTATCAGCTACATGTAATTTGTAATCATAGACGGGATAAATACCTTCAACTTGCGAGTTTGAAAGTAATTTTGCGATATCTTGTTTGTTACCATTCAGTACAACCGAGCTTACAAGTGTTGATGTCTTAGCTACAACTTGAACGGGTAAGTCCATACTCTGAATAGCTTGCTCTACACTGGCTTGTGCTAATTTGGCTTGTGCTTGAACTGAGGCAACATCTGCCCCTAAACTTTTTGCATTAATAGTTGCTGGCACATTTAATTTAACTAACCAACTAGTCACTTCACTGCGAGTATTTTGTTCTTTTTTACTTACCGCACTCGGTTTAATTAATTCTTTACCTGCTAGATTATATTTTGAAAAATCATTCGCTTGCGCGCTGGCACATAGTGCACTAGTCACAGCTAAAGCAACGGCTGTTCTTTTTATTAGATTATTAGACATGGGTTCCCCTGGGATATGTTATGTTATCGTCTAAATAGTGATTGAAACTACGTTTCAGTACCAATATAAAACGTAAACACAAACCAGAACAACATCTCGATTACATTATGGTTACATTACAACCTACAAAAGGTGCCAATGTTAATCTACCCCATTGTTTTAATTGAGCTTTGACATCATAAATTTGATGTAAACGTTTGTAAACGAAAGTAGTATTTTTAGAGTAGAGTAAGGCACAATGAACTCAGAAGTCATTAACATACTAACGATGGCAAAGGTTATACAAACCGCTGTCGCTCCAGTCTTTTTAATCACCGGTATTGCGGCAACCTTAGGTGTTTTATCAAATCGTTTAGCGCGTATTACAGACCGCGCTAGGCAGTTAGAGCGAAAGCTAAAAGTCAGTACCGACGAAGAGTTCAATAAGTCACTGACCACAGAATTAAGAGCCCTGCTAAAACGTTCTCGCTGTATTCATATTGCATTTAGTGCAAGTGTATTAAGTGCTTTGCTCGTGTGCGCCGTGGTTATGTGTTTATTTTTATCACACATTCACTCTATCAACTTAAGTGTGACCATTGCCAGTTGCTTTGTGGCTGCGATGGCACTGCTCATTTGTGGCTTTTTATCGTTACTTGGCGAAGTTTTCTTAGCAACACGTAGCATGCGACGCGGGATGATCTTCGCTGACATTGATATTAATGATTAAATTAAACTTAAGTTAAGATTAACCGCATTACACTTGAATAAAACACCTAGCTAAGATACAACTCAAACAGTTTATCTTTATGACATCTAAAGGGGCAAAAGGAATGAAATTAAAACACTTAGTATTAGGTACCATGTTATCGACACTGGCACTAGGCGCAACAGCAAGCACCGTATTCGAAGAACCTAGCGACGCGATTGAATACCGCCAAGCTGCGTTTTCTATGATCCGTGTACAAATTGGTGATATGGGCGACATGTTAAAAGGAAAAGTCCCTTTTGATGCTGAGCGCTTCCAAATGCGAGCAAATAATGCTGCCGCTTTATCAAAAATGCCATGGGAAGCATTTGTTGCAGGTTCAGACAAAGGCGAAACATCAGCGCTTCCCGCGGTGTGGAGCGATAACGACACTTTTATGAAAAAAGCAGTCGCTTTCCAGCAATATGCGGATGAACTTGCGGTTGCAGCAAAAAGTGGTGATCAGAAAGTAATTGGTAAAGCATTCGGTGCGTGGGCTAAAGGATGTAAAGACTGTCATAAGTCATTTAAAGACTAGTCAACGACATTAAAAAAGGCGCTTCCTGCGCCTTTTTTAACACTTAACTCACTCAACTCACTTAATTAAACAAATAACTTAATGGCTCAGCACCCCATGTGGTAAAAAGTACCACTAAACACAGCGCAAAAATAACGAATGCAAGCAAGGGTGATTTTGTCACAGGCTCAGTCACAGAAACTTGCTCACTACTGCCCGTCAGCATTGGTTTAACGAGGTTCTTGCCTTTAATGCGATATATCACAATCGCAATTACATGCAGCACAATAGCATACAGTAAAATATCAAAGTTCAGGTGATGTAACCAACCTGCAAACTCAACCGTGTCCGTAGATACATATTTAACAAGCGGTCCATCGGTAAGTATGTCATCGCTGGTCATCAATCCTGAGCCTAGTTGCGCCAAAATTAATATAAAAAACGCGATGACCATATAGCTGCCGGCAGCCCCGTGACCAGCTTTATGCTCATTATTTTTAAATGACTTAATTGCCGCAATCGGTGAATGTATCAATGAGGACAGCTTGGCCGTTTTACTGCCAATAACCCCCCATATAAGACGCGTGATTATGAGCGCTAGCGTGAAATACCCAGTTGCAAAATGTAGCTCCAGCATGCCTTCTTCAGCACTAAAATAAAGCGTTGCAATTGCAACAACTAATAACCAATGAAAGCTTCTTATAAAGCCATCCCATACTTTCACTTTAGACATGATAACGCTCCCTATGAAATATACTCAAAGCACTTAAAAAGACCAGAACCGGTAAGGCATTGGGGTATACATTATTGCAAACTTCGGTTATTTTGACACGCCTCTATTACAGGTGTTTTGATCTGAGCCATAACAACAAGTAAGAGCGATAAAATGCAAAAACCTATTCTCAAAGCGTTATTAAAAGGCTTTTTCGACATGCTCCCGCTATGTTTAGCCGTCATCCCATGGGGCATTCTGTGTGGTTCTTTAGCAATCCAAAATGGTTTTAGTGCGTTTGAAACACAAGCAATGTCACTACTCGTATTTGCCGGTTCTGCGCAGTTAGTCGCGATTGAATTAATGGCTGGCAATACACCCTTACTCACTATTTTATTTACCACGCTTATTATAAGTTCAAGACACTTTTTGTATGGCCTAGCCATCCGCCATAAAGTCATTGATCAACCATTTGGTTGGCGTTTACCTGTCAGCTTTGTTTTAACCGATGAGTTATTTGCTTTTTCGCATCACCCTAAAGCCTACCAAACAAAGCTGCGCCTTATTTATGCTTTAAGTGCTGGCTTTAGTTTTTATATCGCATGGAATATATGGACATTGCTTGGTATTGTTGCTGGCAGCTTATTGCCCGATTTAACAAACCTAGGCCTTGATTTTGCTATTGCCGCCACTTTTATTGCATTAGTGGTGCCAGGGGTGAAAAACCTCGCAACACTTGCCACCGTCGTCACCGCAGGAGTCGTTGCAACCCTCCTTAAAAGCCACGGTTTTCAGTTATGGTTAGTAACAGCAGCACTGATTGCTATGTCGGTTGGGTACGCAATTAGCCGCTGGCAAGCAAAAGAGGAGCATAGTGCATGATGACCACGATTGTATTAATGGCGTGTATTACTTTTTTTACGCGTTACTTGTTTCTACACCGCGCTTTGCCTTTTAAGGTAGGCCCTAAAATGCAGCAGTTTTTGAGTTTTAGTGCTCCTGCCGTGCTCACTGCTATTTGGGTGCCCATTGTATTTATTAATGATGAAGGGATTAATTTAGATTGGCAAAATCCCTACCTAAGTGCTGCGGTACTTGCCGTTATTGTGGCTTACAAAACACACAACATTTACTACACAACACTGGCAGGGATGGGATTATTTATAATCTTGAGCTAACGCAACTTATACGCTGGCGAGCAAAATAGCGCGGCTTTTCTCAAGTGTCACTTGCTCACGCTCACCCAGAGCAGTCATGCCATGGCGCTCTAACTGCGCAACAAGCTTATCTGCCACACTGTCGTCTAAGTTATAATCGCTCAAACGTGTTGGCATTTTAACACTGTGGAAGAAAGCTTCCGTTGCAGCTATCGCGTGTTCAATTGCCGCCTCTTCATTGGTAATATCCAGTCCCAGCACACGTTCTGCATATTGTAGTAACTTACCGCGCTTAGTGTCTTTTTGCTCAGCCATCATGCGTGGTAATACAATCGCTAGGGTTTGCGCATGATCAAGGCCGTACACTGCTGTCATTTCATGCCCTATCATATGTGTTGCCCAATCTTGAGGTACGCCCGCACCAATCAACCCATTTAATGCCATTGTTGCTGACCACATAATATTAGCGCGCACCTGATAATTTTCTGGCTCTGAGAATGCTTTAGGCCCTTCTTCAATGAGGGTCATTAAAATTCCTTCGGCAAAGCGGTCTTGCAACTTTGCACCTACATCATACGTAAGGTATTGCTCCATAGTATGTACAAATGCGTCAACAATCCCGTTAGTCACTTGGCGCTCTGGTAATGAAAACGTTACTGCGGGGTCAAGTACCGCAAAACGAGGGCGCACATACTCACTGGCAAATGGAAGTTTATCGTGAGTTTCAAGGTTTGAGACAACACTAAAGGTATTCGACTCAGACCCCGTTGCAGGCAAGGTCAGTACCACACCGAGTGCAACCGCCGATTTTACTTCTGCGCCGTTTGCTAAAATATCCCAAGGCTCACCCGTGAATTCAGCCGCAGCGGCAATAAACTTACTGCCATCAACCACAGAACCCCCACCTACAGCCAGAATGAAATCAATCTGCTTTTCTTTAACAAGCTCTACGGCTTTCATACAGGTTTGGTAACTTGGGTTTGGCTCAATACCTGCAAACTCAAACCACGTATGCTCACTTAATGCTGCTTTAACCTGATCATAAACGCCATTTTTCTTAATGCTGCCACCACCATAAGTGACGAGTACTTTGGCATTTTTAGGGATTTCTGACTGAATCTCTTTAATCTGTTGCTCACCAAAATGAATCTTGGTTGGGTTTTCAAAACTAAAATTTAACATGTGGCTTCCTCATCGTTGATGTGAGTTTTTATCAGAGAATAAACCATTTTAGTTATTTTTATATAGGGATAAAGCGGTAAAATAGATAATCACTTTTGCAGTAATGCAACAATAATTAACGTAAACTCACACTAGCTAGAAATCTTAGGATATGAATATGTGGCAAGGTTTAGACGAATTTTTATATGTTGTTGAGCAAGGGAGCTTTACCCATGCAGCCAAGGCGATGGAGGTCTCTACTTCACATATTAGTAGGCAAATTCAACAACTTGAAAACCGCTTAGGGTCAGTCCTTTTTCAGCGTACCACGCGAAAAATAAGCCTGACAGAGGCCGGAAAAGAATATGCGATCAAACTTAAAGCAATCCGGCAAGAGCTTATCGATGCGAATAACCAGTTACAGGGTGAGCAACGCCAACCTAAAGGGCTTATTCGTATCACAGGTGCCGGTGAATTTGTTGCCAATCAAGTTGCACCGAAAGTTGCCGAATTTGTCAAACGCTACCCAGAGGTCGAAGTCGAAATCGACTTCAATAGCCGTAATGTCAATTTAGTTGAAGAGGGCTTTGACTTAGCCGTTCGTTTTGGCCGCATGGAAGACTCCAATCTTATCGCCAGACCTCTTTGCAAGCGAATAATGACGCTTGTCGCAAGCCCTGAATACCTAGCCAACCATCCACGCTTAACGCACCCTTATGAGTTGACTGAACACAATTGCCTAATCGCGATGAGAAAACGTTGGCGTTTTAACATTGATGAACACATCAAAGAAGTCCGTATAAATGGCAATTGGCGCAGCAATCACCCTCAAGCCATTCTAAGTGCAGCTATTGCTGGCATCGGAATCGCGCATTTGGCACACGACATTGTTGAGCCCTATATTGCAAAAGGGCAAATTGTAACAGTGCTGGATGACTTTCAAGTCAGCGACAACGCCTCTTGGTTGGTGTATCCGCGCAAAGATCTCTTGCCTTACCGCGTACGTTTACTAATTGAGCACCTTACCAATGAATTCGCTGAATAAAATTCACACTTTCAGAAATAAGGCAAGCGGGTTAGAATCAATCAAATAATAATAAAAAGTCACTATTATGAACGAATTTTATCAACTCTCAGCAACCAACTTACAAGGCCAAACGGTTCACTTTTCTGATTTCGAAAATAAAGTCGTTTTAGTCGTCAATACAGCGAGCAAGTGTGGTTTTACACCACAATACGAAGGCCTGCAAAAATTGCACGAAAAATACCATGTTCAAGGCCTCATTATTATCGGCTTTCCGTGTAATCAGTTTGGTAAACAAGAGCCCGGTGACACAAAAGAAATTAAGGAAGGCTGCCTCATCAACTATGGCGTGAGTTTCTTAATGATGAGTAAGGTGGATGTCAATGGTGAACATGCTCACCCTGTCTTTAGGCACCTAAAATCAGAATTACCGGGCTTTATCACCCGTAAAATAAAGTGGAACTTTACAAAGTTTCTGATTGGTAGGGATGGTAAAGCGATTAAACGATTCGCGCCCCTCACTAAACCAGAACACATCGAGTCTGCAATTATTACGGCACTGAGCAAATAAACCTCGAACCAAAAAGCAATAAAGAGGCAATAGCCTCTTTATCTAAATTTATGCTTAGTCGTTCATGTACTCATCAAAGTCGTCTTCGCCTAAGTTTCTGCGCAAGCGTTTTTGCTCAAGATAGTCTTCCAACTTCTTCTTAACGCGTTGCTTTTTCTTGTCGTGTTGATTACGCCCGACCATTTCGTACTCGTCTTCAACAAAATCGTCATCTAGCGCATCATAACTAAATGTCTTACCCACAACCCACTCCATAAAGTGTTTGAGACCAATTCAGGAGATTAAAATTTGCTCTGTGAATTGGCAAAGATTAAAAAGCTCAGTGGTTATTTAGTATGTAAAAAACCACCAAAATAAAGCCACACCGCCATGCTAAAGTGGCGATATGTCAATATTGTGAATAAATAGCGCTAAATTTGATTTCTGAAAAGTGAGAGTTTTTTATCGTTTCGATAAAACACATTTATCCATGTATGTTTTTTAGTTAATTTGACTAAAAAATGGTTAAAAAACCAAACAGCTTTCATTTTAAAAAACCTCAAAAACAACATAACTCAATGAAAATAAACACAATAAAAACCTTGGCATTAAGTTTGATTATTTATTTTCGTCATTTCAAACAGGAAAGAAAAAAATGAAAAAGTTATTGTTAGTAAGTTCTTTATTTATCGCAACCAGCGCTATGGCTCATAACGATAATGATACGCATATTTCATTCAGTGGTGAGCAATGTGATGTTGAGTTCAAGAACGATGTTCGCATCACGCCAAACGAATTAGAAGTGTTCACTGCTGATAACAGCACAATGAAAATCATTGATCAAAATAACTTATACATTGATGGCGAAAACATCTCGCTGAATGCATCTCAACAACAAGCTATTGCAAATTACTCAGATAGCTTACGTAGCCAACTACCCGAAGTGGCAAACATTGCTCTAGAGGGTGTGAAAATTGCCGGTGTTGCAATTGAAGAAGTGGCAAACGCATTCAACATTAGTGGCTTTGATGACATCTCTGAATTAATGGATGAGATTAGTGTAGAAGTGCAAAATACCTTTTACCAACAAGGTGCATTCACCATGGGTCAGCAAAGTTTTGAAAAGTTTGGTCAAAATTTTGATGAACAATTCGACCAACAAATTGAGTCTGCAGTTGAATCGGCAATGATGCAATCAATGGGCAGTATTTTAGTTGCACTAGGCTCTGAGCTTCTTGGCTCGGGTGGTGACATGGACACGTTTGAACAGCGCATGGAAAACATGGGTGAACAAATCGAAGCGCGTGTAGAAACACAAGCAGCGCAACTTGAAAAACGTGCCGACGCATTGTGTGGCAGCTTTGCCGATATTGCTCACAAAGAGCAACAGCTCGTTGCTTTAGTGCCACAACTCAAAGAATACCAACTGTTCACGTTCAAACAGAACACCCTGTAATGCATTAACATCCCTGAACCAATCTACTTGGTCTTATGGCGCAGAGCTTGCTCTGCGCTTTTTTTATTTTTTTGCAAGTACGGTTAGTTGTGACAACGTTTTGACTGCGTCTTCCAAACGCTCTGACCAAGGCAAACCATAGCTTAATCGAAAACAGCTGCGGTATTTTTTCCCCGCCGAAAAAATAAGCCCAGGAGTAATACTAATCCCCGCATCTAATGCTAAATGGAATAGTTTAACGGCATCATATTGACTCCCTAAGTCCACCCAAATAACACACCCTCCCTGCGGGTTACTAATACGTGCACAACTTGGCATATATTGCTGCAGGCACCAAATCATTCGCTCTTTGTTAGCACTTAGTCGCTGGCGTAATAAACGAATATTTCTGTCGTATTCACCACTGGCAATAAATTCATACAAGGTCCATTGATTGATCAATGGCGCTGAGCAGCTCAAGGCTCGTTTAAAACGTCTGGCTTGTTCAGCAAACTGGCCCGCAATAATCCAACCAATCCGATAACTCGGTGCAGCCGTTTTTGAAAATGAGGCGCAGGTGATCACCAATCCTTTTTTAGAGTAAGCCTGCGCTGGTGTAGCACGTTTTGCGGTGTAATGTAGATCACCGTATACATCATCCTCTATCAGCACAACATCACGAGCCTCAAGTAAAGCGACCAGCTGTTCACGCTTACTATCAGGCATAAAACTCCCCACAGGGTTATTCAATGAGGTAGAGAACACGCATGCTTTTATATCATGCTCATCTAGCGCCTGTTGTAAGTCATCTAACCAAATGCCTTCATCTGGGCATAGTGGGATTTCCAGCGCTTTCAATCCTAAACTTTCAATTAACTCAATGATGCCAAAGTAACAAGGTGATTCAATCGCAATCACATCACCAGGTTTTGCCACGCATTTTAGTGCAATGGCAAGCGCTTCTTGTGCCCCATTGGTGATCACCAATTCATCGCTCGCCACACCAATTCCGAAATCTAAATAACGATGAATCAATTGCTTTTTTAACGGAGCAAAGCCATCCATCGGCCCATAATTAATTACCGTAGCTCCGGCCAATGTCATCACTCGGCGCATCGTTCGTGCTAATGCTTTATCGGTGGGTGCCGCAGCAATTGGATTAGCAATACCAAACGGGACAACATTGGCTTTGTGGATTGCGCTATAAACTTGCTCTATCAGCGCTTGCTTGTTGACAGTCATTGGCTCGCGGCTTAATTTCACGCGCTTGGGTCTTGATTGATTTAACTGCGATGATTTTAAAAAGTATCCCGACTTCTCTCTCGCTTCAATCAACCCTTGCCCCTCAAGAAGCTGATAGGCCTGCTTAACGGTAGGAATACTGACATTAAGCTTTTCAGCCATTTTTCGCAATGAAGGGAGTTTTTCTCCGGGTAATAACGATCCCTGTGACGATAAATCTCTTACTAACTGAGTCACTTGCTGATACAAGAACTGACTGTTACTGCGACTGATCACTTGTGACATAGCTCACCAAACTGTATAGGTTGCATTTGTAGTTTTCTGTATATGTTAAGTATACAGAATCAAATTAAAATAAACACACTTACCCTATTTAGGCAATAAAGATGAAAAGCGCCGCTCTTTACCTTGCAACTGTATTGATCTGGGGATCAACGTGGCTGGCTATTGAGTTTCAACTAGGTGATGTCGCCGTTGAAATTTCTTTGTTCTATCGTTTTGCAATTGCCGCCATTTTAATGTGGGCATTTGTGTTATTTAAAAACCTGCCGATGCGTTATTCATGGCGTGATCATGGTTTTTTTACCCTACTGGCATTATTTAACTTTGGTTTGAACTACCTAACACTGTATTGGGCACAAAATTACCTTAGTTCTGCCATGGCCTCCATTGCATTCTCAATGCTATTAGTGATGAATATTATTAATACCCGACTGTTTTTTTCGAAACCAATCGCCAAGCGAATTTACGTTGGCGCATTGTTAGGCGTTTTGGGTATCGCCAGCTTGTTTTGGCCACAAATTCAGCAGTTCGACTTGAGTAATGGTACGTTGGTCGGGTTACTGCTTGCGCTGTCAGGGACCTTTGTGGCTTCATTAGGTAATATGATCAGCGTCCGCAATTCTCAGCGTGATATTGGCGTTATGCAGGGGAATGCATGGGGCATGCTTTACAGTGCTATTGGCTTAGCCGTGTATGTATTAATAAGCGACGTGCAACTGACATTCACTGCACCTGCAAGTTACTGGGTATCGCTACTTTACTTAGCCATATTTGGCACTGTCATCGCATTTGCTTGTTATTTTGCGCTATTGAAAAATATTGGTCCCGAGCGCGCCAGTTACGTCATTGTATTATTTCCTCTGGTGGCAGTCGTACTGAGTACATTGTTTGAAGGGTTTGAGTGGCAAACCAACACATTTATAGGGTTTAGTTTAGTGCTATTTGGCAATGCCATTGTATTAACGCCCACACAACGAATTAAAGCGTTTTTTGCTACAAGAAATAGCCTGCAAAATCGCTCTGTCCCCAGTTAGAAGTGATTATGTCACCTCTAACACCAAGCGCCTGCTAAAAATAGCAGGCGCTTTTTTATGGTAAATGAAAACGTAATGCTTGGTGATACATGACAACTTTTGCAGGTGTCACACCGACCAACTCGCCATCAGCCTCTATTAGCAAACCGGCAGTGTGTATTTCGGCACGAGACAAACGGCAGTATTGAAGCTCGTTTAAGTTATGATGTTTTACAAAAATGAGATGTAAAAAACTGCGTAAATTCTTCACTAAGTTACCTGCTGGCATGCGATAACACTCAAGCTCTCCATCATTCAATATGGCATGAGGCGCAATTTTTAAGCCTCCACCAAAATAATGATGGTTAGCAAATAAAGTCACTAAATTAGTGAACTCTTCATGCTTGTCGGCAAATACCCCTGATAAAGACTTTGCTTGAAAAGAAAATAACTGTTTAATGCCCTGCCATAGATAACCAAACGCAGTAAACCGCCCCACTTGATTTAATTGACTAACAACATCCGCATCAAAACCGACCCCAGCCACATTAATAAAATACCGCTGATTAATTTTCCCAACATCAATTAACTGAGTATGGCCTGAAAAGACAGCGTCTCGCCATTGTTGCGGCTTAAAAGCAAAGCCTCGCGCAAAGTCATTACCGGTCCCTGCTGGCAATAAGGCAATTGAACAATCACAACCAAACAGTGCATTAATGGCTAAATGCAGTGAACCATCGCCACCAATAACAACAGCCTGATTAACGTGCTTTGCAAGATTCGCAATTGCTTTATGGTCACTTTCAAAGTGTCCCGTGGTAAAGAAAAGTTGCGGCTCAATGTGCCGTAATGTGCATTCGTTTAATAACCATTCAACACTTTGCTTAGTATTTTTTTTGTCACTTGGCTTTATTATTATTAACATCAACTGCCACTTCATCTTCTTAGCAAAAAACCTCTTTTTATTCAAATTAAATTAATCTGAATAAATACTCAATTTAAAACTTTAAAAACGCATAAAACAAAGTTTCAAAAGCTAAAAACCCCTACAAACAAGGACATTAGAGCGCATTTCTTTAGCATAACTATTCAAAAAACAATGAGACACGTAACTTAACTCACCGTTAACAAGGCGCATTCAGATAAGAAAAAGTTATCCGACAGACTCAAATTTTATCGTTTTATTTTTGTTCACTTTGCCTGCAAAATACCCATGTTTTCAACCAAACACAATCTGGAGCAAAGTAATGAACCCAATTAACACTTTAAATCAAAATGCTGCAACTCATGTTGCCGTAAAACCAACTAACCGCAAAGCAAAAATGTTGGCAAAACTTAATCGCTACGGCAAAAAGCTAGCGCTTGGCGGTGCAGTACAATATAAGTAATCCCCAACCATGGTTACTTTTTAGGTGCAGCAAACACCCAACCACTAACGAAGCATCTTCTTTAGCTCCTCGTTTGCTGCTCCCCTCTTTTTAAAAGCACTAAAACAGCAAAAATTTAAAGCTTTTTACAAAAAACACCGTCTTTACGCTCAAAAAACAAGCAAACGAACTTTTTCCTATTTACACAACCGATTCAGCTAAGTATTATTCTCGCAACACTTTGTGGAGAGATGGCAGAGTGGTCGAATGCACCGGTCTTGAAAACCGGCAGGGGTTTGTAGCCCCTCTAGGGTTCAAATCCCTATCTCTCCACCACTTATTTTTATTTGTTGATAATTATCAGCAAGTTACAATCTGAATTATGCGTTGGAGAGGTGGCCGAGTGGCCGAAGGCGCTCCCCTGCTAAGGGAGTATAGGGTTTGTAGCTCTATCGAGGGTTCGAATCCCTCCTTCTCCACCATTTTATTATTAAAAACCGCTTTTTAGCGGTTTTTTTATGCTTGCAATATCTAAACAAAAATGACCTTGTCGAAATTGACCTTATAAGCCTCAAGAACTTTCCTTATAAAGCATGGTGATGAAAACGCACTTAACATGCCCTATTAATTTATACTGAATCAGTGAAACTCACATATAGCGAAAGTTTTAACTGAGAGTGACTCAATTAATCCTCGCTAAAATATGCGGCGTTGTTTGATTTTTGATGTAACGTTAACTATAAGTTTACTCTTGAAATCAAGGAGTAGATCAGAAATGAGAATTCGCCTTAGTTTAACTTTTCTATTAATTTTAGCAGGATGTAAAGGAGAGGGGGATTCTGAAATAATTACCCCAACAATAAGCAGCCTTTCAAGTGAAGGTCAGTCTGTAACCTCTTTTAACCTCGATTCATCCAACAGGGCGGGATGGTGGTCTCCGATCACTAGTTATAATGAAAACCTTTACATAGCTTACAATGCATCTGGGGAGCAAAGCAAAAAGTGTTCAGATAATAGTACGCACTACCTCGCCCTTGCGTCTAAAGACAAAAGTGGCAACTGGAACTATATCCTTGCAAACTCAACAGAAGGTTATTGGTATTCTTGTGATGACATTGGCCACAAGCAACCAACAATAGCAATGGATGGTGATGGAACAATACATGTTTGGGCCGGAATGCATAATGAGGGTAATGGATGTTGCTATTTTTTAGGAGATTCGGGTTTGAACTCGTTAGAGCAGAGTTTTATGTTTCAAAACAAAGGCTCTTTTACTTATCCTATTGCAAAAAGCACTCCTGAAGGAGATATTTATCTTATAATTAGAAACCTGCCTAAAATAAAACAACAATCTGAATATGAAAAGTACTCAGGTTCCGGAGACCTTTACCATTGGAATAACACGTCCAAAACATGGCGTTTAATCGCTAAGTTTGCAGCAAATACAAAAGAAGAAAATGGATTAAACGCACCAGTCTACCCGAATGATCTGTTTGTTGATACCAACGGCAATGTGCATATTTTATGGGAATGGTCTTCTTTTTCACCAAGCGCTAGGCGATATCAAGGTAGTTATGCAGTTTACAATCCAAATGAAAATTCTTTTATAACCTCAGCTGGTAACTTGCTAACACCTCCAGTTAGCCTATCTACATTAGAAATATACCCAGAAATCAGTTATGAAAACTCAAACCCAAAACAAGATAAAGGAACGTATATACAAACCTCAAAGCTTGTATTTGATAATACTTATTGTTCACCTTGTATTATATATCGTAAGTTTAGCAGTAAGGATGAAAAAATACTTATGACTCGTTGGTCTGAAGGACAATGGAGTGATGCAGAGACCATTTACTCTGATATTAGTGGCTCATTTGCTACACTTGACGCAGTAATCGATGAATCAAAAATAAGTGTTTTTTATGCAAAAAAAGGAGAAGGCGTCATTGTCAGTGAAAGAGACTTTTCAGATAACACATGGGGCAGAAATCTGTTTTTAGCTAGTAATGCACTTGATATTAGGTTGGCAGCCCATCAAACAGCTGATAATACCTATTTATATATAAGTGAAATACAGTCAAACAGCAAAGCAACCCTTTCTATTTTGCCGCTCGCTAGAGAACTCGAATGAGTAAATTGACAAAAAAGATTTTAGCCACAGTAATTTTAGCTAGTTTTAGCAGCCAAGCAACTGTCTATAAATGCATGATAAAGGGTGTTGCCACTTTCTCAGAGCAACCCTGTGGAAGAGACGCCACTATCATAAAAATCAACCTACCCCCTAAACAACTCACCGATAATACAAAAAAACAGCCTGAGCTAAGCGTTGATGACTACCTACAAGTCCAAGAAATCGATCGCAAAATTCAACAACTAGAATTAGAACGTAAAAACCTAAAGCAACAACAGCGCGAACGAATAGAAAAACTTAAGTTAATGACTCAAGATGCGGCGAACAGATTAGGTGCAGATTCGATTGACGATGCAATAAGTAAACAAAGTAAGCGCATAAATTCATACTATGAAAACCAACTTACGCAATTTGCACAACAGATAAAACAATTAGAAGAGCGTAAAAAGCAACTCAATGGCACACAAACCCCCTAATTTTCCTAAACTGGTCAGGCATGATATAACAATTGAGACGGGTTAATTAAGGGAGCGAGGGTAATGCACATACACACAATCGAAGGCTATATTCAAAATATTTACTTAGTTGAATATCCCGACAAACTAATGCTACTCGATGGGTGTTGCCGCGCTGATGTCGACACCGTATTTAACTATATTACCGAACAACTCAACCGCCCTCTGACAGATTTAAAACTGATTGTTGTGACTCATATGCACCCCGATCATGCCGGTGGCGCCCATGCCCTAAGAAAACTAAGCGGTGCAAAAATTGCGACATCTAATGCACCGGGGCAATGGTATAAAGGCCTTGATGGTATTTTAATGCACTTGGCCGATATCGCTCTTGCATGGTGGGTTGCAGGTCGGCTAAACAAAGAAAGACGCAATCTTTGGTATAGCCGATATCTAGATGCCGACTATTACTTAGCAACCGACTCTACCCTGCCGGATTTTGATGACTGGCAAGCACTGCATACGCCAGGTCATACCGACCGCGATATTAGCCTGTACCATATTCCCACAGAGCGAATTTACATTGCCGACTTACTCGTAAAAGTGAAAGGGCAGCTTATGCCACCCTTTCCTGTGTTTTATCCTAAACTGTATTTAAACTCTTTATTAATGCTAAAAGCCCTTAAACCTCAACGCATTATGTTTGCGCACAGTAATGAAATGCATATTGATGACATCGATTTCGAACACATTTTAGCGCTGGTACCTAAAAAGCCGATGACACACTGGCGTTCTGTAAAGGCAAAAGTGCGACAAGCACTTAATCTAAAACGCTTTTCACAGTCTTAATAAAGTCATTTATATCATTGCCGTCATTATAAACATGGGCTGAGACCCTTAGCCCTAAATGACGTTCATCAACAGCGATATTAGCCTCATGCAACGCCGCTTTAACCGCCTGTTGTTGACGACCAAAATGCATGATTGCCGTGCCGGAGCATTTATCTGCTGCACTTGGCGAACGCATATATTCACTCAGCTCAGCATGCAACGTAGCAAGCATTGCTAAGTTATGGGCGCGTACTTTATCAATGCCTAAATCGGCAAAGTAGCGAATACTATGCGCAGCTAAAATACACGGTGCGACTGATGGCGTTCCTCCCCAAAAACGCAGTGCCGTATGATGATAAGTAAAATGCTTGATATCAAACTCAAATGGATTTTGATGAGAGAACCAACCAACATCTTTTGGCTGACACAATGCAAGTTGATGACGATTGACCCACAAATAAGCAGCACCTGGGCCACCGCACAACCACTTAACACTCGAGCCAAGCATAAAATCGGGGTCAAGTGCTGTTAAATCCACCTCTAAAATACCTGCCGACTGAGCGATATCTATCAGGCTTAGCGTATTGGATTGCTTTGCAATTTGAATGATTTCAGCAATCGGAGCTTGCTGGCCAGTATTTGAATACACATGACTCACAAACACTAAATCGAACGCTTGCTTAGTCAAATATGATTGCCAAACCTGAGCATCGGTTAAATCCTCATCAGCGCCAATAAACACAATTTCAGCGCATGCAGGGAGCGCTTTTTGCATCGCAAATCCCATGCTAGGAAAATCACTTTCTGCCATTAATACTGTGCAGTTTGTCTGTTGCAAACGCGGATGCGACATCACTAACTTTGTTAAGCCACTCGATAAATTCACTTGTGGGCAAAATAGCTCTGCATCCGAATTAAACAGCCGCGCTAAGCTTGATGTAAATGCCTCAACGCCGTGTAACCATTGCTGCCAAGGCTCTTTATTTTCATTTTGCCAAGCGGCAAAAAAATGCTCATGAAAATACGGCTCTGCCGATTTTAAAGCGCGGCCCACAGAATGATTTAATAAATAGCTTCCTGGGGCGAGTATAAAGTCATGTTTACGCATTACTTAATCCACTGTTTTAGCTTAGTTAAATCATCGTAGCGAGTGCGGATATCGTCGCGTTTTGCTGCGGCTCGGCGATCACGTAATTGCTCAAGAGAGTTAAGCAACACATGTAACGGTGGCCCACTCGCCGTGACTTTATCCATATGTTGTTGCTGCATTTTTTGTGATGGCTGTGCAATGTACTTACTCACTAGTTGATTATGATGACCGATTGCTGTGTCACCATGCAATTTACAAACTTGAATAAATAACTTTAAGTTTGTTTGCAGCCATTCACTATCTCGTTCAGTTTCTGCGGCTAAAAAGTCATCCATGATACTCGTCATCCGCATGCTTTCACGCAATATTTGCTGATCTTCTGGCATCATGTATAAAAATTTATCCACCAGCATTTGCGAATAGCTTGGCTCGTTAGCAAAACAAAGTCCAAGCAACATATCAATCACATTAATGCCTGCAAAATCACCGGCATTTGCACCACGATAAACCTCTTTCCCTACGCGATAGGGTTTGTAATAAGGGCGCACACAGTAAAAGAAACGATCAGTATCGAGTTTGTTATACAGCGCATTATTTGACTCGATGACATCCAGTAATGCATGTTTGGCTACAGCCAATAAATCAGCGGCAATTGGGTGCGAAATTCCTAATGGTTGAATTTTTAGTAACGCATCTGCCGCACGTTTGTAAGCCAAAATTCCTTTGGTGTTGTAATCAACAAAGACTTTTTCATCTTCAAGATTTGTAAAGCGCTTATAAAGACCATCAACCGCTTTATTGTGGGTGGTTAAATGAGCAGTCGCAAAGCGTGGTGTAACACCAATAGATGCGCCAATGTGCATAGCAAGTGCCGATGCATCAACCAAGGGAGAAGTGGTTTCGCGTGAGGGTTCAGTAATTTCATGGCGACGACATGCAGCCATAAATAAGCCAACATTGCCTAATAAATCAAAGGCATTATCAAAACCTTCGTCGGTATTGCCTTCTGCTAATAAGGCACGAATATGCTCATTCCCTTCCTGCTCTAACTGGTGTTTAAGGTGTTCGCCAACGCCTTCTACATTCGCTTTATCGTCTTGTTGCCAATATAGTTTTTCTAGTTCGCTATTGATCTCAACAAATCGGGTACGCAGCCAGCTATCAAATGCCTTGGTGTTCTCAGTCACAGGCTTACTCCAAAATAAATATATTGCGATAATGTTAACAGAGTTCACTGAGTGCTAATCGCTAAAATATAAGCTAGAATTTGCGATAATTAGTGAAAATCACTCAAATAGAAATGAAACTAGACAAAAAAGACCAACAATTACTCAACGCACTACAAGATAATGCACGTACATCTGTGTCTGAGCTTGCTCAATCAGTCAGCCTCTCTGATACTCCTTGCCTGCGCCGAATTAAGAAGCTTGAATCAAGTAATGTGATTAGTGGTTATCATGCTGCAATTAACCCCAAAGCGGTTGACTTAAATGTCTCTGTTTATGCGTTTGTACGCTTAAATCAAAACTCGGTTGCTGCTGCAGAACAGTTTGAACAGCAAGTGGAAAAGCTTGAACACGTACTGGAATGCTCGGTTATTTCAGGCAGCTATGATTATTTATTAAAAATAATTGCCGCTGATTTAGAAAGCTACGAAAGTTTTGTAAAACATAAATTAGGCAGTATCAATTGTATTGCCAATATCGAATCGACGGTGGTATTAAAGCAAGCATTCACTAAACGCCATTTACCTTTAGCGTGACGCTGCGTACTTGCAATACGACAATAACGCGATAAGCTGAATACTTAAAAGGACTCTTATACAATGAAATTCATCAACTTAGTTGCCTTTATTCTCATTCTTTTTGGACTCGGCAGCCCCCCATTACAGGCACAGCAAGAAACGTGTTTAACCCAACTGGAAGATGAAAATCTCATGATGAAAAGTAAGCGCGAAGGGCTTTTCAGAGAACCTCTTCCTCGCTCACACAGCACCTTTAGTTATAACACCGAGCAAGCGTATAGTGACTACCTTACAGCTGCTTACCTTGAAATTAGCAGCGAAAATCCCCGCGCAACGCTGCCTTGCCCAGTCTATACCGACACCTATAAGCAACTCGTTGCGCAAGGATCACGCCCTGCAAATGCAACAGTAGCAGATTTAATCAGCCCTTTTGAGTTAACACAAAAACAGAGCCGTAAGGCAGTGCTATTAATCCATGGCTTAACCGACTCACCTTTTACCTACCATGATCTAGCTCAAGTGTATTATCAACAAGGTTACACGGTACGTACCCTGTTATTACCAGGGCACGGTACAGCACCAGGAGCACTCAAAGAGATTAATGCCGACGACTGGTACAAGGCGAGCACTTACGCTATTGAGCGCACGTTAAAAGATTTTGATCAGGTCATTTTAGGGGGGTATTCAACAGGTGCAGCAATGATCATTGATTATTTAACCCAAGGTCCCGTTGATAAACACATTATCGGCGCGATGCTGTTTTCACCCGCGACTGAGCCCCATAATAAAAATGGCTGGCTAGCCAAGTGGGTTGACGCGATACCCTTTATAAACTGGATAGATAAAGATGCCGATCTCGATTTTGCAAAATATGAGTCCTTTCCATTTAATGCCGCATCAGCCAGTTATGAAGCCATGAAGCGCATCAGCTTAGATAAACTAAAACACCGTTCACTACCTGATGTTGCTTTTTTTAGCACCTTTAGCGATGTTGATACCACGATTGATAATCAAGTAACGTTTAAATTATTAGCTAAGCTACACAATCCCAAAACTCATAAAAACAGCCAACTTAATCGCCTTGTTTATTACGGTGATGATAAAAATATACCCAATAGTTTTCCAGCCGATTACCTGATAATTAGCGATGACTGCGACACCGAAGACTGTAAAAATATTCAAGGCATGTCACATATTGGTATCGTTAATAAACCAAGCAATCCACACTATGGCCGCACTGCCCGCTATCGAAATTGTGGCAGTTATTTAGATGACGATACCCTATACAAAGCCTGTAAATATCAGCCTGAAATTGTTATTGGTGAGCGCACAGCAGAGAATTTAGCGAAGTATAAGCCATTTGCAAGACTCACCTTCAATCCATATTTCGATAAGCTCAGCTTACATATCACAGACTTTATTAAAGACGTTGAAAGGGCCTCTGAACAATGAGCCAATTTAGTCACCGTTGGTTTAATCAAATAACGGATATTGATACGACAATTTGGCAGCGTTTTTTTCATGATACCCCCTTTACCGATCATGCTTTTTTAGCTGCGCTTGAGCACACTGGCTGCGTGAGTAAAAACACAGGTTGGCAACCAATGCACCTGGCAATTTACCAGCAAAAACATATCGTTGCTCTACTACCCGGGTATATAAAGTATCACTCTTACGGTGAATATGTGTTTGACTGGGCATGGGCAGAGGCGTATCAACAACATGGTTTAGATTACTACCCCAAATGGTTATCTGCCGTGCCTTTTACACCCATTGAAGGTCAAAGACTGAGCATTAACCACCCCAATCCAGACAGTGTTTATAATTATTTAACGCAAGTATTAACAAATACTGCGCACGATAGGCAATGGTCGGGCTGGCATATCAACTTTTGCCACCAGCAACAGGCTGAATCACTAAAAAGCGATGCTGTTATGCTACGTCAAGGCGTCCAGTTTCAATGGTTTAATCAAGCATACTCTCACTTTGATGACTTTTTAGACTCACTGACAGCACGCAAGCGAAAGTCGATAAAAAAAGAGCGTGTCAAAATCACTCAACAACACATAACCATCGAGTGGCGAGAAGGTAACACTATAAGCGCTCAGGACATGCAGCTCTTTAGCCACTTTTATAGCCAAACTTATATTAAACGCTCAGGTCACACAGGTTATTTAAATAATGCGTTTTTTCAACGACTACGAGATACAATGCCCACACAGTTAGTATTGATGCTTGCTAAACAGGCTGATGAAGTTATCGCTGCGACTTTAAGCTTTAAAGATAAACAGTGTCTGTATGGTCGCTACTGGGGCGCCAATGATGAAATCGACAGCCTGCATTTTGAGCTGTGTTATTACCAAGGGATTGAATACTGCATTGCCAATAAGCTAAAACAGTTTCACTCTGGAGCACAAGGTGAGCATAAGATAAGCCGAGGGTTTCAGCCCGTTTACACTTACTCAGTACACCATATTCAACAGCCTGATTTTGCTGCGGCTATCAACGATTTTATCGCCAGAGAGCGCCAACACATGGCACTCTATAAAGCACAGTGCGATACCCTACTGCCGTTTAAACAGCAGTAATTGGTTGTTAGCTGGCATTTGTACATCTTCAACAAACGTTAAGCCTGCCTGCTCTGCAAGTTGGCAAATAGCTTCAAAATCACGTATTGCACTGTTTGCATCTTGTTGCTTTAAAAAGGTATCAAATTCAGCGTTACTGGCACTTGTATAATTGCCTTGGTATTTAAATGGCCCATAAATACATAACTTTCCTTGGTGGGCTAAATGCTTTTCAACCCCTTGAAAGAAACGCTCAACCAGCGGCCAGCTAATAATATGCAGTGTATTAGCGGTATAGATTGCGTTCACGCTATCAACAGGCCAAGCATGCTGTAAATCTAGTGACAAAGGGGCATGCAAGTTAGCTAACGATGCTTCCTGATGCCACTGTAAAATACCTAAGTGATTCACCTCACGATCGCTACACAGCCACTGCAAATGCGTTAAATGCTTGGCAAAGTGCACACTATGTTGTCCTGTACCTGAGCCAATTTCGAGTACATTTTCTACATCGGCAAAAAAGTCTTTTAATACGTGAAGAATGGGTGATTTGTTATTTTCACAGGCTTGAGAGAATGGTTTTTCCATACCAGTTTTTGCACCATGTTTGGTAATTAATGCACAACAGTAAAGCAAAAATCCACAATAATGTCGCGCTCTATTGCATTAAAAATAATTTAAATTCATTTAATTCAAAGGATTATATTTTATAAACATGATTGGTATAGCTTATGCAAATTCAGTAATGAGTAAACCAATAGGAGCAATATAATGTATATCTCACCTTACACTGCTGTCGATGCAGCCATTGCCGCGAGCGAGCGTGCAGAAAGCGAAAAAGCCGCCTTAACAAGTTGTGATGACAGAGCAACCGTGATTGATCTTCTTTCTCAATGCAATAAAGAAAATGTACAGGCGCCGAAAAAACATGAAACAGACCAGATTTTTATTCTTGGTTATAATTAGACCTCTGCAGTTAATCTATTCAGTCTTAACACCGTTATATAAGACTTGCACTAAAACCGATTAGCTGTAATGATAATTGTTATCATTACAGCTAATCGGTTTTCTTATGTACTCTCACAATGCTATGCTCAATTATCAGCGGCAAATGAAATGTGTTTGTCAAAGACCGGGGCTTCATGCTCCAGCGTTGGTTGCGGGCTATATTGAAGCGGGATTAAACATCG
Source organism: Pseudoalteromonas sp. A41-2 (assembly GCF_015767615.1). Classification (NCBI taxonomy): domain Bacteria; kingdom Pseudomonadati; phylum Pseudomonadota; class Gammaproteobacteria; order Alteromonadales; family Pseudoalteromonadaceae; genus Pseudoalteromonas; species Pseudoalteromonas sp. A41-2. Next base: position 51,758 of record NZ_CP065231.1, on the reverse strand, counting down.
CACGCTATTACGAAAAACATCAAAGCTTTATTTTACAAGAATTGTATTTAAGGCGTACGTTTCATGAACTACTTGAGAAAATGTGCGATTCTTTAGTTCACAATGCTATTCGTAAGCAATGTTTAGCTCAACTCTACAAACCGCAGCTCGCGTTAAAGCATTACTACAAAACTCATAACTGTATTGAAAAATATTTTTGCTTAGAGCGAGAAGCCTGCGTTCTAAGTCAAGAGTTTAACCCTATTTAGGAGTGTTTATGAGCAAATTTAGAACCGAATCAGATAGTATGGGTGAGCTACACGTTCCCGTAAATGCCTTGTATCAAGCTCAAACTCAACGTGCTATCAACAACTTTAAAATTAGCGGCTTGACCATGCCGAAGCAATTTATTACTGCCCTTGCCTACATTAAGCAAGCAGCGGCGCAGAGTAATGCAGCGCTAGGACATTTGAGCCAAGTAAAAGCGAATGCGATTGAACAAGCCTGCCAAGCCATCATTGATGGTAAGCACTTTTCGCAGTTTCCTGTCGATGTATTCCAAACCGGCTCCGGCACCAGCTCGAACATGAATGCTAACGAGGTTATTGCCACACTGGCAACGACCCTTGCTAATGAGCCAGTACACCCGAATGATGACGTCAACATGGGGCAAAGTTCTAATGATGTGATCCCCACGGCAATTGCCGTCAGCAGCGCAATTAATATTATTTACGAGTTATTTCCTAAACTAGACAAGCTGAGCCAACGCTTACAGAGTAAACAAGCTGAAGTGGGTCATATTATTAAAACGGGGCGTACTCACCTAATGGATGCAATGCCCGTCAGTTTTGCGCAAACACTCTCAGCATGGCAATGCCAAATAGATAACGCAATGACAGGCATACGCCAATCACTTGAGCGTGTTTGCGAGCTGGCTCAAGGAGGCACCGCGGTTGGTACTGGTATCAATGCAGACCCTGCATTTGCTGCTACTTTTTGCCAACACCTAAGCGAAAACGTAGGTATCCGTTTCAGTCCAAGTAAAAACTTTTTTTACAACATTGGCTCACAAGATGCCATTGTTTCATTATCTGGACAGCTCAAGGTCTTAGCTGTGGCGCAAATGAAAATAGCCAATGACTTACGCTGGATGAACTCAGGTCCGCTTGCTGGTCTAGGTGAAATTGAATTAGAAGCTTTACAGCCCGGTTCATCGATCATGCCTGGTAAAGTGAATCCTGTGATCCCAGAAGCTGCCGCCATGGTCAGTGCGCAAGTCATTGGTAACGATGCCACTATTACAGTAGCAGGTCAGGCAGGTAATTTTGAGCTTAACGTGATGTTACCCGTGATTGCATTAAACATACTGCAAAGCATTGAGCTGTTGGCAAATAGTACTGAGGCACTTGCCGATAAAGCCATTGCCAGTTTCAGTGTTAATCAAGACAATGTTGATAAAGCATTAGCTAAAAACCCTATTTTAGTCACCGCACTTAATCCGGTGATCGGCTATACGAAAGCCGCTAAAATTGCCAAACTGGCCTATCAAGAAGGTCGCCCTATTATTGATGTTGCCGCTGAGCATACTGACATTTCACGCGAAGAATTGAATACATTGCTCGACCCTGCAAAGCTTACAAAAGGTGGCTTATAGCAATTAAACCTGTACACAATGTAGCTCTGTAATGACAGAGCTACTTACTGAAAGACAACGTTTTTATTGCCCCTCTGAGTGCAAAGTGTATGATGGTGAGTACTTATTCAACGATTTATAGGTCCATTATGCGCTTTTCACTTTTAGCTGTATTATTTCCCGCGCTACTTACCGCGTGCTCTGATGCAGCAACAACCAAACAAACCGAATTACAAGCAACAACCAGTAAACTTGAAAATGCACCTCAAGCAGTTGAAATCAGCAAGTCGGCACCCGAAAAAACAACAATTACTGCTGCCCATCAACAGCTCAAACAACTCATTCAAGACCCAAGCTGTGATAACAGCAGCCAGTGTAAAGTACTTCCTGTTGGTAGCCGTGCATGCGGTGGCCCAAGCAGCTATGTTGTGTATTCAACTAAAACAGCCAATAGTAGTGAAGTTGAGAAAATAGCCCAAAAAATCACGAGCCTTGAAAGCCAATACAATGCAGCCAATGACGTTATGAGTATTTGTCAGCATCTAACGGCACCAGGCACACAGTGTTCTGCAAATACTTGTGTTAAAATCGATGGCTCAGCGGCAAGTGTATACTAAGGAATAAGCAATAATGGTTCGTTCATCGACTTTCAATAAACTTTTCATCACCACAACGATGTTGGCAGCGCTTGCATTAACAGGCTGTGAGAGCACCTCTGTTGGCGGCTCTACAGGTGTTGATTTAAGTGATTTAAATGAACAACTGGACGAGATCGTAAGTAACAATAGTTGCAGTGCAAGCTTCCAGTGTAAGGTGTTAGAAGTAGGTGAGCGCGCATGTGGTGGCCCAAGCCGCTATGTGGTTTATTCAACGCTAAACACCCCACAAGAGCAGGCCGAGCAGCTGGCTGAGCAGATCACTTCATTAGAAAAAGATTCAGAACAACCGTTAAGTGTTAACGACTGCTCGCCAGTTTTGCCTGTACAATCTTTGTGTATTTCAGAGCAATGCCAAGCAATCGAAATTAAGTAAATAATGTCATAAGGCCGGATACAATCACCACACTGATGATACACACTCCGGCCTTATAGATGTAGTGCACATGCATCGTGTTGTGCACCCAGTAAGCATAAATGTAACGCACAAAGTAACTTGCGGCGGTGCCAAATAATGCAAAAATAACTAAATACGCAATTAAAATAATATCCACAACACGCCACTTCTTTAAAACATCTCCCCCTCAGTGTAAGGGCTTAATGTCACAAAGGCAAAACTACACCCCTTATTTACGTTGGCTGTGGGCAATCAATAGCTCCGCAACTCGCTGCTTTACCGCACGTTTATCATCTGCATCAACACCAAAACGCGCAGCTAAAAGAGCAATTTCTTCATCATTTAAATTAAACGATAAGCGTTGTCTGGTTTTTTTAGACTTAACGTCGAGCTCAAGAATTTTCCGAATCATATCTGATGGGGTCAGTTCTTGATCAATTGCTTGCTTTTTAATTGATTTTTGTACTTCACTGCTTAGATCAAACGCCATTTGCGTGGCACGAACCGCTTGCTCCTGACGCTGCCATTTTGCTTTTGCATCACTCACTTGGCATCCCCAGGAAATAAATCAACAATATCACTAATCGGGCGTGTTAACGTGAGTGATACCTCGGTTTCACCACCTTCCCAAATTTCTATGTTCAAGCCATAACTCTCGTCATCCGAGCTTAAACAAATCATTTCGCATGGTTCACCGCCTTCATCTTCGTAGCGAGGTAATGGTTTATTGCGATAATCTTTATTATGGAAATAACATACATAAGGCGCTTCAGTTTGCTTGTAGCTCTTAGCTAAAAAGTGGCTAAAACGTTCAGGGGTGTTTTGCACGCTAATTGTGGTTAACTCATCTTCATCGAAGATACGTGCAAACTCATCAAGCGTAAATATTTCGTCTACATCATCGCGTTGAATTTTAATCGCGAAGTTTGCCCATTGCTCACCATCATCAGATTCAATTTGCAAGAACACCACTTGGCCCGATTCACTCTCAAGAACGAGCTCATACTCAGCACTGCGTTGGTACTGATACGTTTGTACATCAATAACACGTAATGTCTGCCCCTTTAACCAGTTTGGATAAGCAAACGAATCAATCACGCTCAGCATATCACCTACTTGTAATTGGCTAGGTTCAGTTAATTGGCGCTCTGGGGCTTTTTTAGATTTGAAAAAGTTAAACATTGGCTGACTCCTTGTTGAAGCAAAAAAGGTAACCCTGTGCATGGGTTACCTTTTGTCTTTCCGCTAATAAAATTAGCTGTTTTGCTTAGCTTTAATGCGCGCCAAAATGTCTGCACTTTTAGGGTTAGTATCACCAATACCCGCTTCAGCCATTTTCGCTTTTAAATCATCGCCATTCGTATCCGCTTCTAACTGCTTAGCTGCACCAAGTTGATCTTGACGGTCTTGTTGGCGCTGTTTAATGCGCTCTAATGACTCACGCGCAGATGTCATTGATGAGCTGTTTGTATTCAGTGTGCTGTTTACTGCCATCGTTGCTTGTTGCACGCTTTCAGTTGTCTTAACCATCGTTAATTGACGTTGGTTCTCTTTAATCGACTTTTCAGCTTCTTTTACTTGCTGTTTTAGTGTCACAATATGATTACTAAAACCGGCTAACACGCCTTCATGCTCTGCTTTTTCTGTTTCAAAGTCACCGATTTTCTCAGCAATCTCAAGCGCTAATGCTTCATTGCCTTTTTCAAGCGCTTGGCCTGCATAGGCTTCATGTTCAGCAATAGAGGCATCTAACGCACTAATTTTGCGCTTTGTTTGCATCTCTTTTGCCATCACTTCTGTTAGGCTTTTTTTAGCACGTTGTAACGCGTTTTGTGCATCAGCAATTTCTTGTTCGAAGATACGGATACCGTTTGCATCAACAATCGCTTGCCCTGCTTCACGAGCGCCACCACGTACAGCTGTAAATAGTTTCTTTAAAATACTCATAATCTTAACTCCAGAAATTGCTAATTAATCGTTTAAATAAATCGTCACGGCTTCAAGTGCATCAATCGCATTATCAGCGAGTGTTACCAGCTCATGGGTAATATCATCAAACGATGAATTAACCGACAGTGCACCAAAAATAGCGTACTTATCATCAATCTTTGCAAATGCGCTTAATGGAATAGGCACGTTCAAACGTAATAAGGTTTCGTTTAACTCATCACGCATATCTGCTTTTACTTCGTCCTCTGCAAACAAGTAGCTAATACACAGTAGCTGCTCCTCGGTTTGCGTAACAAAGATAGGTAACTCATCATTCCCATCGACGATAACTTGCAATACATCTTGTTCGCCTGGGTTGGCAATCAAGAAAGACTCAAAGCTCACACCTTCTGTTTCAAAAGAAGCCAGTTTGATTGATAGTTCATTTAATTCCATGTCTCACCTTTTTACGTTTTGACATATTATGTCTGAGTTAAGATTTGCATAGCCGACATATTATGTCAACTATAAAATATCAATTTTTGTACAATTCGGTTTCAACTTGCCACGCTTGACGATAATAATCATACAGAGTTCCAGAACCTAATCTATTGACTTCAATTGTATTTACTTGTTCAAAATAATGATTCGGAAAAACAAAAGATGCCAATAAATACTCTTTACTAACCCAGCGAGAAGGTACTGGTAATTTGTCTGTTTCGCGAATTCGGCTACTCGCAGGCTTGCCTGTGGTGGTAGCAATAGTCCATCCCCATTGGCCAAATGAAGGGATATTTTGCTGGTATTGCTCTACGTAATTAAAACCGGCAGCCCTGACTGTTTTGGCAATGCTTAAGAACGCCTTTTTGGCGTGATAAGGAGACGTTGACTGCACTGCCATTGCACCATCTGGGGCTAATAACTGACGAACATGATTATAGAAATAATCACTGTACAATATGTTTAAGTCAGGATGATTGGGGTCTGGTAAGTCAATTAAAATGGTGTCAAAACGCTCTCCTTTCGCAAGCATAGCTTCAACTTCCAAAAAGGCATCTGCAATACGGATTTGTGCTCGAGGATCGCTCATCGAGTGATTATTCAGCTCAATTAAGCGTTTTCTGATAGTCTCTGGCGCATCATAGTCGCCCACATCATTACCAAATAAGTTTAACAGCTGACCATCTAAGTCAACCAAGGTGACATGCTTTACTGGCCACTTTAAAACATCGCGAAGTGCCAACCCATCACCGCCGCCTATAATTAACACACGGTCATGGCGATTTGAAGCTAGCATCGCAGGATACACCAGCATCGAATGATAAATTTGCTCATCAACGCTTGAAAATTGCAAACGACCATTGAGGTATAAATCTGTGATCGCAGTTGGTTGATTGCGACTCAAACGCTCGGTTAACACCAAGTGCTGATACTTAGTTGCTTGCGAGTAGATGACTTTATCTTTATATAAAACGTTACTAAGATTTTTCATCCAGCTCGTACCAAGCACTAACACAAAAGCGAAAAATACTAATAGCAACACGTGACACATTAATAACACCTTCGCAAAACGCACGTGTTGATGGTAACGCCATAAAAAGATCAGCCCGGCAATAATATTAAACAATGCCGTCCAAGCAGCAGCCTGCATGATTGGCATTGCCAGCATAATACTCACCCAAATTGCAGCACCGACCCCAGCGCCAATATAATCAGCACCGTAAATTGTACCCGCGTTATTCTCTAAAAAACGGCCATAAACTTGCTGACGAATACGTGCTATTAACGGGATTTCCATACCGATTAAAAGCCCAAGCAACAGACCAAACACATAAGGTAAAAAACGAGACCACTCTTGTAGCTTTTCAAATACATAGCCATCCAGTACGGTATCTGCTGGTAAGTTAAAGATGCTAGAGAAGAGATGAGGTAATGAATAACTAACAGCTATCACACTGGCAATTGCTAAAATACACCCCATACCGACTAAAGCAATGATACTTTCAAGCCATGCAAATGCAGTAAATGCGTCTTTAAACCAACGTGCTAAAAATGCCCCGATCCCCATTGCCACGATCATTGTGCCTATCATGGCATAAATGGCGCTCTCAACAGAGCCAAGAACACGCCCAGCATAATGCGATAGTAGATATTCATAAATTAGGCCGCACCCAGCGAGTACGGCCATCACAGTAATTAATAAAAAATCATGCCCAAGTAGAGAGGCTCTACTTGGCGAAGCCGCTGTATGAGACACTTAATTAAGCACCTAACAACGTGGCCATGGTAGAGCCTATAGCAAATGATACCGCAGCAGAAATTGCCGCTACACCGACATTCTTCTGGCGATTAACTTCATCAGAAATATCACACCCTGCTAAAATGATTTTAATCGTTAGTAAGTGCAATAAAATAAAGGCTACGATACTTAGCGCGGCACTCAATGCCCAATACCCTAAGCTTGCTCCAATATTATCCGCAGCGTACGGGGCTATGCCTGATGCTGCTGTAAGCGCTAATGCACTGCCCACTAAGAAGCCTGCATAACGAATTCCCACTGCTAAATTACCGTCAATCACCGCTTGCTGTAAGCAATCACCACTGCGATTTGTACGTTTGAACAGCTGAACTCGGTATTGGCTCACCAACAACATGGCGATACTGCCAATCACAAATGCGGCTATTACTATCGGAAGACCATGCCACCCCTCAGTAGCAACCCAAAATAAAGCTGAACGAATAACAATGGCAACACTAACAACATGTCCAAAATCAATAAGTGCAGCTGTTGCATTACCTTTGACGATTTCGTCATGCAAACTCACTTTACGCAGCGCCACTTTATCTTGGAAGAAATGACCAAGCTTAATGAGCGCAATCGCCATTACACCATAGCCCACCATTTGTAGTGCTTCTTGTTGTAAACTGACTGCAAATGCACCACTGCTCACACCGCTAAGTACAATGGCTAACGCAACAAGCCCTGCTGCAAAACTAATACCAAACGCAAAATTGTCACGTTCCGTAATCTCATCATTGGCATGTAGATTAGATACCCAGCCTTTAATAAACTTTAAGCTTACAAATAAGGCGATAATGATTGCAAAGTCGATTGCTAAAGCTTGCAATGACCACGTTGTTATTCCATTAAATTCATACATGTGTTGTAACTCCGATGGTTATTCTTTTCACTACTTACCGCGGCTAATGCCACGTGATGTTCTGCTCGAGCTGTTGCGTAATGACCCGGAGCTTTTACTGTAACTACTACTACTAGAAGCGTAGCTACTACGTGTGCGTGGCGGCGTATAGCTGCTACGGCTTAACCCTGATGCACCGCTTCGCTTGGTTGCATACGGGCTAGTGAATTGTTTACCTTGACGTTGATAAGACTGGCGTGTTCGTGTCTCAACAGTTTGTTGTGCCTTAATTTGTTTAGGGCTCGAATAACGATAACGGCCATAGTCATTGTAATAGCTGTATTTTCTGTTGCGGCTCCAACGACCATATTCAACACGATCAAACACATCACCGAGCATGCGATACATGCCATACCAAACCCAAAAGCTAGTGCCGCTACTATTGGTTTGCCATTGGCCGTAATTAGGGTTGCCAACAAGCTGATTTCCTACGCTTTCACCTTCTGCAGCCTCACTAATTGCCCCAACACGCGCAAGCGCACCGTTTGACATATCGGCGAGCATATTTATTGGGTCAGTTAAAGCGTCTTGGAATAAAGACGGTTTTGCGGCGTCACGAATTAAATCAAGTTGATGAAGGGTGTCTTCATAAGGCGGAATTAAGCTCGTTGCTTTGACATCCGCTAAACGCTGTTTAAGCCCACTGTAAATAGCACCTTCTCGGGTTGCATCAAGGCTAATAACACGCGCAATTTCAGAAAGTTGTGGTTGCTGCTCCGTGAGGACCTTTGCATACTGTTTAAGTAAAGTCGCATTACGAAGAGAGCCATTATCAAGCGCAGTACCCAACTGATTTAACTCTACTTCAGCTTTTTCTATGGATTGTTGTATTGTTTGTTTCAGCTGCTCTTCCTTCGACTCACAGCCCATAAGCAAGCTTACCAAACAAAACAGGCTAATAAGTTTCCAAGCTTTTATTTGAGACATTCATGTCACCTGATTGTGGTTAAAAACCCGATTAGTTTTACATAGCTCAGGTACTAAACCAAGATGAAAATTGCAACAAAGGGTAAATAGGGTGCTAATTCGTCAGGCAGCTTGCCAAGTGAAGACTCATTATTAATAGATGAGAATGAATGCTTGATAAAGTGGGCCTATTTTAAAGATTTGAGCCCTCGACTCCATTCACTTTTGATTTGTACATCGTGATTAAACATCTGATTATAAAGCATGGAAACGGCTTTAGCAGTGAATATCAGTGATTAGGTGTGAAGGGCATATCAGACAATTTCGGCACTAAAGTGCCTCCAACTAAGCTAATTAGGTTAGCGTAAAGTGAAGTAGCCAATTTTAGAGCCTCCAATCTTGTCATCATGATTAAACATCGTTATTAAGAAGTGTAGGAACGGCTTTAGCCGTGAATGTCAGTGGTTATGTGTGAAAGGCATAATCATTTTTCGGCACTAAAGTGCCTCTACGTCCTAATTATACCATTCCGCTTAAATATCTGATCTAATATAGGCTATATAAAATCACCGGTTAATAACATTGAACCAAAACATAGCTGAACAGCTTTTAGCGCTTTCGCGAAAAGAACCAAACGCACGAAAACGCATACGATTACTCGCAGTATCATTATTTTATGAGGGGAATAGCAGAACCGATATTGCAAAACGTCTTAACATAGCACGAAGTAGTGTTAATAAATGGGTTTCAAGTTACCTAGAGCAGGGGCTGTATGGCTTAGACAATAAGCCTATACAAGGGCGTCCATCTAGATTACAACAGTCACAACTTGAGCAACTGTCTGAATTTATAAAACGCACGAACACAGAACTTCAAGGTGGCCGGCTTACCGGTGAAGACATTGTGCATTACATTAGCACTGAATTTGGTGTTCATTATCACTTAAATCATACTTATAAAATACTCAAGCAGCTTGGCTTTAGTTGGATCACAAGCCGTTCGAAACACCCTAAACACTCATTAAAAAGCCAAGAAGCTTTTAAAAAACTTCCAACTGGAAACGATCCTTCACACACCCGGACACCTTCCACTTGACCGTATCGACGTATGGTTTCAGGACGAAGCACGATTTGGCCAGCAAAATCCGACTACGCGCATTTGGGCTGAAACAGGCACTCGGCCACGGATAGTAAAACAACAGCAGTTTGACTATGGATATTTATTTGGTGCGGTATGTCCTGCCACAGGCCAAACAGAAGCGCTAGTAAGCCCATTCGTCAATAAAGAAGCAATGACGCAGCACCTGAGTCAGATATCACAAGCTACACCAGTTGGCAGGCATGCTGTCGTGATAATAGATGGCGCAGGCTGGCACACATACGATACAGCCGCAGAATTTAACAACCTCACGCTAATAAAGCTCCCTCCTTATTCACCAGAGTTAAACCCAATAGAGCAAGTATGGAGCTGGATACGACAACACTGTTTATCCAATAGAGTGTTTTCGGGCTATGACGAAATTGTTGATGAAGTTTCAAAAGCATGGAATCACTTTATTTCAATACCGGAGCGAGTGATGAAGATGTGTAATCGGGAATGGATAAAGTTGATTTAACCTTTATGCGGAATGGTATTATGTATGAAGGCCATATCAGACACTTTCGGCACTCAAGTACCTCCTACGTCTCTTCATCTTGCGCTGATGCGTCTTTTATCTCTGTATAGTACTGGACGATTTAGCCCTGAACGCAAAAAACCCGCTGCATTGCTGCAACGGGTTTCTCTAATTAGGAGCCTGGCGATGTCCTACTTTCACATGGCAAATGCCACACTATCATCGGCGCTGTTTCGTTTCACTACTGAGTTCGGCATGGAGTCAGGTGGGTCCAAAACGCTATTGTCACCAAGCAAATTTGGTTGTTAATCGCATCTGCAATTAACTAAAATCTGGAAATCTGATAATCGTAAATCTACTTTAGTATACTAACTTCTGTCTGTTACGCTGTCATAAAACGCGTTTGGCGTTGTATGGTTAAGCCTCACGGGTAATTAGTACAGGTTAGCTTAATGGCTCACACCACTTCCACATCCTGCCTATCAACGTTGTAGTCTTCAACGGCCCTTCAGAGACTTTAAAAGTCTAGTGAGAACTCATCTCGAGGCCTGCTTCGCGCTTAGATGCTTTCAGCGCTTATCAGTTCCGAACGTAGCTACCGGGCAATGCCATTGGCATGACAACCCGAACACCAGCGGTTCGTTCACTCCGGTCCTCTCGTACTAGGAGCAACCCCTCTCAATTCTCAAACGCCCACGGCAGATAGGGACCGAACTGTCTCACGACGTTCTAAACCCAGCTCGCGTACCACTTTAAATGGCGAACAGCCATACCCTTGGGACCGACTTCAGCCCCAGGATGTGATGAGCCGACATCGAGGTGCCAAACACCGCCGTCGATATGAACTCTTGGGCGGTATCAGCCTGTTATCCCCGGAGTACCTTTTATCCGTTGAGCGATGGCCCTTCCATTCAGAACCACCGGATCACTATGACCTACTTTCGTACCTGCTCGACGTGTCTGTCTCGCAGTTAAGCTGGCTTCTACCATTACACTAACCGTACGATGTCCGACCGTACTTAGCCAACCTTCGTGCTCCTCCGTTACTCTTTGGGAGGAGACCGCCCCAGTCAAACTACCCACCAGGCACTGTCCGTAACCCCGATTAGGGGCCAACGTTAGAACATCAAAACTACAAGGGTGGTATTTCAAGGACGGCTCCACAAAGACTAGCGTCTCTGCTTCAAAGCCTCCCACCTATCCTACACATGTAGGTTCAATGTTCAGTGCCAAGCTGTAGTAAAGGTTCACGGGGTCTTTCCGTCTAGCCGCGGGTACACAGCATCTTCACTGCGATTTCAATTTCACTGAGTCTCGGGTGGAGACAGCGTGGCCATGGTTACACCATTCGTGCAGGTCGGAACTTACCCGACAAGGAATTTCGCTACCTTAGGACCGTTATAGTTACGGCCGCCGTTTACCGGGGCTTCGATCAAGAGCTTC
>NZ_CP065231.1:0-35000 GCF_015767615.1 Pseudoalteromonas sp. A41-2 | reverse complement strand
AGAGCGTGCCTTTTTAACGTTATCTGCTGACAATTATGTGCAACTTAAAGATGAATATATTGCAGAGAGTTAAAAGACCTCTGTTAATACTATTTGTCCTGCCGAGTTGTACTGCTCGTCTTCTATTAATTGCTCGGCCAGTTCTTCATAGTCAAAGCGGTGTGTTTCAAAGTAATTGATCGCGCCGCTTTGATCAGCAAAATCATATTTATCCGTGTCGATAACACACTCGACCATCATTCCACTGACTTGTGCATAAAACACAAGCAGTTTGTCTTGTGCCTTGTATTCAACTCTATCTATAAATTGAATCGCTTGGTTCATGCGAGTTCTCCACTTTTTAATGCAGCAACCACGGGCAGTATTTCTGGCATTTTATTACGCCATATATAATAAGCTTGTGCGGCTTGTCCAACCAACATGCCACTGCCATCCAGTGTAATACAGCTAGGATTAACGGCTTTAACCCAGCTTATAAATGCGGTGGCGTGATTGGCGTAAAACATATCGTAGGCACATGAGCAGTGAACGACATGCTCTTGAGCAATACCGGGTAAGTCACCTGTAACACTGCTCGAAGTAGAATTAATCACGATATCATAGTGTTCATTCGGTATTTCATCTAAAGCGCACCCTTTAACATCTCCTTGCTCTGCAAAAATAGAAGCTAACATATGTGCTTTTTCGGCAGTGCGATTCGCGATGATCAACGTCGCGATACGCTCATTTAAAAGAGGTTGAATTATGCCACGTGCTGCACCGCCGGCACCAATCAACAAAATCCGTTTTGCTTTTAACGTGACATTATTGGCCAGTAAGTCTTTCACTAAACCTATACCGTCAGTGTTGTCGCCAAATAAACGACCATCGTCAAGGCGTTTAATCGTATTTACCGCACCGGCGACTTTCGCTTGTTCACTTAGCTCATCAACCATTGCATACGCTTGCTCTTTAAAAGGCAAAGTAACATTAGCACCTTTGCCACCCGCAGCGAAAAAGCGTGATACGGTTTTTTCAAATGCATCGGTTGGTGCTAAAATGGCGCTGTAATCAATTTGCTCACCTAATGAGGTCGCAAACTGTTTATGTATTGCGGGTGATTTCGAGTGTTTTATTGGATTTCCAAAAACCGCGTATTTATCCATAGTGAAGCAACCTCTTTGCCTTGTAGAGCTTTTATTAATATTATGATTAAACGACTTTTTTCTAAATCGAAAGCAGAGCCTGAAACACCCACGCCAGAAAAAACACCTTACGAAATTATTGGTGGTGAAGCCGGTGCTCGTGCCATTGCAAACCGATTCTACGACATAATGGCCTGTGATGAATACGCCAAACCATTATATGATATGCATCCACAACCACTTGATAGAATTCGCCAAGTATTTTTTGAATTTCTTTCCGGTTGGTTAGGCGGCCCCGATCTCTTCGTAGAGAAATACGGTCATCCGATGCTCAGAAAGCGTCACATGCCATTCCCAATTGATCAAGACCTACGTGATCAATGGATGTATTGTATGAATAAAACGCTGGATATCGAAATCGATAATCCTTTATTGCGTGAAGGGTTAAGACAGTCTCTTTCACAACTTGCCAGCCACATGATCAATCAACATTAATTAGCTAAGCTTGAGCTATATCAATATACGCTTTTTCTAAATAAAGATAATACTCTTTCCTTAGTTTAGTGGAAGCGTCGTCAAGTGAAGTCTATCCAATTTAAAATTTATACATTGCTTGCAATTACTGGTGTGCTGGTCTTATTTGCCAGCATATTTAGCAGTGCTCAGCAGCAACAAGCCCTCGCGCAAGATACCGTTGAAAGTAATATTAAGTTACTAGCCGATAACTACTTTGACTCTATCAATACCATGATGTTAACAGGCACAATGGCAAACAGAGAAATTCTGAGTAATAAATTAAGAAGCCATGAAAACATTGAAGACGCGCACATTATCCGCAGCGCTATTGTTAATAAGCTCTACGGCCCCGGAAATGCGAACCAAGCAGCGAATACTGACGCTGAGCGCGATGCATTAAAAGGCACCGAAGCGCTGTATATCGATAAAAACAACAGCACCATGACCTACTTAAAACCCATGTTTGCAACACGTGATTATAAAGGCACGAACTGTCTAGGGTGCCATCAAGCACAGGAAGGTGATGTTCTTGGGGTGGTAAAAATCAGTTATTCACTGGCTGATATTGAGCATGAAGTGTCACAAAACACCTTGATGAATACTTTATTGTTATCAACCATTTTTATTGCTGCTTTTATGCTACTGGCCATGTTATTCAGAAAGATTTTTATAAAACGATTAAAAATCATCAGTCATACCATGCATTTAGCAACCACCAATAAAGATTTGAGCCTCAATATTAATGATGACCACAATGACGAGTTAAGTTCATTGGCCACCAGCTTTAACCACATGATTAGCGCCTTTAAAGACAACATTGCGCAAGTGTCGCATTCATCTAAAGTGCTGATCCACTCAGCCGAGAGCATCTATGCTTCGGCCGACGCCACAGAGCAAGCCATCTTGCAGCAAAAACAAGGCACAGACTCAGTGGCTGCTGCGATAAATGAACTTGAAAGCTCATCAAGTGAAGTGAAAAATACCACTCACTTTGCGTCTGAAAAATCAGAACACAGTAACCAACTTGCACAGCAAAGCTTAGAAGTAGCGGAACACACCGAGCTGAGTATTAATCAGCTTGCAGCAGATGTAAGAGCAGCCGCAGATCAAGTATCACAATTGCAAGCGCAAACCCTCGATGTTGGTAAAGTTCTTGAAGTGATCAGCAGCATTGCCGAGCAAACCAATTTACTGGCCTTGAATGCAGCCATTGAAGCGGCACGTGCAGGTGAAGCTGGACGAGGCTTTGCGGTTGTTGCTGATGAGGTAAGAACTTTGGCGAATAGAACACACGACTCAACAGACGAAATTCGCCGCACTATTGATAAGTTACAACACGAGGCGGCCCAAACGGTCAATACCATGAATAATTCGAGTGCAGAAGCCGATGAACGGGCTGTGCAAGTAAAACAAGTGGCAAAAGCACTGCGTGATATCTCTGCACAGATGAGTGAAATAAACCAACTCAACGTGCAAATTGCCGATGCCACAGAGCAGCAAAATTTAGCCGCAGAAGAAATAAACCAAAGTGTTGTCGCGATTAGTGATAATGCCGAACATTCCTTGGTTGATGCCCATGAAAATCAAAAAGTCAGTGAAGAGTTAGTCTCGTTAGCACGCTCTTTAGATGAGCAAGTAAGGCGTTTTAAATTAAGCTAAATTGCGCACTTTATGCACAACTGATAGAGTAGAGAACACTATTTCGCGACAGATATGGACGTTTAAATGAAATATACCCCTACTCTTTTAGTGTGTGCAGGTTTAGTGTGTGCTGGGCTTATTGCCGTTTTGTATGCTTCATTCTCTCGAGATTCACATCCCTTCACTGAAACGGCCTACTCAAATGACCTGCTTTACCACGATGATATTCAGTTTATTGCCAACTCACTGCTTACTTCAGATAAAACAACTAAAAGTGATGATTATGAACAGCTCATTATAAAAGGCTTTGACACATTGATTCAGCACCCTGAATTTTATGAAGTGAAGCTCGACTTTTATGCGTGTGATAACACAAAGTGTCTAACGCAAATCAGTGCTCCCATTAAGACTTCTGAGCATGAGCTGGCTATTTTGAAAAGCGAAATTTTATTTAGCATTTTGGCAGAGCTGCCAAGCAGAAAAAACGTTGTCACCACCGTAGATAATGACAACGCAAAGTTGTTTAGAGTTATTTCAGCACTCGATTAAAGCTGCCACTGACGAGCAATAAGCGCTTCTTCTGTTGTGTTAAGCCATGCTTGTGGGCGTAAATAATATTGATATAGCTTCGCTTCAGGGCTATCCACCGCAGGTGCATAGTTATATTCCCAGCGCGCTAATGGTGGCATCGACATCAAAATAGACTCTGTACGCCCGCCGGTTTGTAAACCAAATAAGGTGCCTCGGTCCCACACTAAATTAAATTCGACATAACGGCCGCGGCGATAAAGTTGAAAATCTCGCTGTTGCTCTGTTGTTGGTGTCTCTTTTCGACGCTCAATAATAGGTAAATAAGCGTCTAAGAACCCATTACCAACTGCTTGCATGAAAGCAAAGCTTTGCTCAAAGCCAAGCTCATTTAGGTCATCAAAAAATAAACCACCTACTCCGCGAGTTTCACTGCGGTGCTTTAAGTAGAAATAATCATCACACCAGGTTTTATATTTATCGTAAACACCGTCACCGAACGGCTGACATAAATCATGCGCAACTTGGTGCCAATGCTGTACATCTTCAAAAACAGGGTAATAAGGTGTTAAATCAAAACCACCACCAAACCACCAGATAGGCGCTTCCCCATCTTTTTCAGCAATAAAAAAGCGTACATTAGCGTGACTAGTTGGAATGTGTGGGTTTTTTGGGTGGATCACCAGCGATACACCACACGCATGGAAACTACGACCAGCAAGTTCTGGACGATGAGCCGTCGCTGATGCTGGCATTGAAGCACCAAATACATGCGAGTAGTTGACCCCTCCTTGCTCAATAACATCTCCCCCTTGAATCACCCGCGTACGACCACCGCCGCCTTCTTCGCGCTGCCAATTATCTTCAACAAATTTTGCTTTGCCATCGGCGTTTTCAAGGCCCTTACAAATGCTATCTTGTAGGGCCATTAGGTATGTTTTTACTTGTTGGAGTAGCTCGCTTTGCATGTTTATCCTCTGAATACTTTGCCGGTCATTGCATCTTTAATCACACTAGGTTGACTATTGCCACCGAGTGGCTCATCGACATAAAAATCAACACGATCAGCGAACTCTCTTTTAGCGTGCGTAATACTCATCACTGTAGGCTGGCCGGTTAAGTTTGCGCTGGTTGAAACCATTGGTTTACCAAACTGCTGGCAAAGGGCTTTAACAGTTGGATGATTAGTGACACGTACAGCAATACTATCAAACTGGCCTGTTAACCACTTAGGTGTCTCTTTTGCCGCTGGCATGACCCATGTAATTGCACCCGGCCACTGCGAAAAAATATCAGCACGTTTATCCATCGGGATCTTAGCATCATCAACATACTTTAATAACTGACCATAATTATCAGCAATTAAAATTAAGCCTTTTTCAACGGGGCGTTGTTTGATTGCTAGTAGCTTTTCTACAGCAGCTTGATTATCAGGGTCACAGCCAAGACCGAATACTGCTTCGGTTGGGTAAACAATCACACCGCCTTGTTGTAATGCATCAATGGCATTGACAGGTTGAGCAACAGGATCAGACAAAGAAACTCTCCTAATTTAAGCAAATAACGAGTGTATTAAGATTCTATAAGCTTGTGCATACACGACTTCTGAGGGCATTGTAGCACAACACCCGAGGCCATTTTCTTTTCATTCATAACAGGCCACTGGCACGCTGGGCATACCTGAGCAACGGGTTTATGGTTCAGTGTGTATTTACATCGAGGGTAGCAGTCACAGGAATAAAAGGTCTTGCCAAATTTATTGCTACGCGCAACCAACTGCCCTTTTTTACACTTAGGGCACGCAGGCAAAGTGGGTGCATCGTTAGCATCTTCATCATGCGCTATGTAGTGACAGTCAGGGTAACCTGTACACCCTATAAACATACCGTAACGACCATTCTTGATCACAAGCGGTCTAGTACACTCGGGACATGCACTGTCTTCGAGTACTTTAATTTGCTGGCTGTCATGATGAGCAAGTGGGCGAATATAGTCGCATTTAGGGTAACTGGCGCACCCTAAAAATGGGCCTGATTTAGAGTGTCGCATAACCAATTCAGAACCACATTTAGGGCAAACCTCATACTCTTTTTCTAACGCATGTTTATCTGCAGAAAAAAGAGAATGGTCGATTTTACTCATAAGATTCCTGTGAGGCTGGCTAATTTTCGCTTAATATACCCAAACTCAGCAAAGATACAAGCAAAGTCGAAAGCGACGAGCCACCATGCTCTGCCAGCGGCAATGCATTAATGAAGCACGTCGGCTGGTTCGTCAAAGATCAGGTCTTCCATTTGCGCATATGCTTGCTCTGAGCCGGGCACATTAAATAGCACCATTAACACCACCCATTTTAAATCTTCTAAATGGATAAATGGTTTATCAAGGGCGCACAATCTATCAATAACCATTTCACGGGTTATTGTATTGATGACACCGATTTGCTCAATAAACATTAAGAAGCCTCGGCATTCTGTGCTCAACATTTGGCATTCGCTATCTGTGTAGATGCGCGTAGCATGTTGTGGCTGCGCATTTAAATAAGGGCACACATCACTTTGTTGCAGATCTGCGAGCTGCTCAAGCCAATCAAGTGCTTTGTAGATTTCAGGTTTGTTAAAACCAGCACGCACCAACTCATCGGTGAGCTCGTTTTCTTCCGTGAAGATTTCAGCTTCGCTATGGATATAGTTTTCAAAAAGATACATGAGGATGTCAAACATATTTATGTCCTCCAAGTCTTATATAACCATCTAGCACTCGTTCGACTTTATCGGCGAGCTCTAGGTCAAGTAACCGAGCTTGTACTTCATCGATTGGTAGTTGGCTGCGTTGAGTTATTACATCCACGCTGGTTACCTCAAACCCTATACTTTTGAACACTGGGCAGTCGAGTTCATCTGCAATAGGCTGTTCTATATTATATAGACTGTTTTCACAAAAAAAGCTCACTTCATCAAGAATGTCACTCACATTTTCAACTAATTTAGCACCTTGCTTAATTAAAAAGTGACTCGCCTCTGAGAGAGGGTTCTTAATTGACCCCGGTACTGCAAACACTTCTTTATTTTGCTCCAAGGCATAACGCACAGTGACTAAAGAGCCGCTTTTTATTTGCGCTTCTACAATTAATACCCCTAATGACAAACCAGAGATAATGCGATTACGACGCGGAAAATTTGTCGCATTGGCAGCGGTTCCTGGCAAAAACTCCGACACCAACAAGCCGCGTTCTGCCACGTGCTTAGTTAATAATTTATGACGTTTAGGGTAGGTAATATCAAGCCCCGTCCCGAGCACTGCAATTGTATTACCACTTCCCGCTAAAGCCCCTTTATGCGCTGCTCCATCAATCCCCAGCGCCATACCCGACGTTATCGTCATACCGAGTAATGACAACTGATGCGCAAACTCAGCGGCAATCTCTGACCCCGTAGGCGTTGCATTGCGACTGCCCACTATTGCTATTTGTGGCGACGTTAATAATGCAACGTTACCCAAACAAAATAACAGTAAAGGCGCACTGGCAATGTGTTTCAATAAAGGCGGATAGCAATCATCAAAGTAACAAATTACGGTTAATTGTTGTTGCTTAATAAGGGTTTGGTAATGTTCAACCTGATGCCAATCGGTATTGGTGAGGTTATTAGCTTGGCTTTGTGTTAAGCCTAAACTCTGCAATTGTGCGTTCGTCAGAGCGAAGAGTTCACTCAGTTCGTGTTTTTGGCTTAGCGCTATAAGGGTTTTAACCCCTATCCCTTTACATAAATAAAAGGCAAGCCAGTGAGCTAGCTTGCCTGAATACTGTTCCATGCTCCCTCCTTAGAGCGTCCTCAGAGGAGTTAGTTTATGACGGCATAATCTCCAACTCTAATAGGATGCTGATTTTTTACAATCAGTGCATAACTGACGGTATCGTAAACCTTAAATACCATTAGCTCACCGACTTTCTCCTTTGGCATATGCCATACTTTACTGTCTTCGTCCGCCTCTACACCTAAAAAGTCATTCGTATCAGTGATTAACTTTTCAAGGCTGGTTGAATCTTCGCGATAGCGCGGACCATTTGCGCCATCAAACACTTCTGGAGACTGACGTTGAATATCAAGTACAAAACCAGGTTTAACTTGGTCTGACCCTAAATTTAGCACAACAATATCCATTGTACTAAATTCACGAAGTTCAGTGGCAGACGAAATAATTGTGCCATTCATTGTGGTATCAGGGCGTTTCATTGTGAAGTATGCCGGCAGCAATTGACCATCCATTGCTGGCATCAAGAAATCATTTGGTCTAATTTCTTGTTTAATCAACTCAATTTTCACTGAAGCCGGGATCCCATTAGCAACATCACCGCTTCTAAATGCACGCACAATGGCGACCAACTCTGCTTTATTAGCCAACACTTCTTGTGAAGTCGGGTCAATTAACTCAGAGCCTTTACGATATACTGCATACGCTTCATTTAGGTTTAAGTCCCCTTTTACGTAAAGAATATGATCCATCGTGTTCATTTTAGTATTAACGCTGGCACCTAAGATATACGGTTTTTCAGCAATCACATCCGCGCTAATAGCCTGCTCATAACTTAAGTAAGGACGCAATAATTCCAGGGGCAAAGTCGGTACGGCCTGCTTACCTTTCGGAGTTATTCGCCCTTCAGGAGACAGCTTTTTATAGCGCGCATTCTTCACGAGACGCGGATTTCCATCTTTATCGTAGATTAAAGTGAGCGCATCACCGGGGTAGATTAAATGTGGATTAGCAATTTGCGGATTCATTTGCCATAAATCAGGCCATTGCCATGGTTCATTGAGATACACGCCAGAAATGTCCCAAAGCGTATCACCCTTTTTCACAACATATTGTTTTGGAGCATCTTTTTTTATTGTTAACACATCAGCAGATGCTGTAAAAGCGCAGCTAATGGCTAACATAGCCGCAACTAATGGATGTCTCATTTGGCTTCCTTGTGTTGTTTTTAGATTATTATCAACCAAAACCTGTTAAAGGTGAACACGAATGGCTAAAATAAGAGCATACAATACCCTAAATGAATCACAAGTGTAAAAGGTAACTATGGCTAGGTTAGAAGTTTTAAGATTTCCGGATGAGCGTTTACGTACAATCGCGAAAGAAGTACCAGAAGTAAACGACGAAGTTCGTCAAATCGTCAAAGATATGCTTGAAACGATGTATGACGAAAACGGTATCGGCTTAGCAGCTACGCAAGTAGATATCCACCAGCGAATCGTGGTCATCGATGTCTCTGAAGAACGTGACCAACCACTGGTATTAATTAATCCAGAAATAACTCAAAAAGATGGCTCAACAGTGAGCGAAGAAGGTTGTTTATCTGTTCCTTATTCATATGCGAAAGTTGACCGTGCAGAAACAGTCACTGTTAAAGCGCTTAACGAACATGGCGAAACATTCAGTTTAGATGCTGATGAATTACTGGCTATTTGTATTCAGCATGAGCTTGATCATCTTAAAGGCACCCTGTTTATTGATTATTTATCACCATTAAAGCGCCAACGTATCCGTAAAAAGCTTGAAAAAGAAGCAAAGCTCGCTGCTAAATAATAAGTTTATCGATAGGAATTTCTGTGACACAACCATTACGCATTATTTTTGCTGGTACGCCAGACTTTGCTGCGCGCCATTTACAAGCACTGATTGATTCAGAGCATGACATTGTTGGCGTGTACAGCCAACCAGACCGCCCTGCGGGTCGCGGTAAAAAACTAAAAGCAAGCGAAGTAAAAGAGCTGGCTGTTGCTCATAATTTACCCGTTTTTCAACCTGAGTCTCTTAAGTCAGATGAGGCGCTCGCTGAGCTACAAACCCTTAACGCCGACATCATGATTGTGGTCGCGTATGGCTTATTGCTACCTAAAGCAGTTTTAGAGACACCTCGCCTTGGTTGCTTAAATGTTCATGGTTCGATTTTACCGCGTTGGCGCGGTGCAGCACCGATTCAACGTGCAATTTGGGCTGGCGACAGTGAAACTGGCGTAACCATAATGCAGATGGATGAAGGCTTAGATACCGGCGATATGCTCCATATTAGTCGCTGTCCAATCGATAGCGCAGAAACCAGCAGTTCACTTTACGACAAGCTTGCGGCACTTGGACCTGAGGCGCTCATTAGTACGATAAACCGCCTTGCTGCCGGTGAGATAGTACCTGAAAAACAAGATGACAATCTTGCCAATTATGCGAAAAAGCTCTCTAAAGACGAAGCAAACATTGATTGGACCCAGGACGCAGCACAAATTGAGCGTAATATTCGCGCCTTTAATCCATGGCCTGTTTGCTTTACCCAAATGGCAGGTCAAACGGTAAAGATTTGGCAGGCTGAAATCGTCTCTCACACCGCTAAAGCAGGTAAAATTATCGCCGCTGATAAGCAAGGTATTACCGTTGCCTGCGGTCAAGATGCTCTTAAGATCACCCTACTTCAACCGCAAGGCAAAAAACCAATGGCAGTGAGCGATTTTTTAAATGGCCGCAGCGACTGGGTTGAACCTGGCTCAGTATTAGGGCAAAACAATGAGTAATGTTAGAGCACTTGCTGCTGAAACTCTGTATAACGTGGTTGATAAAGGTGCATCGTTAAACCAAGAATTGCCCTTTGCAAGCCAAGGTTTATCGCCAAAAGATAAAGCCTTACTACAACAAATTTGCTACGGTGTGCTGCGTTATTTACCTAGCCTCGAAAATTACTGTCAGCAACTTTTAGATCAACCGCTAAAAGGCAAGCGCCGTATTTTCCAGTTCTTGTTGT
Source organism: Pseudoalteromonas sp. A41-2 (assembly GCF_015767615.1). Lineage (NCBI taxonomy): Bacteria > Pseudomonadati > Pseudomonadota > Gammaproteobacteria > Alteromonadales > Pseudoalteromonadaceae > Pseudoalteromonas > Pseudoalteromonas sp. A41-2. The sequence continues at coordinate 24,401 of NZ_CP065231.1, read as the reverse complement.
ATGTGGGCATTTACCAACTTCAGCATATGCGTGTTCCACCGCATGCTGCTATCAGTGAAACCGTTAATGCATTACAACAAATGCGTGCGCTAGGTTTAAAAGGCTTAATTAACGCTATTTTACGAAGTTTCCAACGTGAACAAGCCGAGCTTGAAGAAAAAGCCAAGCAAATCCCTGTTTGCCAATACAACCACCCTGGGTGGTTTATTAAGCACATTACGGCAGCCTACCCTGATAACTGGCAAGATATTCTTGAAGCAAACCAACAACAAGCTCCAATGTGGTTACGTGTAAATCAAGCACAATATAGCACGCAAGAATACAGCGACATGCTCAAAGCAAATGACATTGAACACAGCCTCAATGCTGATTTTCCAGATGGTATTAAACTTGCCAAGCCATGCGATGTATTTTCTTTACCTGAGTTTGAAACAGGTGCATGCTCTGTCCAAGATGCGGCGGCGCAGTTAGCAGCACGTTTTTTAGATCCACAAGATGATGAGCTGATTCTTGATGCCTGTGCAGCGCCAGGCGGTAAAACCTGCCATATTTTGGAGCTTGCTGATGCCGATGTATTAGCACTAGATAGCGACAGTGAACGCTTAGAGCGTGTAAAACAAAATTTAGTACGTATTGGCCTTGCCGCTGATTTGCAGTGTGCCGATGCATCACAGCCGCATATTTGGTGGGACGAAAAGCAGTTCGATCGAATTTTACTTGATGTGCCTTGTTCTGCCACCGGTGTTATTCGTCGCCACCCTGATATTAAATGGTTGCGTAGAGCGTCAGATATTGAAGACCTTGCACACTTACAAGGTGATATTCTCAACAGTATCTGGCCTCTGCTTAAACCGGGTGGTACGTTAGTGTATGCAACCTGCTCAGTGTTACCACAAGAAAATCAGCAACAAGTTGCCACGTTTCTTGCTAACAACAGCAATGCAGAGCATATACCACTGCATGAAAACGATACTCCAACGTTACCTGGCTTGCAATTGCTACCGGGTGAGAGCGATGGTTTCTACTATGCAAAGCTAGTTAAAAAACATTCATAAGAATACACCATGAAAATAATCATACTCGGTGCCGGACAAGTCGGCGGCACATTAGCAGAAAACCTCGTTGGTGAGCAAAACGAGATCACAGTGGTTGATATCGACGGTAACCGCTTACGCGAGCTGCAAGATAAGTACGATCTACAGGGGGTTACTGGTCACAGTGCTCACCCAGATGTACTGCGTCGCGCAGGCGCAGAAGACGCCGATATGATTATTGCGGTAACCAGTTCTGATGAAGTGAACATGGTTGCCTGCCAAGTCGCCTACAGTATTTTTAATACGCCCACCAAAATTGCGCGTATTCGCTCAGAGCAATACTTAAAGTACCGCGAAAAGCTGTTCCATAATGACGACTTACCGGTTGATCACTACATTGCTCCAGAAGCCTTAGTGACTAAGTATATTCGTCGATTAATAGACTATCCGGGTGCTTTACAAGTGCTGCAGTTCGCTGATGGTATGTTATCACTGGTTGCAGTAAAAGCTTACTATGGTGGCTTATTAGTTGGGTATGCGCTGTCGGCATTGAAAGAACATATTCCCAATGTAGAAACCCGTGTAGCAGCAATTTACCGACAAGGTAAAGCAATTAAACCACTCGGCACAACCGTGATTGAGGCTGACGATGAAGTGTTCTTTATCGCCGCAACAAAACACATTCGAGCGGTCATGAATGAGCTGCAAAAACTTGAACGCTCATACAAGAAAATCATGATTGCAGGTGGGGGTAATATTGGTGCAGGTTTGGCGCGCTCACTAGAAAAAAATCACAGTGTTAAACTTCTTGAGCGTAATAAAGAACGTGCGGCACAGCTCTCTGAGTTACTCGACAATACCGTTGTGTTCTGTGGTGATGCCTCTGATCAAGAACTGCTCTCAGAAGAGCACATTGAACAAGTTGATGTGTTCATTGCTGTTACAAACGACGACGAAGCAAACATTATGTCGGCCATGCTTGCTAAACGCATGGGCGCACAAAAAACCATGGTGCTGATCCAACGCGGCGCCTATGTTGACCTCGTTCAAGGCGGTGAAATAGATATTGCCATTTCACCACAACAAGCGACTATCTCAGCTCTGTTAACGCATGTTCGCCGCGGTGATATCGTTAACGTTTATTCATTACGTAAAGGCGCGGCTGAAGCAATTGAAGCCGTAGCCCATGGCGATGAACATACATCGAAAGTTGTTGGCCGCGCGATTGCCGATATCAAGCTACCCGCAGGCACCACTATTGGTGCAATTGTGCGTAATGACGATGTACTCATTGCTCATGATGATACGGTGATTCAGTCGGGTGACCATGTGATCATGTTCCTAATCGACAAGAAACACATCACGGTTGTTGAAAAGCTGTTCCAAGTTAGCGCTATTTTCTTATAGACCAAAAACATGAAAATAAAAAAGCAGCCATGACGGCTGCTTTACGACTCTTGAAGTGAAAGTAGTTAACCAGAGTCTCTGGTTACGAACCTATTGAATCTGTGCGAACTCTTCTTTTGAAAGCTCTCCGTTACCATCGCTATCAAGCTCAGGAAATAGTTTTTCAAGCTGCATATTTACAGATGCTTCTTCTTTGCTGATCACGCCATCGCCGTTGGTATCAAATGTAGAAAAACTGACGCCTTGAGCAAACGCTGCTGATGACGTTGCTAATGCTAAAATAGCCAATGTTGTGTTGATGTGTTTCATAATAACTGCCTCAAAATTTGAAAAGAGTGAAGTCCGTTTCTGAGATCCCTGTTTAGTGGAAATTGGCTTTGTTACTCGGCCGCTGAAAATTCTGTTTCAGTCAGTACGCCATCACCATCGACATCCAGTGTTTTAAATTGTGACATGATTTTTGCGTCGACTGATGCTTCACTTTTGCTTATCACGCCATCGCCATCTACATCCAATGTATCAAAGTCAGTGGCAGCAAAAACAGCTGAAGAAGATGCAAGTGCAATTAGGGCTAGTGTTTTATTTACTGTCTTCATAATCATATTCCTTCAATATTTAACTAAAAAAGTGTTAGCTGATCACACGCTCCTGGTTGTTCTTTGTCATGGATTCCCTTATCCATTTAGGCTGTCTTTGGCAGCTCAGAACTAATCAGCTAGATAACTTGGCTTGCTTAATTTCATTAAGCTTTTGAAAATTCTTGTTTTGATAACTCACCGTTACCGTCAGTGTCTAATTCGCTAAACTTACTCATTAGCTCTGCATCGACGGATGCTTCGCTTTGGCTAATAACGCCATTGCCATCAACGTCTAGCGTTTCGAAATCGCTCATCGCAAATGCGGCTGATGAAGAGATAAGTGCCACAAGGGCTAATGTTTTATTTACTGTGTTCATAATGTAATCCTTCAAATAGTAGCTTTAAGTAAGAAGTCCTTTTCAATGTGTCCTTACACTGAAATTATGCTTTCGCGAACTCTTCTTTTGATAGTTCGCCATTACCGTCGGTATCAAGCTCTTTAAACTGGCTCATTAACGGTGAGCTTACAGATGCTTCGCTTTTACTGATTGCTCCATCGCCATCGACATCTAGCGTTTCAAAATCCACCGCTGCAAATGCAGTTGATGAAGCGACAAGGGCAATAATTGCACATGTTTTGTGTAACGTTTTCATAATCACTATTCCTTCAATGTTGTCTAAACTGCGATAGAGGACTAATTCCTAAATCAACTTTCTCTGTGTTCGCTTTAACTATTTCAACTTCAATGCCAAAGTTTAAAAAACGCTATAAATCATGAGGTTAAGTTTGTTTTTTAGTAAATTAGGGGAAAACTGGCTGTTATTTTGTTGCTTTTTAGCAACAAGCAATGAGGTGAGAAAATTTTTTATCTATTAATCAATAAGTTAAAAAAGCAAAAACAGAGACATCTGCCGTTTTTTGTCACTAAAACAGAGAAAATATTGCGTGTGGGGGCTAAACCGTAGATGAATGGCAACACGCCTCAAAAAAAATAAAAATATTTTTAACGCTTAATCATCTGATTTAAATGGGTTTTATATATTTATATCGATTATTTTTGATTAATTTTTAGAGAAAAAGTGAAAAACAGTCATTTTGTTGCAAAATGGCGAATCAATGCTCGTTAACTCGTTATCTCTAATACCGAAAGGTCTATGAGGTGCTCTTTCATAAAGACGTTCATTTCATTTTCACTGGTATTGAGCTGCACACCAAACTGATAGCCCGACTCTCGTTTGCGGACTCTGCATACCTTGCCTGTAAATTCACGTTTACTGAGCACCACCTGACACGCTTGTGCTTTCAAATGACTAAGGTCGGCCTCGCTGTTAATCTCAAATTGCACACCGGCAAGTGAAATGTCTTTAATTACGCCTTCATATACTTGTTCATCTATAACAAGCTTGGCGGGAAACAAAGTGGGGATCCGCGCTTCGCTGCGCAAGCTAAAGAGTTGTACTTGTTGGGGAAAATGTAAAAATATCAATCGACAAGGGTGTGAAGCAACGGCTTTTATCTGCTGACGAAATGCAATAACCTGCCCACCCCCGCTTTCTAAAACAGCCCGAACAATCACCATAACCCCCTCTTTGATAAAGTCACCCGCATTCGGCAAACGTTTTACAGGGGGATAGTTAAGTATGATGTACTGCTCGTTAAGTAAGCCAATAAATTCAATTTTGACACGCTTACTTTCTGTCGCAGTTATTATTTCAACATCGACCACACTCCCTGCGGGTATATAGGTTAGTTTTTCTAAATTAAGTTGCTGCTGCGTTTTTGGCATTGTTTCTCTACTCCTTGAAAAATAACCAAATAAAACCTTAACCGCGCCAGAATGTTGGGGTAAATAAAACTAATAAAGTGAATATTTCAAGACGACCAAACACCATCGCGATTGTTAACAACCACTTTGCCGTATCAGATATCGCGCCATAATGCGCCGCGACTTCACCCAAACCTGGGCCTAAGTTGTTTAAACACGCCGCCGTCGCTGAAAAAGCACTTATATTGTCCATGCCTGTGCCCATTAAGGCCAGCATGATAATAACAAAAACCAGTGCATAAGCAGAAAAGAACCCCCAAACGGCTTCGACCACTTTATCGGGGAGCGCTTTACGACCGAGCTTTATAGAGTATATAGCCCGCGGGTGAACTAAGCGGTTTAATTCACGTATCCCTTGCAAGTACAGAAGGAAAACCCTTACAACTTTCATACCGCCGCCCGTCGAGCCCGCACAGCCGCCGATAAAGCTCGAAAAAATAAGTAAGATAGGTAAGAACAATGGCCAAGCAGAAAAATTATCTGTCGCAAAGCCCGCGGTAGTACTCATTGAGACAGCTTGAAACATTGCTTGATCGAGCGTTTCATCACCATCTGCATAAATATTATTAGAAGAGAGTACCGTAAAACAAATAATCACTAGCGCTAACTGAATAAGTAAAAACACTTTAAATTCAGGGTCGCGCAAGTAAACACGAATACTGCGCGAGGAGACCGCAGCGTAGTGCAACGAAAAGTTAATCGCCGCAATCAGCAAAAACACCACACAAATAAAGTTTATTAATGGGCTGTCAAATTGCCCCATAGACGCATCGTATGTAGAGAATCCCCCAATTGCGATGGTTGAGAAAGCATGACAAATCGCATCAAACCAATCCATACCCGCTCCCCAATAGGCAAGCGTACATGCGATGGTCAGCGACACATAAATGTACCAAAGGTGTTTGGCGGTATCGGCAATCCGCGGGGTCATTTTCGAGTCTTTAACAGGCCCTGGAGTTTCAGCACGGTATAACTGCATACCACCAACACCTAGCATCGGTAATACAGCGACGGCCAATACAATGATCCCCATACCACCTAGCCACTGCAGTTGCTGACGATAAAAAAGCACTGATTTGGGTAAGTATTCAATCCCCGTTAAAACGGTTGCTCCTGTGGTAGTCAGCCCCGAGAAGGCCTCAAATACCGAGTCAGCGAGAGATAGGTTTGGTTCCTGTAAGAACACTAAAGGCACAGCAGCAAAGCTGCCAAGTACCAGCCAGAACAACACCACAATTAAAAAGCCTTCGCGGGCTTTTAAATCACCATGCTCATGACGGTTTGGGTAATATGCAGCTAAACCAATAACAACGCTAAAAATAAACGCAAGAACGAACGGCACACCCCCACCGTCTTTATAAATTAAAGACACCAGTGCCGGTGGGACCATCGTGATACTAAATAACGCCACCAGCTGGCCGAGAATTTTTATTATGGTACGAAATTGCATCTAGGCGTATCGCTTTCTTATTAAATGATTTAGCTAATACAGTTTATTGTCTTACAGGCTTAATTGTAAGTAAACGCTATGTATTTATTTTCCTTACTCATCCTTTTCCCATTTTTAGCTCAACGGCGCCATGAGTAAGTTCGTGTACATCGGTGATTGCCTGCTCTGCTTGGCGGCTATCAATGGTAATGTGCCAAGTAATGTTCTCGGCAAATTGCTTGTCTATTTTTAACACCTGATATTGGCTTTTTAATAACTGCTCGATTGCACCTTGTGCGCTATAGTCACTTTGCCCTATAAGTTCAACACTCGGTACTTTAGTCACAGTTTTTAGCTCGCGCATAGCGTTATTTAAACTGCCACCATATGCACGCACAAGTCCCCCCGTACCAAGCTTAATTCCCCCAAAGTAGCGTGTTACTACCGCAGTAATTTCACCGATACCTGAACCTGTCAGCACATTAAGCATGGGTTTGCCCGCCGTACCATTGGGCTCACCATCATCCGAAAAGCCATAAACATGACTCCCGCCAGGGTTTCCTGCAACATGTGCCCAGCAGTTATGACGCGCGTCACTGTATTTATCTTGTATTTCTTTAATAAACGCTTTTGCACACGCGAGGTCTGGAGTATGCGCTATGTGCACTATAAATGTACTTTTCTTTATTTCTTCTTGATAAAAAACCGGTTCGGCCGGGTATTGATATTCAGGCATATTGTTTTATCTAAAAAAATGGGGCCATGTGGCCCCTATACTCTATTTTGCTCGCCGTTAATCTAAGTGTAGATCACGGGTCATATTTTCGAGACTGTCTTCATGAACGATAATATTATCTTCAATTCGGATACCGCCAAATGGCTTTAACTCTTCAACTTTTTCCCAGTTAATAAACTGTTTATTATCGGTTTGAGCAAGGTCGCCCAATAATGAATCGATGAAGTATAAACCAGGCTCAATCGTAAATACTTGGTTCTTCTCAATTAAACGTGTGCAACGAAGGAATGGATGACCTTCAGGCGGAGCTTGGTGCGTCCCTGATTCGTCAGCCATAAAACCACCCATATCATGAACTTGTAAGCCAAGGTGATGACCCAATCCATGAGGGAAAAACGTTGAAGTAATACCGCGTTCAACAATGTCAGCGGCTGGTAATTTTACAATATTAAAATCACTCAGTACTTGCGCGACACGTTGGTGACACTCTAAATGTAACTCGCCGTATAAGAGACCGGGTTTCAATGCCTTACCTAAGGCAATTTGATGCTCAGTCATAACCTGAATGAGATCGCTAAACTCACCTGACTTTTTAAAATCATAGGTACGAGTAATATCCGCAGCATAACCGTTAAAGTTTGCACCTGCATCAATTAAAAATGAGTGATGTGTATGAGGCGCAGTTGGCTCGAAATGCGTGTAATGTAAAATGGCGCAATTTTCATTCAGTGCAACGATATTTCCGTAAGGCATCTCGTTTTCACTTTGGCGTGTAGCCATTAGATAAGCGTGCTGAATATCAAACTCAGAACCACCATTAAAGAACGTATCACGCGCCGCTTTATGACCCTCTACAGCGATACGGTTCGCTTGGCGAAGACACTCAAGTTCGTACTGCGTTTTATAAGCTCGATGGAAATGTAAGTAGTTCATCACTGGCTCAGGATTCATAATGCTGAAACCCAGCGCTTGTGCGACCTCTAAGTACTCACCGATATATGCATAATTTGCTTTATCATAAGGGAGTAGTTTTTCAACCTGATCAGGTTGTACTAAAAGCTCAATATCAAAATACTCAGCCCAAAAATCACGCGGCTCATCAGGCACTTTATGCCAAAAATCCACTGGACGATAAAAAATTAGCTTCGGCTTAGATGCACCGTCGACGACAATCCAACAATGCGGATTATCAATAACAGGTAACCAAGCTTTAAATTGCGGATTCACTTTAAACGGATAATACATGTCATCTAAGAACTGACGCTTAGCTTGGCCTGAGTGAATTACGAGCCCTTCTAAACCCTCACGTTCAGTAATAGTACGAGTACGCTGTTGCAAGGTTGCAATATGTTCGGCATATAACACCGCTAATTTATCCATAGTAAACCCATCTCTAGTAAATTTAACTTACTTGCAGTCTATCATAGTCGGCCATAACCCCCAACTGAGGGGGATATGAGCCTCGTTTGTATTTTAATTTAGCCACCCATTTTCATATCGAGAATGGGCGCAAGTACATTACCATCTCGACCAAGGCGGGTGTGATATACCTGCCTGTAAGCGAACACATTTTTAACGTAGTTACGTGTTTCAGTGAAGGGGATCAGTTCAATCCACAACTCAGCAGGCATTGCTTGCTCTGGTAGCCAGCGCTTAATGCGATGATAGCCAGCATTGTAAGAGGCCGTCGCTAAAATTTCATTACCATGATTTTTCTTCTTCAAATACTTCAGGTATTCACTACCAAGACGAATATTAGTACGAGGCTGATAAAGTACACTACGTGACACCGTGCTTTTATTCATATATTTGGCTGTGCTAGGTAATAACTGCATTAAGCCATGAGCATTCGCATGTGAACGAGCATCTGGCGCAAACGAGCTTTCACGACGAGAAATGGCAATACTCCATGCAACATCGATATGACTGCGGTTACTGTAGTTTTCGAACAAGTTCCGAAACGCGAACGGAAAACGTAAATCAACGTAATCCCACTCTTTAATTTGTGCCAAGGTATAAATAGTGCTGTCGTACCAATCAAGATCTGCTGCAAGCATTGATGCAGCCAGTTTTTCTTCTTTGGTTGAGGTATCGGTTAAATAATTCCATTCGCGACGAGCTGCAGTAAAACGATCTAATTCATACAAAGCACGGGCACGCTTAAAGCCTGGCGCATTCGCAACCTCAAGCTTGAGTTTATCGCTAATATTCAGCTCTTTATTATTTAAACTAACAGGTATACCTAATCGCGCAGACGCAAGAAAACCATAGTAATCACGCTCTTTGGCCACCGTTTGCCAAATTTGTCGCGCGCGCTCTACTTCACCACGCTGATTCAAGCTATAAGCTAACCAGTATTGCTGCCCTAGCGTTAAATTTTCTTTGCCGGTAAAAAAAGCCACAATGCCAGACCAATCTTGTAGCTCAAGCATGTTTGCTAATTGCCACTGCATAAGCTTGCTAGTTTGGCGGTCTTTCGGCACCTTATTTAGCCAAAAGCGAGCTTCTTTGTGACCACTAGATGCTAAAGATAGTGCAAAATTGTAATACACATCAGCCTTTTGCTCGTCAGTGTAGGAGAACATTTTTTCAATCTTTTCCCACGCTCTAAGCGCGAGTTCTTTGTCGCGCCACACCAAACGTCTTACGCCATACAACGCAATTTGCCCTTCTTTGGCTGATTTTTTCTTATAGCGGTAAAGTCCAGCAGACGCGCTCGGGTCTTTGCGAACTTTTAAATATAAGTCAGCTAAATATTGCTCATGTTCGGGTAATAAGGTTTTTAAATAAGGCAATAAACTCGACGTACCGCCTTCTGCGGCCAGTGTGACTCGTTGCCATACGCGATCAGGAGTTTGGTACCCCTTTTTCTTCCACTGCGAAAATAAGCTATCGCACTCTTTAGGTTGCGATTTACCGACCACCCATAAGTCGCTTACTTGATTCATGATGGCATTTTCAGGTGCCCCTAAATCTAATTGAAAGCTTAAATAGGGACACGTCAGCTCATTATTGCTGGTTTCACGATAATTACGAATATACGCCGCTTTTTTATTCTGCTTCTTTAGGTATTCAAGCCACGCTTTTCGAACAGGCCATTCAAGTGGCGTATTTTGATAGACGTTTAAATAGTTTTCGATTTCAGTTTGGTGTTGCAGACTTGGGTTACGCTGCCAATAGGCTTTTTCGACATAAGGTTTTAAGGGATGATCAAGCTCCCCTGTCACCTTTTTCATGTCTTCATAGTTACCGTACCGCGCCTTTTTTTCAGCTTTTAAAAAAGCGTCATGTTTATCGTTGGCACCAGCTGCAAAAAAAGGAAAAAGTAATGCGGCAGCCGTCCAACCAAGAAATTGTTTTTTCATGATGGCCTTTAACAAAAATTAAAGAATTAATAATAAAAACTTCCCCTACACCTTAGCAGCAAACCAGCTATATTTTAACCAATCGCGATAAAGCGCAGTAAATTTTTCGTTGCATTTTTATTTTAAAGCAAGCACACTGATTGAAATGCAAACTCATCGTACCAGTCTTAGTTAATAAACTAGGGAGAATAATAATGTTATATAAAAGCGATTCATTTGAAGTTGCTTTCATCAAGGACAACATCGCCGAGTTTAAGTTCTGTGCTGATGGCTCAGTAAACAAACTTTCTCAGCAAACCTTGCAAGATTGCGCTTCGGCATTAAAAGAATTAGCAGCAAACTCAGATATCAAAGGCATGGTGTTCACCAGCGATAAAGATCACTTTATTATCGGCGCCGACATCTTCGAATTTTTACCGACTTTCACTAAACCTCAAGAAGAATTGGTTGCATGGATCAAAAATGCAACAGACGTTTTTGACGCAATTGAAGATTTACCTTTCCCAACGTTAAGTGCTGTAAATGGCATGGCGCTTGGCGGCGGGTGTGAGTGGGCACTTGCTACCGATTACCGTGTTGCTAGCACTGAGGCTAAAATTGGCCTTCCTGAAGTAAAATTAGGCATTATGCCTGGTTTTGGTGGCACTGTTCGTCTTCCACGCCTGATTGGCGCTGATAATGCGATGACATGGATCACAACAGGCAAAGAAAACCGCGCGAATGATGCACTCAAAGTAGGTGCATTTGATGCGGTAGTTAGTACTAACAAACTTTTAGAGTCAAGTATTGCAACACTTGAGCAAGCTATTTCTGGCAAGCTAGATTGGCAAGCAAAACGACAAGTAAAATTACAACCACTGAAAATGAACCGTGTTGAGCAAGGTATGAGCTTTGCAATGGCCGAAGGCATGGTAATGGGTCAGACTAAAGGTCACTACCCAGCACCTGTTATGGCTGTAAAAACCATTAAAGCAGCGGCAAACTGTGAACGTGCCGAAGCGATGGCAATTGAGAACACGAACTTTGCCAAACTTGCCGCAACGAGCGAAGCTGCTGCACAAACAGGTATTTTCTTAGCCGACCAATACATCAAAGGTAAAGCGAAGAAACAAGCCAAAAACAGCGAGCTTAAAATTAAACAAGCGGCTGTATTAGGCGCAGGTATTATGGGTGGCGGTATTGCATACCAGTCTGCTTATAAAGGCACGCCGATTGTCATGAAAGACATTAATCAAGATGCGCTTGATTTAGGTATGGGCGAAGCCTCTAAATTACTTGGCAAAAAAGTACAACGTGGCCACATGGCAATGGACAAGATGGTTGCCACGTTAGGTAAAATCAAACCGACGCTAAACGATGCTGACCTTCAAGGTGTTGATATTGTAGTTGAAGCCGTTGTTGAAAACCCTAAGGTAAAACAAGCTGTTTTATCGGGCCTTGAAAAAGACCTACCAGAGGGCACTATTTTAACGTCAAACACATCAACTATTCGTATAGATGAGTTAGCCTCAGCGCTTGAAAAACCAGAAAACTTCTGTGGCATGCACTTCTTTAACCCAGTGCCAAAAATGCCACTTGTCGAAATCATCCGTGGTGAAAAGACATCAGAAGCAACAATCAATGCAGTGGTTGATTACGCCTTAAAACTAGGTAAATCACCTATTGTTGTAAACGACTGCCCAGGTTTCTTTGTTAACCGCGTATTGTTCCCTTACTTTGCAGGCTTCAGCAAACTTGTTGTTGAAGGCGCTGATTTCGCCAAAGTAGATAAAGTAATGGAAAACGTGTTTGGCTGGCCAATGGGTCCTGCATATCTGCTTGATGTTGTGGGTATTGATACGGCTTACCACTGTACAGGCGTTATGGCTGATGGTTTCCCTGAGCGAATGGCTCGCCAAGAGAAAGATCCCGTTTCTGTATTTGCTAATGAAAAACGTTTTGGTCAGAAAAATGGGGCTGGTTTTTACCAATATGCACCAGACCGCCGTGGTCGCTTGAAAAAGGCACACGATGCAAAAGCGGTTGAACTTTTAAGTGCTATTACCGATGCACCTAAAGACTTCGACAAGCAAGAAATCATTGACCGTTGCATGGTACCGATGATCAACGAAGTACTACTTTGTCTTCAAGAAGGTATTGTAGCGTCGCCGCAAGAAGCAGATATGGCGCTCATTTACGGTATTGGTTTCCCTCCATTTAGAGGCGGTGCATTCCGTTACTTAGATCAAACTGGTTTAGCAAACTTTGTTGCAACAGCAGACAAATATGCTCACCTAGGTGCGATTTACCAAGTATCAGATGAAACTCGCAAATGGGCCGAAGAAGGCCGTGTATTCTATAAGGTGGAAGGATAAGAACATGAATAATCCAGTAATCGTAGATTGTATCCGCACACCAATGGGCCGTTCAAAAAACGGCGTATTCAAACATAAACGTGCGGAAGATTTAAGTGCTCACTTAATGAAAGGTTTGTTAGAGCGCAACCCAGCCGTAGACCCAGCATCGATTGATGATATTTACTGGGGTTGTGTGCAGCAAACTCTCGAGCAAGGTTTTAACATTGCCCGTAACGCAGCATTATTAGCCGGTATTCCACACTCAGTACCTGCAGTAACGGTTAACCGTTTATGTGGCTCATCAATGCAAGCATTGCACGATGCGGCACGCGCTATTATGACGGGTGCGGGTGATACTTATATCATCGGGGGTGTTGAGCATATGGGTCATGTACCGATGACTCACGGTAATGATTTCCACCCTGGTTTGTCAACGTCTGTTGCACAAGCTGCAGGTGTTATGGGCTTAACAGCTGAGTACCTTGCAACGCTTCACGGCATTAGCCGTCAGCAGCAAGATGAGTTTGCTTTCCGCTCACACCAACGCGCACACGCTGCGACTGTTGAAGGTCGTTTCCGTCGCGAGATCCTACCGATGGAAGGTCACGACGCAGACGGTTCATTAATTCTTGTTGAAGACGATGAAGTAATTCGCCCAGAGACAACTGTTGAAGGTTTATCTCAGCTTCGTCCTGTGTTCAACCCTGCATCAGGTAGCGTAACAGCAGGTACTTCATCTGCACTGTCTGACGGTGCATCAGCCATGCTGGTAATGAGCGAAGAAAAAGCCAAAGAACTTGGTTTACCTATTCGTGCGCGCATTAAATCAATGGCGGTTGCAGGTTGCGATCCTTCTATTATGGGTTACGGCCCAGTTCCAGCATCACAAAAAGCGCTTAAACAAGCGGGTATCACAATTGATGATATCGATGTTGCTGAGCTTAACGAAGCGTTTGCAGCACAATCACTACCGGTATTAAAAGACCTCGGTCTGATGGATGTAGTAGATGAAAAAGTGAACCTTAATGGTGGTGCAATCGCGCTTGGTCACCCACTTGGTTGTTCAGGCTCTCGTATCAGCACAACGCTTGTTCACCTAATGGAAGACAAGAATGCAAAATACGGTTTAGCAACCATGTGTATTGGTCTAGGCCAAGGTATTGCAACTGTATTTGAGCGCGTTGAATAACACGCTCATTAGCCGAACATCTTGGTGATAAAAAGGTGTACTGACACGCTCAGTACACCTTTTTTATTTGCTTTGAATTCGGTTATTGAAACCAGTAGTGATTGAAAGCTAAAATAGCCCCTTACTATTCGTTACTTTCATTTTATAGGTCTGCCATGAGCTTTGATAATCCCGATCACCAATTAGATGCACTTGGCCTTCGTTGTCCAGAACCGGTGATGATGGTGCGTGGTGCTGTGCGCAAAATGAAAGATGGCGAGACTTTACTTATCATCGCTGATGACCCATCAACCACCCGCGACATTCCCAGCTTTTGTACCTTTATGGATCACACACTCGTGGCGAAAGAGGTAGAGCAAGCACCGTATCGATACTTGGTGAAGAAAGGATTGTAGGCTACGAGCTACGAGCTACGAGCTACGAGCTACGAGCTACGAGCTACGAGCTAAAAAATAAAATCAGAGTGGGCTTTGTCAACTTTGATGTAAATAATCAATCGCCCACTCAACACTTAGCGTCACTCAACACTTAGCGTCACTCAACACTTAGCGTCACTCAACACTTAGCGTTATTTTTTCGTGACTGTTACTTTTGGTTGATTGCTATTGCGGTAATCAAAACTCACTACATAAACCCCTTTTGCCGCAGGTTTAAAGCTGAAGTAGTTATAGATTGTGTTGCAATCGGCGCTTGCAGCCTCACCTAAAATGAGTGCTTGACCTGCTGGGTCGGTATCACTGAAACCACAGTTATAGCCTTGGCTGAAATCAGCATCGGCGACTTTAAACTCATACACTTTGCCAGGTGTAGAAAACTTCACATCCGTTTGAAAAATCCCCGGAGCAACTTGGTAAAATTGGTACTGAGGTTCTGCATCCCACAAGGTAAAGTCACCCCGTAAATACATGGTACGGTCTAAGTCTTTACTGGGCAGAATATCATCGATATTCGGCATTTGAATTTGGCTAGAACATGCCGTTAATAAACCAGCCAAAGCTAAAGTTAGTATACGTTTCATAACTGTTCCTCTTTTACAAAAAAGCCAGCACTGAGCTGGCTTTTATTAACGTGTGTATTACTTACTTCTGCAACACAGAAATATCAGCAATATCTAAAAACAGGCGGCTTAACTGGCTTAATAATGCTAAACGGTTTTGCTTAACCGCGTCGTCATCGGCCATTACCATGACATTATCAAAGAAGTTATCGACACTCTCACGGATACCCGCTAGTTGTGATAACGCTTCTTGATAATCGCCGTTAGCATAAAGTGGTGCAAGCTCCACAGAGAACTTAGCAACATGAGACGCGAGTACTTTTTCTGCGTCATCACTTAATAGGCTCTCATTTACATCACCTTGCGTTGTAATATCGTTTTTAGCCAAGATATTACTAACACGTTTATTTGCGGCTGCAAGCGCTTCTGCTGCGTCTAATGTACGGAAGTGACTAACGGCTTTAACACGACGATCGAAGTCAACCGGTTTAGTTGGACGACGCGCGAGTACAGCTTGAATAACATCAACCTCAATCCCTTCATCTTGATACCATGCACGGAAGCGACCTAGCATAAACTCAAACACATCCGTTGAAACATTTAGGTTTGTTAGCTTTTCACCAAACAAGCTTTGTGATTTAGCAACAAGGTCTAGAATGTCCAGTGGTAGTGACTTTTCAACCATGATACGCAATGCACCAATGGCTGCACGGCGAAGTGCAAATGGGTCTTTGTCACCTTTCGGTGCTTGGCCAATGCCAAAAATACCCACTAGCGTGTCGAATTTATCAGCAATAGCAACAGCACAACTAATCACATTCGTTGGTAGGTTGTCGCCTGCAAAACGTGGCATATATTGCTCATTTTGCGCCAGTGCAACTTCTTCGGCCTCACCATCGTGACGTGCGTAATGCATACCCATTACACCTTGTACGTCAGTAAACTCCATGACCATTTCAGTCATTAAATCTGTTTTACTTAAAAGACCAGCACGTTTTGCAAGTTCTGCATCAGCACCTAACTGCTCAGCAATGTAACCAGCAAGTTCACTAATACGCTCTGACTTGTCTTTAAGTGTACCAAGTTGCTTTTGGAATAATACCGTGTCTAATGATTCTAAACGGCTCTCAAGTGTTTTCTTTTTATCGGTTTCAAAAAAGAACTGTGCATCGGCTAAACGTGGACGAACCACCTTTTCGTTACCGGCAATAACCACACTTGGATCTTTACTTTCAATATTAGAAACAAACAGGAACTTGTTAAGTAAGTTGCCTTCTTGATCTAGCAGTGGGAAGTATTTTTGATCATCCTTCATGGTGTAGATAAGCGCTTCAGCGGGTACATCTAAAAAGGCTTCTTCGAAGGTTGCTGTTAGCGTTACTGGCCATTCAACAAGTGACGTTACTTCTTCAAGCAAGTCTTCATCCATCGCAACTTTTGCGTTGACAGCAGCCGCTGCAGCTTCAATTTGTTCACGAATTTGTGCTTTACGCGCTTCGAAGTCAGCCACGACATACGCAGATTTTAGTACATCAAATACTTCGTCAGCGTGATTGATAGTGACCTTTTCTGGGTGGTGGAATCGGTGACCTTGTAGTTGGTTACCTACTTGCTTACCAAGGATTTCACCTTCGATTAGTGTATTACCAAATAAAATCGTTGCCGTATGTACAGGGCGAATAAATTGCGTTTTATTCGCGCCCCAACGCATTGGTTTCGGGATCGGTAATTTAGCAAGCGCTTTGTTTACCGCATCACTCATTAACGCGGTGGTTGCTTGGCCTTCAACGTGTGCTTTATGAAGTAGCCATGCCCCTTTGTCTGTTTCAATGGTTTCGGCGTCGCTTACATCAATACCACAACCACGTGCCCAACCCATTGCTGCTTTGGTTGGGTTGCCATCGGCATCAAATGCTGCCGCAACAGCAGGACCACGTTTTTCTACAACCTTGTCACTTTGTTTTGCTTCAAGTGCTGTAACGCGTAAACCTAAACGGCGCGGTGAGGCATACCAATTTACGCCTTGATGGGCTAGCTCTAAACTTGCAAGCTCTGCTGTTAAGTTTTCAGCAAACGACTCAGCAAGTTTACGAAGTGCTTTTGGTGGCAATTCTTCAGTGCCAATTTCTACTAATAAATTTTCTGCTGACATGCTAATTCTTAATCCTTACAAAGCGGGAAACCAAGTGCTTCACGTGCATCATAGTAACTCTGTGCGCACGCTTTAGATAAAGCACGTACACGTAAGATATAACGTTGACGTTCGGTTACTGAGATAGCGTGGCGCGCATCTAATAAGTTAAACGCGTGTGACGCTTTCATTACTTGCTCGTAAGCAGGTAGCGGTAAGCCAGCTTCAATTAGCTTTTGACTTTCTTTTTCGCAGTGATCAAATTGAGAGAATAAGAATGCAACGTCAGCTTGTTCGAAGTTATACGCTGATTGCTCAACTTCATTTTGATGGAATACATCACCGTATGTAACACGGCCCATTGGACCATCTGCCCATACTAGGTCATAGATACTATCTACGCCCTGAATATACATCGCTAAACGCTCAAGACCATAAGTAATTTCACCTGTTACTGGAGAACACTCAAGGCCACCTACTTGTTGGAAATAAGTGAACTGAGTCACTTCCATGCCGTTTAACCAGATTTCCCAACCAAGACCCCATGCACCCAGTGTAGGTGATTCCCAGTTGTCTTCTACGAAGCGCACTTCATCAGTTAGCGTATCAATTCCCACAGCAGCTAACGAGCCTAAGTAGAGCTCTTGAATGTTTTCTGGTGATGGCTTTAATACCACTTGGAATTGGTAGTAATGTTGTAAGCGGTTTGGGTTCTCACCATAACGACCATCAGTTGGGCGACGGCATGGTTGAACATACGCGCTCGACATTGGCTCTGGGCCAATAGACTTTAAGAAAGTTAACGGATGAAATGTCCCTGCTCCCACTTCCATATCGAGTGGTTGAGCAATCACACAGCCTTGCTGTGCCCAATAGTCCTGTAAAGCCAGGATCAAACCTTGAAAGGTTTTAACGTCATATTTTTGCATATTTGGCTTATAGTATCTGGTGCGTTTAGTCTGAAAATTGCTCTCAGTATACCTTGTGTGCAGTAAGGTTTTAAGCAGTTTGTGCTTTTTCAGCAATAAAAAAAGGAGCCAATAGGCTCCTTTCTTCATCATGTGTTTTAGCTTATACGTCTAGGTTTACTACACGTAGCGCGTTCGTTTCAATAAACTCACGACGCGGCTCAACTTGGTCGCCCATTAATGTTGCGAATAATTGGTCAGCAGCAACGGCATCTTCAATTGTTACTTTCAACATACGACGAGCACTAGGATCCATGGTTGTTTCCCATAACTGATCTGGGTTCATCTCGCCCAGTCCTTTATAGCGCTGGATATACAAGCCACGTTTAGACTCACTGATTAACCACTCTAATGCATCGACAAAGTTATCAACTGGAATTGTTTTTTCTCCACGTTGAATATAGGCGCCTTCTTCAAGGATATTAGCAATGTTTACACCTGTTACAGCGATACGCTTATAATCACGTGAAGTAATGAAGTCGTAGTTTAATACGTGTGCTTTATCTACGCCGTGCTGACGAATATTCACTACAGGGTAATATAAATTACGCTCAGCATCATGTTCTGTTCCAGCATGGAAAATAGTCGCATCTTCATCGCGAGCAATTAAGTCGTCAACTAATACGTTAGTCCACTCTTTTACTTTCGCTTCATCTGCAAGGTCAGCTTCTTTTAACTCACTTTGATAGATTAAACGTTCCATAACCGTGTTCGGGTATTTACGTTTTAAGCGCTCAATCACTTTTACCGTGTTTTGATAATCGTGAACAATAGACTCTAATGCTTCACCTTCGAGTGCGGTTGCACCCTCACTTGTGTATAGCGCAGCGTTATTTAACGCCAATGATGTTAAGTAATCAACAAGTGCTGGATCATCTTTTATATAACGCTCTTGCTTACCTTTTTTCACTTTATAAAGTGGTGGTTGTGCAATATAAATATAACCACGTTCTACAATCTCTGGCATTTGACGGTAGAAGAAAGTAAGTAATAGTGTACGAATGTGAGAACCATCCACGTCCGCATCGGTCATGATAATGATACGGTGGTAGCGCAGTTTTTCTGGATTGTATTCATCACGGCCAATACCACATCCTAATGCGGTAATAAGAGTCGCAACTTCTTGCGAAGAAAGCATTTTATCAAAACGTGCTTTTTCAACGTTTAATATTTTACCTTTCAATGGCAAGATTGCTTGGTTTTTACGATTACGACCCTGCTTAGCTGAACCACCCGCAGAGTCACCCTCCACTATGTATAATTCAGAAAGTGCAGGATCTTTTTCTTGGCAGTCTGCTAACTTACCCGGTAAACCAGCTAAATCCATAGCGCCTTTACGACGAGTCATTTCACGTGCTTTACGCGCGGCTTCACGCGCTCGTGCTGCATCAATAATTTTGCCAACAACAGTTTTAGCATCAACAGGGTTTTCTAATAAAAACTCTGTTAGTTTTTCTGCCATGGCTTGTTCTACAGCAGATTTAACTTCGCTTGATACTAATTTATCTTTCGTTTGTGATGAGAACTTTGGATCAGGAACTTTAACACTCACAACGGCTGTTAAACCTTCACGAGCATCATCACCCGTGGCGTTGCTTGTTGTTTTAGCTTTTTTATTAAAGCCTTCTTTTTCCATGTAATTGTTTAGTGTACGCGTAAGTGCAGCTCTAAAGCCAGCTAAGTGCGTACCACCATCACGTTGTGGAATGTTATTTGTGAAACAGTAGATGCTCTCTTGGAAACCATCGTTCCATTGCATAGACACTTCAACATTTATGCCGTCTTCTTCACGCTCATGCGTAAAGTGGAAAACACTTTTATGGACAGGTGTTTTATTGCGATTTAAATACTCAACAAAGGCTTGAATACCCCCTTCGTATTTAAAATGGTCTTTTTTCGCTTCTTCACGCTCATCGGTAAGAATAATACTTACGCCCGAGTTCAAGAAAGACAGCTCACGTAAACGCTTCGCTAAAATATCGTAGTGGAAGTTTAGGTCAGTGAATGTTTCACCGCTTGGCCAAAAAACGTAATTCAGTGCCTGTATCAGTCGCGTCACCAATAACAGCTAATGGTGCATCTGGCACACCCATTGTATACGTTTGTTGATGAAGTTTACCTTCGCGACGGATAGTTAACTTTAGCTTTTCCGATAAAGCATTTACAACAGAAACACCTACACCGTGTAAACCGCCCGATACTTTATAAGAGTTATCATCAAATTTACCACCAGCATGAAGTACCGTCATGATAACTTCAGCAGCTGATACACCTTCTTCTTCATGGATTGAAGTAGGAATACCACGACCGTTATCTCTTACAGAGACTGAACCGTCTAAGTGAATCGTTACATAAATATCATCACAATGACCAGCTAAGGCTTCATCGATAGAGTTATCAACAACCTCAAACACCATATGGTGTAAGCCTGTACCGTCATCGGTGTCCCCTATATACATTCCAGGACGCTTTCTTACTGCGTCTAATCCTTTAAGTACTTTAATACTCGACGAATCGTAATTCTCAGACATGGTTAATCCCACTTATCTTGTTATTAGGTTGCCATGTTTCACGTGGAACATTTTTAGTTCTCGTTGCATGGGTTCCACCACAGCAGAAATACTTTCAGATAAAATAGATGAGATAAAAAGTTGTGAATCGCAATGCGATAAAAGCTGACCCACTTTTTCCTTTGTATCTTCACCTAACTCCGAAGGTAAGTCATCTATTAGCAATATAGATTGCTTATCAGTTTCTGATTCAATTAAGCTATTTTGCGTTACTTTCAACGCATAAAGCAAGAGCTTCAATTGACCGCGTGAAAATGTATTTTCCACACTATTACCAGAAACGCTAAAACTAAAATCAGCTTTATGCGGGCCTTTGCTTGTGAAACCCTGTTTGGCATCACGTTCAAAGCTCTGTTCAAGAGCCTCTGAGAGCGATTCGCTCTCTTTCCACCCCGCGTTAAAGCTAATTTCTAAATCGCGTATAAGCGTTAATTCTGCACACATTTTATCAAAAAATTGCTGCTTAAACCTACTTATATACGCGATTCTTAAATTATTTATTTGTTCTGCTAGTCTAACAAATTCTTTGTCCCAAAACTTGATCTGCTCGAAATAATTCCTAGGTTTACTCTTCAGCAATGCATTACGTTGTTTTAATACTTTATTGAATGATTGCCATAAATAAAAAAAGTCATGTTCCACGTGGAACAATCCTAAATCTAAAAATTTTCTACGCTCTTTTGGTCCACCGAAAAATAAAGAATAGCTTTCAGGTGTAATCACTTGCACAGGAATTAGCTGCGCCAACTCTGAGATCTTTCGACTCGTTTTACCCTGGATCTTTAATGATGTTTCACCCGCTTGGTTTTTACTTATACCAACCGGAATCGACAAGTCATGTAATGCCTTACGACCATGAATAACAAACTTGTCTTGCTGATGCTGAATGATACTTTTATGCTTGGCGGTTCGAAATGATTTACCATGTGAAAGGAAATAAATAGCCTCTAAAAGGCTGGTTTTTCCGCTGCCATTTTCGCCATAAATAATATTAATTCCATTTATCGGCTCAAGTGTCAGCGCCTCAATATTACGAAAATTATTTGAGGCTTAAATGACTTAAACTCATAAAAGGTTATAAGCGCATCGGCATAACAACATACATCGCTTCTTCGTCACCAGCACCTTCTATTAGCGCGCTACTGTTTGAATCTGCAAGGGTAAAAGTGACATCTTCTGTTTTTAATGTATTCAAAACATCGAGTACATACGAAACATTAAAACCAATTTCCAGCTCACCACCTTGATACATAACCTCAACCACTTCTTCTGCTTGCTCTTGCTCAGGGTTATTGGCAGTTATTTTCAACAAGCCTTCAGAAAGATTTAAACGCACACCACGAAATTTCTCATTCGATAAAAATAGACACACGTTGAAATGCGCTGCGTAACCATTCTCTATTGGCAGTAATAACTTTATCGCCACCACGTGGTAATACTCGGCGGTAATCAGGAAAACGACCATCTACCAATTTACTTGTAAACGTAAACTCGGTATCAATAATACGAATATGATTAGCGCCAAATTGAATTGTTACTAACTCATCATCAGCCACCATTAAACGCATGATTTCTTGCACACCCTTGCGTGGAATAATAAGCTGACGCTGTGTATTAAGCGACTGAGCTAACTGCTTTTGTGCAATCGCTAAACGGTGACCGTCTGTTGCCACTGTTTTAATGTCGGCATTGTCGACTTCAAACGACATACCATTTAAATAATAGCGTACGTCTTGGTTCGCCATTGAAAAATGAGTACTTTCAAGTAGTTTACGTAACTCTACTCGAGTTAACTGAAACTCAACTTCGCCATCCCATTGTTCAAGATTCGGAAAATCTTCTGCAGCTAATGTGGTCAATGAAAAGCGACTTTTACCACTGGTTAGTAATAACTGATGATCTTGGCTACTTAAAGTAAGCTCAGAGCCATCGGGTAAACTTTTACAAATATCGAGTAACTTTTTAGCTGGCAAGGTTAATTTTGTATCTGCGGTGTCTTCACCTACAAATACGCTTGCTACTAACTCAATTTCAAGATCGGTACCCGTCATTGATAGTTGTCCATTTTCTACAACTAACAGTACGTTCGATAAAATCGGTAAGGTGTGCTTGCGTTCAATCGCACCCGACACTTGAACTAAAGGTTTTAAAAATTGCTCTCTTGATATTGTTATTTGCATAATAAAGTCAGCCTTAAGATGACAAGGTTCTTATTAAGTTTTGATAATCTTCTTTCACCTCGTGACTTTCATCACGCAGTGATTTAACTTTACGACAGGCATGCAGTACCGTTGTATGGTCACGCCCGCCAAACGCATCACCAATCTCAGGTAAACTGTGATTAGTGAGCTCTTTAGATAAAGCCATAGCAACCTGGCGCGGTCGTGCTACAGAACGACTGCGGCGCTTAGATAATAGGTCTGAAACACGAATACGGTAATACTCTGCGACTGTGCGCTGAATGTTATCGATGGTTACGAGCTTATCTTGCAATGCGAGTAAGTCGCGCAACGCTTCTTTTACAAAATCGATTGATATTGGACGACCGGTAAAGTTCGCATTTGCAATCACACGGTTTAATGCCCCTTCTAACTCACGCACATTTGAACGTAGTTTCTTGGCAATAAAAAAGGCCACTTCATGCGGTAAATTAATTTTACTCTGCTGCGCTTTTTTCATCAAAATAGCAACGCGCGTCTCAAGCTCAGGAGGCTCAATGGCAATCGTTAACCCCCATCCAAAGCGAGACTTAAGGCGATCTTCAACCCCTTCTATCTCTTTTGGATAGCGGTCTGAAGTTAATATAATCTGTTGATTTCCTTCAAGTAATGCATTGAAGGTATGGAAAAATTCTTCTTGAGAACGTTCTTTATTAGCGAAAAATTGGATGTCATCAATCATCAATGCATCAACGCTTCGGTAATAACGTTTAAACTCTTCTATTGCGTTATTTTGAAGTGCTTTAACCATGTCTTGGACAAAACGCTCGGAATGCATATAAACAATTTTTGCATCCGGTTTATTCGCCATGATGCCATTGCCTACAGCATGCAATAAATGCGTTTTACCTAAACCTGTACCGCCATAAATAAACACGGGATTAAAGGCAGACCCTGGGTTGTCTGCAACTTGAGTTGCGGCTGCTTTTGCTAGCTGGTTTGATTTACCTTCAACAAAACTATCAAACGTATAATTTTCTTTAATGTTTGATTTATAACCCGATTTTGGTGCAGGTTCTACATTCGCTTTTTCAGGTTTAGGCTGTTGTTTCTCAGATGTGTGTTGAGCACTAACAGGAGCACTCGCAGCTGGCACGGCGGCTTGCGCATTTAAAATAGGTTTACTGCCTACGTCAAAACGTAACTCGGGCGCTTCATCACCACAAATTTCAACGAGCAGTTCATTTATACGGTTTAAATACTTTTCTCTCACCCAATCAAGAACAAAACGATTCGGCGCATATATAGTTAACGTATCTTCGGTACTTTCTGCTTGTAGTGGTCTTACCCACATACTGAACTGCTGTGACGGCAGTTCATCTTGCAATACATATAAACAACTTTGCCAAACCGACAGATACACTATTAAACTCCCAGAGATTTAATTATTATTCCCGTTCATCTTTAATGATGGAAAATCATACATTTATTACTAATCTTTGACCAATTTTCTTGGCCTAGACCGAGTATTATGAAGGCACTTTATCCACAAGTACAAGATTGATTTTTCTGAAAAATATGATCTCGTCTTCATAAAAAGACAACCACATGATTTTTATAGGGTTTATTTTTTACATCCGAATAGTGATCATAGCAAATTCGCAGCTAGATCGCGA